>CAWGIM010000014.1:0-8273 GCA_963822615.1 uncultured Actinomycetota bacterium | reverse complement strand
GCGGTCGGGAGTTCCCGGATTTCCACCACCGCACGGCAGGTATGCCGCCTGCAGCCACGGGTACGCAGGCGACATAATTGCCCTCTACGAACGTTTCAAGGTCTGCATCCCAGTAAGGGTAGAACTCCACGCCCTTCGGGGTGAGCTTGCCGACCTGGTAGCCGGATCCGGCCAGGAGGTCGAACGCGTCGCGCAGGAACGCACGGGCGTACACCCAGCGGTGGTTGTATTCGAACTGCACAACAGCGATGCGCTGCTCCGCGAGCAGGGCGCGTGCTCCGCGCAAGACGCTGAGGTCGTGCCCCTCGGTGTCGATCTTGACGAGCGCGAACCCGGTAACGCCGGCCTGCGCCGCGTAGACGTCGAGCGTGCTGGTACGGACGGTCTCCGTCGTCACCGGAGCGCTCAGCGGCGAGTGCAGCGAGTTGGTCCCGGCGGCTGGGCCGGCCACGTGGAAGGCTGACATCCCCTGGCAATCGCTGAGCGCCACCGGGTTCAGAGCGGATCCCGTTCCAGCAAGCGACTGCTCGAGCAGTTCGTAGGCGCGGGCATCCGGTTCGAAGGCATGCAGCCTGACATCGTGCGCGCGCCTGGCCTCGGACGCCCGGGCCAGCAGCGACGTGGACCATCGGCCCACGTTAGCGCCCACGTCGGCCACGTGGACCGGAGTGCTCGGCGCAAGATCCAGGGCCCAGCGCTGCAGTGCATTCTCGCCGTTGACCGTCATGTCGTTGGGGAGGTCAAGACGCGCACGGAGCAAGACGTAACGGGCAGCGCGGATAACGGCGCGCCGTCCGACGGTGCGGCACGCGGCGTCGGTCGCGGTCGCCGCGACCCGGCGGCTGGCGTTAGTCAGGCTGGACACGCATGGATAGTACATGATTACTATCCGTGACTGATACGCTCCCGGCATGGCCACGACGGATGCGGGAGAGAAGTCATCGGGCGGCAGGGGCTCTCGGCGCCAGACGGGCGGCGCCCCGCGGCGCCCGGGCGACGGCAGTCTGCTGGCACAGGCGGCTGCGCATTTCGCAGCGAGCGCGGGCGTGGTCAGCTTCGTCTGGGACCACCCTGCAAACTCGGGGAGGCGGGTCCGAGCGCTCCTCCGTGCCGTGCGGTACCAAGTCCTGGCACGGCTGCTGCGCCGGCGGGCGATAGCACGCCTAGGCGAGCGTTCCCTGCTCTGGGTTGACCCGCACCGTACAGCCGCCTCGAAGGTCCTCTACGCAAACCCGCCTGACCTGCCGGAAATGCTAGCCTGGCGACGGGCGCTGCAGGACGGCGGACTGTTCATCGACGTCGGCGCCAACGTCGGCACCTACACAATCTGGGCTGCCGAAATCGGCGCCGAGGTGATCGCGATCGAACCGGCCGCCGATACCTTTGCCCTGCTCACGGAGAACATAGCGCTCAACGGGTACAACGTGGACGCCGTCCAGGCGGCGGCCGGTGACCACTGCGGGACCGCCAGGTTCACCGCCGGGCTCGACGCGGTCAACAGCCTGGCGCCGGACGGGCCGGTGGAGACCGCGCTGGTTACCGTGGACTCACTGGTCGGAGACCGGCGGGTCGCGGGCATGAAGGTAGACGTTGAGGGGTTCGAGATCGACGTGCTGCGCGGCGCTGCCTGCGCGCTCGCGGACCAGCGCATCAGGCTGATCCAGCTAGAGTGGAACGAGGCGTCGAGGTTCGCGGCAGACACAGACCGCCGACCTGTCGCCGAGTTGCTTGCCAGCCACGGGTACCTCTTGTTCCGCCCTGACCCCCAGGGACATCTAGTCCCGGTCGCGGACCCAGACTTCGGTGCCGACGTGTTCGCCAGCCCTGGTCCAGCGTACGCGCTGCCGTGACCGCCGACCGGCAGCTCAAGGGGGGGCGGCCGACTGTTTCCCGGCATGCGAGGCGCCGGCAGGACCGGTCACAATCTCCACCGCCGCGTCCGTGGTCCCCCAGGAGACCTCGCTGGCTAACGGGCAAGGAAGCGGCCGGACAGCGGGCAGTGCCTGCTCACAGTGACCGTTGCGGGCCGTTGAGCGTCCAGTCTCTTATGACGGAGCTGCAAGTAGCTCGTGCCGCCCTGCGCAAACACCACCGCATCGGCGGAGTAATTGCCAGGACTGCCTGCTTCAACATTGCCTCGACCCTGGCCGCGGCGCTGAGCGGCATCATTGTCGCCCGAGCGGTCGGACCTGCCGTGCGCGGCGAGTACGCCGCCGTGACATCGTGGTTCGGCCTGCTGCTGATCGTGGGCGGAGCGGGCCAGCCGGCCGCGGTGTGCTTCCACGTCGCCCGCTATCCCCGTCTTGCCCGCGGCTACGTCGCTACCTCTCGGACGATGATGCTGGGAACCGGGGCGATCGCACTCACCACCGGGCTTCTCCTGGCGCCTGTTCTCGCCCATGGGAACCCGGGACTTACGCAGGCATACCGGATCGCCTTCGCCGCCTCGGGCACCGCCTTCGTCGGCGCGAGCTACACCTTCTCGCTGCAGGCCAGGGACATCAAGCGATGGAACCTTGTCCGTGTCAGCCAGCCACTCCTCGCCCTGACCGCGGTGGCGGTGCTGTGGCGGCTCAGCATGCTCACGCTGCAGAGCGCCATCTGGGTGGTGGCCGTGACCATGGCGATCCAGTTCTGCTACGCGTACTACTCCTGCCGCCGGGGCAAACTGGCCCCCGGCCGAGCCCGGGCCAAACTGGTCCGGCCGCTCGCGCGGTACGGGCTGGGCCAGCTAGCTGCGGTGGCCCCCGCCACGCTCAACGCCTATCTCGACCAGCTCGTGCTCTCCCAGCTCGTGCCCGCGGCAGACCTGGGCCGGTATGCCATCGCGGTCTCGGCCACCTTGGCGCCAGTTCCGCTGGTGTCCGCCATCGGTAACGTAGCCTTCCCGCACCTGGCCGCCAGGCAGAACGCGACCACGGCCGGCAACCGCCTGCAGCTCACCGCGGTAGCAGTCAGCGCTGGGCTGGCCAGCGCCGTATTGCTGCCCGTCGCTGTGAGCGCTTACTGGCTGATCCCCGCAGTCTTCGGGCCGGCCTACCGCGATGCGGTGCCGCTGCTCTGGCTTCTCACCCCCGGCGGGATCTTCCTGGCATGCGGGCAGGTCACCGGCGACCTGCTGCGCGGCGTCAACAAGCAGGGCATAGTGGCGGCGGCCCAGGGGCTGGCTGCCCTCTTCACCGTGATCCTGCTCGTCTGCCTGCTCCCCAGCCTAGGGGTGGCCGCCGCGGCCATCGCCTCCACCGTTTCCTACGGGATCGCGCTTGTGGTGATGATCCGCTGGCTGCGCCGACCGCCGCGCGCCAGGTCAGCGTCCACCGACGGCGGCGCTTCGCTTAGAAAGCGAAGCACCGCGAGCCAAGACATACGTAACGCATAAGGGAGAAGCGCATGAGAATAGGGGTAATCGGGTCTACCCGGCCAGACTGCTTTGCGGCGAATATCATCGACGGACTGCGTGCCATGGGGCATGACCCGGTCTCCGTCGGCTCGTCGTTGCCCTCGGGCGGCCGCTACACCAGAGCAGCCAGGATGGCACTTGGGAACCTGCTGCCCGTGCTTGACGAGCGCGGGCAGCGGTACCTCGCCCGCGCGGCGATCGAGGCCGAGTGCGAGATCGTTATTAACGTGGAACAGCAGCTAATGCCCTCCGTCGTGCGCGAGCTGCAGCGGAAGAGGATCAAGGTCGGTATCTGGTTCCCCGACGCGGTGGTGAACATGGGACGACAGCTCATGCTGCTCGCCCCCTACGACGCGTTGTTCGTCAAGGAGCCGCACGTGGTGGACCGGCTGCGTGCCGCTCTTGACGTGCCGCTGTTCTACCTACCGCAGGCGTGCAACCCCCGACTGCACCGGCCGCTGGCCGCCGTCGGCACCGAGCCATACCTGGTCATCGCAGGAAACATGTACCCGAGCAGGATCCGGCTGCTCGAACGGCTGCACGCTGCGGGCCTACCGCTCCGGCTGTACGGCCCAGGATTCCCGCGATGGGTCGGTGACACGCCGCTGCGCGGGGTTCACACGGGGCGGTGCGTGTTCGGGGAAGACAAAGCGCGTGTCTTCCGGTCCGCCGTGGCGGTGCTCAACACCATGCACCCGGCCGAGATTAACGGGGTCAACTCCCGGCTGTTCGAGGCGGCGGGCTGTGGGGCAGCGGTGCTGACCGAGTTTAGACCCACCCTGCCTGACCTGTTCGCCATCGGGGACGAGGTTCTCGCGTTCGGCGAATTCGACGAGCTGATCGCCCAGGCAACGAGGCTGCTGGCCGAGCCCGCGCTGAGCGCGAAACTCGGCGACGCGGCGGCGACGCGCGCTAAGGAGAGCCACACGTTCGAGAGGCGCCTGACAGTCATCATGGAGAAGCTGTCCTGAGCCCGCCCGCCCAACCGATACGAGGGAAGTCAATGCCTGCCTATCAGAACTGGTCCGCTCCCAGCCCGGCCGCCGCGGCAGCTGCCGCGACGCGGCGGAGGCCGGGCTCAGCGGGCGACTTTTGCTCCGGTGCCTATGTCTTCGCTCTCCCAGAACCGGAGGTAATCCTGTCGTGAATGCCCTGTCCTTGTTGGCCGGCCAGAGCAGCTAGTACGCTCGGGGCGCTCCACCCTCTTGTTCGCCGAGCGGGTGGCCGCGCTCACCTCGGTCGAGCACGACCGCGCGTGGCATGAGACGGTGACTACCCGGCTCGCTCAGCCCGGGCTGCGAAACGTCGATTACGTCCTGGCGCCGGAAGACCAGCCGACCGAGCACGGCGGCGACAGCGCCTACGCCAGGACCGTGCTCGGCTTCGAAGACCACAGCCTGGAATTCGCCCTGGTCGACGGGTACTACCGAGACTACTCGGCTAAGTTCATCTTGCCCAAGATCAAGCCGGGCGGGCTGCTGATCATCGACAACGTCAACTGGTACCTGCCGTGCGCGTCCGAGGCGCCGAACTCGCGCACCGAGGAGCTCGGCCCTGCCACCGAGGTCTGGGCCGACGTGTGGCGGGAGCTGGCCGGCTGGCGGACCATCTGGACCAGCTCAGGCGTGTGGGACTTCGCGATCTTCATCCGGCCCGCGAGCTGATCGCCGTCCCGGGTCCGCGACGGCGAGCGTGTTGAAGGGCGCCGCCTGCACCGGGACCCGGTCCTCCGGTGCCCGGTCGCCGTCGTACAGCGTGTAGCCGTGGCCAGTGAGGATGCGCGCCGCGGAGTCCGCGTTCTGCCCGCTGACCTCGCAGATCACCGCGCGGCAGGCGGCCAGCACCCGGGCGCCGCCGCGTAGCACCGCCAGCTCCGCGCCCTCCACGTCGATCTTGACCACGTCCGGGGCGGGGAACCGGGCTGCCAGCCAGTCGAGGGTAACGGTAGGAACGAGCCGGGTCGACCGCACGCCGCCCGCCATCGCCGTGCCGAAGCCCGCCAGGTGGCTGGTCGCCCGGTTGCGGCGCGCGACGTGGAACCGGGCGACCGACTGCTCGGCGGAGACCGCGGCGGGCAGGATCTCTACCGCCGCTTGCCCGGCGGCGCCGGCCGAGACCCTGCCCGCCGACCGGCGCAGCAGGCTGACGAGGTCGGTATCCGGCTCTACCGCCAGCACGCGGCCGCGCGGGCCGGCCATCGCCGCCGCCGCGAAGCTGAACAGCCCCATGTTCGCCCCGACGTCCCACACCGTGTCGCCGGCCCGCACTACTTCGCCTGCGAGCTGCAGCAGCGCCGGGTCCACCTGACGCATCGGCCGGGCGAGGTAGCGCAGGCCGCCCTCGGTCGAGACGTAAATCCGCGCGCCCGCGAACGGCGGGGGAAGGCGCCTGCGGACGGTGATGCGATGAGAGGCCTGCTCGACCCCGAGCCGCAGGCTCATGCTGTCCCCCGCCTTTCCTGAGGTCCTGACGTCTTCGTGACTCCGCGCCGAGGCGGCACGGCTTCAGATGGCGACTATCCGCAGTCACCCTACTACTCTGTGCTCATGTCTATGAGCAAGCTCGCGCGGGCCGCATCCGACGTGCTTATCAGCCGCGCCACCTGGGGCGGCAGCCAGAACTTCCTCGGCGCCCGCTGGGTCGAGCAGATGGTCGCCAGGGCTCCGGCACCCGCCCGTGAGCGGGTAGCGCTGCGTTTCCTGGCCCTGTCGCCGCACTATTTCTACGACCACGACCTGACCGCGGAGGCCGCCAGGAACCAGCAGTCGCGGCAGGTGATCGCCGACCAGCTGATCGCGCCGCAGCTGACCCCGGCGACCCGGGTGCTCGACTTCGGCTGCGGCCCCGGCTACCTGGCGGCCGCGGTAGCGCCCCGGGTCGCGCGGCTGCACGCGGTCGACATCTCGCGCGGCGTGCTCGCCTGCGCCCGGGCGCTGAACGGGCGGCCCAACATCACCTACCAGACGCCGGCCGAGTTCCGCGCCGCGGGCGCAACGGTCGACCTCGCCTACTCCTTCGCGGTAGTGCAGCACCTGCGCAGCGAAGCGCTAACGGCGGCACTCGGCCTGCTCGCGGCGGCGGTGCGCCCGGGCGGCCTGCTGCTGCTGCACTTCGCGGCGGCGGGCCGCCAGGGGTACCGCACCGAGGAGCAGTGGCTGTCCGACGGCACGCTTACCGGACGGGCACGGCTCAGGTACGGGCTGAACTGCTTCGGCCGCTCGCCCGACGAGCTGGCTGACCTGGTCACCGGGAGCGGGTTCACCGAGGTGACCGCGCGCCCGCTGAGCGGGCTCCTCACGCTACCCGGCGACGACATCGCCGACCAGCACCTGCTGACCGCGCGGCGCGCGCCGGCCGCAGTACCGGAAATGACGTCGATTACTTAGCGCATCTGTTTATACTCGCTGAGTGACTACGACCGGGGACCTATCGTCACTGCGCGGCCGGCTGTACGAGTCCTACGCGACCCAGCACAGCGGGCCCGGGTCGGCCGAAGCCACCGCGATCAGCTACCGGCGCGACATCCGCCGCCTGCTCCCGCCGCCGTCGGCCGGCCCGGTCGTCGACATCGGGTGCGGCTCCGGCAAGCTGGTGCGCTGCCTGCTAGCGGACGGGTACGACGCGTCCGGCATCGACATCAGCCCCGAGCAGGTCGCGCTGGCCCGGGCCGCCGGGCTGGGCACCGTGCGCCACGGCGACTACCGTGAACTGCTCGTCGAGCGCCCCGGCGCGCTCGCCGCGGTGACCGCCACCGACCTGCTTGAGCACCTGACCAAGCCCGAGGTGCTCGGCACCTTTGACGCGGTGGCGGCCGCGCTACGGCCGGGCGGCCGGTTCATCGCCCGGGTGCCGAACGCGGTCAGCCCGTTCGGCGGGCACATCAGGTACGGCGACTTCACCCACGAGACCTGGTACACCGCGCGCAGCGTGCGCCAGCTGGCAGCGGCGGCCGGGCTCGGCCCGGCTACGGTGATCGGCTGCCCGCCGCCAGCGCACGGCGCCGCCAGCGCCGTCAGGGCGACGCTGTGGAAGCTCGCCAGCGGGCTGTTCAAGCTCACGCTGGCGGTCGAGACCGGCTCGGTGCGCGGGCACATCGTCACCCAGAACCTCACCTTCGCCGCCGCCCGGCCGCCGGCCGGGCCGACCGGGAACGCCGCGGGCCGTTGACCGCCACCACCCTCGCCGGGCACCTGCAGGAAGCCCGCGCCGCCCTGACCAAGCGCCGCGTCGGCGGCATGATCGCGCGGACCGCCTGCTCCAGCGCCGGCACGGCGGCGACACTCAGCGGCGTCATCGAGGCGCGGACGGTCGGGCCCACCGGCCTCGCGCCGGGGCGGGTGTGGCTCTCCCTGGCAGGCCCGCTCACCCGGTACGGACTCGCGCAGCTAGCCGCGGTCACCCCGACCGCAGTGAATGACTACCCCGACCAGCTCGTGCTTTTCCAGCTCGTCCCGCGGGCTGACCTGGGCCGTTATGCGATCGCGGCCTCCGTCACCATGGTGTCGGTGCCGCTGGTGTGGATCCTCACCCCGGGCGGGAACTTCCTCGCCTGCGGCCAGTTTGTCGGCGACCTGCTTCGCGGCGTTAACCGGCCCGGCCTGGTGGCACTGGCGCAGGGACTGGCCGCCATCGGCACTGTCACCCTGCTCATCGTGCTGTTGCCGAGCTGCGGGGTCGCCGCCGCCGCTATCGCCTCCACCGTGGCGTACGGAACGGCGCTGGCCGCGATGCTCCGGTGGCTGCGGCGTCCCCCGCGCCGCCGGGAGCGCGCCCGCGGCGCGCCGGGCCGCCCCGGCACCGCCGGGCGCCGGCCGCCTGACCACTAAGTACCGTCCCGACGCCCGCCGGCGGGCCCGACCGTTACGAGGAAACG
>CAWGIM010000013.1:0-37151 GCA_963822615.1 uncultured Actinomycetota bacterium | reverse complement strand
AGTTCAGGGTCCGCGCCCGCCGGGTTCCGCAAGGTGACAGTCAGGCGGCCGGGCTGCCGTTCTCCAGCGCCGCGACCGCGCCCGCCGCCACTGCGGCCAGGCACGACGCGACCGGCTCGGCTGAGGAGCTCACGGGCATCCTCGCGCTGGCACGGGCAGGACGGTGCTGCTCGGCCCGCTGGCCGCGCGGGCGCGAGCCGCAGGGCTGGAAAGGTGCCTTCGATTCGAGCGGCCAGCGTCTTGCTGCGGCCCCCCGGCGACCTTAGCCGAGTCTCCGCAGTCGTCATCGCCGACCCGTCCATCAACCTCCACCACTCGAATGACACGGGACCGCGAGATCATCCCGGATGCGGGCCGCCGTATCGCTCGGATACGATGCAAAAACCTTTTGGCACCATGAGGGGCGGGCACCGATGCGACCAGTACAGTTCACCGGGCGGAAGCCGCTGAGCGAGACGGGTCGACTGCTCACTGAGGTGAGCATGGGGCGACAGCCCGCTGACCGGGTTATCGTGGGCGGCAGGCTGGTCAACGTCCACACCAGGGAGATCCTCGACGCCAACGTGGCGATCGCCGCGGGCCGGGTCGCGTGCTTCGGCGACGTCGCCCACTGCACGGGTCCGGACACCGAGGTGACCGACGCCGCGGGCGCGTACCTCGTCCCGGGCCTCGTCGACACCCACGTGCACGTGGAGTCCACTCTGGTCACCGTCCGGCCGTTCGCCGACGCGGCGCTGCGGGCCGGCACCACCACCGTGCTAATCGAGAACCACGATATGGCCAACGTGTTCGGCGCGGCGGGCATCAGGTGGATGCTCGAGGAGTCCGCGGCCTGGCGCTCAAGGTACTGCTCGCGGTGCCTGCCTGCGTGCCGCCCATGCCCGGCCTCGAGGACTCAGGCGCGTGGCTCGACCCGGCGGACATTGAGGCGCTGCTCAGCGAGCCCGGTGTGGGCGCCCTCGGCGAGATGATGAACATGCGCGACATCATCGAAGGCGACGACCGCATGCACGCGATGGTCGAAGTAGCGCTGCGCAGCGGCATGATCGCCACCGGGCACTGGTCGCTGTCCGGCTGGAACGACGAGCGGCTGCACGCCTACGCCGCCTGCGGGATCGACTCCTGCCACGAGAGCGTGACGCCGCAGGACGCGCTCGCCAAGCTGCGGGCCGGGCTGTGGGTCCAGTTCCGCGAGGGATCGGCGTTCCACGATATGGCAGCGCTCGCGCCGCTGCTGACGGCGGGCGAGATCGACCCGCGGCACGTCATGTTCATCACCGACGACGTGGCACCCGACTTCCTGCTTGAGCACGGGCACCTGGACAACGCGGTCCGGGTAGCGATCGCGCACGGCGTCGACCCGGTGCTCGCCATCCAGGCCGCTACGGTCGCGCCGGCCGAGTACCTCGGACTGCGGCACGACATCGGCTCGATCGCGCCCGGCCGGCTCGCCGACATCCTGTTCGTCGCCGACCTGAACGACTTCCGCCCGCATCGGGTGCTCGCCGACGGGGCTGACATCGACGGGGACGCCAACCGCAGGGACGGCAACGACGGGGCCGCGCCGCTGCACGGGTTACCCGCCGGCCGCGCGGCTCTCCGTCCGCGTCCCCGCCGGACTCGGCGAGGCCGACCTGCGCATCCCCGCGCCCGGCGACCGGGCCAGGGTCCGCGCGATCGGCATGGTGGACCGGGTGGTGCCCACCGAGCACCGGATCGTCGAGGTCCCGGTGCGCGGTGGCGAGATCACCGCTGACCCGGCGTCCGACCTCGCCAAGGTCGCGCTGGTCAACCGGCACCGCAACGGCGATGCGGGCGAGGGCAAGCAGGTCGCGCTCGGTTTCGTCGCCGGGCTCGGCCTGACCGCGGGAGCGATCGCGCAGTCCACCGCGCGCGACACCCACCACCTGCTGCTCGTCGGGATGAACGACGCCGACATGATCGCCGCCGCCCGGGCGGTCGCGAGCGATGGTGGCGGCATCGTTGTCGTCCGCGACGGCCAGATCCTCGCCAGGCTTCCGCTGCCAATCGCCGGCCTGCTGTCCGAGGGCAGCGTGGAGGAGGCAGCCGCCGGGCTGCGGTCCGTGGTGCAGGCGCTCGGCGAACTCGGTTGCGCGATCGAACAGCCGACGACCATGCTCGCCATGCTCGCGGTCAGCGCAATTCCCGAACTGCGGATTGGCAACCGCGGGCTCATCGACTCCCGCGACTACCGCCTGGTCTCCCCCGTCGTCGACGCGAGCTGAGCGGCCTCCGGCCGGGTGGACCCGCGCACGACGAGGCTGGCGGGGACGAACTCGGTCCTCGGCCGTTCCCCGGCCATCCTGCTGGCAAGTAGGCCGACCGCCGCGGCCCCGATCTCTTCCGCGTGCAGGTCGACCGCTGTCAGCGCCGGGCGCCCGGTGCGGGCCACCGCGCTGTCGGAGGCGACCGCGACCCGCACCTGGCCCGGCACAGTCAGGCCGAGGTCGGCCACGGCGTCAAGCGCTGGGCGCACCAGCGCCTCCACCACCAGGTAAAGGGCGTCGGCCGGACGCGGGCCCGAGCATTCGCGCGACACCGCGGCGAAGCAGTCGGACGCACTGAACGGCGAGCCCAGCAGCTGCAGCCGGGCGGGGACGCCGCGCCCGGCGCACCAGCGCTGGTAGGCGGCGACCGCGTCGGTCATGTACGACTGCCCGGTGTCGGCGGAGACCAGGCAGATCCGTTCGGCGCCGGCCGTCGCCAGGTGGTCGAGGGCCTCGGCCGTCACCGCGCCGATGTCGTTGTCGGCCCACCACTGGCGGTCGGGCGAGCAGTCGCCGTCCCGGCCGACGGTGACCGCCGGGATCCCGAGGTCGTCGAGCGCGCGCAGGGTCTGGTCGGAGCGGACCGGGTCGGCCACGATCGCGCCGTCGAGCGGGATCCGGCCGAGGAAGCCGGCGTCCGCCCCCGGCGGCAGCAGCGTCGGGTAGCAGTCGCGCTCCCAAGCGGCGAGGCAGATGGCCTGGTTGAGTCGCATGATGTACTCCAGGTCGGAGGCCTGGAAGCTCGCGCCCGGGCTGAGCTGGTCGATCACCGCGATGATCCCGCTCGCGCCCGAGCGCATGTTGCGGGCGCTCGGGTTCGCCCGGTACTCAAGCCGCGCCGCCGCGTCGAGCACGCGCTGCCTGGTCGTCTCGTTCAGCCGACCCTGGCCGCTCAGCGCGTGCGACACCGTAGTCGGCGAGACCCCCGCCGCCGCCGCGACCTCGCGTATCCCGGCCGCGCGGGCCCGTCGCCCGTCGGCCGCCTGGTTTGCCACGCAATCAATGTACCGCCGAAACACGGGGGACACATTGGCTGCCTAGTCTTTGCCAAAACGATTTGGCTGCTGGGTTGACTGAACACGGAGACAGGAGCGCAGGATGGCGGAGCAGCATGGGATCGATATCATCCCCGATGCCGAGCGCCGGATAAAGCCGGCCGACTTGCTGTGGATGTGGGCAGGCGGCCTCATCAACGTGGAGACGGTCGCGTTCGGCGCGCTGGTGGCCGCGCTCGGCCTCAACTTCACCCAGGCGGCGGTGGTGATCGTGATCGCCAACCTGAGCTGGATCGCCGCCGCGGCGACTAGCCTGGCGGGCAACGCCGCCGGGACGACCGCGTTCACGATCAGCCGGGCGCCGTTCGGGCTGCGCGGCGGGCGGCTGGTGTCATTCTTCAACTGGGTCTCCCAGGTGACATTCGAGATCACCGGCATGTACCTGGCGGTGCTGGCCGGACTGGCGCTGCTGCACCACGCGGGCGCGGCCGAGTCGGCCGGGGTGAAGGTCGGAGTGATCATCGCGGTCGGGCTGCTGCAGTTCATCGTCCCCCGGTTCGGCCACGCGGTGATCCTGCGCACGATGAAGTGGCTGGTGGCGCCCTGCCTGGTGCTGTTCGTCGTGCTGACGATCCTGACGGGCAGCAAAATGCACCTGCACGCGGGCAGTGGCGCTTCCTTCCCGGTCGTAATCCTCGGGCTGGCCGTCGCGTTCTCCGAGTCCGGCATCTCGTGGACCGCCAATGCGCCCGACTACTCCCGCTACCTGCCGCGGGAAACCTCTCGCCCCCGGCACATCCTCGCGGTCTGCCTTGGGGCCGGCATCCCGATGACGGCGCTGATGATTCTCGGCGCGGCGGTGGTGACCATCTCGCCCGCCAGCAGCGACCCGATCGGCGGCCTGCCGCAGGTGTTCCCGGGCTGGTTCGTGGTGCCCTACCTGCTGTTCGCCGTCGTCCAGCTGCTCGCGGTGAACACGCTCGACCTGTACTCATCGGGCGTCACGCTGCAGGCGCTGGGGCTGCGGGTGACCCGGGTGCAGGCGGTGGCCATCGACACCGTGCTGTGCGCGTCGGTCACCGCGATCGCGCTGTTCAACTCCAGCTTCTACGAGTTCGTGACCGACATGGTGCTGTTCGTCATGGTCTGGCTGGCCCCGTGGACCGCGGTCTTCATCGTCGACTTCCTGCTGCGCCGCGGCCGCTACGACTCGGACGCCCTGCACGCTAGCGGTGCCGGCGTGTACTGGGCGCGGGCCGGCTTCTGGCCGGCCGCGTTCATCGCCCTAGCAGCCGGGATCGTGGTCTCGCTGCTGATGATCGACACCACGGTCTACGCGGGACCGATCGCCACCGCGCTCGGTGGCGCTGACCTGAGCATCCCGGTCGGGTTCGCGGTCACCGCGCTCGTCTACTGGGCGCTGGCGCGGATGTCCGTCCCGGCCGAGGCGGGCGCAGTGACGACGGCCGACTCGGCGGCCGCGCTGGCGTCCGAGTCACCGTGACCCCAGTGACCCTTGGCGGCGTGCCCGGCGTCTCTGGGGTGTCCGGGGTCACGGTCGAGCGCGACCTGGTCTGCCGCGCGCCGGACGGGACCGCGCTGCGGGCCGACGTGTACCGGCCGGAGGGAGCCGGGCCGCGCCCGGCCCTGCTGCTGCGGCTGCCGTACGGCAAGACGGCCGCCGACAGCGACGTGGCCTTCGCCCACCCGGCCTGGCTGGCCGCGCAGGGGTTCGTGGTGGTCGTGCAGGACACCCGCGGCCGCTGGTCCTCCGATGGCGCTTTCTATCCGTTCCGCGACGAGGCGGCCGACGGCAGCGCCACCGTGGAGTGGGCATCAGCCCTGCCCGGCTGCGACGGCCGCGTGGTCAGCTACGGCTTCTCTTACCCGGGCCTGGTCCAGCTCCTCGCAGCCGCCAGGCGCCCGCGCGGCCTGGTCGGCATCTGCCCGGCCTTCACCGCCTGCCAGGCCGGCGACGGCTGGGCCTACCAGGGCGGCGCGCTGTCCGGATTCACGGTGGAATGGGCGGTCGAGCTCGCGCTCGACGGGGCGCGCCGCGCGGGGGACCACGACTGCTTCGCGCTGCTGCGGCGCCAGCTGGCGACCGCGTCGTCCTGGAACTGGCTGCCGGGCGTGCGCGAGGCGGTACGGAAGTACTCGGGATGGCTGGAGGACTGGTGCGATCCGGGCGGCGATTGGAACGTCGCGGTGGCGCACGCCGACATCGATGTGCCCGCCCTGCACACCGGCGGCTGGTGGGACCGCTTCTCCCGCGGCACGATCGCGAACTTCCGCGCGCTGCGCGAGCGGGCCGGGTCGGACGCCGCCCGGCGGGGCCAGCGCCTTGTCATGGGCCCGTGGAGGCACATGCCCTGGTCGCCGGTGCCCGAGCCAGGCCCGTCCGGCCGCGACGTGGTCGAACTGCATCTCCAGTGGTGGCGTGAGCTTCTCTACGGTGAGCCCGCGCCGCTGCTGGGCGACCCGGTCCTGGCCTGGGTGACGGGCCTCGGCTGGCGAACGTACGAGGCGTGGCCTCCACGCGGCCGCGCCGCCCGCTGGTACCTTCGCTCCGGCGGCCGGGCCGCCAGCCGCTTCGGCGACGGGCTGCTCAGTCGCTCGGCCGCCGCCGGCGAGCCGCCCGACGTGCTCCCCTACGACCCGTGGCTGGCCGTCAGCCGGGCGGGCGGGCACGGGTGCTGTCTGGCCGACGTGACCCCGATGGGCCCCGCCTGCCAGTGCGCCACCGAGGAGTCGCCGACCGTGCTCGTCTACACCAGTGACCCGCTGCCGGCTCCGGCGGTGCTCGCGGGCGACGTGACCGCGGAGATCTGGATGGCGACGGACGCGCCGTCGGCCGATGTCTGCGCACGGCTGTGCGCGGTCGACGCGGACGGGTGCTCGGAGAACATCCTCGAGGGGATCGTGCGGACGTCCGGAAGCGCGGCGCCGCGCAAGCACACGATCGACCTCGGCCCGGTGGCGCGCCGCCTGGAGGCAGGCTCGCGGCTCCGGCTCCAGGTATCCGGTTCAGACCATCCGCTGTGGGACCTCAACCTCGCCACCGGCGAGCGGTGGTCGCCGTGGCGGCCCTCGTTCGGCGGCACCGCCACCCAGGTGTTCTACCATGACGCGGCGCACCCGTCGGCGCTGTCGCTGCCCATCGAGCCGGAGGAGACCTGAGATGCGCGTCGCTGTGATCGGCCCGACCAACATCGCCCGGGTGGGCAGTGCCGCGGGCATCGGGCCAGACGCCTACCTGGGGGCCGCGGCGGCCGTCGGCCGGCTGCTCGCGGCCGCGGGCTGCGGGCTGATTGTGGTGCCTGACCGGGGCGTGGCGATCGCCGCGATGGAGGCCTACCTGGCGGACGACGGCCCGCGGCTAACCGGGCTCTGCCCATCTTCCGGGGTCAGCGAGGCCGCCGCCGCGGTGGCCGTGCACGCGCACCGGGACCGCTGCCACCAGGTGGTGGACGACCTGTCCTGGTACGAGCAGCACCACCGGATCGGCGTGCTCGCCGACCGCCTGGTCTGCGTGGGGCTGAGCTGCGGGACGCTGGCCGAGCTGGCCTGGACCAAGTGGACGCCGGGACCACCGGTCGCGCTGATCCGTGCCACGATGAGCGCCGTCCCGCCCGAGATGCTGGCTGAGATCCCGGCCACGGTGCTAGAGCTGACCGACCTTGCGGGATGGCTTGGCCTGCCGCAGCCGCCCGCGGATACCGGCCGCGCGGGCGCACCGGGCGGCGCCAGGGGCACCGCGAATGCCGTGGCCACCGGGCCGACTCCGTGAGTGCCGCGGGGAGCTACCGGGTCAGCGTCGGTTCCCAGCACGCTGACCTGCCGATCGTCCCGCTCAGCGACAGCCTGGCGATCGCGCTGATGATGACCATTGACATGGGCGTGCGGTTCACAGCGACCGCCGGCGCCGAGCTCGCGGCCCTGATCGAGCCGGCCCGGCCGGACTGCGTCGCCAGCGTGGCGACCCTCGGCATCCCGGTCGCGGTCGAGGTCAGCCGCGCGCTCGGCCTTGACGATTACCTGATTATCCAGAAGACCGCCAAGCTCCATCTGCGCGATGGCCTGCGCGAGCCAGTCGAGTCGATCACCTCGTCAGGCACCCAGCATCTGCTGCTCGACCGCAGGCGCGTCCCGGCGGTTCGCGGCCGACGGGTGGCGTTCGTCGACGATGTCATCTCCACCGGCGCGTCGACCGCCGCTGCGCTGCGACTGCTGGACGCGGCGGGCGCCGACATCGTCGCGATCGGCGCCCTGCTCACCGAAGGCGACGCCTGGCGGGCCGGGCTCGGCTCCCACGCCGACCTGGTCCGCGCGCTCGGCACCATCCCGCTGTTCGAGCCCGCGCCTGAAGGCGGCTGGCGCCCGAGGCCGCCCGCTTAACGGCGTGGGGGGCGGGGCTGTCCGCCTGCCTGTAGGCGTCGAACTGGGGACGCGGGAACTGGCATTCTGCCTGCCGCGGGCGCGGCTGGACGCCGAGACCGCAGGGCACGTAATCGGCTGGTTCCGCTGGGACGACGATAGTAGACTGGCCCGCCTTCCGGGTACGCGACAGGTATATCCGCAGCCAGCGCTACCGAACGTCGTGTCATCGGCACACCCTCAACGGGCTTCCGATGGCCGTGTAGGGACGTCCCCGCGTCCAGGCTGCTCACGGAAGCCCCCTGAAAACGGCCGTACACGTCCAGATCGCCTCGCATTGTCAGCGCCTGTCGGTACGGTTTGGGCATGCCGACTCAGCCTGGCCCTGGTGACAGTCCGCCGCCTCCGGGCCGTAGGCCCGGAGGCGGCCCGGCGACCCCGCACGACGCGGTGTTCCGCAGGATCTTCGGCGTACCCGAGAACATGGCCTCCCAGCTGCGCGCGGTCCTGCCGCCAGGCCTGACCGCCCGCCTCGACCTGACACGGCTGGCCCCCGTGGCCGCCAGCTTCGTCGACGAGGCCCTGCGGTGGCGGCATTCCGACCTGCTGTTCACCGCGCCCCTCGACGGCCGCGACGCCTACGTCTACCTGCTGGCCGAGCACCAGAGCAGCGACGACCCCCTCATGGCCTTCCGCATGCTCCGCTACGTAACCCGGATCTGGGACCAACACCTGCGCGAGCGCCCGAACGCCCGGCTGCTCCCGGCGGTCATCCCGCTCGTCGTCCACCACGGCCCCGCCCCGTGGGCCAGCCCGGTCCAGGTCCTGGACCTGATCGACCTCAGCCCCTCCGCCGCCCAGGCGGTGCGGCCCTACCTGCCTCGGCTCGAGTTCCTCCTCGACGACCTGCCCCGCGCCGACGGCCGGCAGCTGCGAGACCGGAACCTCACCCCGCCGGCGCTCATCACCCTGCTCCTGCTCAAGAGCGCCTCCGGCAACCCCTCCCTCCCCGCCGAGCTGCGCCCCTGGGCCGGCCAGCTGCGCGCCATCCTGGACCAGCCCGGAGGCGCGGAGGTATTCATCGCCATCCTGACGTACATTGAACTTGTCAGCGAGGCACCCGTCAGCGAGCTGCGCGACCTGGCCGCCTCACTCGGCCCGGACGCTGAGGAGGCGTACATGACAACCGCACAGATGCTCCGCGCCGAGGGCGAGGCCCGCGGCGAGGCCCGCGGCGAGGCCCGCGGCGAGCGGCACGCCATCCGGATGGTCGCCCAGGCACGCGGCCTCGACCTCACCGCCAAGCACTCCGCACTGATCGACGGGTGCGACGACATCGCCACCCTGCGGAAGTGGTCAAACGCAGCCCTCACCGCCAAGCACCCCGACGACATCTTCGAGTAGCCGCCTAAGGTCAGCCTACCGAACGTCCAGCCCGGTAACCGCCCGCCCGATGATCATCCGCTGGATCTCACTGGTCCCCTCGAAGATCGTGAAGTTCGTGGACTACGGGGCAGTTTCCACAGATCAGCGGCCTGTGAGGGGCCGTGGTATCAGCACGGATCCAGCACGGGCTGTTCGAGATGAATGCCGGTTTCCGTCCGGGCGGCGTCTGGTTCGGGCGCGGTAGCAACGCGCGCCACGTCGCACATTGAGCCTGCGAGCGGTGCAGGCTCGGCAGACCATTCCTCCGGTGTGTCAACGTCGGCCGAATTCTGGTTCTGGCGCACTTTCCGTGGTGCCTGAGCGCGGCTAGTTGGCGAATAGGACGCGACGGCGGAGCAGGTCGGGTTTCGCGCGCCCGTACATCTGCCTCTTGAGCATCTTAAAAGTTACGTGGAATCTGCCGGGGTGATGATGTTCCCTCGGTGCAACCGCGGACTTGGGAGACAGCTTGAGCGGCACGGTGGTGCTGAGGGAGAAGTGGCCGGTGTTCAGTCGGCACGAGCAGGCGGCGACGTGGCTGCAGATCTGGACCGACCTGGGGCGGGCGCCCAGGACGATCGACGCGTATGCCCGCGGGCTGGGCGAGTATCTGCTGATGTGCGAGAGGGAGGGCGTCGACCCGGTCGCCGCGAACCGTGCCCATGTGGCCGTCTTCGTGCGGGAGCTGACGTCGCGGCCGAGCCTGCGGGGTGCGAACGTGGTGGCGATCGACTCGGGGGCCGGGCTGGCGAACGCGACGATCCAGCAGCGGCTGGTGCCGGTCCGGCTTTTCTACGACTTCCTGATGGAGGAGGGGCTGCGTGAGTCCAACCCGGTGGGCCGGGGCCGATACACCCCCGGCGGCCGGGCGGGCGGAGCGCAGCGCGGCCTGGTGCCGCGGCTGAGCAGGCTGCCGTGGATCCCCAGCGAGCAGGAGTGGCTGCAGCTGCTTGGGGAGGCCCGCCGCGAGCCCGCGCGCAACCGCCTGATGCTCGCGCTGGCCTACGATGCCGCGCTGCGGCGCGAGGAACTGTGCTCGCTGCGCACCGACGACGTCGACCCGGCGCACCGCACGCTGCGGGTCCGGGCGGAGACGACGAAGAACCGGCTGGAGCGCGTCGTGCCGTACTCGGCCTCGACCGGGGTGCTGCTGTCGCAGTACCTCGCGCACCGGGCCTCGGTGAGCCGGGCGCGGGGGCCGTTGTTCCTGTCGGAGTCGCGGCGCAACCATGCCCAGCCGCTGAGCTTGTGGACCTGGTCGAAGGTGGTCCGCCGGATCGCCCTGGCCTCGGGTGTCGAGCGGTTCTCCACGCATACGACCCGGCACCTTTGCCTGACGGACCTGGCCAGGATGGGCTGGGAGGTCCACGCGATCGCCGCGTTCGCCGGGCACCGGCATACCGACTCGACGCTGCGGTATATCCACCTGTCCGGGCGGGAGCTCGCCGGGAAGCTTAGCCAGGGCATGCAGCACATCCACGCCCGTCGTGTCCAGGCGCTGACAGGCGCCGGGATCACTGAGGTGACCCGGTGACCTCGTCTTCCGCAGCCCGCCGCCGAGATTCCGCTGCTCCTTGGCGGTGGCCGGTCGACCTGGCCCGCTACGACTCGGCGCCCCTGCTCCGGTCGGCAGAGCAGGACGCGATCATTGCGCTCGGGGCCGACAACTTGCGCCGCCTGGCCCGGCACGACCCCGCCGCCCGGGGCTGGCAGCAGGTCCGGCGCCTGCTGCGGCCGCTCGACGACGCCGCCGCGGCGCTAGAGGGCCCGCTGACCTCGCACCGCCGGCGGGCGGTGCTGGACGCGGCCGCGGTGGTGCTGCTGCGGTGCGCCGAGACCGGCCGGTCTTACTGGGCATGGACCGAGGAGGAATGGGCCGGGCTCCTGGGCCAGGACCAGCGTGAGGTTGCCCCCGTTCGCCGGACACTTTGATCATGCCCCGGTTCTCCGGAATGCGTCAGAGGCAAAAGCCGTCTGGTGGCTGGGGTCGGCGGGTGCCACTTCGCTGAGGGGTGCCGTGTTTCGTGAACGCGACTTGTCGGCTTGGGCAGACGTTAGGCGGGCGAACACGCTTCACGGCTAGCATTCCCAAGCACGGCGCTGATCACAGGTGATGTAACCGGCGGCAGGAGCCACAAATGAGGTGTTCGGATGCCTGAGCGGGAGGCTGCCCTCGTCGCCCTTGTGAGCCGTCTGTCTCGGGCCGCGACCGCACAGGATCTCAGCCTGCTGCTCGCCCGCGATGCGGTTGCTGCAGCACATGATGTCCATACTGCTACCGATCCCGCCACGGATCGTCCGGCCGCGCACGCCTTGGGCTGGTACCACTGGTACCGCTACCGTGCGCTCCCGGAAGGCCAGGACCGAGAAGAGCTGCGGGCTGCCGTGGACTACTTCGCCTATCTCTATCCACAGGAGCCTGACGCTGTCCCCAAACCTGTCCGTGACTTGTTCGATCAGGCCCGGCTCGACACTACGAGCGGAACAGGCCAGGCGGCATCCTCTTCTTCGGATCCGGCCGCCGCCCACGGCCGTGCGCTTGGCCTGTTCCACAGGTACCAGCGGACCGGGGACGTAGCCGCCCTCGGCGAAGCCGTCGAGATTTTCCGTCGGGCGGTGGCCGACATCTCCGTCGGCCATCCCAGCCGCCTAGCGGCGCTGAACGATCTCTGCATCGCCCTGCGCTACCTGTTCGAGCGGACCGGACAGGCAGCGGTGCTGGAGGAAGCCATAGCCGTCGGCCGCCAGGCGGTCACCGCCGCCCCCGCCGACCACCCTGACGGCGCGATGTACCTCAACACGCTCAGCGCCGCCCTCCACAGCCAGTACGCGCGGACAGGACAGATAGCCGTGCTGGAGGAAGCCATTGCCCTCGGCCGCCAGGCCGTGGCCGCCACCCCGGCCAGCATTGAGGTGCTGAACAGTCTCGGCACCGCGCTGCTTAGCCTGTTCGAGCGGACAGGGCAGATAACGGTGCTGGAGGAAGCCATTGCCCTCGGCCGCCTGACGGCCGACCGCATCCCCGCCGACCACCCTCACAGCAACATGGTGCTGAGCAATCTCAACGTCGCCCTGTGCACCTTGTTCGACTGCAGCGGCCGGATGGCGGTGCTGGAGGAGGCCGTTGCCGTCGGCCGCCAGGCGGTCGCCGCGACTACCGCCGACGACCCTGACCGCGCGATGTTCCTCAACAACCTCGGCACCGCCCTGCAAAGGCACTTCGGGCGGACCAGGCAGACAGCGGTCTTGGAGGAGGCCGTTGCCGTCGGCCGCCAGGCGGTCGCCGCAGCTCCCGCCGACCACCCCAACCGCGCGGTGTACCTCGGTAACCTCGGCGATGCGCTCCAAAGGCAGTTCAGGCAGGCCGGTCAGGTAGCGGTGCTGAAGGAGGCCGTTGCCGTCGGCCGCCAGGCCGTGGCCGCCACTTCCGCCGGCCACCCCGACCGCGCCCTGCGCCTCAACACTCTCGGCGGTGGCCTGCGCACCTTGTCCGAGCGGACCGAGCAGACCGAGGGCCTAGACGAGGCCGTCGGGTTCTTTCGCCAGGCGGTAGCTGCGACACACGCCGACCACCCTGACCACGCGATGTACCTCAACAACCTCGGTATGGCGCTGCACTCCTTGTCAGAGCGGACCAGGCAGACGGTGGCGCTGGCGGAGGCCGTGGAGTGCTGCCGGTCTGCGGGCGGTGCAGAGATGGCACCAGTGGCAGGGCGAGTCCGCGCATGGCGCAACGCGGCGGAATATGGCGGACTACTGGGACAGGACGCTGAGGCGTTGGCGGCAGCCGAGGAAGCGGTGGCCCTGCTGCCGTTGATGCTGCCGCAATCGCTGGTCCGGGCTGACCGCGAGGATCGCCTGGGCGGTATCGGCCCGCTGGCAGGGGTCATCGCCGCGGCCGCCGTCGGGGCTGGAAACCCTCGGCGGGCCGTGACGCTGCTGGAACAGACCCGGGGCCTGCTCGTCGCCGACACCCTCGCGGCCCGCAGCAGCGACACGCGGCGCCTCGCCGGCATCGCCCCCTCCCTCGCCGACGACCTCACCCGTGTGCGGGCGCGCCTGGATGCCCTCGATCAGCCGGGTTCGCTCACCCGCGCCTGGCAGGTCAGAGCACCTGGCCCCCGAGGATGCGGGCGCGACGCCGCGGGCCGCTGACGACATTGCCCGCGCCCGTGCCAGCGCCGCCGCTGACTGGAATGCGCTCGTCACACGTATCCGCGCCCTCGACGGCTTCCAGGATTTCCTCGCCCCGCCTCCGGTCGACAAGCTTGCCGCTCAAGCCTGCGCCGGACCGGTGGCGTTCGTCATCGCCAGCCCTGCCCGCTGCGACGCTCTCATCCTCACCCCGCACCCCGACCACCCTGTCCGCCTCGTGCCCCTGACCGCTGTATCGGAGACCGCCGTCTACCAGCAGGCCAACCGGATCTTGTCGGCCCGGCGCGCCTCTGTCGACCCCTCCGCCGCGCCCGCTGCCCGCAGAGCGGCCCATACCGAGATACTTGACGTGCTGGCATGGCTGTGGGACACCATCACCAGCCCCGTCCTGACCGCCCTCGGCCACACCAGCACACCAGCATCGGAGACCGGGTGGCCACGGGTGTGGTGGTGCCCCGTCGGGGTCACGGCATACCTGCCGCTGCACGCCGCCGGCCATCACGCCGACCTCACCGCTGACGACCCGGCCCGGCAAGCGAACCCGCGGACCGTGCTGGACCGCGTGGTCTCCTCCTACACCACCACCGTGCGCGGCCTCGCCTACGCCCGAAGCCACCCCGCCGACACAACCGCGACCGCACCGCTGATCATCGCCGCCGCCAGTGTCCCCGGAGCCGCCCCACTGCCCGGAGTAGCCGCCGAAGCCGATGCCCTCGCCGCCCTGATGCCCGACACCACCCTGCTGAACGACCCCACCCGCGACGCCGTCCTCACCGCACTGCCGCAACACCCCGTAACTCATTTCTCCTGCCACGGCCTCGCCGACTGGAACGATCCCTCCACCAGCCGCCTCATCCTGCCAGACCATCTCACCCATCCCCTGACAGTGGCTGACATCAGCGCCCTGCAGCTAACCGGCAGCCTCGCCTACCTCTCCGCGTGCGACACCGCCAGCACCAGCCCCCGCCTCGCCGACGAAGCCATCCACGTCACTGGGGCTTTCCACCTCGCCGGATACCAGCACGTCATCGGCACCCTGTGGCCCATCAACGACAACGCCGCACGCCACATCGCCGAGGACTTCTACGGCCGCCTCACGAACAACGGCACCACGCCACCCGACACCGCCCTGTCCGCAGAGGCACTGCATCACGCCATTCGGAAACTCCGCGCCCGCTACCCATCAAACCCCGTCCTGTGGGCGGCCTACACCCACACCGGCATCTAAGGTGAACCACGCCAAGGACCTCGACAGCCACAACACAGGCACCAGCAAGCCCGAGAACCCAACCCGTCATTTCGCGATGAAGTTGTCGGATCGAGGGGGGCGGCGCGCATAACAGGACAGTCGAACCCCCGCGAAGAGCACGGCTAACGAGACGGTCCGCAATGGCGCGCAGCCAGTTACGCAAAGCGATAACGCGAAGGTCGCTTATCCCACCGTCCCAATTGAATGTCCCCAATGACTAAGACAAAGGACATTGCCTTCTGGAAAGGGACATCAGAATCTGGAACCTACACATCTGTAGGTTCCCGTTTCCGGTGTCCCCGCAGGAGCCTGTGAGCAGGATCGGACCGGACGGTCCCGCGATATGGCCCTAGGCCCGTCCAGATTTCTGTCCCCTACGCTGCTCGCGTCGGCACCAGCCGCACCTGCGTACCCAGTCCCAGAGCGGAGCACCAGACCCGTGTCACCCGCCACTGACCATGAGCATCTTGAGCAGGTGATCATGAGCATGGTCGCTGTGCTAGCCATTCGCCACCATCAGCACGTCGGCGACGACACCATGCGGCTCGACAAAGCCGTTACCGAGGTCTCAAACATCGAGCCGACCATCGCCACTGTCAGCGATCGCACCGGAATTCTCTGGTGAGGCAAGGCGCCCAGATCGATACCGATTATTTTGCAGTTGCGTCAAGCCTCATAGACCGCCGGGAGGTCGCATATCGTTACATTCTGCATGTCACTGGCGCCGGGTAAATCTCCGCCGAATAGTCTGCCCCATGGCAACTGTTTTCCATCCGAAAAGGGCAGCGCGTGCTTGCTTGGTGAGCTGGTCAGCTGAGCCGGGGAGGCGCTTGAGGTCATTTACCAGCGCTTCGTCCATGTCGCGTGCGGCGGCGGGGTCCCCGGCCCGCCCGGTCCATTCCGCGTGATGGTAGCGAGCCTTCAGGACGTTCTCGTGTTCTGGTCCGAGAGCTCGCTCAAGTTCAGGCAACAGTCGCTCGTACAGATCGCGGGCTCCGGTGACGTCGCCCGCCCAGCCGGTGAACTCGGCGAAGTCCGGGTAAGCCCATAGATTGATCGGGTGATCAAACCCGAAAGCCTGTTCAAATCGAGGAAGCAGCTCCGCAAGCATGTCTCGCGCAGCAGTCCGGTTCCCCGCCAACCCGGTGTACACAGCGACAAAGATGCCGGTCTGCAAGGCGTATGGGTGCCCAGGGTCGAACATCCTCTCGATGGCGCGCAGCTGTCTGATGTACAGGTCGCGGATTTGGGCGGGATCCCTCGTCTGAAGGAGGGCGGCTTGCACGGCCAAGGCTTCGCGGCCAGCTTCGTCTTCAGGGTCGGCTAGCTCGATCTCCTCGGGCAGTAGCTTGGACATCGCGCCGAGCGCGGCAACCGGGTCCCGTTCCCCCGCTTCCAGCGCTTCGGCGAAAGCCGCCTGCAGCCGGAGCTGCTTAGTGGCCGGATGATCAATGCCTACCGTCTGCTCAGCATAGACCGCGTACCTCTGCATCAGTGCATGAAAAGCCCCGGCGTAACTGAAGTCGCTACCTAGGAAGAGCGCGATGCGCAACAGGGCTTCGCTGTCGAGGTCGAGGACAGCCTGAGCATGCGGCAGCAGTGCGCGGAACGCCGGCCACGAAGCGGGCAAATGCGGGTCACCGGGGACTGCCGCCTCGATCAGCATGGCGGACACATGCTTCCATGCGCCCGCAACGCTCGCAGGCATCTGGCCGAAGGCAACGGCCTGAACCAGTCGGTGCACCAGAATCAGGCCGCCTCTGGTGGGGTTGACCAGCGAATAGCGACGGAGGGCGATAATCGCGTTCCCTTGCGCCACTGAGTTGCCGATCAGCGGCGCCAGCGTCTCGGCAACAGCGGCTTCGGGCTCTGCGAGGGCGCCGATGCTACCTAGCAACAGGTCCAGAGGAATCGGGTCGGGCGCCAGGCATGCGAGCATTCGCAGAACCGCAGCGGCCTGCGGAGTGTCGCCCTCCAGTCGGGAAAATGCTAGTGCGAACGTCGTCGCGACTGTCCCGCTGTAGCCGGATGGACTCCCTTCGGCGAGCAACTTCGCCCGCTGCCGCCGGAACAGGTCCAGATAGCGGGCCAAGCTGGTGCCCGTGGCCTGCATGTACGCGCCAGCCTGTTCCAGTGCGAGGGGCAACCCGTCCATCTCTTCGGCAAGGTATCGCGCAGCACGGCCGTCGGGGTCGCCTGTCCTCTGCGCCAGGAAGCGGGCCGCTACCTCCTTGCCGAGGAGTTGAACCGCTACCGCCTGGCTGGGTGGCCACAGGGCGTTTTGACTAGTGATCAGCACCTGGCCATTCCCGGCGCGCGGCACGAACGGCTGTATCGAGTCCGGGCCGGGGGCGTCATCGAACATCAGCACCCAAGCTGTCAGGGTCCTCGCGAGGAAAGAGTGCACGGCCAGGATGCAGTCTTGCAGGTCGCGGGCCGAACCAGCAGCGCCGATCTGGCGAGCGAACCGGGTGAACGCATCGGCCAGCACGGCCGGGTTCCCTGCCGGAAACTGCCATACGATCCCCGCCCCGTCGTCCCAGCGGCCGTGCACATACTCCAAGGCCACGCTCGTCTTCCCTACCCCCCCCAGACCATGCAGCACGACGATCCGCGGCCACGGGCCATCGCCCTCGGACAGACGAGCACGCAAATCATCGAGCATGTCCTCCCGACCTGCCGGGGGTTCTGGCCGAGGATCGAGCCATACGAATCTGTCGCTCGCCGATGGCTCTGCCTTGGAATTTGAGACGCTCGCCGTCCGCGCACGTTCCATATCCCGCTCAAGTTGCCTGTAGCGGCCACGCCAGTGCTCCAGATATCGACCGAGATCATCCTTCGTCCCACGGAAGGCAGTTTTTCTATCACCGCTACCAGAAGGCAAACCGTGACTACTTCTCTCCCAGCAGAGACTCAAGATGCGCTCGACCCGCGGCCAGCTTGGAGGCTTCTTGTTACCATTTCTCCCGCTGCCGAACAACGCACTCACCGCTGGAGGACTGATCTCGAGAGAGGTCGCCAACTGTTTCTTCAGAACTCCGGCTCGTTCCACCTCATCCTCAAGGGCGCGGCAGAAACCGGCGAGCAAGTCCATCGCCTCGGACTCCGACAACCCGGCCTCCCTCGGCTTCAGCGTATTCGGTGCGGCCAACTGCAGCCTACCGTGCGACCTGCCACGTTCCCGCTCGCGCTTCGGATAATTCGGCATGCAGGCGAGCGGGCCGGATCTCCTGCTTAGCTGGACACAACTTAGACCGGCTGACTCTCCGAGGGAACGGCGACAATGGCAAACTCCGAAGCTCCGGGCCACGCTGGCTCGCATTCTCCGACACAGACAATCAGAGCACTTCGCGTCATTGGTCTCGGTGCCGTTCCTATCGCTGCTTCCTTCGCCGCCACAGGATTTATCCCTGTCCTAGCTTTGATAGTGCCAGTGATCGTGCTGATCCTCGCCCTAACGCTGATCGGGATAGCTGTATTTGGCCCACAAGACAGGGTCTTCCGCCTGCTGCGCTGGCTCCGTGACAGGCCCGAGCCTCCGAGGCCTGACAACTGATACCCATCGGTTGATTAGTGAGCCTGACCCGCTTTGACGGACATCCACCATCAGGGGTTCTGCCCCGGAAGGATGTCCGATCATGGAAGGCATGGGGAAGAAGCCCCGGCGGCGCCGTTCGTTCACTGCCGAGTTCAAGGCGGAATCGTCGAGCTGTGCCAGCGCGGGGACCGGTCCGTCGGCCAGGTCGCGAAGGACTTCGACCTGACCGAGACGGCCGTGCGGGAGTGGGTCAAGCAGGCCGGACGCGACACCGGGACCTGCGAGGACGGCGGGCTGACCAGCGGCGAGCGCCGCGAGCTGGCCGAGCTGCGCAGGGAGAACAGGCGGCTGCGCGAGGACGTCGACATCCTCAAGCGGGCGACGGCTTTCTTCGCGAAGGAGACCCGGTGAGGCTGTATCCCTTCATCGAGGCGGAGAAGTCGCAGGGCAGCAACGTCAAGCGGGCGTGCGAGCTGCTGAAGGTCTCCCGAGCCGCCTACTACGCAGCGCGAGACGGCCGGCCTTCCCGGCGGGCCGCGCAGGACGCCGAGCTGGCCGCCCGGATCGAGGCGGTGCACGAGGACTCGAAAGGCCGTTACGGCGCCCCGCGGGTCCACGCCCGGCTGCAAGCCGACGGCAGGCGGCACTCCCGCAAGCGGGTCGCCCGGCTCATGCGCGAGCGCGGCCTGCAGGGACGGGCCGCGAAGCGCTGGAAGAAGACCACCATCCCGGACCCGGCCGCCGCGGCCCGGGCCGACCGGGTCCGCCGGGACTTCACAGCCGACGCCGCCAAGCTCAACACCCGCTGGTGCGGCGACATCACTTACATCGCCACCTGGGAAGGCTGGCTCTACCTCGCCACGGTCATCGACATCGCGTCGCGGCGGGTCGTCGGCTACGCCCTCGCGGACCACCTGCGCACGAGCCTGACCGGCGACGCGCTGTCCAATGCCCTCGCGGCCCGCGACCCGGAGCCGGGCGTGGTCTTCCACTCCGACCGCGGCTGCCAGTACACCTCGGCCGCCTACGCCGCCCTCGCGCAGGACAACCAGGTCACGCTCTCGGTCGGCAGGACGGGCCAGTGCTGGGACAACGCGCTCGCCGAGAGCTTCTTCTCCTCGCTCAAGGGCGAGCTCGTCGATACCCGCCCCTGGCCGACCCGGGCCGGGGCCAGGCGAGCCGTCGTGGAGTACATCGCCTGGTACAACGGCACCCGCCTGCACTCATCACTCGGATATCGCAGCCCGGCCGACTTCGAAAACAATCACCGCGAAAAGACCAGGCGAGTAGCCTGACCTAGCGATCAACCCTGTCCGTCAAAGCGGGGCAACCTCACGCGGCAGCAGGATGTCGTTGTGAGCCTGCCGTCCGATCGTGGTGGGATGCCGCCCAAGAGGCTATCCATAGCGGCCTCGCTCTCGGCGCGATGACGGACTGGATGACCATCCCGCAGCGCAACATGCCGCCTCGGCGAGGCCAACACGACCTCGTGCAACATACCTGCTTTCCGGGGAAGTAGACGAGATGCCCGCACACGCAAGGCCGCGAGGGGTCCGGCAGGGACTGGCTGTGCTGGCTGTCGCCTGGTCGTTCCACGAGCGAACACCATACGCCGAGTGTCTGACATTGCCGGGCCGGCACGGCGGGCCGGATGGGAGCCGAGGGACCGCAAGGACATCACGGCTCCCCGTCGAAGGCGGGGTGGTGCGTTCATCGTGATCCCCCCATCCCAGCCCGGGTTTGCGGTAAGCAGAGTGGCGTGCTGATTCTCGTGACCCACCGCCGCCGTTGCCGACTTAGCAACCGCGAAGCAAAGTCTGACCGGGCAGGCCCCTGCCCGGTGCAAGTCGCCGAGAAGCTTGCGAGCCACATGGGCACCGTTGCCGTCGGGCAAGGCCGTCGACGAAGCCGCAGCGGATGCGGTCGACAGGAAGCATGCAGTGGCTGAGGCGCTAGCCCGGCTGGGAACAGGGGTGGGGTATGGCGATCAGTAACCGGGACATCTCGAACGCGCTTGCCAGCTATCTTGAGCGCTGTCCCGAAGAGGCCGAGCTGCTGGCAGAAGCCGTCCGCCTGCTGTCCCTGGGTGGGGACTTTGCCTCGCGGCGGAACTTTCCGATGCACGTGACCGCCGGGGTGCTGCTGGTACGGGGCGCGGAGATCCTGCTTGTTGAGCACCGGGCTTACGGGATCGTCCTGCAGCCGGGGGGGCATCTTGAGCCGGATGATGCCACGCTGGCTGGCGCGGCGGAGCGCGAGCTGGTGGAGGAGACCGGTGTTGACCCGGGCCTGGTGGCCTGTGTCTCGGAGGTTCCTGTGTACGTGGAGTTCGGCCGGGTCCCGGCGCGGCCGGAGAAGGACGAGCCGGACCATTTCCACCTTGATTTCGGGTATGCCTTCTCGACGGCCGATGGTGACGTGGGACGTGTCCAGGAGTCCGAGGTCAGCGGGGCCAGCTGGTATCCGCTGGCCGTCGCGGAGCGCCTGGTGGGGTCCCGTATCGGACGAGTTGCAGTCACTCCGACCCGGATCCTCTAGGAGCCAGCTTAGAAGAATGTGCCTTGAACTGGCAGGTTGCACTTGGCGGTGCGCCCGGCCGTTTTCACCAGGGACGCGAGGTCGCTGAACTGGGGCATTTCATCCGCGGCGCGGACGAGGTGGAAGAACACCTGCGCGGTGACCTCGACGTCGGCGCTGGCCCGGTGGCGGTCTGGCGGCTGCCCGATGGCGAAATGCGCTAGCAGGGTGTCGAGCTTGTAGTTCGGCAGGCCGGGGGCGACTTGCCTCGCCAGCGGGATCGTGTCGATGAAGTCGATGCGGGCTAGCGCCGGGCAGTGCTCTCGCTGGTTGTAGATGACGTTGGCCTCGGTGGCGGCGTGCTGGGCCACCAGCAGGTACGGGGTCCCCGCGGTGAATCGCCGGTCAAGCGCCCCGAGTGCCTCACCCGGGGCCGGCGCCTGGGCGAGCTGCTCTGGTGTCAGGCCGGTCTGCGCCGTGTCGGCAGGTGTCACGGGGGCGAACGACGGCGGCCGGATGAGGGACGTGCTGGTGCCCGCGCGTGCCCATTCGCGCTGCTGGTAGCGCAGCGCGAGAGCGGCGACCTCGATGGGCTGGGCCGGGTATCCAGCCGGGGTCGTCGTCTCGAAGTCGATGACGACGAACGTGGTCTCCAGGAAAGCAGGGTCCTCTGTCAGGCTGCCCATGTCTCTACCTCCCGAGTGGGTTTCGCGGCGTCGCCGCCGGCGCCCGGCACGTCGAGGACACCAGGGTGCCCGATTACCCGGCGTCTTCGCGCGCGGTCAGCGGCTAGCGAGGCGGCGGACGGCTTGCGTGGCGGCCGGCAGGCCGGGCGCGCCCCAGGTGCGCTCTCCGGTCCACGCCTCGCTCAGGGACCGGTACAGGTCGGACATCACCGGCACGAACTCCGGCGGGAGCCGTGCGGGAGCCGGCCACTGGTTCCTGGGCACTCGGTCGGCGATCAGCCGCTGCACGGGCAGCTCATGCCCGCTGGCGACGTACCAGTTCCGGATGACCTGCTTGCCGCAGTGCACCCCGCTGTACATGAGGCGGCTCTCGTCGGGCGTGCCGGGGCTGTCGGCCAGGACGATGTGCCCGTCAGCTGAGACCAGGAACTCCACCTTGCCGTCGCAGTGGCTCAGCCCTAGCTCGCGCGCGTGCCCGGTGATCACCTCGTTGACCCGCACGGTGAGGTCACCCATCTCCCGGAACTGCTGGTCGCTCAGGCCTGCGATGCGCTGGGCCTCTGGCGCGCCGATGAACCGGTTGGCCTCTTCCAGTTTCGTGGCGTACTCGATGAGCGGATGCTCCAGCTCCTCACCGATAGCGGGAACGTCTCGGAGGCCGAGGTCGGAGAGCGCCAGCGTGCCTGCCGCCAGGCGCTGGTGCACGGAGCTTCCCTGGGGAAGCTCGTTGCGGAAGATGACCTGAACCGGGACCAGGTAGTTCCCGGTTCCCGGTCCTGGTGCCCCGGTGTCCTGGCCGGAGGCCCGGGCGAGATCGAACTCGATCCGGTTGGGGGCGATGAAGCGGCGGAAGTGGGTGGGCACGCCTGCCTGCTCCAGCAGCGTGAAGTTGAAGACGGCCATCCGGCAGGTCGCCTCGCCTTTGCCAGGGATCAGGTCCGGCATCCTGCCGTAGTGGAACACCGTGAAGTTGTCGGTGAACTCGAAGACCCCGATGCCTTCCCTTGCCGCGGTGGGCGGCTCGATGACCTGGAGGTTCTTGGTGGAGTGCAAGACGGGCATCATGCCTCCCCTGGTGCGGCAGCCCAAGGGGCGGCAGGTTGCGGGATTGCTGACCGTGCTGGCGCAACGTCCGGCACGGCGGGGGCAAGGTGGCCGCCGGCCAGGGTCAGGACGTGCAGGATGCCGGCTGCGCGGGCGGCGGTAACGCCGTCGGGAGCGTCGTCGACGGCAACGCAGCGGCCGGGCGGGGCACCGAGGCGATGGGCAGCCTCGATGTACAGGTCGGGGGCGGGCTTGCCGCGCGGCGCGTCCTCGCGCGCGACGACTGCTGCGAAATCGCCGCTCAGGCCGAGGGCCTCAAGGCCGGGCTGGACCAGGAGCCGGCTAGCGCCCGACGCGATGGCGCAGGGCAGCCCGGCACGGCGCGCGGCGCGCAGGAGCGTGATGACGCAGCCGACGGGGGCGACGGAGCTGACGGCGGCCAGCAGGTGCGCACGGCTTTGCCGGATGATCTGGTCGTGGGGCAGTTGCCGGGCGCCTGGCAGCTGCGCCAGCAGGTCGCCGATGGACAGGCCGGCGTGGCGGAGGTACCACCCGGGGTCGAGGTCAACGCCGAACGGGTGCAGTGCCGTGCGCAGCGCCCGCTCGTGGCTGGGTGTCGTGTCGGCGAGGGTGCCGTCGAAGTCGAGGAGCAAGGCCGCGGTGCCGTCGGGGATCGCGGGATGGCTACGCATCGCGGAAGCAGGCTCTCCTGAGCAGCTGGTGCAGGCCGACGGGCCGGGTGCGTGCTTCATGCCGGCGCCGGGCCTGCACGGTGGCCGCAGTACAGGCAAGGCGCGCCTGGGCGCTGCCACGGCTCGGGGGCGCAGTACAGGCCGGTGTCGGCGGCCTGGATCCACTCGCGGATCTGCTGGGCTGCCTCGTCCTCGCCGGCAGAGCGCCGGTCCACGACCCTGTACCGTGCCTGGCCGGCTGCGGCGACCCGCTCGAACAACGCGCTTGCCTGGTGCATGAACGTGGCCTGCTCATCGGTGAATATGCGCCTGTCGCGCCGCTGCGCGCGCTGGACGGCCGCTGAGGCGTCGTCGGTGACGAGGATCGTCAGGTCGGGTAGCGGGCGGAAGGAGGCTGCGAGCTCCAGCAGGGCGGCCGCCTCGTTAAGGGCGTCGTCGGGTGCACCGGGGTGGAGCAGCAGGGCCTGGCACACGGCCGTGGTGTCGATGCTGCGGCCTTCGATGACGGTGCGGCCGGCGGACAGCTCGGGCAGGATCGTGTCCAGGTCATGCCGTTTGATGGCAAGCAGGAGGAGTGCCTCGGCGACCGGGGCACCACCGCGCAGGAACGGGTCCTTTCCGCTGGCCTCGCGCAGCGCGCGGAGCAGGGCCTCGCCTAGTTCAGCGCGCTCGGGTGCCCGGCGTGAGAATCCTTCGAGCATCACCGGCTTGTCGTCCAGGGTCTCGACAGCGCGGCCGGTCAGGTAGGTCTTGCCGACTCCGGTGATGCCCTCGACGGAGATCAGCGGGCCGCGGGGGCAGGGATTGCGCACGGAGGGGGTCGTCATCGGGCTCCGCTCACGGGCAGGGGCACGGTGCCGCCGGGACCTTCCAGGGCTGGCGGGCGCTGGTTCGGGTCGTCGGTCAGGTGGCCCATGCGCGGGCTTCCCGGGTGATGACGGCGGCGTAGCGGTCGATTGCTTCCTCGGTGTCTCGTTCGTTGAGGATTATGGCGAGGGTGCGGTCAAGGGCCTGGGCGGCGCCGCGGCACGGCGCCTGGCCCAGCTTGCTGAACATGGGCCGGGTGTCGCAGGGCACCAGCCCGAAGCTGCCGGCTGAGTTCGGCACTCCCTGCTGCGCGAGGTGCTCAGCGAACGCCCGGGGGTGCGGGAGGCTGATGCGGAGGAGCGGGGCGAAGTAGTTCCATTGCTCGCCCGGGGCCGGGGTGAGGGCGCGCAGGCCGGGGGTTGCCTCTAGGCGGTGCAGCATGTGCCGGGCCTGCGCGCGGCGTCGTTCCGCCAGGGCGGGGAGCCGCCGGAGGTTGGCCAGGGCGATCACCGCCAGGGGGGCGGCGAGGCGGGAGTTGGTCGCCAGGCGGCTCTGCGGGGCCTGGTCTGGAGGGGGCTGCTGCCAGTGGCTGCGGAACGCCGCCGTGTGCTCGGCGAGGTCGCGGCGGGCGGTGAGCAGGAAGCCGCCCTCGCCGCTCCAGAGGACCTTTCCGTCTTTCATGCTGAAGCAGCCGACGGTGCCGACCGTGCCAGCGTTGTGGCCGTCGCGGGCGCTGCCGGCGGCCTGCGCGGCGTCCTCGATGGCCGCCAGGTTGTGCCCGGCCGCGAACCGCGTCAGGGCTGCCGGGTCTCCCATCCGGCCCCACAGGTGCACCGGCATGATCGCCCGGGTGCGGGAGGTGACCTTGCGGGCCGCGTCCTGGTAGTCCAGGTCCAAGGTGGCCGGGTCGCTGTCGATGAATACCGGCGTCGCCCCGAGGGCGACGACGGGTGCGACGGTCATGATGACGGTCAGCGCCGGCACGAGGACCTCGTCGCCGGGGCCGATCCCGCAGGCGTCCAGCGCGGCGTGCAGTGCCGCCGTGCCGGACGCGAGCGCGACGGCATGCTGGGCTCCGAATGCCTCGGCCAGCTCGCGCTCCAGTTCCCCGGCTGCGGGGCCGCCGCCCGGATCGGGCATCTGCCCGACCAGCGAGGTGAGCCGGTCCCCCAGCGGCTCTCCGCCGCTAGGACTTTGAGATTGCGTCATGGGGCGGCCTCGCGGCGCAGCAGCCGGGGCATGTCCAGGACGAGGGGCCACATGTTCACGCAGTCCCGGGTGAACTGGGAGCAGTCTGTGCACGCGGGCCTGGCCGTGAACAGCGTGCGGGCGTCGCCGCCGCGGATGGTCCGCCGGTGCTCGGGCCGGGTGGCTGCGATCCGGCGGTCCGACGGGCAGTCCCAGGCTGAGCCGTCGGGCTGGATGAAGAACAGCCGCGCGCCGCCGAAGCAGTCGGGGACGCGCCCGGTTTCCTGGGTGGAGATCGCGGCGATGAACCGCCGGATGTACGACGGGTCGGGCACGGCCAGTCCCATCGGGTCGCTGAGGAGGCGGGCGAGATGCTCGCCGACCGCGTCGAGATCGTCACGGGTGTGGGACAGCTGCGGGTAGAGCCTGTGGCCTGGTGCCAGGGAGACCGGCTGCGGCACGTAGTAGTCCACCCCGAGGCTGGCGGCCAGCCGCGCTACGCCGGTGATCTCCTGCGGGCGTGACCGCGTGACCACGGTGTAGATCCCGACGCGGGGCGCGGGCTGCCCGGCGCGGGCCTGGAGCAGGGCGCGGATGCCCGCCAGCACGTCGCGGTAGCCGAAGCGGCCCGCGCGCGACGGGCGCATCTGGTCGTTGATGTCGGCGTCCGCGCTGTCGAGGGAGACTGAGACGCCGTCGACGCCGAGGTCGACGAGGCGGCCGGCCATGTGCGGGCGGGTGAGGGGAATGCCGTTCGTCGCCACGACTACCTGGCAGCCCGCGTCCTTGGCGATGGCGATCAGGTCCAGCGTGCCGGGCCAGTCCAGTGGCTCGCCTCCGGCGATGACCACCCGCTCGACGGGTGATCCGGGCAGGGTGCGCGCGAAGTCTGCCAGGGCCGGGGCCGGCAGGTCGCCGCGGGACAGGTGCGACAGGACGCCAGGCTGCCCGGGCGGGTTATCCCGGTGCTCGTCGATGGTGCCGAAGTAGCAGTGCGGGCACGCGAACGCGCACGGGGAGCGCAGCGCCCACAGCAGGGTGATGTCACGATGCACGAGCGGCCTGCCGTTGCTCCAGCAGCGTGGTCACGATCTGGCCGACGGCCCTGGCGGCCTCGGCTGGCAGCATGCTCGCAGTGTCAACGCTGGCGTAACGCCGGGAGTCGCGGGCGGCCATCGCGCGGTACAGCGCGTCGATGCGCTCGATCACCCGTTCGTCCGCCGGGGCCAGGGGGTGCCCGATCCGGCCGGCGAAGCGCCTTGCGCACCGCGCGGGATCGCCGGTGAGCAGGATGGTCGCGTCGGGCAGGGGCCGCCATCGCAAGGTGGCCGACAGTATGTGGCGCGCTACTTCCTCCGGTGGCGTCCCGGGATCGCCGGAGCACATGATGACGGCCTGGTACACGGCGATGGTGTCGACGCCCCGGTCCTCAAGGATCACGTCGATCCCGGCCAGGTCCCGTTCGGCGAGGCGGTCGGCCTTGCGGACCTGCAGGGCGAGCAGTGCCAGGGTTTCCGCAGCCGGGTGGCCCGTGCGCAGGAAGGGGTCGCTCCTGGCAGCCAGCGCGGTAATCACCTGGCCGGGCAGCGTGTCGCCCGGCTGGTCGGTCAGCTCGTCCAGGAGCAGGCAGCGGGCGCCGAGCATGGCGGCGGCGGCGCGGGCCGCGCTGGTCTTGCCGACGCCGTTGATCCCCTCGACGCTCACGTACAGGGGCGCGTCACGGTGAGCCGTCAGTCCGGCTGAGGTGTTCATTCCGGTTTCCGGCAGACGTAGAGCAGTTCCGTAGCCAGATCGGGGACGGCAACGGCGGAGACGGTGTCGAGCAGGGCCCTGGGGACGCGTTCGGCCAGGTCGAGGTACCAGGTTGCGGCTGCGTCGCCGTAGCGGTCGGCGAGTGAGGCTGCCAGCTGATCTGGTGCGGGCGGCAGCAGGCCCATCACGTCCTCGATGACCAGCCCCGCGTCGCCGAGTACTTCCTTGACCTCGTCGCGCGACCACTCGTAGACGTGAACCCGGTACTGAAGCGGGCGAGGCGGGGGGCCGGCGGCTGCCGGCGTAGACAGGTATAGCTTCCCGCCGGGTGCGAGCGCTGCGGCTGTGTACCTCAGGCTCTGCGCGCCGAGTTCGAACGGCAGGTGCTCCAGCGCGGACGTGTAGATGGCGACGTCGAAGGCGGGCAGGGCTGGCCACGGCCCGGCCACGTCGCATTCCACCAGGTCGACCGGGAAAGGGGTGCCGTAAACCTCGTGGAGCGCCTTGGTCCGCTCGCGTGCCTCGGTGAGGTTGGCGGGGCTGATGTCCAGTCCGGCGTACCGCTGGATGCCCGGGGCGTAGCGGAACAGCAGCGGCAGCGCCAGCCCGCGGCCGCAGCAGACGTCGAGGACCCGTGCGCCGGGCGCGCACCGCTCCGCGATGACCAGGTGCTGCAGCAGGTTCATGATGCCGGACGGCTTGGCTTCCCCGCGGCTCAGAGCCGCGTAGAAGTCATCCATCTGGTTGGTGCTGTAAGGGCCGATCATCGGGGTGCCCGGCCGGGTCCTGTACTGGTCAGGGAGAGACTCAGTGCCCATTGTGGTGCTCCCAGGGGAAGACCACCCAGCCGCGGGTGGTCGCGCCGATGTAGGTCACGGCGTCCTGCGCGGGGACGCAGCCGGCCCAGTTGTCCTCGTTGACCGCGCACACTGCCGTCCGCAGCCTCGCCGCCCCCGCCTGGGCGACCAGGTGCGCGGCAGCGGCGAGGGTCTCGCCAGTGCCCGCGACGTCATCGACGACCAGGACGTCCCGTCCGGTCAGGTCCCCCAGCGACGCCGGGTTCACGGCCGCTGGCGCGGGGGCCTTCGCAGCGTGAACGCTGTCGTCCACGGTATGGACTACCTCGACCGCGCGGACGTCTCGCAGGCCTAGCCGGTGGGAGAGGCACACGGCTGGCACCGCGCCGCCGCGCAGTACGGCCACCAGGGTCTGCGGGGCGCCGTCACGGCTGGCCAGCCCGGCGATCCGGCTCACCAGTTCCTCCACCTGCGGCCACGTCAGCTGCACGACCTCCCGGGTCCCGGTGCCAGGCTCGCCGGCCGGCGAGCCTGCGGCGGCCAGCTGGACGGGAACTCCGCGGTCATCGCAGTTCGCTCTCTCCGGTCCGTCCCCTCGCGCTCTGGCCGTGCCTCCTGGCGCGGGAAAGACTGCGGTGCGACGGTCACCGGCCACGTTCGTCGCCCCACATAAGCACGTGCAGCCGGGGGGAGATCCGGTAGCCGCGCTCGGTGGCGGCGGGTACCAGGGTCCTCATGCCGTCGATGACGGCGCGGGGCGTGGTGCCCTCTGGCATCACCCACACGTCGGTCAGCCGGTACCGGGTGACCAGCGCATCGATCTGGTCGAGGTCAGGAGGGCCGGTGACGACGAACTTGAACACCCGGTTCGGCGTGGCGGCGAATGCCGCCAGCACGTGGGGGCGGACGGTACGCGAGGCGGGCATGCCGGCGCTGGGGAGCTTCGGCGAGACGTTGAAGTGGACGCCGAGGCAGGTGAGCCCGGCAGCAGGCGGGTAGGTGCCGTTGGTTTCGATCTCCACCCGCTTGCCGAGGCCGGCCAGGGCGCGGGCGAGAGGGACCAGGGCGAGCTGCTGCATCAGCGGCTCGCCCCCGGTCAGCACCGCCAGGGACTCAGGGCGGCTGGCGGCCCACGCTGACAGCTCTGCGACGCTGCGGCGGGTCCGTTCGGCTGGCAGGTCGAAGCGGTCACGGTCCCAGGTGTAGGGGGTGTCGCACCACCGGCACTCCAGATTGCAGCCGGAGCAGCGGATGAACATCGCCGGGGTCCCTGCGCTCGGCCCTTCGCCCTGGACGGTGCCGGCGAAGGTCTCGGCGATCCACAGGGTCCGGGCTGGTGCCGTTCCGGCGGTCATGGCCGCTCGCTGTACTGCGCCCAGCTGCTCGCGGTCTCCGACACGCGCAGCGCTTCAAGCCCGGCGGCTCCCTGCGAGCGCGCGCCGAGCAGGAGGTGGCGGGCCAGGAACTCGGAGGAGGTCGGCCCGGCACCGAGCACCTCGTTGAGCACGCTCCCGTCAAGCATGGCGACGATTCGGCGCAGGGCACCGGGCAGTGCGCCCTGGCCGGGCGCCGGGCTGACGAGGTAGGTGTGGCCGTGGTCCCGTCCGCATTTGTGCCCCTCGGCCAAGCCGTCGATCCGGTGCTGCGCCGAGAAAGTCAGGTCGTGCGGTCCTGGTCCCGCGGGGCGCCCGGCGCGCACCGTGACGCCCTCCAGCCGCTCGACGGCGGCGTACGGCAGGTTCGCGCGGCACCAGTCCTCCAGCTGCGCCGCCACCTGAGTGTCGCCGGCGTGGCCCGGTCCGAGCACGTCGTCGAGGTTGCGGTGATCGAAGGCCCGGCCGATGTACCGCTTCAGGGGGGCGAGCTCGCCGAAGTCGACAACGAAGCCGGGGCCGGTGAGCGAGCTGGCGGTCAGGGTTACTTCCACGAGGAAGCCGCTTCCATCTGGTACGCCGTCACGGGTGCGGGTGGCCTGGAACTCGAACCGCTTACCGATTCGGTAGGTGCCGGTCACAGCTGTCATGCCACTGCTCCCGTCTCGACTAGTGCGGTCCCCCGGGCGTTAGACAACCCTCGCTGCCGCCGTGGCTTGCCGCCACCCTGCCGGAGCGGGAGCTTTCCGCGGGAAACCTCCCCGTGCGACGGGGAATATCATCGGCAGCCGGTGACGACCGGGTTCCGTTCGGTCATGCTTGGAGTGGTCACGATGTCGGGAGGACGCACATGCCGGCAGCCTCGCCCAGCCAGCGGCACGAGCGCGAGGAGCTGGCTGCCCGCATGCGGGCAGAGGGACTGACCTGGGGGGAGATCGCGACTGTCTTCCGCGGGCGCTACGGCGTGAACGCGCGCGTTGCGCCGCGGCTCGCCCACGGCTGGGTCCAGCGCGAGGTCGCCGACCGCTGGACCGCCCGCTGGCCCGAAGACCCGAAGACCTTCAAACACATTTCCTACTGGGAGCAGTGGCCCGCCCCGACCGGATACGAGCCGGGCCTCGGCGTCCTGTCCAGGCTCGCTTGCCTGTACGAGTGCTCGGTCGCTGACCTTCTAGCCGACGTAGGTGACTACGGCGAAGCCGGGCACAGCCGCTCCGCGCGGACCCGAGAGCGGCCCGGCTGCGTGCCCAGCCGCCCCGCTGGCGCCGACGTCATTCCCGTTGCAGAGCTGGCCGCCAGAGGCGACCATGCCGAGGTCAGCCGCCCGGAGAACGGGCCGGGCATGACCCGCGATGCGCGGCAGCTCCTGGCCTGGCCCTGGGAGCTGGGCACGGCCGATGGCCTCATCCGGCCCGGGGCTGCTCCTCAGGGCCATGCGGGGGCCACGTTCGCGGCTGTCCGTTCTGATCCTGTCATTGCATCGTGGCTCTCAGCGCCAGCTCCGCTTTTGTCCGGCCCTGGCGGGGGGATGCCGGTGGCGAGCCATGAGCTCGACGTCGCCCGCGGCGTGCTCGCCCTGTTCCGGCAACTCGACCACGCTCACGGCTCTGGCAGCTTCGCCCGCCACCTGGCTGCCTACATCGATGCCGAGCTAGCCAGCCTGCTGGCCAGGCCCGCGGCCGGAAGCAGCAGCATCGCGTCAGCACGGAGCCGGCTGGCCGCGGAGTTCCTGGAACTGGCTGGCTACCAGGCCGTGGACGCGGGCCGCAACGGAACCGCCCAGGGGTTCTACCAGCGTGCGCTGACGGCGGCCTCCATGTCCGGTGACACCGCGTACGGCGGGTACCTCGTCGGAGTCAGCCTCGCTCACCTGGCCCTGCACTGCGGGCAACCAGACGCCGCGCTCACCTGGGCGGGTAAAGCCGAGGCCCGGCTGGGGACAGCAGCAAGCCCGGCGACCCGGGCCGCGGTCTCAGCGGTATCGGCCCGCGCCCTGGCCCGGATGGGCCGGGAAAGGGACACGACCGCCGCGCTCCTGGCCTGCGAGCAGCTACTGGACGCGGCAAGCCCCGGCGACGAGCCGGGATGGATCAGCTACTTCAGCCACGCTTACCTCTCCGACGAGATCGCCCACTGCCTGCACGACCTGGGACGTGCCCCGGCGGCCCGCACGGAGGCCGAGCGCGCCCTGCAGGGAGTCGGCGACTCGCACGTGCGCCGGCTCGCGATCGACTCGGCGCTTCTGGCGTCCACCTGGCTCCGCTCCGGGGAACTCGACCAGGCGTGCACGGTGGCCAGGCAAGCCGTCGAGTACACCGCGCGGACCTCATCCGGCCGCTGCAGGCAGCGCGTCACGGCCCTGCTGGCAGACTTGTCGCGGTACCCGCTGGCTCCCTGCGTCATCGAGCTGACGCAGTTCGCTCGCGACGTGATTCCCGAGGCCGCAGGCGTCAGCTGAGGACGCGGCGGTAGAACGCGAGCTCGGCCGCAAGCGCCTCGGCGAGGGCGTCCGGAGCGGACAGGTAGTGGCCGACGCCGTCGAAGAACAGCCCCTCATGACGGCGATCCAGCTCGCGGAGCTCACTGGCCAGCCTTTCGGTATCAGCGACCGGCGCCACGTCGTCGCCCCGGCCGTGCACGAGCAGCACGGGCACCCGCACGCGGGCAGCCCGCACAGCCCCGGCGGGGCCAGCCAGGGCGCGCGCGTGCGGGCGCTGGAAGCGCGGGGCCGTTACCGCCCAGCCTGCCGGGTCGACAATCGCCGAGATCGCGGTCACTGCCGCCAGCGGCGCCCCCGGCACGCAGGCGGCCTGGAGCGCGGTATAGCCGCCGGCACTGCTGCCCGACACGAAGACGGCGCCCGGCCTGGCAGTGCCGCCCTCAATGAGGGCCTGGGCTACGGCAAGGCAGTCCTGGACGTCGTACGTGCCCCAGTGACCGTTGAGCGAGGTACGGAAGGGCCGTCCCAGGCCAGCGGACCCCCGGTAAGCGACTTCGGCGACCGCGAACCCGTGAGCGAGGAAGAATTCCTTGGTCCAGTCGAGGCGGTCCCGCACCTCGTCCGTAGGGCCCGCATGTGCCCGGACGATCAGCGGGAACGGCCCGTCTCCCTCCGGCTGGTGGAGGAGGAACCGGAGCCGGTCCTTGAAGGGCAGCTGACACTTCCCGCCAGGGGTCGTCCGGGGAACAACTGCGGAAGGTGGCGGCGATACCTCAGCGGCTTTACCTTCCGGCAGGCCGACCCTGAACACGGCAGGCGGGCCGGCCGTGGCAGAGCCGATGACGGCCAGGCCACCGGGCACCATTGCCAGGCAGGGCTTGATCGACGTCAGCGGAACCTCAACCACCCTTGCCGTGCCGTCAGCCTCAACGACAGCCAGGCCGTGGGACAGGCCATGCTGCACGGTCAGCACGATCCTGCCGCCTGGCAGGAACGCAAAAGAGCGGTATCCAGACTCCCACGGCGCCGGCGCGCAGTCACGGTCCATGGGCGCAACGGACTGGTGCGACTCCCCGTCCCACCGGTAAAGGTTCCACCAGCCGCTGCGGTCAGACATGTAGTACAGCGCGCCGTCAGGCCCCCACGCGGGCTGCACGACCGACTCCGCTGCGCCTCCGGCGATGACCTTGGCCTGCTCGAACAACCCGTCCCGGGCACGCCGCGCCACCGCAAGGCGGCTGCCGTCCCACGGCGCCTGGTCATCGTCCCACTCGAGGAAGGCGAGCTCCTGTTCCCGAAGGCTCGGCTCAGCCAGGAACCCAGCCGACGCCGCCAGCACCTGGACGCGCTCGCCCCCGTGATCAACCAGGATGACCTCATCGCCGTCGTCGCCGCCGCGGACCGCCACCACGCCGGAGGAGCAGGCACGCAGGTCACCGTAGAGGAGCCCGTCACCACCCTGAACCCTTCCAAGGACGCCCGTGACGAGGTCGAGCCGGTACAGCCCGCTGTCGTCGCCACCCGCCAGCCAGGCAGTACAACCGTCAGAAATCGCATAGCTCCCGCCGCCGTACCCATGCAGCCATCCGCCGACGCTGAACCCCGCCGGGCTGACCGGGAACGGGACGTCACCCGCCGCAAGCCGCATCAGCCGTGTCGTGGCCTCCCGCGGCGAGTTCTGAAGCCACCACAGGGCCTCGCCTGCAGCACTGAGCTCATCGAGGGAAACCTTTTGCCGCGCAACCCACCATGGATCCCTGGCACGCAGATCCTCGTCAGCCATCGACGCGCCCTTCAGACGGACATCACTTACGGTGAACTCTCACGGAAGCCTTCCAGGGCCATTCCACCAGATTCTTGATGCCACACTTAGTGGCGAGAGGCAACGGGCCGGCCGTGGGTGAATCGCGCAGCAGCGCCGACCTGTGGCAAAGGCCGAACCTTCCGAGCCCCTGCCTGTGATCTTCGCTAATTTCGGGCCGCAGCCTAGATCCCACGACACACCTACGAAACCACCCTGGCAGACCTCGCCCAAGCCGGCCCCCAGGCACTGGCCCGGCACCTGGAGAGCCACGCAAATGCCTGGCGAGACACCCTTCGCGACATCTCTTGGCCGGGAATCCGGCAACCGCAAGGACAGGTATCGAATTATAGTTCTATAACGGTTGTTAGGCTGCGCGACATGGATGTACACGTGCCGCCGGGCTGGCCGGAGGCCGTCGCCCCGCCTGGGAGCAGAGACTTCGAGGCATCCGCAGTCACCTGGCTGCTCGACGTCGCTCCGCCGGAGTACTGGCAGTATGCCGTGCTGCGCCGGCATCCCGTGGCCCTGGCCGCGATGGCGCGCTACTACGCGGCCGGCTGCGTGGACGGCGCCCGCCGGGGGTTCCGCTCTGCACGCAAGGAGCTGGCCGAGCACGTGCCGCCGCACGCCGTCGACGGCCTGCTCGCGGCTTACCGCACGGAGGGATTCAAGCTGGCGGCCACCTGCCGCAGCGTCGAGCTGGTCGAGCGGGCGCTCCGCGAGCAGGCCTCCCCAGCCGGGTTCTGAGGCACGGCCCGCCGTTGCTCCCCGGGCGGTCCGGCTGGACGGCGACCGGCGAGTGCGGGGCGCGTCAGAGCGCGATGGCCACCAGCGCTCCCAGGACAAGAAAAGGCCCGAGCGGGAGCTGGCTGGTCCGCGTTGCCCGGTGAGCGGCCATGAGCACGCCGCCGTAGGCAGCAGCCAGGGCAAAACCGGCGAATGTGCCGGCCAGTAGCGCCTGCCAGCTGGTCCAGCCGAGGACGAGGCCGATACTGGCCGCCAGCTTCACGTCTTTCCTGAACTACGAGTCGCGTCCCATCGTGCCCTCAGACACGGAGAGCGACCGGCGAAGTTCCACTTGGCATGCAACCCGGGCGTGTCGCCGCCAGGCCGATCGGGGATCCAGCCTCGCCGTAGCCCGGCGGCGGAACAGCAAACGGCACCTGGCCGCCAATCGACCAGGCCACGCGGCCCTCTGACGCATACGACCGTGACAGTCGACCGGAACGCAGCGCGCAAGTAACAGGGTGTCGCAAGACATAAAGGACACTGTTACGGCGCGCCTGCCGAGGGACTGACGTGGCGGGACGGACGCTGCGGGCATGTCGAAGGCCCGGCTTGTCGTTACTGCCGTCATTGTCGAGAAGCGCCCGGTCAGCGAGGTCGCGAAGTCCTACTCGGTCGCCCGCTCCTGGGTCTACACCCTGCTGGACAGGTACCGGGCCGAGGGCGACGCGGCTTTCGAGCCGCGGTCCCGGCGGCCCAAGAACTCACCGACCGTAACCGCCCCGGGCACCGTGGAGCTGATCACCCGGCTCCGCGAGGAACTGGCCGGGCAGGGCCTGGACGCCGGGCCGCAGACCATCGCCTGGCACCTCGAGCACGACCACCAGCTCAAGGTCTCGGCCGCCACGTCAGCCGCTACCTGGCCCGCCAGGGACTAGTCACCCCCGACCCGTCCAAGCGGCCGAAGTCGTCCTACACCCGGTTCGCCGCCGAGCAGCCCAACGAGTGCTGGCAGTCCGACTTCACCCACTACCCCCTCGCCAGCGGCGCCGATACCGAGATCCTGACCTGGCTCGACGACCACTCCCGCTACGCGCTCTCGCTCACCGCGCACCACCGGGTCACCGGCCCCGCCGTCCTGCTCGCCTTCCGCGCCGCCTGCGAGCAGCACGGCATTCCCGCCTCTACCTTGACGGACAACGGCATGGTGTTCACCACCCGGCTGTCCGGCGGCCGGGGCGGCCGCAACGCCCTCGAGCACGAGCTGCGACACCTCGGCGTCAGGCAGAAGAACGGCAAGCCGAACCACCCCCAAACCCAGGGCAAGGTGGAACGGTTCCAGCAGACCATGAAGAACTGGCTCCGCGCCCAGCCCGCCCAGCCGGCCACCCTCGCCGACCTCCAGGCCCTGCTCGACGCCTTCGCCGGCCTCTACAACACCCGGCGACCGCACCGCTCACTGCCCGGCCGCATGACCCCTGCCGCCGCCTACGCCGCCCGGCCCAAGGCCGTCCCCGGCGACCGCTCCGCCGACACCCACGACCGCGTCCGCACCGACCGCATCGACAACACCGGCCTCGTCACCCTCCGCCACCAAGGACGCCTCTACCACATCGGCATCGGACGCCCCCACGCCGGAACCCGCGTCCTGCTCCTCGTCCAGGACCTGCACATCCGCGTCATCAACGCCGACACCGGCGAACTCCTGCGAGAGCTCGTCCTCAACCCAGACAAGACCTACCAGGCCACCGGCAAGACACCAGGCTGGCCAAAGAAAAACACCGCGAACCACGCCCCCGCCGGACAGCACCGCGCGACCGGAAACCGGCCCGCACTATACCAATTGGTCTAGACCTATTTTAGAATTGGTCTAGACCACAGGGGTCCAGGTATCAGCACGGATTCAGCACGCGGTCCGGAAACGACCGGAAATAACCGGCACGTTTCGGACAATGCGGACACGAGGCAGGGGCACCCCACTCCCGAGTCGGGCGGCCCGCCTCCCGGGTACATGATAGGTATATCCGCAGGTCAAAGCTATCGAACGTCCAGCCCGGTGACCGCGCGTCCGATGATCATCCGCTGGATCTCCGACGTCCCCTCGAAGATCGTGAAGATCTTCGCGTCCCGGTGCCACCGCTCCACCGGGTACTCGCGGGTGTAGCCGTTGCCGCCGAGCAGCTGGATCGCCTGCTCGGTCACCCGGACCGCGGTCTCCCCCGCCAGCAGCTTCGCCATCGAGCCCTCGGCGCCGGTCATCGGCTTGCCCTGGCGCACCATCCAGGCGGCGCGCCAGGTCATCAGGCGGGCGGCGTCGACCGCGGCGGCCATGTCGGCGAGCTGGAACGCGACTCCCTGGTTGGCACCGATCGGCTTGCCGAACTGGACCCGGGTGCGGGCGTACTCGGTAGCGAACTCGGTGGCCGCGCGGGCGACGCCGACCGCCATCGCGGCGACCGGCGGGCGGGAGGTCTCGAACGTCTTCATCGCCGCCTGCTCGCCGCCGCGGCCGCCCTCGCGGACCCGGGCCAGGCGGCGGTCCAGCTTGTCCTGGCCGCCGACCAGGCAGCGACCGGGGACCCGGACGTCGTCCAGGATCACCTCGGCGGTGTGCGAGGCGCGGATGCCGTGCTTGCGGAACTTCTGCCCCATGCTCAGCCCGCGGGTGCCGGGCGGGACGATGAAGCTGGCCTGGCCGCGCGAGCCGAGCGCGGGGTCGACCGAGGCGACCACCACGTGCACGTTGGCGATGCCGCCGTTGGTGGCCCAGGTCTTGACCCCGTTCAGCACCCACTCGTCGGTCGCCTGCTGGTAGGCGGCGCGGGTGCGGATCGCGGCCACGTCGCTGCCGGCGTCGGGCTCGGATGAGCAGAAGGCGCCCAGCTTGACGTCGGTGGCGTCGCCGAACATCTGCGGGCACCACTCCCCGACCTGCTCGGGGGTGCCGTTGGAGACCACCGAGACGGCGGCCAGGGTGGAGCCGACCAGCGACAGCCCGATCCCGGCGTCGCCCCAGAACAGCTCCTCGTAGGCCACCGGGACGCCGAGGCCGGACTCCTCGAAGAACTGGGTGGCGAAGAAGTCGAGCGAGTACAGCCCGATCTTCGCCGCCTCCTGCAGGATCGGCCACGGGGTCTGCTCCCGCTCGTCCCACTCGGCCGCGGCCGGCCGGATCACCGACGCCGCGAACTCGTGCACCCAGTCGCGCATCTCGCGCAGGTCAGCGTTCAGGTCCAGGGAGAACCTGGGGGTCGGCTCGCTCATGTTACTGAACAGTAACATGATGTCGGGCTGAGCG
>CAWGIM010000012.1:0-4669 GCA_963822615.1 uncultured Actinomycetota bacterium | reverse complement strand
GCGACCTCGACCCAGCGGGCCGTCGTCCTCGGCTTCGGCGGCGGCGTGACGGCGCTGCGGCTAGCCCAGGCCGGCGTGAAGGCCCTCGTACTCGAACGCGGCAAGTGGTGGCACACCGGCCCCAACGCGCAGACCTTCCCGCACGCGGCGGTACCCGACAGCCGCGACATCTTCTGCAGCGCCTGGTCAGCGTACTACGCCCTGCTCGGAATGCCGCCGTACGCGGGGCTGCTCGAACCAGTGGCAGGCGACAGGATCACGGCCGTCGTCGCGGCCGGCGTGGGCGGCGGCTCCCTGGTCTACCAGGGGATGACACTGCAGCCGACCGAGGAGGTGTTCAGCACCTGCCCGCGCGGAACTTCGCGGCAGGCGTCCAGGCCGCCGGGTACGAGCTTTCCGAGATCCCGATGCCGATCGACTCGACCTACGCCCTAGACGAGCTGAAGGGCGAGATGCTCCCGTCCTACACCAACGGGGACTGCGCCCTGGGCGTCAACAACGGCGGCAAGCACTCCGTCGACGTGACCTACCTCGCCCAGGCTCTCGCCACCGGCAACGTGACGGTCGCGACGCTGCATAACGTGACCGACGTCAACGGCAACGTCCTGGCGCAGGAGATCATCAAGACCGCGACGCTGTTCGTGAACGCCGGGACCGTTAACACCAGCAGGCTGCTGGTGGCCGCGTCGGCCGCCGGCGCGATCTCCGACCTGCCGGACGGGGTGGGCCAGGGATACGGCACCAACGGCGACCAGATCTACGTGTGGTCGGACAGCAGGCTGAGTGCGCTCCAGGGCGGCCCGGTCGTCTACGGCAGCTTCGACTGGGACGACCCGGCCGCCGCCAACACGGTGATCCAGGCCGCGCTGCCGCCCGTCGGGGTCGACCTCCAGCCGGTCGAGTCGCTGGCACCGGGCCTGTCCGCCCTCGGCGAGCCGCTGCTGGTCAACCTCAACTCGACGATGCTGGTCGGCTACGGGGTCAGCCCCAGCCGCGGGCAGTTCGTCTACAACCCGACGTCCGGCACCGTCGACCTGCAGTGACCAGCCGACGGGGACGCCGACAGCAGCGCCCGCATCAAGCAGCGGCTGACCGCCATCGTGGGCCAGAACGGCACGCTGACCAACACCAACAGCCTCGTCAACTCGACCTGGCACTCGCTCGGCGGCGCCTGCATGAACAGCGTCTGCGACCTCGAGGGCCGGGTGCTGGGCCAGCGGGGCCTCCACGTCCTCGACGGCGCGCTGATGCCAGGCACCACCGCCGCCTGCGACCCGTCGATGACCATCGCCGCCATCGCCGAGCGGGCGCTGGACCAGATCGTGCGGAACGACGTGGGCACGCTCTTCTGACGGGCAGGCGTACCTGCCCGGCCCGGTGCCGACCGGGCTGCGGGCCGCGGCCGGCCTGCTCAGCGCCGAGGTGCAGCGGCAGGGCGCCGCGACTGGACCGCGACGATGGCGAGCGCGAGCGCGCAGCCGCAGAAGATGGTGCCGAGAGTGAAGCCGGCTGCGATGCCGTGCGCAAGGACGTTCCTGGACTGCTGCCCCGGGGACAGGCCGGGCTGATGGTGCTCGGAGGCGTCCCTCGAGGCGATACCGAACGCGGTGACGAGCACGGCCACGCCGACCGAGCCGCCGATCCGCTGCATGCTCTGCAGCAGGCCGGAAACGGCCCCGGAGTCGCCGCGGGGCACGTCGGCGATGATCATCATGTTCAGCGGCATGAAGCATAGCCCGATACCGATGCCGAACAGCACCATCGGCCCCAGGACTCCTGCCAGGTAGCCGCTGGCCGCCGTGACCTGGCTGAGCCAGGCCATCGCGCCGGTGATCAGCGCGGTCCCGACGACGGTGACGGGCTTGGGGCCGAGCTTGGCGACGATGCGCGGGGTGGCGCGGGCGGCGGCGATCTGGGTCGCGGCAAGCGGCAGGACGGCGAGGCCAGAGCGCAGCGGGCTCATCCCGTAGGCCTCCTGGAGCAACTGGCTGAGGAAGTAGACGGTGCCCGTCAGGGAGATCGCGAGCAGGAACATGTTGGCCAGCCCGGCTGCCCGGTTGCGGTCGGCGAACAGCCGCAGCGGCATGACCGGGTAGGCGGCTCGGGCCTGCCAGGCTACGAAGGCGCCGGTCAGGACGGCTGCGGCGGCGAAGGCGCTGACCGCCCGGCCGTCGGCCCAGCAGGCCTGGCCGACCCGGATGAAGGCGTAGGCGAGCGCGCTCATGCCCAGCGTGGACATGATCGCGCCGGCCAGTCGATCCGCCCGGGATGGCGTTCCGGCTCGCCGATGAACCGCGGGGCGAGCAGCAGCACGGCAGCGCCGAACGGCACGTTGACGAACATTACCCACCGCCACGACAGCTCGGCGGTGAGCACGCCGCCGAGCAGGTAGCCGAGCGCGACGCCGAGGCCGGCGACCATCGAGAATGCGGCCAGTGCCCGGTTGCGCGCCTGGCCGTCGGGGAAGTTGGCCGCGATCAGCGACAGCGTGCTCGGCCCGGCGAGCGCCCCGCCCACGCCCTGAACCGCCCTGGCGGTCAGCAGCCAGGCGCCCGAGGTGGCGAACCCGCCCGCCAGGGACGCGGCGGAGAATATCGCGATGCCTGTCACCAGCATCCGCCGACGCCCCCAGATATCGCCGGCTCGCCCGCCGGCCAGCAGCAGGCCGCCGAAGACCAGCGTGTACAGGCTGGGCACCCACGCCAGCCCGGTAGGCGACAAGTGCAGGCCGTGCTGGATGCTCGGCAGCGCGACGTTCACGATCGAGGAGTCCACGGTCAGCATCAGCTGGCAAGACACGATGATCGTCAGCGTGAGGCCGGCCTGCCAGCCGAGCCGTTCCTTGCGTGCCTGCCGGGCGGGGGCTTGCGCGGGACTGGACACGTACACTCCTAGAAGTGGGGAGTTTCCCTGGTTCCGTCTCGGGACAATACGGGGAGAATCCCCGTTTATCAAGCTCGCACCCGGAGGAAGTTATGGCCAGCGGAAAGCCGATGCGCGCCGACGCCCGGCGCAGCCACGGGCGCCTCTTGGCCGCCGCCGGCGAGGTCTTCGCCGAGCAGGGGACCGGCGCGGCCCTGGACGACATCGCCAAGCGCGCCGGAATCGGCAACGCCACCTTGTACCGGCATTTCCCTGACCGCCGGGACCTCGTGCAGGCGCTGCTCGCCGACCGCTACGACGAACTGCGCGCGGCCGCGGAAGGCAGCCTCGCTGCCCCCGACCTCCTGGCCGCGCTGACCGACTGGCTGCGGTCCTTCATCGCCCACGTCACCACGTACCGCGGCCTGGCCGCTTCCGTCCTCGACGCCACGCGCGACCCGGAGACAGAACTGTCAGCATCCTGCGAGGGGATGCGCAACGCCGCCGCGAAGCTGCTCAGCCGCGCCCAGGACGCCGCCGTCATCCGCCCCGACCTCACGATCACCGAACTGCTGTGCGTCACCAACGGCATCGCCGTGTCGGCCGAGCAACGGCCAGCGGACATTCCCAGGTTTTTGTCTCTCCTCCTCGATGGCCTGCGGTATTAGCCGAGTACGCCGCTCAGGGTTCGGAGGATGGTTTCGTCGAACTGGTCGTGCGGCTCGCTGCCGGTCAGTGAGGCGAGCACGGCCGTGATGCGGGGATGCGTGCCCGCGGCGGCGACGTGGCCGAGGTAGGCCAGCCGACGGTGCGCGCCGGTGTCGGCAGCGGCCTGCTCGTTCTGCGCGAATAGTGCTGTCAGGGCGTTGAGGAGGGCGAAGGCCTCGAGTTTGCGTTCGGGCCCGGCGGGATGGTCGGCCAGGATGTCGAGGACGTGCTCAAGCAGGTCGGCGCCGTGCGGCCCGAGGACTGGCCTGGTGATGGTGAGGGCCGGAAGCCAGGGGTGGCGGCGCATGATGTCGCGGGCCTGTCGCGCGATGCTGAGCAGGTCGGCTTGCCATTCGCCGGAGCTGGCCGGCAGGTCGAACTCGGTCGCGGTCTCGTCGGTCATCAGGTCGAGCAGGTCCTCGCGGGTCGCGACGTACCGGTAGAGCGATGCGGCGCCGGTGCCGAGCTCGGCGGCGAGCCGCCGCATGGAGAGCGCGTCGAGGCCCTCGCGGTCGGCGAGTCCGATCGCCGCGGCGGTGATCTGCGTGCGGCTTCGCTCGGCAGGCCCACCGCCGCCTGCGCGGGCCGCAGCCAGATCACGTCCTGCCGACGTTCCGTCACGTCGCCGCCTCCTCCAGCCGCCCGGATTGCATTGATCCTACCTTCACGCATACGCTGTTCGCGAACGATGTACGCGAACGATGTACGAGAACGAACGGATGACCGACGGAGCGGAGAGCCGAGATGACGACGCGGCGGAGCCGGAATGGGGCCTGATGCTCAACACGCTGCGCACCGGCGATCTACGTCAATCCATGGGTCGCGGCCTTGCCGGGCGCGATGATCTTTGCGGTTTTCGATCTGCTTCAACCTGCTCAGCGACGGCATGCGCACCGCCATGGACATCCGGAATTAATGCGATGAGCGAAACCACGCCTTTAGCCGATATGCTGGCGCCGATCGAGGATCGCGGCGGCGCGGCGCAGCCGTTACTTCAAGTCAACGGGCTGACCAAACATTTCCCGGTGCGGGGCGATCTGTTCAGCCCGCGTAAAACGGTGCGCGGGTTGACGACGTCTTTTTCCATTGCCAAGGGCGA
>CAWGIM010000011.1:0-11285 GCA_963822615.1 uncultured Actinomycetota bacterium | reverse complement strand
CCTCGCGCAGGGCCTCCGGGGTGGTGACCGGCGCCTGGCAGGTAAAGCCGTGGCACACGTAGGCGGCGGGCGCCCCGGAGACCAGCGGCCGGTCGGCGAGCAGCGGGACCGCCGGGTCGCCCGAGCCGGGGCCGCGGGCGAAGGCCGCGCCGGGCGGTGCCGCGTGCAGCGCCGCCCGCAGCAGGTCGCCGGTCCGCGGGTCGTCGTCCGGCCCGACGATCGCGATCTCGGCCGGCCCGGACAGCAGCGCCTCCGCCACCGCCAGGCCCGTGCCGCAGGCCCGCGGGTACTTCTCGGCGATCGGCGGCAGCACCTTGAGCGCGTCCAGCGCCGCCGTCCGGTACCGCTCGTCGCCGGTCAGCGCCGCGAAGGTGACCAGCGCGTCGGCCGCGGCGAAGGTACCGGACGGTGTCGCGTTGTCGGTCGGGTCAGCGGGCCGGAAGATCAGCCGCTCGCCGTCGTCGGCGGTGTCGTAGAAGCCGCCGTTGCCGTCGGCGAACGCGACCAGGATGGTATCGAGCAGCTCCCCCGCCACCGTCGACCAGCGGGCCTCGCCGGTCAGCCCGGACAGCCGCAGCAGCCCGGCCGCCACGCAGGCGTAGTCCTCGAGCAGCCCGGCGCTCGGCCCGGCGGTGCCGTCCCGTGAGGTGCGCAGCAGCCGGGCCGCCCGACCAGCGGCGTCGACCGGGGCGGCTGCACCAGGTGGATGGACACCAGCAGGTCGGCCGCCCGCTCGCCGCCGCCAGCAGGTCGGGCCGGTCGAACAGCACCCCGGCCTCGGCCAGCGCGCCGATCGCCAGGCCGTTCCACGCGGCCACCACCTTGTCGTCGCGGGCCGGGCGGGTGCGCCCCTCGCGCGCGGTCAGCAGCACGCCGCGGATGCGGTCGAACCGCTCGGCCTCGTCGGTGTCGCGCCTGCGCTGCAGCACCGACGGGCCGTGCTCGAACGTGCCGGCCTCGGTGACCCCGAACGCCTCGGCCGCGAAGTCCGCGTCGTCGGGGTCGAGCGCCTCGGCGAGCTGAGCCGGGGTCCAGACGTAGTACGCGCCCTCGGACCCGTCGCTGTCCGCGTCGAGCGACGAGGAGAAGCCGCCCTCGGCGGTGCGCAGCTCGCGCAGCATGAACTCGCAGGTCTCCTCGGCCACCCGGCGGGCGAGCGGGTCCCCCGTGCGCCGCCACAGGTGGGTGTAGACCCCGGCCAGCAGCGCGTTGTCGTAGAGCATCTTCTCGAAGTGCGGCACCGTCCAGGTCTCGTCCACGCTGTACCGGGCGAAGCCGCCGCCGAGCTGGTCGTAGATGCCCCCGCGGGCCATCGCCTCGCAGGTCGCCCGGGCCATCTGCAGGGCGGGCGGCTCCCCTTCGGTCCGCTCGTCGTAGCGGAGCAGGAACTCAAGCGTCATCGACGGCGGGAACTTGGGCGCGCCGCCGAAGCCGGCGTACAGCCGGTCGTAGCCGGCCTCGAGCCCGACCACCGCCGTCGCGGTCAGGTAGTCCACGTTCACCCGGCCCGCCCGGTCGCCGAGGGTGGCCATGGCGGCGGCGTTCTCCGCCAGGGCGTGCCTGATCGTCTGGGACTCGCTCCTGATCCGGTCCTTGCCCTTCTTCCAGGCATCCCCGACCGACGTGACCAGCTGCACGAAGCGCTTGCGGGGGAAGTAGGTGCCGCACAGGAACGGGTCGCCGTCCGGCGTCATGAACACCGTCATCGGCCAGCCGCCCTGGCCGGTCATCGCCTGGGTGGCGGACATGTAGACCGCGTCGATGTCGGGCCGCTCCTCGCGGTCCACCTTGATCGCGACCACCCGGTCGTTGACGATGCCCGCGGTGTCCTCGTCCTCGAATGACTCGTGTGCCATCACGTGACACCAGTGACAAGCCGCGTACCCGACCGACAACATCACCGGCACGTCCCGCCGCCGCGCCTCTGCGAACGCCTCCGCCGACCACGGCCACCAGTCAACCGGGTTGTCGGCATGTTGCAAAAGGTATGGGCTTGTCGCACTCTTGAGCCGGTTCGCCATAAGTCAATTGTCACGCCGAACGGATGCGCCTGTCCCCCAGACCCCGTGCAGTCAGGCCGATCAAATAGAAAGCCGCCCCGATGCTGCCGACAAAGAACCCCAGCGGCCAGTTCGTCTGGTAGGACAGCGCGATCGACAGCCACACCGTGGCCAGCGCGATCGTGACCGACAGCGCCAGCGCGGTGCCCGGCCGCGGGGTGACCGAGCGGGCGGCGGCGGCAGGCCCGATCATCAGGCTGAACATCAGCAGGGCGCCCACCACCGGCACCGTCATCGACGTAGCCAGCGCCATCACCAGCAGGAAGTAGATGTCGGCGCGGCGGGTGGACACCCCGCGGGCCTCGGCCACCTCGGGCAGCGCGCTGGTCAGCATGAGCGGGCGGAACGCCAGCCCGATGGCGGCCGCCGACGCCACCCCGAGGCCGAGGATGGGCAGCAGCTCGCCCCGGCTGACGCCGAACACCTCGCCGAACAGCAGCGCGTAGGTCTCCTCGGCGTACTGGGTGCTGATGCTGACGAACAGGCCGCCCAGCCCGAGCATCACCACCAGCGCGAGCGCGGTCACCACGTCGGTCCGGCCGGTCCGGCCGCGGCCCTCGCCGAGGAAACCGATGCCGAGCGCGCCGCCGACCGCGAAGACCGCGAGCCCCCAGATGACGTTGATGCCGAGCAGGCTGGCGCCGGCCGCGCCCGCGAACGCCCCGTTGGGTATCGCGTGGGCGGCGAACGTGGACCCGCGCAGCACGGCGAAGAAGCCGGTGAGGCCGGCGATCACCGCCACCACCGACGCGGCGATCCAGGTGTTCATCATCAGCGGGCTAAACATGAGTAGGCCCCAGGACGGTCTGCGAGCCGCCGACGGCAGGGCCGCAGTCGTCTTCCTCGTGCGGGGAGCGCGGCGCCCGCCGCTTCCGCGGCCGGGCGAAGCTCAGCAGGTAGCCCAGCAGCACCAGCAGCACGACGAAGAAGGACACCGGCCAGCCGTGGCCGTGCGGCGGCCAGTAGAAGGAGTCGTACGCGAGCACGATGCCCAGCCAGGTGGCGGCCAGGCCGGCCAGCGCGGAGACGGCCATCGCCCGGCCGGGGCTCTTGGTGACCCGCAGCGCGGTCGCCGGCGGCCCGATCAGCAGCGCGGTGGACAGCACCGCGCCGATCGCCACCGCCGCCAGGGACACCGACACGGCCAGCGCCGCCAGGTAGGCGATGCCGGCCAGCCGGACGTTGACGCCCCGCGCCCGCGCCAGGTCGGGCGAGACCGAGGTGAGCAGCAGCACCCGGGCGAGCACCCCCACCACCAGCAGCGCGACCATCCCGGAGGCGATCAGCGCGGGCACCGTGTCCGGGCTGATCACGAAGATGGAGCCGAACAGCACGGTGAACGCCGCCCCGGTGGTCGCGGTGTGCAGCGTGCCCAGGTAGAGGAACAGCGCGGCCGCGCCGAGGGCGGCGCCGAGCACCACCCCGGTGGCCACGTCCCGGCCCCGCCGCCGCTGCACGCCGATGGCCTCCATCAGCGCCGCGGCGGCGATCCCGGCCGCCAGGAACCCCCAGAACTGGTTGATACCGACCAGGAACGCGCCCGACCCGCCGGTGGTGGCCACGTCGGCCAGCGAGTGGCCGGCGAACGACTGCCCGCGCAGCACGGTGAACACCCCGATGACGCCGGAGGTGACCGCGACCACCGCGCCGACCAGCAGCGCGGTGCCGACCGGGCCGCTGCTGAACAGCCCCGGCTCGAAGAGGTAGTGCACGACCTATTCGCCTGCCACTACGAGCACCCGGCCGTGCACCCGGACCACGTCCACGTGGTGCCCGTACAGCCGGCTGAGGCCGGCCGAGGTGACCACCTCGTCGGTCGAGCCGGTGGCCGCGCGCCCGCCCGCGACGTAGACGATCCGGTCCATGACGCCGAGCAGCGGGTTCATGTCATGGGCGGAAAGCAGCACCGAGATCTCGTGCTCGCGCGACAGCTTGGCCAGCACCGCCACGATCTCCTGCTCGCTGCGCAGGTCGAGGTTGGCCAGCGGCTCGTCGAGCAGCAGCAGCCGGGGCCGGGAGATCAGCGCGTGCGCGATCAGCACCCGCTGCTGCTCGCCGCCGGACAGCTCGCCCACCCGCGCGTCGGCGTACCCGTCCGCCCCGACCCCGGCCAGCGTCCGGTCCACCAGCTCGCGGCGCTGCCGGGAGGGCAGGCTGAACCCGAGCCGGCTGCCGTCAAGGCCGAGCGACACCACGTCGCGGGCGCGCAGCGGCATGTCGGGGTCGATGACCAGCTTCTGCGGCACGTAGCCGATGCGCCCCCTGGCCTTGCCGTGCAGCGGCTCGCCGTCGAGCAGCACCCGGCCGCCGGACGGCTCGATCAGGCCGAGGATGACCCGCAGCAGGGTGGTCTTGCCCGCGCCGTTCTGCCCGATGATGCCGGTGAACTCGCCCTTGGCGAGCGAGAAGGACACGTCCCGCAGTACCTGGCGGCCGCCCAGGCGCACCCCGACGCCGTCCAGCTCGAGCAGCGCGGTCGCGCTTGCCGGCTCGCTCGCAAGCTCACTCACTGGCCGGCCACCGCCGTCCGCAGGTCATGCACCGTGGCCAGCATCCAGGACTGGTAGTCGTAGCCCGGCTCCGGCATGGTCTCCGACACGCCGACCACCGGGATGTGGTTCTGGGCGGCGAGGGTGACGAAGGACTGGGTGAGCGCGTCGGTCACCTGCTTGTTGTAGAGGAATGCCTTGACCTTGTGCCCGGTGAACAGGGCGCGCTGGGCAGCGACGTCCTGCGGCGACGGGTCGACCCCGTTCATCACGTCAGCCTGGAACGTCCACGGCGTCCGGTTGTCCGCGCCCAGTGCGGCCAGCAGGTAGTTGGCCACCGGCTCGGTGACCGCGACCGGGACCCCGGCGTAGGCCGACCTGAAGCTGGCGACGGCGGCGTGCAGCGGTCCCAGGCTGGCGGTGAACGCGGCCGCGTTGGCCCGGAAGTAGGCGGCGTGGGACGGCTGGATGCGCGCCAGCGCGTCCGCGACGGCGGTCGCCACCCGGGGCATGGTCGCCGGGTCGTACCACAGGTGCGGGTTGGGCGTGCAGTCCGCCAGCCCGAGCAGCCGCTGCACGTCGATGACCGTCCGCCCCGAGCTCGGCGCGGCCGACTCGATCGCGTCCATGAAGCTGTCGTAGCCGAGGCCGTTCTGCACCACTAGCTGCGCGTCGCCGACCTCGCGGGCGACCGCGATCGACGCCTCGAAGGTGTGCGGGTCGGTGCTCGGGTTCGAGAGCAGGGCGCCGGCCTGCACGTACTTGCCGCCGACCTGGCTGATCAGGTCGGCGTACTCGTTCTCCGCCCCGACCGCGACGATCTTCCCGCCGCCGGGGCTGGCCAGGGCGCCGCCGGCCTGCGCGGCCGCGATGGTGGCGATCACCGCCGCTAGCACGGCCAGCAGCAGGATCACCAGGGGACGCCGTCCGTCGCCGCGCATCAGTTCCCCCTCCCGGCATGTTCCGGCCACCACTGCTGTTAATGATAATCGTTTCTATTATCAGTAAGCAACCGGATCGTGGTGATCCGCAGGAAGGCCGGCTACCGTGCCAAGGGTGACAGTGGACCAGCCGCGCGGCACCCGGGTGCGGGGCACCAGGCAGGCGTCGGCCGTGGCCGGCGCGCTGGCGAACCTGCCCGGCTTCCGCAGCGCCCAGGAGATCCACGCCGAGCTGCGCCGCCAGGGCGAGACCGTCGGCCTCACCACCGTGTACCGCCACCTGCAGGTGCTCAGCGAGCAGGGCGCGATCGACGCCATCCGCGACCCCTCCGGTGAGGCGCTGTACCGGCAGTGCGACTCAGCCGGCCACCATCACCACCTGACCTGCCGCGAGTGCGGCCGCAGCGTCGAGGTGGAAGGGCGCGTGGTCGAGCAGTGGGCCGAGCGGGTCGCCGCCGAGGCCGGGTTCACCTCGGTCAACCACACGGTCGAGCTGTTCGGCCTGTGCCCGGATCACTCCGAGAACTGACCCAGCGCGTGCAGCTCGCACCAGTCCGCCCGGCCTCCGCGGGCAGGATAGACGCGTACCGTGCCGCGGACAGCCCCGAGTGCCGACTCGATCGCCGGAATCCTGGCGGCGACGTCTTCGATCGTCTGCCCGGGCGCCAGCCGGAGCCAGGCGCGCCAGCCCCACGGGTCGAGGGTGACCGCCCGGAGCGCTGACCCGGGCAGGCCGACCGCTCGCGCGATGGACGCCCAGTCGGACAGCGTCCGCTGCAACCGCGCCCGGGCTCGCCGGCGGCGGTCTGCCCACCAGGGGACGGCGAGGAGGAGCGCGACGATGCCGAGGACCAGCGGGAGCGGCGGCGTCAGCGGGCCGAGCAGGGCAGCGAAGGCGACCCAGCCGCCCGCCGCGAACACGGCGGCCGCGAAATAGGCCCGGTCGGCCAACCGCGGCAGGCCGAGCCAGCCGCCGAAGGCGAGAAGCAGCCACGCGGCTAGCGCCGAGCTGAAGATGAAGACGGGATACCAGTCCGGCGCGGCCAGGTGCGCCCACCAGCCTGCCGCGAACAGCATGCCGGCCGCAGGCAACGGTGCCAGCTCGGAGCGGTACCGCCACGTCGCCCGGGCGATTTCCGCGGCGGCCGACCGGGGCAACCGACCGCTGTGGACGATGACCACCGGCTGCATCCCCATCCGCCGGGCCCGCCGCGCCTGCCGGCGCAACTGACGGTCGCTTTCCATCGCCGCAGGCCCGTTACGCGGCGAACGGCGGTTCCGGCGCCCGCGGGCGCCGCGGTGCCGCCGCGTTCGGAGGCGTCGGCACCTGGATCAGCCCGCCCGCCATTTCGGCGTACCGGGTCACCATGCCCAGGTTGACGGCGGTGTCGAGGTTGTCGAGCTGTCGCTCGATTCGCCTCAGCCGAGGCCCGATGTCCGCGGCGATCTCCCGTCGCAGGTACCGGATGCAGATGAGGCATCCGGCGACCGTACCGATCAGCGTGCCGAGCAAGAACAACATCGCCTGCCACCTACTTACCTGTTCCCGCGGTTTATGCTCTAGGAAGAACGATACCTGCGATTCGCCACTTGTCAATCAGACACCTGTCACTTAGACGGTGGCATTCGACATTCGGCCGACAGCTACATATCGTTAGGGACTGTGTCAGCAGGTCATGGAGAGACGCTGCGCCAAGTTGCCTGAGGTAGCACTCTGTCGTGTGACTTGGATCACAATAATGTTTGAGTGAAACTCTGCGGACAGAGCTACGCATGGGAATAATTCAGCTGCATGTGCAGCGTGATGGCTATTTGCCACCTGGCGATCCGACGTGAGCAGGTCGTTCATGAGGCGGGGGACGACGATGGCAGACGCTGACAATCCAAGCCCAGTCGTCCAGCGGCGGCGGCTGAGCTCCGAGCTGCGCCAGGCGCGCCAGAAGGCCGGACTGACCCAGGATCAGGTCGCGGCGGAAATGGTGTGGTCGCTGTCCAAGGTGATCCGCATCGAGGCCGGCCGGTCGGTATCTCCGCCAACGACCTCAAGGCGCTGCTCGGCCTCTACGAGGTGGACGACCCGGCAGAGGTCAGCAGCCTGCTGACGATGGCTCGGACGGTTGCCCGGGCCGGTCGTGACCGGCTGCCGTGGCTAAGCGAGTACAGGGACGTGGCGTCCCCCAGCTAGTGGAGTTCATCGAGTTCGAGACGGCAGCCTCGATCACCAGGAACTTCCAGCCGCTGGTAGTTCCCGGACTGCTGCAGACCGAGGACTATGCCCGGGTGATGCTAGGAGAGCTCTCCGCGGACCCGCCGGACAGGATCAACTCCAGGGTGGAGCTGCGGATGAAGCGCCAGGAGCTGCTCGACCGCGATAATGCGCCGGAGCTCTTCTTCATTCTCGACGAGGCGGTGATACGCCGCCTGGTCGGAGACCGCAGCATCATGCGCGGCCAGCTGCGCAGGCTGCTGGATGTAGCGGCCAAGCCGCGCGTCACGATCGAAGTGGTCCCGTTCAGCGCGGGGGCGCATCCGGGACTGAACGGGTCGTTCGTCATCCAGGAGTTCCCGACCACCGGCAACGACGACGTGCTCTACCTGGAAGGGCCGCAAGGAGAAGAGATCAGGCGCGAAGACCCCGCGCTGATCACGTCTTACCGGGAAATCTTCGAGCGCCTGCGACGGCTGTCACTTGGCCGCAAGGACTCGGTAGCCCTGCTGAGTGACCTGGCTGACGGCCTGGCCTGACCCGCAACCCCGACATACTGCCGATACCCGCGAGAAGGACGGGTGAAATCCTCCTTTAACACCCTAGTGGTCGATTCATCGGGTAACGCTTACACTAGGGCGGCGGAACATCTGCGGGGGACCCGTGTGCCATGCGCGCGCTCAGCGTGCTGCGGCACGCTCCTTCCGCTGTGTAAGGGAGGAAGCGTGGTCGAACCGGAGCGGGCCGGCGTTGTCTGGCGGAAGAGCTCCTTGTCGGAGTCCGGACAGTGCGTAGAGGTCGCTTACAATGCACTGTCCAGGTCGGTGACCTTGCGGCACTCGCAAGACCCCTCCGGTCCGATGCTGACCTTCACCTGGGGAGAGTGGCTCGCCTTCATCGGCGGTGTGCATAATCGGGAATTCGACGAATTCGATCCCCCGAGCGGACCGTCCACAACCGCCTAGTACGTCTACGCGGGCGCGCTGGGCGGAGCACGCACCCGTTCGGATGACCGGAAACAGCAACGGCGGGCGACCCCGGGGAGGGTCGCCCGCCGTTACCGCTGACTGCCTGCCGCTTGCCTTACGCGGCGACCGTGGTGGCCACGGTCTCGGCCGGCTCAAGCGCCAGCGCGAGGACCTCGCGCACGTCGCTCACCGGGTGGACGTCCAGCTTCGCGAGCACCTCGCTGGGCACGTCGTCCAGGTCGGGCTCGTTCCGCTGCGGGATCAGCACGGTGGTGATCCCCATGCGGTGCGCGGCCAGCAGCTTCTGCTTGACCCCGCCGATCGGCAGCACCCGCCCGGTCAGCGAGACCTCGCCGGTCATCGCCACGTCGGACCGGACCGGCCGCCCGGACAGCAGCGACGCCAGCGCCGTGGTCATGGTGACGCCGGCCGACGGCCCGTCCTTCGGCGTCGCGCCCGCGGGCACGTGGATGTGCACGCCGCGGTCCTTCATCCCGGTCACCGGCAGCTCGAGCTCCGCCCCGTGCGAGCGCAGGAAGGACAGCGCGATCTGCGCCGACTCCTTCATCACGTCGCCGAGCTGGCCGGTGAGGGTGACGCCGGACGCCCCCGTCTCCGCGTCCGCCAGGGACGCCTCGATGTAGAGCACGTCACCGCCCGCGCCGGTGACCGCCAGGCCGGTCGCCACGCCGGGCACCGCCGTGCGGCGGTCGCTCGACGTCAGCCTGGTCTCCGGGGTGAACCGGGGCCGGCCCAGGTAGTCCTTGAGGTTGGCTTGTCCACCGTGGCCGGCAGCGCGCCCGTCTCCAGGGCCTCCTTGGCGGTGACCTTGCGCAGCACCCGGGCGATGGCCCGCTCCAGCGACCGGACGCCCGCCTCGCGGGTGTACTCGGCCGCGACCAGCCGCAGCGCGTCGTCGGTGATGGTGACCTCCTCGGCGGTCAGGCCCGCCTTCTACAGCTGCCGCGGCAGCAGGTGGTCACGGCCGATGGCGACCTTCTCGTCCTCGGTGTAGCCGTCCAGCTGGACCAGCTCCATCCGGTCGAGCAGCGGCCCGGGGATGGTGTCGAGCACGTTCGCCGTGGCCAGGAAGACCACGTCGGACAGGTCGAGGTCGACCTCCAGGTAGTGGTCGCGGAAGGTGTGGTTCTGCGCCGGGTCGAGCACCTCGAGCAGCGCGGCCGCCGGGTCGCCCCGGTAGTCGCTGCCGATCTTGTCCACCTCGTCCAGCAGCACGACCGGGTTCATCGTGCCCGCCTCGCGGATGGCGCGGACGATCCGGCCGGGCAGCGCGCCGACGTAGGTGCGCCGGTGACCGCGGATCTCCGCCTCGTCCCGCACGCCGCCGAGGGCGACCCGGACGAACTTGCGGTCCATGGCCCGCGCGACCGACTCGCCGAGCGACGTCTTGCCGACGCCGGGCGGGCCGACCAGGGCGAGCACGGCACCGGAGCGCCGGCCGCCGACCACGCCGAGGCCGCGGTCGCTGCGCCGCTTGCGCACCGCCAGGTACTCGATGATGCGGTCCTTCACGTCGTCCAGCCCGGTGTGGTCCTCGTCGAGGATCACCCGCGCGCCGGCGATGTCGTAGGCGTCCTCGGTCCGCTCGTTCCACGGGATGTCGAGGATGGTGTCGAGCCAGGTGCGGATCCAGCCGACTTCCGGCGACTGCTCCGAGGTGCGCTCCAGCTTGTCGACCTCGCGCAGCGCGGCCTCGCGGACGTTCTCCGGCAGGTCGGCGTCCTCGACGCGCTTGCGGTAGTCCTCTTCCTCGGTCTCGCCCTTGCCGCCGCCGGTCAGCTCGTTCAGCTCCTTGCGGACGGCCGCCAGCTGCTGGCGCAGCAGGAACTCCTTCTGCTGCTTCTCCATGCCCTCGGTCACGTCCTTGCGGATGGACTCGGCGACGTCAAGCTCGGCCAGGTGGTCCTTGGCCCAGCGGATCGCCGTCTCCAGCCGCTCGGTGACGTTCGGCGTTCTCCAGCAGCTGCAGCTTCTGCTCGGAGGTCAGGTAGCTCGAGTAGCCGGCCCGGTCGGCGATCGCCGACGGGTCGTCGAGCTGCTGGATCATGTCCACGACCTGCCACGCGCCGCGGCTTCTGCAGCGTCGCGATGACCAGCGACTTGTACTCCTTGGCGAGCTCGGTGGCCTCGCGCGCCCTGGCCGGCCTCGTCGATGACGGTGCCCTCGACCCACAGCGCGGCGCCGGTGCCGGTGGTTCCCGTGGCCGATCTTCACGCGCGACACGCCGCGCAGCACCGCCCCTGGCTCACCGCCGGGCAGCCGCCCGACCTGCTCGATCACGGCAAGCGTGCCAGTGCCCGCCAGCCCTCGGTCGCCGATCCGCGGAACGATCAGGACCTGAGCCTTCTCCTCTGACCGGATGCCGGGTCCCCGGCCAAGTCCCCTGCTATTGCGAGCCGCGTCGATCGCGCCGCGGACCTCGTTGTCTGTGAGCTCGATGGGGACAACCATGCCCGGCAGGACGACATCGTCGTCTAGCGGCAGCACCGGCAGTGTGAGCGTCTCGCTCATCAGCCCCTCCTAAGGTTGAGTCAACTACACTCAAGAAAGAAGAGCCGACGGTTGTTCCCCAGGCGCTGTCCGCCCAGAGCGATCAGCT
>CAWGIM010000010.1:0-334398 GCA_963822615.1 uncultured Actinomycetota bacterium | reverse complement strand
ATCACCGTGTTCGGGTTCCGGCAGGCGTCCTGGGTGTACCAGGCGGAGCTGGTGACGATCTTGAACGTCGAGCCGGGCGGCAGGGTGGTCTGCGACGCGTTGTTGATCAGCGGGCTCGGGTTCTGGTTGCTGAGCTGCTGGTACACCTTGTTGAGGTCGGGGGTGCTGTGCACCGCGAGCTGGTTCGGGTCGTAGCTCGGGTAGGAGGCCATCGCCAGGATCGCCCCGGTAGACGGGTTGATCGCGACCACCCCGCCGACCGTCTGCTTGCCGTTGGCCGTCTTGCCTGTCAGCGCCGCCGCGAGCTGCTGGTACGCCACCTGCTGGGCCTTGGAGTTGACCGTGAGCTGCACGGTCGCGCCCTTCTGGGGCTTGTTGGTGATCGTGTCGATGAAGTTGCGGAAGGCGAGCTCTGACCCGGTGCCGGTCAGCAGCGAGTCCTCTGACCGCTCGACCCCGCCCGCGTAGTTCGGCGCCTGCGAGGCCGTGAAGACGGTGTCGTAGCCGGTGACCGGCGCGTACACCGGCCCGTCAGTGTAGACCCGCTGCCACGGGTACAGGCCGGCCGACGCCTTGGTGGTGGCGACGGTCACGCCGTCGGCGGTGACGATGTTGCCGCGCTGTACCCGGTTCTGGTTGTACGCCGCCCGGTCGTTCAGCGGCCGGGTGGCGAGGCTGGACGGCTCCACCGCCTGCAGGTAGTTCACGTTGATGAGGAGCACCACGAACATCACCAGGACGGCGATGGCGATCCGCTTGATCGAGCGGTTCATCCCGGTCACCGCAGCGACACCACCTGGGTCATGCCCTCGTCCTGGATCGGCCGCGGGGCCGGCCGGCGGGCCGCGTCGCTCAGCCGGGCGATCACCGCCACCAGCAGCCAGCTCGCGATCAGGCTCGACCCGCCCTGGGAGAGGAACGGGGTGGTGATGCCGGTCAGCGGGATCAGCCGGGTCACCCCGCCCACGATGACGAAGATCTGCAGCGCGAACATGAAGGAGAGGCCGGTGGCCAGCAGCTTGGAGTAATCGTCCTTGACCAGCATCGCGGTGCGCAGCCCGCGCTGCACGAACAGGCCGTAGAGCAGCAGCAGCGCCATCACCCCGGTCAGCCCGATCTCCTCGCCGAACCCGGTGAAGATGAAGTCGCTCTGCACCAGCGGGGTCCAGAACGGCTGCCCGGCGCCGAGCCCCTTGCCCAGCAGGCCGCCGTTCCCCATCCCGTACAGGCCCTGTGCGAGCTGGTAGGAGAGCTGCGGCGGCTGGACCAGGTTCGCGTTGCTGAACGGGTGGAGCCAGGTGGTGAACCGCTGCTGCACGTGCGTGCACCAGCGTGCCCGCCGCACGGCGCCGAGGAGGAACATCAGGAAGCCGAGCACCGCCCACGACCGGCGGCCGGTCGCGACGTACAGCATCACCACGAACAGGCCCATGAACACCGCGCTGGTGCCGATGTCGCTCTCGAAGATCAGCACCAGCATGGCCAGTGCCCAGACCACCAGGATCGGCCCCAGGTCACGACGACGTGGCAGGCTGAAGATCCACCATTTCTCGGTTAGCAGCGACAGCTTCCGCCCGTTGACCACCAGGTAGCTGGCGAACGAGGCGGCCAGCAGCAGCTTGCCGAACTCCTCCGGCTGGACGGAGAACTGGCCGATGCTGACCTGGATCTTGGCGCTGGTCCCGGCCACCTCGCTGAACCGGCCGGGCAGCACGGCGGGAATCCCGATCAGGAACATCCCGGTCAGGCCGAACAGGTAGGTGTAGGGCTGCAGGATCCTGATGTCCTTGATGAACGCGAGGAACAGCACGAAGACGACGACGCCGATCACCGTGTAGATGATCTGCGTGATCGTCGCCGAGTGGCTGAGGGTGGTGATGGGCAGGCCGCTCGCGCTGGCGTTGCCGTCCCGGCCGACCTGGTTGAGCCGGTAGATCATCACGATGCCGAGCCCGTTGAGCAAGGTGGCGATGGGCAGCAGCAGCGGGTCGGCGTAGGGCGCCCAGCGGCGCATCGCGAGGTGCGCGCCGAGCACGATGACCATGAACGCGATCATGTACTCGACGAAGGTAGAGGCGTGCTGGCCCTTCAGCGAGAACGCCACGTTGGCGAACGCGAAGGCGACGATCCCGCACGCGAACAGCACCATCCACAGCTCGGTTGACCGCCGGCTGGCGGGTGCCTCCTCCGGCGGCTGGCTGCCCAGCGCCGGAGAGGGCATGGTCAAGCTGCTCACGCGGCCGCCTGCGAGGTCGGGGACGCCTTCGTCGAGGTACGCGGGGTGCTGGTGGGGGTGGCCGTTGCCTTCGGGCTGGAGTGCGCCGGGGTCGGCGTCGAGCTGGGGGTGACCGGCGGCTGGGCGGCCTGGATGGTCACGCCCAGGGCGGTGGCCGAGGCGCAGTTGGCGGCGTCGGGCGCGTCCGGCTGGGGCCCGGGGTTGTCGGTCGGCGGCACCTTGATCTTGCCGTTGCTGTGCGCCGCGGCGGTCAGCTCGGACTGGTACCGCTGGTTCGCCACCGGCCAGGCGGCTACCTTCTGCCACTGCGTGCGGCACTGGCTGACCTGGGCCGCCAGGCTGTCGATGAGCGTCTGGGCGTCGTTGACGTTGTCCTGGGAGATTGTCTGCCCGATCCCGGCCTGGTCGCTGTCGCGCAGCTCGCTCACCTGGAGGGTTGAGCGCTGGACGAGAGAGGACAGGCTGATGCCGGCCAGGGTCTGGTTGGTCCCGCGGAAGATGGCGACGTAGCCGTTCTGCTCACCGACGTAATACTGCCCCTGGTTGTACTGCCAGAAGCCGTACAGGCCACCGCCGAGCAGCAGCACCAGCAGCACCAGCGCGCCGGTGACGATCGGCCACCGGCGCCTGCCGCGCTGCGGGTAGTCCTCGCCGTCGCGGCGCCGGCCGGCCCGGTGACCGCCGGGGCGCCGGGCGCGGTCGCCCGGTGGCGGCGCGTCAGGCCCGCCCTCCCCGCCCGGGAAGCCGTCGGCCCGCTCGAAGGCGGCGGTGTCCCTGAACCGGCCGTCGTCCCTGAGGTCGGTGGCGGTGTCCTGGTCGGCGAAGCCGCCTTGCTGGTACTGGCCGGACTCGAACGGGCTGGTGTCGAACGCTCCGGTGTAGCCGCCCTGGTACCCGCCGCTGCCCCCGGCCGGCCACACCCCGGTGGTCGGCTCGTCGGGCACCACCGGCTGCGGCGCGGTCCTGGTGAGGTGCATCGCCCGGGTGGCCGGGGAGCTCTGCCTGGCCTGGCGCGGATCCGGCGGGGCGCCGTGCGCCGCCGCTCCCGCGAACACCGGCTGCCAGGTCGGCACCGCCCGGCTGCCGTGCGGGTCGATGACATCGGCCACGATGCAGGTGATGTTGTCCGGCCCGCCGCCCTTGATGGCCAGCTCGACCAGTCGCAGCGCCGCCTTGTCGGGGTCGGCGACGGAGCTGAGCGTCTGATGCAGCGTCTGCTCGGTTACCACGCCGGACAGGCCGTCCGAGCACAGCAGGTAGCGGTCACCGGGGTAGGTCTCGAGCGGCACCAGGTCCGGCTCGGCGATGGTCCGCCCGTCGAGGGCGCGCAGCAGCAGCGAGCGGTGCGGGTGGGTGGCCACGTCGTCTTCGGTGATCTTGCCCTCGTCCACCAGCGACTGGACCAGGGTGTGGTCGTGCGTGATCTGGATGAACTGGCCGTCGCGGAGCAGGTACGCGCGCGAGTCGCCGATGTGGCACAGGGCGGCGTACCCGTCCGCCCACAGCAGCGCGGTGAGCGTGGTGCCCATGCCCTCGATCGCCGGGTCGGCGACGATCAGCTCCTGCAGCCGCAGGTTGGCCGTCGCCACCGCGTCGGCCAGCGCGCTGACCAGGTCGGGTCCGGGGTCCGCGGAGTCGAGGGGCGCGATCGTGGTGATGGTGGCCGCGCTGGCCACCTCGCCGGCGGCATGGCCGCCCATGCCGTCCGCCACCGCGAGCAGGTGCGGGCCGGCGTAAGCCGAGTCCTCGTTCCCCTCCCGGAGGAGGCCGACGTCGGACCGTACCGCGTATCTCAGAGCTAGTGTCATCTGCGCAGTTCCAGAACGGTTTTTCCAATGCGGATGGGCACGCCTACCGGTACCGGGGTGGGCCGGGCGACCTTCTGGCGGTCCAGGTAGGTGCCGTTGGTCGACCCGAGGTCCTCAACGAGCCACTGTCCGTCCTGCGGAAAGATCCGGGCATGGTACGTGGAAGCGTAGTCGTCGTTCAGTACCAGCGTGGCGTCATTTGCCCGGCCCATCGTGATCTGCTGGTCAGCCAGGTCGATGCTCATACCGGACAGGGCGCCCTCGGTGACTACGAGGAAGCGAGGCGTGCCCTTGCCCGGTTTCGCGGGCCGCGGCGGCCGCGGCGCCTGCTGCGGGGCGGGGGCCGGGGCGTTCCGTATCCGCCGGGTCACCGAGCCGAGCAGGTCGGTGCGGACCACGCCGATCGCGGCAATGACGAACAGCCACAGCACGGCCAGGAAGGCCACCCTGATGAGGGTAAGGGTTAGCGCGTTCATTACGTGCTGACTCCTCGGCTTCTTCGTCGCTGTCGGTTGGCTGCCCTAAGGGTAGTCACTCCTTCGTCCGCTGGGGCCTGTCTCGCCGCTAGCTGACTGGCATTGATCAATAACGGTTGTCCTGGTGGAAAACCATAGTTGTGCGGCCAAGCGTTACATTCGTGCCGTCGGTGAGCACCACCCGGCGCATCGGCTGCCCGTTGACCAGGGTGCCGTTGGTCGACCCGAGGTCGACCAGGACCACCTGGCCGTCCTCCACCCGCAGCTCAGCATGGTGCCGTGACACCCCCGCGTCCACCATCCGCAGGTCACAGTCGGTCCCACGGCCGAGCAAGGTGACGGGCGTCTGCAGCTCATAGGTACTGCCCGCCTCAACCCCGGTACCGGGCTGCGACCCGGATACAACCAGCCGCGGCCGGCCGGGGAAATGACCGCCGCCGCCGCGCGGCAGGTCGCTCACCGGCTGCCGGACCTCGCCCGCCTCAACCGTGTGCCCCCGGATCACCCCTGACCGGATGCGGAACATCCCGGTCGGCAGGTCGGGCACGCCCTCGAAGCGGATCCGCACCGGGCCGACAAAAGAGTAACCCTGCTCCTTGGCGTGATCCCGGGCCAGCGTCGCCAGCTCCAGGCTGAGGCTCTCGACCAGGATGTCAAGCCGCTCGGCGTCGCTCTGCGCGATCTCAACGACGAAGTCGTTCGGCACCAGCGTCCGGCCCTGGGCCACGATGGCCGCGCGCTCGTCCATCTCGTGCTGGATCGCGCTGGCTACCTCAACCGGTTGCAGTTCCGACTTGAACACCCGGGCGAAGGTGCCTTCCACCATGCCCTCAAGCCGTCTTTCAAAGCGCTGCAGAACTCCCACTCGCCGAGCCTCCCTCCAGGCTTGTTATCCATCTGATGTTATCCGGGGTCCGAGCACGCTGGCGGCCGTGCTAACGTAAGTCGTCCTTGCTCGGGGCGAGTGGCGGAACGGCAGACGCGCACGGTTCAGGTCCGTGTGTCCGAAAGGATGTGAGGGTTCAAATCCCTCCTCGCCCACGTGCGACTCCGACGCCCCCCATGCCGCATCCGCGGCACGGGGGGCGTCGCGCATTTCCCGGGGGACGACCCCCCGGAGCCCCCCGGTGTCGGCCGCGCCGACGGGGGCGCGGTGACTGCCGGAGCACGTCCCGCGGCCACCGTGGCCCAGCGCCGTCATCGTGGGCCCAGTGCCGTCATGGCCTCACCGCTGTCACCTCCATGCCGTACACACCATCGTTACCCTCTTCGCCGCCTGCGTCACTACCCTCACCGTCGCCGTCACCGCCATTTAAGGCCGCGGCTGGTCGGCGACCAGCCGCGGCTGACCGCTGAGCGGCCGGGCGGCCCGCGGGATTGGCGGGGCGGTAAAGAGGCAGCCGTATCCGTTCGGAGTGCCGCTTTTGAATTAATTCAGCCCTAACGAATGCGGCTGGCCCTAAACCGGGCAGAGCCATAGCCGGACGGGCGGGGGGCGCTCGTAGTTGGGGGCTTACGGATCGTATCGATCGAAACTTGTTTCGTTGATTGCTGGTCACCTGGTCGCGTAAGCAGCGGGCGAGATGTTTGCGGCTGACTATTAATGGTGGCTTATGTTGACAACAGTTTATGATTTGCCAGTTCCTAGGCATGAGGGCATGGCGTACCATGCTGCTGAAATATCGGCACTTTTCCCTGGCGGCGGATGGCTCCGGGATGGGCCGGGCGGCTTATCAATTGCGGGATTCGGCCTGGGGTCACTGCTGCCGGGCGGAGGGACCGGGGAGCGGCGTGGGGGACGCCCGGTCGGTGCCTTACCAAGATCGCGGCAGGCCTGGTAAACGATGTTGGAGGTATGAATGAGCGGGGAGCCTTATGACGTGCAAGGCGAGGTCCGTGATGCGCTGAGCACTGCTGTCAACAGCTATGGCAAGCGTGTACTGAACGACCCGCGGGTGCTTGGCAACCTGGTGACCGACCTGCTGCCGGACCTGCCGCGGGAGCGCAGCCTGCTGGTGACCGCGGCGGAGGTCGGCGTCGCGTCCGAGCTGACCCAGAACGTTGAGGGGCAGCACATGGACGCCGACACCGCGGTCGCGCTGGCGGCGCGGTCCCTGTCGGAGAACCGCTCACTCGACCCGGCCGCGAGCAGCTGGGTGGCGGCCGAGTACGCCAAGGCGCTCGGCTACCAGGTCCGCAGCCAGGCGCTGCCGCCGTCAGACAGCGCCCCCCAGTACCGGCCGGAGACCCAGCTGGCCGCGTTCGACCAGACCCTGACGACGAACCAGCCGCCCGGTAGCTGGCCGCCCGCCACCACGCCGCCGCCCGGGACCACGCCGCCCGGGAACCAGGCCAGGGATCCCTGGTCCGCGCCGACCGCCGCGCCCGGCCCGTGGCCGGCCGCCGGGGCCGGCTCGCCCGCGCCTAATACGTGGGCGCCAACCCAAGTCCCTGGCTCCCCCGGCCCCGGAATTCCCGGCCCCGGCTATCCCGGCCCTGGAGCTATCCCGGCCCCGGAGTTTCCGGCCCTGGCTATCCCGGGCCTGGCTACCCCGGTCCGGGTGTCCCGGGCCCCGGCGGGCAGTGGCCGCCCGCCCCCGGAGCCCAGCCGAACGCGTGGCCAGCCGCGGCCCCGGCCCGCCCGAAGCCCCGCCGCAACCTGCTCCTGGGCAGCGGGGTGGCGGCCGGGGTGGTGGTTCTTTACCTGATCGCGGCGGCCGCTAGCCAGGTGTTCCCGTTCGCGGTAAAGCCGGCCCCGGCCCCCACGCCGACCCCGGTCAACTCGGTCCCGACAAGCCCGGCGCCGGGCACTACCTCGCCGGCGGCCAGCCCGTCGCCCAGCAATACCGTCGGCACGCTAGCGGCCGGGGTGCGGCCGCTCAGTCAGATAATGCCGTTCGACCTGCAGGACCTCACCACCGAGTGCGACCACCAGGCCAAGATCCCGTGGACGAACCCGGGCCTGGTCACCGCGCTCGAGTGCAACCCGCCGGACATGGCGGACGGGCAGGTCTTCGGCTACCAGCTGGACAGCGCCGCCGACTACCAGAAGGCCTGGGCCAACTACAACCGCTGGGCTGAGTTCGGTACCTCGAACACGCTGGACTGCCCGCCCACCGGCGGAAACTCGCAGGGCGGCCCCGGCGGCTGGTACGGGACCAAGTACCCGAAGCGGGAGGGCCAGGTGCTTGAATGCTTCACCAGTAGCAGCGGACCGGTTTACGTGTGGACCTATCCGTCGGAAGATGCCTTCATCGTGGCACAGCCGGCTAAGAGCTGGACGTTCAAAGATCTCGACACCTGGTGGGGGAAGAACGCGCAATGACCCACTCGGCCCAGTACTCCCGGATGCCAGGCGGCGGCATCTCCAGGCGGCCGCTGCACCTGATCATCCTGGCGGACTGCTCGGGCGGGATGAAAGGCGAGAAGATCCAGGCGCTCAACTACGCGATCGCGGACATGATGCCGCACCTGGTTGAGTGGGAGCAGGACCAGGAGCAGGCCCAGGTATTCATCCGGGCCATCGCCTTCGCCACCGAGCCGCGCTGGCACATCGAGCAGCCGGCCCCGGTGAGCGCGATCCGCTGGAAGCCGCTGCAGCCGGTGCCCAAGGGCCTGACCAACATGGGGGCGGCCTTCGCGCTGGCGGGGCAGGCGCTGGCGCCCGGCAAGATCGAGCGCCGCGCGCTGCGCCCGGCCCTCCTGCTGATCACCGACGGGCTGGCCACCGACCCGCCCGGGGCGTTCGAGGCCGGCCTGGCGGCGCTGATGGCACAGCCCGCGGGGAAAGCGGCGCTGCGGCTGTCCATCGCCATCGGCCGTGACGCCCAGTCAGACTCGCTGAACCAGTTCATCGGCGACCCGAGCGTGCCGGTGCTCGTCGCCGACAGCACCGAGGACATCGCCGACCGGCTGGTGGCCGCCTCGCTGGCGGTGTCCCGGATGTCGGAGTCGGGTGCCGACCGCGGCGCGGTCGCGCGTAACATCTTCGGTCTGCCCCCCGGCGGGGATGCCCCGCCGGGCATCTTCAACCAGGACACCATCATCTGATGCCATGACGAACAAGCATGACCCGAGGCCCTGGCGGGTCATCATCGGCTCCGCCCGCGGTAGCACCCACGAGACCCGCCACCTGCCCAACCAGGACAACGCCGGATCCCAGGCGGTCGGCCAGGCCGGCGGGGTAGTCGCGGCGGTCGCCGACGGGCACGGGGCCGGACGGCACTTCCGCAGCGCTACCGGGTCGTTGCTGGCCGTACGGGCGGCCCTCACGGTGATCGAGCGGCTGGCCGCCGAGGCCGGCGACCGGTGGGACGCCGGCGCGGCCGACGCCCTGCGCGGGCAGCTGCCGCTGGCCATCGTCACCCGCTGGCGCGAGCTGGTCGCCGACCATCTCGCCGGGCACCCGTACACGGCCGACGAGCAGGCCGCGCTCGACGCCAAGAGCGACGGCCCGGAGATCCCCTACGGCTCCACCCTGCTGGTCGGACTGGTGGTTGACGGCTGGCTGGTGTGCGCGCAGATCGGCGACGGCGACATGCTCGCAGTCCAGCCGGACGGCGGCGCGTGGTTTCCGGTCGGCGGGGACGATCGGCTGGACGGCCTGCACACGACAAGCCTGTGCCAGCGGGGAGCGGTTGCCTCGTTCCGCACCGCCGCGCACGACCTGCGGTCCGAGCCGCTGCTGGCGCTACAGCTCAGCACCGACGGCTACGGGAACGCGCAGGTCGCCGAGCCGTGGCAGCCGGCCGTGGCCAAGGACCTGGCCGAGCTGGCCGCCCGGCACGACCACCGCTGGTTCGCGCAGCAGGTGCCGCTGTGGGCCGAGCGCTGCGCGTCGGCCGAGGGAAGCGGTGACGACACCACGATCGCGGTGCTGCTCGCGCCGGACAGCGTGCGGCTGGCGGCCGCCGCCCAGCCGGACCTCCCGCCCCGGGGCAGCGCGGTGTCGGGCGCGGGCATCGCGGCGGTGCGCCTGCCGCGCTCGGCCGCGGCATACCCGCCCGGGCCTGCGCCGCGGACCTCCGACACCGCTGGCCGCCTGCCGTCGGCGCGGCGCCAGGTTACCCGGCGCCGTGTCGTCGGCGCCGGGCTCGCCCTGGTGCTAGCCGCCGCCGCGGTGGCCGGCGCGCTGCTCGCGTCGCAGTCATCGGGTTCCGGGCCGGCCTCCCACCCGACGGGGCGGCCCGCCCCTAAGCTGTCATCCTCGGCGGCACCGTCACCGGCCGGCGGCCACGACTCGGTGCAGCCGCGGGCCACCACCACGGCCGGGGCGTCGCACGCCGTCGGCACCGCGGACGGCGGCAGTTCCAGCCGGCCGGGTAACACCCAGGAGTAGGGCGTGGACCCGCTGATACAGCCAGGCCAGACCCTGCTCATGGAACGCGGCCAGGCGGTGGTGGCGGTCGAGGAGCGGATTGGCGAAGGCGGGGTCGGCGTGGTGCACCGGGCCCGGCTCAACGGCGCGCCGTTCGCGGTGAAGTGGTACCGCCCGGGGCCGCTGACGGAGGAGCTGCGCAAGTCCATCACCGGCCTGCTGCAGCGGCGGAGGCCGCCGCACAAGGCCTTCGTCTGGCCGATCGACCTGGTCAGCTCGGACCAGGTGCCAGGATTCGGCTACGTGATGCCGTTGCTCGAACCGCGCTTCATGTCACTCGCCCACCTGCTCAACCAGCGCGAGCAGCCGTCATTCCGCGTGGTCACGACCCTCGGCCGGGAGCTGGTAGACGCCTTCGCCGTACTGCACGGCACCGGGCTCTGCTACCGGGACATCAGCTTCGGCAACCTTCGGGTCGACCCGCAGGCGTGCGAGGTCGCGATCATCGACGTGGACAACATCGGCACCGACGGTGGCCAGGCGCTGGTCAAGGGCACCGGGCCGTTCATGGCGCCGGAGGTGCTGCGGGACGAGGCGCTGCCGTCGACCGTAACCGACCTGCACTCGCTGGCCGTGTTCCTTTTCTACATGCTGATGCACGCCCACCCGCTCGAGGGCACCCGCACCGATGCCAGCTACCACTGGAACGGCGACCGGCCGCCCGACGCCGACCTGACGGTGCACAACTTCGGCTCCGCGCCGCTGTTCGCCTTCGACCCGGACGACCCGGCCAACCGCCCGCTGCCGGGCGACCCGGTGAACCTGTGGTGGTCGATCTACCCGTTGAGCTTCCGCCGCGTCTTCATCCGCGCGTTCACGGTCGGCCTGCACGACGCGTCGCTGTACGGGCGGGTCAAGGAGAGCAGCTGGCGCCGGGCGCTGCTCAGCCTGAGCGACAGCGTCTCCTCCTGCCCAGGCTGCGGCGCGGCCACGTTCTACGACCCCGAGCAACCGGGTCAGCGGTGCTGGGGCTGCCATCAGCCGCTGCCGGTGCCGCCCCGGCTCGAACTACCCGGCGGGACCCTGGTGCTGTCCGACGGCGCCGTGCTGACCAGCCACCACCTGCGGCGTGATCGCGGCTACCGGAAGACCTGCGCCGTCGTCGAGCAGCATCCGGGCCGGCCGGGGCGGGTGGTGCTCAGGAACCTGACCGACAAGACCTGGACGGTCGCCCCGGAGGGCGAGCAGCCCAAGCGGGTGGCGCCGAGCGTGCGGCTCGGCGTGCGGCCGATGCTGATCGACTTCGGCGACGTCCAGGGCCGGATCCTGTGACGCCCGGGATCCTGTGACGCCCGGGCGGAACGGCCGCTAGGGGACGACGATGACCGGGCAGCGGGCGTTGCGCGCCAGCCAGCTGGGCACCGAGCCGATCAGGTGGTGCCAGAAGTGCCGTGGTGCGCCGATCACCAGCGCGTCCGCGCTGAACTCGGCCGCGATCTGCGCCAGCTCCCGGGCCGGGCTGCCCCGCCGGGTACGGACGTGCACCTCAAGCTCGGTCGCGTCGGCGGACTGGTCGAGCTCGCTGAGCAGCCAGCGCTCCAGCGAGTCGGCGTCCCGTAGCAGGCCGACGACCTGCCCGGTGAGCGGCTCGCAGTAGACGCCGGGCGAGGTCACGTAGACCAGCAGCAGCGGCCGCCCGAGCCGCCGGGCCATCCCGGCGGCGTAGGCGAGTGCGTTGCGGGCCGACGCGGACCCGTTGTACCCGGCCACGACCGGATGAGCGACCGAGACCGGGCGAGGTGGTGCGGCACGATGGACCGGCTCAGGGCGCGGGCGATCCTGCTGTCTGCGCTCGGGGCGCCGCTGCTCGGGCGCCCCCTCATGCTGTGAAGACTGGTCCATCTCCGCGTCCTCGCGGCCACTGGGGGTGAATGGGTCTGGCTGGCGGGCACCCGACGTCAAGTTGTCCGGAACCCTTGCCGTAGCTGAAGAAATGCCCTTTCTGGCCGGAGTTATTCGCCGTCGCGTTTGCAGAACTATAAGACGGCGGAGCCTTCTGCGGAAGGGGGCAGCCGATGACCGGATGCGGAACCGTTCCACGCCCAGCTCGGCCCGGCGGCCGACCGCGCTGGCCGTAAGTGACCGTGACCTTAGTCACCGACAGCCACGCAAATCACTTCAAAAACTCACATTTCACTAGTTCTTACAGGCACCATCGAACCAAGAAGTAACGCTCTTCCGCTGCCTGCGGGCGGTCCGAGGTGGCACCATGAAGGTGTGGTGGCAGAGCAAGCACACCCAGCGTGGGGCCCCGGCCCCGGCGCCAGCGTTCCGCCCGGGCAGGCCGCGGAACCCGGCCGCCCGGCGCCGGTCGACGCGACCGCGCGGGCGGTGATCGAGTCGGCGGCGGACGCCATCGTCGCGTTCAACACCGACCGCACCGTCATGCTGTGGAACCCGGCCGCCGAGCGCATGTTCGGCTGGTCGGCCGAAGAGGTTATCGGCCTTGAGCCGCCCACCATCCCCGAGGAGCACGCCGCCGAGCACAATGCGGTCTTCGAGCGGGTTCGCGGCGGCGGCCAGGTCTCCTTCGCCACCAGGCGGATCCGCAAGGACGGGTCCATGCTCGACGTGCGGATCGACACCAGCGCGCTGACCGACAGCGAGGGCGAGGTGCTCGGCTGGGTCAACATCTGCCACCAGACCGGCGAAGACGACGTGGCCAGGCACTACATGGCCGAGCGGGCGCGGGTAGTGCGCCGCCTGGGCGACGTGGTGGCGGACATGAACGCGCAGCGCGACCTGGAGTCGGTGCTCGACCGGATCGCCGCCAGCCTGCGCGAGCTGACCGGGGCCGACGCCGGGGGCTTCGTGCTCATCGAGGAGGACAGGCTCCGGCTCGTCTCCACCGCCGGCCTGCCCGCGCGGCTTCGCGGCCGCGTCGCCTCGCTGTCCAGCAGCCTGGTCGGGGAGCTGCTGCGGTCGGGCAAGACGGTGATGATGGCAACCGGCGAGTCCGGTGGCTTCGACGACCTCATCTGGTCCGCCCTGCCCGGCCTGCACACCATCGCGCTCAGCCTGTCGCACGTCGGCGGCCGCCCGTACGGGGCGCTGTACGCGCTCTACAGCCGCCGCACCCTCAGCCACGTGGAGCTTGAGCTGCTTGAGCTGCTGGCCGGGCACGCCGGGGTGGCGCTGACCAACGCGATGGCGTTCGAGGAGGTCGTCAGGCAGCGGGCGCACGAGCGCGCCGTCATCGACGGCAGCGCCGACGGCATCGCGGTGCTCGACGGCGCGGGCAACGTCAGGCAGTGGAACCCCGCCGCCCACCGGATTACCGGCACCCGGGCGAGCGAGGTAATGGGCGCGCCGCCACCGTTCCCGCTGCCCGCGCCGGGCGAGCGGCAGTCGCACAAGCTGCCCAACGACCGCTGGATCGACGTGCTGTGCACCGAGCTGGGTGACAGCGGCGAGAAGGTGGTCGACTTCCGCGACGTCACCGCGGCCAAGGAGCTTGAAGAGGCCAAGGACCTGTTCCTGGCCACCACCAGCCACGAGCTGCGCACGCCGATCACCGTGGTCCAGGGGTTCGCGTCCACGCTGGCCAGCCGGTGGGAGCAGCTGTCAGACGCCGACCGCAAGGCGGCGGTCAAGACGATCGCCGAGCGCGCCGGGTCGCTCGGCCGCCTGGTCGAGCAGCTCTTGCTCGGTGCCCGCGCGGGCGCCGACGCGCTGCCGGTCAGCAATGCGCCGTTCGACCTGGCCGCGCTGCTGCGCGCGGCGGTGGTGTCGTTCAGCCCGCTGTCCGACAAGCACCAGGTGGTCGCGGACGTGCCGGCCGACCTGCCGCTCGCCAGCGGAGACTCCATGGCCACCGACATCATCGTCGGCCAGCTGCTTGAGAACGCCTTCAAGTACTCACCCGCGGGCGGCACCGTCACCGTTCGCGGCCGGGCCGTCGGCGGGCTGATCGAGGTGGACGTGGCGGACGAGGGCATCGGCATCGCGCCAGGCGACCACGAGCGCATCTTCGAGCGCTTCGTTCAGGGCGAGACAGGCGACCGCCGCCGCTTCGGCGGGGTCGGCATCGGGCTCTACATTGTCCGCAGGCTGGCGATCGCGCAGCACGGCACCGTGGTCGCCAGTACCCGCCCCGAGGGCGGCACGATCATGCGCCTGACCCTGCACGCGGCCGGGGACTCCCAGTAGCCTGCTCGGGCCAGTAGCCTCTCGGCAGTCCGCGGACCCGGTTACAACCGGGCGCGCTCACGCTCGCGGGGCTCGCCGCCGGTGGCGGCCAGGTACTCGTCGATGACGCCGGGAACGTCGTCACTGTCACGCAGGATCTGGCCGGCCTCCATCCAGATCACCCGGTTGCAGCTCTGCTCGATCTCGCCGAGGTTGTGGGCAACGAGGAAAACCGTGCCCGCCTCGTTCCGCAGTTCCTTGATCCGGTCATGGCTCTTGGTGCGGAACGCCGCGTCGCCGGTGGCGAGCGCCTCGTCGATCATCAGGATCTCGTGGCTCTTGGCGGACGCGATGGCGAACCGCAGCCGCTGGGCCATGCCGGTGGAGTAGGCGCGCATCGGCAGGTCGATGAAGCTGCCGACGCCGGAGAACTCGACGATCTGCTGGAACCGCGACTTGACCTCGCCCGGCGGCATGCCCATGGCCAGGCAGCCGAGGACCACGTTGCGCTCGCCGGTGAGGTCGTCGAGCAGCGCGGCGTTCACGCCCAGCAGCGCGGCCTGGCCGCTGGTGTACACCGCGCCGCGCTCAGCCGGGAGCAGTCCGGCGATCGCGCGCAGCAGCGTGGACTTGCCCGACCCGTTACGGCCGATCACGCCGACCACGTCACCGTGGTTGACGACGAACGAGATGCCCCGGATCGCGTGCACTTCCCTGATCGACACCCGGCGCTGCCGCTTCAGCAGGCGCATGAGCGAGGTGGCGGCCGTGCCCTTGTTGCCGCCGGCACCGTAGACGCGGTAGACCACGTGCAGGTCGTCGACCACGACGGTCGGGTCAGCCATGGTGACACTCACTAGGATCTCGGCGGAGCAAGCGGTCAGCTGTCTTTTTGACGTTACCGCCTGCGTGACGCGCTTCGGGTATCGATGCGGGCGCAGTCCGGGCATTGTGGCAGATAACACGCCGGAAATCTCAAGTTCACGGTTTCACGAAGTTCCCACGGGGCATTCCCGCAATGCCGGGTTCGTACGGTTCAACGGACGCAGCGGGCATACATGGAGGTGGGTACGTCGAGCGCGCTAATGCTCCCGTATGTAGCCTCTAGTGTCGGCATCGCGCGCCGCCGCCTGATCGGCGAGCTTGCCGAAGCCGGCGTCTTTGAGGCTACGGCCTGTGATGCGGGCCTTGTCCTCAGTGAACTTATCAGTAATGCCCTCCGTCATGCCAGCCCGCTGCCGGGCAGCTTGGTCAAGGTGTCGTGGAGCCTGGGGGACGGTTGCGTCGAGGTTGCGGTGAGTGACGGCGGTGGAGCCACGGTGCCCATGGTCAACAAGCCGGCCGCTAACGCGCTCGGCGGCCGCGGGCTCAGCATCGTCGACCGGCTGTCACTGCGCTGGGGCGTCTACGCTCGTCCGGACGGCGGGGAGACCACCGTGTGGGCGGCGCTGCCGCTAGCCGGTGACGCCGAGCTGAGCCGCGACAGCGTGGCGGAAACGGGACCGCGGGGGCACAACGGCGGCAGCGGGCCCAACCTGGTAATCGCATCGTCACGGGATGCGTAATCACGCACTGAAGTGGTGATAATTGCCCGCGGGGGATGTCACGCGGCGAAGCTGATTTCTTGCGGAGAACGCGGTAATCGGACACCAATGATGCGTATCCGGGGGGATTCGTGTCCGAGTTCTACGGGGTAGACAGTGAGACCAGTCGACTACGCACAGTAATCGTGCATCGACCGGGGGCGGAACTGAGGAGGGTGACACCGCAGCAGCGGTGCGGGATGCTGCTGGCGTCGCCGCCCTGGGCGGAGCGGGCCCAGGCCGAGCACGACGCCTTCACGGCCGTGCTGCGGACGGCGGGCGTGGCGGTGCTGTACCTGACCGAGCTGCTACAGGACGCGCTTGAGTACGCGGCGGCCAGGGACCGGGCGATCGAAACGGCGGTCAGCGACCCGAAGCTCGGCGACGAGCTGCGCGGGCAGGTCAGGGATTACCTGGCCGGGCTGCCGCCGGAAGAGCTGTCCCAGGTGCTGATCATGGGGCTGGCCCGGGACGAGTTCCGCGGCCGGGGAGCGGTGTTCGGACTGCTCAGCGCGTGGGACTACGTCATCGACCCGCTGCCCAACCTGGTTTTCGCCCGCGACACCTGCGTCTGGATCGGCGACAGCGTGGCGGTGACCAGCCCGCCCGGCCGTCGCCGGGAGGCTGAGCTGGCCGCCATCGTGTTCGCGCACCACCCGATGTTCGCCGGGACCAAGTGGCTGTACGAGCCGGGGCGCGAGCTGCTGGCGGGCGGTGACGTGCTGCTTCCGGCGCCCGGCGTGGTGGCGATCGGCATCGGCTCGCAGACTTCCCCGGCGGGGATGGAGCGCCTGGCCCGGCGGGTGTTCGACGCCGGCTTCGCGCACACCGTGCTGGCGGTGCTGACCGACCCGGGGCTGGTCGGCCCGGGGGCGGGCGGTCCAGGGGCGGGCGGCCCGGGGGGCGGGGAGTGCCTCGACACGCTGTGCACGTTCGCCGCGCCGGACACCGTGCTGATGCGGCCGTCGGTCGCCTACTCACTGGTGGCGCGGACGATCATGCAGCGCGCAGAGGGGCTGCGACTGTCGCACCCGCGGCCGTTCCTCGAGGCGGCGGCGGACGCCATGGGGCTGGACAAGCTCCAGGTCATCGAGACCGGGCTGGTTCCCGGGCGGGCCGGTCCTGGCTCGCTCGGCCCTGGCTATTTCGGCACCGGGAGCGCTGGGCCGCTCGGCGGGCCCGCGGGCCAGTGGGACGACGCGGGCAACCTGCTGGCGCTTGGGCCGGGCACGGTCATCTCCTACGAGCGCAACACGCTGACCAACGCGCGCCTCGAGGCAGCCGGCCTTGAGGTGATCCGGGTTCCCGGCGGTGAGCTCTGTGGGTACCGGGGCGGCCCGCGGGCCATCTGCTGCCCGGTCGGCCGGGAGGCGGCGGTCATGCCGGAGCCAGCGGCGGAACCGGCGGCGAGCGGTGGCAAACAGGCCGCCTGAGCCGGCGAATGTTACGCCAACCGCTGCTTGTTACGTGGCCATACGCAGATCGATGTGTGTTAACAGATTGTGAATTAGCACACACTGACGGCGCTGGCGGCTAGCGTTGCGGCCCGGCAGGGCGGTATGGTTCCTGCCGTGGAGCTGAAAGTCTCAAGTCGATCTCAGGGCGATCACGAGCTCGTGATCGCGACCGGTGAAATCGACCTCTACACCGCTCCGCGGCTGCAGTCCGAGCTGGCGGCAGTTATCGCCGGCACAGCCCCGGCGTCGCGGGTAGTGGTCGACATGTCGGGCGTGGATTTCTGCGACTCAACCGGCATGAACGTGCTGCTGTCGTGCCTGCGCCAGGCGCGCGAGCGCGGCGGCGAGCTGGAGCTCGCCGCGCCGCAGCCGGCGGTGCGCAAGATCTTGTCGGTGACTGGCCTGGACGCGGTGTTCACCGTCGCGGACTTGTCGTTAGGCCGGCCCGGGCAGGCGGGCTTGCCTGGCACCGGCACCGGCACCGGGGCCGGTAGCATCGGCCCATGCCGCCCGTCGCTGTCGTCATCCCCGCGTACAACGAGGCCGAGCGGATCGGCCAGACCGTCTCCGCCGCGCTTACCCTGCCCGGCGTGGACCACGTGGTGGTCGCCAGTGACGGCTCGACCGACGCTACCGTCCGGGTAGCCATCGCCGCGGGCGCGACAGTCTGGCGGACGGCGCGTAACCAGGGCAAGGCCGCCGCCATGGAGGCGGGCGCGGCCGCGGTCCGCGCGATTGACCGCCGTGACCCGGCCGACGGGCCGCGTCACCTGCTATTCCTCGACGCTGACGTGGGGGCGACGGCGGCCGCCGCGGGCCCGCTCATCGAGCCGGTCGCCGCGGGCGCGGCTGACATGACGGCGGCGGTCTTCGCGACCCGGGTCAAGCTGGGCGGGCATGGCCTGGTGGTCCGGCTGTCGGGTGCGGGCATCGCGCGCGCCACCGGCTGGACGCCGGCCCAGCCGCTGAACGGCCAGCGCTGCCTCACCCGGGCCGCGTTTGAGGCGGCGCGGCCGCTGGCCCGCGGTTTCGGCGTGGAGACGGCGATGAGCATCGACCTCAAGCGCAAGGGGCTGCGCATCGCGGAAGTCGAGGTGGACATGGCCCACCGGGCCACCGGCGGCGACCTCGCATCGCAGCTGCACCGCGCGCGCCAACTGGTCGACGTCACGTTGGCCCTCATCCCGCGCGCTGCAATTCAGTGACATTGAGTCACATGTATAGTGCTGTGCGTGACACTCATCGTGATCTCAGCCGCAGCGGCACTGGCCGGACTCATCGGCATCGCGGCGGGGGTGGCCGCTAGCCGGCGGGCCGCCCGGGCCGTACGGGAGTGCCGCGCCCTCGTGCAGGGGGCCGTGGGGTCGCATGGCACGGTCGACCCGCGGGCGCTGCGTGACATCGCGATCGTCAGGTACGACGCGCTGCAGGAGATGTCCGGGCAGCTTTCGTTCTCGCTGGCGCTGCTCAACGCGCTCGGCGACGGGGTCGTGCTCAGCTCCATCAACGGCCGCGCGGAGACCCGGACCTACTGCAAGCCCGTGCTCGCGGGCAAAGGCGGCCAGCCGCTGTCACCCGAGGAGGCCGAGGCGGTACACGCCGCCCGGCTCGGCACCGGACTGTCCGCGCCCATTCCGGCGCAGCCCGGCCGCGGCGACCGGGCGGCACGACGCGCACCCGCCACGGCATGACCGCCACTACGGCATGATGGGTGCATGCGCTATGCCTACCTTGGCCCCGAGGGGACGTTTACCGAGGCAGCGGTGGCCGCGCTGGCCCACGGTCGCACGGTGGCCGGCGGGGTGGAGCCGGTGCCGTGCGCGTCGATCGGCGCGACCCTGGCAGCGGTACGCGGCGGCCAGGCGGACCGGGGGGTCGTCCCGATCGAGTCGTCGGTCGAGGGCATCGTCACCGCGACGGTCGATGACCTGGCGGGCGGCGATGTGCTCATCCTGGCCGAGACCAGGCTGCCGATCGAGTTCGCCCTGCTGGCGCGGGAGGGGACCGAGCTAGCCGACGTGAAGACGGTCGGCGGCCATCCCCAGGCGGAGGCGCAGTGCAGGCGGTGGCTGGCGGCCAGCCTGCCCGGGCGGGAGTGGGTGCCGTGCCCGTCCAACGCGGAGGCGGCGCGCCGCGTGGGCGAGGGCGAGCTGGACGCGGCGCTGGCGATGGCGGCGGCCGCGGACCGCTACGGCCTCATCGTCCTCGCGCCGGACGTGCACGACCGGTCGAACGCCGTCACCCGGTTCGTTGAGGTGGCGCCGCCCGGCTCACTGCCCGCACCGACCGGGGCGGACCGGACCTCGCTGGCGGCGTTCCTGGCCCACGACCACGCGGGCGCGCTGATGGAGATCCTGACCGAGTTCGCGGTGCGCGGCATCAACCTGTCCACCATCCAGTCCCGGCCGACCGGGGACGGACTCGGCAGCTACTTCTTCTTCATCGACTGCGAGGGGCACATCGACGACGCCCGCGTCGGCGAGGCAATGATGGGCGTCCGGCGAGTATGCGCCGAGGTGCGGTTCCTCGGCAGCTACCCGCGCAGCGACGGGGGGCCGACCCAGGTTCGCCCGGGCACGTCAGACCCGGAGTTCGCGGAGGCGGCCGCCTGGCTGGCCCGGCTGCGCTACGGCCGCCCCTAGCAGGACTCGAGCCCTAGAAGATCTCGAGCGGGTCCCCGGTGAACAGGTCGGGCAGTCAAAGGTAGGGGCCAGAGCCACGGTTCGGCTGCTGCTGGTCCTGCTCGGGTGCGGGCATGAGCCCGGGTGGCAGCGCCCGGCGCATCTGCTCGAGCTGTGCCCGGGCCGCCATCTGCTGCGCGAACAGCGTGGTCTGGATGCCGTGGAACAGGCCCTCAAGCCAGCCGACTAGCTGTGCCTGGGCTACGCGCAGCTCCGCCTCGCTCGGGGTCTCGTCCTCGAACGGCAGCGACAGCCGCTCCAGCTCGGCCACCAGCTCCGGCGCGAGCCCGTCCTCCAGCTCCTTGATCGAGTTCTGGTGGATCTCCTTCAGCCGCGCCCGGCTCTTCTCGTCGAGCGGTGCAGACTTAACCTCCTCGAGCAGCTGGCGGATCATCGAGCCGATCCGCATCACCTTGGCGGGCTGCTCGACCATCTCGGTGATCGGACGCTCCGCCGAGCCGTCCCCCTGCTCATCCTGGGAGGTGCCGATGGCCATGCCGTCCGGGCCGACGACGACGACTTGCGGCCTTCCCTGCTCCTGCGGGCTGATCTCGTCGCTCATGCTCACACGCTATCGGGTGCGCGCGCTTACTCGGTCCGCGGTTACTCGTGCGGCCCGGCGCGGTGCGCGGGTGCCTGGCTATCCGGCCCGCAGCACGATCTTCCCGGTGTGACCGGAAGCGTCGGCAATCCGGTGCGCCGCACCCGCCTGCGACATCGGCAGCTCACGGTCGATGATCGGGCGCACCGTGCCCGCGTCCACCAGCGGCCAGACGGTGGCGATCACCTCGGAGACGAGGGCCGCCTTCTGCGCGGCCGGCCGCGCCCGCAGGCTGGTGGACATGATCGTGCCGCGCTTGGCCATCAGCGCGCTGAAGTCCAGCTCGGCCCGCCGTCCCTGCTGTAGCCCGATGTTGGCGATCCGGCCGTCGGGGGCGAGGGCAGCCAGGTTCTTCGCCAGGTAGCCGGCGCCGATGATGTCCAGGATGACGTCCGCGCCGTGCCCGCCGGTCGCTGCCAGGAGCTGCTCGGCGAAGTCGTCTTCCCGGTAGTTGATCAGGATGTCAGCGCCGAGCGCGCGGCAGGCATCGAGCTTCTGCTGGGAGCCCGCGGTCACCGCCACGATCGCCCCGGCCTGCTTGGCGAGCTGAATCGCGATGGTGCCGATGCCGCTGCCGCCGCCGTGCACCAGCAGCGTCTCGCCCTTGGCGAGGCGGGCGCCCGCGAACACGTTGGAGTAGACCGTGCACACGGTCTCCGGCAGCGCTGCCGCCTCGGCCAGGGTGGTGCTCTTGGGTACTGGCAGAAGCTGGCCGGCCGGGACGGCGACCCGCTCGGCGTACCCGCCGCCCGCCAGCAGGGCGCAGACCGGCTCACCAGGATGCCAGCCGGTCACGCCCTCGCCGAGCGCCGCGATGGTGCCCGCGCACTCCAGGCCCGGGTACGGTGACGCGCCGGGCGGCGGCGGGTAGTGCCCCTGGCGCTGCATCACGTCGGCCCGGTTGACCGCGGAGGCCGTCACCTCGATCAGCACCTCGCCCGGGGCCGGCACCGGATCGGGGACCTCGGTCCACTGGAGGACCTCGGGACCGCCCGGCTCGGTAATGACGACCGCGTGCATAGCTGCCTCCTTGCGCGGGAAGTCCAGTGACAAGGGTCTTCGGTCACCAGGTCGGGGTGAGTTACGCGATGAGCTGACGATATCGCGGCGAGCCCGCGGGTACACCCCGCGGCGGCGCGGCCAGACGAGCATGGCAAGAGCCGAGCAGGTGGCTACTGGGGGCGGCCCGTGACACCGAACGAGCAACACGATCCCGAGACAACCCAGCAGCGCGGGACTACCGAGGTGCACCGGTTCTCGGCCGGTTACCGGCGGGAACCGGCTGGCGCGGTGCCCGACGTGCCGGTACCCAACGTGCCGAAGCCTGACGTGCCGGAGCCTGATGTGCCGGAGCCTGATGTGCCGGAGCCTGACGAGCCGCTACCCGACGTGCCGGTAATGGAACAGCTGCCCGACTCCGGCGCGCTGCCCGATCCCGGCTTCCCCGAGATGTCGGCGCCAGCTCCCGAGATGTCGGCGCCAGCTCCCGAGAAGGCGGCCGCGAGCGGGCCCGGCCTGGACCCCGCCGCGGTACCGCAGCGCGCCGCCGCCCCGGCCGATGGCCCGGGCGCGCGCACCTGGCCCCGCCCGCCCGCTTGGCCGGCCACACCGCTACGGCCGTCCTTCCAGCCCGCCCACCCCCCGCCCCCAGCCCAGCCCCCAGCAACGCCCGGGCCCGCGCCTCAGCCAGCTCACGGTGCGGACCGGCAGGTCTGGTCGGCTGACCCTTACGCGGCATCCCGCGCGCCAGACGACGCTCCGCCGCTGCGCGGCCCCTCGGTGCCGTGGTCGGAAGTGCGCGCCGCCGCCGATTACCAGGCAGCCCCCGAACCGCTGGCGGCCGCGCCCCCGCTGCCCGCACAACCACCGCACCCGCAGTCGCGGCCCGCACAACCACTGCACCAGCCACTACACCAGCCACCCTGGCACCAGCAGCGGTTGGAGACTCAATCGCCACCGCAAGCTCCCTCAGCGCGACCCCAGCCCCCGCCCCAGCCCCCGCCCCGGCTCCAGCCCCGGCTCCAGCCCCAGCCAGGCTGGCGGGCGGACGAAGCGGAGCCGGACGAGCTGGCCTACCGGCCGCCGACCTCGGAGTCGCTCACCTCCGACCTGCTGCTACCGGGCAAGCGGGCGACGCCGGACGGCGGCTGGCGGCGGGCGGTGTACCGCGCCACCGGCGGCCTGGTGCGCGTGGGCGAGTCCTCGGCCAGCGTCCGCCGCCGCGACCTGGTCAGCCGGATCAGGACCCCGGTCGCGGGCGGCCATCACCGGGTGGCGGTGCTCAGCCTCAAGGGCGGCGTCGGCAAGACCACCGCCGCCGTGGGCCTCGGCGCGACGCTGGCGTCGTTGCGCGGCGACCGGGTCATCGCGGTGGACGGCAACCCGGACCGTGGCACCCTGTCCGACAAGGTGCACCTGCAGACCCGGGCCACCATCCGTGACCTGCTGAACGAGCGCGCGCTGGTAGCCCGGTACGCGGACGTGCGCGCCTTCACCTCGCAGGCGCCGAGCAGGCTCGAGATCCTCGCATCGGACCGGGACCCCGGGGTCTCGGTCGCGTTCAGCGCTGACGACTACCGCGCGGTGGCCAGCGTCCTCGAGCACTATTACTCGGTCTGCATCACCGACTGCGGTACCGGCCTGCTGCACTCCGCGATGGCCGGCATCCTCGAGCTAGCCGACCAGATCGTGCTGGTCAGCTCCCCGTCGGTGGACGGCGCGCGCAGCGCCAGTGCCACCCTCGACTGGCTCGACGCGCATTCCTACGGTGACCTGGTCCGCGGCGCGGTGGTGGTGCTGTCCGCGGTCCGCCCCCGCAGCCGGTCCGGGGTCGACCTGGACCGCCTGGAGCAGCACTTCGCCGCCCGCTGCCGGGCCGTGGTGCGCGTCCCCTACGACACTCACCTAGAGGAAGGGGCCGAGTTCGAACTCGACTACCTGGACACCAACACGGCCGAGGCGTACCTCACCCTGGCCGCCCTCGTCGCCGACGGCTTCACCCGCCCGGGCCAGCCGGTCTCCGATGCGGCGCCGGGCGTGCCGCTCGCGTAAGGTTGTGGCACACAGGAGGGCTCGCCTAGTGGCCGATGGCGGCGGTCTTGAAAACCGCTAAGACTGGTGACAGTCTTCGTGGGTTCGAATCCCACGCCCTCCGCATCTTCAGTGGGTCAGTTGACCGTGTTACAAGAGATAGCGGGTCGGCCTGGTCACGTGGCGGCGGCCGGAGGGCAGGGTCCAGCGGGTCACGCCCGGCGCCAGCTGTGCTACCTGCCAGTCAGGCGCCTGCTTGGCTCGGTGATGGGTTCGGCACCGTGGCGCGAGGTTGCACTCGTCCGTCGGGCCGTCGGGCCACGGGGCGGTGTGGTCGAGGTCGGCATTGACCGCGGGGGCGTCGCAGCCCGGGGCGTCGCAGTGGGCGGTACGGGCGCGAACAAGGTGACGAAGCGCGCGGCTGGGCGCGTAGCGGGTCTCTGCGTGGGCGTGATCGCAGGTATCCCTGGCGACCCGGGTAACGGTGACGTTGAGGCGCCGCAGCAGCTCGGTTAGCTGGGAGCGCTGCCCGGGGGGTGGCTGTGGTTCCAGCGCCTGCAGCAGTCGCGGCCGGGGGCCGCGGGCACAGCCGTGGGCGAGAGCAGTGCCGTCGGGGGCGACCACGGTGACGCACCAGCGGGTGCGCGGGTGGCGGGCGGCGGCGGTGACAACGTCGCGGGTCTCGTCGCGATCGAGCAGGCCCCAGGCGCCGGCCTCGGCGGGGGCTCCGGACCAGCCGAGCAGCGTGCCCGCCGGGACCAGGAGGTTGATCAGGGCCGGGAGCGGTGCCGGGCCGGGCAGCCCGCCGGCCGGCCGGGCCGTGCTGGCGGTTCCGGCTAGCTCAGCGGGCGCTGGCTGAGCGGGCGCTGGCTGAATCCGGTCGAGCGGGTCGCGGCCCTGGGTGAGATCGGCGAAGGCGCGGGCGCGGAGCTGATCAAGGGTGCCGTCGACCAGCCCGGACTCGCGCAGCTTGGCCGCCACCGTGTCGATGTGGGCCTTGGACGCGAGCGCGTCGGCGGTAGCCATCTCCCGGCCAGACAGGCTGGCGTTGCCCGACGCCTCGCGGCGGGCCTCCACCCGCTGCTCGTCGCGCCGGGCCCGCTGCTTGCGGGCGGCGACGGCCTCGGGGTTGAGCTTCATCTCGAGGGCGGCGGCCTTGCGCGCCAGCTGCTCGACCCGCAGGTCCGGGGCAGCGGCGGCCAGGATCTCATCCGCGCGCGCCGTGTCCTCGGGGCTGAGGCTGCGGGTGTAGAACGCGATCCAGCCCGCGCGCACTTCGTCGATCTCGCCCGCGGCCATCCCGGCCAGGGTGCGCGGCAGGCGCGCGGTGAGGTCGATCGCGTCGTCGATCCGGTGCCCGGCCTCGGCGCGGGTGACGACCATTTCGATGGCCAGCTCCTCGCCAGGAAACCCGCCTGGGCGGCACCCCACCGGGATACCGCGCCGTGCCGCGTCCTCGAACGCACCCTGCCGGCGGCGGCCGTACTCCGCGACCGCCAGCACCTCCGTGTACTGGACTCGGGCGCCCTGCCGGCGAGCGGCCCGGATGACGCCGGCCAGCTCGTCGTCGGCCAGGGCGCCCAGGTCAGTGACCGCCTGCTCGGTCAGCTCGGCCAGCAGCAGACCCGGCGGCAACACATCAGCCGGGCCGCCCTCGGCGAAGGGGTGGCCGCCGGAGCCCGCGGCGTGTGATGCCCAGACCTCAGGCCCGGCGGGTGATGCCCAGACCTCGGGCCCGGCGGGTGATGCCCAGACCTCGGGCTCGGCGTCTGATGCCCAGACCTCGGGCTCACGGTCACGACCAGCGGCGATCTCACGATCTAGCCATGCCTCGTACTCAGCCCACTCAGGATCTGGGCACGACTGATCGGGCTCGCTCATCAGCCGTCCCTCCTCCCGAACGATCATGAACAAGAACTCCTACATGAGAACAGGTTATCGATCGGGTCTGACATTCCGGCCGGCCCGGCCGCCGTCGTAGCGGATTTCGGCCCGCCTGATGTTCCCGGCCAGGCAGGCCAGCCGGCCCAGGCGCTGTAGCCTGCCGACATATGGCCTACCCTGACATCCCCGTGCTGCGTGAGCTTGGTGTCCGGCTGCCGGTGCTGGCCGCGCCGATGTCCGGCGGGCCGAGCACGCCGCAGCTGGTCACCGCGGCGTGGCAGGCGGGCAGCCTCGGGTTCCTGGCAGGCGGCTACAAGCCAGCCGACCAGCTCGCGGCGCAACTAGCTGAGGTCGCGGCGGAGGGGGCAGCCTGCGGCGTCAACCTGTTCGCGCCCAACCCGGTGCCGGTCTCGGCCGCCGACTACCGCCACTACGCCCGGGCACTGGCGGCCGAGGCCGAGCCGTACGGGATCGACCTGGAGGCGGTGCCGCTGACCGAGGACGACGACTGGTGGGCGGCCAAGGTCGACGTGGTGCTCGCTGCCCGCCCGGCCCTGGTAACCACCACCTTCGGCATCCCCCCGGCCGCCGCTGTCCGCGCCTTTCAGCAGGCGGGCATTCCGGTCGGGATGACCGTCACCTCGCCCGCTGAGGCCCGGCAGGCGGCCGAGGCAGGCGCTGACCTGCTAGTCGTCCAGGGCACGGCAGCCGGCGGCCACTCCGGCACGCTGACCCCGGAACGGCCGCCCGAGCCGGTCGACCTGGCCGAACTGGTACGCGGCGTGCGCGCGGCGAGCAGCCTGCCGGTGATCGCCGCTGGCGGCATCGCGGACGGCGGCGACGTCAACCGGGTGCTGGCGGCCGGGGCGGGCGCCGTCGCGGTCGGCACGGTACTGCTGCGCACCACGGAAAGCGGCGCCTCCGCCACCCACCGGGCCGCCCTGGCCGACCCCGCCTTCGACCGCAGTGTCGTCACCCGGTCCTTCACCGGCCGCCCGGCCCGCGGCCTCGCCAACCGCTGGACGGATGCCCACGGCCCCGAGGCGCCGCTCGGCTACCCGGCCGTCCACCACCTCACCATCGGGCTGCGCCGCGCTGCCGCCGCGGCGGGCGACCCGCACCGCGTCCACCTGTGGGCCGGCGCCGGCTGGCGCGGTGCGCGGGAGGAACCGGTCGCGCAGTCGCTTGGCCGGCTGGCCAGCTTCTAGGGGTGGGCGGGATGAGCCAGCGGCAGGTTGGCCCGTACCAGTTGAACCGGGTCACGCGAGGCGACTGCGCGGAGCTGGCCGCGGCGCTGCCCGACGAGAGCATCGACGTGCTCGTCACCTCGCCGCCCTACTGGGGGCAGCGCCTGTCAGCCGGCATGGGGGTGGAGGAAGACCCGCGGGACTACGTACGGCGGCTGGTGGAGATCTTCCGGCTGCTGCTGCCGAAGGTGAAGCCTGACGGCATCGTCTGGGTCAACATCGGCGACGCCTACAACACGCCGGTGAACTGGCGGCCCGATGACCGCGACTACAGCTCGCTGGGGCCTGACCGGGCGGGCCTCGACGAGAACAACTCGGCCTACGTCAAGCCGCGGGCCAGGCGGAAGGCGTACCTGCGCCCTGATGCTCCCTGGCTCGCCTACGGCAACCTACTCGCGCTGCCGTACCGGCTGGTCATCGGCATGTGCGACGACGGCTGGCTGCTGCGCGGGGAGGTGATCTGGCGCAAGAAGAACCCGATGCCCGAGGGGCGCTGCCGCCGGCCGCACCGGGCGCATGAGACGGTCTACCTGTTCGCCCGGTCGGAGAAGCACGCCTTTCGCACCAGCCCGCCGGTGAAGAGCGTGTGGGAGTTCTCCAACGAGCGGATGGCCGGCCCCGCGCACTACTCCCGCTTCCCGCTCGAGCTGCCGCGGCGCTGCGTCGCCGCCCTCGGCCGCACCGGGGCCGACGTGCTCGTACTCGACCCCTTCTCCGGCAGCGGCAGCTCCGGGCTGGCGGCGCTCTCGCTAGGCTGCTCGTACGTGGGCTTCGAGATCGACCCCGAGCAGGTTGCCGCCTCGAACGCCCGGCTCGCGGCGGCCGACGGCGAGCGGGCCGGCTGAGCCTCATCCGCTGTTCGGCGTGGCGGTCGGGCAATGTCGCCAGATGTCAGCCTCGGCGCGTTATTATCCAGGCTAGGTACCGCGTGGACGATCCCGGCTGGGGGCGGAGGGCATGTCGAGAAAGACGCTGATCCTCTTCGTCTGGCTGATCATCGGCGCTGCCGCCGCGGGCCAGCGGGGCTACTTCAGCAACATGCCGTCTACCTGCAGCGCCGGCGCGACGATCGCGGCCACCATGGTCACCGGGCCGCTCAACTACCTGGGCGTTAACCCGCAGATCACCTGCAACTGGCCGTCGCCCTCATCGAGCTGACCGGCGCCCTCCCCGGCAGCCGACTACGACAGTGTGTAGGGCAGAGGTAGGCTCTATCCCTATGGGAGCAGACGACGCCGCGCTGCCGCCGTTCGGCTGGACCGAGGCCGCCACCAACTGGCAGTTCGCGCCGGTGGTAACCGCGTTCACCGCGGTGCTGGCGGCGGCCTACCTGTACGGCGCGCTCCGGGTGAGGCGCCGCCACCCCCGGCGGCCGTGGCCGCTGCGCCGCACTATCCCGTTCCTGCTCGGCCTGCTGGTCATCAACCTCGCCACGCAGAGCGGCATCGGCGCCTACGACGACACCCTGTTCTGGGATCACATGATCCAGCACCTGATGCTGATCATGATCGCGCCGCCGCTGCTGGTGGTGGGCCAGCCGGTGACGCTGCTGCTGCACGCGAGCCGGAACCCGCTCCACAGCGGGGTGAAGAAGCTGGTCAGGTCGCGCCCGGTGCAATGGCTGACCTGGCCGGTGCTGGGCGTGGTGGCGTACGCGGCGACGATCGTGGGCACCCACCTGACCAACTTCATGAACCTGGTGACTGAACACGACGCGGTGCACCAGGCCGAGCACGTGCTCTACCTGGTGGTCGGGTACCTGTACTTCCTGCCGCTGATCGGCAAGGAGCCGATCAGGTGGAAGGTGTCGTACCCGCTGCGGCTCTTCCTGCTGTTCATCGCCATGCCGGTGGACGCGTTCACCGGCGTCGTGCTCGGCTCCTACCAGACCGACCCGTTCGTGCCCATGGACCCGCGCTCGTGGGGGCCGTCCGCCGTCAATGACCTGCACGAGGGCGGCGCGGTGATGTGGATCGGCGGCGCCGCCATCATGTTCGTAATGATCATGGTGACGTTCTTCCAGTGGACCAGGGAGACCCGTCCGGCGGCCGCCATGGGCTGGCTGGAGACCGCCCGCCGGTCGTCCATGGCGGACCGGATGGCCGCGGCCGGCACCGGTGTACCGAATGGAACCGCTGTACCGAATAGAACCGTCGCACCGGGTAGAACCGTCGCGCCGAATGGAACCGCCGCGCCCGCCGGCTCAGCCGGGTCCCATGGGACCGTCGATGAAGACGAGGACCAGCTAGCGGCCTACAACGCGTACCTCGCCCGGATTAACGGGGAGCCAGCTCCCGGCCGGGATGACGACTGCCCGGTCGGCGGGAAAACCGGCAGCGCTGCCGACTAGCAGTACTGTGATTCAGATCACATATAACGCATGACTACGGCGATTGCCGCGTGTGGTTAACGATCATGCTTGTTTCTGCTGTGAATTATGAGTTCTCCCAGGTTAGCCCGGTGGCAGACCGTGATACGGAAAACTGTCATCCCGGGGTGCAGGATGAAAGGCACACAGCGTTGACCGTCAACATGAGCAAGGCAGACAGCCAGTACATCGATGACGCGCTGACGATTGAGGACGAGTACGAGTCCGAGCTCGCCGCCGTCCAGGTTGAACTCACCCGGTACGAGGTAGCGCCGCACGAGTACGCTGCCCGCCGGGCCGAGATCGCCACCCGCGCCTACCTCAGGCTGGCCGAGGCGCACAAGCGCTTCCTGAACAGGAACAACTGATTCCGGCGGCCGCTCCTCGACGCGACACGCCGGTAGCCCAATCTACGGAAATCTACGGTTCCCGCTAGAGGGCGTCATAGAGTCCGATCGTGGACCCGATACGCAACCCCTATGCGCCCGGAGCCGGGCAGCGCCCGCCGGAACTCGCCGGGCGCGACCGGGAGATCAGCCAGTTCGAGATCGTCCTCGAGCGGGTAGCCAGGAGCCGGCCCGAACGGTCCATGGTGCTCACCGGCCTGCGCGGCGTCGGCAAGACCGTGCTGCTGAACACGTTCCGGTCGATGGCGCTGCAGCGCCTGTGGGGCACCGGCAAGCTGGAGGCCAGGCCGGACCAGTCGATCCGCCGCCCGGTGGCGAGCGCCCTGCACATGGCGGTCCGCGAGCTCGCGCCCAGGCACCGCGCCCCCGACCGGATCGACGACTTCCTCGGCGTGCTCAAGGCATTCGCGCTACGCGACCCGACGGCACCGAAGGGCTCCACCGTCAGCGCCCAGTTCGGCATCGACGTGCCCGCCGCCCGCGGCCGGGCAGACTCCGGCGACCTTGAGGTCGACCTGACCGAGCTGTTCACCGACGCCGCCTCGGTCGCGGCCGACCTGGGGGTCGGCATCGCCCTGTTCGTCGACGAGATGCAGGACATCCCCGCGCCCGACGTGTCCGCGCTGTGCGCCGCCTGCCACGAGCTGTCGCAGGTAGGCGGGCCGCTCATCGTGGTCGGGGCGGGCCTGCCGCACCTGCCCTCGGTGCTGTCGGCCAGCAAGAGCTATTCCGAACGGTTGTTCCGCTACGCCCGGATCGACCGGCTGGACCGTGAGGCGGCCGACCAGGCCCTCATTGCGCCCGCCGAGCGCGAAGACGTGCTGTTCAAGCAGGATGCGCTGGACGCGCTGTACGAGGCCGGCGGCGGCTACCCCTACTTCGTGCAGGCCTACGGCAAGGTGACCTGGGATGTCGCCGCCGCCAGCCCGATATCCGCGGCCGACGTCGCGGTTTCGGCGCCTGAGGCCGAGGCGGAGCTAGCGGTCGGGTTCTTCGGCTCCCGCTACGAGCGGGCCACCCCGGCCGAGCGCGAGTACATGCGGGCGATGGCCGCCATCGGCGACGAGCCAGTGCCCACCGCCAGCGTCGCCGACGAGCTGGCCCGCAAGCCGTCGAGCCTCTCCCCGGCCAGGGACGGCCTCATCAAGAAGGGCCTGATCTACAGCTCGGAGCGGGGCCTGATCGCGTTCACGGTGCCGCACTTCGGCAAGTTCCTGCGGTCCCAGCCGGCCTGATCAGAGGCAGCCGCCCCCGTTCGGCTGAATATTGATTTTATTCTTGTGTATTGGGTTTTCGTTAGACTGGATTAGACAGCTCTAGCGCGGCCGTGCGCGGAGCGACGGCGAAGTCAGCGTCAATGTCGAGCATGCCCATCCGGACCGGCGGCCGCCGGCCGGACAGGTAGACGGCGAAGACCACCTCGAGCTGGCGGTCGGCCAGCTCGCCCGGGAAGACCACGAAGCGCCAGCACCCTTCTCGCCAGACATCGACCGGCACCGCGCCGGTGAGCAGCCGCCGGTGGCGCCGCCAGGACGCGCTCGCGTGCAGCACCGCCAGCGTGCGCGCGACGGGCACCTCGCGCAGCTCGCACGGGTCGGTGTGCCCCAGCCGGAGCATGACCTGCCCGGCCTCCGGCGACAGCGCGACCAGCAGCGCCAGCTCGGCCGCCACGGCCGCCAGCACCAGCCACGCCTGCGCGGCCGAGCCCGGCATCCGCAGCGGCGGCGCGCCGACCGATGCCAGCGCGGCCGCGCCCAGCAGCCCCGACCGGCTGATAACCCGCCAGGTCACCGGCGTGTGGCTCAGCTCGCCGAAGCAGCCGCAGCCCGCGTCCGGCCGGCGCGTCCGCAGCACGTAGAGTGCGCCCGCCGCGGTGCACAGCAGCAGCGTGGTCGCGCACCGCACGACCAGCGCGGGACCGCCCGCCCCGACCGGGCCCGCGGTGACCAGCAGCCCGATGCTGAGGGCAAGCTCGCAGGCGCACAGGCCGACCGCGGCCGGACGGCGCAGCCGGAGCGGGACGACAGCGGTCGGCCCGGTTCCCGCGTCAACCGAGCGGGCCGTTATCGCCCGCCTGGCCTTGGCCGCGCAGGCGCCGGCCAGCAGCACCGCGAGCAACGGCAGCTGGACCTCGCGCAGCAGGACAAGAGTGTTGGCTCCAATCACAGTAAACCCCCGAATCAATCAAACCCCAGTTGGGCGAGGTAAGCCCGCAAGCGCCAGCGTGGCGTTGAAGCAGCCGTCTTCCAGGTTCCCGCCCAGCTCGACGAAGGCAGCCATGGTCAGGTCGGCCACCCGCCCCCGCGGCGAGGTACCGCACTGCAGGCAGCGGTCACAGAACTGCCTGGCCATGAACCCGTCGCTGGTTACCGGGAGGACAGCCGAGCGGGCCGCGCACTCGTTGGTGACCCGGACCGCGCTGCCGAGCGACAGGTAAGGCAACCGCACGCAGCCCGGCCCCCGGCCGGCCTCCGGGTTAGCCGGGGCGTCGGTCTCGGGGTCGAGCGCGGGGTACCCGAGCCCGAGCAGGCTTGGCGGCTCGTCGTCGGGCTCGTGCCAGACCGCGGAACCGCTTATCGGCACCGGCAGCGGCCCGTTGACCAGGGGAGCGGCCGGGGTCTCGCCTGCCCGGTAGGGCGGCTGGGCGGCCGCGGGCGCCACCGCCAGCAGGTGGTCGCCGTGCCTGGTACCGATGACGTCGAGCAGGAAGCCGGGCGCCAGCCGCGGGAAGCGCACCTGGATCTGGCGAGCGGACGCGGTCGCGACCACCACGCGCCGCGGGGCCCGGTCGTGCCGCCCGGCGTCGACCAGGAACTCCCGTCCCTCAGCGGCGATGATCCGGCCGGTCACCCGGCCGATGCGGGCCCAGATGCGCTCGGCCAGGCGCCGGGGGCTGCTTCCGGCGTTCACCGTCGTGTGCCTGACGATCACCGTGTCGCCTGGCCGCAGCGCGGACACCGCGGTGCGGGCGCCCAGCCAGGTGACGGTGGCCGGTGAGACGGTGACGACCTCGGGGCCATGCCTGGTGTCGATCACCATGGCATCCTCGTGCACTTCCGTGACCACCCCGACAAGGACTGAGCCGGCGACGGCGGGCCGGTGCGCCCACAGCTCATGGTCGCTGGTGTCGAACACGGCCGAACGCAACAGGGCGCGGCGCGCGTACCAGGCAGCGGTACCCGTCCCGGTGAGGTCGCCGCAGCTAGCGCAGGAATCTGCCATATGTCGCAATTGCCTGGAATGGGATTGCGGCCGTCGCCATGCCATGTCCGACGATGGTCACATGGCCGCGGACACGTCAAGTGCTTCGGTGATATCGGCCTGCGAAAGACCAGGCGTTAGGCGGTGTTGCCCGGTTTCTGGCGAAGAATTGATGCGGTTGTTTCTAAAGATTCCCCCGGTGGCTGAGTGGTGCCGGTCGGTCATCAAGGCGTATCGTAGCCAATTGATCACTCTAAGTAGCAAGAACGTAGGGGACCCATGAGCGCAGGGGACCGCGTTGCGTTTGGTGAGTACGTCCGTGCCCGCGGCCACGTGCTACTGCGGGCTGCCCAGGCGATGACAGGGAACCGGGCTGACGCTGAGGACCTGCTCCAGGCCACGCTAGTGAAGGCGTACCAGTCATGGGACCGGATCGATGATCCGGCCGCGCTCGACACCTATGTGCGGCGGACGATGGTCAACACGCACATCTCCGGCTGGCGCCGTCGGCGGGTGGACGAGTACCCCACCGACGAGATACCCGACGCGCCCACCGGGGAGGACGCGACCAGGGACAGCGACTTGCGCGACGTGGTGCAGCGCGCGATCGACCGGCTGCCCCGCCAGATGCGGGCCGCGGTGATGCTCCGGTTCTACGACGACATGACCGAGCCGGAAGTAGCGGCGGCGCTCGGAGTATCGGTCGGCACCGTTAAGTCGACCGTGGCGCGGGCAGTTGCCAAGCTCAGGAAGGACACGGAACTCGGCGCCGACTCCTGGCCGGGACAGCGTGACGTGTCGTTAGATAGGAAGTGGGAACCGGGCGATCCGGGAATCCCGGGCACGGAACTCAATGAGGAGGCGCGGGGCCACGATGGACGGCACGATGATGGACTTCCCGCTAACGGTCACCGCGATCATGCGCTACGGCACCAGCGTGTTCGGCCGTAAAGAGGTAGTGACCTGCGCCGGGGACGAGCCGGCCAGGCACCGAAGCTACGCCGCGGTCGGCGAGCGCTCGGCCCGGCTGGCCAGCGCGCTGCGCATCCTCGGGGTCGACCGGGACCAGCGGGTGGCGACGTTCATGTGGAACAACGCCGAGCACCTGGAGGCGTACCTGGCGATCCCGTCGATGGGCGCCGTGCTGCACACCCTGAACCTGCGGCTGTCGGCCGACCAGGTTGGCTACATCGCCACTCACGCGGGCGACAGCGCGGTCATCGTCGACGCGTCGCTCATCCCGCTGTTCGCCAAGGTGCTGCCGCTAGCGGAGACGATCAAGCACGTGATCGTGTCAGGGCCGGCCGACGACGCGGCCCGCGACGCCCTGGCCGGCCCCGGCCGCGAGGTGCACTCCTACGAGGAACTGCTCGCCGCCGCCCCGGCTGAGTTCGACTGGCCCGAGCTTGACGAGCGCTCGGCCGCCGCCATGTGCTACACCAGCGGCACCACCGGGCTGCCGAAGGGAGTGGTGTACAGCCACCGTTCCTCGTACCTGCACTCGATGGCGGTGTGCACCGCCAACGCGCTCGGGGTAGGCGAGGGCGACCGGGTGATGCCGGTCGTGCCGCAGTTCCACGCGAACGCCTGGGGGCTGCCGTACGCGGCCCTGATGTCCGGCGCTGACCTGGTGATGCCGGACCGGTTCATGACCCCGGCCGCCATCGTCAAGCTGATCGGGGCCGAGCGGGTCACCCTCTCCGCGGGAGTGCCGACGATCTGGCAGGGCGTGCTGGCCGAGCTGCGCGCGTCCGGCGGCGACATCTCCTCGCTGCGCACCCTGGTCTGCGGCGGCTCGGCGCTGCCGGAAGCGGTGATGCGCGCCTACGCCGACGAGTTCGGCCTCACCATGACCCATGCCTGGGGGATGACCGAGCTGTCGCCGATCGGCTCGGTCGCCCGCGAGCCGGCCGACGTCACCGGCGAGGCGGCGTGGGCGTACCGGGCCTCACAGGGCCGGCTGGTCTGCGGCGTCGAGGGCCGGCTGGCGGGCGATGACGGCGAGCTGCTGCCGTCCGACGGCACCGCGGTCGGCGAGCTCGAGTGCCGTGGCCCGTGGGTCACCGCGTCCTACTACCAGGACAGCGCGCCCGAGAAATTCCACGACGGCTGGCTGCGCACCGGGGACGTGGGCACCCTGGACCCGGAGGGCTTCATCCGGCTCACTGACCGGGCCAAGGACGTGATCAAGTCCGGCGGCGAGTGGATCTCCTCGATGGAGCTCGAGAACCTCATCATGGCGCACCCGGCGGTGGCCGAGGCGGCCGTGATCGGCGTGCCCGACACCCGCTGGGGCGAGCGGCCGCTCGCCGCCGTCGTGCGCCGCCCGGACGGCCCCCCGGTTACCCCGGACGAGCTGCGGGCCTACCTCGGCCAGCGGCTGCCGCGCTGGCAGCTCCCCGAGCGGTGGTGCTTCATCGACGAGGTGCCGAAGACTTCGGTCGGCAAGTTCCAGAAGACCACCCTGCGGGAGCGGTACGCGGCCGGCACCCTGGACGTCACCACCCTCGGCGCGGAGCACTGACCGGGATGCCCGGTCCGCGCCGCTTTACCGCGCTATTCATCGGAACCGCCTGGTAACCCGGGAACGACGGCAACCGCTGCCGCCCGTGCGACGCTGCCGACATGACGGTTGCCATCGCAGGGGTCCGGTCGATAAGCACCGCCGACCCGCTCCACCAGGAGGCGGACCTGCTGGCCCGCGGGGCGAAGAAGGCCCGCGAGCGCGGCCTCGCGGCTGACGCGGAGCTCGCCCGCTGGCTGGAGCGCTCCATGCTCCGGATGTGGGCCGGCGGCAGCGGTGCCCCCGAGCACGCGGCCGCCCTGTCGATCGCCCAGGCCCTCACCGCGGAGTAGCGCCGCTGCTGGCATGGAAACTTTTATCGGAATGGAACCTTTTGGGTGCCATGACCCGGATTAGTTTCCAAGATCTTCTCTCGAACGTGAATGGCGTTACCCGGGATACGGGCGTGCGTGGCCATTCAGTAACAGCTTGGCGACAACCGGCAGTCTGTGTACTCCACCCCGTTCCGGCCTGCGTCCACCAGTTCGGGAAGGCGCACCACGCGCCTTCGGTGGGAGGGGGCGCGGTGCCGGAAGACTGGGTGTACCGGGAACCACAGCAGCGCAGGCTACCGCCGCGTGCGGACCCTCCGCCGGCCGGTTACATGCAGACGCAGGGGGTGCCCGTAGGCTGGCAGCCGGAGCGGTACGACCCCAACGCACACCGGCAGCGGGTCAGCCCGCGCCTGCCGCCCCCGCAGCCGTACCCGCCGACGCGGCCTGCCACGCGACCCGCGTTCACGCCGTCCTCGCGCCCGCTGCAGGGGCGCCAGCCTGGTCCGTTCGACGACGACACGGCATGGGGCCTCCAGCCCGGCCAGCCTGCGCCACTGAGCCAGCACCGGCCAGCGCCCTACCAGCCGTTGCCCCAACCCAGGGGTTACTACCAGCCGTATCGGCCTGACGGCTACGGGCAGCCCGGCTGGGTGCCATCAGCGCGCCGCAAGCCTCGGGTTTTCCTGTGGGTCTTCCTCGCCGTTCAGGTGCTGTTCCTGGTTTGGATCATCGCCGGGGTCGCCTCGCACCCGGCCGGCCCGACGGCCGCCCAGCAGGCGGCGCAGCAGTGTGCAGGGAACGGCTGGTATCCGCTGTTCAGGTCGCAGGCCGACTGCCAGGTTCACTACGCGCACGCGCTGAACGAAGCCGGCAACGTAGGAAAGGGCCTCGGGGTCGCCGCCATCGTCATCTTCTGGGTGGTCGTCGACTTCTTCCTCGGGATTGGCTACGTCGTCTACAAGCTAGCCAGCAGGCGGTAGCAGAGCCCCAAGGCTACGAGACTGGCAGGTTTCGAGGCTCGTATCGCCCTCGAAATCTGCCAGTCATCAGGGGCGGAGGATCGGGGATTTGAACCCCGGATGGGATCACTCCCAAACCGCATTAGCAGTGCGGCGCCATAGACCGGACTAGGCGAATCCTCCAGCACCGAACGCCCGGCCGGATCCGGTAGGGCGTGGTGTCGATCAGCGTACCGCTAGCCGGGTGCGAGTAGCAAAGCGGCCGCCGGGACGGAGTGCGGGCTGGTTTTTGACAGTCACCGACGCAATTGTGCGTAAGCTGCTGTCAGCTGGCTCAAAGCCGCCCACAAGCCCTGGCCACCGGTCACCACCCCTGACCGGTGGCCAGGTTCGCGTTCGCCGTGGTATACATCGCCAAGGTTAAGGAGGGTTCATGCAGGGTTCGGGCGGCTGGGTGACGGTCGGCATCGACAACGGGGGTACCGCCAACAACGGGACGGTCCTCGACTCCGACGGCCGGTTCCTGGTCACCGAGATGGCGGAGCTGCCCAGCCTGGTGCGGGAGGGGCCCGACAAGGCCATCACGGCCCTGGCCGACAGCTTCGAGAAGGTGCTGGCGATGACCGGCGTGCCGCGGGAGCGGGTGCGGGCGGTCGGGCTCGACACCCCGGGGCCGGCCAGCGCGGACGGCGTGCTCGCGACTGGCGGCGCGACTAACTTCGGGCACCCGGAATGGTCCCGGTTCAACATCAGGCTCGCCCTCGAAAGCCGGCTGGGCATCCCGGTGCTGTACAACAACGACGGCAACGCGGCCGCCCTCTACGCCCACTACCAGCGGCACGGGGCGGACGCGCACGCGCGCAGCTCGGTCTCCGCGATCGTCGGGACCGGATTCGGCGGCGGGGTGATCCAGGGCGGGCAGATCATCAAGGGCGCCGCCGGGATGGCGGGCGAGCTCGGTCACATGCCGATCCCGCTGCTCGGCCTGCTTGAGGAAGGCCAGCCGGTGCCCTCGTGTAACTGCGGCCAGTCCGGTGACGCCGAGTCGTTCGCGTCGCTGACCGGGATAACCAGGAACCTGCTGCCGTTCTGGCTGACCAGGTTCCCCGGCCATGAGCTGGGCAGGCTCGACATCGTCAAGGCGGCCAAGCTGGTGCGGGGCTACGCCGAGCGCGGCGACGAGATGTCGCTGGAGATCTTCCGGCAGCAGGCGATGGCGATGGGGCGCGTCTTCTCCATCGCGGCCAAGTTCACCGACCCGGACACCTACTTCGTCGGCGGCGGGGTGATCGACGCCGCACCGCACTTCCGCGAGTGGTTCGTGGCCACGGTCAAGGAGCACACCGTGCTCTACGTCGAGCAGGCCGAGATCGCGGAGATCACCCTGGTGCCCGACCTGGACATGGCCGGCGCCCGTGGTTCCGCGATCGCGGCGGCCGAGTGGGTGCGGCAGCAGTAGCAGGACAAGACGGCTCATACGCCCACTTTCGCGCGTATGAGCCGTTGATCACGTCAGCGTTGATTCGCTAATCATCGCCTGATCCCGGGTCCTTGAAGATGAGCCCGCATACCTCGATGTAGAGCTGCTCGGGATACGGCAGGTGATCGATCGTGTGCAGCGCCTGGTCCTGGCCGGCTGACTCGACGATGAAGGTGCCGAAGCCAAACAGGCGGCCGCTCGGTGACCGTTCGAACCGCATATCCGTGACCTTTGACAGCGGCATCATGTTCACGGTCTTTTTGAACACGCCGGTGGCCAGCAGCAGCCGCGCGGACGTGACAACAAAGTAATCTTCGAGCCACGCATAGATACGAAAAAGCAGCCTGATGACCAGGATCAGCCACAACAGCCAGATGACGAGCAAGACTGAGCTGGCGAGGTGCAGCAGCGTGGAGAGCAGGCCGGCGACCGCAAGCCCGGCAAGGGCCTCGGCCACCGGCCTGATCAGAATGGCCGGGTGGAACCGAACGGTGATGACCCGTCGCTCATGCGGCAGGAGAACCCGGTAAACCGCCGCGGGGACCGTCTCGTTCGGAACGACCCTAATGCCCATTGCTACCTCAGATCGATGCCACGAAGTTCGAGATGCCGTGCGCGGCCTGGCTGAGCAGGGACCCGATGTTATGCACCAGATGGCCGGCGCTGGCCGGCTCCTGAATTACCCACCAAACGATAAAGGCGATGACTAGCCAGCCTATGATCGTCTTCGGTTTCACTGCGGCCTCCCTGGAAGCGCAGAGTGCTCCATCTGCCAGTTCCTTAATCTTAGTCCGGTACATCGCTTGGATGGGGGTTAGGCACCCAAGCGGTACGGATCTGGCCATGCCCGTCCGGCACCAAGTATGCCCGCTACTCGCGGTTGCTACGCATGGGCCGGCGCGAAGAATGTACCGGGCCCGCGAGGCAGTATGCCGTTGTTGCGTGCACTAGAGAAGCAGCCACGCCGGCCTCCCTGGCAGCGGTATGTTCGTACCGTGGCGATGCCTGAGGTGAGCGAGACAGACTTTGCGATTGTCGTCTTCCGTGAGGACGACGGGTGGGACGCGGGCGTCCTGCCGGTAGCTGTGACCGATGACCTCAAGGGGCTCATCCGGGTGCTGCGGCAGCAGCCCAGCCTCGCGGGCACGATTGGCCTCGCCGGAATCGACGACTACTTCTTCGTGGCCGTCCGGATCGTGGGAGAGCAGGTGTCGGTGCTGCTGTCCGACATCGGCGCGGCGCTGGACTACCCGCTGGCCGAGCAGGTGCTGGACTACCTGGAGCTCCCGGTGCCGGACGAAGACGACCTCGACCAGGTGCTGCCGGTCGGCGACCTGTCGATATTCGCCGACCTCGGCCTGGACGAGATGGACCTGGCGGCCATCTGCAGCCGCCTCGACTTCGACTCCGAGGACGACCCCTGGGACCACGTCGAGGACGCGGTTGAGTCCATCGCGGTCCGGCTCGGGTTCGGCCCCGTCATGGAGCGCGCACTCGATGCCGCGCTCGGCGCCTGACGCGGTCCGGACCGCGCGGTGCCAGGCGAGCCGGACCGCGCCAGCGGTTACCAGGCGACGTTCGAGCCCGCCATGCGGGCCGCGCTGGCCGAGGCGGAGGCAGCCGCCGCGGCGGGCGACGTGCCGGTCGGCGCGGTCGTCCTCGACCCCGCGGGGGCCGTCGTCGCCCGCGGCCGCAACCGGCGCGAGGCGGCTGCCGACCCGACCGCCCACGCCGAGGTCGAAGCGCTCAGGGCAGCAGGCAGCGCGGCGGGCCGGTGGCGGCTCGACGACATGACGCTGGTGGTGACGCTTGAGCCGTGCACCATGTGCGCGGGCGCGGTGACCGCCGCCCGGCTGGGCCGGCTGGTGTACGGCGCGGACGACCCGCGGGCAGGCGCGGTCGGCTCGATCTGGGACGTGGTGCGCGACCAGCGCGCCGTCCCGGTGCCCGAGGTGATCGGCGGCGTGCTGGCCGACGAGTGCCTCGCCTTGCTCCGCCGGTTCTTCTCCGAACGCCGGTAACACCCGAGTCGTCGTTTAGCCCCGGCTTCAGGTAAGCTCAGCGGCGGTGGAGTCGCGTAGTGGCCGAGCGCGCACGCCTCGAAAGCGTGTGAGGGGGCAACCTCTCCGTGGGTTCAAATCCCACCTCCACCGCCCAGGCCCGCGCATTTCCCCCCGTTTGGCGGCCGCAGTCCCAGCGGTTCCTTACGTCACTGTGACCAATCAGCGCCGGCTGCGCACGGGCAGCCGCGCCAGCGTTACCGTGTTCTGGTGATAGCCCGTACCTGGGGAGCGCCATGAGCGACGGGGACTTCGGCCGCCAGCCGGCCGGCCACCACGATGCGGGTTCCTCCCGGGGCGGCAACCCCGCCTACCCCATGGGCGGCGTTCACTGGACCGGCAACTGGGACTGGACGGACGCGAGCTTCGCTGGTTCCGGCGGTGAGGAAGACCTAGACGATCTGGACGCCCCGCCCCGCCCTCCCGCCACTCAGTACGAGCCCCACGCACCCTGGCTGCCCGCGAAAGTACCCGACGACCGGTTCGCCCCTGACGACCGGTTCGCCTCCGACGTCCAGCCCGGCCCCGACCAGTCCGCGGCGACCGCCCAGTGGGCGGCCGGCCCGTACCTGGCCGATTTCTTCCCCCCCGGGCCGGGGGCTGGTGTCGGCGACCAGCTGGCCGGCGAAGAGTGGCAGGCAGGCCCGCACTGGCCGGCCCAGCCGGCCAGCGAGACCGGCCCGAGCCGACGCCGGCTGGTGTACGCGGGGGTTGTGGCCGTGGCCGCCGCCGTCGGCGGGGCCGCCGTGCTGCTGCACGGAGGTCACCCGGGCAATCAGGCCGCGGGCACCATGATCCGCACGGTCACGCCGCCGGCGTCCGCCCGGGCCGTGAGCCAGCCGGCCGCGCCGAAGGCGACGCCGTCCAGGGCGGCGACCCCCCGGCCGTCGACGGCCCCGTCACCCGCGGCGGTGGCGGCCGCGCCGCTGTCGCCGGCGCAGGCCCAGGACATCCTCGCCAGCTACACGGCCGCGAACAACAGCGCGAACGCGGCGCGCGACGACGCCCAGCTCGCCGCGATCGAGACCGGCAGCAGCGACGCGATCGACGCCGGCCTGTACCGGACGCAGGCGGCGGAGGGCACAACTCCCTACCCCGCGTTCGCGCCGGCCAGCTCGACCTATTACCTGCCCGCGAACGAGCCCGCTACCGGGCCGCGGTGGTTCGTCGTCCGGGTCGGTAACGCGTTCCTGAGCAGTCCGAACAAGGTCACATCGGTCGAGTACCTGCTGTTCACCCAGGCCACCCCGGGTGGGCGGTGGAAGAACGCGATCGAGCCCTTCGCGTTGTCGGGCGCGAACGTTCCGCAGCCGGCGATCGGCGCCGACGGCCTCGCGACGGCCGTCACCGCGACCACGTCCGCGCTGGCAACCTCCCCCGGCCAGCTCCCCGCGCTCACCGCCGCCTCGCTCAACGGCAGCGGCCCCGTCACCGACCCCGGCAACCTCGCGGAGAGCGCCGACCAGCGGTTCTGGCAGGGCGAGCTCCCCACCGCGACCGTCACCGGCACGCACGCGCCGGTGACCGGGGACGAAGGGGAAACGTTCGCGCTGCGCACCACGAGCGGCGGCGCGCTCGTCTTCTACGCCGACGCGGCCACCTTGACGATCACCCCGCCGGCCGGATCGGCGCTGCGCCTGACGGTCCCCGGCCTCTACTCCTCCGCCCTGCCGGTGCCGAGCGCTGGCCTCAGCTACCTGGACCAGTTCGCCGCCTACGACCCGCCGGCCGGCGCGGGCACGCCCAGCATCGTCGCCGACTACTCGGGGCTCACCGGGAAGGCGTGACCAACCGAGTCGCCAGCCGAACGGGGGCAGTCGACTCTCGTCACTTTGAGTAACTCAATGATTGCTGAGCGTTGCTTAGGGGGCGCCCGCGCGCTACGCTCACGGATTGACGTGGGGTGTGAGCTTTCTTGGGGGTGGGGGATGGGCGACGGCTGGTTGCGGCGTGCTCCGCGGGTGCTGGTACCCGCGGCCCTGGCGGGGCTGGCGGGGCTGGCCAGGGCTAGCGGGGCTGACCGGGTGCAGTGGCGGGGGCGCGGGCTCGGCCGGGGCTACCGCCGCGGCCTCGGCCGCCAAGGCGGTGTCGGGCGGGTTCAGCGCCGCCGAGCTTCGCGGCGCGCTGCTGACCAAGGTCAACGGGGTCGCGGCGGCCACGCCCGCGAGCGTGGGCCGGTACGCGTCGATGCCGGGGGCCAGCACCGGCAAGGCGGCCGCCAGCGGCACCGTCACGGTGACGCCGAAGGGCTGCGCGGGCGCCGCCACCCAGGGGTTCGACCCGGCCGCGCTGGCTGCGTCGCAGGCCGCCGCGGTCAACTTCAAGGTGGCGGGCAACGGGGTGTCGGAGGTCGTGATCGGCTCCGCCGCCAAGTCCGCGTCGGCCGCGCTGGCCGGCCGGGTGCCCGCCAAGTGCGCGAGCTACGCGGAGAAGGTCGACGGCAAGACCTTCAAGTACACCGTCACCCAGAAGGCGGTCGCGGGCATCGGCCAGCAGGCCAAGGAGCTGAACGTGCACGCGGTGGGGGCCGGCGACGACTCGTGGTCGCTGATCTACCGGGGCAAGGGCTTCGTCGGCACGGTGACCGTGACCGGGCCGAACGCGTCCGAGAAGGCGGTCAAGGAGCTCGGTCAGCAGGCCTACGCCTTCGCGGCCAAAACACTGTCCTGAGCCAACCTGTCCTAATCTAATGGGCATGAGTGACCTAACGCCCCGGTTCCGTCCGGTGCTCGACACCGTGCCCGCCTACAAGCCAGGCAAGGCGCCGGTCGCCGTCGGGGGCCAGGCTGCGCACAAGCTGTCCTCCAACGAGTCGCCCTACGGCCCGCTGCCGTCGGTCCTCGGGGTGCTGGCGGACGCGAGCGGGGAGATCCACCGCTACCCCGACACCACCGCCGCGGCGCTGACCAGTGCGCTGGCCGAACGGTTCGCGGTGCCGGCCGCCCACGTCGCGGTCGGCTGCGGCTCGGTCGGGGTGCTCAAGCAGATCATGGAGGCGGTCAGCGACCCGGGCGACGAGGTCGTCTACGCCTGGCGCTCGTTCGAGGCCTACCCGGGGCTGGCCGACCTCGCGCACGCCACCTCGGTCCGGGTGCCGCTGCGGGACGAGACACACGACCTGGCCGCGCTGGCCAGCGCGATCACCCCGCGCACGCGGCTCGTCCTGGTCTGCAACCCGAACAACCCGACCGGCACGGTGGTCCGCGAGCCGGAGCTGACTGAGTTCATCGACCAGGTGCCGGGCGACTGCCTGGTGGTGCTGGACGAGGCGTACCGGGAGTACATCCGCGACCCGCGGGTCACCGACGGCATCGAGCTGTACCGTGACCGCCCCAACGTGGCCGTGCTGCGCACCTTCTCCAAGGCCTACGGGCTGGCCGGGCTGCGGGTCGGCTTCCTCATCGGCCACGAGCCGGTGGCCGAGGCGGTCCGCAAGACGATGCTGACGTTCACGGTGAGCTCGGTCGCCCAGGCGGCCGCGATCGCGTCCCTCAACGCCGAGGAAGAACTGCTCGAGCGGGTGGAGAACGTGGTCAAGGAACGCGACCGGGTCAGCGGGGCGCTGCGGGAGGACGGCTGGGCGGTGCCGGAGAGCGAGGCCAACTTCGTCTGGCTGCGGCTCGGCGACCGCACCACCGAGTTCTCGCAAGCGTGCGACGCGTCCGGCATCGCGGTCCGTCCCTACGCCGGCGAGGGCGCGCGGGTCTCGATCGGCACCCCGGCCGCCAACGACGCCTTCCTGGCGGTGGCGGCTGACTTCCGCCGCCGCGGCTAACCCCGGATAGGCCGAACGGGTGCGGCTGACTGCCAGCCGCACCCGCTTGATCACCCTGGGAACCAACCCAGATGAGGGAACCTAGTCGAGCTCGACCTCGTGCTCCTCGGCGCTGACGTCGGCGCCGAGTGCCCGCAGCCGCTCGTCGATGGCGGCGTGGCCGCGGTCGATGTAGTAGCCGTTGGAGATCACGGTCTCGCCCTCGGCCGCCATGCCCGCCAGGATCAGCGCCGCGCCGCCGCGCAGGTCATGCGCTACCACGTCGGTCCCGCGGAGCGCGGTCGGCCCGTGCACGATGGCGACGTTGTTGTCGATCTCCACCTTGGCGCCCATCTTGTTCAGCTCGGGCACCAGGGTGTAGCGGCCGTCGAAGATCGTCTCCCGGATGTAGCTGGCGCCGTCGGCCATCGTCGCCAGGGTCATGATCGGGGACTGCAGGTCGGTCGCGAAGCCCGGGAACGGGCTGGTGATCACGTTGATCGGGCGCAGCGGCTTCTCCCGGCGGACCTGGAGCACGGCGCCGTTGGTGGAGAACTCCACGCCCATCTGCTCCAGCTTCCAGCGCACCACGCCCAGGTGGTCAAGGTTCGCGCCGACCAGGTTGATCTCTCCGCCCGCGGCGGCCAAGGCCATGGCGAACACGCCGGCGTCGATCCGGTCCGCCATCACGGTGTGCTCGACCGCGGTCAGCTCGGAGACCCCGCGCACGGTGATGAAGCCGGTGCCGCCGCCGCTGATCTCCGCGCCCATCTTGCTGAGGAACGCGATCATGTCGAGAACCTCGGGCTCCTGGGCCGTGTTGTCGATGACCGTGGTGCCCGGCGCGAGCGACGCCGCCATCATCAGGTTCTCGGTGCCGGTGTGCGACGGCGTGTCCAGGTAGAGGTGCGCGCCGCGGAGCCCGTCGGGGGCGGTGATGCGGATGACGCTCTCACCCTCGTCGACCGTCGCGCCCAGCCGGGCGAAGCCGCGGTAGTGGAAGTCGAGGTTCCTGCTGCCCAGGTTGCAACCGCCGACGCCCTCGATGACGGCCTCGCCGAAGCGGTGCAGCAGCGCGGGCACGAACAGCACCGAGCCGCGGAAGCGGCGGGCGATCTCGGCCGGCAGCACCGGCGAGGTCAGCGTCGCGGCGTCCACCACCAGGGTGCGCTCGGCCTCATGGAACTCAACGCGGGCACCGAGCGCCTGCGCCAGTTCGACCGCGCGCCGCACGTCCTCGATCGGCGGGACGTTGCGCAGTACTGTCCGGCCCTTGTCCGTCAGCAGCGCCGCGGCGATCATCTTCAGGGCCGCGTTCTTCGCCCCTTGAACGAAGACCGTGCCCCGCAGGGGCGCGCCGCCGCGGACGCGGTAGCGGATCTCGGTGCCCTTGGTCATGTGGATGCAGCTCCTGTCCGAGGGGAAGTTCGAGAACAGCGTGCTCTGCGAGCACGCCCGAGCGATCGCCTTGTTCAGTATGCCACCCGAGGCGGGTGGTCAGGCGAGACTCTCGAGACGGTCGAATACGGGTCCTAGCCGCGCGACGTAGCTTTCCGCGCGGAACGCCCGGTCCAGGGCCGCCTCATCAAGTAGCATGTTTCTCTTCTTACCCTCTGTGATGAGAGATTCACGGAACGGAGTCGCGGTGTCCCAGGTATCCATCGCGGCCGCCTGCACCAGCCCGTACGCGTCCTCCCGCGACAAGCCGCCCGACACCAGCTCAAGCAGCACCGATGAGGAGTACAGGAGGCCGTGGGTGACGTCCATGTTGGCCCGCATCCTGGCCTCGTCCACCACCAGCCCCTCGACCAGGCCGGCCGTCAGGTGCAGCGTGTAGTCGGTGGCGATCGCGGCGTCGGGCAGCGCGACCCGCTCCACGCTGGAGTGTGAGATGTCTCGCTCGTGCCACAGCGGTATGCCCTCGGTCACCGGGGTCACGTAAGACCTGATCACGCGGGCAAGGCCGCAGATCCGCTCCGAGCGGATCGGGTTCTTCTTGTGCGGCATCGCCGACGAGCCCTTCTGCCCGGTGCGGAACGGCTCGGCCAGCTCGCGCACCTCGGTCCGCTGGCCGTGCCGCACCTCGAGCGCGACCGCCTCGCACACCGTGGCCAGGATGGCGAGCGCGGACACCCACTCGGCGATGCCGTCGCGGATCACCACCTGGGTGGCCACGTCGGCCGCGCGCAGCCCGAGCGCGGGCATCACCTCGGCCTCGACCGAGGGGTCGATGTTGGAGTAGCTGCCGACCGGGCCGGACAGCTTGCCGACCGCCACCGCCGCCCGGGCCTGCCGCACCCGGTCACGCGACCGGGCGGCGGCGAACGCGAAGTCGGCCACCCGGTGGCCCCACAGGTCGGGCTCGGCGTGGATGCCGTGCGTCCGCCCCGAGCGCAGCGTGGCGCGGTGCGCGAGCGCGTGCTCGCGCAGCACCGCCACCAGCCGGTCCGCCTTGGCCAGGATGATGTCGGTCGCCTCGGTCAGCTGCAGCGCCAGCGACGTGTCGAGCAGGTCGGACGAGGTCATCCCGTAGTGCACGTAGGCGGCGGCGGACCGGGGCTCGGTGTTGTCCGCCCAGGCGGTCAGGAACGCGATCACGTCGTGCTCGGTGACCGCCTCGACCTCGGCCACCGCCTCCGGGGTGGGCGGGGGAGCGGCCTGGACCGGCCCGACCGCCGCGGCAGGCACCGTCCCCGCGCGCGCGTGCGCCTCGAGTACCAGGGTTTCCACCCGGCACCAGAGCTCGTACTTGTGGGCGTCGGACCAGACCCGGCCCATCTCGGGCAGCGTGTACCTGTCGATCATGCTTCAACGGTAGCGCGCCCGGCGCGGCCGTCCAGCGCCAGCGCGGCCGCCGTCACCAAGGTGAGCAGCGCTATCCCGGCCGCCGCGTCCACCCTGGCCGACACCGGCCAGGCGGCCAGGGCGAGCCCGGCCGCGGCCGTGCGGTACCAGGGCCGGCCGATGCCGAGCACCTGGCGGAACCACACGTCGCCCGCTAGGAACAGCGTCACCCCGGCCGCCAGGGCTATCGCCGGGCCGGCGGTCAGGGTGGCGCCCGGGTGGCCGATGGCGCTCCGCAGTCCGGCCGCCATCGCCGCGATGCCGAGCAGCATCGGGATGTATGCGTAGAAGTAGGCGCCAAGCGCGAGATTGGGCCGCCGGTCCGCGTCCGCCACGGTCAGTGCCTCCTCCGCGCGGTCGTCGTCACCGCTGCCGAAGAACGCCCACCAGAGCGAGGCCGGCAGGGCCAGCCCCAGCACCGCCGACAGGGCGAGGGAGAAGGTGACCGGATGGCCCGCGGCCCCGAGGCCCACGTCCAGGACCGACTCGCCGAACGCCACGATCATCAGCGCGCCGTGCCGCTCCACGAAGTGCGACGGGTGGATGGCGAACCGGCTGTCTAGCCGGCTCACCAGCGGCCCGACGACCAGGACGGCGAGGGCCGCCCCCCACAGGCCGTAAGCGGCCGGGGCGGGCGACAGCCCAGCGATGATCACCAGCGCCGCCGACGTCAGGTTGAACGGCAGGATGCGCACAATGTTTCGGTTGATCCGCAGGTAGAGGGTGCTGTGCACGGCGACGACGACCAGGTAGCCGAGCCCGAGCGCGAGACCGTCCCGGCCGTGCACGCCGGTGGCGCCGAACGCATGCGGGATCGAGAGCCCGATAACCAGGAATCCGGCCATGCCCACCAGCAGCAGCAGCCGCTCCGGGGCGCGGACGGGGGTCCGCGCGTTGGTGAGCCAGGCGTAACCCCCGTACATCCACCACAGCACGCCGAAGATCAGCAGCACCCGGCCGGCCGCGGCCAGCGTCACGTCCTCTTCCAGCAGCCCGGTGAGCTGGGTGATGGTGAAGACGAAGACCAGGTCGAAGAAGAGCTCGAGGGTACTGACCCGCCGCGGCGGGTCAGCTTCCGGCGCTAGCCTGCTCGGCGATGTCACGGCGGTACCAGCAACCCCGGAACCGCACGCATTCCGCCACCGCGTAGGCCGCCGCCCGGGCGGCGGCCAGGTCAGGCCCGGAGCCGACCGCGTTGAGCACCCGGCCGCCCGCGGTCACCAGGCGGTCCCCGTCGCGGGCGGTCCCGGCGTGCAGCAGGTAGCCGCCAGAGCCCGCGGGCAGCGCGCCCGCGGGCAGCTCCCCGACGGTGATCACGTCGCCCCCGGCCGGGGCGGCGGGGTAGCCCTCGGCCGCGATCACCACCGTCACCGCGGCCCCCGGGTGCCAGCTCAGCGCGGGGGCGCCACCCAGGTCGCCGGCCGCCGCGGCGTGCAGCAGCCCGGCCAGCGGGGTCGCCAGCCGGTCGAGCACCACCTGGGTCTCCGGGTCGCCGAAGCGGGCGTTGAACTCCACCACCTTGATCCCCTTGGAGGTCAGCGCGAGCCCCGCGTACAGCAGCCCGCGGTAGGGGGCGCCGCGCCGCGCCAGCTCGGCGATGGCCGGGCGGATCACCGTTTCCATTGCCTCGTCGGCCAGGCCCGGCGGCGCCCACGGCAGCGGCAGGTACGCTCCCATCCCGCCGGTGTTGGGCCCGCGGTCACCGTCCAGCGCCCGCTTGAAGTCCTGCGCGGCCATGAGCGGGACCGCGGTCCGGCCGTCGGCCACCGCGAACAGCGACACCTCGGGACCGTCCAGGTAGTCCTCGATCACCACCCGGTCGCAGGCGGCGGCGTGCGCCAGCGCGGCCGAGCGGTCCTCGGTGACCACGACCCCCTTGCCCGCCGCCAGCGCGTCGTCCTTCACCACGTACGGCGACCCGAACGAGTCAAGGGCCGCGGCCGCCTCGGCCGGCGTCACCGCCACCCGGGCGGCGGCGGTGGGTATGCCCGCGGCCGCCATCACGTCCTTGGCGAAGGCCTTCGACCCCTCGATCCTGGCGCCGGCCGCGTCCGGCCCGAACACCGGGATGGCGGCTTGCCGCAGCGCGTCGGCCACCCCCGCCACCAGCGGCGCCTCCGGGCCGATGACCACCAGGTCGGCCGACAGCCGCCGGGCCAGCCGGATCACGTCCCGCTCGTCGGTGGCCGCCACCGGGTGCAGCTCCGCCTGGCCCGCCATGCCCGGGTTGCCCGGCGCGGCGTGCAGCTCGCTCACCGCCGGGTCCGCGGCCAGCGCGCGGACGAGAGCGTGCTCCCGGCCGCCGCCGCCGATAACAAGTACTCGCACGCTCCGGGAGCCTACCCGGCGCTACAACAGCGGCCGGAGCTGGAGGGTCTGGTCGCGCCGGGGGCCCACGCCGACCGCGCTGACCGGGGCGCCGGACAGCTCCTCGATCGTCCGCACGTAGTCCCTGGCCGCCTTGGGCAGGTCGTCGAACGACCGCGCCTCGGAGATGTCCTCCCACCAGCCGTCCAGGTACTCGTAGACCGGCTTGGCGTGATGGAAATCGGTCTGCGTCATCGGGATCTCGTCGTAGCGCTGCCCGTCGACCTCGTAGGCGACGCAGACCGGCACCTTGTCCAGCGAGGACAGCACGTCGAGCTTGGTGACGAAGAAATCGGTGACCCCGTTGACCCGGGTGGCGTAGCGGGCGATCACCGCGTCGAACCAGCCGCAGCGCCGCGCGCGGCCGGTGGTCACCCCGTACTCGCCGCCCGCCTTGCGCAGGTAGTCACCCGCCTCGTCGTTCAGCTCGGTCGGGAACGGGCCGGAGCCGACCCGGGTGGTGTACGCCTTCACGATGCCGATGACCTTGGAGATCCGGGTCGGCCCGACGCCGGAGCCGACGCAGGCTCCGCCCGCGGTCGGGTTGGACGAGGTGACGAACGGATAGGTGCCGTGATCGATGTCCAGCAGCGACCCCTGCGCGCCCTCGAGCAGCACCGTCGCGCCTTCGTCGAGTGCCCGGCCGAGCACCAGCCCGACGTCGGCCACGTAGGGCCGCAGCCGCTCGCCGTAGGCCAGGTACTCGTCGGCGACCTGGCCGGCGTCGAACCCGCGGCGGTTGTAGACCTTGGTCAGCAGCTGGTTCTTGTCCCGCAGGGCCAGGTCGAGCTTCTGCCGCAGGATCCCGGGGTCGAGCAGGTCCTGCACCCGGATGCCCACCCGGGCGATCTTGTCGCCGTAGGTGGGGCCGATGCCCCGGCCGGTGGTGCCGATCCGCGCCTTGCCCAGGAACCGCTCGCTGACCTTGTCCAGCGCCCGGTGGTAGGGCATGACCAGGTGCGCGCTGGCGCTGACGAGCAGCCGGTCGCAGCTCACGCCGCGCGCTTGCAGGGCGTCGACCTCCTCGAACAGCACCTTCGGGTCGACCACCACGCCGTTGCCGATAACCGGGGTGACCTGCGGGGAGAGCACTCCCGAGGGCAGCACGTGCAGCGCGTACTTCTCCTCGCCGATAACGACCGTGTGCCCCGCGTTGTTGCCGCCCTGGTACCTGACGACGTACTGAACGCGGTCTCCGAGCAGGTCAGTTGCCTTGCCCTTACCCTCGTCGCCCCACTGGGCGCCGATCAGCACGATCGCCGGCATACTCTTCACGCCTTTCACACGACTAAAGCCCCTGGCGGCGCAAGCGCGACAGGGGCTCTTGCCCGATGAGATTACCCGAAAGAGCCTGGTGGAACCCAGTCCGGGGCAGTGCCCGATAACGATCTGGCAGACTCAACCGCATGAGTGATCACGTGAACCTGCTCGGCGGGCCGCCCGCCACCCTGCTCCCGCCGCAGGCCGAGGCGGAGGCACTGGTGGCAGCGGGCACCGACCCGGTCGCCATCGCGGCCGGGTACCCGACGTTCTCGCTGGCCTGGGCCATGCTGGCGGAATCGGCGCTGGCGGCCGGGCACCCGGTCGAGGGCTACGCCTACGCCCGCACCGGCTACCACCGCGGCCTCGACGCGCTGCGCCGCAACGGCTGGAAGGGCCATGGCCCGGTCCCCTGGTCGCACCAGCCCAACCGCGGCTTCCTGCGCTGCCTGGCCGCCCTGGCCACCGCGGCCGGGGAGATCGACGAGACCGAGGAGGAGCAGCGCTGCTGGGAGTTCCTGGTCGACAGCAGCCCGGAAGCCTATGCCGAGCTGAAGCGGTAAAAGCCCGAGCCAGCCGAACGGGTGCGTGCTTCGCCGGGCAGGCGAAGCACGCACCCGTTCGGACTGACCTTGGTATTTGACTTAGGAGAGCTTGGTGCCGGCCGACAACAGGTCCTGGCACGCCTGGGTGACCCGCGCCGTCATGCCCGCCTCGGCCGACTTGCCCCAGGTGCGCGGGTCGTAGGCCTTCTTGTTGCCGACCTCGCCGTCGACCTTGAGCACGCCGTCGTAGTTGGCGAACATGTGGCCCGCGACCGGCCGGGTGAACGCGTACTGGGTGTCGGTGTCGACGTTCATCTTCACCACCCCGTAGCCGATGGCCTCCCGGATCTCGCTCTCGGCCGAGCCGGAGCCGCCGTGGAAGACCAGGTCGAACGGCTTGTCCAGGCCGTACTTGGCGCCGACGGTGTCCTGGATCTCCTTGAGCACGGCCGGCCGCAGCTTGACGTGCCCCGGCTTGTACACCCCGTGCACGTTGCCGAAGGTCGCGGCCAGGATGTACCGGCCGTTCTCCCCGGTGCCGAGGGCTTCCGCGGTGGCGAGGGCGTCCTCGGGGGTGGAGTAGAGCTTCTCGTTGATCTCGCCGACGACGCCGTCTTCCTCGCCGCCGACCACCCCGATCTCCAGCTCCATGATGATCTTGGCGGCGGCGCACCGGGCCAGCAGGTCCCGGGCGATCTCGAGGTTCTCGGCCAGCGGCACCGCCGAGCCGTCCCACATGTGCGACTGGAACAGCGGCTCGCGCCCGGCCTTGACCCGCTCGGCCGAGATGGCCACCAGCGGGCGCATGTAGCCGTCGAGCTTGTCCTTGGGGCAGTGGTCGGTGTGCAGCGCGACGTTGACGGGGTAACGCGCCGCGACGACGTGCGCGAACTCGGCCAGCGCGGACGCGCCGGTCACCATGTCCTTGACCGACTGGCCGGACAGGTACTCGGCGCCGCCAGTGGAGACCTGGAGGATGCCGTCGCTTTCGGCGTCGGCGAAGCCCTTCAGCGCGGCGTTGAGCGTCTGGCTAGAGGTCACGTTGATAGCGGGGTAGGCAAAGCCCTGCTGCTTGGCCCGGTCGAGCATCTGCGCGTAGATCTCTGGGGTCGCGATCGGCATGGTCATGACTCCTGTTCCAGTCGGTCCGAAGCCACTGTAACTGGCAGTCTCAGCGCTGAGTAATACCTGAGGATGACGATGTAACGAGCGTCATGCTGTACAAAGGTCCCCATGACGAGCTTCCTCATCTCGCACGCCATCTACGCGGTGATCGTGTTCGGCGTGCTCGAAGCCTGCTGCGTGCCGATCTCCTCCGAGCTGACCTTCCTGCTCGGCGGCGCGGTGGCGTCCGGCGCCATCCCGGGGACGCACCAGCACCCCTCGCTGGCGCTGGTGATCATCCTGGGCACGCTGGCGGAGCTCGTCGGCTCGTACGTCGCCTACGGGGTGGGCCGGGCCGGCGGCCACCCGCTGGTGCGCCGCTGGGGCCGGTACGTGCTGGTCACCGAGGCGGACGTGGCGCGGGCGGAGCGGTTCCTGGTCGGGCGCGGCGTCTGGGCGCTGCCGGTGGCGCGGATGCTGCCCTTCGTGCGGGCGTTCGCGTCGATCGTGGCCGGCCTGGTGGACATCCCGCCGGTCCGGTTCGGCCTGCTCAACCTGGTCGGCACGGTCGTCTACGTGACCGTGCTGTCCAGTATCGGCTACAGCCTGGGCGGGCAGTGGAGCAAGATCAACCACAGCCTGTCGCTGGCCACCTACGCCCTGGTGGTGGTGGTCGTGCTGGCGATCATCGGGTTCGTGCTCTACCGGCTGCGCGCGTTCCGCCGTGAGGCCGCGGCCGCCGCCGCCCGCGACGAGGCCCCGGCCGGCCAGGCGCGCCGCTAGGGGCTGGCCGGCCCTAGAGGCCCAGCTCGTCCAGCTCGTACACCGCGATGTAGGGCAGGCCGCGCTCGGCCACCTTGTCCCTCGCCCCCCGGTCGACCAGCACCGCGACGCCGACCACGTCGGCCCCGGCCGCCTGCAGCGCGTCCACCGCGGTGAGCACCGAGTTGCCGGTGGTGGAGGTGTCCTCGAGCGCCAGCACCCGGCGGCCGGCCACGTCCGGCCCCTCGATCCGGCGCTGCAGGCCGTGCGCCTTTCCCTCCTTGCGCACCACGAACGCGTCGACCGGGGTGCCCCGGTTGGCGGCCGCGTGCAGCATGGCGGCCGCCATCGGGTCGGCGCCCAGCGTCAGGCCGCCGACCGCGTCATAGCTGAGGTCCGCCGTCGCGGCCAGCAGGACCCGGCCCGCCAGCGGCGCCAGCCGCCCGTCGAGCGTCACCCGGCGCAGGTCAACGTAGCTGGTGGCACGGGCACCGGACGACAGCTGGAAGTCCCCGTGCACGACGCCCTTGGCCTTGATCCCGGCCAGCAGTTCCTCGCGATCATTCACAACTGGAGAGCATATCGGGCGCACACGGGGCGTGACTTCCCCCGTAACGCCGGTGGCGGGCGGCGGGCTTCATTACCCTAGAAGGGGCGGAGGGCATTCGGCTGCTGACTTGACGCAGCCGCTGACCTGGCATCTTCTCGCAATGAAGGAAGGCGGTGCGGCATGGATCGCTGTGCGCTGTTCGTAGACGCGGGCTATGTGCTAGCGGACGGTGCGATGGCGGTGCACGGTACGCGCCGCCGTGAGTCGGTTTCCTATGACTACGCGGGACTGCTGCAACTGCTCGGGAACCTGGCGGTGGAACGGACCCGGCTGCCGCTGCTGCGCTGCTACTGGTACGAGGCGACGGTCGAGGGCCGCCGCTCGGCTGAGCACGACACCCTGGCCGACCTGCCCGGGGTGAAGCTCCGGGTGGCCAAGAAGCGGCCGGGGCGCCGGGAGGGCGTGGAAGGCGAGATCCACCGCGACCTCACCATGCTGGCGCGGAACAAGGCGGTCAGCGACGTGATGCTGGTCAGCGGCGAGGAAGACCTCGCCCAGGTGATCGCCGACGTGCAGGACATGGGCATGCGGGTCACCCTGCTGCAGATCGCCGCCGACGGCGACGTGACGACCTCGCGGGCGCTGCGCCAGGAGTGCGACGACTTCGTAGCGGTCAGCGCCGAGCACCTGCGGCCGTACATCGAGCTGATCTCCGGGGCCGAGCCCGCCCGGGCGGACGAGCCCGACGCGGCGCCGGCGCCGCGGGTGGCAGCCGTCAACGGAGCGGTGAACGGGGCCGCCAACGGGGCTCTCAACGGTAACGGTTACCACGGGAACGGCCAGCCGGCCGCCACCGCCTACCCGCAGCCGAGTGTCCGGGCCGAGCCGGCCCAGCCGGCCGCGGCCGCCCAGCAGCCGGGGCCGAGCCAGCAGCCTGATCCGGTTCAGCCGGCCGCCGTTCAGCCTGACCGCGCGGACGCGGCCGGGGCCGACTTCCCGGCCGCCGGGGACTACGCGGCCAGCCTGGACTACTCCGCCGCGGCCGACTACGTGGTGCCCGCCGCGGACTACCCGCCCGCCGACTACCCCGCCGCCGAGCAGGTACCTGCCGCCGACTACGGGCCGGCCCCGGACTTCGGTACCGCCCCTGACTACGGCCCCTCCCCGGACTACGGCACCGCCCCTGACTACAGCACTGCCCCGGAGTACGCCCAGCTCCCGGATTACCAGGCGCCGGTCACCGCGGCCGTGCCCGCCCCGCCACGGGAGAACCTGTACGCCGCCCCGGTTCCGGTTCCGGCGGCCGCCGACGAGCGGCGCGATGACCTTGACCGCGTGCCCGCCGTCGCGCGCCTCGAGGCTGACCAGTCCGGCTACGCGCCTGGTGCCGCCCGCGGGCAGCACCAGCGGGACGGCGTGTACCGCGAGTCCTTCTCCGGCAACCGGGGCGACCGCGGCGACCGGCTTCAGCCGGTGCCGGCCTCAGTTCAGGCCGGCTCCGGCCCTGGTGGGTCGGCGCAGGTCCGGCGGTTGCCGGCCCGTGGCACCGGGCCCGCCGGGCAGGGACCGGGGCAGCCGCCCCTTGGCCTGCCCCCGGCCCCGTCCCAGCCGACCGTGGCGCCCGCGCCCGGCCCGGCCGGCGGGCCCGCGGGCGGGTTCGGCAGCGATGCCGGGTTCGGCCCGCCGCTCAGCAGCCAGCTCCCGGCCCTCAGCCAGCCGGCCGCGGGCCAGCACGCGGCCGGCCAGCCGACCGGCGGGCAGCCGGTGCTGCCGGCCGCTCCGGCTGCCCCCATGGGACCGGGCGGAGAGCCGAACGGCATGGGCTACGCGGGTGCCCGCGGCGCATCCGCTTACGGCGGCCCGGTGAGCGGAAGCCCGGTAAGCGGCGGCCAGATAAGCGGCGGCCAGGTAAGCGGCGGCCCGCGTCCGGCCTTCTCCGCCGCGAGCGGGCCGATCGGCCTGGCCGGCCCGGGCGGGCCCGGCCCGTCGGGTGGCCAGGGATTCGGCCCCGGCGGCCAGCCGGGCCAGGTGGGCCCGGTCCCCGGCGGCCAGCCGGACATCAGCGCCCCGGCCGGGCCGATCGGCCTGGTCGCCCCGGGCGGGTACGGCGGCGGCGTGGCTGGAGCCGGGCCCTCGCTCGCGGACGCGGTGCAGTCGGCGCACGAGGAGGGGCAGGCGTTCGGCGAATCGGTCGCCCGCGACGCTCCCGCCCTGTGGCTGGAGGCGGTGCTGGCGCGTAAGCCCCGGATGCCGTCGGACCTGGAGGCCCGGCTGCTGCAGGGGTCAACCCTGCCGATCGACTTCCTGCTGCACGACGAGGTCCGGCACGCGCTGCGCCGCGGCTTCTGGGACGCGCTCGAGCGTGCTCGCCGCTAACCGGCGACCGCGCCGTGACCAAGACGAGACAAGAAACCGAAAGCCTCGCAAGTGCGCTTCGCGCGACGGCAGGCCGGGTAAATCAGTAGGAATTGAGAAGGGCCGCTAGGGTAACGTGGGTAGAGTGGCGAACGTCGAAGACTTCGACGAGATCGAGTTCCAGGCGGCACGCACCGGGAATCACGTGCGGGCCGCTTCCCGCATGAGCGAACTGGCGCAGGGGGCTGAGCCCGGCCTGCGGGCCGAGTTCCACCTGCGGGCCGGCGAGCAGTGGATGAGCGCCGACGACCCGCAGCGGGCGGCGGACGAGTTCTCGGCCGCGATCGATGACGGCGGGGTCACCTTCGCCGATCCGCGGGTTCACCTGGCCCGCGCGCTGATGGACCTCGAACGCGGTGATGAGGCCCAGGTGCTGCTGTCGGCGCTGACCGCGGACCGCGACGCGGTGACCCCGCGTACCTGTGACCTCCTGGCGGAGCTGTTCACCGAGGAGGGCAACCTGCCGGGCGCGCTCGAGTGGGCCACGATCGGGGTCGAACGCTGCATCCAGCTCGGCGACGACGCCGAGCTGCAACTGCTGCTCCGGCTGCGCTACCGGATCCGGGTCGACCTCGGCTTCGACGAGGACGACTACGACCACATGCTGGACGCGAGCCACCCCCGGGGCTGACCGGACCTGGTGATGCGAAAGCGGCGGGCGCCCGGGCGCCCGCCGCTTTCGGCGTTCCTGCTCGGCGGCCGCGGTTCAGCCGGCCGCCCGGGCCGGGACCCGCGCCGCCGCCTTGACGGTCAGCTCGTCCGCGCTCGGGTCGAGGTCGACCTGCACCTCGTCCCCGTCGCTGATGGTGCCGGTGAGCAGCCCCTTGGCCAGCTTGTCGCCGATCGCCGACTGCACCAGCCGCCGCAGCGGCCGCGCCCCGTACACCGGGTCGAACCCGGTGAGGGCGAGCCAGTCCTTGGCGGCGGGCGTCACCGTCAGGATGAGCCGCCGGGCGGCCAGCCGCCGGCCGAGCCGGGCCACCTGGATGTCCACGATCCGGGTCAGCTCCGAGGTGGACAGCGCGTCGAAGATGATCACGTCGTCCAGCCGGTTGAGGAACTCCGGCTTGAACGAGGCGCGCACCGCGTTCATCACCGCCTCGTGCTTGGCCTGCTCGTCAAGGGCGGGATCGGCGATGAACGCGGACCCCAGGTTGGAGGTGAGGATGAGGATGGTGTTGCGGAAGTCCACCGTCCGTCCCTGCCCGTCGGTCAGCCGCCCGTCGTCGAGCACCTGCAGCAGCACGTCGAACACCTCGGGGTGGGCCTTCTCCACCTCGTCCAGCAGCACGACGCAGTAGGGCCGCCGCCGCACCGCCTCGGTGAGCTGCCCGCCCTCCTCGTAGCCGACGTAGCCGGGCGGCGCGCCGACCAGCCGCGCGACCGAGTGCTTCTCGCTGTACTCGCTCATGTCGATGCGGATCATCGCCCGCTCGTCGTCGAACAGGAACTCGGCCAGCGCCTTCGCCAGCTCGGTCTTGCCGACTCCGGTCGGCCCGAGGAACAGGAAGGATCCGGTCGGCCGGTCCGGGTCGGACACGCCCGCCCGGGCCCGGCGCACCGCGTCGGACACCGCCTGCACGGCGCGGGCCTGGCCGATCACCCGCGTGCCGAGCTCGGATTCCATCCGCAGCAGCTTGCCGGTCTCGCCTTCGAGCAGCCGTCCGGCCGGGATGCCGGTCCAGGCCGACACCACGTCGGCCACGTCGTCCGGGCCGACTTCTTCCTTGACCATCGGCTGGACGGCGGGAATACCGCCCTCGGCGCCCGGCTCCTCGCGGTCGCTGGCGGCCGCGGCCTCGGCGATCTCCGCGTCGAGGGCCGGGATCTCGCCGTAGAGCAGCCGGGAGGCCGTCTCCAGGTCGCCGTCCCGCTGGGCCCGCTCGAGCTGGGTCTTGGCGTCATCCAGCTTCTTCTTCAGCTCGCCCGCCCGGTTGAGCCCCGACTTCTCCTGCTCCCAGCGGGCGGTCAGCCCGGTGAGCTGCTCCTGCCGGTCGGCCAGGTCGGCCCGCAGCTTCTCCAGCCGGTCCTTGCTGGCGGCGTCGGACTCGCGGGAGAGCGCCAGCTCCTCCATCTTCATCCGGTCGACCGCGCGGCGCAGCTGGTCGATCTCGACCGGGGAGGAGTCGATCTCCATCCGCAGCCGGGACGCGGCCTCGTCCACCAGGTCGATGGCCTTGTCGGGCAGGAACCTGGCGGTGATGTAGCGGTCGGACAGCGTGGCCGCCGCGACCAGCGCCGCGTCCGAGATCTGCACCTGGTGATGCGCCTCGTAGCGGCCGCTGAGCCCGCGCAGGATCGCGATCGTGTCCTCCACCGAGGGCTCGCCCACCAGCACCTGCTGGAACCGGCGCTCCAGGGCGGGGTCCTTCTCGATCCGCTCGCGGTACTCATCTAGCGTGGTCGCGCCGACCATGCGCAGCTCGCCGCGGGCGAGCATCGGCTTGAGCATGTTGCCCGCGTCCATCGCGCCGTCGGCGCGCCCCGCGCCGACCACGGTGTGCAGCTCGTCGATGAACGTGATCACCTGGCCCGCACTGGCCTTGATCTCGTTGAGCACGGCCTTGAGCCGCTCCTCGAACTCGCCCCGGTACTTCGCGCCGGCCACCATGCTGCCCAGGTCAAGGGAGATGAGCGTCTTGCCGCGGAGCGACTCAGGCACGTCTCCGGCCACGATGCGCTGGGCGAGCCCCTCCACGACGGCCGTCTTGCCGACGCCGGGCTCGCCGATCAGCACCGGGTTGTTCTTGGTCCGCCTGGACAGCACCTGGATGACCCGCCGGATCTCGGAGTCCCGGCCGATCACCGGGTCGAGCTTGCCGTCCCGGGCCAGCTGGGTGAGGTCGACGCCGAACTTCTCCAGCGCCTGGTAGGTGGACTCCGGGTCCTCGCTGGTCACCCGCGCGCTGCCCCGTACCTTGGTGAAGGCACTGGTCAGGGCGTCGGGGGTAGCTCCCGTACGCTGCAGCGCGGCGGCCAGCGGGCCGCTCCCGGTCGCCAGCCCGACCAGCAGGTGCTCGGTCGAGATGTACTCGTCACCCATGTCCCGCGCCAGGCTGGCGGCGGTGTTGATGACGGACAGCAGCGGCCGGGAAGTCTCCGGCGCGCTGGCGGTGGCGCCGCGGGTCTGCGGCAGCTTCCGCTGCAGCGCCGCCGACTCGGTGAGCACCCGGTCCAGGTCCGCGCCCGCCGCCTCCAGCAGCGGGCGGGCGGTGCCGTCGGCCTGCTGCAGTAGCGCGGCGAGCAGGTGAACCGGCTCCACCTGCGGGTTGCCGTCCGAGGCAGCCTGGCGGATCGCCGCCGAGATTGCCTCCTGGCTCTTTCTGGTTAGCTTGTCGTCCATGATTATCGATCCCCGTGATCGGTATTAACTTTTGTTACTCGGCCGCTTCGCGCTGCTCCGCCTTGGCGGGGCCGTGCGGCTGCGGCGGTGGCTGGGTGGTTCCGTGCCAGAAGGTCACCCGGGTGGTTGACCGGACCGGCACCAGGGCAGCGGCCGGGTCGACGGTCTGCGCGCGGCGCAGCTCGGCCAGCCGGGCCGCCACCGCGCGGGTGGACTCCAGCTCGTTCCGCAGCACCGACACCTCGGCCTGCAGCTCCGCCGCTGTCAGCCGGGTCCGCTCGAGCTCGCGCTCCAGGTCGAGGATGCGCTTGATGCCGGAGAGGTTGACCCCCTCGTCCTGCGAGAGCCGCTGGATCTCGCGCAGGGCGAGGATGTCCCGCATCGAGTAGCGGCGGCCGCCGCCTGACGTGCGCCGTGGCGTCACCAGGCCGACCCTCTCGTAGCCGCGCAGCGTCTGCGGATGCATGCCGGACAAGCTCGCGGCCACGGAGATGACATACACGGGCATGTCGTCGGACATGTCGTATGGGCTGTTCATGTCATCTCCTTCCTTCCTGCTGTAAATCCGGGGAAAACTCAGTTGCCCCGAGTGTTTGCTTAGTCACTCTGCCGTGCCCGGCGGAGCAGTTCCTCCCGCGGGTCAGTGCCCTCGGTAGCGATGCGGAGGTCCTCGAGTGCCGACTTGGCCTTCTTGTTGAGCTCCTGCGGCACCGTGACCTCGAGGGTCGCGCGCAGGTCGCCCATGGTCCCGTCCTTCTTGCGGACACCGCGGCCGGGGACGCGAATCACCGTTCCGTTGGCGGAGCCGGGCTTGACCCGCACGGTGACGGCCGGGCCGCGGTGCGTCGGCACCTTGATGTCGGCTCCGAGCGCCAGCTCGGTGATGCTGACCGGCACGGTCACCGTCAGGTTGTCGCCGCTGCGGGCGAACACCTCATGCGGCTTGACGTGCACCCGGACGTACAGGTCGCCCGCCTTGCCGCCGTGCTCGCCCGGAGCGCCCTTGCCCGGCAGCCGGATCCGCTGCCCGTCCGCCACCCCGGCCGGGATGCGCGCCTGGATGGTCCGCGAGCTCATCGCGCGACCGCTGCCGCTGCAGGCCGGGCACGGGTCCTCGACCACCAGGCCCCGGCCGCGGCAGTTCTTGCACGGCTCGGCCAGGCCGAACCCGCCCAGGTTGCGTGACTGCTGCCCGGTGCCGTGGCAGTCCGGGCAGACCTTGGGCACGGTGCCGGACTTGGCGCCGGTACCGCCGCAGACCGGGCAGGGGCCCTCGCCGGTCAGCCGGAGCGACACGGTCGCCCCGTCGATGGCGTCGCCGAAGGACAGCGCGGTCTCGGTTTCCACGTCCGCCCCGCGCCTGGCCCGGTTGCTGGCCGGGCCGCCGCCGCTGCGGTTACGGAAGATCCCGCCGAGCACGTCACCGAGCCCGTCGCTGCCCCCGCCGAAGAGATCGCCGAGGTCGAACGGCGCACCGCCCTGGCCGGGCCGCGTGCCGGTAGGCACGCGGAACCCGCCGAACGTCGACCGCGCTTCGTCGTACTCCTTGCGCTGCTTCTCATCCGACAGCACGTTGTACGCCTCGGTGATCTCCTTGAAGCGTTCCTCGGCGTCAGCGCTCCCCTTGTTCGCGTCGGGGTGGTACTTCCGCGCGAGCTCGCGGTAGGACTTCTTGATCTCGGCGGCCGTCGCGGTCTTGGCAACGCCCAGCGCCTTGTAGTAGTCCTTCTGGTAGTCCTTCGCGCTCATCTGGCCTCGCTGGGCTGCTTAGTTGTTCTCTTCTCCGGTGGGCCACCCGGCGGCGTTGCCGCTTCCGTCTGGCCCGGTGGCTGGGGCAGCGACCGCGACGCGGGCCGGCCGCAGGATCCGCTCGCCTACCTTGTAGCCCGGCTGGAAGATCTCCACGCAGGTGTCTTCCGCTACGTCAGGCGAGTAGGTGTGCGTCAGCGCCTCGTGAATCTTCGGGTCGAAGGCGTCGCCGCGCTGGCCGTAGCTGGCCAGCCCGAGCTTGCCCACTGCCGCTTGCAGCGAGTCGGCCACCGACTTGAAGCCGCCGGACAGCTCGCCGTGGTCACGGGCCTGGCCGATCGCGTCAAGCACCGGCAGCAGCTCGGACAGGGCGGCGGCCACCGAGTGCTCGCGCACCGTGGCCCGGTCCCGGTCGACCCGCTTGCGGTAGTTGGCGTACTCCGCCTGCAGTCGCTGCAGGTCGGCCGTTCGCTCCGCTAGCTGGTTCTGCAGCTGGCTGCTCGCGGCCGGGGTGGCCGCGGCGGCCGGCGCGGCCGCCGTGGCGGCTGCGCTCTCAGACGGGATAGCCTCGTCCGGCTGGCTGGTCACCTCTTCCCCCTCCCTGACGTGCCGGGTACCCGGCCCCCCGGGCCGGCCGGCACCAGCGGTGCCGGCCGGCTGGGAAGCCGCGTGCTTGCCCCTTCTTGGCTGCCCGGTCACTGGGTCGATCCGCCGGTTATCGCGGATGACCGGCCCCGTGCCGGGTTCCTCAGGTGCTGTCATCGAGCGGCCCCGGATTCGCCCTCGCCCTCGTCGACGATCTCGGCGTCAACCACGTCGTCGTCCTGCGGGGCTTCCGAGCTGGCGCCCTCGGCCTCGCCGGAGGCCTGCCGCTCGGCCTGGGCCGCGGCGTAGATCGCGCTGCCCATCTTCTGGCTGACCGTGGCGGCGTTCTCGCTGGCCGCCTTGATGGTCTCGAGGTCGTTGCCCTCGATGGCCTTCTTGAGGTCGGCGATGGCCTCAGTCACCTCGGCCTTGACGTCCGCGGGCACCTTGTCCTCGTTCTCGGCCAGGAACTTCTCGGTCGAGTAGACGAGGGTGTCGGCCTGGTTGCGGACCTCGGCCTCCTCGCGCCGCCTGCGGTCCTCCTCGGCGTACTGCTCGGCGTCGCGGACCATCTTCTCGATGTCGTCCTTGTTCAGCGCCGAGCCGCCGGTGATCTGGACCGACTGCTGCTTGCCAGTGCCCAGGTCCTTGGCGGACACGCTCACGATGCCGTTGGCGTCGATGTCGAACGCGACCTCGATCTGCGGGATGCCGCGCGGGGCCGGCGCGATGCCGGTCAGGTCGAACATGCCCAGCTTCTTGTTGTAGGCCGCGATCTCGCGCTCGCCCTGGTACACCTGGATCTGCACCGACGGCTGGTTGTCGTCCGCCGTGGTGAAGATCTCCGACTTCTTGGTCGGGATCGTGGTGTTGCGCTCGATGAGCTTGGTGAAGATCCCGCCCTTGGTCTCGATGCCCAGCGACAGCGGGGTCACGTCGAGCAGCAGGATGTCCTTGACCTCGCCCTTGAGCACGCCCGCCTGCAGGCAGGCGCCGACCGCGACGACCTCGTCCGGGTTGACGCCCTTGTTGGGCTCCTTGCCGTTGGTCAGCGACTTGACCAGCTCGACGACCGCGGGCATCCGGGTGGAGCCGCCGACGAGGACCACGTGGTCAATGTCCGCCACCTTGACGTTGGCGTCCCTGATAACCGACTGGAACGGAGTCTTGCAGCGGTCGATCAGGTCGGAGGTCATGCGCTGGAACTCGGCCCGGGTGAGCCGGGTGTCCAGGTGCAGCGGGCCGTCCGGGCCGTGCGAGATGTAGGGCAGGTTGATCTGCGACTCCATCGACTGCGAAAGCTCGATCTTGGCCTTCTCGGCCGCCTCGCGCAGCCGCTGCAGCGCCATCTTGTCCTTGGACAGGTCGATCCCGTAGCCGGACTTGAAGTCCTGCACCAGCCAGTCGACGATCCGCTGGTCCCAGTCGTCGCCACCGAGGTGGTTGTCGCCGCTGGTCGCCTCGACCTCGACCACCCCGTCGCCCACGTCGAGCAGCGAGACGTCGAAGGTGCCGCCACCGAGGTCGAAGACCAGGATCTTGGCCGAGCCGTCCTTCTCCAGGTGGTACGCGAGCGCCGCCGAGGTGGGCTCGTTGATGATGCGCAGCACGTTGAGGCCCGCGATCGCGCCGGCCTCCTTGGTCGCCTGCCGCTGCGCGTCGCTGAAGTAAGCCGGGACGGTGATCACCGCGTCGGTGATCTTCTCGCCCAGGTAGGCCTCGGCGTCCCGCTTGAGCTTCTGCAGGATGAACGCGCTGATCTGCTGCGGGTTGAACTTCTTGCCGTCGATGGTGACGGTCCAGTCGGTCCCCATGTGCCGCTTGACCGAACGGATCGTCCGGTCGACGTTCGTGACAGCCTGCCGCTTCGCGACCTCGCCAACGAGTACCTCGGCGTTCTTCGCGAACGCGACGACGGACGGGGTAGTCCGAGCGCCCTCTGCGTTCGCGATGACCGTCGGCTCCCCGCCTTCGAGGACGGCGACAACAGAGTTGGTCGTCCCCAGGTCAATACCTACCGCACGTGCCATGAGCAGTCCTTGTAGTGTGTGGAGTTGAGTCTTCTGGGCTCAAGCCTGCCCGAGGCGAGCCCCGCTGTCAAATAGCTTGAGTCACTTAGGCTCAACTTTTCTGATCCCGGGATCATTCCCGCCGCGGCGGCTGAACTTGGCCGGGCCGCTGACGTGTCGCGTACCACCAACGGGAGATCTTGGGCATCACCTGCCACCCCGTTATGGTGGTGCCCAGGGCATACAAGGAGGTTGCGCGTGATCTTGCGGATGGTGGTCGGCCTGGGGCTGACTGTGATCGCGCTCGCGATAGCAGGCCGGCGGGTGTGGTGGCTGAAGCGGCTGACGTTCTCCGGGCAGCCGGCGCCGGAACGGCTGCAATTCGCCCGGGCGCACCCCACCACCGACGTCGAGGCGCAGCTGACCGAGGTGATCGGGCAGCGCAAGCTGCTGAAGTGGACGGTGCCGGGGATGGCCCACGCGGCCACCTTCTGGGGCTTCATCGTGCTGATCCTGACGATCATCGAGGTCTACGGGTCGCTGTTCCAGCGGACCTTCGCCATCCCGGGGATCGGTACCTGGGCGGCGATCGGGTTCATCGAGGACCTGTTCGCGGTCGGCGTGCTGTGCGGCATCGCCACCTTCACGATCATCCGGATCAGGAACAACCCGCATAAGGAAGGCCGCCGGTCGCGGTTCTTCGGCTCGCACACCCGCGCCGCCTGGGTCGTCCTGGCCATGATCAGCGCGGTCATCATCACCCTGCTCGTCTACCGGGGAGCACAGGAGAACACCGGCACGTTCCCGTACGAGCACGACGGGGCCTGGCCGTTCGCGTCCTGGGTGGTCGGCAAGTGGCTGCACCCGCTCGGCTACGGGGTGAACAGCGTCCTGGAGGCCGTGTTCATCCTGGCCAACCTCGGGGTGATCATGGCCTTCTCGGTCATCGTGGTCTACTCCAAGCACCTGCACATCGGCCTGGCCGGGTTCAACGTGCTGTTCTCGCGCCGCCCCGACGCGCTGGGGCCGCTCGAGCCGATGCGGTCCAACGGCAAGGTGCTCGACTTCGAGGAGGCCGACCCGGACACCGACACCTTCGGCATCGGCAAGATCGAGGACCTGACCTGGAAGGGCTTCCTCGACCTGGAGACCTGCACCGAGTGCGGCCGCTGCCAGTCGCAGTGCCCGGCCTGGACCACCGGCAAGCCGCTGAGCCCCAAGCAGCTCATCCTCGACCTGCGCGACCACGCGTTCGCCAAGGCCCCGTACCTGCTGGCCGACGAAGAAGGCCGGGTCGGGCTGTCCGAGGCCGTGCTCGCCGAGGCGAACCGGCCGCTGGTCGGCGGGGTCGCCGAGATGGGCGTGATCGACCCCGAGGTGATCTGGGCCTGCACCAACTGCGGCGCCTGCGTCAACGAGTGCCCGGTCGACATCGAGCACATCGACCACATCAACGGCATGCGCCGCCACCAGGTGCTGGTCGAGTCCGCCTTCCCCCAGGAGGCGACCACGATGCTGAACAACCTGGAGCGCCGCGGCAACCCGTGGGGCATGGCCGAGGACCGCCGGGCCGACTGGATCACCGAGCTGGACTTCGAGGTCCAGATCGTCGACGGGGTGATCCCCGAAGACACCGAGTACCTGTACTGGGTCGGCTGCGCGGGCGCGCTCGAGGACCGGGCGAAGAAGGCCACCAAGGCGATCGCCGAGCTGCTGAACGCGGCCGGGGTGAAGTTCGCGGTGCTCGGCCCGCAGGAGGCCTGCACCGGCGACCCGGCCCGCCGCCTGGGCAACGAGTTCGTGTTCAGCATGCTGGCCCAGCAGAACATCGAGACCCTGAACGAGGCCGGGGTGGCGAAGGAGACGGGCAAGAAGGTCATCGCCTCCTGCCCGCACTGCTTCAACACCATCAGCCGCGAGTACCCGCAGCTGGGCGGGAACTACGAGGTCATCCACCACACCCAGCTGCTGGCCCACCTGGTCGAAGAGGGCAAGCTCACCCCGGTCAACCCGATCGAGGAGAAGATCACCTACCACGACCCCTGCTTCCTCGGCCGGCACAACAAGATCTACACCCCGCCCCGCTCGATCATCGACGCCGTCCCCGGCACCCAGGCCGAGGAAATGCACCGGTGCAAGGGCAAGGGCTTCTGCTGCGGCGCCGGCGGCGCCCGCATGTGGCTGGAGGAGCGCACCGGCAAGCGGATCAACGAGGAGCGCATCGAAGAGGCCCTCGCCCTGGACCCGGACACCGTGTCCACCGCCTGCCCCTACTGCATGGTCATGCTGGGCGACGCGGTCAACGCCAAGAAGGCGGCCGGCCAGGCCAAGGAAAGCCTCGAGGTCATCGACGTCGCCCAGCTCCTGGTCCGCTCGATCAAGCTCCGCGAGGGCGCGGCCGCCCCGGCCGACGGAACGGCCGAGGGGCCGGACACCCCGTAACCACGGTCACCGCCATTCATAAGGAACGGGTGCCAGGCGGCTCCCGTCACGCTCGGGCCAGCCCTCTTCCGGGCTGAGCCTGGGCGGCGGCACCGTCTTCCCAGGCCACCGCCAGGTATCCCGGTCCTCGACCCCGTCCAGCCCGTCGCCCGGCAGCCGCCGGGGAGACGGCGTGCTGCCGGGAGCCAGCCGCACCCGTTCGGGATAGGCCCTTCTTATTACCTCCAGCGTGACCAGGTGCGCATGCCGGGGACTTGGCACCACTCGCACCTCGGTCGCCCAGCAGGCGGCCGCCAGCACGCCCCGGGCGGCGTCCAGGTCGGCCGCGGTGAGCCCGGTCAGCAGCCAGATCCTGACCCGCTCACCGTAGACGGCGGGAGTTGCCGAGAGGATGAACGGCAGCCTGCCGTCCCGGTTCTGCACCCAGGCGCTGGCGCAGCCTGCCCTGATCCGGTGCGGGGTGACGAGGCACCACGCCCGGGCGGTCAGCCGGCGGCGAGCCGACGGCCAGCACAGCAGTGCCGCCCCGCCGGCCACCAGCCCGGCCCCCGCGGTGGCCGCCAGTCCGAGCGGCCCGGCCGCGCTGACGATGAACCCGGCCGCCGCGGCCAGGAGGCCGAGAATGCCCAGCTCGGTGCGCCAGTTCCAGGCCAGCTCGAGCGGGCCGGGGCGGCGCACCGGGCGCAGCGCCGCTTCCAGGCTGGACATCAGGCTGGGGTCGTTGGGCCCGTGCGGGCGCCCGGCCGGCATCAGCGGCCTCCCAGGTTGAGGGCAGGCCCGGGCACCGGGATAGCGGGGCTGCCCCCCGCGGCGTCGAACCGCGGGTCGCGGTACCGGCGGCCGAGGCCACCCGCGCACTCGGTCACCTGCCAGTGCCACCAGCGGGCTTCGGCGTCGGTGGTCGCGTGCAGCCGCGCCCCCGCCCGCCGGGGCAGGCCAAAGGCCCAGGCGAGGCACCGGCCCCAGGTGTTCCGGGCCCGGGCGACGGGTGAGTACTCGCGGGGATCGCCGAGTGGCAGCTCGAGCTCGAAGGTGACCCTAGGGACCTTGGGTGTTTCCGCTGAGTTACCGATTAGCCAACGGGGGTTGTCTTTTCTGTACAGGTTGCTACCGTGGAACACGTCACTGACCTTTCTCGGTGGTTCCCGGGGACGGCTGGTGCTTGGCTGGGTCGGTGTGGCAGCACCGGCCCAGCCGTATGTTCAGGGTTCGGCCCGGTTCTCCGGCCGAAGGCGCGACGGCTGACTGGCCGCCGTCCTGGAGCGTGCGGGTTCGTCTTGCCAGCGGGCAAGGAACTGTCGGCAGCGTTGGCATTTCCCCCTTTTCACCTCCGGCTCGCACGACGCCCGAGGCTAACGATCTAAGATCGGTAACCGTTGGGTCACCGCTCGACCCCTTTGTCGGCGGGTCGCTTGAGGATGCCTGCCCCTGTCTGATTTCATGGTGCATCGAGCATGTGCGATTGGCAAGTGCCAAAATCAAGTGACATACTCATGTTCCAATGACATGTAACAGTGGCTATGGTTCCGACAATCGGGAGCCGCTGTTGTCGAAGTAACTGCCGTTGCTACGTGATGCGGAAGGAAGCGACTCTCCAGTGCCGGAAATGCGCAGCCCCACGCTCCGCCGCCGCGAGCTGGGCAGCCTCCTGCGGGCACTCCGCCTCGAACGCGGCCTGACGGTTGAGCAGGTCGCCGAGCGCTGCTCTGCTCGCCGTCCAAAGTGAGCCGGATGGAAACTGGGCAGCGGGGGGCTACCGCAACGGGACGTCCGTGACCTGAGCCGCATCTACGGGGTCACCGACGAGGCGCAGGTCGCTCGCATGATGCAGCTGGCACGGGAGGGCAAGCAGCAGGGCTGGTGGCAGTCGTACGAGCTTGACTACTTCGCGATGTACGTGGGGCTCGAAGAAGATGCGATGGCGATCAGGAGCTTCAAGTCTTCCATCGTGCCCGGCCTGCTGCAGACGGCGGAATATGCGCGGTCAATCCACGATTCGGGCGAGCCAAAATATCCCCCGGATAAGATCGACCAGCTCATCCAGGTGCGGCTCACGCGCCAGCGTGCGCTCACAAAAGAGTCACCTCTGCAGTTCGAGGTGGTGCTTGACGAGTCTGTGCTACGCCGCGTGGTGGGCGGGAATCGCGCTATGAGTGACCAACTGCAGCGGATTTACGACGACTCGCGGCGCTCAAATATCACAATTCAAATAATGCCCTTCACGGCCGGCGCCCACCCCGCAGTAGAAAGTTCTTTCGACATCATCGAATTTGGCTCGGTGGCACCGACCGTGGTGTACGTCGAGGGCCTGGTTGGTAACATGTACCTTGAGCGGCCGCAAGACATCGACAGGTATGAAAAATCTTTCGAGCGCTTGCGAGGAATTGCCTTGAGTCCACAAGATTCAATCGAACTGATTGCTGAGATGGCGGCACGATACGATCGTGCCGCCACTTCTGGTAAGTAGCCCGAAACAGAAATGCAGTCAAGAATTATTAAGCATAGTTAATCTGGAGTGACCAGTATATGGAACTTATAGTATCGGAAGGCAGCTGTAACTGGCGAAAGTCGGCCCACAGTGTAAATGGTGGAAACTGCACTGAAGTCGCCTCCAGTACCGGATTTGTCATGGTCAGGGACTCGATGGACCCCGAGACGCTTGTTATCCGTTACCCTGCGAGTTCGTGGAAGTCCTTCCTCCGTGCCACCCGCACGGGTGCCCTCAACGTGGTCGCGCGCCAGTCGTAGCCGTCGTGGTCCGGGTTGGACGATTGCGCTCTTGTCCCATCGCAAAGTCAGACTCGGACTGCTATTGATGTCCCTGAGGTACCATTGGCTCGGCCAGCGAATGATCATTTTCTTCGCCTGTCTGCGACGCGTTTCGTGCACGGAAACTTCGTTTTACGGGTGATATGCTGACTTTTCGATCATCTTCGATGCGGAGTGGCGCGAATGTCGGAGACGGAACAGGGTAAGTGCGGGGCCTGTCTTGGCGGAAGTCCAGCTATAGCATTGCTAATGGGCAGTGCGTAGCGGTGGCGGCAGTCCCCGGCGCGGTGCAGATCAGGGATACGGCTCGCCCGGCGGGCGATCGGCTTCGGATCTCCGCCGGTGCCTGGCGGGAGTTCGTTGCGCAGGTCAAGGGGGCGTGACCCCTGGCTGGGGCCTGGAGTTCATGTGGGCGGCCCCGGCCGGGTCGCCTGTCCTGTACTATGTTGCGACGAAGGCAGCGCCACGCCCGCCCCACGCGGGTCATTGGCGTGACTTGCGGATGTAGTTCAATGGCAGAACATCAGCTTCCCAAGCTGACAGTGCGGGTTCGATTCCCGTCATCCGCTCCACTTGAAAAAGCATAGCTAGTGCGGTGATCTCCGAGATCAGTAGCGAAGCCGAGGCCTAGAGCTGGACCCCTTCCCGTCCGACAGCGGCCCTGCCGCACCGCCAGCACCGCGTGCTAGGAATTCCGATGTCAACGGCTTGCGTGATGAAGGTCAGCGACGTTCGGAGCTGGCGCACTGCCTCCTGACCTAGATCCGAGGCACTGGCAGGCGACAGGCGCACAGGTACTCGAACACGGGCTGCCAGACATGCCTGCGAGCCTGACGTACGACATGTGGATCCCGCTCTGCTACTGGACCGGGGAATGCTGCGGCGTCGTGGCGTTCATGTTCTTCTCACCCGATTACGAAGACGGCCAGCTGCGCCCCGTGACCAGCTCATGCCCTACCGCCGGGAAGGCGGCCGCTGGGTGCCGCGGTGGAAACATCTTCTCCGCGGGCGGTATCAACGACGGCTTCGATCCTGTGATTGACCGTGACTACAGCCGCCACCTGGACGGCAGCATCATGACCTACGGCACGTTCGCTCCCCGCGACGGTCACGAACCCGGCCGACCAGCCAGCACCGCGCTCGGCCACGTCTCATCGGTAGTGAAATACCTGGCCGTCATTCAGGACGGCGAGCAAGACTACCGGCCGCTGCGGTCGCACTTCGGCACCTACCTCGTGTGCGTGGAAAAGCAAGGCCCCTTCGACGTCGCCGCCTTCGATAAGGACGGCGGGCTCCTGGTAACCCTCCCGCACCCGCACCCAGGTTCCGAACAGGGCTTCGCTCGTGGTCACGCCTTGGCGTGAGCCTTCGCCTCGTCGATCCAGGTCTGGCACTCGTGCTCAGACAGGGCGACAACCGCGCCGTGCCGTGACTCGATCATCTCCTTGAGGTGACTCGCGTTACGGTGGCTGAGCTCCTTGATCGAATCGACACCGATGCTCTTGAGCAGGTCGGCATACTTGGGGCCGATGCCCTTGAGTTCGGCTAGGTCATTTTCTACGGCCATGATCGCGAAGCCTCCTTTGGCTGCGTACTGCGAACCAGGCGCCGCCGAGCCTTGGCGCAGCAAGGCGATTCGATCTCGTTTACGCAGGTAAACGAGCACAACTCCTTGTTTGAACGGTACACGCCGACCACCGGGGAGACAATGGCCACGAGCGGCCGAGGATGCCGGACAACCGGACGCGCAGCGGCGCGGCGCGGCCTGCTGCCTCGGGTATCCTTGGGCGTTGGACAGTTGAGTGAGGAGTATTGCCGCGGTGCTGGTGACGGATACGGGAAAGCGGCCGGGGACCGGTGACGCGGTGCTGCGGGAAGCAGGACGGCGCCGCACGTTCGCGGTGATCAGTCATCCCGACGCGGGCAAGTCCACCCTGACCGAGGCGCTCGCGCTGCACGCGGCGGCGATCAACACGGCCGGCGCGGTCCACGGCAAGGCGGGGCGGCGCGGCGTCACCTCCGACTGGATGGCGATGGAGAAGGACCGCGGCATCTCCATCACCTCGGCCGTGCTGAAGTTCGACTACGACGGGCACGTGCTGAACCTGCTGGACACGCCCGGCCACGCGGACTTCTCCGAGGACACCTACCGGGTGCTCGAGGCGGTCGACTGCGCGATCATGCTGCTCGACTCGGCCAAGGGCCTTGAACCGCAGACCCTGAAACTGTTCGACGTCTGCCGGTCCCGGCACGTGCCGGTGGTGACCTTCGTGAACAAGTGGGACCGGCCGGGACGCGAGCCGCTCGAGCTGCTCGACGAGATCGAGCAGCGGATCGGGCTGCGGCCGACCCCGGTGAACTGGCCGGTGGGCATCGCGGGCGACTTCCGCGGCCTGGTCGAGCGGGCGACCGGGGAGTACACCGCCTACACGCGGCGGCCGGGCGGGGCCGAGAAGGCCCTCGAGGAAGTGTTCAAGGACCCGGACCAGGCGCGGGAGCGCGAGGGCGCCGCCTACGCGGCGGCCGAGGAAGAGCTTGAGCTGCTGACCGAGATCGGCGCCGAGATCGACATGCCGTCGTTCCTGGCCGGGCAGTCGTCGCCGGTGCTGTTCGGGGCGGCCCTGCCCAACTTCGGCGTGCGGCGGCTGCTCGACGCCATGTGCGAGCTGGCGCCGCCGCCCGAGCCGCGGGCCGCGGTGGACGGGGAGGAGCGGCCGGTCGAGGCGCCGTTCTCCGGGCTGGTGTTCAAGGTGCAGGCGAACATGGACCCGGCTCACCGGGACCGGGTGGCCTTCGTCCGGGTGTGCTCCGGCCGGTTCGAGCGCGGGATGGTGCTGACGCACGCGGCGACCGGGCGGCCGTTCGCCACTAAGTACGCCCAGGCGATGTTCGGCCAGGAGCGGGAGACGGTGGAGACCGCCTTCCCCGGCGACGTGATCGGGCTGGTCAACGCGACCGCGTTGCGGCCGGGGGACACGCTCTACGCGGACATCCCGGTGACCTACCCGCCGATCCCGTCGTTCGCGCCCGAGCACTTCGCGGTGGTGCGGTGCCGGGACGCCGGCAAGTACAAGCAGTTCCGCCGGGGCATCGACCAGCTCGACACCGAGGGCGTGGTCCAGGTGCTCTCCTCGGACCTGCGCGGCGACCAGGCACCGGTGCTGGCTGCGGTCGGCCCGCTGCAGTTTGACGTGGTGCTGCACCGGCTGGAGCACGAGTTCGGGGCCAAGTCCGAGCTCGCCCGGCTGGACTACGAGCTGGCCCGGCAGACCGATGAGGCCGGCGCCGACGCACTCAAGGGCGCCCGCGGGGCCGAGGTGCTGACCCGGCGGCTGGACGGGGCGCTGCTGGCGCTGTTCGCCGACAAGTGGCGGCTCAACGCGATCACCCGGGACAACCCGTCGGTGCGCCTCGACCCGCTGCTGGCGGGCACGGTCGAGTAAGCGCAGGCCCCACCTCAGGCGGCCACTTACTTCATGCGCGCGGTGTCGATCTGGTCGAAGTCGCCGTAGGCGTTCCTGACCCCGCCGCCGCCGGACCACTGCCACATCAGGGCGTACTTGCTGGCCGAAGTCTGGCCGCCGAAGAACTGGGCGCAGGTGGACGTGCCGTGCAGGCACCAGCCGGTGGGCGCGGCCGACAGGTTGGCGGTCTCCGGCGAGTAGGTCCACTCGTAGGTGTTCGGGATATTGCCGTACACGCCGGTGCCGAAGATGGACGGCCAGATCAACGGGGACGAGTACACCCCGACCTTGTACGTGGAGTGCCCGGTGAGGTAAGCGGCGTAGCCGTTGAACTCGGCCCGGTCGACCGCCGCGGGCACCGTCGACTGCTTGACCACGCCGCTGCAAGGCGACGTGTAGACGCTGTTCCAGCCGTTGTCGGGGGCGGGAGCGATCCCCGGCAGCTCGATGTCGGCCCAGATCACCGGGTACGGGATGTACTTGCCCTTGACCGCCTGGAGCGTCAGCGACGCCTGCTCCTCACCCCAGTGGTACGCCTCCGCGGCGGTGCCGTTCCACTTCGGGTCGACACCGGGGCCGCCCATGTACCAGTAGACGCCGGTGCCCACGCCGACGTGGTAGGTGCGGAAGTTCGCGTTCGCCTGGCCGGCGTTCACCGGCGTGAGGGCGTAGAGGGTGCCTTCCTTGCACTTCAGGGTGCGGGCCCAGTTGCCTGCCATGCCCATGTAGCCGCCGTAGGTGCCGCCAGTCACCGGCTCGGCGTACGGCCCGCGGCCGGTCACCGTCATCTGGAAGCTGTCGGTGCCGTAGAGGAATCCAGAGCCTGGGTTGGCGGCGGCTGACCCGGCGGAGGCGACCGCCGGGACGGCCAGGCCGACCGCCGCCGCCAGCGCGAGCAGGCCGGTCGCCAGCGTCTTGGTCAGCGCGCGCATCGTGCCCCCAGGGTCATCGTCACACCGTGATGTGTGCGCCGTCGGGCGCGTACTTAAACAGCGTTTCGCGGCAGCATATGCGACAAAAGGGAATACCAGGAAGAAACCGGGAGGCTACTCGTGCGCCCCGCGGGCACCGGGGGTGCCGGGCAGTTCCACGTCGAGCTTGCTGATCGCGTGGCCGTAGGTGAGCGCGGCGAGCTTGGCGATGTTGCCGTGCGCGCCGATCGGCGCGGCGCACTCGGCCCCGACCGCCAGCGCGTCCAGGGCACTCGGGCTGGCCTCGGGCCCGATGAAGCAGGGGGAGATGGCCAGCCGGCTGACGCCCATCTCCTTCAGCCGCAGGGCGGCCTCGTGGACCGTCGGGGAGCCGTCCATCGACGCGGTGATCACCGGCACGGCGAGCCGCGCGGCCAGCAGGACCGAGGTGACGTTGGCCGAGTTGGCCGCGTCCGGGCCGCCGACGGTCGCGATGAGCACCCCGTCGGCCGCGGTGACCATGCTGAACAGCCGGACCCGGTCGGCCCGGGCGAGTCCCGCCTCGGCCAGCCGGATGTGCAGCACCTCGGCGACCATCGCGTTGGAGTTGACGAAACCGCTGATCAGGGCGTTGGTGCCGCTGGCGGCGACGGACTCGCGGAGGCGCCGGATGACCGGCGGGTTGACCGTCGCGATCAGCGGGATGACGACGGCGCAAGGACCGCCCTCGGGGCGGCGGGCGGCCGCGTCGGCGAGCACCGCGCGCAGGTCGGTCGGGTCGTCCGGGCCGTCGCCGTCGATCCGCGCGGTGCGCACCTCGACCGCCGGGTTGTCGGTCCGGAGGACGGTGGCGAGGTCGGCGACGGGGGCGGCCGCGAGGTCGGTGTCGCGCCCGGGCACGGCGAGAACCAGCGCCGGCGCGCTTTGCGGCAGGCTGGCGGGCACCGGGCGGCGGTGGCGGCCGCCCTCGGTGCGCCGTGGCGGCCGGAAGCTGGGCTGGCGCGTCGGGAATGCCTGCGGCGCGCGAACCGGGTACTCAGGCCCGCGGGCCGCGAACTCGGGCCCGCCCGCTGAGGGATCGCGAACATCCGTCACGAGTGGGAAGCCTAGCTCAAGCTGTTGACCGGGTGCGCAAAAGCACTGAATAAGTGAAGAACGCGGGAGCCGCGTCACCAGTGACTGACGCTCCGTGTGGGGCGCATGCACAGTCTGGCACCTGAAAGCCGCGCCCGCACCCGAGTTTGAAACTCGCGAAAAAAGCCGGTACCAGGGTGCCAAAGCTAAGCTACTAGCGAGTAACATGTAGTGAGACAGCGATCATGCGGAGCGTACATGAGCCACTACAAGAGCAATCTCCGGGACGTTGAGTTCAACCTGTTCGAACTGCTCGGCCGCCAGCAGGTGCTCGGCACCGGGCCGTTCGCCGAGGTTGACGAGGAAACCGCCCGCGACATGCTGGCCGAGGTCAACAAGCTCGCACAGGGCCCGGCCGCCGAGTCGTTCACCGACGGTGACCGCAACCCGCCCGTGTTCGACCCGGCCACCGGCAGCGTCACCCTGCCTGAGTCGTTCAAGAAGTCGTACCGCACGGTGATGGACGCGGAGTGGTGGCGGCTGTCGGTGCCGCCGGAGCTGGGCGGCACCGTGGTACCGCGCTCGCTGCAGTGGGGGGTCGCCAGCTTCCTGCTCGGCGCCAACCCGGCCCTGTGGATGTACGCCAACGGCGCCACCTTCGCCAAGATCCTGTGGGAGCTGGGCACGCCCGAGCAGAAGCGCTTCGCCGAGCTCGCGGTCGAGCGCGAGTGGGGCGCGACGATGGTGCTGACCGAGCCGGACGCCGGATCCGACGTCGGCGCCGGGCGGACCAGGGCGGTTGAGCAGCCGGACGGGACCTGGCACGTCGAGGGGGTCAAGCGGTTCATCACCGTGGCCGAGCACGACCTGACCGAGAACATCTTCCACCTGGTGCTCGCCCGGCCGGAGGGCGCCGTCCCCGGCACCAAGGGCCTGTCGATGTTCCTGGTGCCGAAGTTCCTGGTCAACCCGGACGGCTCACTCGGTGAGCGCAACGGGGTCAAGGCCACCAACGTCGAGCACAAGATGGGCCTCAAGGTCTCCACCACCTGCGAGCTGACCTTCGGCGGCGACCCCGGCCGGCCGGCCGTCGGCACCCTGGTCGGCGGCGTGCACGACGGCATCAGGCAGATGTTCATGGTGATCGAGAACGCGCGGATGCTGGTCGGGCTGAAGGCGATCGAGACCCTGTCCACCGGCTACCTGAACGCGCTTGACTATGCCAAGAGCCGGGTACAGGGCCCCGACCTCACCCGGCAGGCCGACAAGGCGTCCCCGCGGGTGACGATCATCCACCACCCGGACGTGCGCCGGCTGCTGATGCTGCAGAAGGCGTACACCGAGGGCATGCGCTCGCTGGTGCTCTACACCGCCGCCCAGCAGGACGCGGTCCAGCTGGCGGCCGCCCGCGGCGAGCGCGACGAGGCCGCCGCGGCCCGCAACGACCTGCTGCTCCCGGTGGTCAAGGGGCTAGGCGCGGAACGCGCCTACGAACTGCTCGCGCAGTCACTGCAGGTGCTCGGCGGCTCGGGCTACCTGCAGGACTACCCGATCGAGCAGTACATCAGGGACTCCAAGATCGACTCGCTCTACGAGGGCACCACCGCCATCCAGTCGCTCGACCTGTTCTTCCGCAAGATGGTCCGCGACCAGGGCGCAGCCGCCCGGGCGCTACTGTCCGAGATCGCCGCCTTCGCCGCCGACCAGCCGGACGGCGACCAGGACGGCCGGCTGAAGGCCGAGCGGGCCGCCATCGCGGACGGCGTCACCCAGGTCGAGGCGATGCTGGACACGATGACCGGCTTCCTGATCGGCTCCTTCGAGCGGCCGGAAGAGGTCTACAAGATCGGTCAGCAGTCGGTCCGGCTGCTGCTTGCCTTCGGCGACCTGATCGTCGGCTGGCTACTCGGCCGCCAGGCCGAGATCGCCGCCCGCGCGCTGGCCGACCCCGGGCCCGCAGGTGGCGGCCCGCTGAGCCAGTCCGACCAGGACTTCTATGCCGGCAAGCTGGCCGCCGCGCGCTTCTTCGCCGCCACCGTGCTGCCCCGGCTGGAGAGCGACCGGAAGATCATCGAGGAGACCACCAACGACCTGATGGAACTCCCCGAGGCCGCCTTCTAGGCAGCAGGTACCGAACGGGTGCGGCTTGCTCACCGGGGGTCATGACCCCCGGGCAGAGCCAGCCGCACCCGTTCGGCTGCTCGCCTTTAGCCTTGTTTCTTGAGTTCCCGCAGCATGTCGTCCACCGACTTGACGGCCGGGCGGCCGGCCGTCCTGACCGGCGCGCGGGACGCGGCCGGCGCCCGCAGCACCCAGGCCGCGATCACTCCGCCGACCAGGCCGCCGACGTGGTCGATCCAGCTGATGCCGGGCGTGCCCGGCAGTGCCACCTGCAGGATCGTCCAGTACAGGGCGCCCGCGGCCAGGCCCACGACGATGTCGGTCAGGCTCCGGTCGAAGAACCCGCGGACCAGCACGTAGCCGAAGTACCCGAAGACCAGCCCGGACGCGCCCACCGTGAGCGAGTTGCCGCTCTGGAACAGCCACACCGCCAGGCCGCTGGTCACCGCGATGATGACGGTGGCGAGCAGGAACCGGCTGATGGAGCGGTAGGCGGCGAGCACGCCAAGCACGAACAGCGGCGCCGAGTTGCCCTCGATGTGCGCCCAGGAGACGTGCAGGAAGGGCGCGGTGAAGATCTCCGGCAGCCGGCCGAACTGCTGGGGGATGATCCCGAACTCGGCGTCCAGCCGGTACCCGTCCGCCCAGTTGACCACCTGCAACAGCCAGATGATGCCCAGGAAGGCGGCCATCACGATCAGCCCGTCGCGGAACTTGCCGAGCGTCATCGCGGTCTCCTTCTACGACTCTGCCTGCTAGGACCAGGCGAGCATCCGCACCGGATCCTCCAGCATCAATCCTACGTCTCGCAACACCGCTGAGCCCAGCTCCCCGTCGACGATCCGGTGATCGAACGACAGCGACAACGTGGTCACCTTGCGCACCGCCAGTTCCCCGGAAACCACCCAGGGCAGGTCGCGCACCTGACCGAAGGCCAGGATCGCGGCCTCGCCCGGCATCAGGATCGGCGTCCCGGCGTCCACCCCGAACACGCCCACGTTGGTGATCGAGATGGTGCCGCCGACCAGGTCGCCGGGCGTCGCCTTGCCCGCCCGCGCGGTCGCCGCCAGCTCGTCGATCGCCCGGGCGAGCCCGGCCAGCGGCAGCAGGTCCGCGCCCTTCACGTTCGGCACCAGCAGCCCGCGCTCGGCCGCGACGGCGAAGCCCAGGTTGACCGGGCGCTTGACCACGATCTCCTGCGCCGCCTCGTCCCAGGACGAGTTGATCATCGGATGCCGCCGCGCCGCTACCAGCAGCGCTTTCGCCACGAAGAGGAGCGGCGACACCTTGATACCGGCGAACTCGGGCAGCTCGCGCGCGCGGCGCACGGCCGCCATCGTCTCGGTCACGTCCACCTGGAGGAACTCGGTCACGTGGGGCGCGGTGAACGCGCTCGCCACCATCGCGGCGGCGGTGTGCTTGCGCACCCCGCGCACCGGGACCCGTTCCTCGGCCGCGCCCGCCGGCGGTGCCGGGGCGGGTGCCTGGGCCTGCCCGCCGGCGCCGGGAGCCGCTTCCCGGTGGTCGCGGCCGGTGTCCGCCGCCCGCTCCACGTCCTGGCGGGTAACGGAGCCCTCGGGCCCGCTGCCGGCCAGGCCGCCGAGGTCGATGCCCAGGTCCCGGGCGAGGCGGCGCACTGGGGGCTTGGCCAGTGACCGGCCAGCCTTTGACGGGGGCACTGCCTTTGCGGGGGCCTGCCTTTGCGGGGGGCCCTGCCTTTGCGGGGGGCACGGCGCTCGACGGCGGGGCGGGGATGCCGGGCGGCAGCTTGATGCCGGCCGGGAAGGCCGGGCCGCCGGACGGGACGGGCGGACCGCCGTTGGGCGGGGCAGACGGCGTGGCCGGGTATGAGCCGGGCCGGGTCGGCGGCTGCTTGCGCGTCCGCCGCCTGGTCGACCCTGGCTTGACGCCGTAACCGACCAGCACCGGCTGGCGGGCCGGGACGTCGCCCTTGGCGGGCGGCGGGCTGGCCGCCGGGCGGACGTCCTCGGCGGCTGGGCTGTCCCCGGGAGCGGCACTGTCCTCGGCGCCCGCCACGTCCACCGCGATGATCGGCGTGCCGACGTCGACCGTCTGGCCCTCCTCGACCAGCAGCGCGCTTACGGTGCCGGCGTACGGGCTTGGCAGCTCGACGACCGCCTTGGCGGTCTCGATGTCCACGATGACCTGGTTAACCTGCACCGTGTCGCCCGGCTGGACGTGCCAGGACACGATGTCGGCCTCGGTGAGGCCCTCCCCGACGTCGGGGAGCCTGAATTCTTTACTGCTCACTACTCCTCCAGCCCAACTGCGGGTCGCCGGCGGTGACCGTTCCCTGTGTCTCCCGCTCGGCTACAAACCAAGCCTCGCTCGCCTCCTGGCCCCGTGGTCAGTAGGCGGACGCGCGGTCAACCGCGTCCAGGATCCGGTCCAGGTCGGGCAGGTAATGGTCCTCTGCCCGGGCTACCGGGTAGGGGATGGCGAACCCGCCGACCCGCAGCACCGGGGCCTCCAGGTGGTAGAAGCACGCCTCGGTCACCCGGGCGGCGATCTCGGCGCCGAGCCCGGCGTAGACCGGGGCCTCGTGCACGACCACGCAGTGCCCGGTGCGGCGCACCGAGTCGGTGACCGTTGCCAGGTCGAGCGGCGACAGCGAGCGCAGGTCGACCACCTCGACCGAGCGCCCGTCCTCCTCGGCCGCCAGTGCCGCCTCCAGGCAGGTGCGCACCATCGGCCCGTAGCTGAGCAGGGTTACGTCGGTCCCCTCGCGCACCACCCGTGCCTGGTCCAGCGGGAGCGCGGCGTCGAGCGAGGCCGCCGGGTCGACCTCGCCCTTGTCCCAGTAGCGCCGCTTCGGCTCGAAGAAGATCACCGGGTCGTCGGAGGCGATCGCCTGCTGGATCATGGTGAACGCGTCGGCCGGGTCAGCGCAGGCGACCACCCGCAGCCCGGCCGTGTGCGCGAAGAAGACCTCGGGTGACTCGCTGTGGTGCTCGACCGCGCCGATGCCGCCACCGAACGGGATGCGGATCACCACCGGCAGGGAAACGTGTCCCCGCGACCGGTAGCGCATCTTGGCCAGCTGGCTGACGATCTGGTCGGTCGCCGGGTACACGAAGCCGTCGAACTGTATCTCGCACACCGGCCGGTAGCCGCGCAGCGCCAGCCCGATCGCGGTGCCGACGATCCCCGACTCGGCCAGCGGGGTGTCGACCACGCGGTGCTCGCCGAAGTCCTTCTGCAGCCCGTCGGTCACCCGGAACACGCCACCGAGGCGGCCGACGTCCTCACCCATGATCATTACCTTGGGGTCGTTCTCGAGCGACCGGCGCAGCCCCTCGTTGATCGCCCGGGACAGGGTGATCTTGCTCATCGCCTGGCCCCCTGCTCCTCGTCGAACCCCTCCAGGTAGGCCGCGTACTGGGCGCGCTCGGCGTCCAGGATCGCGCTGCCGCCCGAGTACACGTGGTCGAACAGCGACAGCGGGGGCGGGTCGGGCAGCGCCAGCACCGCCGCCCGCAGCTTGGCCGCCAGCTCGTCCGCCTCCGCCTGCACCTGGTCGAAGAACGCGGCGTCGGCCTCGCCCGCGCGGGTGAGGTACGCCTTGACGCGCTCGATCGGGTCACGCTGCCGCCATGCCTCAAGCTCGCTCGCCAGCCGGTACCTGGTCGGGTCGTCGGTGGTGGTGTGCGCGCCCATCCGGTAGGTAAAGGCCTCGATGAGGGCCGGCCCCTGACCCTCCCGGGCGGCGCGCAGCGCCTGCCTGGTCACTGCGTAGCAGGCCAGCACGTCGTTGCCGTCGACCCGGATCCCGGGCAAGCCGAAGCCGGCCGCGCGCTGGTAGATCGGTACCCGGCTCTGCCGCTCCGGCGGGGCGGAGATGGCGAACTGGTTGTTCTGGCAGAAGAAGACCAGCGGCGCCTGGAAGACCGAGGCCCAGGAGAACGCCTCGCTCACGTCGCCCTGGCTGGTGGCGCCGTCGCCGAAGTAGGCGATGACCGCCTCGTCCTCCGCCTCGTCACGCTGGATGCCCATCGCGTACCCGGTCGCGTGCAGCGTCTGGTCGCCGATGACGACCGTGTAGAGGTGGAACTTGTGCTCTTCGGGGTCCCAGGCGCCGTGGGTGACGCCGCGGAACAGCTCGAAGATCCGCAGCATGTCCAGGCCGCGGCACCAGGCCACGCCGTGCTCGCGGTAGGAGGGGAAGGCCATGTCGCGGGGGGAGAGGGCGCGGGCGGAGCCGATCTGGGCGGCTTCCTGCCCGATTAGCGGGGCCCACAGGGCGAGCTCGCCCTGCCGCTGCAGCGCGACGGCCTCGTTGTCGATCCGCCGGACGAGTGCCATGTCGCGGTACAGACCGCGGATGTCTACGTCATCGACCGGGTAATCGGGGTGGTTGACTCGCTCGCCCGCGGGGGTGAGCAGCTGGACGGTTTCGGCCGTGAGTTCGGCGGTCACGTGCCACTCCTTCTCGTCGCGGCCGCGCGGCGGGGTCGCCACCGCCGGCCTGACCAGCCTGGAAGCCCTCGGGTTATACGCTTCATGGGCGCTTACCGCGTGGGCTGGACGCACATTAGTACACGCCCCCTGTATATGCCCTGTACGCCCGGGAGGATACGTGGCCACCGTGATCGTTGACGTGATGCTAAAGCCGGAGATTCACGATCCCCAAGGGGAGGCAGTGCTGAGCGCGTCCCGGCGGCTGGGCTTCGGCAACGTGACCGCAGTCCGCCAGGGGAAGCGCTTCGAGATCGAGCTCGACGGGCCGGCGGACGGCCCGGCCCTGGCCGCGGTCGAGGAGCTGGCCCGCGAGCTGCTGGCCAACCCCGTGATCGAGGAATTCTCCGTTCATACCACTGAGTGATGAAGCAGTCACGAACTGATGTGTTTGATTACGGTGGCGTGTCGTGGGAAATCAATGTTCATGTGAGAGCAGGGCGAAAGACTCGGCCAAAGATCCGATTCTGCCTCGTGTTCGAGCGGGAGCTGCTGAGCGTTCCCGTGATGCGACAGGTCCTCGGTGACACGCTGCGCGGCATCGGCGTCACCGAGGATTCCGTTGACGACATCTTGCTGGCGGCGACCGAGGCCTGCACCAACGTGGTGCTGCACGCCGGCCAGTCCGCGCCCGCTTACACGGTCGCGGCATCCGTGGACAACGCGGCCTGCCGGGTCGAGGTCAGCGACGCTGGCCAGGGCTGCCCGGGCCGGCGCGGGCACCGTCCCGAGCGCGGCAACCTGGCCGAGTCCGGTCGCGGCTTCGCGATCATGGAGGCCTGCGTCGACGCGGTGACACTGCGTACCGCGCCCGGGCAGGGCACCCGGGTCGTTCTCGACAAGCGGATCCGCTGGGAGGTTCCGCTGTCCAAGACCGCGTGACCAGGTCAGGTATTCTTCGCTTGTGCGGATAGGCGTTGTCACGTTCCCCGGATCACTCGACGACACCGACGCGGCCCGGGCGGTGCGGTACGCGGGAGCGGAGCCGGTCCGGCTCTGGCACGCCGACCGCGACCTGGCCGGCGTCAACGCGGTCATCCTCCCCGGGGGCTTCTCCTACGGTGACTACCTGCGCTGCGGCGCCATCGCCCGGTTCTCCCCGGTGATGGCCGAGCTGGTCCCGGCCGCCCGGGCGGGGCTGCCGGTGCTCGGCATCTGCAACGGCTTCCAGATCCTGTGCGAGGCCCACCTGCTGCCCGGCGCGCTGACCAGGAACGCGGGCCTGCGGTTCATCTGCGCTGACACCCGGCTCACGGTGCTGAACACCGCGACCGCCTGGACCGGCCGGTTCGACCCCGGCCAGGAGATCACCGTGCCGGTCAAGAACGGCGAGGGCGCCTACGCGGCCGACCAGGCAACCCTCGACGAGCTTGAGCGGACGGGGCGGGTGGTGGCGCGCTACACCTACGGCGCGCCGAACGGGTCGGTCCGCGACATCGCGGGCATCTGCAACGCCGAAGGGAACGTGGTCGGGCTGATGCCGCACCCGGAGCACGCGATCGACCCGCTGACCGGCCCGACCGACGAGGGCCTGCCGTTCTTCACCTCGGCCGTGGCCGCGTTCGCGGGGGTTGTCCTGTGAGTGAAGGCAGCACTGTGAGCGAGCAGGTCACCGTCTCCGACACGGTCGAGGTAGCGGCGGCCACCCCCGAGGTGCAGCAGCCGTACAAGGCGCTCGGCCTCACCGACGACGAGTACCAGAAGATCCGCGACATCCTCGGCCGCCGCCCCACCGCCGCCGAGCTGGCGCTCTACTCGGTGATGTGGAGCGAGCACTGCTCCTACAAGTCGTCCAAGGTCCACCTGCGCAACCTCGCGCCCACCACCGCCCAGTCCGGGAAGCTGCTGGCCGGCATCGGCGCGAACGCCGGCGTGGTCGACATCGGCCAGGGCTACGCGGTGACCTTCAAGATCGAGAGCCACAACCACCCGTCGTTCGTCGAGCCGCACCAGGGCGCGGCCACCGGGGTGGGCGGCATCGTCCGGGACATCCTGGCGATGGGCGCCCGGCCGGTCGCGGTGATGGACGCGCTGCGGTTCGGCCCGGCCGACGCCCACGACACCGCCCGGGTGCTGCCCGGGGTGGTATCCGGCATCTCCTTCTACGGCAACTGCCTGGGGCTGCCCAACATCGGCGGCGAGCTCGCCTTTGACCCCTGCTACGCGGGCAACCCGCTGGTCAACGCGCTCTGCGTGGGGCTCATGGCGCACGACGACCTGAAGTCGGCCGCCGCCAGCGGCACCGGCAACAAGGTCGTCCTGTTCGGCTCGCGGACCGGGCCCGACGGCGTAGGCGGCGCCTCGGTGCTGGCCAGCGCCACCTTCGGCGAAGAAGGGAAGGCGGCCAAGCGGCCCTCGGTCCAGGTCGGCGACCCGTTCATGGAGAAGCTGCTGGTCGAGTGCTGCCTCGAGCTGTACGCGGCCGGGCTGGTCGAGGGCATCCAGGACCTGGGCGCGGCCGGCGTGGCCTGCGCGACCACCGAGCTGGCGGCGGGCGGGGACGGCGGCATGGTGGTCGACATGGACGCCATCCCGCTGCGCGACCCGAACCTGACCCCGGCCGAGATCCTGATGAGCGAGTCGCAGGAACGGATGATGGCGGTGGTCCGGCCGGATAACGTCGCCGTGTTCCTCGACATCTGCCGCACCTGGGACGTCGAGGCCACCGTGATCGGCGAGGTCACCGCGGACGGCCTGCTCACCATGACCTGGAAAGGCTCCACGGTGGTCAGCATCCCGCCGCTGACCGCGGCCGACGGGCCGGTCTACCAGCGCCCGCTGGCCCGCCCGGCCGGCCTCGACGCGCTCGCGGCCAGCGGACCGGACGCCCTGCCGCGGCCGGCCGACGGCGCGGCGCTGCTCGACACCCTGCTCACGCTGCTCGGCTCGCCCGGCCTGGCCGACAAGCGCTGGGTCACCCAGCAGTACGACAGCCTGGTCCGCGGCAACACCGTGCTGGCGATGCCGGAAGACGGCGGGCTGGTCCGGGTGGACGAGGAGACCGGCCTCGGCATCGCGCTCGCCACCGACGGGAACGGCCGATACTGCAAGCTCGACCCGTACCAGGGCACCCAGCTCGCGCTGGCGGAGGCGTACCGCAACGTCGCCATGACCGGCGCGGTGCCGGCCGCGGTGACTAACTGCCTCAACTTCGGCTCGCCGGAAGACCCGGCGGTGATGTGGCAGCTGGCCGAGGCCGTCCGCGGCCTGGCCGACGGCTGCCAGGCACTGGGCATCCCGGTCACCGGCGGCAACGTCAGCCTCTACAACCAGACCGGCACGACCGCGATCCACCCGACCCCGGTGATCGGCGTGCTCGGCGTGCACGACGACGTGCGCCGCCGCCTCACGGCCGGCTTTGCCCGCGACGGCGCGCGGCTGGTGCTGCTGGGCGCGACCCGGCCCGAGTTCGGCGGCTCGGCCTGGGCCGACGTCATCCACCAGCACCTCGGCGGACGGCCGCCGGCCGTCGACCTGGAAGCCGAACGGAAGCTGGCCGCACTGATCGCGGCGGCCGCTGCCCAGGGGGCGCTGGGCAGCGCGCACGACCTGTCCGAGGGCGGACTGGCGGTCGCCCTGGCCGAGAGCTGCCTGCGCGGCGGCGTCGGCTGCGCCGTCACCCTGGACCCGGTCACCGCGGACGGGGACCCGTTCACCGCGCTGTTCAGCGAGTCGGCCGGCCGGGCACTGGTCACGGTCACGGCCGGGCACGAGGCCGGGTTCGCCGAACTGTGCGCCGCGCACGGTGTCCCCGCCACCGTCCTCGGGGCGACCGGCGGCGACAGCCTGTCGGTGGCGGAGACCTTCACGGTGCCGCTCGATGAGCTGGAGCGCACCTGGGTCGCCACCCTGCCGGCCCTGTTCGGCTCGTGACCGGCAACGGCCGGCGCCGTGCCCGCGCGTAAGCCGGACCCGGACGGCCCGGCCACCGTGGCGGCGGTGTCGGCCGCGCTCGATTCCGGTGACCAGCCCGAGCGGGCCGCCCTCCGGTCGGCCGCCCGGTTCCTGCTGCTTGAGCTGGAAAGGGTCAGCCCCGGCCGTTCGGTGGAAATCCGGGTCGTACCGGTCGCGGCGGTGCAGGCGGTCGCGGGGCCCCGCCACACGCGGGGGACCCCGCCCAACGTGGTGGAGACCGACCCGCTGACCTGGTTCCGGCTGGCGACCGGCCGCCTCGGCTGGGCCGAGGCGGTACGGGCGGGGCTGGTCAGCGCGAGCGGCGCGCGGTCTGATCTGTCCGCGTTTCTTCCGCTGACCTGACCAAATAGACTGGTGTGGTGGCTAAGCCAGACGGGCGCCTGACGCATGACCTTGATCCCAACGACCGCCCGCCCCGAGACGCCTGCGGCGTCTTCGGCGTCTGGTCACCCGGCGAAGACGTCGCCAAGCTGGCTTACTACGGACTGCACGCGCTGCAGCACCGCGGCCAGGAGTCGGCCGGCATCGCGGTCAGCGACGGCCGGCGGATCGTCGTCCACAAGGAGATGGGCCTGGTCGCCCAGGTCTTCGACGAGCCGTCACTCACCGCGCTGCGGGGCGACATCGCGGTGGCGCACTGCCGCTACTCGACCACCGGCGCCCCGGTGTGGGCCAACGCCCAGCCGACGTTCCGGTCAACCCCGACGCTGTCGCTCGCGCTCGGGCACAACGGCAACCTGACCAACACCCGCGAGCTGGCCGCGATGCTGCCACCGGAGAGCGGCTTCGCCGGGCTGCAGGCCACTTCGGACACTGACGTGCTGACCGAGCTGATCGCCGGCGAGGCCGAGAAGGCCGCCGAGGCGGGCAGCCTTTCCGGTACCGACAGCGGGGTCGAGGACGCCGCCGCCCGGCTGCTGCCGCTGGTGCGCGGCGCCTACTCGCTTGTCTTCACCGACGAGCGCACGCTCTACGCGGCGCGCGACCCCCAGGGCTTCCGCCCGCTGGTCATCGGGCAGCTCGCAGGCGGCTGGGTCGCCGCCAGCGAGACCGCCGCGCTGGACATCGTCGGGGCCAAGTTCGTCCGCGAGGTCGAGCCGGGCGAACTGATCACGCTGGACCAGCGGGGGGTGCGGTCCCGGCGGTTCGCGCCCGCCGCGCCCAAGGTGTGCCTCTTCGAGTACGTCTACCTGGCCCGGCCGGACACCGCCATCGGCGGCCGCGGGCTGCACGCCACCCGGGTCGACATCGGGCGGCGGCTGGCGGCCGAGTACCCGGCCCCGGGGGCGGACATCGTCATCCCGGTGCCCGAGTCGGGCACCCCGGCCGCGATCGGCTACGCCGAGGCCAGCGGGATTCCCTATGGCCAGGGCCTGGTGAAGAACTCCTACGTCGGCCGGACGTTCATCCAGCCGAGCCAGACGATCAGGCAGCTCGGGATCAGGCTGAAGCTGAACCCGCTGCGCGACGTGATCGCCGGCCGCCGGATCGTGGTGGTCGACGACTCCATCGTGCGGGGCAACACCCAGCAGGCGATCGTCGCCATGCTGCGCGAGGCGGGCGCGCTCGAAGTGCACGTCCGGATCGCCTCCCCGCCGGTGAAGTGGCCCTGCTTCTACGGCATCGACTTCGCCACCCGGGACGAGCTGATCGCGGGGCACTGCTCGGTGGAGGAGATCCGTGCCGCGATCGGCGCCGACTCACTGGGCTACGTGTCCCTGGACGAGCTGGTCGCCGCGACCGAGCAGCCACCGCAGTCACTGTGCCGGGCATGCTTCGACGGGCATTACCCCGTCCCGGTCCCGGAAGGCGAGCGCGGCAAGGGCGTGCTCGAGCCGGCTACGACTACCTAGCCGGACGGCACGCCCTGCTGCTAACGAGAAGAGGACCAGTCGTCCTCGTCCTCTTCTTCCTCATCTTCTTCGCCGGCGTCGTCGTCGAGGGAGTCCTCGTCTTCGTACTCGGCATACGCGTCGTCGTGGTCCGCGCTGCGCGCTTCCGTTCCGACGCCCAGCTCTTGCCGCAGCCGGTTAAGGTCCGTGCCGCCGCCGTTGTACTTGAGCTGGCGAGCAACCTTAACCTGCTTGGCCTTAGCTCGGCCGCGCCCCATTGGCTCGACCCCCTCGAACGTCCGGAGCCATGCGGCCCCACGATGCCTCTGTCGCTGGCAAAAGTGTGACACACACAGAACCGCCGTAGATCCCCCATGGGGACCACGGCGCTAGCCAGCTTCCGTACAGGTACAACCGTACCCGGTTTGCGGCCCTGATGACTACGCCGATTGGCTGTCGCTGTATGTCAGCTGAGCAAACGGCCGGCCTGGCCCGGTCCCGGGCGGGGCCGGACAGGGCCCGCGTACCCGGGCTACACCGGGCCACCTGCGGTCTTGACGTGCGGTCCCTGTCGCACGATCGTGGTCAAGAAAGAGAAGTTTGGGGTTATATCACGATTCAGTCATGGTAGATTACAGTCAGTGTCTACGGGGCTACAGCGGCCGGGGCAGCTCCGACCGCCGGGGGGCGTTACTGAGCTGCAATGAAAGAGAACGCGCGGGGCAGTTTTTCCGAATCTGGCCCGATGCGACGATAAGTATCGCTAGAATCACTGACAGTGACATCGCCTGCGGGGGCAACGGGGCGTATCAGCGACAGAAACTATGCAGATAGTTGTCGACTAGTCACCGCTGGTGATGGCAGGATGGACCTTGGGGGCCATATGTGGGTCAACCAGGGGATACCGAACGACGCGCTCCCTGCGGAGCACCAAGGCCAACACATCAACAACGGAGGATCGCTACACCGATCCAGGAGGAGAGGCCGCACCAATGTCCGCACGTACTCCAGAGGCCGAGCCGCTGCTGACGCCCGCCGAGGTCGCCACGATGTTCCGTGTCGACCCCAAGACGGTGACGCGGTGGGCGAAGGCCGGCAAGCTGACCTCGATCCGCACGCTGGGGGGGCACCGGCGCTACCGGGAGACCGAGGTTCGTGCACTGCTCGCGGGCATTCCGCAGCAGCGCTCCGAGTAACTCGCCTGGAAAGCATGGCAAGGAGGACGGCACGCGTTTCGCGGCCGTTGCCCATGCTTACGGCGACGCTCGTCCGGAGGGCTGGGGGGAACGGTCCCAGCGGGCGAGGGTATACCGCGCAAGTGATCTCGACGGGGTGTTTCGGGTCTTGACGCTGGCGCACGCGGCACTCGCCGCGCTGGGACCGCCCGGCTCGAGCCGGGCAAAGATCTTTACTTAGGGGGATCGCACGATGCGTGATCCGGAGTTGGTCGCACGTGCACAACACGCGGCCGCCCGTCTGGAATCGGCCTGGGAGCGCTGGCGAGCGCTCCAGGGCATAGGGGATACGCCGACTCAGCCGGTCGTCGGGTACGTCGGCTACGCGCTCAAGGAACCATGGGGGCAGCCACGTGCTGTCATAGGGTTCAGCGCCGACGAGGCCGAGCGCCTCGCCGACTTCCTCGAGCGTGGCAGCAGTGAGTCCACCGCCGTTGACCGGAGCCGCGACTCTGGCCAGCGTTACGCTCCCGACCGGCCGGCGGCGCACGTCGCGCCGGCCCCGCCCGCGGTCCAGCCCGACATCCTGGCCGTTACGAGCCAGTTATCGGGTTCCCAGCTTGGCCACAGGTTCCTATAAGGAAGCGGTGCCAAACTGGAAATACAAGCCGGCCAGAAACCGTGGCCCTTGTCAAAGACGTCTGGGCTCGGGACGGCCAGGCCCCGGCCCGAGCCCAGACTCTTGATCGTCCCGGGAACGCAGCCTCGCAACCGGGTGAAGCTTCAGCCCGCGCTCTCCTCCGAATCCGAGTGCGGCAGTAACACGCAGCGGCCCGCGAGCCGCCCAGGGAGTACCCGTGGGCGGCTCGCGGGCCGCGTGTCGTTGCCTGGCCTAGCCGCGCCTGGTCTGGGCGCTCACCGGAGCGTGGCGGGCGGCCCGACCGGGGGTACCTGGACGGTGCAGTAGCTGCAGCGCGTCGCCGCCAGCGGGATCGTGCTGAGGCACTCAGGGCACTCGCGGGTCGTGACCGCTTCCTCGTGCTTGAACCGCGCCATGATCCTGGCCATCGGCGCGACGATCACGAAGTACACCACCGCGGCGATGATGAGGAACGTCAGCAGGGCGTTGATGAAGGCGCCGTACAGGAACGTGCTGTGATGGACGGTGAACTTCAGGCTGCTGAAATTCGGCTGGCCGCCGATGGCCGCGATCAGCGGGGTGATCAGGTCGGCCACGATGGCGGTCACCACCGCGGTGAACGCGGTGCCGATCACCACGGCGACCGCGAGCTCTAGCAAATTGCCTCGGGTGATGAAATCCCGGAAACCCTTCACGCGCAAAACCCCCTGGTCGAAGGAACTGCCGGCCAGCTGGTGCTGTACAGACATTTCCGGCGTGGCGTGCTTAGTTGCACGGTGACGAAGATACCGAGGACGAAGCGGTGACGTAAGCATCTCCCCGGGGATTACCGTGCGTTATCACGCCAAGGTGACGCATGTCACATATGTCTCATCAGTCCGTGCACTTGCCTGGCCTAAAGCTCCTGGTCGCGGCCAGCGACGGCATCCTCCAGGCGCTGCGCGGCGATCTCCGCGAAGTCGTGGTCGACCTCGGCGACGCACGGAATCCGGCCCGCCTGCACCGCCGCGACCGAGGCCGACGCCAGGCCGCCGAAGGGCTCCCAGACGACGTCGCCGGGATCGGTGACGGCGCTCAGGATCCGGTGCATGAACTCGAGCGGCTTCTGGTTCAGGTGCGCGGCCGACAGGCTGGTCTGGTGGTACACCCGCGGCGCCGCCCGGCGCATCGTTCCCTTGATGCGCTCCACGCCGTGTAGCGGCGCGAGCTGCCACACGTTCGTCAGGCCGTGCGCGTGCCGCCACTTGTGGCGGAGCGCGTCCCACTGGCTGGCGGTGACCGCGGCCGCGCCGTCGAGTGAGTAGTAAGGCCAGCCGGATGCCCGGCCGTGCTCGGCCGCATAGGCGGCGAGCCGCTCTATCATCTCCCCGGGCGGCCAGTACCACCGCCAGTCCCGCGTGAGGTACTTGCGGGTGGCGGCGTTGCGGACGCCGCAGGCCTCGTTCGCCCGGTGCAAGGGGAGCCCGGACCGCTGCCACTCGTGCCGCACCCACTGCTGCACCGGCATCGGCCCGTCCGGGCCGTCGACCTCGAGCCGGCGCTGGTAGAAGGCGCATATCTCGGACACGACCGGGAACCGGCGGATGGTCTTGCCGTTGACGTTCCCGGCGATGTGCGCGATCCCCTTGTCCCAGGTAACCGCCTGGACGTACGCCCAGCCGCGGGCGTCAAGGAGCGGGTGCACGGTCGCCCAGCCGAGCTCGGTGTTCCAGAACCACAGCGTCGCGGCCGGCCCGGCCAGCCGGCTCCACGCCTCGATGTGCGGCCGGTACCACTCGGCGAGACCGTCGGTGCTCACGGTGTCACCGTGAAATCCGCGGACGCCGTAGGCGCCGTCACTGACGATCGTGGTCGGCGCGGGCCAGCCGGGGTAGGCGTCCAGCGCGTCGCCCCGGTGCAAGTGGTAGGGAGATCTGCTCACATATCCCCTCCCGGCCAGTGGGGCGCCAGGGGTTCACGGGTGAACGCCTCACCTGGGGTCATCGTACTCATTGCCCGCCTGCGGGCCCGAGCACCTGCCACCGCTGTCAATGCGCGAAGCGGCCCGGCGCGCAGGCTACAGCGCCGGTACCTGGACCCAGGCGGACTCTGACAGACCTCGCGCGCAAGTCAGCCCGATAGCACCGGCACTTTCGGTTAGTGGGGCGCGTGGGGGTCGAACCCACAACCAACGGATTAAAAGTCCGCTGCTCTGCCATTGAGCTAGCACCCCGAGGTGTCGCTGCAGCCCGGCTGCGCTGCCGGCGCGGGCACGCTCAACACGGAAGCGTACCGAAAGACGGCGGTACCGGGTCGCAATCAGGGTACCGGTAGGGAATTTCCTGATGACAAGACACAACTCGACTAGGCATGATCACTCATATGAATACGAACGACGGCAGCGGGGGCAAACGGCTGCTCAGGACCCGGGACGGCCGCATGCGGGCCGGGGTCTGCGCCGGGATTGCCGCCTACTTCGGAATCAACGTGAACCTGGTCCGGCTGGGGTTCGGCCTCTTCACGGTCTTCTACGGTCTCGGCATCCTGATGTACCTGGCGGCCTGGGTGATCCTGCCGGAGGAGGGCGCGGACAGCTCGATCCTGGAATCCTTCGTCCACCGGCTCTAGAGTCGGCCGTCGGGCGGTAGGCAGGCCACCAGGACGCGGTACCCTATCCAGTGTCAGTCCTTGACGGGCGGGCTGACGCGGTTGCGGTTCCACCCCCGTCACGCCCCTATCGTCTAGTGGCCTAGGACACCGCCCTTTCAAGGCGGCAGCACGGGTTCGAATCCCGTTGGGGGCACCTGGCTCACGATCCCAGGCCCGGCGGCTACCTGCCAGTGGTAGCCTGATGTCGGCGCCTGGGAGTCCTGGTGCCAGCGGGGATCTCGCTTGGCCTCCCGAGGGCATTCGGCGGACGCGGCAAGCACGGCCGGGTCGGTGATATGCTCTGGCGGGCGAGGTTGAGTCCTCGCAGCAAGGTCCTGTAGAGCAGTTGGAGTGCTCGCCACCCTGTCAAGGTGGAGGTCGCGGGTTCAAGTCCCGTCAGGACCGCAGCGACTGGAGCGCACGCGCTGCGTCGCGCAAGGTCAGGTAGCTCAGTTGGTACGAGCGTCCGCCTGAAAAGCGGAAGGTCGGCGGTTCGACCCCGCCCCTGACCACACATCGTCTCTGACCTGCGGGAACATCGCTTAGCGGACCTGGGTGCACCGTCCGCTCGATGTGCACAGCGCTTATCGAGCTTCCGCCTAACGGAGGCTTCATGTCTGGGGACTCTCCCAGGAAGACCGGCCGCGGCTATGCCCGCAACCTCGATGCCGGCCAGTTCCAGCCCATGATTGACAGCTGGGACCTTCACCTTCGGGCCGAGAAGAAGTCGGCCAAGACGATCCGCACCTACCTTGAGGCGGCGCAGTGGTTCGCCGCTGAGTACCTGGCCCCGGCCGGGCTCACGGACTGGGACGAGGTCCGGGCGAAGCAGGTCCAGGAGTGGACGATGTAGGACAGCCGCGTGCCCAGCTGGTCCGCGCCTATCTCGCCACGCTCGCGACAGGCTAGGCCAGAAAGCCGCTGGCGTTCCTAGGCTGGTGGTACCGCGGCTAGCTGGTAACCACGATCCCGGTCACCGTGCACGAGGTCATCAGCGTGTTACTGACACCTGTGACTGAAACAGCCTGGCCAGCAGTCACGGGGCCGGGGACGCGGAGGACTGCCTTTCCTGCGACCCCGGCCGCGTAGTACTCGATTACGTAGAAGTTCAGGGCGTTCGGGCCTGCATCGGCTGCGCTGACGACGGCCTGAACTACAGGCTCGTTCGCGGTGACTAAGCAGGACGCCGTGCTTGGCGAAGTTGCCGGGGTGGGCGTCTCGGTCGGGGTTGGCCCGACTGTCGGGCCGTCGTGGATGGTTGTTGTCACGACGGGGGTGGACGGAGCGGTCGCGGTGGGCGACACGGGCGCTCCAGGGCTGCCGGGGTCTGCGGTGAGTGACGGGCTGCCTGGTGCGGAATCGCTGGCGGTCGCTGCTGCCGTGGAGACAGTTGCCGCCGCCTTCGTCGTGGCCTTGGCCTTGCCCGCACCAGCCTTACCGCTGGCTGTTTTACCCTCTGGTGTTGCGCTTGTGGGTCCGCTGCCGAGCTGGCCGGGGGTCCCGTTGCCTGCCGTGGAACTGCTGCCTGCGAAGTTCGGAGCGGCGCTCCCGGTGACGGGCGCCAAGGCGGCGGCAGTTCCGGCGGTCTCCGCTCGCGAGCACCCGGCCACCGCCGCGACAAGGATGACAAGAGCCGGAAGGGCCGCATAGCGCATGGCATCACGGAACCGTCCCCGCGGTTTCGACGGAGACTGTGCGGGGACGGGCAGCGGGACGTCCCGCTGCCCGTCCGGGAGTCCTTCGTAGTCGTGGTTCTGCCTCATCGCGGTCCCCTCCTGCTATTTCCGTGTCGAGGAGATGACGCCTTGTGGCGGATGGACGATTACGTCAGTTATGTGCTCGGTGTACGCCTGTAACCGGAACGTAGCTCGGCGGGCGCCGGGTTGGACTGCGTGAGCGCCCTGCTCAAGGGAGAGTAGCCGTAATTAGCTAATGACCCGATGTGGCCATTGTCGAACCGTGAAGGTCGGATGTACGTATCTGTAGGTGAGTAAAGTTCGCTCGCTGTCCTTGCGGGGGAATCCCGACCTGAATATGGAGCGCCGATGGGAACGGGTCCGCTGCCAGCGTTCTCCTACCACTGGGTCGGCGGGGACATCGCGGGGCTGGAGGCGCTCAATAGGCAGTGCCTCAAAGTGGCTTCTACGATCAACGACGCCGACCGCGTGCTGACGCAGGAAGTGTCCTCGGTCGTCGGTGACGCGGGCTGGTCGGGTGCAGCGGCGAGCGCGTTCAGCAGCGCATGGGACCGCGACGCGACGGCGGGTGCGCAGCTCGCGCAGGCTTGGGAAGAGATCGGTCAGATCGCGGCGACGCTGGCCTACAACCTGGCCGCGCTGGAGAGCGCACTCGAAGAAGCCGCCATCCAGGTTGAGCAGGCGGGCCTGCCGGTGGACACGAGCACCGGGCTGCCCATGCCCGGCACCATCGCGGGCGGCGGGGCCTGCCCCAGCCCGCAGGTGGCAGCAGCTCAGGAGCAGCTGGCCGGCCAGTACATGGCTTACCGGGCAGGGATCCTTCAGGATGCCACCGGGGCGCGGAGCCGCGCGCTGAACGGCCTGCACTCGGTGACCACGCGGCTGCTGCCTGGTCCGTTCGATGACGGGCAGCTCACCAACGACCTGGACGGGGTCCGCTCGCTGTGGGCGGTGCCGACTGACTACCGGGTCAAGATCGAGGCGAAGCTCCAAGTGGTAGAGGACACGGAGAACCGGCTGTGGCAGACCGCGATCGCGCTGAAGCGGGTGGACGGCGCAAACTTCCGGCTGCCCAAGGGGCTGGTCGAGGAGGGCGCGAAGGCGCGCGCGGTGCTGCCGGAACTGGAAGGCCGGGCCGCTACCGCCCCGCCCGAGAGCCTGCTGAACAAGCTGGCAGCCGGGGACGCGGAGGGGTTCACCGGCCTGGGGGTGGCCGCCGGGGCACTCAAGGCGGTGCCCTACATCGGGGCGACCGTGGGTGGTGTCCTCCAGGTCGTCCAGGACCGGGAGGCGGGCGAGTCCTGGCGGCATTCCCTGGTCGACGGGGCCGTCTCCAACCTCGCGAGCGTCGGCGCGGCAGCCGCGGTGACGGCCGGCGTGGGGGCAGTCATCACCACCGGATCGGCCGCCGTGGTGGGAGTCACCGCTTTGGGAGCAGGCGTGGTCGCGGTCGGCGTGGGCGACCTGGTGCACAACGCGATTCAGGAGAACTGGGGCGCCGACGTGGACAAGTACGGATTCGTAGACGGCATCGGCCACGGTGCGGTTGACTCGTTGGACAAGACTCGGCACGACTTGGCTCACTACGGCGATGACATCCTTGGCTTCCTCTGATCCGCCGATGACACGGCACGGGCTGACCCGGTTCCCGCCCCGGCGCGAGCTTCCACCCGGTGTGACCATCGCGAAGGTGCCGTTCCTGGGCCGCACCTGGTACGAGCGCGGTTTCTGGTACTGGTGCCGGCGCGCCGCCGGGGTGTTCGTCTTCACCGTCGCGCTGGCGATCTACCTGGGCATCATCGCCGGGGTAGTCAGCGCGGCCGGCCCGGCTGGGTCGCCTGGCTACCTGGCTGTCCTGGTCGGCGAGACCGTGTTCTCGCTTGTCACAGCGGTGTTCGCGTTCCGGTGGCTGCGGCGACAGGACACCAGCGGCCTGGGCCCCGCCCGGCGGCCGATGTCGGCCCGGGGGGGCACGTCGGCTTTCCTGGTCTTTCAGTCGGGCGTGGTCGGGGGCGCGCTGCTGGCGGTGTCGGCCCTGCTCACCGCCGGGTTCGCCCTCGCGATGCTCGCGATGTGGTTTACCCCGGTCCTGCCGGCAGAGATGCGCGCCCGCCGGATGCTGGCCGACCAGCTGGAACTAGATCACCTGCGCGCGAGCAACAAGCATCACTCGGCCCGTCGCCGCCGACAGCACTGAGCGATGGCCGGGACGGCGGACCTCAGCTCTCGCCCACGAGCTTGGTCAGCTCCTGGGCGAGCTGAGTGCTGCTCTGCTCCGCGTCCTGGTACTTCTTGGTGGCGGTGCTGAGCTTGTCACCGTGGCCGCCGACAACCGCACCTAGCTGCCCCGTGGTAAGCCCCGCTGCTTGCACCGCGTTCGCCAGCGCGGCGGTGACCGCCGCGTCACCGCCGTCTGGTGCCCTCACCCCGGCTGTGCTTTCCGCCCCTGAGAGCGTGCCTGATTCCGCGTGGAACGTCTGCGCCATGCTCAGCAGGTCGCTCATCAGGACCTGGTACCCGTCGCTCATGCCGGCTGCCTCCAAGAGAACCCGCCCAGATCCTGCTGATCCCACCGCCAGGCGCCGCCGCTCACCTCGGGATCGAGCACCACACGATCGACCTGGGCAGCGGCAGCGGCGTCCATGACGCTCGCGAGCGGCACAGCCGCCCACGGCTGCGACTGCCCGAGCGCCGCCACCAGGACGCCAACCGAGCTGAACACCGGCAGCACCAGCCCGCCCGGCTCCCGCCGGGCCTCAAAGACCAGCTGATCACCGGCCCCCGGATGCGCGGGCACGACCACCAGCGGTTCCTGTTCAGTCAACGCGGCTCATTTCCGTGTTGCCAAATCTCGCTATCCCACCTTAAGCACTACGTTGGATAACGCACGGCGAGGAAGTGCGGTTCATTTGACTCGGACAGCTCGTCCATCGCCGTCGTCAGCGCTGACCAACGAGCCCCGGCTGCTGCTGTTCTATATGCAGTCCGAGATCTTGCCGCTACGTCGCTAGCCGTTAAGTCGCTAGCCGCGATGAGAGGCCGTTCGGTGCGAGATCTGTGGAACTGCGGCGGAGGTGGCCCAACTGCTCGGCTTTTTGTTCGCAGACGCTGTGTCCGCGCGATCTCGTGTTTCTTTTGGCTCGGCTGATCTGGCCGAGGTTGCGTGAGCCACTGGGTAGGGAGATGTCTGTTCCCAGCACACGCAAGTTGGCGACGATCTCGTCTAGTTCGGCGTCAAGCATCCTGGCCTCTCAGCTCCTCCGACATGCTAACTAGCATGATAGTTAGCATGTGGGAATCTAGGTGCCTTGCGTCGAGTGTCGCCGTCCGCACAGTGGTTCGGGCACGCTCGATGCGGCTGTCATGCAGCCACTCTTCCCCAGGTGCGGCGCAGAAGCCGACCTCGGGGACCACGCCTGCTTCGACGCCCACCATGACACCCAGGTCGACACTGTTGTTGTCGATGTCGTCGTCGGGCCGCCGCCCGTTGGGCGCCTGAGGTGGCCGAGCCGGCCAACCGGCTGCACCTGCGCCAGCGACCGCGAAAGGCGCTCCGTCGTTATCCCTTCGTCCGGGCGGAGCGCGCTTAGGCGCCGATAGGCGCGGCATCAGCTGTCTGACGGAGTCGCCCGGAGTTCGTGCAGAGTTGGCCGATCTGGGCGTCTGCCGGGACCATTGGCTAACGCTCGCTTGTTCCGGTGAGCGGAAGGCCTTCAGTCGCGCGGGGCTTGGTCCGGTGAGGGTCGCAGCACGCGGACCGACAACAGGGCCCAGAGGCCGATCAGCGCCAGCCAGATGAGCAGGCGAGCCCATCCGTGCAGCCCCGTGGCCGGATAGGCCGCCTGGGAAAGAGGCGCGTAGGCATACCAGCCGGACCCGGACGTGTTCCCCAGGCCGCCGAGGTAGGTTCCAGCCGCCCCGAATGCCATACCCAGGGCCAGGACGACCACGATCTTTTGCGGCTGGCTCAGCCGGTCAGTCAAGCGCACCGGCTAACTTTGCCAGACCTGCGGGGTGAACGGGCCGATTTTCCGAAGAGCCGGAATCCCCGTCAGTACTGGTTACCCCGCTGAGCGTCATTCTCGAGGCCAGGCGGCCGGCACGTCACCGACACCCATCCGTTACGGAGGGGTAATTCACCTTATGAAAAGCGGAAGGTCGGCGGTTCGACCCCGCCCCTGACCACACTTCATCACTGACCTGCGGAAACGCCATCTAGCGGAATCCGGTCCGCCGTCCGTGCCATGCGCACAGCGCTTCGGCTCGGTCGATTGGGTCATCATCAGCCGGTCTGGCATCGTGCCCCGCCGCCCGCAGGGACATCGCGTGCTGATCATCCTCAGCCTCGGCCAAGAGCGCGTCCCGCTGGACCGCTCTCAGCGTCATCTGACGGCCGCGGCGACCTCACCCGGACGGCCGACCAGGACCTTCTCGTGTCCCGAGCCGCCGAGGCATGGCAGGAACGGGGACCGGAGCCTTTCCTCTAGTCCTCTGGCTGGATTATTGAGTCGCGTCCGGGGGATCGGGGTGCTGGCGGATGATCTCGACCAGCAGAACCCAGGCGTTGTAGACGGCCCCAAAGAAAGCCGTGAGAGTTCCCGGCAGCATGAAGTACAGCCCGTAGCCGTGCCGGACGGTGAGCGTAATGCCCCCGGCGAGGAACAGCAGTGCAGGTATCTGGACGTTGGCTATCCGGGACAGGAACCACCAGGCGGGGTCGGCTGGGTTGTCGGGGCCATGACGCACTTGGACGAGCAGTACAGCGAATGACATCAGGCCGGCGCAGGTGCTGACCTCGATGCCGAGAGCTTCAGAGGGTTGCGGGGCGAGGGCGAGGCTGGAAACGGCGACGACAAGCAGCAGCAGGGACAGGGTTTCGGCGGCGCGGGCGGGCAGTTTAGGGAAGGAGAGGATCTGCTTCAGGTTGATCGAGACGGCAACGAACAGCAGGCCGGTGAGGGCGGCGGCAGCCCCTACCTGAGCGACAAAGAAGTTCTGCCAGGGGGCCGTGACGTAGGCGCTCACGGTGGTGAAGCCTTGCCGGTGAAGGGATGGCAGGTGGCTTGGATGACCGCGGCCTCCTCCTCGGTGAGTGACCTCACGGAATGCGCGTGATTCAGCGCATGCGGGCGCTTCAGCTCGGCGGCTGGCCGCCGGGCCTGGACCTGGGTTCGGGGGGGCAGCGGTGGCCCGACGACGGTGGTGGCGTGGCGGGCGTTGATGGCTGTGAGCGCGTCGAGGTCGAGGGGGTGGGCGTGCATGAGGGGAGCGGCCTCGTCGAAAAACGGTTTCATGCCGCCGGGCACGAACGTGAGCAGCATGGTTGAGGCCGTCTCCGCGGCGTTGGTCCAGGTGTGCGCGGTGCCGCGCGGCACGAACAGGAAGCTGCCGGGTTCGGCGATGACCTCGGAGCCGGCCACGGTGAACCGGAACGCTCCTGCGAGCACGTAGAAACTTTCCTCGACGGCCGCGTGAACATGAAGGGGCACCCCAGCGTGGTTTGGCTGGGCGGTGAGCTCGAACTGATCGAAGGCGCCGGTGGTCGCCTGGGTGGCCTTCCACATGAGCAGTTCGGAGGGGCTGAACTGCAGGGTGTCGCCGGTCCCGGCCGGGGCGGGGACAAGTGGCCGTCGAATGTGTCGAGAACGAGCTGCCGGCTAATGAAGTCGACGTCGATCTGGAGGTCAGCCGGGCCGGACGGCGTCGTCCACAAGTGCCGGGTGTCCCGGGTCTCAGCCCACTGCTCGCAGGGCAATCCGGGCCAGCGTATGTCCATTACGAAGCCCTCCTAGGTGCCGTGGCGCGAACATCGTAGCTGCGAGCGCATTTAATTCGTTAGCGAACTATCTGGAGATGAGTGTGGCACAGCACCCCGGGTGCGGCAAGCGGACGCCGGCGCTCGCGGCCCCCGCCGTGCCAGTTCAGCTTCCTTGCGCCTGGTCGTGCTGATCCAGCGCGACGCGGATGCTCTGCCAGCCGGCAGCGATGGCCTGCTTCTGATCCTGATCGAGAGGCGCCAGGAACAGCTGCCGCACGTTCGCCGAATGCGTCTCGCGCGCCGCGGCCAGGCGCCCCCGCCCGGCCGCGGTAAGCGTTGCGATGAGGACGCGGCCGTCGCCGGGAGACGAGACGCGGCGGACCAGGCGCTGCGCTTCCAGGACTCCGACAATCCTGGTCAGGCCGCTCCGGCTAAGCATTGCAACCTGTGCAAGGTCAGACATGCGCAGTCGGCCGCCGGCCGCCGAGAGCTTGAACAGCACCTCATACTCGACTAGGGCCATCCCGTGGGTGGCGACCAGGTCGCCGTCAAGCATCCGCATCAGCCGGGTGTGAACCTCAAGGAAGCCTCCCCAGACCGCCAGATCGGCTGGGTCGAGCCGCGGTGCCGGTGCGCCGGCCGCTTCACCGGACGTATCAGAGACCGGGTTCGTCACCATCATCCGCTCTGTGCTAACGGCCGAGAGTTCCTCGCTTGGTGCCATACCGAGAAGCCTAACCCCGCTCGAAGGCAAACGCTTCGCAAACGAACTACATGGTGAAGTCTCGGTACTTTTCGGGGACTGCGCCTCCCAGCGAGGACGCGGCAGGCGCAACACGGAGGCCGCATGTCCGGGGAGTCCCCGACCGTGGCTCGCGCGTAGGGACTTCCATCGTTCCGCCCGGGCCCCTCCCGCCACCCGTAGACACGTCGGCACCATTCCAATCGTGACACCGCAGGTCAAAGCCTCACTTCACAACTTTGCCGTGTCCCCTGATCGTAGCCTCGTGCGAAATTCACTGAAAAATATGCTTTTTTGCCGTTTACCGTGGGGTGTCGGGGCAGAAGCACCATGCACAACGGGCGCCACTTTAACCTCAAGGAGAATCCGTGAAATTTGGACACGACACAATCATGGGTGTTCTTCTCGTCATATCCGGCGGCCTGACAATCGCTTATATCAGGGCAGCGTCAGCGCACACCAGGGCCGTGTCGCGAAACCTGCGAATCGCGACCATCATTGGGGCCCTCGTGCCAATCGTCATTGGCCTGCTGCTGTTTTTCGGTTTGGCCTAGCCCTGTAGCAGTATTCGTTAATTTTATCGGCAGTAGTGCTTACTTGTACTGGACGATGAGGACCTGGCGATGTACTCGGCGCGCGTCACGCTGCGCGAGCGCCGCCCAGTCCGCCTGAGTCCACGCGGGCTGCTCTGCTGGCTGCCCGACCATGTCCTGATACTGCTGCTGAGAGGCGAACGTCAAGATCATGTACTTCACTGTCCGTCTCCTTCCGGCCGAGGCGCCCGGTTAGTGCGATCTCCGCAAGACGGCGGAGCGGATGCCACCAGATCGGACACTGCCGCTGGGCGGGGCAGTGGGTCATAGTCGATCAATGTGTGGGGGTGCCAGGCGCCGAGTCCGGGCCGACCGATCGTGCCTGATCGGGCGGGGTGCCGATCTCGCTGACGTCGTGACCAGTGCAGGGGCGGCGGGTGGCTGTCGCGCCCCGAATCCGGAGCAGGTCGAACCATCGGATGTCATCACGCAGCCGACACCACGCGACCAGCAACCACCGGCCGCGGGTAAGGGCGAAGATCATCGGCTCGACCTCGCGCCGTGTGCTCCGCCCCTGGGCGTCGGTGTACGTGAGGTTCACGGTGACCTGGTCGACGAGCGCTTCTTCGAGAACGGACATAACCCGCCGGGGTGCGCTCGGCCCTACGTCGACCCATATCCGGTGGGACAGGGCGGTGGCTCGGCGACGGGCGGCCGGGTCGAGCACGTCCAGCACCTTGCGAGTCGCAGTGCGAGCCGAGTCGGAGAACGGCGCCTGGGCCGTCACGGCCACGGCGGCGCTGAGGGCCAATGCCTGTGCCGCGGTGAAGTTTACCGGCGGCAACGATGAGCTCTCCGCCAGCCCGTAGCCGCCGCCGGGGCCCGTCCTCCCCCAGACCGGCAGGCCGCCGGCCTCGAGGGCGGCGAGGTCGCGCTTGACCGTGCGAGTGGTCACCTCGAACTCGTCCGCGAGCTGCTGCGCGGTACGGCCACGCGGGCCGGCCCGGCGTAGCGACTCGGTGAGGGCATGCAGGCGCTCGGTGCGATTCACGCCGTCATCATCGCAGTAATGGTGACCAAAATAGTGACATGGGGTCGCCGTGCCACCGGAGCAGCATTAGGGCATGGACACCAAGACACCCGGCACTCCAACGATCGTGCTCGTCCCCGGCTACTGGCTCGGTGCCTGGGCGTGGGAAGCTGTCGCCGCCGAGCTACGTGCGCGCGGCTGCCCCGTCATCGCGGTCACCCTGCCGGGGCTTGACCGCAACGACCCCCATCGTGCTTCGACGACCGTGGCACGCCAAGCCGAGGGGCTGCGCTCGGTGGTCCACGCCGCTGCCGCCGACGGCTCCTCGGTCGTCCTGGTCGCGCACAGTGGTGCCGGCTACCCCACCTCGCTGCTACTCGACGAGGATCCGACCGCGGTTGCCCGCGTCATCTACGTCGACAGCGGGCCATCTGGTGACGGCTCAGTCTCGGACGCCTCGGTGCCAGCCGATGCAGCGGAGGTGCCGCTGCCACCATTCGATCAGCTGCGCGCGAGCCTCGACGGCCTCAGCGAGGAAGACCTTGAGCGGTTCCGAGCCCAAGCGGTGCCGGAGCCTGGACCGGTCACCCGGGAGCCGTTGCATCTCAAGAACGACTTCCGGCGCGACGTCCCGTCGACGATCATCGCCTGCTCGTACTCCTCAGAAGCGATCATGCAAATGGCTCGCCAGGGACATCCGATGATGGCGGAGGTGGCTACCCTGCGCGACCTTGAGCTAGTAGACCTCCCGACTGGGCACTGGCCGATGTGGAGCCGCCCCGCGGACCTCGCCTCAGCGATCGCAAACGCCGCGGCCCACTGACAAGGTGCCCAGACAGCACCCCGGCCGTCCCCTGACAAATGCCGTGGCTCCGGTCCGGCTTTGAAGTTTGTGCGTGTCGGTAACGACGGTCAGCGGATGCCAGCCCCGGTGCCCTGTAACTTAGGGTAATAGGTCAAATACTATTCGGGGGTGGACGGTCCGCGGGCATGGCGCAGCCGGGCTGAGGAGGGCCGCGATGATAGCTGGCCTAGCCGTCGCTGTCAGCCTGGGCGGCTGCGGGGCGGCAGAGCATCCGGCTGGGGTCCTCCGCGTGGTAGCGAGCGGGCAGCTGCGCCAGAGTGTTGCTCGCGCTTACGCGTTCCTCGATCAGATGACGGACCGTTACGCAGCCGGATCGACTCCGCGTCTGGTCCAGAGCTTCACCGGCGGCACCCTTGGGCAGCAGCATTTCACCGCATCCCAGACCTACGACGACGCGCTGGTCATCGACGCGTTCCTGGCCTCGGGTACCACGGCGGGACGATCGAAAGCAGTAGCGATCGGCGAGGGGTTGCTCCGGGCGCAGGCCGGCGATCCGCGGCACGACGGTCGGCTGCGCGCCGCCTACGTGCCTGCCCCGCTGGGCAACGCCTCGGATGCCCATGCCACCAACCTGGCCACCCTTGCGGGCAATATGGCTTGGGCGGGCCTGGCGCTGCTCCAGCTACACGCGGCCACAGGACGGCAGTCCTATCTCACCGGAGCTGAGGCCATCGGTAACTGGGTTCAAGCCCACTGCTACGACCGGCGCGGGCCCGGAGGTTACACCGGTGGTGAAACGGCCGCGGGCACGGCAATTCCCTGGAAATCGACCGAGCACAACATTGATCTTTATGCGTTCTACCGGCTGCTTGCCGCGCAGACGCGAAACCCGGCGTGGTCGGCCCGGGCGGCGTGGGCCCGCTATTTCGTCACGGCCATGTGGGACGCACCGCAAGGGCGATTTTACGTGGGAACGACGGCGGACGGCTTCACCCCCAATGACACCTTGCTGCCCGGCGATGTCAACACCTGGTCATACCTGGCGCTCGGGGATCCGCGTTTCGCGGCCTCGGTCGGCTGGGACGTACGGAACCTTGCGGTCACTGGTCAATTCCGCGGCGTGAGCTTTTGCCGCGGCGACCGCAGCGGCGTCTGGTTCGAGGGCACCGCGCACCTGGCTGACGCGCTGGAATTCCGCGCTGACCCAGGCGACCGCGCCCAGGCCGACCAGTACCTGGCCGACATCTACTATGCCCAGACCCACGGGTCCGGCGCGGACGACCGCGGGATCATCGCGGCTTCGAGAAACGGGCTCACTGACTGCGCTGGCGGGACCTTCTACACATCGCTGCATACCGGCACCACAGCCTGGTACATTCTGGCCGCCGATAAGATCAACCCGTTTGTCCTGATTCCCGCCACCGGTCACCGCTGATCCGCACCATCAGCTCGTCAGTGAGCGCAGGCAGCACGTAAGTTGCGTCCCCTCTGTACGCACATGATCGATGTGGATGGTCCTCCGCCTGGTAAAGGACTTCAGCGACACCACCAGACATCACCGCCGAGCCTGAACTCGGGGGTTAGCGGCGACTACCGCCGCGCTCGGACCGGGACCGGCCCGCCCGACGTCAGGTCTCCTTGCTCGCCGCGAGTGCCGTGTCGCGAAGGCGCTGGATGATTGCGCCCTGGCCGTCACCGGTGATGGCCTGGTCCAGTTCGTCGAGCAGGAGAACCAGGGCGTTATGATCCTCGACTGAGTAGCCTGCCGGTGGGCTAGGCGGCCTGCGGCGACCAGGTCGCCCACGGCGGCCGGGAGGCTGTGACCTGTGCCTCGTAACCTGGCCTGACAGGAGAGTCGTCGTGCGCCCTGTCCCCGTTCCCGGCGACGAGAGCGTAACCATCAACGGGGCGTGGCTTGGTCCCGGACGGCAGGTCCACTGCGACGGCGCGGGCCCTGCGGTCGCGTGGGCATCCGAGAGGGTGGTTCATCAGCCCGGCCTGTACTGGCGGCTGATCGTCGAGGAGTCGCCCGTCACGAGCCTGCAGCCGATCCTGTTGTCCGGCCTGGATGGCTCGGCGGAGCGCCCCTGGGACAGCGGGGAGTTCGACGCCCCGGGGGACGCCGCTGACATTGACCGGTGTGATGCAGCGAGCCTGCTCGCGGAGGGCTGGGGAGGACACGAGCCCAGCGCGGATGAGATCGCGGCTGACGGCGCGCAGTGGTGGGCGGACTACAACTCGATGTTCGAGCCGTACGGCGTCGAGTTTCCCGGTCTCGCGCCCGCCATCGACAACGACATTGACCCGTTGCGCCTTGAGGTCGCGCTCGGCCAGTACCTGTTGCCGGCCCGGATGGGCCTGGTCCCCGCGGCTCGCCCAGCGGACGTGCTGACCGCTCTCGGCTGGATGGGCGTCACCAATAGGGGATGGCAGCCCGCCCAGGTGTCTGCGGTGCTGCGGTCCTGGGAAGACAGGTACGGGGCGCGCCTGCTCGGGCTCGGCTTCGCCGAGCTCCGGCTCGTGGTCAGCAGGCCGCCGCGCACTGTGGACGAGGCGCTGCCGATCGCCGCTGAGCACATCGCCTTCTGCGACGAGTGCGGTCGCATGGGCCTGAGCCACGTCCGGATGCTCGCGAAGACGCTCGTCGATAACCCATTCTGGGATTTCTGGTGGGATTAGCGAGGCGCGTCATCGCCACCGGCCGGGAGGCACCGCCTGCGAACGAGACCACCGCGGCCTTCCCCACGCCTTCCCTGATCGGACATCCTTCCGGGGATGAACCCCTGATGGTGTCAGCCGGCCTCGGGGTGCTTGCCGTCGGCCAGATGCTCGTCGAAGAAGGCGCGGATCCGGCGCCAGGCGTCCTCGGCGCTGGCCGCTTCGTAGCCCATGCCAGCCACTCGCAGGACCGGCGCGAGGGGCCCGACCGGGAACCGCTCGAGGAAGCTGTGGCCGGCGTCGGGGTACTCCTTGACGTCGTGGGGAATTCCTCCTAGGGCCAGGGCCGCCTCCAACTTGGCGGCTGCGCCCTTGAGCGTGCGGTCCCGGGCGCCGTAGCTGCCGACCACGGGACAGGCGCCGCTCAGTGCGGTACCGAGGTTCTTTGGCAGCGGGCCGTAGTTGGGAGCCGAGGCGTCGAAGCCCCGGCCGGCGGCCATGAGCGCAAACCCGCCGCCCATGCAGAACCCGATGACCCCGACCCGGCCCGAGCAGTCGTCGCGGCCGAGCAGCCAGCGGCGAGATCTTTCGATGTCGTCGTAGGCCTGTCCCTGCCCGCTGAAGAGGGAGCGGAAGGTGGCCTGCACGCACCTCAGCATCCCCCCGCGCGTGTAGAGGTCCGGGGCCACAGCCAGGTACCCGTACGATGCCAAGCGATCAGCGTGCTCTCGTATGGCCCGGGTCAGGCCGAGCGCGTCCTGGATCACGACGACCCCAGGGCGGGGACCGGCCTCGGCCGGGACGGCAAGATAGGCCTTCAGCGGGGTGCCATCAGCGGCGGGGATGGTCGTATCAGGCATGCCCGTTTTATAGCCGCAGGCTCCGCATCTAATCTTTGGTACCAGCGCCGCCTGACATGCTCGGCATCGAGGCTAGGACCAATCCATGCCTGCGAGCATGGCTCGGAACCACTTATGCCGGACTGTTAGCTTGTAAGTTCTCTCGACGCCAGACGATGACCCTGAGCCGGCGAGCCCGCCGCCGGAGTCATCCGCCAACCAGGCCCGCCGACGCGCCCACCGGGCAGCCAGGCACACCAGCGGCACGATAGATCGAGGCCAAGTGGTCGCCGTAAAGCGGGCCCAACCCCCTCAAGAGGACCCGCTTTACGGCGACGCCTGTGCCCGCGCGTAACGGCTCTCCGTCGGATCAGGCACTTCCGCGGCCAGTTTCCGTACGCATGGGAGACTTCACGCTTGCCACCGTAGTGACGAGCCCGACGAATACCGATATGACGTTCCCCGCGAATCAGGATCGGGCCCGCCCGCGCGAAAGGGCCCGAGGCGCTCGCCGCCGTAAGCAGCAACGAACTGCAGGAAGTAGCAGCGCAGGCACAAAAAAATCCGGCCCCCGCCCTCTTCCCGCCGGAATCACGGAAAAGAGTCGCCAGGGGTCCGGAGCAACGTTTTCAATATTACATTCCCGCCGGCTCGCACGTGAAGGAACACTCGAAGCGGCAAGGAAATCTTCTTCGGATCGTCATTCCAGGTCAAAGAACCAGCCGCCCCTGCTCCCGTGGCACTCCTCCGCCGTCTAGCCTCGTGTATCCGCAATTCGGACTATTCGGGACGCTCTTACGGGTCTGCGGCCACCGGTCACGCTCCAGGCCCTCAGGCAAGGCGGCCGGCGATGCAGTCAGCGTCGCCCCTAGTGGGAGTCCGCGCGGGCGGCCCCGACATCATCCCAGCCCGGCGGGCCATGCCCGTGGCCCCCCGCCCGGGTAGGGTCACGGGAAACGGCAGCGCGAGCCTGCTTGTCGCGCTGCCGCTCGCGGGCGGCCATCACGCAGGTCAGGTCGACCCGGGCCGCCACAGCCCAGGACATCGTGCCAGACAGGCCGTGCTCGGCGGCGGTGTCGCGGATGTGAGTGAACCCCGCTCCGCCAGGTGGCCGCGCTGCTCAGGCGGGAGCAGCCCGGCGGCGATGGCGGGGTTGGTTGCGCCGCGGGCGATCATGGAGAGGATTTCGGCTTCGCGGCGGGTGAGTCCGTCGGGCAGTTCCTCCGGAAGCTGCGAGACGCAGGCGGCGACGAGCACTGACGCGTCGCTCCATTCACCGTGCCCCGGGCACGGCTGAGGCCGTGGAGCGGCTGTCGTCTCCACGGCCTCAGCGCTGCGATACCGGAGCGTCAGGGAACCGCCCTCCCGTTCACCACCACCAGTGCTTGTGCTTGCGGTTCGCGGTTGCTGCGTTGCCGCCCGGGTTAGGGCTGGCGGTCTGGGTGGGAGTCGCCGTGGCGGTGACGGCCGGGGTCCCTGTGGCTGTCCCTGTCCCTGTGACTGTTGCTGTGGGCGTTGCGGTAGCGGTCGTGGCGGCCGACGTACTGGACGTGCTGGCCGCGGCGGACGAGGTGGCCGTGGCGGACGCGGTGGCCGTGCCCGACGTAGTGGTGGCCGGGCAGACGGTCATGCCGGCCGTCGGGTTACCCGCTCCGGCGGTGACCGCGTTGACCTGCTGGAGGAAACAGGCTGCGACGACCACGCCGTTCCCGTCCACCGTGGTGGAGACGTCGTTCTGGAGCCCGAATTCCTGGCAGTTCAGGTTGGTGAACGACTGCTGCATCCGCATCGCGAGGAAGTCGAACAGGTTGTCGGCCATGTCTGCGGCGGGGCTAGCAGCACCCCGCAGCAGGTTGACGTCCTGCTGCAGCCGCACTCCCTGGATGCTCTCCATGTCACCGCAGTATTCGGCAGGCGTCTGGCCGGCGTTCAGCGTCGCCTGGTCAACGATGGAACGGTAGGCGTTGGTCTTGTCGGTGTTCTGGTTGCCGTTGTTGTCGAGGACCATCGGGTCGTTCAGCGGCACCAGGGCGGCCGGGCCGCCGGACTGCCCGGCGAACGCGGCGGCCTGCAGCTCATCCAGCGGCAGCGCGGTCGCCGTGCTGCCCGCGTTGGCCAGGTCGGCGACCTTCCAGGGCGTGCAGCCGAGCGCGGGGTCCACGTGGAAGTCGATCAGCCCGTTGTCACTGCCGTTGGCTAGCACCGCCGCGTTGGGGTTGGCGGCCGCATTCGCGGCGGTGTCCTGCGCGATCTGCCCGTTGGCGTTGGCCAGGTACTCGGTCGTCACGTTGTCGCTCTGGTCCTGGTCGATGACCGCGAAGTTGCGGGTGGTCTCGCACGGCTGACCGTCCGTCGCGGTCCCCGGGTTCGGGACGGTGAGCTGGCCTGCCGTGATGGCGTTGTTCGCGGCCTGGAAGAAGGCAACCGCGTTGCACGCCCCTACCTGGGTGAACGAGGAGAACGTGCCGGCGATGTCCTCGCCCGCGATGCAGTTATTCTGCTGCAGGATTGCGTCCGGCGTGCCGGATGCCGCCGCGGTGTCGGCGCCCGCCGCCGGCTGAGTGCCGGTCACCGTGGGCGACGTGACGGAACCAGGCGAAGTCGGCGTCGCGGTAGCAGTCGCGGCCGGCGTAGCCGTTGTCGTCGTGGCGGTGGGCGCGGCCGTCGCGGTTCCCTTCCCGTGGTGGTGCCCGGTCCGCTGGACGTAGGCCTGCAGCACCGCGGCCGCGGCCGTAGTCGCGCTGCTGGCCGGCGCGGCGGTCGAGGTGGCCGGCGCGGCGGTCGAGGTGGCCGAGGCGGCCGTCGGGGTTGCCGCCGCCGTTGTCGAGGTGGCGGCCGGTGCCGTCGCGGCCGGCGTGGCCGCGTGGCCGTTGCCGTTGTCGGTAGGGCGGTCGCCGTCGCGGTGGCCGGTACGGCGGTCGCGGTGGTGGCGGTCGCGGTGGTGGCGGTAGCCGTCGCGGAGGACGCCGTCGACGACACCTGATCCGCTCCCGCGAACGACAGCGTGGCGCCGTTGAACCCGAACCACAGCGCCACCACGGAGTTAGCCGGGAGAGTGGGCACGGCGGGCGTCACGGCCGGCTGCGTTCCCTGATCGACGACCACGGGGTTATAGACAGAGATCTGCCCCGTGGACGTGTTGATGGCCGCTCCCTGGACGAACGCCGTCTGGTTCGGGTTCGATTCGTTGCACGGGCCGTCGGCCGGGTTGGTCGCGGTCAGCTGGTACGGCGTGGCGAGCCCCTGCGCGGTCAGCGGGTTGGCTGGCACGATCAGCGTGCAGTTCACGTTGTCGGTCGCGGTCGCGGTGCTCCGGGCGGTGACGAAGTGCCCGCTCGCCGCGACCGCGCCCGCAACCACGGCGATGCTCGCCGCGCCCGCCGCGACGGCCATGATCGGTCCCTTCGACCTTCGTCTCGGCCGCCGCGGCCGGTCAAATGCCTGGTAACTGTCGTACGCCAGGCCCGAGTACCCGCCGCCGCCACCCCTAGGTGCGCTTCGCCGACTTCTTGCTCGCATGACGCGATCCTTCCGAGAAGAGAAACACGCGACCGTGACACTCCCTAGCTCGGAAAGTTAGCGATGTGTTGTGTGATTGTGATGAATTTCTGAACGTTATAGGACTTACGACTTCATGACGCGCACCGTGGGCAGGCAGGCTTAATCGTCAGGTCATTGCCCGAACTGGGGTGTGGTGAGGTTGTCGAGGCCGTGCCCGGCGAGGCACCGGACGGTGCGGACGCCGGTGTCATAGGCTGCCTCGTCTGGTGGCATGACCTGGGTACTCCACGCGCTTTGCGGTACCTGCAACGCCGCGCCGGTCCGGGAAGCCAGCAGCACCTTGATTGAACAGAGCGCTTGCACGGTGGGGTTGGCCTGCACGATGTTCACGTTGAAGGTCGCGGAGTCGCTGGGCATCATCGCGATCGCGAATGTCTGCCAGGTGTGCGGCTGCGTGCAGGGCACGGGGCTGGCCGTGACGACGCCGTTGAAGTCGTTCACCCCGGCCCAGCACTCCGGCGTCTTCACGCAGGCCGCGCTGGCTCCTGTCACCGACGCCGCCGGGCAGTGCTCAGTCGTCGTCGCGACCCCGAACACGCCGACCGCCCCGGGCAGGGACGCGCTGGGCGTGCTCGCGCCGGCCGGGCTGTTGCCGGCCAGGCCGCCGCCGGGCGAGAACAGGCGGGGCACGACTAGCAGCACAGCGGCCACGGCGATGGCCGCGCCGCCACCCACCGCGGCCAGCGTCAGCGCAGGACGCGGCCGGCCCGCCCGGGGAGCCGCGCCGTGCGCACCGGCGACCGTAGTCCCGGGCCCGCCAGCGGGGCTGGCGGTCGACTCGGCCGGGGTCCCCGTGCGGGACCAGGGCGCCGAGTCAGCCGGTGGCGCCGGCGGCGCTGGCTGACTCGGCGCCTGCCAGTCCCGTGACGGGACCCGGCCGCGCCCGCCGCCAAGCAGCGCCGCGAGCTCGTCCCGCAGTGAAGCCGCCGACGGCAGCCGCCGCGACGGGTCGGCGGCCAGGCATGCCTGCAGGATGTCCATCATCCGCGCGGGAGCTCCCGGTATGTCCTCGACCCGCTGGCCGTGCCCCTCCAGGATCGCCCACATCCCCGGCGACTCGCCGCTAGCCGGGAAACGGGGCGGGCGCCCTGCCATCAGCGCGTACAGCGTGGCGGCCATCGAGTAGATGTCGGCGGCCGGGGACGGCTCCTCGGCCCGGAAGCTCTCAGGCGGCGCATACGCAGGGGTCAGCGCGTCCCGCGACACCGACTGCTCACCGCCGGCTGCGATGATCGACGCAAGCCCGAAGTCCGCGATGCCGACGACGCCGTAGCGGTTGACGAGGATGTTGGCCGGCTTGAGGTCGCGGTGCAGGATGCCCAGTTCGTGGGCGGCGGCAAGTGCGTCGGCCAGGTTGACCCCGATCTGGCAGGCGGAGGCCGGGGTCAACGGCCCGTTTCGCTGCAATTCATCGTTGAGCGACCCGCCCGGGCACAACTCCATCACCATGTACGGGCGTCCGTCGCGCAACGTTCCCGCGTCGTACACGTCGATGACGTGCGGATGTCCGGACAGCCGCCCCGCCGCGGTCACCTCGCGGAAGAAGCGCCGCTGATCCCGTTCCGAGTGCAGCGCCCGGCTGTCCACCTTGACCGCTGTCTCGCGGCTCACCGCCACCTGCCACGTCCGGTACACGGTGGCGAACCCGCCCGAACCGAGGACGCCGATAACCGTATGTCCGGGAATGTCTGGTGCCGGGATCACAGCACGCGACACTAGCTCTTTCCCGGCTAGCATGACCCACGTTTCACTGGAGCCGAAGGAACCAGTACCGACGTTCGTCCCGGCTTTCTAGAGATCGATCACGACCTTGCCGTGCGCGTGCCGGCTGGCCTGGAACTCGACCGCGGTGCGGATCTGCTCGACCGGGAAGCTCGCCGCGATGGGCACCCGGAGCTGGCCCGCCGCGATCAGGCGGGCGACCTCTTCCAGGGCGCCGGGGGCGGCGTTGGCGCCGTTGGCGGGCGTGACCCCGTCGACCTGGGCGGCGATAGTGCAGATGCGCCCGTCCGGGACGCCGAGTTCCCTCGCGGCGTCCACTGTCTCCGTCCCGTGCAGGTCAATCGCGGCGGTGACCCGGCCGGCCGCGAGGGCCGCATCGACCACCACGTAGTCGGCGACCGCGCGAGACAGGGCGCTACCAAATACCCGCATCCCGGGCGCGAACCCTGTCACCCCGCCGCCGACCTGGTCCACCGTCCCCGCGTAGTCGGTCCCGAACCCGGCCGGCAGGGTCAAGCCGAACCGGGCGGCGGTGCCCGCGTCGGCGGTCATGATCCAGTCCATCGGGTTCAGTCCGGCCGCGGTGACCCGCACCCGGATCTCCCCGGGCCGGCCTGCGGCACCAGTACCTCGCGGATGTTCAGGACTTCGGGGCCGCCGAATGAATCGAGCCGGACCGCCCTGCTCGTGCTGGCTGGCATCTGATCGCTCCGCTCCTGCGTGCTCGCTTGCCCGAGGACGAGGGAAAGCGCTGAAACGGACTATGCTCCGTTTGCACGCACGCACCTAGCATAACCGGAGCATGATCCGTTCTGCCGGAGGCGGAGACCCCCGCGAGGCCCCGGCCAGGTGACGTCTAGGCGGCGTTGCGGCCGCCGTCCACGTCGAGGATCGCGCCGTGCACGAAGCTGGCCCCGTCGCCGGCCAGGTAGCTGATGGCGGCGGCGATCTCTTCCGGTGCAGCCGGGCGGCCGGCTGGGGCGAGCGACGCGAGCTGGTTGAGCAGGTCGCCCATCTGCTCGGTGCCCTCGGTGCGGGTCGGTCCCGGGCTGACCGCGTTGACCCGGACGCCACTCGGGCCGAATTCCGCCGCCCAGGCCTTGGTGAGCAGGCTGAGCGCCGCCTTACTCGACCCGTAGAGGGCCATGCCGGAGACGCCGAAGTGGGCCACCATGGTGAGGACGTTGACGATGGCGCCCCGCCCGCGGGCGGCCATCGCGGGCGCGAGCTCGCCCACCAGGATGAAGGGCGCCTTGACGTTGACGGCGTAGACCGCGTCGATGTCCGCGTCGCTGGCGTCCGGGGTGGGGCCGAACGGGAAGATGCCGGCGTTGTTGACCAGGATGTCGACGTGGCCGCCGCCGAGCTCGACCGCGTGGCGGGCGAGCGCCCGCACCGAGTCACCGTCGGCTAGCTCAGTGGCGATGAAGTCGGCCTTTCCCCCCGCGCCCCTGATGGCCGCGACGGCCGCGTCCCCGCGGGCCGCATCCCGCCCGCTGGCCAGGACGTGCGCGCCCCGGCGGGCGAGCGAGACAGCGGCCGCCCGGCCGATGCCGCTGGTAGCGCCGGTCACCAAGGCGGTGGATCCGGTGAGGTCGGTGGATGTCATGTTGCGCCTCTCTCGATGAACTGGGTTGCCTGATCCACAATGGCCGAGAAAAACTGGGTTGTCCAATCCAGTTAGGTTGTACAGTGGTGGCATGGCAGTGAACGAGACCGACGCGAGCGCGGCAGAGCCGGGGCGGCCGCTGACCCGCCGGGGGCGTCTGACGCGGCAGCGGATCCTCGCGGCGGCGGCCGAGCTGATGATGGAGAACGGCGTGGCCGAGACCACGCTGGAGGACATCAGGGCAGCAGCCGGGGTCAGCGGCTCACAGGTTTATCACTACTTCGCCGACAAGCAGGACCTGGTCCGCGCGGTCATCGATCACCAGGCCGCCGCGGTCCTCGACTTCCAGGGCGCATACCTGGACCAGCTGGACACGGTGCCCGGCCTGCGGGCGTGGCGCGACTTCATGGTCGACCACCAGCGTCGGCTCGGGTGCCAGGGCGGCTGCCCGATCGGCGCCCTCGGCGCCGAGGTCGCCGAGACTGACGCCATCGCCCGGCTAGCGGCGGCCCGGGGGTTCGGCCGCTGGGAGGCCAGGATCCGCGACGGCTTCCGGGCCATGCACGCCCGTGGTGACCTCCCCGCGGCCACCGACCCTGACGACCTCGCGCTCGCGACCCTGGCCGCCCTCGAGGGCGGCCTCCTGCTAACCCAGCTCCGCCGGGAGACCAGGCCCCTTGAGGTGGCACTGGACGCGATGATCGATCGCATCCAGGCCCTCACTGAGGCAGCGTGAGCGAGCCGGCTGGTCAGCACGACGCTCTAGCCGGCCCGGCGATTACGCAGACGTTACCCGGCACCGGTGCACTGGTCCTGTAAGCAGCCCTAGCAGACAGGATTCCGTCATGACGGCGTCAGCTTCTCGCTTGCCCGCGCTCATCGCCGCCGTTCTCGCCCTCGGCTTCGTCGCCGGCTGCAGTTCCGCCGGGGGAGGCAGCACGTCGCCTGCTCAGGCAGCGAGCGCCGCGGGGCTGCCAACCAGTACAGCCGGCGTTGGCAGTAACGGCAGCGTGGACGCCAAGGTGTGCGCGGCTATTGCCACCGACGTCGCGGCGATCACCAAGAACGTGTCGCATCCGGCCACGTTCCCCGGGCAGTGCGCCTTCGGCGGCGGTGCTACGACCGTCTCGTTCGATCTGAACGACCCGCAGCACTCCGGGGTAACGGACGTCCTCGGTACTGGCGCAACCGCGATCGGCGGCATCGGTGACCATGCTGTCTGGGACGACAACGGCGGCCAGACCGTGCTGACCCTGGGCGCGTGGCAGGGCAGCGTCAGCTGCCTCGTCCAGCCAGACAGCGACATCACGAACGACACGGTGGCATATACCGGAACGCCGCCGTTCACCAAGATCAGTGACGCCGATGCAGCCGCTTACGCGGCGAAGCTGGGCAAAGTCTGCACGGACGTTTTCGCCGCCGCGAGGTAGCGGCCTGCCCTGAGGACGGGCCTGGGGGTCACCGCCGCTGAGCGCAGCGCCATGACGAGGGTGCTCAAGACCGGAGAGTAAGCGCCATTCGTTCGGGATATTCAAAGTTCTTCTGCTGAACGGGTGGCGAGGACGAACGCGCGGTCCGCGTGGTGCCATTGCCTTCCTGCCTGCAGGCCGGCCTCCGCGACGGCGCGCAGCAGTGCCGCCGTGCCCATCCGGGCCCAGGGAAAGTCCGGGCCGCGGCGGCCGTCGGGGTGCTCGAGCTGTGCGGTCAGCTGCTCGTCGATGTCGCCGGGCTCGGCCTCGATCAGGATCCGGCCGCCCGGCGCCAGCAGATCGGCGCAGCGGCGCAGGAGACGGGCCGGGTGACCGCCGATGCCGATGTTGCCGTCCGCGAGCAGCACGGTTGCCCACCGGCGGTGCCCCGGCAGCGGGTCGAAGACCGAGCGGTGCAGGGCGAGTGCCCCGGCTTGGCGCACCCGGGCCACCGCGGCCGGGGAGATGTCCACGCCGAGCACCGGGATCCCGCGCTCGGTCAGTGCCACTGTCAGGCGCCCAGGACCGCAACCGACGTCGAGGACGGGGCCGCGGCAGTGCCGAAGCATTCCTTCGTCGATGTCGTCGGGCGCCCCGCACCACCGGGAGACGTGCAGCGGCAGCGCGCGGCCGTCCGCGGTCCGCAGGACCAGCGCCTCCGCCTGCTCGCGCATCGCCTCTTCGTACAGGGCGATCGCCCCTGCCCTCATGCCGTTCCCATGCCTGTGATCACGGGTGCGAGATTATTACCAAAGCCGCGCCACGCATTGGCGGTAGGCCTTACGAAACGGGAAATTGTAACTCCAGGCGCTTACAGGCGCAGGTCGATCCCTGGGCCTGGGATGTGTCCGCGCATTATGGTGGGTTTCATCAGTTTGTAAGGTCTTTATTGGTCATTAATCCGTAATGTGGTTTTCCGCCCTCCCCGTGGGGCGGATGCCATCTAATACCTGGCATGACCCTCAGCATCGACCGGGACATCCTGCTACGCCCACAGGACGCCGCTGAGCCGTCCACCAGCCGGGCGTTCCGGCGCCAGCGGGCACCTCGCGCCGCGCAGGTGGTCGCGGCGCTGGTCGGTCTCGCCGCGATCGGCGCCTACCTGTTCGTCGCGCTTCGCCGGCTGGATTACCCGTTCGCGCTTGAGCAGCTAGAGGGCAACTCGCTCGTCGAGGTGCACCGCATCCTGGCCAGGCAGCCGCTGTACCCGGCGCCGACCGCCGGGTACGTCCCGGACGGTTACCCGCCCCTTTACTTCTTCGTCTCGGCCGCCTTCGCCCGCGTGCTCGGTGTCTCGTACCTGTCGCTGCGGCTGGTCTCGCTGATCTCCTCGCTCGCCTGCTTCGCGCTGCTGGGCCGGCTGGTCCAGCGCGAAACGGGCAGCATCGCGGCCGGGACCGGTGCCGCCGGGATGTTCGCCGCGACCTACTTCGTGGCGGGCACCTGGTTCGACCTGGCCCGGGTCGACTCGCTTTTCCTCGCGCTGAGCATCGCCGGACTGTACGCCGCCCGGCACATGCGCGCCACCCGGGGCGCGATCGCCGTCGGGGTGCTGCTCGCGGCCGCGGCCCTCACCAAGCAGACCGGGCTCGCCGAGGGCGCCGCGGTTCTCGCCGCGCTGCTGACGGGGCCGCGCCGCAGGCTCGCCGTCGTCGCCGCGCTGACCGAGGCGGCGGTGTTCGGCGTCAGCACGCTGGTGCTCAGGTTCACCAGCGGCGGCTGGTACACCTACTACACCTTCAAGCAAATGAGCGAGCACGCGCTGGCCTACGGCAACTTCGGCTGGTTCTGGACGGCCCTGCTGACCGCGACCGGCCTGGCCGCGGGCGCCGCCCTCATCGGCGCTCGCCGGGTGCCCCGTGAGCTGCTCGCAGGCTGCGCCGCCCTGGCCGTCGAGGGCTACGCCACCCTGGTGCACAGCGGCGGGGCGATCAACGACATGCTGCCCGCGTACCTGGCGGTGGCGCTGCTCGCGGGCCTGGCGCTCGGCAGCTCGGCCCGGTGGGTCACGATCGCGTCCGGCGCCCTCGTCATCGCCCAGTCTGCCTTCCTGCTGGCGAGTGCCCATCCGGCCCAGGCGATTCCCGCCAGCGCCGACCGCGCGGCCGGCCAGCAGCTAGTCGCGGGCATGCGGGCATTCGGCGGCGTGGTCGCGGTTCCCGGCGACCCCAGCCTGAGCCTGCTGGCGGGAATGTCGCCCGCCGCGGTCCCCGGCGCGGTGTACGACGTGCTGCGGGCTACCGACAAGGCCGGGATCCTGAGTTACCGCGACAGTGCCGACCAGGCGGTCAGGAGCCGTCAGTTCAGCGCGTTCATCACTGCCAGCCTCGGGCAGCCGCTGAACAACCCGCCCGATCTGGTCAAGGACTACCAGGAGTGCTTGCAGCCGCAGCCTGCCAAGGGGGGCGCCACGCTGCTGGTCCCAGTCGCCGGGCACCCGGCCCGCCCGGCCGTGGTCTGGATCCCGCGGGGGAGCGGTTCCTGCGCGGACGCCATCGCGGCCCTGGACGGCGGTAAGGCGGACGGCTCGTGAGATCGCACATGAGGGAGCCCGCGCACTCGCGCGATCCCCGCCTCATGACCGGGCCCGCCGAACCTTCCGGTCTCCCCGGTCCGTTCCGCCGGTCGTTCTGGCGCAGCCCGGTCCGCGGCCCCTGGCTCACCTCGGTGCTCGGCCTGGCGCTGCTGGTGTCCATTCCGGTGATGTTCGCGACCGGCCTGCTGTCCTACGCCGCCTACAACCCGGGTCTTAGCCCGCTCAACGACGAGACGCCGGGCAGGGGGATCCTCGGCTTCTACCTGTTCTCCTGGCCCACCCACCCGATCTGGCTGTACCGGGTCACCCAGGGCGTCCACGTCACGTTGGGGCTGGCGCTGGTACCGATCCTGCTGTTCAAGCTGTGGTCGGTGCTGCCGAAGCTGTTCGAGTGGCCGCCAGCGCGCTCGCTCGCGCATGTCCTGGAGCGGCTGTCGCTGTTCCTGCTGGTCGGCGGCGCGGTGTTCGAGTTCGTCACCGGGATCCTGAACATCCAGACCTGGTACCCGTTCCCGACTTCCTTCTACACGATGCACCTGTACGGCGCCTGGGTCTTCATGGCCGGCTTCCTGGTCCACGTGCCGCTCAAGCTGCCGGTCATGATCAAGGCACTGCGCAGCCGCCGCTTCTGGCGGGAGCTGCGCACCAACCTGGCGCAAACTCGCCCGGAGCCGCCGGACGCCGGCTACCTGGCGCCGGTGGCGCCCGCCATTCCGACAATCTCCCGGCGCGGTGTGCTGGCGTTCGCCGGCGCGGGCTCCGCGCTGATCGCGGCGCTGTCGGCGGGCCAGTCGCTGGGCGGACCGCTGCGGCGGACCGCCCTCCTCGCCCCGCATAACCAGCCGGTCAGCGGCCCTGACGCCGGCACGGTGGGGGACTTCCAGGTCAACAACACCGCGCGCAACGCCGGGATCACCACGGCCGAGACCGGTGAGTCCTGGCGGCTCACCCTCGGGACGGGCAGCGAGTTCGGGACCGAGGGCCAGACGATCCAGGCTGGCCGGAAGCTGAGCCGGGCCGACCTGCTCCGCCTGGATCAGCACACCGCCAGCCTGCCGATCGCGTGCGTCGAAGGCTGGTCCACCGACAACCAGACCTGGTCCGGCGTCCGGCTGCGCGATCTCGCCGCGCTGGCAGGCGTCACTCACCCGTCGGCCGTCTACGTGCAGTCACTGCAGCACGGCGGGGGATTCAGCCGGGCGGTGCTGTCCGCTGAGCAGGTCATGGACCCGGACTCGCTGCTGGCCCTGCGCGTTAACGGCACCGACCTGTCGCTTGACCACGGCTACCCCGCGCGGGTGATCGTGCCCGACAACCCCGGCGTGCACAACACCAAGTGGGTCGCCAGCCTGACCTTCGGGAGCTGACATGGGCTGGTTCAAACGCTGGTACGGCGCCAACCCGCTGCACCTGCTCGCGCTGATCGGCTGTTTCGCGCTCGCCTGGTACGCCGGCGCCGGGCTGCTGCACGCCAAGGCGGTCGGCGTTGCCGTCTGGTTCGCCGGCGCGGTGGTCGGCCACGACCTGATCCTGATGCCGCTGTACGCGCTAGCCGACAAGTCGGTCATGGTGGTCTTCCGGCATCGTCCGCCGAAACTGCCGACGGTGCCCTGGATCAACTACCTGCGCGTCCCGGTGGTGCTTTCCGGCCTGTTGCTGCTGATCTGGTTTCCGCTGATCTTCCGGATTCCGTCCCGTTTCCCGCGCACGACTGACCTGTCGCTTGACCCCTACCTCGGGCACTGGCTGGTGGTGACGGGGGCGCTGTTCCTGCTGTCGGCGGTAGCGCTCGCCGTGCGATTCAGGCGGCCCCGCCCGGCTCCCAGCCAGCAGCAGGAGCCGACGGACGACGGGGAAGTTGCCGACCTGTTCCGGCGCCCGGCTCCTGGTTACCAGGAGCAGGCACCCTATCCCGAGTGGCAGCCGCCCTATCCAGAGCAACAGCCGTACTATCCCGAACGGGAGCCGCGCTACCCGGACCAGCCACGCTACCCAGACCAGCCCCGCTACCCGGAACCGCCGCGTTACCCCGATCAGCCGCCGCGTTACCCGCAGCAGCCGCGTTACCCCGGACCGCCGCCGCGGTATTCGCCGGGCGAGCGCAACTCAGCGCCGCCCGACTGGTGGTGATCCTTCCCGTCCTGCTACCGGACCTGCCAGTAGGTCGTGTAGCGCTGGTGAGCTACGTCGCAGACCGGACTGAGTGACATGAGGCGCGCCTCACCCGGGGGCCCGCTGGATCCTAGTGCCTCGAAGGCCAGCGGCGACGCGCTCACCTGCCGGATGGAGGACAGGTCGAGGGCCGGCCCGCGCACCGCGTCGCCGGTCAGGCCCGCGAGGACGACCGGACCGTAGGCGAGCGCCGCGACCCGTGGGTTGTCGGGCGCCCGCCACAGGGCCAGGCCGGTGCCGAAAGAGACCAGGAGCTCGTCGCCCGGCCGCCACACGCGGGTGACTTCCACCGTTTTGAACAGCAGGGATTGCCGCCTCCCGTTCAGGGTCGCCGCCGCCGACGTGGCCCAGGCGGGAACACGGACTCTCAGGGTCAGTGGGCCGGTGCCCGCCTCGACCGTGAGCGTTGTCGCGGGGACGCCGGGGATGCTGGTCGCCTGGCGGAGCGTCAGGCTGCCGGCGCGCACTCGCGAGGGGATAAAGAGGTTGACGCGGAGGGCGCCGTCAGGATCCCGGCTGTAGATCGTGTCGGTGAAGCGGGTCGGTGTCTCCAGGCCGGTTGCGGTGTCGCAGGTGAACGTGCCGTAATCGGTCGCGAAGGCATTCTCATTGGCGCCCGGGAAGTAGTTGGCCGGGACCTGCTTGCGCGCGCCCGGCGACAGGCCGGTGTAGTAGGCGACGAAACCGTGCGGCGAGCCAGGATCCTGGGAGCCGAGCAGGTGGTTGACGAGGGTGCGCTCGTAGTAGTCCATGTAAGCCGCGTTGCCCGGCTCGTGGAAGTGCAGGAGCCGGGTCAGCTTGAGCATGTTGTAGCTGACACAGCCCTCGCAGGTGTAGTTCGAGAGCGCTCCCGCCACCACGTCCGGCCGTCCCCAGACCTCGTGGTTGCCCTGGCCGCCGATCGCGTACGAGTGGTGGCCCGTCGACATGTGCCAGAAGTTGACCGCCGCGTTCCAGTACTTCTCATTCCCGGTCTCCTCCGCCAGCCGCAGGGACGCGACGACCTTCGGCGTCGAGACATTGCACTGCGCGCCTTCCAGGTGGTCGACGTTGGCGGCCAGCGGGTCGAGGAACCTCGCGTGATAGAACCGCTCCGCTGCCTTCAGGGTCTTCCGGTCCCCGGTGATGGCGTAGAGGTTGGCCAGGGCCTCGGGCAAGCCGCCGAACTCGACCTCAAGGATCGCCTGCATGTGCTGGTAGGACAGGTTTCTCGTCCGGCGGTCGACCCAGTCGGCGAGACGGCACGCCACGCTGAGCGCCTGGGTGTTCCCGGCTAGCTGATACTGGTCGATCAGGCCGGCCAGGTACTTGTGGATCATGTAGTACGGGGACCAGACCTTGCCTACCTGGCCGTCCTCCAGCCAGGTGAAGTACTGCTCGGGAAATGCCGAGAGGTACCCGTAGCTGTAGCCCGCGGCCGGCGCCCTGGCTTGCAGGCTCGCTAGCTGTGCGACGAGATAGTCGCCCTTGGCCTGCAGGGCGCGCCGGGCGGGGTCGCTCGCGTTGGTGCCCGTGCCCGCGTAGGCCCACGCGAGGGCCGACAGCAGGTGGCCCGTCACGTGGCCGCGGATCTTGGAGGCTGGGCTTTCCCAGCCGCCGACCGGCGCGGCCCGCACGGGGAGCCCGTAGTTGACCCGGAAACTGCGCAGCATCCGGTCCGGGTCGAGGAAGAGCAGGTAAGCGAGGTTGCGCTGCTGGTTGCCCTGGAACGAGCCGTCCAGCAGGCGGACGTCGGCCCGCGGCACCGCCGCGGTCTTGCCCGCGGTGCCGTCCGGTGCGTAAGCCGCGCCGGGAGAGTAGGCGTCGCGGGCACCGGGGCGCGGGCTGGCGGAGGAGGTGTCGGCCAAACCCAGGTAGGCGGAGCCTCCGGCGAGGACCGCCGCGGCGCCGAGCACCGTGAGCGCATCCCTGCGCCGCAGTGGCACACCTGTCACCCTCGGTGCCTCCTGCCTGCACCAGACGGCCGCTGCTTGCCATTCTAGGAATCTTGCGCGAGTTGTTCCAGCCTCGAGTCACCCGGGCCGGGACGCAGGAAACAGGCGGTCCAGGTGGTACTCGATGACGGCTTGAGCTTGGCCGGTCGAAGACTGCCCGGCGAGGACGCTCGTGGCCAGTCCCGCGGACATGGCCATCAGGCTGACGGCCTCCAGGGCCGGGTCCAGTTGAGCGGGCGTGTCGCCGGCTTCCTGGGCTGCTCGCAACTGGGCCGCCAGTACCTGGTTGACCGCGTCCGAGTTCTTGACCAGCGGTGCGATCGCCAGTGCCGGGTCGGTTAGCGAGAGCGCCAGGTAGGCCGTGTAGATGACGTAGAAGGTGCGCATCTCGTCGTCGGCGGGCAACGCCTGGGCCAGGATGGCCGCGACGATGTTGCGCGGGGTAGCCGGGGTGCCGGGCTGGCTGGCTTCCCTGAACCGCGCCGTGGCCCGCGCGGCGAACTGGGCCGCCAGGTGCTGCATGGCGGCCAGCAGAAGCTCCTCCTTGGTGCCGAAGTAGTACTGCACCAGGCGCAGGGAGACGCCAGCCTCGGCCGCGACCTCGCGCATCCCAGTGGCGTGCAGCCCGCGGGCGGCGGCGGTTCGCAGCAGCGCGTCCGCTATCTGCTTTCGCCGTTCCTCATGGTCAACCCGTTTCGGCATCCGCTCACCGTACCCGTCTCGGCGGCCGCCTTCCCCGGCCCGCTCGTTGATGATACGTTCGTATCATCAAAATGACGGAACCGGCCGTGAGGGAGTACGAGAAACGTGCCTGGGATCAAACGCGTCACCCGCGCGGCAGGCCCGGCGCCTGCGGGCGAGCCGGGCTCGTGGGTGAGCGATGCGGCCCGGGAGAAGTTCATGGCCGCCTACGAGCAGGTCCTCGCGCAGTGGCCGCGGCCACGGGAGGAGTTCGATATCGAGACGGCAACCGCCACTACCCGCGTGCACGCCTACCGGCCGCACCCGCACGGCGCCCCGGTGGTGCTGCTCTCCGGAGCCGGGGGTAACGCAGCGGCCTGGTTCCCGCACGTGGCGGCCCTGGCTGAGGTCGGCCCGGTGTACGCGGTCGACATGCCCGGCGACGCGAACCCCAGCGTCGCGCGAGCCCTGATGGCTCCCCCGGATTCGTGCGCTGCGTGGCTGGACGAGCTCCTGGGCAAGCTCAGCGACCATCCGGCGCACCTGGTGGGCTTTTCCTACGGCGGCTGGGTGGCCATGAACCAGGCAATCCGCGCGCCCGGGCGGGTCGCGTCCATCACGCTGCTCGACCCGGCCGGGCTCACCGCGCTCGACGCGCGCTTCTGGTGGTGGATGTCCGTCAGCGGCCTGGCCACGCTGGCCCCTAGGCCGCTGCGCCGTCCGCTGGCCCGCTGGCTGGACAACCCGGCCATGCTGCAGCCAGAGCTCATGAAGCTCATGTGGGCGGCCATCCGCGGCTACCGGCTGGAGCCGAAGTTCCCCGGCATCCTGTCCGACGACGAACTCCGCGCGATCAGCGTGCCGGCCCTGCTGATCACCGGAGCGCGCAGCGCCATGCTCACCCCGCGGGAGGCCCGCGCCCGGGGAAGCCTGATGCCGCAGGCAGAGGTGGCCGTCGTCCCCGGTAGCCACGGCGGCTTTAACCGCATCGACGAACTGAACGACCGGATCTCTGCCTTCATCAAAGCCCGCGGCGCGTCGGTCGCGGGTGCCGGCTAGGCGCCGTCCTCGCCGCGCTGAGCAGCCCGACTACCACCTGTCGCATGGCTGGTGCCCACCCGATGTCCGCGGTCTGGCCGACCTGGAATGGCCGGGTGGCGAACGGTACCGGAGCCCGGACGGGACGGCCTGACGGCGCCGACCAGGTTGCGGTGCTGCCGGCGGAGCCGGCGCCGTCGCGGTCGGGCTCATCGTCGGGACGGCCGCGGTGACTGGGCTCGACGGTGCCGTGGGCTGCGGGGTCGTGGGCTGAGGAGTTGTGGGCTGCGGGGTCAGAGTTTGGGCCGGGGCCGGGGACGCGGTCCGGACCGGTGTCTCGGCCGGCCCGGTCACCGGCGTGGACGCGCCGCCGCCGACGGCCGGCCCGACCGTCGGCACCGTCACGAGATCCCCCTGCTGGTAGCTCGCGGCAAGGGTGAGGACGACGTGGACGTACTCGTCCGCGTCGTTGTAACGCAGCACCGCGGCTGCTTCCTGGGCCGGGTTGGCCAGGTCGCCGCCGCCCGCGCACAGGTAGCCGGCCGCGGCGAGGGCGGCATCGAAGATGTTATTCGGGTCCTTCTTGCCGTCGCCGTTGCCGTCGGCACCGTACTGGGCCCAGGTTGAGGGGATGAACTGCATCGGCCCGACGGCCCGGTCGAAGTTCGGGTCCCCGTCGAGCTTGCCGCCGTCAGTGTCGCGAACGAGGGCGACACCGTTCCGGCCGTCGAGGGGCAGGCCGTAGATGGGCCGCGTACCGTACCCGTCCGGAAGCAGCACGGCGCCGCCGAATTGACCGTTGTCCGACTCGACCCGGCCGATCGCCGCCAGCAACTGCCACGGCAGGCGGCAGGCGGCGTCGCTGGCGGCGAGGGCGGCGGCCGCGCGCCGGTACGCCGCCAGCGCCACCTGGGGGATGCCGCTGGCGTCGAGTGCGGTCGTCACCGCTGGACTGGTCAGCACCTGCTTCACCGGTTCGGTCACGTCCCCGGAGCCGACCGGCACCGCCTTGAGCAGCTTCGGGTTCAGGTACGGCTTCACGACCGGGTCGACGACGCCGGTGCCGATAGCGGCCGGCGGCCGCGAAGGGGTGGCCGCCGCCCGTGTCCTGCCCGCCCCGCCGCCGGTCGCGGCCGCTCCGTGCGTGGCCACGGTCAGTCCGGCCCCGAGGGCAGCGGCCACCACCACTGCCGGGACCAGCTGCTTGAGTCGCATCGCTCGATCCCTCGCCTCTCGAAGGTCTTCACCGCAGGTTCGGACACCTCAGCTTCGGAGCCGTAGCTCGTGCAGATGGGTGTGAACCGGGCGATGCCGGTTCCGGTCCGTCCATTTCGGTCAGGGATCGTGAGGTGCGTCATCGCAGCGGCACCACCTCGGTGTCGGCGGCGTGCAGCAGTTCCCCGCAGTGGGAGCAGCGGATCTCGGCGGTGGTGGCGTGGTCGCACGGGCGGTGCCGGATCAGGGCGGGCGGCCCGGCCTCCGCCATCGTCCACCGGTCTCCCCAGGCGCTGATCGCGAGCAGGATGTCGCAAAGCTGCCATCCCTTGTCGGTCAGCAGGTAGTCGAACCGCTCCGGCCGCTGCGCGTAAGCCCGCTTGACCACGATCTCGTCGCTGACCAGGCGGGTCAGCCGCAGGGTGAGGATCTTGCGGGAGACGCCGAGGTGATCGTGCAGGGCGTCGAACCGGGTGACGCCGATGAACAGGTCCCGCAGGATCAGCGCGGTCCACGGCTCGCCCAGGACGGCCATGGTGCGGGCGATTGAGCAGTCGTAGGTCTCGAATACGGTTCGCGGCGGCATCCTTGCAGCATAGGTCGGTTGCTTGGAGAGACTCGCCCGTAGTACTGTCAGTTTCTTCGAGAGACTCTGGAGGTGCCGTGTCAGCCGTGCCGTCCGACGAGCAGTTCCTGGCCTATAACCAGGGCGTCATCAGTGAGTTCCGCGCTAACAACGGGGTGGTCAGCCAGCCGCCGTTCCCGATCCTGCTGCTGACCACCACCGGGGCGCGGTCCGGGCGGCCGGCCACGGTGCCCCTGGGGTTCGCGGTCGACGACCAGGGACGGGTTTTCGTCATGGCTTCCAAGGCGGGCGCACCGCGACATCCGGCCTGGTTCCACAACCTGAGGGCCAACTCGTCGGTGACGGTGGAGCTCGGCGGCCAGTCCTTCGCCGCCCGCGCCGTGGTGACGGCGGGCGAGGAGCGTGACCGGCTCTACGGCATGATCTCGGCCGGTGCCGCCGAGTACGAGAAGAACACCGACCGGGTCTTCCCGGTCATCGTGCTGGCAGGCGTCCCCGCTCCGACCTATGAGGATCCCCTGCGAAAAGGCCTGCCCGCGGATCGCGCCTGGCAGGCGGTCAGCCGGATCCTCGGCGGTTCCCACCTGTCGGTGCTGGCCACCACCAACCCCGACGGGACAGCGCAGATGTCGGTGATCTTCGTCAAGCCCGATGGTGACGACATCCTCTTCAGCACGATCGAGGGCCGCCGCAAGACGGTCAACGTGCGACGCGACCCGCGGGTGACACTGCTGCTGCACAGCCTCACCGCCGCGGCATCCGACAGCGCTTACGCGACCGTGCACGGCGTCGCCGAGATCACCGACGATCCCGACGGAGCGTTCCACCAGGAGATGTACGACTCTTTCATGAGCGGTGCGACGCCGCCTCCGGAGCCCGGGGCTCGCCGGCTTATCGTTCGCATCCGCCCCCAGCGCGTCTACGCGGCCCTGCCGTACTCCGCTGAGTAGGGCGCCCCCGTCAGGCGCCGCTCCGGTCGCGCCTGCTGCTGCCGGTCAGCTCGTGCTGAGGGCGGTGGCGAGTTCCCGGGTGCGGCCCAGTAGGCGGGCGAGGGCGATCGGGTCCATGTAGTCGTCATAGCGGACGATCTGGCCGCCGCGTACCCGGATGATGCCCAGGGCGGTGAAGCGGTAGGGCGCGCCGGTGACGTTGGACCGGCCGTGGTGGGTGATCTCGGTGACCACCACCTCGGGGTCGTCGGTCTCCCAGGCCCGCGCTTCCACTCCTTCCATGGCGAACAGCTCCCGCGACCCGCCCATTTCGGCGAAGAAAGCGCGGATGGCTTCGCGGCCCCGTAGCTCCGGAGGATGACCGGGCGGGGCGAACGGGTAGGCCATCACCCCGTCCGCGGCGAACAGGTCGGCGAACGCGACCGGTTCCCCGGCCACCATCCGGCGGACCTGCTCGGCGATCTCACGCGGGGTATAGGGCACCAGGCCTCCTCGTATAATCGGAACGATGACCCCGCTTAGACTATACGGAACGATGGCCCCGGTTAGCAACCATGGCTGAGCGGCCGCTGCGCGCCGACGCGCGACGTAACCGGGAGAAGGTCCTGCGGGCCGCGCAGGAGGTCTTCGCCGCGTCCGGATACGGCGTGCCGCTCGACGAGATCGCCGCCCGGGCCGGAGTCGGCCCGGGCACGGTCTACCGCCACTTCCCGTCTAAGGAAGAGCTGTTCGAGGCGGTAGTTACCGCCCGGGTCCGCGACCTTATCGACGACGCACGCGGCCGCTCCGGCGACGCCGACCCGGGCGAGGCCTTCTTCGGCTTCCTCGGGCGGTTCCGCCAGGAAGCAGCCGCCAAGCGAGACCTGCCCGAGGCCATCGCGATCACCGGCTCGCTGCAAGAAGAGCTGCACGCGGCCCTCGACGCGCTGCTGCGCCGCGCCCAGCAAGCCGGCGCGGTGCGGCCAGAGATCACCACCCAGGACATCATCACCCTGCTCAAGGGACTGCTAAGCAGCATCAACGACGGGCCGCCAGGGGCGGCAAGCCAGGCCCGGGCCGACCGGCTGCTCAACGTCGTCGCCGACGGGCTGCGGCTACCGTCCTGCTGACCCTCACGGAACCGGAGGTATCCCGTGCCCGACGTGCTGATCCGGCCAATGCGCTCCGCCGATGCGGCCGGGGTGCTGGCGGTCTACCAAGCCGGCCTCGACACCCGCCAGGCCAGCTTCGAGACAACCGCCCCGGCCTGGGAAGCGTTCGACGCCGGCAAGCTGCCGCTGCACCGCCACGTCGCCGCCGACGCCGCCACCGGGCAGCTACTCGGCTGGACTGCCGCCTCCCCGGTGTCCAGCCGCTGCGTCTACGCCGGGGTAATCGAGCACAGCGTGTACGTCGATCCAGGGCGCCACGGGCGGGGGATCGGCACGGCCCTGCTGGCCGCGCTGATCGCGTCGGCCGAGGACGCGGGCGTGTGGACCATCCAGTCCGGCGTGTTCCCCGAGAACGCCGCCAGCCTGCGCCTGCACGAGCGGGCCGGGTTCCGGGTGGTGGGCACCAGGCAGCGCATCGGCCGCCACTACGGCGTGTGGCGCGACGTGCTCCTGATCGAGCGCCGCAGTCGCGTCGCCGGAACCGGCTGAGGTCAGCCCGGCCGGGCGGGCACGTCTAGCTCTTCGAGCAGTGCGCGGACCCGCGCGGCGATCTCGTCGCGGATCGGGCGGACCTGCTCCACGGTCAGCCCGGCCGGGTCAGGCAGCTCCCACACGAGGTAACGCCGGCCGGGGAACACCGGGCACGCGTCCCCGCAGCCCATCGTGATCACGATGTCGGCGGCTTCCGCCTGCCCGGCTGCCAGCGGCGTGGGCACCTCCCGCGAGATGTCCAGCCCGATCTCCGCCATCGCCGCCGCGACCGCCGGGTTGATCGCGCTGGCCGGCTCGGACCCGGCCGACGTGACGCGCACCGCTCCGCCCGACTCGTGAGCCAGCAGCGCCGCCGCCATCTGCGACCGGCCCGCATTGTGGGTGCACATGAACAGCACCTCAGGGCTATCCGTCATCGATGCCGCCTTCCTGGTAGCTTCCGGCGGCTTGACCGCAGCCGGGTAGAGCACGAGCACCAGGGCCACGCCCAGCGTTGCCCCGGCCGCCTGCGCCACGATGAAGCCCGGCACGGATCCCGGTGAGATCCCCGCGAACGTGTCCGTGAACGCGCGGCCGATGGTGACCGCCGGGTTGGCGAACGAGGTCGAGGAGGTCGCCCAGTACGCCGCGCCGATCCACGCCGCCACCGCGGCCGGGGCCAGCGCGCCCCGGCCCGACCGGGCGAGCGCGAAGACCACCAGCACCAGGCCCGCCGTCGCGACCACCTCGCCCAGCCACAGGTGCGGAGCCGAACGCGCCTTGCCCGAGGCTGTCGCGGCGGGCAGCGCGAACATCAGGTTCGCCAGGACCGCGCCGCCGATCGCGCCCGCCGTCTGCGCGGTCACGTAGACCCCGATGTCCCGGCCCGGCAGCCCCGTCCCGGACCGTCGGCCTAGTGCCCAGTCCGCCACCGAGATCACCGGGTTCAGGTGCGCGCCCGACACCGGGACCAGTACGACGATGATGACCGCCAGTCCCGCTGCCGTCGCCACCGCGTTCTCAAGCAGCTCCAGTCCGGTGTTGCCGGGTGACAGGCGTGCGGCCATGATCCCCGAACCGACCACGACCGCCACCAGGAGGCCGGTCCCGGTGAACTCTGCCAGCGCGCGGCGGGCGAGAGGCGGCATGCTCACCCGGCGGCCAGCGCGGCCGGCTGGGGGACCAGCACCGCCGACATCCGCGCCAGCACCGCCGGCTCGACCCGGTAGTAGACCCACGTGCCGCGCCGCTCGGCGCTGATCAGCCCCGCCTCCCGCAAGATCCGCAGGTGGTAACTCACTGACGGCGCGGTCATCGCGAACGCTCCCGTCAGGTCGCACACGCACGACTCGCCGCCCTCATGGCAGGCGATCAGTGACAGCAGCCGTAGCCGCACCGGGTCGGCTACGGCCTTGAACAGCACCGCCAGCTCTTGCGCGCCGGCCTCCGGCAGCGGCTCGCACGCCAGCGGCGCGCAGCAGTCAGCTCCGTCGGCCGCCTCCGGGCCGCAGTCCCCGCAGCCGGGCGAGCCTGGAACCCCCAGCTCCTGATTAGACATGTCTTTAATTTGACACATCTTCCGGCAGTAACGCAAACTGATGCCGGAATCTGTTTAAAGAAATCTCTAATCAGACCCCGGGCAGCCGCCCGGTCCCGGAGAGGATCACGCCATGTCCCGAGTCCAGCTCGCGCTTCGCGTCGCCGACCTGGAAGGCTCGGTCGCCTTCTACTCCAGGCTGTTCGGCGCCGAGCCCGCCAAGCGCCGCCCCGGCTACGCCAACTTCGCCATCACCGAGCCCCCGCTCAAGCTCGTGCTCATCCAGGGCGCCCCCGGCGAGCCCACCCGCATGGACCACCTCGGGGTCGAAGTCCAGACCACCGACGAGGTAACCGCCGCCACCGCCCGGCTGTCCGCGGCGGGACTGGCCACCGCCACCGAGGAGGACACCGCCTGCTGCTACGCCGTCCAGGACAAGGTCTGGGTCACCGGCCCCGGGGCTGAGCCCTGGGAGGTCTACGTCGTCAAGGGCGACGCCGACGTGCTTGCCAAGCCGGCCGGCTCCGTTTGCTGTGCCCCCGCGGCGGACGGTTCCGCCGCGCCCGCAGCGCCGGCCTGCTGCTGAGCCGGGCGGTCGGTACCGGGGCAGCACCCGCCCCGGTAACTTCCAGTGATTCAATGACGCTGTGACGGCCGGAGCAGACACCCCGGCGGCGGCGGCCGGCGGGCCGCCCGACCTGCCGCCGGCTTCACTTCCGACGGTGCTGCGGGAATGGGGCCGGATCGGCTGCATCGGCTTCGGCGGGCCCCCCGCCCACATCAGGCTGCTGCGGCAGCTCTGTGTCGAGCGCCGGGGCTGGCTGGACGCCGGCGAGTTCGAGGACGCGGTCGCTGTCTGCAACCTGATGCCGGGGCCGGCGTCGACCCAGCTCGCCATCTTCTGCGCCTGGCGGCTGCGGGGGCGGGCCGGCGCCCTGATCGGCGGGGCCGCGTTCATCGTCCCCGGGCTGATCGTCATCCTTGCCCTGTCCGTGCTGTTCGTGGCCACCTCGCCGCCGCTGTGGGTGCTCGGCGCCGGGGCGGGGGCGGGTGCGGCGGTGCCCGCTGTCGCGGTCCAGGCGGGCTGGTCGCTGCTCGTCCCCAGCTGGCGCAACCGCGCCTCCGCGGTCCGCTGGGCCGCCTACCTCGCCGCCGGTTTCGCCGCCGCCGCGACCATCGGTGCCTGGCTGGTCCTGGTGCTGCTCGGCTGCGGCGCGGTCGAGCTGCTGGCCCGCTGCGGCCCTCGTCTCGGCCGGGGAGCCGCCAGCGACAGTGACGGAACGCGGTCGCCGGGTTTGCTGGCCGCTCCTGCGGTCATGCTCGCGGCCGGGGGCGGGGTGCTGGCGTCGGTAGCGTGGGTGGCGCTCAAGGTGGGCGGCCTGTCGTTCGGCGGCGGCTTCGTGATCATCCCGCTGATGCAGGCCGACGCGGTTACCCGCTACCACTGGATGACCGGTGCCCAGTTCCTCAATGCGGTCGCCCTCGGCCAGGTCACCCCGGGACCGGTCGTGCAGACGGTGGCGGTCGTCGGCTACGCCGCCGCCGGGCTGGCCGGAGGCCTCCTCGCCGCTGCGGTCGCCTTCACTCCCTCGTTCCTGATCGTCCTTTTCGGTGCCCCCCGCTTCGCGCAGATCCGCGGCAACCAGCGCGCCCGCGCCTTCCTCGACGGGGCCGGCCCGGCCGCCATCGGCGCCATCCTCGGCTCGGCCGTCATCCTCACCCGGGAGCTGACCCACGCCTGGCAGTACCCGGTGCTGGCAGCCGCACTGGCGCTGTTGCTACCGCTGCGCCGCGGAGTCGTCCTTACCTTGCTGTCGGCGGCCGTGGTCGGAGTCACGATCGCCCTGGCGGCCGGTAGCGTGAACGGCTAATCGGCGGCCCAGGTACGCCACGACAGGCGCGTGGGTGACTGACGGAGGACCGGCTTGCCGCTGAGGAACGCGTCCATCGCCTCGGCCCCGCTCCGCCGGTGCTCGTCAGCGTGCAGGTCATAGATCGGATCGCAGACGAAGATGACGATGGTTTCGTGAGCGTAGGTCGTCATCCCGTAGCCGGTCAGCTTCCTGACCTCGGCCCGGACTTCCCGGCGGAGTGCGGCCTGCTGGTCCCCGGGAACACCGATGATCTCGGCGGTTCCGTGCTCAAGGACGATGTCCAGGATGACCCGCACGATGAGCGGGAAGCGGTCGTTCAGCTTCGGGGCGGGGAAGAGCCGGTCCAGCAGGGACAGGCAGCGACGGCAGGTCGGAGCGTACCTGGCCTCGTCCGCTCCCTCGCCGTCACGTACGCCCTCCATGAGGATCCACGGCCGCCCGCACATGGTCGTTACCGCCCAGGCCGGCTCGAGGATCGCCGCCCGGTCATAGCTGCGCTCGAAGTCTTCGGCGTAACGGTCAGGAACGGCCGCCTGCCCGCGTTCTTCGGTGTCGGCCTTGCGGGTCAAATGGGTGGCGTCCCCAGCGGTCGCGGTGAGCAGGAACTGCTTGCCGCTGACTTCGATGACGTTCAGGTCACGACTTGTCTCCACATCACTACTATGCGACACCGGCGCGGGTTCTGCCCGAAGCTCACACCAGATTCGAGCGGGTGCGCCCGGCCGCCGCCCCGGTGCCCGGCTGGCATCGGTGACAATGGACGGGTGCAGGTCGCGATCCTAGGACCACTTGAGGTCCGTGACGACGAGGGCCAACTCGTCGTCATCTCGGGTGCCCGGCTCCGGGACCTGATCGCGCGGCTGGCGCTGGCCGGCGGGCGGCCGGTGAGCACCAGCGCGCTGGCCGAGGCGGTGTGGGACGACGAGCCGCCTGCCGACCTCGCCAACGCGCTGCAGACGCTGGTCTCGCGAGCCCGGCGCGCGCTCGGCGGGCCGCGGGCGATCGAGCAGTCGGCGGCCGGCTACCGGCTCGTCATCAGCCCGGAGGACGTGGACGCGTTCCGGTTCGAGCGGCTGCTCGGCGAGGGACGGACCGAGGAGGCAATGCGGCTGTGGCGGGGCACCGCGCTGGCCGACGCCGGGAAGTTCGCCTGGCCGCACGCCCAGCGGCTGCAGCAGCTCCAGCTCGATGCCACTGTCGCCCGGCTGGCGAGCCAGGTCGCCGACGGCCAGGCGGCCGGGAGCGCGGCCGAGCTGGAGGTGCTCGTCCGGGAGCACCCGCTGCACGAGAAGCTCGCCGGGCTGCTGATGCTGGCGCTTGCCCAGACCGGGCGGCAGGCGGAAGCCCTGGCCGCCTACGAGACGGTCCGCCGCCGGCTCGCCGACGACCTCGGCATCGACCCGGGTGCCGAGCTGCGGTCCGTGCACCTGGAAGTGCTCCGAGGAGATACCGAACGGATGGGGGCCCACGCCAGCCCGCCCGTTCCCGCTCCTGCCAGGACCAACCTCAGGGCCCAGCTCACCAGCTTCATCGGGCGCGAGCAGGACGTGGCCCGGGTGACCAAGGCGCTGGCGCAGTACCGGCTGGTCACCCTGGTCGGCCCGGGCGGCACCGGCAAGACCCGGCTGGCGGCCGAGGTAGCCGCGGCGATCGCAGCCGGGGCTGCCGGCGGCCACCCCACCGACGGCGTCTGGCTGGCCGAGCTCGCCTCGGTCACCGACCCGGCCGACGTCGCGCAGGCCGTGCTCAACTCGATCGGCCTGCGGGAATCGCGCATGTTGATCGACGGGACCCAGCGAGCGGCCAGCCGGGACGCGCGGACCCGGCTGCTCGATGGCCTGGCCGACGTGAACGCCCTGCTGCTGCTGGACAACTGCGAGCACCTCATCGAGGCCTGCGCCCACCTCGCGGACGCGCTGCTGGCGCACTGCCCCCGGCTGCGGATCATCGCCACCAGCCGGGAGCCGCTCGCCATTACCGGGGAGTCGCTGCTGCCAATATCGCCGCTCGGCCTGCCCGAGCCGGGCATCCCGGCGGCGTCGGCGCTGCTCTACCCGGCCGTCCAGCTGTTCGCTGAGCGCGCGGCCGCGGTCAGCCCGGACTTTGCCATCACCGAGGACACGGTCGGCCCGGTCGTTGACATCGTCCGCCGTCTCGACGGAATGCCGCTGGCCATCGAGCTGGCGGCGGCGCGCCTGCGGACGCTGCCGCTGCCGGAGGTCTCCCGGCGGCTGAGTGACCGCTTCCGGCTGCTCACCGGCGGCAGCCGGACCGCGCTTCCCCGGCACCGCACGCTGCAGGCCGTCGTCGAGTGGAGCTGGGACCTGCTCAGCCTGGCGGAGCGGCTGCTGGCCGAGCGGTTCGCCGTCTTCCCGGCCGGCGCGACCCCGGACGCGGTGGCCGCGGTCTGTGCCGATCCCGGCGGCCCAGCTCCCGGCGGCCCAGCCGGTGAGATCGATCCGGCTGCGGTCGACGACCTGCTGTCGTCGCTGGTGGACAAGTCGCTGCTGCAGCGGGTGCGGGCCGCGGGGGACAGTGCCGGGGGGACAGTGGCGCGACCCGGCTGCGGATGCTCGAGACGGTCCGTGAGTACGGGACCGAGCGGCTCCTGGAGCGGGCCGAGCTGGCGGAGCTGCGCCGCCGCCACGCGGTGTACTACTCCGCCCTGATGGCCGCGGCCGCCCCCAAGTTGACCACCCGGGAACAGGTGGCCTGGCTGCCGCGGCTGCAGGCGGAGCGTGACAACGTGCTCGCCGCGTTGCGTTACTGGTGTGATGTGCGTGATGGCGGGCAGGCCCTGACCCTGGTGATCGCGCTCAGCGGCATGTCGATGGTGCTCGGCGACACCTCAGAGGTCATCGTGGACTTGCTCGGCCAGGCGCTTGCCGCGGCCGACGGCACGCCGGTGAACGAGGACCTGCGCACGGTCGGCGAGGTGCTGTACCGCGTCAGCCGGGACATGCGCGCCGACGGCGACAAGGTGAAGCTCGCCCACGACGACCTGGCTGACCGGGTGGAGTCACTGGACCCGGTCAGCCAGCCGATGGTCGGGCTGCTGCGCATGGTCTACGGGTTCTTCCTGGACGACCGCCCCCGGCTGAACCGTTACATCGACGAGGCCATGGCCAGCGGCGACGAGTGGCTCACGGCGGCTACCTGGATGCTCCGCGCGTCCCTGGCCGAGAACGACGGGGACCACGCCACCCAGAGCACCGCCGCCGAAGAGGCACTGCGACGGTTCCGCTCCCTCGGGGAGCGGTGGGGGCTGTCTAGCACGCTGCGGGTCATCGGCAGCGCCCGGGTGCTGGACGGCGACCTGGACGGGGGTGCGGCCGCGTACGCTGAGGCGATGGCCGCGCTCAAGGAACTCGGCTCGCGGGACGATGAGTTCCAGCTCCGGCTGCAGCTGGCTGACCTGGTTGCCCGCCGCGGTGACCTGGCCGGGGCGCACGAGAACTACGAGGCCGCCCTGGCCCTGGCCAAGACCGACAGCTGGGGCCTGAACGAGGTGATCGTGCTGGGGTCGTTCGCCCTGTTCGAGGCGACCGCGGGTGACATCGCCCGGGCTGGTGAGCTAGTGGCCGCGGCCCGGTCACGGATGGGCGAGGCCACCTCCAACTCGCAGCTCCGCCACCATCTGCGAGTCGGGGTTGAGTCCGCGGGCGCCCTGATCGCCATCGCCGAGGGAAACGTGGCGCTGGCGGCGGAGCGCGCGGCCATCGCGTACTCGAGCGCGGTCTCGGTATCCGACATGCCGCTGGTCGCCATCGCCGGAGGCGCCTGCGTCGAGCTGGCACTGGCCCGGGGGAACCCGGCCCGAGCGGCGGAACTGCTCGGCGCCACCGCCGTCGTGCGCGGCAGCGAGGATCCCACCTCGGTGCAGTTCCGCCGGGTGACTGAACGACTGCGGGCGGTGCTGGGCGACGCTGAGTTCGACGTCCGCTATAACACCGGCAGGGCGCTGTCCCGGGACAGCGCCCTGCCGTTCCTTGACCCGGCCGGCCAGTAGCGGCCGGCCCGCCCGCCGCTCAGGTGCGGCGGATGTAGGCGCGCATCGCCAGCGGGAAGAACACCAGGAGCAGCACGCCGATCCAGGCGAAGGTCCAGCCGACGTAGCTGCCGACCGGGCCGCCGACGAGCAGGCCGCGCGCCACGTCGACGATCTGCGAGATCGGGTTCACCTTGACGAAGGCCTGCAGCCAGCCCGGCATGGTGGATGCCTGGACGAAGGCGCCGCTGGCGAAGGACAGCGGCAGGACGAGCAGCATCATCACGCCCTGGACCGATCCGGCGGTCCGCATCTTCAGCCCGATCCAGAGCGAGACCCAGGCGAACGAGAGCGCGAAGCAGATCGTCAGGCCGACGGCCGCGAGCAGCGCCAGGAAGTTAGTCTCGATGCGGAAGCCGAGGATGTAGCCGAAGCCGATGGTGATGACGCAGACCGTCAGGTAGCGGAAGAACTCGGCGAACACGGCGCCGAGGAGCGGAACCGCCCGGCCGATCGGCAGCGACTTGAAGCGGTCGAATACCCCCTTCGCGATGTCCTCGTTCATGTTCTGCCCGATCGAGATGGAGCTCATCGCGATCGTCTGGGCGAGCAGGCCCGGCAGCAGGTACTCCAGGTACTCATGGCGCGTTTCGCCGCTGCCGCCGCCGAGCGCGCCGCCGAACACGTAGTAGAACAGCAGCAGGAAGATGATCGGCTGCAAGGTCACGTCGATGAACTGCTCGGGCGTGCGGGTGAGCTTGATCAGGCTGCGCTTGGCCAGCACCAGCGAGTTGTGCAGCAGGCGGACCTGGGGTGAGCGCCGGGGCCTGACGCCTGCCGACGGAGCGTCGAGGGTTACCGCGCTCATGCCGCCACCTCCGCGGTGTTTCCTGAGGCCGGCTGCTGTGCGTCGCTGCCCGACCGGGTGCCGGTGAGCGTGAAGAACACCTCGTCGAGCGAGGGCAGGTGCAGGGAGAACTCCTCGGCCACGATCCCGGCGGCGTGCAGCCGCGCCAGCACGCCGGGGAGCACGGCGTCGCTGTCCACCGGGATCGTCAGGGTGCCCCGGCCGTTGCTGTCCGGCGTGCGCGGTGAGATGGAGGCCAGGATGTCCCGCAGCTCCTCTTCGCGGGCCAGGTCGGCCGGGCGGACCGCCAGGCGCTGGCCGCCGATCTTGTGCTTGAGACCGTTCGGGGTGTCGTTCGCGATCACCTGGCCGTGGTCGATCACGGTGATCTCGTCGGCCAGCGCGTCCGCCTCCTCGAGGTACTGCGTGGTCAGCAGCACGGTGGAACCGTCACTGATCAGGCGACGGACCACGTCCCACATGTCCTCGCGCTTGGCCGGGTCGAGCCCGGTGGTCGGCTCGTCCAGGAAGATCATGGCAGGCCGCCCCACCAGGGAGGCGGCCAGGTCAAGGCGCCTGCGCATGCCACCGGAATAGGTCTTGGCAACCTTGCCGGCCGCCTCGGTCAGGTCAAACCAGGCCAGCAGCTCCGCCGCGCGGGCCCTGGCCTCCTTCTTGGGCAGGTCGAGCAGCTGGCCGATCATCACCAGGTTCTGCGTCCCGGTCAAGTCCTCGTCGACCGAGGCGAACTGGCCGGTCAGCCCCACGGTCTCGCGGACCTTGCCGGGCTGGCGCAGCACGTCGAAGCCGTTTACGCGCGCGCTGCCGCTGTCTGGGCGCAGCAGAGTGGCGAGGATCCGGACCGCGGTGGTCTTGCCCGCGCCGTTCGGGCCGAGGACGGCGTGCACCGTCCCCTGGCGCACCGCCAGGTCCACCCCGCGCAGCGCCCGGGTCTCGCCAAAGTTCTTGACCAGGCTGGTCGCTTCAATGGATAGCTCTGTCATGCTTCTCAGCCTGCCGTACCGGGCTGACACCGCGCGTACACGGCGCTGTCACCGCCCTGACGGCTTCGGGCCTGGGCTCGGTTGAACCGCGGAAGAGTCCCGTCATTACGGCCAGGAAGTGGCCGCGATGCGCCTTACGGTGCAGGCATGACTGACAAGGAGATCAGCCCCTACCGCATCGAGATTCCGGACGCCGGCCTCGCCGACCTCGCGGCCCGGCTCAGCCGGCCGAGGTGGCCCGACGAGCTGCCCGGTACGCGATGGGAGTACGGGGTATCGCTCGACCGGGTGCGTCAGCTCGCTGACCACTGGCGCCACCGCTATCAGTGGCGGGACCACGAGCGCAGGCTCAACGACTTTCCGCAGTTCACCACGGTGATCGACGGCCAGCTCATCCACTTCCTGCACGTCCGATCGCCCGAGCCCGGTGCCTTTCCCCTCGTCCTCACCCACGGCTGGCCCGGATCGGTGGCCGAGTTCACCGAGATCATCGGTCCCCTGACCAATCCGCGCGGCCACGGGGGCGACCCGGCCGACGCGTTCCACCTCGTCGTGCCTTCACTGCCCGGCTACGGGTTCTCCGGGCCGACCACCGAACGGGGCTGGGACGTCGCGCGTATCGCCCGGGCCTGGGCAGAGCTGATGGCCCGGCTCGGCTACCAGCGCTACGGCGCGCAGGGCGGCGACTGGGGAGCCAGGGTCTCCCCGGAGCTGGGGCGGGTCGATCCTGACCACGTGGCCGGGGTACACGTCAACGCCCTGGTCGCGCTCCCGGGGAGCGACCCGGCCGAGCAGCAGTCACTCTCGCCCGAGGACCAGACGGCACTCGAGGGGGTGAACCGGTGGTGGCGAGAACGATCCGGCTACTCCCAGATCCAGGCGACCCGGCCGCAGACCCTCGCCTACGCGCTCAACGATTCCCCGGTCGGCCTGCTCGCCTGGAACCTCGAGTGGTTCGACGGGTACGGCAGCCAGGAAGGCGAGATCGACCCCGACACCATCCTCACCAACGTCACCATCTACTGGCTGACCGGCACCGCCGGCTCGGCGGCGCGCCTCTACAAGGAAGCGGCGGCGAGCTGGGGGCAGCCCGGCGGCCGGTCCGGAGTGCCGACCGGCGTGGCCGTCTTCCCCGGTGACTCGACGGTGCGCCGCTTCGCCGAGCGCGACCACCTCGTCACCCGGTGGCGGCGCTTCGACCGGGGCGGGCACTTCGCCGCGATGCAGGCGCCCGATCTTCTCGTCGGCGACGTCCGCGACTTCTTCCGCGAGCTCCGCTGACCAGTCGACGCGGCGTTACCCGGACGCCGTCAGTTCGGCCGCGACGGGCCGCGCCGGAGCGCGGCCGGAGTCAGCTCGGCCTCGCCGTAGCTGTTGTCGTCCGGGTTGATGGTCACGCCCGGGGGGACCAGCTTGTCGACCTGGTCGAGGATGTCAGCCGTGAGGGTGACGTCGGCCGCGGTGAGCTGCGATTCAAGCTGCTCCATGGTGCGCGGTCCGATGATCGCGGCGGTGACCGCGGGGTGGTTGATGACGAACGCGATGGCCAGCTCGATGAGCGTCATTCCGGCATCGCCCGCGAGCTTGCCAAGCTGGTCCACGATCTCCAGCTTCCGCTGGTTGGCGGGGCTGGCCAGGTCGAACCGGGCGCCGGGCCGCGCGGCTGAGGCCGGGGCGGAGTCCCTGGTCCACCGGCCGGACAGCCAGCCGCCGGACAGGGGGCTGTAGCTGAGGATGCCCATGCCGTGGCGGCGGGCGGCGGGCAGCACGTCGGCCTCGATGCCGCGGACCAGGATCGAGTACGGGGGCTGCTCGGTGACGAAGCGTTCGAGGCGGCGGTCGGCGGCCGTCCACTGGGCCTCGACGATCTGGCTGGCGGCGTAGGAGGACGAGCCGATGTAGCGGACCTTTCCCGCCCGGACCAGGTCGGTCAGCGCGCCCAGGGTTTCCGCCACGTCGGTGTCCTGGCTCGGCCGGTGCACCTGGTAGAGGTCGATGTAATCGGTGTTCAGCCGGCGCAGCGAGTTCTCGACCTCGCGGATGATCCAGCGCCGGGAGCCGCCGCGCTGGTTGGGGTCGGTTCCGTCCATGGGCATGAAGAACTTGGTCGCCAGCACCACGTCGTCGCGCCGCCCGGCCAGGGCCTTGCCGGTGATCCGCTCGGACTCGCCCGCGGAGTAGACGTCGGCCGTGTCGACGAAGTTGACGCCCGCGTCCAGCGCCCGGTGGATGACACGGATCGAGTCGGCCTCGTCTTTGTTGCCCCACGGGCCGAACATCATGGTGCCCAGGCACAGCGGGCTGACCGAGACACCGGTCCGGCCCAGGATCCTGTTCTGCATGATTACTTTCCTTCCTTGGCCGCGGGTACGACCTCGTTGACCGCGGCGAGCGCGTTGAGCGTGCGGGGATAGCCGATGAACGGCACCAGGACGGTGAGGACGCCGAGCAGCTTCTCCCGGCTGTTCCCCACCTTGAGGTTGGCCGCGACATGGCCCCTGACCTGGGCGTCACAGCCACCCAGGGCGGCGAGGAAGGCGAAGGTGAGCAGCTCGCGCCCTGGCACCCCGATCCCGCCGCGGGTGAGGTAGTCGCCGAAGCAGTTGCCGGACAGGAACGCCTGGAAGTGCAGCTCGTCCGCGGCAGCGGCGGCGTACATCTGCTCGACCCGGTCCGCGCCGACGATCTGCTCCTGGACCGCCCGGCCGAGCTCGGACCGGGTCGCGGGCGTGGTGGTCGCCTGCCCGGCCAGCGGGAGCTGGACGCCGTGCTCGGTCAGGATCTCGTTGGTGGCGTGGATGAAGTCGAAGACCTTGCCCATCCCGGCGTAGGGCACCGCCTGGTAGACGATCTCCTTTGCCTCGACCGGCGTGACCCCGGCGGTGAGCGCGGCCCCGAGCATGACCCGGTACTCGCTCAGCCCCTGGCAGCCGATGAGCGCCGCGAGCTGCACCATGAGCCGCGTCCTGGTGTCCAGCGCGGCCTGCCGCAGTGCCTCGTCGAAGGCGAAGTTGTCGAAGACCTCGATCAGCTCCGGGTCGGTCACCTTCAGGGTCGAGACGTGGCCGGGGAACAGCTCGTCGTGGTTGCGCTGCGCGGTTTCACTGATAGCCATGGTTTTCCTCTTTCGCCGTGATCGGCCTTAACCAGGCAACCACCGGCGGCCGGACGAGGGGAGGGCCGCTCGATCGGGGTACCGGGAGAACCCCCTTGCGGGCTGGCCGCCGGGGCACACTGACGGCTAGGCCTTGCGCTCGCTGCCCGGCCCGGCCTCGGCCGGGGTGGCGGCCCAGCTGGCGAGCAGCCTGAGCCCGTCGTCGGAGGGGGTGCCGGGTTCGGCGCTGTAGGCCGAGATCCGCAGCCCGGAGTCGGCGGCGAGGTCGAGTGCCTCGTAAGTGAGGGTGAGGTCGCCGACAACCGGGTGATGGAACCGCTTGACGCCGGTGCGGTGGAAGCGGACGTTGTGAGCGGCCCACCAGGTACGGAAGTTCTCGCTGCGGGTGGACAGCTCACCGATGAGGTTCGACAGGGCCTTGTCGTGCGGGCTGCGCCCGGCTTCCGTGCGCAGCATGGCCACCACGTCCTGGGCCTGGCGCTCCCAGTCGGGGTAGAACTCGGGGGCGGCCGGGTCGAGGAACAGGAACCGGGCGTTGTTGGCGGGCTGGGCCGGGCTGTTGAGTACGGGGGAAAGCAGGGCCGCGCCGAGCCGGTTGGCGGCCAGGATGTCGAGCCGGGGGTTGCGGACGTAGGCAGGCGCCGCCATCGAGTCGAGGATGCGCCGCACGCTCGGGCGGACCTGCTGCGGCGAGGGACGGCGCGGCGCCCGCGGCACGGCGGCGTTATCGGCCGCGCGGGCGAGGTCGAACAGGTGGGCGCGCTCGGCCTCGTCAAGCTGCAGGGCGCGGGCAATGCCTTCAAGCACGCTGTCGGACGCCCCGGCGGCCCGGCCGCGTTCCAGGCGGGTGTAGTAGTCGATGCTGACTCCGGCCAGCAGTGCGACCTCTTCCCGGCGCAGCCCGGCGACGCGGCGGTTGCCGCCGTAGGCGGGCAGGCCGGCCTGGTCCGGGGTGATCTTGGCCCGGCGAGAGATAAGGAAGTCGCGGATCTCGTTTCCGTTGCCCATTACCCCAGGTTACGACCGTGGTCCGGAAACCAGGCAGGCCCTGCCGGTACCCCGTTAGGGGGCGAGCGCAGTGGCTGGCTCGTCCGCGATGCCAAGGCGCAGGTGCTCGATGTGGTGGACGGCCTGGTCCAGGAGCGCCGCCACGTGGTTGTCGTAGAGCGCGTAGACGATGTTCTTGCCCGACCGGGTGCCGGTGACCAGGCCCAGGTTGCGAAGCAAGCGAAGCTGGTGCGAGACCGCGGACTGCCCCATCCCGGAAGACTCGGCCAGGTCGGTCACCGTGCAGGGCGCCTCGCGCAGCCGGGTGAGGATCATCAGCCTGCTCGGCGTGGCCAGGGCCTGGAGGGTGGTGGCGATCTTCGCGGCCGACGCGGCGTCAAGGCGCGTGGCGGGCGCGGGATCTGCTCCATCGGCGGCTTTGTGGCCCATGCCGGCAGCATAGCACTGGGATCATATGAAGATGTCTTCATTTGATCTGCTATCGTTGCCTGGTTCCCGCCGCCCGTTCGAAGGAGGCCACGGTGCCTGCGAGCCTGCTGCAAGCCACCACCGCGCCGGCCGCGGCCGAGCGCCCGGTGCCTGCTTACCGGCGGGCCGGACTGCGGTCCTTGCCCGAGGTGCGCTGGGCGGCGCTCGCCACCGTGCTGTTCGCCGCCGGGCTGGTCGTCCACCTGGCAGGCGGCCCGCCGGGCGTCGCCTGGGCGTTCTTCCTGGCCTGCTACGCGGCCGGCGGGTGGGAGCCGGGGCTGGCGGGCCTGCGCGCGCTGCGCGGGAAGATGCTGGACGTGGACCTGCTGATGGTGCTCGCGGCGGTCGGCGCGGCCGCGGTCGGGCAGGTCCTGGACGGCGGCCTGCTGATCGTCATCTTCGCCACCTCCGGTGCCCTGGAGGCGGTGGCCACGCACCGCACCGAGCAGGCCGTGCGCGGCCTGCTCGACCTCGCCCCCGCGCAGGCCACCCGGCTCAGTGAGCCGGACCGTGAGCAGGTCGTCGACGCGGTGGCGCTGCGGGTGGGCGATGTGATCCTGGTGCGGCCAGGGGAGCGCGTTGCCGCCGACGGGCAGGTGCTGTCCGGTTCCAGCGACGTGGACCAGGCCACGATCACCGGCGAGCCGCTGCCGGTGGCCAAGAACCCCGGTGACGAGGTGTACGCGGGGACCGCCAACGGCACTGGCGCGCTGCGGGTACAGGTCAGCCGGGCCGCCTCCGACACGGTGGTCGCCCGGATCGTCGCCATGGTCGAGCAGGCCTCCGCGACCAAGGCCAGGACCCAGCTCTTCATCGAGAAGGTCGAGCAGCGCTACTCCCTCGGCATGGTTACCGCGACCCTGCTGCTGTTCGCCGTCCCGCTGCTGGCCGGCGCGTCCTTCCAGCCGGTGCTGCTGCGGGCGATGACCTTCATGATCGTCGCCTCCCCGTGCGCGGTCGTGCTCGCCACCATGCCCCCGCTGCTGGCCGCCATGGCCAGCGCGGGGCGGCAGGGCGTGCTGGTCAAGTCGGCCGTAGTAATGGAGCAGCTGGGCAGCACGACCCGCGTCGCGTTCGACAAGACCGGCACCCTGACCGAGGGCGCTCCGCGGCTGACCGCGGTCACTGTCCTTCCCGGCGCCGGGCTGAGCGAGGAGCAGGTGCTGACCCTGGCCGGCGCGGCTGAGGCGCCCTCCGAGCACCCGCTGGGCCGCGCGGTGACCGCCGCCGCCCGCGACGCCGGGCTCACCCTGGCCACCGCGGACCAGTTCACCGCGGTCCCCGGTCGCGGCGTCACCGCCCTGGTCGCCGGGCACCGGGTCGAGATCGGGAGTCCCGCGCACCTGCTCGGCGCCCAGGCGCGCTGCGAGGCGGCGGCGCGCGCGGCCGAGCTGGAGCAGTCCGGGCAGACGGCGGCCGTGGTGCGGGTGGACGGGACCGTGGCCGCGCTGCTGGCGATCGCCGACCGCACCCGCCCGGGTGCCGTCTCCGCCGTCGCCCGGATCACCAGCCTGACCGGGACCTCTCCGGTGCTGCTGACCGGAGACAACCAGCGCGCCGCCGCCCGGCTGGCGGCCGAGGTCGGCATCGGCGATGTCCGTGCGGGCCTGCTCCCGCAGGACAAGGTCCGCGCGGTCAGTGACCTGCAAGCCCAGGGCGCCCGGATCCTGCTCGTCGGCGACGGCATCAACGACGCCCCGGCCCTCGCCGCCGCCGCCACCGGCGCGGCCATGGGCCGGGCCGGCTCCGACCTCGCGCTGGACACCGCCGATGTCGTGATCATGCGCGACGACCTCGCCATGATCCCGGTCGCCATATCGCTGTCCCGCCGCGCCCGCCGGGTGGTCGCCGCGAACCTGGTCATCGCCGCCGCCATCATCACCGCCCTGGTCTGCTGGGACCTGGCCGGTCAGCTGCCGCTGCCGCTCGGCGTGCTCGGCCACGAGGGCTCCACCGTCATCGTCGGCCTCAACGGACTGCGGCTACTGCGGCCACCGCGATAATCGCTCGTCCGACGGGACCGCTGCCCCTATGGTGGACTGATGGCGTCGGTCAAGCAGTTCCAGGTCACTTTCGACTGCGCAGAGCCCGCGCGCGTCGCTCGTTTCTGGTGTGCGGTGCTGGGGTACGTCACGCCGCCGCCAGCAGGCTTCGACACCTGGGACGACTTCGACCGTTCGCTGCCGCCCGAGGAACAGGGGTCCTGGTCCGCCTGCGTTGATCCCTCGGGCGCGGGCCCGCGACTGTACTTCCAGCGCGTTCCTGAAGCCAAGGTCACCAAGAATCGGGTGCACCTTGACGTGCGGGTCGGGACCGGCCTGGTCGGCGAACAGCGCCTGGCCACGCTGGAGGCCGAATGCGCGCGGCTAGTCGCGCTCGGCGCGGTGCGCGAGCGGCTACTGCCCGCCGACGAGGACAACGAGTCGTGCATCGTGATGCGCGACGTCGAGGGCAACGAGTTCTGCCTCGACTGAGTGCCCGCACACCGCCCCTGAAGGCCGGCCTGAGGAGGACCATGGGCACCGGATTCTCGGCCGGAGAGGAACTGTGGCGAGCCCGGCTGGGCACGTTGCGCCAGGTCGTGCGCCAGGAACTGGTCACCCGCCAGCTCGCGCCGCACCTGACGGCGGGCCGGCCGATGAAGATCCTGGACGTCGGCTGCGGCCAGGGGACTCAGGTCATCGCGATGGCGCGGGCCGGCCACCGGGTGACGGGACTGGATTCCTCCGCGGCGCTGCTGGGCGACCTCGAGACCGCCCTGGCCGGGGAGGCGGCCGAAGTCCGCGGCCGGGTACGCCTGGTCCAGGGTGATGCCGGGCGGCTGGCCGAGTTCTTCCCGGCCGGAGACTTCGACGCGGTTCTCTGCCACGGCGTCCTGATGTACTTCGCCGACCCGGCGCCGCTGCTGACCGGGATCGCCGCCGCCGTCGCGCCCGGCGGGTTCGCGTCCCTCCTGGTGCGTAACGGTGACGCGCTGGCCATGCGCCCGGGCCTGCTGGCCGACTGGCGGACGGCGCGGCGCGCGTTCGGCGACCTCGAGTACGGCAACCGGATCGGAGTCACCGCCCGGGCCGACCGCCTTGCTGACCTGGCCGCCCTGCTTGACGAACGAGGGATGCCGGTCCAGGCGTGGTACGGCGTGCGCGTTTTCACCGATACCGTCGCCTCGGACACCCCGGTTCCGGGAGACGAGGAACTCGGCATCCTGCTGGACTGCGAGGAAAGGGCCGGGACCACCGATCCGTACCGCGGAGTCGCCGCGCTCGTGCACATCATCGCCCGGCGGAACCAGTAGCCGCTGCCGCCATGTCCGGTTCCCGCCAGTAACGGCCGCCCGGGCCGGGCATCGTTGAACCATGCATCAAGTCACTGACCTCAAGGTCCTGTACTTCGGCACCCCGGTCGTGCTGATCAGCACCCGCAACCCGGACGGGACGGCGAACCTGGCGCCGATGTCGTCGGCGTGGTGGCTGGGCGACCAGTGCATGCTCGGCATGAACACCGGGTCGCAGACCACGCGGAACCTGGTGCGCGAGCGCGAGTGCGTGCTGAACCTGCCGTCGGCGGCCCTGGCCGGGGCCGTGGACCGGCTCGCGCTGCTGACCGGGTCGCCGGAGCTGACACCGCACAAAATCGAGAAGGGCTATCGCTACGAGCCGGACAAGTTCGGCGCGGCCGGCCTCACGTCGCTGCCGTCCGACCAGGTCGCGGCGCCGCGGGCAGCCGAGTGCCCGATTCAGCTCGAGTGCAGGCTGGTATCGGCGGTGCCGTTCGGTACCGGTACCGGGGCCACCGCGCACACCGTGCGGATCATCCGCGCGCACGTCGAGGAGCGGCTGGTAGTTCCCGGTACCGAGCACATCGACCCGCTCGGCTGGCAGCCGCTGATCATGAAGTTCTGCGAGTTCTTCGGCGACGGCACCCAGTTGCACCCGTCCCGCCTCGCGCGGGCGTGGGACATCCCTACCCCGGCGCAGTGCGGCACCTCCTGATCAAGACGTTAGTGGTACTAACGCAAGCGCTAGGATCGGTCTGGTGGAAGGCGGGCACCGCCACGACGAGGCGAAGACACCCAAGCGGCTGCAGTCACTGCCAAGCCGCCTGCTCGGGCTGGCGGCCGGCGACGCGCAGCGGCTGGCGGGTGAACGGCTGTCGACCCTCGACGCGCGCAAGTGGCACTACGCCGTGCTCGCGGCCCTGGCGGAGTTCGGCCCGGCCAGCCAGTCGGGGCTCAGCGACCGGACCGGCATCTACCGCAGCGACCTGGTGCCGACCATCAACCAGCTGACGGCGCGCGGGCTGGTGGTGCGCGCCCCCGACCCGGCCGACCGGCGCCGTAATGCCATCACCCTCACCGACGAGGGGCGCCGACAGCTGGAACAGCTCGACGGGCTGCTAGCGGAGGCGGAGGCGGAGTTCCTCGCCCCGCTGTCAGCGGCTGACCGGGCGGAGCTCGTCCGCCTGCTCAAGATCGTCGTCGGGTATCACTCGGGCCGCTGACCGGCGGCTCTCTTTCGCCGGCCGCAGGCCTGCGCGCCCGCGCCAGCGATTACCTATTGCTTACGCGGGGGCGGCCAGGCGAACCGGTTGGCGCCCGGGCACGTATCTCGGATTGGTAACGGCATCTCCGGCCTGATCCGAGAGGAGCACCCCGTGTCATTCCCGGTCCGCTATCCGGAGTCGACCTGGCAGCCACCGCAGGCGCCCCGGCAAGACCTTTGGCCAGGTCATCCGTCCGGTCCGCTGCCCCGGGCGGCCGAACGCGGCCAGACCAGCGGGCTGCGGATCGGCCCGACCCGCCGGCTCGACCGGGCGGTCGTGCCCGGCCTGGTGCTGACGCTGGTCGGGCTCGGCGCCGCGGGGGTGCTTGTCCTGTGGTGGCGCAGCACCACCGATCTCAGCAGTCCCGGTGAACTGCTGACCGGAATCGGCGACGTCCTCGGGCTGCTGGCCGCGTACGGGTTCGTGGTGCTGGTCGCGCTGATGGCGCGGCTGCCCCCGCTGGAGCGCGGCATCGGCGCCGACCGGCTCACCCGCTGGCACGCCATGGGCGGCCGGTACGTCATAACGCTGGTGACCGGGCACGTGCTGCTCGTCATCTGGGGCTACGCGGTCGCCGCGCACGAGCAGGTCACCAGCGAGAGCCTGACGCTGGTGACTGCCTACCCCGACGTGGCGATGGCCACCGCGTCCTGGTTCCTGCTGCTCGGCGTCGCCGCCTTCTCCATGCGCGCCGCGCGCCGCCGCCTGTCCTACGAGACCTGGTACTACGCGCACCTGTACACCTACCTGGCGATCGCCCTGGCGTTCAGCCACCAGTTCGCCGACGGTCCCGCGTTCGCGGCCAACCTGGCCGCCCGGGTGGCCTGGTCGGCGCTGTACGCGGGGGTCGCCGCGCTGATCGGCTGGTACCGGGTCCTCACCCCGCTATGGAACGCGGCCCGCTACCGCTTCACCGTGCAGTCCGTACGGTCCGAGGCGCCCGGCATCGTGTCGGTCTTCATCTCCGGCCGCAACTTCGACCGGCTGCGGGCCGAGCCGGGGCAGTTCTTCCGCTGGCGGTTCCTGACCCGGGAGCTGTGGTGGCAGTCTCACCCGTACTCGCTGTCCGCCATGCCGCAGTCGAACCTGATGCGGATCACCGTGAAGGCCCGGGGCGACCACAGCGGCTCGCTGGCCAGCCTCACGGCCGGCACCCGGATCATCGCCGAAGGCCCCTACGGCGCGTTCACGCCCGCGGTGACCGGACGGCGGGTGCTGCTGATCGCGGGCGGGGTCGGCATCACCCCGATCAGGGCGATGTTCGCCGGACTGCCCAAGCGGATGCAGGCCGACGGGATCACCCTGCTGTACCGGGCCAGCCACCCGCGCGACGTGGTGTTCAGCCGGGAACTCGACGCGATCGCGGCCGACCGCAACGCCACCCTGCACTACCTGATCGGTTCCCGCGAACGACTCGGCTTCGACCCGCTCGACGCGGACCACCTGCAGCGGGCCGTCCCGGGGCTGCACCGCTGCGAGGCGTACGTGTGCGGCCCGGCCGGGATGACCGAGGCCGCGGTGAAGTCGCTCGCCGCGGCGGGCGTGCCGCGGCGCCGCATCCACCGCGAGTCCTTCGATTTCTGACCTGCTACCCCCACTGCCTGGAGGTTCTCATGCGACGTGCTCTGCTGACCCTCGGCGGCACCGCCGCCGGGCTCGCCGCGCTGCTCTCGTTCAAGTCGCACTCGCTGGCCGCCGCCGCCCCCGACCCGGCGGCCAGCACCCCGGCCGCGACAGCACAGCCCGCGGCCGGAGGAACGGGGGCGGGCTCCGCCAGTCCGGCCAGTTCCCCCGCGGGCGGCGGCAGCGCCAAGTCGGGCGCCAGCGGCCCGGCGTCGGTCCGCACCGTCACCGGAGCGGTGGACAACACCGCCTACGGCCCCATGCAGGTGCAGCTCACCCTGGCCGGAACCAAGATCACCAAGGTCACCGTGCTGCAGCGGACGAACAGCGGCTCCGAGAGCGACCAGATCGACGGCGCCGCCATCCCCAAGCTGACCAGCGAGACCCTGGCCGCGCAAAGCGCCCGCATCGACGCGGTGAGCGGCGCCAGCTACACCAGCTCGGGCTACATCCAGTCCCTGCAGAGCGCCCTGGACCAGGCGGGCGCCTAGGCGGCGGGCGGAGCTGACGGCTGCGGCCGCAGGCCGTCCATGAGCAGGTCAAGCAGCCGGCCGGCCTGCGCGCGCTGCCCGGGCTTGCCCGCCACCCCGTAGGTGCCGAGCAGGCTGGCGGCGATGTCCTCGGCGCTGACATCGGCTCGCAGGTCGCCGGCCGCCCGCCCGGCGTCGAGGATGGCAGTGATCGCCTCGAGTAGCTCGGCGCGGGCGTCGGCGATCTCGCCCGACTCCATCATCGCCAGCATGGTGCCGGTCATGCCGTGCTTGGTCGCCAGCCACTCACCGAACAGGTCCATCCAGCGGCGCATCGCCGCGGCCGGCGGCAGCTCCGCCAGCAGCTCGCGCGCGCCGGAGGTCAGCCGCTCGACCTGATCCTGGTACACGGCGCTGACCAGTGACTCGCGGGTCGGGAAGTGACGGTAGAGGGTCGCGATGCCGACGCCGGCCTCGCGGGCGATGGCACGCATCGATGGCTCGGCGGCGGCCGCGAAGACCCGGGTGGCGACCGCGAGCAGCGCGGCGCGGTTGCGGGCCGCGTCCGCGCGCAGGGCGCGAGCCTCCCCCTCAGTCAAAATGGATCACGCTCCACTGGTACCAGGGCCGTCCAGGTAAACGGAGCATAGTCCGGTTTTGCTGGTTCCGGCTACCGCGACCAGCCCCCCGCTAATCGCCCGCCGGGCGGCAATAGGCTGCTGTGGTCAGGTAACTCGCCGAGCTGAAAGGGGCAGACATGCCGCTGAACGGGGTATACGAGCCGAGCCCGTCCGACTGGGCCGCCAAGCAGGTCGAGACAATCGAGAGTTCGGGCGGCACCGAGGGCACCGACAACCAGGGCAAGCCGGTGATCGTGCTGACGACGGTGGGCGCCAAGAGCGGGAAGCTGCGCAAGACCCCGCTGATGCGGGTTGAGCACGACGGCGAGTACGCGGTCGTCGCCTCGCTGGGCGGCGCCCCCAAGAACCCGGTCTGGTACTACAACGTGGTCGCTGACCCGCACGTGGAGCTGCAGGACGGGCCGGTCAAGCGGGACTACCAGGCCAGGGAGGTGCACGGCGCGGAGTACGCGGAGTGGTTCGACCGCGCCGTCGAGGCGTGGCCGGACTACGCCGAGTACCAGAAGAAGACGGACAGGAAGATGCCGATCTTCGTCCTCTCGCCGATCAGCTAGACCGGCCAGGGGCGGCATACCGTATTCAGATCCTTCTTATCTAGTTCACGCTGGTCTCGGGCCACCGCGGGGCACCTACGGTGGCCCCGTGGCCAGCAGAACCAACCGCAGCCTGATTCTCCTCGTGCTGCTGTCAGGAATGACCGCGCTGACGGCCTGCAGCTCAGTCGGCGCGCCGCGGCCAGCGCCACCGACGCAAGCGTCAGCGACGCAGGCGCGGCAGGCGGCTGCTGTCCCGGTGGCCCCCGTCCCGGCGGGGACCGCCGGGACGGGCCGCAGGGAACCGCTTCCCGCCCCCGCGGCGCTGCCTCCGTTTCCCGGGACGCCGGCCTCGGCCGGGCAGGGGGCCTGGCACGCGGCGGGGCGGCTGGTCGGCGGCAGTCCGGCCGTTTTCGAGACCCAGCTAGTGCCCCCGGGAGGGACCAAGCGGGCCGGGATCGCCTGGATGGACCCCAACCTGCTGTCCGCCCGGCTTTACTCGGGGTCGCTGTCCCCCGGCGGTGGGCCGTACCAGTACACCGCGCCGGTGTCTCCCGGTGCGGCTGACTCCCTGGTCGCCGCGTTCAACGGCGGTTTCAAGATGGCCGACGCGCACGGCGGTTACTACACCGAGCACCGGATGGTCAGGCCCCTGGTCCGCGGGGCCGCTTCGCTGGTGTTCTACGCCGACGGGTCAGTCACGGTCGGCGCGTGGGGCAGTGACGTCACCATGACCCCGTACGTGGTGGCGGTCAGGCAGAACCTGTTCCCGCTGGTCGTCAGCGAGAAACCGACTGCCAGGGCGACCACCAGGACCTGGCGGGTCTGGGGCGGCACCTGTCCCTGCGGGCCCGGACGGCACGGCACCGAGCAGCAGTGGCGGTCCGGTATCGGCGTCACCGCCGACGGTGCCCTGGTCTACGTGGCCGGGCCGGCGCTCACCCCGGTCCAGGTCGCCGACCTGCTGGTGCGGGCCGGAACCGTGCGCGGGATGGAGCTGGACATCAACCCGACCTGGCCGGTGTTCGCCAGCTACCGGCCCGCGTCGCCGGCCGGGGCGGCCGGGCCGGCCAACGGAAGCAGGCTGGTTGGCTCGCACCTCGGCCCGGCGACGTTCTTCGACCCCGGCTACGCCCGTGACTTCGTCACCATGTCCGCCCGCCGGTAAGCGGGCCGGACCAGTCACTCGGGGTCGTAGGCGAGGTTCGGCCGCAGCCAGCGCTCCGCTTCCGCCAGCTCGAAACCGCGGCGGCGCGCGTAGTCGGCCACCTGGTCCCTGGAGATCCGGCCGACGGTGAAGTAGCGCGAGGCCGGGCTGGCGAACAGCAGTCCGCTGACGCTCGCGGCCGGGGTCATCGCGTACGACTCGGTCAGGTCGAGGCCGAAGTCGCGCGCCCCGAGCAGGGCGAACAGCTCGTCCTTGAGGCTGTGGTCGGGCGAGGCGGGGTACCCGAAGGCGGGACGGATACCGCGGAAGCGCTCGGCGTGCAGCTCCTCGATCGCTACTTCGCCCGCGGGCTCGTACCAGTCGCGGCGCGCCTGCAGGTGGGCGTACTCGGCGAACGCCTCCGCCAGCCGGTCGGCCAGCGCCTTGACCATGATCGACTTGTAGTCGTCGCCCGCTTCCTCGTACTCCTTCGACAGCTTCTCGGCGCCGTGAATGGCGACCGCGAACCCGCCGAGGTAGTCACCGGACGGTGCCACGTAGTCGGCCAGGCAGCGGTTGGGGCGCCCGTCCGGCTTGGCGGTCTGCTGCCGGAGCATCGGCAGCCGGACATCCGGGCCGCCGTCGGGCGAGACCACGAGGTCGTCCCCGTCGGCGTGCGCGGCCCAGTAGCCGTAGCCGCCGCGCGCGGTGAGCAGACCCTTGGCCACGATCTCGTCAAGCAGCTCGGTGGCGTCGTCGAACAGCTCCCGGGCGGCCGGGTCGTCGAGGATCGCCGGGTACTTGCCCTTGAGCTCCCAGGCGAGGAAGAAGAACGTCCAGTCGATCATCGGGCGCAGCTCGGCCAGCGAGGGGGACAGCGCGTGCACGCCGCGGAACGCCGGGACCGGCAGTTCGTCGAACGACACCGGCTCGGCGTTGCGCCGGGCGGCCTCGATGGACAGCATCGGCTGGCTGCGGCGGTTCTCGTGCGCCTCGCGGAGCCGCTGCTGCTCGGTGCGGTTGGCCTCGTCGAACCCGGTTATCCGGTCCGGGTCGAGGAGCTGCTGCACCACCCCGACCACCCGGGAGGCGTCGAGCACGTGCATCGTCGGGTTGCTGTAGGCGGGCGCGACGCGGACCGCGGTGTGCTGCCGGGAGGTGGTCGCCCCGCCGATCAGCAGCGGCTTGGTGATGCCGCGCCGCTCCATCTCGGCCGCGACGTTCACCATCTCGTCCAGTGACGGGGTGATGAGGCCGGACAGGCCGATGATGTCGGCGTCGGCGGCCAGCGCGGTGTCCAGGATCTTCGCCGCCGGCACCATCACCCCGAGGTCAATGACCTCGTAGTTGTTGCAGCCGAGGACGACACCGACGATGTTCTTGCCGATGTCGTGCACGTCGCCCTTGACGGTGGCGAGCACCACCTTGCCGTTGCCCCGCCGGACCTCGCCGCGCTCCTCGCTCCTGGCCTTCTCGGCCTCCATGTAGGGCTCGAGGTACTTGACCGCGCGCTTCATCACCCGGGCCGACTTCACCACCTGGGGCAGGAACATCTTGCCCGCGCCGAACAGGTCGCCGACGATCTTCATCCCGTCCATCAGCGGGCCCTCGATGACCTCGAGCGGGCGCGCGAACTGCTGGCGGGCCTCCTCGGTGTCGTCCTCCACGAAGTCGGAGATGCCGTGCACCAGCGCGTACTCGAGGCGCTTGCCGACCGGCACCTCGCGCCAGGACAGGTCGGCTTCCGACTTCCTGGCGCCGGTCGACTTCACCTGCTCGGCGTAGGCCACCAGCCGGTCGGTGGCGTCCTCCCGCCGGTCGAACAGGACGTCCTCGACCAGCTCCTTCAGCTCCGGCTTGATGTCCTCGTACACGTCGAGCTGGCCGGCGTTGACGATGCCCATGTCCAGCCCGGCCCGGATCGCGTGGTACAGGAACGCGGCGTGCATGGCCCGGCGCACGGCCTCGTTGCCGCGGAAGGCGAACGACAGGTTGGAGATGCCGCCGCTGGTGTGGGCACCGGGGCAGCGCTCCTTGATCCGCGGCAGCGCGGCGAGGAACTCCTTCGCGTACCCGTTGTGCTCGGCGATCCCGGTCGCCACGGCCAGCACGTTGGGGTCGAAGATGATGTCTTCCGGCGCCCACCCGGCCTGCTGGGTCAGCAGGTCATAGGCACGGCCGCAGATCGCCAGCTTCCGTTCGGCCGTATCTGCCTGTCCCTGCTCGTCGAAGGCCATGACCACGGCACTGGCGCCGTAGCCCTTGATCTTGGCGGCATGCTCGAGGAAGACCTCCTCGCCTTCCTTGAGGCTGATCGAGTTGACCACGCCCTTGCCCTGGAGGCACTTAAGCCCGGCTTCGAGCACGGTCCACTTGGAGCTGTCGACCACCACCGGGATGCGGGCGGCCTCGGGCTCGGTCGCGAGCAGGTTGAGGAACGTGGTCATCGCCTGCTCGCTCTCGAGCAGGTCCGCGTCCATGTTCACGTCGAGCAGGTTGGCGCCGTTGCGCACCTGGTCGAGGGCGACGTTCACCGCCGCCTGGTAGTCGTCGGCCTCGACCAGCCGGCGGAACCGGGCCGAGCCGGTGACGTTGGTCCGCTCGCCGATCATCACGAACCCGGTGTCGGCGGTGATCTCGAACGGCTCGAGGCCGGACAGCCGGGTGACGCCGGCGCTGGCCCGCGGGACGGCGCGGCGCCGGCCCTGGACCGCCTCGGCGATCGCGGCGATGTGCGCGGGGGTGGTGCCGCAGCAGCCCCCGGCCACGTTGACCAGGCCCTCGGCCGCGAACTCGCGCAGGAAGTGAGCGGTGTCGCGCGGCTCCTCGTCGTAACCGCCGAACGCGTTGGGCAGGCCCGCGTTCGGGTGGCAGGCGGTGAAGGTGTCGGCCACCCGGGCCAGGTCGGCCACGTGCGGCCGGATTTCCTTGCCGCCGAGCGAGCAGTTGACCCCGACCAGCAGGGGCTTGGCGTGCCGGACGGAGTTCCAGAACGCCTCCATCGTCTGCCCCGACAGCGTGCGCCCGCTCAGGTCGGTGATCGTCCCCGACAGCCACAGCGGCAGCTCGGGGGCGACGTCCTGGGCGGCCGCGACCGCGGCCTTCGCGTTCAGCGTGTCGAAGATCGTCTCGATCAGCAGGACGTCGACGCCGCCTTCCCGCAGCGCCGCGATCTGCTCGGCGTAGGCCGCCTTGACCTGGTCGAAGGTGACCGCCCGGTAGGCAGCGTCCTCCACCCGGGGTGACAGCGACAGGGTGACGTTGAGCGGGCCGACCGAGCCTGCCACGTAGCGGGTCCCGTCCGCCTCGTCGGCCGCCTGCCGGGCGAGCCGGGCGCCGCGCACGTTCATCTCGTACACCCGGTGCTCCAGGCCGTAGTCGGACTGGCCGAAGCTGGTGGCGGTGAACGTGTTGGTGGTGGTGATGTCGGCCCCGGCCGCCAGGTACTGGCGGTGGATGTCGAGGATGACATCGGGCCGGGTCAGGTTGAGCAGGTCCGGGTCACCCGCGGTGTCCTGCTGGTGGCCCTCGACCCGATAGTCGGACTCGGAGAGCTTCTTGCCCTGGAGCATCGTGCCCCAGGCGCCGTCGAGTACCGCGACCCGTCGCTCCAACAGCTCAGCGAGATCCCGCATCCATGCCACCTTCCCTAATCGCGGAAGGCGCCCTTGGTCATGGCCAGGTGCGCGGGAAATCCCGCGCCGGGCCGAGCGTGGCGGGCGTCACGCCCGTCGCAGCGCCCCTCGGCCGCCTTCATCCAGGGTACAGGGTCAGAGCCCAATTTTCTGAGCCCTCCCTTGTGGTTGGCCACAGTACCTGATGACCCGCGCCAGGCAGCAACGCCGGCCGGGCGGGAAAAAATCCCGGCCAATGCGCCGGCCAGCCAGATTTGTTCTGCGCGTTTTTGTTGTCTTTCGATGCGGTCAGGGAATCCGCAGCGAAATTTTTCGTCTTGGCCAATCCGCGGACCGCGGTGTTCCGAAGTGTGAATGATCCGCGCGAGAGCGCGGGTGGGCTTTATGACCCGTACCTGGAGGTAGGGAAAACTATGCCTGATCAGGAAAAAAGAGAAGTAAGTCCGGAAGCGGCAAAGCCGGGGACGACCCGGCGCGGAATGCTGCGCGGCGCGGCCGGGGTCGGGGCGGCCGGGCTGGCCGCGGGGGCGCTCGGCGGGGTCCTGGCGTCGCCCGCGTCCGCCGCCACCGGCGCGGCCGCTCAGCCGGCCGGCTCCGCGCGGCACGACGACCCGCTGGTCGTCCACGTGCACGACGCCCGCACCGGCGTGGTTGACCTCTACACCGGTACCCAGCACGTGCGGTTCACCGATCACCAGCTCGCCGCCCGGCTTGCCAAGGCCGCCCGTTAACACTGAGTGAGGCTCATTCATGTCTTCGCATCGCGAGGCGCCGGGGATTTCCAAAGACCCGGTGGCCGACAGCTCGGACGTTTATGCATTCGTCAGTCCGGATAAGCCGGATTCCGTTACCCTAATCGCCAACTATGTCCCGTTGCAGGGGCCGGCCGGGGGGCCGAACTTCTACGAGTTCGGTGATGACGTCCTTTACCAGATTCACATCGACAACGACGGCGACGGCCAGGCCGACGTCACCTACCAGTTCCAGTTCAGCACCACGGTGCTCGACCCGGACACGTTCCTCTACAACACCGGCCCGATCGAGACACTGGGCAGCCCGTCCTGGAACCGCCGCCAGTCCTACACCGTCACCAGGGACTCCCACGGCCGGGTGCAGCAGCTCGGCACCCACCTGGCCTGCCCGCCGTGCAACATCGGCCCGTTGTCGACGCCGAACTACCCGGCGCTCGCCAGCGCGGCCGTGCACAGCCTGTCCGGCGGCCGGACGGTGTTCGCCGGGCAGCGGGCCGAGGGCTTCTACGTCGACCTCGGCTCGATCTTCGACCTGGGTGACCTGCGGCCGTTCGCCAGCGCGCACAACCACTTCGGCCTGTCCGGCTTCCCGACGAACGGCCCCGGGGTGAACGCGACCAAGAACCTCAACGTCCACTCGATCGCGATCCAGGTCCCGGTCACCGACCTGACCGACGGCGGCCACAAGCCGTCCGGCGTCACCGACAAGAAGGCGTCGATCGGCGTCTGGACCACCGCCAGCAGGCAGCGCGCCCGGGTATGGGACGCGGACCGCAGCTGCTACGTCAACAGCGGCCCGTACACCCAGGTCTCGCGGCTCGGCAACCCGCTGGTCAACGAGGTGCTGATCCCGATGGGCAAGAAGGACTACTGGAACACCCAGCTCCCCGCCCACGACAAGCAGTTCGCCTCCTACGTCGCCCGCCCGGGCCTGTCGGAGCTGCTGCCCACCCTCTACCCCGGGGTCTTCCCCAACCTGGCGGCGCTCAACAAGTCGGGCAAGGCCCGCGCGGACCTGGAGGCGATCCTGCTGACCGGTATCCCGGCCGGGATCATCCCCGGGTTCCAGAACTTCACCGGGGCCACCGAGGCGGACATGCTCCGGCTGAACGTGGCGGTCAAGCCGTCGGCCAAGCCGAGCATCTACGGGCTGCTCGGCAACGACCTGGCTGGCTTCCCGAACGGCCGCCGCGTCTTCGACGACGTCACCGCGGTCGAGCTCCGGGCGCTGGCCGGCGCCACCTACGCCCTGGTCGACAAGACGTACAAGCCGGACGCCGCGGCCAGCGCGGTGACCGACGGGCTGACCCCGGCTGACCTCACCGCCCCCTACCTAGACACGTTCCCCTACCTCGGCGTGCCGCACTCCGGTTACACCACCCCGTCCAGCTAGCCCAGGCAGGCGGCCGCCCGTGCCCGCGCCGCGGGCACGGGCGGCCGCCGGACAACCAGCACAGGAGGACCCGGTGCACGCCACCGACCAGCACCAGCACCAGCACCAGCACGGGGGCGGGCACCCGCACGAGCACGCGCCCGACAGCGCCGACAACCTGCTGCTCGACATCGGCGCCGACACCGGCGCCCTGGTTGTCCACGCGGCCGCCGGCCGTGACCAGGCCGAGGTCGAGATATCCGCCGCGGGCGGCGGGCAGCCGCGCACGCACAACGTGGTCCGCCGCCGGCAGACGCCGGGCCGCACGGTGTACGCGGCCGTCTTCCCGGCGCTGCCGGCCGGGGAGTACGACGTGTGGCGGGACGCGGACACCCGGGCCGGGACCGTGCTGATACACGGAGGTCAGGTCGCCAGCTTCCGGCTTGACTAGCCCGGATGGGGGGCGTCGGAGACTTTCCGAACCATGCCCGCCCGCCTGCGGGCGCATGTAACGTATCCGGCAGCGCGGTTATGAAACCGTGACCCGGGGGCGGGGGCTAGGCGGGGCCGACTACGAAGGTGAGAACGTGAGACATCTCTACGGGACTGCCCTTGCCGTCATCATGGCCGCGGTCATGTTCCTGGCGGGCGGATGGGGGTACCTCCGGCTGCTGAAGCTGCCGGCCGCGCCGGGCCAGGCGGCCGCGCTGCCGGCCGGCGGCGGGTCGCTGCTCTCAGATCACTCCATGCTGCTGGCGCTGGGGGCGCTGGTGGCCACCGCCGTGCTCGGCGGCCTGCTGGTCGTCATCCGGCGGATCTCGCCGCTCGCGGCCGGGCTGCCCGGCCTGCTGCTGCTCGCCTGGACGGCGCTGTACCTGGTCAGCGTCAGGCACGCGGTGGAGCTGATCCCGCTGCGCTCGCGCGCCTTCGGCGCGGGCTGGGAGGCGCTGCTGTTCAACGGCGTGCTCGGCGCGGTCGGGGCGGTGCTGGTGATGCCGCTGTTCATCCCGTCCCGCTGGCGCACGGGCCGCCGGCCGGCCACGGCCGCGGCGGTCACGGAAGCGGACCAGTACCTGACCGAGGTGTGGCCGGAAGGCAGGCCGCAGGGGGACGAACAGCCCAGGGAAGCGGAACCCGCACTGGTCGGCACCGTGATGTCTCCCCCCGGGGCCGGCCACGGTCCGGTCCGGCCGGTGGACACTACCCGGGTTACCGGCGCGTCGCGGGCGCTGCGGGCTACCGGGTCGTTCAGGACCACCACCCGCTCGACGCCGCGCGCCACGGGGTCATTCCGCGCCGACAACGACAGCACGCTGCTCGGCCGCCCTTACTATCAGCGGCCAGACCAGTAGCAGGCCTCGGCCGGCGGGCCCGCGGGCCCGCCGGGCTAGCCCAGCTCGTCGCGCAGCGTGGCGGCAGCGGCCGCCATCGCGGCCATCTTGCCGTCGGCCGACGCGCGCGGCAGGTACTTCATCCCGCAGTCAGGCGCGAGTACCAGCTTCGACGCGGGCACGTAGGGCAGTGCCCGCCGCACCCGGTCGGCCACCAGCCCGGCCGGCTCGACGGCCGGGTCTGACAGGTCAAGCACACCGAGGATGATCGTCTTGCCGTCGAGCTCGCGCAGCACCGAGCAGTCGAGGCCGGACTGGGCGGTCTCGATCGAGATCTGCTGCACGTCGCAGGCCGCGAGCTCGGGCAGGAACGAGTAGCCGGCCGGGCGGTCGTGCACGATCGCGGCGTAGCCGAAGCACAGGTGCAGCGCGGTGGTGCCGAGCGCGGTCACGCCCGCCAGCGCCCGGTTGATCACCGCGACGCCGTACTTCGCCGCCTCGGCCGGGCGCGCCTGCAGCCACGGCTCGTCAAGCTGGACGATGTCGGCGCCGGCCGCGAACAGGTCCCTGATCTCCTCGTTCACCGCCTCGGCGTAGCCGAACGCGAGCGCCTCGGCCGAACCGTAGTGGTCGTCCTGCGCCTGTTGCGCCATCGTGAACGGGCCGGGCACGGTGATCTTCACCGTCCGTGCGCTGTGCTCCCGCAGGAACGCCAGGTCGGCTACCTCGACCGGGTGCCTGCGGCGGACCGGCCCGGTCACCCGGGGCACCGGGTTCGGGTGGCCGCTGCGGTCGAGGGCCGTGCCCGGGTGGTCGATGTCCACCCCGTCGAGGGCGGTGGCGAACCGGTTCGAGTAGCTCTCCCGGCGGATCTCGCCGTCAGTGATGATGTCCAGGCCGGCCTCCTCCTGCGCCCGGATCGCGAGCAGGGTGGCGTCGTCCTGGGCCTGGCCGAGGAACTCGGGGCCGACCCGCCACAGCTCGCGGGCGCGGACCCGCGGCGGCATCCGGCTGGCCAGCCGGCTCCGGTCGATCAGCCAGTCCGGCTGCGGGTAACTTCCAACCAGTGACGTGGGCAGCAGCATGCCTGTGAGGTTACGCCGAAGGCTGCACCGGGCAGTCCCGCTCAGCCGGTCGGCAGGATGTTGATCGCGCGGGACACCACCAGTGCCACCGTTACGATCGAGATCACCGCCTGCACGGTCATCGCCGCCTTCGCCCACCTCGACATCGGCATGACGTCGGTCGGGCTGAACGCCGCCGCGTTGGTAAACGCGAGGAACAGGTAGTCGAGGAACACCGGCTCCCAGTCCGGCGAGACCGTATCGGGCGGGCTGACCATCTGCGGGAACTGGAAATCGGGGTAGCGGTTGCCCAGGTTGAGCGCCCGGGCGGCCGGCCCGCCGCGGTCGAACTCCCAGTACCAGAGGGCAAACACGATCACGTTGGTCAGCCAGATGACCGCGCCGGTGACCAGTAGCTGGCCGGCCTGCTGGCCCAGGTGTCCCTGGGTGATGCCGATCGCGAGCCTGGCCACCGACCACACGTTGGCCAGGCTGAGCAGGGCGGCGAGGACCAGGCTGAGCGACCGCATGGCCCGTGACTGGCGCCCGATCCGGTGCGGGTTGGCGCCGATAAGGACAAGCAGCAGCATTCCCTGCGCGGCCGGCAGCACCCACGGCGGGGCGACCAGCACCAGCCGGCCGGGTACCGTCACCTGCAGCGAGGCGCCCACGGCGACGACCAGCGCGACTGGCCAGCGCAGCTCGCCCTTGGTCTCGCGCCGCCACGCGGGCACCACCCGCCGCTGGTAGGCATCCGTCCCCTGGTGCAGCAGCTCGCCCGCGAGCGTGCCCTCCGCCGCCAGCCGGGTCGTGATCAGCCGGTGCAGCTCGTCGATGCGGTCGTGCAGCGACTGAATGCCGTCCATGACCTCGGGCGGGGCCGCGCCCGCGGCCTCGTCGTCGCCAGTACCAGTCACGACACCAGTGAACTCCCTTCTGCCCTGGTTGTCAGTGCGGAATGCCGGACAGCAGGTCGCCCACCCGGCCGAGGGCCGCGCCGAGCCGGGCCCCGGAGTCGGCCGGCCCCGTCCCTGGATCGCCGGACTCCAGCCGGTCGGCCAGCCGGTACAGCGCGTACAGCCCGTGCACGCCGGCCCACCGCGCCGGCTCGGGCTCCCAGGCCCGGCCCCGGTGCCCGACCCAGGGCAGTGCCGTCAGGCCCGTTTTCTCGCCGGTCACCAGGTCAGCCAGGGTTCGCCCGGCCAGGTTGGCGGCGGCCACCCCGTGCCCGGTGTAGCCGCCCGCCCAGCCCAGGCCGGACGCCGGCTGGTAGGTCACCGACGCGCACCAGTCGCGCGGCACGCCGAGCACGCCGCACCAGGCGTGCCCGATTCCCGCGCCGGCGGCGGCGGGGAACATCCGCCGCAGCACGCCGGTCAGCGCGGCGATCGTGGCGGCGTCGGTGACGCCCAGGTGGTCGGTGGCGGAGGCGTAGCGGTAGGGCAGCCCGCGCCCGCCGAGCGCGATCCGGCCGTCGGCGGTCCGCTGCGCGTACACGTACGCGTGCGCCTCGTCCGCCAGCGTCTCGCACCCCGACCAGCCGATCTCCTGCCAGGCGGCGGGCGTGAGCGGCTCGGTCACCACCATGTGGCTGTTCATCGGCAGCAGCGCGCGCCGCAGCCCGGGCAGCGCGGCGGTGTACCCCTCGGTGCAGCGCAGTACCGACCGTGCGCGGACGTCGCCGAACGGGGTCCGCGCGACCGCGCCCGGCCCGCTGGCGGGGTCGATCCGGGAGACCGGGGTCGCCTCGTAGATCTGCACCCCGCGCCGCTCGGCCGCCGCCGCCAGCCCGGCGGCGAGGGCCGCGGGCTGGATCCGGGCGCTGGCGGGCGCGTACAGGCCGCCGAGCGCCCCGGCCACGTTGACCCGTTCCCGCGTCTCGTCCCGGGTGAGGAACTGGTAGATGTCGTCGCCTTCGCCTCTCATCCGGGCCGCGCTGAGCGCGTCCCTGAGCCGGGCGAGCTGCGACGGCGTGGTGGCGACAGAAAGCCGCCCGCCCTTCACGAAATCGCAGGCGATGGACTCGGCCTGGCAGACCCGGCCGATCTCGTCGACGGTGGACCTGAGCGCGGCCTCGAGGTCGCGCACCCCGGCCGTGCCGGACCGTCCCGCGGCCCGCGCGTAGCGGGCCCGTGAGCCCGGCAGTTCCGGTGTCACCCAGCCGCCGTTGCGGCCCGACGCCCCGTAGCCGGCGAACGCCGCCTCCAGCACCACGATGCGTGCCCCCGGGCGCTGCCCGGCGAGGTAGTACGCGGTCCACAGCCCGGTGTAGCCGCCGCCCACGATGCACACGTCGGCTTCGAGCGGCCCGGGCAGTGAGGGCCGCCGCGGTGGGTAGCCGCCGAGAGCCTGCCACCAGTAGGAGACTTCGCCGTTATGCATGCTGGTGACGCTACCCGATGCGTTCACAACCAGGCAGAATCAGGTGGCCGTGGCGGGTTGACCGGGTACATTACCTTTGGTCTGTTCCGTCACCAGGCGGACAGCGGGGGAAGGGTACCGGCTTAGCCATGCGACTCGGGGTGCTCGACGTCGGCTCTAATACCGTGCACCTGCTGGTGGTGGACGCCTACCCGGGGGCGCGGCCGCTGCCCGCTTTCTCGCACAAGGTCGAGCTTCCCCTCTCCGCCCACCTGGAGCGCGGCAACACGCTGTCGCGGGCAGGCGAGGAGCGGCTGACCGAGGTGGTGACGGAGTCGCTGCGGATCGCGGAGGACAAGGGGGTCGAGGACTTCCTCGCCTTCGCCACGTCGGCCGTCCGCGACGCGGGCAACAGCGATGAGGTGCTCGCCCGGGTCCGGGAGCGGACCGGCGCGCGCATCGAGGTGCTGTCGGGCGAGAACGAGGCCCGGCTGACCTTCCTGGCCGCGCGCCGCTGGTTCGGCTGGTCCTCGGGCCGGCTGCTGGTGGTCGACATCGGCGGCGGCTCGCTGGAGATCGCGGCCGGCCTGGACGAGGAACCGGAAGCGGTGATGTCGCTGCCGCTCGGCGCCGGGCGGCTGACCAGGGACTGGTTCACCGCCGACCCGCCGCCGGCCAAAGAGGTGCGCGCGCTGCGCAGGCACGTGCGGGCGGAGATCGCCCGGATGGCGGGCAGCCTGCGCCGGGGCGGAGCGGTCGACCACGCGGTCGGCACCTCCAAGACCTTCCGGCAGCTCGCCCGGATCGCCGGGGCCGCGCCGTCCAGCGAGGGCTCCTACGCGAAGCGGTTCCTGAAGCACAGTGACCTGGTGATGTGGGCGGAGCGGCTGGCCGCGATGGACCGCGCCGAGCGTATCCGGATCCCCGGGGTATCCGAGGGCCGGGCGGCACAACTGCCGGCCGGCGCGATCGTGGCCGACGCGGTGATGGACCTGATGGGCGTCTCGCAACTGGAGATCTGCCCGTGGGCACTGCGCGAGGGCGTCATCCTCAAGCGCCTGGACACCCTGGACACCCTGAACCCGGTGGTCAACCCCGCCCGCGCCTAGCACAACCCAACCAGCATCAAAGTCCGCGGCGGCGGCCCTGATAAAATCGCGCTTTCTGCGATCAGGGCCGCCGCCGCGGACATCGGGGGGTACGGGGGTCGCCCCCCGGGAGCTAACTGAGCAGGCGGACGCCCTCGGTCGGCTCGTCGGGGTCGATCAGGCCGGTGCCGCGGTTCACCTCACGGTCCGCCAGCGGGTCGCTGAGCGGTCCGCCGGGCGGCACGGCGCCGTACGGCATTGACGCGCGGGGCATCTCCTGGGTGCCGCTGAGCCGTCCGGCGGCGCTGCCGAGCGGCGGCTGCGGTGCGGTCTCGGGACGGCCGGCCGGGCCACGGCCGCGGCCGGAGGCCGGCAGCAGCCCGTCGGCCGGACCGGCCGGGTCGAGCGGCGCGTCCTGCTCCAGGGGCGGGCCGAGGCGGCTGGTCAGCCCGGGCCGGCCGGGCAGGGCCGGGCGGGGGTCCTCCCGCGGCGGCGCGACGGAGCCGGTGGCGACCGTCTCCGGCGCGGGCGGTGCGAGCAGCGCCAGGTCCAGGTTGTCTTCCTTGGCGTCCTCTTCCGGTGCGGCGGCCGCCTCGTCCGCCTCGGCCAGGCTGATCGCCCGGCTGACGTGCTGGTTGACTTCTTCCTCGAGTGACATCCGGGCCGCTTCCGCGGCCACCAGGCCCTGGACGCCGTCCAGGATGTCGGTCAGCCTGCGGACGGTCTCCGAGTGCCGGGTGCTGAGCAGGTTGAGCCGCCGCTCGGCGCCGTCGTGGATGGCGGTGGCGCGGGCGGTGGCCTCGTCGAGCACCTTCTTGGCCTGCCCCTTGGCCTGGGCCAGGGCGGCGTCCGCCTTCTTGCGGGTGTCGCTGGTCAGCCGGTCAGCCTCGGTGCGGGCGGCGGTGCGGGTCTTGTCCGCCTCGTTACGCGCGGCTGAGATCGTCCGCTCCGCCTGCTCCTGGGCCGCGGTCAGCATCCGCTCGGCCTGCTCGCGCGCATCGGCGCGGACCCGCTCGGACTCCGCCTGCGCGTCGGACCGCTGCTTGGCGATGTCGTCGTCGGCCTTGTTCTTCTGTGCCTTAGCCTCATCGTCGGCCAGCTTCAGAATCTGCGAGATCCGCTCGCTGACCTCTTCGTGCGCGGGGCGGCCGGACAGGGCCTGCTGGCGCACGGTGGAAAGCTCGCGGCGCAGGTGCTCGCTGTCGTCGAGGGACCGGGCGAGGCGCTGCTCAAGTTCCCGGATCTCGCTGTTGCGGCGTGCTACGAAATCGTCAACCTGGCGGCGGCTGTAGCCGCGCATCTGCATCTCGAACTCTTCGTGCAGCAGGTTCGGCAGGAGGTCACTGTTTTCATTCATGGCATCACGAGAATCTTGAGTCCTGAGAGGTCTGTGAGGGACGATGACCGGAGTCTACGGGAGCCTTGCCTGGTAGCGGGCTCATCTCGGCTGGCCGCCGGGCGGCCCGCCGGCTCGTCCCACGGGTGGCACGAGCAAGTACAGGACAGCAGTTGCTGGTCAGACTCTTCTCCGGTAGGGCATGGTCCGCAACCGAAACGACCGAGTATCCCGTTATGTCCAGACTTTACCCGTTATGGAAGTTGCCCAGGGGGCCTGTGGGTAACTGGAGGTTTCTGGGGTTTGCCTCGGTGAGGGCTAGTCCCGATGGGTCAGGCGGAGCGGTAGCGCCGTCGCAACTCGTGACGTAAGATGTAGTCGTTCAGTTACACTACGATATGCGGACATTAACCCATCTTCTGCACCATAAGGGTGCAGGACTGTGACTCTCGGGACTGTAGTCGCCCGGGGTGAGTCCAGTTCCTGCCCGATGCAGACCTCATAGCGGAAATGACGGATTCCTCCCGCAAGGTCGCGGATCGATGCCGAGAACCCGGGTAATAGGTACGTAAGGATGGTCTGCGAATGGCCCCGATGGGTCATGCGGAGGAATGGTGTCGCGACGTAACCTGAAGGGCGGAGCAGGGAGTGCCCGGTCAACGGAGGTGAGCACGATCCCTATGCAAGTCGATCTTCGTGTTCACGACGACGTGGCGCTTGGTGAGATCGAACTCTACGCCGAAGTCCTCACCGCTGTCGCGGCGAGCGAGGGGCCGCTGTCCGAGAGCGAGCTCGACGAGGCGCTGGGCATCAGTCACCACCGCTAAGCCGTTGTTCCCGCTAACCCGTCGTTCCTGACAAGCCGCCGGGCACCGTTACTGGTGCCGGTACATCACGTCGGTTGACCACCGGGTGAAACCGAGCGCGGTGTACATCCGGACCGCCGCGGTGTTGTCCTCGTCGACGTACAGCATGACGTCCGCCAGCCCGAGTTGCCGCAGGTGATAAAGCCCGGCCAGGGTCAGCGCGCGGCCGAGGCCGCCGCCCTGCTGGCCCGGGTCGACCCCCACCACGTACACCTCGCCGATCGGGGCGCCGCCGTCGCCGCCGTCCGGGTGCACCTTCGTCCAGTGGAAGCCCACCAGGCGGCCGTCGCGCTCAGCGAGGAAGAAGCCGTCCGGGTCGAACCACTTCTCCGCTTCCCGCAGCCGCAGGTCCTCGGGGGTCCAGGAGCCCTGCTCGGGATGGTGAGCGAACGCGCGGCCGTTCACCGCCAGCCAGGCATCCTCGTCCGCTCCGGTCCGGAAGGTGCGGATCGACACCCCCGGCGGCAGTGTCAGCTCAGTGGGGGCCAGCCCAGCGTCCCCGGGCACCGCGGCCAGCGGCATCCGCAGCCGGAGCAGCGCGCGGAACCGGGTAAAGCCGGCCGCGCTGGCCAGCCCGACCGCTCCGGGCAGCTCACCGTGTGCCCATAGCCGGGTGCCATGGCCGCTGGCCCCGGCCAGCAGCGCCGCTGCCAGCGCCGAGCCGAGGTGCCTGCGCCGCCAGCCCGGGTGCACCACGAGCTCGCCGCTGGCGTCGCCGTCCTGCCCCTCGGCGTCGGGCGCGTCCAGGTGCGCGTAGCCCGCCAGGGTGCCGTCAGCCGTCGTCAGCACCAGGTCGCGGGCTTGCCCGGCCCCGGTCGGCGCGGACAGCCGGCCGTGGCGGACCTGCAGCAGCACGTCCTCCGACAGCGGGGCCACGCCGTCCGCGCGGGCAGCGGCGGCTGCCAGGTCTTGCACCTGGGTCGCCAGCCCGGGGGTAAGCGGCCCTTCGCTGAGGGTCGTACCGGGCGGCGACGGCCAGGTCACCGGTCCGCCGCGATCGCGGTGTCCGCTCCCAGCAGGTCGGCGCCGTCCCGGTCCTCGGGCGAGCCCTTCACCGGCACGAAGCGGTAGCCGACGTTGCGCACCGTGCCGATGAGCGCTTCGTGCTCGGCGCCGAGCTTGGCCCGCAGCCGCCGCACGTGCACGTCCACCGTCCTGGTGCCGCCGAAGTAGTCGTATCCCCAGACCTCTTGCAGCAGGTGCGCCCGGGTGAACACCCGGCCCGGGTGCTGCGCGAGGAACTTCAGCAGCTCGAACTCCTTGAACGTGAGGTCGAGTACCCGGCCGCGCAGCCGGGCGGAGTAGGTGGCCTCGTCGATCGACAGGTCGCCGGACCTGATCTCGTCGGGGGCGTCGGCGGCGGCACGCAGGGCGCGGCGGCCGGTTGCCAGCCGTAGCCGGGCTTCCACCTCGGCCGGGCCGGCTGTGTTCAAGATCACATCGTCGGTGTTCCACTCGGCACTGATCGCCGCGAGGCCGCCCTCGGTCACGATCGCCAGCATCGGGCAGTCCAGCCCGGTGGTGTGCAGCAGGCGGCAGATACTCTTGGCGTGCGCGAGGTCGCGGCGCGCGTCCACCAGCACGACATCGGTCGGCGGCGCCTCGACCAGCGCGGATGCGTCCGCCGGGAGCACGCGGACCGAGTGCAGCAGCAGGCCGAGCGCGGGCAGAACCTCCGTCGAAGGCTCAAGTACGCCGGTCACCAACAGCAACTCGCTCACGTGAAGCCCCCTCCAAGTCGTTACGGGTGCGTTAACCCGTCGCCATCTGTATAAACACAAACGGGACCCGGGGGCAACACCGCCCAAGGTCCCGTTGAGGTGAGGATATCCCGAAATGGCCAAGGTCACCATCAGGTACTGGGCGGCGGCGAAGGAGGCCGCCGGGGTGCCGGAGGAGTCCGTCGAGGCGGTCACTCTCGGTGACGCGCTTAACGCGGCCGTTGCCCGCCGGAAACCCGGCGCTCGCCTGGCAGAGGTCATCGCACGGTCATCTTTCCTGGTTAACGCCAATCCGGTGGGCCGCGCCGATAAGTACTCGATAATGCTCGACGATGGGGCCGTGATCGAGGTCCTGCCGCCTTTCGCGGGTGGCTGAGCCAGGGAAAAGTGACGCTAGGTGCTGTTCTGGTCACCACTGGCCGGCCGCTTGGGGTCGGCAAAACGGGCGATTGGTCGGTAAACGTGACGAGATTCACCGGTCACACACCCGAAACACATACAAACTCGCGTCACTAAATGCGCCGTTTTGGTTGCAGAGAGGTACCAAAGGCTGTATATCGGTTACTGTGAGCACCGACCCCGGTCCGACCGGGCAGCGAAATTCTCCGCCCCCGTTGAACCGGCCCGCCGAAGCCAACGTTCTCCCTGGTGTGCCGAGCACTACACCGGCCAGCGGCGAACGCAAAGCCGATGATGCCTTCATCAGGTCGCTTTACGCCGAGCACGGCGGTGCCCTGCTCCGGTACACCCTGCACCTGACCAGCGGCGACAGGCAGAAGGCGGAGGACCTCGTGCAAGAGACCATCGTGCGGGCCTGGCGACATCCGGAGGCCCTGGTGGACCGCCCGGCCCGTCCCTGGCTGTTCGCCGTGGCTCGCAACCTTGCGGTAGACGCCTACCGGGCGCGTCAGTCCCGGCCGCCGGAGACCGGGCAGGAGGCGTTCGACACGCTCCCCGCGCATGACGACGCCGATCGCACGCTCGAGTCCTGGGCGGTAGCCGAGGCGCTGGCCACGCTACGGCCCGATCACCGCTCGGTCATCGTCGAGACCTACTACCGGGGCTGCTCGGTAGCCGAGGCCGCCGCCACCCTCGGCATCCCGCCGGGCACCGTGAAGTCGCGCACCTACTACGCGCTCAAGGCGCTCAAGCTGGCCCTGCAGGAGCGGGGGCTGGCACCGTGAACTCCACTTCGGGCGCGGCGCCTCGTGCCCCGCGCGCGATGGACTGCCCGGAGGCGCGGGTCTCGCTCGGGGTCTACGTGCTCGGCGCCATTGACCCGGCCGAGCGCAGCCTGGTCGACGCCCACCTGGCGACCTGCCGCGACTGCCGCGACGAGCTGGCCGGCCTGGCCGGGCTGCCGGCCCTGCTGGCCCGGGTCTCGACCGAGGAAGCCATCGCGCTGAGCGCGACCGACGGGCCGCCCGCGGCGGCCGCGCCGGAGGAAGCCGAGCCGCCGCGCGAACTGCTTGCCACCGTGCTCGACCTGACGAAGGCCCGGCGGCGGCGGCGCCACTGGCGGGAGGCGGCCCTCGGGGTCGCGGCCGCCCTCGTTATCGCGGCCGGCGTGTTCGGCGGCCTGCGGCTCGGGTCGAGCCCGGCCGCGCCGCCCGCCACCGCCATCGGCGCCAACGTCGGGAACCCGACCGGGCCGTGGCAGACCGCGGTCGGTCACTCCGGCGCGATGACCGCCACCGTGAGCTACCGCCCGATGGGCTGGGGCACCGAGCTGGCGACCAAGGTCTCCGGCATCCCGGTCGGCACGAGCTGCCAGCTCTGGGTGACCGACACGTCCGGCCACCGGGTGCTGGCAGGCGGCTGGGTGACCGACAACGTCGAAGGCACGATCTTCTACCCCAGCTCCACCGGGGTCTTCGCCAAGAACGTGGCCGGCCTCGAGGTCACCGTCGGCACCGGGAAGGCGATCGAGGTGCCCGCCTGACCGGGCGCGGCTGACGGCCGCCCGGATGCCCGGGCGGCCGGACGAGGCGGCAGCCGGGAATAGCAGCGCCGCCCGGCGGCGCTTGAGCTACCGTGGTCGGTGGCCTGATAGTGCTCGTGGTCGTGCTCGCCGCGGCATCCGCGGCGGGCTTCGCGCTGCGCCGCCGCCAGGGGCGGTTCCGCCCCGGGCCGTCTGGGCAGGCCCCGGCCGGGCAGGCCGTCGCGACCGGCTCCAGTTCCGCTGCCAGCGCCCCCGCTAGCGGCGCGCTGAGCGCGGCCGACCTGGGCGCGCCGCTCGGCCCGCGGGCGACCCTGGTCCAGTTCTCCACCCAGGTCTGCGCGTACTGCGGGCCGACCAGGGAGCTGCTGACCGAGGTGGCCGGCCAGCGGGAGGGCGTTTCGTTCGTCGAGATCGACGCGGCCGACCGGATGGACCTGACCAGGCGGCTGCACGTGCTGTCCACCCCGACCGTGCTGGTGCTCGACGCCGCGGGCGGCATCACCAGCCGCGCCTCGGGCCCGCTCCGCAAGGCTGAGCTGCTGGCCGCGGTCGGCCGGGTGCTGGCCGGCGGCGCTGCGCTGCCCGCCGGCGGCGGTGCATCTTGAATTTCCCACTAAATCAGGTGACAATGGGGTCCGTGTCAGCGGCCAGGGTGGTGACAGCGGTCCCGTCAGTGCATAGCATCAGGTACGTGCCTTCCAGGATGCTGCTCACCAAGCGGCGCGCGGTGGACTTCTGCCGGGTCGCGACCGCCATGTGTCCGCGTTCCGTGCCCAGCACCGTCTGCGTCTAGCGGCCTGTCTTTAGCAGTTCCGCCGCGTGCAGCGGGCAACGTTAACGGCTCAACCTGCACCTGGAGCATGATCATGACCATCGACTCGCGTGCCCCGCGCTTCGGCGCGGCGATCACCACCGTGGTTGTCGCGGTCGTACTGGTCTTGTCGGGCGTGTCCCACCTGGCCGCGGGCTGGCTGCTGTTCGCGCAGACGCTGGTGTTCGCGGCGGGGGCACTGGCAGGACTGCGCTACGCCCCCTACGGGCTCATCTTCCGTCATCTGGTTCGCCCGCGGCTCGGGCCGCCGTCCAGGACCGAGCCGGAGGCGCCGCCGCGCTTCTCGCAGGGCGTGGGCGCGGTCTTCGCCGGAATCGGCGCGGCCGGCTTCGCGGCCGGCCTGCCGCTGCTCGGGATCGTCTTCGCCGCGTTCGCGCTGGCCGCCGCGTTCCTCAACGCGGCCTTCGATTTCTGCCTCGGCTGCCAGATGTACCTGTTCATCCAGAGAATCCGGCCGGCCCACTAAGGGGCCGCGCCGCACAAGGAGGTTTTCCAGTCATGAGCCGTTCCGACGTCCTAGTCGACGCCGACTACGTCGAGGCCCGCATCGGTGCCCCTGGCACCGTCATCGTCGAGGTAGATGAAGACACCAGCGCGTACGACAAGGGGCACATCCCCAGCGCGATCAAGATCGACTGGAAGAAGGACCTGCAGGACCCGGTTCGCCGCGACTTCGTCGACCAGGTCGGCTTCGAGGCGCTGCTCTCCGAGCGCGGCATCGCCAACGACGACACCGTGATCCTCTACGGCGGCAACAACAACTGGTTCGCGGCCTACGCGTACTGGTACTTCAAGCTCTACGGCCACCAGAACGTGCTGCTGCTCGACGGCGGCCGCAAGAAGTGGGAGCTCGACTCGCGCGAGCTGACCACCGACGTGCCGTCCCGCGAGAAGACCAGCTACCACGCATCCGAGCAGGACGCCACCCTGCGGGCCAAGCGCGACGAGGTCATCGACGCGATCGGCAAGCGCAACCTGGTCGACGTGCGCTCGCCCGACGAGTTCTCCGGCAAGCTGCTGGCGCCCGCGCACCTGCCGCAGGAGCAGTCGCAGCGGGGCGGGCACATCCCGACCGCGAAGAACGTCCCCTGGTCGAAGGCGGCCAACGAGGACGGCACGTTCAAGTCCGACAGCGACCTGTCCGCCCTGTACAAGGACGAGGCCGGGGTGGACTTCAGCAAGGACACCATCGCCTACTGCCGGATCGGCGAGCGCTCGGCCCACACCTGGTTCGTGCTGCACGAGATCCTGGGCCTGCCGAACGTGAAGAACTACGACGGCTCCTGGACCGAGTACGGCTCCCTGGTGGGCGTCCCGATCGAACTGGGTGAGGGCAAGTGAGCAATGACAGCTGCGGCGCGCCTGCGGGCGGCGTGACCATTACCAAGGACAAGGCGAGCAAGGAAGCCGTGATCGAGGGCCAGGTGACCCGCGACGGCAGCCCGGTCGCCAAGGGCTACGCCCGGCTGCTGGGCACCGGCGACGAGTTCGTGGCCGAGGTCCCGCTGGGCGAGGACGGCGGCTTCCGTTTCTTCGCCGCCCCCGGCCAGTGGACGCTGCGCGTCCTCGCCCCCGGCGACATCCGCCTCGAGCAGGCCGTCAGCGCCGACACCGGCCAGGTCACCAAGGTCGACTTCCTGGTCTGACTGACCGCCAGCCAGTGAACCGGGCCCCGCGCAATCCGCGGGGCCCGGTTCATGTTCCCGTCGCCTGCCGGCTGCCGCGCCGTTGTCATCCGTCCGTAGGCTGGCGACATGAGCGAGCACCGGCAAGAGTTCGACAACGAGCTTGAGGCAATCGAGGGCAAGGTCATCGAGCTGTTCGCGATGGTCTCCGAGGGTATCCCGGTGGCGACCGAGGGACTGCTCAACGGGGACAGCGGCGCCTACCTGACGCTGGCCGAGCGCGACCGGGTAATCGACGCCCTTTACCTTGAGGTCGAGGGGCTGGCCAACCGGGAGATCCTGCTCCAGGCACCGGTCGCGGCCGACCTCCGCTTCCTGCTGTCGGTGCTGCGCATCGTGCCCGAGCTGGAGCGGTCGCACGACCTGGTGGTGCACATCGGCGCCAGCGCGGGCCACCTGCTGGAAGAAGACCTCACCCCGCGGGCGCGGGCCCTGGTGGCGCGGATGGGGGACCTCGCGGCCGAGATGTGGCGGCAGGCGTCCGACGCCTGGTACCAGCGCGACCGGGCCGCCGCCCGGGCGCTGGCCGAGCGCGACGAGGGCCTGGACGAGCTGCACGGCAGCCTCATCGCCGAGCTGGCGTCGGGGCCGATCGGGGTGCCCGTGGCGATGGAGATGGCCCTGGTCGCCCGGGACTACGAGCGGATCGGGGCGCACGCGGTGAACATCGCCCGCCGCGTGGTCTACCTGGCCGGCTCGGCCGCCAGGGAGCCCGGCCAGGACGGGCCCGACGCGGGTTAACCCGGTCAGGCCGAACGGGTGCGGCTGACTCAGTCAGCCGCACCCGTTCGGTACTGTCCTGCCTTGCCGTTGAACCCGGGTCAGCCCATCCGGCCGGTGACGTAAGCCTGGGTGCGGCTGTCCTGCGGGTCCTCGAAGATCTGCTGGGTCGGGCCGTACTCAACCAGGATGCCGGTACGGGTGTCGTTCTTGGAGTCGGTGAGCACCGAGTAGAACGCGGTACGGTCGCTGACCCGGGTCGCCTGCTGCATGTTGTGGGTCACGATGACGATCGTGTAGTTCTGCTTGAGCTCACGGATCAGGTCCTCGACCGCCAGCGTGGCGATCGGGTCGAGCGCCGACGCGGGCTCGTCCATCAGCACCACGTCCGGCTCGACCGCGATCGTGCGGGCGATGCACAGCCGCTGCGCCTGGCCGCCGGACAGGGCGAGGCCGGACTGCTTGAGCCGGTTCTTCACCTCGTCCCAGAGCGCGGCGCCGCGCAGCGAGCGCTCCACGATCTCGTCCAGCTTGGCCTTGTTGCGCTCGCCGTTGATCCGCGGGCCGTAGGCCACGTTGTCGTAGATCGACTTGGGGAACGGGTTCGGCTTCTGGAAGACCATCCCGATCCGGCGGCGGACCGCCGAGGCCGACACGTCCTTGTGGTACAGGTCGGCGCCCCGGTACGTCATCGCGCCGTCCAGTCGCGCGCCCGGCACCAGGTCGTTCATCCGGTTGAAGGCGCGCAGCACGGTCGACTTGCCGCTGCCGGACGAGCCGATGAACGCGGTGACCTCGTTCTCGTAGATCGGCAGCGACACGTCGGTGACCGCCTTGAACGACCCGTACCAGATCGACACGTTCTGCACGTCGAAGATCTTCGTCCCCGGCGTGGTCGCCGCGGGCGCGATGTGCGTCTCGAGCCGCGGCATGTTGGCGGAGATCGTCTGCTCGACGACCTGTAGGTTCAGGCTGTTCCGTCATGGGAAGTCCCTAGCGCGTGTAACGGGTGAACCGGGCGGTGATCAGGCGCGCACCTAGCATCAGGATAAACGCGATGACGATGAGCGTCAGGGCCGCGCCCCAGGCCCTGGCCTGGGCGCCGACGTACGGCGACTGCGCGTTCGCGAAGATCTGCGTGGACAGCGCGGTGTTGGCGCCGGCGAACAGGTTGGCGTTGGTGTTCTGGGTCGACAGGATGACGAACAGCAGCGGTGCCGTCTCGCCCGCCGCCCGCGCCACCGCCAGCAGCGCGCCGCTGGTGATGCCGCCGACCGCGGCCGGCAGCACGACCGTCAGGGTGACCCGCGCCTTGGTCGCGCCCAGCGCGTAGCTAGCCTGACGCAGTTCGTCGGGCACCAGCAGCAGCATCTCGTAGGTGGAGCGGATCACGATCGGCAGCATCAGGCAGGCGAGCGCGAACGAGCCGGCCATCCCCGAGTAGCTGTAGTGCAGCGTCCAGATGGTGAAGATGAACAGGCCCATCACGATCGACGGGACGCCGGTCATCACGTCCGCCATGAACGCGATGAACCGCGCCAGCCAGCCGTTGCCGCCGTACTCGTTGATGTAGACCGCGCCGAGCACGCCCAGCGGGATCGCGATGAGCGGCGGCGAACCCGGTGATCTCGAGCGTGCCGAGGATGGCGGGCCACATGCCGCCGGGGAAGCTGAGCGGCATCACGTTGGGCGGGATCGGCGAGCCGGTCAGGAACTTCCAGCTGATCGCGCTGGCGCCCTTCTGGATGACCGTGAAGATCACCCACACCAGCGGGATCAGGACCAGCGCGAAGGCCGCCCACATGACGACGGTGGCGATCTGGTTCTTGGTGCGCCGCCAGCCGCTGGTCTCGCGCAGGTCGACCGCGCCCGGCGGCGGCGAGACTGCTGCCATCAGGCGGTCCCCTTATTCCGACGGTCCGAGCGCGTCACGAAGCCGCGGGCGCCCAGGTTGACGAGGATGGTGATCACGAACAGCAGCAAGCCCATGCCGATCAGCGCGGAGCGGAACTCGCCCGACGCCTCGGGGAACAGGTTCGCGATGCCGGCCGGGATCGAGTACCCCGGCGCGAACAGGTGCGAGGTGACCTCGGGGACCGAGCCGATCAGCAGCGCCGCCGCGATCGTCTCGCCCATCGCCCGGCCCAGGCCGACCAGGATGGCGCCGACCACGCCGCCCTGGCTGTGCGGCCAGACGGCGCCGCGGATCATCTCCCAGCGGGTCGCGCCGAGCGCGTACGCGCCCTCCTTGTCCGTCGTCGGCACGGTCGCGATGACCTCGCGCGACAGGGAGGTGATGATCGGCGTGATCATGACGGCGAGCACGATGCCGGCCGTCATGAACGAGGTGCCGCTGAACGGCGGGCCGAACAGGCTGCCGAGCACCGGGACGCCGTTGAACCAGGACGAGAGCGTCGAGTAGACGGTGTTCTGCAGCCAGGGGACGAACACGATCAGGCCCCACAGGCCCCAGACCACCGACGGCACCACCGCCAGCAGGTCCATCAGGTAGACGATCGGCCGGGACCAGCGGCGCGGCACCACCTCGGTCAGCAGCAGCGCGATCGACACGCTGACCGGGACGGCGATGATGATCGCGATCAGCGACGAGATCACCGTGCCGTAACAGGAACGCCATCGGGCCGAACTGGTTGTTCTGCACGTCCCAGACGGTGGAGAAGATCCCGCTCCAGCCCTCGGTGCTGAACCAGTCGGTCGACTGCTGTGCGGTCGAGACGGCGATCAGGACGAGGATTACCAGGACGAGCAGCCCGGCGGCGAGCGCGAGCAGCGCGAAGCCCCGGTCGCCGAGCCGCCGTCCGGCCGAAAGCGGACGGGCGGACCCGGCCGGGGTGGCCGGGTCCGCCTTTGTCACGGTGCTCATTCTGGGAGGCTACTCAGGAGGCCGCGGTGATCTTGCTCAGCTGGGCCACGGCCGCCTGGTCGATGCTCGACGGCAGCGGGGCGAGGTTCAGCGGGGTGAGCAGCTGCTGGCCGGCGCCGAGCAGGTAGCCGAGGTAGGCCTTGAGCAGCGCCGCGTCGTTGGCGCTGGGCTGCTTCGCGTACACCAGGTCCCAGCTCTGGTAGGTGACCGGGTAGGAGGTCGGCGCCCGCCTGGTCAACCGCGGCGAAGGTCAGGTTGGCCTTCGGGCGTCACCTGCGACGCGGCCGCGGCGGCGGAGGCCGGCGACGGCGCCACGAAGTCGCCCGCGCTGTTCTTGATCGAGGCCGCGCTCAGCCCGGAGGCGGAGGCGGTGGAGAAGTCCACGTAGCCGATCGAGCCGCTGGTGGCCTTGATCGCCTGGGCCACGCCGCTGCCGCCGTTGGCCGCGTGGGCCGACGACGGGAAGCTGATGGTGGAGGCGGTGCCGAGCTTCCAGGCGCTGCCGGCCGCGTCCACCAGGTACTGCGAGAAGTTGGCGGTGGTGCCGGAGGAGTCCGAGCGGACGACCGGGGTGATCGCGGTGCTGGGCAGGCTGGCGCCGGGGTTGAGGGCCTTGATCGCCGGGTCGTTCCAGGTCTTGATGGTGCCCTGGAAGATGCCCGCGAGGACCGTCGCGTCAAGCTTCAGGCCGGTCACCCCGGACAGGTTGTAGGCCAGCGCGATCGGGCCGATCTGGACCGGGAAGTACAGCACGGTCTTGCCCGCGGGGACCTTGGAGGCCTCCTTGGCCGGGATCGGCGAGTCCGAGCCCGCGAACAGCACCGTGTTCGAGTACAGCGCGGTGCGGCCCGCGCCGGAGCCGCCGCCGCCGTAGTTGACGGTGACGCCGGGCTGGACCGCCTTGAAGCCCGAGATGGCGGCCTGCTGGAAGTTGGTCTGGAAGGTCGAGCCGGCCGCGTTGATCGTGCCGCTCACCGGGGCGGAGCTCGACGCGGCGCTTGACGCGGCGGTGGACGCGCCGGTCGACGCCGCGGGCGCGGAAGACGAGCTTGACGAAGAGCTGGACGAGCACGCGGCCAGGGCCAGGGCCGCGAGAGCGGCGCCTCCGGCCACCATGGCCTGCTTGCTGCCTCGAAGCTGCATGTGAAGTTTCTCCTTGTAATAGGAAGCGCATCCACGCGCGATTACAGTCAGGTCGGGTCGGCGTAGTCGCAGATGAATGCCAACGGGTTCCAGTGATAGGCTGCGTAAGTAGCTTCCACTGAACCAAAGGTGGATTCGCGGCGTCTGCTAGGTTAACTTCTGGTGACTTGACCTGCGCGTGACCTGACCGTGTGGTGATCGCAACCTGGGTCGGTGAAGTATCCGCAGGTTACCCTGGGTGGCTGTGGGTGTTCGTTACGTTCCTGTGACTTACCGGGTGAACGCCCCTGCTGCAGCGATGCTGGGTGATGATTTACTTACATGCCGTCTGGCGGACTCCGGTTAGTCTTCTTTAATTCAACTGTGATTAACCTTGACTGAATATCTATGACCGGGACGGTGGGGGCCGGAATTGTTTTTTGGTCATCCGTTATCAGGGCGCCCGTCCGGGCAGAAGCCGGACGGCGGCCGCCTACACGTGAGCGATGCCGGCATCGCAATCAGTCTGGAGGCACCGAGCGGCATGCGGGAACCCATGCGGGAACCAGGGCCAGCCACGCGGGGCCGCCCGGCCGCCGCCAGCCCGGGCCGGGCGGCATACCTACCGCAGCGCGGATGACGGCCGGCTCCGGGGGGAGCAGCGGGCCGGACGGCGGCGGTCAGGGTCAGGGTCAGGGCACAGTCAGGATCAGGGAGGCATGGAGGCCGAGACGGCGGTGCCAGCGCAGCGGGCGGCCAGCGGCGTGCTCGCCGACCGGATGGCGGCTGCCCTGGTGCACCGCGAGCCGGGCTGGCAGCTGCCACGGCGCAGCGCGCTCGCCCGCCGCTACAACGTCAGCATGGCGGAGATCGACGCCGCCATCGGCGAGCTCAGCCGCCGCTCGCTGATCCGCCGGCTGCCCGACGGCCAGCTCTACCGGGCCAGCCCGGCCGAGTACCTGATCCCGCTCGAGGGCGTCGGCGGGCTCAGCACCCGGCTCGACCCGATGGGCGGCGAGATCAGCTGCAGCGCCCGGCACGTCTCGCTGCGGGCCGCGCCGCAGGACGTGGCCTGGTCGCTCGGCGTCGGCGGGGCGAACCCGGTCCGCATCGTCCGCTGCGCCTGGGCGGTCGCGGCCGAGCCGGTCGCCATCTCGGTGGCCTACGTCCCCGGCGGGCCGGACGCTCCCGGGGACGGCGGGCCGGCCTACGACGAGGCCGACAGCTTCGAGACGACCCTGCAGGCACCGCCGGGAGGCGGCCGGCGGCCAGCCTCGCGCACGCCCGGGCGGTCGACCTCGAGCTGGCCCCGCCGCAGCCCTCGGTCGCGCGCAGCCTCCGGCTGCTGCCGGGCCAGTCGGCCATCTCGGTCACCATCAGGTTCGACGACCAGGCAACCGGGAAGCCGGCCGGCCTGACCACCGTCACCCTCAAGCCGCAGCACTTCCGCGTGGTCATCCAGGCCGGCGACCCCCTCCCCGCCCCCGCCCCACCCGACTAACCCCTCCCACCCCCGGCGCCCGAAGGCGTGGTTGCCGCAACCACGCGGCCAGGGGCGCCTGGTTGCCGCAACCACGCGGCTGGGGTGACGGCGGAAAAGTGGCGAATGGGTAGGTCTCGACACGGAGGGTACATTCTTGGCAACCTAGAGTCATGATGGCTGGGATGGCGCGGCCGGCCGAGCGGGCGCCGCGGCGGGGACGGACGCTGCTCCCGGCCGGGCTGCCGCGGCGGCGTGAGCTGCTCGCGGCCTGCGCAGTGGCGGTGCTGGTGGTTCACCTGCTGCTGGCTCAGCTCACCCTGGTGCTGGTGGTTGCCTTTATCGCGGTCGGGCCGGGTGACCAGGTGGCGGTGGTGGTGGCTGCTGGTGCCGGCCGCCGTCGGGCTGGCCTGGACGCTGGCGATCGGGCCGGCCGACGCGCTGGCCGGCTTCACGGCCGGGCCGACCAGGGTGCTGCGGCTGCTCGGCGCGGCTGGCCAGCCCGGTGGCACCGTCGGCGGCGCCCCCGGGCCGGCCATCCGGGCGGGGTGCTGGCCGGGATCGGCGGCTGGCTGCCGCGGCAGTTCCCGCTGGCGCTGCCGCTGGCGGCCGCCGAGGCGGCGGTGCTCGGCTGGCTGGCCTGGCTGCGGGCTGACGAGTGGGCGGTACCGCCGCCTCGCCCGGGAATGGTCGCCGCCCTCCGCGCGGTCGCCGCCACCCGGCGCATCGAGAACGGCGCCGTCCTCACCCGGGAGGGCTGCGCCCTCGGCACCATGGCCAGCACCGGCGCTACCGCCGAGCTGCGCTGGGCCGAGGCAGCCGCCGGGGTGCTGGTGGCGGGGGCGGCCGAGCGGCCGGCCGCGCTCGCCTGCCTGCAGCTGCTGCACGCGGCGGTGCGCCGCCGCAAGCCGGTCATCGTGCTCGACGACGGGCAGAGCGGCGTCGCCCTGCAAGCGCTGGCAGCCGTCTGCCAGGCGACCGGGACGCCGCTCGGGCGCATCACCCAGGGCGGCCAGGCCCAGCGGCCGGCCAGGCGCCAGGACGGCCAGGCCCAGCGCGGCCAGGCCAGGGACGGCCAGGCCGCCAGCGCGAGCCAGCTGTGGGGCCGCGGCCGGGATGGCGCGGCCCCGGCCGGGGATCAGCCGGCGGGCGGGGCGCCGCCCGTCAGCCTGCGCCAGGTGGTCACCGAGCGCTCCGTCGCGCTGCTGGCCGCCGCCGGGCCGGACCGGGCCGCCGCTGCCTGCACTGAGCTCCGGTCGCTGGCCGCCGAACTGCGCCGGATCGGGGTCGACGGCGACGCGCTGGTCTGGGTGCCGCACGCGGAGCTGGTCCCGGCGCAGGCGCTGGGTGCCCTGCTGCTCGACGGGGCCACGGCCGGCCTTGCGGTGCTGGCCGCGACGACGTCGGCCGCGACGGCCACCGAGCTGGCCCCGGTGGCCGGCACGGTGCTCATCCGCCGGGTGACCGATCCGGGGCTCGCCGCCGCGCTCGCCGCGCGGGTCGGCCCCGCGGTCGGAGGGTGGCCCGCCGCCGGGGCGGCGACCTCCGCCGGAGCGGGGCCCGCCGTTGAGCGGGGGGCCGCCGTTGAGCGGGGGCCCGCCGTCGGAGCGCCGCCCGGCGCGGCCGTGCCCGACCATGTCCCCGTTCCCGTCGTCTCCGCGCAGGCCCTGCTCGGGCTGGGGGAGGCCGAGTTCGTGCTCGCGGTGAGCACGCCCCGGCGGCGGCTCGTCGCACCCGGCCGGCTGCTGCCGGCCCGGCTGCCGCGGGCAGCCGGATGACCCCGCCGTACCTGGGGTGGCAGTTCGCCACCCCGCAGGAGGACCCGGGGGCGCCGCCCGTCCGCCCCGCCCCGCCCGCCTGGCCGGAGCTGTCAGCGGGCTGGCTGGCGGCGCAGCGCCGGGAGGAGAGCCTCATCGCGCGTCCGGCCAAGGTCGCCGTCGCCGCCGCCGCCGGGCTGGCGCTGGCGCTGGGCGGCTGCGCCGGGGCGGGCCTGCTGCCTCCCCTGGCCGGCTGGCTGGCGGCGGCCACCTTCCTGGCGGCCGCGGGCGCGGCGGGCAGCACGGTCTGGCGGGGCGAGCGGGCGCTGCGCGGCCGGGTCGACGCCGAGCGGCTGCGGGTTGACCGGCTGCGGGCGGACGCCGAAGACAGCCAGCGCGCGGCCAGGTCTGCCCATGCCCGGCTGGCCAGCCAGTGGCAGCGGCAGCGGTCCGCGTTCGTCAGCCAGAAACGGTGGTACGCGGTGCCGGTGCCCGGCGGCATCGACCGGGTGGACGTGGCGGGCGGCACGCTGGCCGGCTGGTCGGCGATGCTCACCATGGCGGGCGCCTACCACCTGGCCGCGGGCGGCCAGGTGACCGTGGTCGACCTGTCCGGCGGGGCCGTCGCGGCCGACCTGGCCGACCTCAGCGCCCAGGCCGGGGAACGGCCGGCCGTCTGGGTGCTGCCGCACGACCTGCCCCGGCTCGACCTCGCGGCCCAGCTCGCGCCGGGCGAGCTGGCGGACGTGCTCGCGCTGTCGGCCAGCGTCGCCGAGGAGCAGCGCTCGGTGCGGGACCTGGCGATCGACACCGCCATCCTCGACCGGGTGATCGGGCTGCTTGGCGCGGGCGCCGCGACCGAGGGCCCCGGGCACGTTCCGGTCGGCCGGGTGTTGGCCGGGTTGCGGGCGCTCGCCCAGGTCGGCGACCCGCGGACGGACCAGTCGGCCGGGCTGCTGACCGAGCGGGAGGGGGCTTCGCTCAGCCGGCTGTTCGGCCAGGGCGCGGCCGACCGGGTGGTGCTCGAGCGGGCACTCGGGCTGGAGGCCCAGCTGCGGGTGCTCGCCCGCCTGGGGACCGAGCGGCCGCAGCTTGCCCGCGGGAGCAGGCTGCGGGTGGTCGCGGTCGACCGCCGGGCCAGCGCGCAGTCGGCGGCGGCCCTCGGCGGCTTCCTGGTCACCGCGCTGACCCAGCGGATCAGCGCGGCCCCCGCCGCGCCCGGGCCAGTGTCCTGGCGGCACACGCTGTTCCTGCTCGGGGCCGAGCGGCTGCGGGCCGACGTGCTCGACCGGCTGACCGATGCCTGCGAGGCTGCCCGGGCGGGCCTGGTGCTCGGTTACCGGTCGATGCCGCCGCCGGTCAGGCAGCGGATCGGCCGCGGCAACGCGGTGGTGGCGTTCATGCGGCTGGGGAACGCGGAGGATGCGAAGGCGGCCAGCGAGCAGCTCGGGACGGCCCACCGGTTCGTCTTGTCGCAGCTGACCGAGACCGTCGGCACGTCGGTGACGGACTCGCTCGGCGGGTCCTACACCAGCACGGTGGGCGACTCGGTGTCGGCCGCCCGGTCGGCGTCGGACAGCGAGTCGCGGTCGGCGGGCACCGGGCGGAGCAGCCCGGCCGGCGGCGGCGCGCTGCCGCTGCGCGGCGGCGGGTCGCGGTCGGTCCAGGCGGGCACCTCGCGCGGCACGTCCGAGTCCACCTCGCTCACCGCCGGCATCAGCTCGAGCACCGCCTGGGGGGTGTCGACCTCGCGCGCCACCGGGGACAGCGAGTCGCTGGCGCGCTCGCTGCAGCGGTCCCGCGAGCTGCTGGTGGAGCCAGCCGAGCTGCAGCGGCTGCCCGCCACCGCGATGATCGTCAGCTACGGCACCGGGGGCGGCCGTCAGGTGCTGCTGGCCGACGCCAACCCGGCGATCGGCGCGCTGGCGGCGGCCACGCTCGCGCCGCTGGCGGCCGCGCGCGAGCCGGCCGCCGGGCACGGGATAGTTAACCCGGCTGTCACCGCCCGGCGGCCGGACCCGGCCCGCCGGCCACCCTGATGCGGATAGCATCGCACCTGCAATGGACGATAACCCCCGGCATCGTTCCCGGCTGCCGCTGCGCGCCCGGGTCGCCACCACTGTGGGCGGCGCCGCGGCCACCGTCTCCCGGCTGGCCGGCCGGGGCGACGGCTCGGTCATCGGCGGCGTGATCAGCCTGCGGCTGGCTCCTGACCTGCTTTCGCTGCTGTCGGCCGGCCGGCAGGTGGTCCTGGTCACCGGCACCAACGGCAAGACCACCACCACCAAGCTGATCACGGCCGCGCTGGCGCCGCTCGGCGGCCAGATCGCGTCGAACATCTACGGCGCGAACATGGAGGCCGGCCTCACCTCGGCGCTCACCCGGGCGCCGGACGCGGCCGTCGCCGTGCTCGAGACCGACGAGAAGTACATCCCGGCGATGATCCGCGCCACCCGGCCCAAGGTGGTCACGCTGCTCAACCTGAGCCGTGACCAGATGGACCGCGCGGCCGAGATCTGGCTGCTCGCCCGCCGCTGGCGGGAGGCGCTCGACGGCGCGCCGGACTGCCGGGTGGTGGCCAACGCCGACGACCCGCTGGTGGCCTGGGCGGCCGGCTCGGCCCGGCAGGTCACCTGGGTGGCGGCCGGGCAGCGCTGGCGCGAGGACTCCTGGTGCTGCCCCAACTGCGGTGCCCACCTGCTGCGGCACGGGGACGACTGGTCCTGCAAGGAGTGCGGCCTGCGGCGGCCGCCGGTGAGCTGGGTGCTCAGCGGCGACCAGGTGATCGACCCGGCCGGCCAGGCCACCCCGCTCGACCTGGGGCTCCCCGGCCGGGCCAACCGCTCCAACGCGGTCATCGCGCTGGCGGTGGCGGCGGCGTTCGGCGTGCGGCTGCCCGACGCGCTACGTGAGCTGCGCCAGGTCAGCTCGGTGGCCGGCCGGTACACCCAGGTGAGCAGGCGCGGCTGCGATATCCGGCTGCTGCTGGCGAAGAACCCGGCCGGCTGGCTGGAGGCGCTCGACGTGATCGAGCCGCCGCCGGCTCCCATCCTGCTCTCGGTCAACGCCCAGGGCCCGGACGGCCGGGACACCTCCTGGCTGTGGGACGTGGACTTCCGGCGGCTGCGCGGCCGGGCGGTGCTGGTCGGCGGGGAGCGCAGGCTTGACCTGGCCGTCCGGCTGGAAGCCGACGAGGTCGCGTTCCGGCTGGTTGACGACATCGATGAGGCGGTCGAGGCGGCCCTGACGGTTGCGCCGCGGCTTGAGGTGCTGGCCAATTACACCGCGTTCCAGCATTACCGCGTCGCCCTCGGGAGGGTGCAGTGACGAACGCCGCCCGGCCGCTCCGGCTGGTCTGGGTCTACCCGGACCTGCTCAGCACCTACGGTGACCGGGGCAACGCCCTGGTGCTTGAGCGGCGGGCCCGGCTGCGCGGCCTGCCGGCCGAGCTGGTCGAGGTCAACTCCGACCAGCCGGTGCCCGCCGACGGCGACATCTACCTGATGGGCGGCGGCGAGGACCTGCCGCAGACGCTGGCGGCCCGGCGGCTGCTGGCGGACGGCGGCCTGCACGCGGCCGCGCGCCGGGGAGCGGTGGTGTTCGCGGTCTGCGCGGGCTACCAGATGCTCGGGGTCGAGTTCGGCGGGGCCGACGACGTTCCGGTGCAGGGGCTCGGCCTGCTCGACATGCGCAGCGGCCGGGGCGAGCGCCGGGCGGTGGGCGAGATCGTGGCCGACGTGGACCCGGCCCTGCCGGTTGGCCGGCTGACCGGCTTCGAGAACCACCAGGGCGTCACCCGGCTGGGCCGCGACGTCCGGCCGCTCGCCCGCACCGTGCTCGGCACCGGCAATGGCAGCGGCGAGACCGAGGGGGCCTACCAGGGGCGGGTGCTCGGCACCTACCTGCACGGCCCGGCCCTGGTCCGTAACCCGGCCCTGGCCGACCTGCTGCTGTCCTGGGCGGCGGGAGGCCCGCTGCCGCCGCTGCCGCCGCAGGCGGAGGAGCTGGCGGGCCGCCTGCGCGAGGAACGCCTGACCGCGGCCGCGCTCCAGCAGCAGTTATCACCCGGGGGGACGACCCCCCGGTGCGCGCCCGATGGCAAGAACCGCCATCGTATCGGGCGCGCTAGCGGTCGGGGCCTGTAGCGGCCGGGCTCAGTACACCAGCGCCTGCACGTTGTCCGCGACCACCTCGGAGACGAAGGTCGCCGCGCCGGCGATCCTGACCCCGGCGATCACGTCCTGCGGGGTGATGTCCCGGCGGGCGGCGCACTGGCCGCAGACGGTGACCGTGCCGAGGGCGAGGACCGAGGCGAGCAGGTCGGCCAGCGGCGCCGCGTGCGGCAGCGCGAGGTCGCCGGCCCGGCCGGGCAGCGCGAACCAGGCGGCCTCCCCGGTGAGCCACAGCGACACCGGGATGCCGCTGGCGACTGCGGTCGACGCCACCGTGAAGGCCTGATTGCACCGTTCGGGCTCGTCCTTGCCTGCGGTGACCTTGATCACCAAACTGCGTGCCACAGCAGCACTCTAGTCCGGTCGGCGTGCCGTCTGGCACAAACCGGACGGCTGCGCGGCGGGCTGCTAGGGTGCGTGGCATGCACGGGATGCTGAGCGCGGTGATCCTGATCCTCGCGTACGCCGCCGTCGCCGTGGCGGCCGGCTACACGGCGGTCAAGGTGATCAGGGGAGGCCCCCATGACGGATGACGGCAGGCCCGGTGACGCTGCCGGGGCCACCGAGTCGGTGACCCCGGTCGAACTGCCGCCCGAGCATCCCGCGATCGCGCCGCTCAGCTTCCTGCTCGGCCGGTGGAAGGGCACCGGCAAGGGCGACTACCCGACGATCGAGAGCTTCGACTTCTACCAGGAAGTCACCTTCAGCCATATCGGGAAGCCCTACCTCATCTACACCAGCCGGTCCTGGCGGCTCGCCACTGACTCCCGCGGCGAGGTGGAGCTAGACGACGCCGGCCAGCCGGTGCGGCTTGAGCCGCTCGCGGTGGAGGCTGGCTTCTGGCGGCCGCAGCCCGGGGGCAAGGTGGAGGTGCTGCTCAGCCACCCGACCGGGATCACCGAGATCTACGCGGCCGAGTTCCGCAGCCTGACCAGCATCGAGATGGTGACCGACGCGGTGGCCCGGACGGCCACCGCCAAGCCCTACACGGCCGGCAAGCGCCTCTACGGGCTGGTTCCCAGCCAGCTCAGGGAGGGCGAGAAGGACCTGGCCTACGCCTTCGACATGGCCGCCATGGGCCAGCCGCTGACCCCGCACCTGTGGGCGGTGCTGCAGTGGGACTGGATCGAGTAACCGGGCGGGAAAAGTAAGAACCCCGGGCGACTCGCGCGTCCTGCGACGCGGGACCGACTGGACAAGGTCGGTCAGCCCGGGGGTCCGGTGATTGCCCTGGTTTGCCCGCCGCCGCCCATCAAGGCCGGGATCCGCTACGCGGACCCACACAGCGGGGACGGCAGCCTAAGCGGCAGCCACCTCGCAAGTCCTATGACTATGCATTACCTAGGACCACCTCCCTTCCGCGTACCTCAGACGCTATGTGAGGCCACGCCGCCAGCGCAAGAGAATTTTCTCGCGCCGCCGCCGAACTAGACTCGACGGCATGGAGCAAGCGCCGCACCGGCACCGCAGCTGGGACGAGGAGCTGCGGTCGCGCGGCTACCGGGTGACCCCGCAGCGCCAGCTAGTGCTCGAGGCGGTCGCCAAGCTCAGCCACGCCACCCCGGAGGAGATCGCGGCCAGCGTCCAGCAGACCGCTAAGGGCGTCAACATCTCCACCATCTACCGGACGCTCGAGCTGCTCGACAGCCTCGGCCTTGTCACCCATACCCACCTGAACCACGGGGCGCCCACCTATCACCTGGCCAGCGACGCCGGGCATGTCCACCTGGTCTGCCAGAGCTGCGGGAAGATTACCGAGGCCAGCCCGGAAGAGGTCGCACCGCTCACCAGGACGCTCGACGAGCGGCACGGGTTCGAGACCAACGTCTCGCACCTGACCGTGTTCGGGCGCTGCCACGACTGTAGGAGCAAGCACAGTGCTTGAGATAAACGGCGCCGTCGAGGCGCAGTGGCCAGACGAAGGGGTCGCCGCGCATTACGGCGACCCGGCCAGGGAGCAGCGCGCGATGAGCGAGGGCCAGGTGCTGGTCGACCGGTCCAACCGCGGTGTCGTCCGGGTCACCGGGCGGGACCGGCTTTCCTGGCTGCACAGCCTGACCAGCCAGCACCTGGAGCGGCTGGTGCCCGGCAGCACCGTCCAGGCACTCATCCTGTCCCCCCAGGGCCACCTCGAGCACCACCTGACGCTGACCGACGACGGCACCGCTAGCTGGCTGCAGGTCGAGCCGCACACCGCCAAGGCCCTGGTCGACTACCTGAACTCGATGCGCTTCATGCTCCGGGTGGAGGTCGAGGACATGTCCGGGGTGCTGGTGGTGCAGACGCTGGCGGGCCCGCTGCCGGCTGAGGGAGGAGTGATCAGCCGAACGGGAGCGGCTGACTCCGGCACCGCCAGCATCGCTGAGGAGGCGGGCGCGGCGGCGGTCATGCAGCACCCGTTCGGTACTGACCTGATTGTCCCGGCCGAGGCGGCCGGAAAGCTTGCCGCCGCGCGGCCGGCCGCCGGGATGTGGGCGTTCGAGGCGGCGCGGATCGCCGCCCGGGTCGCGCGGCCGGGGCTGGACACCGACCACAAGACCCTGCCGCACGAGATCGGGTTCATCGAGGACGCGGTGCACCTGAGCAAGGGCTGCTACCGGGGCCAGGAGACGGTGGCCCGGATCCACAACCTCGGCCACCCGCCCCGGCGGCTGGTGTTCCTGCACCTGGACGGCTCGGCCGACCGGCTGCCGGCCCACGGCGCGCCGCTCACCCTCGGCGACGGCACCGCGGTCGGCTTCATCGGGTCGTCGGCCCGGCACTTCGAGCTCGGGCCGATCGGGCTCGGGCTGGTCAAGCGGTCGGTCGATCCGGACGCTACGCTGCTTGCCGACGGGGTGGCGGCCGCCCAGGAGGTGGTCGTTCCGCCCGACGCGGGTGCCAACGTGCGAGTGACCCTGCGCCGCGACAGCGTGCCGCAGCCACCCGCCGGCCGAAGGACGTTGTAAACGGGTCGAGCACACGGGGGTCTTTTGCTGCGCAAGGCACTGCTGGCGGCGGCCGCCAGCGAGCGGATCAGGCACGCGGTCACCAGGACGGCGGCGACACGGGCGATCGTGGACCGGTACGTCGCCGGGGAGGCGAGCGAGGACGCGGTGGCGACCGCGCGCTCGCTCCGCTCCGCGGGCCTGCTGGTGACGCTGGACTACCTGGGTGAGGACAGCACCGACGCGCAGCGGGCGGCGGCGACCGCCGCGCAGTACGTGCACCTGCTGGGCAAGCTGGCGGCGGAGGGGCTGACCGAGGGCGGAGCGGTCGAGGTGTCGGTCAAGCCGACCGCGCTCGGGCTGCTGCTCGGCAGCGAGGGCGGCCCCGGCCCGAACGCCATCGGCGAGCGCATCGCCACTGAGCACCTGGAGCGGATCGCGGCCGCCGCGCGGGACGCGGGCACCACCGTGACGGTGGACGCGGAGGATCACCGGACCACCGCGGCCGGGCTGCGGATCGCCACCGCCCTGCGGGCCAGGTTCCCCGGCGTCGGCAGCGTGCTGCAGGCCTCGCTGCGGCGCACCGGGGACGACCTGCGCGCGGTGGCCGCGCCCGGGGTCCGGGTGCGGCTGTGCAAGGGCGCCTACGCCGAGCCGGGGACCGAGGCGTTCGAGTCGCGCCACGAGGCGGACCGGGCGTACGCGCGCTGCCTTGGCCTGCTGATGAAGGGCCCGGGCTACCCGATGGTGGCCACCCACGATCCCCGGCTGATCTCCATCACCCGGTCGCTCGGCCTGGCCCGGACCGCCGGCAGCTTCGAGTACCAGATGCTGTACGGGGTGCGGCCGGATGAGCAGCGGCGGCTGGCGGCCGAGGGGGCGCAGGTACGGGTGTACGTGCCCTACGGCGGCGACTGGTACCCGTACCTGGTGCGCAGGCTGGCCGAGCGGCCGGCCAACCTCGCGCTCTTGCTGCGGTCCCTAGGATCATCCTCATGATCGCGATACTCGGGGCCGGCAAGATGGGCGAGGCGCTACTGTCGGGGCTGCTCAAGGCGGGCCGCCCGGCCGATGAGGTGGCCGCGGTGGTGCGCCGGCCGCAGCGGGCGCAGGAGCTTCGGTCCGCCTACGGCATACCGCTGCTGAGCCTCGTCGAGGCGGCCAAGCAGGCCGGCACCCTGGTGATCGCGGTCAAGCCGCAGGACATGGGGCGGATGCTTGACGAGCTGTCCGGCCTGGTCACCGCGGACCAGCTAGTGATCTCGATCGCGGCGGGCATCACCACGTCGTTCATTGAGCAGCGGCTGGCGGTGCAGGCCCCGGTGGTCCGGGTCATGTCCAACACGCCGGCGCTGGTCGACGAGGCGATGTCGGTCATCTCGGCCGGGTCGTTCGCGGGCGAGGAGCACCTGCACCGCACCGAGGAGCTGCTGCGGCCGCTGGGGAAGGTAATCCGCATACCGGAGTACCAGCAGGACGCCGCCACCGCGCTTTCCGGCTCTGGCCCGGCCTACGTGTTCTACCTGGTCGAGGCGATGGTGGACGCCGGGATCCTGCTCGGCATGCCGCGCCAGACGGCGCTGGAGATGGTCACCCAGACCGTTTACGGCGCGGCGACCATGCTGCGCGACTCCGGTGCGCACCCGGTGATCCTGCGGGACGCGGTCACGTCGCCGGCCGGCACCACCATCGCGGCGGTGCGGGAACTTGAGAAGCACGGGGTCCGCGCCGCCTTCCTGGCGGCGATCGAGGCGGCCCGCGACCGCGGCCGTGAACTCGGCGGTGCCTAAGGTCCAGGTCGTAGGTCCCTGTCGCCGGGCGGGCGGGCCGGTCATGATGAGCACCAGGCAAGCCAGCGGGAGGCGTACGTGAGCGGTTCGGCCGCGGTGGTGTGGGATGACGGGCTTACCCGGTACGACTTCGGGCCCGGGCACCCGTTCGACCCGGTGCGGTGGCGGCTCACCATCGAGCTCGCCCGCGAGCTGGGGCTGCTCGCCGGGCCCGGGGTGACCGTGGTCGCGCCCGCGCCCGCAACCGACGCCGAGCTGGAGACGGTCCATGACCCCGGGTACATCGCCGCGGTCCGGCGGGCCGGGCAGGAGCTGGGGCCCGACCCGCGGTTCGGGCTCGGCACCGATGACAACCCGGTCTTTCCCGGCATGCACGAGGCGGCCGCGGCGGTGGCCGGCGCGACGCTGGCGGCGGCCAGGTCAGTGTGGTCCGGTGGCGCATCGCATGCGGTCAGCGTGGCCGGCGGGCACCACCACGCGATGCGCGCGGCCGCCAGCGGCTTCTGCGTTTACAACGACCTGGCGGTCGCCATCCGCTGGCTGCTGGCGGCCGGGGCGGACCGGGTCGCGTACGTCGACCTGGACGTGCACCACGGGGACGGCGTGCAGGCCGCGTTCTACGACGACCCGCGGGTGCTGACCGTCAGCCTGCACGAGCACCCGGCCACGCTGTTTCCCGGGACCGGCCTGCCCGGCGAGACCGGAGCCGGGGCGGGCGACGGCTACGCGGTCAACGTCGCCCTCCCGGCCGGGACCGGGGACGCCGGCTGGCTGCGCGCGCTCGACGCGGTGGCGGTACCGCTGCTGCGCGCGTTCAAGCCGTCCGTGCTGGTCACCCAGCACGGCTGCGACAGTCACCGGCTCGACCCGCTGGCGCACCTGGCGCTCAGCGTTGACGGGCAGCGGCAGGCGCAGCTCATCCTGCACGAGCTCGCCCACGAGCTGTGCGAGGGCCGCTGGGTGGCGACCGGCGGCGGCGGGTACGCGCTTGTCCAGGTGGTGCCGCGAACCTGGGCCCACCTGGTGGCGGTGGCGGCGGGGGCGCCGGTCGACCCGGAAACGGCCATACCGGAACGGTGGCGGGAACTGGCGGCCGCGCTTGGCGGCGAAACCGCGCCGCTGACGATGAGTGACGGTGCCCCGGTCCGGTTTGCGTCATTTACCTCCGGCATGGATCCGGCTGATCCGGTTGATCGCGCCATCGCGCGAACCCGGAACGCGGTGTTTCCGTCCCACGGGCTGTCAGCTACGTAATTTTTTCTGTCACCTGACGACCGGCTGTAGTGCTGGCCGCAGTCGTGATCTTCGGTCCCATCTGTGCTGGTTGACGTGCTTCTTTCCGGCCCATTCATAGAATCCTCTCCGTGTCGGAACGTGCACGCGTCTGCTACCAGCCGATGAGTAACAACAATGAGGCTATTCGGGGGACTTGCTCTTTTCCGTACGAGACTTACCCTGGGATACGTACGTGACTGGTGCGCTGAATCCGGTCAGGCGTGCTCGGCTTCGCGCGGAAGAGGGCAATGATGGCAACCGAAACCCCCCTTAGTGACGTTAGATTCCTAACCGTCGCCGAAGTGGCCACGATCATGCGGGTATCAAAGATGACCGTCTATCGTCTGGTCCACTCTGGCGAGCTAGAAGCGATACGGGTCGGTCGTTCTTTCCGGGTCCCCGAGCAGGCGGTAAACCAGTACCTGCGGGCGGCCTTCGTCGGTACCGTCTAGCGCGGCCGCCTGGTGCCGGGCGCGGGAGACCGGAACCGCGCACCGCACCAGGGTCTGCGTTAAGAGCCTGGCCCCGTACGGCGGCCAGGGCGCCGGTGGGGGTGTCCTGGCCGCCGGCGGGCGTTGGGCGGGTGCTTTCGCCCGTCCCTGCCCGCAGGCCCAGCGTGGGCGGGGGCGCCAGGAGGATAAGCATCCGGGTGAACATCGGCCCGCGGCAGCGGGTAGTGTTGAGCACTGCGTGAGCGGTAGGCGTTCACGCACCTCTCGAAGTTTCGGGCGTGCGCCCAAGTCTCCCGGCCGCCGGTGAGCGATGGCGTGCCCGTCTGCCGTTATGCCGAAGGGATCGTGGCCTGATGGGCTCAGTCATCAAGAAGCGCCGCAAGCGGATGGCGAAGAAGAAGCACCGCAAGCTGCTGAAGAAGACGCGGATCCAGCGCAGGAACAAGAAGTAACCGTCCGGGCGGGTGCTGCGGATCACACGGGTGCGCCGGCGGCGCCCCGTGCCTTCCGCGGCCCTGCTAGACGTGCGGGCTCCCCGCTCGGGCCGGCTCGCGGACCGCGTTCGCGCCGGCGTCGGGCCGGAATCTTTCCGCTAACACGTCTGTCACGACGGCCTGGTTGGCTGACAATGGTAGACGCGGGAAGCCCTATACCGAGATGGAGCGGATATGAGCGGCAGACGGCGGCGTGACGACGGCTGGGACGACGGCGCCCGGGGCGCAGCGGACGACGGGCGTGACCCCTGGGCGGACAGTGCGGTCGATGACTGGGCCGACAGTGACCGTGGCCAGGGAGACAACGGTGACTGGGCAGCGTCGGCCGACACCGTAAAGCGCGCTGACCGGGGCGGGTCCGAGCGGGGCCAGTCCGAGCGAGGCAGGGACGCCGCGGGCGGCTACGCCGGCGGCGGCGCCAGCCCGGCCTTCGCGCCAGCCTTTCCCACCTTCCAGGCGAACGGCAGCGCCGGAAACCGCGAGCGGGGCACCGCCGGCGGGTACGACACCGCCGGTTACGGCGACGACCGCTACGGCTCAGCCGGCCGGCCGCAGCCGGCCAACGGCGGCGGGTACCAGCAGGACCCCGGTTACGGGCAGGATGCTGGCCTCGGCCGGGCCGGGTCAGGCGGCAGGCCGCCGACGGCCGGCCCCGATGCGGCTTTCGGCGGCGGCGGTAATCCGGGCTACGCTCCGGGCGGATACGGAAATGACCCGGCCCGCAACGGCGCCGGATTCAGTGCCAATGGCCGGGGCGGCGCGATGGGCGCTCCTGAATTTACCCCGGTCGACAATGACGACGCGGACGACGACGGCCCTACTGGTACCCCCAGGCCGATCGGCCGCCTTTCGATTTACACGCTGCATGAGGATAAGACCAAGGAATTTGACCGGCTGGCGGAGCGGGCAGCCGAGGGCGTTAGGGCGGCCGAGCCCGATACGCTGGTCTATGTCATTCACGTGGTGCCCAAGGCGCCGATGCAGCGAATCATGTACGAGATTTACCGGGACCGCGCCGCCTTCCTGAGCCATGAGCGCCAGCCGCATATTCGGCAGTTCGCGGTGGATCGCGCCCCCTGCGTGCTGGCCACCAACGTGATCGACCTGCGGCTCAAGTACGCGAAGGTGGCGGCGCTTGGCGGCCCGCCCGAGGCGGCCGGGCCGCACGGGTACCAGCCGCGCCCGGCGGACGTGCCCGGGGGTGACCGGTACCAGCCCGCCGCCGCGTTCCAGGAACCGCAGTACCAGCGCCCGCCCCAGCCGCAGCCGCAGTACCAGCAGGCTCAGCAGCACGAACCCCGCTTTCAGGAGGCGGCGCCGTTCGCCGGCCAGCAGTACCAGGACGCCCAGCCAGGCGGCCAGTACGCGGGTGCGCAGTACGAGCGCACCCAGTTTTCCGGTGCGCAGTACAACGGAGGCGGGTACCAGGGCCAGCACCCGGCGGAGCCGCCGACCGTGCGCCCGGCCGCCGTGGCCAGCTTCACCCCGGCCAAGGACCGCTACCCGGCCGAGAACCGCCAGTACGCGGCGACCGGGCGGGAGCACTACCCGACGATAGCTCAGTACGATAACGCCGCTAATGGCTCTTACGGGCAGGGTAACGGCCAGTATGACGCCGCTAACGGTCACTCTGGGTCGGCCAGCTACGCAAATGGCGGAAGTTACCCGAGCGGCAACGGCTATCCGGGCGCTAATGGTTACTCAGGGGACAATGGCTACCAGGGATCCAATGGTTACTCGGGCAGCAACGGCTACCAGAGTGCCAATGGTTACTCAGAGACCAATGGATACTCCAACGGTAACGGCTACCGGGGGGCCGACGGTTACTCTAACGGCGCTGGTTACTCCGGCGGCGCTGATTACTCTAACGGCGCTGGTTACTCTAACGGCCCTGGGAACTCTAACGGCGCTGGTTACTCCGGCGGCCCGGGTTACGCCAACGGCGGCTACTCGAACGCCGCCACTCAGTACGCGCCGCGCTACCGAGAGCTGACCAGTGGCGGGCAGCCGGCCCTCGAGGCCGGCGGCCAGCCAGCCGACGGAGGCCAGCCGGCCGCTGGCGACCGCTACGGCGACGGCAGGCAGTCGGCCCGCGCGTCCGACCGGGACCGGCCGCAGGACCGGCGGTAAGCATCGCGATGGCCGCGCCGCGGATCACGCTGCTTTACCGGCCGGGCTGTCACCTGTGCGACGACGCGCGCGAAGTCATCAGCAGGGTCGCTGGCGACCTCGGCGTCGCCTGGGAAGAGCGGGACATCACCCAGTCCGAGGCTGACCTGCGCGAGTACTGGGACAAGATCCCGGTCACCCTGGTCGACGGGGTGCAGCACGATTTCTGGCGGGTGACCGAGGACCGCCTGCGCAGTGCGCTCAGGTAAAAGCCGGGCAGCGCGCTGGGGTGATGGTGCGGACTTTGTGCATTTGTTCACAAACGACGTATGGTAGGTAAGTCGCGCGCCAGGAACGCGCGATCGTGACCAACGCGGGCCAGGCCGGCTCGCCGCCGCGCCGAACCGTCCCCGGGGAGCGTCGCATGTCCAGTGCCGCCGAGCTGTCCGATCAGGACGCCGAGCCAGCCAACAGCGCCGAACGGCCGTACCCCGGCGGCATCCCCGAGGCCACGGTGGCCAGGCTCCCCGTCTACCTGCGGGCGCTCTACGCGCTGGCTGAGCGCGGCGTCACCACCGTCGCCAGCGACGAGCTCGCCCGGGCGGCCGGCGTCAACTCGGCCAAGCTGCGCAAGGACCTGAGCCACCTGGGCTCCTACGGCATCCGCGGCGTCGGCTACGACGTCGAGTACCTGGTCTACCAGGTGTCCCGGGCGCTGGGCCTGACGCAGCGCTGGCCGGTCATCATCGTCGGGGCCGGCAACCTCGGCCGCGCCCTCGCCAACTACGGCGGCTTCCTCACCCGCGGATTCCATATCGAGGCGGTCCTTGACAGCGACCCGGCCCTGGTCGGCCGCGAACTCGGCGGCGTCCTGGTCAGGCACGTCAGCGAGCTAGAGTCGGTGGTGACCGAGCACGGTGTCGCGATCGGCGTGATCGCCGTGCCGGCCGGCGCCGCCCAGGTCATGTGCGACCGGCTGGTCGCCGCCGGGGTAACAAGCGTCCTGAACTTCGCACCGCTCGTCTTGAATGTGCCTGATGGCGTGGATGTGCGTAAGGTCGACCTATCGATTGAGCTGCAGATCCTCGCCTTCCATGCGCAGCGGCGGAACGCCGAGCGCTTCGGGCAGGCGGCGGACCAGGCAGCCGCGGAGGTGTAGGCGGTGCAAGCGTGAGCGTCCTCGTTGTCGGCCTGAGCCATAAGAGCGCGCCGGTCTCCGTGCTGGAGCGGGCAGCGGTCAGCGGTGACACGCTCGACAAGCTGCTGCACGACGTCGCGCGCCTGCCGGACATCGCGGAGACCTTCATCATCTCCACCTGTAACCGGGTGGAGGTGTACGCCGAGGTCGACCGGTTCCACGGCGGCGTAGCCGGGGTGTGCGAGCTGCTGTCGCGGCACTCAGGCATCCCGGTGCACGAGCTCACCGGCCACCTGTACGTGCACTACGAGGACCGCGCGGTGCAGCACCTGCTGGCCGTCTCCAGCGGCCTCGAGTCGGTCGTGGTGGGCGAGGACCAGATCCTCGGCCAGGTGCGGTCGGCGCTCAACCGGGCAGGCGACCAGGGGACACTCGGCCGGGCGCTGCGTGACCTCGGCCGGCTCGCGCTGCGGGCGGGCAAGCGGGCCCGCGCCGAGACCGGGATCGACCGGCTCGGCCTCAGCCTGGTCAGCGTGGGCATCGGCCTCGCGGTCGGCGGACCGGACGCCGCGGGCGAGGCCGGCCACGCTGGCGTGCTGTCCGGCCTGAATGTCCTCGTCGTCGGCGCGGGAGCGATGAGCGGCCTCGCGGTGGCAACCGCGGCCAGGGCCGGCGCGGCCCGGGTCACGGTGGCCAACCGGACCAGGGCGAAGGCCGAGCGGCTGGCGGCGGGCATCGCCGTCGGCGCGGTGGCGGAGCTGTCCGGCCTCACCGCCGCGATGGCCGCCGCCGACCTGGTGATCTCCTGCACCGGGGCGTCCGGCCTGGTGATCACCGAGGCGCTGGTGGGTGACGTGCTCGCCGCCCGCCGCCCCGGCCAGGACCTGGTGCTGCTCGACCTGGCGATGCCGCGCGACGTGGACCCGGCGGTGGCCGCGCTGCCCGGCGTGCGGCTGGTCGACATGGACACCCTGCGCGGCACCGGCGGCGGGGTGGGTGCGGCCGAGGTGGCCGAGGTCCGCGCGATCGTGGAGGAAGAGTTCGCCGCCTACGGTTCCGCCGCCCGCGCCGCGACCGTGACGCCGACCGTGGTGGCGCTGCGGGCGAAGGCCGCCACGGTGGTCGACGCCGAGCTCAGCCGGCTGGCGGGACGGCTGGCCGACGAGGGCGTGAGCGGCCGCGCGCTGGAAGAAATGGCCCAGACGGTGCGCCGAGTGGTAGACAAGCTGTTGCACGCGCCCACCGTCCGGGTAAAGGAACTCGCGTCCCTGCCCGACGGCAGGGAGTACGCCGCCGCCCTGCGGGTACTGTTCGACCTCGACCCGCGCACCGTGGACGCGGTGACCCACGCCGAAGTCGAGCCGCCCGTCAGCGCGCAGGAGGGAAGTCAGTGACCGCCGAAGCGCCGCTGCGCCTTGGCAGCCGCAAGAGCCCGATGGCGATCGCCCAGTCTGGCCAGGTGGCCCGGCTGATTGCCGAGCGGACCGGCCGCCGGGTGGAGATCGTCGGCGTGACCACGCTCGGCGACGTCAGCCGCGAGCAGGTCAGCCAGCTCGGCGGCACCGGCGTGTTCGTCAGCGCGCTGCGGGACGCGCTGCTGCGCGGCGAGGTGGACTTCGCCGTTCACTCGCTCAAGGACCTGCCGACCGGGGCCGCACCGGGGATCGCGCTGGCGGCGGTGCCCGCCCGCGACGACCCGCGTGACGCGCTGGTCGCCCGCGACGGCGCCAAGCTGGCCGATCTGCCCCCCGGGGCGCGGGTGGGCACCGGGGCGCCGCGCCGGGCCGCCCAGATCGCGCTGCTGCGCGCGGACATCAACTGCGTGCCGATCCGCGGCAACGCGAATACCCGGCTGGCCAAGGTGCACGACGGCGAGGTCGACGCGGTGGTGCTGGCCTACGCCGGGCTGGCCAGGATCGGGCATGCCGACCTGGTGAGCGAGGTCTTCGAGCCCGATGACATGGTCCCCGCGCCGGGCCAGGGTGCCCTCGCGGTCGAGTGCCGGACCGGCGACGCGGCGCTGGCGGCGCAGCTTGCCGCGGTCGACCACCCGCCCACCCGTTCCGCCGTCACCGCGGAGCGGAGCCTGCTGGCAGCCCTCGAGGCTGGCTGCAGTGCGCCGGTCGGCGCATACGCCTGCCGTTTGGCGGGCACGAACACGCTGCACCTGGAAGGCGTCGTGCTCGGCGCGCCGGGCGCAACCTGGCCGCCGGGAACAGTGGACTCGGGAGCGGCGGCCGGCAGAATGGTGATACGGGAGCGCGGCGAGGGAGACGCGGTGGACGCGGCCCGCCTCGGCCGCGACCTGGCGGCGCGGATGCTGGCATTGGGCGCCGCGGGCCTGATGCGCGCGGAGACGAGCAACGGGAATGATGCGCATGACTGAAATAGATGGCTGGGTCGCGTTCGTCGGGGCGGGCCCCGGCGACGACGGGCTGCTGACCATGCGGGGCGCCCGGCTGCTGGCCGCGGCGAGCCTGGTGATCGCCGACGCCGAGGTGACCGACCGGATCCGGCACCTGGTCGCCGAGGACGCAACCATGGCCGAGCCCGCGGACACCGCGGGCACCGCCAGGTCGCTCGCGCAGGCGGCGAAGGCCGGGCTCATCGCGGTGCGGCTGTTCCCTGGTGACCCCCTGCTGGCCGGGGCCGCGGCCGAGATCCAGGCCTGCGCCAAGGCACAGGTACGGTACGAGATCGTGCCCGGCGTGCCGCCCGCCACCGGAATCCCCGCCTACGCGGGCATCGCGCTGCCGGCCGACGGCGCGGCCGAGCTCCGGGTGGTGCACGCCAACGAGCTCAGCCAGGTCGGCTACGGCCCGGGCACGCTGGTGATCCTCGGCGCGGAGACCGCGCCCGCCGACCTCGGCAAGATGCTCATCGCGGCCGGCTGGCCGGACGCGACCCCGTTCGCGATCACCTGGGACGGCGCGACCACCGACCAGCAGACGGTCGCCACCACCCTCGGCCGCATCGGGCCCGACCTCAAGGCGGCCGGCATCACCGTCGCCACCACCCGCGGCGGCGCGGTAGCGGTGGTGGGCGCGGCCGCGGCGGCCAAGAGCAGGCTGTCCTGGTACGAGACGAAGCCGCTGTTCGGCTGGCGGGTGCTGGTGCCGCGGACCAGGGAGCAGGCGTCGGTGGTATCCGAGCGGCTGCGCGAGTACGGCGCGGTGCCCGAAGAGGTGCCGACCATCGCGGTAGAGCCGCCGCGCACTCCGCAGCAGATGGAGCGCGCGGTCAAGGGCCTGGTCACCGGCCGGTACCAGTGGGTGGCGTTCACCTCGACCAACGCGGTCAAGGCGGTGCGCGAGAAGCTTGAGGAGTACGGCCTCGACGCGCGCGCGTTCGCCGGGGTCAAGGTGGCGGCGGTGGGCGACCAGACCACGGCCGCCCTGCTCGACTTCGGCATCCGGCCCGACCTGGTGCCCGACGGCCAGCAGTCGGCCGAGGGCCTGGCCGACGCCTGGCCGCCGTACGACGACCTGCTCGACCCGATCAACCGGGTGCTGCTGCCGCGGGCCGACATCGCGACCGAGACGCTGCTCGCCCGGCTGACCGAGCTGGGCTGGGAGACGGAGGACGTGACCGCCTACCGGACGGTCCGCGCCGCGCCGCCGCCCGCCCCGATCAGGGAGGCGATCAAGGGCGGCGGGTTCGACGCGGTGCTGTTCACCTCGTCGTCCACGGTGCGGAACCTGGTCGGCATCGCAGGCAAGCCGCACGCGGTCACCGTCATCGGGGTGATCGGCCCGCAGACCGCCAGTACCGCGACCGAGTTCGGGCTGCGGGTCGACGTGACCGCGGCCAAGGCGTCGGTGACCGCACTGGTCGACGCGCTGGCCGAGTTCGGCGCGGCCCAGCGGGACGCCGCCCTGGCGGCGGGCGAGCCGCTGCGCCGCCCGAGCGAGCGCCGCCGCGGCGGCCGCCGGCGGCTACGCTAGCGACCGGGTGGCGGCAGCGCCACCAAGCAGGTCAGGGGTCAACGGGAAAGCTGGAGAGGCCGATGAGCGCTGGGTTCCCTGATGTCAGGATGCGCAGGCTGCGCGGCACCAAGGCGCTGCGGGCCATGGTCGCCGAGACGTCGCTGCGGCCGGCCGAGCTGGTGCTGCCGGTGTTCGTCAAGGAGGGCCTGGCCGACCCGCAGCCAATCGGGTCGATGCCCGGGGTGGTCCAGCACACCCGGGACAGCCTGCGCAAGGCGGCCGCCGAGGCGGTCGAGGCGGGCGTCGGCGGGATGATCGTGTTCGGCGTCCCGGCCGACAAGGACGGGGCCGGCAGCGCGGCCGACGACCCCGACGGGATCTCCCAGGTCGCCATCGCCGAGATCAGGGCGGAGACGGGCGACGACCTGGTGATAATGGCGGACCTCTGCCTGTGCGAGTACACCGACCACGGGCACTGCGGCATCGTCACCCCGGCCGGGACCGTCGACAACGACGCCACCCTGGATCGCTACGCCGCCACCGCGGTCGCCCAGGCGCGGGCGGGCGCCCACGTGGTGGCGCCCAGCGGGATGATGGACGGCCAGGTCGGCGTGATCAGGAAGGCGCTTGACGGGGCCGGGTTCCACGACGTGCCGGTCTGCGCGTACTCGGCCAAGTACGCCTCCGCCTTCTACGGCCCGTTCCGTGAGGCGGCCGAGGGCGCGCCCAAGTTCGGCGACCGCGCGACCCACCAGCAGGACCCGGCCAACGTGCTCGAGGCGCTGCGCGAGGTCGAGCTCGACCTGGCCGAGGGCGCCGACATGGTGATGGTGAAGCCGGCCCTCAGCTACCTCGACGTCATCCGCCGGGTGGCCGACGACGTCCGCGTGCCCGTTGCCGCCTACCAGGTCAGCGGCGAGTTCGCGATGATCGAGGCGGCCGCCGCCAACGGCTGGCTGGACCGGGACAAGGCGATCATGGAGTCCCTCACCGCGATCCGGCGGGCCGGCGCGAGCGTGATCCTCAGCTACTGGGCGACCGAGGTGGCCCGTTCCCTCACCGCCTGACCAGGCGGCCGGTCCAGTGGTGACAGAGCTGTGACCGTGGCAATGGTCACGGCCATCTGCACCGAATGAGGGGCCCGTCCGAGGTACGATTTCGGCAATCCACTCCCAGGCCGGCGGCGCTTTGGCGTACCCGTCAACGCCGGGACGCGGCTGACCACGAGGGACGGCGGGCCTGATGGTAACGATGATGCGGCGACGCGGCCGCCGCCGGGCGGCGCACCGGCCCCCGGCGCTCGGCACGGCCGCGCTCGGGTACGCCGCCCTCGGCTGGCCGGTATGCCCCGGCGCCCATCCGAGTACCGGGGTGGACCTGATCGGGATGCCGGACCCCGGCCGGGCGTGCGCGTGCGACCGGGTCGGCTGCCCGGCCCCGGGCGCGCACCCGGTCTCGCCGACCTGGCAGATGCAGGCGACCGCGGACCCGGCGGTAATCGGACAGTGGTGGGAAGCCCGCCCGGAGGCGAACGTGATCCTCGCCACCGGGCGGGTTTTTGATGTTCTCGACGCCCCGGCCCTGGCCGGGGCGAGCGCGCTGGCCCGGATGGCGGCGGCCGGCACCGAGACCGGGCCGGTCGCGGTGGAGGGAACCGAGCGCATGCACTTCTACGTCTCGACCAGGGGGGCGCCCGACCACGAGGACGAGTGGTGGTCCTGCGGCCTCGACGCGTCACCCGACCTGTCGGAGGGCACCGAGCTGGTGCGCTGGCACTGCCGGGACAGCTACGTGCTCGCCCCGCCGTCCAGGTACGGCTCCGGCCAGGACGTACGCTGGGTCCGTGAGCCCGCCGGGCGCCCGCTGCCAGACGGGCTGCGGCTGCTCGAGTACCTGCTGGACGCCTGCGAGGAAGAAGACCAGCCGTGACTGACCCGGTGCCCCCGGCGCTGTCAGCGAATGACGGCGGGCCGGCCGTCCCGCGCAGCGCGGAGCTGTTCGCCCGCGCCGTCACCGTCACCCCGGGCGGCGTGAACTCCCCGGTCCGCGCGTTCGGGCCAGTCGGCGGCGAGCCGCGGTTCATCGCCCGCGGAGCCGGGCCCTACCTGTTCGACGTGGACGGCAACCGCTACGTCGACCTGGTGTGCTCCTGGGGGCCGATGATCCTCGGGCACGCCCACCCGGCCGTGCTGTCCGCCGTCTCCGCCGCGCTCGAACGCGGCACGTCGTTCGGCGCGGCCACCCCGGGCGAGGTCGAGCTGGCAACCGAGATCATCGCCCGGGCCCCGGTCGAGCAGGTCCGGCTGGTCAACTCGGGCACCGAGGCGACCATGTCGGCGCTCCGGCTGGCCCGCGGCTACACCGGCCGGGCGCTGGTGGTGAAGTTCGCGGGCTGCTACCACGGGCACGTGGACGCGCTGCTGGTGGCGGCCGGCTCCGGCGTAGCCACCCTCGGCCTGCCTGACACGCCCGGGGTGACCGGCGCGTCCGCGGCCGACACGGTCGTGCTCCCGTATAACGACGCCGACGCGGTCAGCGCCCTGTTCGCGGCCCGCGGCGACGAGATCGCCTGCGTGATCACCGAGGCGTGCCCGGCCAACATGGGCGTGGTGCCGCCCGCGCCCGGGTTCAACCAGCTGCTCAGGTCGCTGTGCGATGCCTCCGGCGCGCTGCTGATCATGGACGAGGTGCTGACCGGGTTCCGGGTGACCAGCGCGGGCTGGTACGGGATCGACCGGGTGCGCGGCGACCTGGTGACGTTCGGCAAGGTGATGGGCGGCGGGCTGCCGTGCGCCGCGTTCGGCGGCCGGGCCGAGGTGATGGCGCGGCTCGCCCCGGTCGGCCCGGTCTACCAGGCGGGCACCCTGTCCGGCAACCCGCTCGCCACCGCGGCCGGCCTGGCCACCCTGCGCGCCTGCGGCCCCGAGGTGTACCAGGCGGTGGACGCGACCGCGGAAGCGCTTCGCGCGCTGGTGGCGGCCGCGCTGGACAACGAAGGGGTGCCGCACTACCTGTCCGCGGCCGGCAGCCTGTTCACCTTCTTCCTCGGCCGGACCGAGCCGGTGCGCGACTTCGGTGACGCCAGGGACCAGTCCACCGCCGCCTACGCGGCCTTCTTCCACGCCATGCTCGACGCGGGCGTGTACCTGCCGCCGTCCGCCTTCGAGGCCTGGTTCGTGTCGGCCGCGCACGATGAAGAGGCCCTCGCCCTGGTCGCCGACGCGGTTCCTGGCGCTGCCCGGGCGGCCGCCGGGGCGCTGCGCGGCTGACGTTTCCGGCCGCGCGGCCGAAACCCCCGCGCCCGTATCGCCCGGAATGCCAGGATGGCGGTGGGAGCGGGCGCGGCAGCCCGCCGGGCGGGGAGGAGCCGGCCAGTGTCGGTACGTAGCGTAATCAGCACGCTGAACTCGGACGGTACGGAGGTCATGGGGCCTGGTGTGCTGATGTACCACTACCCGGGCAACGACATCATGAACGGCAGCCTGCTGACGGTGGAAAGCAATCACTTCTGCGTGCTCAAGTCCCGCGGCGCCATCCTGAACGTGTACGAGACCGGGCAGTACCCGGTCGAGACCCCGCAGCGCCCGCTGATCGGCAGCATGCAGCAGGCGTTCTACGGCGGCCAGTCGCCCTGGCAGTACGAGGCGCTGTTCGTGGCCAGGGGCAAGAGCGTGGTCAACGCCAAGGGCCTCGCGCTGTCGCGCGAGCTGGCCGAGATGGTCTACGACGTGGACTACTACGTGCACGTCGACAGCGCCCAGGACGCGGTCCGGCTGGTCACCCACATGCCGTACCAGGGGCACGTGCTGACCACCGACGCGCTGAACGCCTACGCCGGGCCGGTCGTCGAGCAGGCGGTGAACCAGCTGGTGCAGCTCACCCCGCTGGAGCGGGTCAACGAGCGGATCCACGACATCACCGAGCTGGTGCGCGCCCACCTGCAAGAGTTCCTGTCCGTCTACGGCGTCACGCTGAACGACGTGAAGGTACTCATCCGTCCCAAGGACGAGCGGATGCGCGAGCTGATCTCGCTCCGCGCGTTCGGGCTGTCTGAACTGGACGCGGTCCGCTACTACGTCGCCATGAAGATGGCGGAGCGGGGCCTGGTCTCCGCGCCGAACATGGCCGTCGGGCAGCCGTTCCACATCGGCCTGACCGGCCCGCTGCCCGCGGACGTGGCGGGCCTGGCCGTTACCGGGCACCAGGCGGCCGGCAACGGGGCCGGCTCGCCGGCCTGCCGCTGAGCGATGGCCGGCTCGGTAGCCGACCAGTTGCGCGCGCTGCTGGCGTCCGACGTCTACACCGTCAAGGGCCGCCTGCGGTCCGATGACCTGCTGGTCAGGGAGCGCGTGGCCCGCAGCCTGGCGGACGCCTCCGCCCGGCTGCGGGAGCTGGCCAGTGCGTGGCGGGCGGACCGGGTGCCGCCGTCGACCAGGGATGACCCGTTCCCGCCGGCCGCCGTGCTGGCGCCGCTGCGCCTGGCCGACCGGCTGGGCCGGGACATCGAGAGCGTCTCGACCGCGGTGCGCGGGCTGCCGCTGCTGCCGGAGGACAAGGTGTGGGACCGGGTGCGCCGCGGCGGCCTTGATGAGCTGCTGCAGTTCGACTGGGCCCTGGTCGGCGAGGCCGATGAGCTCGCCGCCCTGCTGGCCGCGGCCGGCGACCTGGCGGCGGTCGACCAGGCCGCGGTCCGGCAGCGGCTCGGCCGGGTGACCGAGGTCATTGCCGACCGGCGCCGGTACGCGGAGGTCCTTGCCTGATGGACCTGGCAGCAGCGGTAGGCTGGCGTGGCCATGGCTGAGATCACTGTCGTTCACCTGCTACGGCACGGTGAAGTGCACAACCCGGAGCACGTGCTTTACGGCCGGCTGCCGGGCTATCACCTGTCGGCGCTCGGGCGGCAGATGGCCGCCGCGGCGGCCGACTACTTCGACGGGCGCCCCGTCACCGCTGTCTTCGCGTCGCCGCTCGAGCGGGCGCAGGAAACAGCGCAGCCGGTGGCCGACCGGCTCAGCCTCCCGATCATCACCGACGACCAGCTCATCGAGTCGGGCAACGTGCTCGAGGGCAAGTCGGTCAGCCTCGCCAGCCTGGCGGTCAACCCGCTGAACTGGAAGTACCTGTGGAACCCGGTCACCCCGTCCTGGGGCGAGCCCTACGCCAAGGTCGCCGCCCGGGTCTGGCAGGTCATCGGCCGGGCGCGGGAGCAGGCCAGGGGGGCCGAGGCGGTCTGCGTCAGCCACCAGCTTCCGATCTGGGTCAGCCGCCTGTCCGGCGAGCACAAGCGCCTGTGGCACAACCCGAACACGCGCCAGTGCGCGCTCGGCTCGGTCACCAGCTTCACCTTCGAGGGCGACGAGCTGACCGGGGTTTCCTACGCTGTTCCGCCCCGGCAGGCGGTAGCCGATCCGGATAGGGCACAATAGACCAGGTACTACCCCCTGTAGGAGACCCGAAGGGCCCGCTTTGTTCAGAGCCAGGCGCCGGATGGTCGTCACCGCGACGGCCGTTGTCGCCGTGCTGCTCGGCGGCGCGCTCGCGGCGACCCTGCTGACCCAGGGCGGCGGCAGCTCTAGCAGCACCACCGTAACCAGCGGAAACAGCGTTACCTACCAGGCCGGGCACCGGCCGCTGGCGCCCGAGTTCACCGCCACCTCGCTGACCGGGGCACCGATCAAGCTGTCCAGTTACCGGGGCAAGACGGTCGTGCTGAACTTCTGGGGTTCCTGGTGCCCGCCTTGCCGGGACGAGGCGTCCACGCTCGAGGTGCTCGCGCAGCAGTACCGCTCACAGGGGGTCGCATTCCTCGGAGACGACGTAGGCGACACCCCGACCAACGCGCTCGCCTTCACCCAGAGCCACGCCATCAGCTATCCGAGCATCAACGACCCCGGCTACGCCGTCGTCCAGCAGTTCTCCCAGGTGGCCCCGGTGAGTGACACCCCGACAACCGTGGTGATCGACAAGACCGGGCGGGTGGCCGGGATGCTGCTCGGCGCGGTCAGCTACGGCGAGATGACGACCATGCTGCACCAGGCGGCGGTGACCTCATGACCGAAGTACGGACCCCGCAGCCGCAGCAGGAGGCAGCGAACGACGGCGCGGCCGGCCCGGCCGAGCCGCCGGCCGCGAACGCGGGCTGGCTGCGCTGGGGCTGGCGGCAGCTCACCTCCATGCGCACCGCGCTCATCCTGCTGTTCCTGCTCGCCATCGGCGCGATCCCGGGGTCGGTGCTGCCGCAGCAGGGGACCGACCCGGCCTCGGTGCAGCAGTACTACGCGTCCCACCCTGGCCTGGCGCCCTGGCTGAACCACCTCGGGCTGTTCAACGTGTTCGCCACCCCCTGGTTCGCGGCCGTCTACCTGCTGCTGTTCGCGTCGCTGGTCGGCTGCGTGGTACCGCGCACCTTCCGCCTGGTGGGCTCGGCCCGGACGCCCCCGCCGCGGGCGCCGCGGAACCTGGACCGGCTGCCGCAGTCGTCCTCCTACCACTCCGCACTGCCGCCCGCGGCGGCCGTGGACGGGGCGGCGGCGGTACTCGGCGGCCAGCGGTTCAGGTTGCGCCGCCCGGCTGCCCAGGAAGCCGGCCACTGGGTGTCGGCCGAGAAGGGGTACCTGCGCGAGGCGGGCAACCTGCTGTTCCACCTGTCGCTGCTCGGCGTGCTGCTGTCCATCGCGGCGGGCGGCCTGTTCGGCTACAAGGCCGACAAGCTGATGGTCGAGGGGACGTCGTTCGCGGACACCACCTCCGCCCTCGACGAGTTCCACCCGGGGCGGCTCGTCTCCGGCTCCGACCTCGCCCCGTTCTCGCTGACGCTGAACAAGTTCACCGCCACCTACCTCACCTCGGGCGAGTCCCGCGGCCAGCCGTCCGACTTCGACGCGGACGTCAGCTACGCGGCCACGCCCGGCGCGGCCGTGCGGAGTTACCACATCCGGATCAACGACCCGCTCTCGGTCGACTCGGTGAAGGTCTACCTGATCGGCCACGGCTACGCGCCCGAGTTCGAGGTGACCGGAGCCAACGGGTCGCACTACCAGTCGGCGACGCCGTTCATCCCGGCCAACACCGGCACGCTGCTGTCTGACGGCGTGGTCAAGGCGCCGGACGCCTCGCTCGGCTTCGAGGGCGTCTTCGTGCCGACCGGGATCTCGGTCGGCGGCACGCTCCAGTCGATCTTCCCGGCGGCCGACAACCCGGCCGTGTCGCTGATCGGCTACTCGGGCAACCTGGGGATGAACTCCGCGCAGCCGCAGTCGGTGTACCAGCTCGACACCACCGGCTTGAGCAAGCTCTCCGGGTCGCCGCACCTGCTGCTGCCCGGGCAGACCTGGACGCTGCCCGGCGGCAAGGGGTCGATCAAGTTCCTCGGGGTCAAGCAGTGGGTGTCGCTGGCGGTCACCTACGACCCGGGCCAGGTGCCCGCGCTGGTGTGCGGCATCCTGGCGCTGGCCGGGCTGCTGATCTCGTTCTTCGTCCGGCGGCGGCGGGTCTTCGTCCGGGCGGTGCCCGCCGCCTCCGGTGCCGGGTCGGTGGTCACCGTCGGCGGCCTCACCCGGTCCGACGCGAGCGGCGGGTTCGAGGAAGAGTTCGCGGAACTGGCGGCCGAGATCGCCGCGGCCGAACCGGGCAGCGACCCGGGGCCGGTCCAGGCCGCAGAAGCGGCCCAGGCAGGCCAGCCCGAGCCAGGCGGCAGCTCACCGCCCGGCAGTCATACCGAACCGGAAGCGTGAGGCGTCGTGTCCGTCAACCTTGGATTCGCGCAGGCCAGTAACAATTTCCTGATCGCGGCGCTGCTGATCTACTCGGTCGCGGTGCTCGCCTTCGCGGGCGACTACGCGTTCGGCCGGCCGCGGCGGGCGGCGGTCGCGAAGACCGCCGCCGCCCCGGCCGCGGCCCAGCTGGCTACGGTCGGCGCGGGCGCGGCGGGGGTGACCGCGGCGAGCGGGCCCGAGACGGCTGAGCCCGCCGGGCAGGAGCCGTCCGGCCGGGGCCCGCTGCCCGCCCGCCGGGTCGGCGCGCTCCGGTCCGTCTGGGAGGCTGGCCCGTGGGTCCGCTTCGCGGTCGGGCTCAGCGCGCTCGGCATGCTCGCCCACCTGACGGCGGTGGTCACCAGGGGGCTCGCGGTGCACCGGGCGCCGTGGGGCAACATGTACGAGTTCATCACCGCGCTGACCTGCGTCGCCGCCATCTTCTTCGGCTACATCGTGGTCCGGCACCGCGCCTGGACGCTAGGCGTGTTCGTGATGGGCGCGGTGGTGCTCGCGCTCGGCCTGGCCGAGACGATCATCTACACGCCGGCCGGCCCGCTGGTGCCCGCGCTGCAGTCGTACTGGCTGTCCATCCACGTCACCGCGATGACCCTGGCGACCGGCATCTTCTTCGTCGCGGCGGTGCTCGGGGTGCTGTACCTGGTGGCCGAGCGCTACCGGGCGCGGGTCGCCGCGGGCAAGGCACAGCCGGGCAACGGCCTGCTCGAGCGCATCCCGTCGGCGGCGCAGCTCGACAAGCTGACCTACCGGACGGCCGTCTTCGGCTTCCCCATCTGGACGTTCGGCGTCATCGCGGGCGCTATCTGGGCCGACCAGGCGTGGGGCCGCTACTGGGGCTGGGACCCGGTGGAGACCTGGGCGTTCATCACCTGGGTGATCTACGCGGCCTACCTGCACGCGCGGGCCACGGCCGGCTGGCGCGGCGCCCGCGCGCACTACATCCAGCTACTCGGGTTCGCCAGCCTGGTGACCAACATGCTGGTGGTCCAGGTCTTCATCACCGGCATGCACTCCTACGCCGGGGTCAACTGAGGCGGTTACTCGCCCTGGTCGGGACCGCCGCGGATGAGCCGCCCGAGCATGCGCAGGAACTCCGGGTCGTCGTCCGGGCCGATCGGCCGGGGCCTGACGGCCGGCTTCCGCGGCCGCCCCGCCGGGTGCCGTTGCCTGGCCAGGCCGGCCATCGCCGGGTGGTCGGCCGCCATCCGCGGCCGCGGCCGCGGCCGTGCGCGCCGGACCGACCGGGCGACCATCCAGGCGAGGGCGCCCAGGGTGAGCGTCACCGCGATGAGCGCGATCCAGGTGCGCTTGCTCAGCCACGGGAACTCGGCCGCGGGGGTGAGGGCGGCGTCGATTAGGCAGTAAAGCCAGCAACCTGCCATAAACAGGACAAACAGGACGACTGACAAGAACATGGCGGCAGCCTAACCTTCCGGCTGCCGGCCGGTATCTTGAATGCACATCTTTTCCACCTGCATATCTAGTAGTGGTCTGTCACTCGGGGTGACGTACCGGCCGTTTCGGCATACTCTGGGCGTGGGCGCGGGAAAACAGGGAGTCCGAGTATGCGGCTACGCCTAATCGAGCGGCTTGGCCGTCTCGTCGGCTGGCGGTTCGGTTCGCAGGGCAGTTTCAGTCCGCCGGGCTGGAGCACGCCCCGGGATTCCCGGGCAGCCGGCCAGGAGGCCAGCGGCCGGCATCGCCGCAGCGCCCCCGGCAGCCCCCGCACCGCGGGCGGCCCCCGCGGTGGCCGCGTCACCACGGGCGCCGGCGCCCCGGGCCAGCCGTACGGCCGGCCAGCAGGCCAGCCCTACAGCGGGCCGCCAGCGCCGCCGTCCCTTCCGCCGCTGCAGCCGCCCGCCGGGCTGCCGAGGCGCCCGCAGCCAACCGGGCCACAGCCGCGGGTCGCCGCCGCCAGGCCGGGCGACGGCGCTACGATCCGGCCGGCCGCCCCCCCGCTGCGGCCGCCCGGCCCGGCCGGGCGGTCCGGGGGCGGTGCCGCCCCGCCGCTGCCGCGGAACTACACCCCTGGCCAGGGGAGTGCCGACCGGGGCGGGTCCGGCCGGAGCGGTGCAGGCGGTGGCATCGGGCGGGCCAGGATCAGGGAAGCGCCCTTCGGCGCGGCGCCGGCCGACACGGCCGCCCGGCCGCAGCCGGGAGCTGCCGCCCAGCCGCTTCCGCCGGCTGCCGGGGCGCCCCGGCAGCCGTGGTACCAGGTAATCGGCGGCCCGCCCGCCGCCCGGCGGCTGGCCGGCCGGGGCAGGCCCGCTGACCAGGCAGCGCCCGCTGACCAGGCGGTGCCGGCCGACCGGGCCCGGCCGGCTGAGCAGGCGAGACCGGCTGACCGGGCCCGGCCTGCTGAGCAGGCCCAGGCTGCGTACCAGCCGGCCAGGCCGACCGGGCGTGACGCGCTGGCGAAGCAGCCGTTCGCGCCCGGGCGCCCGCGCGAGCACCCCGACCTGGCCGACGGGCGACGGAACTGCGGGCCGCTTGAGAAGATCCTGTGGCGCCAGTGGGACCCCGAGGCCGCGCCGTCGCCCCAGGTAGTGGCGGCGATCGACCGGCTCGCGGAGTTTCCGCAGGCGCTGCAGGAGAAGCTTTCACTCGGGCTCGACGGCATCTACGTCGGGGACGGCGGGGTGCCCGACCTCGACGACATGGGCGCCCTGCACGGGGTGGCGCTCCCGTCGGGCAAGGCGACCTGGGACGCCTGCGCGGGCGCCTACGGCGACCGGAAGATCGTGGTCGGCACACGGCCCTCGCCGACCCCGGACGTGATGTGCCACGAGGTCGGCCACGCGCTGGACGACCTGGACAGTCCGCCAGGTAAGTGGCAATCTGATTCAGCCGAGTTCAGACTCATTTATGATCAGTGCCAGCCATTTATCGCGAGTGACTTCCACCGCCAGCGGGGCGGTCTCGGCCGCAAGGAGTTCTTTGCGGACGCCTTCGCCGCGATCGCCTCGGCGCAGCGGCCCGCGCTGGTGGACATGCTGAGCGGCAACACCCGGATCGCGCTGCGGGTGATGCTCTACTTCAACAGGCGCTACGGCATCTAGGTGAGCTGCGATGTTCGTCATACGACTACCGAACGGTAATCTCCAGGTTCCGGCGACCGCCATCCACACCGGGGACGGACGGATCATCGGCGACGTGTACGTAGAGATCACCCCGGCCGATACCGACTATGACAGGCTGGCCGCGCAGGCGCTCACCCAGGACGAAGTCGAGGAGCGCAAGAGCCAGTGGCGCGCGGGCGACGCCGCGCTGCAGCGTGAGTTCCAGGAGTTCGCAAGGCTGGTCGAAGACGAGCCGTTCGCCTAGCGGGTGCCTCCGGTCACGGGACCGGGTGCCCCTCGGGTGAAGCCTCGGCATCGCCGCGCAGCAGGGCGCGCACCTCGGACTCGCGGAACCGCCGGTGTCCCCCGGGCGTGCGGATACTCGTGATCCGGCCCGAGGCCGCCCACCGCGTCACCGTCTTCGGGTCCACCCGGAACAGGGCGGCTACCTCTCCCGGGGTGAGCAGCCGCTCATTGTTGCCGTCCACGTTCCATCTCCTCGATTCGGTCGGAGTATGACCCTAGTTTGGCGACAAACGGGCACTTTCTGCCTAGATTTCGCAAAATTAGCTTAGCGATTCAGTAGTCGCTCTTGGTGATTCAGGCGTACTTCCGGTGCGGCGTGTCGCCAATGTCCGCTGCGGGGCAGCCCGTACCAGTGGAGCCGCCGTGACCCTGTCAGCTAGGGTAGCGGGGGTGGCTGAGCTTGTGTCCCTGGCGGAGATTCGTACTGCCGCGGACCGGCTGCGCGGGGTCGCGGTCCGCACGCCGCTGCTCCCGCTGAGCGAGCCTGGCCGAGCGCGATCCGGGCCACCGGTCGTACTGAAGCCCGAGTCCCTGCAGCCCACGGGCGCGTTCAAGCTGCGCGGGGCCTACAACGCGGTCTGCGCGGTCACCCGCGACCTGGACTCCTGCGCCAAGCCGGCCGGCGTGGTGGCGCACTCGAGCGGGAACCACGGGTTCGCCGTCGGCTATGCCGCGCGGCTGCTCGGCATCAGCGCGGCGATCGTGGTGCCGGAGAACGCGCCCGCGGTCAAGACCGACGCGATCGCGGCGACCGGGGCCGAGCTGGTCCGGGTCGAGCCGACGCTAGCCGCCCGGGTCGCCGCGACCGAGGAAATCGCCCGGGTGCGGGGCTACCACCCGGTCGCGCCGTTCGACGACCGGGACGTGATCGCCGGGCAGGGCACCGTCGGCCTGGAGATCGCCGAGGACGTGATCGCCGGGAGAGCGGCCCCCCCGGCCGCGGTGCTGGTCCCGGTCAGCGGCGGCGGCCTCATCGCGGGCATCGCCGTCGCGGTCAAGTCCCTGCTGCCGGGCACGCGGGTGATCGGCGTCGAGCCGGAGCTGGCGGCCGACGCCCGCGACTCGCTGCGCGCGGGCACCCGGGTCGCCTGGTCCCCGGCCCAGACGGCGCGCACCCAGGCCGACGCGCTGCGGGTGGAGCAGGTCGGCGCGCTGACCTTCCCGCACATCCAGGCCTACGTGGACGACATCGTCACCGTGTCAGAAGAGGAGATACGGGACGCCGTGCGGCGGCTCGCCTGGCGGGCCCGCCTGGTGGCCGAGCCGGGCGGCGCGGTCGCGGTCGCGGCCGCGCTCGGCCGGGACCGGGGCGAGCTCGGGCTGCCCCCGGCGGGCGGACAGCCCGGGCGGTCCGGTACGGGCCCGGTCGTCGCCGTGGTGTCCGGCGGGAACGTGGATCCGCACCTGCTGGCGGACATCCTCAGGGTTTAGTCCTACACTAGGTAGTGTTATGCGAAGCGCTCTTGCCTACACGTCCGCCCGCATCCTGATGTTCGGGGTCGCGGTCATGCTGCTGTACCTGGCCGGCGCCCGCGGTTTGCTGCTGCTCGGCCTCGGCCTGGTGATCAGCGCGCTCGCCAGCTACATCCTGCTGAACCGGCAGCGGCAGGTCATCGCCGACCGGCTGAACGGCAGGCTCGGCAAGGCCGGCCGGAAGGCCAGCTCGCGGGTGACCGAGTTCCGGGAGCGGCTGGACGACGGCACCCAGGCCGAGGACGAGCTGGCCGGCGACGAGGCGGACGAGCCGGTCCGCTGAGGCCGGTTCGCTAGGGCCGGTCCGGGATTGCGGCCAGCCAGCCGCCGCGGGTGAGGTAGCCGAGCACCGCCGCGACCGCCTCAGGCCGGGAGACCAGCGAGGTGTCGATGGTGAGTTCCGCGTCGTCCGGCTCCTCGTACGGGTCGGAGATCCCGGTGAAGGAGCCGATAACGCCCGCCCGGGCCTGCGCGTAGAGCCCCTTGCGGTCGCGCGCCTCGCACACCGCGAGCGGCGTGGCCACGTGCACCAGCACGAACTCGCCGACCTCGGAGACCATCCGCCGCGCCCGCGCCCGCGCGGCCGCGTAGGGCGCGATCGGCGCGCAGACCGCGACGCCGCCGTGCCGGGCGACCTCGGCCGCCACGTACCCGATGCGCGCGATGTTCAGGTCGCGGTCCTCCCGGGAGAACGTCAGCCCGGCCGACAGCAGCCGCCGCACCAGGTCACCGTCGAGCAGCGACACCGTCCGGTCGCCCCGTTCAAGCAGCGCGTCCCGCAGGTCCCTGGCCAGGGTTGACTTGCCGGAACCGGACAGGCCGGTGCAGAACACCACCAGGCCGCGGGCGGATCGCGGCGGCCGCGCCCGGCGCAGCTCCGCCGTCACCGGCGCGGGCATCAGCCAGCCGGGTACCTCGTCGCCCGCGTCGAGCAGCACGCCGAGCTCGCCGTCCGACAGCTCGCCGCGCTCGATGCCCGGCTCGATGAGGCCGAGTGGCCGCCACACCTCGGCCGCCGGGTCGTACGCCCACTCGCCCGGGGTGATGACCTCGATGCCGAGCTTGGACAGGTCAAAACCCGGTTCGCCCGAACGAGTGCTGCTGGCTCCAGTCGCCTGCCCGGTATCCGCCAGCAGGTGGGTCGCCCCGTAGGCGGCCGCGATCACAGCGCGCGCCCGCAGTTCCGCCAGCGCGGTGTCCTGTGCTGGCAGCGGTACCGGCACCACCAGGGTGCCCGGTGGCAGCTGGTCGGCGGCCGCGCGGACCGCGCGGACCAGCGCCTCGGGCCGGGTGACGAGCTTGGCCGGCCCGGCGACCAGCGGCAGCAGCAGGATCCGGGCCCGTAGCTGGCTGGCCAGGTGGCGTAGCTGGCCGATGTGCCGCTGGCCGAGCGGCCGCCTGGTCGCGTAGCCGAGCACCGGCCCGGTCCCCAGCGTGTCGCGGACCTGCGCGGGGGTGGCCCGCAGGGCACGGAACGGCCCGTGCTCGGGCGGGCGCAGCGCCGTCACCGGGCCCGCGAGGCGCACCGCGCCCTCCCCCTGGCCGGCTTGCTCCCGCTCGGTGACCTGCAGCACCGCCAGCGGCGAGCCCTCCGGGTCCTGCAGCACCAGCCGGCCGGCGCCGGCCGGGACGGCGGCCGCGGGCACGGTGAGAGTGAGCGGCAGCGGCCACGGGGTGCCGTCGGCGAGCTGGCCGCGCGCGCTGACCGCGGCCAGGTCGGCGGTGCCCAGGTAGCCGGACAGCGGGGCGAAGGCGCCCGCCGTCAGCAGCTCGAGCTCGCCGAGCTGCTCCTCATCCGGGGTCCAGGCCGGCCACGCGGCAAGCTCGGCGGGCAGCTCCAAGGTTGTTCCTCTCCACAGCACCCGGTGACGCCGTGCGCTGGCACGCCCCGGCGAGTCGCACCGACGATGATAGCCCGGCCCGCTGGCCGGCCCCGGGCAGCGCGGGCGCCTGCCCCCGGCCGCGTCGGCCCCGGCTGCAGATTTATCACAGAATTTCCTTAGAATCAGCGCAGAATATTTGACACAAATAAAGAAAGTAACGCTACATAAAGCCACAGCGAACTAGCCTGAACGCTATGGTTTTCTTCTGGGCTCTGGGGGCGGCCCGTTATAACTCCTGGCCTGGAGGTTATCGATGGCTTTTCCCGGAGTGCAGCGGCTCACTGGGGTGCGACGCGCGCCTGAAGTGCAGCCGTTGCCCGAAGAGAAGCCGTCGCCCGGAATGAAGCCGCTAACGGAGGCGGAACTCGCGGACCCGGGCCCCGGCCCGCTGCTGGCCACCGCGTGGCACGGCGCCGAAGTGCTGCGCTGGACCTTGCGGGTCTCGCCCGCCACCTCGTACCTGCTGCCGGTCTCGCTGCGCCGCGCGCTGCTCAGGATGGCGGGCATCAAGATCGGCAAGCAGGTGAACGGCCTGCGCCATTGCGGCTTCCAGACCAAGCAGGTCAGCATCGGCGACGGCAGCTGGGTGAACGTGGGCTGCTGGTTCGAGGGTGCCGGGCGGGTCGACATCGGCCGCAACGTGTTCCTCGGCCCGCAGGTGATGATCGTGACCTCGGTCCACCCGATCGACCACGACGGCCAGGTCACCCGGATGCCGGTGCCGGCCGAGGTGCACATTGGCGACCGGTGCTGGCTCGGGGCGCGGTCCATGATCATGCCCGGGGTGAAGATCGGCGCGGGCACCGTGATCGGCGCGGGCTCCGTCGTCACCAAGGACTGCGACCCGGGTGCCCTCTACGTCGGCGTCCCGGCCAAGCGGATCAGGTAACAGCACCCGGGCGAACCGGTCGAGCGGCTTGCGGATCACGTAGAGCAGCTCGTCGTGCCGGTCGTCGAAGTGGCCGCCGGTCAGCCGGGAGATGACGGCGCAGCCGAGCCGGACCGACGCGGACAGCCCAGTCGGCTGGCCGGGACGGGTGAGCTCACTGCCCCGGGCCGTGATCACCAGGCCGCGCATCAGCGCGTAGGACGCGATGCCGTCCGCGCTGACCGCCTTCTCGTAGACCGCGGGGAACGGGCCGGGGACGCCGGGGCGGAACCGGGACCAGACCGCCCGCCTGGCCGGCCCGGGCAGCAGCCGGTCAAGCGCGGCCACCGCGGAGTACCGGTCCGCGGTCCTGACCAGCAGCAGCCCGCCTGGCTTGAGCGCGCTGAGCAGCCGGTCGAGCACCAGCTCGACGTGCTGCACGCGTTCAAGCAGCAGGGCGCAGTAGACCACGTCGTAGGCGCGCTGCGGGATCGGGACGGTCCGCAGGTCGCCGGTAATGACCTGGTCGTAGGCGCTCGCGGTGTCGCGCAGCACCCGGGCCGCCAGCGGGTGGTCGGAGTCCACAGCGGTGACCGAGACGTCGAAACCGCCTTCGGCCAGCTCGTCAAGCGCGAGCTCGCGCAGCGGGGCCAGGCAGCCCGCCTGGAGCACGCTCACCGGCTCGCCCAGGTGCTGCAGCACGTAATCGCGGACCGGCTCGGCGAAAAACCGGCTCTGCGCGAGCTCGCTGGCCGGCTTGCCTCGTTCGGCAGTCGTCATGTATCGCATAGTAATTGACTAACTACTGAGCGCAACAGGGAGGCCTGCGCTAAAATTGCCGCCCCCTCGCCGCCCCCGGTCCGCCGCGTCCACTTCCCATCAGTTTTGCCGCGCTGGCCCACTTCCCATCAGTTCTGACGGATTAATGCCAAAAATGTCCCAGTATGTCCCTGCAAAACTGATGGGGAGTGGAGAGCAACCGCAGGGGGAGGCCCGGCCGGCTGGCTCCGAGGGAGGCCGCCGGGAAGGAGGGGCTTGCCGGGAATGACGGGGGCGATGTATCAGCGCGGTGCCTGCGGGGTCTTCTAACCGTGAAGCCATGGCCGGCCGCGGCCGGCCAGGCGACGGGGGAAGACAGGGGGAAGCGATGCGGGTGCTCGTGGCAGGCGACGGCGGCTACATCGGTGCGGTCCTGGTGCCGTACTTCCAGCAGGCAGGCCATCAGGTGGACGGGCTCGACCTGGGCCTCTACGAGGGGTGCGACCTCGGGCCGGGCCAGCCAGCCGACGGCCCGCGGGGCGGTACCCTGCTGCGGTCCGACATGCGGGACGTCACCGCCGGGCAGCTAGCCGGCTACGACGCCGTGGTCTGCCTGGCGGCCCTCTCCAACGACCCGCTGGGCGCGCTCAACCCGGCCGCGACCTACTCGGTGAACCTGGGCGGCACCCTGCAACTGGCCACGGCGGCCAAGCAGGCGGGCGTGCCCCGGTTCCTGTTCTCCTCATCGTGCAGCCTGTACGGCGCGGCGGGCTCGGCCGCGGTGGCCGAGGACGCGGCCCTGCGCCCGGTGACGCCCTACGGCGAGACCAAGGTGCGGGCCGAGCGGGAGCTCGGCCGGCTCGCCGACGACAACTTCAGCCCGGTCTACCTGCGCAACGCGACCGCGTACGGCGCGTCGGCCCGGCTGCGGCTGGACATCGTGGTCAACAACCTCACCGCCGTCGCGCTGACCACCGGCCGGGTGCACCTGGAGAGCGACGGCACCCCGTGGCGGCCGCTGGTGCACGTGGAGGACATCAGCCGGGCCTTCCTGGCCGTGCTCGGCGCGCCGCGCGAGCTGGTGCACAATCAGGCGTTCAACGTCGGCCGGGCGCAAGACAACGTCCAGGTCAGGGACATCGCCGAGCAGGTCCGCGGCAGCGTGCCGGGGGCCGAGCTCAGCTTCGCGCCCGACGCCGGGCCCGACCGGCGCGACTACCGGGTCGACTTCAGCAAGCTGCACGACACCTTCCCCGGGCTCGGGCTGCGCTGGACGGTGCCGGACGGCATCACCGAGCTGCTCGGCGCCTACCGGCGGCACGGCCTGAGCTACGCGGACTTCACCTCGTCCCGGTTCGTCCGGCTGCGCCGGATCAGGGAGCTGATGGCGGCCGGGGCGCTCGACGACATGCTCCGGCGGACCGGGGTCACCAGCCAGCTCGCCCGGACCTGAGCGCGACTGCGGGCCCGACGGCGGGCGGGCCTGCTCTGGCCCGGCGTAGACTTGAGGTGACGCCTGACGCTGCTGCGTCGACGTGGGCGCGTGCTGGGACCTCCTAGTTCTGAGTCCTGCCTGGTGGATCGGCAGGCACCGGTGCGCGGCCCCTCCTCAGCCTTATCGCTATCACCTTGGGACAACATGAGCCTCGCCGGACTACTGGCCGCCGTAGCCGAAGATCCCCAGCTCCGCACCGCCCTGGCCAGCGAGCCGGGGACACCGGGAAACAGTGAGCGTGACCTGGTCGCGCCGTCCGCGCTGCGCCCGGTGATCACGGCGGCGCTGGCGGCCGGGGCGGACGGCCGCCCCGGCCGGTTCGTGCTCGCGGTTACCGCGACCGCCCGGGAGGCCGACGACCTGACCGCGGCGCTGCGTGCCTTCCTGCCCCCGGACACGGTGGCCACCTTCCCCGGCTGGGAGACGCTGCCGCACGAGCGGCTCTCCCCGCGCTCGGACACGGTGGGCCAGCGCATCGCGGTGCTGCGCCGCCTGGCGCACCCGGCCGCCGACAGCGGTGCCCTCGGCGGACCGCTGCGGGCGGTGGTGGCCCCCGTCCGCGCCCTGCTCCAGCCGGTGGTGGCCGGGCTGGGCGACCTGGTGCCGGTCCGGCTGGCCGCCGGGGACGACGCCGACCTGGAAGACGTGATCGGGCGGCTCATCGAGATCGGCTACGCGCGGGTCGAGATGGTCACCAAGCGCGGCGAGCTGGCGGTTCGCGGCGGCCTGCTGGACGTGTTCCCGCCGACCGAGGAGCACCCGCTGCGGGTGGAGTTCTTCGGCGACACGGTGGAGGAGATCCGCGTCTTCAAGGTCGCCGACCAGCGCTCGGCCGGCCAGGCGCCGCTCGGGCTGTGGGCCCCGCCGTGCCGTGAGCTGCTGCTCACCCCGTCCGTCCGCGCCCGCGCGAAGGAACTGGCCGACCGGCACCCGGGCGTGGCCGAGATCCTCGGCAAGATCGCCGACGGCATCACGGTCGAGGGCATGGAGGCGTTCTCGGCCGTGCTCGCCGACCGGATGGAGCTGCTGCTCGACCACGTGCCGCTGGGCGGCCTGGTGCTCGGCTGCGACCCGGAGCGGATCAGGACCCGCGCGGTCGAGCTGGTGGCGACCAGCCAGGAGTTCCTCGAGGCATCCTGGGCGAGCGCCGCCGCGGGCGGTGAGGCGCCGGTCGACCTGGGCGGCTCGGCCTTCCAGCCGATCGAGGCGATCCGGGAGGCGGCGGCCGAGCTGGGAGTCGCCTGGTGGACGCTGGCCCCGTTCGGGGTAACCGAAGATCCGGACGGCCCGCTGGACGAGGAGCCGGCCGGCGAGGGCCAGCCGCACCCGTTCGGCGTCGTCATTGACGCGTCGCCCGCCGCCGCCTACCGCGGCGAGACCAGCCGCATGCTCGCGGACGTGCGCCAGTGGCTCACCGAGGGCTGGCGGGTGGTGCTGGTCACCGAGGGGCACGGGCCGGCCAAGCGGCTGGCCGAGGTGCTGCGCGGCGAGGGGTTCGGGGCTCGCGAGGGCGACATCGACGGCCCGCCCGAGGCGGGCGTGCCCTACGTGGCGACGGGCGAGCTGCAGCAGGGGTTCAGCTGGCCCGCGGTGCGGCTCGCGGTGCTCACCGAGGCCGACTTCGCGGCCCGCGGCGCATCCCGGCCGAGCACCCGCGACGAGCGGCGGATGCCGTCCGCCCGGCGGCGCGGCGGGGTGGACCCGCTGCAGCTCAAGCCGGGCGACTACGTGGTCCACGAGCAGCACGGGGTGGGCCGCTTCGTCGAGCTGACCTCGCGCACGGCGGCCGGGGCGACCCGCGACTACCTGGTGCTCGAGTACGCGCCAGGCAAGCGCGGCCACCCGGCCGACCGGCTGTACGTGCCGACCGACCAGCTTGACGAGGTGACCAAGTACGTCGGCGGCGAGGCGCCGGCGCTGCACCGGCTCGGCGGGGCGGACTGGGCCAAGACCAAGGGCCGGGCGCGCAAGGCGGTCCGCGAGATCGCAGCCGAGCTGATCCGGCTGTACTCCGCCCGGATGGCTTCGCCCGGGCACGCGTTCGGGCCGGACACGCCGTGGCAGCGGGAGCTTGAGGACGCCTTTCCCTACGTGGAGACGCCGGACCAGCTCATGGCCATCGACGAGGTCAAGCTCGACATGGAGAAGCCGGTCCCGATGGACCGGCTGATCTGCGGCGACGTGGGCTACGGGAAGACCGAGATCGCGGTCAGGGCCGCGTTCAAGGCGGTGCAGGACGGCAAGCAGGTCGCGGTGCTGGTGCCCACCACCATCCTCGCGCAGCAGCACTTCAACACTTTTTCCGAACGGTACTCGGCTTTCCCGGTCACCGTGAAGCCGATGTCCAGGTTCCAGACCGCCGCGGAGGTGGCGGAGACCCAGCGCGGCCTGGCCGACGGCACCGTCGACGTGGTGATCGGCACCCACCGGCTGCTCTCGCCGGAGACCCGGTTCAAGCAGCTCGGCCTGGTGGTGATCGACGAGGAGCAGCGGTTCGGGGTCGAGCACAAGGAGTACCTGAAGCGGCTGCGGACCGAGGTGGACGTGCTCGCGATGTCCGCCACCCCGATCCCGCGCACGCTGGAGATGGGGGTGGCGGGCATCCGCGAGATGTCCACCATCCTGACCCCGCCCGAGGAGCGGCACCCGGTGCTCACCTTCGTCGGCGCCTACGACGAGAAGCAGATCACCGCGGCCGTCCGGCGCGAGCTGCTGCGCGACGGCCAGGTGTTCTTCGTGCACAACCGGGTGCAGTCGATCAAGAAGGTCGCCGCCCGGATCGGCGAGCTGGTGCCGGAAGCGCGGATCGCGGTCGCGCACGGGCAGATGAACGAGCACGAGCTCGAGCGGATCATGATCGGCTTCTGGGACCGGGAGTTCGACGTGCTGGTCGCGACGACCATCGTCGAGTCCGGCCTGGACATCCCCAACGCGAACACGCTGATCGTGGACCGGGCCGACGCGCAGGGACTGTCCCAGCTCCACCAGCTGCGCGGCCGGGTCGGCCGCAGCCGGGAGCGGGCCTACGCGTACTTCCTCTACCCGGCCGAGAAGCCGCTGACCGAGACCGCCCACGAGCGGCTGGCGACGGTGGCCCAGCACACCGAGATCGGCGCCGGCATGTACGTGGCGCTCAAGGACCTGGAGATCCGCGGTGCGGGCAACCTGCTCGGCGGCGAGCAGTCGGGCCACATCGCCGGGGTCGGCTTCGACCTCTACATCCGGATGATCGGCGAGGCGGTGCGCGAGCTGAAGGAGGACGCGCCCGCCGAGCGGCCCGAGGTCCGGGTCGAGCTGCCGGTCAACGCGCACATACCGCATGACTACATCCCGGGCGAGCGGCTGCGGCTCGCGGCCTACACCTCGATCGCCGCCATCGACTCCGCGGACGACGTGGCCGCCGTCCGCGACGAGCTGCGCGACCGCTACGGCGAGCTGCCGGTGCCGGTGGTCACGCTGCTCGACGTGGCCCGGCTGCGGTCGTCGGCCCGGCGGGCCGGGCTGACCGATATCACCCTGCAGGGCTCGCACGTGCGGTTTGCCCCGGTGGAGCTGCCTGATTCGCGTACGGTGCGGGTTCAGCGGCTATACCCCAAGACGCTGCTCAAGCCCGCGGTGCGTACCATGCTGGTACCGGTGCCGAAGGCCGGAGCCTCGAGCGGGGGCTTCGGCGGGACGCCGCTGCGCGACACCGAGCTGCTGGCCTGGTGCGCGGAGGTCGTCAGTTCGGTACTGTCCGAGTCGTAAAGTTACTGCCGTGGCTGACGTTTCACGCTTGAAGGGGTTGCCGGTGTCTCGCAGGGGTCATCTTGTCAAGAGGGGCCGCCGGGTGGCCGTCCTCGGTGCCGTCGGCCTTGGCGCCTGCGCGCTGCTCGCCGCCTGTTCCCCGGTGAAGGTGGGCGCGGCGGCGACCGTCGGCAGCCAGCGGATCACCTCCTCCGCGCTCGACACGCAGGTGTCCAACCTGCAGGCGGCGGCCAAGCCGTACGGCAGCAGCCTCCCGATCACCGCGGCCGAGATGCCGCGCGAAGTGCTGTCCTGGATGATCAGGTTCTCGGTGATGGACCAGATAGCGGCGTCCAAGGGCATCAGCGTCACCCAGGCGCAGGCGGCGCAGGGCCTTTCCTCGCTGTCCGCGGTGGCCAGCAGCAACGGGTTCAGCAGCACGGCCGAGCTGCTGGTCGCCAACGGGGTCCCGCCGCAGCTTTTCCAGCAGGTCGGCCGGTGGGAGGCGCAGCAGGACGCGTTCGCCCGGCAGCAGAACGGCGGCAAGGAGCCGACCTCGACCGCGCAGCAGAACGCGTTCAGCGCCTCGATCGACAAGGCTCAGTGCACCGCCGCCAAGTCGCTTAACATCCAGGTCAGCCCGCAGTTCGGCCGGTTCGACTACGACCCGAGCTCGTTCATGGTGGTGGCCGCGCCTGACACCCTGTCCCGGCCGGCGGGCGTTCCCTCGCCCGCGTCCACCCAGGGCCTCACCCCGGCGTGCTGACCGTCCTGCTGAGCAGCCCGCGGGTGGTCCCCGGGCTGCTGAGCTGGCAGGCCTGGTCGGCCCTGCGCGAGGCGGCGCTGGTGCTCACCGGGGACGGCGGGCACCCGCTGGTCCCGGCCCTGGCCGCCGCGGGCGTGCCGGTCTCGGTGGGTGAGCTTTCCGCCGCCGCGGCGGCGAGTGCCGACGGCCCGGTGGTCTGGCTGGCGCCGCCCGGTGCCCCGGCCGTCCTCGCCGGGCCGGACGCGCTCACGGTGCCGCACCAGGTGCTTGACGGGGCACCCGACCTGCCCGGGGCGCACCTGCTCGACCTGGTGTCGATCATGGACACGCTGCGGGTGTCGTGCCCCTGGGACCGTGAGCAGACCCACCAGTCGCTGCTCAGGTACCTGCTCGAAGAGGCGTACGAGGCGGCCGAGACGATCGAGGACGGCGACCTGGCGGGGCTGCGGGAGGAGATCGGCGACGTCATGTTCCAGGCGTTCTTTCACGCCCGGATCGCCGCCGAGCGGCCCGCCGCGGACGGCGGGTTCACCATCGACGACGTGGCCGACACGCTGGCGGCCAAGCTGGTGCGGCGGCACCCGCACGTCTTCGGCTCCGTTTCGGTGTCGTCGGCGGCGGACGTCAACGCCAACTGGGAAGAGATCAAGCGGGCGGAGCGGGCGGCGAAGGCCGGGTCGGCCCCGGCCGGCCGCGAGACCGCCGCGCCGTCGGCACTGGACGGGGTGCCCTTCGGGCAGCCCGCGCTGTCGCTGGCGGCGCAACTGCAGCGGCGGGCCGAGCGGGCCGGGATCGACGCTGGCGCGCCCGTCACCGCCGACGGTGACCCTGGCCCTGACGGCCCGCCCGCGCTGGACGGCCAGCACCTCGGCGACCTGCTGATGGACCTGGTGGCGCGCGCCCGCCGGGCTGGCCTTGACCCGGAGCTCGAGCTGCGTGCGGCGGCCCGCCGCTTCGCCGCCGCGGTCCGCGAGCGGGAACGGCAGGCGTCGGCCGGCCAGTAGCCGGCCTGGGGCCGCGGGGACGCCCGGTTCCCATTTAGTCAGTTATTCGAATATAGATTCGAATAACTGATACTCCGGCTGACTGGCCCGGATGACTCTTGGCGGCGGCCGGCGGTTCGGGGGAAACGGTCGCTTTAGTCGCTTCTGCTTACGTTTTTGTGTGAAATGACCACTTTCTGTGCATCGTTGTCACTGGCGGATGCAGCCTGGCTGCCACCAAACAGCCACCGTTTTGGCTGCTCATGTCGCATATGGTGGCATCTCCGGCTCGGTTCCTGGCAGTGGGTAATCGCTCAGGTTTCAACCGACCGGTGCGAAGGCCAGGGGGGCACGACTTCGTGCCGAAGCCGTCGTGACACATCGAGGGGTGGGGTTTGGTGTGTCTGGTATGTCTGATTCATCGTCTGTTGCCGCTACTATCAGTGACCGGCCGAGCTGGATCGCCAGCCAGTCGGGTGCCTGGGTACGAAGTTACGTTCGACTACTAGTGCTGGCCGACCTTTCGGTCGCGGTGGTGGCGGCGATCGCGGCCGTCTGGGTGCGCTTCGGCGGGCAGCCGAATGACCGCTACCTGCTGCTCAGCCTGACGCTGCCGCTGCTGTGGACCCTCACGGTGCGGGTGTTCGGCGGCTACGAGCGCCGGTACCTCGGCACCGGCTCGGACGAGTTCCGCCGGGTGCTCAACGCGGGGCTGTGCCTGACCGGGGCGCTCGCGCTCATCTCCTACGCGGTGAACAACGAGCTGTCCCGGGTCTACCTGCTGATCAGCATGCAGGTCATCGTGCTGCTGGACCTGGCGGTCAGGCTGGCGCTGCGCAAGCGGCTGCACCGGATGCGGGGCCGGGGCCGGTGCATGTCCACCGTCGTCGCCGTCGGCCACCAGGGGGCGGTCAGGCAACTGGTGAGCGAACTGCGCCGGGAGCCGTACCACGGCCTGGAGGTAGTAGCCGCCTGCTTGCCGGCCGGCCAGCCGGCGGTCAGCGACGTGGCCGGGGTCCCGGTGGTGGGCGACCTTGACGACGCCGCCACCGTAGTGCGCAACCTCAACGCCGGCACGGTGGCCGTGCTCTCCTGCCCGGAGATGGACGGCGTGAAGCTGCGGACCCTCGCCTGGGAACTGGAGAAGACCGGCACCGACCTGTGCGTCGCCCCGGCGCTGCTCGACGTGGCGGGGCCGCGCACGACGGTACGGCCGACGGCCGGGCTGACCCTGCTGCACGTGGACCACCCGCAGCTAAGCGGCCCCCGGCAGGTAGTCAAGGACCTGTTCGACCGCTCCGCGGCGGCGGTCGGGCTGCTCTTCCTGGCGCCGCTGCTGATCGTGATCGCGCTGGCCGTCCGGCTGACCGACCACGGCCCGGCGCTGTTCACCCAGACCCGGGTGGGCAAGGGCGGCGAGCCGTTCACCATCTACAAGTTCCGCACCATGGTGGTGGACGCGGAGTCGCGGCTAGCCGAGGTCAGGGAGCAGAACGACTCCGACGGGGTGCTGTTCAAGATGCGCCGCGACCCGCGCATCACCGCGGTCGGGGTGCGGCTGCGCAAGTGGTCGCTGGATGAGCTGCCGCAGCTTTTCAACGTCCTGCGGGGCGAGATGTCGCTGGTCGGGCCGCGGCCCGCGCTGCCCGCGGAGACAGCGGTGTACGCCGACCACGTGCGCCGGCGGCTGGCGGTAAAGCCCGGGCTGACCGGGATGTGGCAGGTCAACGGGCGGTCGGACCTGACGTGGGAGGAGTCGGTGCGGCTGGACCTGCGCTACGTCGAGAACTGGTCGCTCGCGCTCGACCTGCAGATCTTGTGGAAAACCATCTCAGTGATATTCAGGGGGGCCGGTGCCTACTAACCGGGGGAATTCAGATGTCATCGATCTCGATGCCACCAGGCTGCTGCGGCAGGCCGCCAACGGCGACCGGCAGGCCTGGGAGCGCCTGGTCGACAAGTACGGCCGGCTGATCTGGTCCATCACGCGGGACTTCAAGCTGGTGGAGAGCGACGCGGCCGACGTGTTCCAGACGACCTGGATGCGGCTCATCGAGCACGTCGACCGGATCGAGCACGCCGACCGGGTCGGCTCCTGGCTCGCGTCCACCGCCCGCAACGAGTGCCTGCGCTGCCTGGCCAACCGCAAGCGGGTGGTGCTCTCCTACGCGGACGACCCGTTCGAGGAGGCGGCCGCGTCGCACGAGCCGGAGATCGACGAGGCGCTGCTCGCCCAGGAGCGCGCCGTCGTCGTCCGCCAGGCAATGACCCAGCTCCCGCAGCACTGGCAGCGGCTGATGGAGATGCTGATGGCGGACCCGCCCGCGTCCTACGCGGAGATCTCGGACGAGCTCGGCGTCCCGGTCGGCAGCATCGGTCCCACCCGCGGGCGCTGCCTGGCCCGGCTGCGGGTGCTGCTCGAGGCGTCCTGAAAACTCAGCCTGCTGAGCCGTCGGCCTCCTGCAGGTCCGACAGCACGGACGAGACGGTGGTGGCGCCACCGCCGTGCCCCCGCAGCGAGAACCCGCCGTCGATCGAGAAGACCTGCCCGGTGATCCACCTGGTCTCCGCGCTCAGCAGCAGGCCGACCATCGGGGCGAAGTCCTCGGGGAACCCGTAGTCGCCCAGCGGGGTGATCGCGCGGAAGTGGGCGAGGAACGCCTCGTCCTCCAGGTGGTGCGAGTCGCGCCGGTTGGTGGTCAGGCCAGGGCGGACCGCGTTGACGCGGATGCGGTGCGCCCCCAGTTCGTCCGCGGCGAAGCGGACGTACTGGTCCAGGGCCGCGTTGGCCGCGCCGTAGGACGAGATGCCGGTCGAGGACAAGATCGACGCCACCGAGGAAACGGCCACGATCGAGCCGCCGGCCCGCATCATCCGCGGTGCGCCCCGGGTGATGGCGTTGACCAGCGGCGCGACGTTGCCAACGTAGTCCGCGAGGACGGACTCGACCGTGTGGTCGAGGACCGACCGGAAGTCCTCGGTGCCGCCGGCCGGGACGAAGATGGCGGCGAGCTGTCCCTCGTCGTCGGCGGCCGCGGTCAGGGCGGCGTCGACCTCGTCGGCGTCACAGGCGTCGGACGCGACGACGCGCAGCCGGTCCGCTCCCGCTCCGGTGCGCGCGGCCAGTTGCTCGCGCGCGTCGTCAAGCAGGGCCGGACGACGCCCGGTGATGGTGACGACGGCGCCGGACTCCAGCAGGAACTCCGCTGTGCCGAGGCCGATGCCGCTGCTACCGCCGAGGATCGCGACGTGCTGACCGGACAGGGAATCAATCTTCATCGGTACCGCCTTCGGCGCGGTGCGCCATCGCAGGAGCGGGTCAGAGGTACTGGTGCGCGCGCATCCAGTCGATGGTGGTGGCGAGGCCCTCGTCGAGCGGCGTCGGCGTGTAGCCGAGGCTGCGCTCGGTGGCGCTGGTGTCGAAGTACGGGTCCGGGTAGACCCGCTTGGCCAGCGTCGTCATCGTGACGCCGTACTTCTCCACCACCGCCGGGTCGTCGAGGCGATCCGGCGGCACCTCCTCGACGCGGTGCTTGACGCCGGCGATCTCGCAGGCCCGGTTGCAGACCGCGGCGATCGTGCCGACGTCCTGCGGCCGGCCCATCGCCAGGTAACGCTCGCCCCGCACGCCCTTCTCGAGGGCGGCCACGCACACGTAGGCGCAGTCGTCGGCCAGCACGAAGGGCACCAGCATCGGCATCTTCGGCTCGGTATCGCCCCGGACAGCCGCGGCGATCCGGGTGTTGAAGTTCGGGTGCAGCATCGCGCTGTGCTCGCAGGGCGACGGGCCGTACGCGGCACCGGGCAGCATGAACCGGATGTCCTCGCCCGCCTGGACCCGGGCCAGCCCCTCGAGGTAGGCCAGCCGCTTGGTCACCGAGTACGGGTCGCGGTTGCGGAACTCGAGGTCGAGCGGCATCACCTCGCTCTGCGGCGCGTCCCACATGTTGAAGAACGTGCTGGTCAATAGCTGGACGACCGGCGGTCCGCCGGCGCGGGTGGCCGCGGCCAGGACGTTGATCGACCCGATGACGTTGGGGTCAAGGCTCTTGGCGATGGTCGCCCCGGGCACCCCGCGCAGGGCGGCCGTGTGGATGACGCCGTCCACGCCGTCGGTCGCCCGGACCACGCAGTCCAGGTCCACCAGGTCGCCGCCCAGGACCTCGACCCCGAGGCCGCGCAGCGCGACCGCGTCCGGACCGTCCGGCGTCCGGGCGATCGTCCGGACCGCGTCCCCCTGGGCCACCAGCCGCTCGCTCACCAGCGCCCCGATCATGCCGGTGGCGCCGGTCACCAGGATCCGCTTCATCGGCCGCCGCCTACTTCTCGGTCCGGGTCGACATCACGACCGCCGCGCCGCCGCCGTGGCCGCGCAGCGAGAAGCCGCCGTCGATCGAGATGTTCTGGCCGGTGATCCACCGTGCCTCGGGGCTCAGCAGCACGCCTACCAGCGCCGCGAAGTCCTCGGGCAGGCCGTAGGCGCCCAGCGGGGTGATCGACTTGAAGTGCCGCAGGTAGCTCTCGTCGTCGAGGTACTGCTCGTCGCGGCCGTTCTTGGTCAGCCCGGGCCGCACCGAGTTGACCCGGATCCCGTGCTCGCCGAGCTCATCCGCGGCGAAGCGGACGTACTGCTCCAGGGCGGCCTTGGCCGCGCCGTACCCGGCAATCCCGGTCGACGACAGGATCGACGCCACTGACGACACGGCCACGATCGAGCCGCCGTCGCGCATCATCCGCGGCGATGCGTAGTGGATGACGTTGACGATCGGGTACATGTTGATCTCGAACTCGTCCTGGACCGTCTCGATCGTGTTCTCGAGCATCGGCCGGTACGTCGCGTCGCCGGCGGTAACGAAGACGCCGTCGAGCTGGCCGTCGGCGTCGGCGGCAAGGGCGACCGCCTTCTCGACGTCAGCGGGCTTGGACGCGTCGGCGATCGCGGTCGTGATCCGGTCGGCCGCCTCGGGGGCGTCCGCGACCAGGGCCGCCCGTGCCTTCTCGAGGCGGTCCGGGCGGCGTGCACACACCGTCAGCCGGGCCCCCGAACGGGCGAGGTACTGTGCGGTCCCGAAACCGATCCCGGTACTGCCGCCGAGGATCAGGATATGTAGTCCGCCGAGCGCGTCGTTGGGCATGGCATCCTCCGGTACTTACTCGTGTCAGTACCGTACGCTCGCAGACCAGTTCGTTAGTGTCAAGGGGCCGTCCCGCGCCCGCCGGGTCAGGCCGAGTCGCGCTGGACCAGCGTCGTTGGAGCTACGCCGCGGGCAGCGGTAACGGCCTCGCCGCGCAGCGCCGCGACGATGACTTCGCCCATCCGCCGGGCGACCCACGACGTATCGACCCGCACCGTAGTCAGGGCCGGGATGGCCAGCTGGGCGGCCGGGATGTCCTCCGTGCCCATCACGGCGAGGTCCTTCGGCACTGCCCGGCCCAGCCGGTGCATCGCCCCGAGCACGGCCAGGGCGACGTCGTCGGTCGCGCACAAGGCCGCGGTCGTCCCCGTCGGCCCGAGGCGCAGGCCGCGCAGGGCCTCGACCGCGCCAGCCAGTTCGAGCGGGACGGTGAGCGTGGCCGGGGCCGGCAACCCGGCCCGCTGGCAGGCGGCCTGGATCCCGCGGAAGCGGGCCGCTGACAGCCTGCTGAACCGAGGATCGTCGGCGGCCGCGTAGGCCAGCCGCCGATGCCCGCGCATCCGCAGGTGCTCGACCTGTAGCTGCGCGATCCGGTGCTGCGCCGCCTCGAGCGTGCGCCCCAGGGTGGCGCGGCGGCCGAACATCGGTACGAGGACGTCGATGCCCGCGGCGCGGATCGCCGTGGCGGTGGCCGGCGACACGTCGTTGAACGAGATGACGGCGGCCGCGGTCACCGAACGCCAGACGTCGGCCTCCAGGGCCGCCGGGTCGTGGGTGTGCAGGACCAGGGTCAGCTCGTGCTCCCGCAGGATTTGCGACAAGCCTTCGAGCATCTCCATGGTGCTGTAGCCGAGCGGCCAGTCAGACAGCAGGCACAGGACGACGCGACTGCGGACCCCGCGCAGCATCTGGGCCGCTACCGACGGCGTGTACGAAAGCCGGGCAGCGGCGTCGAGGACCCGCTGCCGGGTGGTCGGCGCGATCGTCTGGTGCGGGTTGTGGTTGAGGACGTAGCTGACGGTCGCGCGGGACACCCCCGCCTCGCGGGCGACGTCCGCGCTCGTCGGTCGTCGAGCGCCCGACGCGGGGGTCACGGCTGGTGCCCTTGGTGCAAGTATTTCCTCCGCGAGACAGCCACGGCCCGGTACGGGCGAGTCACGCCCCCGCCCCGCACGCTCGCAGACCGGCGTGGCGGTGTCAAGGTGACACCATCCCGCTCCTGCCGCCTCAGGCCCGATCGTGCTTGACCAGGGTCGTTCCTGGGCTGGTGCTGAGGCCGTCCGCGTCTGCCCAGTGGCCGCCGGCCGCCTCGATCTCCGGGTAGGCGGCCCGCACCTCGGCCAGCAGGTCGGCCACGAAGACCGCCACCTGGTCGGGGCGCCGGGCGATGAGCTCGGCCGGGCTGATCACCGGGATCGCGCTGCCCGGCATCCGCCGGCCCTGCTTGGCGGGCGCCGCGTCGGCCACCGCGGGCAGCAGCTCGCGGTCGATTCCGGCGGTTCGCAGCAGCGCGACCGCCCGCGAGGCGGCGCCGTAGCCGATGACCGTTTTACCCGCGGCCGCCTGGCCGGCCAGCCAGCCGCGCAGCGCGGCGGCCCCCGCCTCCACGTCCCGCTGCAGGCCGGCCAGCGCCGCCGGGTCGGCGATTCCGGCCGCTGCCTCCGCCGCCAGCAGCGCCAGGACCGTCTCGTCCGGTTCGCCCGGGTCGTCGGCGTCGCGGCGGGCGGCGAGCAGCACGGTGCCCCCGTACAGGTCGAAGGACCAGGCGGACCGCGGGCTGAGCCCGGCCGCGGCCAGCAGCGGGGTGAGCGAGGTGGCCGAGTAGTACGCGTAATGGCCGTGCCGCAGCGCGTTCCACTGGCCGTGGGAGAGGATCGCGCCGAGCGCGTGGTACTGCAGCAGCAGCACCCCGCCGGGGGCGAGCCGCCTGGCCCGGGCGGCCATCGCGGCGGCCTGGTCGGGCGCGTGCATCAGGCCGAAGCTGTCGAGCACCACGTCGGCCTGCCCAGTGCCTCCGGCTCCGGTGCCGGTTACCGGGCGCAGTCCCCGCCCGGCCAGCAGGCCGAGCCAGCTACCGCCGTGCGGGCTGCCGTACTCGGCCACCCGCGCCCCGGCCGGCAGCAGCCCCGCCCCGGCGGCGCGCGCCACCGCGTCGGCGGCCTGGGCGACCAGCGCGGCCGGCTCGGTGCCCCGGGGCTCCTCGGGCACGGTCGGGTCGTCGAGCAACTGCGCCAGCCCGCAGCCGGAGCACAGCCACATCTGCAGCGGGTACTCCGGGTCAGGCCCGGGGTCATCGCGCGCCGGGAAGTGGTCGGCGGCTGGCTGGCGGCCCAGGTCGAGCACCACCGTGCCCGCCCCGCGGCCACAGGCACGACAGCGATGAGCGGTCACCTGCCCCCCGTTCGGCTGAACCTCTTTCACCGGCGCCCACTGCAACCGCACCCTTCACTTGCCCGCCCGCATCCGAACTTAGTACTGAATCTTGCCCTCGGGTATCAGCGGTGCCTTTGCCAGATCTGTTGAATACGGCAGAAAGCCGGACTTAAGTACTTGGCCGCTCCGCGGAGGGCCAACCTGACGCAGTGGGGGGATCATGTCGCCCAGGCATGCGTGCCGTCTATGCGGCGCCGAGCTAACGCACTCCTTCGTGGACCTCGGGATGTCACCGCTGTGCGAGAGCTACCTGCCGGCTGACCGCGTTGACGCGCCCGAGGTGTTCTACCCGCTGCACGTGCTGCTGTGCAGCGGCTGCCTGCTGGTCCAGCTGCCCGCCTACGTGCCGGGCGAGGACATCTTCTCCGAGTACGCCTACTTCTCGTCCTACTCCGACTCGTGGGTGGCGCACGCCAGGCGCTACGCCGGCGCCATGATCGGCGCCCTCGGCCTGACCGCGGACAGCCTGGTCACCGAGGTGGCGAGCAACGACGGCTACCTGCTGCAGCACTTCGCCGCGGCCGGCGTCCCGGTGCTCGGGGTGGAGCCCGCCGCCAACGTCGCCCGGACGGCCCGGGCCAAGGGCATCCGCACGGTCACCGAGTTCCTCGGCCCGCAGACCGGGGCGGCGATCGCCGCCGAGTACGGGCCGGCCGACCTGGTGGCGGCCAACAACGTGCTCGCCCACGTGCCCGACATCGTCGGGTTCACGACCGGGCTGCGCGCCCTGGTGAAGGAATCGGGGCTGATCACCCTGGAGTTCCCGCACCTGCTGCGGCTGATCGAGGGGCGCCAGTACGACACCATCTACCACGAGCACTACTCCTACCTGTCGCTGCTGACCGCGAGCCGGGCGCTGGCGGCCGGGGGGCTGCGGGTGGTCGACGTGGAGGAGCTGGGCACCCACGGCGGCTCGCTGCGGGTGCACGCCCGGCCGGCCGAGGCGGCCGGCGAGCCCGCCCTGCGGGTGAAGTCGGTGTTCGACGCGGAGGGCGCGGCGGGCCTGCACACCGTGAGCGGGCACCAGGGCTTCGCCGGCGAAGTGCTGCGGATCAAGAGTGAGCTGCTGACGTTCCTGATCGAGGCGGCCGCGGCAGGCAAGTCGGTCGCCGGCTACGGAGCCCCCGGCAAGGGCAACACGCTGCTCAACCACTGCGGTATCCGGACCGACCTGCTCCCGTACACGGTGGACCGGTCCCCGGTCAAGCAGGGCACGTTCCTGCCGGGCACCCACATCCCGGTCCGTGACCCGGACCAGCTCGCGCAGACCAGGCCGGACTACGTCCTGGTGCTGCCCTGGAACCTGCGCGAGGAGCTGACCGAGCAGCTTTCCTACGTACGGTCCTGGGGCGGGCGGCTGGTCTTCCCGATCCCGGCACTCGAAGTCGTCTGAGGAGGGCGGTTATGAAAGTCGTGCTGTTCTGCGGCGGCCTTGGCATGCGGATGCGAGACGGGGTGACCAACGCGCCCAAGCCGATGGCCATGATCGGCGACCGCCCGCTGCTGTGGCACGTGATGCGGTACTACGCGCACTACGGTCACCGCGACTTCGTGCTCTGCCTGGGCTACGGCGCCTCGGCGGTGAAGGACTTCTTCCTGCGCTACGACGAGACCCGGTCCAACGACTTCGTGCTGGACGGCGACGGGAAGGTGGAGCTGTTCAAGGCGGACATCTCCGACTGGCGCATCACCTTCGTCGACACCGGACTGCACACGGAGATCGGCGAGCGGCTGCGCCGGGTGCGCCGGTTCGTGGCCGGCGAGGAGATGTTCCTCGCCAACTACGCCGACGTGTTCACCGACGCGCCGCTGCCGGACCTGGTCAGCCGGTTCACCGGCAGCGACGCCGTGGCCAGCCTGCTCGCGGTGCCGCCGCAGTCCTCCCACCACGTGGTCGACGTGGACGAGAGCGGGATCGTCACCGAGGTCATGCCAATGCGCGACCTGCGCCAGTGGGAGAACGGCGGCTACTTCGTGTTCCGCCAGGAGATCTTCGACTACCTGGGCGAGAACGAGGACCTGGTCGGCGACGCGATCCCCCGGCTGGTCAAGGAGCGCCGGGTGATGGCCTACCCGTACCGGGGCTACTGGACGCCAGCCGACACGGTGAAGGACCGGTCCCTGCTCGAGGAGGCCTACGCCCGCGGCGAGTGCCCGTGGATGGTGTGGGACGCCGACCGCTCGGGGGCGATGCCGGCGTGATGCCGCTGCGCCTGGACACGCCCGCGCCCGCCTGGGCGCCGCTGTCCGTCCTCGCCCTCAGCGCGCACCCCGACGACGTGGAGATCGCGGCCGGCGGCCTGCTGCTCGACCTGGCCGCCCGGCGCCCCGGCCTGCGGGTGAAGTACGTCGTGCTCAGCGGGGGGCCGGAACGCCAGCAGGAGGCGCGGGCGGCCGCCCGCGCGTTCACCTTCGGCGCCGACCTGCAGGTAGAGCTGCACGACCTGCCGGACGGCCGCTTCCCGACCGCCTGGGACCAGGTCAAGGACATCCTCGAGCGGTCGGCCCGCTCGTTCAACCCCGACATCATCCTCAGCCCGTCCGCGGCCGACGCCCACCAGGACCACCGGACGGTGGGCGAGCTGGTGCCGACCGCCTTCCGTGACCAGCTCTGCCTGTCCTACGAGATCCCCAAGTGGGACGGGGACGCCCCCCGGCCCAATGTCTACTTCCCGATGACCGAAGAGACCGCCAAGCGCAAGGCCGAGCTGCTCGACAAGTGCTACCCGTCGCAGCTTTCGCGTGACTGGTGGGGCGCGGATACCTTCCTGGCCCTGGCCCGGCTGCGCGGGGTGGAGTGCCGTGCCCGCTACGCCGAGGCCTTCACCTGCTCGAAGATGGTGATCACGTGAGCGAGGCGCCGCCGCTGAGCGTCGGACTGCCGGTGTACAACGGCGAGAAGTTCCTCGGCGAGGCGATCGACTCGCTGCTCGGTCAGACCTTCGGCGACTTCGAGCTGATCATCTCCGACAACGCCTCGACCGACCAGACCGGGGAGATCTGCCGCGAGTACGCCCGGCAGGACGCGCGGGTCCGCTACATCCGCCAGCCGCACAACATCGGGCTGTCGCCGAACCATAACTTCGTGGCCGACGAGGCCCGGGGGAAGCTGTTCAAGTGGGCCGCCGCCGACGACCTCTACGGCCCCGGGCTGCTGCGCGGCTGCGTCCAGGCGCTGGACGAGCGGCCCGACGCGGTGCTCGCGCACTCGTGGACCGCCGCGGTGGACGCGGCGGGCAACGTGACCCAGGCGTACTCCTACCCGCTGAAGACCGAGTCGGCCAGCCCGGCCGAGCGCTTCCGCAGCTTCCTGTTCGGCTGCAGCGGCATGTTCGAGGTTCCCGGCTCGGGCGGGAACCTGGTCCGCTTCGACCACGACGGCATCCTGCGGGCCTGTGACGAGTACGGCGTCATCCGCACCCGCGTGCTGCGCTCGGTTGCCGCCCGCGGGAGCTACCACGACCCCGACCGGATCCTCATCACCGAGCTGCTGCTGCGCGGCCCGTTCGCGATCATCCCCGACTGGATGTACTTTCGCCGCGACCACGACGGGCGGGCGCACAACAGCAGCCTGCAGGAGAGGTGCGCGATCCTCGACCCGCGCCGCGCCAGCCGGCTGAAGAACCCGTCCGTGCGGCTGATGGGCGAGTACGTCATGGGCTACGTGGGCGCGATCAGGCGGTCCCCGGTCTCGCCCGCGGAGCGGCGCGAGTGCCTCCGCCAGCTCGCGCTGTGGGTCGCCGACCACGCGGGCAGCGCGGTACTGCCACGGCACCTGGAGCCGTTCGTCGACGACCTGCCGACTGACCGGCGGCGCCCGGTCTCCGCCCATGGCTAGCCGGGCCCGGGTCGGCCTCTTCGGCCTGCTCGGCCAGGGAAACCTCGGCAACGACGGCTCGATGGAGGCCGTGCTCGGTTACCTCCAGGCTGAGTATCCCGATGCGGACATCGACGCCCTCTGCTCCGACCCCGGCGCGCTGTCCGAGCGCTACCGCATCCCCGCGGCGGGCCTGCGCTGGTACGTGCCGGGCCAGGTGCGGTCACCCGGCGCCGCGGCGCTGGCCGGCCGGGCGGCCGGCCTCGGCCTCGGGCTGGCGGTAGACGCCTGGCGCATCCCCGCCTGGGTGCGGCGTCATGACGCCGTGGTCGTCCCCGGGATGGGGGTGCTTGAGACCACCGTCCCCATCCGGCCGTGGCAGACCCCGTACTGGTTGTTCCTGCTGTGCGCCTCCGGGCGGGCCTTCCGTACCAGGACGGCGCTGGTCAGCGTGGGCGCTAATGTCACCCGCCACCGGGTCACCCGGGCGCTCATCGCCGCCGCCGCGCGGGCCGCGCACTACCGCTCGTTCCGTGACCCGCAGTCACGCGACGCGCTGCGGCAGATGGGCGTGGACACCAGCGCCGACGCGGTGTCGCCCGACGTCGCCTTCGCCCTGCCGCGGCCGGACGGCCCGCAGTGCGTGCCGGGCAGCGTGGGCGTCGGCGTGATGGACTACTCAGGCGACAACGACGAGACAGGCCGGCAGGAGCAGCTGCGCGCGAACTACCTGGCGCAGCTCACGCAGTTCACCTGCTGGCTGGTCGACAGCGGGCACCCGGTCCGGCTGTTCTCAAGCGACACCGCCGACCAGCCGGTCATCGAGCGCATCGAGTCGGCCGTCCGGGCGCAGCGGCCGGGGCTTGACCCCGCGCTGCTCACGGCCGAGCCGGCCGGGACGGTGGCGGAGCTGATGCGGCAGATCGCCTCGGTCGAGACCGTGGTGGCCACGCGGTACCACAACGTGCTGTACGCGGTCATGCAGGGCAAGCCCGCGCTGGCGCTGGCCTACGGCGCGAAGCACCAGCAGCTGATGGCCGACGCCGGGCTGCCGGGGTACTACCTGGAGTGCCGGACGCTCGACGCGGGGCAGCTAGCCGAGAAGTTCAGCCAGCTCGAACGGGACGCGGGCCGGCTGCGGCCGCTGGTTGCGGGGCGGAACGCGGAGCGGGCGGGGCTGGTGCGGGAGCAACTGGCGGCGATGTGCGCGGCGGTAATGCCTGAGGCGCCGGGAGACTGAGGCCACGCTGCGCTAGCGCCGGACCAGCTTCTTGGCCGCCGCGCGCTGCGCGGGCGACAAGGGAGGATCGACGGCGTAGTCAGCCTGCCTGGCGTACTCTTCGGCGGCAGTCTCGTCGCCGAGCAGGAAGGCCGTACGGGCCGCGTACAGCAGCGCCGGGCCGTGCCGCTGGCCGGAGGCGACAGCTTCCTCGATCTCCCGCCTGGCCTGCTTCCGTTCGCCCAGCTCGGCCAGCGCGAGTCCGCGAGCGGCGCGGTTCGCGGGCTGGTCGGCCGCCGGCGCCCGGTCGAGGTCACTGAGCGCCGCCTTGGCTTCTCCCAGCCAGGCGAGCATCTCGCCGCGGGCGAGCAGGGCGGCGGTGTTGTTGCCGTCGATGCCGAGGGCCTCGGTTAGCACCGCGACCGCGGCCAGGTCCTCGCCAGCCTGCCAGAGCGCCTTCGCGTAGCTCACCGATACGGTCGCGTCGCTGGGCACCCGGGTGACCGCGCTCTCCAGCTCGCGGACCGCTTCGCCGACCCGTTCCTGCTCGAGGAGCAGCACTCCGATGGCGGCGAGCTGGTAGCCGGCCGCCTTGGTATCGGCGGCGGCGACGAAATACTGGACCGCTTCCCGGTAGCTTTTCTCCGCGTCCGACGGGTTTGCCGCCCTCGTAGGCGATGTTCCCGAGCAGCGAGTGCGCCAGGCCCGATTCCGCATACCGCGGCGCCACCGGCTTCTGCTCTGACTCGGCGGCGGCAAGTACCGCGCTGGCCAGGCGCCTGGCGAGGGCCAGGTCTCCCCGGGCGAATGCCCGTTCGGCCGTCGACAGCAGCTCGCGCAGGTCGGCGGCGGGCCGCCAGGCTGCCCGGGCGGGAAGGGCGAGGTTGAGCTGGCGCAGCGGTTCGATCAGCCGGGCACTGCTGAGCTTGTACCAGCGGCTGCCTGACTGCTGGCTGGATACCAGCAGGTGCCGGTCTTCCAGCGCCCGGGCGACGCCGTTCGGCATGCGGGCGGTCTTGGCGGCCCCCTCGTACTGCAGGTTCTCGGTGCCGAGCTCGGTGATGAACGACTCGGTCAGCCAGTCGGCCAGTCGCTTGACGGAGAGTCCCTGCTGGTCGGCGACTTCAGCCAGCACCGCGGAGGCATGCTCCGCCAGGGCGGCGTCAACGTCGGTCCGCCGCTGCATGTCCTGGGTGGTGACGGGGTCGGCGTCGGCTGGCAGCGATTCCCAGAGCTGGTCGCAGGCCACCCGGAAGAGCGCGGGCTCGATTAGCAGTCCCTCCGGGTCGCGTTCGGTGGCCTGGCCGCCGCCCATCGGGCTGGTGGAGACATCGGTGACGAACTTTTCCGCCGCATCAGCGGTCAGCGCCCGCCCGGCCGACCGGAACTGGCCGGTTACCGCGTCGACGGCCGACTGCCAGCTCAACGGCGGGACCTCGTAACGGGTGCCGCCGAGCACCTTCTCGACCGCGGCCGCGGTCTGCTCCCGGCCGACCAGCAGCAGGTGCAGGCGCGGCTCGGCGCGCAGCGCGTCCTTGAGCTCGGCCAGCAAGCCACGCAGGTGGCGCTTGCCCGGACCGCTGGCGATGGCCAGCTCATCGGCCGGGTCGATGGCAGCGAGGATCGTCGCGCGGCCAGCGATGCCGGCCACGAACTGGCGGACGGTCAGGCCTGCCAGCCTGGTCGGCGACTCGCCGGGCGCCCACGAGCGCAGCAGCGACAGCGTGTACGGGTTATGGGCCGGCAGCGCGGTGACGGGAAAGGTGAGCCCGTAGGAGAGTGATCCCACCGGGAGGATGTGCGGTGTGCCCCCCAGCGGGTCCTGAGCGAGCAGCGGAACCACGCCGGCCAGCAGCAGGGAGGTCTTGCCGCGCCCGGCCGGACCGGACGCGAACGTCAGGTTGTTGTTCCGCCACCACTGGGCGAGCACGGCCGTCTCATGTTCCCGGCCGCGAAAGAAACGCTGGCTGTGCTGATCGACTGGTCGTGAGCCGAGATGCGGCCGACCCATGCTGCTGCTCATGGCGCTAGATAGCTTTGGGTACTGCCCGGTGAAATTACAGAAGAAGCGGCGTTGCCGCAAGCGCTGTTTTCGAGCATCCAATCCTCCCTGCCTGACCTACCCGTAAACTACATCACGGTCGATGGCGGACAATGCGATAACTGGCCACGCCTGGCGCATTTTCCTCGTTGTCACCACTGGCCTCCTTGTTTTCACCGGTCTCAATCGCGGACGAAGATCTTTTAGGTCAGCTGAATGGCGCGGCCAGAGATGACCTCGGGCGCAGATTAGAATCAGGCCATGACGGAATCAGGCGCGCCGGTGTCTGCCGGTTCGGTCCCCAGTATCTGGGGAGACGTCCCGCAGCGGAACAAGAACTTCACTGGCCGCGATGCGATCCTCGCCCTGCTCCGTCGCAGCGTCTCCAACCGTGTCACCGCGATCCTCCCCGAGGACCCGCTGCCACAGGCGCTGCAAGGACTCGGCGGCGTGGGCAAGACCGCCGTGGCCATTGAGTACGCTCATCGCTACCGGGCCGACTACGACGTCGTGTGGTGGATTCCGGCTGACCAGCTGCCGCTGGTCCGGGCGTCGCTGGCGGCGCTCGCGCTGCGACTCGGGCTGGCCGAGTCCGCCTCGATGACCAGCATCGACGGTGCGGCGAAGGCCGCCCTCGACGCCCTCCGCCGCGGCCAGCCGTATAGCCGCTGGCTGCTCATCTATGACAATGCCGACCAGCCAGAGGACTTTCCCGAATTGATCCCGCAGGGGTTGGGGGACGTCCTTATCACCTCGCGGAACCACCGCTGGGGCGGCCGCGCCGAGACCGTTCAGATGAACGTCTTCAGCCGGGCCGAGAGCGTCGATTTCCTGCGCAAGCGGGCGCCGATCGATATCACCGACAAGGAAGCGGACGCGCTGGCGGAAAAGCTCGGCGACCTGCCGCTAGCGCTTGAGCAAGCCGGAGCGATGCTGGCCGAGACGGGCATGCCGGCCGAGGAGTACCTGAAGCTCATCGAAGAGCAGATCATCAAGATCATGGCGGAAGGAAAATCGGCCGAGTACGGAACCTCGGTGACCGCCGCCTGGGCAGTCTCGGTGGCTAAGGTTCGCCAGCAGCTTCCGCAGGCGGAGGAGCTGCTGCGCTCGTGCGCCTTTTTCGGCCCGGAGCCGATTCCCCGTGACATTTTCCGCCGCGGAACCCAGGCGACGACCGCTCGCATCAGCGATCTCATGCAGGACTCCATCCTGTTCGCCCAGGCCATCCGCGAGCTTGGGCGGTTCGCGCTGGTCACCATCGGCGGCCGGTCGATCTCGGTGCACCGGCTGGTCCAGGCCCTGCTGCGCGGCGAGCTCGACCCGGTGGAGCAGGAACGCTACCGGCACGACGTCCACCTGATCCTCGCCGCGGCCGCACCCCCGGCCCCCGGACCGGCTGACGACCGCTACTGGCCTCGGTACCGGGAGCTGCTGCCGCACGTGACCGCCGTGGCCACCGAGTTCGCGAGCTGCGCGGTCCCGGAGGTGCGCAACCTGGCCCTCAGCGTGATGCGCTACCTGTACCTGGTCGGTGACCACCCCTCGTGCGTGGACGTGAGCCGCCGCTTCATCACCCAGTGGGAGCTGGACTCAGGCCCCGACGACCCGGCGGTGATCGACGCCAACCGCCACCGCGGCAACGGCCTGCGCGGCCTGGGCCGGAACACGGAAGCGTTCAATCTCAACGAGGAGAACCTGGAGCGGGCCCGTCGCGTTCTCGGCGGCGGCAATTCCATCACGCTGTCGATCCAGACCTCGGTCGCCGCCGACCAGCGGGCTCGCGGCAACTTCAAGCTCGCGCGCGACATCGACTCGGAGGCGCTCGAGCTCAGCCGGGCGGCGCTGGGCGAGGATAACCCGCAGACCATCCACGCGATCAGCAACCTCGCCATCGACTACGGGCTGACCAGTGACTACCCGCGGTCGCAGGAGCTGAGCCAGCTCGCCCACCAGCTCACCAGCGAGGCCGTCGCCGGGGTATCGCCGAACGACGTGCTGAGCTCCTGGTACCAGATGGCCTGGGCGCTCCGGATCCAGGGCAAGCACCACGCGGCGCGTGACGTCGGCGAGGACGCACTGGACTACGGGCGGGAGCGGCTCGGCGCCGACCACCCGGCCACCGTGCGCACTGCTACCGGCTTGTCGGTTTCGCTGCGCCGCATTTCCGCGACCCGCGAGGCAGCGGTGGAGCTGGCGCGCGACACCTACGAGCTCGCGCGCACCCGACTGGGGGAAGCGAACCCGGACACCATGGGTGCCGTGATCAGCCTGTCCAACGCGCTGCGAACGGTCGGGCAGTTCACCGAGGCGCTGACGCTGGCGGAGCAGGCCGCTGGTGCTTACGCGGATGTGTACGGCCACGATCACCCGTACAACTTCGGCTGCCGGGCGAACCTGGCCCTCATGCGCCGGGTCACCCAGCAGCCGGAGGAAGCTTGTCGCCTTGACGAGGAGGCGCTGGCCGGCCTCACCGCGCGGCTCGGCGCTAGCCACGACTACACGCTGCTGGTGGCCGTTAACCTGGCGAGCGACCTGGCGGCGCTCGGCCAGGTGGCAGAGGCGCGCAGGCTCGGTTACGAGACCAGGCAGCGGCTGCTCGAGCTGCTGGGGCCAGACGACCAGCTCACGCTGGCCTGTTCCGCCAACCTGTCGCTCGACCTGCGGGCGGAAGGGGCGGTAGAGGAAGCGGACGAACTGCACGCCGAGACCATGCGCCGGTACGCGGCATCCCTGGGCGCCAGCCACGTGGACACGGTGGTGGCGGGCGCGGGCGGCCGGATCGACCTCGACTTCGATCCGGTCCCGCTATTAGACGGCTAGGACACGGACTGGTCGGCTTTTCGCGCCCAGCGCGCTTGGTGCGCCCGAGCGGCCTGTTCCGCACGGGTTTGCGTCTCCGCATCGACTCGTTCACGCAGCCACGGTTCGAGCGTTCCTTGCATCCCGGACACGAAGTCGCGCCCGGCGCCGGTCAGGCCGCCGCACGCCAGCATGGTGTCCACCGCCGCGGCCGCGGCCGCGCGCCAGCGGGCGAACTCCGCTTCGCCGCGTTCCCGGTATCCCGGCTGGAAGCGCTGACGTCGCCAGAAGCCGCTGACGCCGAGGTACGCGTAGGCACCCTGGAGCACGGCCGCCAGTGGCCGCGGGTCGGTCCGCCAGGGCGCGTAGTACCGCCTCCCGTCGTCTGGCTTGGTGAGCGACAGGAAGTCGAGCAGCGCCCCCAGCTTGATGTGGTGCGTTTCGTGGGTGAGGGTCTCCGCGCAGCTGACCGCGTCGGCCGGCCGCGACATCGCCACGGTGCCGAAGACCATGGGAGAGGAAGCGCTGACTGGCCGCCGGGGCGTGCCCGCGATCGGGGTTATCACCGAGACGGCCGCGGCCACCTCGGCCGCCGCCTGGGAGTGGTGTGCCGGGAGCACCGTCCACCCGCCGGCGAGGATGTCGGCCCAGGGAAGTGCCGCCTGGTGTCCCGGCAGGTCCTCCTGACCAGGCGGGAAACGGAACGGGTCGACGTCGTCGACCAGCACGTCGAAGGCGGCCCCACCAGGGAAACCGGCTTGGACGCGACGTAGCCCGCTCCAGCCCGGCCCGTCGGTGTGCGGGTCGGCTGGCAACAGCACGCCGTCCACGCTGGCCCGCCCGTCCGCCCAGCGGGCAACCGCGGTCGGACCGGGCACGGCGGCGACGCCCAGTGAAGGCAGGGCGACGCGCCCGTCGCAGACGGGGACGGTGATCTCGGCAGGCAACCGCGCCCGTATTGCCGCCGCCGCGGCGATGGCGCACAGGCCGCCCGGCTCCGCGCCGGGGTGCGAACCACCGCCGCGCAGCGTCAGCAGCGTCTGCCTGGCCCACAGTCCGACGGAAGGGTGCTGCAGCGCCTGCCTGGCTGCCGCCAGGTCATGCCGCAGCGCCCTCGCCAGCAGCTCACGGCCCTCGCTGGCCAGCCGTCGCTGCGGGTGGCCGGTTGCACCGGCCATCTCCACGACCTGAGCCAGCAGCACGACGTGCTTCCGGCGCTGGGCCGCGGCGAGTTGCTCGATGGCGTCCTGCCCGTCCCGCCCGCCCCGGCCGGAGGCGAGCGCTTCGAAGGCAGCGCGCGAAAGCGGCCATTGCTCGGGAGCAGGCTCTGTCATCGGGGCGGCCTGCTTACTTCTCCCGTCGTGTCCAGCGGCCGCGCCCGGCGGCACCGGGCCGCCAGGTCGGCTTCGACCACCTGGCCGATGTGGTCGATCAACCGGATCAGGTCCGGGCAGTAGACCGACGGGTTGGCGAAGCCGGTGCCCGAGCGGTAGCGGTGGGGGTAATGCCCTCCGCCGCAGACCTGGTGAACGCGGCAACGGCGGCACTCAGGCGAGAGCGCTTGCACGCCGATCTGGCGCGCGGCGATGCCAGGCAGCAGGAGCGCGGCGTCGAACCTGTCCCGGGTAACGTGCAAGCCGGTTTCGGCGGCCCCCGCATAGGTCGCCTTGAGCGTGTCGGCCTGCTCAATTGAGCCGTCGGTCTCGATGACGACGAGCACGCTGGGCGCCAGGCCGATGGCGTCACTGCCCTGCTTTCCGGACAGAACGAGCCGAACGATGTCGTCGAAGAAGCGAACTCGGGTGCGCGGCTCGTAATACCAGCGATCGAAGACGGTGATCAGCCAGTCAGCGTAGGGAGTCTCCGGCCGGCCCGGGATGCGTCCGGCCGGAGGCGCGTCCCAGGTGCCGTGCGGCAGCAGGAAATCGATCGCTGGCGGATCAAAAGCCGCTAGAGCCTCGTAAGTCGCAAGAGGGTCACTCTGCAAATCGACCGTGCACAGCAGGCCGCTGAACAGATGACGGAACTGAGGCTGCCGGATCCGCTCCAGGCCAGCGGCCACCGCTGCGTAGCTGCCGCGCCCGCTGGCGAAGCGGCGGTGCCGGTTGTGCTCGGCCGGACCGCCGTCCAGGCTGACTCCCACCCGCACGCCAAGTTCGTCGAACAGCCGCAGGTAGGAATCGGTCAAGCCGACGCCGTTGGTCTGGATGCCGACCCGCACGCTGACCTCCGGGCCGACCGATTTCCTGGTCGCCTCCACCAGCGACCAGATCAGCTCCTCCCCGGCCAGCAGCGGTTCTCCGCCGTGCAGGATCAGGGTGACATCGGGCAGGTCGTGTGCCCGCGCATGCTCACCGATCCGGGCGGCGACCGCCTCGGAAATTTCCGCCGACATTCTTCGCGGCTGGCTGCGCCACGATTGATCTGCCATTTCGTACATATAGCAGTAATCGCATGAGAGGTCGCACCGGCTGTGAACCTTGATAATAAATTCCCGAAACGGGACAGGCTGCCAGCCTTGGGTGATTAGCGCAGGAACATCAACGGTGGTCGGCCACTCTAGTTTAGGATCCGAGCCCATAAAGCGATTACATCATAGAGTGAGGTGATATCAATGGGTTCGCTTCCGTGCTGCGTCCCGGTGACATGGCGGGAGCGGCCAGGTAGGCTACCCGCACAGACCAGGCCAAGCGGGGGCGACCGTGCGCCAGGGGAGTCTTCGGCAGCGCCCACCGCTTGATCTCGTTCAGGCAGAGCATCGCGTCGATCACCGGCAGCGTTGGCTCTAGATACGGGAATCGGTCCCTTCCGCACGCCAAAACGCCTGCATTGATGCGGTACGACGGCCCCTCTAGGACTTTGCTACCTCAAGGATGTCCCCCTTATGCTTGACCAAACCGAGTCGATGCACGGTAAGCAGCGCGCGTTCCGTTGGCTGCTTGCTGGCTCGTCGGTGTCGATGCTGGGCAGTCGGCTGACCACCATCGCTTACCCGATGCTCATCCTCTTCCTGCGCGGCTCGCCGCTTGTCGCTGGCCTTGCGGTATTCGCGGCCAATGTGCCCAGCGTGCTCGTCTACATGCCGGCCGGCGCGCTGGTGGACCGGCTTGACCCGCGACGCACCCTGCTAGCAGCGGAGACCGGGCGGGGTATCGCAATCGGGTCCATCGTCGCCCTGCTCCTGCTCGGCTGGGCGAGCGTTCCGCTGGTCATCCTGGCGGCCGTCGTGGAGGAAAGCCTTGAGGTCTTCGCGCTGCTCGCTGAGCGGCGTTACGTGCGGGTCTTGGTCGACCCCAGCCATGCCCCGTCCGCGCTCGTCAGCATCGAGACGCGCGCCCATGTCGTGCTCACGGCAGGTCGCACGCTGGGCGGCCTGCTGTTCGCCGCCAGTCAGGTGCTGCCCTTCCTGGCCGACATGATTTCCTTCGTCGCCTCGGTCAGCTCGCTGCTTTTCGTCAAGCCCGGCCGGACCGAAGCGCCAGTGAAAGGGAGCGGCTTCCGGCTCTCCGAGGACGTGCAGGACGGTTGGCGTGCACTCATGAGAGACCGCTTCGCTCGTAACGCCTCGTTCTTGTCGGCCGGCCTGACACTGCTCTCGCAGGCGTTGATTATCGTGTTCCTCACCGAGGCGCACTCCGACCAGGTTTCCTCCGTTGCCATCGGCGCTGTCCTTGCCGCCTCGGGTGTCGGTGGCGTCCTCGGTGGGCTGACGGCGAAGCGCGTCTGGCGGTTCTGGGATCACTCGCCGCTGCAGGCCCAGCCGGTGGCGTGGCTGATGATGTTCGCCATGCTCGGCGTCTTCGGCCGGCGGGAGATCATGACCATGGCTGTCGCGATGGCGGTCCTCGGCTTTTCCGGCGCGCTAAGTAACGTGGAACTTGGCAGGTACCTGTTCGTCCGCGTTCCTGTGGATAAGCAGGCCCGGGTGGCTAGCATCGGGATGCTGCTCGACTTCACCGCCTGTGCGCTCGGCCCCGTCTTCGGCGGACTGCTGGCTGAGCTCCTCGGGCCGCAGGACGCGGTATGGACGCTGTTCGCGTTGACCATCCCCTGGGCGGTATTCGGTCTCCGGTACCTAGAGGGGCCGCCGCGAGTCCCGGTAGGGCCAGACCTTCCGGCTCAGCCCGCCTCGGCCGTCTACGGATCGTCGCCCTCAGCTGATCCTGCCCGGCTTCAGGAACGCCTCGTGCCGCAAGTGATCGTCTTGCCCGACGAAGGCCTTGAAGCCGCCGAGGCGGTAGGCATCGCCCGCCGTGCGCGGGTCGACCTCGATCTGGAAGTCCCGCCGCAGGTGCGCCAGGTGCCGCTCAAGGGCGGAAACCTCGAGTGGTCCCGGTAGCCGCCGGATGATCTGTTCCACGGTAAGGAAGCCGCCGTCATCGCGCAGGACCGTGTACACCGGGTCGTGCACCGGGCTTGACTGCTCGACCAGGTTGGCCGCTGCCCCCTCGTGGTCGAGGGCGCGCCGGACCTGCTCGCCGAGGGCGCGGGCGACCGGCGGCGGGAAGGCGTTGCCGATCTGCCGGTACACGGTCGTCTTGCGGCCGGTGAACTCCCAGCGGTAGGTGTCGTCGTCCCAGCCCTGGACGCGCGCGACCATCGCGTTGGTCAGCCGGGGCAGCAGGGTGACCGGGTCGCTGGCGGCCGGGGCCGCGTCCGCGACCCCCAGCGCGTCCACCCCTAGCTGCCGCCAGGCCTGCTTGGCCCGGGTCGGGCCGAGGTCCGCGCCCCCGTGCTTCTTGGACCCGCCGACGATGGTCGGGGCGATGTCGCGGGCGCGCTCCGCCCAGCCGCCCGCGCCCGGCCAGCCGTTGGCCGCCATCGGCTCGCGCAGCGTCTCCCCGACCGTCCGCAACTGGTCAGGGTGAGGCTGGGGCCAGCTGAAGTGCCTGAAGTCGGCCGGCCGCATGGCGACCAGGACGAACCGGGGCCGCAGCTGGGGCACGCCGTAGTCGGCCGCGTGCAGCAGGCGCCAGTCCGCGGCGTAACCGAGCTGGGCCAGCCGGTCGAGTACGTGCTGCCGGTAGGCGGAGAAGCGGGGCAGTGACAGGCCCCGGACGTTCTCGAGCAGGAGCGCCCGCGGCTGCACGGTGCCGCACAGCTCGATCGCCCAGGCGAACAGGTCTCGCTCGTCGGTGGCGCCGAGCTGCTTGCCCGCGACGGTGAACGGCGGGCACGGCACGCCGCCCGCTAGCAGGTCGATGCCCCGGTAGGAACCGGGATCCCAGACGGAGGGACTGGCGGCATCACCCTCGGCCACCTTCCAGTGCGGACGGTTATGGCGCAGGGTACGGGCCGCGTTCGCGTCGAGCTCGACCGCCAGCTCATGCTCGAACCCGGCTACCTCAAGCCCGAGCGACTGCCCGCCGGCGCCCGCGCAGATCTCCACGACCTGGTACCGACGCACTCTGGCCTCCTCCGCCGCCCCCGTCCCGTTCGCCACCGGCGAGTGCTTAGCGTAGCACCCGGTCACGCCTGGCTTCGAATGGATGCTCGAAAGCTGGGCAGGGGGTTGCCGAGGCCTGCCGCCATGTGCGTCAGCACGTTTATTTGCAAATGTCACATGCAATTTACGGAGACCCGTGCATATGCACTGTGCAATAGCACGATAGTCTACGGCTTAAGGCCGGGGGAACGCGTTTCAATGTCACCAGAAGAGACAGGATAGAGATGAAAATCGAAAACGGGCAGCCCGCCGACCAGCTTGGGGTTGCCTGGCGTAAGAGCACGGCCAGTAACCCCAGCGGCTCCTGCGTCGAGGTCGCGGCACTGTCGGACGGCGGGGTAGCCGTGCGGAACTCCCGCTTCCCGTCCGGGCCCGCGCTCGTCTACACCCGGGCGGAGCTGGCCGCGTTCCTGGTCGGCGCGAAGGCAGGCGAGTTCGACGACCTGGGATGATGCCGAATCAGCAACAAGTAGCCGGTGTGGGGCAGCTATTAATGCGCACATAGTTGCCAAATGCGTATGATGCCGGAATGAAGATGCGGCATCATCCGGTGAGCGCCTTACCCCGCTGTCAGGCTCATGGAGCACAGGTCGATTAGCATCGAGGCGCTGATGACTACTGAGGTGCCGGGCGGCGGGCAGCCAGATTCCGGCCAGGACGAGCCGCTCATCGGCGGCGTCGTCCTGCGCATGCTGCTCGGCACCCAGTTGCGCCGGTACCGCGAGGCGGCCGGCATCTCACCAGAGCATGCCGGCTACCAGATCCGGTCGTCACGGTCCAAGATCAGCCGGATGGAAACCGGCGCCGTCGGGTTCAAGCTCCGCGACGTCGAGGACCTGCTCACCGTGTACGGGGTGACCGACACGGAGGCGCGGTCCCGGCTGGTGTCCATGGCCAGGCAGTCAAGCCAGCCGGACTGGTGGGCCAAGTACGGCGACATCCTGCCGGACTGGTTCGAGAACTACCTCGGGCTTGAGGCCGCCTCCAGCACCATCCGGACCTTCGAGCTGCAGTTCGTGCACGGCCTGTTCCAGACCGAGGAGTACGCCCGTGCGGTCACCCTCCTGGGGCACCGGACGGCTTCCGAGGCGGAGATCGAGCGCCGGGTAGGCCTGCGCCGTAAACGGCAGGACCTGCTCGTCCGGGCGAATCCGCCGCGGATCTGGTCGGTCATGGACGAGGCGGTACTGCGGCGGCCGGTCGGCGGCCCGGCCGTGATGCGCGCACAGCTTCGCCACCTCCTCGAGGTGGCGGAGCTACCGCAGGTCACCCTGCAGGTCGTCCCGTTCGCCAAGGGCGGTCACGCGGGCGCGAGCGGGTCGTTCGCGGTGCTGCGGTTCGAGGAGCCTGACCTTTCCGACCTGGTATACATTGAGCAGCTCACCGGTGCCGTCTACCTGGAACAGCGGCCAGATGTCGAGCACTACCTGGAAGTCATGGATCACCTCAGCGGTGAGGCACTGACCCCCGCCGAGACGATCCGGTTCATCGAGCAGATCGCCAAAGACATATAAGGGGCATCAGAGATGACCAGCGACGGGCCGACCGCGCCCGGAGACGGCGGCGCGGCGGCACACACCGGCTCGCTGCCGTTCGACACGAGCGTCGCGAACCAGGCCCGCATCTACGACTTCCTCCTCGGAGGCAAGGACAACTACGCCGTCGACCGGGTGGCCGCGGCGGAGATGCTCAAGGCCTACCCGGAGACCGAGCTGACCGCCCGTGCTAACCGGGCGTTCCTCGGGCGGGCGGTCCGCTACCTCGCCGCCGAGGCGGGCATCCGCCAGTTCCTCGACATCGGCACCGGCATCCCGACGGCGGGTAACACCCACCAGGTCGCCCAGCGGATCGCGCCGGAGAGCAAGGTCGCCTACGTGGACTACGACCCGGTGGTCCTCGCCCACGCCCGTGCCCTGCTCACCAGCACCGGGGAAGGCGCCACCGAGTACATCGACGCCGACCTGCGCGACACCGACAAGATCCTCGCCCAGGCCAGGCAGCTGCTTGACTTCGACCGCCCGGTGGCGATCACGCTGCTCACGATCCTGCACGCGATTACCGACGCCGATCAGCCGTACGCGATCGTCGCGAAGCTCATCGACGCGGTGCCGCCCGGCAGCTTCCTGGTGATCACCCACGCGGCGATCGACCTCGTTGACCCGGAGACGATGCAGGGCCTGCAGGACGGCTGGAAGGGCAAGGTGCAGCAGCAGTTCCAGTGGCGCACCAGGGACGAGGTGACCGGCTTCTTCGCCGGCCTCGAGCTGGTGGAGCCGGGGCTGGTGCAGGTAGACGCGTGGCGTCCCGATGCCGGCTCGGGTGACGCGCCCAAGGCGGCCATGTGGGCCGGGGTGGGGCAGAAGGATTAGAGCTGGGCGAGCGTTACGATCCCCACGACCAGCGCCACGGTGAAGAGGATAAGGATTCCGTAGACGAGGACAGGCAGCAGGTGCTGCCTAAAGATCAAGATCGCCGCGCCCGCGAGTATAAGGATGGCTTTCGTCGTGCTGGCAGCATGCGGCGCGAATACCTGGGCGGCGAGTAGAGCGTTCATGATGAATCCTGATGTGAGTTGTCTTTTGGTGTAGTGAAACCGAAGGGCTTGGTTCCATTCCCAGGATGACTTCGCCAGCCCTGCAAGCGGCGTTTCGCAAGCTATCCTTGACTTGGGTGGACGACTTCACATGGCGACGCTTCAGCGCCGTTTGATTTCGTGCACCGCGGACAGCCGCCGCGGCAGCCTTTCAGGTGTCCACGGCATGACGCACGTGGACACAATCCGTCCAGGAAGGCTTGGGTCAGGAGTGCCAGCAATCAGGCGCGAACCGACGCCGCCGGGACCGATAACGGAACTCTTTGACCGGCTCGATGATCTGCGCGCCCAGGCAGGCCGTCCGTCACTGCGGGAAATCGCGGCTCGCGCCGGGCGGGGCAATGTCAGCTCTTCCACCGTGCATAACATGTTCAGCAGCGCCCGGGTGCCCAAGTGGCCCCTTCTCGAGCACGTAGTGGTGGTACTCGGCGGCCCCGGGGTTCGCGCGGAGTTCCTCGCCCTGTGGCGGGCGGCGTTGGACGCCAGCGAGGACATCCCCCGCGAACCGGCTCCCGGCCGGGCCCGCAGCCGGGGCAGGGGAGCTGGCCCAGCCGTGCCCGCGGCCGCGTCATCCGGCGGACCGCGGCGCGATCCGAGGGCGCAGACGTCCATTGGGATCATCCGGTCAAACGAGATCCCCTCTCCTAATGAGTACTTCACCGGGCGCGAGACCGAGCTTGAACTGATGCGCGCCAGCTTTGACGATCCCGACGGACCGCACGTTCAAGTCATCGTGGGCATGGGAGGCGTCGGCAAGACTGAGTTCGCGGCGGAGTACATCCACCTGAACATCCGCGCCTATGACGTCATCTGGTGGATCCGCAGCGAGCATCATGACCGGGTCAGGGAGGCGCTAGTTCTGCTGGCACAGCGACTGGGGCTACGGCAGGGCATGGTGGACGGTGACCGTGACAAGGCCATCAAAGCCGTGCTCGACTGGCTCCAGTCAGACAGCGAGGCCACCTGGCTCCTTGTCTTTGATAACGCGGCGGATCCAGCCGAACTGCAGCGATACCTGCCGGCCGGGCGCCCAGGCGGTCACGTGATCATCACCTCCCGGCAGCTCACCTGGCCCACCTACGTAGTTCCGGAGAGCGTGGAGATCCCCCCCTTCACCGAGAATGAGGCGGTCGCTTTCCTGCGGCGCCGGGTGCCGGGGCTCGCCACTGACGCCGACGGCATGCCGCTGGCAGGCGAGGAGGACGCGCGCCGGGTGAGCGAGGCGACGCGGCTGGCGGCCGAACTCGGTCACTTGCCACTCGCCGTCGACCATGCCGCGGCCTACTTGTGCGAGACCGAGGCAAGCGTCGACGAGTACCTCGCCCGATTCACCCAGAGCGCGCACCTGCTGCTCAGCGAGGAGCCTGGCGACGGCGCGCTGCCGGGCCCAGTCCCGGGTACCTGGGCGACATCGACCGCGCTGCTGGACAAGGATGCCGAGCACCTGTTCAACCTGTGCGCGTTCTTCTCGCCGGAACCCATTTCGGCGGAGCTTTTCCCGCCGGGCGCGTCTGCCAGGGACGACCCGGCCGGCGTGCTCCGCTTCCTCGATCAGCCGCCGCGCTTCCGCGCCGCTATCAGCAGGTTGCACCGGCTGTCACTGGTCAAGTTCGACGGCGCCAGAGACCTCATCCAGATGCACCGGGTCGTCCAGGCGGTAACCCGGGGCCGGATGCGCCAGGACAGACCAGAAATGTTCTACGCCTATCGGGCCGCCGTCGACGTTCTCCTGGCCGAGTCGAATCCTGGCAATCCTGACTACGGCAGCAATGACGCGTCCTATGACCTGTCACTGCAACATCTCGAGTCATCTGACCGACGGTTCCTGAATACCGGTAACGCCGAGTTGCGTCGCCTGATCATCGATCAGGTGCGGCGTCTCAGGTTGCGCGGCGCCTTGGTCGAAGCCCTTCGCTTCGGACAGGACGTGCTCCAGGTGTGGCGAGAGCGCCTGGGTGAGGGCCACCTTGACGTCCTCACGATGTCGGTTGAGGTCGCCACGGCCAGGCACGTTCACGGTTACACGGCAGACGCGCATAAGTTGATCATGGGGATCCGCTCCTCGCTGAGCCATTACACGGACGGCGACGGGTTCAAGGCCTTCCTCTCCTGCGAAAGCCTGTACGGGGGCGATTTGCGCGCCCACGGCCAGTTTCAGGAAGCACTCCAACTGGACCAGGACATCCTGCCGAAGTTCGAGGCGGCGTTCGGGCTTTACCACGAGCGGACCCTGAACGTGCGGAACAACATCGCCACCGACTACCGGCAGCTAGGCCGGTTTCAGGACGCCTTGCTGGCTGACCAGCGTACCCATGATGACCGTCACCGCATTCTCGGCCCCAATGACCTGTGGACGCTGTACTCGGCCGGCTCGATAGCCCGGGACCTGCGCGGCCTGGGCCGGTACCAGGAGTCCCTGGATCAGGCGCGAAAGGTAATCAAGGCATTTGCGGCCATGGGCCCCCGGGAGAGTACCAACTGGCTTTACGCCCGCGAGGGATTCGCGACAGCACTCCGCAAGGCAGGCCACCACTGGGACGCGCTCCAGGAAGGCCAACTGGTACTCCAGTGGTATCAGGATTACCTGGGGCACGATCACACGATCACGCTGCGGGCAGCCGCTGACGTGGTCAACGCCATGCGCGCTGTCCACGACCTGGTGGGTGCGGAGGAGTTGGCCCGGGAAACGCATGAGGCCTGCCTGAGATCGCGCCAACCGGATGACCTGCTTTCCGCCGTGCTGGTCAGCCTGGCGTCAGTCCTCCGCGCGCGTGGTCGCCCGGACGATGCCCTGGACTTGGACGAGCAGGCGCGGAACTTGCTCCGTCGACTCTACGGCGACCAGCATCCGAGCACCCTCGCGGCCAGCATCAATTACGCCAGCGATATTGCGGCCTGCGGCGATCCGGCCAGCGCGATGCATTTCGGCTACGTCTTGTACCGCCAGTGCTTGGACGTGCTCGGAGAGATTCATCCAGACACCCTCATGGCAGCCGCTAACCTCGCCATCGACGAGGCCGCGGTCGGTAAGCGGGCTGAGGCTATCCAGCGGCGAGCCGATGTGCTCCGGCGGTACGAGGAGACCACCCTGACGTTGGAGCATCCCGAAGTTCGGGCGGCGCAGAAGGGGGACCGGCTAACCGCTGAGATCGAGGCTCTCGGCGACTGACACCAGCTGCCGGACGTCTGCCTGGACCCGTCCGCGCACGTATTCGATGAGTTGCATCAGGTCGGCGCAGTAAACCGACGGGTTACGGAATCCGTGTCCGGCCCGGTACCGGTGCGGGTACTGCCCGCCACCGCAGATTTCCATCACCGGGCATGCCAGGCACTGCGGCGACAAGGCGGCCGCGCCTATTTGCCTGGCGACCGTGGTGGGATGGCTCATCGCCTCGTCCAGGCTGTCGGAGGAGAAGATATGCAGCCCGGTGTCGGCGGCCCCCGGATAGGCGGAGCTCAGCGAGTCGAGCTGCCTGACCGTGCCGTCGGTATCGATCACGACGAGGGCGCTCGGCAACAGGCCGATTCCCTCGAACCCGCCTCGCCGGCCGAGGACCAGCTGAATAAGCTCGCTGAAGAGCCGGACGCGGGTCTGCTGGCGGGGGGCGGAGTACCAGTGGTCGAAGATGGCGATGAGCCAGTCGGCATAGCCGGGGCCGGGCGGCGGGCAGCTCCAGTTCGCGTGCGGCAGCAGGAAGTCGATGGCCGGCGGGCTGAATTCGAGCAGTGCCGCGTAGGTTCCGATGGGGTCGTTGCTGACATCGACGGTGCAGAGCAGGCCGCCGTAGCAGTCGCGGAATTCGGTCGAGTCGAGCAGGGACAGCCCGCGGACAACCGCGCCGAAGCTGCTGCGGCCGTTGGCGAAGATCCGGTGGCGCGCGGTTGCCTGCGCGTCGCCGTCCAGGCTGACGCCCACCTGTACCCGGTGTTGCTTGAGGACTTTCAGCATCGCCTCGTCGAGGAGGGTCCCGTTGGTCTGCACGGCCACGTTCACCGGTACCGGGACCCGGGCCCGGAGCGCGGCAACGAGCTCGGCCAGCCAGGCCGCTCCCGAGAGGAGCGGCTCGCCGCCGTGCAGGACGACGTCAACGCTCGGCAGCTGATGCCGCTCGGCGTGCTCGGCGATGCGCGTCACCGCCTTGTCCGCTACCTTGGCGCTCATCCGCCGGGGCAGCTCTCGCCAGCCCTGGTCGGCCATTTCGTAGACGTAGCAGTACGAACAGGCCAGATTGCAGCGGCTATGGACCTTCAGGATGAACTGCCGGAACGGAAGTGGCTGGTACCCCGACGCCCGCAGCTGGGCAAGGTCTAGCTCGAGCAACGGCCAGGGAGCCGGGTGCTGGTCTGGTGGCGTGGTCATGCGAGCCAGGCCGCCAGGTCCAGCGGATCCCGGGCGGTGCCCTGGTCGGCTAGGTACTGATGCAGCTCATACATCAGCGGAAGCCTGGCCGCGAAAGCGTTCCGCAGCGCCGACGGCCCGTTACGGCTTGCGGCGATCGCCAGGCCGACCCAGCTCTGGGCCGAAGAACCGGGGTCGGCCAGGATCTCGTCGCGGTACGCAGCGGCTGCCTCGCTGGCACTGCCGTCAAGCAAGAGCTCATCGGCCCGGCTGAGCTGATACTCGCCCGAGGCGCGTAGCTGCGCGACCATCCCGGTCCGGTTCGCCGCATGCCCAGCAGCTGGCCCCTCGGGGTCGGTGCGACTCGCCGCGTGTTCGGCCGGATGCTGCCCTCGGGCAGCATCCGCTGATCTGGTGACTTGCCGACGAGGTAGGCGGCCGCTGTCCTGCTAACAGCAGCCCGATCGAGTTCCAGATGGCTGATCTGCCAGGTGAGCCAGTGGTCGAAGGCAGTTTCGACGGCGAGCTCGCGAGCTTTCTGAGGCACCCCTCCCGGCTTCAGAAGCTCACCCTGGGTCTTCAGCGTTTGGACGAACTGCTTGCCCTCAGGCGTGAGGCACCCGGGCATGGCCAGCAGCGTGTCGGCGGTTGGCGTGATCGTGCGTCGCCAGCGCTCGTAGAGCATGTGCGCGTGAAACTGGTCGCCGGGGTCAGTCGCGATGCTCCGCTGTGCGTCCCAGAACCTGGCGACGGCCAGGTGGGCATACATGCCCTGGAGCAAGGCAGCCGGGGGGCGCGGGTCCGGGCGCCAGGAAGCGTAACCAAGCAGCTTTCCGCTGCCCGGTGCCACCAGGGGCATCATGTCCATCAGCGCGGAGAGCTTCAGGTGCTGGTACTCGTGGATCAGCGTCTCTGCCATGGCAACTGGATCAGGGGGCCAGGAGGTCGCGATCGCCCCGAAGGCGGCCGGGCACGTGCCGCTGGTGAATTCGGCGTCCGCTCCCGGTGCGAGCGGGATCACCACCGACACCACGTCCGCGAACGCGTCGAGCTGCCACTGGTCCTGCCGAGCGAGCACCGTCCACGCCGCCTGAATGCAATCTTGCCAGCGTCCGGTGTCTTCCGCTGCCAAGGCCGCGGCGGCCGGGAACGGCAGGGCGCCGAAGTGGCTTTCCGTAGTCTCGAGGAGCGGTCCCCACGTGTGTCCGTCTGCTGCCACCCGGACCTGCGGGGTCCCGTGCCACCACTCGCCGGCGGTGGCGCTGTCGCCGGGTCGGGCCGCGTTGGCGGGACGCAGGATCTCGCAATGCAGGCGGGCGAACTGCCCTACTGCCAGGTATTCACCGTTACTGCTAAATCGGACGGATGAGCCCTCCGCCGCCGGAACGGTGATGGAACCGAGCCCAGGAAGGCCTACCCGCCCTTGGCCGATCGTGAGGTCTATGTCGAATCCGACCCCTGACTGAACGGCGGCGGATACCGCCAGCCGGCCCAGGAACTGATAGTTGGGCGCCCGCCCGCTGCGTAGCCGTGCCATGCAGTCGTGAGCCCACGCGCCTACCTGAGGCAAGCTGACCAGCCGGGCGACAACGGCTGAATTCTCCGCCTGGGCCTTGGCCAGCAGGTCGTAGCTCATCTGGAGGGCAGCTGCTTCTGGTGAGCTCCGGCCGAGGCTGAAGAACCCTTTGATCAGCCCGAGCAGCAGCAACAGGTGCTTGCTGTGCTGTGCCGCGCGGAGCTGACCCACCACCATGCGGTCGCCATGGCCGACCGCTAGTTCTGCTAGTGCCTCAGGTGTGGGCCGGTGGGTACTGACCAAAGGGAGCGTGCCTCAATCCTGGCCGGACCAATCAGGAAATCAGGTTATTGAACGCGTTGAATAGCACTTCGTCTTCGCGCAGGCGCTCCATGTACAGGGCAAGGGAGTGAGCAAGCGCGGAATCACCCAGCTCGGCAAGCTGCTCAAGCGAAAATTCGTTCAGGTCTGGGAGGACTCCGTCTGACACTGACACCGACTCAGACACTGATACAGGCAAGTTCACCACACCTTTCCCATGCAACGCGCGACATTAACGAGGCTAGTCCACACCGCAGTACCCCCACGAGATGCTACAGCCTCGGAGACCACGCCCGCCGCACGTCATCGGCCGGGCTGTCACGTGGCATCAAGCATTGCGAAGACTCTTTCATGAGAACTTGCTGACCACCGTCCAAGGATGCGCACATGCGGTTCTGCAATCGTCGCGTGCTGTCCAAAAACGTGCGTGGACGATCTTGGACGTGAGCTCAGCCCGCCCCGCCGAGCAGGAACGAGGTCAGCCGCGGTCCCATCACCGTCGCGTCGTAGTCGCGGCCGAACCGCTCCCGGGCCGCGCGGGCCGCCTTGAGCCGGGCCTGCTCGTCGTCTACCAGGCCGGACAGGATGGCGGCCGCCTGCCGGGGGTCGTCAAGGGGCCAGTACCGCCCTTCCACGCCGTCGTCGAACAGCTCCCCGAGCGGGCCGATGGCGGCCGCGACGACCGGCAGGCCGGCGTCCATCGCTTCCATGATCGCCAGCGAGGACGACTCCGAGTAGGAGGCGTGCACGTAGGCCCGGTAGCCGGGCAGGTAGTCGCGCACGTCGGGTCGGAAGCCGCGCAGCCGTACCTGCTGGCTGACGCCGAGGGTGGCGGCCAGCCATTCCAGGCTGGCGTGCACCGGGCCCTCGCCGAAGATGTCCAGCGTGAGCTCCTGCCCCGCCTGCTTGGCGGCGGCCAGCACGTGCAGCAGGTAACGGTGGTTCTTGACCGGCTCCAGGTTCCCGACCGTGACCAGGTCGCCGTGCGGTTCCGCGCCGGGTTCGCGGTGCGGCGCGGTGAAGTTCCCGATCACCGCCGACGGGACGGTGGCGGCCGCGGGCAGCCAGCTCGTCAGCGCTTCCTGCGCCCACCGGGACACGTAGACGATCCGGTCGACCCGGGGGATGACCGCGCGCTCAAGCTGGCGGATGTGCCGGAAGGCCCGCCCGTCCCGGGGCAGGGCCCCCTTGTCGGCCCACTCGTCGGCCTGCGACGTGCGGAAGTGCACCGCCATGACAACCTGCTGGCCCCGGTGGCGGCGCGCCGCCAGCGCAGCCCGGGCGGCGGGCGGGTCCTGCGCGTAGATCACGCAGTCACCGCGGCCGGCCAGCTCGCGGCGCAGCGCGGCGCGCAGGAACACCTCATGCCAGTGCCGGTACCAGAGGACGCCCGCGGCCGCGCTGGCCGGGTCGACCGCGCGCCGCAGCGCGTAGGCCAGCGTGTACAGGGGGCGGCCCCAGCTGAACGGCGTGACCAGGGTGGCCTCCGGGCTGGCGGCATCGCTGGCGAGGTAGCGCAGCAACTGCTGAACGTGGGTCTGCACGCCGGTGACGCCCCTGGGCCTGAGCATGCTCGAGATAACCAGGGGCAAGGGCCGGTCTGACATCGCTGCGCCTCCGCTCCACGGGCCTGCCTTCGCTACACACGAGCGGTGCGCCCGCCGCGGTGATACCGACCGGTCAATCACTGAACGTTATGATGCTCACGGCGAGTAGCCACTGGGGGGAGCGCCGGGTGACCGCGGGACGGTTCTACTTCATCGCGCCGATGCCCCGGCTGGCCGATGCGGCTAGCTGGGCGGCGCAGCTACGCCGCATCGAGGACCTGGGCTTTCACGCGGTGGCAGTGTCAGAGCACTACAGCCGCGGCTGGGCGATGGACGCGCTCACCGCGATGAACTTCGCACTGGGGCAGACCACGCGGCTGCACGCGCTGCCGCTGGTGCTCAACAACGACCTGCACCACCCGGCGATGCTGGCCAAGGCGATCGCCACCGCTGACGTGCTCTCGGCGGGCCGGGCCGGACTCGGCATCGGCGCCGGCTGGCTGCAGGACGACTACCGGGCGCTTGGCCTGCGCTACCAGCCCGGGCCCGTCCGGCTGGAGCGGCTGGAGGAGGCGCTGCGGGTACTGACCGCCTTCTTCCGCGATGACCAGGTGAATTTCCACGGCCGGCACTACCAGGTGACCGGGCTTGAGGCGCTGCCTCAGCCGGCCCGCCGTCCCCGGCCGCCGCTGCTGGTCGGCGGCGGCGGGCCGAAGATGCTCGGCCTCGCCGCCCGTTACGCGGACATCGCCGGGATTCACATGCGGCTCGGGCCCGGCCCGTTCGACCAGGCGGCCGCGGGCGAGCTGACCAGGGACGGCGTCGAGCGGAAGATCGAGCTGGTCGCCGCGGCGGCCGCCGCGGCCGGCCGGCCCCTGAGCTGCAGTTCACCTGCTACGACGTCAGCATCGCCGGATCGGGGCGGCCGCCGTCGGGGTCGTCGTTCGCGGCCTACATCAGCGCGCACCCGGCCGCGTTCGCCCGGTCCCCGGCCTCGCTGCGCGGCGAGGCCGCCCAGTGCGCCGATGACCTGCGGCGCTGGAACGAGGAGCTCGGGATCTCGTACTGGAACCTGGGCGGCGACCTGGAGGCGCTGGCTCCGGTTATCGCGCGGCTGTCCGCCGAGTAGGAGCCCGAACGGGGGCGCGGGTATCACTCCCGCCCGCTGGCTTCTCTGCTGTACGTATGAGCACCTACCAAGCGCTGCCACGGCGCTACCGGAGTGCCCGGCCGCGTGAGGCGGCCGTGGCGCGAGAGCGCTCTGTCCAGCGCCGGATCTTCGCCGCCTGGGGACTGCTCTACCTCAACACGCTGACCTACGTGGCCGGCTACTCCGTGCTCGACTTGCCGTCCAAGTTCGGCAAGGGCCTGGCGCAGGCGGCCCTGCCGCTGGCGATCGTGCTGCTGCTGACGGTTAACCCCCGGCTGCGGGTCCGGCCCAGCGTGTTCCTCTGCCTGGTTACCGCCCTGGCCGCGGAGACTGTGCTCACCGCGGTGCAGGTGCACCACCTGGGTACCGCCTTCCGTACCTTCCGGCTGGCCGAGTTCGCGTTCGCGCTGTGGCTGATGACCCCCTGGTGGGGACGGCCGGACATGCTGCTGCTGCGGTGCCACCTGCGCTGGCTGTACATTTCACTCGGCTCGGTCGCCCTCGGCCTGCTGGTGTCGCCGGGCAAGGCGTTCGCCTACGACGGTCGGCTGACCGGGGCGATCTGGCCGATCCTGCCGACCCAGATCGCCCAGTACGCGGCGCTCGCGGCCGGGCTGACCATCGTGCTGTGGCTCGGCCGCCGGCTGAGCGGGCCCGCCGCCGTGGCCGGGGTGGCCTTCGCGGTCGCCATCTTGCTGCTGACGCACACCAGGACGGCGCTCATCGCCCTGGCGGCGGGCGTCGTGGTGGCGGGGCTGAGCCTGTTCACCCGCAACGCGCGGGCACGGCGGTTCTTCGCCGGCGGGGCGGCCGTGCTGCTGGTCGCCGCGGTGACGGTCGCCGGGGTGGTCACCAGCTGGCTGGCCCGCGGCCAGAGCTCGCAGGGGCTGGTCAGCCTGACCGGGCGGACCAGCCTGTGGTCGGCGGTGCTCAACACGCCGCGCACCGGGTTCCAGGAGATCTTCGGCTTCGGCCTGTCCAACGCCGGCGTCAACGGCCTGCCGATCGACAGCAACTGGCTGTCCTCGTACATGCAGGAAGGGCTGTTCGGCGTGGTCATCTGCGCCCTGATGCTGATCTTCCTGTTCGGCGCCGCCTGCTTCCGGCCGACCAGCGTGCACCGGGCGCTGGCCCTGTTCCTGGTGACCTACTGCGCGGTCGCCGCGTTCACCGAGGACGCCTTCACCGGGGTGTCGACCTACCTGCTGGCGCTCACCGTCGCGGCATCGCTGCTGCTCGCCCGTCAGACCCGGGGCTCTACCGCAGCCTGACGACGTTCGCCGTGATGAGGGCGGCTGCGTCGGAACCAGGATGTCAAGCGGGCCGAATCGTTCCTCGGCGGTGTCGGACAGCCGGGCCGGGCCGAACAGGTCAGCCTCGGCCGCGCAGCCGGGACAGGCCCGCTCAGGCCGGGTTCTTGATCGCGAAGCGGTAGATGCCGAGCAGGTCCTCGACGCTGCGGTCGGGGTCGAACCGCTCGGTGTAGGTGCGGCGCGCCTGCTCGCCGTAGCGCTGGTAGCGGCCGGGGTCGCGGGCGATATCGGTGATGGCCCGCGCGAGCGCGGCCGGGTCGCCGGGGGTGAACAGCTCACCGTCGGTTCCCGGGGTGATGAGCTCGGTGAACGCGCCGTGCCCGGCCGCCACCGGCGGCACCCCGGCCGCCATCGCCTCCACCGCGACCAGGCCGAACGGCTCCTCCCAGGCGGACGGCAGCAGCACCGCGCGGGCACTGGCGATCAGCTTGGCGCAGTCGGCGCCGTCCAGCGTCCCGGTCAGCTCGACCGAGGGGCGGGTCGCCGCCCAGGCGGCGACCTCGTCGCCGAGCGGGCCGCTGCCCGCGATGACCAGCCGCAGCCCGGGCTCGCCAAGGCCGCCTGGCAGGGTTCCGGCCAGGAAGCGGTCCCAGCCGTCCATCAGCAGGCGCACGCCCTTGGTCTCGTCGAGCCGTCCCGCGTAGACCACGACCGGGGTCCGGCCCGGCTCCGGGTCAGGGCGGCCGGGCCGGTCGAGGCGCGGGATGAGGTTCCACCGGACGAACGTGCGATCGGGCGCCAGGTCGAGCCCGCTCAGCAGGTCACGCTGGGCGCCGGAGATGAAGATGAAGGCTGACACCAGCGACCGCCAGGTCTGCCGGTGCAGGCTCACGCTCAGCGCCAGCGGCACGGTGGCCGCCCGGGAGCCGCGGTAGCAGCCGTGCACGACCGACTTGACCGGCGAGCCGTCGATGCAGTCATGGCACACCGCGCCACGGCGGAAGAACGTGCCGCCAGGGCAGCCGAGCCGGTAGTTGTGGATAGTGGCCACCACCGGCACCCCGGCGTCCCGGCAGGCATGCAGCACCGACGGGCTGAGCAGCGGGAACGTGTTGTGCAGGTGGACCACGTCGGGCCGCTCCGCGCGCAGCGCGGCGCCCAGCTCGCGGGCTGACTCGGTGCTCCAGACGGCCCGGGCCGGCAAGGTGGCCTTCTTGACCGCGGGCCACCGGGCGATCTCGTCGCTGCTGCGCTCGAACCGGGCGACCGTGTGGCCGGCCGCGGCCAGCGCCGCGGACTCCTGGTCGACGACGCGGTTCTCGCCGCTGGGCGCGCCCGAGCGGTAGCGGTTGTGCACAAGCAGGATCTTCACGCTCAACAGAGCACCCGCCGGCCCGTGCTGATACCAGGGCAGCGGGGCAGGCGAGGTATCACAGCCGGGGCGCCCGCCCTCGTGTAGTCAGGCCGATGGGGGTCAACGCGAGGCCGCGACAGCTAGGGAGCGAGAACTGCCGTGCACGCTTACGTCATCAACCTGGCTCGATCGCGCGACCGGCGGGCCTACATCACCAAAGAGCTGAAGAAGACCGGCCTCGACTACGAGCTGGTGACAGCGGTCGACGGGCGAGAGCTCGACCTGGGCGACGAGTCGGTAATCCACCCGTCGTTCCTGACCAGGACGTCAGGCTCGGCCGGGTCAGCCGGGGCGTCGCTGAGCCACCTGGCCGTCTACCACAAGATCATCGAGGACGGCTACGGCGCGGCGCTGATCCTCGAGGACGACGTCCGGCTGCCCGCCGACCTCGGCCGCCTGGCCGACGCGGTCGGCGCCCGCCTCAGCGGTGCCGAGATTGCGCTGCTGAGCGTGGACAGCCCGGACCCGTGCCGGCTGAGCGCGGCCGAGGCCGCGCCGCTGCCGGGCGGGCGGCAGCTCGCGCTGCCGCTGGACGTGGCCCAGCCGCGCAGCGCGGGCGGCTACGTCATTACCCGGGAGGCGTGCGAGCGCATCGTCAAGGGCCTGCCGCCGATCCGCGTCCAGGCGGACTCCTGGTGGTACTTCTACCGGGAGGGGATGGTCGACCGGGTACGCTGCGTCGCCCCGCTGCCGGTGCTCAAGAACCCCAACTTCATCTCGACGATCGGGTTCTACTCGCTCGGCAACGGCCTCCGCGCCCGGCTGGCCGGGCCGCTGGTGCGCGGCAAGATCCCGGGCCTGCACCAGTTCCTTTCCCGTCGCCGAGGCCGCATCTACGAGCAGTGGGGCCGGGCTGAGGTGACCGACGGCCCGTTCACCGAGAAGCCGTCCCGCCTGGCCTAGGCATAGCCGGGCCCGCAGCTCGCCCCAGGCCGCCTCGGCGGCCTGGGGCGAGCGCGTGTCCGCCTGGCACGTCACACCCGCCACTGAGGGATCGACTGTCTCGCGGCGAGAAGATCTTGGAAATAAAGTCGCGCGATAGCACGTGGAAGTTTCCAATTCGACAAAAGTTTCCGCTTCGGTGCCGGGTGCCGGGTGCCGGGTGCCGGGTGCCGGGTGCCGGGTGGCGGCGGGTGCCGGTGGCTGGTGGGCGGACCGTCGTACCTAGCGGGCGGGGCGCCCAATGGTTCAGCTGGAGACCGTGTTGCTCTGCTCGTCCACGCTGATCTCGACCACGTAGTCGTCGGCGGGCGGGTTGAGCGCGTGCTCGCGCAGTGCCTTGCGCAGCTGCCACCAGGCGATCACCACGCCGATCCAGGCGCCGGCGGCGGCGAGGTAGACGCTGCCGGCCGTCCCCCAGACCAGCGCGCCGGTGACCGCGCCGGCCACGATGATCACCGCCGTGCGGAGCGCGTTGCGCATGCTGCGGCGGGCGGCGCCGAGGGCGTGCAGCCCGATCCCGGCCCCGGTCCCGGCGCAGGTGGCCATCACTGACAGCATCGTCGGCAGCACCAGCGGGTAGGTCGGCTGCCACATGCTGCCGAGCATCAGGTGGCCGAGGCCGTGCGGCAGCGCGATCAGCAGCAGCACGCCCCAGGCGAGCGCCGCCGCGGTGAGGCCGATGCTGGTGGCCAGGCAGAACAGGGTGAGCAGGCGCTGCGAGCGGCGCAGCAGCCGGGCGGCCTCGGGGATCGTGATCAGGCTGATCCCGTAGTAGATGATCTTGAACGGGCCCATCAGCACGCCCGCCGCCTGGATCAGCCCGACGGCGCTCAGCCCGAGGATGTGGGTGACGCTGTAGCTGCGCAGCGAGTCGACCGCGTTGCCGCCGGTGTTCTCCACCAGGTAGCGGGGGCCGAGGTCGCGGTGCCGCGACAGCCAGTGCAGTGACTGGCGCAGGCTGGGCAGGACGCGGGCCTGGAACGCCCCCAGGACCGCGCCCACGCTGGCCGCCCCGCCCCAGGCGAGCACGAACCAGAACACGTCCGCGTGGCCGGTCTGCTTGAGCAGGATCAGCGCCGGGATCTGGATCAGCGCCCAGACGGTGTCGTTGAGGAACGCGTGGTAGCCCTTGCTGGCGGCGAAGAACGCGTAGCGCCAGCTGTCCTGCAGCAGCAGCCCGGGCAGGGTGAGGCCGAGGGCGAGGAACGCCTTCCCGGTCGTCCCGCCGATCAGCGCGCCGGCCACGATGCCGATCAGCCCGCCGGCCACTCCGACCAGCACGGCGGTGCCGGCCGCGCCCGCGCACGCGCGCCGCCAGGCGGGCAGGCCGGTGTGGCTGAACCTGATCAGCAGCGGCTCGACGGCCAGGCCGCGCGACGCGTTGATGCCGAGTCCGTACGTTACGTAGGCAAGGCTGAAGGCGCCGAACTCGGCCGCGCCAAGCGAGCGCGCGACGAACGCGCTCAGCAGGAAGTTCGTCAGGCTGGACATGCCCTGATCGGCCACGCCCCAGCTGAGGCGGCGGCTCGCCCTGCCCGCCGCGCGCAAATGCCGTGCAGCAAGGAACTTCCGGGGATTTAGGTCCACGCTCAACCAGATCTGCGACTCGGGCCAGCTGATACTTATAATTCGAAAACTGAGTATTAAGTCGGACATTGGGTGATCCTCTACTGGTGGAGATCTCGAAGAAGCTAACAAGTCAGCGCCGCCGACTGCTGTGTTCGGCGGCGGTGCTCGCGTCCGTCGGGCTCGCCGCGTGCGGCCCGGTCACTTCGACGGGAAAGGCGGCCGGGTCCGCTCCGGGCACCACCGCGAGCGCCGCCCCGGCTAGTACCACCCCGGCCGGCCGCTCGCCGTCGGTCGCCAGCTCGGCCACGACCGCGACCGCCTCGCCGGCCAAGTCCGGCTCCGCGTCACCGTCCGCCACCAAGTCGACCTCCGGCCCGTCGGCGGCCAGCGCCACGTCCGCCTCCCCGTCCGGATCCGGCTCCGGATCCAGCTCCGCCAGCTCGGGCTCCGGCTCGCCCAGCAGCGGCTCGTCCGGCGGAACGGGCTCGTCCGGCTCCGGCGCGCCCTGCGTCACGTCGGCCGCCAAGGGCAGCTGCGGCCCGTACAGCGACGCCAGCATCAGCCAGACGGCCGGCACCAGCACCACGGTCGGCCAGGACGTGTGGAACCCGATCTCCGGCTGGGCGCAGACGCTCTACGCCACCAGCCCCGGCAACTGGTACACGACCGCCAACATGCCCAAGGGCAACACCGCGGTGGCGTCGTTCCCGAACGTCGGCACGACGTACCCGGAGACCCCGCTCGGCAACTTCTCCGCTATCCGTTCCTCGTTCACCGAGGACATGCACGCGAACAGCAGCACCAGCGCCTGGGCGGCCTTTGACATCTGGCTGAACAAGTGGGGCAACGAGGTCATGATCCAGCACGACTTCGCCAACAACGGCGCCTGCCCGGCCAAGGCGACGGCTCAGTTCGGCGGCAGCGGCGGGGTGCCGGTCCAGACCTGGCAGCTGTGCCAGTACGGCTCCGAGCTGATCTGGAAGCTGACCGGCGGCAGCGAGCAGTCCGGCAGCGTCGACGTGCTCGCCATGCTGCAGTGGCTGCAGAGCCACGGCTACCTGCCGGCCTCGTCCACGCTGACCGACATCAGCTACGGCTGGGAGATCTGCTCCACCGGCGGTACCCCGGAGACGTTCAACCTGAGCCGGTACACCGTCACCGCACCCCAGAAGTAAGCACAGAACGTAATCGGGCGTATTAAAACGCCTGGTTGCGGCTCATATGGGCGTGATGCGTGATTCAAAGCGAGTTCTCATCATCGTCCAGAACCTCCCGGTGCCGTTCGACCGCCGGGTCTGGCTCGAGTGCCAGGCCCTGGTGGCGGCGGGCTACCAGGTCACGGTGGTGTGCCCGAAGGGCAAGGGCGACCCCGGCTACGCGGTCGTCGGCTCGGTTGAGCTGTACAAGTACCGGCCGTACGCGCCGGGCGGCAGCAAGGCCGGGTTCATCATCGAGTACGCGTACTCGTTCCTGGCCACCGCCTGGCTGACGCTCAGGGCCAGGCGGCGGTCGGGGCGCTTCGCGGTGCTGCAGGCGTGCAACCCGCCGGACATCTTCTGGCCGATCGCGAAGGCGCTGCGCGCCGCTGACGGCACCCGGTTCGTGTTCGACCACCACGACCTGTGCCCGGAGCTGTTCGAGTCGCGGTTCCCTGACGGCCCGGCGCTGCCGCACCGCGGGCTGCTGGCGCTCGAGCGCGCCACCCACCGCACCGCCGACCAGGTGATCTCCACCAACGACTCCTACCGGGACATCGCCATCCGGCGCAGCGGCAAGGACCCGGCCGACGTGACCGTGGTCCGCACCGGCCCCGACCCGGACAAGCTGAAGCGGGGCGAGCCGGTCCCGGCGCTGCGGCGCGGCCGCCGGCACCTGGCCGCCTACATCGGGGTGATGGGCCCGCAGGACGGGGTGGACATCGTGATCCGCGCGGCCGACGTGGTGGTCCGCGAGATGGGCAGGCAGGACATCGCCTTCACCCTCATCGGCTCCGGAGACTGCTTCGACGACCTGGTGGCGCTGCGCGACCAGCTCGGCCTGGGCGGGCACGTGGAGTTCACCGGCCGCGCGCCCGACGACCTGGTGAAGCAGGTCATGTCGACCGCCGGGGTGGGCCTGTCGCCCGACCCCAAGAACCCGCTGAACGACGTGTCGACCATGAACAAGACCATGGAGTACATGTCGTTCGGCCTCCCGGTGGTGGCCTTCGACCTGCGCGAGACGCGGGTGTCAGCCGGGTCGGCCGCGGTCTACGTCCGGCCGAACGACGTGCGCGAGTACGCCCAGGCGATCGTCGACCTGGTCGACGACCCGGCGGCCGGCCAGCAGCTGGCCAAGGACGGCCGGGCCCGGGTCGAGGAGCAGCTCGCCTGGGAGCACCAGCGCCGCGCCTACGTCGGCGTCTACCAGAAACTGACCAGGGAAGCGGGGGCATAGGCCATGTGCGGCATCGCCGGGTGCTACCAGCAGTCCGACGGGCGCAAGCTCGCCGACGTGATGACGGACCGGATCGCGCACCGCGGGCCCGACGCGGGCGGGGTGTGGAGCCACGAGGACGAGCGCGTGTCCATGCACCTCGGCCACCGGCGGCTGTCCATCATCGACCTGTCGGCCGCCGCCGACCAGCCGTTCCGCAAGGGCAGCCTGGCGCTGCTCTACAACGGCGAGCTGTACAACTTCCGCGAGCTGCGGCGCGAGCTGCAGCAGGCGGGCGCGACGTTCACCACCAGCTCCGACACCGAGGTGGTGCTCGAGGCGTGGCGGCACTGGGGCCCGGCCGCGCTGAACAAGTTCCGCGGCATGTTCGCCTTCGCCCTGGCCGACACGGTGACCGGCGAGCTGGTGCTCGCCCGCGACCCGCTGGGAATCAAGCCGCTGTTCTACACCGAGCGCGGCGACGGCCTGGTGTTCGCCTCCGAGCTGAAGGCGATCGTGGCCGCGATCGGCACCGAGCTGCGCATCGAGCCCGCCACCCTGGTCGCGTCGATGCTCTATTACTGGGTGCCCGAGCAGCGCTGCGCGATCAGCGGCGTGCACAAGCTGCCCGCCGGGTCCTGGGCGCGGATCAGGCCGGGACGGCGCGCGGAGGTCAGCCAGTACTACCGGGTGCAGGACGCCGCCGCCGCGGCCGCCGGGCAGCCGCGGGCCGACCTCAAGACGGTCATCGAAGAGTCGGTCAGGGCCCACCTGATCGCCGACGTCCCGGTGTCCAGCTTCCTGTCCGGCGGGCTCGACTCCAGCATCATCACCGTCCTCGCGCACCGCGACAACCCGGCGGTGGACGCCTACACGATCACCTTCCGCCCGGAGGACCAGCGGCTGGAGGCGATGCCCGACGACGCGGTGTACGCGCGCAAGGTGGCCAGGCAGTTCGGCATCCAGTTGCACGAGATCGAGATCTCGCCTGACATCGCCGCGATGCTGCCGCGCATGGTGGACACGCTGGACGAGCCGATCGGCGACCCGGCCGCGATCAACACCCTGCTGATGTGCGAGGCGGCCCGCGAGCGCGGGGTCAAGGTCCTGCTGTCGGGGATGGGCGCGGACGAGCTCTTCGGCGGTTACCGCAAGCACCTGGCCTGCCTGATGGCCAGCCGCTACGGCCGGCTTCCGGCCGCCGTGCGCGGGCCCGCCCGGGCCGCGGTGGACCGCCTGCCGGTCTCCGCGGGCGGCCGGGGCCTGCGCTACCCGCGCTGGGCCAAGCGGTTCATGACCTTCGCCGACCTGCCCGAGGAGGCCAGGTTCCGGCGCAGCTACACGCTCTACGACCCGGACGAGCTGAGCGCGCTGGTCGGTCCCGGCCTGAGCCAGAGCGTCGACGACGTGATCGGCGAGCACGCCGCAGATCTACGCCGACAACACGCTCGACGACGAGGTCAACCGGATGTGCCTGGCCGACGCGCGGCTGTTCATGGCCGGGCTCAACCTCGCCTACACCGACCGCGCCAGCATGGCCGCCTCGGTCGAGGTACGGGTGCCGTTCGTGGACCGGGTGGTGGCCGAGGCCGCCTTCACCATCCCCGGCCGGGACAAGATCCGCGGCCGGGTGCAGAAGGCGGCGCTGAAGGACGCGGCCGCGAGCTGGCTGCCGCGCGAGATCGTGCACCGGCCGAAGGCCTCCTTCGGCGCCCCGCTGCGGGCCTGGGTCCGCAACGACCTGCGCGAGCTGATCGGTGACGTGCTGGTCTCCGGTGAGCTGGTCGACCTCGGCCTGCTCCAGCGAGGCCCGCTCAACCGGCTGATCGCGGACGAGCGGGCCGGGCGGGCGGACAACGCCAAGCAGATCTGGCAGCTGCTGTCGATGGAGCTGTGGTACCGCCAGGTCCGCAGCTCCGGCGTCGGCATGTAGGCAGCACCGCCACCGAGCAGCAACCGAACCAGCCAGCCGAAGCAACCTGAGTCAGCTTGAGTTACCAGATGGGGAACCTGATGAAGCAGATAGCCCAGAACTACAAGTCAGGCGAGCTGGCCGTGCTCGACGTGCCCGCCCCGGTCTGCCGCCCCGGCGGCGTGCTCGTCCGCTCGCTGTTCTCGCTGATCTCGACCGGGACCGAGCTGATGAAGGTGTCCGAGGCCAGCATGTCGCTGGTCGGCATGGCCAGGTCCCGGCCGGACCAGGTCAAGAAGGTCGTCGACCAGGTGCAGCAGCAGGGCCTGGTCAGCACCTACAAGAAGGCGATGAGCAAGCTCGACTCCTACACCCCGCTCGGCTACTCGCTGTGCGGGGTGGTCACCGAGGTCGGCCGGGGGGCCGAGGAGTTCCGGGTGGGCCAGCTGGTCGCCTGCGCCGGCAACGAGCAGGCGCTGCACGCCGAGTACAACTGGGTGCCGGTCAACCTCTGCGCGGCCGTCCCCGACGGGGTGCTGCCCGAGCACGCGGCGTTCGCCACCGTGGCCGCCATCGCGATGCAGGGCGTCCGCCGGGCCGAGGTGCAGCTCGGCGAGACCGCCGCCGTCATCGGCCTCGGCCTGATCGGCCAGCTCGTCGTCCGGCTGCTGGCGGCGGCCGGGGTCAAGACGGTCGGCATCGACCCGGTAGCTGACCGCTGCCGCCTGGCCGAGAAGTCGGGCGCCGTCGCCTGCGGGTCCCCCGACGAGCTGGACAGCGTGCTGGCCGAGCTGGCCAAGATCACCAGCGGCCGCGGCGCCGACCACGTGTTCCTGTCGGCCGGCGGCGGCGACAACGGCCCGGTCGAGGCGGCCGTCAAGCTGGCCCGTGACCGGGCCACGGTCGTCGACATCGGCAAGATGAAGCTCGACCTGCCGTGGAACGCCTACTACGAGAAGGAACTCGACGTCCGGTTCTCCCGCTCCTACGGCCCGGGCCGGTACGACCCCCGGTACGAGCTCGACGGGATCGACTACCCGGCCGGCTACGTGCGGTGGACCGAGAAGCGGAACCTGGAGTCCTTCCTCGACCTGGTCGCGCGGGACCAGGTCGACGTGGCGTCGCTCATCGACGGCGTGTTCCCGCTGGCGGACGCCGCCACCGTCTACGAGGACCTGAAGTCCGGCGCCCTCAAGGCGATCGGCGTGCTGCTCGAGTACCCGGCGCCGCCGGCCGGCGCGCCCGCCCCGGCGACCAGGCGGCTGCTCACGGGGGCAGCGCCCGCACCCGTTCGGGCTAACCAGGAGAGCACCGGGGACCGCGTCGCGATCGGCTTCGTCGGCGCGGGCAGCTACGCCACCTCCATGCTGCTGCCGCAGCTGGCCGGCCTGCCGGCCGCCCGGCTGGCGCAGGTGGCCACCACCCGGTCGCTGTCCGCCGTCAACGCCCAGGAGAAGTTCGGCTTCGAGGTCGCGTCGACCGACGCCGACGCGGTCTTCGAGGATGCGTCACTCGACGCCATCTTCATCGTGACCAGGCACGCCTCCCACGCCGGGCTGGTCTGCCGGGCGCTGCGGACCGGCAAGGCGGTCTTCGTGGAGAAGCCGCTGGCGCTCACCCGGGCGGAGGCGGACGAGGTCGCCGCGACCATCGAGCAGACCGGCAACGACCGGCTGATGGTCGGCTTCAACCGCCGGTTCGCGCCGCTGCTTGACGGGCTGCGCCGCGACTTCGGCCCGGCCGCCGCCAGCGCGTCCACCCGGTACCTGGTCAACGCGGGCCCCCTCGCGCCCGGCAGCTGGTACCTGGACGCCGGGGCGGAAGGGTCGCGCTTCACCGGTGAGGGCGGCCACTTCATCGACACCCTGAGCTGGTGGGCGGGCTCGCTGCCGGAGGAGGTCTACGCGGTGCGCGGCCCCGAGCCGGGCGACGTGCAGGCGATGATCCGCTTCGCCAGCGGCGCCTCGGGCACGGTCTCGTACCTGACCGGCGGCAGCAGCCGGTTCCAGAAGGAGACGCTTGACGCCACCGGCGGCGGCCGCTCCGCCCGGCTCGACAACTTCAAGTCGGCCACCGTGTGGTCCAGCCGGGGCAAGGCGGCCGCGCGGGCCCGTGGCGGCCAGGACAAGGGCCAGCAGCGCGAGATGGCGGCGTTCGTCGAGGCGGTCAGGACTGGCGGGCCGATGCCGATCAGCGCGGAGGAGCTGCTCGCCACCACCCGCGCCACCATCGCCGCGGGCGAGAGCCTGCTGTCCGGCCGCCCGGAGCGGGTGTGAACGCAGTCCTTTCCGCCAGCACGGGCCTCACCAAGGCGTCCTGGTACGCCCGGCGGCTGTCCCGGATGTCAGCCTCCGAGATCGCCTGGCGCGCCCGTGAGCAGGCGGTCCGCCGGGCCTGGGCCCGGCGGCAGGTGCGGCCGGGGGAGCTGGCGGAGCTGCCGCCGCTGACGGCGGTGCTGCCCGCCAGCCGCCGCCGGTTCACCGCGACGCTGCCCGCGGGCGCGGCCGGGCTGGTGCCCGCGCACGCCAGGGACGCGGTGGTGGCGGCGGCCAGCCGGCTGCTGGCGGGCGAGTGGGAGCTGCTCGGCACCGTCCGCACCGACCTGAAGCGCCCCGACTGGTTCCACGACCCGGTGACCGGCCGCCGGTCCGACCCCGGGGCCTTCGCGTTCCGCCTCGACCAGCGGGACGAGCAGGCGGTCGGCAACGTCAAGCAGGTCTGGGAGCTGAGCCGGCTGCAGCACCTGACCCTGCTGGCGGCGGCGGCCTACCTGACCGGCGAGGACGCCTACGCCGAGCGGGTGGCGGAACAGCTCACCGCCTGGTGGCAGGAGAACCCGTTCCTGTCCGGGATCAACTGGACCAGCGGCATCGAGCTTGGCGTCCGGCTGGTGAACTTCGCCTGGATCCGGCGGCTGCTCGACGGCTGGCCGCAGGCGCCTGACCTGTTCGAGCGCAACCAGCTGGCACTGCGGCAGATCCGCTGGCACCAGGAGTACCTGGCCGCGTTCCCGAGCAAGGGCTCCTCGGCCAACAACCACGTGATCGCGGAGGCGGCCGGGCAGCTCGCGGCGAGCTGCGCGTTCCCCTGGTTCCCGGAAAGCGGGCGCTGGGGCCAGCGGTCCCGGGCGCTGCTCGAGCGCGAGCTGCGCCGCAACACGTTCCCGTCCGGCGTCAACCGGGAGCTGGCGTCCGACTACCACGGGTTCGTGGCCGAGCTCGGCTACTTCGCGGCGGCCGAGGCGGCCGCGGCGGGCACCCCGCTGAGCGACGCGACCTGGCGGCGGCTGTGCGCGATGACGGACGTGATGGCGGCCCTGGTCGACGAGCGCGGCCGGCCGCCCCGCCAGGGCGACTCCGATGAGGGGCGGGTGGTGCTGCTCGACCCGCCGGAGCACAACCGCTGGCCGGCCCTGCTGTCAGCGGGCGACGCGCTGTTCGGCCGCCGCGGCTGGTGGCCCCCGGTCCGCCCGGATGCGGGCAGCGTGCTGGCGGGCGCCCTGGCCGGGCCGCGGCCGGCCGTCGACGGCCGCCCGGTGCGGCGCCCGGACCGCTTCCCCGACGCCGGAATCACGATCATCAGAACGGGTGCGGCTGACCCGCCCGGCCTCTGGTGCCGCCTGGACGGCGGCCCGCACGGCTTCGGGTCGATCGCCGCGCACGCGCACGCGGACGCGCTGTCGGCCGAGGTCAGGTACGGCGGGGTGGACATCCTGGCCGACCCCGGCACGTACTGCTATCACGGCGAGCCGCAGTGGCGTCAGTACTTCCAGTCCACCATCGGGCACAACACCCTCGAGGTCGACGGCCGCTGGCAGTCGGCCCGCGGCGGCCCGTTCCTGTGGCTGCGGCACGCCCGCGGCCGGGAGACGGCGATGACCGACGACGGGACCGTCGCCCGCTGGACGGGCGAGCACGACGGGTACCCGGCGGTGCACCGGCGGACGGTGCGGGTCGACCGGGCCGCCCGGTCGGTCGAGTTCACCGACACGGTGGCGGACGGCCGGCACGACGTCCGGCTCGCCTTCCACCTCGGGCCGGAGGTCGACGCGGAGCTGGACGGCGCGGTGGCACGGCTGCACTGGCTGGCGGACGGGGGCCGGCCGGCGCCGCCCGGCTCACCCTGCCGGCCGCGCTGCGCTGGTATCTGCACCGGGGTCAGACCGATCCAGTACTCGGCTGGTACTCACCCGGGCTGGGGGAGCGGGTCCCCGCGTGGACCCTGCTCGGCACGGGGGCCTGCGGGCCCGGCGAGCAGCTGACCACGCTTCTGGAGTTCTCCCGGAGTGACGACGACACCGCGCATGCGCTGGCCCAGGTGAGGAGAGGGGCGCGATGACCCAGCAAGACCTGGACATGCGAAGTTCCATGAAGGCGGTACGACGGCACGGCAGGCTGTTCGCGGCCCTGGTCGTGCTCGGCGTCCTGGTCGGCGCCGCGTTCGCGGTGCTCCGGCCGGCCACGCTGACCAGCACCGCCCTGGTGGTGCTGCAGCAGACCAACAGCGCGCAGAACAACACCTCGTCGTCGGCGGACCAGCTCAGCTCCGAGATCGGCACCCAGGTGGTGATCGCGAGCAGCTACCCGGTGCTGACCGGCGCGCTGCCGCACGTCAGCCCGGCCAGGTCCGAGCAGGAGCTGGCGCAGCAGGTCAGCGTCTCCAGCGTGGCCGGCAGCATCATCTCGGTCAGCGCCAGCGGCAAGACCGCGGCTGACGCCCAGACCACCGCCAACGCGGTCGCCAGCAGCTACGTCACCTACGTGAGCTCAGGGAGCAGCCCCGTCAAGCAGATGTCGGCCAAGGTGCTCGAGTCGGCCAGCCCGGCCGCCGGGGCCCAGCGGCTGCCGGCCGTAGCGACGGGCGTGCTGCTCGGCGCGGCCGGCGGGGCGCTGCTCGGCCTGGTCGTCTCGCTCTCGCTGAGCAGGAAGGACCGGCGGCTGGTGGGCCGCGACGCGATCGCCGGCTCGCTCGGCGCGCCGGTGCTGGCGTCGCTGCCGGCCGCCCGCCCGTCCGGCGCCGCGGGCTGGGCCACGCTGCTGGCGGAGTACCAGCCGGGGGCCGTGCCCGCGTGGGGACTCAGCCGGATGCTGCGCCAGCTGGGCGCGGTCGCCCGGGAGGCGGAAGGCGAGGCAGCCGGTGACGACGCCGGCCTCAACCGGGCCGGACCGGGCGAGGCGGTGTCGGTCGCGGTGATCTCGCTCGCGTCCGACCGGCGGGCGCTGGCGCTCGGCCCGCAGCTAGCCGCGTTCGCGGCCGCCCAGGGGATACCGACCGCACTGGTCATCGGCCCGCAGCAGGACATGAACGCGGTCGCCGCGCTGCGCACCGCGTGCGCGGCCCCGCCGCGGCAGGGGTCCGCCGCGGGCCAGCGGCCGCTGCAGCTCATGGTGTGCGAGGACGACAAGCTCGGCCCGACCGACGCGGCGCTGGTGGTGGTGGTCGCGGTGCTCGACGGCGGGGCTCCGGCGATGCCGCGCACCGTCCCGGCCGACACCACCCTGCTCGGTGTCTCGGCCGGCGGCAGCACCGCGGAGCAGCTCGCCCGGGTGGCCACCGCCGCCGCGAGCGACGGCCGCGAGGTCACCGGGATCCTGGTGGCCGACCCGGACCCGGCCGACCAGAGCACCGGCCGTTCCGCCCGGCTGGCACTGCCGCGGCGCCAGCCGCCCACCCGTGTCCACGACGTATCAACGGAGGCCCGATGATGAACGACCAAGGCCGGGCAGTCGCCTGGCCCGCCGCGCCGGGTGAGGACCTCTTCGCCGGCTACGACGACACCGGCCGGCCCGGCGGCCGGGACCGTCACCCGGGCGGCGGGACCGGGCTGGTCAGCCTCGGTTACCTGACGGCGGCGCTGCGCCGCACCTGGCGGCGGTGGGTCGCGCTCGGGGTGCTCGGGCTGATCCTCGGGGCCGGCTACGCGCTCGCGGCCCCGCCCGCGCCCAAGGCGACCGTCTCGGTGCTGGTGGTCGACGACCCCAGCCAGAACCCGGCCGACGAGGCGGCGACCGACGTCGCGCTGGCGGAGAGCCTGCCGGTCGCCGCGGCGGTCGTGCACCAGCTCGGCCTGGCCCAGACGCCCGCCAGCTTCGCCGGCAGCTACACGGCCGTCGCCACCACCAACCAGGTGCTGACGATCACCGCCAAGGGAACCAGCAGCGCCACCGCCACCCAGACCGCGTCCGCTGTCGCCAGCCAGTTCCTCAAGTTCCGCGCGCAGTACGCGCAGACCCAGCTCCAGCAGACCGAGAACCAGCTCAACCAGCAGGTCGGCGAGGCACAGCAGAAGGTCAGCGCGGCCAGCGGGGCGGCCCAGAAGGCGGCCGCCGCCAGCGCGCTGACCACCGTCCAGCAGTACGCGGCGCAGACCCGGGCGAGCGCGCAGACGCTCACCCAGTCGATGGTGAACGGGAGCCGGGTACTGAACGCGGCCACCCCGGGCAAGAACTCAGCGGTCAAGAACGCGGCCCTGTACGGGATCGGCGGGCTGTTCGGCGGCCTGGTGCTCGGCATGGCGATCACCGTCATCGGGGCGGTCACCTCCGACCGGCTGCGCCGCCGGGACGACATCGCGGCCGCCTTCGGCGCCCCGGTCAGGCTCAGTGTCGGGCCGCTAGGCCGGCGCCGCCTGCGGCCTTCGCTGCCCGGACAGGCGGCCGCCCGCCGGCGCGCGGCCGGCCGGGTGGTCGACCACCTGCGTACCGCGGTGCCCGGCAGTTCCAAGGGGCCGGCCGGGCTGGCCGTGGTCGCCGTTGACGACCCGCCGGGGGTGGCCCGGCTGGTGACCGAGCTGGCCGTCGCCAAGGCGGGCGCGGGCGCCCGGGTGGTGCTGGCGGACCTGTCGGGCGGTGCCCAGGCGGCGCGGCTGCTCGGCTTCGCCGGCCCCGGGATCGGCCAGGCAGGCAGCGAGGACGCGCGGGTGACGGTGATCGTGCCCGGCCCGGATGAGGTCGCGCCGATCGGGCCGCTGCCCAGCCACGCCTCGCCCGACGGCTACGCCAAGCCGGACGAGGCGCTGGTGAAGGCGTGCGACGACGTCGACCTGGTGCTCTCGCTGGTCACCCTCGACCCCGCGTTCGGGGCCGAGCACCTGGCGACCTGGGCGACCGACGCGGTCGCGGTGGTGACCGCGGGCCGGTCGACCTCGGTCCGCATCGGTGCCGCGGGCGAGATGATCCGCACGGCCGGCACCCGGCTGGGCTCGGTCGTGGTGACCGGCGCGGACGCGGGCGACGAGAGCCTCGGCTCGGCCACGCTGACGTAACTGGACGGGCTCTCAGCGGGAGCGCATAGGTTTTCGATAGCTTCCGCCGGTTAGGGTCGTTCTGCTCCGTTGTGACCGGCAGTGTGGTTAGGCTCACCCCGGGGTGAGGTAGTCGTTAGCCGGAGCGAGGGGATGTCCGATGATCACCAGGGAAGTGGCCGGGGAAATGCTGGCGGACGGGGCCCGCTCGGTCGCCCGGACGCCTGACGTCGCGCGGGCGGCGGCTATCTCGTACCGGTACCGCAAGTACACGATGATCGGCCACCGCTCCTACGTCGACAACCTGATGCTGGCCGCCCGGTGGACGCCGCCCGGCGGCGAGGTGGTGGAGTGCGGTGTCTGGCGGGGCGGCATGAGCCGCGGGCTGGCCGACATGCTCGGCCCGGGTCGCAAGTACCACCTGTTCGACAGCTTCGAGGGCCTGCCCCCGGCCCAGGAGATCGACGGCCCCGCCGCGACCGTCTACCAGCAGAAGACCGACTCGCCGACCTACTTCGACAACTGCTCGGCCGACGAGTCGGTTGCCCGCAAGCTGTTCGAGGGCAGCAACCTGGACGTAGAGTTCCACCGCGGCTGGTTCAGCGACACCGTCCCCAAGTTCCAGCCGGAGCGCCCGATCAGCCTGCTGCGGCTGGACGGTGACTGGTTCGAGTCCACCCTGACCTGCCTGCGCGGCCTGGTGCCCTACCTGGCGCCGAACGCCCTGGTGCTGATCGACGACTACTACTCGTGGGAGGGCTGCCCGAAGGCGGTGCACACCTTCCTGGCCGAGACCGAGAGCAGGATGCGCATCCGGTCGGGCCGGTTCGGCACCTGCTACCTGATCAACGAGCCCGTCCGCGAGGCGCCGTAGCGGCAGCGGCCGGCCAGGCTGACGGTTTACCGCAGTGATGCCGGGCGCGCCTGACCCACCTGATCAGGCGTAAAGGCGCCGGGGGGTGATGATCAGGGCCTCGGAATACTGGTCGGCGAACTGCGCGGCGGTTCCGAACAGCGCCCCGATGCGCTCGGTGTACTTGGCTACGTACTCGGGCACCTGGTCGGCGGGAGGGAACCCGGGGACATGCCGGGCGGCGCCGGTGACGCGAATGATGTCGCGGCCAAGGTCGGTCACGTCGAGGCCCAGCGCCACCTCCGGATTGGCGCTGATGTTGCGCAACTTTGTCTTGGCGGCCTGGCTGTAGACCAGGATCGTCTCGTCGTCGCGGACCAGGAACCAGACCGGCACGCTGTCCGGCCGTCCGCCGGGGCGCACGGTCGTCAGCCAGGCCATGAGATTGCCCCGCAGGCGGCTCTCGACATGCGTGCGGCGCTGCTCGGGCAGGTGTGACGTGAGCTTCATAAGGCAATCCTGACAGGTCCTGCCGCTCGCTGCGGCGGTGCGCGGCCTGCGCCCCTTATCGCGTGTAAGCCGGGAAGGCCGCTTGCGTTTATCGGCTTTCAAAAATGATGACTCTTGCGTTAATTGGGTGTTGTGGCGACAAGTTGTCCCACCTGGGGTGACTTGTGCGTCCCCCTTCGCTAGCCTGCTTAAATGGCGCATCAATTCTTGGCTTAGAAGCGGGCGTCGGCGGAGGGGGAGTAATGCCTGAAAGCCTGAAGGATTTCTATACCGCTTTTGCCCCTACCTGCTTTTCGCTGCTCGGGCTGTGGCTGGTGATCATCGGCTTCAACGCCGGAGCCTGGCTCAGATCGGCTGACCTAGGGCCTCAGGAGCGGCGGGGGCGGCAGGAGCAGCGGCGGCGGCAGGCCTACGCGGTCGCGCTGTTCTTCGCGGCGCCGGGGACCATGGGCCTGCTCGCCCTGATAAATACCAGCAGCACCACCCTCTGGCGGGTTGTCTTCTCGCTAATCGCGCTGACTGGGTTTGGCTGCGTGGCGATCTTCGGTCACGTGCACCACGGGCGCCCGCACGACGCGCTCGATATCAGCGATCATGTCGTTTACTGGGCCACCCTCGCCCTGTATTTGGCGATCGCGGTGCTCGCCATGATTCCCGCGAAAGTGCTCGACTTCGAAGGGTTCCTGCTGACGGCGCTGGTACTGGTGGGTACCCACGTGGCACTGCGGCTCATGCTGGCCGTCGAGCCGGAGGAGAAAGGCTAGTCCGCGCGGGCCTACCTTGGCTCGAGGTGCGCCCACAGGTGCCAGCCGAGGTACTGCTGGCCGGGCAGGCCGTGCACCGGGAGCGGCGGCGCGTGCATGAAGCGCTTGTAGGTGCGGGTCACCCGGAACGACGGGAAGTCGCGCTCGATCCGGCGGCGGTCGTAGACCAGGGCGTAGGGGTTGGCCGGGCCGTCGGTGTTGTAGTGGGTGAACTCGCGCAGCCGCAGGTACCGGGCTAGCCCGCGCTTCCGCGAGTTGGCCAGGTGGGCGCCGAGCTTGCCGCCGCCCGGCTTCAGCAGGCCGGCCTTCGCCAGCGGGTAGGCGGCCAGCAGCGCGGCCCGCCGCACCAGGGCGATCGAGACCAGGTAGTTGAGCGACCAGCGGGCGTACATCATGATGACCAGCTCGCCCCCGGGCCGCAGCACGCGGTGAATCTCGCGTTCGGCCTGCCTGATCTCCGGCACGTGGTGCAGCACGCCGTGGCTGAACACCAGGTCGAAGCTCGCGTCGGCGAAGGGAAGGTCGAGGACGCTGCCCTGACGCAGGTCGGCGAACGGCAGGTCGCGCAGGGTCAGCCGGGTTCGCACCCGGTCCACCGACTCGGCCGTCAGGTCCACCCCGGTCCAGACGGCTCCCCGCCGGATCAGGCTCTCGGAGTCGGCGCCTTGCCCCAGGCCGATCTCAAGCACCCGCTTGCCGCGCAGGTCAAGCCCGTCCAGGCAGGCGGGCAGGTGGCTCTCCATCGAGTACCTGAACTGGTCGTAGTCGTTGAAGAACTGCTCATAGTCGCCCTCGAAGCGGTCCCGCAGGCCGCCCACCAGGGCATCACCGCACGCGTGGCCCTGCCAGAAGTCCTGGACGGTCTGTTCGTCCATCATCCCCACCAACCTCGTCGGCACCAGTTGACCATCCGATGGCGCCGCACCGCGTTTTGATACCGCCGGCGGTTTGACCGGCCGCCGCGTATCACCCGGTCCCGCTGGCTGCTCTGCTGAGAGATTTCAGAATTTGTCCGGCTTTGAGGGGTGGGTGGGACTGAACTATGCAGACGGTCGAGGTGCTCGTCATCGGAGCAGGGCCCTATGGCCTGTCCATATCCGCGCACCTGCGCGCGCAGGGCGTGAATCATCTAGTCGTCGGCACGCCGATGGACACCTGGCGCGCGCACAGCCCGGCGGGCATGTTCCTCAAGTCGGAGCCGTACGGGTCGAGCTTCGCCTCGGCCCGGCCCGGTTACAACCTGGCGACCTACTACCGCCTGCGCGGGCTGCCCTACCAGCCGCGGCTCGGCCCGGTGCCGCTCGACAACTTCCTCGGCTACGCCGACTGGTTCACCAGCAACCTGGTGTCCGCCCTGCGCGACGACTCGGTGACCGAGCTGACGCCGGCCGGCGACGGCTTCGTCGCCTCGTTCGCCGGCGGCGAGTCGGTCGCCGCCCGCCAGGTCGTCATCGCCACCGGGGTCAGGCCGTACCGGAACATCCCGTCCGAGCTGTCCGGCCTGCCCGCCGACCTGCTCTCGCACACCATCGACCACGGCCGCCTGGACAAGTTCAGCGGGCGCCAGGTGGTCGTGCTCGGCGCGGGCCAGTCGGCCCTGGAGACATCGGCGCTGCTGCACGAGCAGGGCGCATCCGTTCGGATTATCGCCCGGGTTCCCGCCCTGGCCTGGAACGACCGCAACCCGGACGAGCTCAGCGCGCTCGGCCACCTGCGGCGGCCGGCCAGCAGGCTGTGCGAGGGCTGGCGGTGCGTGTTCTGGGACACCCCGCGGGCGTTCCGGCTGCTGCCGCGGGAGATGCAGGTGACCAAGGCACGCAGCGTGCTCGGGCCGGCCGGCTCCTGGTGGCTGCGGGAGCGGGTGGACGGCGTCATCGAGACCCTGGCCGGCTACCGGGTGCAGAAGGCCGACGCCCGGCAGGCAGGCGTCCGGCTGTTCCTCGACGGCCCGCGGGAGACCGTGCTCGACGCCGACCACGTGATCGCCGGCACCGGGTTCCGGGTCGACCTCGCCCGGCTGCCGTTCCTGGCCGACGGCCTGCGGCTGCGGGTCGCCAGCTACCTGGGCTACCCGGTACTCAGCCGGGCGGGCGAGTCGTCGGTACCCGGCCTGTACTTCGCCGGGGCGGCCGCCGCGGGCAGCCTCGGGCCGTCCATGCGGTTCGTCGCGGGCACCCACAACATCGCCCGGGTGATGGCGGACCGGATGGTCCGCCGGTCCCGGGCGGCCGGCTAGCCCTCGTGGCCGAGCACGGCCCTGACCGCCGCCAGCGACGGCGCGCTGAGGTCGCGCGGCGACATCGCCGCGGGCGGCAGCGGCCAGGGGATAGCCAGTTCGGGGTCGTCGAACGCGATCGTCACGTCCTGCGCCGGGTCGTGCGGCCGGTCGATCCGGTACGCCACGTCGGCGGGCTCGGTGAGCGCCTGGAAGCCGTGCGCGCACCCGGCGGGCACGTAGAGCGACGTCTGCTCCTTATCCCGCAGCGCGAAGCTCTCCCAGCTGCCGTAGGTCGGCGATCCGGGCCGCAGGTCGACGATGACGTCGAACACCGCCCCGTAAGAGCAGCGCACCAGCTTCGCCTCACCCGCGCCGCGGCGCAGGTGCAGGCCGCGGACCACGCCGCGGGCCGACCGGGAGATGCTGTCCTGCACGAAGGCGGCCGGGTCGAGCCCGGCCCCCCGGGCCGCGTCGGCGTCGAAGGTACGGGAGAAGAAGCCCCGCTCGTCCGCGTAGGGCCGCGGCCGGAACAGCAGCGCGCCCTCGATCCCGCGGACCGTTGTCACCTCCACCGTGCCTCCCTTCCCTCTTCCCGTCCAGCGTTAGGAGACCGCTGCCGATGGCCGGAAAACCGGACACCTACGACGTCCTGATCCTGGACGCGACCAACAAGCAGAGCCTGGCCGCCGCCCGCTCGCTGGGCCGCGCGGGGCTGCGGGTCGCCCTCGGCGAGAGCGCCGGGCAGTACCGGCCGCACCCGCCGTCCGCGTTCCGTTCCCGGTATTGTGCACGCTCGGTGACCTTGGCAAACTACCTGGACGACCGGGCCGCCTACGTAGAGTCAGTGGTCGACTTCTCCCGCGCGCACGGGGTACGGGTCGTGCTGCCGACCGGCGACGCCAGCATCGCCGCGCTCGCCCCGAAGCGGGAGCGGCTGACCGAGTTCGGCTGCGTGCTCGCGGTGGCGCCAGACACCGCGCTCGACATCGCCAACGACAAGTCCCGCACGCTGGAAATCGCGGCCAAGCTCGGCATCGCCTACCCGGTCTCGGTCCCGGTCTGCGGCGTCGACCAGCTCCGCGCGGCCGAGGCCGCGTTCGGCTACCCGTTCGTGGTCAAGCCGACTGTCTCGTGGACCGGCCGGGCGGCCGACCGGGTGGTGCCGGTCGAGGTGATCGACGAGGCCGAGGCGCTGGCCGCGGTTACCCGGTTCCAGGATTCCGGGGCGGCCGTGCTGGCGCAGCAGTGGGCCTGCGGGCGCCGCGAGGGGGTCACCCTGTTCATCGACCACGGGGAAGTGGTCGCCAGCTGCGGGCACGTGGCCCACCGGACCAGCCCGCCGCTGGGCGGTGCTTCGGTGATGCGGGAGAGCATGGCGGTGCCGCCTGAGCTGTTCGACGCTTCGGTCCGGCTGGCCAAGGCCATCGGGCTTGACGGAGTGTGCGAGGTCGAGTTCCGCCGCGACGCCAGCGGCGTTCCGTTGCTGATGGAGGTGAACGCACGGCTGGCGGGCACGCTGGAGAACGCGATCAGGTCAGGGGTCGACTTCCCGCTGATGACCTGGCAGTGGGCGATGGGGCAGCGGGTGGCGCCGGTGCACTCTTACCGCTGCGGCGTGCGGACCCGGTGGCTGCACGGGGACCTGCGGTGGCTACGGGAGAACGGGGAGCGGGCGGGGCGGCCGGACAGTGTGTCGGGGGCGCGGGCGGCGTGGGCGTTCACGGCTGAGTTCGCGCGGACGCGGAACTACGACTACTTCGACCGGCGTGACCTGGGGCCGGGGCTGGCGGAGCTGCGGAACACGGTGCAGGTACTGGGAAAGGCGTGGCGTTGACCAGCCGGCAGTCGGGCGGCCAGTTTGCTTCGGATGAGATCCCAACCTCAGGTCGGTTCGTATGGCGAGAGCATCAGGCGAACATCGGCGGCACCTTCGCGCATCAAGAGGACGTTTCCCCAGACCCATCCTCGCGAATCCACACCCCCCGTGTAGAAGCTCACGACCCGAAAGCCGAGCGGGGCCAGCTGGTCATGGATCTCGAAGAAATCCCCATGAGGCTCACCCTGCCGACGGAAAAAATCACACTCTGCGACGATAAAATCGATGACGCCTTTGCCCAGAGACTCGCTCGCCCCTTTGAGGACGTAGGTCTCGAATCCCTCCGTATCTGTCTTCAGGACATCTATTCGTTGAATACCGCGATCGGCGCAGAAGCCATCGACAGTCTCTACCTTCGTAGATGCGGATCCTTCAGAAGGAACCCCTGAAAGCAATGTGTTCCTTCCATCGCGGTCGCTCGTGACGACTGCTTCCCCTGCTGTGTCTCCGAGCGCCATATTGATGCATTCGACGTTCCGGATACGCGCGGTATTGTTCTGTAGCTTGGCGAAAGTCTCGGGCACCGGCTCGAAGCTATAGATTTTGGAACTGGGGAACACCTCAGCCAGGCTCTTCGCCGTTTGTCCGACATTGGCCCCGATGTCGAAGATCGTAAGTTCATCAGGTTGTCCGCCGAGTAGGCCGTGTACGTCCCATTCCCAGCTGATACCGAACGGTGCGTTCTTTCGAAGCCTGACGTCAACTCCTGCGCTGGCGGCGGCTGCCTTGATCTGGCGTTTCATGATTATTGGGCGTTTCGAGGTGAAACGTACCCTACCTCCAATTGGATTGGGACTCGTTGCAGGCTAGCGCGGCAAGCCAGGCGCCAGAGGCCTTCCAGTAAATTTATTATATTTGTTTGAAACTCTGACGCGATTCCCTCGATTGATGGAAATTGCAACGTAACGCCCGGCGCGGCGGGCTGATGAACACTAAGAGTAAGACCTTTGTCAACATCAATGATAGGTCAGTGCTGCAATATCGAACGGATTCTACCAACGCGCCTAGTTATCTCTAGACACCTTATAAGTTCCGAACCGTATCAGCTGACTTCGGGGTGCAATGCGTGTAGAGATCGGAGGAATCGGATTAGATCGGGCACGGAAGCTCACGTAATTAAGCACATAAGCGCGCTCGCAAGCAGGTAAAGGCGGTTGGGTTGTCACGCCTAACGTCGAAATCTACCGTCAAATCGACAGAGATCGGCAAGTGCGGGCTCTCGTCGATCGACGACGCTAGTTGTTGGCGACGGGATGCCTCTAGTGTGGGCACCTAGGCTGCGCGGCCAGCCACTCCCGGAGCGCGTGGCGGGCTCCTCGCTCCTGTATTCACTAAGCTTCCAGGCTGTCCAATGTATATCCGAGGCTGAAAGTTGCGAATACTGACTCACCGCCCTTCGGATATGAGGAGAACAAAACCGACCTCAGAGCCCTCTGCAGCAGACTGTCGCAAGCCGCTCCGGACATCGATTGATACCCTCTTTTATTTCTTGCATGTGATTTTTCTACGCATATCCGTGGCTGTCTCTCCGCCCTTGGACTGGTCGCGCGATGAAAGCTCGCGCGAGATAATTCCCAATACATGAAAAAATGAGCTACTTGCTATCACGCATAGTGCTCCTGACTGCTGGCCTTAAGTGAAAAAGAGGTAAAAGTGGACAACGGCGAGGCGGCTGAACGGATCATCTGGATCTCCGGTCATCCTTGGGGCCAGGATGGCGGCACGCATGGCGCAATGGGTAAAGCGATATCAGCTTACTCCCAGATTCTATGGGTGGACCCACCTGCTTCACCCATCACCCAGGGAAATAACCGTAGGGTTGCCGTACCAAAACTAGATCAGGTTACCGATCAAATCACGCGACTGAGACCCGTTGCGCTTCCTGGTTTCAGCCGACCCGGGCTTCGTCTATCGACTCCATGGCTGATGAGAGCCCAGATAAACTGGGCGATGCGAAAGCTAGACTGTCGGCCAAATGCGGTGGTACTGATGTATTTCGGTGGCCTGCTCGGCGGTTGGGGCGACGTGACCAATGTTTTCTACGGCACAGACGACTATGTCGCCGGAGCTGAGCTGATGCAGCTATCCGCGCGCTACCTGCGTCGTCAGGAGCGGAAGGATCTTGCCAAGGCTGATGTCTTGGTGGCGGTCTCTACAGAACTGGAACGTCGATGGGCGAATTTGGGACCACGGCCGGTAGTGATCCCTAACGGCTGTTGGCCGCTGTCACCAGAAGACGCGAGCGTGGCCGCACAGGAATGGAACCTCCCCGCTCCGGTCGTAGGTGTGATAGGTCGGCTGTCGAGCCGACTGGACCTTGATGTACTAGAAACAATCGCCGAGTCGGGCATCTCGCTTCTCTTGATGGGGCCGCTAGATCAAAACTGGGACCTTCAGCGCTTCCAGGCGCTGGTGAGCAAGCCCTCGGTACTTTACGTTGGCGCTGTTTCCAGCGCGGAAGTACCGGCTTACCTAGCAGGTGTCGATATAGGATTGACTCCGTATACCGACAGCGACTTCAACCGCGCTTCATTCCCTTTGAAATCTCTAGAGTACCTCAGCGTCGGGCTTCCCGTGGTGGCAAGTGACCTTCCTTCCATGCGATGGCTTAGGGCTGACCTGACGCAAACCGTGCCCGAACCACTTGCAGACCAAATCCTTATTCTCGCGCACAGCAATGAGGAGTATGTATCTGCTATCAAACGAATAGCTGCTCGCAGTGGGGAAGCAGCGAATGATCGTAGAGAGTTCGCTTCTAGACACTCATGGACGAATCGTGCGGCGCAGTTTGCCGATGCACTGGGCCTTGCGCGGAATTATCCTGTCTGATACGTGTGCGCTCGCCATAGTAACGCCTTCCCGATGCCTCTAAATCATCCATGAACCAGCCCGGCAGTGTATCGAGTCTGGCGAGGAGTCGTCGCCGTGCCCGGCGTTCGTTTAGCAGTCGGTACCGTCGAACGGATGCGGCTGAGCCGCAGATATTGGATCGCGCCTAAATGCATACAATACGCAGGCCGCCGTCGTTTTCCATCAAGCCGGTTAAGCAATCGCGAGCTAGGTTACGCTGCTTTTTTCGGAGACTTTGAAAGTATCTCAAGTACCGAAAGTTAATCCAAGAGAAGGGATCCTTAAAGGAGCGAGCGACTAGGAGGAGCACAGGGCGAGGACATCCCAGATGGCCACATCTTCGCCCAGCCCTGATCCGTTGGGCGTCCGCCGAGCGTCGCCGCGAGATGTTCGACACGCCGGTATAGGGCCGACCGCAACGGCTTTGAGGTTCCTCCGCTTGCCCCACTGTCCGGACCGTGGGGCAAACCTCGGTCAAGCTCGGACATTATCAATACCGCCCACCGCTAAACGCTTTATCCAGACCTAGACCAGCCAACACCCGGTGGCCGCCGCTGAGCCTTTGCCCGCAGTGGCGTTGGCGGCGGGTGCCTTCGGTCAGGTCGACCCGGTCGACGTGCGGGTGGATCTCACCGAATGCATCCGGTCGTTCACTTGTAGTAGCCAGACCGTGACACGCCCAACGTGCGGAAGCCCACCGGATGCGGACAGGACCTGGACGAACAGGACCATCGACAAGCCCCCTCGTCTCACCATGGCAAGGAATACCTTTCATTCGGGTAGCCCAACGAAATGACGAGTTGAAGTCGTGGTGACCGCGCGAGGCCCGATCGTTGCATACCGGCGCGCCAGGTATGCCGCCCAGGCAGTACTCCGTTAGGCTCCATACCGGAAGCTGAACTTACGCGCGTTCATGAGCGAGGAGCCACGGTGGCGTCGATTGAAGCGGTGCATGCCCGGCAGATCCTAGACTCCCGGGGCAACCCGACGGTCGAGGTCGAGGTCGTGCTCGACGACGGGTCAGTCGGCCGGGCCGGAGTGCCCAGCGGCGCGTCCACCGGCGCGTTCGAGGCGGTCGAGCTGCGCGACGGCGGCTCCGAGTACGGCGGCAAGGCAGTCACCAAGGCGGTCGACGGGCTGATGACCGAGGAGTTCAGGGACGAGCTGCTCGGCCACGAGGCCGACGACCAGCGGCTGGTGGACCAGGCGCTCATCGACCTGGACCGCACGCCCGACAAGTCCCGGCTCGGCGCGAACGCGATCATCGGCGTGTCGATGGCAGTGGCCCGGGCCGCCGCCGACTCGGCCGGGCTGCAGCTTTTCCGCTACCTGGGCGGCCCCAACGCGCACGTGCTGCCGGTGCCGATGATGAACATCCTCAACGGCGGGGCGCACGCGGACTCCAACGTCGACGTGCAGGAGTTCATGATCGCGCCGATCGGCGCGCCGACCTTCACCGAGGCGCTGCGCTGGGGAGCGGAGACCTACCACGCGCTCAAGGCGGTGCTCAAGCAGCACGGCCTGTCCACCGGGGTGGGCGACGAGGGCGGCTTCGCGCCTGACCTGGAGCACAACCGGGCCGCGCTCGACCTGATCGTCGAGGCGATCGGCAAGGCCGGCTACGTCCCCGGGCGGGACATCGCGCTGGCCCTCGACGTGGCGGCGACCGAGCTCTACCAGGACGGCGCGTACCAGTTCGAGGGCAAGGCGCAGACGGCGGCGGAGATGTCGGCGATCTACGCCGACTGGATCGGCGCCTACCCGCTGGTCTCGATCGAGGACCCGCTGTCGGAGGAGGACTGGGACGGCTGGCAGGCGTTCACCGCCGCCGTCGGCGACCGGGTACAGGTGGTGGGCGACGACCTGTTCGTCACCAACCCCGAGCGGCTGAGCCGCGGCATCGCCGCCCGGTCCGCCAACGGCCTGCTGGTCAAGGTCAACCAGATCGGCACCGTCACCGAGACGCTGGACGCCGTATCCCTGGCCCAGCGGGCCGGGTTCGGCTGCATGATCAGCCACCGCTCGGGCGAGACTGACGACACCTTCATCGCTGACCTCGCCGTCGCCACCAACGCCGGGCAGATCAAGACCGGCGCGCCGGCCCGCGGCGAGCGGGTCGCCAAGTACAACCAGCTGCTGCGGATCGAGGAAGGCCTGGCCGACGCGGCCAGCTACGCCGGCCGGACCGCGTTCCCGAGGTTCGCCGGGGCCTGATGGGCGGCGATTCTCCCCCGGTATCAGCCGCGCAGGCCGCCGCCATGGCGGCGGCCGCGCGGTCTACCCGGCTGACCGGGCGGGCCGCGCTGCTGGCGGTAGTGATCTGCGCCATCGCGCTCAGCCTGGCCTACCCGGTCCGGGAGTACATCGCCCAGCGGCAGCAGATCGACCAGTTGCTGGCGCAGCAGCAGACGCTGTCCGCCCAGGTCCAGGCGCTGCAGCAGCAGGACGTCAAGCTGAGCCAGACCTGGTACATCGAGCAGCAGGCGGAAGACCAGCTGCACATGTGCTTCCCCAGCGAGCACTGCTACCAGGTCGTCTCCGGGCAGACGGCGCAGGCCGCCGCCAAGCCGGCCCAGGCCCCGACCGACCCCTGGTACTCCAAGCTGTGGCAGTCGGTCCAGCAGGCGGACGCCCAGCCAGCCAAATGATCAGCGACGATGACGCGGCGGCCGTGCAGCAGCAGCTCGGCCGCCCACCACGCGGCCTGCGCGCGGTCGCCCACCGCTGCCAGTGCGGGCTGCCCGATGTGGTGGAGACCGCGCCCCGGTTGCCGGACGGCACCCCGTTCCCGACCCTCTACTACCTGACCTGCCCGCGCGCCGCGGCGGCGATCGGCGCGCTTGAGGCCAGCGGCGTGATGCGGGAGATGACCGCCCGGCTGGCCGACGAGCCGACCCAGATCGCCTACGCCCGCGCCCACGCCGACTACCTGGCCCGGCGAGACGCCGCGGCCGCCGACGAGGGACTCGAGCCCCTGCCAAGGGGTACCCAGACCGCGGGCGGCATGCCGGACCGGGTGAAGTGCCTGCACGCCCTGGTCGCGCACGAGCTGGCGGTGCCGGGTAGCAACCCGTTCGGCCGCGAGGCGCTTGACGCGATCGGACCGTGGTGGTCGCGCGGCCGCTGCGTCACGACTCCCGAGGAGAGCGAGTGACCCGACGGGTGGCCGCGATCGACTGCGGCACCAACTCCATCCGGCTGCTGATCGCGGACCTTGAGCCGGGGCTGACCGACCTGGCCCGGGAGATGCGGATCGTCCGGCTGGGCGAAGGGGTGGACCGTACCGGGCGGTTGTCGGAGGCCGCCCTGACGCGGACGATGACCGCGCTACAGGAGTACGCGGGCCTCATCGCCGAGGCCAAGCCGGAAGCCGTGCGGATGGTGGCGACCAGCGCCACGCGGGACGCGGCCAACTCGGCGGAGTTCACCGAGCGCGTCCGCGACGTGCTCGGCGTGCCGCCCGAGGTGATCTCCGGGGCCGAGGAGGCTGAGCTGTCCTTCGCCGGCGCCACCAGGGAACTCGTCGGCACGCCGCTGGCCGGGCAGGACCAGTGCCCGCCGCCCTACCTGGTGACCGACATCGGCGGCGGCTCCACCGAGTTCGTCCTCGGCGGTCACGGCCAGATCAGCGGCGCCACCTCGGTGAACATCGGCTGCGTGCGGCTGACCGAGCGCCACCTGCACGGCGACCCGCCGCTGGCGGCGGAGGTCCGGGCGGTGACCGGCGACATCGACGCGGCCCTCGACCAGGCGGCCGCCGCCGTTGACGTGCGGCGGGCCAGCACGCTGGTCGGGCTGGCCGGCTCGGTCACCACGGTTACCGCGATCGCCCTCGGCCTCGACCGCTACCTGCCCGAGCGCATCCACCACGCGCGGGTGCCGGCCCGGCAGGTGCACGAGATCACCGCCCGGCTGCTCGGGCTGACCAGGGCCGAGCGGGCCGCGATCCCCGGCATGCACCCGGGCCGGATCGACGTGATCGCGGCGGGCGCGCTGATCCTCGACCGGATCATGGCGCGCTTCGGCTTCGCCGAGGTGCTGGTGAGCGAGCACGACATCCTCGACGGCATCGCCTGGTCGCTGGATGGAAGAGTTTGATTGGTAGTACTTGAACCGAGGTACGGGTTGTTGCTGCCTTGCGCAGGGCTTCCATAGATCTAATCTCGCACTGAACTTTTCGCTTCATTTAAGTACGTCGATGGCCATCGCAAACTGGTCGGCGCGGTTTCCCTCTAGCGCCCTCGCCAGCTAAGCCACCATGCCTCGCACACCTCTTGCCGACCCTGCTCAGCGATGCGATGGCGACGGTGAACCTCGCTGATAACCGCGCAGTCGTCAATGTTCAACGCTGAGAACAGGCTGGCAGCGCCTGGAAAAACACCTCGCCACCAGGAGACCACGCTGGTGAGAATCGACCGAAGAGAATCCATCCTGTGCAGAAAATGCACCCGCCAACGCGCGAAAATATATAAATCAATACATTCGGGACACAAAGGAAAAACCAATGCAGAGAGGAAAATAATGTACAGAAAAAACGCTGCAAATGTAACGAACATGCACGAGATGGATGACAAGCGAAAAATCACCCACTTATCAAAATCACGTCGAAGCAGTGAACCCAGCGCTTAGATTAAGTGTCGTCACTACCAGACGCACAATCTCAAGAGACGCGACCCCGGGGAGCCGAAGACACATGTCTAGCGAGGCTGTCGCCAACACCGAAGACGCGCGTGATGGCAGGTTGAACTCGGTCATGAAAGGCACAATCAGCTGGCAAAACAACTACATAAGGACAACCATTTATGCCGACATGCTCTGCATGCTCGCCGCCTCAACGCTGGCTATAAACGTACGTTTCTTGGATCCGGCCTACCGCCCAGCTCCTTACTTGATAATCACTTTTGCGCTGCCCCTTGTGTGGATAGTAGTGCTTCGGCTTTGCGATGGATACGATGTGCGGTACACGGGAGTCGGCTCCGACGAGTTCCGTAAGGTATTCAACGCAAGTATCTGCTCCACTGCTCTGGTAGCAATAATTTCTTATGCGACGAAGTTCGATCTAGCACGTTTCTACGTAGCCATTACCCTTCCAACAGCCACCGTGCTAACTCTTGGAATTCGCTACCTTCTGCGCAAGCGTCTTCACATGCAACGCCGTGCTGGCCGAGCTATGCATCGCGTCATAGCCGTTGGGCCGGGAGACTCTGTCGCAAACTTGATCTCAGAACTAGAAAGAGAGGTCCACCACGGGCTCTCGGTTATTGGAGCCTGTCTCACTGATACCGCGCGCTTTACTCCCACGCTGGCAGGAGTTCCAGTTCTGGGAGGGATAGAAAGAATCACAGAGTCCGTTAGCCTGCTAAAAGCAGATACTGTTACGATTCTGGCCAGCCCGGAGTTCAGCGGACTGCGTATGCGTGAACTAACATGGGAGCTTGAAAGATATGGCACTAATGTATATCTGGCTCCCACTCTTCTTGAGATCGCTGAATCTCGAACAACCATACGTCCAATCGCGGGACTCCCTTTGTTGCACATGGAACATCCGAAAAGGACTGGTAGCCGCATTTGGATGAAGACTTTTTTCGACAGGCTGCTGGCAAGTGCTGCTCTGATCGTTCTCGCGCCGCTCTTCATAATTATCGCGATAGCCATTAAGCTAGAAGACAAAGAGTCGGTTTTCTTCAGGCAAATCCGCATTGGGCGAGAAGGAAAACCATTTGAACTGTGGAAGTTTAGGACTATGGTGTCTGATGCTGACAGAAAAAAGGCCTGGCTGGCAAGCTTTGATCAGGGAAATGGGGCCCTTTTCAAAATACGAAGAGATCCCCGAATAACAAAAGTTGGCCTTCGACTAAGACGCTATTCCCTTGACGAACTTCCGCAGCTAATCAATGTAGTCAAGGGAGAAATGTCCTTGGTTGGTCCAAGACCGGCACTGCCAGAAGAAACTGCGAAATATGACGGTACCCAGATGATTCGCAGAATAGTCGTTAAGCCGGGCATCACAGGGCTTTGGCAGGTCAGCGGTCGATCTGATCTCTCGCTGGCAGACTCGACGAGACTGGACGTGCACTACGTAGAGAACTGGTCCTTGTTCCTGGATCTTCAGATCCTCTGGAAAACCTTCAACGCCGTGTTTAAAGGACACGGTGCCTACTAATCGACCTGCGCATACAAGCCTGCAACGAACGACGCAGAGATTGCGCCGTCAGGACTATCAATGTTGAAATATTCCAGAGGCCGCGCGCTGAGTACTACGCGAGTCAAACCGCCTCCGTCAAAAATGCCGAGATCACTCGCTGCCAACGTTCGTCGGGGCGCGATCTGGAGTTTGCTGGGCACCGTAGCGTGGCGCCTGTCAGCTATTGGCATTACCGCGATTGTTGCGCACATCCTCACTCCACACGACTTTGGCGTATTCGCCGTCGCGACTATAGTATTCACCATCGTATCGGCGCTCGGCGAATTTGGAGTAACGTCATGCTTGGCTAGAGCAGATCTAGACGCCGATAAGCTGGCACCCACCCTGTGGTCGGTTACATTGGTCACGAGCTCGTTGATTGCCATCCTTCTCTACGAGTTCGCCTCGCCCATCTCAGCGTCTCTTGGCTCGCGCGATGCAAAGGATCCAGTCCGCGTAATGGCCCTGGTGATGCTTATCTGGGGACTTGGTGCGGTCCCAACAGCTCAATGCATTCGCGAGTTTAAGCAACACACTCTGTTCTGGGCCAACGCTATCAGCTTCATACCCGGAAATGCAGTTCTCTTGATCCTGGCCAGGCACGGGGATGGAGCAATGGCTTATGCCTGGTCGAGAGTTGCAGGACAAGCGGTGTCGTGCGCTGTTGTTATTTATTCTGCGCCCAAACTGCATATGCCAGGTGTATCACGCTACGCGTTTAAGATACTGTTTAAAGTTGGCCTTCCCCTGGCATGCGCTAACTTTCTCGGCTATGTACTCCAGAACGTCGATTACGCGCTAATCGGGCATCTCATTGGCCCGGTGTCGCTAGGCGCCTATGTATTGGCCTTCAACGTGGCTTCTTGGTCTATGACCGTACTCGGAAACGTGCTTAACACGGTATCAATGCCGGCGTTTTCACGGGTCAGGAACGACATAGCGAAATTGCGGAGTGCCGTGACAGATAGCGTGCGACTGGTGACCTTGATTGCTGCGCCTATGTGTACGATGACTATTGCACTAGCTCGCCCCCTTGTCTTGACAATATACGGTAGCAAATGGTCGTCCTCGGCAGAAGTTCTCTCAATATTGACAATTTATGGCTTTATTTCAGTTCTTGGAGTAATGATTTCTAATGTGCTTGCTGCGGTCGGGCGCTCGAAAACGGTATTGCTGGTACAGCTCCTATGGCTCGCGGCTCTGGCGCCCGCGATGTGGCTTGGAGTGCGACAGGACGGGATAGTCGGGGCGGCAACAGCGCATATAGCGATCATCGCACCTGTGGTCTTGCCGTGCTATCTCATTTCGCTCAAGCATTCCACGGGTGTTAAAATTGCTGATCTAGTCAAGGCCGCAATGCCATCACTCGCGGTTGCAACGATCATGGCCTTTCTCGCCTGGTGCGCGGAGACATTGACAGAAGGCCCGCTCACGAAGCTTGTCGTTGGATCGGCAACAGGAGGTCTCCTGTACGCAATGGTGATGTTCCCTCGCCTGGTTTCGCTGATGACACGGGGCCGCGCGCTTCCATCGGGTCTTGAAAAGACCATGATTAAATACAATCGCGTTGGCCGCACCTTGGGATTGCCGACAGGGGCGGCGCCGAGACATGCGATTGTGAGGCCACGTCGTCAAGCTCTCAGAGGAAGAAGCCAGCTGCGCTCTGATTGAAATCACAAGATGTGACGTTCGACAGGCTCGGGACCCACGAAACTCAAAGCTTATCCTAAAGAAAGGAGAGTAGGTGACCACTCTTAGATCTGCAACGAAAGAACAACTTACGGAACTTCTCGAAATCGATCCCAACTATAGGGGTGTCACTAAATCCGTAGCCGTCAAAATGCTTACCGTCTACCTAGTCCTTCTCATGGCCATCCCAACGGGCCTTGTGTTCGGCCCGCTGGGAGGGGCGGGTAGTCCCTCAACTGTTTACGCACTCCTAATCTTTATATTCTACCTTGGTCTGTGGCTGCGACCTGCCTCCTTCCTCAACAGGAGGACGCAACCAATACGCTTGGCCGCAATCGTCTTCATTTGTGTAATGGTTGCTTCTTATGTTTCGGCAAATCGCCACATGCTCCCCGTTCTTGAAAAAAATGCAGCCGACCGCGGACTCATCTTTGCCTTCGGATTCCTGGGCGTGTTGCTGATGGTTGCCGATGGTATCGAAACAATAGATGACTTGGAGACGATCCTGCGGAGGGAAGTCTTCGGAGCGGTCTGTGTTGCATCAATCGGCATCTGGGAGTTTTTCACTAATATCAACGTCGTGAACTACATCCGGATCCCGGGCTTGACAGTCAAAGTTCCTGTCACCGACCTGCTGATAAGAGGTGGGCTTAGCCGAATAGCATCTACTACTTCACAGCCTATTGAGTTTGGCGCAGTAGTTGCGATCTCCCTTCCCTTTGCGCTACACCAAGCTTTGTACTGTTCGCCAGATAAGCGCGTAGTTCGGTGGCTGCAAGTGGGAGTCCTTGCTACAGCAGCGCCTCTGTCAGTTTCGAGATCAGCAATACTTGCGCTCGCGGGAATAGGCTTTGTGATGGTACCCACTTGGGAAAAATCTCAGCGTCGGAGAGCATACCTGGTCATTCTAGGGCTGATCGGAGCCTTCACTGTTTTTGTTCCCACGTTGATTACGACACTCACAGGTCTAGTTATCAACATCGGCAGAGACTCTAGTGCTCAATCTAGGGCCAAGGCCTTCTCCTTGTCCTGGGACTTCATATCTGCGCATCCCTGGCTTGGTCACGGGTTTTCTACTTTTCTTCCGCAGAGTTACTTTTTTATCGACGATCAGTACCTCACCACGCTGATAGAGACAGGCGTCATTGGCCTCGCTGCCCTTAGCGCTCTGTTTGTTGTGGCCTGGGTCATAGTTCGCCGTGCCAGGCGCTTGAGCCCTGGGGCGGAGGGTCGACATCTCGCACAGTGTTTGGCAGCAACGGTACTGGCTGCAGCTATCTCAATCTCAGATTATGATGCCTTTGGATTTCCGATGGCATCTGGCCTGACATTTATGATGCTGGGCTCCTGCGGGGCATACTGGCGGTTGGCGCATAGGTATAAGTTACACATGAACATAAATCTAAAACTTCAACTCATGGGAGGGAAAGATGAGTTCAAACAGTGCCTTCAGCATTCTGTGGCGACGTAAGCGACTGACATTCACCCTGCTGTTCCTGACTTTGGTGAGTGCAACCCTCTTTGGAGCCGCCCTGCAATGGGTATACAAGGCTTCAATCACAGAAGCTCTTCTCAATTCCAAACAATCATCGAAGGTTCTCGGAGGCGGTAACCCCTACCTCTCGTTTAACGCCTCGATGGTCCAGACGGCGAATCTCCTGTCAGTGAAATTGACAAGCACCGAGACCTCATCACTTCTCCATCAGGAGGGCTACTTGGCTTCATATGATGCCCAAGTTTTGTCAGATGGAACAAGTAGCGAAGAACCCTTCATACAGATTTCCGTGAGTGGCGGCAACAAAGACAACGTGGCGCGCACAGTTCAGGGAGTCTCGGACAACTTGAGCCATCTGCTGCAGCAGTTGCAGTCCGACGTCCCTCTTCAGAGCCGTCTTTCTCTCCAGACCATCTCAGCACAATCTGACCCAACCCGTAGCTCTGGTTCCAAGGTGAAGTCGGCCGTGGGCCTCTTGGGCGTCGGACTGGTTCTGACTTTCCTAATTCCTCAAGCAGTAGAGGGCGCATCGAGCCGAAGGCAGAAGACATCGCCAGCGGAGTCAATAAAGTCAGAGAACAGAATAGCTGTAGGGAACTACGCTCGACCCGAGGAGCATTCAAGCTCTGTCTCGAGCTATCGCCCTACTGTTCCAGGTGACTCTTACCCTTCACAGGCATTCGGCAGATCGGGTAACAGCGGATCGCACCCTCAGCAATTCACGCCTACGCGACCTCAGAGTGCCGGAACACACGCAAGATCACCTCATGACAATGGTCCAGGAGAGTTGCCAAGACATACGGGTCGCGGCTGATGACCAGTAGGTCCCTGTGGACGTTGCGAAGTTACGAGTTAGCTAAGGAATTACACCGTGGGGCTCCGACAACTAGCTGGACTGGTACGACGTCATATTTTCGTTGTCTGCTGTCTAGCTATGATAACTATAGCAATTGCGACCTACTTTAAGCATACTGACTCCGTCTATCAAGAGGCTGGAGTGATTGCCCTTGAACCCGGAAGCTTTAAGGGCGTCGGGTATTTTAATGTGGATAATGATTACCGCGAGAATTCAAGCCTGATCACTGTCTGCCAAATGGTTTCATCTGCAGTCTCTTTCCAAGTGTCGCAAGCTGAATCCGGCAATGGCGGGACGGCAGATAGTGTAGTAATCTCCGTTGTCAATAGCTCCAATGCCGACACTCCTAAGTATTCATACCCAGAACTGGCGCTAAGTGTTTCTGGTGCGGATTCTCCTGCCGTCCGGTACAAATGGAGCCAAGTCGTGCAACTTATAGACGAAAATATTTCTAGGTGGCAAAACGGGCTCAAAGTGTCAGCTGCCAATCTCATCTCGCCCTACGTTCTCTCGGATAGCGGGGCGATAGCGATAAAGGGGTCACTGATCCGCTCCTGGGCTGGACTGTTGTTCATCTCCTTGATCGCCAGTTTCATCTTTTGTCGCACTCTTGATGGCCGGGCCCGCACAAATAACGGTGTAAAGGCCTCTATGATTTCATCCTTAAGATGTCCGCTAATCGGGGATTAGGTCACTTGTGCGGATAGCGCCGCGTCTTAGGCAAGAGACTGCGTGCCCCAGCGGAGCAGGAAAACCAATGGAGCAAAAAGTTCCAAAAGAGTTCGCACTTTCATGTCCGGGTCGTCGCATCGAAATATACCATCGGACTGGCGGCCTAGAACGAAAAGGTGCCATTTCGCTGCGCGGTAGAAAAGTATACGGTCACTTATAGAAGCTTCAGTCGGCGGAATCTATCTCGGATAGGAGCAAATACGCGTGATCAAGGCAGCGGTGCAACGAGCGAGTCGTCTTAATCGATGGGCATACGAGGTTGTCTGCTACGCGCGAGAGACTGAGTCGATCTCTGACTTTCGCAGGCTTATGCAAGTGCGCCTCGCGCTGTCGAAGGTCGGCCGGTGGGCCTGTGCTCAACCCTGCGTGCGCGATGTCGCGATCCGCTCTACGGGAGGTCGTGTGCGACTGCGGTCGCACACGACCGATATCTCTGTACTAAATGAGTTGATTGTTTCTGATGGTTACGTCCAAGCAGCAAAGCACTTTTCTTCTCCGGCAACCATTTTGGATTTGGGCGCTAACACGGGGCTAGCGGCACGTTGGTTCCTCAACAGGTGGCCCCATGCAAAAATTGCCGCAGTCGAGCCGGAACCGGGGAACGTGGAGGTTCTCAGGGTCAACCTTGCTGGCGCGTCAGCTCAGGTTCTGCCTATCGCTGTCGGGGGGCATGCACGGAATGCCTCGTTGACCGCAACAAACGGAGAGTTTAGCTATACGATCGTCGGTTCGGTCAATGAGGCCGGTGTCACAGTGCCAGTAGAGACTATGGCAACTGTTCTGGAGACGTGTGGGTTTTCAGAGATTGGACTTCTTAAGGTAGACATAGAAGGTGCCGAGGCCGAGCTTTTTGCGGACTGTTCTAGCTGGATACAGCGGGTTCGTGGCCTAGTCGTAGAGTGCCATGGCGCTTATACCGCTCATGATCTACTAGCTGACTGCAAGCGGGCTGGGTCCGAGTTCCAGGTGCTGGATTTGGACGACAAGCCATTCTATGGATTTCAAGTGGTGACGGCAGTTCGCGTAGAGCCGTAGACGCAGCGCCTGTCGCTTTGTTTAGGCTAGTTAGGTTTCGCATGCTTAAGGCATGCCGCAAAGTGATGCACATGTCCAACCCTGGTCTGATGGGTTGAGTAAACGCAAGTGGGTGAAGTCGATGCTCGGCTCAGGATCCAGACGGCCTCGAGTCCTTTACAGTTTTCCGCACACGCTTGGTGATCCAGGGATCGGAACAACGGCCGCTCACCAGGTGCAAGAACTTATTGCCCAGGACTACGATGTCTACGTCTATTGCACCTGCAGTAGAGTGGACTTGCAGCGTGCAGCAAGAGTTGTTCAGACCTTGGTGGTTTCTGGCCACCGTGTCCCACACAGGGCTCTGGGAATCGAGCGTGCTTATAATTATCATGATCAGCGGGTCGCGCTTGCCCTACCGCGACTTCGTGGTTCAATAGACCTCATCCATGCATGGCCGGGCAGTTGTCTGCGCTCGTTCGCAGCGGCGGTAAAGCTTGGAATACCTTCTTTTCGAGAAGTCCCCAACCCGCATACTCGGTCTGCGCTCGAAGATTCTGAACTAGCTGCAAAGCATGTTGGTGTAACACTTCCGGTCTCCGACCCTCACCGTTTCTCCGAACTAAAAGTGGTAAAAGATAATTCTGAGTTCAATGCGGCTAATTTTCTTCTGGCTCCTTCGAAGTTTGTTGAACAGTCTTTTACGGCTCGAGGTTTCTCGAGGGACAAGGTCCTATCGCATCGTTACGGTTTTGATCCCGTATCATTTCCTGCGCGCAGCGCTGCTGATCAGCATGATGAGCCAGCCCCATTTACGGCCGCCTTCGTCGGCCGAGGGGAGCCTAGAAAAGGGTTGCATTTCGCGCTTGAGGCTTGGCTGGACTCAGGGATAGCCGGGTATGGAAGATTTTTGGTAGCCGGCAAAGTTATGCATGAATACCGACGCGCCCTCGAACCAGGGATTTCTCACCCAAGTGTCAGTGAACTCGGGTTTGTGTCAGATGTTGGTAAAGTCTTGCGAACTGCAGACGTACTCGTGTTTCCCACAGTCAGCGAGGGAAGTGCTCTTGTCACTTACGAGGCGATGGCATCCGGCTGCGTTCCGCTTGTGTCCGATGCTGCGGGTTCCTATGTGCACCACTTGCGCGATGGGTTGGTGCATCATGCAGGTGATGTTAGGTCACTAACCAAGCATCTAAGGATGACAGCCGCAGATGGGGCACTGCTGAACAGACTCAGCCAGGGTGCTCTCTCGCGAAGAAGCGAGCTCTCCTGGGAGGGCGCCGCGCATGCACTGGGTGACGCATATGGTATAGGTATCGCCAGGCATAGGGGCAAGCCATCGTGAAACGATTCTGATTGGGTTCCATTGCTAGCTCTTTTATGCGACATGGGGTTTCGCAGTGACGGACCCGTCGGGGCGGGCATCGGCCCGGGGCCGGGGTCGGTGCTCAGTACGGGGAGCTGGCCTGGATCTGTGGCCAGTGAGGCATGAGCCGGACAAGAGGCGGCGCTTCATGAGTGAGGCGTTCTACTCGCACGCGAGGCTGTACGACCCGATGTTCCCGGCGGCGGGCCCCCAGTTGACTTCTACCGGGCCAGCGCCAGTCGGCAAGGCGGGAGCGTGCTGGAACTCGGGTGCGGTACCGGGCAAAAGCTCATCCCCATCGCGTCCGACGGGCATCCGTGCGTGGGCCTGGACTTCTCGTCAGGCATGCGAGCCTCGCCGTAAGGCGAACGAGCGCGGTACAGCGGTGGAGTGGACGCAGGGCGATAGGCGGGCCTTCGATCTGGGCCGCACCTTCGACCTCGTGCTCATCACAGCCAATTCCCTGCTGCACCTGCATGAGGCTGAGGACCTGGTGAGCTGCTTCCGGTGGGTCCGAGGGCACCTGGCACCTGGGGCACGGCTCGTCTTCGACGTGTTCAACCCGAGCGTGCGCCTGCTGGCCGAAGCCGACGGCGTGCGGCGCACCCGGGAGTCGCTGTCGTTCACCGATCCTGACCGTGACGACGTTAGCGTCGATGTCGCTGAGACCTACGATGCGCCCGCGCAAGTTACACGCGGGACGTGGTGTCTGTCGACTGACTCCGAGCCCGACTTCCTCGTCGCACCGCTCGAAATCAGGAGCATCTTCCCGCGGGAGCTGCCGCTGTTCGTCTCGCTCGGCGGCCTCCGGCTTGTCGAGCGCTTCGGTGACTGGTCCGGCCGGCCATTTGCCGTGGATCTCCGCTTCAACTCTGCATCTGCCCGTCCGCGTGACTGAAGGCTAAAGGTGGCGTGCATCCGGGGCCGTGGAGCCCGTCCGGGATCCTTGCTCTTGCCGCTGACCGCGGCCCACTGCCGTCCCGGGCGCGAGTGGCGGTTGAGCGGCCCGGATTCATCGAGGCAGAAGACGACCTCTGGGTCGCCGACAGGTCATGCTTAAGGGGCTTAGACTTGACGATCTTCTTGATCTCCCGCCGCTGGCCGAGGGTGAACTTTGGCGGGCGGCCGACCTGTACTTCGGGTGCAGCGAGCTGAACCCGTCGGCGTTGAAGTTCCGGACCACCTCGCCGACCCGGTTTTCGCTGGTAAAGGCGACCTTCGTGATCGCGGGCGTATCCATGCCCTAGGCCGACAGCTGCACCATCTGTGCGCGGCGCCAGTTCACTACCGATCCCGAGCCCCGGCGGATGATCCGCACCAGCCGCTGCCGCACCATACACCTCCACTGCCGGCCCCGAAGCCTAGGCGCCTACAGAAATTGAAAGACTGAGGTCTTTGTCTTGTTGGTCACGGTCGGCGCGCCTGCGTGACCCGTGGTGGTGCCGGGTTTAGGCCGGTGTCATGAGGTATGCGGATGGCGGCGGGCTGACCGTGCAGGAACGGTCCCGCCGCGAGCGGGTGCGGCTGCAGGCCGCGGGGATGTTCGCGCAGGACACCGATGCCAGGCAGATCGCGAAGTCGCTGCGGGTCAGCACGAAGTCGGTCTACCAGTGGCGGCGTGCCTGGCAGGCCGGCGGCGAAGCGGCGCTGGCCTCGAAAGGCGCGGGCGGGAGTCCCTGCAAGCTGAACGAGGAGCAGGTCGCGCAGCTGCGCGCGGCGCTGGAAGCCGGCCCGGCGGCTTACGGGTGGGCGCAGGACCAGCGGTGGACCCTGGCCCGGGTCGCCGCCCTGGTCATGCGCCTGTTCGGCGTCTCTTATACGCTTGCGCGGGGTGTCGTTCCTGCTGCACCGCCTCGGCTTCAGCCCCCAGGTCCCCGCGCACCGCGTGTTCGAGCGCGACGAGGACGCTGTCAGCGAGTGGCGGACCGCGACCTGGGCGAAGGTACGAGGCTAGCGGCGCTGGCCGGCGCGTGGATCTGCTTTGAGGACGAGGCCGGGCAGTCGCTGCGGCCGGGCAGGGCCCGGACCTGGGCGCTCCGCGGACGCACCCCCGTGGTCCGGGTCTCCGGCAACGCCGGCCGCCTGTCGGTAGCCGGGATGGCCTGCCTCAAGCCCGGCCGGCCAGGCCGGTTCTTCTACCGCCTGCGCGTGCACCGCAGGCGCAAAGGCGAGCGCCCGAGCCTGTCCGAAGCGGACTACGCGCACCTGATCACCGCCGCGCACCGTGCCCTTGGCGCACCGCTCATTGTCATCTGGGACAACTTGAATACCCACCGCAGCCGGAAGATGCGCCAGTTCACCGAGGCCCGCGAGGACTGGCTCACCGTCGTCCGGCTGCCCGGCTACGCCCCCGACCTCAACGCCGTCGAGGGCGCCTGGTCGGTGATGAAGAGCGGCCTGGGCAACCACGCCGCCGCCACCCTCGGCCAGCTCGAAGCCATTGTCCGCAGCCGACTCCGGACTATCCAGCGCCGGCCCGACCTCATCAACGCGCTCCTCGGTCAGACCGGCCTTACCCTCGACCCGCAGCCGCCGTAGACCCTGGCCATTCAACCTCTGTAGTCATGCAGCTCTGAGATCAACCAGGTCGGCGAGCTCGCGTGGTCACGTAGATCGAACTCTTCCACCGCGAGCGGTAGAAGTCCTGGTCCGAGCACGGCACCCGCGATCTTCAATTATCAAGCGCGAGACGACTTCAAGGAAAACACACAAGTGCCCCAAGTCCGGACAAATATATGTGTACAGAAAATGCTCAATAGACCCAAATGAAAAGTATGTTCCCGGGACAATACCAACAAACGAAAGTCACCAAAACACGAGAAGCCAACTGAGTATCGTCGACCTTGTGAAAAACTGCGACAGTAAACCGGACAAAACAAAGAGCCCGAGGAAACTTACATCTTTGGAGCTAAAAGTTGAGGCCTACGGCGAGCGCCACTTTTGACCGATCAGCCGACCGTGTAACGATAGGTGGCATAGAACTCCATCGCTACACTGAAGCGGGCACCGTCGGACATATTATGACCCACCTAAAGGCTGGTTCTGGAGGGTGGATTATCACCCCCAACGTTGACATATGTCGACAAATAAGGCGCGACCCCCAAGTCGGCCAGTTGGTTAACAGAGCCACATTGGCAGTAGCCGATGGGATGCCCCTTGTATGGGCATCTAGGCTTAAAAGGCAACCGCTGCCAGAGCGGGTTACCGGATCTTCCCTGATCTTCTCACTCAGTGAGGCGGCGGCTGATGCTAGCTGCTCAATTTTCTTGCTAGGGGGCGCACCTGGCGCCCCTGAGAGCGCAGCCCGCAAACTATCGGCGCTATATCCAAAACTCAAGATCGTGGGTACTGAGTCACCACCTTTTGGATTTGAACACGATAAAGCGCAGCTCAAGTGTATTCGTGATCGCCTGCTCCTGAATTCCCCTGACATCGTTTTTGTAGGCCTCGGATTCCCTAAACAAGAGAAGCTAATCTCTCTCCTGTCTCCGACCCTTCCAGCGACCTGGTTTGTTGGCTGCGGAGCGGCAATAGGTTTCGCCGGGGGAACGACTAGACGCGCGCCACAATGGATTCAGCGATGCGGAATGGAATGGCTACATCGGCTAGGTAGCGAACCTCGCCGACTCTTCAAACGTTACGTAATTCACGATCTACCGTACGCGGCATACCTCTTGATAACTTCCTGTGTAAGCGGGGTGTCAGGAAAACTGTGAACATCCATACGATCTCACCGATAGGCTCGATTGTTATACCCGCTCACAACGAAGCTTCGGTTATCAACGGATGCCTTGAAGAGCTCTTGAGCGATTTTAAGCCGGAGGAACTAGAAGTAGTAGTTGCCTGCAATGGCTGTTCTGATGACACGGCGGAAATTGTGAAAAAAGAATGGCCTTCTGTCAAAGTGATTGAGATGACGGAACCTTCTAAGGCAGCTGCACTCCGCGAGGCGGATAAAATACTAACTTGCTTCCCCCGGATCTATCTCGATGCAGACGTCACTCTGACCTCAAAGTCCGCACGGCAACTCTTTGAGTGCTTGCAAACTGGCGCGCTTGCCTCAAGGCCACAATACGAATACGACATCTCTCGATCAGATCGTTTTGTTAAGAGCTACTACCGGTCTCTGGCGCGATTGCAGGCTCGGACGAACTCGCTTTGGGGCGGTGTTTATGGACTTTCGGAAGAGGGGCGTAATCGATTCGCCGAATTTCCGAATCTAATAGCTGACGATCTCTTCGCTGACCACTGGTTCGATCCACGTGAGATCGTTATCCTTAAAGTTGAAAAGCCCGCGGTAGTAACTGTACAGCGTCGCCTCCGTGATCTATACCGGGTGGCTCTACGCAGACGTAAGGGTAATGTCGAAATCCTTGAATATCAAAAGACTGCCCAGAGTACCACGACATCCACACTCCACCATCTGCTTGTGGCAGGAGCAACAAATCCAAGGACGGCTCTCGACGCGATTTTCTACTTTTCTTTCGCGATCGCTGTGCGGTGCTCCGTCCACATTCGTGCGCCGAAAAAATGGACTCGTGATGAGTCCTCACGCCGCACCAATTACGAGCGCAGTCTAGTGTCGGGGGGTCAGCTTACCGCAGAAGCAAAGCAAAAGGTTCTGGACGGCTACCGGGAAAGGAATGGCAGTGAGTACTGAGGTTGATCATGTAATTTTGACACGATTTAACCTGCCAACTGTTGGATTCGAGCAAATAGTGCGGGCCAAAGAAGGCTGGCTGAAAGACAGAATTTCTCTCTTCGAGAGATACTGCATCCCGTCGGTTGTAGCACAAAACAAGCAGTCTTTTAGTTGGCTAATATATTTTGACTCGGAAAGTCCTGAATGGCTAAAGAAGAAAGTCCAAGGCCATGTTGATGATAAGCTTTACACGCCACTTTTCAGGACTTCAGTGGGCGAAGAAGACGTGCTCCGCGACATTCGCGAGTTCACTGGAGACGTTAATGAACGTCTAATCACGTCAAACCTCGACAACGACGACGCAGTCGCAACTAACTTTGTCGAACGTGTTCAAGACGCTGCACCTAGGCATGGAAGGTCAGCCATATTTCTTTCTAGAGGGCTAATACGAACTAATACTAATCTGTATCTAAGGCGAGACAAAGAGAACGCTTTCTGCAGCGTGATCAGCGACTGGTCGTCGCCGTCCACCTGCTGGTCGGACTGGCATACGCTACTTACCAAAAAGATGCCTTCAGTCCATCTATATGACGAGCCGGCCTGGCTGCAAGTAGTTCATGGCCTGAACGTTAGCAACAGAGTGCGCGGAAACTTGACGGGTCCATCTAATTACGATTACCTTTTCCCGGGGCTAATTCAAGACTTGCCCAGTCCGGGCGGAGTGGAACTACTGTCCGACTATCTGCGTGGTCGGCCGATCCGGTTCATAAGGGACTCCACGCGCGTACTCGGGAAAAACGTGATAATAAATCTACTGGGTAAAGACTCCATAGATCGCGTAAAGATTATTGCCGAGCGCCTTCGGCGATAGGTTGTTCGATTTTCGGCAACACTTGCTGGACTCTTTTTTTGAACATCCAACCTAGTCAATAGTTCCAGGAAGGATACCGTAAGTGGAATCACTACTAAAGTCACAAGTCGACATTGTCATTGTCACCTACAACAGCGCCCTGGTAATTGAGGCGCTTCTGGATTCTATACCTGATGCGACTGATGATGTTCGATCATCTGTAATTGTGGTTGACAATGGTTCGATTGACAGTACGAGAGAGATACTGCTAAAACGGTCAGATTGCAAAGTTATCGTTTCGCACAATGGCGGATACGCGGCCGGAATAAATCGCGGTGTGCGCGAGGGTAGCAACTCAGACGCTATTCTTGTACTCAATCCTGACGCAAAACTTCACAAGGGTTCTATACGCCATATGCTGAATGCCCTGGCAGTTCCCGGAACTGGGATTGTGGCTCCTCGTATAGTTTCAGAGAGTGGCGAAACTCAATTGTCACTTTGCCGCGATTTCACGCTTTTGAGAGCGCTTGGTCTCACTCGGTTCAAGTCCTCTGCGTTTTCTGAATATGTCCAGGAGCCCGAAGCTTACGAAAAGCCCCATGCGGTAGAATGGGCTTGTGGGGCAGCACTCATGATGAGCCGCCCGTGCTTCGATATCCTCGACGGCTGGGATGAATCATTTTTTTTGTATAGTGAAGAGACTGATCTAGCTTTGCGTGCGAGAGATCTTGGTATTTCTGTTCGATATGAGCCTCAGGCCGTGGTTATGCACATTGGTGGAGGATCTGGGCGTAGCGGAAAGACCTATGCCATGTTGGCTATTAACCGAGTGCGGCTGTATGGTCGTAGACACAATCGGATCGCAACGTGGTGCTTCTTCTGGCTAATGGTTGCAAAAGAACTTAGCTGGGCCGCACGCGGTCACGGAGAGCGAAGGTTCTCGGCCTCAGCGCTTCTGCGCCCCTCGCTTCGGCCGGTGGAGTTGAAGTCCTCGTCAAGCCTGCTTCCGCATTGGTAGCGGCCTAGGCAGTCCGAAAGAGCATCACCAAGGGTAGCGACGACGTTGAGCTAATATCTAGCTAACCAAGGAGTCATGCTCGATTGGTTGCCGGGCAACTAGATTGACGTTGTCGAATATTCCAGGAGCGTTTTCGAAAACACCGCTTGAGTTTCTAGACAGTTTCGACCGATTGAGGGTGAGGGTACCTCCACCCGAATCAACGACGAAGAAGACCGCTCCGCCGCCTTCGCGGGCCATGTTATCGCTCATTGCAGTACCGCAGATCAAGATGCTGTAACCATGACCGTCTGCATAAATCGCGCCACCACTTCCCCCGCCGGGGCTTCCGTCGGAAACTGGGTTGGCTCCCCAGCCAACTGCCCGGTTGTCAGTAAAAACGCTGTTGTAAACATTCCAGTTTACGTCGATGCTGCTCAGCGCTCCACCGTTGGAACACTTATTGCTGGTAAATGTGTCTTTTGTCACGTAGACCGGTCGGTTCCGGTACTGCGCTAGGGCGCGGATGGCGCCGCCTCCAAGGTCAGGACCGAATCCGTAGCACCCGTTCTCGATAAATCGAGAACCGACTACCTTAAACTGGCCGCCTTCGACGTAAATCGCTCCGCCTCCGTCGACGCCTCCATACCAGCACTGCGGTTCGTTGGCGGTGCAAGTAGCCTGATGTGCGCCGTCAAAACCGTCACGAAATGTTATATTTTGCACCACAATACGGGGATACGGTTGACTGACGCAGTTGTTAGTCGACCATTTTCCGAGGCATGTGTCCGAGAACAGAATTCGATGCTCGCCTTTACCGCTGAGAGTCACCAGGCCGGACCCGTCTAGTACGACCATGTGCTCGGTCTTCGCGATAGTGGCTGTTTCCGTCATTTGGATGGTTATCGGCTTTGGTCCGCAGTTGAACTTAATAATGCCGCCTCTAGCGACAGCATCTACAACCGCCTTCGAGGTGCAGCTTCCCGGCGAACCGTCGCCGATGATGCGATCTGGGTGATTTGTGTTTACCGCGTTGCCGTCCGCTGGAACAGTTGCATTCCCTTTTGGGTTACCTGCCTCGGTCGGCGAGCTCACGGGAGCGGGCGCGGAGCATGCTATTGCGGCAGTCAATGCCAAGATCACTATCACTAGTGCAAGGACAGCCGGCTTGGTCTGGCCAATTCTTCTCATGGTGCATGACGGTAGCCAGGTCGGATCCGGCCTGTCAGCTGACCGTGGAATTGACCTCGACTGGCTGGGTATCGACGTGGTCAACGTTGTCGAAAATGCCCGGCGCGTTCTGGAACTCGCCACTCGGGTTGCCCCTGAGCGTCGAGGAAGTGATCTTGAGAGCACCGCCGTCAGCGTCGACAACGAAGAAGATGGCGCCGCCGCCTTCACGCGCTGTGTTGGCGCTCATGAACGTACCTGCAACCAGCACGTCATAGCCGTCGCCGTCGGTGTAGATCGCGCCGCCGCTGCCACCGCCAGGCGTACCTGACTGAGCTGGATTTGCCCCCCAGCCGGTGGCCGCATTATTGGTGAAGACGCTGTTATAGACGTCCCAGTTGACTTTAATGCTACTCAGGGCAGCGCCGTTGGAGCACCGCCCGCCGGTGAACGTGTCCCCGGTGATGTACACCGGCCGGTCTTGGTACTGCGCCAGCAGCCGGATCGCCCCTCCGCCCAGGTCCGGGCCGTAGCTGTAGCAGCTGTTGTCTATGAACCGCGAGTTGACCGCCTTGAACTGGCCCCCCTGAGCGTAGATGGCGCCACCCCCGTCCACCCCGCCGTACCAGCACTTCGGCTCGTTCGCCGTGCAGGTGGCCTGGTGCGTACCGTCATGCCCGTCGCGGAAGGTGATGTTCTGCACCACGATCTGCGGATACGGCTGGCTGATGCAGTCGGGCGTGGACCAGGTGCCCAGGCAGGTGTCGGAGAACAGGATGCGCCGCGTGCCGCCGCCGCTCAGCGTGACCTTGCCGCCGCCGTCCAGGACGACCAGGTGCTCGGTCTTCGCTACCGTCGCGGTCGCGTGCATCGGGATGGTGACCGGCTTGGGGCCGCAGTTGAACCTGATGATGCCGCCTTCGGCCACCGCCTTGTCCACCCCCCGGTACGTGCAGCTAGCCGGCGTCCCGGTGCCGATCACGTGGTTCGGATGGCTGGTGTTCACCGCGCGGCCCGCCTGCGGCACCGCCACCGTGCCGTGCGGATTGTCGACCTTCTTCAGGATCCGTATCGGCGTGGCACCGTGCGCGGCGGGTGCGGCGGCGCAGGTGACGATGCCAGCCACGGCCAGGAAGCCGGCAACGGCCAGCCTTGAGCCAGCGTGATCGAACGGTACCGGTCGCATGCTCGCGTGTTACCCACACGGAGAGTAATCAACTCGACATGATCGATTACTCGTAGTGATTAACAGCTGCGGTTCAAGACCTCCGCCTTGAAGGTCGCTACCCACTGGTAGGCGATCTGGTACGGCCACAGGTGCCACGGCAGGTGGGTGGTGACGGCATAGATCTGGCCGCTGTAGCACCGGCCGAACCGGAGCTTCGCCCGCCAGGTCTGGTCCGGCGTGGTGACTAGGGCGATGGAGCGGAAGCCGTACTGCTTAGCCAGGCGGGCGGTCCCCTCCGCCTCGCCCTGGGTGGTATCCGGATCGGGACTGAAGCAGAGCACGGTCGCGGTCCCGACGTGGGAGCCGCAGAGCTGCGGTGGCACTGGTTCCCCCTGTGACAGCACTAGGTAGCGGGCGCGGTCCTGCCGGGCCAGGGCCAGCCCCGCGGTGATCCGGTCCCCTGGACCGCCGGGCACCACGATGGCATCCACCTTCAACGGCATGCCGGTCGCGGGAAAGACGAACAACCACGCCGTGATCCCGCAGAAAGCGACAACCAGGGACGTGCAGACCACCAGGATGATCCGTACTCGCCGCGACCGAGGCCACCGCGGTTGCCGGGCCGCCGTCACCCCCGCAGCCTACCGGCAGTAACCGAAGGCAGTCCTCAGCTGACCGAAGAGTTAACCTCGGACGGCGTGGTGACCACCGAGTTGACCTCGTCGAAGATCCCGGGCGCGTTCTGGAACGCACCGCTCGGGTTGCCCGACAGCGTCGAGTTGGAGATGGTGAGCGTCCCGCCGCCGGAGTTGACGACGTAGAAGATGGCGCCGCCGCCCTCGTTGGCGCGTGTTGCCCTTCAGCACCGAGCCGGCCACCAGCAGGTCGTAGCCGGTGCCGTCGGTGTAGATGGCGCCGCCGCTGCCGCCGCCCGCGGTTCCCGCCTTGGCCGGGTTGGCGCCCGAGCCGGTCGCCTGGTTGCCGCTGAACGAGCTGTTGTAGACGGCGACTCACCACTACCACCCCCACATTCCCCCTTCTTCCCCAGCCGTCGCCTGGTTGCCGCTGAACGAGCTGTTGTAGACGCGAAGTTAGCGAACAGGCCGCTCAGTGCCGCCCCGTTGGAGCAGGAGTTGCCGGTGAAGGTGTCGTTGACGATGTAGACCGGGGTGCTCATGTGCATGCCGGTGGCCCGGATCGCCCCGCCGCCCAGGTCGGGGCCGGTGGGGTAGCAGCGGTCGCCGGTGAACACCGAGTTGACCACCTTGAGCTGGCCGCCCTCGTCGAAGATGGCGCCGCCGCCGTAGCTGGCGTTGCTCGCCTGCTGCACCGCCGAGTAGGCGTCGGAAAGGGTCAGGTTCTGCACCACCAGCTGCGGCCACTGCTGTTCGTAGCAGTCGGTCGTGGTGTACTGCTGGGCGGCGTCGCAGGTGTTCATGTACAGGATGCGGGTGGTGCCGGCCCCGCTCAGGGTGACCTTGCCGCCGCCGTCGAGTACCACCTGGTGGCTGGTGTTCACCACCTTGGCGGTGGCGGTCATGGTGATCGTGACCGGGCCCGGGCCGCAGTCGAAGGTGATGAGGCCGCCCGCGGCGACCGCCTGCACCACCGCCGCGGAGGTGCAGCCGGCCGGGGTGCCGTTGCCGATCACGTGGTCCGGGTGGCTGGTGTCGACCGCCTGGGCGGCGGCCGGAACGGCCGCGTTCCCGGCCGGGTTGCCGGCTGCGGGCGCGGCGCCGGCGGCGGCCGCGGCGCTGCTGGCGCTGGACCGGGCGGAGCTGGCAGGGCTCGCCGGGTGGCTGCCGTGGCGGGACACCTGGCCGGCCGTGACGAGGGCGGGCTGCCCCGCCTGGGCGGCGGCTACGGGGGCGGCGCTCATCGAGGACGCCTGCGGGTGCGCCGACGGCGCGGGCGTTGCCGAGGCGCAGGCGGCCGCGCCGGCCAGCACGGCCGCCGCCGCCGCGAGCCGGGCACCGACACGGATCAGGCCGAATTGTCCCACCTGTCGCATAAGGCGACATGCTAGCGGCCTGGCCTCCGCTGCCTGGGCTGATCGGGCTTATCCTCCACACCATGAGTAGCTTCGCCGCCCCCGGGACCGGCTGGCCGGATGACCCGGCCACCGCGGCGACCCCGGTCGCGGATAACGCCGCCCGGGTCGCGGCGCTGGCCGCGGGCGCGGCTGACCTAGCCGAGCTGACCGCCCGGCAGTCGGTCTGCCGGGCCTGCCCGCGGCTGGTGGCCTGGCGCGAGGAAGTCGCGACGGTACGGCGCAAGTCATTCAGGGACGAGCCGTACTGGGGCCGGCCGATACCCGGCTGGGGCGATCCCGCGCCCGCCATCCTCATCGTCGGGCTGGCGCCGGCCGCGCACGGCGGCAACCGGACCGGGCGCGTCTTCACCGGCGACCGGAGCGGCGACTTCCTGTTCGCCTCGCTCTACCGGTGCGGCCTGGCCAGCCAGCCGACCAGCGTGACGGCGGGGGACGGCCTGCGGCTGGCCGGCGCCAGGATGGCGGCGGCGGTGCGGTGCGCGCCGCCGGAGAACAAGCCGACCCCGGACGAGCGGGACCGCTGCGCGCCGTGGCTGGCGGCCGAGCTCCGGCTGGTCGCCCCGACGCTGCGCGTCATCGTCTGCCTGGGCGGCTTCGCCTGGCAGGCGCTGTGGCCGGTGCTGGCCGAGTGCGGCTGGCAGGTGCCGCGGCCGCGCCCCGCCTTCGGCCACGGCACCCAGGTCCGCATCGCCATGGCGGGCGGGCAGCCGCTGCTGCTGCTCGGCTGCTACCACCCGAGCCAGCAGAACACGTTCACCGGCCGCGTCACGCCCGCGATGACCGACGAGGTCTTTCGGATCGCTCGTGACGCGGCCGGCCTCGGCTGACCGAAATTGATCTTCGGCTCGCCCCAGGGCCGCTTCAGCCCATTCTTTGAATGAGTTCAGAATTTCAGTGTGGCGAACGTTTTCGCCACAATCCGATTAAGCGGACAGATAGGGTTTCGGGGGTAATATTGGTTCGCCCCCGTAGCCCAAGGGCAGAGGCTGGCCCCCTAAAAGGGCCCATGTGTCGGTTCGAACCCGACCGGGGGCACCATTCCTGTAGCGGGAGCTTAGAAACCATGCGACCGTGCATTTGCACTTGCATCTTGAAGGTGCAAATGAACAGCGCTGGCGTCTTTCGAAGATCGTGAAAAGAAGAGCGTGAAAAGGCGGCTAAGCGCCGAAGAGCCGCAGTTTGCGGCGGACCTCGTACTCGCGAACGATGGCGGCGGCGTAGCGGTCGCAGATGCCGTGCTCGTCTGCGAGCCAGTTAGCGCGCTCGTCACGGCGCAGGGCGGGGCCGGAATCGAGGTGGCTGAACCACTCGGCTAGCTCGCGGCCCGTCTGGGACGGGATGCGCGCGATGAGGCTTTTGTGCATGTCGGGGGAGTGAGTTAGCGACATAGGCACCTCCGGGTCGGAAGCCGCTTTCAGTCGAGACTGCCTCACCTGGGGACGCCTGGCAAGACCCAGTCGGCAACCTGCCGGCAATGTCCCGTTTGTCGCGCCGTGATGATCTTGAGATCAGCCCAGCCGCTCGAAGATCATCGCCATGCCCTGCCCGCCGCCGACGCACATCGTCTCCAGGCCGATGGTCTTGTCGTGGAACTGGAGGCTGTTCAGCAGGGTGGCGGTGATCCGCGCGCCGGTCATGCCGAAGGGGTGCCCGACCGCGATCGCGCCGCCGTTCACGTTCAGCCGGGCGGGGTCGATGCCGAGGTCCCGGTAGGACGGGATGACCTGGGCGGCGAACGCCTCGTTGATCTCTACCAGGTCCACGTCGCCGATCGCCATCCCGGCCCGGTGCAGCGCCTGCCGCGACGCGTCCACCGGTCCCAGGCCCATGATCTCGGGGGACAGCGCGCCCACGCCGGTGGAGACGATCCGGGCCAGCGGGGTGATGCCGAGCGCGGCCGCCTTCACGTCGCTCATCACGATCACCGCCGCCGCCCCGTCGTTCAGCGGGCAGCAGTTGCCCGCGGTCACCGTGCCGTGCTCGCGGAAAACCGGCTTCAGGGCGGCGACCTTCTCCAGCGTGGTGCCCGCCCGCGGCCCGTCGTCGGCCGACACGACCGAGCCGTCGGGCAGCGTCACCGGGGTGATCTCGCGCTGCCAGAACCCGTCGGCCAGCGCCTTCTCGGCCAGGTTCTGCGACCGGACGCCGAACTCGTCCTGCTCGGCCCGGGTGACGCCGCGCAGCGCCGCCACGTTCTCCGCGGTCTGGCCCATCGCGATGTAGACGTCAGGGAGCTGGCCGTCCTCGCGCGGGTCGTGCCACGGTGACTCGGCCTCCGCCGTCGCCGCGGTTCGCGCCTCGGCCTCGGCGAACAGCGGGTTCATGGTGTCCGGGAGGCTGTCGCTCGACCCCTTGGCGAAGCGGGACACGCACTCGACCCCGGCCGAGATGAACACGTCGCCCTCGCCCGCCTTGATCGCGTGGAACGCCATCCGGGTGCTCTGCAGCGAGGACGAGCAGTAGCGGTTGACCGTCGTCCCGGGCACCCCGTCCAGCCCGAGCAGCGTCGCGGTGACCCGGGCGATGTTGAAGCCCTGCTCGCCGCCGGGCAGCCCGCAGCCGACGATCAGGTCCTCCACCTGGGACGGCTCTAGCTCGGGTACCTTGGCAAGGGCCGCGGTAACGATCTGCGCGAGCAGGTCATCGGGCCTGACGGAGGTCAGCGACCCTTTGAACGCGCGGCCGATGGGTGAACGGGCCCATCCGACGATGACGGCTTCTGGCATCGGTGCCTCCCGGTGAACGCGTGTCGCCTTCACCGTAACAGGCGCCGGCCGCGCGGCAGCAGATAGCGTCAGGGGTGGGGCGCGGGTGCGCCACGGTCGGCCTGATGGTCATGAGGGAGAAGTGCGGTGGAGGTCTTCGACTCGCTGACCGAGGTGATGGGCAACACGCCCCTGCTTCGGCTCAGGTCGGTCACCAAGGACGTGGCGCGCACGGGCAACGTGCTCGCCAAGATCGAGTACCTGAACCCGGGCGGCTCGGTCAAGGACCGGATCGCGCTGCGGATGGTGCAGACGGCGGAGCAGGCGGGCAGGCTGCGCCCGGGCGGCGTCATCGTCGAGCCGACGTCCGGCAACACCGGCGTCGGGCTGGCGATCGTGGCGCAGGAGCGCGGCTACCGCTGCATCTTCACCTGCCCCGACAAGGTAGCCGGGGACAAGGTCGCGGTGCTGCGGGCGTACGGGGCCGAGGTGGTGGTGTGCCCGACCAGCGTGCCGCCGGATCACCCGGACTCCTACTACAGCGTCGCCCGGCGGCTGGCCAAGGAAACCCACGGCGGCTGGCAGCCCGACCAGTACGCCAACCCCGACAACCCGGCCGCCCACTACCACTGGACCGGCCCGGAGATCTGGCGGCAGACCGAGGGCCGGATCACCCACTTCGTGGCGGGCATCGGCACCGGCGGCACCATCTCCGGCACCGGCCGGTACCTCAAGGAGGCCTCCGACGGCCGGGTCAAGGTCATCGGGGCCGACCCCGAGGGCTCGGTCTACTCCGGCGGGACCGGGCGTCCCTACCTGGTGGAGGGCGTCGGCGAGGACATCTGGCCGGAGACCTTCGACAAGAAGATCGCCGACGAGGTGATCGCGGTCAGCGACGCCGACTCGTTCAACATGACCCGCCGCCTCGCCCGGGAGGAAGGCCTGCTGGTCGGCGGCTCCTGCGGCCTCGCGGTGGTAGCCGCGCTGCGGGTGGCGGCACGGGCGGAACCCGATGACGTGATCGTGGTCATCCTCCCGGACGGCGGCCGCGGCTACCTGTCGAAGATCTTCAACGACAGCTGGATGTCGGACTACGGGTTCCTGCGCGAGCAGGCCGGCCCCACCGTGGCCGACCTGCTGGCTACCCGGGAGACCAGCCTGCCGGCGCTGGTCCACGTGCACCCGGACGAGACCGTCGCCCAGGCGATCGCGCTGCTGCGCGAGTACGACGTGTCGCAGCTTCCGGTAGTGCAGCAGGAACCGCCGCTGATGGCGGCCGAGGTAGCCGGCGCGGTCGCCGAGCGCGACCTGCTCGACGCCCTGGTCAGCGGCCAGGCGAAGCCGGGCGACCCGGTGAGCCGCCACATGTCGCCGCCGCTGCCGGTAATCGGCCAGGGCGAGCCGGTAACCCGCGCCGCCGCCGTCCTCGAGAAGGCGGGCGCGGCGCTGGTACACGTGGACGGCAAGCCCGCGGCCGTGCTCACCCGGGCCGACCTGCTCGGCTTCTACGCGGCCGGGGGCGGCCAGTGACGTCCGGGCAGCTCGACAACGAGAAGCTGGGCTTCGAGACCCGGGCCATCCACGCCGGCCAGGACCCGGACCCGCTCACCGGGGCGGTGGTGCCGCCGATCTACCAGACCTCGACCTACAAGCAGGACGGCATCGGCGGCACCCGGGGCGGCTACGAGTACTCGCGGACCGCCAACCCGACCCGCACCGCGCTCGAGGAGTGCCTGGCCGCCCTGGAGAACGGGGCCCGCGCGTTCGCGTTCGCCTCCGGCATGGCGGCCGAGGACTGCCTGGTCCGCACCCTGTGCCGGCCCGGTGACCGGGTACTCATTCCCGGCGACGCCTACGGCGGCACGTACCGCCTGTTCGACAAGGTACTGCGGCCCTGGGGGATCGAGCACGCCCCGGTCAGGCAGACCGACCTGGACGCGGTCGACCGGGCGGCGGCCGCGGCCCGGCCGCGAATCATCTGGGCCGAGACCCCCACCAACCCGCTGCTGGCGGTGGTCGACATCCGGGCGCTGGCCGCGATCGCCCACGCCCACGGCGCGCTGCTGGTGGTGGACAACACGTTCGCGTCCCCGTACCTGCAGCGCCCGCTCGACCTGGGGGCGGACATCGTGGTGCACTCGACCACCAAGTACATCGGCGGCCACTCGGACGTGATCGGCGGCGCGCTGGTGCTCAAGGACCCGGAGCACGCCGACGCGCTCGCCTTCACCCAGAACGCCACCGGGGCGGTCCCGGGGCCGTTCGACGCCTGGCTGACGCTGCGCGGCGTCAAGACCCTCGCCGTGCGGATGGACCGGCACTGCGCCAACGCCGCCCGGGTCGCCGCCGCCCTGGCCGGGCACCCGGCCGTCGCGTCGGTGCTCTACCCGGGTCTGCCGGGCCACCCCGGCCACGAGATCGCCCGGTCGCAGATGCGCGACTTCGGCGGCATGGTCTCCTTCCGGCTGGCGGCCGGGGAGGACCGGGCGGTCGAGGTGTGCGCCCGCACCCGGCTGTTCACGCTGGGCGAGTCCCTCGGCGGGGTCGAGTCGCTCATCGAGCACCCGGCCCGGATGACTCACGCCTCGGTGACCGGGTCACCGCTGGAAGTGCCCGCCGACCTGATCCGGCTGTCGGTCGGCATCGAGGACGCCGACGACCTGCTAGCCGACCTGCTCCAGGCGCTTGGTGACTAGTGCCAGATCATCAGGACCAGGGTGACCAGCCAGATCAGCGAGGCTACGCCGCCGAGTGAGGCGATCCGGCCGCGCTCGACCGCGGCCACCAGCCGCTGGTCGCCGGCCCGGGTAGCCGCGGGGGGTGCGGCGATCGCGGCGGCCGGTGCCGCAGCCGGGTCGGCCGCCGTTGCCCCGGTGACCGGCGCGGCCTGGGTGACCGGGGCGGTACCGGCCGCGTCGGCCGCATCGGCCGCGTCCGCCGCGTCGGATTCGGCCCGCACGTCGTCCTCGATGCCGTCGGCTATCGCGCCGCCCGCCGAGGCCGGGGCCAGGCCGGCCGCCGCGTCGAGTGCGGTGATGGCCCGGCGCTGGTCCCGCAAGATCAGCATCAGCAGGACGAACGCGACCACGAACAGCGTCAGCGATACCGAGATCCACCACTGGTTGAACTTGTGCGTCATCCCGGTCAGGATGAGGCCGAAGACCAGCACCAGCAGTGACCCGAAGGCGTAGATGCGGGTGGTCCGGTACAGGTAGCCGACGATCACCGGGTTGCGGTTGCGGATGTAGCGGGGGGTCGACATGATCGCGGCCGTCCCCGGGCCGATCGTGAAGACGACGGCCGCTATGTGCAGCCAGAGGATGGCCTTGTCACCGAAAGACATGGTGTGATCCTAGACCCAAGGGGGTAAGGGGGCGGGCACACGCCTACCTCCGGCCGCGCGCCCCCCGCGTCCGCAGGAAGTCGCTGACCACGTACTCGCCGAGCCGCTCGGGGGTTGCCCGCAGCACCCGGCCGCCGTTGCGCTTGGCGACGTTGTCGACGAAGGCGGCCAGCCGGTCGTCGTCGGCCAGCATGAAGATGTTCAGCGCCGCGTGCCGCCTGGTCATCTTGTCCACTTCGGCCAGCGTCAGCTCGATCGTCTCCGGGGCTGGCGGCCAGTCGAACCAGGGCCTGCCGTCCCGCATCAGGTGCGCGGTCGGCTCGCCGTCGGTGATGATCAGCACCACCGGCTCGTGCTCCGGGTGCTTGTCGAGGTGACGCCCGGCGATCATCAGCGCGTGGTGCAGGTTGGTGCCCTGCACCATGTCCCAGCCGAGGCCGGCCAGCTCGGTCTCGTGCAGTTCCCGTGCGTAGTTGGAGAACCCGACCACCTGGATCGCGTCCTGCGGGTACTTGGTCCGCAGCAGCGCGTGCAGCGCCAGCGCGGTCTGCTTGGCCACCGCCCAGGTGCCGCGCAGCGCCATCGAGTAGGAAAGGTCGACCAGCAGGCAGACCGCCGCTGACTGTCGCCGTTCGGTTTCCGCTACCCGGAAGTCCCCAGCCGTCAGCCGAACGGATGCGTGCCCCACGTTTTCCGCCGTCGACCGCAGCAGGGCCGACCGGACCGTGGCCGGGACGTCGATCGGCTGCTCGTCGCCGAACTCCCACTCCCGGGTGGCCCCGGTCAGGTCGCCCGCCTGGCCGGCGTCGCGCCGGTCGTGGTCGCCGCCGCGGGCCCCGCTCTCCAGGCCCGCGAACACCTGCCTGAGCGCGGTGTCGCCCAGCCTGCGGACCGCCTTGGGGGTCAGCTCGAGCTTGCCGCCGTCGCTGGTCATGTAGCCCTGCCGCTGCAGTTCCCGCTCTAGCCGGCGCAGCGCCTCCAGGTCGTCGACCGCCTGCCGGCCAAGGGCCCGGCGGACCGCTTCCTCGTCCACGTCGTCCAGGCTGGCGCCCGCGTAGTCCTGGCCGATGGCGGACTCCAGGTCGGCCAGGTCGGCCAGGTCGGCGACCGCGCTGGTGGCGTCGCCCAGGCCGAGCGGCTCACCGCCGGGCATCCGTACCCCGCGCTGCGGCTGGCCCAGCTCCGGCCGCCGCTGCCGCAGCGCGTCGCCCAGCGCGGAAAGCTCGGCCGCCAGGCCCGCGTCCTCCATCGCCTGCGACATCAGGCCGGCCAGTTCCTCCCGCTGCTCGTCCGACAGCGAGTTCAGCAGCCGCTCGGCCGCCTGCATCCGCCGCACCAGGGAGTCGACCAGCTCCTCCAGGTTCTCCGGGTTGTCGGGGAACATGTCGCCGTAGGTGTCCATGAACTGGCTGAAGTCGTCCGGGGTGTGCTCGCCGCGGGTGTCGGCGTCGAGCATCTGCCGCAGGTCGGCCAGCATGTCCTTGACCCGCTGCATGGCGGCCGGGTCGGGGTTCTCGAGCGCCTGCTTCATGCCCTTGAACTGGCTGTCGAGCACTTCCCGGCGCAGCAGGTCGCGCAGCTCCTCGAACCGCTGCCGGGCCTCGGGTGACCGCCAGTCGTAGTCCGACAGCGCCCGGATGGCCTGCGAGGTGTCGTTCGGCAGGGTGTCCAGCTCGGCTTCCCGCAGCCGCGCGTCGTCGCTCGGGTCGGGGAAAAGCGCGCCCCGCTCGGACTCAAGCGCCTCGTCGAGCAGTTCCCGCGCCTGGTCGAGCATCCCGTCCAGGCGGCCCGCGTTGCGCAGCTCGCGCTGCCGCTCGCGGACCCGGCGCATCAGGTCGTCCAGGCCGCGCCGGTCCTGCCAGCCGCGGCGCAGCAGGTCGCGCAGCGCGTCCCGCGGGCTGTCGCCGCCCAGGATCCGGTCGCCCATCTCATCGAGCGCCTCCCGGACGTCATAGGGCGCCGCCAGCGGGTCCGGGCCGTCGTCGTAGGCCCCGTAACGGTAGTTGGACATAGATCTCGTCCTCCACAGTCAGCCGCACCCGTTCGGAATACGCTTATTGCTTGTTATGTCCGGTAAGTGGCCGTTCCATCGCCGGTGTCCTTGGAAAGCCGGCGGATCAGGTACAGGCCCTCGAGCACGAACTCGACCGCGGCCGCCGCCTCGCCCAGCGACTCCCGGCCCTCCATGCCGAGCCGGGCCATGATCCGGGCCAGGCCGGGGACTTCCCCGGTGTTGCGCAGCAGCTCGCCCGCGGGGACCAGCTCGCCCGACTCGATCGAGCCGCCCTCCTCGAACTTGGCCAGCACGCCGGTCAGGTCGGCGCCGCCGAGCCGGGCGCGGAACGTCTCCGCGATGGCCCGGCGCAGCAGGTGGCCCAGGATCTCTTCCTCCCGGCCTTCCTCGCTGACCTCGAACTCGACCTTGCCGCGGAGCGAGGGCACCACCCCGGGCAGGTCCGCCACCCGGGCGACCGGCACCTCGTCGATCGACTCGCCGGTCAGCGCCGCCCGCCGCACCGCGGACGCGGCGGCGGACTCGGCGGCGGCGATCGCGAACCGGGCCGACACCCCGGAGCGGCTGTCGACGGCCGGGGACTCGCGCACCAGGCGGGTGAACCGGGCGATCACCTCGATCAGGTGCTCGGGCAGGTCCGCGCCGGTGTCGGTGCCGTCCCAGGAGACCGCGGCCTCCTGGGCGATGAGCTCGAGCTCGTCTTCCAGTGACAGCGGGTAGTGGGTGCGGACCTCGGCCCCGAAGCGGTCCTTGAGCGGGGTGATGATCCGGCCCCGGTTGGTGTAGTCCTCCGGGTTGGCGCTCGCCACCAGCACGATGTCGAGCGGCAGCCGCAGCGAGTAGCCGCGGACGCCGATGTCGCGCTCCTCGAGCACGTTGAGCAGCGCGACCTGGATCCGCTCGGCCAGGTCGGGCAGCTCGTTGAGCGCGAACACGCCCCGGTTGGTGCGCGGCACGAGGCCGAAGTGGATGGTCTCGGGGTCGCCCAGGGTGCGGCCCTCGGCCACCTTGACCGGGTCGATGTCGCCGATCAGGTCGCCGACGCTGGTGTCGGGGGTGGCCAGCTTCTCGCCGTAGCGGTCCGCCCGGTCCTGCCAGGAGACCGGCAGCTCGTCGCCCAGCTCGGCCGCCAGCCGGCGGCAGCGGGCGCACACCGGCGCGTAGGGGTGGTCGTTGATCTCGCAGCCGGCCACGACCGGCGTCCACTCGTCGAGCAGGCCCGCGAGGGTGCGGATCAGCCGCGTCTTGCCCTGGCCGCGCTCCCCGAGCAGGATGATGTCGTGCCCGGCGAGCAGCGCCCGCTCGACGTGGGGAAGCACAGTCTGGTCGAAGCCGACGATGCCAGGGAACCGGTCCTCGCCGGCGCGCATCCGCGCCAGCAGGTTCTCTCTGATCTCTTGCTTGACGGTGCGGTAGACGTGGCCGCTCGCTTTCAGCTCGCCCAGCGTGGCTGGCAGGCTGCCCGGAGCGCTTGCGTTGAGTTCCTCGCTACTGTGCTGCACTCTTACGACACTATGTCGCGTTCCCGCGTGCTCGCATCTCCTCCCGCCGGCCGCGGGCGTTAATGTTCGGTGATGTGGCGACCGTTTCCCCGCTCGTGCAGGCCGATGACATCGTGGCGGCCCGTGAGCTGCTGCGCGATGTGATCGCGCCCACCCCCATGCTTTACTCGCGCGTGCTGTCCGAGCAGCTCGGCGGCCCGGTGTACCTGAAGTGCGAGAACCTGCAGCGCACGGGGTCGTTCAAGGTGCGCGGGGCGTACACCAGGATCGCCCGGCTGTCGGCCGCCGAGCGGGCGCGGGGGGTGGTCGCGGCTAGCGCGGGCAACCACGCGCAGGGCGTCGCGTTCGCGGCCGGATTGCTCGGCACCTCGGCCACCGTGGTGATGCCGGAACGGGCGCCGCTGCCGAAGGTGGACGCGACCCTCGGCTACGGCGCCTCGGTGATCCTGCACGGCGCGTCGGTGGAGGACGCCCTGGCCGAGGCGCTGCGCTTCTCGGCCGAGACCGGGGCGGTGTTCATCCACCCGTTCGACCACCCCGACATCGTGGCCGGCCAGGGCACGGTCGGCTTCGAGATCATCGAGCAGTGCCCGGGAGTGCGGACGATCCTGGTGCCGGCCGGCGGCGCCGGGCTGACGGCCGGCATCACGGTCGCGGTGCAGTCGCTCGACCCGGGCATCCGGGTGCTCGGGGTGCAGGCGGAGGCGGTGCCCGGACTGGTCGCGTCACTCGCGGAAGGCGCGCCGGTGCAGGTCACCGGCCGGCCGACGATCGCCGACGGGATCGCCGTGCAGCGCCCGGGTGACATACCGTTCGCGATCCTGGCCGAGGCCGGGGTGGAGGTGCTGGCGGTGTCCGAGGCGGCCCTCGCCCGCGCGCTGCTGCTCTGCCTGGAACGGGCCAAGCAGGTGGTCGAGCCCTCCGGCGCGGCCGGGGTGGCGGCCCTGCTCGAAGGGCTCGGCGACGTCGAGCCGCCCGCGGTGGTGCTGCTGTCCGGCGGCAACATCGACCCGCTGCTGCTGTCGAAGCTGCTGCGGCACGGGCTGTCGGCGGCCGGCCGGTTCCTCGGCTTCCGCTGCCGCATCCCCGACTACCCGGGCTCGCTCGTGGCGCTGCTGGCGCTGCTGGCCGACGCGGGCGCCAACGTGCTCGAGGTGAGCCACGCGCGGCTGGCGCCGCGGCTGCGGGTGGACGAGGTCGAGGTGGTGCTCCAGGTGGAGACGCGCGGTCCCGAGCACTGCCAGCACGTCAAGGACGTGCTGGCGGAGGCCGGCGTACGACCTGGTGTTCGCCTGAGGTCAGACGGCGACGGTCAGACCATGACGCCGTGGCCGAGCAGGTTCCAGATGTCGGCGACCGGCTTGTCGGTGGCCAGGTCCCGGTACTGCGCGTGCGGGGCGGCGATGATCAGCAGGTCGGCCTGGCGGATGACCTCGTCCTCGGGCAGCAGCCGCGGGTCGGTGGTCACGTTCGGGTCGGTGCACAGCACCTTCCCGGCCTTGAACTCCAGGACCCGCCGGAGCTTGTAGGCGAGCGACGAGCGGATGTCGTCGGAGCCGCCCTTGAACGCCATGCCGAGGATCCCGACCGTCATCGACCCCAGGTCGTAGCGCTGCTCGAGCCGCGACACGAGGTACAGCGGCAGGCCCTCGTTGACGGTCATCGCGGTGTGCCCGAGGGCGAAGTTGTTGTTGGATAGCGCGGCCAGCTGCATGGTGTCCTTGAACAGGCACGGCCCGGCCGCGAAGCCGGCCCCGGGCATGTCGGCCGCCCGCGGGTAGTCCCTGCGACAGGCCCTCGCGGATGCGCTCGAAGTCGAGCCCGGCGTCGTTGGCCATCATGAAGAACTGGTTGGCGGCGGCGAACTTGATGTAGCGCCAGGTGTTGGTGAACAGCTTGGCCAGCTCCGCCTCCTCCGGCGACAGCTCGACCACGGCCGGCGTGAGCAGGCCGAACAGCGCCGCCGCGCGCTTGAGCGCCTGCGGGGACCGGGCGGAGACGATCTGCGGCAGGGTGAACAGCTCGGTCATCGCCTTGCCCTCGGCGATCCGCTCCGGGCAGAACGCCACCGGCACGTCCGCCCCCAGGCCCGCGATCATCTTCTCCACCAGGGCGGTCACCCCGGGGAAGACGGTCGAGCGCAGGACCATGAGCTGCCCGTCGCGCAGGTACGGCGCGCAGCCGCCGAGCGCCCGCGGCACCGCGCCCTGGTCGGGGTTCAGGTGCTCGTCGACCGGCGTGCCGACCACCACGATGACGTGCTCGGCGGTGCCGACCACGGCGGGGTCGGCCGAGGCGCGCAGCCGTCCCCCGGCGACGACGCGCTCCAGCACCGGCCCGGCGCCCGGCTCGTCGAACGGCAGCCGCCCGGCGTTCACCGCCGCCACCGACGGCTCGCTCACGTCGTAGATGACCACCCGCGCGCCCCGGTCGGCGAACGCGATCGCCAGCGGCAGCCCGACATGGCCGCAGCCCCCCACAACGACGACATCGTGCTCGAAATACGAGTCGCTCATTTCCCCACCCCCGGCACCGTTAATGCCTAGATATCGGACACGCCTACACGAGTACCGACATGCGGGGTTGATACTGATAAGAGGGGATAAGTCACGGCTTGCTGCTGGTGAGCTCGACCGCCAGCTCGGCCAGGATCTCCCGCAGCTCGCCGGGGGCGGGCGGGGCTGGCAGTACCGCCTCAAGCTCGGCCTCGGGCGCGTCCTTCATGAAGAACATGCAGGCGGTGCTGACGGCGAAGATGGTGGCGGCCGCCCTGATCCGGTCCCGGGTCGGCGCGTCCGGCCCGGTGATGACCTCCATCAGGGCCTTCAGCCGGGGCCGGAACTGGGTGAAGCGGTGCTTGCCGTCCTCGGTCACGTGGACGGTCGCCTGGTTGCGCTCGAGGAACCGGAACACCTCGATGCTCTCCATCACCAGGGCGACGTACCGGTCGAGCAGCTCGCGGGTGGTCCCGGCCGACGGCGGCTGCGCCCGGCCCCACTCGATGAGCGCGTCCATCCGGCTGAAGTAGTCCTCGGTGAAGCTGCGGACGATGTCTTCCTTGGACTTGAAGTGGTAGTAGAGCGCGGCCTTGGTGACGCCGAGCCGCTCGGCGACCTCGCGCAGCGAGGTCCGCTCGTAGCCCTGCTCGGCGAACAGCTCGAGCGCGACCTGCTGGATGCGCGCGCGGGTGTCGCCGCGCCTGCCCCCAGCTGCGTTTTCGCGCTCGTCCATGATTCCCAATCTACTTGACGGCCGGTTAGCAGGAACATAGCGTGCTTATGCAAGTATCACTAGCCGGGCGGCAAGTAAGTTCACCACGGGGCTGAGGAGAAGAAGACGTGAGCGAGGTTGCGGGCGCCAGCGCCCAGCCGGCGGCGGGCGATGGCGAACCTGGGGGAGGGGCACCCACGTTCCTGACGCACCGGCAGGTCATGATCGTGCTGCCCGGCCTGCTGCTGACGATGATGCTGGCCATGCTCGACCAGATGGTGGTGGGCACCGCGCTGCCGCGGATCGTGGGCGACCTCGGCGGCATCTCCCACCTGTCCTGGGTGGTCACCGCGTACGTGCTGACCTCGACGATCACCACGCCGTTCTACGGCAAGCTGGGTGACATGTACGGCCGGAAGAAGCTGTTCATCTTCGCGATCGTGGTGTTCCTGGTCGGCTCGGCGCTGTCCGGCCTGGCGAACTCGATGACCATGCTGATCGCGTTCCGCGCACTGCAGGGGATCGGCGCCGGCGGCCTGGTGGTCGGGGCGATGGCGACCCTGGGCGAGATCGTGCCGCCCCGTGAGCGCGGCAAGTACATGGGCTACTTCATGGTGGTGATGACCCTCGCCACCGTCGGCGGGCCGCTGGTGGGCGGCTGGATCACCCAGGCGATCTCCTGGCGCTGGATCTTCTACATCAACCTGCCGCTGGGCGGGGCCGCGCTGGTCTACCTGATGGCCACCCTGAAGCTGCCCGCCCGCCGGGTGCCGCACCGGATCGACTACCTGGGCGGCATCCTGCTCGGCGTGGTGTCGACCGCGATCATCCTGATCGCCACCTGGGGCGGCACCGAGTACCGGTGGGACTCGGTGCCGGTGATCGCGCTCATGGTCATCACGGTCGCCGCGCTGGCCGCCTTCCTGGTGGTGGAGCGCCGGGCGGCCGAGCCGATGCTGCCCCCGCGCCTGTTCAAGAGCAGGAACTTCAGCCTCGCGATGGCGCTCTCGTTCTTCGCCGGCCTCGGGCTGCTCGGCGTGATGACGTTCATCCCGCTGTACCAGCAGACCGTGCAGGGGGCCAGCCCGACGGTGAGCGGCCTGCTCACCACCCCGATGATGTTCGGCTCGGCCATCACCTCGGTGCTGGCCGGCGTGATCACCACCAAGACCGGCAAGTACAAGTGGCTCCCGGTGGTCGGCGGCGCGCTGACGGCGGTGGGCATCGGCCTGCTGACCGGGATATCGGTGAGCACCACCCGCTGGCAGACCGGGATCGACTTCGCGGTCCTCGGCCTCGGCATGGGCCTGATGATGCAGATCCTGTCGATGATCGCGCAGAACAGCGTGCCGCTGCGCGACATGGGCGTCGCGACCAGCGGCCGGATGTTCTTCCAGCAGATGGGCGGGTCGCTCGGGGTGGCCGCGCTCGGTGCCTTGTTCGCCAGCCGGCTGACCTCGGCCATGGGCACCGCGGGCACCGGGAAGGTTCAGGTCTCCGGCGGGTCGTTCGACCCCGCGCAGGTGATGTCGCTGCCGCCCGCGGTGCGCCAGGTGGTGTTCGCCGCGGTCGCCCACAGCGTGCAGGACGTGTTCTGGGCGGTGCTGCCCGGGTCCATCCTGGTGTTCGTACTCGCGCTGTTCGTCAAGGAGATCCCGCTGCGCGGCCGCGAGGCGGCGGGGGAGGACACCGCCCCGGCGCCGGAGGCCGAGGCGCTGATCGGCTGACCGCGGCCACCAAGCCCAACGGGCGCCCGGCGGCATGTGCCCGCCGCCGGGCGCCCGTTGCGTTGGCCTAACTCAGCTTGGCTCAACCGCCTGCTCAGGCGCCCGCGTAGGGCACCGCGTCCAGGATCTCCACCGTGTTGGAGCGGCCGTTGGGCAGCGAGTAGGTCGCCTTCTCGCCGATCTTCTTGCCGTTGATCGCGGAGCCGAGCGGCGACTTGGGCGAGTACACGTCGATCGGGGAGCCGCTTTCCTCGCGGGAGGCCAGCAGGAACGTGACCTCTTCGTCGTCGCGGGTGAAGCGGACGGTCACCGTCATACCGGGGCCGACCAGGCCGTCGGTCCGCGGGGGCTCGCCCACCCGCGCGTTCTCAATGATGTGCTGAAGCTGGAGGATGCGTCCCTCCTGCTTGCCCTGCTCTTCCTTGGCCGCGTGGTACCCGCCGTTCTCGCGCAGGTCGCCCTCGTCGCGGGCCGCCTCGATCTTCTTGGCGATGTCGATGCGGCCTTGCCCGGAAAGGTAGTCAAACTCGGCCTTGAGCCGGTCGTACGCGTCCTGGGTCAGCCAGGTGAGGCTTTCGTCACGCGTCTCGGTCACGGGCACTCCTCAGTACTTCGCAGGGCGCTGTGTTTGCCGCTGCGTCCTGGCGGTTTCCGGTGGTCAAAGCGTTTTGCTTGGCACCCGGTGCCAGTCGGTCGTCGGGGGTAATCTTCTGAGGCTAACAAGAGTCGGCCACAGACGCGAACTAGTCAAGTGCGCCCGGTAGGCGGTGTGGCATCCCCAGGCCTCCGGGCCAGGTTTCCCGGCCGGGAATGCCGTTAAACCGGGTTGGCGTTCCGGTAAATGTATTGAGCGGATAGGAAGGGCGGCAACGTTGTCAGCTGAGTCGCGGGGAGCTGGGGGGACCAGGCTCCGCCTGATGGCCGTGCACGCGCACCCCGACGACGAGTCGAGCAAGGGCGCCGCCACGATGGCCAGGTACGCCCGCGAGGGCGTGGACGTGCTTGTCGCCACCATGACCGGCGGCGAGCGCGGCAGCATCCTGAACCCGGCCATGGACCGGCCCGAGGTGCTGGCGAACCTGCCCGAGATCAGGCGCCAGGAGATGGCCCGGGCCCGGGAAATCCTCGGCGTGCAGCAGCGCTTCCTCGGCTTCACCGACTCCGGCCTGCCGGAGGGTGACCCGCTGCCGCCGCTCCCCGAGGGCAGCTTCGCCCTGGTGCCGCTGGGCGAGGCGGCGGCGCCGCTGGTGCGGCTGGTGCGCGAGTTCCGCCCGCACGTCATGCTGACCTACGACGAGAGCGGCGGCTACCCGCACCCCGACCACATCAAGACCCACCAGGTCGCGGTGGAGGCCTTCGAGGCGGCGGCCGACCCCGACCGCTACCGGGAAGCCGGCGGCGTCCCCTGGCAGCCGCTCAAGCTGTACTACTTCGTCACCTTCCACCAGGAGAAGTACGCCGCCCTGCACGCCGAGCTGGTGCGGCGCGGCCTGGAGTCGCCGTACTCGAAGATCTTCGAAGAGTGGGAGGAGCGCGCCCGTAAGCGCGCTGAGCGGGGCGACCGCCCGCTGGAGATCACCACCCGGGTGCCGGCCGCCGACTACTTCGGTGTCCGCGACGAGGCGCTGCTCGCCCACGCGACCCAGATCAGCCCGGAGAGCTCCTGGTTCGCCTGCCCGCGCGACGTCGAGCGCACCGCCTGGCCGACCGAGGACTATCATCTTGCTAGGTCGCTCGTGGATACCGAGCTGCCGGAAGATGACCTTTTCGCGGGCATCCGGGAGAGTGTGACCCTTTGAACCCCCTGCTGGCGGCAGCCACCAACTCATCCACCATCAGCAACGTGGAGCCGGGACTGCTCGGCTTCCTGGTGGTGGCCGCGCTCGGGGTCGCCCTCGTCTTCCTGCTGCGGTCGATGAACAAGCAGTTCCGCAAGATCGGCCCGGCGCCGGAGGACCCGGAGGGGACCGAGGCGGAAGGCGCCAGCGCGCCGCCGAGCGAGCGCCCGCTGCGCGGCCTGGCGGCCCACCGGGCCCGGACGGCGGCCCGCGAGGCAGCGGAAGGCAGCGCGCAGGCAGAGGTCGGCCCGGGCGCCCCGCCCGCGTAAAAACCCCAAGTTAACGCCGAACGGGTGCGCCTTACTCGGCCCAGGCCCGCCGCATCGCCTCGGGCAGGCCCCACCAGCCGAGCGGGGTCAGCCGGTCGTCGGAGTCGATCGCGCCGAGGACCGACCACATCGCGGTCACGTGCAGGAACAGGCCTTCCACGCTGAGCTCGTCGAACTCGTCGTCGAACTCGTCCTGGCCGTCGGCCGGCTCGGGGTCATCGGCCGGCTCGTCAGCGCTGTCGGCCGCGATCACCAGCGCGCCGGCCCCGATCACCTCATCGGGGTCGAAGTCCCTGATGTACCGGGCCAGGTCGGCGGCGGAGGCGGGCGTTCCCGGCCCGCCGGTCACCAGGGCCGACATGACCGCCAGCCAGTCGAAGTGGTCGAGCGCGCACACCGCGGCGATCGCCGCCGACAGCTCGTCCGGCTCGCCGTCACCGCCGGGCTCGCTAGCCTCGAGGTCTTCGTCCTCGGCCCACTCCATCGCCCGGGCGAACTGCCTGTCCTCCTCGGACAGCGGGCCGCCCTGGGGTGAGGCCACCGAGGTGGCCAGCGTCAGCCACAGTTCCGCGTCGTCGGCCGGCAGGGTGCCGGCCGTGCGGCCGCTGAACGACACCAGCATCTGACCGGGCCACCCGGGCCGGGCGATGTCGTCCCGCAGCCTGGCCGCGGCGGCGCGCAGCTCGGGGACGGGGGCCGGCCGGGCCCCGACCCGGTCGAGCACGGACTGCAGCGCGGACCGTGCCTCGGCGTCGGCCGCCGCCCAGTCCGCCAGGAAGGCCTCGTCCTGCTCGTCGAGCAGGACCGTCATCGGCACCCGGCCGTCCGGCAGCGGGGTGCTCATCCACTCCTCTTGCAGCGTCAGGTACTCCTGCCGGGCGGCCTTGTCGCCGGTGGCGAGCCGGTCCGGGTCGATGTCTCCGGCCGCCAGCCGGTCCTCCAGGTAACCGACCAGCCGGGCGTGCATCTCCTCCTGCAGCGGGCTGCGGGCCGACGGCTCTTCCCATACGTGCAGGCCGATGATCCCGGTCGGCTCGGTGCCGGTGGCCTCCAGCCAGCCGTGCACGTCGCCGAACGTCGCGTCGTCGGCACTGATCTTCTGCAGGATCGCCTCGGCCGACTCCCAGAACGGGGCCGACAGCGGGTTGCCCGCGGCCAGCAGACCGCGCCTGATCACCGGCAGCGAGGCCAGCGCGTCCTCGGACGGGACGCTCAGCAACGCGATCGCGACATCCCGGCGGCGCAGCTCGGCGACCGGCCGGTGGGCGATCTCGGCCACGCGGTCAGCTTGGAGTTCCACGCCTCGCAGCGTACGACGCTCGCCTCCCACGGTGCACGGCCCTCCGGTTCTGCTTTGCGGTGTCAGCTAGTTGATCAGCGTTTGGGTCAGAGCTCGGCCCGGCCGCCGAGGTACGGCTGCAGGACCGGCGGCACGCGGACCTTGTGGTCCGCTGTCTGGTAATTCTCCACCACCGCGGCCAGTAGCCGGGGGGTGGCGATGGCGGTGTTGTTCAGCGTGTAGGCGAACTTCACGGTCCCGTCGGTGTCGCGGTAACGGATGTTCGCCCGCCGCGCCTGCCAGTCGTGCAGCGAGGAGCAGCTGTGGGTCTCACGGAACCGGTCGAGCGACGGGAACCAGGTCTCGATGTCGTTCATCCGGTACTTGCCCGCCCCCATGTCGCCGGTGGCGATCTCCAGCACCTGGTAGTGCAGCTCAAGGCCCTGCAGCAGGTGCTCGGCGGCACCGAGCAGCTCGGCGTGCCAGCGGTCGGACTCGGCGTCGTCGGCCGCGCAGATGATGAACTGCTCGACCTTCTCGAACTGGTGCACCCGCAGCAGCCCGCGCACGTCGCTCCCGGCGCTGCCCGCCTCCCGGCGGAAGCAGGGCGAGATGCCGGCGTACTTGACCGGCAGCGACTTGGCATCCAGGATCTCGCCCGAGTGCAGGCCGACCAGCGCCACCTCGGCCGTGCCGGCCAGGTAGAGGTCGTCGGCGGGCAGCGCGTAGGTCTCCTCGCGGTGCGACGGGAACTGGCCGGTGCCGATCAGCGCCTCCTCCCGGACCATGACCGGGACGGAGATCGCGGTGGAGCCGAGGGCGATGAGGTGGTCGAGCGCGTAGGAAAGCAGCGCCCGCTCGAGCAGCACCATGTCACCCATGAGCGCGTAGGCGCGCTCGCCGGCCACCTTGCGGGCACGGCCGAACTCAGCCCAGCCCCGGGTCTCCAGCAGCTCGACGTGGTCCTTGGGCTCGAAGTCGAAGGCCGGCTTGGTGCCCCAGACCTTGATCGAGGTATTGGCCGACTCGGGCCCGACCGGCGCTCCTTCCCACGGGATGGTGGGGGTGAGCAGCAGCAGCGCCTGCAGTTCCTCGTTCACCTGCTTGAGCTTGTCCCTGACCTCCCTGAGGTGCAGGTCCTGCTCGTCGTGCTCGGCCTTGAGCTTGGTCCTGGTCGCCTCGTCGGCCTTGGCGAACTCCCGGGCGAAGGCCTTGCGCCGGGTCTGCGCCTCGTCGAGCTCGCGCTGCAGTTCACGGCTGGACTGGTCAAGGCTGAGCAGTTCGTCCACGTCCAGGCCGATGCCCTTAACCCGTACGGCCGCCTTCACGGCCTCCGGGTTGTCCCTGATGAATCGTCTGTCCAGCATGGGGAAAACGCTACCAGGAGTGGCGGGCCGCGTGCTGACGACGACCGCTACGCGGGTACGTTGAAGCCATGCTGGTGACCAATCACGTACTGTCTGGTGCGGTGATCGGCGCTGTGGCCCGCCGGCCCGGGCGCGCCTTCGCCCTCGGCGTGGTGTCGCACTTCGTGCTCGACGCGGTACCGCACTGGGGGAAATGGGTCGGCCGCCCGCACTTCATGGAGGTCGCGGTGCCCGACGGGCTGGCCGGGCTGGCGGTGATGGGCGCGATGACCGCGCTGGCGCCGCCGCAGCAGCGGGCGGCGGTACTGGCGGGGATGGCCGGCGCGGCGTTTCCCGACCTGGACAAGCCGTCCAACGTGTTCTTCGGCCGCTCGCCGTTCCCGCGGGCCTGGGACCGGTTCCACATGGGGATCCAGACCGAGGCGCCGCATCACCTGAAGAACGAGGTGCTGGCCGCCGCGGTGTTCCTGGCCGCCGGGGTGGGCTTGCTGCGCCGGGCCGCGGGACGGCATTTCCCTCGTTTACGCGGAGGCAGTGATCTGCCACCAGATGACATGCGGCCCGCCGAGGCGGCGCTCGGCGCCATAGCTGAAGGCTGCCCGGCCGTCTTCGCTCCACGACATCTCGTGCAGGCCAGAGTACCGGGGGATGGGCCGGACGCGCAGCTCTGGCCGGAATGACCGTCCTGGCCTGATTAGATCCGGGATGAACGCCCTCAGTACCACCTCTCGGAAGGCGGCTTGCTGCTCCCGCGTCATGGTGCGCCACCCTGCCTCGAAATGGGCCAGCGTCTCGAATGTGGGCATCAGCGGTCACCTGTCCCGAGCTTGTCCAGGTACCTGAACATCGCGTCCGCGGACTCGTGTCGCATGGAGTGACTGCCGGGCAGTTCCCCTTCCCCCGTTTCCCGCGCCCGGGGCGCCGCATAGAGCCACGCGTCGTCGGTCGGGACAGAGACGTACCCCTTGACGGTGATCGTGCCGTCCTCCTCGACCCGGAATTCGACCTCGTCGCCCTCGCCGACCCGTAGCGCCCGCCGGATGTCTTCCGGCAGCGTGAGCTGCGATTTGGGTCGCAGCCTGGCCCGCGCGCTGACCGGCCGTGGCCGCGAGCGCTTGGTTGCTTGAGTCCCGCTCACCCTTACTCCTTCCCCCCTGGGAGTCCAACTTTCCGACTATCCAACTTCCTTCATTTCTCGGACTCGCCTTTTCTAATGATCACATTTTTCTTTATCGATAAGCTACTTCCGGAAGTCATCCAGGTTACATTTTCGCGGTTGCCGAGGTATGCCTTGGCGGGATCTCGCGAAACCAGATCTCCTGACTTAAGATGACTGACGTAGCGAATATGCGACAACCCGTCGCGCGAGGGGATGTCGCTGGACTTCACTTAAGAAAGTCACGGTGGGGGGAGAAGATCAACAGACGATACCGTGACGGCTGACTGCTGGGGTTGCGCGTGGGGAAGATGCGCGCAGGCCGTAGTGGCGCTGATTTATCTCGGCGAGAGCACGCCTGTGGCTGGATATATCTGATGTTCACAGCGCTAGCGGGCAGGGAGGCCCGGAAGTGCTGCGAGCCCAGCGTGCTGCGCCTAGCTGCATAGCCTTCGCAATGTTCCCTGGGAAACAGACGCGTAACTTAGTCATTCCCCGAGGGCGGCTTCGCGCTGCCTTTGGCATGCTCCAGAGGTGAATCGTGGATTCTCGTGAATTCCTGATCCAGCAAGATACGGTCGGCTTGCCCGAGCCGTGGATCTCCTCCGAAATAACAGTAGTGCTGCCGACTTACCAGGAAGCCGCCAATCTCCCGATGATGGTGACGCAGCTGTTCGATCTCCCGTTGCCGCGTCTTCACCTGATTGTCGTCGATGACAATTCGCCAGACGGAACCGGAGAGATCGCGGAGCGGCTGGCCAGCCAATACGGACGCGACCGGCTTGAGGTCGTGCACCGAACCGGTAAAGAAGGCCTGGGCCGGGCTTACGTAGACGGGATGTCCCGCGCGCTGGCGGCGGGCGCCGAGTTCGTCGTGCAGATGGACAGCGACCTCTCCCACCAGCCCGGCTACCTGCCCCAGATGCTGGGCACGCTGCTGTCGGCCAGGGCGGACGTGGTGATCGGTTCCCGTTACGTCGCCGGCGCGAGCGTGGGCACGGAGTGGCCGTGGCACCGCCGGTCGCTGTCCGCGTTCGCGAACGCGTACGTGCGGTCCTTGCTGCGACTGGAGATCCGGGATGCCACCGCCGGTTACAAGCTGTGGCGCGCGTCGGCGCTGGACGCGATCGGGCTCCAGGCCGTCCGCAGCACCGGGTACAGCTTCCAGGTCGAGATGAGCTACCGGGCAGCCCGCCGTGGACTGAAGATTGTGGAGCTGCCGATCCACTTCCCCGACCGGGCCGAAGGCGAATCGAAGATGAGCCTGCGGGTACAGCTGGAGTCCGCGCTGATGCCGTTCCGGCTGCGGCGCTACCTGCGCGAAGGGCAGTCCGGAAGTGGCCGTGGCCCGCGTGCCGCCGCCCAGGGCCAGCCAGCGGCGCATCGCCTCGGGAGCGAACCGTTGAACGGCGACACCACGGGCACGGTCGAGCTGAAGTCGTCCACCGGGATCTGGCGCGCGGTCGCCGTCCGGCCTGCCCGGCTTCCCGCGACCCGGCCGGACCGGAGCCTGCGCCAGAGTAAGGCGGATGTCGGCCGGTACGCGGCCCCGCCGACCGACGACGAGAAGTACTGGTACATCAAGGGCACCCAGCACCGCTGGTTCATCCTGTTCCAGTTCGCGGCCTTCGTCGGCGTAGCCGTCAGCTTCGCCGGCTTCGCCACCAGCTCCTACTACACCTTCGTGTTCGCCGTGCCGTTCTTCCTGTTCGCGGTCGAGCAAGCACTGGCGCTCTACACCTCGACCCGGCGGCGCCGCGTCGATCTCGCCGCGCACCGGCGCACCGTCGAGACGGTGGGCTCCGCAGCACTACGTGTCGGTTGACGTCTTCATCCCCACGGCGGGCGAAGACCTGGACGTGCTCGGCAACACCATGCACCACATGGGCCGCCTCGAGTGGCCGGGCCAGCTGCGGGTGGTCGTCTTGGACGACAGCGGCCGCGAAGCCGTCCGCGACCTCGCCGAAGAGCACGGCTTCAGCTACCTGTCCCGGCCGAACCGCGGCTACATGAAAAAAGCCGGGAACCTCCGCTACGGTGAGCAGCACACCAGCGGGGACGTCATCGTCATCTTCGATGCGGACTTCGTCCCGCGCCGGGACTTCCTGCTCGAACTGGTCCCCTACCTGGACGACCCGGCCATCGGGATCGTGCAGAGCCCCCAGTTCTTCGACACCAGCAAGCACATGAACTGGGTTCAGCGGTGCGCCGGATCCACCCAGGAGCTCTTCTACCGGTTCATCCAGCCCTCCCGCGACGCCCTCAGCGCCGCGGTCTGCGTCGGAACCTCCGCTCTTTACCGGCGGGCGGCGCTCGAGGCCATCGGCGGCTTTCCGCTGATCTCCCACTCCGAGGACATCTACACCGGCCTGTACATGACCGAGGTCGGCTACAGCATGCGCTACGTGCCGGTCATCCTCAGCAAGGGGATCACGCCCGACAACCTGGACAACTTCATCGCTCAGCAGTACCGCTGGTGCGAAGGGTCCATGACCATGCTGGCGACCAAGGAGTTTCACGCGACGGCGCACCTGACCCTGGGCGCCCGCCTTTCCTTCTGGTCGGGATTCCTCTACTACATCACCACCGCGCTCAGCGCGCTGATCATCCCGCTGCCCACGATCTTCATGACCTGGTTCTACCCGGAGTGGGTGCGGACCTGGAACACCGTCTGGCTGGCGGGCGCGCTGGCCTCGTGGTTGATCGGCTACCCGCTGATCATGCGCGGGCGGTGGCGGCTGGAGGTGCTGCGGCTGCAGACCGTCTACGGCTTCGCCCACCTATTCAACATCCTGCACCTCATCGAGCGGCGGGTCGCCGAGTGGCATCCGACCGGCTCCAAGGCGCCCGCCCCGATTGCCATCAAGGTCAAGCGCTTCTACACCTCCTACCTGGGCCTGACTCTGACCGCGGGAGCGGTCGGCCTGATGCTGCGGATAGCCGAGGACGGTCCGCGCCTGTTCGCCGGAATGATCGTCTTCTTCACGCTGAACCTCTACGTCGCCGGACCCCTCGTTATCTCGGGACTTCGGGACGCAGTGCGTGATCTCCGTCGGCACCGCGTGACCGAGACCCCAGCTGACGTCCCGGTACCGGTCGCATCGTGAGCACGGCGCGCGAAGTGGACGTCGACAGTTCCTGCTGAGATCCGTCACCAATAACCGATCGGGAGACGCCCGCTCATGAGTGAAATCGCGATTGCCGAGCCGCCCGCTGAGACGACCGACTCGCGCCTTGAGTGGCAGGAAGTCGTCTTGTCGTTCGTGCCGCCCGGTAAGCGGACGACCCAGGCCCGGGACCGGGTGACGACCTACGTTCTTCCGCTGATCCTGATCGTGCAGGCGGCGCTGACCTGGCGGCTGAACGACATCATCTTCGACGACGAGGCGCTATACCTGCAGGGCGGCCACGTCGTCATCGAGCACCTGCTGCACGGGGGCAACGCGACCGCGGGTGAGCTCAGCTCGTTCGGCAGCTACTTCTCCGGCGCGCCGAATGCCTATCCCGTCGTGGGGGCGGCGCTCGACTCCGTCGGCGGGCTCGACCTGGCCCGGCTCTTCAGCCTGCTCTGCATGCTGGCCGCTAACGTATGCGTCTACCGGATCGGGCGTCACCTGTTCAGCCGGAACGTCGGGCTGCTGGCCTCTCTGGTCTTCGCGCTGACAGGCTCGGTCCAGTTCGTCGGCAAGCTCGCCACCTACGACGCGCCCTGCCTGATGCTGGTTGCCCTGGCCGCCTTGATCGCCATCACCAGCAGGTCGGTGGCGAGCGCCCCGCTCGTGGGGGCACTGCTGGTGGTGGCGACCGTGACCAAGTACGCGGGCCTCGCCATGGCGCCGTTCGTGCTGGCGATGACGTTCGTCGTCGCGCTGACCGGCAACGGCCCGCCGTGGCGGCGCAGCCTAGGGAAAGCCGTGCTGCGCGGCAGTGTAGCCACGCTTGTCTTCGCCGCGCTCGTGCTCGTTGGCTATCACCTGTGGGGCTCGGGCATCGCGGTCGGGCTGAAAGCCACCACCACGAGCAGGAAGGCCCTGGATCCCGCGGGCCTGTCCGTCCTGCTGAAATCGCTGCTCTATGACATCGGGCTGACCGGGGCGCTGGCAGCCGCCGGGACTCTGCTGCTGCTGCGGCGACGAGCCTGGGACAAGGTGCTGCTCATCGTCGTGATGTTTGGCGCCGGATCGGTGATCCAGGTCAGCTCGCTGCGGATCCACGAGCTGACCTCACTCGACAAGCACACCTATTTCAGCGCCTTCTTCTACGCGGTTCCGGCCGCGCTGGCTTTGAACTGGGCGCTCAGCAAACGGGGCCGGATGACGCTGGCGGTGGTGGCTGTTATCTGGCTGCTGCTGATCGACGGCATGTGGCGCTCCAAGATCCAGTACAGCTGGCCGTCCACCATCATGCAGCCGATCAAAGAGATCAACGACCTGCAGCTCCCAGGGCAGTACTTCAGCTTCGACTCCGACACCGGCTCCTACTACACGCAAGGGAATCCCCGGATCGAGTGGTATGCGTCTGCGTTTTCCTACGCGCTCTTCGCCGGAGGTAGCACGCCGGTCATCGCGATGGAGCAGAGCCACAGGTTCACCGGGTTCCTGTTCCAGACCACCAACCTCAACGCCCAGAACCTTGCCGAGCTGCACGTGCTCGAGCACTACCTGTCCGCGGACCCCTATTACAACAAGACGAGCACCTTCCGGGTCAGTCCCTACACCAGCGGCGTGTGGGAACTGTGGATTCACTACCCGCCCGGCCGCCACCGCCAAGTCTGAACCGCCTGCCGTTCTGGCACGCCCCGCTGTAGAAGGATTAGCGATGGCTGATGGTTTCCGGGGAGTCCGCGAACTCCTCAACCGGCACGCAACCAGGTTCGCGACGTTCAGCCTGATCGGCGGCGGCCTCTTCGCCGCCGGGCTGCTGTTTCAAGCGGAGCTCACCAGCCGCCTGCACGTGCCCGCGCTCTCCTCATACATCGTCCAGACAGTGGTTTCGGTCGAGCTCAGCTACTTCGCCAACCGCTGGCTCACCTGGAGGGCGGCGCAGGCGCCTTTCTGGTCGTCCCTGGCCCGGTACAACGTGCAGAAGGCGGTTACGGTCTCGGCCAACCTGGTGCTCTACGGCGTCCTGCTCCGGCTGGGCGTTCAGTACCTGCTCGACAACGTGCTGCTGACCATCGTCTTCACCTTCGTGAACTATGCGGGGGCCGACAAGCTCGTCTTCCTGCGCGAGGGCAAGCGGGCGGCCGAAGCGGTCCCGCTCCCGGTCCCGGTCGTCAGCGGATCGCTTGAACCCGAGAACCACTGAGGCCACTGATTCTTCAGGCGTCCCTGACCGGGTACTCCAGGCCGACCAGCCGGGCCAGGTCCGCCAGCGTCAGCTCGAACAGGGCGGCCGGGTTGTCCATCGCGAAGCCGAGGTGGCCGAACACCTCCATCGACACCGCCCCGTAGAGCAGCACCCAGCAGCGCAGGAAGATCAGGATCGCGCCCGGGGGCGCGTTGGTGCCGAGCTTCTGGCGGAACGCCTCTAGCTGAGGAAGCAGCGACTGGTCGATCTCCGCCTCGTCCGGTACCGGGAAGCGGGTCTTGGTCCAAAGCTCGATGAACAGCACGTAGAACGTTCCCGCGAACTCCAGGGCGCACTGCTGCGCGACGTCGAAGTCCTCGATCTCGGTCCCCGGCAGCGGGACGCCGAACAGCAGGGCGAACTCTTCCCGGTGACCGAGCGCCCAGCGGCGGAACTCCCGGCAGGCCGCCACCATCTTCCCGGTCATCTTGCCGCGGACGCCGTCCGCGTCGTTCCCGGCCGCGTCGATGGCGTGCCGGACATCGCGGGACAGCTCCTTGAAGATGGTCGCGATCACGTGCCGCAGCAGGTCCTCGCGGCTGCCGTAGTAGCGGTAGAGGCCGGGCGCGGTCATGCCCATCTCCCGCGCGATCGCCCGCAGCGACGCCGCGTCCGGGCCGTGGGCGACCAGCAGCCGCCGGGCCGTCGCGGTGATCTCCTCCATCGTCGCCGCCCGCATCCGGTCCCGGCGGGTGGGTGAAGGGGCTCCTGCCTGCGTCACGCGTTACCTCCTGACACGAATACGCTAGCACCCTTGACTGAAGTAAACGGTGTATGCAAAGTTAGCTCTGTAATCTGTTTACGGTGTTTACCCCTCAAATACCGGAGGCGTGATGTTCGAGGCATGGGGACGGCTGCTCTACCGCGGGCGACGGCTCACGCTGCTGGTCGCGCTGCTGTTCGCGGTGGCGGCGGGCGTCTGGGGCACCGGGGTCTTCGGCCACCTCAACTCCGGTAACACCTTCACCCCGCCCGGCAGCCAGAGCAACGTCGAAGCGGACCGGGCCGCCAGCCTGTTCGGCCGCGACACGGCCGACGTGGTGGTGCTGTTCCGCAGCGACGCCAGCACGGTCGCCGACCCGGCCTACCGGCAGGCGGTCACCGCCTACCTGGCCAGGCTGCCGGCCAGCCAGGTGACCGGCAGCATCACCTACTGGACGAGCGGCCAGCGGAACCTGGTCTCAACTGACCAGCACGCCACTTACGCCGCCCTGCAGCTCACGGGGACCACCGACCAGCAGCGCGAGAAGACCTTTAAGGCGATCAAGGCGGACTTCGCCCCGCAGGCCGGCGACGGCATCACCGCGCAGGTGGGCGGCAGCATCCCGGCCGAGGTGGCGATCAACGCCGAGGTCAGCGCGAACGTCGGGCGGGCGGAGACGATCTCCTTCCCGGTGCTGCTCATCCTGCTGGTGATCATCTTCGGCAGCGTGGTCGCGGCCGGGGCCCCGCTGCTGGTCGGCGGCCTGGCCATCCTCGGCTCGCTCACCGTGCTGCGGCTGCTCACCCTGGTCACCACCGTGTCCGTCTACTCGGTGAACGTCACCACGATCATGGGACTCGGCCTCGGCATCGACTACGGCCTGTTCATGGTGACCCGGTTCCGCGAGGAGCTGCGCCGCCAGCCCTCGGTCGAGGCGGCCGTCGCCCGGACGGTGGCGACCGCGGGCCGCACCGTCCTCGTCTCCGGCGTCACCGTCGCCCTCGCGATGACCAGCCTGATCCTGTTCCAGCCGGTGTTCCTCCGGTCGATGGGGTTCGGCGGCGCGGCTACCGTCGCGGTGGACGTGATCGCCGCCCTGACCGTGCTGCCCGCGCTGCTGGCGGTGCTCGGCCAGCGGGTGAACGCACTCGCGGTCAGGCGAGGCGTGCGCGCTCCAGCGCCGCGGCCGGAGACCGAGGGCGCCTGGTACCGGCTGGCGCACGCGGTCATGCGCCGCCCGGTCGCCTTCGTGGTGGTGATCGTGCTGGTGCTGCTCGCCCTCGGCGCACCGTTCCTGCGCATCTCCTGGGGCGGCACCGACGCCCGCGTGCTGCCGGCCGGCAACGTCGTCCGGCAGGTGCAGGAGACCGTGGCGACGGACTTCCCGGCCAACTCGACCAGCCCGGTCGAGGCGGTGCTGACCGGGATCACCAGCCCGTCCGCGCTCAACGGCTACATCAGCCGGATCGACGCCGTCGGCGGCGTGACCGGCACCCGGGTCACCGGGCAGCGCGGCCCGGCCGTCCGGCTGGCGGTCGGCTACCGGCCGCTGCCGGACTCGCCGCAGGCCCGCCAGATCGTCACCAGCATCCGCGCCCTCGCGCCCCCGCCGCATGCCACTGTGCTGGTCGGCGGGCAGACCGCGATGCTGGTGGACGAGCTGTCCAGCCTGGGCGGCACCCTGCCGTGGATGGCACTGCTGACCGCGCTGGCCACCCTCGTGCTGCTGTTCCTCGCGTTCGGCTCGGTAGTGCTGCCGCTGAAGGCGATCGTGATGAACGTGCTGTCGCTTTCGGCCACCTTCGGCATCATCGTCTGGGTGTTCCAGTGGGGGCACCTGTCCGGCCTGCTCGACTTCACCGCCACCGGCACCATCGACCCGACGATGCCGATCTTGCTGCTCGCGATCGTCTTCGGCCTGTCCATGGACTACGAGGTGTTCCTGCTGTCCCGCATCCGCGAGCGCTACGACGAGACCGGCGACAACGCCGCCGCCGTGGCAGCCGGCCTGCAGCGCACCGGCGGCCTGATCACCAGCCTGGCCCTGCTGCTGGTGATCGTGGTCGGCCTGTTCTCCGCCTCCGGCATCACCTTCCTGAAGCTGCTCGGCGTGGGCATGATCGTCGCGCTGGTGGTAGACGCGACGATCGTCCGCATCCTGCTCGTGCCCGCCACGATGCGGCTGCTCGGGCGGGCCAACTGGTGGGCGCCGGGGCCGCTGCGGCGGTTGTACGCGCGGTACGGGATCAGCGAGTCGGCCGACGAGTCAGACGCGGTCTCGGTCTAGCCGCTGTGCGGGCTCAGGCCAGCCCGGAGTACGCTATCGCGCACAGCGGGTCCCGCCGCTGGTGTCACCGATGCCGCACCAGCCCTCCTCCCTGTGCCGCAAGGAGAACGATCATGTCCCAAGCCGACGAAGCCAGCCCCTCGGTCATGTCGACGAACCTGCCGGGCGGGGTGTACCTCCTCGACGTGCGCGAGGACGACGAGTGGGCGGCCGGGCACGCACCGGAGGCGGTGCACATCCCGGTCGGCGCCCTGTCGCAGCGGGCGGGCGAGATCCCGCAGGGCCAGGAGATCTACGTGATCTGCCGGTCCGGCGCGCGGTCGGCCTACGCCGCCCAGGCCCTGGCCGGAGCCGGCTGGCGGACGGTGAACGTGGCCGACGGCATGACCGGGTGGGCCGTCGCGGGTCGTCCGATGGTGAGCGAGACCGGCGCCGAACCCTACGTCGCCTGAGCTCGCTACTAGCGTCCAAAGCGTCAGCTAGTCAGCGTCCATTCAATCAGCGCCGCTGCGTCTGTTCCTTCAGCGCGCTCTGGGAAGTGTCGGCGCCTGCCTAGCCCGCCGTCGTCGCCAGCGCCAGCGGCAGTACCGCGGCCGCCCCGGCGTCGCGCAGCAGCGCCGCCGCCACCGTCATCGTCCAGCCGGTGTCGATCTGGTCGTCCACCAGCAGCACCGGCCCCTCGCTGGCCGCCACCGCCGCCCGCAGCTCGTCCGGGATCGTCAGCGAGCGCCACACGGTAGCCAGCCGCTGCGCGCTGTTGTGCCGCCGCGGCCCCGGCCCGTCCGGCGTCACGTACTCGAGCGAGCCCAGGTAGGACAGCCGCCCGATCGCCGCGATCCGCTCACCCAGCGAGCTGACCAGCGTCGGCCGTGACCGGGACGGCAGCGTTACCACCGAGGTGGGCCGCTCCGCCCAGTCCCACGCCGCCAGCACCTTCACGATCGCGTCGGTCAGCGGCGGGGTGACCGGCCCGTCGGCCGCTCCCTCGGCCAGCAGCGCCCGCAGGGTGGCACCCCACCCGACGTCGGTCAGCCGCCCCAGCGCCCGGCCCGGCCCGGCCAGGCGGGCGGGCGGGATCTTGCCTGACAGGTCGACCCCGAGGTCCTTCATGCCCGACGGCCACATCTTGCGCGGCTCGACCGTCACCCCCGGCCGGGCCAGCCGGTCCTGCGCGGCCGCCACCCCGGACGAGGGCACGTCGGCCGCCCACCGCTGGCCGGTGCAGTTGTCGCACCGGCCGCAGCGGACCGCCTCCGGGTCGTCGAGTTCCCGGCGCAGGAACTCCATCCGGCACTGGTCGGACGCCTGGTAGGCGAGCATCGCCTGCTGCTCGCGGGCCCGCTCGCCGGCCACCCGCTGGTAGCGGTCGCCGTCGTAGGACCAGGGCTGTCCGGTGGACGCCCAGCCGCCGGCGGTGCGGGTCACCGCGCCGTCCACGTCGAGCACCTTGAGCATCGTCTCCAGCCGCCCGCGGGACAGGTCGACGTGGGTTTCCAGCGCGGCGGTGGACATCGGGCGCCCGGCTTCGGCCAGGGTCGCCAGCGTCGTCCGGACCTGGCCCTCGGGCGGGAAGGCGAGCGACGCGAAGTAGGCCCAGATGTCCCGGTCCTCGCGGCCGGGCAGCAGCACCACGTCGGCCCGTTCGACCCCGCGCCCGGCGCGGCCGATCTGCTGGTAGTACGCGACCGGGGACTGGGGCGCGCCCAGGTGGACGACGAAGCCGAGGTCGGGCTTGTCGAACCCCATGCCGAGCGCGCTGGTCGCGACCAGGGCCTTGACCCGGTTGGCGAGCAGGTCGTCCTCGGCCGCCAGCCGCTGCGCCTGGTCGTCCTTGCCGCTGTAGGCGGTGACCTCGATGCCCTGCTCGCGCAGGAACGCGGCGGTCTCGTAGGCCGCGGCGACGGTCAGCGTGTAGATGATGCCCGAGCCCCGCAGCTTGCCCGTCGCCAGGGCGTCGGCCAGCCAGGCGAGCCGCATCGGCGCGGCCGGCAGGCTGACCACCGCCAGCCGCAGCGACTCCCGGTCCAGCGGCCCGCGCAGCACCAGCACGTCGAACTCGCCGGATGACAACTGCTCGGCCACGTCGACGGTGACCCGCTCGTTGGCGGTGGCGGTGGTGGCGAGCACCGGGATGTCGGCCGGCAGGGTCGCCAGCAGCGTCCTGATCCGGCGGTAGTCGGGCCGGAAGTCGTGGCCCCAGTCGGAGATGCAGTGCGCCTCGTCGATCACGATCAGCCCGGCCGACTTGGTCAGCTCCGGCAGCACGTTGTCGCGGAAGCCGGGGTTGTTCAGCCGCTCGGGGCTGACCAGCAGCACGTCGACCGCGCCGTCGCGGATCTCGGCGTGCACCTGCTCCCAGTCCTCCAGGTTGGCGGAGTTGATGGTGCGCGCGTGGATGCCCGCCCGGGCGGCCGCCTCCACCTGGTTTCGCATCAGCGCCAGCAGCGGCGAGACGATCACCGTGGGCCCGGCCCCGGCCGCCCGCAGCAGCGCGGTCGCGACGAAGTACACGGCTGACTTCCCCCAGCCGGTCCGCTGCACCACCAGCGCCCGGCGCCGCTCGGCCACCAGGGCGCTGATCGCCGTCCACTGGTCGTCCCGCAGCGTCGCGCGCTCGCCCGCCAGCGCCCGCAGGTGCGATTCGGCGGCGGCGCGCATGGCTAGGTGCTGGTCGTCGGTCATGCCTCCACAGCTATCACGAGGCGGAGACTATCCGGGTGTTGCGTAACATCGGGAGGGTGACGGACATCGTGTCGATCAGGGACCTTGGCGTTTCGGCGGTCATCGGGGTATACGACTGGGAACGCGAGATCCAGCAGGCCCTCACCTTCAACGTTGACATGGCGGCCGATGTCGCCCGCGCCGCCAGCGGCGACGACATCGCCGACACCCTCGACTACTCGGCCGCCGCGCAGGCCATCAGGAACGTCGTCACCGAGGGCAAGTTCCAGCTCATCGAGACGGCGGCGGAACGGGTCGCGCAGCGCCTGGTCGCCGACTACCACCTGTCCTGGGTCCGCGTCGAGGTCATCAAGCCGATCGCCACCGAGGGCTACACCGCCGCGATCACCATCGAGCGCGGCGCGCAGCGGGCGAAGCTCCTCTAAAATCCGCCGAATTAATTGGAAACGGATTTAGCTATTAAGCCGCTCGTTTTAGTCAAGTCGGACGCGACCAAAAATCGTAAATCCCGATATGTGCGGGCCTGCTTAATCTATTGTTTGCATTTCCCGGCGCTGCGAGTCGCGCCTTGGTTGCGCCCTGCTGTAAAACGGTGCCACCAGCGCTGAATCGCCTTGGCCATCGTAGCGGCTGCGCCCTATCCCCGTGCGGGCCACGGTCAAAATTTGGTCGATGTAGTGCGTTCTGGCGCTAATGCTCAAGAGCTCGCTATGAAAAAGGGGACAATTAATGCGCATGCGCGC
>CAWGIM010000009.1:0-29281 GCA_963822615.1 uncultured Actinomycetota bacterium | reverse complement strand
AGCCGGTGAGCGGATTCGAACCGCTGACCGTCCGCTTACAAGGCGGGTGCTCTGCCAACTGAGCTACACCGGCTGGTGACCCGCGCCGTCGCGGCGCCGGAGTCCTTGTCAGGTTACCGGTTCCCGGCGGCGCCAGGTAACGGGTTGCCGCGGGCCCACCGCCGCGCGAACTCCGCGCGGCAGATGCTCGCGCGGCCTGTCATCCGCGGCCAGACAACTGTACGGTGGTGAACGTACAGAACGCTCGCCTGCAACCGGCAAAGCGACTCGGAACCGCCCGATCACCACGGGCTAGGGGCAGCCGGATGGCGGGCGAGCCTTTCCGGCGACTAGGAGTTGTCGATGTCGAAACCGAAGGCGCGCCGCGTCATCCGCCGGGCAGCGCGGCTGGCCATGGCCGGCGGCGGGATCTGCCTGCTCTTGTCGCTCACCGCCAACCAGGCTGACGCCGCGACTGACAGCCAGCCGTCGTTGCTCTCCGGGCTCACGTCCGGCGTCCAGTCGCTGACTACCCCCGTCACTGACGTTGTCGGGGCCATCGTCAGCTCGGTAACCGAGCCTGCGACCAGTACGGCCCCGAGCGGAGAGCAGGCAGCGGCGCCCGCGGACACCGTCCAGGCCGCGGCGGCCGTGAGCGCCGGCTCCCCCGGCCAGTCCCCCGTCACCGCAACGGGCCAGGCCGCGCCGACGGCCCCGGCTACCACGGCAGGTCAGGCTAGCCCGGCAGGTCAGCCAGTGCCCACGGTGGCCAGCACGCCGTCCAGCCAGGCCGCCAGCAGCCCCGCGGCCAACAGCCCCGCGGCGGACAGCCCCGCGGCCGCGGCCGCTCCGACTGGGACGCCAGCCACGCAGACCGCGTCACCGGCCCACTCAGCCGCCGAGCCGACGCCGAGCCCGACCCGGCCGGCCGCGGCGAGCACGTCCACCGGGTCGGCTCCGGCCGCCGGGACGGCCGGCCCGACCGCAGGTACCGGCAGTGCCGGAGGCGCTGGCAGTAAAGCCAGCAAGACGGCCACGGCCCCCGGGCCTGGCGTCACCGGGCAAGTCCCCGCCCCGCCGACTTACCCGGTGCCCGCGAAGGCACCGGCGAAGCACCACCGCAACCCGGTCGCGGACAACCTGATCCCCCTGGCTGGCATGCCCCCGTGGCTGGTCGACGTCTTGCTCGCGGTGGGGCTGATGGTCGCGGCCGCGTACGCGACCGAGCCGGTGCTCGTGCTCGCGCGACGCCGGCGGCAGCGGGACGGCCGCTCCGCCAGGCGACGCGGGTGAGGAACTGCGCGGCACCGGGAGATAGGAGCACGGCTAGGGTTCCCTGATGATGAGCGCGGGCAACCGCACCGAGACGGGGCGGGCGGTCGCGTCCGCCGCCCACGCCAGCAGTGACAGCTCGTACTGGCCAGCCGAGATATCGCCGAGGTCGAACTCGGCCCGGCCGGGCCCCTGGAGCGCAACCGGGGGCTGCGGATTCCAGCCCGGCGTCCCGGGCCGGAGCACGCGCGTCACCGCCTGCAGCGGGGTTCCCGGCCCGGCCCCGGTCACCGTGAACGCCACCCGCACCGGCGCGGTCAGGTCAGCGGCAAGGTCACTGGTGACCGCTTCCCCTGACTTCAGGTCGAGCGTCTGGTTCGCGGCCATGACCGTGACCATCTCGATTGCCAGCCGGGTCCGCTCCGGGGCGGGGGGCAGCTGGCTGGCCATCCAGGCGGCGACGGACGCCGGGTCCCAGCCGGTCCACTTCCCTGGCTCCTGCTCGGGTTCGACTTCGGTCCGCTCCGCCTCCACCCGGCGCTCCCAGGTGCGGCCGGCCTGGCGCTGGGTGAAGATAATCGCGAAGGAGGCCACCGTCTGCCATCCCGGGTCGGCTGGCGCAAGCCCCTGGCCGGCTTCCGGCGGCGCGGCGGCCAGCCCGCTCGCCGCTGCCTGCCACTGGGAGACTTGCTCCAGGCTGGGGCGCGGCCGGAGCTTGGCCATCGCCTGGTACACCGCATGCTGGTCGGCGGCGGCGAACGTGCGCACATCGGTGATCTGCTGCCGGGCCAGGACCCTGATGTGCTTGTCGGCTAGCCCGGGAATCGAGTTCAGATCGTCGGTCGGCACCGGATCCTCCTGAACGAGCTCGTCGGCAAACCCGCCCAGGCCCGCTGCGCGGGGCCCGGGCGGGCCGGCCACGCTGTTAGACGAACATGTACTCGCCGAGCGGCTTGTGGCCGGCCAGCGCTAGCTTGCCGCAGCGGTCGGTGCCATCGCAGTCACCGCAGCAGTGCAGCTCGAATTTGGCGCCGATCTCGAACAACGTCCCGCAGTTCTGCTTCGGGATGGTGCCCGGCGGGATCTCGATGCAGACCTCGACGCAGCGGTTCTGGCAGCCCTCCCAGTCGCACAGCCGCAGCTTCTGCTTGAGCGGGTCGGGTAGCACGTCGGAGAGGTTGAAGTGGGACCCGTCCCCGATGGAGGTGAATCCGAGGTCGAAGCACCAGTGGCCGCGGATGCACCGCCAGAGCCTGCCTTCCAGCTGAACCCGGAACCGCACCGTGAAGGCCCGGTCGCCTTCGATGATGGAGTCGTAGGGATTCTGGTCGTCGTCCAGGATGACGGCGTCCCAGCGAGCCGTCAGGTGCCTGGTCGAGAGGAAGATCTCGGTCGCCCCGCCCCGCCAGCCGGGTTCGTCCGGCCAGCACGGGGGCTGTACGTGCGCCGGCGCCGTGGTCTGCGCCGGTGCCTGAGTCGGTGTGGATGCCGTGGCCATCGTGTCTCCTTCGCGCTGCGTCGTTGCCGTGGCCGTGCGGCGGCCACAGCTTGGAATTATTTGCGTCACCGCTTCAGCGGCACGAAGGAAGGCACATAATAAGCGATTAATTTCCGCAGAATTATGGGTCAAGCGCTTATTTATCACCTAAAGACGCGGATCACGCCGCGGTGCGACTCAGCAAGCCGATGTGAGCGCGCGGAACAGGAAATCCGTCTCGGCGGCCGGCGCGACGTCGAGTTCGTCGCGCAGCGCCGCCGAGCAGAGGCGGTACTGACGGCTTACCCGCTGCTGCTGGTTCTGCTGGGCAAAGCAGCGCATAAGCAGCCGGTGACCCGGCTCATAGCAAGGATCGGCGGTTATCGTCAGCTGCCCGAACTCAATGGCCTCGGTGAATTGCCCGCGGCCGAGGCAGGCTTGGCCGAGGTACTCCAGTGACTGCAGGTACAGCTCCTTGAGCTGGCGCTGCTCGGCCAGGTACCAGTCCCCGCCGGGGCTGTCCTCGAAGAGCGGGCCGCGGTACAGGCCGACCGCCACGCGGGCTGCCCTGATCGCCCGCTGCTGGTTGTTGGCCTGCCGCGCTCGCCGGGCCTCATGAACGTTAGCCAGGAACTCGTTGCGGTCGACCCAGCACACCAGCGCCGGGTTGAGCAGGTAGCAACCGTCTTTGTGCAGGATCACCTGACTGCCCTGCCCGGTCCAGTCGAGCGTATTGCGCAGGTTGCACAGTGCGACGTTGAGGTTGTTGCGCGCTGAGTTGTAGCTGTGATTCGGCCACTGCAACGACATCAGCACATCGCGCCTGACCGGCCGGTCCCGGTGCACGAGCAGGTACTGCAGGATGGCCCGGGCCTTCAGGCTGGTCCACTTCAGTACGCGCGACCCCGCCACCCTGACCTCGAACGGCCCCAGCAGCAGAGCGGCGATGTCGGCCTGGCCAGCACCGGGCGCAGGCGGCGCGGACTCGCCCGCCAGGGCCAGGCGGCCGGCCGGGTCGAACGGGACGGCCAGCGGTTCCCGCTCGGCGACGTTCGGCGCCGGGCCGTATCCGCGGCGGAACAGCCGGCGGTAACCGCGGCGGCTGACCGACGGGACCGGACCGCCCGCGACCGCCGCGCGAGCGGGCTGAAACCGCTGTTCCCAGTCGGTCACGATGGTATCCAGTTGCTGCCGCAGCCCCCGCTCGATAGTCGAGAAAGAACTGGCCGCGGCTTCGAGTTCGGCCGCTAGCTGGAGATAGTCGGTCTGGCACCGGCGCACCTGGCGCACGGCCTCAATGCCGGCGTTTGTGCACTCGCCGTTATCCAGGTCGGCCAGGATGTGCGCTATAGCGTGTGTCGCCTGAGACTGCATTAGGCGGCTGAGTTTTTCAGCGGCCGCGGTCAAGCGGCTGAGCTGATAATCGGACTGATGTTCAATCGTGGAAAAATCATTCCCGATTTGCCTGTTGCCGAGTTGCCTGCCCATAGTCCAGCCCCCTGGGATCACAAGGCATGATGCACCTTATTCTTTTACCGGCCAGGCCAGTGCTGTCAAGGGAGTTAGGGCCAGCGTCAATGGGGTGCCGACGCGGCTGAGTCAGCCGGAGCAGTCCACCGGGCAGAGCCTTAAGTCCCCCCAGGTCCGGGCCTTTGCCGCTCCCCCTGGGCCGGTCGCCGCGCCACCGTTAAAGGACGGCCGTGACTGAGCGCCGGGAGACGGAGGAAAGCGGTGGACATTTGCCAGGGGCCGGCCCCGGTGCTAGACGGGTCGGAGTGGCCTACCGCGGACCTGGCCGGCTACGTGGTGGGCGAGGCCGTGTGGGCGCCGTCGGTGCACAACACCCAGCCGTGGTGGTACTCCCTGGATCCCGGCGGTCTCCGCCTTTACGCTGACCCGCGCCGTCGGCTGCCGGTGGCCGACCCGGTTGGCCGGGAGATGCTGATCAGCTGCGGTGCGGCGTTGCTGACGGCCCGGCTCGCACTGCGGGCGGTCGGCTACCAGCCGCGGGCAGAAGTCTTGCCCGACCCGGACAGGCCGCTGCTGGTGGCCAGGCTGAGCTGGCACCGGGGGGCCGACCCGGACGGATACGAGCGGCGGCTGAGCGCCGCGATCCGGCAGCGGCGCACGCACCGGGGCGGGTTCTCCCCGCTGCCGGTGTCCCCGGACCTGCTGGCGCTGCTCCGGGAAGCCGCCGCCCGTAGCGGGGCGGTCCTGCGGGTGATCACCGATGAAGGGGCCCGCCGCGCGCTCGCCGAGGTTGTCCAGGTGGCCGAGCGCGCCCTCGAGCTCGACCCCGCGTATGTCCGCGAGCTGACGACGTGGACGCCGGCGCCCGGCCGCGGGCGGGCCGACGGGGTGCCGGCGACCGCGTACCCGGCGCGCGCGGAGCGGACCTGCCCGCACTTCCCGAGCCCCGACTTCGCCCGCGGCCGGGGCTGGGGGCACCAGTCGCTGAGCACTGCCGCGGGCCGGTCAGCCGGGGTCGTCTGCCTGCTGGAAACCAGCTCGGACAGTCCCCGGGACTGGGTCAATGCCGGGCAGGCACTACAGCGGATCCTGCTCACCTGCACTACCTGGGGCGTGGCGGCGGCGCTGCACAGCCAGCCGTACGAGGCTGACTGGGGCCGCACGTCGCGCCGTCCCCAGTCGAACGGGTCCGGCTGGCCCCAGCTCCTGCTCAGGATCGGAACGACCGTCCAGGCCGGCGGCGGCGTCCGCCGCGCCCGGGAGCGCGTGCTGTCCCTGGCCGGCGGCGAGCCGCCGTGCTGACCGGGAAGATACCGCCGGGCTGACCGGGAAGATATAAGGGCAGCCGTTCGTTGCAGCTCCCGATACACTCTTAAGCACTAGGCGCCGATCCGGTCATCACCGGGGAGCCCTCGGAAGAACGGGCGCGAGCCTCAGTAGAACCGGGCGGGTCCGGCCCGTCACAGCCGGCCAATGAGCGGCCGCCAGCGCAGGAAGCCCGCAAGGCAGAAAGCGAAGGCGGCAAGCGAGGTGGTACCGCGGTGTGCCCGCACGGAAGCGGGCGCGTCGCCCTCGCGGCAGGTGCCCCGGGACGAGCCGGGGCTATCGCGACCCGAGGAGACCATGTCCACCTACCCGCGCGCGGGCGCGTCCGAGGTTCCCCCCCAGCCGGACTTTCCCGAGCTTGAGCAGCGGGCGCTCGCCTACTGGAACGCGCACGGCACGTTCCGCCAGTCGATCGAGAACCGGGACGACGACGGCGAGTTCGTCTTCTACGACGGGCCGCCGTTCGCCAACGGGCTGCCGCACTACGGCCACCTGCTGACCGGGTACGTCAAGGACATCGTGCCGCGGTACAAGACGATGCGCGGCGACAAGGTCGACCGCCGCTTCGGCTGGGACTGCCACGGCCTGCCGGCCGAGGTGGAGGCTGAGCGGCTGCTCGGCATCTCCGGCAAGGCCGACATCCTCAAGATGGGCATCGACACCTTCAACGAGGCCTGCCGCGACTCCGTGCTGCGCTACACCAAGGACTGGGAAGACTACGTCACCCGGCAGGCCCGCTGGGTGGACTTCGAGCACGACTACAAGACCCTCGACCTCCCCTACATGGAGAGCGTCATGTGGGCGTTCCGGCAGCTGCACGACAAGGGCCTGATCTACCAGGGCTTCAAGGTGCTGCCCTACTGCTGGCGGTGCGAGACCCCGCTGTCCAACCACGAGCTGCGGATGGACGACGACGTCTACACCGACCGGACCGACCCCAGCGTCACCGTGCGGTTCAAGCTGGAGACCGGCGAGTGGATCCTCGCCTGGACCACCACCCCGTGGACGCTGCCGTCCAACCTGGGCGTCGCGGTCGGCCCGGACATCACCTACGTCACGGTGGAGACCGAAGACGGCGAGCGGTACATCCTCGCCAAGAACCGGCTCAAGGCCTACGAGCAGGAACTCCCGAACGCGAAGCCGGTGGAAGAGAACCAGGGCCGTGACCTGCTCGGCCGCCGCTACCAGCCGATCTTCGACTACTTCACCGACGTCGAGAAGTACGGCACCGGCAACGCCTGGCAGGTCATCGCGTCCGACGAGGTGACTACCGAGGACGGCACCGGCGTAGTGCACATGGCCCCCGCCTACGGCGAGGCCGACGCCAACGCCTGCCTGGCGGCCGGCATCCCGATCCTGCTGACGATCAACGAGCAGGGCAAGTACCTGCCCGTCATCACCGACTGGGCGGGCCAGCACGTCTTCGAGGCCAACAAGTCGATCATCGCCCGGCTGCGGGAAGACGGCGTCCTGGTGCGCCGCCAGGACTACACGCACTCCTACCCGCACTGCTGGCGCTGCCGCAACCCGCTCATCTACAAGGCCGTGTCGAGCTGGTTCGTCGAGGTGACCAAGTTCCGGGACCGCATGGTGGAGCTGAACGAGCAGATCACCTGGGTGCCCGAGCACGTCAAGCACGGGCAGTTCGGCAAGTGGCTGTCGAACGCGCGCGACTGGTCGATCAGCCGCAACCGGTTCTGGGGGTCACCGATCCCGGTCTGGCAGAGCGACAACCCGGACTACCCGCGCACCGACGTGTACGGCAGCCTGGACGAGCTGGAGCGGGACTTCGGCGTGCGCCCGGACGACCTGCACCGCCCGGGCATCGACAACCTGACCCGGCCTAACCCGGACGACCCGACCGGCCAGTCGGTGATGCGCCGGGTACCCGAGGTGCTCGACTGCTGGTTCGAGTCCGGGTCGATGCCGTTCGCGCAGGTGCACTACCCCTTCGAGAACCGCGACTGGTTCGACAGCCACTACCCGGGTGACTTCATCGTGGAGTACATCGGGCAGACCCGGGGCTGGTTCTACACGCTGCACGTGCTGGCCACCGCGCTGTTCGACCGGCCCAGCTTCCGCACCTGCGTCAGCCACGGCATCGTGCTCGGCAACGACGGCCGGAAGATGTCGAAGTCGCTGCGCAACTACCCGGACGTCAACGAGGTGTTCGACACCTACGGCTCGGACGCGATGCGCTGGTTCCTGATGGCCAGCCCGATCCTGCGCGGCGGCAACCTGGTCGTCACCGAGCAGGGCATCCGCGAGGGCGTCCGGCAGGCGCTGCTGCCGCTGTGGAACTCGTACTCCTTCTTCGCGCTGTACGCCAACGCGGAGGACTACCAGGCGCGGGCCCGGACCGACAGCGGCCACGTGCTCGACCGCTACATCCTGGCCAAGACCAAGGCCACCGTCGAGGAGATCGGGCAGCAGCTCGACGACTACGGCATCGCCGCCGCCTGCCAGACGCTGCGCGACTACCTGGAGCTGCTCACCAACTGGTATATCCGCCGGTCCCGGTCACGGTTCTGGGAGGGCGACGCCGCCGCCCTCGACACGTTGTGGACGGTGCTCGAGACGGTCACCCGGGCGGCCGCGCCGCTGCTGCCGATGACCGCCGAGACGATCTGGCGCGGCCTCACCGGCGGCGACAGCGTCCACCTGACGGACTGGCCGGACGTCAGCGCCTGGCCAAGCGACGACAACCTGGCCGACACCATGGACCTGACCAGGAACGTGTGCAGCGCCGCGCTCAGCCTGCGCAAGGCCCGCCAGCTCCGGGTCCGCCTGCCGCTGGCGTCGCTGACGGTGGCGCACGCCGACGCGCCGCGGCTGACCGAGTTCGCCGACCTCATCAAGGACGAGGTCAACGTCAAGGACCTGGTGCTGCACGGCGACCCGGCCAGCCTGGGCGAGCTCCAGCTGACGGTCAACCCGCGGGTGCTCGGGCCCCGCCTCGGCAAGCAGGTGCAGGAGGTCATCCGGGCGGTCAAGTCCGGCCACTGGTCGCAGGACGGCGACGTGGTGACGGCGGCCGGGGCCGAGCTGCAGCCGGGCGAGTACGAGCTGAAGCTGACCGCCGCCGACCCCGACTCGACGTCGGCGCTGCCCGGCAGCAACGGCCTGATCGCGCTCGACACCGCGGTGACGCCCGAGCTGGCCGCCGAGGGCACCGCCCGCGACGTCATCCGGGTGGTGCAGCAGGCCCGCAAGGACGCCGGGCTTGACGTCTCCGACCGGATCGCGCTGCTGGCCGGGGCGGACGGCGCGGTAGCCGACGCGATCCGGGCGCACGCGCAGTTCATCGCCGGCGAGACGCTCGCCACCAGCCTCGCGGTGGTCAGCCCGGCCGAACTCAGCCAGGTTGAGTTCGGCCCCGCGCCGCAGCCGGTCGGCGACGGCGGCGAGGTCCGCGTCACGGTTTCCAAGCAGTAGCCCGAACGGGTGCGGCCTGGCTCAGGACGGGTCAGGCCGCGACCCGCTTGCGGGCGATCTCCCTGAGGTCGCCCGGCAGCGCGTCGACCGTCAGCAGCCGTGGCAGCAGGTCGGGCTCGGTGGTCAGCGCGCGGAAGGTGAGCGCCACCGTGACCTGGTGCGCGGGCCGCGACTCGACCTGCACCTGGTCGCCCGCCCGGATCAGCCCCGGCGAGATGACCCGCAGGTAGGTACCGGGCAGCACCGCCTGGGTGAACCGCTTGATCCAGCCGTCCCGCTCCAGCCAGCCCTGGAAGGTGCCGCACGGGATCCGCGGGCAGGACACCTCGAGCAGCACCTCGTCGCCGACCCGCCAGCGCTCGCCGATCAGCGCCTCGTTCACCGCGACGCCCGAGGTGGTGAGGTTCTCGCCGAAGACGCCGTTCGGCAGTGCCCGGCCGAGCTCGCCCGCCCAGGTGTCCAGGTCCTCCCGGGCGTACGCGTAGACCGCCTGGTCGGTCCCGCCGTGGTGCTGCACGTCGTAGACCCGGTCCCCGGCCAGCCCGACGTCGCCCGCGCCCTTCGGCCCGGGCGCGGTGACCAGCACCGGCTCGCTCACCGGGCGCTTGTCGATGCCGGTCAGCGACGTGGCTTGCTTCCAGCGGTTGGCACGCGGCCTGCCGATGTTGACCGATAGCACTCGCATACCGCCACCATAGGCGGCCCGGCCCGGGCCGGGCCAGCCGGTTTCCGCGCGGTCCGCTGCCCGCGCCGGGTCAGCCCCGGGCGCCGGCCCGGGCCCCGGCGATCTCGTAGAGGGCAATCGACGCGGCGATGCCCGCGTTCAGCGACTCGTTACCGGACGCCATCGGGATCGACACCAGCATGTCGCAGGCCGCGGCGACCACCCGGGACAGCCCGCGCCCCTCGGAGCCGACCACCAGGACCATCGGGCCGTCGGCGATCGACATCTCGCGCAGGCTGGTCGTGCCCGCGGCGTCGAGCCCGGCGACGAACAGCCCGGCCTTCTTGTAGGTCTCGAGTGCGCGGGTGAGGTTGACCGCCTGCGCCACCGGCATCCGGGCGAGCGCGCCCGCCGAGGCCTTCCACGCGCCCGCGGTCACCCCGGCCGACCGGCGCGCCGGCACCACCACGCCGGTCGCGCCGAACGCGGCCGCCGAGCGGATCACGGCTCCCAGGTTCCGCGGGTCGGTCACCCCGTCGAGGGCCACGATGAGTGGCGGACTCGACCGCTTCCGTTCGGTAAATTCCTCGGGGTGCGCGTACTCGTACGGGCGCACCCGCAGCGCCACCCCCTGATGGATCGCGCCCCCGGTCAGCCGGTCGAGCTCGGACAGCCCGGACTCGAGCACCGCGATCCCGGCCTCCGCCGCCAGCTGGACCGCCTCCGCGACCCGCTCGTCCTCCTGGGCGCGGCCCGCGACGTACAGGGCCATCGCCGGGATCCCGGCCCGCAGCGACTCCACCACCGAGTTGCGGCCGGCCACCATCTCCGGGCCCTCGCCGCTGCCCCGGGTCCCGAAGCTGTCCCGGCTATCGGGGCGGTTGCGGCCGTCTCCGCCGCGCTCGCCGCCGCGCTGTGCCTGCTCAGAACGGGGCTGCCCGGACCGTGGCGGCCCCGGCCGTCCGGCGTCCCTGGCCGCCTTGGCGGCGGCCCGCTGCGCGGGGTGGCCGGGGCGCATGTGAGCGGGCGGGGTGGGGCCCTTGCCCTCCAGCCGGTCCTTGCGGAAGCCGCCGGTGCCCGGCCGTGGCCGGCCGCGCTTGCTGTAGCCGCCGCCCGGCGCGCGGCCGTCGTCGCCCTTGTTCCCGCTCATGTAATTTCTGCTCCGCCAGCTCGCTTGTCCACCGCGTTCACCGCGCCAGTTCCCATCGGGGGCCTTCCGGCGTGTCCTCCACCAGCACCCCAGTGTGCTCCAGGGTGTCCCTGATGGAGTCGGCCGCTGCATAGTCGCCGCGGGCCCGCGCCGCGTCCCGCTGCCTGAGCGCCAGCGCGACCAGCGCGTCGAGCACGCCCTGCAGCCGTCCGTCCGGGCCGCCCGCCTGCCAGCACGGCGCGAGCGGGTCGAGGCCGAGGACCGAGAGCATGGCCCGCGCCTGCGCCAGGCAGGCGGCCGTGTCCTCGCGGTCCCCCGTGCTTAGAGCGTAGTTGCCATCGCGGACTGTCGCGTGCACGGCGGCCAGCGCGGACGGTACGGCCAGGTCGTCGTCCATCGCCGCGGTAAAGGAAAACGGCAACTGCGCGGGCGGCTGGCTGGCGTGGTCCGGGCCGAGCGCGCGCTGCGCGCGGGTGACGAACCGCTCGATCCGCCGGTAGGCGGCGGCCGCGTCCTGCAAGGCGTCGGCCGAGTAGTCGACCGGCGAGCGGTAGTGCGCCTGCCCCAGGTAGTAGCGCAGCTCCGGCGGCCGGACCCGGAGCAGCGCGTCCGCCGCCGCCAGCGCGTTGCCCGCCGTCTTGCTCATCTTCGTGCCGGTGACGGTGACCAGGCCGTGGTGCACCCAGTAACGGGCGAAGCCGTCGCCGGCCGCCAGCGACTGCGCGCGCTCGTTCTCGTGATGCGGGAAGATCAGGTCCTGCCCGCCGCCGTGGATGTCGAAGGACGGCCCGAGGTAACCCGCCGCCATCGCCGAGCACTCGACGTGCCAGCCCGGGCGGCCGGGCCCCCAGGGGGAGCGCCAGGCAGGCTCACCCGGCTTGGCCGCCTTCCACAGCACGAAGTCGCGCGGGTGCCGCTTGAACTGCGCGTGCCCGCTCTCCCCAGCCAGCCCGGGACCGGTCAGCCCAGCCGGCGCCGTCTTCGGGCCGGTGGTCATCGGAACGCGGGCCGGACAGGGTGTGGTAACCGTCGGCGGTGCTCACGTCGAAGCACACGTCACGGCCGGCCCGGTAGGCGTGCCCGCGGTCGAGCAGCCGCTCGATGAGCTCCACCATGTCCGGGATGTGCCCGGTGGCCCGCGGCTCCGCGTCCGGCGCCCGGCCGCCGAGCAGCGCGTAGCAGCGGCTGAACTCGCGCTGGTTCCGCTCGGCCAGCGCCCACCAGGGGATTCCGTCGGCCGCCGCCGCGGCCAGGATCTTGTCGTCGATGTCGGTGACGTTCCGGCAGTAAGTGACCGACAGGTGCGCTGCCTCGAGCCAGCGCACCAGGATGTCGAAGCACACCGCCGAGCGCAGGTGACCGAGGTGAGGGGCGCCCTGCACCGTCGCGCCGCAGACGTAGACCGTCGCCGTGCCCCGCGTGACCGGCTGGAACTCGCGCACTGAGCGGGATGCCGTGTCGAACAGGCGGAGCGTCACCTTCGTCAGCGTACGGTATCCGGCCGCACGCTGCCCCGGCTACGCAGCGCCCCCCGGCAGCGACACACCTCGCTAACGAGCGAAATCGTTCCAATCCCGCACCAACACCGATACCGTTGTCATCGCGTAACAGCGAAATTACCCACGAAGGCGCCCTTTCCGCCCGACCCCGTCCAGTGGAACGACACACCCCGATGAACAGTCCCCTCCCCGCGTCCGCGCCAGCCGCCCGGACCACCTGGTCTCGCCGCCTGGTGAACCTGCTCCTCGCACTGGTGGTCATCGCCGTGGCCGCGGCGGCCTTTGTCTTCTCCTATGACGGGGTGCACGCGATCGCCCTGCTCGGTGGCATGTCCACCCGGCTCGCGCGGTACTACCCGGGGCTGTTCGACGCGGTGCTGGTGATCGCCTGCGTGGCCGCGGCCGTGCTGCGCGACGGCCGCTGGTGGGCCCGGGTGTGGTCGTGGCTGGTGATCCTGGTCGTGCTGGCGGCGATCGGCACCGCCGACGTGCTGCACGCGGCGGGTTACACCCTGCGGCACCGGCCGACCGAGGCGGTCGTCGCCGCCGCCCCGGTGGTGGCCGTGCTGCTCGCGTTCAGCCTGCTGCTCACCGTGCTCCGCCAGTCACGGACCCGGGAGGCCGGCCAGCCGCCGGCCCCGGCGACGGTACCGCTTGACCTGCCTGCCCTCCCGGCCGCGGTGACCATGCCCGCGCCGATCGCCCTGCCGGCCGGCCGCCCGGCCAGCACGGTGGCGGACACCCAGGAGGTGCCGAGCCTGGCCGCCCCGACCCGCGAGGTACCCGCCCTCGGCGAGCCGACCCGCGAGGTGCCGGCCCAGGACGACGGGCCGCTGCTGTACAACCCGGTCACCGTCCCCACCGCCGGCGAGCCCGGGCCGCAGGGCGCCGAAGGCAGCGACGCGGGACCGCACGAAGCCGCGGCGGCCGATGACAGCACTGACGCCGTGCAGGCGGAGCCTGAGCCGCTGACGCCGCCGGACGGGCTGCCGGTGATGCGGCGCAGCGCGACCGCGCCGGCCACCGTGATCGCCCCGGTCGAGCCGCCGCCGGGCGCGGACGCGGCGGAGCGGGAGCCGGACGTACCCGCGGCGACGGTCGAGGAGCCCGCTACGGCGGCGGAGCCGGTCGTCACCGAGCCTGCCGCTGCCGCCGAGCCGGTAAGCGCCGCCGAGCCGGCTAGCCCCGCCGAGCCGGCTGTCCCCGCCGACGGCCAGCCCGCGGCCGGGCAGCCGCAGGAGGCGCCGCCGACCCGGCCGACGATCAGGTACGCGGGCAGCGGCCCGCAGGCGCGCCCGGGTAGGACGGTGACGGCCGAGCCCCAGCCTGCTGGCGGTGCCTCTGCCCCGTCGCTGGCCCAGTCGCTGGCCCGGTCGCTGGCCCGGGTGACTACTGGGACGCGGACGAGGGCGCGCAGTACGCGGGCCTGGTGTACGCGGCGCGCGAAGAGCGGGCGGACAGCGGCCCGGCCGATGACGACGCGGCGCCCGGCCCGGCGAGCCCGCGGCGGCCGGCGGCGGAGCCCGACGAGGACGCCCCGCCGTTCGCAACCGCACCGTTCGCGACGGTTCCCCGGCTGAACCGGGTCCGCTCGGCGCCCGAGCCGCCCGCGGAAGACGAGGACGAGGACAAGTAATAACGACGAGAGCGGTATTACCAGGGCGGTGGCCATCGCCGCGATGCCCTCGCCGCGCCCGGTCAGCCCGAGGCCGTCGGTGGTGGTGGCGGACAGGGACACCGGCGCGCCGGACAGTGCCTCGCTCAGCACCTCGACCGCCTCGCCCCGGCGCGGCCCGATCTTGGGCCGGTTGCCGATCACGCACACCGCGACGTTCCCGATCGCGAAGCCAGCCTCGCTGACCAGCCGCGCCGTCTCGCGCAGCAGCGCCACCCCCGGCGCCCCCGCCCACTGCGGCCGCGACGTGCCGAAGTGCGTGCCGAGGTCGCCGAGCCCGGCCGCCGACAGCAGCGCGTCGCAGGCGGCGTGCGCCGCCGCGTCCCCGTCGGAGTGCCCGGCCAGCCCGGTCTCGCCGGGCCACTCAAGGCCGGCCAGGAACAGCGTCCGCCCGGCGGCGAAGGGGTGCACGTCCACGCCCAGGCCGGTTCTCGGCAACGAATCCACGCCGAGCAGATTACTGGCCCGGGCCAAGACAACAAGAAGCCGGGGTTTCCCCCGGCTTCTTGTACAGGCGTGCGGTTAACCCTGAGGACAGCCTTAGCTGGTGAGTACCTCGTCGAGCAGCGCCTCAGCCTTGTCCTCGTTGGTCTTCTCGGCCAGGGCGAGCTCGCTGACGAGGATCTGCCTGGCCTTCGCCAGCATCCGCTTCTCCCCGGCGGACAGCCCGCGTTCCTTGTCCCGCCGCCAGAGGTCCCGGACTACCTCGGCGACCTTGTTCACGTCACCCGAGGCGAGCTTCTCCAGGTTGGCCTTGTACCGGCGCGACCAGTTAGTGGGCTCCTCGGTGTGGGGTGCGCGCAGCACCTCAAACACTCTTTCAAGCCCTTCGGCGCCCACCACGTCCCGGACTCCGACAAGTTCCGCGTTGTCCGCAGGGACTCGCACGGTCAGGTCGCCCTTGTCGACCTTCAGGACCAGATAGGACTTTTCCTCGCCCTTGATGGTGCGGGTCTCAACGGCTTCGATGCGAGCAGCCCCATGGTGGGGGTAAACGACGGTATCGCCGACCACAAAAGACATTTGGCAAGTACCCCTTCCGCTGGAGGCTATCTTACCACGGCCTAGACCACCGATAAAATGCCCTTGTCGGCAAATATGCAGGTCATTACGCTAATTTCGAGCACACGACAGTATGCTCGCCAGGCTGCCGCAGCGGCCGGGACGCGGTCTCGCCGCACCCCGCCACTGTGAACTGCCCGTCTGCGCCACCGCCACGCGGGCGCTACCTAGGCCACGGTCTGGAACGTCGCCGATGACGATAGATGCCTAGTCTACCTGAGGTATCTGCATGGCCTCCGTAAATCACCCGTGCGAGCCGGCCCGCACGGCCCCGGCTAGCTCATACTTAAGGGAAAGGGGTCGGCGCCGGGCCCCATTCGCGGAGGGCCCGGGCACACCCGGGAGAGGTGCCAGTGAGCTTCGCCAGCGAGCCGGGACGGGACGACAGCAACCTGCCCCCGGTCAACGTCGTGGTCCCTGACGATGCCAGGGAACTCGATCGCGACGTGCTCGCGTACCGTCGCGAGCAGCGCGCGCAGCGCAGGCGGCAACGACTCACCCGGTTCTTCCGGCCGTTCCGGGCGCCCGAGTTCGGCGGGAACGCGGCGGTCATCCCGCTGATCGCCATCTGCCTCGCCATCTCGCTGGTCGGCGGCGCCATGCTGTCGGTGCTGACGATGAGCCCGGCGTCGGCGCCGACGCTGAGCGGCGGGCAGCCTTCGCCCACGTCCGGGGTGCAGGCGAGCAAGCCGGCCCCGCTGCCCGAGGGCAGCGTGGAGCTGGGCGGCGCCACCGTCCAGGTGCGGTCGCTGGTGACCTCGGCCATCGCGCTGGTCCCGGCGGGCTGCGACTGCGGCACCGAGCTGCAGCGGCTGGCCGGCCAGGCGGTCGCCGCGGGCGTCAAGGTCTACTTCGCGGCCGCCGGCCAGGAAATCGCCCAGCTCGGCCCGCTCACCACCCGCTACGGCAGCGGCGCGGCGCAGGCGGCCGCGGACACCGGCAGCGTGCTCACCGCCGCCTACCACCCGAACGGGCTAACCGTGCTTCTCGTGTACAAGGACGCGACCGCCGCGGTGGCGCGCAACCTGCCGGCGAACTTCCAGCTCACGGCGGCCCTGCGCCAGCTGGGCGAGGCTGGCCAGAGCGGGCTGGGCAGCCAGCCGGCCACTGCCCAGCCGAGTACCACCTGACCACCCGCGAAATCCCCTCCCCGGCGTACCGGGCATTCCCGGGCCCGATACCATTTCTACGCGCCGTAGTGGACCAGTAGTCCGCCCAGTCGCACCGGGAGCGGACTCAACCTCCCGCACACCCGTAACAAGGAGGGCAATCCGCCGTGATCCGCGCAAGCTTCGGGAAGACCGCTGCTGGCCGCCTGCTGCTCGGCGCCGGCGCGCTGGCCCTGCTGATCCCGGCCGTGGCCGGGTGCGAGGCCGGGAATGACGCGCCGACGCTGGAGTTCCACGCCGCCTCGTTCGGCGCGCAGACCGTCTTCAACGGGATCAAGATCACCAACGCCTTCGTGCTCGGCGCGCCGGCCGGCGCGACGGTGCCTGCCGGGTCGTCGGCGGGCCTGTTCGTGTCGCTCTACAACGGCGGCGCCGCCAGCGACACGCTGCTGAGCGTTAAGGCCGGCGGGGCGGCGAGCGTCTCGCTGCCCGGCGGGACGGTGGCGCTGCCCGTCAACGCCGCCCCGGTGAACCTGACCGGGCCGCAGCCGAAGGTGGTGCTGCAGAACCTGTCCGCGGCGCTGCGCGGCGGCAGCAGTATCCCGGTGATCTTCGACTTCCAGCACGCGGGCTCGGTGACCCTGCAGGTGCCGGTGGAGGCGCAGTCCTTCCAGTGGGCGACGTTCTCCCCGCCGGCCGCCGGCGCCTCCGCGACCCCGGCTAGCTCGGGCTCTGCCAGCGCCAGCGCCACCCACCCCGTCCGGGTCCGGTTCCGCGACCAGCACCGCGACCGCGACCGCGACCCCCTGACCCGCTGGCGGGCCGTTAGCGGCCCGCCCAGAGCACCGCGGCCCGCCGCGCCAGCCGAGCGCTGGCACGGCGGGCCGCCGTGTTGCTGTCCCCGGCCTGCCGCGGCCGGGGCGGGCGTCACCCGGCCGACTCGAACTTGTAGCCGAGCCCGCGCACGGTGACGATGTGCCGGGGCCGGGCCGGGTCGGTCTCGATCTTGGCCCGCAGCCGCTTGACGTGCACGTCGAGGGTCTTGGTGTCGCCCACGTAGTCGGCACCCCACACCCGGTCGATGAGCTGCATCCGGGTCAGCACCCGGTCGGCGTTGCGCAGCAGCACCTGCAGCAGCTCGAACTCCTTCAGCGGGAGCTGCACCTGGTCGCCGCGCACGCTGACCACGTGCCGCTCCACGTCCATCCGCACCGGCCCCGACTCGAGCGTGGCGTCGGCCGCCTCCTCGACGTCGCCGCGCCTGCGCAGCACCGCGCGCATCCGCGCGACCAGCTCCCGCGAGGAGAAGGGCTTGGTCACGTAGTCGTCGGCGCCAAGCTCGAGCCCCACCACCTTGTCGATCTCGCTGTCCTTGGCGGTCAGCATGATGACGGGCACGCTGGACCGCTCGCGCAGCGAGCGGCAGACCTCGCTGCCCGGCAGGCCGGGCAGCATCAGGTCGAGCAGCACCAGGTCGGCGCCGGTCCGGTCGAAGGTGTCGAGCGCGTCCGGGCCGGTCGCGCACACCGCCACCTCGAACCCCTCCTTGCGGAGCATGTAGGAGATCGCGTCGCTGAACGACTCCTCGTCCTCGACCACGAGCACGCGTGTCACTGAAGTTCCCCTCCTGATGGGGTCGATCGGGCGGTACCAGGCGCGCGCCCGGCCGGCTGGCGGCCGTCGTTCTCGCTCCGTAGTGGCAGCCACAGGGTGAAAGTGGACCCGGCGCCCTCCACGCTCCGCACGGTCACCCGGCCGCCGTGGGCGGCCGTCACGTGCTTCACGATGGCGAGCCCGAGCCCGGTGCCGCCGGTGGCCCGCGAACGGGCCGGGTCGACGCGGTAGAAGCGCTCGAAGATCCGCTCCAGGTCACGCTCCGGGATGCCGATGCCCTGATCGGTGACGCTGATCTCGGCACCGCCGTCGCCCGGCTTCTTCACGCACACGACTACCCGGGTGCGTTCCGGGCTGTAGACGACGGCGTTCTCGAGCAGGTTCCTGACCGCGGTCACCAGCAGGTCCTCTTCGCCGAGGACGCTGAGCCCGCGGACGCCGATCGACGCCAGGGTGATGCCGCGGGCGTTGGCCTTCATCCGGCAGCGGTCGAGGGCCTCCGCGACCACCGCGTCGATGGCCACCGGCACCGGGGCCGAGACCGGCTCGGCCCCCTGGATCCTGGACAGCGTGATCAGGTCCTGGACGAGGAAGGTGAGCCGGGCCGCCTCCTGGCGCATCCGCCCGGCGAACCGGCGGACCGCCTCGGCGTCGTCGGCCGCGTCCTCGATCGTCTCCGCCAGCAGCGCGAGCGCGCCGACCGGGGTCTTCAGCTCGTGGCTGACGTTAGCCACGAAGTCCCGGCGGACCTCCTCCACCCGGTGCCGGTCGGTCTGGTCCTCGGCCAGCACCAGCACCAGCCCGCCGCCGCCGACGGTGCCGGACAGCGGGGCCACCCGCACCGCGAAGGTAGTGGTGCGCCCGCCGAAGCGCGGCACCGGAACCTCGAACTCGGCCTCGCGGATCTCGCCGTCCCGGCGCACCTGCCTGGCCAGGGCGGCCAGCTCGCTCACCACCAGCCGGTCGCCCTTGACGATGCCGAAGGCGCGGGCGGCGGCGCTGGCCCGCAGCACGCGGTCCTCGCTGTCCACCACCACGGCCGAGGACGACAGGACGGAGAGGACCGACGCGATGCCCGGCGGCAGCTTCGCGGGCTGCTGCGCGGCCCGCGGGCGGGGGCTCCGCGGCTGCCGGGGGGTGCCTCCGGTGCGGGTTCTTACCGCCATGACGCGACCCGGACGGCGGCTAGCGCCCGGGCTCCGCTACGCGACTGCCGGGGCAGCGGCACGCACGGGCGTGACCAGTCCGTTCTCACATAGCTGATGGTATGCGGAGCCCACCGGGCGGCGACAATCGTGAGGTTGCCGGAAATTTCACTCTTTTCCCGATGTTCACCTCTCCGACAATTACCGGACACCTGCTCAGCGCGGGCCATTCACTACTCGCTCTGCCTAGCGACCCTGGTTCTTAACTGCCTCGGCGGCCGCGCTGGCCGCATCCGGGTCCAGGTAGCGCCCGCCGGCCACGACCGGCGCGTAGCTATCGTCGAGGTCGTAGCGCAGCGGGATGCCGGTGGGGATGTTGAGCTCGGCGATCGCCGCGTCGCTGATCTTGTCCAGGTGCTTGACCAGCGCCCGCAGCGAGTTGCCGTGCGCGACTACCAGCACCGTCCGGCCCGCCGCGAGGTCGGGCACGACCGCGTCGTACCAGTAGGGCAGCAGCCGGTCGACGACGTCGCGCAGGCACTCGGTGCGCGGCCGCAGCTCGGGCGGCAGGCTCGCGTAGCGCGGGTCACTCGCCTGGGAAAGCGGGTCGTCGTCGGCGATCGGCGGCGGCGGCACGTCATACGAGCGCCGCCAGGTCATGAACTGCTCGTCGCCGAACTCCTCGCGGGTCTGCGCCTTGTCCTTGCCCTGCAGCGCGCCGTAGTGGCGCTCGTTCAGCCGCCAGGAACGGCTCACCGGGAGCCAGCCGAGGCCCGCCGCCTCAAGCGCGCCGTTGGCGGTCGAGATGGCCCGGGTGAGCACCGACGTGTGCACCACGTCGGGCCGCAGGCCGGAGTCGACCAGCATCCGCCCGGCCGCCGCCGCCTCCTGGCGGCCCTTCTCGGCCAGTCCGACGTCCACCCAGCCGGTGAACAGGCCCTTAGAGTTCCATTCGCTTTCGCCGTGGCGCAGCAGTACGAGGGTTCCCATGCGGGCCAGCCTAGCTGTCGGCCCACCGCAGGCCCAGAGTGACGTCGGTCGCGGAAGATTTCGGCGGCCAGCGCGGTTGGTTACAGCTGTGTCCAGACTGCCAAACGGCCTTCCGCGGAGGATTGCCACGCTCAGCGTGCACACTTCCCCGCTTGACCAGCCGGGTACCGGCGACGCTGGCGGCCTGAACGTCTACGTGGTCCAGGTGGCCAAGCGGCTCGCCGCCCGTGGCACCGAGGTTGACATCTTCACCCGGGCGGTCTGCCGTGACACCCCGCCGCTGGCCGAGCTGGCGCCGGGCGTCCTGGTCCGCAGCGTCGCCGCGGGCCCGTTCGAGGAGCTGGACAAGCACGACCTGCCCGCCCAGGTCTGCCCGTTCACACTGGAAGTGCTGCGGGCCGAGGCGGCCGCCGAGCCCGGCCGGTACGACCTGGTGCACGCGCACTACTGGCTGTCGGGCAAAGTCGGCGCGGCCGCCAAGGAACGCTGGGGCGTCCCGCTGGTGCAGTCGATGCATACCCTCGGCAAGGTGAAGAACGCCGCCCTCGCGGCGGGCGACACCGCCGAGCCGGAGCTACGGATCCGCGGCGAGCTCGAGGTGGTGGCGGCGGCCGACCGCCTGGTGGCCAACACCGCGGCCGAGGCCCGGCAGCTCACCGACCTGTACGGGGCCGACCCGGCCCGCGTCGAGGTGGTCAACCCCGGCGCCGACCTGAGCGTCTTCCGGCCAGGCGGCTCGCTGGGCAGCGCCGCCGCCCGCCGCGCGCTCGGCATCGCCCCCGACGCGGTGGTGCTGCTGTTCGTGGGCCGGGTGCAGCCGCTCAAGGGGCCGGACGTGCTGCTCAAGGCGGCCGCCCGGCTGCTGCAGGCGGAACCGGGGCTGCGCCGCGTGCTGCAGGTCGTCATCGTCGGCGGCCCCAGCGGCCGTCAGCAGCGGGCCGACCCCGACCGGATGCGCGAGCTGGCGGCGCAGCTCGGGATCGGCGACCTGGTCCGGTTCGAGCCCCCGTGCCCGCAGGAAGAGCTTGCCTGCTGGTACCGGGCGGCCACGGTGATGCTGGCGCCGTCCCACTCCGAGTCGTTTGGCCTGGTCGCCCTGGAGGCGCAGGCGTGCGGCACCCCGGTGGTGGCGGCCAGCGTGGGCGGGCTGCGCACGGTGGTGCGGGACGGCGAGTCGGGGGTGCTGGTGGACGGGCACGACCCCGGCGAGTGGGCCGCGGTGCTCGGGCAGCTGGTGCAGGCGCCCGCCCGGCTGGCGGCGCTATCGGCCGGCGCCCGCCGACACGCGTCCGCTTTCGGCTGGTCCGCGACGGTAGACCGGCTGGCCAAGGTGTATACCGGTGTCATGGACGAGGTAACCGCGCGGGTCGGGGCCTAGCGTCGATGACGGCCGATCACGCTACCCCAGCCGACGCCATCCAGGCTGCCCTGGACGGCCTCGGCCTGAGCTACGAGCGGCCGGAGCCCTCCGCCTTCCTGGTCCGGCTCGACGGCGAGCACAAGCTCGCCACGATGACATGGCTGATCGCCGGGGAGCACAGCCTCCAGGTGGAGGCGTTCTTCTGCCGCCAGCCGGATGAGAACCACGCCGCGTTCTACCGGTTCCTGCTCGAGCGCAGCTCCCGGATGTACGGCGTCCACTTCGCCCTCGACCGGACCGGGGACGTCTACCTGACCGGCCGCCTGCCGCTGTCCGCGGTTTCCGAGCCCGAACTGGACACGCTGCTTGGCTGCGTGCTGAGCTACTCGGACGAGACGTTTAACGAGGCGATCAGGATCGGCTTCGCCTCCGCCATCATGCGGGAATGGGCATGGCGGGAGAAACGGGGGGAGAGCCTGGCTAACCTGCGTCCGTTCGCGGATCTCGTCGCTAGCCAGCAACAGCAGAAGAAGAACCCGGCGTGACTACCCTGGACGAGGCCAGCATCCACGTGCACCTGCACAGCATCGGCGTGCACACCGTGTTGTGTGTGTTCTTCGCCCTGCTTACCGCGGGCAGCAACGCCTGCGCCGCGGTGCTGCAGCGCAAGGCCGCCGCCCAGGTACCGCCCGAGCGCTCGCTGCACGTCTCACTGATCGCCGACCTGATGCACCGCAAGGTGTGGCTGGCCGGCATCGGCATGGTGGTGGTGGCCGCGGTGGCCCAGGCGGCCGCGCTCGCCACCGGCCCGATCGCGCTGGTGCAGCCCATCTTCATCATCGAGCTGCCGGTGACGCTGGTGCTGGCCGCCCTCGCCAACCACAACCGGGCGGCGCTCAGGCAGCTCCCGTGGAGCGCCATCATCCTGACCACGGCCGCGCTCGGGGCCGGGCTCGCGGCAGCGCAGCCGAGCGGCGCGATCGCCTCCGCCCGCGACAGCAGCTGGATCCTCGCGCTGTTCGCCACCGCCGCCTTCCTGACCGTGCTGATCGTCATCGCGTCAAGCACCCGCGGTGAGCCGCGGGCGGCACTGCTCGGGCTCGCCGCCGCCTGCGGCTACGCCCTGACCGCGGCGCTGATGAAGAACGCGATGGCCGACCTGGACCAGGGCGCCGTGCAGTTCTTCACCAACTGGCACATATACGCGACCGCCCTCGCGGGCGTGGGATCGCTCTTCTTGCTGCAGAACGCGCTGCAGGCGGGCAGCCTGGTGGCGTCGCAGCCGATGCTGACGGTCGGGGACGCGCTGATCAGCATCGGGTACGGGGTGACGCTGTTCGCCGAGGGCCTGCGGGGCGGCTGGTGGCTGCTGCCGGAGATCGTCGCGCTCGGTGCCATCGTCTTCGGCTGCGTGCAGATCGCCAAGTCCCCGCTGGCCGCCGAGAACTCCGGTCTGGTTAAAGAATCCGCCTCGACGGTACTCTTATCTGTGTGAACAGGCTTGGCGACCTCGAGCGTGCCATTATGGAAGTTCTCTGGCAGACCGATTCGGCGCTAACCGTCAGAGAGGTAAGCAACGGACTACCGCAGAGCCTGGCGCACACCACAGTGATGACAGTGCTCGACCGGCTGGCGAAGAAGGGCTTCGCGCGCAGGGAACGGGACGGCCGCGCCTGGCGGTACCGCCCGGCCGCTACCCGCGAGTCCTACGTGGCCGAGCTTATGCTGACCGCGCTGGCCCAGACCGGCGACCGGGACGCGGCGCTCGCCCGGTTCGCGCAGAGCGTGTCCGGTGAAGAGGCGGAAGTCCTGCTTGACGCGCTGTCCGCCGTCGAGCGGGAGCAGCAGGAGAACGAGGCCGAAGGAGACAGCGGAGTCAGATTATGGGGGAACTGGCCGACGCGGTACTTCTCGCCGCGGTCGCCACGGGAAGCGTGCAGTGCGCACGCGCGATGATGCGCGCGTCGTGGCCGCGTCGCTCCCCGGCGGCCGCGATTTTGCTGTGGCAGGCGCTTGGCCTGGCGGGCGGCCTGGCAGCGGTGGGCTCGCTGGTCGCCGTCGGCGTCAGCGGCGAGCCGCAGGCGGGAGTACTCGACGGCATGACCTCGCTCACCAGCCGGCTGGCGGCCGGCCAGCCGATGGCACCGCACCAGCCGGTCCTGCTCACCGGCATCCGGCTGATCGCCCTGGTGGCGGGCTTCGCCCTGTTCTCCGCGCTGTGCGGGGTGCTGGTGATGGCGTTCGCGGACGCGGTCGCCGCCCGGCGCCGCCACCGTGAGCTGCTCACGCTGCTCGCGCACGGCGACCCCAAGGTCCCCGGGGCGCTGGTAGTCGACCACCCGGCGGCGGCGGCCTACTGCCTGCCCGGTATCCGGTCCCGGATCGTGGTCAGCGTCGGCACGCTCGACCTGCTCGCCCCGGCCGAGCTGAGCGCCGTCCTCGCGCACGAGCGCGCCCACCTGCGCGCCCGGCACGACCTGGTGCTGATCCCGTTCACCTCGCTGCGCCGGGCCCTGCCCCGGTCGCGCGGGCTGACCCAGGCCTGCCGCACGGTCGCGCTGCTGGTCGAGATGATGGCCGACGACCGCGCGCTGCGGGTCCGCGGCCTGCTGGCCAGGGAGCTGGCCACCGCGCTGGTCCGGTTCGGCACCGCGGGAGGCGATGGCGCGCCGGCCGGCGCGATGGCGGCCGCCGAAGGCGAGCTGACCGCCCGGGTTACCCGGCTGCTGACGCCCCCGCCGCCGCTGCCGAGGGCCGTGCAGGCCGCCGTGGTACTGGCGTCGGCCGTGATCGTCGCGCTCCCGCTGCTCCTGCTGGTAGCGCCCTGAGCCGCGTTACCAGGGGCCGTAAGGCCCCGAGGAACGGCCCTTGCGGTAGTCCTTGACCTTCGGCCGGACCGCCGTGAGGTAGGTCGCGGCGGCGACGAACGCCAGGACCGACAGCAGCCCGGTGACGCCGCCGTAGGCGGCCGAGTACAGCCCGAGCACGAACGCCACCCCCAGGATGATCAGCCAGACCGGCTTGGTCAGCTTCCCCAGGAAGGTGTCCATGGTGCTGGCCGCCGCGATGAACGCCGGGGCGGGCCGCATGATGGCGTCGATGAACGCCCACGCCTCGACGATGAACGCCGCGATCGCCAGCGCCACAAAAAAGTAGTTCAGCGGCGTGTACACGTTGTTGCCTAGGACCGAGACCACGTTCTTAACCTACCTGTCCCGGGCCGCTAGGCGGGCCCGGTGCCCTCATCGGCTCCGGTGCCCTCATCGGGCGCGGCCTGCTCGGCCGGCCCGGTGTACTCGGCGGGCGCGGGCCGGTCGCCGCGGATGACCGCGACCACCTCGGCGGTCGGCGGCTGCTTGCTCTCCTTGCGGAAGGACTCGTAGATCTCGACCAGCACCTGCTTCTGCCGCTCGGTCAGGTGCGGGTCGGTAAGCAGGGCTGAGCGGACGCCGGAGTCGCCCGGCCGGTCCTCGAGGATGCCGGCCTGCACGTACAGGGCCTCGGCGGAGATGCGCAGCCCCTTGGCGATCTGCTGCAGTATCTCGGCGCTGGGCTTGCGCAGCCCGCGCTCGACCTGGCTCAGGTAGGGGTTCGAGACGCCAGCCTGGTCGGCCAGCTGCCGCAGCGAGATCTTGGCCTGCTCGCGCTGCTGCCTGATGTAGTCCCCGATGCTGTTCATGTTCGCCATACCAGCCATGCTAGCCCGCCTGCTTGCAGTTGCAAATTTCCAGCAAGCGCGCGCGGGCCGGCTGGCCCGTCAGGTGACCGGGACCGGAGCCAGGTGAGTGCGGGCAAAGGCCAGCGTCTCGGCTAGGTCTGCCAGCCGGTCGTCCCTGGTCACCGCGCGCCGGGTGTTGATCTCGGCTACCACCATGCCGCGGTAGCCGGTGGCGGCCGCCCCGCGCAGCAGCTCCGCGCACGGCTGGCGGCCCCGCCCCGGCACCAGGTGCTCATCCGGTGAAGGCCCGCTGGACACCCCGGTGCCGTCCGCCAGGTGGACGTGCGCCAGCCGGGCGCCCAGGTCGTTGGCCATCGCGACCGCGTCGGAGGCGGACGCGGCGGTGTGCGACAGGTCGAGGGTGACGTTCGGCACGTCGAGCCGGGTGGGGTCCCAGTGCGGGGTGTAACCCGACAGCTCGCTGGCGCCCGCCCGTATCGGGTACATGTTCTCCACCGCGAAGACCACGTCGGTCTCCTGCGACATCCGGGTAATGCCCTGCTCGAAGCCCCGGGTGTAGTCGCGCTGCCAGCGGAACGGCGGGTGCACCACCACGGTCTTCGCGCCCAGCCGCTCGGCCAGCTCCTTGGCCCGTACCAGCTTCGCCCAGGGCTCACGGCCCCAGACGAGCTGGGTCAGCAGCAGGCCGGGCGCGTGCACCGCCAGCACCGGCACCTGGTGGTAGTCGACCAGCCGGGCCAGCGCGTCGGCTGACTGGCTGACGGGATCGGTGTAGACCATCACCTCGAGCCCGTCGTAGCCGAGCCGCGCGGCGGCCGCGAACGCGTCGGGGGTCCGCTCCGGGTAGACCGACGACGTGGAGAGCACGACGGGAACCGCGGGTAGCCCGGCCAACGCCTCATCCTCCCGTCGCGCGACAGTCACTGCATCCAGCTTATGCGGTGCACGCGGCCGCCCGGCGAATGTCAGGGGGGGCCGGTATGGTGCGGCCATGGCGAAGTCGACGGCGGCGTTCAAGTGCAGCGAGTGTGGCTGGCAGGCGCCGAAATGGGTCGGCCGGTGCGGTGAGTGCCAGGCCTGGGGCACGGTCGCCGAGGCGGCCGTGCCGCGGCTGGTCCGGGCCGGGATCAGGGCGGCCGGCGACGGGCCGCGAAGCGGTCCTGGCACGGGCGGGGGACGGCTCGGCGGCGGCCCGGTCTCGACCGCGGCGATGCCGATCGGCCAGGTGGACGCGGCGCAGGCCTCGGCCCGTCCGACCGGCCTGGACGAGCTGGACCGGGTACTCGGCGGCGGGCTGGTGCCGGGCGCGGTGCTGCTGCTGGCGGGTGAGCCCGGGGTGGGCAAGTCCACGCTGCTGCTCGAGGCGGGCGCGCTGGCGGCGGCCGCGGGCCCGGTGCTCTACATCACCGGCGAGGAGTCAGCCGCCCAGGTGCGGCTGCGCGCGGACCGGATCGGCGCGGTGCACGAGAACCTGTACCTGGCGGCCGAGACCGACCTGGACGCGGTGATCACCCACATCGCCGCGGTGCAGCCGCGGCTGCTGATCATCGACTCGGTGCAGACGATCGCGGCGGGCGAGGTGGACGGGGTGCCGGGCGGGGTCACCCAGGTGCGCGAGGTGGCGGCCGCCCTGACCGCGGTGGCCAAGGAGCGGGCCCTGTCGACCATCCTGGTGGGGCACGTCACCAAGGACGGCTCGGTGGCCGGGCCGCGGACCCTTGAGCACCTGGTTGACGTGGTGCTCCACTTCGAGGGCGACCGCCACTCGCGGCTGCGCATGGTGCGGGCGGTGAAGAACCGCTACGGCCCGACCGATGAGGTCGGCTGCTTCGACCTGGGTGAGTACGGGCTTATCGGCCTGGCCGACCCGAGCGGCCTGTTCCTGTCCAGGCACCGCGAGCCGGTCCCCGGCACCTGTGTCACCGTCACCCTGGAGGGACGGCGGCCGCTGCTGGCCGAGGTGCAGGCGCTGGTCGGGCACTCGGTACTTGAGGTACCGCGCCGGGTCACCTCTGGCCTTGACGCGTCCCGGATCGGCATGGTGCTGGCGGTGCTGCAGCGGCGGGCAGACGTCAAGGTCGGCAAGTCCGACGTCTACGCCGCCACCGTCGGCGGCGTGCGGCTGACCGAGCCGTCGGTGGACCTCGCGGTGGCGCTCGCGGTCGCCAGCTCGGTTGCCAACCTGTCGCTCCCCCAGGGCGTCATCGTGGTCGGCGAGGTCGGCCTGGCGGGCGAGGTACGCAACGTGGCGGGTGTCCCCCGCCGGGTGGCCGAGGCCGAGCGGATGGGCTTCCGCCAGGCGATCGTCCCGGCCGGCTCGACCAGCGGGTCGGCCGCCACCGCCAGCGCGATGGAGGTCACCGAGGTGGAGGATGTCCGCGACGCGCTGAAGGCCGCCTTCCGGGGCTAGCCCGGCCCGGGGACGGGGCCGGGGCCGGGTAAGCGGTGGCTACTTGGTGAGCTTGAAGGTGGTGACCGGGCTCGACTGCCCGGCCGGGCCGCCGCGCATCGCCACCGCGTCGAAGGTGCCGATGCGCCGGCCGCCAGCGACCCGGCGCAGCCTGCCGGGCCGGCTGCCTTCGGGTTCCAGCTCAGCGCCAGCACCTGCGGCACGCCCAGGGTAAACCGCACCTTCCTGGCCGGCCCGGGCTTGCACGCGGCCGAGTTCCACACCACCTGCCCGTGCCGGGTCACCACCACCTGGACCGACCCGGGACCGTAGGGCAGCGTGCAGGCGTGGGCGGCCGTGGAGACCGCGTAGACGCTGAACTTCGGCTGCTCGCCCGGGGCATAGCTGGGCTGGTCGGTGAACAGGCTGAGCACGATGTCAGCGGGTGCGCAGGCAGCCCCGGCCGAGGCGGCCGGACGCGGCCGGTAGGTCGGGCTGACCTTCCCGTTGGCCTTCTTGGCGGCCGCGGCGAACTTGGCCGGGGCGGTCGCCGACGCACTCGGGGTGCTGCTCGGCGACGGTGTCGGCGGCGGCGGCTGCCACGCGCTGCTGGTGGCCGCGGGCGGCAGTGACTGCTGCCGGGCCAGCGCGGCCATGGAAGCGCTGGCGACGGCCGACGGCCGGGACGGCTGGTGGGTACCGGGCAGCAGCCAGGCGCACACCCCCAGCGCCATCACCCCGCCGCAGAGGATCAGGAAGCGACGCCGCCAGTAGGCTCTGGATTCACCCGGGTCCCAGGTGTCCTCATCCAGCTCGGCGTAGTACTCGTCGCCGTACTCCGTTTCATCACGGTCCGCATGCCTGAACATACGGAAAGTATGCAACTTGTTACGCTCGGTGCCCGGTAGCCGCGCCGGGGAGCGCGAAGCGCCCGTCTGGCAGCGGGTCGGCCAGGCCGTCCGCCACCAGGCCGTCCAGTGCCCGGGCGCGCTGCACCGGGTCGGCCAGGCCGCGTCCAGCCGCGCCTGGCCGACCGGCTCGCGGGAGTCGCGCAGCACCGCCAGCAGGCGGCCACGGCACTGCCGGTCGGTGCCCTCGTACGCCTGCCCCACCGGACGGGCCGCGGCCGGGGCCTGGCCGCCAGCCAGGCGCAGTCCGGCGAGAGCGGGCAGTCGCCGCACCGTGGCGCCGCCGCCGTGCAGGTGAGCGCGCCGAGTTCCATGACCGCGACCGACCAGCGGGCGGCGACGGCTTCCGCCGCGGGCAGCAGCGACTCGGCCAGCCGGTACTCCGCCACCGAGGGCTGCGGGCCGGGGAACTCCCGCCCCGACTCGACCCGGGCGAGTACCCGCCGTACGTTGGTGTCGAGGACCGCGTGCCTGGGCCGAAGGCGAAGACGGCGACCGCGGCGGCGGTGTAAGCGCCGATGCCGGGCAGCGCGAGCAGCTCGTCCCGGCTGGACGGGAGCTGGCCGCCGTACCTGGTGGCCACGATGGTGGCGGTCTCGTGCAGCCGCAGCGCGCGCCGCGGGTAGCCGAGCCGCCCCCACTGGCGCACCGCCTCGCCCGCTGGCTCCGCCGCTAGCGCGGCCGGGGTCGGCCAGCGCTTCAGCCAGGCCGCGTAGGCAGGCAGTACCCGGCTGACCGGCGTCTGCTGGAGCATGATCTCGCTGACCAGGACCGCCCAGGGAGACGCGTCGGCCGCCCGCCAGGGCAGGTCGCGGGCGTTCTCCGCGTACCAGCCGAGCAACCGGTCAGCGTAGGGCGAGGACATGAGGAGCATTATGCACTCCAGACGCCAGAACGCGCGGCGGGCCGGGAACTTGCGTTCCCGGCCCGCCGCGCGCTAGTGCGCCTGCTAGCCCAGGGCCTGGGCGGTGCCCGGCCCGTCGCCTGACGGCGCGGCGGTCGGGTTGGTGGCGCTTATCGGCTCGCTGGCAGTGGCGGCGACGAGCTCCGACGCGTCCGGCACCGAATCCGGCTTCTG
>CAWGIM010000008.1:0-23624 GCA_963822615.1 uncultured Actinomycetota bacterium | reverse complement strand
CTTCAGGTAGACCTGGTAGGCCAGCCCGAGCCCGATGTCGGGCCAGCTCAAGCACGGCCGCGGGCGAGCAGGACAGGCCGCTCAGCGGCTGTATCGGGGGACAGCCGTCCTTGTAGTCCCACTCGTTGAACCACTGGCCGGGTCGCGCGCCGCGACCTGCGGGTAGTGGGACGGATTGGCCGTGACGCGGCCGTGGCAGGCCAGCGCGGAAAGCGGCACGCTGACGAACCGGGGCAGCGTCACCGTGTTGGTGAACCACGACATCGGCACGCAGCGGGCCGAGTTCCAGACCCAGTAGACCGTTGTAGCTAATCACCACCTGGCCGTCGGGGGAGACGGCGGGCTCGGCCCGGGCCTCGTACAGCAGCGGTAGTCGTGCGCGGCGTCGGGCCTATCTGTGGTCCCGGTAGAGCATGGTCCGGCTGGGTCTGGCCGAGGGTCTCGATGCCCCGTCGGGGCGGGTAGCGTTGACGTCCTGGCGGCTGGTGATGGCACGGGCCTGGATCAGCGAGCAGCGTCTGCCCACGCGGACCACGAAGAAGGCCAGGAGAAGCCGATCGCGCCGACCGCGGCATCAGCGGGGCGGCGCGCTGCTGGGCGCGGCCGACCCGCCGGAACCGGCGAAGAACTGCCAGGGCCGAAGTCGGCCAGCTCGGCGGCGGGCACCCGGCCGAGGTAGGCCTCCCGGCCGATCGCCTTGGTGCTCGGCAGCAGGGTGCGGTACACGTACACGGTCCGCCCCTGCTGCAGTACCGCGTCGCCGAGACGATCGGCGAGGCGGCCCCGGGCGGGACGTAGTACGGCAGCGAGACCAGCTGCGGCACGGTGTCGCCGCTGGCGGCCTTGGCCGCCGCGGTCAGGCTGGCCACCGGGTACCTGGCGATCACCGTCCCGAGCGGCACGTAGGGGACGTTGCCGGGCGAGAAGCGGTTGTAGAACTGGAAGACGGAGCCCCCGACTTAAGGCCGTCAGCGGCCCAGTAGCGGGTGCTCGGCCGCCCGGCGCGCGCGGGGTGCCACCACCGAGCCGGGATGACTACCGGTCAGGCTGCACATGTTGCCGCCGGTCAGCGTGGTGGCCGGCGCGACTGCCGCTGTCGGTCTCGATCACCACCGAGTTGTGGATCAGGGCGGAGGAGCGCCGGAAGCCCTGGTCGGCCCGGCCGGGCCGAGGTAGTGTCGGAGAAGAACCAGGCGACCTGGGTGGCGCTCAGCCGCACGGCCGAGATGCCGTCGCCGCCTGCCCAGCCGGCGCAGTTCGACCCGGCCGAGACGGCGGCCCACTGCGCGTCGAGCTTGCCCGGGACCGAGCTGGCCGGCCCCGCCTGGACCGCCGCTGCTCATCACCAGCGGGCGGGCGGGCGGCGGCTGGGCGGGGCCGCGGGACGGCCGCGGCGGCAGGTAGACGAGCGCCAGGACAAGCCCGATGACAAGGCCGGCCACCAGGCCCGCGGTCTCCTTGCGGTACAAGCGGGACGAGCGAAACGAGCGCGAAGGGCGCGGCGGGCGGAGGCGGGCGCGGCGGGGGGTCGGCCGGAGCTGGCGTGAAGTCATGGTTCCCCTTGCGAGCGGCCCGGTGACGGTCCCGGCCGGGCCCGGTAGCGGGTAGCCGGACGTCGAGGAAATGCGGCCGGTAGCGGCTGACGATCTGGAAGTTCCCGGCCAGGCTGGTGGTGCTGACGCTGTAGCTGACCAGCACGCTGGCGCCGTGGCTGAACTGCGGTACCACCCGGTACTCGTAGGCGAGGTAACCGGGCGGCAGTTGCGGCTGGTACACCAGGTACCGGGGGCTGCCGGGGGAGAAGCCGGCCGGGCACCCGGCGTAGTACGCGACCGCGTCGTTCTGGCTGCCCGCGCCGGACATGTCGTTGGTCAGCAGCACCAGCCGGCCGCCGACGGCGGTGACGCTGAACCCGGCCGACACCCCGCTGCGCAGCGGGACCGCCGCCGCCGGGTCGGCGGTCCAGCCGCCGGTGCCCGGGCAGCCAGGGGTGCCGTCGAAGTACTGCCAGGCGTCGCCCGCGGCCAGCCCCCCGGCTGGCACCCGGGCCAGGTACAGCGGGTACTGGTCGCTGCCGCCCTGGTAGGGCTTGACCCCGTAGATGTAGATGTAGCCGTGGTAGGCCAGCGTCGCCGCCCCCCAGATCAGCGGGTCGCTGCCGGCCGAGTCGGCCACGCCGACCGGGTGACCGCCGGCCGGGTAGAGCGTGTCGGTCGCCGGGTCGATGGTGAACGACTCGATCACGGTGCCGACCAGCTTGTAGCCAAAGCCGCCGGGATGCAGGCCGCGGTCGGCCAGCTGGAAGAACTTGTAGGCGATGCCGTCGTCGATCACCTGGTCGCCGTTGATCAGCTCGTAGCGGGCGGCCGGGTACGGCGGCGGCGGCCCGACCCAGCTGTAATCGCCGGTGCCGTTGTAACCGAAGGGACCAGGGAGCCGGCGTAGGTGGGGCCGAGCACGCCGTTCCGGTACAGCACCGCGCTGTTGTGCGCGATCCCGGTGGTGAACGGTGAGCGGGTCTCGCCGGGGCTGAGGGCACCGAGGTAGCTGTCGGCGAAGAACCACATCGTGGCGCCGTCCGGCAGCGCCAGTGCCTGGGCGCCGTCCCCGCCGTTCCACGCGCCCGAGGAGTCGCCGTACGCCTGGAACCGGTTGTCCCAGGTGGTGTCCGGCCGCGCGGTGGCGGTGCCCGCGTAAAGCGGCGGCGGAGCGGGCCAGGCCGCCAGCAGCACGGCGGCCGCCACGATCAGCCCGGCCACGATGATGCTGAGCGCACGGCCGCCAAGACGACGGCCGCCAAGACGACGGCGGCCACGACTCCGGCCGCCCTGGCCCCGGCGGCTCACCGCTGTCCGGCTGGGAGCGGCTCGCCGTCGGTCAGCGGCGGCCGGGACGGCGGCCGGCGGCGCCGCGCGGGCCAGGGAACCAGGGCCCAGGCCGCGGCGGCCGCGAGCAGCCCGGCCGCGGCCAGGCACCCGGTTCGGGCGGCGGCGATCCGGGTCCGGTGCTGCCGCACCCCGGCGTCCGCGGCCACCAGCCCGGCCACGCTGGCCGGCCGCATCCGCAGGCTGGCCTCGAACAGGGTGACCCGCCCGCCGCTCCCGGTGGGGGCCAGGTACTGGTCCTCGTCCTCACTCAGGTCGAGCAGCAGGCCGGTGTCCGGGTCAACCGAGTAGACCCGGTGGACCGAGTACCTGGTCGCCCGGTCGGGGAACGCCGCCGACGGCGGCGCCTTGGCGGCGGAGACGTCTTCGGTGAACTGGTAGACCCGGATGCCGTCCACCGCGGCGGTGCCCGAGTAGCTGGCCGGCTCCGGCTGGCCGAGCACCGCGTCGAACACCGGGTACGCCTGCTGCCTGGCTCCCACCGGGAACGCGTAGCCGGCGATCCCGGTCTGCCGGATCAGCGCGTTCCCGTTGATGCCGGCGTCGCAGCAGTTGATCAGCTCGGCCGTGCGCCGGTCGAACACGATCGTCCGCGACCCCGGCTCAAGCCACTGGTGGTGCGTGGTGTCCTCGGTCGAGCTGCTGATGCGCCAGGCGGCCACGGTGGGGTAGCCGTTTCCCGGGCTCGATTCGCTGATCTTGTCCGTCTCTGTCAGCCTGACCGAGCTGACCTCGGCCAGCTTGGTCAGGCTGTAGTAGGACGCGCCGGCCGCGGTGAGGGTGACGGCCTGGTTCCGGCTCACCGGCAGCTCGGCCGCCTGGGGCCCGACCTCAACCGCGATGATCACGCCGAGGGCGGCGAAGCAGGCGGCGGCCGCGGCCAGCGCCAGCCCGGCGCCGTGGCGGGTCACTGCGGCCCTCTGCTTTCCGGCCCCCCGAATTCCGGTTCTGCGCGGTCCGCCGCCCGGGTCTGCCACAGCCCGGCCGCCAGGCCCGCGATGACCACCAGGCAGCCCGCCTGCGGGATCACGTTGGACAGGGTAGTGACCAGCCGCCCGCTGCTTCCGGAGACGATCATCTGCTCGCCCACCGCCCCGGTCACCGCGACCGCCGCGAACAGGCCGGCCAGCAGCCGCGGGCCGGGCGAGATTCCCCGGCCGCGTATCCGGACCAGGAACAGCGCGGTCGCCACCGGGAGCAGCACCGCGCCCGGGTAGCCGCCGAGCAGCAGGCCCGCCACGGTCAGCGCCGGCAGCGCGGCGGCGACGCCCAGCCGGTGATACCAGCGCGGCCCGCCCGGCCAGCGCGGCGGGCCGCCGTCCGCGTCCGGCCGCGCACCGGGCCAGCTCCCCGGCGGCCGGCGGCGCGGGCGCGCGAACGCGGCCGCGAAGCAGAGCAGCAGCCCGGCCAGCCCGGCAATGAGGCCCGCCTGGTAGAGCGCGGCCGGCCGGTAGCTGAGGTGGACCGCGCCGCTGGAGCCGGCCGGCAGCACCCAGGCCTGCTTCCAGCCGTCGAGCCTGACCGGGGTGAGCGTCCGGCCGTCGAGCACCGCCTGCCAGCCGGCGTTGTAGTTCTGGTTGACCTCCAGGTAGGAGCGGGCGGCGGCGGACACCTGCACCGTCCGCTGCGACGCGCCCCAGGCGGTGACGTCGGCCGCGGCCGGCGCCCCGGCCTGCGGGGCGAGCGCGCCGCCGGCCGCCTGGCGGCCGGGCAAGGCGACGACCGCCGCCTGCACGTCGAACGGGTCGGTGGCGGGCTCGGTGACCTGGTTGGCTCCCGCCGCCAGGCGGACCGGGCGGCAGGCGCTGAAGTGCAGCGGCTGGCCGTTGAGCAGGGCGGCGTAGCTGCCGGTGACCTGGGTCGGCACCCGCTGGCCGTCCACCGTGAGCTGGGGGCCGCGGCCGCAGCTGAGCCGCAGCGGCGCGGCCGGGACCCGGAACGGCTGCACCCCGGGGATCGAGACGTCGCTGACCTGGACTGGTGCCTGGTCGGTGACGAAGGTGAGGGTCAGCCGGGTGGTTTTCAGCGGGGCGAACCGCACCGTGCCGTCGGCCCCGATGACGGCGCCGCGCCGCTGCCCGCCGCTGCCCGCGATGATCACCTCGGCGGCGCCGGCCGCGCCGGCCGGCCGCTTGACGGTGATCTTGCTCAGGGTGCGCTGGTATCCCCAGTTGATCGTCAGCTCCGGGTGCGTGTCGGCCGGGCCCGCGGTCCAGCCGGTCCTGGTGCTGCCGTCGAACGCGTTCCAGGCCTGGTCCTGCAGGTCGGGGGTGTAGGTCGACGAGGCGGTGACGGACGGCTCCCGGGTGGCCGCGTCCGCGTAGCTGACCGCCAGCGCCGGGTCGGTCAGCAGGACCGAGCCGCTCAGCGTGGCCGGTTCCGCGGTCGCCTCGGTGAACGACTGGCTGAACCCGTACTGCTCCTCGGTCTGGTTGCTGAGCTGGGGCGAGCACACCCAGCGGGCCGGGGTGAGCATGCAGCCTGACTGGTAGGGCTGGGCCTTGGCCAGCACCACCGCGGCCGGGTCAGGCCCGGGAACCGCGGGGGTGACGATCGTCCGGGTCGCCGACACCCCTGGCACGCTGATGCTGCTGATGGCGACCTGGGTGCCGAACAGCGGGACGATGGACTGGTCCTCGAGCTGGGTGACGGTGATCCGCAGCCAGTCGGACGGGCCTGCCGGGACCGCCAGCGGCTGCGCGCTGCCGGTGACCCGGACCGGGTCGCTGACGCTGCCCGCGGCGGTGCTGACCGTCACCTGGGTGACCGGCTGCCCGATCGACGGGTCGTCCGCGAACGCGACCTTGACGGTGCCGAGCGCGGCGGTGGCGCCGAACGCGACCGGGGAGTCGAACGACGCCTGGATCCACTGGCCGACCGGGGTGTCGAAGGCGCCGGACTCCCACCGGGTGTCCGGGTTGCCGTCGAAGGCCGCGTAGGGGAGCGTGCCGGTCGCCCACCGGCTGGCGCCGGCCTGGATGTCGGAGGACGAGGTGGACGCGGTGACGTCGTCGATGCCGCGGTAGGCGGCGGTCGCCAGGTACGGCGCCCAGTCCGGCTCGGTGTAGTCGTCGGACGACAGGAAGGTGGTCGCGGGCTGTCCGGCCGTCAGCGTGGGCGAGTAGTTGGTGCGCAGCTCGCCGAAGTTGTCGGTGCGGCGGCGCAGCGAGTCGGTCACCACCGAGGCCGCGCTCGGCTGCCCCTGGCCGTCCCCGTTGACCAGCACCGGGCTGTCGCCCAGGAGGCCCTGGTTAGCCAGCGTGATGAGCGACTCGGGGGCGCCGTAGACGCGCAGCGTGCCGGCCGCCGGCTGGACCACCGCTGCCGCCTGCGCGCCGGCCACCCGGTAGATCTGCACCGCGGGGTAGCGGGCCGAGAAGCCGGCGATCGCGCTGTCTGGCGAGCCGCCGCCGGTCTGCGGGCCGAACTGGGCGGCCAGGGTCAGGCCGGGCGACGCCGCGATCGCGTCGTGCACCCGCGCGAGCTGGGTGCCGGCCAGCGCGTCGGTCGACAGGTCGTTGCGGACCAGCACGTACCTGACCCCCATGCGGGCGAGCGTGCTGCTCAGCCCGGCCGAGCCGTCGCCCGCCGCGAGCTGCTGGTCGACCGTGTTGAGCAGCCGTTCGCTGCCGACCGAGCCGACCACCTCGAGGTTGCGCTCCACCCAGTCGACGTTGGGGGTGAGCGCCTGCAGCACGTCGTCCTGCGGGCTGCCCCAGGTGTACTCGCCGAACGCGGATCCGGGCTCGGCCAGTACCGCCTGGTTCCCCGCGTGCTGGTTCAGCCAGCCGGCCGCGCTGCGCCAGTAGCCGGGAACCTGGCTGAACGAGCCCGGGCTGGCCAGGCCGGTGACCACGGCGGGCAGCAGCAGGCTGGCCAGCCCGGCCGCCGCCACCGCCGCCAGCGCGACCCGCTGCCTGCTGAACCGGTGCCTGGTGACCCGGGGGGCGGCGAGGACGTGCGCGAGCCCGGCCGCCAGCGGCAGCCGGAGCATCGGGTCGAACTTCCACAGGTTCCTGAATGGCGCCCCGGGACCGTTGATCAGCCCGATGAGGGGCCCCTCGAGCGGGTTGCCGAGGCTGCTGACGTAGCCCAGGGCGAGGATCACCGTCCCCGCCAGCAGCGAGCAGAGCAGGAACCGCCGCTCGCCGATGTCCCGCCGGGCCAGCCCGGCCAGGCCGAGCGCGGCCAGCAGGGCGGACAGCGCGGCCGGAACCAGCCTGACCGACAGCAGGAAGGCGAGCGGCCGCTCGGGCTGGCCGCTGGCGGTCTGGAAGCCGATCCAGCTCTCGGCGCCGCGGAGGATGTTCAGCAGGCTGGTGGTCGAGGAGGTGACCTGCGCGCTCTCGGTGAACGGCACGATCGAGGTGCCGTAGCGGGACAGCAGGACCAGCGGCACCGACCAGGAGAGGCTGACCAGGATGACCGCGGGCACCCACCAGGCGAGCATCCGGGCCCTGGTCGCGGCGCCCGGCCGGGTCATCAGGTAGATGAAGGCGGGCAGCAGGACGGCGATGGTGGAGGCCGCGTTCATCCCGCTGCACAGCGCGACCGCGACGGCCGACCGGGCGGCCGCCCGCGCCCGTCGGCCGGCCGTCGGCCAGCGGTCGCCGTCGGCTCCGCGCGCCCACGGGCCCGGGTCGGTCAGCGGGATGATGATCCACGGCATCAGCGCCATCGGCAGGAACTCGCCCGAGGTCTGGCCGAGCATGCCCAGCGCCATCGGCGAGACCGCGAACGCGACGCCCGCGGCCAGCCGGGTGCGGCGTGAGCCGATTCCCAGCCGCGCGGTCAGCATGACCGTCCCGCCGAACGCGGTGACCAGCAGCGCCGACAGCCACAGCCGCTGCGTCACCCAGCCTGCTACCCCCAGCCCGTGCAGCGCGGCGAAGAACGGCCCCATCGGGAACAGGTAGCCGACCGTCTGGTTGAGCAGCACCCCGAACTGCTGGGGGTTCCACAGGGTGAGCGCGCCGGACAGGAACCCGGTCGGGTTGACCGCGAGCTCGAACTTGGTGTCCGCGATCACGTCGCCGAACGCGGTAAAGAACGGGATCGCGGCCAGTGCCAGGCAGCAGGCGATGACCTCGGCGGCGGTGGAGCCGCGCCAGCCGCGGGCGCGGGCGCGAGCGGCGGTGGCCGCTCGCTGTCCGAGCAGGCTGGTTGCCGTCACCGTCACCCGCGCTCCGCCGCGAAGGCGCGCTCCGCGGTCCCGCCAGCCTGGCCGAGCAGCTGCTCGGCGGCGGTGGCCCGCCGGGCGAGGCGGTGGCCGCCCGCGAGCAGCAGGTCGAGCACCGGCCCCTCGGCGACGACCTCGCCGCCGTCGTCGGCGGCGACGACCCACGCGCCGCTGACCGTGGCCCGGGTGGTGCCGCGGCGCGCGCACGCCGCGACCAGCCGGGTCATCCTGGCCGTGCTCCGTTCCCAGCTCAGCTCGGCCGCCCACGCGCGGCAGGCGGCGGCCACCGCTTCCCGGCGGCCGGGGTCGGCCAGTTCCCTGGCCGCCCGCTCGACCACGTCCGCCAGTTCCTCGCCGTCGCGGACCAGCCAGCCGGTTTCGCCGTCGCGCACCGAGTCACGCAGCCCGGGCACGTCGTAGGCGACCGTCGGCACGCCGAGCGCGGCCGCCTCAAGCACGCACAGTCCCCAGCCCTCGCCCTGTGAGGTGTTCAGGTGCAGCAGCGCTCCCCGCATGGCCGCGAACTTGTCCTCCTCGGAGAGGAAGCCGTGCAGGCAGACCCGCCCGTCCGCGGCGGGCACGGCGGCGGCCGCCGCGCGCAGCGCGGCGGTGCCGGGGCCGCGGCCGATCACGTCGATCACGAAGCCGCGCGCGGCCACCGGCACGATCAGCTCCGCCCGCTTGTGCGCGACGACCCGCCCCAGCCACACCAGCCGGCCGGGGCCCGGCGCGGACCCAGGCACAGAACCAGGATTCAGCGGAACGGGGGCGCCCTGACTGGCCTGGCGCCCCCCGTCCTGGGGGAGCGGGGTGCCGTTCGGTATCAGGTAGATGTCGCCGGGCCAGCGCAGCCGCTCGCGCATCGCGGTGACCGTCGACGGGGAGACCGCCACGGTGCCGTGCCGGCGGTAGACCCGCCGGGCGGCCGTGCCCTCGAGCAGCCGCCCGAGCCAGGCCAGCCAGCCAGGGAAGTGCGCGCCGAACTGGTCAGCGTGCACGTGGTGCATCAGGCCGAGTACCGGCACCCGCCGCGGCAGCACCAGCGGGGTGAAGAACGGGATGCCGTTCTGGCAGTCGAGCAGGATGTCGGCCCGGCGCCCGTGGGCGAGCAGCCAGCCGAGCACCCGCGGGTAGACCGTGAACCGCCCGCCGCGCCGGATGATGTCGATCCCGTCCCGCCGCTCGCCGCCCGACTGGCCGTGGCCGCGCGCGGTCACGAACTGCACCTGCGCCCCGGCGGCGGCCAGCGCCTGCGCCATCTCCCAGGCGTACCGCTCGGCGCCGCCGGCCTGCGGGTGCCAGGGGTCGCGCCAGTTGGCGATGATCACCCGCAGGCCCGTCACGCCCGCGTTCATCCCTGGATACCCGCGGGAAGTTCCCTGGCCGCGTAGCTGAGCGGCGCGCTGCGCTGGCCCGGCAGGCCCGGCAGGCCCGGTGCGCCCGGCCGGCCCGGCAGGGCGGCCGGGCGGCGGGGCGGCAGCACCCGGGACCGCAGCCAGATCGAGGTCAGGTCGCGCAGCACGCTGACGGAATGGCGGCGGGCGGAGAAGGTCGACCCGGCGATGTCCCGCCAGCGCACCGGCACCTCGGTCACCGACGCCCCGAGTTCCAGGCAGGCGGCAAGCAGTTCCAGGTCGAAGGCGAAGCCGGCTGTCCGCAGCGACCGGACGGCGGCCCGGGCCAGCGGCCCGGCGAAGAACTTGAACCCGCACTGGGTGTCCGCGGTTCCCGGCAGGATCAGCCGGGCCATGGCGCGGAAGGTCATCGCGCCGACCCCGCGCAGCGAGCTCGACCGGGAGTCGACGACCGAGTCGCGGAGCGCGCGTGACCCGATCACCAGGGGGTGCCCGGCGGCCAGGAAGCGGATGACGACGTCGAGTGCCGCCAGGTCGGTGGCCATGTCGGCGTCGCAGAAGCCGACGAAGGGGGCGGTGGTGGCCAGCAGCCCGGCCCGCACCGCGACGCCCTTGCCGGGCCGGTCGCAGCGCAGCAGCCCGACCGGGACCGGTCCCTGCGGCCACTGGCGGACGATCTCCGCCGTCGCGTCCGAGCTGGCGCTGTCGACCACCAGGATCGAGGTGCGCAGCGGGAGGGTGGCGGCCTTCTCGGTCAGGGCGCGGAGCCCGTCGGGCAGCCTGCGGGCCTCGTTGCGGGCCGGGACGACGATCTCGATCGCCGGCCCGTGGGCCGCCTGGGGGAGGTTAACCATGCGGCTGCTCAGTTCCCGTCATACGCGGTAGTGGCCGGCGTGGCCGCCGAGGCCGGGCTGAGCAGGCCCTGGGCGGCGTAAGCGCCGCCGGCCGCGGTCAGGACGCCTGCTGCGACGGCAGCTATCAGGCGGATCATGGCGCTCCTCCTTCGGGGCGAATCCGTAAACAGATAGCTAAGTTAGCTTGGGAACCTTATCTAACGGTATCTGGTGGGGAATATTTTAATATGATATACATTCCGCAATCCGGTCGTCCAGCAGAGGAGACTCCCATGATGGATCGGGTAGCGAGCAGGCCTGGGCCGCTGGCCGGCGCGGACGTGATCGCGCGGCTCCGCGATCTCGAGGACATCCGGCTGGTCAAGCACCGTTTCATGCGCTGTCTGGACTTGAAGCTGTGGGACGAGATCGGCGGCACCCTGACCGGGGATGCCGCCCTCTTCATCGGTACGAGCTCTTACGGCCAGTCGGCCGAGGTGCACGGCAGCGGGCAGATTACGGTTTTCTTGCGTAACCGGTACGGGCCGCTGATGCTGACCGAGCACGTCGCCAGCCAGCCCGAGATCAGCGTGGACGGCGACACCGCGACCGGCATCTGGGCCTACCGGGAGAAGGTGCTGGCGACCGAGCACCGGATGCTGGTGACCAGCACCGGCTTCTGCGAGGAGCGGTACGAGCGCGGCGCCGACGGGCAGTGGCGGATCGGCTGGCTCGGCTACCGGCGCAGCCAGGAAGTCATGGTGTCGCTCGATGACCTGCCGAGCCTGCAGGTCATCGTGCCGCGGAGCGGGCAGTAGGGTGACGTCGCCCGCCACCGTGGCCCAGCCGCGCGAGGATGACGGCGAAGGGCTGGCGAGGTCGGTCCGCCTGTTCCGGATGTTCCGCACCGAGCAGGCCGACCCCGGTCAGTACTACCGCGTCCTGTCCGCCGACACCGCGCGCCAGCTCGCCGCCTACGCCGAGCTTGACGGGCGCACGGTGCTCGATATCGGCGGCGGCGGCGGCTGGTTCACGGCCGCCTTCCGTGCCCGCGGCGCGCGCTGCCTCCTGCTCGAACCGGATCCGGCCGAGCTGTACAGCCGGGGCGAGCCGCCCCCGGCGGCGGTGCTCGCGGACGGGCTCAGGCTCCCGGTCCGCGACCGCGCGGCCGACATCGTCTTCAGCTCCAACGTCCTCGAGCACGTCCCCGACCCGATCCTGATGATCGACGAGATGATCCGGGTGACCAAGCCGGGCGGGATCGTCTACCTCGCCTTCACCAACTGGCACTCGCCCTGGGGCGGGCACGAGATGTCTCCCTGGCACTACCTCGGGGCCGGGTACGCGGAGCGGCGGTACATCCGCGTGCACCAGCGCAAGCCCAAGCACCACGTCGGCCGGTCCCTGTTCCCGGTCAGCATCGGGCAGGTGCTGCGGACGGTGCGGGCCCGCGGTGACATCGAGGTCGTCGACGCCCGCCCGCGCTACCTGCCGCCCTGGTGCAGGCCGATCACCCGGGTACCGGGGCTGCGCGAGGTCGTCACCTGGAACCTGCTGCTCGTCCTGCGCAGGACTCAGTGAGTCCTCGGGCCGGCACTGCCCGGAGTCCGCGGGCCGGCACCCGCCGGGAGGCGGTTAGCTGGCCGTTCAGCCCGGGGGACATGCACAACTGCCACATCGACTCCCGCTCAGAACCGAACAACGTGCACCTCGAGGCGTGGCTGCCCGGTCAGCTCAGCCCCCGCCGCCTGCGGGCGGCGGTCAGCGCAGCGCTGGCGGACGTGCCCCGGACCCGGGTGCGCCGCCAGGACGCCGCCTGGTGGCGGGCCGGCTACACCTGGCAGGCGCCGCCAAGCGCCGACATCGACCCGGTGTCGGTGCTGGACTGGCGGACCGCGGCCGAGCTCGACTCGGCCCGGGCGGTCTTCCTGTCCGCGCCGACCGCGCTGGACCAGGCGCCGGTGTTCCGGCTGCTGCTCGCCCGGGGGCCGGCCCGTGACTGCCTCATCCTGAGCGCCCACCATGCCGCGTTCGACGGGCGCTCCTGCGTGTCCCTGCTCGGCCTGATCGCCAGCCACTATGACGCCAGCCACTATGACGCCAGCGGGCGGCCAGGCCCGGGCTCGCCCAGCGCGGTCGGCCAGGACGGCCGCTGGCGGCCGGCCGGCCAGGCCAGCCCGGACTGGGTGCCCGCCTGGCCCCGGCCTGCCTGGCGGGCGGCCCGGATCGCGCCCCAGCGCGGCGGCCGCCCGCCCGCCGACAGCCCCGGCTTCGGCTGCGTCCTGCTCGCCTGGCCGGGGATACCGGCCGCCCGGCGGCTCGACGGCGATCCTCGGGTCACCGTGAACGACCTGCTCATCGCGGCCCTCGGGCAGGCCGTCGCGAGCTGGAACGCGGCCCGCGGCCGCCCGCCGCGGCCGGTCGCGGTCAGCATGCCGATTGACACCAGGGAGCCCTGGGCGGACGACGCGCTCGGCAACCTCACCCGGTTGTCGACGATCACCGTCGACCCCCGGGAGGCGGCCCTCACGGCCGCCGTGGCCGGCCAGACGAACCGGGCCAAGGACAGCCCGGGGCCGCTGCTCGGCCCGGCCCTCGGCGCGGCCGAGGCGGCCCCGCTGCCGGCCCCGGTCAAGCGGGCCCTGGTCCGCCTGGCGCTGCACGCCGTCGGCCCGGTGAGCTGCGACACCACCCTGCTGTCGAACCTCGGCCGGCTGGCCGACCCGCCCCGGTTCGGTGACCAGGTCCCGGACCGGATGTGGTTCTCCGCGTCGACCCACATGCCGCGCGGGCTGTCGGTCGGCGCGATCAGCGTCGGCGGGCGGCTGCAACTGTGCTTCCGCTACCGCCGGGCGCTGCTCGACGGCGCGGCCGCCCGCGAGTTCGCGGCCGGCTACGCGGCCGCGCTGGCCGAGCTGACCGGGGCCAGGCCGCCCTCCGGGCCGGCCGACCCGCTCGCGGAGACGGGCTGGTGAGCGCCGCCTACGCCATCCCGCTGGCGCTGGCGACCACGTCCGCCTTCAACGGCGGCCTGATCGTGGAGAAGCGCGCGCTCAGCCAGATGCCGCCGCTCCGGCTTAACCGGGTGGCGGGCACGCTGCGCACGCTGACTTCCAGCCCCACCTGGCTGGCCGGGCTCTCGCTGATGGCGCTCGGCCTGGCCTGCCAGGTGGCGGTGCTGGCGCTGGCCCCGATCAGCGTGGTCCAGCCGGTCCTCGCCTCGGGGGTGGCACTGACCCCGCTGCTGTCCCGGCTGGTGCTGCGCGAGCGGCTGGGCGGGCGCGAGTCCTGGTGCGTGTCCGTCATGGTGCTCTCCCTGGTGCTGGTCGCGCTGTCGCAGGGCCCGGCGGGCGGGCCGTCGCTGGGCAGCGCCAGCGGCTGGCTGGTCGCCGCGGTGGTGCTGCCCACCGTGCTCACCGGCCTGTTCATCGCCACCCCGGGCGGACGCGGGCAGCCCGGCCGGCACGTCGCCCCGCGGGGCGGCCGGACCTCCGACGCGCTGCTGGCCGGGACCGGGGTCGGGCTGCTGTACGGCGTCAGCGCCGTTGCCACCAAGGGGGTGTCCGGCCTCCTTGACCGGCCCCACCAGCCGGTCGCCCTGGCGACCGCCATCCTCAGCTCGCCCTACCTCTACCTGCTTGGCGCCTGCACCGTGCTCGCGCTGCTGCTCTACCAGTCGGCGCTGCAGGCCTGCCGCGCCTCGGTCCTGGTCCCGGTGACCAACGTGGTCAGCAGCGGCTACTTCGTGCTGGTGGGAAGCTGGCTGTTCCACGAGCAGTGGCCGTCGAGCCCGGTCAAGCTCGCCCTGCGGGTGGCCGGGCTGGCGGCCGCCGTGCTGGTGGTCATCGTGCTGTCCCGGCGGCAGGCCGCCCCCGGTGTGGACTGAGCCCCGGCTGGCGCCGGCCGCGCCCGCCGCCCCCGCGGCGGCTGGCGCGGGCCGGGCCTGCTGGCTGGTCACCGCGGCCTGCGCGGCGGTCGCGGTCGCGCTGCGCGGCTACCAGCTCAGCAGGCCGGGCTACCTGACCGGGGTCACCGAGTACGACGACGGCGTCCTCTTCGGCAACGCGCTCCGGCTGGTCAGCGGGGTGATTCCGTACCGCGACTTCACGGTCGTGCAGCCGCCGGGCAGCATGCTGCTGATGGCGCCGGTGGCGCTGCTGGCCAAGCTGACCGGGACGGCCTGGGGCCTGGCGGCCGCCCGGCTGCTCACCGCGGGCGCCGACACGGCCTGCGTCATCCTGCTCAGCCTGCTGGTGCGGCACCGCGGCCCGGTCGCGGTGCTGGTGGCCGGCGGCGGGTACGCGGTCGACCCGGACGCGATCGTCGCCGCCCACACCTTCCTGCTCGAGCCCTGGCTGAACCTTTTCTGCCTGGCCGGGGCGCTGCTCGCGATCGACCGTGACCGGGCCGCCGCCCCGCGGCGGCTGGCCTGGGCCGGCGCCGCGTTCGGGTTCGCGGCCGCGGTCAAGATCTGGGCCCTGGTCCCGCTCGGGGTGCTGGCCGCGGTGCTGGCGGTGACGTCGCACCGGGCAGCCGCGGCGGCGGTGACGTCGCGCCGGTACCGCTGGCCAGCGGTACCGCTGGCGGGCGGCGCGGCCCTCGGCCTCGGCCTGCCGTTGCTGCCGTTCGTCATCCTGGCGCCGGGCGCGGTCGCGCGCGGGGTGGTCATCAGCCAGGCGCAGCGCGACGCCGGCGGCACCGCCAGCCCGCTGACCCGGCTGGCCGACCTGGCCGGCCTGCACCTGCTGCCCGGGGCCGGGCCGCACCGGGCGGTGCTGCTGGTGCTGGCGGCGGGGGTGGCCGCCTGCTGGGCGGCCGCCGCCGTCCGGCGGCGGCTGACCCCGCTCGATGCCTACGCGGTGGCCGGGGCGGCCGCCGTGATCGTCATGTTCCTGCTGCCCAGGCTCTATTACTCGCACTACGGCGCCTTCGCGGGCCCGTTCCTCGCGCTCACCGCGGCGCTGCCGCTGGCGGCCCTCACCACGCCCCGCACGGCGGCCCTCACCACGCCCCGCACGGCGGCCCTCACCACGCCCCGCACGGCGGCCCGTACGGCGGCCAGGCCACGGGCCGCCGCCCGCGGCCGGGCGTCGCCGGCCGTGGTGGCCGTGGCCGCGGGCGGGCTGATCGTCGCGCTGGCGGCCGGCGTCCAGTTGCGCGGCGAGTCGCGGGAGTACGGCAGCCAGGCGCCGGCCGCGGCCGCCAGGATCATCCCGGCGGGCGCCTGCGTGCTCACCAACGAGGCGGCCTACACGGTGGCCGCCGACCGCTTCTACTCCAGCCTGCCCGGCTGCCCGGAGCTGGTGGACTCGTTCGGCACGCTGATCGCGATGACCGGCGGCCTGGCGGGGGAGGCCCCGGCGGCGGCGGTGCGGCCGGTGGCCCGGCTGTGGCAGGCGGACCTGCAGCGGGCGCAGTACGTGTGGATCACCGAGGACAGCGGCGGGCAGATCCCGTGGACCAGCCAGCTCTCGGCCTACTTCGGCCGTCACTTCCGGCTGATCGGGCTCGCCCGGGCGCACTGGCCCCGGACGCTGGTGCCGTCACCGGGGGTGTACCGGCGCCGTTAGCGGTCCGCGGCGCCGTCAGCCCTCCGTGGACTCGGTGATGATGCCGGCCCCGGCCAGCAGCATCACTACGTACTCGGCTTCCTTGCGCAGCACGGTCATGATCTCGCTCTCCGCGGTCTCCCCGTCCCGGGACTTCAGCGCCCGCATGACCGCGCGCAGGTGCTTCTTGTGCACCCGGATCGCCTCGGGGGCCTCGGCGAAGAACAGCCCCGGGTCTTTCCTGACCGTCATCAGCCGGACCGTGGCGGCCACCCGCCGGGATCCCGACATGCTGACCAGCATCTGCAGGAAGTCCACGTTGAGCTGACCGAACTCGTTCGCTTCGGTCGCCGCCTGCAGGCTCTTGTGGATCGCGGCGAGCGCGATGAGCTGCTCGGGGGTAGCCCGCTTGGCCGCCCGCAGTGCGCCGTAGCCGTAGGTGCGGGCCAGCAGCTCGTAGTGGTCGCGGAAGACGTCGGGGTCAAGCGGGACCACGAACGCGCCCCGGTGCGGGTGGATGACGACCCACCCTTCCCGGTCGAGGGCGATGACCGCCTCGCGCACCGGGACCCGGCTGACGCCGAGCTGCGCCGCGATCTCGTCCTGCGGGACCCGCTCGCCCGACTTGAGGTGCCCCTCGAAGATCTGGCGGCGGATGTAGACGGCGACCTGCTGGGTGCTAGTGGGACGGATCAGTCCTCGTGAGGGCTTTTGGTCCTCCCCGAAGAGCTCGGACAATGCAAACGAATGCCGGGCGATCACAGTCTCCTGACTAGTGCGTGCCCGACCCCTCGATCCGGCCCCTGTTTAGTACCTTATCAACAACAAAATATAAATTGGACCCCGGCCGACGGTGCCGATTGGGTAACCAGGTTATTCGCTCGGCCGCGACGGCGCTCACTCCTCCGGCTCGTCCCCCGCGGCCAGCGCGTCGGCCGACAGCGGTAGCTTGACCTGGAAGTCGGCTCCCTGCCCGGGCGCGGTGCGGACCGAGACGGTGCCGCCGTGCGCGGCGACCAGGCCGGCCACGATCGCCAGCCCGAGCCCGCTGCCGCCGGACGCCCGGTTGCGTGACGCGTCGGCCCGGTAGAACCGCTCGAAGACGCGCCGCGCCGCCTCCGCGGTCATCCCCGGCCCGTCGTCGGCCACGTCCAGCACGGCCGCGGGTACCGCCTGCCCGCCATGCTGGCCGGAGCCGGGCTCCAGGGTGCCGCGCCCGAGCTTCACCCGCACCGGCGTCTCGTCCGGCGTGTGCGTGAGCGCGTTGTTCACCAGGTTGGCCAGCACCTGCCGCAGCCGGGGCTCGTCCCCGTCCACGATGAACGCCGTCCCCGGCGCCACCACCAGGTCGATCGGCCGCCCGGGGGAGACGATCCGCGCGTCCTGCACCGCGTCGGCCGCCAGCATCAGCAGGTCGACCGGGGCCTTGGCGAGCGGCCGCTGCTGGTCCAGCCGGGCCAGCGCCAGCAGGTCCTCGACCAGCAGGCCCATCCGGGTCGCCTCGGCCTCGACCCGGCCCATCAGGTGGTCGAGCTCCTCGCGGGACATGTTGCCGTCGGCGGCCGGGCTGATCGTCGCGCTGGCGGCCGGCGGTGAGCCGGCCGCACCCGTTCGGGCTGATCCTGGGGTTGACCCGGTGGCTGAGCCGGCCGTGGCCGGCTGCCGGAAGCTGGCCGCGCCGCCGCGCTGCCGGTAGTGCGCGGCGAACCCGCGGATGGTGGTGAGCGGGGTGCGCAGCTCGTGTGAGGCGTCGCCGATGAACCGGCGCATCCGCTCCTCGGACTCGTGCGCCGCCTGCTCCGACGCCTCACGGGCGTGGAAGGCCGACTCGATCTGGGTCAGCATCGCGTTGAGCGACCGGCCGAGCGAGCCGACCTCGGTCCGCGGGTCGCCCTCGGGGACCCGGTGGTCGAGGTGGCCCTGGGCGATCTGCCCGGCCGTCATCTCGATGTCGTTCAGCGGCCGCAGGTTGGCCTGCACCACCGCCACCCCGACGGCGGCCAGCACCACCACGATCGCGCCCCCCACGATCAGGTCGAACAGGATCAGCCGCTGCGTCAGCGCGGTGAGGTTGCCGAGCTGCACCATGACGACCAGGGTGGCAGTCTGGTTGGTGCCGGGCTCGGTGAACGACTGGGCGATGACCCGCCAGCTGTTCGGTCCCGACTGCGCGGCAGCGGTAATCGTAGTGGCGCTGGTCGAGTTGGCCGGCCGGCCCAGTTGGTCCCGGTCGGCAGCACCGGCAGCGGCTGGGAGTAGCCCGGCCCGGCGAAGTTGGTCGAGTCGGCCGCGGTCGACCAGGTCAGCTGCTTGCCCGGCAGCTGGATGGCGATGATGTACTGCGAGCCGGGCCGTACCGGGGCCGCGTAGTCATCGATGGGGAAGCGCGCGCCGTTGTCGTAGATGTCGGTCAGCGCGCCCTTCAGCCCGCCGTCGCTCTGGGTCACGATGTAGCCGCGCAGCATGTAGACGCTGGCGATGCTGATCGCGGCCAGCGCCATGATGACCAGGCCGAGCAGCGCGGTGATCAGCTTGGTCCGCAGCGGCGTCCGCCGCGACAGCCGCCGGATCGCTCCTACGGGCTTCGCCATCGCCGCGCCGCCTACGACGCGGGGAGCCGCAGCACGTAGCCCACGCCGCGCAGGGTGTGGATCAGCCGGGGCTCCTTGGTGTCGATCTTCCGCCGCAGCACCGACACGTAGGACTCCACGATCCCGGTGTCGCCCCGGAAGTCGTAGTCCCACACGTGGTCCAGGATCTGCATCTTCGACAGCACCCGGTTGGCGTTGGACATGAAGTAGCGCAGCAGCTTGAACTCGGTCGGCGAGAGCTGCACCTGGGCGCCGCCCCGCCATACCTCGTGGCTCTCCTCGTCCAGCTCAAGGTCGGCGAACTTCAGCCGCGGGGTCGGCTCCACCCCGTCGCCGCGGGTGCGCCGCAGCACCGCCTTGATCCGGGCGATCACCTCTTCGAGCGAGAACGGCTTGGTCACGTAGTCGTCGCCGCCGAGGGTGAGCCCGCGGATCTTGTCGTCGGTGCCGTCCCGGGCGGTCAGGAACACCACCGGGATGCGGGCGCCGCCGCCGCGCAGCCGCCGGATCACGTCGAACCCGTCCATGTCGGGCAGCATCACGTCGAGCACGATCAGGTCGGGCCGGTGCCGCTGGGCGGCCTGGACCGCCTCGGACCCGCCGGAGGCGGTGATCACGTCGAACCCGGCGTAACGGAGGGACGCCGACAGCAGCTCAAGGATGTTCGGCTCGTCCTCGACGACCAGCAGCCGTGCGTCGGCCGGCGCTCCAGCTTCGGAGATCGACGTGTTCATGTTCACCATCTTCGCTTGCTTAGCTGGGGAAACCCTGAACGTTTCCTCGGAGACGGCTGGCGTACGCCCAGCGTACGCCCGTTAGCGGGCTGGCGGCAGCCGCGGGGCGGAGGTGGCGGGGGCGGCGGGTGGCGGTGCGACTGGCCCCGCCTGGATCAGGACGTCCGGGGATCGCGGGCAGACAGCCAGTGCGCGATGGCGGCGGGCCGGTTGTGCACCCCGAGCTTGGAGTAGATGCGCCGGACGTGGTTCTTGACCGTCTTCTCGGCCAGGAAGAGGTGGGCCGCGATCTCCCCGTTGGTATGCCCGCCCGCGATCAGCGACATGACCTCGATCTCCCGCGCCGACAGGCCGAGGCTGGGCTGCTCATCAACCTGTGCGCGGCTCATGAGACCTCCGGTTAAGCCGTTGCGCGGCAGCGGGCAAGCAACATACACCGCTGTCCCGCGATGTCAAGACCTACCTTTACAGGTACAGATACACCAAAACGGCGCGGCTCAAACCGCCCGGAACCGCATCAGGCGTCATCATCTGCCTCATCGGGGCCGGGCCGGGTGACAGCACCGGGCCTGACCCGGGCCGTCCGCGGCTCGTGCCCGGCCTGGCTCAGCTGCCGACCGTGGTGCCGGAAAGCAGCCCGGCCGGCACCGCCTTGCCCGCCTTGAGCGCGTTGAACAGCTCCAGCGCCTTGGTGTGGTCCCACAGCACCGCGTCGCCCGCGCTGGTCTGGAAGTTGGCGTTCGCGATCGGCACCGTCCCGGACTGCGGGCCGCGCAGCGCCTGCGCCACCTGGATCAGGTCCCACAGGCTGGTGCCCTTGTCGACCGCGATCGAGCTGGCGGCGGTAGAGCCGAACGGCAGCGCGGTGAACGGGTTCAGGTACACGCCGGGGCTGGTCGCCTTGCTCAGCAGGGCGGACAGGAACGCCCGCTGGTCCTGGATGCGCTGCAGGTCGGAGGTGGCGAACGAGTGCCGGTCGCGGACGAACGCGATCGCCTGGGGGCCGCTCAGGTTGTGGCAGCCGGCCGGCAGGCCCTTGAAGCCCGAGTCCCCGGTCGGGTCGGCCGGGATCGCGGTCTTCACGCAGAGCTGCACCCCGCCGACCGCCTGGACCACGTCGGCCAGGCCGCCGAAGCCGATGCCCATGTAGTGGTCGATCTTCAGCCCGGTGACCGACTCGACCGTCTGCACCAGCAGCGTCGGCCCGCCGATGGCAAGGGCGGCGTTGATCTTGTTGCTGCCGTGCCCGGGGATCGGCACGTAGGAGTCGCGCGGGATGCTGATGAGCACCGGCTTGCCGGTCCCCATGTGCAGCAGCATCAGCGAGTCGGAGGCGTCCGCGCCGTCGGCCCCCAGGTGCAGGGTCGCCCGCTCGGTACGGCTGATCCCGGTGCGCTGGTCCGACCCGGCGATCAGCCAGTTGGTGCCGGCCGAGGTGACGGTCGCGGCGGGCAGCGCCACCGTCTTGTTCAGCTTCCCGTTGATCCAGAAGTAGGTGCCGCCGATCCCGGCGATGATCACGATCAGCACCACCGCGATGACCAGCGCGATGCGCCGGCCGTGGCGGCCCGGCTGCCCCCAGAACCGCCAGCGGCGCCCGCTGCGCGGCGGGGGCGCGCTGCGCGGCGGCGCCCCGGTGTAGCCGGACGGCCCCTGGCCGATCCGGTAGCCCTGGCCGGCTCCCTGGCCCTGGTTGGCGCCGTAGCCGACGGTCTGCCCGTAGGACGGGTCGCCCCGGTACCCGCCCCCCTGGGGGGCGCCAGAACCGGACCGCGGCGGCTGCTGCGGCCACCCGCCGCGCGGCGGCGGCGCCCCGCCGCCGGAGTCCCCGCCGGGCGGGGGCATCCGCGACGAGATCGTCATGTCCTGCGTCGGGTCGGCGGGCGGCTGGTTCTGCTGGTACCAGCGCTTCCAGGGATCCTCGTCAGTCATCGGGGATTACCTCCATCAGCCGTCAACCCCGCCGTCGGGCGCCTCCCGCGTTGGCGTCCCGCAGTCACAGCGTCCCTAACCAGGCAAACGGTCGGGGCCGGGCGCAGGTTCACGCACGCTGCGCGCCAGTCTACTGGCGGCAGGCAACGCACCCCCCCGCATCGCCGCGGGGGTGCGCCCGCGGAATCGCCCCGGTTCAGCGCCCCGGCGGCAAGCACGAACCGTAACGATCGTCACTGCTTGATTACTCAGGGTAAGTGTTGGGAAATATCCCTCTGGGTGCTGGGCTAGCAAGGGAGGACCTTTGTCCACGCAAGTCACCAACGAGGACGGCACTGCCGCCGACCTCGCCGACCACCTGAGCAGCGAGCACAAGAAGGGCACCAGGGGCTTCACCGAGGAGTACCTGACGAGCCTGCACCGGACGCTGCACCAGCGCCGGCGCGACCCGCTGCCCGAGCACAGCCACCCGGGCGACGAGCAGCCGGGCGACGAGCAGCCGGGCGACGAGCAGGACCAGCAGCTGGTGGCGGTCTAGCCGCACCGCCTGCTAACGGCGCTGCCCCCGCTGCGCGAGCGCGGGCAGCGGCAGCAAGTGCATTACGCACGAAGGAAATGCAGTGCGAACAGCAGCCCCGGTGCCGTCACGACGGTGCCGGGGCTGCTGCCTGGGGACGCTCGCTAGAGTTACCGGGACTGAGGGGATCCCCGCGGTCGGCGCGGCGGCGGCGGAACGGAGTACCGGCCTTGATAGAAACGCTGGGTCTGGTCGGTGCCGGGCGGATCGGCAGCGCCGTGGCGCGGCTGGCGACGCAGGCGGGCCTGCGGGTCGTGGTGAGCAACTCGCGCGGCCCGGAGTCGCTGGCCGGCCTGGTGTCGGAGCTAGGCGACCGGGCGCGCGCGGCGGACGTGACCACCGCCGCTCGCGACGGTGAGGTCGTCGTCGTGACGGTGCCCCTCGGCGCCCTGCCCGGGCTCCCGTCGCCGCCTGGCGGGCAAGATCGTCGTCGACACGATGAATTACTACCCGGGCCGGGACCGGCCGGTGGCCGAGCTTGACCAGCAGCGGCTGACGTCGAGCGAGCTCGTGCAGCGGACGCTGGCCGGCGCGCGGGTGGTCAAGGCGTTCAACAACATCGACTGGATCCGGCTGGCCTGCTCGCCGCGCCCGCCCGGCGCCGCTGACCGCTGCGCGCTGCCCATTGCCAGCGACGACGCGGACGCCGCCCGGGCAGTGTCCGAGCTGCTCGACGCGCTCGGGTACGACGCGGTCAGCGCCGGCCCGCTAGCGCAGAGCTGGCGCAGCGAGCCGGGAACGCCGGTCTACGTGAACCCGTACCTGCCGCCGCGCCCGGCTGGCAGCGAAGGCGCCAGCACCGCCGCCGAGTGGTTCACCGCCCCGGTCGGTACCCCGGTCGGCGCCGGCCAGGTGGCCGAGCTGCTCCGGTCCGCCCAGCGGCAGCGGCCGGCCGACGCCAGGGAACGCCTGAGCTGAAAACGCCTGAGCTGAAAAACGGCAAACAGCCCCGGCTCGGTACCGAGCCGGGGCCATTGACCCGCTAAAACGCTGGGGTGAGTGACGGGACTTGAACCCGCGACATCCAGGACCACAACCTGGCGCTCTACCAGCTGAGCTACACCCACCATGTGCCGTCCGCGGAAGGCTGTCACGAGTATAGCGGCCCGCGACGGTGCGAACGAATCAGTTCGCCGCCCTAGCTGGCCGCGTTGGCGGTGCCCGGCTGCTGGCCCGCGTAGCGGGCGGCGATCTCGCGGGCGGTGGCCGAGTCCGGCCCCGGCTGGGGCACGAATACCGCCTCCCGGTAGTACTGCATCTCCCGCACCGACTCGATGATGTCGGCCAGCGCGCGGTGGCCGCCTTGCTTTTTCGGCGAGGCGAAGTAGGCCCGCGGGTACCACCGCCGGGCCAGCTCCTTGACCGAGGACACGTCGATCATCCGGTAGTGCAGCCAGTTGTCCAGCTCGGGCATGTCGCGGGCGATGAACCAGCGGTCAGTGGCGATCGAGTTGCCGCACAGCGGCACCTTCCGCGCCTCCCGGACGTGCTGCTTGACGTAGCCGAGCACCGCCTCCGACGCCTCCGCCAGCGTTATGCCGCCAGCCAGGTCAGCCAGCAGCCCCGACGTGGTGTGCATGTCCCGCACGATGTCGCTCATCTGGTCGACGGCCTCGGCCGGCGGCTTGATGATCAGGTCGATCCCGTCGTCGAGCAGCTTCAGCTGGGAGTCGGTGACCACGCAGGCGATCTCAATCAGCGCGTCCCGCTCGATGTCGAGACCAGTCATCTCGCAGTTGATCCACACTAGCCGGTCGTTCATTCCAACAAGGTTAAAGGCAAAAACCATCGCCCCGACCGGACGGCCCTGACCGGATGCCTCCGTCGCCTCCCGCTTTGCCTCCGCGCCTCGGCCGGGCCTCCTGCGCGGCGTGGTTGTGGCTACAACCCCAACGCCGTCAGGGCAGGCGGCCGCCCACCACGGGGAGCAGCGCCACTGTCGCCACTCTGGCCACATAACTGCAGGCCAAAGGCATAGAGTGGAAATAA
>CAWGIM010000007.1:0-121404 GCA_963822615.1 uncultured Actinomycetota bacterium | reverse complement strand
CGATCTCGGCCACCGCCTGCGCGAACTGCGCCTCGTACAGCCGCTGGTAGGCGCCGCCCGCGGTGAGCAGCTCCTCGTGGGTGCCCTGCTCGACGATGTCGCCGTGCTCCATCACCAGGATCAGGTGCGCGTCCCTGATGGTGGACAGCCGGTGCGCGATCACGAAGCTGGTGCGGCCCTGGCGCAGCGAGCCCATCGCCCGCTGGATCAGCAGCTCGGTGCGGGTGTCGACCGAGGAGGTGGCCTCGTCCAGGATCAGGATGGCGGGCTCGGCCAGGAACGCGCGGGCGATGGTGATCAGCTGCTTCTCCCCCGCCGAGACGTTGGAGCCCTCCTCGTCGAGGACGGTCTCGTACCCGTCGGGCAGCGTCCGCACGAAGTGGTCCACGTGCGTCGCCTTGGCCGCCCGGACGATCTCCTCGCGGGTCGCGTCGCGCCGGCCGTAGGCGATGTTCTCCGCGATCGTGCCGGTGAACACCCAGGCGTCCTGCAGCACCATGCCGGTCTTGGACCGCAGGCTCTCCCTGGTCATGTCGGCGATGTTCACCCCGTCCAGGGTGATCCGGCCGCCGTTCACCTCGTAGAACCGCATCAGCAGGTTGACCAGGGTGGTCTTGCCGGCCCCGGTGGGGCCGACGATAGCCACCGTCTGCCCCGGTTCCACCGTCAGCGACAGGTCGGTGATCAACGGCTTGTCTGGCTGAGTAGCTGAACGAGACGTGCTCGAACGCGACCCGCCCGGTGACCGTGTCCAGCTCGGTGGCGTCCGGGCGGTCCGGCTCCTCCTCGTCCGCGTCGAGCACCGCGAACACCCGCTCGGCCGAGGCGACCCCCGACTGGAGCATGTTGGTCATCGACGCGACCTGGTTGAGCGGCTGGGAGAACTGCCGCGAGTACTGGATGAACGCCTGCACGTCACCCAGCGACAGCGCCCCCGAGGCGACCCGCAGCCCGCCCACCACCGCGACCAGCACGTAGTTGATGTTCCCGATGAGCATCATCAGCGGCATCATCGAGCCGGACACGAACTGGCCGCGGAAGCTGGCCTCGTACAGCTCCTCGTTGTGCTGGTCGAAGACCTGCGCGGCCTCCTGCTGGCGGCCGAACGCCTTCACCAGGGCGTGGCCGGTAAACATCTCCTCGATGTGCCCGTTGAGCCGCGCGGTGGTGCCCCACTGCTTGACGAACTGGGGCTTGGCCCGCTTGGTGACGAACCGGGTGACCAGCACCGACAGCGGGATCGTGACCAGGGCGATGAGCGCCAGCAGCCAGGAGATCCAGAACATCACCACCAGCACGCCGATGACGGTGAGGAGCGAGACCACGAGCTGGCTCATGGTCTGCTGGAGGTTCTGCGACAGGTTGTCGATGTCGTTGGTGACGGTGGACAGCACCTCGCCCCTGGACCGTCCGTCGAAGAACGACAGCGGCAGCCGGGACAGCTTGGCCTGCACCTGCTGGCGCAGCCGGAACATCGCCCGCTGGACGATCGTCGCCGTCAGCCGCCCCTGGGCGATGCCGAGCACCAGTGCCACCAGGTAGATCAGCGCGACCTGGCCGAGGATGCGGCCGAGGCTGTCGAAGTTGATCCCGTGCCCGGGGGTGAGCTGCAGCCCCCGCAGCAGGTCGGCCTGGGTCGTCTCGCCCTTGGCCTGCAGCCCGGCGATGACCTGGGCCTTGGTCTCGCCCAGGGGAAGGTCCTTGGACACGAAGCCGTCGAAGATGATGTTGGTGGCCTGGCCGAGCATCTTCGGGCCGAGGACCGAGGCGGTGACCGAGCCCGCGGCGAGCAGCGTGGTGACGATCACCAGCGTGCGCTCGGGCCGGAGCATGGCCAGCAGCCGCCGCAGCGAGCCGCGGAAGTCCTTGGCCCGCTCCAGCGAGGGGCCGTTCATCCAGGCGGCGGGGCCGCCCTGGCGCGGGCCCGAGCTGCCGGCGCCGCCGGGACGGCCCACCCCCGGGGCGGGGTTGTCCGGACTGGCGGGGCGGGACGGCGCGGTGGTCATGCGGCGGCCTCCTGCTCGGTCATCTGGGAGAGCACGATCTCCCGGTAGGTCTCGCTTGACGCCATCAGCTCGGCGTGGGTGCCGGTGCCGGCCACCCGCCCGTGATCGAGGACGATGATGCGGTCGGCGCTCCTGATGGTGGCCACCCGCTGCGCCACGATGATGACGGTGGCGTCCCTGGTCTCGGCGGCCAGGGCGGCCCGGAGGCGGGCGTCGGTGGCGTAGTCGAGGGCGGAGAACGAGTCGTCGAACAGGTAGATGCCGGGCTTGTGGACCAGGGTGCGGGCGATCGCCAGCCGTTGCCGCTGGCCGCCGGAGACGTTGGTGCCGCCCTGGCTGATGGGCGCGTCCAGGTCCTTGACGAAGTCGGCCTGCGCGACCGTGAGCGCGTGCCACAGCTCGTCGTCGGTCGCGTCGGGGTTGCCGTAGCGGAGGTTGGAGGCGATCGTCCCGGAGAACAGGAAGGGCCGCTGCGGTACCAGCCCGACCGCCTCCGACAGCACCTCCGGCGCCAGGTCGCGCACGTTGACGCCGCCGACCCGCACCTCGCCCTCGGTCGCGTCGGTCAGCCGCGGTATCAGGTTGAGCAGCGTCGTCTTGCCGGCCCCGGTGGAGCCGATGATCGCGGTGACCTCACCCGGCCCGGCGCTGAGGGAGATGTCGCACAGCACCGCCTCCTCGGCCCCCGGGTAGCGGAAGCCGGCCTGCACCAGGTCCAGGTGCCCGTGCGTGCGCAGCTCGGCGACCGGGGCGGTCGGCGGCTGCACGCTGGACTCGGTGCCGAGCACCTCCTGGATGCGGTCCGCGCAGACCTCCGCCCGCGGGATCATCATCAGCATGAAGGTGGACATCATCACCGCCATCATCACCTGCAGCAGGTAGGACAGGAACGCGGTGAGCGAGCCGACCTGCATCGACCCGTCGTTGATGAGGTGGCCGCCGAACCACAGCACCGCCACGCTGGACAGGTTGATGACCGACAGGACGACCGGGAACATCATCCCCATGAGCTTGCCCGCGCCGAGCGACACGTCGTACAGCGCGCTGTTGCCGTCGAGGAACCGGGCCCGCTCCGGGGTGTCGCGGACGAACGCGCGCACCACCCGGACCCCGGTGATCTGCTCCCGCATGATCCGGTTGATGCCGTCGAGCCGCGCCTGGACCTGGCGGAACAGCGGGCGCATGCGCCGGGCGATCACCGTCATCGTGATCCCGAGGACCGGGACGATGACCAGCAGCAGGGCGGAGAGCTGGACGTTCTGCCGCAGCGACAAGATGACCGCGCCCACCCCCATGATCGGCGCCATCAGCATCATCGTCAGCGTCATCAGCACCAGCATCTGGACCTGCTGGACGTCGTTGGTGGACCGGACGATCAGCGACGGCGCGCCGAACTGGCCCACCTCGCGGGTGGAGAACGACTGCACCCGGTCGAACAGCCCCTTGCGGATGTCCCGCCCGATCGCGGTCGCGGTGCGCGACCCGTAGTACACCGCGATGATCGCCGCGACGATCTGGCCGAGGGCGACCGCCAGCATCACCGCGCCGGTGGACAGGATGTAGTGGTCGTTGGCCTTCACCACCCCGTTGTCGATGATGTCGGCGTTCAGCGTCGGCAGGTAGAGCGCCGCGATCGTCTGGGCGAACTGGGCGACGAAGACAATCAGGAGCCACTTGCGGTAGCGGCGCCCGAAGGTGCGGAGCAATCGGAGCAGCATGTCAGGATGGCCTTCTGGCAGCAGGGAGCGGGCTTATCGGCTGGTTGCTTGCAGTCTGGCGGGCGTCGGGGTGGTCAGGCGAGTGATTTTACCCGGGACGCGGGACGTACGGCCCTGGGCCGCGCGGCCACCGGCGGTGAATACTGGGGGTTCGCTGGGGCACCACGGCAAGAGCGGAGGCGCGCGATGCGAGAGCTGGCAACCGACCGGATAGGGCTGGAGATCCTTCACCTGGGAGACTGCTTCGGCCTGCTCAGGTCGGTCCCGGTGGGGCGGATCGGCTTCATGGCCGGCGGCGAGGTTGTCATGCTGCCGGTGAACTTCCTGGTCGACGGCCAGGACGTGGTGTTCACGACCGGGGCGGGATCCAAGCTGTCCTCGGTCGAGGTGGGGCGCTACGTGGGGTTCGAAGCCGACTCCTTCGACCCGGTGACCCGGGCGGGCTGGTCGGTCGTGGTGAGCGGCCTGGCCGAGATCGTCGAGTCCGACCAGGAAGCGGCCCGGCTCGACGCGTCCGGGCTGCAGGCGTGGGCGGGGGCGGCCGAGCGGCTGTGGGTGCGTATCCGGCCGACGTCGGTCAGCGGCCGGCGGATCCCGGCGGCCACTCCCGCCGGAAGCACCGGGCCCGCCGCTAGCTGAGCCCGGCCAGGGCCGCCAGCTCGCCGACCGCGTGCGCGAACAGCTCGTCGGCAGGCTCGAACGAGCCGACGAACTGCCCGAACAGCTCGAAGCTGATCATCCCGAACAGCTGGGTCCAGGCGATCACCGCGCCGCAGACGGCCGCGGGCGGCACGTCGCGCAGCCCGAGCAGCTCCGACAGCCGCTCTGCCTGGGCGGCCAGGCCCGGGGTAAGCGGCCCCGCGGTTCCTGGTGCCAGCTCGCCGCTGGCGGCCGCGCTGGCCAGCAGCCCGGTCAGCGCGAGCGGCACCCGCGACGCGGGCCCGACGGTGGCCTCCGGCGCCCGGTAGCCCGGCACCGGTGACCCGTAGATCAGCGCGTACTCGTGCGGGTGGGACCGGGCCCAGTCACGGATCGCGTGGCAGGCCGCCGCCCAGCGGTCGCGGGCGGGGCCGGGCGCGCCCGATCCCGGCTCCGCCGCCGCCCGCTCGGCCGCCTCCCCGATCGCGTCGTAGGCGTCAATGATCAGTGCGGTCAGCAGGTCGTCACGGCTCGGGTAGTAGCGGTAGAGCGCTGAGGAGACCATCCCGAGCTCCCGGGCGACCGCCCGCAGCGACAGCCCGCCGGCCCCCGACTCAGCGAGCTGGCGGCGCGCCTCCTCCTTGATCTCCCTGGTCAGCTCGGTGCGGGCGCGCTCACGGGCAGTGCGCCCGGCGCTGGCCGGCGGTGCGGCTTCTGGTGCGGTCATGGCGGTCGGCTCGCAATCTCCGGGAACGGTGAACTAAAACGAGAGCAGTGCTCTTGACAAGTTCACAGCCTATCGTGTTCACTGATCTTAGTCGAGAGCGCCGCTCTCGGAAAGCAGTCGGAAGGATGATCGACATGACCGCGGAAACCCCCTACGTCAGCTCCGTCCCCGTCACCCCGTTCTTCAACAAGGTGGTGGCCCGGCTGACCGCGGCCGGCATCAGCGTCTACGGGTCGCGGGTGCTGTACGTCAAGGGCCGCAAGTCCGGCCAGTGGCGCACCACCCCGGTCAACCCGCTGCGGGTGGACGGGGTGCGGTACCTGGTCGCGCCGCGCGGCAACGTCCAGTGGGTGCGCAACATGCGCGCGGCCGGCGGCGGCGAGCTGCGGATCGGCCGCAAGGTCGAGCCGTTCACCGCGACCGAGGTAGCCGACGACGACAAGCCCGCCCTGCTGCGCGCCTACCTGAAGCGGTGGAAGTTCGAGGTCGGCATGTTCTTCGACGGGGTGGACGCCAAGGCGCCGGAGGAGCGGCTGCGCGCGATCGCGCCCCGCCACCCGGTCTTCCGCATCGAGCAGGCCCGGCCATAGCTTACGGCGGCGTTACCGGGGTGGCGGCCCGGGTACCCCGCGGTCTACGGTGCCGGAATGAACTCGAGCCTTGCCCCGCTCCAGGACCGCCTGACGAAGGCGGGCGTGGCCGGGGTCACCATCGCCTGGGCCGACAACAACGGCATTCCGCGGTCCAGGACCGTCCCGGTGGCCGCGTTCGGCGACGCCGCCGCGCGGGGGGTGGGCATCACGCCGTTGTTCGCCGTCTTCGACTCGCACGACGGCATCAGCTACGCGCACAGCGGCCTGTCGACCCCGTCCGGCGACATCCGGCTGCTGCCGGAGGCCGACCGCGTCATCGCGCTGGCCGGGCAGCCGGGCTTCGCCTGGGCCCCGGGCCGGCAGGTGGGCCCCGGCGGCGAGCCGTGGCCTTACGACCAGCGGACCCGGCTGGAGGCGCAGGTGGCGCGGGCCGCCGCGGCCGGGCTTTCGGTGCTGGCCGGGTTCGAGCTTGAGTTCTTCGTCGCCCGGGCAGGCGACGGGCTGGTGCCGGCCCACGACGGTCCCGCCTACAGCCCGCACGCGCTGCTGCAGGTCGACGAGTTCGCCGCGGCGCTGCTGCGTGACCTCGCGGCCAACGGCGTCCCGGTGGGACAGCTGCACGCCGAGTACGGGTCCTCGCAGCTCGAGGTCAGCCTGGCCCCGGCCGACCCGGTCACCGCGGCCGACCGGCAGCTACTGGCCCGGCAGACTATCCACGCCGCCGCCCGGGCGCACGGGCTCCGGGTCAGCTTCGCGCCGCTGGTCACCCCCGAGGGCGCGGGCAACGGCCTGCACCTGCACGTGTCGGTCAGCCGGGGCAGCGGCAACCTGCTGGCCGCCCCCGGCGGCCAGCAGGAAGACGTCCGGCCCGCGGGCGAGGGGGCCGGCTTCCTCGGCGGGCTGCTGCGCGACCTGCCCGCCATCGCGGCGGTAAGCGCGCCGAGCATCCCGTCCCTGCTGCGCCGCCGGCCCGGGTACTTCGCCGGCGCCTACCAGTTCTGGGGGGTGGAGAACCGGGAGGCACCGCTGCGCTACGTGCCGGCCGCGCCGTTCACCGGGGGCGGGAACGCCAACGTCGAGCTGAAGGCGTCCGACGCGTCCGGCAACCCGCACCTGGCGCTCGCCGTGGTGCTCGCGGCCGGCCTGGCCGGCCTGGAGGACGGCGCCGCGCTGCCGCCGCCGCAGCAGCAGGACCCCGGATCCTGGAGCGAGGCCGAGCGGGCCCGGCACGGGATCGCGGCCCTGCCGGTCACCGCCGACGAGCAGGAACGGGCGCTGCTCGGCAACCAGCGGGTAGCGGACGCGCTCGGCGAGCCGCTGCTTGGCGCGTTCACGGCGGTGCGCCGGGCGGACGCGGCCTGGGCGGCGGAGCGGTCAGCGGAGGAGACGGTCACCAGCCACCGCTGGCTGTACTGAGGGCTGAGCGGGAGCTAGCGGGCGCCGTAGTCGGCCGCCAGCCGGTCCATCAGCGCGTCGAGCTTCTCGTTGACCACCTGCCGGGCCGGGTCGGCCAGGTACCAGCCGGCGATCTCCCTGGCCCCGCGCTCGAACGGCACCACCGCCCGCCAGCCGGGTACCACCGACTTGACCTTGGCGTTGTCGAACACCATGGAGTGCGCCTTGTCCCCCAGCAGGCCCGCCCCCCACTCGGGGTCATGGGACGCGATCACGTCCGACGGCACGTGCACCAGCCGCGGGCTGACCCCGAGCGCCGCCGCCAGCGCGCGGGCGATCTGGTCCCAGGTCAGCACGTCGTCGGAGGTGATGTGGAACGCCTCGCCGACCGTCCGCGGGTTCCCGAGCAACGGCACGAACGCGCGGGCGAAGTCGGTGTGGTGGGTGACCGTCCACAGCGAGGTGCCGTCCCCGTGCACGATCACCGGCCGGCCCGCCCGCAGCCGGCTGAGGGAGGTCCACCCGCCGGGCAGCACCGTCTTGGTCGGGTCGTAGGTGTGCGACGGCCGGACCACGGTGGCCGGGAACCCGGAGTCGCGGTATTCCGCCGTCAGCAGGTCCTCGCACGCGATCTTGTCCCGCGAGTACTGCCAGAACGGGTTGCGCAGCGGCGTCGACTCGGTGACCGGCAACCGGGACGGCGGCGTCTGGTAGGCCGACGCGGTGGAGATGAACACGTACTGCCCGGTCCGCCCCTGGAACTGCTCGACCTGCGCCCGCACCTGAGCCGGGGTGAACGCGATGAAGTCGGCCACCGCGTCGAAGTCAAGACCGTTCACCGCCGCCCGAACGGAGGCGGGGTCCCGCGCGTCCCCCCGCAGCTCCGTCACCCCGTCGGGCAGCGGCCGGACAGCCGACTGCCCCCGGTTGAGCACGAACACCTCGTGCTCACCGGAAGCGACCGCCGCCCGCACGCAGGCCGCCGAGATGACCCCGGTGCCGCCGATGAACAGAACCCTGAGCTTGCCCATGCCTCAACCCTACGACTGCCCGCCGTAGGTGCAACCGGCCGCCTCAGAAGCGGTTGACCTGCACGTTGCCGTCCCCGACCTGGACGCCCTTGGAGTCCTTGACCGTCACCTGGTACTTGCCCGCCCGTGCCGCGGCCGGGTCCAGCAGCGCCAGCAGCGCCTGGGCGGCCGCGAGCAGCTCCTGGTCGTCGGCCGCGCCGGCCTTGGCCAGCTCGTCGGCCAGGGGCGCGCGCCAGACCTCGGGGCTGGCCTCGTACTGGGCGAGGGCGGTCTCGGCGACCGGGTTCCCGGCCGTCCGCCTGCTGACCAGGCCGCGGAGCTTGGCGTAGGCGGCCTTGACGCCGTCCTTGACCTCGTCCGACAGCGCCGCCAGGGCGCCGGAGCTAGCGCCGGCCGCCAGCGCGGTGACGATCAGCGTAATCGGTTCCATCTCACTTCCTATTCGGGTCCGGGCGCGCGGACTCGTCGCGAATCCTAGCCAGGTTGTCCCGGGCGATGACCGTCTGGGGGTGCTCCGGGCCGAGCTCGCGGCCAAGCCCTTCAGCCGCCTGCTCATACAGCCGAACCGCCTCACCCATTCGCCCAGCCTCCTCGTAGGCCAGCGCCAGGTTGTTCTGCGCGCCATAGGTGTACGGATGATCCTTCCCCAGCACTCGCAGCCGGTCCGCCAGCACCCGTTCCAGCAGCGGAACCACCCCACTCGCCCGGCCCACTGCCCGGTACGCGAAGGCCAGGTTGCTTCGCGAGCTCTGCGTATCCGGGTGATCCTCGCCAAGCACCCGCACCCGATCGGCAAGGTTCCGCTCAAACAACGGGATCGCCTTCTCCAACTGCCCGGTGTCCTCGTAGACCAGCGCCAGGTTGTTCCGCGCGCGGAGGATGTCCAGGTGGTCTTTGCCCAGTGACCGCACCCGATCGGCCAGCGTCGATTCCAGCAACGGAGCCGCGTCATCGACTCGTCCGGCATGCCAGTACGCAATCGCCAGGCTACTGCGCACGCGCACCGTCTCTATGTGGGCAGCGCCCAGTACCCGCTCAAATTCGACGACCAGTTCCTCACCGAGGTCGATCGCCTGAGATGCGCTGTCGCCCAGTTCATCGAGGCACCACAACGCCCACGCACGACGGTTGATCAGTGCCCTGGCCAGTGGCCCGTCCTCGGGGCCGAGCTGCGGGGCGAGAAAATCGTTCAGCGCGGTCGTCTGTTGCACGAGGTCGCGGGCGGCCGACCGCTGTCGCCAGGTCTCGTCGAGCGGAGCGGCGGCGGCCCGGAGCAGGGCCACCGCCTTGGCGCCAACGGCGGTCAGGGTGCCGTCGGCGACGCGACGCTCGCGGACCACCCGGATGACCAGCCGGTGCACGGTCACCGTGGGGCTATCCTCGTCCTCGCCGCCGACGGTCAGCAGCGAGGCAGCCGCCAGGCCGGCCACGGCCTCGTCGATCGCTTCCGGGCCGACGCCGAAGCTGTCGTCGCCCTGGCCCTGATAGAGCAGGTCGCGCGGGACGCCGTCGGGGGATAGCAGGGAGATCACGGCCAGCAGGTCGGCGCACAGGCCGGTCGGGTCGGCCGCGGTCACCGTGTCCAGGGACAGCAGGATCGACTCGGCCACGCCCCACGGGTAGGGATCGCCCTCAGCGGGCGGCAGGTATCGCGCGGTTGGGTAAGCCCGCAGCCGGGTCAGGTAGACGTCATAGCTCAGGTGCCTGCTCTTGATCACCGCCGCCGCCTGGGCGAGAGCGAGCGGAAGGTGGCCCAGCTCGGCCGCCAAACGGTCAGCGCCCGCCGGGTCATGACGGCCGGTGCGCTCGGCCAGGAAGTCCCGGGCCTCCGCCGCGGTGAACACCGCGACCTCGGTCGGCCTGCCCAGCGCCGACGCGCTGGCCTGGGTGCTGGTCACGATGACCTGGGACTTGCCCGCGGCCGGCAGGTACGGCCGCAGCGCGCCGGGGTCGGTGACGTTGTCGAAGACCAGCAGGCACCGCTCGCCGTCGGCCTCCACCCGGTTGCGCACCTCGGCCCCGATGGCCTCGATGGGAGTCCCGGGCCGGTCGATGCCCAGCCGGCTGGCGACCACTTCCAGGCCGGCCAGCAGCGACGGGGTGTCCTCGGCGTTGACCCAGGCCACCAGGCGCCAGCCGGCGTCGATGCACTCCCGGGCGTAGGCGGCGGCGAGCTGGGTCTTGCCGACGCCGCGCAGGCCGGTGACCGCGCGGACGACCGACACGCCGGGGCCGTGCGCGCGGAGCCGGGCCATCAGGTCGGCGCGGGGCTGGCAGGCGGGCGGGGCCTGGGGGACGCTGCCGGCCACCAGCGGGCCGCGGGGGGCCTGGCCGACGAACAGGTTGAGCTGGACGTTGTTGTCGCCGGCCTGGACTCCCTGGGAGTGGTTGACCTGGGTCATCCGGGACCGCTCCTTCCCCTTAGGGTCATGGTAGTAGGTGGGCGACTACTCCTGGTTTGTTCTTACCCCGTAAGCATGCGGGCGGGGAACGACGGGAACCACGCATACGTTCGGGATGAATACGGAGGTCTCGCTTGAGGGAGCGAGCCCCGGCCGGGAGGATGGTTCTCATGTACTCGGACCTAGCGTCCCCGGGGCGCGGCTACGCCGCCCGCGGGCAGACGTCAACGCTGTTCGCGCAGACGATGGGACTGGTCGCGCTGACGGCCGGGTTCTTCGCGGCCGGGGCCTACGCGGGCCGTAACCTGGGCCAGGGGGCGGTGATCGTCGCCTGGATCGCGGCCTTCGTCATCCTGCTGATCATGAACTTCGCCGCCCGGAAGTCGCCGACCGCGGCGGTCGTGCTGCTGGCGATCTTCGGGGTGCTGATGGGGGTCGCCTCGGCGCCCACGCTGGTCTACTACGCCAGCACCGACCCGGCCATCCTGTGGCAGTCGGGCGGGGCGACGGCGCTGTTCGTGGCGGGCTTCGGCACCTTCGGCTACCTGACCAACCGTGACCTGTCGGCCTGGCGGCGGATCTCCGGCATCGCGCTGCTGATCCTGCTGGTGGCCGGCATCGTGCTGATCTTCGTGCACATCCCGCACGCGTCGCTGATCTGGGCGATCCTCGGGCTGGTGATCTTCGCCGGGATCACCGCGGGCGACTTCCAGCGGCTGCGCCGGTCGCAGAACATCGAGTCGGCCCCGCTGCTGGCGGCGTCGATCTTCCTCGACATCCTGAACGTGTTCTTCTTCTTCCTGCGGATCTTCGGCGGCCGGGACTAGCCAGAGGGTGACTTAGCGGGCCATTTCGTACACTGTCCCGGTGACAACCGCGAGCGAGGCAGTGATCTCCGTCGACGACCCGCGCAGGCCCGAGGTGCTGGCGATCTTGCAGCGCCACCTGGCCTTCTGCCTATCGGAGACGCCGCCCGAGCACAGCTTCGCGCTCGACTCCGAGGGGCTGCTCGACCCGGCGGTCACCTTCTTCAGCTACCGGGACGGCGACACGGTGCTCGGCGTCGGCGCGATCAAGCAGCTCGACCCGGCCCACGGCGAGCTGAAGTCGATGCACACCGCGGCCGAGGCCCGCGGCCGCGGCGTCGGCCGGGCGATGCTCGCCCACCTGCTCGACGTGGCCAGGTCCCGCGGCTACCGGCGGGTCTCGCTGGAAACCGGCACCACCCCCGGCTTCGCCGCCGCCCGGGCGATGTACGCCAGCGCCGGGTTCCTGCCCGCCGAGCCGTTCGGCGGCTACCAGCGGACCGAGGACAACACCTTCTACCGCCTGGCGCTCTAGCGGCCGCCTGGCGCCCTGGCCGGACACACAAGCCCCCGGCCGTTCGGGCTAGAAACCTAGCCCGAACGACCGGGGGCGTACCCAGCGACCTGAAGTCAGATCGTCCGGACGTGCTCCGCCTGCGGGCCCTTCTGGCCCTGGGTGATGTCGAACTCAACCCGCTGGTTCTCGTCCAGGCTGCGGTAGCCGTTGGACTCGATCGCGGAGAAGTGGACGAAAACGTCCTGGTCTCCGCCATCCGGGCTGATGAACCCGAATCCCTTGTCCGCGTTAAACCATTTGACTGTTCCCTGCGCCACGCGCATTTCTCCTTGCCGAAAGTAAGCCTTCCGCACCCCGCGGAAGCCGGGCAGTAAATCCGCGAGCGCGTCATGAAGCACCTACAGAAGCTGCAGTCCGCAGTTTAGAAGAGACTAGCGACTATCGCTAACTCGTCCGCAGAATCGCTTCCACGATTAAGCCGGGCCGGACCGCCCGGGGCCGCCTCAGCGGCGGTGTGTTCCCCGGTCCCGTGCCCGTTATGATACCCGTTGTCGCGCCCATCGCCGTTCCCGTTGGGCTGCAGCGGGACGGTTTCGGCGAACGCGCGGTTGGCGGTAAGCCGGGCCCGGCCGGCGATGCCGCGTGCTGACGGGGCGGGGACGCCGTCGTCGTGGCCGTCAGAGCCGGCGGCCGGCCAGAGCGCGGGCGCCTGCCTGGCCCGCAGCGGCGCGAGCTCTTCGTCGGTCAGCGGCCGGTGCTCCTCGACGAACCCGCCGTCGGGCAACTGCCGGACGATGCCGGTCTCCACCCCGTGCCGCAGCATGGCGCTGTCCTTGCGCTGCAGGCCCAGGCAGACCCGCCGGGTGAGCACGAAGGCGACGGCCGGCCCCACGACGACCAGCACCCGGGCAATCCAGGTGAGCGTGTAGAGCGGGATGGTGAACTTGTCGGCGATGAGGTCGTTGGCGCTCTCCGCCCACAGCACCCCGTAGAAGGTGACCGCCGCTACCCCGGTCGCGGTCCGCACCGGGGCGTCGCGCGGCCGGTCGTTGATGTGGTGGAAGCGTTTATCGCCGGTCGCCCACTGCTCGAAGAACGGCCACAGCGCCGCTCCGCCCAGGATCACCCCCAGCGGCACGATGAACGGGATCAGCAGGCTGAGGGTGAGGGTGTGCCCCAGGAAGTTCACCTCCCAGGGGGGCATCACGCGCAGCGCGCCGTCCAGGATGCCGAGGTACCAGTCGGGCTGGGACGCCGCCGAGATCGCCAGCGGGGTGTACGGGCCGTACATCCAGACCGGGTTGATCTGGGCGAAGGTCGCCAGCACGACCAGCGTGCCGAAGATGAAGAAGAACCAGGCCTGTCCCTTGAGCAGGAAGTACGGGAAGAACGGCTGGCCGACCACGTTCTTCTCGGTGTTCTTCTTGGCCGGCATCTGGGTGTGCTTCTGGTGGAACATGATGAACAGGTGCGCGGTGACCAGGGCCAGGATGATGCCCGGGATCAGGAACACGTGCAGGATGTACATCCGCGGGATGATCGAGGTGCCGGGGAACGGCCCGCCGAACAGCAGGAACGCGGCGTAGGTGCCCACGATCGGGATGCCCTGCATGATCCCCTCGAACACCCGCAGGCCCGCACCGGATAGCTGGTCGTCCGGCAGCGAGTAGCCGAACAGCCCCTCGATCAGGCCCAGACCGAACAGGGCGATGCCGATCAGCCAGTTGACCTCGCGCGGCTTGCGGTAGGCGCCGGTGAAGAACACCCGCAGCATGTGCGCCGCGATCGCGACCATGAACAGGTCGGCCGCCCAGTGGTGGATCTGCCGGACCAGCAGGCCGCCGCGGACGTCGAACGAGATGTTCAGCGTGGTCGCGTAGGCCTGCGACATCGTGATGCCGTTGAGCTTGGTGTAGGAGCCGTGGTAGACGACCTCGGCCTGGGACGGCGTGAAGAAGAGGGCCAGGTAGGTGCCGGTCAGCAGCAGGATGACGAAGGACCAGAGCGCGATCTCGCCCAGCATGAACGACCAGTGGTCCGGGAACACCTTGCGCATCAGCACCCGGGCGCCCTTGGCGCCGTGGAACCGGTCGTCCAGCCAGCGGCCGGCCCCCGCCAGGCCGCTGGTTTCGGGTAGGTTCGCGATCATTACCTTCTCTCGGCCGGCGGCTCCTGCTGTCCCCTGATGCCCGGCCGCCCTATATTTAAACACACTGCCTAGATTAGGCTATGCACCATGAAGAGGTGATGTCGCCGTGAACGACCGGCAGGATGGCCTGTCCATCGGCGAGCTGGCGCGGCAGACCGGCGTGCCCGCGGCCACCCTGCGCAGCTGGGAAGACCGCTACGGCTTCCCGCGCCCGCAGCGCCTGGAGGGCGGGCACCGCCGCTACGCCCCCGGCGACACGGTGCTGGTCGGCCAGGTCCTGCGGCTCCGGGAGGCCGGCCTGAGCCTGCAGGCCGCCATCGGGCAGGCGGCTGCCCGGGTGACCGACCCCGCCCTCTCGGTGTTCGCCAGCCTGCGCCGCCGTCACCCCGGCCTGCTGCCGCAGGAACTGAGCAAGGCCACCCTGCTGGCCATCACCCAGGCGATGGAAGACGAGTGCTGCGCCCGGGCCGAGCAGGCGGCGATCTTCGCCGGGTTCCAGCAGGAGCGCTACTACCGGCAGTCGCGCGCGCGTTACCAGGAGCTGGCCCGCACGGCCCGCGTCGCGGTCATCTTCGCCGACTTCGGCCAGTCGTCAGGACCTGACGCCTCGCCGCTGACCATCCGCATCCCGGCCGACGCGCCGCTGCGCCGCGAGTGGTTCGTGGTCTGCGCGGCTCCGGACTACCCGGCCTTCATCGCGGGCTGGGAACTCCCCGGCCAGCCGGCCGCACCCGACGCCCGGCGGCGATTCGAGGTGCTGTGGAGCGTCGACCCGCCGGTCGTCCGGGACGCGGCGCTGATCTGCGCCCAGATCGCCGGCACGTTGGCGCCTGGCCTCGGCCACCTCGCGGGCGACCTGCCGGACGGGGCGCCGCCGCCCGCCTCGGCCGACCTGCACCGCGCCATCGGCCTGTTCAACCGGATGACAAGCTACCTCGACAAGCGCGACAACCCCTGATCAGCGGCCGCGCCGGGCCTTAGCGGCCGCGGAGCGCTGCCGCTTGCCCGCCGCCCGCCGTGACAGGGCGTTGACCGCGGAATCGGCCTGGTGCAGGCCCTTCGCCGTCCGGGTGGCCGGATCACGGCGCTCCGCGGCCAGCGCGAGCCGGTGGACCAGCGCCCGGATCAGCGGCAGGGCGATGGCCAGCAGCAGCCACGTGCGCAGGCGCCTGGAGAAAAAAGCGAACATGCCCGGTCCCTTCGTCGTCCCCCGAGAGCGACTCGGTTACCCGCCCGCGCGCGGGCTAACCACGTTCCGGCGGCGGGCGACGGCGGGAACCCGCGCGGGCCCGGTCGGCCGCCGACTTCGGCCCGGGCTAGAAGGCGGTGAGCGTGGCCGCCTGGTCGAGCAGGAAGATGTCGAAGCAGGCGCCGGTCGACCTGGAGATCATCCAGTAGTCGCCCTCGTCGGTGTGGAAGGTCTCGATCTGGCCGGGCGCGAGGTCGGCGTTGAGCACCAGGGCACCGTTCAGGTTGATCCAGTACACCACGATCGTTTCCGAGGTGTTGTTGGTGACTTCGAGGGTGATCGGGACCAGGGCCGGACCAGATTTCACCGACCCGTCGCTGGAGCAGGCGACGGTGGCGGCGCCCGAGTAGTGGATTTCCTGGAACGGCGTGATCGTCGGGGTCGGCGACGGCGAGGTCGGCGGGGGCGCGTCCGGCGCGGACGGCGGCGGGGGGCTGGTGACCGACACCGGCTGGGAAGCCCCGTGCGTTCCCTGGGTCACCGTCACCGTCGGTCCCGGCCGCAGCGCCGAGGACGTCTGCGGGCCGGCCACCTGCGCCGTCGAGCCGGGCTGGGCGGGCTGGGCGGGCTGGCCGGGCTGGGCGGGCTGGGACTGCGAGGCCGCGCTGGCCGCGGCGGCCGGCTTGCCCGACGCGGAGGCCGACGCGAGCAGGTGGCCCGCCTGGGGACTGGTGGACCGGGTGGGGCTGCCGCCGGCCAGGGCGGTCGCGCCGCCCGGGCCGCCCAGGGTCGCCGCCAGGGCGACCGCGGCGGCCACCAGCACCGCCAGCACCGACAGGGCGGGCACCAGCACGCTCCGCCGCAGCAGCGGGGAGCGGGACCGCCGGGTACTGCCCCGGTCCGCCCGGGTCGCGCTGTCAAGCAGCGGGCCGGCCGGCAGGCGGCCGGCTCCCCGGCGGGCCGAGAGCGAGGTCGGCGCGTCGCCCCCGCCCTGCCACGGCGGCGCGATGACGGAAGCGTGCAGCGCCGCGACCGGCGTTCCCGCCAGCCAGCCGGGGGCCGGGCGGGCGGTCTCGAGGCGCGCCAGCAGGTCGGGGGCGGACGGCCGGGCGCCGGGATCCTTGGCCAGGCACCAGCCGATCAGGTCACGCAGCTCGGCGGGCAGGCCGTCCAGGCTGGGGGGCTCGTGCACCACCCGGTAGACCATGGCCGCCAGCGAGCCGTCACCGAACGGGCCGTTGCCGGTGGCGGCGAAGGCGAGGACGGCGCCCAGGCTGAAGATGTCGGTCGGCGGGCCCACTGACCGGCCGACTGCCTGCTCGGGCGATAGGTAACCGGGTGAGCCGAGGGACTGGCTGGTGCTGGTGAGCGAGACCGTGTCGGCGGCCCGGGAGATCCCGAAGTCGATCACCCGCGGCCCGTCCGACGCCAGCAGCACGTTGGACGGCTTCAGGTCACGGTGCACCAGGCCCGCGCCGTGAATGGTGGCCAGCGCCTCGGCCAGGCCGGCCGCCAGGGTGCGGACCAGGTGCACCGGCAGCGGGCCGTAGCTCGCCACCGCCTCCGCCAGGGACGGCCCGCTCACGTAAGCGGTGGCCAGCCAGGGCGTCCGGTCGTCGAGGTCCGCGTCAGCCAGCGGCGCGGTGAACCGGCCGTTCATCGTGCGCGCGGCCGTCACCTCCCGGCGGAACCGGGCCCGGAACTCCGGGTTGCCGGCCAGCTCGGCCCGGATCACCTTGACCGCGACCGGCTGCCCGGACGCCGACCAGCCCAGGTACACCCGGCCCATGCCGCCCGTGCCCAGCACCCCGCTGAGCCGGTAAGGGCCGATCTGCGCCGGATCTCCAGGCTGCAATTCCTCAAGCACGTTAAACCCGCCCCAACGTCCAAAGAGCGCCCCCCATGGCGCAGTCCCGGGACATCTTATGAAGGAGGGATCCTGACAAGCGGGCACCGAGCAGGAAATAGGCCGCAGATCGTTATTAGCGCGGGCGGGCGGCCGCGCCTGCCTCGCTGAGCTGGCGGGTGATCAGGCGGAAGGTCCCGGCGAGGGTTTCCTCGCTGTAGCCGAGTCCGGTCGCCGTGCAGAAGTCGGTTACCAGGCCCTGGGCCAGCCGCAGGTTGGGACGGGGCATGGACGGGAACAGGTGGTGCTCGATCTGGTAGTTCAGGCCGCCGAGGATGAAGGTGGTGAACCGGCCGCCCTTGATGTTGCGGGAGGTGGTCACCTGGCGGCGGGCGAAGCCGGCCGTCGTCCCGGACTCGATGAGCGGCATCCCCTTGTGGTTGGGCGCGAAGCTGATGCCGAGGTACACGGAGAAGACACCTTGCTGGACAGCGACGAAGGCGAGCGCCTTGAGCGGGGACAGCACCCACAGCACCAGGCTGAAGTACAGCGCGGCGTGCAGGGCGATGAGGGCGGCTTCGACCGCCGAGGCGTGGTCCCGCCGCCGCGCCAGCCGGGTGATCCCGAGGACGTGCATGCCGCTGCTGCGCAGCAGCATCAGCGGAAAGAACAGCGGCGCCTGCCAGCGGGCCAGCCACGACGCGACCGGGCCGCGGGGCGCGTCCGACGCTGACACGGCGAGCCCCTCGCCGACGTCGGGGTCGCGGCCCAGCTCGTTGGGATGGGCGTGGTGGGCATTGTGCTTGGGAACCCACCAGCCGAAGCTCAGCCCGATGAGCGCGTTCCCCACCGCCAGGCCGAGCAGGCGGTTGCGGCGGCGGGTGCTGAACACCTGGTTGTGGCCGGCATCGTGGCCGATGAAGCCGAGCTGGGTGAACGTGATCCCGACCAGCGCGGCGACGGCGAGGATCAGCCATGAGTCGCCGACGGTGACGAACACCGCCCATCCGGCCAGGAAGCCGAGGACGGTCAGGGTGATCTTCACCCAGTAGTAGCCCGGCCTGCGGTCGAGCAGGCCCATCGCCCGCACCCGCAGCGCGACCGCGTGGAAGTCGGCCGTCGCGGGATCGGCGAGGGAGTCAAGCCCGGGTGCGGCCGGGGCACCACCGGGCGTGAAGGCACGGGTGCCTGGGGCTTTGGTGTTCATCGCTCTGTCTTCCTGGTCTGCCGTGCTGGTGGGTTCCGGGCTCAGTGCTCGGCGTCCACACGCCAGGGTCTAGAGCGTCAAAGCCGCCGCCGGTGGCATCCGGCGGGACCGCCTCATGATCACAGTACCTTGCTTGGCCGCGCGGCCAAATGCCCGGTTACGCCTCGACCGCGGGCCGCGACATCTTGTGGTGGTTGCGCACGGCCGAGCGCAGGCCGAGGAAGGCGGCGATGACGACCGCCAGGTACCCGACGTACACCAGGAGCTGCAGCGGGGTGGGTGAGTCGCTGTAGCCGAAGAAGCTGTGCAGCACGTCACCGAATGAGCTGTCCTCCGACAGGATCTGCCCGGTGTGCCACATCGGCACGTCGAGAACCCGCACCCAGCCGAGCTCCTGGAGGTTCTCGACGGTGTCCGCGAGCAGCCCCGCGGCGAAGACCATCAGCAAGCAGCCGATCACCGTGAAAAACCGCGCCAGGTTCAGCTTGTGGCCCAGCCGGTAGATGAAGAAGGCGATCACCAGCGCGCCCCCCAGGCCGATGACCGCACCGGTCAGCGCGCCCGCGGTCGACGTGGAGAAGATGATCGCGAGCGTGAACACCACGGTCTCCAGGCCTTCGCGGCCGACCGCCTGGAATGCCAGCAGGGCCAGGCCCCACCGCGCCCGGCCGTCGAGGGCCGCGTCGGTCTTCGACCGCAGCTCGGTTGAGATCGACCGCGCGTGGTCGCGCATCCAGAACGTCATGTAGGTCAGCACCGCCGCGGCGACCAGGAACGTGGCCGTCTCGAAGATGGTCTGCACGCGCGAGCCGTCGTAGCTCCGGATGGTGTAGTACGCGGCCAGCCCGCCGCCCGTCGCCAGCAGCAGGGCCGCGCCCACCCCGAGGAACACGTCCTTGAAGTAATCCCGGCGCCCCAGCCGGTCGAGATAGGCCAGCAGGATCGCGACGATCATGCTCGCCTCGATGCCCTCGCGAAGGAAGATGACTAGCGTGGCGAGCACATCGTCTCCAACTGATCCGGGAACGAGTTTAGGTAAGGCAAACCTAACGTACCGCCCCCGCTCCCTGTCAAACCTGGCGCGCCCCCTCCAGCCCGTCCAGGAACGCCCGCACGATGGGCCAGGCCCGCTCGGTCAGCGCGTCCAGGATCCGCGCGCCCTTCTCCGCGGTAGCGCCGCGGGGGTCGCCGAACACGCCGGAGGCGGAGATCTGGCGCAGCGGGATCGGCGTGCTGCCGTAGGCCGGCGGGAACCGCGGGTACTCCTGGACGGCCCGTTCCATCTGCACCGCCGCCGGCTCGATGGCCAGCACCATCGAGGTCTCGACCTCATCGGCGTGGTAGAAGCCGTGGCCCGCCGACGGGGTATCGCAGACCTCGGCCGCGATCTCCGCCAGCCCCGGGTAGTCGATCATCAGCACCGGGTAGCCGAGCTGCTCCCCCGCCTCGCGGGCCGCCAGCTTGAGCGGGGCCTGGTTGCCGTAGTCGCCGTTGACGATCACCAGCCCGGGCACCCCGCTGCCGCGCAGGCTGGCGCAGATGTCAAGCGCGATACGGCGGACCGTGTCGAAGCCGAGCGAGATGGTGCCCGGGAACCCGCTGTTGCCGGAGGTCTCGCCGTAGTGGACCGGCGGCAGCAGCAGCGCCCCGGCCGCCCGGGCCAGCCGCCGGGCGAGCTCTTCCGCCATGATCGTGTCGGTCGACAGCGGCATGTGCGGCCCGTGCTGCTCGAACGCCCCGAACGGCAGGACGGCGACCCGGCCCTGGCCAGCCAGCTCCTCGACCTGCGGCCAGGCGGCCGTCCTGCCGTCTAGCATCCCCGCGTCCCTAGCTCGCCTTGACCAGGGCATGGGCCTCGGTCCAGACGGAGGTGTCGAAGATGTCGGCCGACGCCGTGTCCCCGGTCAGGGCCAGGGTGTGGATGGTGCCCTTGATGCCCGCGGCCGACATGTGCAGCAGCCCGTTGGCCTTGGTGTCGGCGCTGACCGACATCGTGTTGGTCGCCTCCGAGGCCAGGGTCTGGCCCGCCAGGGTGTAGCCCTCGCTCTTGCCGTAGTCGCTGACCACGAGCTGGGCGCCGAGCGCGGGGTCGGACACGGCCGTGGTCCAGCCCTCGATCTCGCCCGCCAGGAAGGCGACGATCTGCTTGCGGGTGGTCGCGTTGGCGAGCGAGGCGCTGGTGACCGCGTAGACGTCGTTGTAGCTCGGCATGCCGAAGTCGGCGAAGCGGAGCACGGCCGTCTTGATGCCCTTGGCCGCGAACTGCGGCGGCTCGTTGTTGAGGAAGGCGAGGTAGCCGTCCCACTTGCCGGCCGCCAGCGGGCTGGGGTCGAAGCTCGCCGGCACCGTGGTCAGGTCGGTCTTGGCGATGTTGTTGACCTTGAGGAAGGCCGCCCACTCGGCGTCGTCGGCCGCGCCCACCCCGATCGTCTTGCCCTTGAGGTCGGCCGGGGTGGTGATCGGCTTCGAGGCCAGCGACATGATGCAGGCCGGGTTGACCTGGTAGCCGGCCGCGATGATCTTGACGTCGCCGCCTTGCTTGATGGCCGCGTTGACCGTCTCCGGGTCGCTGATCGCGACCTGGACCTTGTTGGAGATCAGCAGCGGCATGCCGGACACCGACGGGCCGCCGGGGAGGATGGAGACCTTGACCCCGTGCCGGGTGTAGTAGCCCTTGCTGTCGGCGATGAAGCTGCCGGCGTAGCCGGCCCCGGGAATCCAGCCGAGCTGCAGGGACAGGCTGCCGAGGCTCGCGGCGCCGGCCGATGAGCCGCTGCCGCTGGCCGCCGGGGCGGTGCTGGTACTGGACGACGAGCTGCTGCAGGCGGCGAGGAAGGCGCTGAACGCGCCCGCCGCCGCGACCGAGGCCCCGCCGCGCAGCAGGGTCCGCCGGGAGAGGCTGCGGTTAGCTTGGTGAGTCATATGAACCCGTTCCTTTTGATATTTGTGTTAACTGGGCGGTGCCCCGAAGCGCTTCATGACCAGGCTCTCGGCGATGCCGACGAGCTGGTACAGCGCGGTCGAGTACACGGTGATGATCACGACCCGGGCCCAGAGGCCGTTGTAGTCCGACTCCGCGGACGCGTTGAGCAGCCCGTATCCGAGCCCCTGGCCGGTGGCCAGCCATTCGGCCAGCAGCGCCCCGACCAGCGACAAGGGGGCGGCGATGCGCAGCGACGCGAACACCGAGGGCAGCGCGGTGGGGATCTGCACCTTCCACAGCGTGTCGCTGGCCGAGGCGCCGTAGGCGCGGCACAGGTCGAGTGACTCCTGCGGCGTGCCGCGCAGCGCCACGATCATGTTGACCAGCGTGGGGAAGAAGGTGACGATCCCCGAGATGATCGTGATCGCGAGGAGGTTCCGGCCGAAGATGCCGACGATGAGCGGCGTCATGGCCACCAGCGGGACCGAGCGCAGCACCATCGCCAGCGGCATGAACACCGAGCCCGCGGTCCGCCAGAGGTAGAACGCGACGGCGCAGGTCACGGCGGCGATGGTGCCCGCCGCGAGGCCGATCAGGGCGTCGCGCAGGGTGGTCGCCGACTCGCCCGCCAGCACCTGCCGGTTGGCCCCGGAATCGGGGCCGCTGAACAGGTAGCGCCAGACGTCGACCGGCCCCTTGCCGATGAACGGCGAGATGTTGAAGACCTTGAGGAACAGCACCCAGGCGCCGAGGATGACCGCCAGCGTGAGCAGCGCCGACAGCACCCGGCGGGCGGTGGTGAACGCGACCTCCAGTGCCGTCACCGGGCCTTCCTCGTCCACGGGGTGGCCGCGCGGCCGAGCACCGCCACCAGCGCGTAGCCGAGGCCGGCCAGCGCGGTCGCGACCAGGGCGATGCCCCAGGTGCGGGCGATGTTGAGCGACTGCTCGGAGTTGATCATGGCGACGCCGAGCCCGCTGTCGCCGCCGAGGTACTCGCCGATGATGGCGCCGAGCACCGCGGCCGGCGCCGCGATCCGCAAGCTGCCGAACAGGCTGGGCAGCGACGCCTTGAACCGCACCTTGACCAGCGCGTGGTAGCGGCCGCCGCCGAACGCGCGGACGACGTCCAGGCTGGCGCGGTCGGCGCTGCGCAGGCCGACCAGCATGCCGATCAGGGTGGTGAAGAACACCGCCATCCCGGCCAGGATCGACTTGGGCTGCTCGCCGCTGAAGCTCACCGCCAGCACCGGGCCGATCGCGACGATCGGCAGGCAGTAGGAGATCATGCTGAGCTGCAGCAGCGGCTTCTCGATGACCGGCACCAGCAGGATCAGCAGCGCCAGCGCGATCGCGACGACGTTGCCCCAGAAGAACCCCTTGATCGCTTCCCAGGTCGTGGTCTGCACGTTCGGCCAGTAGAAGTGCCAGCCGTCGCTGCCGATCAGGCTGGCGATGCTCCACGGGGTCGGCCATTCCAGGTTGCCCGACCCGACGGTGGCGGTCAGCAGCTGCCAGAGGGCGATCAGCGCGACGAAGCCGGCCGCGCCGATCAGCCAGCGGCTCGCCCGCGAGCGCTCGGTTCCCCCGTTCACGGGCTGCTCCACGGCGGCCGCACCGTGCGCACCACCGAGTAGCTGACCAGGTCGGGCCGGTGGTGCTCGAGCGCGTAGAAGATCCGGCGTCCCCGGGTGCCCATGCCGACGGTCTCGAACACCAGCAGCGGGGCCTGCTCGGGCAGGCTGAGCAGCCCGGCCAGCCGCGGGTCGGCCGCGGCCGCGCCCGGGGTGGTCACCTCCCAGACCACCGGCTCCCCCCACACCCGGGCGGCCGCGTCGAACAGCGAGCTGTCGGGCACGTCGGCCACGCCCGGCGGCAGCAGCAGGATGTCCTCCGCCACCATGGCGGGCACGTCGTCCGCGACCCACCGCTTGAGTACCCGGACCGCGGGCGTGTCGGGCGGCACGTCGAGCAGGTCCGCGACGTGCTCGGTCAGCCGCGGCAGCGGCTGGTGGCCGAGGACCTCGACCCGGGCCTCGTAACCGAGCCGGGTCAGCAGCTCGGTGTGCTCGAGCTGCTCCTCGAGCCGGACGCTGAGCCGCAGCCCGAGCTGGTCCACCACGGTCGCCGCGCCCTGCCGGCGCCGCACCACCTGCATCCGGTCGAGGTCGGCCAGCGCCTGCCGCAACTGGACGCGCGAGCAGCCGAGCTCGGCCGCCAGGTCGAACTCGCCGGGGAGCCGGCGGTGCTCGGCGGCCGCCTCGCGGACGCGGCGCAGCAGGCCGCGGCGGACCCGCCCGTCTTCCGCCGCCCGCGGCGGGATCTCGATCACGGCCGGCCCAGCTCCGCGGCCAGCTCTGCCGCCAGCTCTGCCTTGAGCTCGTCGGGGGCGAAGCTGGCGGCGATCGACGCGGCCGCCAGCTCGCGCAGGTCGGCCATGGTCCAGCCGTAGGCCTCGGCGCACACCGCCCACTCGGCTTCCACCCGGGTGCCCAGCGGGGCCGGGTCGTCGGTGTTCACGGTGACCCGCACCCCCGCCGCCCGCAGCGCCGCCAGCGGGTGCCCGGCCAGGTCCGGGTAGAGGCCCAGGTGCAGGTTGGACCGGGGACAGACGTTGAGGGTGATGCCGCTGCCGGCCAGGTAGTCGACCAGCTCGGGGTCCTCGACCGCGCGGACCCCGTGATCGACCCGCTCGGCGTGCAGGTAGCGGATGGCGTCCCAGACGCCCTCGGGGCCGCTCGACTCGCCCGCGTGCACCGTGCGGTGCAGCCCGCCGTCCCGCGCCCGGGTGAACGCGGCCGCGAACCTGGGCCCGGTCCGGCCGGCGGCCGCCTCGTTGCCGTCGATCGACAGTGCCACCACCCGCTCGGGCCGGTCCCTGAGCACCCAGTCCACCAGCTCCGCCGCTTCCTCCGGGCCCTGCTGGCGCAGCAGCGACACGCACAGGTTGACGACCGCCAGGCCGTCCTGCTCGGCTTCCGCCAGCCCGCGGGCGAACGCGTCGAACAGCGCCGGCAGCCGGCCCCGCCAGCCGTTCCAGTGGGTCGGGTTGACGATCACGTCGGCGTAGCGGACCCCGGAGGCGGCCTCCCGGGCGGCGAACCGGTAGGCCAGCCGGGCCGCCTGCTCCGGCGTGCGGACCAGGCCGCACTCCCAGTCGAGGAAGCGCAGGAAGTCGCTCAGCCCGCCGCTGGCGTCGAGCAGGGTACGGGCGGGCCCGGGCAGCGGCTCGCCCGCCGCCTTGCTCAGCTCGAGCAGGTCGGCCAGCTCGAAGGTGCCCTCCAGGTGGACGTGCACCTCGGCCTTGGGCAGCGCCCGGATCGCCATCTCGTCCAGCCGGCTGGCCTCGCTTCGCGCTTGGGTCACGCTCATCAGTCCTTTCCGCTGGTCGCCGGGACGCGGCCGCTGACCAGGCGGCCACGGCAGATCACGGCGACGATGTTGTCCGTGGTCAGCTCGTCCAGGTCCAGCCACGGGCGGCCGCGCACGATGACCAGGTCGGGGGCGAGGCCGGGGGCGACCCGGCCCAGCGTGCTGCCCCGCCCGATGGCCGCGGCGGCGTCGCCGGTGGCGGCGGCCAGCACCCGTTCGGCGCTCCAGCCGAAGGCGCTTTGCATCTGCCGCAGCTCGTCGAGCTGACCGCCGTGGCGGACGAAGCGGCCGTTGGCGTCGGTGCCGAGGACGAACCGGACCCCGGCCTCGGCCGCCGCCCGCAGCGTGCCCGCCCGGCCGGCCACCACGGCGGCCGCCTTCGCCTGCGCCTCGGGGCGGACCCCGCCCTCGCCCGCCGCCAGCAGGTCGTTGATCAGCAGGGTGGGCGCGACCGGGACCTGGCGGTCGGCCAGCGGGCCGAACTGCTCCCTGGTCATCCCGGTGCCGTGCTCGATCGAGTCGGCCCCTTCGGCCAGCGCGATGTCGATGCCCTCGGCGGTGTGGCTGTGCGCGGCGACCGGCAGGCCGAGCGCGTGCGCCTCGTCCACCGTGGCGGCGATCTCCGCCCTGGTCTGGTTGCGCCACCGCACGTGGTCGCCCATGGAGAGGATGCCGCCGCTGGTGTAGACCTTGATGCCGTGCGCGCCCTCCCGGGCCCAGCGGCGCACCAGGGCCCGGCACTCGTCCGGGCTGTCGGCCACCGGCGGGCGGTGCCGGAACCGGGGCGGGGTGAACAGGTCGCCGTGCCCGGCGGTCATGCCGACCGGGGGGAACGACAGCAGCCGGGGCCCGCTGACCGCGCCCTCGTCCAGCGCCCGGCCGACGGCGATCTGCACCGGGGACGCGCACAGGTCGCGCAGGGTGGTCACCCCGGCGGCGGCGAACCGCAGCGTGTGCCCGAGTACGTGCATCGCCTGCTCTTCCGGCGGGGTGACCAGCGGCCAGGCGTCACCCGGGCCGGCCCCGGTGACCGCGTTGGTATCCAGGTGCACGTGGGTGTCGATGAGGCCGGGGATCACCGCCAGGCCCGGGTACTGGTCCGCCGCGGGCTCCACCGCCTCGATGCGGTCACCCGACCAGCTGATCCTGGACGGCCCGCGGTCCCGCTCGCCGTCCCACAGCGCGATGCCGTCGAGCGCGCCAGCGTCCGCTGCCGCGGGCCAACTAGTCGACATGTACGGTAATGCGATCTAGCTGCTGTTTCTCGCCGCTCTCGGAGGACATGAACGGTAGCTTCACGGCCGTTTGTTACTTGAGGATGACCCAAGTCGCCCTCTGCTGTTACTAATGGGCCGTTTGCGATTAACTTGTCGACATGCGGCCGGAGGCGGCCGCTGAGCTGCCTATAGTCGGCAGCGTGACAGACAACGACGAGCTGGCCCCGCACGAGCAGCGGCTACTCGACCGGGTCGGGGAACTGACCCCCGGCTTCGCGGCCGAGGCGGCGGGTTACGACGACCGGGCCGAGATCCACGTCGCCGCCCTCGACGCGCTGCACGCGGCCGGCACCAGCCGGGCGCTGCTGCCGGCCGCGCTCGGCGGCGAGGGGATCAGCTACCTGGCCTTCGGCGCGCTGATCGGGCTGATCGCGGCGGCCGACCCGTCGGTGGCCACGATCCAGCTCATGCACGGCGGGGCCGGGGTCGGGCTGGCCCAGCTCACCCGGGACAGCGCGGGCGACTTCTTCGCGGCCGAGTTCCTGGCCGGCCGCCGGTTCGCGAACGCCCTGTCCGAGCCGGCCAGCGGCAACCGCTTCCTCAACCCGCAGCACGAGGCCGTCCCGGCCGACGGCGGCTGGCTGCTCGACGGGGCCAAGCGATTCGTCTCCGGCAGCGAGATCGCCAACTACCTGCTGGTCAACGTGCTGGTCGAGGACAAGCCGACGTTCTTCGGCGTGCCGCTGCCGGACCAGTCGGTATCGGTCATCCCCATCTGGGACACGCTCGGGCTGCGGGCCACCCGCAGCCAGCTCCTCAGCTTCGACCAGACGCTGCTCAGCCCGGCCTACCGGGGCCGGGCGCCCGGGCCGGGCGACTTCGCGGTCATCCCGGCCGGGCTGCCCGCCATCTCGCTCGGCATCGCCGACGCCGCCCTCGCCGCGCTGGCCGGCCACGCCCGGTCGCGGATCATCCTCGGCGCCCCGCTGTCGCACCAGCAGTGGGTGCAGCACGAGGTCGCCGACGCTCACACCCGGCTGGCGGCCGCGCACGCGCTGTACCAGCAGGCGCTGCGGCAGGCGGACCGGGGCGACCCCGCGTTCTTCGGCGGCCTCGACCGGGCCAAGTACCTGGCCAACAAGACCGCGGTGGCGGTCGCGCAGCTCGGCGTGCGGATCGGCGGCGCCAGCGGCTACCTGAAGACCTCCCCCATCCAGCGTCACTTCCGGGACGCGCAGGCCGGGCAGCTGATGGCCTACTCAACCGAGGTGCTGGCGACCGAGATCGGGCGGGACGTGCTCGGCGTGGCCGACTAGGCGAGCGGGACCTGCTCAGCCCACCCAGGCTCAGCCCACCCAGGCTCATCCCACCCAGCGGAAGCGCTCCGGTGCGAGGCGGCCGTGGTGAGCGATGATCTGGACCATGAAGGTCCTGGTCATGGGTGGCACCCGGTTCAACGGGCTGGCGCTGGTGCGCGAGCTGGATCGGCACGGCCACGACGTGACCGTGCTCAACCGGGGCCGGTCAGCGGTCCAGCTCCCCCGCCGGGTGCGCCGGCTGTACGCCGACCGGACCAACTACGAGCAGCTCCGGCAGGTCCTCGGTCACCAGGAGTTCGACGTCGTCCAGGACATCTCGGGGTACACGGTCGACGACGTGCGCGCGATGGTGGACATCTTCCGGCACCGGATCGGCCACTACATCTTCGCCAGCTCGACGGTGATCTACGGGCCCGCCAAGATCCTGCCGATCCGGGAGGACCACCCGGTCGACTACTCCGACCGGCAGACCAGCTACGGGCACCACAAGCTGCGGGCCGAGGCACTGCTGGTGGAGGAGTACCGCCGCAACCGCTTCCCGGCCACCACCGCGGCGTTCTCGATGGTCCTCGGCCCCAACAACATCGTGGCCGACCGGGAGCAGCGGGTCTTCAAGGCGATGCTGCTCGGCCGCCCGATCCTGGTCCCCGGTGACGGGACGACCCTCAGCCAGACCGGCTATGTCGACGACGGGGCCTGCGCGCTGCGGATGCTCATGCTGCAACCGCAGACGTTCGGTAAGCGCTACAACCTGACCGGCCGGGAGCACTGGAGCGACGAGGGCTACGTGGACACGTTCGCCGACGTCATCGGCATCACGCCGCGCAAGGCCTACGTGCCGCCGGCGCTGATGGACGACATCTACAGCGGCGCCTACGACACCGGCACCGCCCGGGCCTACCTGGCCGGGATGGCCAGCTCAGGCGACTCGGCCGCGCCGACGATGGAGCCGCCCGGCTCCCGCTTCCTGACCGTGACCGGGCTGATCCAGCGGCTGGGCCCGAACCTGCACCACTGGAACGAGAGCACCTACTTCTCGATCGACCGGCTATGGGAGGACATCGGGTTCCGCCCGGCGCACACCTTCGCCGCCGCGGTGGCGAAGACCTACGAGTGGTTCCGGCGGGAGAAACTGGACGAGACCCTCCGGTTCAACTTCGACTGGGAAGACGGAGTGCTCGCCCACCTGGGCGCGAGCCGGTGACCGCCGCCCTCAGCGCGCTGCGGGTGGTCGACTTCGGCCAGTACCTGGCCGGCCCGCTGGCGGCGCTGCTGCTGGCCGATCAGGGGGCAAGCACCACCCGGGTCGAGCGCCCGGACGGGCCGGCCTGGGCGACCGCGGCCAACGCGATGCTGCACCGCGGGCGCCGGACCGTCCGGCTTGACCTGAAGGATCCCGGCCAGCGGCGCGCGGCGCTCGCACTGCTTGACCAGGCCGACGTGGTGATCGAGAACTTCCGGCCCGGCGTGATGGACCGCCTGGGCCTGGGCCCGGAAGCGGCCTGCGCCCGCAATCCCCGGCTGGTCTACTGCTCGATCCCCGGCTTCGGCCGGACCGACCCGCGCGCGGGCTGGCCCGGCTGGGAGGGCACGGTGCTGGCGGCCGCCGGCGGTTACGCGGGCGCGACCGAGCTGGTCGAGCGGGAGTGGATGCCGTCGGCCGGGCCGGCCTTCACCCCGCTGCTGCTGGCCTCGGTCTTCGCCGGGACCCAGGCCGCCGCCGGGATCATGGCGGCGCTGGTGGCGCGCGAGCGCGACGGGCTCGGCCAGCGGCTCGAGGTGCCGCTGTTCGACTCGTTCTTCGAGGCGGTGGGGGTACGCGCCCTGCGCTATGAACGCAACCCGCCCGCGGGCGCCATGTTCGGGGCCGGGTTCTACCGCTGCCGGGACGGCGGCTACGTCAGCCTGGTCACCGTCTGGTACCGCCACCTCGAGTGGTTCCTCGACGCGGCCGGCCGCCGGGCGTGGATAACGGAGGGAACCGCGAGCTTCGACGCGCTGCGGTCCGACCCCGGTAAGCGGGCCGAGCTGCAGCGGCGACTGGCCGACCTGTTCGCCACCCGGCCCGCGGTCGAGTGGGAGCGGCTGGGGCAGGCGGCCGGCACCCCGATCGCCGCGCTGCGCACCAGCACCCGGTGGCTGGCGGAGGAACAGGCGCGCGCGTCGGGCAGCGTGCTGGACATCGCGGACCCCGAGGCGGGCCGGCTGACCGTGCCCGGGGCAGCCGTCCGGATCCGGGACGCGGGCCCGGGCACGGCTGAGCCCGGGCGGGCCGCGCCGCACCCGGCGGACGACGCCTCCGCGCTCGGCGGCCTGCGCGTCCTCGACCTGACCCGGGTGCTGGCCGCCCCGTCGGCCACCCGGCTGCTGGCCGAGCTCGGCGCCGACGTGGTCAAGGCCGACGCCCCGGCCGGGCGCAGCCAGTCCGGCCTGCCCGAGCCGCTGTTCCACGAGGCCGCCAACCGCGGCAAGCGCCTGGTCCCGCTTGACCTGGCCGACCCGGACGGGCCAGGCGAGCTAGCTGGGCTGCTCGGCTGGGCCGACCTGCTGGTCACCAACTTCACCGGTCCCGCCCTCGCGCGCCTGGGCCTGGACGAGCAGGCAGTCCGAACGGTGGCGCCCGGCCTCAACTACGTCTACCTCAACACCTTCGGCACCGAAGGCCCCTGGAAGGACCTGCGCGGCTACGCCGAGATCGCCAACACCACCACCGGACTGACCGCGCGCACGCTCGGGGCCGGCCCGCCCAGCGGGGTCGCGCCCACCGTCGACCTGCCGCGGACCCCGTTCACCGACTACGCGGCCGGCCTGCTGGGCGCGTTCGCGGCGCTGCTGGCCGAGTACCGGCGGCGGCGGACCGGGCGGGCCGCTTCGGCCGAGGTCGCGCTGGTCACCGCGGCTGCCTACGCGCAGCTCCCCTACATCGTGGGGCCGGCCGGGGCGCCGAATCCGCACGACGTCTGGACCGAGCCGGGGTGGTCAGCGTTCCAGCACGTCTACCGGGCCTGCGATGACTGGCTGTTCGTCGGCACCGGGGCCGACGGGCGCGGCCGCCTGCTCGCCGCACTGGGCCTGGCGGCGGGTACCTCCGATGACGCCGGGCTGAGCAAGGCGATGGCCGGCCGCTGGCGACGATGACGGCGGCCGAGGTCACCGACCTGGTGCGGGCGGCCGGCGGCAGCGCCCACCGGATCGAGTCGATCGAGCAGCTGTTCGCGCCGGGCGGGGCGGCGGAGCGGCGCGGGATCCGGCTGGAGCAGGAATCGGCCGAGTTCGGCCGGGTCGTCCAGCCGGGGCCGACCATGCGGCTGAGCCGGACGCCGATGGTGGCGGGGGCGCTGCCGCCACCGTGGCGGTAGGCCGGACGCCCGGCCGGTGCCCGCGTCAGAACTTGACCCAGGATTTGCCGGAGACGCTGACCGCCGAGCTGAGGGCGGCCTGCGAGTCACCGAAGCTGAACGTGCGGCGGATGATCGACGAGGGGCTGAGGGAGTTCTCGGTGATGAAGCTGAGGGTGTCCCTGAAGTCGCCCGGGTGATCGTAGATAATCGAGCCCATGACGGTCGCGTGGCCGCGGACGATCGAGGCGGTCGAGAGCGGGACGTCGTCGTGCGGGATCCCGATCAGTACCAGGGACGCGCCTACCCCGAGCGAGCGCAGCGCCTGCTGCGTCCCGCCGACCGAGCCGGACGTCTCGAAGACCAGCTCGTAGGGCGCGTCGGTGGCCGGCCGGGCGCCGAGGCCGCGGGCAATCGCCAGGCGCCCGTCGGCCGGCTCGACCACCGCGACTTCCGCCCCCAGCGCGCGCAGCACCATCAGCAGCAGCAGGCCCTGCGAGCCGGCCCCCACGATCAGGCACCTGGAGCCGGCCGCCACCCCGCCTACCTGGGCCGCGTGCAGGGCCACCGCCATGGGCTCCACGCAAACCAGGTCCTGGTCGGCGAGGCTGGCCGGGGCGGTCCAGGCGAAGTCGGCCGGAACCGCGGCCCGCTCGCGCAGCAGGCCCGGCACGTTGATACCGACCGCCCGGCGGTCGGGGCACATCGCCGTCCGGCCGCGCAGGCAGGCGCCGCACCGGCCGCAGGGGTAGTTCGGCTCGACCACCACCCGCTCGCCGACCCGGTCACCGCGCACGCCCTCCCCGACCGCGACGATCGTGCCGAACCCTTCATGGCCCGCGATCCAGGGCAAGCCGACCGGCCGCTCCCCCGACCACACCGCGAGATCGGACCCGCAGATCCCGACGCCGGTGAGCCCGACCACCACCTCGCCCCGGCCCGGGCCGGCTCTGGCCAGTCATCGGTCATGGTGATCTGGCCGGCCCGGGTGAGCACCGCGGCCTTCATCGTCCCGCCTTCCCGCCCGCCCGCGGCATAACGCCGTCCGGATCATGGTCACGCGGAGTCCAGGGCGGCCATGCGGACCAGCGCGTTGCCCGCGCCGTAACCCGCGTAGCCGGGCGCACGGTCGGCGATCTCGAACAGCACCCGTCCCTGGGCCGGGGCCACGTAGAAGTGCCGCAGCGCGTGCCCGCCTGGATCCTCGTCGTAGAGGATGTTGCCGAGCCGGTACGCCTCAAGCGCGACCGCGTCGAGCGCGGTCCTGGCGGCGAGGTCCTCGTAGTAATTGCCAGGGACGGGCAGGACCGGCAGCCCCTGGGCGGACACCGCGCGGGCGGTCTCCACGATGTCGTCGGTCCGGATCGCCACCTGCTGCAGCGGGCGGTGCCCGGCCCGCCCGCCGCCGAGCACCGGCACGTTGATCACGAAGCTGACCGCCTCGGCGCCGCCCGCGCTGGTGAGCGCCTGGCTCCTGATCAGGCCAGTGGGCGACGCCAGCTCCTCAGTCGCCAGCGGCACCAGCCCCAGCAGGCTGCGGTAGAAGAGCACGCTCTCATGGAAGAGGGTCAGCGGCTGCGCCAGCGCGACGTGGTCGATGCCGGCCAGCCGCGACTTGGCCTCAGGGCGGTGCTCGTCGGTACACCGGTCGAAGTCGCCGCGCCAGTCGCTGCCTTCCTCGCACAGGAAGATCTCCACCCCGTCCGGGGACTCGATCCCGATCAGGTCGGCCTCGTCCCAGTTCCGGTGCCGGGGCACGATCGGCGCGCGCAGTGCCGTCGCCCGCCGTGCGATCGCGGCCGCGTCGGTGACGTCCAGGCCGACCGCGGCCACCGCGAACCGCCCGGCCCCGGCCGCGGACTGGGTGCTGCGCCCGCTGTTGAGCAGGATGCGCGCGCGGCCGGCCTCCCACAGCTCGACCGGCTTGGTCCGGTGCTGGCCGGTCCGGCGCAGGCCCAGGCCCGCGAGGAGCCGCTCGAGCCCCTGGAGGGTCTCCGGCGGCGCGTTGAGCTCGGTGAAGGCGAAGCCGCGGAGGCCGCCGCGGCCGGCCGGCAGGCGGCCCGGCCGCGGCCGGGGGGCTCCGCGGGCCGGGGAGCTGACCCGCTCTTCCAGCCAGAGCAGTGACCGGCGGCCGTCGACCGCCGTCCGGAACGGGTCCGCCTGCCGGAAGATGTCGTTGAAGATCTCCAGCGACAGCGGCCCGCCGTAGCCCGCCGCCAGCACGCGGCTGAGGAAGGACTCCAGGTCGAGGTCACCCTGTCCCGGGAAGCAGCGGAAGTGCCTGCTCCACTGCAGCTCGTCCATGCGCAGCCGCGGGGCGTCGGCGAGCTGCAGGATGAACAGCTTGTCGCGCGGGATCGCGGCGATCTCGTCCAGGCTGGTGCCCCTGGCCAGGACGTGGAAGCTGTCCAGGCAGAGGCCCAGGGCCGGGTGCGCCGCCCGCCGCACGATCCGCCAGGCATGGATGTAGTCGCTGACGTGGGTCCCCCACGCCAGCGCCTCGTAGGCAACCGTCAGCCCGCGCGCCCGCGCCTCGTCGGCGACCGCCGAGAGCTGCTGGGCGGCCAGGTCGTCGTCGTCGACCGCGTGCGGCGACACGGTCGAGCAGAGCAGCGCCATCCGCGCGCCCAGCCGCTGCATCAGGTCGAACTTGGCCTGCACCAGGCGCAGCTTGCGCGGGAAAAGCTCCGGCGGCACGCCCGCGATGTCGCGCAGCGGCTGGTAGAGCTCGCACACCAGGCCCAGGTCGGCCAGCCGCCGCCGGACCTCCTCCGGTGCCAGCGGCGCGGCGATCAGGTCGGGTTCGAACAGCTCGATGCCGTCGAAGCCGGCCGCCGACGCCGCCGCGAGCTTCTCGCCGAGCGTCCCGCCGAGCGCGACCGTCGCGATGCTGTGCCGATGCGGTACCTGATCCGCCGAATCGCCGGCCACGTCCACCTGCTCGTCCTCTCGCCGGTTCGAGCAATGTACGAACTAGTACGTTCGTTTCTTAGCTGACGCGTTCCGGCCGTGTCAATACGCGGGCCCGCCGGAGGCCCTACGGGGTGGTGAGGTAGCTGACGATCATGTCCCCGACCATCTGCCGGTAGTTCTGGCGGCGGGCCGGGTCGAGCATGTCCACCCCGAACAGCGCGCCGAAGGTGTGCCGGTTGGACACCCGGAAGAAGCAGAACGAGCTGATCATCATGTGCACGTCGATGGCATCGACCGGGCGCGGGAAGACGCCGGCCGCCCGCCCGCGGTCCAGGATGCGGCGGATGAGGTCCACCGCCGGGTTGTTCAGCTCGGCCAGGGCGGGCGACCGGGCGAGCAGCTCGGCCCGGTGCACGTTCTCGATCGAGACCAGGCTGATGAAGTCCTGGTGCGACTCGTGGTGGTCGAACGTCAGCTCGGCCAGCGCGCGGATCGCCGCTACCGGGTCCAGGTGGTCGACGTCCGCCTGCCGTTCGGCGTCCCGGGCGGTGGCGTACGCCTGCTCGAGCACGGCGATGTAGAGCTGCTCCTTGTTGGTGAAGTAGTAGTACAGCATCCGTTTCGTGGTGCGGGTGCGGGCGGCGATCTCGTCGACCCGCGCGCCGGCGTAACCGTTCCTGGCGAACTCGCTGAGCGCCACGTCCAGGATCTCCTGGCGGGTCCGCTCCGGGTCGCGCTGCCGCTGCTGGCCCGCGCGGGCGGTGGTGCCGGTCACGCCGCCGATTGTACTGTGAACGAACTTGTTGGTTCATTCCCTCCCCGCCGGGGCCTTTACAACGGCGCGGGCTCACGCTCAAATAATGAACTATCAGGTTAGTTCATGCCCTGCGGCTGCTAAGACCCTGTGACTGCTAAGACCCCGGTGACTGCTAAGACTCAGTGCGGAGTGGCGGTATGAAGCGCGCTATCGGCCTGGAACACCTCACCCTGCTCGAGACCGCGCCGCCCGAGCTGGTAACCCTGGCCGCCGCGGCCGGGTTCGACACGGTGGGCCTGCGGGCGGGCCCGGTCACCCCCGGCGAGGAGACCTGGCCGCTGTACCCCGGGTCGCCCATGCTGGCGGAAACCCGGCGACGGTGCGCGGACACCGGCCTCTCGGTCCACGCGGTGGAGGCGGTCGCGCTCGGCCCCGGGTCGGTCCTGGCCGGCCAGGAGCGCATCCTGGAAACGGCGGCCGCCCTCGGCGCCCGCTACCTCAACGTCATCTGCGATGACCCCGACACCGCGCGGTTCGCCGAGTCGCTGGCCGCGCTGGTCAGCATCGCCCGCGCGGCCGGCGTGCGCCCGGTCATCGAGTTCACCGCCTACCGTCCGATCAGCTCCCTGGCCGCCGCGGTCGCGATCGCCCGGCAGACCGGCGGCGGGATCCTGCTCGACACGCTGCACATCCAGCGCTGCCGGGCCAGTGTCGACGAGGTCGCCGCGGTGGACCCCGCGCTGCTGGCCTACCTGCAGCTATGCGACGCCCCGCGGGAGCAGCCGTCCGGGCTCCGCGTCCCGGCCGCGATGCCACGGGGGCAGCGCCCGGCGGGCGACGACCGCGTGCTGGAAGCGCGCGCCGTGCGCCTGCTGCCGGGCGAGGGCGAGCTTCCCCTCCGCGCGCTGCTGGCGGTGCTGCCGCCCGACCTGCTGGTGTCGGTGGAAGCGCCGTCCGCCGCGGCCCTCGCCGTCGCCAGCCCGGGCGACTACGCCGCCCGGGCCAGGCGCGCCGTCCGCTCGCTGGCGGGCTGACGGGCGTGCGCGGCGACCCGGGCGGTCACCCGCCGTCAGCCTCCGGCCGTCCCGCGGTCACCGGGCTGGCCGAGGTAGGCGGGCAGGATCGACGGGGGCATCGGGCCCTTGTTGCGCCGCCCCTGCTGGGACTCCTCCCACGCGTGGGCGAGGATGCCGACCGACCGGCTGAGCACGAACAGCCCCCGGGCGAGCGGCGGCGCGAAGCCGAGCTCGGCGTAGATGACCGCGGTCGCGCCGTCGATGTTCATCGGCACCGGGCGGCCGCGGCCCCGGTTGAGCGCCTCCTCCACCGCGAGGGCGGCGCGCAGGTAGCCGCCGTCGACCACCCCGTCCCGGACCGCGTCGGCGACCAGGGCAAGCAACGGGCCGCGACGCGGGTCGACCGGGTGAAAGCGGTGACCGAAACCGGGGATGTAGCGCGAAGTCGCGCGCCACGCGGCCAGCACGCGCCCGGTGGCGGCCGTGAGCACTTCCCCGCCGCGTTCCGCCGCGCGGATCTCGCCCAGCAGCCGGACCGCCTGCTCGCCGGCCCCGCCGTGCACGTCGCCGAGCATGCCCGCCCCGGTCGCGATGGCCGTGTTGAGCCCGACCCCGCAGGTGATCGCCATCCGGGCAGCGGCGATGGAGGGGGCCTGCGGGCCGTGATCGACCGAGGCCACCAGGGCGGCCTCGAGGAGCGCGGCCTCACCGGGAGACGGCAGTGAACCCCGCACCAGCAGCCAGATCATCGTCGGCAGGCTGGTCGTCCCGATCAGGTCCTGGACCGGGCGGCCGCGGAGCTCGATCACCCCAGGCTCCATCCGGGAGACCGACGTCCCCCACCACTGGGCCACATCTTCCACCGACGTCACGATGCCCTCCTGGCGACCTTCCAGCGGTCAGCGAGCAGCTCGCGCTCGCCGTTGTGCTGGCCGAGCAGCGGCGGGGCGGTTTCCGGCCGCATCGGCTGGCCGTCAAGCAGCACCCCGCTTCCGGTGACCCGCAGCACCCGGCCGGAGTCATCCGGGTAGGGCAGGTCGGTGAACAGCCCGCGGTACGCGAGCTGGTCCAGCTCGAGTGCCTGGGGCACGGTGAGGATCCTGGCGGCGGGTACGCCCGCGGCGGTCAGCGCCTGCTCCCATTCCAGGGCCGTCCGGCCGCGCAGCGCCTCGTTCAGCGCGGCGTTGAGCGCTTCCCGGTTGGCCTTGCGGGCCTCGCGTTCGGCGAACCTGCGGTCATCGACCAGCCCGGGCAGGCCGACCGCCCGGCAGAGGGCCTCGAACTGCTCCTGCCGGTTGGCGGCGATGTTGATCGGGCCGTCGGCCGCGTCGAAGGTGCCGGACGGCGCGGCGGTGGCGTTCTGGTCGCCCATGGGCTCCGGGGCGACGCCGGCCACCAGGTAGTTGGAGACTGGCCAGCCCATCGCGGAGATGGCCGCCTCGAGCATCGACACGTCGAGGAAGCAGCCGCTGCCGGTTCTCGCGCGCCCGCTCAGGGCGGCGGCGATCGACAGGGCCGCCATCAGGCCGCCGACCGTGTCGCAGACGGGAAAGCCGACCCGCAGCGGCGCCGTTTCCGGGGTCCCGGTTATCGCCATGATGCCCGACAGTCCCTGGATGACCTGGTCGTAGGCGGGAGCCTGGCGCATCGGGCCGCCCTGCCCGAAGCCGGAGATCGCGCAGTAGACCAGCCCCGGGTTGAGCTCGCGGAGCACCGGCCAGCCGAATCCCATGCGGTCGAGGACACCGGCCCGGAAGTTTTCCAGCAGCACGTCGGCCCCGGCGACCATGTCCCGGAACACAACCTGGTCGCCGGGATCCTTCAGGTCGAGCTCGACCGACTTCTTCCCCGCGTTCTGGGCGAGGAACGACGCGCCGATCCCGGCCGCGTTGAGCTCGGGATCGGACCCGAGGTGACGGGCGAGGTCACCCTGGCCGGGCAGCTCCACCTTGACGACCTCGGCCCCGAGCAGCGCGAGCTGGTAGCTGCAGTAGGGGCCGGCCAGGACGTTGGTCAGGTCGAGGACCCGGGTACCGCTCAGCGGTCGCTGCGGTGGGACTTGCATGCGCGCACTCCTTGTGAGCACCGGCCGGCGCACGCCGGCCGGGGGTCAGGTCGCCGGGCCGAGGGGATGATCGAACCCGCGCTCGGACATACGGGCGGCGGCCAGCTTCAGGTCGGCCGCGAACCGCGTCACCCGGTCGGCGGTGAAGCGGAGCGTGGGACCGCTGAGCGCCAGCGCCGCGGTCACCGTGCCGGAACGGCCGAGCACCGGCACCGCGACGGCGGAGATGCCTTCCTCGCGCTCACCGTGGCTGACCGCGTACCCGTCCCGGCGCGTGTCGGCTGCCCACTGCCGCAGCGTCTCCAGGTGCCCCGGTCCGGCCGGCGAGCGGGCGGCCACCCGGGCCAGCAGCGCCTCGGGCGCGTCACTGAGCAGGACCTTGGACGTGGCGCCGGCCCACAACGGCAGCTCGTCTCCCACCTGGACGACGTGCCGCAGCGCCCGGGGCGATTCCTGCTGGGCGACGCAGACCCGGTTGGTGTCACGCAGCACGTAGAGGTTGACCGTCTCCTCGTGCCGGGCACCGAGCTCGCGCATGGTGGCCCGCGTCTCCGGCGGCAGCTGCCAGCTCTGCCGGGCCAGGTAGGCCCAGCGCCACAGGCCCGGGCCGGCCATGTAGCCGCCGGCGGTGGCCCACAGCAGCCCGCTCTGCTCCAGGGTGTGCACCAGGCGCAGCACCGTCGTCTTGGCCAGGCCGGTCGCGTCGGTGATGTCCCGGACGGACACCACCGGCTTGTCGTCGGTCAGCAGGGACAGGATGTCCAGCGCCCGCCGGATGCTGCGCACCCCCTCGGCCGCGTCCCCGCCCGGCTGCCTGCCCCCCGCCGCCGCTGCCGCCATGTGCGCCTCGCTTTCCAGATCGGGAGTGCCCCGCGGGCTTTCCAGCAATGGTGCCTCCCCTGGCTCCGGACAGCCGCTCAGGGCTGGCCACACAGCTACGTAACTTTCTCGCCGGTCCCTATTGCCAGACCCAGCCGCCGGAACGTACGTTACACCCAATCCGTAGAACGGTTCAATTGCACCACTAGGCGGACCAATTGAGTTGCGCAGAAATCGCTTCCGCGCCGGCCCTCGTCGCCGGCCAGTGGGTCCATGACGGGCCGACGGCGGAACGGGTGGGCCCGTACCTGCGGCGCGTGGTCACCCGCGCGGTCCGCGCGACCTCCGCCGACGTGACCCGCGCGGCCCGCTACGGTCCGGCCGCGGCCCGGGCGGCCGCCCGGGTTTCCCCGGCCGCCCGGGCCGATGTCCTCGACCGGGCGGCCGGGCTGGCAGCCGGGCGCCGTGACCAGCTCGCGACGCTGCTCGCGGTCGAGCTGGGCAAGCCGGTCAAGGACGGCCGCGGCGAGATCGACCGGGTCGCCGACACCCTGGCGGTCTGCGCGGCCGAGGCCCGCCGCATCGGCGGCGAGGTGCTCCCGGTCGCCGGGTGGGCCCGCGGGGTCGGCCACACCGCGCTCACCTACCGCGCTCCCGCCGGGGTGGCCCTGGCCATCACCCCGTTCAACGCGCCCGCGAACCTGCTCGCGCACAAGCTCGGCGCCTCGTTCGCGGCCGGCAACACGACCATCGTCAAGTCACCGCCGCAGGCCCCGGCCAGCTCCGCCGCCCTGGTCAGCCTGCTGCTCGAGGCGGGCATGCCGGTCGAGGCGGTCCAGTTGCTGCACGGCGGCGGCGACGTGGGCGCCCAGCTCTGCGCGGCCGACGAGGTGGCCGTGATCAGCTTCACCGGCAGCGCCGCCACCGGCGCGGCGGTCGCGCGGGCGGCCGGCGCCAAGCGCCTGGTGCTCGAACTCGGCGGCAACGCCGCCACCATCGTCTGCGAGGACGCGGACGTCCCCGCCGCGGCCCGGACCTGCGCGCGCACCGGCTACAGCAACTCGGGCCAGAGCTGCATCTCGGTGCAGCGGGTCTACGTCCAGCGGGGGCGGTTCGAGGAGTTCACCGGGGCGCTGGCCGACGAGGTGAGCAAGCTGCGGGTCGGCGACCCGCTTGACGACGCGACCGACGTCGGGTCGATGGTCGACGAGGAAGCGGCCGAGCGGGTCGTCCGCTGGACGGCCGAGGCCGCCGCGGCCGGAGCGCGGGTCCTGCTTGGCGGGACCCGTGACGGCGCCACCGCGGCGCCGACGGTGGTGGCGGACCCGCCCGCCACCGCGTCGGTCGTGGTGCACGAGGTTTTCGGCGCCCTCGTCGCGGTGCTGCCCTACGACACCTTCGACCAGGTGGTCGAGACGTGCAACGCCGGCCGCTACGGGCTCCAGGCGGGCCTGTTCACCCGCGATATCGGCCGCGTCATCACCGCCTGGCGGGAACTGCAGGTCGGCGGCCTCGTCGTCAACGGCTCGTCGAACTTCCGGCTCGACCACGTGCCGTTCGGCGGCGTGAAGGACTCCGGGTTCGGGCGCGAGTCACCCCGCTGGATGATCGACGACTACACCGTGGTCAAGACGCTCCTGCTGCGCGGGATGTCGGTCTTCGGGCAGGAGGGCGCGTGACCGTCTCCGCCGCCGAGGCGCTGGCCGCCCAGCTTGAGTCCTACGGGGTCGAGTACGTCTTCGGCACCTGCGGGCACACCAACATCGCGCTGCTTGACGCGATCAGCCGGACCCGGATGAAGTTCGTCATCGGGCGGCACGAGCAGACCGCCGCGCACGCCGCCGACGGCTACGCCCGGGCGACCGGCAAGCCCGGCGTGCTGCTGCTGCACGTCGGGCCGGGCATGATGAACGCGGTCACCGGGGTCGCGACCGCCGCCCTGGACTCGGTCCCGCTGGTCGCGATTACCGGGGACGTGCCCAGCTACTACCGGGGCAGGCACCCCCACCAAGAGGTCAACCTGCACGACGACGCCGAGCAGGCGGCCATCTACCGGCCGTTCAGCAAGCGGACCTGGCAGGTGCACCGGCCCGAGGACCTTCCCCGGCTCACCGAGCGCGCGTTCTGGACGGCGACCTCCGGGCGCCCCGGCGCCGTCCTGCTCAACGTCCCGATGGACGTGTTCTCCCGGCCGGTCCCCGCCGGGCTGGCAGCCGGTTACCCGCGGCCGGCCGGGCCGGGACGGCCCGGCCTCGAGCCGGGGGCCGCCGCCCGGATCGCCGGGCTGCTGATCGCGGCCGAGCGCCCGCTCATCTACCTGGGCGGCGGCCTGCGGCCGGCCGGTGCCCGCACGGCGCTGCTCACCCTGGCCGAGCACCTGGACATCCCGCTGGCGCACTCGCTGATGGCCAAGGGGACCGTGCCGGACGACCATCCGCTGCTGCTCGGCATGCCCGGGTTCTGGGGCCTCGAGGTCACCAACGACTACGCCCGCAACGCGGACCTGGTCCTCGCGCTCGGAACCCGGTTCGCGGAGACCGACGCGAGCTCCTGGGATCCCGCCTTCACCTGGCGGTTCCCGCCGTCGCGGCTCATCCAGGTCGACATCGACCCGGCCGAGATCGGCCGCAACTACCCGGTGGAGATCGGGGCGGTGGCCGACACCGCGCTGGCGGTGTCGGCGATCGCCGACGCGGTCACCGCCATCCGTTCGGTCCCCGTCTCGCGCGACGGGCTGCGGGCCACCATCGCCGCGGCCCGGGGCGCCGCCTTCGCGGCGGCCCGCGAACAGGGCGCGGGAAACGAGTTCCCGCTGCGCCCGCAGCGGATCCTGGCTGACCTGCGGGCGGTCCTGCCCGCCGACGCGGTGCTGGTCACCGACGTGGGCTGGAACAAGAACGGCGTCGCGCAGAGCTACCAGCTGCCCGCCGAGGGACGGTTCATCACCCCCGGCGGAGCGTCGACCATGGGCTTCGGCCCGGCCGCGGCGGTCGGGGTGCAGATCGGCTATCCGGAACGGGTGGTGGTGGCCCTGGTCGGCGACGGCGGGATGAGCGCGCAGCTCCCGGCCATCCCGATGGCGGTCGAGCAGGGGCGGCCGGTGATCTTCGTGGTGATGAACAACCGGGCGCACGGGACCATCGCCGACCTGCAGGCGGCGAACTTCGGGACCAGCTACGGGTGCGAGTTCCGCGACCCGGACGGACTCCCCTACAGCCCCGACTTCGCGGCGCTGGCGCGGTCCTGCGGCGCTGACGGCTACCAGGTGCGCGAGCCGGCCGGCCTGCGGGCGGCGCTGACGCAGGCAGTGGGGCGGCGGCGGCCCGCCGTCCTCGACGTGCCGATGGTCAACGAGCCGGTGCCCACCCCCGGGCACTGGAACATCACCGACATCTACCAGGGCGTTTTCGATCTCCCCGACTCGCTATGACATTCACCTGGAGGGCAGCGTTATGTCCAGAACTCAGAGATACGGCATCGGCGGCGCGGTGGCGGTCGCCGCGGTCGTCCTCGCCGCGGCCGCGTGCAGCGCGCCCGGTGCGAGCAGCACCCCGTCCGGCGGGGGCGGGTCAAGCGGCGCGGCCGCCGGGCCGATCAAGATCGCGGTGGTGGACGCGCAGAGCGGGTCGAACAGCGACCTGGGCCAGTTCGAGTGGCGCGGCGTCAGCCTCGCCGTCAAGCAGCTGAACGCGGCCGGCGGGGTCGACGGGCGGAAGATCCAGCTGACGCTGTACGACGACCAGGGCGACCCGACCGTCGGCACCGAGCTCGCCCGCAAGATCGCGAGCGACGGCGACGTCGCCATGTTCGGCACCGCGGAAAGCGCGGTGACGGTCGCGATGGCACCGATACTCAAGTCGGAGAAGATCCCCAACATCACCTCGGGCCAGTCCACCGCGCTGATCGCGCTGAAGAGCCCGTACCTGTTCCTGAACGGCCCGACCGGCCTCACCTACGACTCCACGCTGGCCAAGTACGTGGTCACCACCAAGGGCTACAAGAAGATCGCGATGCTGACCAACAACGACTCCTACGGCGCGGGCGAGGAGAAGGCCATGACGTCCTCGCTCCAGTCGCTTGGCGTCACCCCGGTCGCGGCGAAGGTCGTGCCGGCTGACCAGACCAACATGACCCCGGCCCTGAACGCGATCCGCGGCGCCAACCCGCAGGTGCTGTTCATCGGGGCCGAGGAGGCCCAGTCGGGGCTGATCGTGAAGCAGGCCCGCGCGCTCGGGATGACGGCCGTGATCGCGGAGGGCGCTCCCGCGGGCACGCCGCTCTACCTGTCCACGGCCGGGACCGCCGACGCCAACGGGACGATCGTCAGCTCTCCCTACCTGGGCAACGACTCGAGCGCGGCCGCGCAGAAGTTCGCCGCCGCCTACAGCGCCGCCTACGGCAGCGCGCCGGAACTGCACGGCGCCAAGGCCTACGACGGCGCCGAGATCATGATCTCCGCGCTCAAGGCCTGCAACGCGTGCACCGGCCTCGACCTCGCCAACGCCATCCGCGCCGTCCACTACTCCGGGCTGCTCGGCAGCTTCGCCTACGACAGCACCGGGGTCGGCGTCTTCGCCACCGCCATCGGCATCATCACCGACGGGAAGATCAGCCCCGTCGGCTAGCCAGCCGTCCTCACCGAGACGAGGAAGCCGTGCAGTCTTTCTTCCAGACGCTCGTCAGCGGCCTGAGCTTCGGGGCGGTCTACGCCCTGGTCGCGCTTGGCTTCTCGCTGGTCTACCGCACCATGGGCCTGGTCAACTTCGCCCACGGCCAGGTGCTGATGATCGGCGCGTACGTGGCGTCCACCTTCTACCTGTCGGCCCGGCTGCCGTTCGCGGTGGCCGTGCCGGCCGCCATGATCGTCACCGGCGCGATCGGCCTGGTGATCGAGCGGGTGCTGCGCCCGCTCGAGAACAAGGACTTCGACCTGATGCTGATCGGCACCATCGGGGCGGGCACCGTGCTCGACGCGGCCGCCATCTTGACCTGGTCCTCGTCCGGGCGCGGGGTGAACTCCCCGGTACGGACGGCGCCGCTGGACATCGGCGGCGTCCGGATCCCTCCCTACGACCTGCTGGTGATCGCGGTGACCGCGGCCGCCATGGTCGCGCTGACGCTGTTCCTGCAGCGCACCAAGCAGGGCGCCGCCATGCAGGCGGTCGCCATGGACCACGAGGCCGCGACCGCGGTCGGCATCCACGTCGGCCGCAGCAACGCGATCTCGTTCGCCATCGGCGCGGGCCTCGCCGCGCTGGCGGGCGCGCTGGTCGGCCCGATGCTCTACGTCTCGCCCACCATGGGTGACTCCCTCGGCATCGCCGGGTTCGCCGCCGCCATCCTCGGCGGCTTCGGCAGCATCCCCGGCGCGATCGTCGGCGGCCTCGGCATCGGGGTGATCGGCTCATTCGCCGCCCAGTGGTTCCAGGGCTACTCCGACCTGGTCACCTTCGTGGTGTTCACCGTGCTGGTGATGATCAGGCCGACCGGCGTCTTCGGCGAGCGGACGGTGAACCGGGCATGAGCCGGCCCGCGTCGCTGCCAGCGCTCCGGTCGCGGCAAGGGGCACGGGCCGGCGGGATCGTGGTCGTCCTGGTGCTCGCCTACCTGCTGCCGTACCAGCTCAACATCTACTGGATCAGCGTGGCCGACACCGCGATCCTGTTCGCCCTCCTCGCGGTGGGCATGGGGCTGGTGATGGGCATCGCCGGCCAGGTCAACCTGGCCCAGATCGCGTTCTTCGGCGTCGGCGCGTACGCGACCGCCATCCTCACCACCCATGACGGCTACGGTTTCTGGACCGCGGCCGTGCTCGCGGTCATCGCCACCGCGCTGACCGGGATCGTGGTCGGCACCCCGGCGCTCCGCGTCCAGTCGCATTACCTGGGGATCGTCACGCTCGGGCTGGCGGTCGCGTTCGTCGACTGGATCACCAACGCGCCGGTGACCAACGGGGACTCGGGCATCTCCGGCATCCCGGTGCCCCCGCTGTTCGGCGTCGACCTGTCGAGCCAGTACCTCTACTACTACCTCGAGCTCGTCGTCCTGGTCCTCGGCCTGGCCTTCGGGCTGTTCATCGTCCACTCACCGCTCGGCCGGCGGATGCGGGCGATGCGGGACGACCCGCTGGCCGCCAGCGCGTCGGGAGGCGAGATCCGGCTGCTGCGGATGACCGCGTTCGTGCTCGCCAGCGTCTACGGCGGCGTCGCCGGGGTGCTGTACGCCGGGCTGATCAACTACATCGCCCCGGAGACGTTCAGCATCGCCGACATGTTCCTGCTGCTCGCCATGGTCATCATCGGCGGACGGCGCTCCCTGGCCGGCTGCGTCATCGGCGCGGTCGTGCTCACCGTCGTCCAGCAGGAGCTCACCAACCTGGCCGCCTACGCGCAGCTCGGCTACGGCCTGGTCGTGGTGGCGGTGGTGGTGTTCGCCCCGGCCGGCCTGGTCGGGATCCCGGCCCACGTCCGCTCGCTGTACCGGCGCTGGCGCGGGCACTCGGGGACCAGCGCGGTGCTCGAGCCGTTCCGGCCGCTGCCGGCGGCCGCTCCGGCCGGCCAGGGCGAGACCATCCTCGAGGTCGCCCACCTGGTGCGCCGGTTCCGCGGGGTGACGGCGCTGGCCGACGTCTCGCTGACCGTCCGCGCGGGCGAGATCCTCGGCATCGTCGGCCCCAACGGGTCCGGCAAGACCACGCTGTTCAACGTGATCAGCGGCTTCTACCGGCCGCACGGCGGAACCATCCGGCTGGGCGGGCGGCCGATCTCCGGCGCCCCGCCCAGTCAGGTCAGCCGGCTCGGCGTGGCCCGGACGTTCCAGCACCTGCGGCTGTTCGCCAACCTCACCGTGACCGACAACATGCTGGTCTCGCTTGACCGCACCCCGACCTGGTGGAGCTGGCGCTACCTGTGCTGGCCGGCCGGCATCTGGCGCTACGACCGCGAGCTGAAACGGCGCGCGGCCGACCTGCTGGCCGGGTTCGGCCTGGCCCAGTTCGCGGCGGCGCTGCCGGGCACGCTCCCCTACGGCATCCAGCGGCGGCTCGAGCTGGCCCGGGCCATCGCCAGCGCGCCGCGGCTGCTGCTGCTGGACGAGCCGGCGGCCGGCCTCAACGGCGACGAGCGGGCGCAGCTGGCCGCGATCGTCCGGTCGATCAGGGACAGCGGGGTCACCGTCGTCCTCATCGAGCACAACATGGGCCTGGTCATGTCGCTGTGCGAGCGGATCATCGTGCTCGACAGCGGGTCGGTGATCGCCGAGGGCCTGCCGGCCCAGGTGTCCCGGGATCCCCAGGTCCTTGAGGCGTACCTGGGAAAGTCGGCCGTGAAGTCGGCCCTGCCGTCCACCCAGTCGTCGGAGGCCGCCCAGTCGTCGGAGGCCGCCCAGTGAAGCTCCATCAGGGTGAGCCGCGGACCCTGTCCGTCAGCGACCTCGCCGTCCGCTACGGCGGGGTCTCGGCGGTCCGGTCGGTCAGCTTCACGGTGGAGCCGGGCCAGTCGGTCGGCCTGATCGGCGCCAACGGCGCCGGGAAGACCTCGACCCTGCGCGCGCTGATGGGCCTGGTCCCCCGGGCGGCGGGCGAACTGCGGTTCGGCGACCACGACCTGTCGAAGGTCGCCGCCCGCGACATGGTGCGGCTCGGCATCGGCTACGTCCCGGAAGGGCGGCACGTCTTCGCCGGGCTGACGGTGGAGAAGAACCTGCTCCTCGGCGCGTACGCGCGGCGCTGGGACGGCCGGGTCAGAGACGGCCTGGCCGAGGTCTACGCGCTCTTCCCGGTCCTCGCGCAGATGCGGGGCCGGCTGGCCGGGGCCCTGTCCGGCGGCCAGCAGCAGATGCTCGCCATCGGCCGGGCGCTGATGGCCAGGCCGGTGCTGCTGCTGCTCGACGAGCCGTCGATGGGGCTGTCACCCAAGCTGGTCGAGGTGATCGGCGAGACCCTGCGCCGGCTGCGGGACAACGGCCTGAGCCTGCTCCTGGTCGAGCAGAACGCCATGCTCACGTTCGAGACGACCACCTACTGCCTGGTGCTCGAGAACGGCGAGGTCGCCCTGTCCGACAGCGCCGCCAGCCTGAGCCGCAACGCGCGGGTGCGCTCGGTCTACATCGGGCTGTAGCGGGCCGCGTGCCCGCCCGCGAGGTAACCCATGGTCATCGCGACCCCCAGGGTCGCGCCCGCTCCGGGGTAGCCGTCGGCGGTCCAGAACGCGGCGGTGTTGCCCGCGGCGTACAGCCCGCCGACCGGCTGGCCGTCCGGGCCGAGGACGCGGCCGTCGGCGTCGGTGACCGGGCCGCCCTTGGTGCCGATGGTGCCGGACAGCACCCTGACCGCGTAATAGGGCGGCTGGTCGATCGGGCCCAGGTTCGGGTGCCGGGCGCCCGGGTCGCCCATGAAGCGCTCGTAGGCGCCCGCGCCGCGGCCGAACTCCCGGTCGGTGCCCGCCGCGCAGTCCCGGTTCCACCTCGCCACGGTTTCCGCCAGCGCGCGCAGGTCGAGCCCGGCGGCGACGGCCAGGCCGGCCAGTCGAGCCGGCCCGCAGGGCCCAGCCGGGCAGCGGGCCGCCCGGCCGGGCGGCCGGGAAGGCGTAGCGCTGCCGGAAGCCCTCGTCGAAGACCATCCAGGCGGCCATGTTGGGGTAGCCCCCGTCCAGGTTGCGCTGGTTCATCGCCTTGCCGAGCTCGTTGTACGGCAGCGCCTCGTCCGCGAACCGGCGGCCGGCCGCGTTGACCAGGATCTGCCGCGGCAGCGCCCGCTCACGGATCACCGACTGGTAGTACTGCTGGCCCTCGACCGACTCCCCCGGGACCTCGATCATCGGCATCCACCAGCCCTGGCCGGTGTTCTCCAGCCGCGCCCCGGCCTCGACCGCGATGCGCAGGCCGTCCCCGGTGTTGCCGGGCGCCGCTCCGGTCGCCGCCACCGCGGCCGGCAGCAGCCGGGCGCGCAGCTCCGGGTCGCGGTCGAACCCGCCGGTGGCGAGGATCACGGCCGACGCGGCGATATCCCGGAGGGTGCCCGCGTGCTCCACCGTCGCGGCGGTCACCCGGCCGCGGCACCGGCGGAGCGCGGTCAGCCGGGTCCCGGTGAGCACCCGGACGCCGAGGCGGACCGCCCCGTCCAGCAGCGCGGCCGCCAGCCCGGCGCCGCCCGCCAGGATGCCGTCGGCGCGGCGCTGGTCGAGCAGCGCCCAGTCGAACCCCGGCGGGTACCGCCACTCCTCCCACTCGGCGTGGGTGAGCGGGAGGTAGCCCGGCGGCGTCCGTACCGAGCGCGCCAGCGGGACCAGCGCGCCGAGGCGGACCGGGGTGATGTCGAGGGCGCGCCCGCCCCGGGCCGCGCCCGGCCGCTGCGGGTGGTAGTCGGGGTAGTTGACGCAGGGCACGAAGCGAAGCGGCGAGTGGTGCTCGACGAACCGCGCCATCGCGGGCCCGCCGGCGATGAACGCGCTGGCCATCTCCGGGTAGCGCCCGCTGAACAGCCCGGCTGAGATAGGCGCGGGCCGCTTCCCTGGTGTCGGCGGGCGCGTGGTGACTGGCCGGGACCCAGACCCGCCCGAATGACAGCGCGGTGGTCCCGCCCAGCTGGCCGGCGCACTCGGCCAGGACCACCCTGGCGCCCCCGGCCGCGGCCGCGATGGCCGCGGTCAGGCCCGCCGCCCCGCTGCCGGCCACCAGGACGTCGGTTCTGGCCGGCGGCGCGGACCGTCTGCTCATGCCGCCTCCGCGATCCGTCTAGTGGATCGATGGATCCGCTGTCCGGTCCAGACAACTGTAAGCACTTACCTCCGGTCCGCACAAGGCCTCACGCCGGCGCGGCCGGCCGGGGCACGCCCGTCCATGTCCAGGCGCGCGGGGACGAGCAGGCTGACCCGGTCACCCGGGGCCAGGGTGGAGTCCGGCCGGGCCGGCCGGAGTGAGCCGCTCCGCAGCACCAGGACCGGGATGCTGGCGGGCGGCCAGCTGACGTCGCCCAGCTTGCGGCCGGCCGCGGGCGAGTGGCCGGTGACGGTGACCTCGGCGATGTAGTAGCCGGGCAGCGGGACGGACGGGCGCTCGAGCATGGCCTGCGCGTCGTCGGGTTCCCCGTCGGCGGCGGCCTGCGCGTGCGCGGTCTCGGCGGCCGTGCCGGCCACCCGGTGGGCGAGCGCCCGCAGTACTCCCTCGCTGGTCACCCAGCCGTCGACGTGCCGCTCGTCCGGTGATACCACGGGCAGCCCGTCGCGGCCGTAGACCGCGAGCTGGCGGAGCGCCTGGCCGAGCGATTCCGACGCGAACAGCGCCTGCAGGTCATGCCGCTCGGTCACCGGGCCGGGAAGCGCCATGTCGTCCGGCTGCTCCCCGCTGCCGGCCCAGCCCGGTTCCCCGCCCGCCCCGCCGTCCGGGGGGACCGGCAGCGCGGGCCGGAACGGGCGCATGACATCGGTGACCTTGAGGTCGGCCAGGGCGCGCCACGGGGCGGCCTGGTCGATGTCGGTGCCGCGGCGCAGCAGCTTGGTGGTGTAGATGGTCCCGTAGCTGAGCGCGCGGGAGACGGTGGTGGCGATCGCGACGGCGAGCATGACCGGCAGCGTGAGGGAGAAGTCACCGGTCATCTCGACCACGCTGGCCAGCGAGGTCAGCGGGGCGCGGGCGGCGGACGTGAACACCGCGCCCATCGCGACCACCGCGTACAGGGCCGGCTGCCCGGCCCCGGGACCGAACAGGTGGTCGACGGTGTCGCCGTAGGCCATCCCGGCGGTGACGCCGATGAACAGCGACGGGGCGAAGATGCCGCCGGAGCCGCCGATGCCCATCGAGACGCTGGTCGCCAGGATCTTCCCGAGTGCGAGGATGACCAGGAACCAGGTGGCGTAGCTGCCGGCGGTGGCCTTGAACATGACCGGGTAGCCGACGCCGTACAGCTGCGGGAGCGCGAGCAGCAGCAGGCCGAACGCGAGACCGAGCACGGCCGGGCGGGCCCATTCGGGGCGGCCCTTCCACAGCGCGTCGCACCAGTCCTCGACCTGGTACAGCACGTTCTTAAATACCAGCCCCAGCAGCGCGGCGATCACCGCGAGGACGGCGACGAGCAGGTAGTTGCGCGGGTGCTGGAGGGTGATGCCGACCGGGAAGCCGGACAGGAACGGCTTGTTTCCGAGGAACGGGATCGCCACGGCGTCGGCGACCATCGCCGACAGCATGACGGTGAACAGGGCGTCGACCGCGAACTCGCGCAGGATGATCTCGACCCCGAAGAACACCCCGGTGATCGGCGCGTTGAAGGTGGCCGAGATGCCCCCCGCGGCGCCGCAGGCGACCATGATCCGCAGCCGGTTCTCCGGCAGCCTGACCCACTGGCCCACGCTGGAGGCCAGCGCCGAGCCGATCTGCACGATCGGCCCCTCCCGGCCCACCGACCCGCCCGACCCGATGCACAGCGCGGAGGCCAGGGACTTGACCACGGCGACCTGCCAGCGGATCCGGCCGCCGTTGTCGGCCACCGCGACCATCACCTCGGGCACCCCGTGCCCGCGCGCCTCCCGGGCCCACTGGTAGATCAGCGGGCCGTACAGCAGCCCGCCGATCGCCGGGATGACCACGAAGAAGCCCAGGCCCAGCCACGGCAGGTGGCTGCTGCCGACGTACCCCGCCTGCCCGAACTCGTCGTGCCCGGTCGCCAGCCAGGTGAAGAAGAAGACCAGGTACCGGAACACCACCGCACCGAGGCCCGCTCCGGCTCCGACGAGCAACGCCAGCAGGAACATCCCGCCCCGCCCGGCCCGCAGCCACGCCGCCGCCCGCGCGACGGCCGGCTGGCCGGCCTCGTCCGCCGTCTTGTCCCGGTCACCGTCTGCCCGTGGTTCTCGCTTCACCCTGACCATCCACATCTTGTGCACGTCTCAAATATTGCATCTTGCAATCATTGTATTATGCAGCAACCGGGTGGCCGGGCGTAGAGTTTCGCAGTGGCCGGCCGTCAGGACCGGCCGCACCAAGGGACCGCAAGGCGAAAGGCTCGCGACAATGCCATCGACACAGGACGAGGACGGTCCCGCGCTGGCGCCCGGGACCGCGGAGGTGCTGCAGGCGGCGACGCGGGTGCTGGCCGGAGTGGCGCTGCGCAGCCTGGACGTGCTCGGCTCGGCGGTGACGCTGCCGCAGTTCCGGCTGCTGGCGGTGCTCGCTGACCTGGGCCCGGTTTCGTCCGGTCAGGCGGCCAGGACGCTGGGCCTGGACCGGTCGACCATCACCCGGCTGGCCGACCGGATGGTCGCCGCCGGGCACGTGGCCCGGGGAACCGCCCCCGGGCACCGGGGCGTGGTCACCCTCGAGCTGACCGCCAGCGGCCGCGGCCTGGTCGCGACCGCGGACCGATGGCGGCGCCATGAGCTGGCCCGGATCATGGAGCGGCTCGCTCCCCCGGACCGGCAGGCGCTGACCGCCGCGCTCGCGCTGCTGGTTGACGCGGCCGGCGATGACTACGGGGTAATCGCCAGCCGCCCGGTGGCACTGTGAGGCGCACCGGAGCCGCGCGCGGCAGTCGAATCAGCCGCGGATATGCCCCGGCTGCTCAGCGCCTCGTCTCGTACCTGGTGAGCACGACCCCGCCAGGGAACGTCCGCGTCTCCACCAGGTTCAAGCCGACCCAGCTGTCCAGCGCGGTGAAGAACGGCGTGCCGCCGCCCACCAGGACCGGGTGGGTGGCCAGTGCGTACTCGTCGATCAGCCCGGCCCGCATGGCCGCCCGGGCGAGCGTCGCGCCGCCGATGCTCAGCGGGGCACCGTCCCCGGCCTTGAGCCGGGTGATCTCGTCGACCGCGTCGCCAGTGACCAGGCGGGTGTTCCAGTCGACCTTGTCGATGGTCGAGGAGAACACCACCTTCGGGGTGTCCCGCCAGTTTTGCGCGAACGCGATCTCGGCCGGGGTGGCGCCGGGCTGCTGGTCGCCGGTCGGCCAGTAGGAGCTCATCGCCTCCCATACCTTGCGCCCGTACAGCGACAGGCCGCTCGCCCGCTCCTGGTCGAGCCACCACTGGAACAGCTCGTCGCTCGGCGGCCCGCTCCAGCCGATGTCGTCGCCGGGGGCGGCGATGTAGCCGTCCAGGGTCAGGTTCATGCCGTAGATCAGTTTCCGCACGGCGCCAGCCTCTCGTGAGTCGGTCCCTGGTGTATCCGCCGCCCGGCCGGCTAGGACCGGGAGCCCTGGTCGGCCGCCATCGCCAGCAGCTCGGCCGCGTGGGCCTGGCCGAACTCGGAGTCTTCCAGGCCCGCCAGCATCCGCGACAGCTCGCGGACGCGGGCCTCGTGGTCCAGCCGGATCACGCTGGTGCTGGTGATCGTGCCGTCGCTGGACTTGGCGACCACCAGGTGGTTGTCGGCGAAGGCGGCCACCTGGGGCAGGTGGGTGACCACGATGACCTGGGCGAGGCGGGCCAGCTTGGCCAGGCGGCGGCCGATCTCGACCGCCGCCTTGCCGCCCACTCCGGCGTCTACCTCGTCGAAGACGAAGGTAGGGACCGGGTCGGCGCCGGCGAACACCACCTCGATGGCGAGCATCACCCGGGACAGCTCGCCGCCGGAGGCGCCCTTGTGCAGCGGCAGCGCGGGGGCGCCGGGGTTGCTGGCCAGGCGCAGTTCCACGTCGTCGGCGCCGTGCGGGCCCGGCTCGGCCAGCGGGGTCAGCACCACCGAGATCCGGGCGTGCGGCATCGCCAGGGCGGTCAGCTCGGCGGTGACGTCGCCCGCGAACCGCTCCCCCGCCTCCGCCCGCAGCCGCGACAGCCGCCCGGCCAGCTCGTGGACCTGGGCCGCGAGGTCGGCCTCGGTGGCGGTGAGGGTGGCGATGGTGTCGTCGTCGTTGTCCAGCTCGGCCACCCGGGCGGCGGCCAGCCGGGCCCATTCGAGCACGTAAGCGGTGTCGTCGGGCTCCGGCTCGTCGGCCGGCGCCAGCACCGGCAAGGTGCCGTCAGCGCTGTCCGCCGGGTCGCTTTCCTGGTCGGCCGCCGGGACCGGGAGCGTCACCGGGGCGCCGCCGACCCGCGCGCTGACGCCGCCGGGGCCGTACAGCCGGATGACGCGGGCCAGCGCGGCCCGGCGCTCCTGCACGGCCGCCAGCCGGGCCGGGTCGGCGTCGATGCCCTGGATGTAGGAGGCCAGCTCGCCCGCCACCTCGGACACCAGGTAGGCGGCCTCGGACAGCCTGGTGGCCACCCCGTCGATCTCGGCGTCGTGGCGGCGCACGGCGTCAAGCGCCCGGCGCGCGTGGCCGAGCAGGGTGACCGCGTCCGCCCCGTCGTTGCCCGCGGTCGGGTCGCCAAGCAGCGCCTCGTGCGCGGTGATGGCGCCGGCGTGCAGCGAGTCGGCGTTGGCCAGCCGCTCCTCCTCCGCCCGGAGCGCGCCCGCCTCGCCCGCGACCGGGTTGAGCTTCTCCACCTCGGTCAGGCCCGCGCGTAGCTCCTCCGCCTCGGCGGCGCGGGCGCGGGCCTGCGTGGTCAGCGTCGCCAGCTCTTCGGCGACCTCCCGGTGGCGGGCGTAGGCCCGCTGGTAGTCCGCGAGGACCTCGCCGAGCCCGCCGCCGGCGTACTTGTCGAGCGACTCCCGCTGGCGGCCGGGCTTGAGCAGCTGCTGCTGGTCGGACTGGCCGTGCACCGCCACCAGGTCGTCGGCCAGGTAGGTGAGCAGCGACACCGGGACCGAGCGGCCGCCGGCGAAGGCCCGGGACCGGCCCTCGCTGGACACCGTCCTGGTCAGCACCAGGGTGCCGTCCTCGTCGAGGTCGCCGCCAGCCTCCTCGACCTGCTGCGCGACCTTGCCGCTGGGATCGGTGCGCAGCCGGCCCTCGACCGAGGCGCGCTGCGCGCCCGGCCGGACCCGGGCCGGGTCGGCCCGGCCGCCGAACAGCAGGCCGAGGCCGGTCACCACCATCGTCTTGCCCGCGCCGGTCTCGCCGGTGAGCGCGGTGAAGCCAGGCGAAAGCTCAAGCAGCGCGTCGTTGATGACCCCGAGCCCGGTAATCCGCACTTCCTCAAGCATGAGCGCTAGCCGTCTCCTTCTCGAAGCAGTTCCGTCGGCCCAGCCCGCTACCGGGCGTCCGCGCGGCAAGGGCGACCCTGCGACCTAACGGCACTGCCGACTTTACCGTCGCGGGGCCCGCGCGGCTGGCGGTCCCGCCCACGCACACCGTACAAGCCGGCACCGACGCTCCCGCCGCGGCGCATTTCATTCGCTTACCTGTTTGCATCAAGTGTCGCCCGGCCGCGCCGTTCAAGCAAACATTTGGCCGCAAATCGCCCGGCGCGCCGGCCGGGCGGTGCGAGCGGCCGGGGCGCCGGTCAGTGGCCGAGCCGGGACGCGCGGCCGCGCCAGCCCTCGACCGGCAGGCCGAACTTGGCCACCAGGCGGTCGGTGAACTCGCCCCCGCCGGGCGGCTGCCCGGGCCCGCCGTGTACCCGCGCCAGCGATACCGGCAGCTCACCGCGGCGAACCTCGATCCGGGCGCGCGGCGGCAGGTCGAACCGGCGGCGGCCGTCGCACCACAGCACCGCCCGGTCGGCGTCCGCGAACTGGTCGGCCGGGTCGCTGTCCTCGCCCGCCACCGGCTGCCCGTACTCGATGTCACCGTGCACGGCGCCCCCGAAGTCGGCGGCGCCGTCGCCGCCCTCGTTCATCAGCTCCACCGCCACCACCGAGCGGGGTGAGACCACCAGCGGCCGGGCGAACAGGGCGTGCGCCGCCAGCGGCACCATCAGCAGCGCCTCGACCTCCGGCCAGACCACCGGGCCGCCGGCCGAGAAGGCGTAGGCGGTCGACCCGGTCGGGGTGGCGCACACCACCCCGTCGCAGCCCCAGCGGGACAGCGGGCGGCCGTCCACCTCGATGACCACCTCGACCATCCGCTCACGGGACGCCTTCTCCACCGTGGCCTCGTTGAGCGCCCAGGTGCTGGCGATGGTGGCGCCGTTGTCCCTGGCCACCACGTCGATCGTCATCCGCTGCTCGACCCGGTAGTCGCCCGCGAGCAGGCGGTCAACCGTCTGGGTGAGCCCGTCCGGCTCGGCCTCGGCCAGGAAGCCCACGTGCCCCAGGTTCACCCCGATCAGCGGGGTGCCCACGGTCCGCGACAGCTCGGCCGCCCGCAGCAGGGTGCCGTCGCCGCCGAGCACGATGACCAGCTCCGCCCCGTCGGCGGCGGACGGCCCGGGCGGGACCACGGTCGCGCCGGCGCACTGCAGGGCGGCGCCCTCGCTCTCGGTTACCCGGACCTTCACGCCGGCCGCGGTCAGCCGCTGGATGACCTCCGTCGCGCTGCGCCGTGCGCTTTCCCTGCCGGTGTGCGCGAGCACCAGCATCGTGCGCTGTGAATCGCCCATTGGGTGCAACTTACCTTGCCGGCCGTGCCCGCCAGGTCACCGGCCGGTCACTGGGGCCCGGTCTCGATCGCCCGGCTCAGCTCGGCCTCGTCAAGCGGCGGGGCGCCGCGGCGGAACCAGACGAAGTACTCCACGTTGCCCGCCGGCCCCGGCAGCGGGCTCGCCGTCACCCCGAGCACGCCCAGGCCCAGCGACCAGGCGGTCTCGCAGACCGAGCGGACCGCCTCCGCCCGGACCTCCGGTGACCTGACCACCCCGTGCGGGCCGACCCGGCCCTTGCCCACCTCGAACTGCGGCTTCACCATCAGCGCGAAGTCCGCGTCGGGGGCGGCGCAGGCGGCCAGCGCGGGCAGCACCTTGGCCAGCGAGATGAACGACAGGTCGGCCACCACCACCTGCGGCGGCGGCGCGACCTGGGCCGGCTCCAGCGCGCGGACGTTGACCCGGTCGAGCACCGTCACCCGCTCGTCGGTGCGCAGCGACCAGGCGAGCTGGCCGTAGCCGACGTCGGCCGCCACCACCTGCGCGGCGCCCGCCTGCAGGAGCACGTCGGTGAACCCGCCGGTCGACGCGCCCGCGTCCAGGCAGCGCTTGCCCGCTACCTCGAGCCCGGCGAACGCGGTCAGCGCCCCGGCCAGCTTGTGGCCGCCGCGGGAGACGTACTGCGGGCCGGCGTCGGCGTCATCCGCCACCGTGACCGGCGCGTCCCGGCCCACCTGGGTGGCCGGCTTGGACGCGAGCTGCCCGCTGACCGCGACCCGGCCCGCCGCGATCAGCTCGGCCGCCTGCTCCCGGGAGCGGGCGAGCCCGCGCCGGACCAGCTCCGCGTCCAGCCTGCCGCGTACCGTCACCGTCCGAGCTCGCCCTGCGCGCCGCGCCGCCCCGGCTCACCCGGGACCGCGTCGCCGAGCTCGCCCAGGATTTCCCGCAGCCGGTCGTGGGTGTCCTGCAGTACCGCGGGCCGTCGCGCCAGGTCGAGGTCGTCGAGCCCGGCCAGCCCGGCGATGGCCGCGTCCACCTGGGGGTCACCGGTTGGGGTGAGAGCAAGCCGCACCCGTTCTGAATCCATATCGCTTTTCTCTCCTCGGGCTGCCTGGTAACCGCGCTGGTCGCTCGCGTGCGCTACCCTCCCGCGTGAACGGTACCGCTCAGCGAGGGGAGAGGCGCACATGGCTTCGGCCGAAGATTGCCGCGCTGCACTGCAGAAGCTAGCCGCACGGCTAGCGGAGATGAGCCCCGACCAGCGGGAGCAGTACTTCGGGAACCGGACGATGAGCGTGACCGTGCCCGACCTCGGCGCCACCTACGTCACCCGGCTGGGGGCGGGTGACGACCCGGTCCGCGAGGCCGCGCCGGGCGAGCCGGCCGCCGACATCCGGCTGACGGCCGACAGCGACGAGGTGCTGGCGCTGGCCGAGCAGCCGATGAACATCGCCCGGGCCTGGATGTCCGGCCGGGTCAAGATCGAGGCGTCGGTCAAGGACCTGTTCCGGCTGCGCAGGCTGCTCTAGGGCCGGCCATGGGAGAGCTGATCCTGCTGCGGCACGGCGAGACCGAGTGGTCCCGCGACGGCAAGCACACCGGGCGGACCGACGTGCCCCTCACCGCCAAGGGGATCGCCGGGGCGGAGGCGCTGGCGCCGGTGGTGACCCGGCGGGTGGCGGGCGCCCGGCTGGTCGCGGTCTGGGCCAGCCCCGCCCAGCGGGCGCAGCGAACCGCTCAGCTGGCGGGCCTCAAGGTCACCGGCACCGACCCTGACCTGTGGGAATGGGACTACGGGGGCTACGAGGGGATCACCACCGCGCAGATTCAGCGGACCCGGCCCGGCTGGTCGCTGTGGCGGGACGGGGTGATCCCCGGCGACGGCGAGCACCCGGGCGAGAGCGCGGCCGAGGTCGGGGCGCGGGTGGACCGGGTGCTCAAGCGGGCCGCGCCGCTGCTGGCGCAGGGCGACGTGGCGCTGGTCGCGCACGGCCACGTGCTGCGCGTGCTGACCGCCCGCTACCTGGGCCTTGAGCCGACCGCGGGGCGGCTGTTCCGGCTGGATACGGGCACCGTCTCCACCCTCGGGGCGGAACACGAGGACCCGGTCATCCTGAGCTGGAACGTGCCGCCGGCCGGCTGAGCGGACGGCCGGCCGCCGGGTTAGCTGGTGACGTCGGACGGGCGCGGCGCCGCGGCGCCGCGCTGGCGCGGTATGTCGTCCCCGGCCGGGCGCGGCTGCCCGGGGCCGCGGGTCTCCTCGGTCATCCAGGCGAGGAACGACGGGGAGCCCGCCACGAACCGGGTGGCGAGGATCTCCGGCTCGTCGTAGCTGTGCCGCTCGGCCAGGAACGCGGCCAGGGCCTCGTAGCGGTCGGCCGGGAGCTTGAAGAAGACGAACCACTCTTCGGCCCGCTCGATCTCGTCGTTCCACCAGTAGGTGGACGCGACCGGCCCGGCGACCTGGGCGCAGGCCGCCAGCCGGGCCGCGACCGCCGCCCGGGCCAGCTCCACCGCCTCCGCGCGAGTGTCAGTTGTGGTCTGTACCTGCAGGTATCCGGTCTCACGGCCGCTACCGCCGGTCTGCTCTGCGTCGGTTCCTGCCATACCAGCTGATGCTACGCCGGCCCTCGATAGTAGGCTAAGCGCCCTGTGGAGCTGATTCACTCGGGCAAGGTCCGCGACGTCTACGCCGACGGCGACGACCTGCTGCTCGTCGCCTCGGACCGGGTGTCGATCTACGACGTCATCCTGCCGACGCCGGTCCCGGGCAAGGGCCGCGTGCTGACCCAGCTCTCGCTGTGGTGGTTCAGCCGGCTGGCCGGCATCATCGGCAATCACGTGATCTCCGCCACCGACGTGCCGCCGGAGTTCGCCGGCCGCGCCATCCGCTGCCAGCGGCTGGAGATGATCCCGGTGGAGTGCATCGCCCGCGGCTACCTGACCGGGCTGGGCCTGGCCGCCTACCAGGAGAGCGGCGCGGTGTCCGGCGTCCCGCTCCCGCCCGGCCTGGTGGAGGCGTCCCGGCTGCCCGAGCCGGTGTTCACGCCGACCACCAAGGCCGTCGCGGGCCACGACGAGCCGATAACGTTCGACCAGGTCACTGAGCTGGTCGGCGCGCAGACGGCGGCGGAACTGCGGCGGGTCACGCTGGAGGTGTACCGGCGCGGGGCGCAGACCGCGGCCGAGCGCGGCATCATCGTGGCCGACACCAAGCTCGAGTTCGGCCGGGCCAAGGACGGCACGCTGGTGCTGGCGGACGAGGTGCTCACCCCGGACTCGTCCCGCTTCTGGCCGGCCGACTCCTACTCCCCCGGCCAGCCGCAGCGCTCCTACGACAAGCAGTACCTGCGGGACTGGTCCACCTCGATCGGCTGGGACCGCACCCCGCCCGGGCCGGACATCCCCGACGACGTGCTGGCCGTGCTGACCAGCCGCTACCTGGACCTGTACGAGATGCTCACCGGCCAGCGGCTGGACGGCTGAGCGGCCAGCCAGGTCCACTTCCCGGCCAGTAAATACCCCGGGTCAGCGGCAATGAGCCGGTAACATTCGGGCATCGGGTCCGCCTGACGTGCGGATCCGCTCTGCTGAACGCGATCACGACCTTTGAGGAGGCCCACCATGGTGTCTCAGGCGAGCCGGCTGGCCGACGTCCGTTACGACATTCGCGGACCAGTGCTGGCACGAGCTCGCGAGCTCGAGGCACAGGGGCACGAGATCATCAAGCTGAACCTGGGCAACCCGGCCCCGTTCGGCCTGTTCGCACCGGACTCGGTGCTGTCCCAGGTGACCGCGGCGATCGGCAAGTCGCAGGGTTACAGCGACGCGCGCGGCATCGCGCCCGCCCGTGAGGCGGTGGCGCGGTACTTCGGCGCCCGGCTGGGCGTCGCCGGGGTCACCCCGGACGACGTGTACCTCGGCAACGGGGTGTCGGACCTGATCGTGATGGCGCTGCAGGCGCTGCTCAACCCGGGCGACGAGGTGCTCGTCCCGGCGCCCGACTACCCGCTGTGGACCGGCGCGGTCAACCTCGGCGGCGGCCGGGCGGTGCACTACCGCTGCGCCGAGGAACTCGACTGGAACCCCGACGTCGAGCACGTCGAGTCGCTGATCACCCCGCGCACCCGGGCGCTGGTCATCATCAACCCGAACAACCCGACCGGGGCGGTCTACTCGCGTTCGACTCTGGAGGGGCTGCTTGACGTGGCCCGCCGCCATGACCTGCTGGTGCTGTCGGACGAGATCTACGACCAGATCCTGTTCGACGGCGCGGTGCACCACTGCGCCGCCGCGCTCGCCCCCGACCTGCCGGTGCTCACCCTCGGCGGCATGTCCAAGACCTACCGGCTGGCCGGCTTCCGGTCCGGCTGGCTGGTCGTCTCCGGGCCGCGGGCCCCGATGACCGAGTACCGCGAGGGCCTCGAGCTGCTGGCCAACATGCGGATGTGCCCCAACGTGCCGGCCCAGCACGCGATACCGGCCGCGCTCGACGGCGGCATCGACATCACCCCGCTGCTGCTGCCCGGCGGCCGGCTGCGCGACCAGCGGGACGCCGCCTGGGAGCTGCTGAGCGCGATCCCGGGAGTGGACTGCTACAAGCCGGCCGGCGCGCTGTACCTGTTCCCCCGGCTCGACCCCGAGGTGCACAAGATCGTCGACGACGAGCGGATGTGCATCGACTTCCTGCAGCAGCAGCACGTGCTGCTGACCCACGGCACCGGGTTCAACCTGCCGTCCACTGACCACATCCGGGTGGTGTTCCTGGCCCCGGTCGAGGTGCTCTCGGACGCGGTCACCCGGCTGGGCGAGTTCCTGGCTACCTACCGGCAGTAGTTGACCTTCCCCCGGGGGTAAAGCCCACGGTGGTGGCTGTGAAGCTGCTGACAATCGGCGAGTTCGCCCGCCAGGCCCGGCTGTCCGCCAAGGCGCTGCGCCTGTACGACGAGCTCGGCTTGCTTCGCCCGGCCAAGGTCGACCAGTGGTCCGGCTACCGCTACTACGCGCCCTCCCAGCTGGAGCGGGCGCGGCTGGTCGCGTGGCTGCGCCGGATCGGCCTGCCGCTCGCCCAGATCGGCGCTGTCCTCGAGTCTTCGCCGGCTGAGGCAGCGGCGGCGGTGACCGCCTTCCTCCGGGTGGCCGAAGCGGACCTGGCCGAACGTCAGCGGCTTGCTCAGTTCCTCATCAGCTATCTCTCCGAGGGAGCAACCGCCATGCCCGCACCACTGTCACCCCAGCCCGGCCCCTGGTCGGACCCCTCACCGGCGGGGACCGCGCTCACCGTCCGCTACGCCGCCGCGTCCGACGCCGGCCTGGTCAGGGAGCGGAACCAGGACGCGGCGACGGCCGGCCCGCGGGTGCTCGCGGTGGCCGACGGGTTCGGCCCGGGCGGCGAGCAGGCCAGCGCCGCCGCCGTCAACGCCCTGCTGCACCTGGACGCGCCGGGTGACCCCGGCGCCTCGGGTCACCCCGGCGCACTGGGTCACCCCGGCGCACTGGGTCACCTCGATGCCGAGACCGCGCCTGCCAGCCTGCTCAACCTCCTGTCGGAGGCGGTCGCGGCGGCCGCCGCGTCGGTCCGCTCGATCGCCCGGTCCGCCCCCGAGCTGGGCGGCAGCGGGTCGACGCTCACGGCGGCGCTGCTGTCCGGCTCCCGGCTGGCGCTGGTGCACATCGGCGACTCGCGCGCCTACCTGTACCGCGACGGCGGGCTGTTCCAGGTCAGCCACGACCACTCGGTCACCCAGGCGATGGTGGACGCGGGCCGGCTCACCCCGGAGGAAGCGGTCTCGCACCCGCAGCGTTCGCTGCTGCTGCGCGCACTGGGCGCGTCGGCGGCCCTGCTGCGGGCCGCGGGAATGACCGAGGAGCAGGCCCGCGAGGCCGACCAGCCGGAGCTCTCGCTGCTCGAGGCGCGGCCCGGCGACCGCTTCCTGCTCTGCTCGGACGGCCTGACCACGGTGCTGCCGGCGGCCGTGATCCGGCGGGAGCTGGCCGCCCGCGCCGAGCCGGCCGCGGTCGTACAGCGGCTCATCACGCTGGCGAACGAGGCGGGCGGCCCGGACAACATCGCCTGCGCGCTGGCCGACATCGAGGCCGGCTCTTAACTCCTAGCCGCCTGCTAGCGGTCCCGCCCGGGAGGCACAATAGCGTCATGGCTACGCACGTCGCGCTGCTGCGCGGGATCAACCTCGGGGGCAAGAACAAGGTGGCAATGGCCGACCTGCGCTCCCTGGTGGGCGGCCTCGGCCACGGGGACGTGTCGACCTACATCCAGAGCGGGAACGTGCTGTTCACCGCCCCCGCCGACGCCGACTGCGCCCAGGCCGGGCAGGCGATCAGCGAGGCGATCAGCGCCGACCTCGGGGTGACCGCCCCGGTGGTGGTGCTCACCCGCGACGAGCTGGCCAAGATCCTGGCCGCCAACCCCCACCCCGACGAGCCCGACCCGAAGCGGGTGCACGCCGTGGTGCTGAGCGAGCCCCCCGGTCCCGACCTGACCGCCAAGCTGGAGAAGGCGACCGTCCAGGCGGCCGCCAAGGGCGATCCTTCCACCGTCACCGCCGTCGGCCGAACCCTGTACCTGCACACGCCGGCCGGCTACGGGCGCAGCGACCTGGCCGCGACGGTGCTGCGCATCGTCAGCTCGCCCAAGGCCGGCCTGACCGGCACCGCCCGGAACTGGGCGACGATGACCAAGCTGCTCGACCTCTGCCGCTAGCCGCCTGCCGGGCTAGCTATCACCTGATACCTAGCACGCTCACGCTCACGCCCACGCCCACGCCCACGCTCACGCTCACGCTCACGCTTCTTGCTGTTATCCGCTAGAAGGGGGGCAGCGCTACCTGGTCACCCCCTGGCGCTCCGCGCTTCTTGCTGTTATCGGTTGCGGAATTCCACTTCCTATCGGTTTTAACCACCTGACGCGACTTCCTATCGGCTATGACCACTTCGCCGCCCGATTTGTCATGATTCGGCTGGTGCAAGCTGATAGGAAGTGGCTTGGACGGCCCGACGGAAGCGGAGAACGCCGACCAGGACTGGGCACGGAACCGCCGACTGGGAGCGGGCTGCGCGGCGGACCGAGCGGCTTGGGCGGCGGTTTACCCGATAGCGGCGGGGGCGGTGGGTTAGGTACCTTGCCCGTAATGGCCAATGGACCGATTTGGCCCTTAACAGGACTCCGTGATCTCGACCGGAAGGGCACCCCGCATGGACTACGTGGTCGCGCAAGTCAACGTCGCGCGAGCGTTCGCGCCGATGGACAGTCCCCGCCTGGCGGACTTCGTGGCCGGGCTGGACCCGGTGAACGCGGTCGCGGACAGCGCGCCCGGCTTCGTCTGGCGTCTGCAGACGGAGGAGGGCAACGCGACCAGCCTGCGGATGTTCTCCGACGACGAGGAGGGCTCGGACGGCGGCATCCTGGTCAACATGTCGGTCTGGGAGTCGGTCGCCGACCTGGCCGCCTTCGTGTACGGGCCCGCGCACCGGGCGGTGCTTCGCCGCCGCCGCGAGTGGTTCGAGCAACTGCGCGAGGTCTACGCGGCGCTGTGGTGGATTCCCCGCGGGCACATCCCGACCACGGCCGAGGCGGAAGACCGGATCAGGCACCTGCGCGCGCACGGGCCCACGCCGCACGCGTTCTCGATGCGGGTGCACTTCCCGCCGCCCGGCGCCGCCAGTGAGCCGCTGCTCAGCCCGGACGACTGGGCCTGCCCGGTCTAGCCCCGGCGCCAGCGCGAAGCGCCCGCCCGCACGGTGAGCGTGCGGGCGGGCGCTTCGCGGGCCGGGGCTCGCGGGCCGGGCTACCGGACCGGGGCTCCCGGGCCGGGGCTCCCGGGCCGGGCTAGCGGACCGGGGCTAGCGGACCGGGGCGGGCACCCGGGCACTGGCCGCCGCCTGGTGGCGGCCGAGCTGGCGGGCGCGGGCGGCGACCGCGCCGGTGCGGCCGAACAGCATGGCCACCGAGAAGAAGATCAGCGCCGCGGTCAGCGCGTCCACGGTGACGTGGCTGGTAGCCAGCCAGCTGCCGAGCTGGTGGCTGAACACGTGCTGCGAGCCGTAGGAGAAGTAGATCCTGGCACCGACCACCACGATCCAGAAGAGGGCGTAGCCCGCGCCGCCGCGGGTCATCGTCTGCCCGGTGGCGGAGTCGGTGAAGACGCGCAGCAGGGCGGCGGCGAGCACGCCGAGCGCCAGCCCGGCCGCGATCCCGGCTAGTTCCAGCAGCAGCCCGTTACCCGAGGTGGCGAAGCCCTTGAAGTAGAACGGGATGATCGCGGCGCCGGCGATGAAGGGGCGCACCAGCCTCCCCGCGGAGAGCCTGCGCAGTCCGCAGTCCGACAAAAGCACGACGCCGAGAATGACGAGGTTCGGGATTAGCACGCTGGCGTCCACGGGAGTTCCTCTCAGGTGGGTGGTTCGCTGGGGGGGCGATGTCCTTACCCCGATGACGCTACGGAGCCAGGCGCCAGGGGCGCGTCGGCCTGCGGTTCGATCCCAGGTGGAAGCCCCGGCGGGGCGGGGTGGAGCCAGGGTGGAGACCGTGATCTCCACCTGGCCTCAACCCGGCCGGACCGGGTGCCGCGGTCCGCGCGCGGATACGTTAGGAACCGTGGTTATCGCCTACTTCGCGGCCCGCCGGCGCGCTGGCGGGCCGGCCAGCCTGCTGGCGGTGCTGCGGGACGGGGCGCCGGTCAGCTCGATCGATGTTCCGCCGGCCGTCAACTTCACCCGGCTGGCTGTACTGGTCCTCGTGCTGGTCACGGTTCCGCTGTTCACGCCGCACTTCGCCCAGGGCGCGGAGGGCATCACGACCGCGGTGGCACTTGGCGTGTCCGCCGTCGCCTGGCTGGTCTGGCAGTTCGCCGGGCAACGGCCCCGGCTGTGGCTGGCCATGCTGGCGGTCATGGGCGCGGCGGGCGGGGTGCTGGCCGGGCTGTCCTCGCTCAGCACGGCGGTGTCGGTCGGCTTCGTGGTGGCGGTCTCGGCGGGTGCCCGGCTGCCGGTGGAGGCGTCGCTGGCGATCGTGACCGAGACCTTGGCCGCGTTCCTGGTCGCGGCGATCGCCAGCGGCGCGCCCGCCCAGGCCATCGCCGGCTGGAGCGCCGGCTTCATCGGCTTCTGGGCGTTCGGGCTCACCCGGCGCGCCTACCTGATGCGCGCGGTCGAGGCGGAGGACGCGCTGGCGCAGGCCCGCCGGGCGCACGCGGCCGAGAACCAGGCGGCCGCGCTGGCGGAGCGGGCCCGGATCGCGCGCGAGATCCATGACGTGCTCGCCCACGCCCTCGCCGCCGTCTCGGTCAACCTGCAGGCGGCCGAGGGGCTGCTCGACGCGCTGCCCGCCGACCGCCCCGAGGTCGTCAAGGCGGTCCAGTGCGTACAGCGGGCCGGGGCGCTGACCAGGGAGGGCATGGCGGAAACACGGCGCGCGATCCTGGCCCTGCGCGACGACACGGACGGCGCCGCCCCGGGCTATGCCCGGCCTGCCAGCGGTGAAGCGGAAGGCCGGGCGGGCGTCGCGGCGGGCGGCGGCGTAAACGGCCCGGCGGGCGTCGCGGCTGACGGCCCGGCCGATAACGGCGCGGATGGCCCGGCAAGCAGCGCCCTGGCCGAACGGCTGGTCGGCCGCCTCCGGTCGCTGGCCGAGGAGCACCGCGCCACCGGCGACTCCCCGGTCGCGTTCACCGTCACCGGGACGCCCTGGCCGCTCGGCCCCGACGCGGCACTGACCGCGTTCCGCACCGCCCAGGAGGCGCTCACCAACGCCCGTAAGCACGCGCCGGGCCAGCCGGTCGAGCTCGCCGTCGGGTACCCGCCCGGTGAGATGACGCTGGTGGTCGGCAACGCGCTACCGCCGGCGGGCGCGCCGGCGCCGCTGGCGCGGGCGGGGGCCGGGTACGGCCTGGCCGGCCTGCGGGAGCGGGCGGCGCTGGCCGGCGGCACCCTGACCGCGGGCGAGGACGGCGGCCAGTGGCGGGTGCGGCTGCGGCTGCCCCGTCAGCCGCCGCTAGCCGGCCGGGACTGACCGGGACTGACCGGGGCCAGCGTCGCCCCGATACGGCAGAATCAGCGCATGACCGAAAGCGGCGCCCCCGTCGATCCTGCCGATCCCGTCACCGTCGTCGTCGCCGACGACCAGTCGGCGGTCCGCGAGGGCCTGGTGCTGCTGCTCGGCACGCTGCCCGGGATCAGCGTCGCCGGGCAGGCGGGCGACGGCAACGCGGCCGTCGACCTGGTGGCCGCGACCCGGCCCCAGGTGGTGCTGATGGACCTGAACATGCCGGGCTGCGACGGGGTCACCGCGACCGCCCGGATCACCGCCGAGTACCCGGGCACCCGGGTGGTGGTGCTGACCACCTACGCCGACGACGAGTCGATCATCGGCGCGCTGCGGGCCGGGGCGCTCGGCTACCTGACTAAGGACGCCACCCGGGCAGAGATCGGCCGCGCGATCACCGCCGCCGCCGCTGGCCAGGGTGTCCTCGACCCGAGCGTGCAGCAGCGGCTCATCAACGCCGCCGTCCGCGCCCCGGCCGACCCGTCAGGCACCGGGCGGGGAGGCGCGGGCCAGCCCGGCGCGGGCTCGTCGCCCGACGACCCGGGCGAGCTGACGCCGCGCGAGGCGGACGTGCTGCGGCTGATCGCGGCCGGGCAGTCCAACCGGGAGATCGCGCGGAGCCTGTTCGTGTCCGAGGCGACGGTGAAGACGCACGTCAACCGGATCTTCGCGAAGACCAGCTCGCGCGACCGGGCCCAGGCGATCCGCTACGCCTACACCCACGGCTACGCGCAACCAGGCTGACAGCGTGTACAAAAGTGCCCGCTGGGACCACACGGTCAGGATCCCGCCGGTTCCTGGCCGCATGGTTGCGGCAACCAGACGGCCATAGCGCCGTGTTTGCCACAACCACGGCGCCGGGGGCGCGGGGTGCGGGTGGCAGGGGCGCGGGGTGCGGGGCGCGGGTGGCAGGCGAGGGGCGCGGGTGGCAGGGGAGGGGCGCGGGGCGCTCCCCGTTGCCCAGCGGCGGTCAGGCCAGGATTGTCCAGCTGTGCGGGGGGACGAGCAGCGGGTCGGCCGGGACCGCGCCCGGCTCGGCCGTCACCGCGGCCGCCAGGCCGGCCGCGTCGACCGGGAACCGGAAGTCTTGGTCACCGGTGTTGAGCAGCAGCAGGGCCTGCTGGCCGTCCCCCTCGCCGCGCAGCCGCAGCGCCATCGCCGACGGCTCCAGGTGCTCGGCCGCGGTGCGCGCCCGGACCAGCCAGGGATGGCGGCGGCGGAAGCCGATCAGCCGCTGGTGCAGCCGGTAGTAGCGCCAGCCGTCCGGCGGCAGCCCGTCCGGCGAGGCCGGGAACGCGGGCCTGATCTCGTCGTCGCCGCCCGCCCGGTGCTCCTTGACGCCGCGCATCCCCTGCTCGTCGCCGTAGTACACGCTCGGCACGCCGCCGAGGCAGCACAAGATGGCGATCGCGTGCGAGAAGTGCCGCTCGTCGTTGAGCGCGGTGGCCAGCCGGGTCACGTCGTGGTTGCCGACGAAGGTCTGCGCCAGCTCCCCGTCGAGGAACGCGTTGTGCCGCCCGAGCGCGTGGTCGAGCTCGAAGAAGTTGCGGTCGTTGAGGCAGGACCAGATCGCCTTCCACACCTCGTACTGGGTGATCGAGTCGAGGCCGGCCTCGTTGGCGTAGGCGGCGTAGTCGCCGTGGATCATCTCGCCCAGGAACCAGGCGTCGGGGAACGCCTCGCGCACCGCGGGCACCGCCTTGGCCCAGAAGGCCGGCGGCACCGCGTAGGCGGCGTCAAGCCGCCAGCCGCCCGCGCCGCGGGCGAGCCAGTGGCTCATCACCTCGATCACGTAGGACAGCACGGCGGGCTCGTCGTGATCCAGCTCCACCAGTTGCCCGTGGCCCTCGAAGACGGCGTAGTCGGTCCCGTCCGGCGTCCGCTTGAACCAGCGGGCGGCCGGGGCCGTCGGGCCGCCGGCGAGCGCCGCCTGGAAGGCCGGGAAGGACCGCCCGACGTGGTTGAACACCCCGTCCAGGATCAGCCGCAGGCCGCGCTGGTCGGCCGCACTGACCAGCGCGTCGAAGTCGGCCTGGTCGCCCAGCCGGGGGTCGATCCTGAAGTGGTCGACGGTGTCGTAGCCGTGCGTCTCGGCCGCGAACAGCGGACCGAGCAGCAACCCGTTGCAGCCGAGCTCGACCGCGTAGTCGAGCCATCCCGCTAGCTGCCCTAGCCGACGGCGGACCGGCTCGCCCGGCGGCAGGGCCGCGGGCTCGGCGCCGGTGAAGCCGAGCGGGTAAACGTGCCACAGGATGGCGTGATCAGCCCAGGACGTCACTCGCCCAAGGTACCTGCAGCACTCGGTCACCGCCCGGATTCGCAGCGCGAGGCGACGTTAACAATATGTATCCGAACGGGTGCGGCTGACCCCGGAGGGTAACCGCCGTTCATCGTGCCTGGCCGGCGGCCCGGCCGGGCGGTCAGCGGGCCGGGTCAACGGGGCCGGACGGCCACCGTGATCCGTGCCACACCGCGAGGGCCGCGGCACCGGGCGCCGCGGGCAGAGGCTGCGGGCCGAGGCTGCGCGCACGGGAGCACGCAGCCGGCGCCTACCAGCGCCGACGACGCCGGACGGCCGCCCGTCGGCCGGCCGCCCCTCGCTGGCCACGGGCCCCGCCGAGCGGGGTGCCGAAGCTCAGCCAGCCGCGCCGGCCTGCCCGCACCCCGACCGAGCCCCACGCCCGGCCCCGGCCCAGCGGCTCGCTGAGCCGGATGCGGAACGGGCCTACCCGGAACGATTCACTGACCCGCGTCCTGAACCTCACCGCTGCCTGCCTTCCCGGTGGGACCCGCCGCCGCTGGCGCGGCCGGGCTCGGCTCCACCGCTATTCGACCGCTATTCGCCTTCCCCCGCTGACGGCGGTCATGCCTTGCCTGACAACGATGGTCATGGCCGCTGGGGCGGGGCGGCTGGTGGCATAGGGTCGGGGGGTGGCAGACCGGGACAGCGATCCGTTCCAGACCGCGGAGCTGCGGGCGCGGGTGCTCGGCGGCTGGGCGGCGTCGGCCAGCCGGTTCCGCGAGGACGCCAACGCCGAGGAGGACTACGCCCTCGGCGGGTACCGGGACCGGGTAGTGGTGGAGCTGGCGCAGAACGCGGCCGACGCGGCGGTCCGGGCCGGGGTGCCGGGCCGGCTGCGGCTGACGCTGCGCGACGGGACACTGACCGCGGCCAACACCGGGGCGCTGCTGGACGCGGCCGGAGTCGAGGCGCTGTCCACCCTGCGGGCGTCGAGTAAGCGGGGCGACGCGGGCGGCCAGGGCTTGGCAGGCGGCGGCACGGACGGCGGCACAGGCGGCGGGCCGGGAGCACAGCCGGTCGGGCGGTTCGGGGTCGGCTTCGCGGCGGTGGTGGCGGTCTGTGACCAGCCCCGCGTCCGTTCGCGGAGCGGGACCGTGAGCTGGTCGCGGGACCGGACCCGGGACCTGGTCGCGGCCGTCCCGGCGCTGGCCGATGAGCTGGCGGCCAGGTCCGGGCACGTGCCGGTGCTGCGGCTGCCGTTCCCGGGCGACGAGCGTGACCCCCCGGTCCTGGCCGGGGACGAGTTCGTCACCGCGGTTGAGCTGCCGCTGCGCGACGCGGAGGCGGTCAGCCTGGTGGGCCGGCTGCTGCGGGAAGCCGGGCCGGCCCTGCTGCTGGCGCTGCCCGCGCTGACCGAGGTCATCATCGAGGCCGACGGGGCGACCCGGGTGCTCACCGCGGTCCACCAGGACGGCCGCTCGACCATCACCGAGGACGGCGTGCCGAGCCGGTGGCGGGTCGCCACCGCGGGCGGCACCCTCGACTCCCGGCTGCTGGTGGCCCGGCCTGCGGAGGAACGGGTGCGGCCCACCTGGTCGGTCCGCTGGGCGGTGCCGGTGACCGGCGACGGCATCCCGGCCGGACGGCTGCCCGCGGGCACCGCCCCGGTGATCCACGGGCCGACGCCGACCGACGAGCCGCTCAGCCTGCCCGCCCTGCTGCTGGCGTCGTTCCCGCTCAGCCCCGACCGGCGGCACGTCGCGCCGGGACCGGTGACCGACTTCCTGATCGAGCGGGCGGCGGTGCTCTACGCCGGCCTGCTGACCGCGCTCGCACCGGGGCAGGAACTGCTCGACCTGGTGCCGGGGCCGGTCGGCCAGGGCGAGCTCGATGCCGCCATCGCCCAGGCGATCGTGACCCGGCTGCCCGGCGTCCCGTTCCTGGCTGCCGCCGCCACCGGGGGCCCGGCCGGGCGGGTACGGCCGCGGGACGCGGTGCTGCTCGACGCCGGGCTGCCCGGCCAAGGGCAGCAGCGCCTGACCGAGTACCTCGCGCCGGCGCTGCCGCACCTGGTGGCGGGGCCGGCCAGGCACCCGGCCTGGGCGGTGCTCGGCGTGCGGCGGCTGCCGCTGGCCGAACTGGCCGACCTGCTGGCCGCCCTCGACCGGGAACCCGCCTGGTGGCACGGGCTGTACGCGGCGCTGGCGGAGGTGCCCGCCGACCAGCGGGGCGAGCTGGGGGCGCTGCCGGTGCCGCTGGCCGACGGGCGTCAGGCGCGCGGGCCGCGGGGCCTGCTGCTGCCCGGCGCGGGGCTGACGACCGACTGCCTGGCCGACCTGACCGTGCTCGGGGTGCGGGTGGTGCACCCGGCGGCGGCCCATCCGCTGCTGGCCCGGCTGGGCGCGGTGGAGGCAACCCCGCGCGGCGTGCTCGAGCACCCGGCCACCCGGGCCGCGGTGGCCGCCTCCTACGACAAGGCGGTCGAGGCCTACCACGACGACGACGGCCCGGAGCGGACCGCCGACGCGGTACTCGGCCTGGTCACCGCGGTCGGCGTCGAACCTGGCGAGTACCCCTGGCTGGCCGACCTGGCGCTGCCGGGCGACGACGGCGACTGGTACCCGGCGGGCGAGTTGCTGCGGCCCGGCTCGCCGCTGGCGACGGTGGTGGCCGACGACGCGCCGTTCGGCACCGTCGACCCCGGCTTCGCCGCCCGGCACGGGGAGGGCGCGCTGGCGGGGGTGGGGGTGCTGGCTACCTTCGGGCTGCTGACGGCGCGGGACGTGACGCTGGATGAGTCAGCCGCCGAGCTGGAGCTTGACGGGGCGGCCGGCTGGGCCGCGGCGGTCCGCGACCGGCTGCGGGCGGCCGGGCGCCAGGGGCCGGCCGAGCTGAGCGGGCTGCCGCCGGTCGCGGCCGAGCTGACCGCGGTGCGCGACCTTGACCTGGTCGACCCGGGGCGCTGGCCGCAGGCGCTCGAGCTGCTGACCCGGCCGCCGCTGCGGGCGGCGCTGACCGAGCCGGCCCGGGTACGGCTGCCCGACGGCAGCGGGGCCGACGTGCCGTCCTACACCGCCTGGTGGCTCGGCCGCCACCTGCTGCTTGACGGGCGGCGGCCCGGCGAGCTGCGCGCGGCCGGGGCCGACCCGCTGCTGGCGGGACTCTACGACGTGATCGGCGAGGCGCCGCGGCCGGCCGCCCGCTGACCCGGTGACCGCCCGGGTGCTCGGCGACCCGGTCATCGCCCGCGCCCTCGGCGTGCGCACCTCGCTAACCAGCCTGCTGGCCGAGCCCGGCGGGGCCGACGAGCTGCTGGCCCGGCTGGCCGACCCGGCCCGGCCGGTCACCCGGGCGCAGCTCCGGTCACTGTGGTCGGCCCTCGCGGCCAGCCAGCTCACCCCGGACGACGTCACCCCGCCGGAGCGGGTGCGGGCCGTCGCGGGCGACAAGGTGATCGTGGCCGACGCCAGCGAGGCGCTGGTACTCGACTCCCCCGACCGCTGGCCGCTGCTGGCCGGGGCGCCGCTGGTGATCGCCCCGTGGCCGCGGGCGGCCGGGCTGGCCGACCTCACCGACCTGCCGCTGGCGTCGGAAGAGGTCCCCGGGGTGATCGAGTCGGCCGGTGACCGCCGCCCGGTCCCCGGCATCGCCCGCGAGGTGCTGCCCGGGGCCCCGTCCAGCTACACCGAGCACGACCGGCTCATCGTCGACGGCACCGACGTTCCCTGGTGGTACGCGGGCGGGATGGTGCACGCGGCCACCGTTGAGGGCCTGGCCGACGGCCTGGCCTGGGCGGCTGGCCAGTGGCAGGCTCGTCACCTGCTCGCCGCCCTGCTGCTCAGCCCGGACGAGGCCCCGCGGCTGCTGGCCGAAGGCGACCTTGACGGCTGACCGGAACGCCGCCCGTGGGGTGACGGCAGGGCCGCGCACTCGTTCGGGATGATGTGTTTGGGGTTGCTAGCGGTCGATCAGGCGGCGGTCGGCATTGTCGCCGAGCATCTCCCGGGACAGCTTGGTCAGCATGTGCTCGAGTTCCGCGTGCTGCTCGGGTGACCAGCCGCTGAGCTGCTTCTCCAGCCAGTCGTGCTTGGCGGCGAAGATCGCCTCCGCGGTCCGCCCGCCCTCCGGGGTGAGCGCGAGGGCGCCGTCGGTCCTGGTGACGAGCCCGCGGTCAACCAGCAGCTGGGCGTTGGGGTGGCCTTCCGCCACCGTCACGCCCGCCTGCCGGGCCAGCTCGGGGCCGGGGGTCGGGCCCTGCTTGGCCAGCCGGGTGAGGATCCAGCAGGCGCCGCCGGTGAGGTCGAGGCCGGCCGCGCGGGCCAGCCTGGCGTAGCCGAAGCGGCGCAGGTCGGTGGCGGACACCCGGGACAGCACCCGCTCCGCTTCCTGCTCCGAGGTCCGGCTGGTCGGCGCGCCGCCCATCGCCTCGCCCAGGTCGGCCGCGCTGGCCGCGCTGCGCAGCGTGTCCGCGGCCGGGTTGGCCTCGCCGGTGGCGGTGCGCAGCGGCACCTCGCGCAGGAACCAGGCCAGCACGAACGCGACCGCGGCGACCGGCACCGCGGTCAGGAAGACCGGGTGCAGGGCCAGGCTGTAGGCGTGCAGTACCGCCTGCCGGAGGTCGGCCGGCAGCTCCTTGAGCACCGACGAGTTGGACTGGACGGAGGCGGCGCTGACCCCCTTCGGCAGCTGCCTCCCGCGCAGCGCGGCGGTGAGCTGCGAGGCTAGCTGGTTGGCGAAGATGGCGCCGAACACCGACACCCCGAACGACCCGCCGATGGTACGGAAGAAGGTGACGCCCGAGGTCGCGGCGCCCAGGTCCCGGTAGCTGGCGGTGTTCTGGACCGCGATCACCAGCACCTGGATGATCAGGCCGAGGCTGAACCCGAGGAGGAAGAAGTACACGTTCATCAGCCAGGTCGGCGTGCTCTCATCGAGCGTGGACAGCAGGTACAAGGCGATTGTCAGCACCCCGCTGCCGACGATCGGGAACACCTTGTAGCGGCCGGTGCGGGCGATGATCTGGCCGCTGCCGATCGAGGTGATCAGCAGGCCGAGCACCATCGGCAGCAGGTAGACGCCGGAGATGGTGGGCGAGACACCGTGCACCACCTGCAGGAACAACGGCAGGTAGGACAGCGCGCCGAACATCGCGAAGCCGGCCGCCAGGCCGATCGCGGCGGCCACCGTGAACACCGAGTTCTTGAACAGGCGCAGCGGCAGCACCGGCTCGGCCGCCCCCTTGTACTTCCAGAAACCGCGCGCGGAGGCGTACCAGGCGGCCAGCATCAGCGCCGAGCCCGCGAACAGCCCGATGATCACCGGTGAGGACCACGCGTAGGTGGTGCCGCCCCAGGACGTGGCGAGCACCACCGCGGTGGCGAACGCGGCCAGCGTGGTCGCGCCGAGGTAGTCGATCTTGTGCTGCTGCCGGGTGCTGACCGCGGGCAGCACCACCGCGATGACGACCAGCGCGACCGCGCCGATCGGCAGGTTGATGTAGAACACCCAGCGCCAGCTCAGGTTGTCGACGAAGAAGCCGCCGAGCAGCGGGCCGATGACCGACGCGACGCCGAACACCGCGCCGAACGCGCCCTGGTACTTGCCGCGCTCCCGGGCGGGCACCACGTCGCCGATGATCGCCTGGGTGAGCACCATCAGGCCGCCGCCGCCGACGCCCTGGACCGCGCGGAAGGCGATGAGCTCGCCCATGTTCCGGGCCTGGCCGCACAGCACCGAGCCGATCAGGAAGATCACGATCGCGGCCAGGAACAGCGACTTGCGGCCGTACTGGTCCCCCAGCTTGCCCCACACCTGGGTGGTGGCGGTGGAGGCGAGCATGTACCCGGTGACCACCCAGGACAGGTGGGACAGCCCGCCCAGGTCGTTGACGATGGTCGGCAGCGCGGTCGACACGATCGTCTGGTCGAGCGCCGCCAGCAGCATCGCCAGCATCAGCGCGGAGTAGATGACCAGCAGCTGCCGGCCGTGGGCGGCGGTGTCCGCGGCGCCGGCGGTGTCTTGCGTCACACCGCGCTTCTACCCCCGGTCAGCCCAGGCGTATCACGTGCCAGCTACCGCCGAACTGGACCACCCCGTTGCCGCCGACGTCGCCCGGGCGGAAGTCGCCCGCGAAGGTGTAAAGCGGGTGGCCGTCGTAGGTCACCTGCAGGGCGCCGTTGGAGCGGTAGAGCGTCCCGAGCTTGCCCGGCAGGGTGTCGCCGGTGACCACCTCGGGCTTGCCGGTCACCGGCGGCCACTGCGGCACGCACACGTCGTCGCAGGCGGTGTAGGTCGGGGTGTCCTGGCTGAACCAGTACAGGGTGTACCCGGTGCCGTTGGCGAGCACGGTGCCCGTGGTGCCGGTCTTGTACGGCTGAAGCAGCGTGGCGCTGTTGCCGCCGACGTTGCCGGACAGCAGGCTCGGCCCGCTCGACGCCGGCGAGGACGAGCAGGCGGTGAGCAGCAGCGCGGGCACGACCGCCAGCGCCGCGGCGGCCGACCGGGCCAGCGCGCTGGCCCGGCGCGCCTGGCTGAGGCCGCGCGCGGTAAGCCGGTGACCTCGCATGGTTGGCACCGTACCGGATGCACCGGCGCCCTCCGGTGACTTTGCGTTTCTTCTGAGCATTCGCACCAGTCCGCCTCCTCCGATCCTTTAACCTGGCTCGCAGCAGAACTGGGGCGGGATGCCGGGCGGTCTGGTGCCCATCGCCGTCCCGGTCTACCAGCGTCACGCCCGTCTCGCCACGGCCCGCACCTCCTGGCCCGCCTGCCGCGACCCGCACCATGTTGAGCTGGAATTGGAGCGATAGAAGGATGAAGGCACCACACGCGGACGGCGGGGTCCGCCGTATCCGGCGGGCCGGGGCACGCGCGCTGCTCGTGCTCGGCGGGGCCGGGATCGGGCTGGTCGCCCTGGCGGGCACGGCCTTGGCGCACGTGACGATCACCCCGGGGTCGGCGCCGCAGGGGTCGACCGCGGAGCTGACGTTCAAGGTGCCGAACGAGGAGTCGTCCGCGGCCACGGTCGAGTTGCAGCTTCAGGTGCCGACCGCCCACCCGATCGCGCAGTTCCTGGTCAAGCCGGTGCCCGGGTGGACGGCGACCGTGCAGACGGTCAAGCTGGCCAAGCCGGTCGTCACCGACGACGGCTCGTTCAGCTCCGCGGTGTCCGAGGTGACCTGGAAGGGCGGCACGATCGAGCCCGGGCAGTTCCAGGACTTCTCGATCTCGGCCGACCCGCTGCCGTCCGGGATCAGCCAGCTTGTCTTCAAGGCGATCCAGACGTACGCCAACGGCGACGTGGTCCGCTGGATCGACCTGCCCCAGCCGGGCCAGCCGGAGCCGGAGCACCCGGCCCCGGTGCTCACGCTGACCGCGGCCGGCGCGTCCGCCGACGACGCCGACGGCACGGCCGGCCTGGCCGACCCGGTCCAGCCCGCCGCGTCCGGATCGGACACCACCGCGATCGCGCTCGGCACGGCCGGCCTGGTGGCCGGGCTGCTCGGGCTGGCGGCCGGCGGCGCGGCCTGGCTGCGCACCCGGCGGGGCCGCCGGGGCCGCCCGTGATCAAGCGCGCGCTGGCTGGCCTGCTGCTGGCCGGCCTCCTGGTAGCGGGCGGGCTGTCGGTCGTGGCGGCCGGCACCGCCCAGGCGGTGCCGGCCGCCCGGGCGGTCCCGGCCAGCAGCGCCGTGCCCGCGGCGTTCATGCACGCGGCGCTCGCCTCCACCCAGCCCGCCGACGGCAGCGTGGTGAGCAAGGAGCCGGGGCAGGTGACCGCTTCCTTCGACCAGCCGGTCGGCATCACCGCCAGCAGCCTGGTGGTGTACGCGCCGTCCGGCCAGCAGGTGGACAACGGGCAGACCGTCCACGTGTCGTCCTACGAGATCTCGGTCGGCCTGCTATCCGGCCTGGGTGACGGCACCTACACCGCCGTCTGGCACGTCATCTCGGCCGACACGCACCCGGTGGAGGGTGCGTTCACGTTCTCGGTCGGCGCGCCGAGCGCGACCCACGTCGCCGCCCTCCTGCCTCCGACCAGCGGCCTGGTGAGCGGCCTGTTCGCGGTCGTCCGGTGGCTGGAGTACCTGTGCTTCGCGGTGCTCGGCGGCGGGGTCGCGTTCCTGCTGACCTGCTGGCCGGCCGGCGGGAAGCGCAAGGGCGCCCGGCGGCTGGTGTTCGGCAGCTCGCTCGGGCTGCTGATCTCCACCCTGCTCGGGCTGCTGCTGCAAGGGCCGTACGGGGCCGGGGCAGGGCTCGGCCAGGCGCTCAGCGGCACGCTGATCAGGCAGACGATGGACAGCAGCCTGGGGCCCGCTTCGTACGCCCGTGAGCTGATGTCGGTGCTCGCCGCCTCGTTCGCCGCCTTCCTGCTGCCGCGGCTGCCCGCCGCCGGCCCCCGCGCCCGCCAGGTGTACGGCGCCGCCTGGGCACTGCTGGTCACCGCGCTGGCCGCGAGCTGGGCGGTCTACGATCACGCCTCGACCGGCGTGCAGTCGCCGTGGGGCATCCCCGACGACATCATCCACCTGGACGCGATGGCGCTGTGGATCGGCGGCCTGGCGGTGCTGGCCGGGTTCGCGCTGCGCGGCTCCGGCCCCGGCACGGTGGCGGTGGCGCGGGCGGTGCCGCGGTTCTCCAAGATCGCGTTCGGCTGCGTCGCCGCCCTCGTCCTCAGCGGCGCCTATCAGACCTGGCGGGAGGTCGGCACCTGGGGCGCGCTGCTGCATACCAGCTACGGGCAACTAGTGCTGCTCAAGGTCGCGGGCCTGCTGCTGCTGATCGTGCTCGGCTACCTGGCCCGTCGGTTCATCCAGCGCGGCTTGTCGCCGGCCGTCCTCGGGCTGATCTGGCCGGGCTGCCAGCACCTCGCCCACCGTCAGAGCCGGCCTGGCGGCCGAGGAGGGGCAGGCCGCGACGCCGGTCACCCCGGTGTCCGCCACCGGCTCGCTGATGCTGGCCAACACGGCCGCCAACAGCATCCTGGTATCCGGCCTGGACGGGCCGGGCCAGCCGCCGGGATCACGGCACCGGCGGCTGCTGGTCCCCGGCTCCGGCTGGGAGCCCGCCATGCGGCGGCTGCGCCGGTCGGTCGCGGCCGAGCTGGCCACCGCCGCGGTCATCCTCGCGCTGACCGCGGTGCTGGTGAACACCGCGACCGGGCGGGAGGCCTACGCGCCCCCGGTCAGCGCGAGCCAGGCGTTCGACACCGGCGCGGCCGGCGGGTCCGGCACCGTGCACGTATTCGCCGACCCGGCCCGGCTCGGGCCGAATACCATCGAGGTCTACTTCACCACCCCCGACGGCCACGCGTACCGGCCTGCCCAGGTGACGGCGGCCTTGTACTACCCGGCCAGGAACATCGGCCCGCTGCCGGTCACCCTGGCCGCTACCTCACCCGGCCAGTACCGGGCGCAGGACGTCAGCGTCACCTTCAGCGGCCAGTGGACGCTGCAGGTCATCGTGCGGGGCGACGCCTTCGACGAGACCAGCGTGACCTTTTCTCTGAAGATTCACTAAGTTTCCTCTGTCTCAAATCAGCATCTATACCCCACCCCCGTTGGGTTCTTACTACACTCGTCGATTTGTAAGTCTTGGGTTTTTAGTTGCGTGGGACTAAGGAGCATATCTATGGGCATCCATGTGTCGCGGCGGACAGCCATCAAGGCCAGCGCGACGGTAGCGGCCGCCGGGGCCGCCCTGGAGCTACCACTCTGGCTGGAAAGCAAGGGGGCCAGCGCGGCCCAGCTTGACGCCACCACCATTCCCCAGTTCGGCACCCAGCTGTACATCCTGCCGGCCATGCCGATGGCCACCCAGACCTCCGGCTATGACGGCTACTCGATCGCCTGCCGGCCGTTCCGCCAGCAGATTCTCCCTAAAGGCCTGCCGTCCACCCCCGTTTTCGGTTTCGGTTCCACTACCTCCCCGTCAAGTTTCCACGCTCCGGCGCACACCATTGAGGCGACCGTTGACCGGCCGACCCGGGTCGTCTGGGCGAACCAGCTGGTGAACTCGTCCGGGAACTACGTGCCGCACGTGTTGCCGGTCGACCCGACGCTGCACTGGGCGGACCCGAGCGGCGGCGACGCCGGGCGGGACTCGGTGCCGAGCTTCAGCTCCACCCCCGGCTCTTACAAGGGGCCGGTCCCGATGGTGGTCCACATGCACGGCGCGCACGTCTACCAGGACTCCGACGGGTTCCCCGAGGCCTGGTACCTGCCCAGTTCGAAGAACACGCCCAAGGGCTACGCCGTCAACGGGAGCAAGTTCTCGACGTTCGCGGCCCAGGCGAAGGCCCGCTTCGGCGTCACCTGGACCAAGGGCATGGCGGAGTACGAGTACACCAACGACCAGCGCGCCACCGCCCTGTGGTTCCACGACCACACCCTCGGGATGACCCGGCTGAACGTGCGGGCGGGGATGGCCGGCCAGTACATCATGCGCGGCGGCAGCAGCGACGCCAAGCCGGGCGTGCTGCCCGGGCCGGCCCCCAAGCGGGGCGACCAGGCGGGCAAGAGCTATTACGAGATCCCGCTGGTCATCCAGGACCCGTCGTTCAACACCGACGGCACCCAGTACCTGCCGTCAAGCAACACCTTCTCCACCGGGCCCTACATCCCGCAGTCGGACATCCCGCCGATCTGGAACGACATCTACTACGGCAGCACCATCACGGTGAACGGCAACACCTGGCCGAACCTGAACGTGGAGCCGCGGCGCTACCGCTTCCGGGTGCTGAACGCGTGCGCGGTGCGGCCGCTGACGCTGAAGATCGTGTCCAGCCTGAAGGCCGCCACCCCGGCGTCCGCCGCCCTGCCGATCTGGGTGATCGGCAGCGACGGCGGCTTCATGCCGCACCCGGTGGAGCTGTCGGGCAAGACCGGGCTGCCGGTGCTGCCGTCCGAGCGCTACGACATCATCGTTGACTTCACCGGGATCAAGGCCGGCACCAAGCTGTACATGAGCAACGAGGGCGCCGCCGCCACCGCCGGGACCACCGGCAGCGTCATGCGGTTCACCGTGGTGCCGCTGAAGTCGAAGGACACCTCCACCCCGCCCGCGCACCTGCCGCTGCCGAAATACACCGCGCCGGGCACCATCAAGACCACCCGGCGGGTGTCCTTCAGCGAGGTCGCCTCGACCGTCGTATCTGGCTCCACCGCCAGTTACACCTGCGGCACGGTCGACGCCAGCGGCAACAACACCGTCCGTGACTGGAGCGACGCGGTCACCGAGACGCCCGCTTACAACACGGTGGAGCAGTGGGAGGTGTACAACTTCGCCAACACGCTGGGCATCTCCCACGTGTTCCACATGCACCTGGTGCAGTTCGAGGTGGTCAACCGGCAGGTGATCGGCAGCAGCACGGTGCAGAAACCCTACGTTTACGAGACCGGGCCGAAGGACTCCTGCGACGCGCCCACGGGCATGATTACCCGGGTGAAGGCGCACTTCGACCGCCGGGGGCTGTACGTGTGGCACTGCCACTTCCTCGATCACGAGGACAACTCGATGATGCGGCCGATGCAGATCGTGTAGCGGCCGCTTTGGGGAAGTGCCGGCGCCCGCGGGGGATTCTCCCGCGGGCGCCGGGCCGTCTCTCGACGGCGCGGCGTCTCTGGCGCGGCGCGGCGGCTGCCTGCGGAGGGTGCGGCGAGGCGGTCAAGCCCCGGGTGCGGCCTGGCGGACGCACGCGCAGGATGTGGCGGCGAGGCGGGTGCACGGGGAAGATCTTGGAAACTTTTTCGGGTAATAGCGCCAGAAAGTTTCCAGCTCGAAAAAAATTACCACGCCGACTGTGCGGCTTGAGGAGCTGCCGCGGATTGGCGAAGGTAGCGGACGGCCCCAGCCCCAGCCCCAGCCCCAGCCCCAGCCCCAGCCCCAGCCGAGGGTAATCCGGGCTGCGGGTTAGGAGGGAGGGTTCAGGGGGTCAGTTGTGCTCGCGCTTCCAGAGGTAGATCAGCGTGGTGATCATGGCGACGAAGAGGACGGCCGCGATCAGGTAGTCGGTCATAACGCGGACCCCTCCGGTGCTTAGACGCGCTTTTACCTGCGAATCCTACGCCATGGCCAGGCGCAGTCGATCGTTTGGAACATGTACTTAACAAGCCGGAAACTGATGTTGCCTCCCGGGGTGTCCGTCACCGACACTGTGGTGTGACTAAGCGCCGTTACACGCGGTTCGCGGCGGTGGGGGCGGTCGCGGTCGTTTGCTGCCTCCTCCTGTCGGCCTGGTGGGTGATCAGGCTGCGCGATTCCGGGGCGTCCCGAGGCGTCTCCTCGGTGACGCTGCTGCAGCGTGTTCCCGCGCACCAGGCGCCCCGCAGCCCGGGGCTGCGGGCGGTCGACGCGCCGCTGGCCGCCTGCGAGGCGCGGCTGGAGCGCGGCCCGCGGACGCGGCCCACCCTGGCGGTGGTCGGCGCGTCCTACACGGCCGGGGTCGGGCCGGGCAACCCCGCCCAGTCCTGGGCGGTTGACCTGGCCCGGCAGCTGCACTGGAACGCGGTCGTCTACGGGGTGCCGGGAGCGGGCTACCAGCGGGCGGGCAGCAGCGGCCGCGGCCCGATGGATCGCCTGCTGGCCCAGGAGGGGCTGACCGGGCTCCGTCCGGCGCTGGTCATCGTCCAGGCGGGGCACGACGACGTCGGGGTGCCCCCGGCCGTGGAGCGCAGCCGGGTGGACGCCGTGGTCAGCCTGATCAGGTCGGCCGCCCCCGGCGCCCGGATCGGGCTGCTCACCACCTTCGCCGCTAACCTGGACGGCACCCCCGCGCTGCGGTCGACCGACCAGGCGATCACCGCCGCGGGCGGCGCGGCCGACCCCAGCCTGATCGTGATGGACCCGCTGGCCGGGCGGTGGCAGTACGCCCACGCGGGGGGCGGCCTGCACCCCACCGCGGGCGGGGACGCGTGGATCGCCCGGACGGTGGCCGCGATCCTGGCCTCCCGCGGCCTGCGGCCCGCCCCGGCGGCCGGGGCCGCCCCGGTGATCTGCGACGTCGCGGTGGGCGCGGGCAAGCCGGTGGCGGCCTAGGTCGCGGTGGCCCAGGTCGCGGTGGCCCAGGTCGCGGTGGCCCAGGTCGCGGTCGGCGCGTCAGGTCACGGTCGCTTAGGTCACGGTCGCTTAGGTCAGGCCGGGCTGGGTCGCGGTGGCCAGGAAGTGCCGGGCCAGCGCGTCGGTGACCGGCCCCGGCTGCTCGTAGTGCGCGAAGTGGGCCGCGGCCTGGATGACGGTCAGCCGCGCGCCGGGGATGCCGCGGGCGGTGGCGGCGCCGATCGCGGGGGGCGCGGCGATGTCCTGCGCCCCGGAGACGACCAGGGTGGGCGCCCGGACCAGGCCGAGCTGCGGGCGCAGGTCAAGCACGGCGATGGCCTCACCGCAGCCCGCGTAGCCGTCCGGGCTGGTCTCGTCGAGCATCCGCCTGACCGCCGCCACCGCGCCGGGCTCGCGGGCCAGGAAGGCGGGGGTGAACCAGCGCGGCAGCACCAGGTCGGCTTGCGGTGCCATCCCCGCGGCGCGGACCTGCGCGACCCGGTCGTGCCAGGCCTGGGCGCTCGGCTGCGGAGTCAGCGCGGCGCAGCAGACCGCGAGGGAGGTCACCCGCTCGGGGGCGTTGGCCGCCAGCCAGATGCCGGTCATGCCGCCGAGCGAGACCCCGGCGAAGGCGAACCGCTCGATGCCGTGGTCGTTGAGCGCGGCCAGCACGTCGGCCCCGAGCTCGGCGATCGTGTACGGGCCGGGCGGGGCCGGCGACTGGGCCCCGGGCGCGCCGTGGCCGCGGTGCTCGTAGCGCACCACCCGGAAGTGCCGGGACAGGACCGGCAGCTGGTGCCGCCAGATCTCCCGGGTGGTACCGATCGGGTTGCCGAGGACCAGCACCGGGGCGCTGGCCGGCCCTTCGGCTGAGGTGACGAGCTTTACCGTGGGCACGGGCGACCCTCCTGATCGGTGCGGGCGGGGGCGGTGCGGGCGGGGGCGGTGCGGGCGGAGGCGGTGCGGGCGGGGACGGCGCGAACCGGGGCGGGGGCGGCCGGAGCGCGGACGGCCGGGTCGGGCCGGTTCAGGCTGCACCGCCCGCTTCCTGCTGGTACTCGCTGATCGCGCGGCTGGCGATCGCGAACGCGCGGTTGGCGGCCGGCACCCCGGCGTACAGGCCTACCTGCAGCAGCACCTCCCGGATCTGCTCCTGGCTCAGGCCGTTGCGGAGCGCCGCCTTGACGTGCATGTGCAGCTCGCCCTCGTGCCCCAGCGCGGCCAGCACGGTCAGCGTGACGATAGACCGCTCCGGCCGGGTCAGTCCGGGGCGCGACCAGATCTCGCCCCAGGCGTTCCGGGTGATCCAGTCCTGGAACGGCGCGGTGAACTCGGTCGCGGCGGCGCTGGCCCGGTCCACGTGCGCGTCGCCGAGGACCTCCCGGCGCACCCGGGCGCCCTGCTGGCTGCGCTCTTCGTCGTTCACGGTGTGAGCACCCCGCCTCCGTTCGGACTCTTCTTGCTGTTATCTTGCCTGGTGCGCGCTGAGCGCGGCGTCGATGAAGTCGTCGGCCGCGCCCAGGTAGCCGGCCGGGTCGAGCGCCTCCTCGAGCTGGGCCGACCCGATGCCGGCCCGGGACAGCCGGTCCTCGATCTCGGGGCTGGCCAGCAGCGCGTCACGGAACGGGACGCCGGACGCGGCCGACCGGGCGGCGGCCGCCGCCACCAGGTCATGCGCCCGGGCCGGGCCGAGCGAGTCGCCCAGCAGCGCGGTGACCCGCTCGGCCAGCGGCAGGCCGCCCGCCCCGGCCAGGTTGGCGGCCATCCGCGCGTGGTCCACCTGGAGGTTGGACAGCAGCTCACGGGCCCAGGCGGCGGCCGAGACGGCCAGCCGCAGCAGCTGGCTGTACGGCTGCCACTCGGCGTGCCAGGCGCCCGCCGCGCGCTGGTACTCCTGCTCCGCGCAGGCGACCAGGGTGGCCAGCAGTCCCGGTGCCTGCCTGGCGCAGCCGAGGATGGCGACGGCGGCGACCGGGTTGCTCTTGTTCGGCATGGCCGACGAGCCGCCCCGGCGCGGGGCAGTTCCGTCCCCACGCCGGCCCACCCGGCCCACCCGACCCGCCGCCCTCCGCGACCTCACCCACCTCGGTCTGCGTGAGCAGGGTGACATCGCGGGCGACCTTGGACAGCGCCGCGCAGCCGCGGGCGGCGGCGACGGCGACGTCGATGACCCGCAGCCGTTCGGTGTGCCACGGCAGCGGCGGGTCGGCCAGGCCGAGTTCCCCCGCCATCAGCGACCTGACCCGGGCGCCGTCGGGGCCGAGCGAAGCCAGGGTGCCCGCGGCCCCGCCGTACTGCACTGCCAGCCGGGTGTCGCGGACCAGCCCAAGCCCGTCCACCGCGCTGTCCAGCCCGGTCAGCCAGCCCGCCGCGACCAGCCCGAAGGTAACCGGAACGGCCTGCTGCAGCAGCGTCCGTCCGAGCATCAGGGTGCGCCGGTGCGCTGGCCGCGAGCCCGGCCGCGGCGTCGGCGGCGGCGGTCAGGTCGGCCGCGACCGCGCCGAGCGCGTCCCGCGCCAGCAGCATCGCCGCCGTGTCCATGATGTCCTGGCTGGTCGCCCCGAAGTGCACGGCGGGCACGCGCCGCCGGGTCGACGCCCGCCACCTTGCGGGCAAGCACCCGGGCCAGGCCGGGGACCGGGTTGCCGGTCAGCATGGTGGCCCGGGCCAGCTCGGCCAGCTCGGCCGGGCCGAACTGGGCCGGGTCGGCCGCCCGGGTCACCGCGGCGCCCGCCCCGGCCGGGACAAGCCCGGCCCGCTCGGCGGCGCGGGCCAGCGCCGGCCTCGGCCGCCAGCAGCGACCGCAGCCAGGCCTGGTCGCCCGCGACCAGGCCCGCGGCGCGCCCGTCCCCCCGGTGGCGGGCTCGCGGGCGAACACCGCGTCGAACAGGCCGGGCGTGGCCGGCCCGCTAGTCACATTCATCGTCGTTGATGATCCGCCATTCTGGTCAGGCATGCCCGGATGTTATCGTCCGACTATGACCGCGCTACCCGCTGGCGGCCCGGCACTGCCGCAGCGCCGCAACCTCGTCACCGAGATACCGGGACCAGCCTCGCGGGCGCTGCTCGAGCGCCGCAACGGCACCGTCGCGCGGGGCGTGTCGACCCTGCTGCCGGTGTTCGTCACCGCGGCCGGCGGCGGCATCCTGCTCGACGCGGACGGCAACGCGCTGATCGACTTCGGCTCGGGCATCGCGGTCACCTCGGTCGGCAACGCGGCACCGGAGGTGGCCGAGCGGGTGCGGGCGCAGGTTGCCCAGTTCACCCACACCTGCTTCATGATCACGCCGTACGAGGGGTACGTGGAGGTCTGCGAGGAACTCGCCCGCCGCACCCCCGGCCGTCACGACAAGCGCTCGGCGCTGTTCAACTCCGGCGCCGAGGCGGTGGAGAACGCGGTCAAGATCGCCCGGCACTACACCGGCCGCCAGGCGGTGGTCGCGTTCGACCACGCCTACCACGGCCGGACCAACCTGACGATGGCCCTGACCGCGAAGAACATGCCGTACAAGCAGGGCTTCGGCCCGTTCGCGTCCGAGGTCTACCGGGTGCCGATGGCCTACCCGCTGCGCTGGCCGGACGGCCCCGAGGCGTGCCGGGCGGAGGCCCTGAGCGTGGTCAAGTCGCTGATCCACGCGCAGGTCGGCGAGTCCAACGTGGCCGCCGTCATCATCGAGCCGGTGCAGGGCGAGGGCGGCTTCATCGTGCCCCCCGACGGCTTCCTGCCCGGGCTGGCCGAATACTGCCGCGAGCACGGCATCGTGTTCATCGCCGATGAGATCCAGACCGGCTTCTGCCGCACCGGCGACTGGTTCGCCTGCGATCACGAAGGCGTCGTCCCCGACCTGGTGACGACGGCCAAGGGCATCGCCGGCGGGCTGCCGCTGGCGGCGGTGACCGGCCGGGCCGAGATCATGGACGCGGTGCACCCCGGCGGCCTTGGCGGCACCTACGGCGGCAACCCGGTCGCCTGCGCGGCCGCGCTCGGCGCGCTCGCCGTCATGGAGCAGCAGGACCTGGCGGCGCGGGCGCGCCGCATCGGCGACATCATGCTCCCCCGGCTGCGCAAGCTGGCCGAGAGCTACCCGGTGATCGCGGACGTGCGCGGCCGCGGCGCGATGGTCGCGGTCGAGCTGACCCGCCCGGGCACGCTCGAGCCGGACCCGGCCACCGCCGCCGCCGTCGCCGCCTACTGCCACGCCCACGGCCTGGTCGTGCTCACCTGCGGCACGTTCGGCAACGTGCTCCGCTTCCTGCCGCCGCTGGTCATCGGCGAGGAGCTGCTTGAAGAGGGCCTCGACATCCTGGAGAGCGCGTTCGCGTCCCGCTGACCCGCTCTCCACCAGTCTCCTGAACGGGTGCGGCCGCCTCTGCCTGCGCACCTCGCGCACCTCGCGCACCCGGCCCGAGTGGCTCCCGCCCGGCCCGGCGGCTGCGCTCCGCGCTTCTTGCTGTTATCCATAGGGGCACTGGGGACTCTAGGGGCACTGGGACCCTTGGGGCACTGGGGACCCGTGGGGGCGAGTTAGTAGCGGACGGCGATTTCGGTGCCGTCGTCGGCTCGCTGGGCCGGGTTGGCGAGCACCACGGCCTGCCCGGCGGCGATGCGGCGGGCCGACCAGGCGACGGCGGCGGCGTCCAGCAGGTCGTGCTCGGCGGCGCCGGCCACCGTGGCGGGCAGCGTGATGCCGGCCTGGCGCAGCAAGTCGCGGCGGGCGGCGCGGCCGGCCGGGGTGTGCTTGCTGTCGGCCAGCGGAGCGCCCGCCAGGGCGGCGAAAGACAGTTCCGGGTGAACCTCGTACAGCCGGACGGCGGAACCCGCTGCCTGGGCGCGGCGGCGGTACTGGCCGGCCTCGGCGATCTTCCGGCGCAGGCCGTAGGCCTGGACCGACAGGCCCTGGCCGGTTAGCTGGCGGCAGGCCTGGTTAGCCGCGGGGTAGGACAGCGCTTCCAGGGCGGGCCGGGGCGGGATCGCGAACACGGTCGAGCCCCGGCGGCCCAGGGCCCGCCGGGCGAGCAAGTCGGCGTCCCGCCAGCCGCTGGCCAGCAAGCCGAGCGGCATGTCGATGCCGGTGACCCCGGTCAGCGGCAGGCCGTCAAGCGCGGCCGCGACCGTCACCGCGACCGCCAGCGAGCCTCCCGGGGCGCTCCCCGGCGCTCCGAGCACGACCGCTACCCAGCCCGCCGGGCAGGCGTCCACGCCGGCCGCCTGAGCGTTTTCGCCCGCCACCGCCGCCCTCCCGGTTAATGCGAAGCCCGCGATGAGGATAGGCAGCGTTACCGCTCCCCGCTACCTGGGTATTACCGCGGCGACCATTAATTCACGTCGGTCAAATTCTTTTGATTTCCGCATTTATCGCTATTGCTGACGTATATCAATGTCGCCGCCGCCGGTGATCGCGGTGACAACGTTGGGCGATGAGTCTTCCTGTTCGACTGCGTCGGTCACGTTGCCGCCGTCGGTGTGCGTGGTGACGTGGTAGCCGGCCGGGCTGGCGGGGAGGTTGACGGTGATGTTGCCGCCCGAGGTATCGACGCGGACGTCGCGCGGAACGCGGGTGAAGGTGAGGTACACGTCGCCGCCGCCGGTGGTCACCGTGACGGCGGCCGAGCGGGTGGCGCCCGCGGTGATGTTGCCACCGGACGAGTTCAGGCTGAGCGGCCCGCTGGTGGCACTGGCGATGATGTCTCCGCCCCCGGTGGACACGGTGACCGGCCCGGCGGTGCCGATCAGGCCAACGCCGCCGCCGCCGGTACTGACCGTGACGCGGACGCCGGCCGGGGCGGTGACCGTGGGATCGAACTCGCAGTCGCCGACCGGGAAGTCGCACTGGTAACGGACGGCGGCGGCTCCGGCGCTGCTGCCCGCGGTCACCTTGGAGCGGACCAGGCTGTAGCGGGCGGTGCCAGTCACCTCGGCCTGGCCGCTGGCAGTGCCGTTGACCAGCACCTGACCACCGGGAGTGGACACGGTCAGCGAGCGGGCGGCAGCCGGGGCGGTGTAGCGGACCGGGAAGGTGCCCTGGCCGAAGATCGCCACCAGGTCGAGGCCGAGGGCGGCGACCAGCAGCAGGCAGACCGGGACGCCGATGACGAGGGCGGCCCGGCGGCCCGCGGTGAGCGGCAGGCGCTCGCCGGCGCCCGCGGTCCGGGTTTCTCCGGTAGTTGTCGCGGCCATGCTGATCAGCTCGTTCCCAGGTAGCGGAGGACCGCGAGGACGCGGCGGTGGTCGCGCTCGGCCGGGGCCAGGCCGAGCTTGGTGAAGATGTTGTTGATGTGCTTCTCGACCGCGCCCGCCCCGACCACCAGGGCCGCGGCGATGGCGGCGTTGGACCGGCCCTCGGCCATCAGCGCGAGCACCTCGCGCTCGCGGGGGGTGAGGTCACCGAGCGGGTGCCGGCTGCGGGCCAGCAACTGGGCCACCACCTCGGGGTCGAAGGCACTGCCGCCCGCGGCGACCCGCTCGAGCGCGTCGACGAACTCAGCCACGTCCGCCACCCGGTCCTTCAGCAGGTAGCCGACGCCCTGCGGGCGCCCGGCGATCAGCTCGGTGGCGTACCGCTCCTCGACCCACTGCGACAGCACCAGCACGCCGACGTCCGGCCACTGGTCACGGACCAGCAGGGCCGCCCGGAGCCCCTCGTCGGTGAACGTCGGCGGCATCCGCACGTCCACCACGCAGGCGTCCGGCTGGTGCCGGGCCACGTCCCGCAAGAACGCCTCGGCGTCGCCCGCGGCCGTCGCCACCTGGTGCCCCGCCTCCTCCAGGAGGAGAATCAGCCCCTTGCGGAGCAGCACCGAGTCCTCGGCGATGGCTACCCGCATGACGGCCTCGCGGTGGCGCTACCGCTAGCCGGGCGGCCGGCCGTCAGCACGGCAGCACCGCCGAGACGATGGTGGGGCCGCCGGGCGGCGACTCCACCGCGAGCGTGCCGTCGACCCCGGCGATCCGGTCGGCCAGGCCGGACAGCCCGGCGCCGTCGGAGTCGGCCCCGCCCACCCCGTCGTCGCTGATCACGATGTGCAGCGGGGCGCCGGGGGTGGTGCCGCCCTCCACCACCACGCTGGCCTGGGTGGCCCGCGCGTGCTTGGCGATGTTGGTGAGCGCCTCGGCCACGGTGAAGTAGGCGACCGCTTCCACCGCGGGCCGCGGCCGGGACGGCACCGTCACCTGGAGGCTGACCGGGACCGGGCAGCGGGTGGCCAGGCCGGACAGGGCCGCGTCGAGGCCGCGGTCGGTCAGTACCGGCGGGTGCACCCCGCGCACCAGGTCGCGCAGCTCGGTCAGGGCCGCCTTGGCCTCCTGGTGCGCCTGGTCGACCAGCGCGGCGGCGGCGTCCACGTCGTCGGCGAACCTCGCCTTGGCCCGGCCGAGCTCCATCGCCACCGCCACCAGCCGCTGCTGGGCGCCGTCGTGCAGGTCGCGCTCGATCCGCCTGCGCTCCGCCTCGGCCGCGTCCACCACCCGTTCCCTGCTCACCTCGAGCTCGGTCACCCGGGCGCGCAGCTGCGCCCCGCGCGGCGGTGCCAGCAGCCAGCGGGCGAGGGCGGCGTCGGCGGCGGCCAGGCCGCGGGTCAGCGGCGCCGCCACCAGCAGCGCCACCAGGCCGCACACGGCCGCGATGGCCACGCCCGCGGTGCCCGGGTAAGGAGTTCCGCCGACCGACAGGGCCCCGCCGGGCAGCGAGCCCGCGTACAGCGGGGCGGTCAGCCCGGCCAGGGCGGCCGCCCACACGCAGACCGTGACGGTGAAGGTGGCCACGCTCACCGGCAGCCGCAGCGCCGCGTAGCCAATCTCCGCCCAGGTGGCGCGGGCGCCCAGGACCGCCCAGCTGGGCACGATCAGCGCGCGGTAGCGGCGGTACCCGGTCGGCCAGCCGGGTACCGCCCGCCCGGTCAGCAGCGCGAACCGGCGGCTCTCGAACCAGGCCAGGCCGGTTGCGAACCGGGTGGTCAGGCCGAGGACCGGCAGGCCGACCAGCCCCAGCGGGAACAGGCTGAAGCCGATCGCCAGGCCGGCCGTGACGACGACGAACGAGACGGCCCCGAGAACCAGCCCGGTCACATGGTGAACGAAGGCGAGCCAGGTGCGCGCCGACACCAGCCCGCGTAGCAGCGACATACCAGTGACGCTAGGCGATGCCCGCCGCCCGGGCCACCGGGACTGCCCACCGACCGGGGGTTAGGTTAACCCCACCCCGCCGCCCCCACTGCCCCGCGCCGGGCGGATGGGCAGGTCACCCCGGAACCTGGATAACAATGGTGACTGTGACTGGCACGGCAGATCGCGGCGCGGCGGGCGGGACGCCCGAGCTCGCGGTGTCCGCGCTCACCGTGCGCTTCGGAACGCTCACCGCGCTGGAGGGCGTGCACCTCACGCTGCGGGCGGGCGAGGTGGTGGCGCTGGCGGGCGAGAACGGGGCGGGCAAGACCACGCTGATCAGGTCGGTCGCCGGGGACGTGACGCCGGCCGCGGGGTCGATCCGGGTCGGCGGCCAGCCGGTGACCGGCCCGGGCGCGGCCGCCCGGCTCGGGGTCCGCGTGGTCTGGCAGGACCTCGCGCTCAGCGACAACCTGGACGTCGCCGCCAACCTGATGCTCGGCAACGAGCGCCGCAGCCACCTGTTCTCCGAGGTGGCGCTGCACCGGGACGCGTCCCGGCTGCTGGAGCGGCTGGAGATCCCGCTGCGCGACACCACCCGGCCGATCAGGATGCTGTCCGGCGGCCAGCGGCAGATGGTGGCGGTCGCCCGGGCGATGGCGCACGACCCGCGGCTGCTGCTGCTCGACGAGCCCACGGCGGCACTCGGGGTGCAGGAGGCGGCGCTGGTCGAGCGGCTGATCACCCGGTTGCGGGCGCGGGGAACGACGATCCTGCTGTCCTGTCACGACACCGAGCTGATGTTCCGGCTGGCCGACCGGATCGTGGTGCTGCGGCACGGCCAGGTGGTCACCGAGGTCGCCCCGAGCGAGGTGCACCCAGACGACGTGGTGGCGCTGGTCTCCGGCCAGGCGGTCGACTCCTCGGCTCGCCGCCAGCTAGCCCGGCTGCACGGGCTGGCCGGGCGGCTGGTCTCGTCCGACCCGTCCTCGTCGCTGTCGCTGATCTTGTCCGCGCTCGGCGCGGCCATCGGCAGCGAGCGGCTCACCATCCACCTGGTGGAGGACGGCGAGCTGGTGCGGGCGGCGTCGCTTGGCGTGCCGGGCACGCTGCTGGCCGCCTGGGCGCGGCTGCCGCTCGGCCCCGCGGGCGGCCCGGTCGGGCTGGCCGCGCAGCGGCAGGCGCCGGTCATCGAGGAGAACCTGCGCGCCGGCGCCGGCTCCTGGCAGGTCTTCGGCGACCTCGCCCGGCCGGCCAAGGTCGCCAGCTCGTGGTCGGTTCCGGTGCTCGGCCCGGGCGGCCTGCTGGGCGTGATCACCGTGCTCCGGGCGGTGCCGGGCAAGCCGCGGCGCGACGACCTGGACCTGGCCGCGGTCTACGCCGGGTACGCCGCCAGCGCGGTGGAGCGCGACCGGCTGCTTGACCAGGTAACCGCGCGCAACCGGCTGCTCGAGACGATCAGGGAAATGCTGCAGACGCTGGCCGGGCCGGTCCCGGTGGCGGCGGCGCTGCACATCGCGCTGCACACGCTGCGGGAGGGCCTCGGCGCCGATGAGGTGGCGCTGGTGACCGCGGCCGGCGGGATAGCGACCGGTCGCGGCTACGCCGGCCCGGACAGTGCCTGGCCGCCGGGCCCGCACCGCCTGGACGATCCGCACCAGCTGACCGGGCAGGCGGCGCTGGCCGGTCAGGCGGGACTGACCGGGCACGGGGGGCTGACCGGGCACGGGGGGCTGGCCGGGCACGGGGGGCTGGCCGGGCAGGCCGGGCCCGACGGCGCGGACGGTGCTGACGGTGCTGACGACCTGGACCGGCTGCTGCCGGCCGCCACCGCCGCCACCGCCCGGGCCATGCTCGGCCGCGGTGACCCGGACGGGCTGGCGGTCGCCTGCACCGGCCCCTTCCCGGCCAGCCCGGCCCGGCTCAGCCCGGGCACCCTGCGGACCGGGGGCGGCCAGGCCGGCCCGGGCGGCCCGGGCCAACCCGAGGGCGGCCCGCCGGCCGGCCGGCCGCGGTACCTGTCGGTCTCGTTCGCCGGCCCCGACGGCCGGACCGTGCTGCTGGCCGGCTGGCGGCCCGGTGCGGACCGGGAAGGCGCGGACCGGGAAGAGTCCATCCCGGACGACGCGACCGACCTGCTCGAGGACGCCGCCAACTCACTGCGGCTGGCACTGGAACGGGAGCAGGCGCTGCTCGCGCAGCAGGAGACGATGGCGCTGCGGCAGTCGCGCGAGCTGCAGCGCACGTTCCTGCGCCGGCTCAGCCACGAGCTGCGCACCCCGCTCACCGCGATCACCGGCTACGCGACCAGCCTGCTGCAGCAGGACGTCACCTGGGACGCCGACCACCAGCAGCGGTTCCTGTCGCGCATCGCGACCGAGTCGGCCCGCCTCGGGCGGCTGGTCAACGACCTGCTCGACTTCTCCACCATCGAGTCGGGCATCCTGCGGCTGAACAGTGACTGGTGCGACATCCCGCTGGTGCTCGAGGCGGCCGTGGCACTGCTGCCGCCGTCGGCCGCGGCCCAGGTCAAGGTGGCGGACGCGCCCGGGCTGCCCGCCATCTGGGCCGACCACGACCGGCTGGAGCAGGTGTTCGTGAACCTGATCGGCAACGCGGTGGGGCACAACCCGCCCGGCACCGCGGTGACCGTCACCGCCGCCCAGGCGGGGCCGGGAGCGGTGACCGTGCGGGTCGCCGACGACGGCGAGGGGCTGCCGCCCGAGCTGGCCCGGGCGGTGACCGAAGTGGCGGGCGAGCGCGACCCGCGCTGGCACGACGTGCTCGCGGCGGGCACCATCCGGCCGCGGCGGCGTGGTTCAGGCGCGGGCCTCGGGCTGTCCATCGCCAGCGGGATCGTGGCGGCGCACGGCGGCCGCCTGGAGCTGGAGCCGGCCGCCCGGGGCACCAGCTTCCTGGTCACCCTCCCGGTGGAGAAGCCACGCACCGGGACCGTCCCCCGGGAGGCAGACCAGCCGACGACACCCAGGGAAGTGACCGCACGTGAGTGAGCTGACCATACCGACCCGGGTGCTCATCATCGAGGACGACCCGAACATCGTCGACCTGATGCGGGCCAACCTGGCGGTACGCGGTTTCGACACGCTGGTCTCGTTCGACGGCAGCAAGGCCCTGTCGCTGCTGGAAACCGAGCAGCCGGACATGGTGCTGCTCGACCTGACGCTGCCCGAGGCGGACGGGTTCGAGCTGTGCAGGCAGATCCGCGAGCGGTCCAACGTGGCCATCATCGTGGTGTCCGCCCGCGGCGGCGAGCGGGACAAGGTCACCGCGCTGAACATGGGCGCCGACGACTACATGACCAAGCCGTTCGGCATCGAGGAGCTGCTCGCCCGGATCCTGGCCACGCTGCGGCGGACCCGGCCGGCCGAGGGGGTAACCGAGGCCGCGCCCTCGGTCATCACCCTCGGTGAGGTCGAGATCGACCTGGTCGCGCAGCAGGTGCGACTGTCCGGCGAGGAGGTGCACCTGACGCCGACTGAATTCGCGCTGCTGCGCGAGCTGGCGTTGAACCGGGGCAAGCTGCTGTCCCGGGCGCACCTGCTGCGCCGGGTCTGGGGACGGGGATACGAGACCGAGACCGAGTACGTCCGGGTGTACATCAGGCGGCTGCGGGCCAAGCTCGAACCGCCGGGCAGCCCGCCGCTGATCATCACCCAGCCGCGGGCCGGGTACCGAATCGCCGGTGACTAGCTGAGGGGCCGTGCGCGATTCTGTTGTATCGTGCCGTTAGCGGATAGTGACGAAAAGATTAACAACGGGGAAACGATAAAGTCACGAAAAGGTCTCGGAGATTACCGTGACCACACTGCAACCGTCTGCGAATTAACGCTTTTTTAACGGTTTTACAGCAGTGTTAACGGGAACGTTTCTCCGCACAGTCCTAGCATTTCCGCGAATGGCCCGGTCAATTGCGTCCGGGTTATACGGATCTGGTCTCGCACATGCCGCTCGCGGCATGTCTGAGTGAATGAGCGAGGTACACCGTTGTATTCCGTATCAGCACGAGCCGGACTGACCGCGGCCGCCGCGGCAGCCGCGCTGCTCGTCGCCGCCGGCTGTAGCTCTAGCAGCTCTAGCAGCAGCAGCTCAGCGCCCGCGGCGAGCTCCACCGCAGCAAGCTCGGCCACCGCCTCGTCTTCGGGCGGCGCCGCCAGCGCGTCCATCTCGGTCGGCGACCTGAACAACTCCTTCTCCGCCATGGCGCAGCTCAAGTCGGTCGCCTCGGCCGGCAAGGGCCTGGTCGGGGTACTGCTCCCGGACAAGACGTCATCGACCCGGTACGTCGAGTTCGACGCGCCTTACCTGACCCAGGCCCTCACCGCGTCCGGCCTGTCCAGCTCGGACATCTCGGTGCAGAACGCGCTGGGCTCCGACGCCACCCAGAAGGCGCAGGCCACCGCCGACATCACCAAGGGCGCCAGCGTCCTGATCGTCGACCCGATCGACTCCGGCACCGGCGCGGCGATCGAGTCCTCGGCCAAGGCGGCCGGCGTCGCGGTCATCGACTACGACCGGCTCACCCTGGGCGGCTCCCGTTCCTACTACGTGTCGTTCGACAACGTCAAGGTCGGCGCGATCATGGGCCAGGGCCTGGAGGCCTGCGTCACCGCCTGGGGCGTCAAGAACCCGCAGGTCGTGGTCATGAAGGGCGCGGCCACGGACAACAACGCGACGCTGTTCGCGCAGGGCTACGACGGCGTGCTCGCCTCGAAGTTCGCCTCCGGCGGCGGCTGGACCGACGTGGCCAACCCGGCCGGCACCTGGGACCCGCCGACCGCGCTGTCTGAGTTCACCCAGGCCTACACCGCCCACAAGGGCGTCAACGCGGCACTGATCCCGAACGACGAGAACGGCGCCCCGATCATCCACTACCTGGCGGGCCAGGGCGTGAAGGCGAAGACCTTCCCGACCACCGGCCAGGACGCCACCCTGACCGGCCTGCAGAACATCCTGTCGGGCTACCAGTGCGGCACCGTCTACAAGCCGATCTACGAGGAGGCCCAGGCCGCGGCCGCGCTCGCGCTGTACGTGCGGGCCAACCAGACCCCGCCGTCCTCGCTGGTCAACGCCACCACCAAGGACACGACGTCCGGCACCAGCGTGCCCTCGGTCTACCTGACCCCGGAGTGGGTCACCACGGCCAACATGAACTCGACCGTCATCGCGGACAAGTTCGTGCCCGCCTCGCAGCTGTGCTCCGGCGCCTACGCGGCCGACTGCAAGACGGCCGGCATCTCCAGTTAGTCAAGAAGAGCACACCGCTCGTCCGGGGTGCGGGCCTCCCAGCCCGCACCCCGGACGGGTTAATCAGGCAGGATGTGACTGTGAACGACGCTGAGCCGCTGCTGCAGCTGCGCCACATCGGGAAAAACTTCGGCCCGGTGCAAGCGCTGACGGACATCAACTTCGACATCCCCGCCGGCCAGGTGACCGCCCTGGTGGGCGACAACGGCGCGGGCAAGTCGACGCTTATCAAGACGATCGCCGGGATCTTCCAGCCGAACGGCGGCGAGATCATCTGGCAGGGCAAGCAGGTGCACTTCCATACCCCCCGGGACGCCACCGACGCCGGCATCGCCACCGTGTACCAGGACCTGGCGCTGTGCGACAACCTGGACATCGTGCAGAACATGATGCTCGGCCACGAGGTGCTCAAGACCGGGCTGCTGGACGAGATCGACATGGAGCGGTCGGCCCGGCAGACCCTGGCCGACCTGCGGGTCACCACCGTCCGCAACATCCGCCAGCCGGTCGGCTCGCTGTCCGGCGGCCAGCGGCAGTCGGTCGCGGTGGCCAAGGCGGTCATGCTGGACGCCAAGCTCGTGATCATGGACGAGCCGACGGCCGCGCTCGGCGTCAAGCAGACCGCGCTGATCCTCGAGCTCATCGAGCGGCTGGCCGGCCGCGGCATCGCCGTCCTGGTCATCTCGCACAACCTGACCGACGTGTTCCAGGTCGCCGACCGCATCGCGGTGCTGTTCCTGGGCCGCCTGGTCACCCAAGGACCCAAGTCCGACTTCACCACGGACTCGGCGGTCCACTGGATCACCACCGGTGCCGGGCCGGCTTCGCCTTCGGGCTCGGCGCCCGAAGCCGCCGGGCCGCAGACCACGGAGGCCTAGCCGTGACATCCGTCAACCAAGAGCCTGCGAGCGCGGACGAGGTCACGGTCGCGGCGAACTCGCCCGACGCGTCGGCCGACCTGCTGGCCGACTCCTTCGGCGACTACCTCAAGATCGTCGGCCGGCGCGTCCGCTCGGGCGAGAGCGGCGCCCTGCCGGTCATCGCCGGCCTGGTCGTCATCATCATCATCTTCCAGGTGAAGAACTCGCTCTTCCTGTCGGCGGGCAACCTGGTCAACCTGATGGCGCAGTCGGCGTTCATCATCACCCTGGGCATGGCCGAGATCTTCGTGCTGCTGCTGGGTGACATCGACCTGGCGGCCGGGTTCACCGCCGCCTGCGGCGCGGTCATCGCGCTGTGGATGATCGCGCTTGGCGATCCCTGGTGGGCGGGGGTGCTGGTCGCGCTGGCGGCCTGCGCGGCCTACGGTGCCCTGCAGGGCTTCGTCATCTCCCGGCTACGGGTGCCGTCGTTCGTGGTGACGCTGGCCGGCCAGCTCGGCCTGTCGGGCGTGCTGCTCTTCCTGATCAGCTCCACCGGCAACATCGGCCTCGGCGGCGTCATCAGCCTGCGCAGCTCGATCATCAACGACATCGAGAACGGGCACCTCGACCCCACCTCGACCTGGATCGTGATGATCGCCATCGCGCTGGCGGCGGGCGGGGCGCTGTTCTGGGGCGACTTCCGCCGCCGCTCAGCCGGCCTGGTCGCCCCGCCGGTGTCGGTCACCCTGCTGAAGGTGTTCGGCGTGTTCGCCGCGGCCATCGTGGTGGCGGCGGTGGCGAACGAGAACCGCGGCCGGCTGATCGTGGTGGAGGGCATGCCCTGGTCCGTCCTGGTGGTGCTGTTCGTGCTGTTCCTGTGGACGGTGCTGCTCGGCCGGACCCGGTTCGGCCGGTACATCTACGCCATCGGCGGCAACGCCGAGGCGGCCCGCCGGGCCGGTATCGGCATCGTCAAGATCCGCACGCTCGCGTTCATGCTGTGCGGCCTGACCGCGGGCGTGACCGGCATCATCTACGCTTCCTACCTGGGATCGATCTCCAGCGGCGTGGACGGCGGGCAGAACGTGCTGAACGCGGTGGCGGCGGCGGTCATCGGCGGCACCAGCCTGTTCGGCGGGCGCGGCAAGATGCTGCACGCCGTCCTCGGCGGCCTGGTGGTCGGCGTCATCTACAACGGCCTCGAGCTGATCGGCCTGTCGGCCTCGGCCCAGCTGATGTGGACCGCGCTGGTGCTGCTGGCGGCGGTCGTCGTCGACCGGGCCACCCGCCGCGGTGCCGCTTAACCGGTGCCGCTCAACCGGTGCCGCGTGACCGGGACAGCCTGACCGGGACAGCCTGACCGGGAACACAGATCGGTGGCGCGAGCCCCGCGGACTGGCTCCGCGGGGCTCGCGCCGTCACGAAGGGAAGGTCCGAGCCCGTGACCGGGAACCGGAACCGCACCGGGCGAGCCGCCCGGTCCGGTAGCCCGCGGGTCGCCGTGCACCGGGACGTGCGGCTCGGCTCGGCCGAGCTCGTCCCGGACATCGACCGAACGGGATCCTGGCTCCTCTTCATCGACGGCGTCCCGCAGAGCGGGGTCGACCTGACCGACCCGGGCTACCTGGAGTTCGAGTACGTCCGCCGGATCGCGCACGCGGCCGACCTGGCGTTCCCGCCCGGGGTCCCGCTGCGGGCGCTGCACCTGGGCGGCGGCGCGCTGACGCTGCCGCGCTACCTGGCGCACACCCGGCCCGGGTCGCCGCAGCTGGTGGCGGAGATCGACGACCTGCTGACCGAGCTGATCAGGGAGTACCTGCCGCTGCCGGCCGGGCACCGCATCCGGGTGCGCGCGGCCGACGCCCGCGCGGTGGCCGAGTCGGTCCGGCCCGGCGGCTACGACCTGGTGATCGCCGACGTGTTCGCGGGCGCGGTCACCCCGGCCCACCTGACGACGGCCGAGTTCGCCGCCGCGACCGCGCGGGCGCTGCGGCCGGGCGGGGTGTACGCGGTGAACGTGGCGGCCGGGCCGCCGCCGGCCGACGGGCCGGTCAGGCCGGACCCGTCGGGCCGGGACCCGCTGAGCAGTGCGCGGTCGGCGGTTAGCACCATCCGTTCGGCCTACTCCGAGACGTGCATGATCGCGGAGCCGAGCGTGCTGCGCGGGCGGCGGCGCGGCAACCTGGTCATCCTCGCCAGCGACCAGCCGCTGCCGGCGGCGGCGCTGGCGCGGGCAACCGCGGGCGATCCGTTCCCGGCTCGGGTGGTGACCGGCGACGACCTGCTACGATTCACCTCGGGCGCACCAGTGGCCACAGACGCCACGGTAGTCACTCACACCACAGCTGTCGCTAACAACACAGCGTCGCCTGGGACCTCTCCGCAGTCAACGAACTGGTAACGCACCCCATTCGCACGTTGTGTGGCGGTACATTCTTCTACCCTTGGGGCCATGGACTTGCCTTCCTCCGGCTGGTACCCGGATCCGTACGGGACCCCCCGTCTGCTCCGCTGGTGGGACGGGTCAGTGTGGACCCAGCACACCCACCCGGACATCAGCCCGGTCGGGGCGGAGGCCGGCGGCGCGCAGCCGGCCGGCCTGCAGGCGACCGGGGTGCAGGCGACCGGGGTGCAGGCGACCGCGGTTCAGGCCGCGGCGGTACCGGCCAGCGCGGTGCAGGCGACCGTGGTGCAGGCGGCCGTGCAGGCCGGCGGGCAGGCGACCGCGGTGCAGCCGTCGGTCGGGCTTGGCGGCAGCGGCCGGTTCACCGGCGGCCAGCCGTCGACCGAGTGGCTGCGCCAGACCAAGCCGCCGACCGGGCGGATGACGCAGCCGCAGCCCGCGCTGCCTGACACGCTCGCGCCGACCGCGTACCAGCCCGCCGCGACCCGGGTTCAGGCCCTGGGCCTGCAGGCAACTGGCCTGCAGGCAACCGGGATTCAGGCGGGAGCGGTGCAGCCGACCGTCGTGCAGCCCGGCTACCCGCAGCCGGGCAGCTCCAACGGCCTGGCGGGGCTAGCGGGCGGGGCCGGGCTAGCGGGCGGGGCAGGGCTGGCGGGCGGGGCCGACGCCGCGGGCACCCAGGTGATGTACCAGGCGGGCCAGCCGTGGCAGGCGCCGGCCGACACCTGGCAGGGCGCGGGCGGCCTGGGCGGGCTCGGGCTTGGCACGGGCGGGCCCGGGATGCCGGGCGGCCAGGGAATGCCGGGTCAGGGGATGCCGGGCGGGCCGGTCCCCGGCAACCGTTACGGCTACCTCGAGGCGCAGCGCCGCCGCCGCACCCGGGTCATCGGCGGCGTTACCGCGGGAACGGTGGTCGCGGTGGCGGCGATCGTGGTCATCGCGATGAACCTGGGCGGCTCGCCCTCGCCCACCACCGCCGACCAGTCGAACGTCACCACGCCCGCCGCCCCGGCCAGCACCACCCCGGCCGCGGTGAGCACCACGCCGTCGCCCACCCTGTCCGCGTCGCCGACCGCGACCACCGGCGGCTCGCTGCTGTCTGACGGGCAGTCCGGGATCTCCTACACCCAGCTCGCCGCCCCCTGGCAGGGCGCGGGCTGTCCCGCTTCGCTCAACAACGGCGCCTTCACCTGGACCGACGGCGAGTACGCGCCCGCCGGGCAGGTCAACGGCGGGTCGACCACCTGGTACGGCGAGGCCTGCTCGGGGCCGTTGCCGCAGCAGTACGGCTACACCGGCGCGGCGCAGCTGCAGACGATCGCGGAGAACCTCGCGGGCACCTTCGCCGACGCCTACTACAACGTCCTGCAGCACAGCACCACCCCCGGGCAGGACCAGGCGGTCCAGGTCAACGGGCACTCTGGCTGGGAAGTGACGTACGACATCAGCTACACCAACGCGGCCGCCCAGGGCGTCACCTGGGCCGACGAGCAGGCGGCGGTGGTCGTGGTGGACACCGGCACCGGCGGCGAGCCCGCGGTCTTCTTCACGTCGATCCCGCAGAACCTCAACGAGGCCAACGTCCCCACGCTGGTCTCGTCCCTCCAGCTCACCTCGGCGTCAGCCGGCCTTGGCAGCACCCCCGCCGCCGCCAGCACCAACCCGTTGGGCGCCACCAACCCGTAGCGGGGACACGCGGTTCCAGTCGCCGGATGCGATTACCGCCCCGTCGAGGGCGGTAATCGCATCCGCTCATTACGACGACCGGGCTGCTGACTGAGCGCCTAGCGGTTGCCGGGGAAGTTGAGGTCGACCTGGGAGCTGGGCCCGCCCTCGGGTGGCAGTACAGCGGGCGGCCACTTGCTCGTCACCACCTTGGACCGGGTGAAGAAGTGCAGGCCGTCCGGGCCGTAGGCGTGGGTGTCGCCGAACAGCGAGTCCTTCCAGCCGCCGAAGGAGTAGGCGGCCGCGGGCACCGGGATCGGCACGTTGATGCCGACCATGCCTACCTCCACCTCGTGCTGAAAGCGCCGGGCGAGCGCGCCGTCCCGGGTGAACAGCGCCGTCCCGTTGCCGTAGGGGCTGGCGTTGACCAGGTCGAGCGCCTGGTCGAAGGAGCCCGCGCGGACCACGCTGAGGACCGGGCCGAAGATCTCGTCGGTGTACACCGACGCCGACGGCGGCACGTGGTCGAACAGCGTCGGCCCGAGCCAGAACCCGCCGGGGTCACCGTCGACGGCACCCTCGGTGCCGTCGTCGGCACCGTCAACCCCGGCCCCGCGCCCGTCTACCACCAGCGACGCCCCGGCCGCGAGGCCGGCGTCGATGTAGCCGGCCACCCGGTCCCGGTGCGCGGCGGTTACCAGCGGGCCCATGTCGCAGCCGCGGCGGCCGTCGCCGGTGCGCAGCCGCGCCATCCGGTCGGCGATCCGCGCGACCAGGTCATCGCCCGCCGGGTCGACCGCGACCACGACCGAGACCGCCATGCAGCGCTCGCCGGCCGAGCCGAAGCCGGCCGACACGGCGGCGTCGGCGGCGGCGTCGAGGTCAGCGTCGGGCAGCACCACCATGTGGTTCTTGGCCCCGCCGAGCGCCTGCACCCGCTTGCCGTGCCGGGTGCCGGTCTCGTAGACGTGCCGCGCGACCGGGGTCGAGCCGACGAAGCTGACCGCCCGCACGTCGGGGTGGGAGAGCAGCCGGTTGACCGCCACCGCGTCGCCCTGGATGACGTTGAACACGCCGTCCGGCAGCCCCGCCTCGGCCCAGCACTCGGCCAGCAGTACCGACGCTGACGGGTCCTTCTCGCTCGGCTTCAGCACCACCGCGTTGCCGCAGGCGATGGCGATCGGCGCGAACCACAGCGGGACCATGGCGGGGAAGTTGAACGGCGTGATCGCCGCGCACACGCCCACCGGCTGGCGGATCGAGGTGACGTCGATCTGGGTGGACACGGACTCCGAGAACCCGCCCTTGAGCAGTGCCGGGACGCCGCACGCGAACTCGACGACCTCAAGCCCGCGGGCGATCTCGCCGTCGGCGTCGGACAGCACCTTGCCGTGCTCGGCGGTGATGGCGGCGGTGATCTCCGCCCGGCGGCGCAGCAGCGCCGACCGGAAGTCGAACAGCACCCGCGAGCGGCGGGTGAGGGTCGCTCCGCGCCAGGAGCGCCAGGCCGCGCTGGCGGCGGCGACGGCCGCGTCCACGTCGGCCTCGCTGGCGAAGTCGACGTGCCCGCTGACGGTGCCGCGGGCGGGGTCGAAGACCTCCCCCTGCCGCTCGGCGGTGCCGGTCCACGGCTTGCCGTCGATCCAGTGGGTGATGCGGTTCATGCCGTTGCCCCGGCTGACCCGGCTGACCCGGCGTCGACCTCACGCAGCGCGTCGACCAGCAGGCCGAGGCCCTCGCGGGCTTCCGCCTCACTCAGCGTCAGCGGGGGCGCCATCCGCAGGGTGGCGCCGTAGAGGCCGCCCTTGCCGACCAGCAGGCCGCGCCGCCTGGTGGCCTCCATCGCCTTGGCGGCCAGGGCCGGCGACGGCTCCCCGGTGGCCGGGTCGGCCAGGTCGACCGCGAACATCAGGCCCTTGCCGCGGACCTCGGCCACGCTGGCGAGGCCGCCCGCGGCGTCCCTGAGCCCGCCGATGACGATGGCGCCGCAGGCGGCCGCGTTAGCCTGCAGGTCGTGTGCGAGCAGGTAGTCCAGGGTGGCGTTGCCGGCCGTGGTGGCGATCGGGTTGCCGCCGAAGGTAGAGATGCCGTTACCCCGGATGCCGTCGAGGATGTCGCCCCGGCCGACCACGCCGCCGATCGCGAAGCCGTTGCCGAGGCCCTTGGCGAACGTCATGAAGTCGGGGGTGACCCCGTGGCCCTGGATCCCCCAGAACGTCTCGCCGGTGCGGCCCCAGCCGGTCTGCACCTCGTCCGCGATGAACAGGATGCCGTGCCGGCCGAGCACTTCCTGGTAAGCCGCGAGCAGCCCGGGCGGCGCCATGGTGAACCCGCCGACCCCCTGGACCGGCTCGGCGATCAGCGCGCCGACGTCGTCCGGGTGGATGCCCGCCTTCAGTAGCTGCTCCAGGTCATCCACGCAGGCCCGGATGAAGTCAGCGTCGCTGAGGTTGCGGTAGCCGGCCAGCTGCCGGTCGGCGCCGTGCAGGTAGTGGGTACCGAACGGGTCGTTGCTGCTCGCTTTCCAGCTCGCATTGCCGGTGACGGCCACCGTGCCGAAGGTGCGGCCGTGGTAGGAGTTGCGCAGCGCCAGGACCTGGTTGGCCTTGCGGTGCACCAGCGCGGCCGCCAGGGCGGTCTCGTTGGCCTCGGAGCCGGAGTTGGTGAAGAACACCTTGGCGCCGGGGATTCCGGAGAGGCGGGCGATCTTCTCCGCCAGCTCGACCTGGCTGCGGATCAGGTACAGGGTCGAGGTGTGGTAGATGCCGGACGCGAGCTGGCGCTCGACCGCCTCGCGGACCTCGGCGATGTCGTAGCCGAGCATGTTGGTGAGGATGCCGGCGAAGAAGTCGAGGTAGCTGTTGCCGTCGCTGTCGGTGACCCGGCAGCCCTTGCCGCTGACGATCTCGATCGGCTCGCTGTAGTTGGTGGCGACCCAGCTGGGGATGACCGCGCGGTGGCGGGCGAAGAGATCAGACATGCTCCCAGTCTGCCCGCGGTGAGCGCGGCAACCTAGCGACAGACTGCCACGAATCTCAGCCTTTTCTTTACAGGTTGTAAGCTAACGCGCTGTAAGGTCGTTGACGATGCCGCTGACCCTGCGCGAGGTGCTTGACCTCGACGTCGTCCGCCGCGGCCTGCCGACCGTGGTGGCCGGCGCGGCGCGGCTGGACACGCCCGTCCGCTGGGTGCACGCGGTCGAGCTGACCGACATCGGGCGGCTGCTGCGCGGCGGCGAGCTGGTGCTGTCCACCGGGATCGCGCTGCCGGACTCCCCCGCCGCGCTGGCCGACTACGTCACCTCGCTGGCCGAGGTGGGGATCGCCGGGCTGGCGGTGGAGCTCGGCCGCCGGTACGCGGACGCGCTCCCGCCCCCGCTGGTGGCCGCGGCCGAGGCACGCTCGGTGCCGCTGGTGGAGCTGCGCCGTGAGGTCGCGTTCATCGAGATCACCGAGGCGGTGCACCGGCGGATCATCGACGAGCTGCTGATCTCGCGGGCGGCCGCCACCCTCGCGCTCGGGCGGCTGCTCACCTCGCGGGCCGAGTCGCTGGAGCGGCAGGCCCACCGGACGCTGATCAGCGCGCTGATCGAAGGCCCCGACGGTGCGGCCGCGGCCGGGGCGGGCGAGGCGGCCGCCCGGGCCCGGGCGATGGGCGTCGAGGTGGCCGGCCGTGACCTGGTCGCGGTGGTGGCCAGGCTGCCGGAACCGGCTCAGGCGGCCGTGCTCGGCGCGGCCGAGGCGGTGGCGGCCGGGTGCCGCGCGGCCGGCGTGCCCGCGCTGGTCGGCGCGCTCGACGAGCTGCGGGTGGGCGCCCTGCTGGCGCTGCCGCCGGGAGCGGGCGACGACGAGCCGCTGCGCGCGCTCGCGGCCCGGCTGGCGACCGGAGCCGGCCCGCCCCCGGTGATCGGGGTAAGCCGCCCGGCCGCGTCGCTGAACGAGGTCAGGGACGCGTTCCGTGAGGCGCGGGAGGTGGCCGACCTGGCTGACAGCCGCCCCAGTCGCCCCTACTACCGCCTGCCTGACCTGCGGCTGCGCGGCCTGGTGCACCTGCTGCGGTACGACCCGCGGCTGGGCGCGTTCGCCGAACGGGAGCTGCGTCCCCTGCTGGCCTACGACGCCGAGCACGGCACCACCCTGCTGAGCGACCTGGCCGCTTTCCTCGACGCCGGCGGTAACAAGGCACTGGCCGCGTCCCGCGCCCACCTGGCCAGGCCCACGTTCTACCAGCGGCTGGCGCTGATCGAGCGGGTGCTGTCGGTCAGCCTGGCCGAGCCGGAGTCCCGCGTGGCGCTGCACGTCGCCCTGCTCGCCCACCGGGAACGTCGCTGACGCCTGTTAGGTTGGGGCATGATCTCAGCGGCGGACGTACGGGCGATAGCGCTGACGCTCCCCCGGACCTCGGAGCACCTGATCCGGGACTACGTCAAGTTCCGCGTCGGCAAGATCGTTTACGCGTCGGTCTCGCCCGATGAGCTGACGCTGGGGTTCGGCTTCCCCAAGGAGCAGCGGGATGCCCTGGTCGCCGCCGAGCCCGCCAAGTTCCTGTTGCCACGCCAGTCTGACCTGCGATTCCACTGGATCTGCGCCCGGATGGCGGTGCTCGGGGCCGACGAGATGCGTGAGCTGGTGACCGACGCCTGGCGGATGGTCGTGCCGAAGAAGGTCGCGGCCAGCCTCAGTACTGCCAGCCTCAGTAGTGCCAGCCTCAGTAGTGATTGAGGAACGAGGCAACCTCGGGTCCCGCGAACTGGGCGCCGTAGCCGGCGTCGAGCACCAGGCAGCCGACCGCGAGGTCCTGGCTGGTGTCAAAGGCGATCAGCCAGCTGTTGGGCTGCTCCTGGCCCTGGATGTCGGCGGTGCCGGTCTTGGCGTAGACGCTGGAACCGAAGCCGAGGCCGGCCGCGGTGCCGCTGGTCACGACCGCCCGCATCATCTCCTTGAGGTTGGCGTCGGTCGCGGTGGGCAGCGCGGTGGCGCTCGCCTGCTTGATCCCGGCGACCAGGATCGGCTGCTCGAACGTGCCGTCGGCCACGGTGGCGGCGACCGAGGCCATCGCGATGGGGGAAGCGGTCACCTGTCCTTCACCGAACGCCTCCTGGGCCAGCTCGGAGCCTGTGGCGCTGGCCGGCGCGTTGAAGTAGGAGGCGGACAGGCCGGTGATGCCGATGTTCCACTTCTGGTTCAGGCCGAAGTAGTCCTTGGCCGTGCTGGCCAGGGTGTCGGCGCCGGTCAGGTGCTGCCACTGGCTGGTGAACGCGTTGTTGCAGGACTGCGCGAAGTCGGTGATGAACGGGGTGCCCGCGGGCTCCGACTCCCCCTTGTCGTTGTGGTAGGTGATGCCGGTGACGGTGTAGGCCTTGGGGCACTCGACCGGGCTGCTCGGGGTGAGCACGCCCGCGTTGAACAGCGCCGCCGAGGTGATGACCTTCATCGCCGAGCCCGGGGCGACCTGGGCGGTGAGCGCGAAGTCGTTGAAGCCCGCGTTGTTGGCGATCGCGAGGATCTTGCCGGTGGAAGGCTGGATGACCACCATCGAGCTCTGCTTGTGCATCTTGACCGCGGCTAGCGCGGCCGCCTCGGCCGAGGAGCTGATCGTGGTGGACAGCGACTGGACATTATGCGGGTCGAGGATGTCCGCCTGGCTGTTCTTGACCGGCTTGCCCGCCGCGGTCTCGATCTCGACCTCAAGGCCGGGCCTGCCCAGCCCGGGCGGCGCCGACTTCATCAGCAGGCCGGAGATGGTGGTAAGCCCGGGGTCGCCGTAGGCGGTCAGGTCACCGCCGTTCCCGTCGGTGACCGAGGACACCATGGGCGCGACCGGGACCGCCTGCAGGTGGGTCGCGGCCGTGAGGTTCGGCGCCAGCACGGTGGGCTGCCAGGCGACGAACCAGACGCTTGAGTTCGCCTGCTGGTAGGCGACCAGGGAGGAATGGTAGTGCCACATGCCGCGCAGGAAGACCGAGCCCGAGGTCGTACCGACGGACGCGGCTACCGTGAACGACACCTTTTCCCGCGGGAGCGCCGAGGTGGAGCCGGGGGCATCGGTCACCGCGGCCGACCCGAAGGCGACCGTGGTCAGGCCGAGGCCCTTCGCGTAGCTGCCGAACCCGGCCTTCGCGGCCAACGGCGCGGTGGTCAGGTTGGCCGCCTTGGCCAGGTTGCCCCGCTCCCAGGCGGTGAGGAACGCGGACGCGACCTGCTTGCCGTCCTGCGCGGCGGTGGACCCAGTCGGGATCATCCCGGTAACCGGGGTGCCCGGGCCGTGCTTGATCCCGAAGACGGCGACCAGACCGATCACCAGCGCGACCGCCAGCGTGCCGGAGATCGCGGCGATCAGCACCGTCCGGCGCCGGCCGGGACGGCGCCCGCCGCCACCGTGCCGTGCACCGCCGCGGGCCGAGCCGCCGCGGCCGCCGGTGGCCGCGGCCGGTCCGGCCCCCGGTGCCTGACCAGTTCCCGGGACTTGCCCGGGCGCCGCCGCCTGAGGGTCGTAGCCGGCCTGACCGTAGCCGGGCTGCGCGTAGCCAGGCTGCGCGTAGCCGGGCTGCGCGTACCCGGCCGGCGCGTACCCGGGCTGCTGGTAACCCGCCTGCTGCTGGTTGCCCGGCTGCGCGTACCCGGGCTGTTGGTAACCCGTTTGCTGCTGGTAGCCCGTTTGCTGCTGGTAGCCCGTCTGCTGGTAACCGGGCTGCTGATAACCCTGCTGACCGTACCCAGGCTGCGCGTAGCCCTGCTGCTGGTATCCGGGCTGGCCAGTGGTCGGCTGGGCAGTGGTCGGCTGGGCGTAACCCTGCTGCCCGTACCCCGGCGGGTAGCTGGCCTGCGGGTTTCCCGCCTGCTGAGGGCGGCCGGGCGGGTAGCCCGGCTGCCCCCACCCGGTCTCCTGGTACCCCTGCTGGCCTGCCGCCTGGCCGCCATAGCCGTCGGCCCCGTAACCAGGCGGGCCGTAGGCCTGCTGCGAATACCCCTGCTGCTGCCCGTAACCAGCGGTTCCGTACCCGGCGAGCGCTTGCCCGGGCGTGCCCTGCCCGGGCGTGCCCTGCGCGCGGCAGCCCGGCTTGACCGTAGCCAGCCTGACCGTACCCGCCCTGGGTGTAGCCAGCCTCGGTGTAGCCGGCCTGGGTGGAGCCTGGCCTGACCGTAGCCTTGCCCTTCCTGGGGGTAACCGCCCTGGGGATAGCCCTGGCCGGTCTGGCCCGGCTGGCTGGCTTCGCTGTACCCGGCCTGCGTCCCCTGGCCGGGTTCGGCCGGCTGGGCCGGCGCGGCCGGCAACTGCGCCTGGTCCTGCCCCGCGTCGCGAGGCTCCGACGCACCAGGTGAGCTGCTATGTCTTGGGTCGCTGGTCACCTACATGACGGTACCTAGCGCTGTCAGCGGTGGGTGAATATTGCCGCAATTCGTGGAGGCTTTCTGCCGCGGCCGGGCGGCCCCGCTGGCACCCGCAGACGCGTACTACGATCGTTGCGCAAGCAACCAGTTGTACAGCGGAGGAGAACTGCCGATGCCGCGCGCTGAGGTGCACATTCCGACCAGTGATGGTGTTAGCAGCGGGACGTTGCACGTGCCCGAGGGCGAGGGGCCGTGGCCTGGGGTGCTCGTGTTCACCGACATCTTCGGGCCGCGGGACACGTTCCTGGCGATGGGCGACCGGCTGGCCGGGCTCGGCTACGTGGCGCTGATCCCCGACCTGTACTACCGCGAGGGCGGCTACCCGCCGTTCGACCCGCAGACCGCGTTCTCCGACGAGCAGGAACGGAACCGGCTCTTCGGCCTGGCCGGCACCCTCACCAACGAGCGGGTGATCGCCGACGCCGGCGCCTACGCGGACTTCCTGCTGGCCCGGCCGGAGGTACGCGGGTCCGCCATCGGCGCCCACGGGTACTGCATGGGCGGCCGGCTGACGCTGGTGGCGGCGGGCGGCCTCGGTGACAAGCTGGCGGCGGCCGCCTCGTTCCACGCGGCCGGCGTCGCCGTCCCCGGCGACCCGAACAGCCCGCACCTGACGGTCGGCCAGACCCAGGCCGCCGTCCTGGTGGCCGGCTCGATCGAGGACCACGGGTTCACCGCCGAGCACGCCGCCCTGCTCGACGACACGCTGAGCGCGGCCGGGGTACCGCACACGGTCGAGACCTGGCCCGGCCACCACGGGTTCGCAGTGCCTGACCAGCAGGTCTACGACGAGGAGCTGGCCGAGCGGCACTGGGGCGCGCTGCGCGACCTCTACGCGGAACGGCTCGGATAGCGGCTCGGGTACTGGGGAGCCGCTCGCGACTCGGGGCTCGTTACCCGCGCACACGGGGAGCCGCTCGCTACCCGGGAAGCGCGCGCCCGCCCGCTTGTCGGTGGCCGACCCTAGAGTCGGGTCATGCGATTTGGGTTCGTGGTGCCGTACGCGACCGCGCGCGAGTTCGCCGAGCTGGCCGCGCTGGGCGAACGACACGGCTGGGACGCCGTGTTCACCTGGGAAGCGCTCTGGGGCGAGGCCGCCTGGGTCACCCTGGGGGCGGCCGCGATGGCGACCGAGCGGATCAGGCTCGGCACCCTGCTCACCCCGGCGGCCCGCTGGCGGCCGTGGGACCTGGCGTCGGCCGTCGGCACCGTCGACCGGCTCAGCGGCGGCCGGGCGGTGCTGAGCGTAGGACTCGGCGCGGTGCATGAGGGGTGGACCGCGTTCGAGCCGGATGAAGGCCGCCGGGTCCGCGCCCGCAAGCTGGACGAGTGCCTGGCGGTCTACGACGGCCTGATGCGGGGCCAGCCGTTCAGCTTCGACGGCCGTTACTACCAGGCCAGGCCGACCGACTTCCTGCTGCCAGAGCCGCCCGTGCAGCGCCCGCGCCCGCCGGTCTGGGTGGTCGGCACCCGCGTTCCCGGCCGGGAGGCGCAGCCGTCACTGGCGCGGGCCGCGCGCTGGGACGGCCTGCTGCCCGTGCTTGGCGACGCGGACGACGGCACCGCATCCGGCGGCAGCACCTCCGGTGGCAGCGCACCCGACGGCACCGCACCCAACAGTCCCGAGCGGCTCGCCTCGCTGGTGGCCGAGGTGCGGGCGCTGCGGGAGGCGGCCGGCCTGACGGCGGACCCCTACGACGTCGTGCTCGAGGCGGACAGCAGCGGCGAGTTCACCCGGCTCGACCCGCCCGACCCGGCCAGCTGGGCGGCGGCGGGCGCGACCTGGTGGGTGGAGAGCTGGTGGACGGTCGAGCGCGGCCCGGCCGGCCTGGCCGAGGTCAGGCGGCGGATCGAGGCCGGCCCGCCCCGCTGACGGGCGCGGGCGAGTAGAAGTGCGCCACCGGCCCCGGGACGAGCAGCTCCGCGCCAAACACGTTCAGCCGCACCCGTCCGGGATGACGGGTGATAAGACGGGACAGGGCGATGGGTCGGACGGGCTACGAGGAGGGGCGGCACGGTGCCGCTAAGCGGCGCCCACGGCGGGCGGCGAGTGGGACCTGAGGATCTGCCGGCCGTCGGGGCTGTGGGCCTCGGTAGTTCCGTCGGGGTGCAGGATGAGCTGCCAGCCGCGGCGGTGGATGCAGACGTCGTGGTGGAACTGGCAGACCAAGGCACAGTTGGCGACCGAGGTCTCACCGCCGTCCGCCTGGTGGCGCAGGTGGTGTACGTCGCAATAGACGGCGGGGCGGGTGCACCTGGGCCACGCGCAGTGCCGGTCCCGTAGCTGGACCGCGCGGCGGATGTGACCGGGGATGCTACGGGAGTAGCCAATGTCGAGCGGGAGGCTGGGGGTGTTCCACGGCCCGTCGAGCAGGCCCTGACGCAGGGCGGCGGCCGCGCCTGCAGGACCGGAGACCAGGTCGAGGGCCAGCCGGGCCATCGCGTGGCGCAGCGCCTGCCTGGCGGCCGGCGACATCGGCCGGGAGCCCGCCTCGGCCAGGCTGATCATCTGGTCGATCACCGGCGGGCACACGGTGCCGGTGACAGCCGGGACCGTCTGGGCATCGCAGGCGGCGGCCTCGGCCCCAGGACCAGTGAGGCAGCCGTCCTCGCCGAGCCGGGCGCGAAGCCAGGCGTCTTCCAGGTCGTCGGCGCCGGGCAGCTGCCGGAGCTGGGAGAGCGGGATGTGCACGACCGCTTGGGTGTCGGCGCCGGCCCGGTCCGGGACCAGGCGGGCGCGCAAGAGCAGGGTGCAGGCCTGCTGGAGGGCGTCGTGGAAGCGCTTGTCCTCGGTACGGTCGTCTTCCGGGCCGCGTCGCTTGCCGAGGGCTTCCAGGACGGCGAGGACGGCGGTGGCGCACTCGGGGGTGAGGTCGCCGCGCAGGACGGCAGCGCCCCCGAAGGTGGTCCCGAGCTTGACCGAGCGGTCGTCGAAACCGTCGTCGGGGGCCTCGGGGTCGGGCTGCTGCTGGCGCCACCGCTCGATGGCGCAGCGGGCGATGGTCGCCAGGTCGTCGTGGGAGGCGCCGGCCGCGGCGGCCTTGAGCAGGATCCGATCGGTCTCGTCCCGCATGGCCGGGGGGAGCTTGCCGGTCCAGTCCGCTATCGCAAACGCCAGGGAGTCGGTGACGGCCCCGGCCGCGAGGGCGGAGCCGAGCTGCGGGCGCTGGCCGAGCTGGCGCATTTGCCGCACCGCGCCCCTGGCCCCCTTGCCGGTCATGCCCGCTCGCGCTGCTAGCCACGATGACGACGATCCGTATCCGTCGGCGTCGTGGGCACGCGCGGCGTCAAATCGGCGCAGCCAGCCGGCGTGGGCGGCGGTCAGCTTGGCCTGTAGATCACCCAGGCCGACCAGAACGTCACCGCACACACGGCCGTCCAGGGCAGTAGCGTCCAGGGCAGTAGCGTCCGCGACCGGTGAGGCCGTTGAGGTAATCCAGTGCGTCGGCGGCCGCGCGCACCGCGTCGGTGGCGCTGGCAAAGCGGGTGCACACCGAGACTCACCTCCTTGGACGGCAGTAGCAGGCCCTTGCATCAACTTCCGCTGCGGTAAATCTCGCTAAGCGGGACACCACGCTGTACACGCCTATGCCGGAACCGGCTGCCAACCCATCCAAGGTCTACGTCTAGAGTATCAGTTCGAGCGACCAGGCTCAATCCAATACCTCAAGATCTTTTTTCGATCAATCAGCCGGCCGGGCGGGGCCGGGCGGGGAAGGCACCGGGGGCGGGTGCGGAGAACGCCACGACCTGGCCGGTCGGTCCCGGGGACCCGGGACTCCCGTACTGCTGGCCGACCACGAACAAGCGCGGGTCGGCCTCGTCGCTGAGGGCGCAGGCAAAAGCGCCCCGGTCCAGCTGGACGGTCGCGAGCACCTCCCCGCCCTCGCGTACCCGGACGCAGCGCCGGCTGCCAACGTCGGCATACCAGGCCGCCTCGGGATCGAGGCAGATCCCGTCGGGGTGGTCGCCTGGCGTGTCCGCCCACACCCGGCGGCCGCCGAGGTCGCCGCCGGGGCCGATGTCGTAGGCGGTGAGCCGGCTGGCATAGGACTCGGCCACCAGCAGCGTCGCCCCGTCCGGGGTGAGCGCCATCCCGTTGGGGAAGGCCAGGTCCCCGGCCACCTGGCGCGCCCGACCGTCCGGGGTGACCAAGGCGATCAAGCCGGGGGCGAACTCGCCGCCGGGAAACTCGAAGCCGATGCTGTTGACGTAGGCGTTGCCCCGGCTGTCGGCCACGACCTCGTTCCAGGGTTTGTCGGCGAGAGCGGACAGGTCAGCGTGCGGAACCAGCGTGCCGTCGGGCTCCCGGCGCAGTAGGCGCCGCCGGGCCGAGTCGACGACCAGCAGTCGCCCGTCGGGCAGGAAGTCGATGCACATCGGGAACGACGCCACGGTGGCCACGACCTCGTGGCTGCCATCGGGGTTCAGCACGATCACCTGGTTCGCGCCCCAGTCGGAGAACCAGAGCCGCGCGTCGTGCCAGCGGGGCGACTCGCCGAAGACGATGCCCTCCATCAAGACTTGACCCGCGACCACGATTGGCCTCCGCCCGCGTAGCTCGTTCACTGTCACAGTGACGAGTCAGGATGGCGGAAATCGTCACCCGCCTCCGGTACTTCAGCCGGCCAGCCGGGCGGGGAAGCCGCCGGTGGCGACCGGGCCCCAGCGGACCGGGGTGACCCGCAGCAGCGACTTGCCCTGGGCGACCATGGCCGTGCGGTACTCGTCCCAGTCGGGGTGCTCGCCGGCGATCGCCCGGTAGTAGTCGACCAGGGCGTCTACCGCATCGGGGATGTCGAGCACCTCGGCCGTGCCGTCGACCTGCACCCACGGGCCGTTGAAGTCGTCGGACAGGAACAGCACGCTGACGTGCTCCGGGTCGCGGCGCGCGTTGCGGGTCTTGGCCCGCTCGGGGTAGGTCGCGATGACGATCCGGCCCGCGTCGTCCACCCCGCAGGTGACCGGCGACGCCTGCGGGCCGCCGTCCGCGCGGGTGGTGATCACGACCGCGTGGTGCCTGGACTTGATGAACTCGGTCAGTTCAGCCGCGCTGACCGCGGTGCTGGTCGCGATTTTCCTTGCCACGCTCGCCTACCCTAGCCCAGCCGGGGGGCTACCAGGGCCGGGGTGAACGCGGAGACGTCGGGCACGCCCGCCAGGATCATCAGGACGCGCAGCTCCTGGGCGAGCAGCTCGATGGTGCGGCGCACGCCGTGCTCCCCCGCGGCGGCCAGGCCGTAGGCGGCGAGACGGCCGATGACGACGGCGCTGGCGCCCAGGGCCAGCGCCAGGAAGATGTCGGCGCCGGTGCGCACGCCGCTGTCCAGGAGCACCGGGACCCGGCCGTTGACCTGGGCGGCGATCTCCGGGAGGACGTCGAGGCTGGCCGGGGCGGGGTCGACCTGGCGGCCGCCGTGGTTGGACACCAGGAGGGCCGACGCGCCCGCGCCGAGCGCGGCCTCGGCCGCCTCGGGGGTAAGGATGCCCTTGGCGATCCACGGCATCCGGTGCCGGGCGGTGGCCTCGGCCAGCCGCGCCCAGTCCCAGCCGGGGCCGCTCTGGGCGGCGTAGGCGGAGGCCACGCTGGGCGATCCGTCGGACAGCACGTTGCCGGACCAGATGGCGTGGTCGGGCGCGAAGCGGGCCATCCGGTTCCTGGGCCGGAAGCCCACCACCGGGGCGTCCAGGGTGACGCAGAGGGCGTCGTAGCGGGCCGCCTTGATGCGCCGCGCCACCGCGTCGAATGACTCGTACGGGTGCAGCTGGCCGATGCGCGCGGCGGCCGGGGCGGCCGCCGCGACCTCCTCGTAGGAGAAGCTGCCGACCTCGGGGACGATCGACGCGGTGCCCGCCTTGGCGTTCGCCCGGGCCACCGCCAGCTGCCCGTCCTGCGCGAACAGCGCGTCGCCGCCGAACGGGGCGGTCAGCACCGGGACCGACAGCGGGATGCCGAGGAACTCGGTGCTGACCTTGGGGTCACTGACCCCGCTCATCGGGCGCGGCCTGATCACCCAGCGGGCGAAGGCCGCCCGGTTGGCGCGCAGCGTCTGCTCGCTGCCCGCGCCGCTTTCCAGGTAGGCGGCCGCGTCCGGCGGCAGGTGCTTCAGCGCCGACGCCCGGATCTCCTCCAGCGCGACGAACTCGCCATCGCGCGGATAAGCAGCGGAAAGGGTCATCTGGGTACCCTATCGCCGCACCAGCCATAGCGGAATCCACATTCCGCTACTGGTACACTCTTACCGGAATTAGGATTCCGCTTACGAGGAGGGGCCTGTACATGGTGGCGGTAAGCCCGGGAGGCGGGACAGCGGCGGTCGCACGGCGGCCGCACTACCAGGTGACGTTCGGGATCCTGGCGATCGGCGTCGGGGCCTTCTCGCTGCTGCAGTCGATGGTGATCCCGGTGCTGAGCACGGTGCAGGCGGAACTGCACACGTCGCAGAGCGCGGTGACCTGGGTGCTGACGGCCTACCTGCTGGCGGCCTCGGTGATGACCCCGATCCTGGGCCGGATCGGTGACACCTACGGCAAGAAGTGGGTCTTCGTGCTCGCGCTGCTCGGCCTCATGGTCGGCTCGGTGCTGGCGGCGATCGCCCCCAACCTCGCGGTGATGATCGTGGCCCGGGTCATCCAGGGGCTGGGCGGCGGGACGCTGCCGCTGGGGTTCGGCATCATCCGCGATGAGTTCCCGGGCGAGAAGGTGGCGGGCGCCGTCGGCATCCTGGCCGCGCTGACCGCGGTGGGCGGCAGCCTCGGCATCGTGCTGGCAGGCCCGATCGTGAACGCCCTCAGCTGGCGCTGGCTGTTCTGGCTGCCGGCCATCATCACCGCGGTCGCCGCGGTCGGCGCGACCCTGTTCATCCCGCAGTCACTATCCCGCACCAGGGGAACGATCAGCTGGCTGCCGGCGGTGCTGCTGTCGGGCTGGCTGGTGCTGCTGCTGGTGCCGCTGAGCGAGGCGTCGGACTGGGGCTGGGCCTCGCCCGCCGTGCTCGGGATGCTGGCCGGGGCGATCGTGGTCGCCGCCCTGTGGATCTGGTCCGAGCTGCGGGCGACCACCCCGCTGATCGACATGAAGATGATGCGGCTGCCCGGGGTGTGGACCAACAACCTGGTCGCGCTGCTGATCGGCATGGGCCTGTACGCGATGTTCGCGTTCCTGCCGGAGTTCATCCAGACGCCGACCTCGGCCGGCTACGGGTTCGGCGCCAGCATCACCCTGGCAGGCCTGATGCTGCTGCCCTCCGGGGTCACCATGTTCGTGGTGGGCATGTTCGTCGGGTCACTCACCCGTCGCTTCGGCGGCAAGTCGCTGGTGGTCGCGGGCGCTGCCGTCGGCGTCGGGTCGATGGCGATGTTCGCCTTCGCGCACTCGCAGGAGTGGGAGGTCTACGTCGCCACCGGCCTGCTCGGCATCGGCTTCGGGCTGGCCTTCTCGGCCATGACGGCGCTGGTGGTGGGGGCGGTCCCGGCCAGCCAGACCAGCGTGGCGACCGGCATGAACGCGAACATCCGGACGATCGGCGGCAGCATCGGCTCGGCCGTGATGGCCAGCATCGTCACCGCGCAGCTGGAGCCGTCGGGCCTGCCCAAGGAGTCGGGCTACACCACCGGGTTCGCGATCATGGCGGGCGTGCTGGTGGTGGCCGTGCTGGCCGCCCTGCTGGTCCCGGGACGGCGGCGGACAGCCAGCCAGGCGGCGGTCGGCGCGGGCACCGTCACCGAGGGCGCCGTCGACACGCTGGCGATGTCCGGTGACGCGATGACCGCGGAGAGCGCCGCCGGGGAGACGGTCGCCAGCGAGCTGGGCGAGTGAGGCGGCGGTGGCGAGCAAGCCCGGGGTGAGCGACCCGGCCGGGGGGCCGGCCTGCCCGCCCGCGGCCGTCGGGACGCGGTGCGCAATTACCACCGGGTCCTTGACGCCGCCCGCGAGGTGCTCGGTGAAAGCGGCGCCGACGCCAGCATGGAGGAGATCGCCGCCCGGGCCGGGGTGGGCATCGGCACCGTGTACCGGCGCTTCGCCAACAAGGACGCGCTCATCGACGAGCTGCTGCGGCTGTCGCTGGCCGAGGGCCTGGAAGCCGCCCGGCAGGCGCTCGCGGCTCCCGGCGGGACCGGCCTCGAGCAGTTCATGCGCGGGCTTGGGGCGATGTTCGCCGCGCACGCCCGGTACGCCAACCTGCTGCTCGAGCGGAGCGCGGACGCGCCCGCGGCCCGCGAGATCCGCGCGGCGGTGGAGCAGCTGACCGCTCGCGCACTGGCCGCGGGGACGCTGAACCAGGACGTCACCTACGGCGACGTGATGGCGCTGATCTGGGCGATGCGCGGGCTGACCGAGGTGACCGGCGGGGTCGCGCCGGGCACCTGGCAGCGGTTCCTCGACATCCACCTGGTCGGCCTGTGCGCGCCGGGCACGCTCAGCGCCACCCCGTCGCTGTCGCCCGGCGAGCTAGCGGAACTGATCCCACGCCCCTGAGGCGCGCCGCGCCTGGTACCGGCCCCACGCCCCTAGCAGTGGTGCTCGCTCGGCGGCACGTCGAGGGCCGGGTTGCGGTCGAAGAAGCCGAACGGCTTGAGCCAGAACGAGACGATGTCGGCCGGCATCACCGGCCAGTCCTCCGGCCGGGTCACGTGGTGCAGGCCGAACACGTACCACAGCACCACGTCGGTGTTCTCGATCGGCCGGTCGGCCGCCGTCCAGGCGGGCAGGCCGGTGTCGGCGGCGGCCTGGACCGGGAAGTCGCCGCAGGGCCAGCGCTCGTCCGGCCGGTACGGGGTGACCCACAGCGTGTGGCCGATGACCTGGGCCCGCTGGAAGGCCGGGGAGGCCGGGTCGAGCAGCGCCGGGAACGTCGCCGAGGGGACCAGCTTGTAGCCGACCGGGGTGCCGAGGCCGTTGGTCACGTTGTCGTTCACCACCTTCCAGGCGCGCTGCGTGGCCCAGTCGTAGTCCTGCTTGCCCTCCGCCTCGGTCCGCAGCGGGGTGCTGGCGACGGTCAGCCCGAGCCCGTAGGGATCGTCGCCGCCGAGCACCGCCGCCCGTGACTCGGTGGCGTAGACGGTGTTGGCGGTGCCGTCGATGTCCAGGTCGAGCCGGGCCACGATGAAGTGCTGGTGGAACGGCGCGTACAGGCCCGCGTCGACCAGGGTCCCGTTGGCCGGCCTGCTGCCGGCCGCGGCGGTGTGCGAGGTGACCATGATGCCGGTCGCCCGGACCTCGCACTCGATGCTTCCGTCCTGGTAGAACCGCCAGTACACCAGGTACTCGTAGTTGGCCACGGTGACGTGGAAGGAGACGACCAGCCGCCGGGCCCGCCGTACCTCGGCCCCGGCCCGGTCGTCCACGTGCTTCCACAGCACCCCGCTGTCCTCTTCGTGAACGCAGATCGCGTTCTCGATGACCCGCGGCTCGCCCCGGCTGTCGTGCGTCACCGCGTCCAGGTAGTAGATCTCGCCCAGGCAGTCGCAGCCGAGTGAGAGCGACGTGGTCATGAAGCCGAGGCCCCACTCGCCGATGTCGAACGCGGTCCGCCGGTAGTGGTCCGGGCTCGGGTCCCGGTAGGGCACCACCATCTCGGCGAACGAGAGCCGGTGCGCGACCGGCCGCAGCCGGGTCCCGTCGCGGTAGCCGACCTGGTGCAGCACCAGCCCCTCGCGGTGGTTGAAGCCGATCCTCAGCTGCCAGTTCTGCCAGCTGAGCTGGTTGCCGTCCAGGGTGAAGCCCACCCCGTCGGGCTGGCTGATGCGCAGCGGCGCTACCTCGCGCAGCCGCATCGGCAGCAGGTCGGGCAGGTACTCGCCATGTGTCTCGGGACCGGGGCCCGCGCGATCGTGGCCGCCGCCGGCCGCGTCGTCCTCCAGCTCGAGCAGCTCCATCGTGTTCAGGTCGACCACCGGGTGCAGCCCGGTGAGGTGCCGGGCGTACGGGTTGCCCCGCTCACTGCCCCGGTACCACACGTCGCACCAGCCGATCCGGCGTCCGGCGTAGCGGTCGGGGACCACGGCCGCGCCGTAGGCCCACATGTCGGCCAGCACCCGCGTGCGGTCGGTGATGCCGCGCCGGGCCAGCGCCTCGATGACGGCCGGGTGAGCGCGGACCATCTCATCGCACTCGTGCCACTCGTCGACGGTCATGTTCGGCTGCTGCCCGGGCAGCTCCTCCCAGGCGGCGACCTGGTCCGCGGTCAGCGCGACGGTCGCCCGGTAGGCCTGGCCGCCGTCCCGGTTCCAGCAGACCACCTGGGCTTCGCGCCGGACCAGCGGCCCGGCTTCGAGTTCCGCCAGGTCCGCCTTGCCTGGTTCCTTCAGCTCGATCGAGGCGAACCGCCAGCCGTCGCCAACCCCCCGGTCACGGCGTACGATCGCGGCCGCCTGGCGGATCTCGTCTGCGGTCAGCGGGTCCAGTGGGTGGGTCACGCGGTCCTCCCGGTGGCGGGCAGCTGGTCCCGGCCGTTGGTGTCCTGCCGATTATTACCCGCCCGGGTGGACCTGCTTCACCCCGCCCGCCCCCATCGAAAACATTGAATTCACCCCAGCACATCCATTGCAAATTATGGCAAATCACCCGGCTGACGCTATGTGGCCGGGATGGGAAGTCCTGACAACGTGGTCGTTAGGTGACAGAATCAGGGCATGGCCCAGGCGGGGGATGCTTTCAGGCCGGATGTCCCGAGCACGGCACGGATGTACGACTACTACCTCGGCGGTAAGGACAACTATCCCGCCGACCGGGAGGCAGCCGAACGGATCATCGCGATCATGCCGAACGGGGTGGTGCGTACTTCGGCTATCCAGAACCGTAAGTTCCTTATGCGGGTGGTGCGCTACCTGGCGCAGGAGCTGAACATCAGGCAGTTCCTCGATATCGGCACCGGGCTGCCGACGATGAACAGCGTGCACCAGGTGGCACAGGCGATCGCACCGGAAAGCCGGGTCGTCTACGTCGACCACGACCCGATCGTGCTCGCGCACTCCCGTGACCTGCTGCACGGCAACGACCGTACCGCGATCATCGGACGGGACCTGCGCGACCCGGCCGGCATCCTGACCGACCCGGAGCTGCACGAGCTGCTCGACCTCAGCCAGCCGGTGGCGGTGCTGCTGGTCGCGGTGCTGCACTTCATCCCGGACGCGGATGACCCGGCTGGCATCGTGAAGACGCTGATGGAACCCATGCCGGAAGGCAGCTGCCTGGTCATCTCGCACTTCACCGCCGACAGCTACGCGCAGGCGGACGTCGCCGCCCAGGAGTACGCCAACGCCACCTCCACCCTGCACAGCAGGCACCGCTCGGACGTGATGCGGTTCTTCTCCGGCTACGAGCTGACGGGCCCCCGCTCGGTGGTGTGGACGCCGCAGTGGCGGCGGGCGGCGGACGAGCCGGAAGACGACCCCGATATCGCCGCCCATCCGGGGCGCTCGCTGTTCTGGTGCGGGGTCGGGCGCAAGGTGAGCCCGGGAAGCCTGGAACACCCGGCCGACGAGCCGGAGCCGTTCCTGGGCGCGCCGTCCACCCTGGACGGCATCGCGACCGATGGCCCGGGCGCGGGCAGCGCGGCCGGCTTCTCCTGGGTACCGCCGGCCCCGCCCAGCGCCTACATCCCGCCCTCGTACCACCCGCCGGACTACCCGGAGCTGCGGCCCGATATCCCCAACGTCGCCCGGATGTACGACTACATGCTGGGCGGCAAGGACAACTACCCGGCCGACCGGGCGGCCGCCGAGCGGACCTTCGGGGTGCTGGGCGAGGACGTGGTGCGGGGCACCGTCCGGCAGAACCGGCAGTTCCTGAGCCGGGCCGTCCGGTACCTGGCGGGCGATCTCGGCTTCAGGCAGTTCCTGGACATCGGGACCGGGCTGCCAACAATGCAGAGCGTCCACGAGGTCACCCGGCAGATAGCGCCGGACAGCCGGGTGGCCTACGTCGACAATGACCCGGTGGTGCTGGCCCACGCGCGCGACATGCTCAACGCGCTGCCGGGGACCATCATCGCCAACCGCGACCTGCGCGACCCGGCGTCGATCATCTTCGACGACCAGATCCGCGCCGTCATCGACTTCGGCCAGCCGGTCGCGGTGCTGCTGATCGCGATCTTGCACTTCCTGCCGGACACGGACGACCCCTGGGGCCTGGTGTCCGCCCTGATGTCGGCGATGCCGCCTGGTAGCTGCCTGGTGATCTCGCACCTGACCGCGGACCACTACCCGGAGGCGGAGCGGGCGGCCGCCGTCTACGCGGACACCGCACAGGGACTGCACCTGCGGTCGCGGGCGGCGGTCGAGTCGATGTTCGCCGGGCTGCCGCTGCTTCCCCCGGGCCGGCTGGTCTACGCGGCCGACTGGCACCCGGACGCGGACACCCTCCCGGCCTCCGCCCCCGGTGGCTCCTCGCTGTGGTGCGGCGCTGCCAGGAAGCCGTAGGCGCTGCGCAGGCGGTAAAAACCACGAGCGTGCACGCCGCACGAGCCGTAAACACAAAAAGGGACTGACCCGGTAGGGGTCAGTCCCTTTCTGAATGGTGTTCCGGCGGTGTCCTGCTCTCCCGCGAGGCCTCCCTCGCAGTACCATCGGCGCTGAGGGGCTTAACTTCCGGGTTCGGAATGGGACCGGGTGTTTCCCCCTCGCTATGGCCGCCGCAACTCTATTGAGCTGTTTAGCCTAGAAGGCTCCCGGCCGCAGCTCGGGAACCGCACAGTGAACGCGATGCAAGAAAAATTATGGTTGTTAGCCAAGCCCTCGGCCTGTTAGTACCGGTCAGCTGAGCACCTCGCGGTGCTTACACTTCCGGCCTATCAACCCAGTCGTCTGGCTGGGGGCCTTACCCACTCAAGGTGGTGGGAGACCTCATCTTGAAGCGTGCTTCCCGCTTAGATGCTTTCAGCGGTTATCACTTCCCGACGTAGCAAACCAGCCGTGCCCCTGGCGGGACAACTGGCACACCAGAGGTCAGTCCGTCCCGGTCCTCTCGTACTAGGGACAGCCCTTCTCAAGTCTCCTGCGCGCGCAGCGGATAGGGACCGAACTGTCTCACGACGTTCTAAACCCAGCTCGCGTACCGCTTTAATAGGCGAACAGCCTAACCCTTGGGACCTGCTCCAGCCCCAGGATGCGACGAGCCGACATCGAGGTGCCAAACCATGCCGTCGATATGGACTCTTGGGCAAGATCAGCCTGTTATCCCCGGGGTACCTTTTAGCCGTTGAGCGACAGCGCTTCCACATGCCACTGCCGGATCACTAGTCCCAGCTTTCGCTCCTGCTCGACATGTCTGTCTCACAGTCAAGCACCCTTGTGCACTTGCACTCGGCACCCGGTTGCCGACCGGGCTGAGGGTACCTTTGGGCGCCTCCGTTACCTTTTGGGAGGCAACCGCCCCAGTTAAACTACCCACCAGGCAATGTCCCTGACCCGGATAACGGGCCCAGGTTAGACACTCAAAACGACCAGAGCGGTATTTCACCAGTGACTCCACGAGCACTAGCGTGCCCGCTTCCCAGTCTCCCGCCTATCCTACACAAGCCGTCCCAAGCACCAATGCCAAGCTGCAGTAAAGGTCCCGGGGTCTTTCCGTCCTGCTGCGCGTAACGAGCATCTTTACTCGTAGTGCAATTTCGCCGGGCCCGTGGTTGAGACAGCGGGGAAGTCGTTACGCCATTCGTGCAGGTCGGAACTTACCCGACAAGGAATTTCGCTACCTTAGGATGGTTATAGTTACCACCGCCGTTTACCGGCGCTTAAGTTCTCAGCTTCGCCATTACTGGCTAACCGGTCCCCTTAACGTTCCGGCACCGGGCAGGCGTCAGTCCGTATACATCGCCTTGCGGCTTGGCACGGACCTGTGTTTTTAGTAAACAGTCGCTTCCCCCTGGCCTCTGCGCCCCCACCTAGCTCAGGGAGTAAATCCCGTCACCGGCTGGGGGCCCCCTTATCCCTAAGTTACGGGGGCAATTTGCCTAGTTCCTTAACCACGGTTCACCCGATCGCCTCGGTATTCTCTACCTGACCACCTGCGTCGGTTTAGGGTACGGGCCGCGTACGTCCTCGCTGCGAAGATTTTCTCGGCAGCATGGGATCACTGACTTCACCTTACGGCTCGGCATCAGGTCTCAGGCTTGATGAGCCACGGATTTGCCTGTGACTCGCCCTACGCCCTTACCCCGGGACAACCACCGCCCGGGCTCAGCTACCCTCTTGCGTCTCTCCACCAGCTTGCCTACTACCCCCTCGGGCCGTCACCCTCCCGCAGCCCGAAGGCCTTGATCAGGAAACTTAGCATCAGGGATTCAGCATTGGCGCACGTACACGGGTACGGGAATATCAACCCGTTGTCCATCGACTACGCCTGTCGGCCTCGCCTTAGGTCCCGACTTACCCTGGGCGGATTAGCCTGCCCCAGGAACCCTTGGTCAATCGGCGGACGAGCTTCTCACTCGTCTTTCGCTACTCATGCCTGCATTCTCACTCATGCAGCCTCCACAGCTGGATCACTCCGCTGCTTCACACGCTGCATGACGCTCTCCTACCCACCAGCACTTACGTGCCAGTGCCGCGGCTTCGGCGGCGTGCTTGAGCCCCGTTACATTGTCGGCGCGGAATCACTTGACCAGTGAGCTATTACGCACTCTTTCAAGGGTGGCTGCTTCTAAGCCAACCTCCTGGTTGTCACTGCAACTCCACATCCTTTCCCACTTAGCACGCGCTTAGGGGCCTTAGCCGGCGATCTGGGTTGTTTCCCTCTCGACCACGAACCTTATCGCCCGCAGTCTCACTGCCGCGCTCTAACTTCACCGGCATTCGGAGTTCGGCTGAATTCAGTAAGCTTGTGGGCCCCCTAGTCCAACCGGTAGCTCTACCTCCGGGAAGGAACACGCGACGCTGCACCTAAATGCATTTCGGAGAGAACCAGCTATCACGGAGTTTGATTGGCCTTTCACCCCTACACACAGGTCATCCCCCAGGTTTTCAACCCTGGTGGGTTCGGGCCTCCACGCGGTCTTACCCGCGCTTCACCCTGCCCATGCGTAGATCACTCCGCTTCGGGTCTACAGCACGCGACTCAATCGCCCTATTCAGACTCGGTTTCCCTACGGCTACCCCACACGGGTTAACCTCGCCACGCACCGTAACTCGCAGGCTCATTCTTCAAAAGGCACGCAGTCACCCCGAAAGGCTCCCACGGCTTGTAAGCACACGGTTTCAGGCACTATTTCACGACTCCTCACCGGAGTGCTTTTCATCTTTCCCTCACGGTACTAGTTCACTATCGGTCACCAGGGAGTATTTAGGCTTAGCAAGTGGTCTTGCCAGATTCACACGGGATTTCACGGGCCCCGTGCTACTCGGGAACACGCCAAGGAGATCGCGAAGTTTCACGTACGGGACTGTCACCCGCTACGGCCAAACTTTCCAGAATGTTCCGCTACCACGCGATTTTATAACTCCCTGCCAGGGCAGCGGCCCCAGCCAGGCGGTCCCACAACCCCCACCACGCAACGCCCGCCGGCTATCACACGTGACAGGTTTAGCCTCTTCCCCTTTCGCTCACCACTACTCAGGGAATCGCTTTTGCTTTCTCTTCCTGCGGGTACTGAGATGTTTCACTTCCCCGCGTTACCACCAAACGCCCTATGCATTCAGGCGCAGGCGACACCCCATGACGGGTGCCAGGTTTCCCCATTCGGAAATCCTCGAATCACAGCCCGGTTGCCGGCTCCTCGAGGCTTATCGCAGGCTCCAACGTCCTTCATCGGCTCCTGGTGCCAAGACATCCACCGTATGCTCTTAAAAACTTGGCTAAATTACACATACGAACCCACCAATGATGGGTTCGCCAGGAATTTTAGATGCTCGCGTTCACTGTGCAGTTCTCAAGATACGGACGGTCCGCACGTACTCAGTCCCGGTAGGGGACCTTTCGGCTTGGCCGTGCGAGGTATCAGCCCTAAGAAGCGACTGCTTCCTCAGGACCCAACAGCGTGCTCGGAGCTCTCTCCGTTTACCAGCCCTCGTTCCGTCGCTCCCCGAGGGGAGGACGTACTGACCGAGCGGCGTCAGGAAAGTGAACCGAATAGCCAGTGCTCCACTA
>CAWGIM010000006.1:0-1537190 GCA_963822615.1 uncultured Actinomycetota bacterium | reverse complement strand
ATGCACCATCTGATGATCATGGTCAGTCCCGCCGCCTCCGGCGCGGCGGAAGTAGCCCCTGGCAGTCATCGCCACCCTGAGCAAGGGCTACGACCTGGACTACGTCTGGAAGCAGATCGACCCCGCCCTGGCCAAGAACCCAGCCGGCTACTACATCCAGGCCAGCCGAGACCGGCGGCGAGCCCCCCGGCCGCTGGTGGGGCCCCGGCGCCCAGGCCCTCGGCCTCAACCCCGGCCAGCTAGTCGAGCGGAAACCGTACGACCTCCTGTTCGGCGAGCGCAAGGCCCCCGACGGCACCCCGCTAGGCCGCCCGCCCGGCAACAGCAGAAGGCCGCCGGACTCTACGCCAGCTGCTGGCCGCCGAGCCGCACGCCACCCCCGAACGCAAGCGCGAGCTACGCCTCCAAGCAACCCGCCAGGCCCGCCAGAGCCCGCTGTTCTTCGACCTGACCCTGTCCCTGTCGAAGTCCATCTCGATCTTCCACGCCTCCCTCGGCGAGAACGCCCGCCTGGCCCGCGAAGCAGGCGACACCGACGGCGAACAGTACTGGTCCGCCCTGGTCGCCGAAGTCGACGAGATGATCTGGCAGGCCGTCCACGCGGGCTTCGGCTACTTCCAGCGCGAAGCGGGCTACACCCGCACCGGCTCCCACCACGCCCGGGTCAACGGCCGCGAGACCGGCCAGTGGCACGAGGCGGACCTGGCGGTCGCGCACTGGCTGCAGCACACCTCCCGCGACGGCGACATGCAGCTGCACGTCCACTCCCAGATCGCCCACGTCGCCCGCACCGCCACGACGGGAAGTGGCGGGCCCCGGACTCCCTCGGCTACAACGAGCACATCGGCGCCGTCGCCGCGATCACCGCCCAGCACCTCGAGGAAGCCCTCACCAGCAGGTTCGGCCTGCAGTGGACCGCGCGCGAGGACGGCAACGGCTTCGAGATCAACGGCATCTCCGGGGAGATGATGCGCCTGTTCTCCTCCCGCCGCGAGTCCATCACCGCCGACCTGCGCACCCGCGCCGCGCAGTTCGAGCAGCGCTACGGCCGCGCCCCGTCCCAGCGCGAACTCGCGCAGCTCGCGCAGGCGTCGAACTTCGCCACGCGCAAGGGCAAGGAAGGCGCGCTCGACCTCGCGCAGCCGCACGCAGGCTGGGCCGACAAGCTGGCGCGCACGCTCGGCGTCCCGCTCGCGTCGGTCGCCCCCTCGGTCTGGCACGCCGACGCCAGCCGCGCAGACGCCCCCGCGCGACGCGACCGCCCCCGTGCCGGAACTCACCTGAGCCGCGCCGCCCAGCAGGCGGTCGCGCTGGCCCAGCAGGAGAAGAGCACCTGGACCCGCGCGGACCTGATCAAGTACCTCGGCCGGGTCCTGCCCCGCACCGGCCGCGACCCAGCCGAAGCGGCGGCGCTGCTGGAAGACCTGGCCGACCGGGCCTGCGCTCAGAGTTCGAGCCGGTCCTGTGCCTGGACGCCCCCGAACCGGCCGACGTCCCGCGCGCCCTGCTGCGCGCCGACGGGCGCAGCGTCTACCGGCGCCACGGCGGCATCCGCTACGCCACCCGCGCGCAGCTGACGCATGGAAGACCGCATGGTCGCGCAGGCGCCGCGCGAGCCGCGCCGCGCATGACCCGCGCCGCCGCCGCGCAGCGCGCTCGGCGCCGACCTGACCCAGCTCGAGCACGCGCTGCAGGGCCGCGCCAGCGACACGCGCAGGCGCAGCGCACCGGGTCCGGGCTGCGCGAGGACCAGGCCGCCGCCGCGCTGTCGGTGCTCACCGACGGCCGGCGCGTCTCGGTGATCAACGCCCCCGCCGGCGCGGGCAAGACCCGCGTCCTGGCCGAGATCGCCAGAGCCTGGACGGCCGCCGGCCTCGGCCCGGTCATCGGCATCACCGCGTCCCAGTCCGCCCGCAACACCCTGGCCGCCGGCGTCACCGAGTCCTACAACAGCGCCCAGTTCCTCGGCCACCTCCCCGGCCAGCGCGGCGCCCGCGGCCCCGTCCCCATCGAGCCGGGCACCCTGCTGGTCGTCGACGAGGCGTCGATGATGACCAGCCCCGACCTGGCCGACCTGATCACCCTGGCCGAAGCAGCACGGCGGAAAGGTCATCGCCGCCGGGCGACACCGAGCAGCTCCAGGCCGTGCAGAACGGCGGCGGCATGTCCCTGCTCGCCGACCGCCTCGGCTACGCCCGGCTGGCCGAGCCGGTCCGGTTCCGCGCCGCCTGGGAACAGGCCGCCAGCCTCCGGCTGCGCGACGGCGACACCACCGTCCTGGCCGAGTACGACCAGCACGCCCGGATCACCGGCGGCGACCCCGAGCAGATGATGGACGCCGCCGCCGCCGCCTACACCGCCCTGACCGCCGAAGGCACCGACGCGCTGCTGATGGCCGCCGACCACACCCTGCGCCGCGAGCTGTCCCGCCGCATCCGCGACGACCTGCTCCGCCTCGGCCTCGTCGACCCGGCCCGGCGGTACGCATCGCCGACGGCGCCACGGCCAGCCGCGGCGACCTGATCGTGTGCACCCGCAACGACCACACACTCGAGGCCGGAGAGCCCGGCCGGACCCTCGCCAACGGCGACCTGCTCCGCATCGACGCCATCACCCCAGACGGCCTCCTGGTCCGCCGCGCCCTGGACGCCGACCCGCGGAACCGGGCAGCGCCGCTGGACGGACCGACAGTTCCTGTACGCACACTACGAAGACGCCGAACTCGGCTACGCGGTCACCGACCACGCCGCCCAGGGCCGCACCGTCCACACCGGCCTGGCCGTGCTCACCGGCACCGAAGACCGCCAGCACGCCTACGTCGCCCTCACCCGCGGCACCCACGACAACACCGCCTACGTCTTCACCACTCACCCAAGCTCGCCGACCCGTCGCCCGGCCCCCGCCCGGCCCCCGAACTCGCCCGCTACGACCGCCTCACCGCCCAGGCACGGCCAGCGACCCCGTGACGCCACCAGCCGCCACGCGAAGGACCCGCTGGCCGTCCTCGCCGAGATCATCGACCGCGACGGCCAAGCACCTGTCCGCGTCCCAGACCTGGCAGCAGGCCCTGGCCGACGCCGACCACCTCGCCATCCTGCACGCGATCTGGACCGCCGAGACCACCCCCGCCCGCGAGCAGCGCTACCAGCGCCTGCTCACGGCCGCGCTCCCGCCCGGCTACCAGCAGAACCCAGCCACCAGGCGCAAGTGGCTGTGGCGCACGCTGCGCGCCGCCGAGCTCGCAGGCCTGGACGCCCGCCAGGTCCTCGCCGCCGCGGTCGGCGAGCGGGACCTGACCGGCGCCCGCGACATCGCCGCCGTCATCGACGCCCGCATCCGCCGCCGCACCGGCACCCTCGTCCCGCTCCCGGCCTCCCCGTGGTCGGCCCAGGTCCCCGACATCACCGATCCCGAACGCGCCGCGCCTACGCCGCCGAGATCGCCGCGCTCATGGACGCCCGCAAGGAACGCATCGGCGAGCACGCCGCCACCGGCACCCTCCCCTGGGCGGTCACCGCCCTCGGCCCGGTCCCGGCCGACCCGGCCGCCCGCCTGGACTGGCAGCAGCAGGCCGCCTCCATCGGCGCCTACCGCGAGCTGTCCGGCTACACCCACCCGGCCGACCCGATCGGCCCCGAGCCCGCTGACCAACACCCCGGACCTGCGCGCCGCCTGGCACGAGGCCCTGGCCGCCCTCGGCCCTGCCGACGGCCCCGACGTCCGCGGCATGACCGACGGCCTGCTGCTCCGCCTGCGCGACACCTACCCCATCGAAACCGCCTGGGCGCCGCCTTGGGCCGGCGACCAGCTCCGCCAGGCCCGCGCCGCCGCCCGCGACGCCCACCTGGCCGCGCTCCGCGCCACCGCCGAAGCCGCCGCGGCCGCCGCCGAGGCGAGCACGAGCAAGCCGCCCGCCAGCAGGCACTCGCCGCCAGCTACCAGGCCATGCACGACGCCTACCGCGAACACGAGACCGTGCTGCCGCGACCATGGCCGACCGCCCGACTGGGAACAGCCACCCGCCACCAGCGCCAGCTGGCTGTCGCCGCCGACGCCGAACTGCGCCGCCGCCACCCCGCCCAGCCCTGGCCCCCGCTTCGCTCCACTGAACCAGAGCCACTTCCCTCCCGGCCGATCGCCCCCGGCGCGGACACCAAGGAGATGGCCCGGCAAGAAAGAACCTTGACGGCTCAGCACCGCGAATTCACCGCCAGGCTGGCTGGTCGGCAAAGCCGACTGATCCCGGCCGCAGACCCCGATCTCGCCCACATCGGCCCGGCATTCCCCGCCTGGCGCTCCCCGGCAAGAGATGCCATCCTTCAGCCGCCCCAGCCTCCGATTCCCCCGTCCCAACGAGTGCTGGACCGCGCAGCTGACCGAGCCCCCGGCATAGAAGCGGCCGACTGACCACCATGCGGTAGCCGGCGTGAACCACCGAGAACCGGCGTCCGTGCTCATAGCAACATCCCCGGGCGAAAGGTCCCGCCGTGAGCACCGCCGATTCACCAAGCCTGCTGGTCGTGCGCCTGCGGCCGAACCTGCCTTACCTCGGATACATGCTTTGCCTGGCGATCGGCCTCGGGTACGGAGTGAACATGGGCGGTGTGCTTGGCACGTTCATAGCGGCCACCGCGAGCCTGACCCTGACGCTCATCGCTTACCCGCTGATCCTCAGCACCCTGTGCCGGGTGCCGGTCATCGTGGCCGACGACGAGGGAATCCGTTTCCCTCTCTTGGGCCCCCGCCTACCGTGGGCAGACGTCACCTCGATCACCCGCGGCACCCGCCGCGGAGCCCGCCCAGGCTCACCCGCGGTCCTGCAGATGCACCCCGCCGACCCGCAGGCCGCCATCGGCCAGGTACACCCCTGGCTGCGTCGGGAAGCACGCAAGAACCTCGCCTGGTACGGCACGCCCTTCATCATCTCCGACCTGTCGATGGACACTTCCCTCGACGAGATCGCCGCCGGCATCGCCCAGAGCATAGGTTCGGGCGTGACCAGGCCCCGCTGACCACGCAGAACGGCAATTCCCGGGCAAGCACAGGCGGTTTGCCGGGACCCGTCAATCGAGGCTTCTTCTGGGTGCGTTTGGGGACCGCAGGCCGCTCGAACCCGGCGCACTCGGACCTGCGCAGGCTCGTGACCTGCTGGTGCACATTTTCCCGATGCACTCGCGTATAGGGGGCAGCGGGGCACCGTTCAACCCGCAAGTTGCTGCGTCAGTCGCATAGCACATCCCCGCCGTCGGCCACTCCGGGTCTTTCGGGGTCACCGCTGGCGGGGACTTCCCCCGATATAGCTTGAACCGAGCCCGAGAAAGGCACCCCGATGACCGAGCACCGCGCCGAGCAGGACGTGCAAGACCTCAAGAACGAGCGCAGGATCAAGTGGGCTACGGTGCTCGCCACCACTCTCGACGCCGCGTCCAGGATCGCCGACCTCATAGCGCGACGCTAACCCGCGGGCGCCCCTAACCGCTCCTGCCTGGTCTGGGCCAGGCAGGGCATGCCACGAATGCCCTGGCCTGCGAGTGCCCACTTTGCCGCGCTTCACGCGTATATAACGAAGCACCAGGTCGGCCATGAGATCATCGCTCCGCCCGTGAAAGGTCGGTTCGCCATTATCAACCCCACGCCCAGACCAGGAGCCACCATCCGAGAGCAGGGCATTCCCAGCTGCTCAGCGGTTGCCTGGCCCATCCCGGTGGAACCGGCGTGACTTCGCCTGGGTACGACCTCGAGGCCGAGTTCGGCCAGGCTTACCGCGACTACGCCCCTGATGTCCGCCGCTCCGCCATCCGCGCCGCCTTCGGCGACCGCCAATCCGCCGCCGACGCCACGCATGAGGCCTTCATCAAGGCCTACCACAGGTGGTCCACATTCCGGGAGATGACTCCCGGCCGCCAGCGGGCATGGCTGTCGACCTGCGCTCGGAACCAGATCATCGACAGCTGGCGCAAGATCAGCGCCGAGTGTTTCGCCGACCCCTTCCCGGAACCGCCCGACGCCCGCATCAGCGAGGAAACTGTCCTGGACGCCATCACAGCCGTCGGCTTTTGGAAAGAGGTCACCGCTATTGTGCCGTCCCGGGCCGCCCGTGCCGCCTTCCTGAAGTGGAACGAGGACTGGACCATCACCGACATCGCCCGTCATCTGGAAGTCGACCGTGCGACAGTGCTCCGCGACATCCGCGCGGTGTATGCCGTTGCGCGGCACCCGGGATTGAGCGGCAGCCTTAACGCAGGAAACGAAGGGGGTGGGGCTTGATGTACTACGGCGACTCACGACCCGAAGACCAAGCCGCTGACGCCGCCATGGCCGCCCTCTACCGCCAGCTCAACCACCTGGATCTCCCTGACGACCCCGTCTTCGACACCGAGGCCGACCTGCGCGATCTCCTTGACCGCATCCACCACGAACACGCAGAGCCTGCGCACGCCGACAAGGTAGAGCCTCTCCTCGCCAACGACGGCCCACACTCCGTGGATGCCGACTGGGCGCGGTTCCCAGCCGGGGACCCTGCTACTACGGCGACGTCCCGAATGACAAGCCAAGCAAACTCCGGCGGCTTCCGGTCCGTCCGTCCCGCACGCTGGCTCGGGCGAATGGCGACGCGGACGGCCCTGCTCGTGCTAGCCGGAAGTGCCCTGCTCGGCACATTCGTTACCCTGGCGGCCGGCCAGGAACCGGGCGATCTGCTCGGATTCTTTGTCATCGCAGGCACGATCGCGGCAGCGCTTGGCATCCGGCGCGGAAGGATCTACCTCCTACTCCCGGGCCCTGTCCTCTCGTTCTTCGTGGCGGCAGTCGTGACCGGCAAGGTTCATGACGCCAACCTCGGATCGTCGTCGGCGGCGTTCGCCGTGGGCTTCGCGCAGTGGGCGGCGGGCGTCTTCCTGCCCGCAGAGGTGGCGACCGTTGCTGTCCTCCTCGTTGCCGGCGGCCGATGGCTGCTCGGCCGACAGTTCGCCAACGGTCAGCCAGTGCATTCCGCGAGCCAGTCGGACCTAGGCAAGTCAAGCCTCGCATCGCGTGACCGCCGCTCTGGCGAAATGCAGAGCGTGACTTACGATGTCGAGCGCGAAGAATACTTTCAAGCGGAATTGGGGGAGCCGGTTCCTGTCAAGTTGTCAATACTCATGGCCGCCTACAATGAAGAGCGGACCATCGTAAGAGCGGTACATGAGATCCTGCAGTGCAGTTTCCCTTGCGAGATCGAGCTCATTGTGGTCGATGACGGCAGCGAGGACGCCACGCCCGACCTGCTCAAGGAGATCGACGATTGCCGACTGATTGTGCACCGCCATGTGAAGAACATGGGCCGGGGCGCCAGCATCCTCACCGCGGCATCCCTGGCCGTAGGGAGCCACTTGATTCCATTCGACGCGGATATGGAGTACGCACCGGAAGACATTGCCGGGATGCTCGTCCCGATCATCAAGGGCCGATGCGATGTCGTCTACGGCGTCCGGCTCTTCGGGGCCAACACAGTGTACCAGTCTTACCGATACGCCATCGGCAACGAGATTCTGACTCGCATCACCAACATCCTTTATAGGTCGAATCTCAACGACTTCAATACCTGCCTCAAGCTGATCCCTGTCCCGATCTTCCGGAGACTGAACTTGACAGAAACTGGCTTCGGACTTGACGCGCAGGTGACCGCGGCGCTGCTAAGAGCCGGAGTACACCCATTCGAGGTTCCGGTGTGCTACTACAGTCGATCGCACGAGCTAGGCAAGAAGATCCGATGGCGCGACGCCTTTACCAGCCTGCGCATCTTGCTCAGTGCCCGGATGACGCGGCCAAGCCGGTTGCCCGTGGCTTCGGCCCTCCAGACGCAACCCGCGCCCGTACAAGACCCGCCCCTGTCAGTTTGGCCCAGTGATGCAGGGCACGCTCGGGTCGCCGCCAGGGGCGACGGGCAGAACAGCGAAGAAGCCGTTAGGGATTACAGGTCCGCGTGGATTCGGTAGTTCGCAGGGCGGAAATCCCGACCCTGGACTGGACCCGTCTGGGCGAGTAGGACTGCAGATCTAGATCCCCTGGGGAGCGCCGGTGACCTGTGAGGTGAGTTACGGTAGCCATATGTTGGCCGCCGCACTGCGCCCTGCCTCCTCGTGAACGGCTTCCAGCAAGCCCTAGAGCACGCCTGTAACATCGCAAGCCTGGACCCCGAAGGCGCCCGCCTCCTGCGTCTAGGCTCAAATGCCGTCTATCACCTAAAAGCCCCGGTCATCGCCCGCATCGCCCGCCCCGGCACCGATCTAGACCACGTTTCCCGCACCGTAGCCGTAGCCCGCTGGCTGGAAGCAGAGCACTACCCAGCCGTCCGGGTCATCGACATCGACCAGCCCCTCATCGCCGACGGCTACGTGGTCACCTTCTGGCGTTCCCTATCTGACGACGGCGACCAGTTCGCCGCTACCCCCGAGATCGCCGCCGTCCTGGCCAAGCTCCACCATCTCGCCGCCCCCGAAGCTTTGCATCTGCCATCCCTGGACCCGTTCGCCAAGGCCACCGACCGGATCGAAGCCAGCACCTGGCTCACCCCGCAGGACCACTCCTTCCTGACGGAGACCCTGGCCAGGCTGCAAGATGCCTACGCCGTCCTAAAGTTCAACCTCCCCCAGGGCGTCATCCATGGCGATGCCAACGTCGGCAACGTCCTGCGCGACCGCGACGGCACCCCCGTCCTGATCGACCTGGACGGCTTCGCCATCGGCCCCCGCGAGTGGGACCTGATCCTGACTGCCATCTACTACGACAGCTTCGGCTGGCACACCAAGCAGGAGTACGAGGACTTTGCCCGCGCCTACGGCTACGACGTCATGCAGTGGCCCGGTTACCCGGTCCTGCGCGAGATCCGCGAGTTCCTCATGGTCACCTGGCTGATCCAGAAGGCCCGGAAGACGAGCAGGCAGCAGCCGAGGCACCCAGGCGCATCAGCGACCTGCGCACCGGCGCGAGCCGCAAGGACTGGCAGCCCTACTAGGCCACCGCGGCGCACCGCTGCCGGCCGCGCAGCGATCCGCCACAGCCGCGACTGCAGCGCCTGCTCCTCAAAATCCCGCACCGCCGCCGTGCCGTCCGCCACGACCAGGTGCTCACGGAACTCCCGCAAGTAGTTCACGCACCGCCCGGACCGGATCTGCTCCCCGGCGCCCAGTGCGACCAGCGCGGTGCCGCACGCCTGCTCCAGCTTCCCCGGCCGCCAGGTAGGAATCGGCGAGCACCATGGTGGCGAAGAAGTCGCTGCGCGCGAACCGCCCGTCCGCCGCCGCGCCGACGCTGCGCCCGGCGTGCTCGGCGGCGTCCTTGGCCCGGCTCAGGTCCCGCAGGCAGTGCCCGAACTCGGCCGACAGCTCCGCCTCGTCGAAGTACTGGAACCAGGCCGGGTCCGCCTCCGGGCGGCGCCGCTCGTACTGGGTCACCGCCGCGGCCAGCGCCAGGTCGCACGCCTTCGCCTCACCCAGCCGGGCCAGCGCCCGCGCCTCCATCGCGTGGAAGTGCGCGGTCAGGCTGGCGGTCGCGAGCCCGGTGGTCCCGGTCCTGGCCGCCTGGGCCAGGCTGGCTGCCTCGCGGAACCGCCCGGTGTAGGTGGCCTGGTGGCTCATCGCGTCCAGGATCCCCGCGCCGAGCAGCCGGTCGCCGCCCGCCTGGGCGAGTCCGAGCGCCTGGATGAAGTACCGCTGCGCCTGCGGGCTGCGCGGCGTGCTGTCGTACGTCATCCACGCGGCCAGCATGGTGGCCTCGGCCACCGCCGACAGCAGGGCGCTGCCCACCGTGTCGGGGTAGCGGCCGCGCAGCAGCCGGACCGCGTCGTCTTGCAGGTACCGGATCAGCGCATCGCGCGCGTGCCCGCCGCCGAAGCGGTCGTCGAGCTGGCGGAACATCTCCACCGTGGCCCGGAACCGCTGCACGTCGCCAAGCCCGACCCGGACCCCGCCCGGGGCTGTGCCTTCACTGCCGGGGTGGCCGGCCGGGGCAACGAGCCAGCGCAGCGATGCCTCGTTCCACGCGGCCGGGGTAACCAGTCCCCGCTCGAGCACCGCCTGGTCGGCCAGGTCGGCCCGCCACAAGACCGACATGTTCTCCGCCGCCTGCAGCGGCGTCGCTGGGTACTCCAGCCCAGCGTCCAGGGTCGCCGGGGCGGGGGAGTGGATCAGGCTCACCCCGGCGGCGAGCCGGAGCTCCCGGCGCCAGCCCCAGCGCCTGGCGCGCAGCTGCCGGCAAGCCCAGACCGTCGGCGAACGACTCGAACGTCGTCGTCGCCCGCGGCGCCCGCTTATGCCCGCGCCCACTCGCTCAGCCGCCCCTGACTGATGCCAGTCAGAGACGAGATCTGCCCCTGGGTCAGCCCATGCGAGCCGAGCACGGCAATGACCGTGCCGAGATCTCGGCGCGCGCACGCGTCGAGTACGTCTTGCCGTGCGCAGGCTCGCTCCACGATCCCGCGCACCTCAGAGATAGCCAAAGCCACGGCGCGCTCCCCGTTCCCTTGGGCTGCTCGCCATCCATTGCGGTGACATGTCTCATACTGCGGTGTATGAGGTGAAACGGGCCGCAACCGCATGCGGTTCAAATCCGGGAACGGCAATTCACCAGCGGCAAAGCAGTATCGCGCCGCGAACAAGAAACGCGGGACCATGCAATAGCGATCCCGGGCTGTTCAAGGACCAGCGGGAGGGCTGAGCCACTCTGCGGCTTGCCCGGTCACACTCGCGATCAGGTCGAAGTCCTTGTCGCAGTGCAGCATGGTAAGCCCGGCCAGCTCCGCGGTCGCCGCGATGATCAGGTCGGGCACCGACGGGGCACGGTGCTGGCCCCGGTCCGCGAGCAGGGTGAGGACCTCCACCGCCCGGTCCTCAATCGCCGGGGTCAGGTACTCCACCGGCATCGCAGACACCGGCGGCTCCTGCAGCCCGGCCCGCAGGTCAGCCCCGGACCGGGCCGAGTAGCCGATTTCAAGCTTGGTCACGGTGGTGATCCGGACCACGCCGCGCTCGATCCGGCCTGCCCACTCGACCGCGTCCGGGCTCGCCCCCAGGCGGACCAGGGCGGACTTGTCGATCAGCCAGTCGGTCACTGCCAGGCCTGGGACATCACGTCCGGGTCGGCCAGGTCGCCGAACTTGTCGGCAAAGCGCGCCAGGTCGGCAGTGCTGACAGCAGAGCCGGACAGGCCGGCGTCCTGGGCCAGCCTGCGCCGCACGTATTCAGTGCGCGACAGCCCAAGCCGACGGGCATGAGCCTCCAGCGCCGCGATTACGTCATCCGGCACGTCGCGGATCAGCATGTCTGTCATCGCTGCCTCCCAAGTGATATCTAATGATATCGCATAGGGCTCGGGCCCGCGAGCTGCGCCATTGCCAATTCGGCTGCCTTCGTGAACCGGCACTGCCCCAATTTCGTGCCATAGGTGTGGATCGCTAACCCGGGGAGCAGCGCGCGTGGAGTCCTGGCCGGAGTTCGTCATAGTCCCCGCGCGGCGTTCCCCGGACGGGGCCGAGGTCGAGCTGGAGACGCGGCACTCGCTCACCGGGCTGGAACGGGTGCTGCCGCCTTCTCATCGGTAATGAACCTGGTGCGCCTGCTCGGTTACGGTCAGCCGTGGGTCCGCATCCGGCTGCGGGACGCCCGCGGGGCGGCCGCGGCGGCCGGCCTGGGACGGGTAGTCATCGACCCGGAGGAGATGGCATGGCAGCCGGCTTCGAGGTAACGATGTCTGACCTGCAGTCAGCGGCAGGCCAGTTCCGGGCCGAGGCCGGAACGTTCTCCGGCGCGATGCCAGCCGGCGGCCCGGCCCCCGCTGACGGCGGCAGCTGGGTCATCAACGACGCGCTGTCCCTGGTCCTGCAGTCAGTCGGCCTGCTGCACACCCAGCTCACCGCCACCATCAAGGGCGATGCCGCCAACCTCCGGTCGACCTACGCCCGGTACCGGGCAGCCGAGGACAAGATCACCCACCTGGTCACCGCGATCGCGACCCCGGACCAGGCGGGGTAGGAAATGGCGGGCGTCGCGCCGCTGGCCGCCTTCTCCCATGAATGGGTCGGCGGGGATATCCGCGGCCTGCAGGGCACAGCGCAGGCCCTCTACGCCTATGTCCCGCGGGTCCAGGACCTGTCCGGCCGCCTGTCGGTGGTGGCCGGTGACCTGACCAGCCCGAGCGGCGGCGGGTGGCGGGGATCGGCGTCGTCGGCGTTCACGGCCGCCTGGCGGCAGCAGGCACTGACCGCGCTGGCGGTGCAGGAGTACGCCATCGCGCTGGCTCAGGTCATCGACCAGCTCGCGGTCGAGCTGTCGCAGCTCGAGAACGCCCTCGAGCAGCAGGCCGCCGACGTGTCCGCCCACGGCGTCCAGGTCGGCGCTGACGGCACCGTCGCCAGTTACAGCGGTTCGCAGGGGCTGGAGTGGGCGATCGCCTACAACCAGGTCCGCTCGCAGGTGATGTCGGAGGCGACCCAGGCCCGCCAGGCCGCCGCCCAGCAGCTGTCCAGCCTGTACCAGGAGGTGATGAACGCCAACCCGCATCCGAACAACGGCGATGCCATCACCATGGCCGGCCTGCTGGCCGACCTGCTGGCCGTCCCGACCGCCGCCCGCCGCGGGGTTGACGCCAAGCTCAAGACCCTCAAGGGCAAGGAACTCAACCTGGACGAGGAGATCGCCAGCGCGAGCAAGGCCGGCGGGGCGCTGCAGAAAACCCTCGACGAGTCGGCCAAGGTCGACCGCGAGCTGCAGGCGGTCAAGGAAAGGCTCGGCAAGACCGGTCGCACCGAGAACCCGGGCAGCAAGCTGCTCGACACCCGGGTCAGCGACGTGCAGAACATGCTGGCCGGAGAAGCGGGCCCGGGCCGCCACGTGGCCGGCAACACCCCGAAAGGGCTGCAGGAAGCTGCCGCCGAGGAGAAACCGGGCACGCTCGGCCGGCTCACCGAGTTCGGCGAGGATATCCCGGTGGTCGACATCGGGGCGACCCTGGCCGGCATCGCGGTCGGCACCTACGAGGACGTCAAGGGCGGCCAGTCACCCGGCACGGCGCTGGCCAGGGAGATCGCCTCCAACGGGGCCGGGATCGTGGCCGGCAACGGGACGGCCGCCCTGGTCGGGGCGGAGATCGGCACCCGGCTCGGCGCGGCCGGCGGCCCGGTCGGGATCGTGGTCGGCGCCGTCGTCGGTTACGGGGTCGGCGACCTGACCCACAACCTGATGAACGAGACCTGGACCCAGGACCGCCAGCAGTACGGCGATGTCATGGGCACCCTGTACGGCATCGGGCACAGCGAGGCCGCCACCGCCGACGACGCCCGTGAGCTGGCCGTCGGCGCCGGCCACACGGTCGAGCGTTACTGGGACAAGTTCTTCCCCTGACCGCCATGGGCAACGGTCAGCCGAATGCCAGCTCCCGCGGCTGCTGTACCCGGAACGCGAGCTGGTCCACGCACACCCCGCCGCACGCCGCCGCGACCTCCAGCGCGCACTCGCCCAGCAGCATGGCCGTCTCCGGGCCGGTCCGGTTGGCCGGGGTGGCCAGCTGCAGGCGCACCGCCAGCGCGTCGTTGCGGCGGTAGAAGAGGTCGTCGCCGACCGACCGCGGCGCGCGCGGCAGCAGGACGGCCGTCGTCCCTCGCGGCCAGTGCTGCGCCTCGAACTGGCCGTCCCGGGTCCGCCAGGTACTGACGTTGATCGAGCCGAGCGAGGGGTTGGCGTACGGGGCCAGCCCCGGCGCGTACCTGGCCGCTATCTGGTGCACCTGCTCCGGGCTGACCTCGTTGAACGTGTAGACGGTGGCCCGCAGCGGCTCGTCCAGGACCGGCGCCTCGGGCCAGGCGAGGCCGTTCATCCGGACGGCCAGCCCGTTCAGCAGCCGGACCGAGGTGTCGTACAGCTCGCCCTTGCTGTTCAGCGGGCCGTCCAGGCTGAACGGGACGCCGCGCGGGTTGTTCTGCATGAAGAACGCGACCGTCAGCCCGGCCGGGACACCCGCCTGCGCGGCGACGTCCGGGCCGATCGCCGCCGCCCGCAGGATGTAGACCTCCCGGGAGTCGTCCACGTTGATCCGCCCCGCTCCGGCCAGCCGCGCCCGCGGGTCAAAGCGGTGAACGTACTCCAGCAGCCGCTCCCGGCCCGGGTCGGCGGGCAACAGCAGCCGCAGGTCCTGGTCCAGCGCCCGGAGCAAGTTCTCCCGGGACCGGCCCGCGAAAAGCGCCATACCTCATACCACCACAATCCGCGCCTAGCCGCCCGTCACATCAAGCGATCGGATGCTAACACCCTGATCCGGCGGGACCAGGGGAAGGACGCCCCGAGGTCAACCCCAGGTCGACCGGCCGGCCAGAAGGCAGACGGCGCCGGCAGATCATGCACGTGGTCCGGTCCCTTCAAGAGCAACACCCCGGATTAAAGAGGAACGGGTGCGGATTACACCTTGATGCGACCCGCAATCACGAATCGATCCTGGTAGGCCGCACGCTGAGCCGCTACCGGCAGAGCGGTTCTTGGTCTCGTCCCAGCCGGTGGCTCCCCAGGTGGCTCCCCTGCGACCCTCGCCGCCACCGTGCATAGCCGTTGACCTGGTGCGCCAGGCAGGACTCGAACCCGCGACCCGCTGCTTAGAAGGCAGCCGCTCTATCCGACTGAGCTACTGGCGCTCGGTGACCATTGTGCACGCTGAAGATCACGCATCGGCCACGCTGAGGTCGCAGTCCGCGAGGTTAGTGATCTAAGTCAATATACCGAACGTGCGCGCCCGCCGCCCGCCGCGCTGCCCGCGGGTGATCATTTTTCCTCGCATTAACGTCGAATCGTCATTTGTCGTACGCGGCTGTCCTAGGGTTGAAACGAGGGCGGATGTGGCCGCGTGGCTGGGCGGCCGGCGGCTTCAGGGGCGGGTGTCCGTGCGGCGCTGCCCTGGCCGCGACCTGGTGTACTTGCTGCTCGCCTGGGGGAGCTGAGCGCACCTGGTCTTCCTGCTAGCGATCAGCCGGGGCTAGGGGGCGTGCTTGGTGGCATACGTGTACGGGACAGCGCCGTCCGCGCAGAAGATCCTGGTCGCGGGTGGCTTCGGGGCCGGCAAGACGACGCTGGTGGCCTCCGTCAGCGAGGTCCGCTCGCTGGTGACCGACGTGCCGTTCAGCGGGGCGGGCGCGCGCCAGGACAACCTGGAAGGCCTGCCGGACAAGACCACCACCACCGTCGCCCTCGACTTCGGCCGGCTCACGGTCGACGACAACCTGGTGCTTTACCTGTTCGGGGTGCCGGGCCAGGACCGCTTCTGGTTCATGTGGGACGAGCTGGCCCGCGGCGCGCTCGGCGCGGTGGTGCTGGCCGACGTGCGCCGGCTGGCTGACTGCTTCCCGTCGCTCAACTACTTCGAGCAGCGCCGGCTGCCGTTCCTGGTCGCCGTCAATCACTTCGACGACGCCCCGCGGTACCCGCTGGCCGCGGTCAGGCAGGCGCTCGACCTGAGCGAGGACGTGCCGGTGGTGTCCTGCGACGCCCGTGACCACCAGTCAGTCAAGGAGACGCTGATCTCCCTGGTGAAGAGCATGGCCGACACCCTCGCCCCGTCCGGCCGTCCCCCCGCCCGCTTACCTTCCAGCGCGACCCTGCTCGGCGCGGCGTCCTCCGGCCTGCCCGCGGCCGCAACTTCCCATCACTTTCGCAGGCTCAGCTCCACTTCCCATCAGTTTTGCACCGACAAAACGTTATAAAACGGACCGCTAACCCAGCCGAATTGATGGGAAGTGGTCCCGCCGTCTGCGCGCAGACACCCGCGCCGCCGCCCGCCCGCCCCGCGCTGCCCTCCGCGCTGCCCGCCGCCCGCAGGCCCCGCAGGCCCCGCCCGCAGCCGCCCGCCCCGCCGCCCGCCTTGACCCGCCCCGCCCGTTAGGTTATTCTCATATTGAGTTCTTCTCATAAAGAGAAAGACAACAACCGGAAGCGCCCGAACGGATGGTGGTTACCAGTGGACGGCACCGACCGCGCCGACGGGACCAGGGAGTTCCTGGCCAGCTACGACCCGCGCGCCTACGACCCGGTGGCGGTCACGGTGGACGTGGTCGCGCTCACCATCAGGGACGGTGACCTGCAGGTGCTGCTGATCCGCCGCGGCGAGCAGCCGTTCGCGGGCAGCTGGGCCCTCCCCGGGGGGTTCGTCCGCCCGCAAAAGGCAGCCGACGGCAGCAGGGCAGAGGAAGACCTACCGCAGGCCGCCGCCCGCGAGCTGGCCGAAGAAGCCGGCCCGAGCCTAAGACCCAGCCACCTGGAGCAGCTCGGCAGCTACGGGGCCCCCGGGCGTGACCCCCGGATGCGGGTGATCTCGGTCGCCTACCTGGCCTTCGCCCCCGGGCTGCCGGAAGCGCAGCCGGGTACCGACGCGGCCGACGCCCGCTGGACCCCGGTCAAGGAGGCCGCCCGGCTAGAGCTGGCCTTCGACCACGCCCGCATCCTGGCCGACGGGGTCGAGCGGGCCCGCTCGAAGCTGGAGTACACCCCCCTCGCGACCGCGTTCGTCAAAGAGCCGTTCACCGTCTCCGAGCTGCGCGAGGTCTACCAGAGCGTGTGGGGCGAGCCGCTGCACGCGGGCAACTTCCACCGGAAGGTGCTCTCGGTGCCCGGCTTCGTCGAGGCCACCGGCAGCCATACCGAGGCGGGCGGCCCGCGCGGCGGCCCCCGGGCCAAGCTCTACCGCCGCGGCGACGCGACGCTGCTGCACCCGGCCCTGCTCCGCCCGGCCACCGAGGAAGCGGCCCGCCCGTAACCGAAGCCAGCCAGTCAGGCAACGCAACCGACAAGCAAGGAGAAACCGTCATGGGAAGCGGATACTGGTCCTCCGACGTCTATCAGACCGCCGAGCGGCTGCGCGGCGGCGCCAGCGCCTTCGGCTACAGCGACTCCGGCGCGCGCACCGTGCACCCGGACCTCGACCCGTTCGACATCGGCCAGCGGGAGAGCCGGGACAGCGACGAGCACCCGGAGTCGCTCGCGATCTCGGTGCTGTTCGACGTCACCGGCTCGATGGGGTCGGTGCCGCGGGGCCTGCAGAAGAAGCTGCCCAGCCTGCTCGGCCTGCTGAAGGACGGCGGCTACGCGCGGGACCCGCAGCTCATGTTCGGCGCGATCGGCGACGCGACCTGCGACCGGGCCCCGCTGCAGGTCGGCCAGTTCGAGTCGGACAACCGGATGGACCGCGACCTGGAGCGCATCCTGCTGGAAGGCGGCGGTGGCGGCCAGAAGACCGAGTCCTACGAGCTGGCGATGTACTTCATGGCCCGGCACACCGCGCTCGACTGCCTGGAAAAGCGCGGCCGCCGCGGCTACCTGTTCATCATCGGCGACGAGCTGCCGTACGCGGCGGTCAAGCCGCGCGAGGTCAGCGCCTGGATCGGCGACGAGCTGCCGCAGCCGGTGCCCGTCCGCAACCTGGTCGCGCAGCTCACCCGGCGCTGGGACACGTACTACATCCTGCCGGCCGGCGCCTCCTACGCGGGTGACGGGCAGGTGCTCGGCACCTGGCGCGGGCTGCTCGGCCAGAACGTCATCGAGCTGGCCGACCTGGACGCGGTGTGCGAGACGATCGCGCTCACGGTCGGGCTCGGCGAGGAGGCGATCGACCTGGAAGAGGGCCTGGCCGACCTGGACGACGTCGGCTCGCCCGCGGGCGCCGCGGTGCAGCGGGCGCTGGCGGGGCTCGGCTCCTACCGCGGGGCCGGCCGCGACCGGGGCGGCCGCGACCGGGCCCGCCCCGACAGCGCCGGCCAGGAGGGTAAAGGCGCCCCCCGTCGCCGCGGGCGGGCGCTGCGGCCGGCCCCCGCTCCCCGCGCCCTCCCCTCAGCCGGAGGAACGGGTGCGGCCGGATCCCCCGGCACCCGTTCCGACGGCTCTGACCTTGATTTTCCTTCTGGCAGCGTGCTGCTGTGAACGGTCACCTGATCGTGGTCGACCTCGGCTACGGCGACGCGGGCAAGGGCACGATCGTGGACTGGGCCTGCGCCGCCGCCAGCCGGGCCGGGCGTCCGGTGCGGGCGGTGGTCCGGTTCAACGGCGGCGCGCAGGCGGCGCACCACGTCCTCGCGCGGTCGGGCGCGGTGCACCCGTTCGCGCAGTTCGGCTCGGGTACGTTCACGCCCGGCACGCCCACCTTCCTGTCCCGGTTCATGCTGGTCGACCCGCTGGCGCTGACGGCCGAGGCGGAGCACCTGGCCCGCCTCGGCGTGCCCGACCCGTTCCGGCTGGTCACCATCGACCGCGGCGCGCTGCTGACCACGCCCTATCACCGGGCCGCGAACCAGGCCAGGGAAGCGGCCCGCGGTACCGCCCGGCACGGCTCGTGCGGCCTGGGCATCGGCGAGACGGCCAGCTACGCCCTGGCCTACCCGGACGACGCCCCCCGGGCGGGCGACCTCACCGCGCCGCGCACCCTGCTCCGCAAGCTGACCCTGCTCCGCGACCGGCTCACCGGGACAGCCCCAGCCGCCCTGCCCACTTTCCCCGCCCCAGCCACCCCCCTCACCCCAGCCATCCCTCCCACCCCACTCACCTCACCTGCCCTACCTGCCCCGGAAGAGGTCGCCGCCGTCTTCCGGGCGGTCGGCGCCCGGGTGACCCTGGCCGGCGACGGCTACCTGGCCGGCCTGCTGCGCCAGGGGCCGGTCGTGTTCGAGGGCGCCCAGGGGGTGCTGCTGGATGAGTGGCGCGGCTTCCACCCGTATACCACCTGGTCAACGACGACCTTCGAGAACGCGGAGACGCTGCTGGCGGAAGCCGGGGAAGCGGGCGGCGCGACCCGGCTGGGGGTGACCAGGACGTACCAGACCCGGCACGGCCCGGGGCCGTTCCCGACCGAGGACCCCACCCTGCCGGTGGCCGAGCCGCACAACGCGGACGGGCGCTGGCAGGGCCCGTTCCGGGCCGGCCACCTGGACGCGGTGGCGCTGCGCTACGCGGTGCGGGTGGCCGGGGGAGTGGACGCGGTCGCCCTCACCCACCTGGATACCGCCCGGCGCGGCGCGAGCCGGCTTGGCATCTGCCGCGGCTACCAGCTCGGCCCGGGCGCCGGCGCCGAGACCGTCACCGACCTCGAGCCGGGGCCGGAACGGGACCTCGGCTACCAGCAGGCGCTGACCGGCCGCCTGCTGACCGCCCGCCCGGTCTACGGGCCGGGCGGCGCGCTGCCCGCGGGCCCGGCCGGCGGCGACTGGCCGGACGCGGTCGCGGAGATCACCGGGGCGCCGGTCACCGTCTGCTCGTCCGGGCCGGCCGTCTCCGACAAAACGACCCACCCGGCTGGGGTCGGGTCACGATAGGGTAAATGGCATGCCCGATCAGGTTCTCTACACGGCCGAGGCTGTCTCGGCCGGCGACGGCCGCAACGGCCACGTGACCTCATCCGACGGCCGGATCGACCTGGACCTGGCCCTGCCGCCGGAGATGGGCGGCAGCGGCGCCGGGTCTAACCCGGAGCAGCTCTTCGCGGCGGGCTACGCCGCCTGCTTCCACAGCGCGCTGCGGGTGGTGGCGGGGCGCGAGCACGCGCAGCTGGGCGACTCGACGGTGACCGCGCAGGTCGGCATCGGCCCCGACGGCGACTCCTTCGGCCTGGTGGTCACGCTGGTCATCCACGTGCCCGGCATGGAACGGGACAAGGTGCGCGAGTTCGCCGAGGCGGCCCACCAGGTCTGCCCGTACTCCCGGGCGACCCGGGGCAACGTCTCGGTCGAGCTTCGGGTGCTCTGAGGGAGGGCCGCCAGTGGACATCGACCAGGAAGCGGTCAAGGCCAGGCGGGACCGCCTCGCGGCCGCCTACCTCACGCCCGGCCGGCCCCAGTCGTCCGCCCGCGGCATCCACCACGCGGCGCTGGTCTGCTCCGACGTGGAGCAGACGATTCAGTTCTACCAGGGCGTGCTCGAGTTCCCGCTGACCGACCTGTTCGGCAACCGGGACTACCAGGGGTCGACCCACTTCTTCTTCGACGTGGGCAACGGGAACCTGCTGGCGTTCTTCGACTTCCCCGGCCTCGATCTTGAGCCGTACCGGGAGACGCTCGGCAACGTCAACCACGTCGCCATCTCGGTGACCAAAGAGAAGTGGGACTACCTGCGCGGCAAGCTGGACGCCGCCGGCGTGGAGTACCAGGTGATCAGCGGCACCTCGATCTACTTCAGCGGCCCGGACGGCGTGCGGCTGGAGCTGCTGGCCGATCCGCTGGGCGAGATGTACGGCACCAAGGTCCTCTAGCCGGCTCCAGAGGCAGACGGGCAGTCCGATTCCCGCAGGTAGCGGTATTATTGCGGAACTTTTTGGCAGCGTGGAAACAATTTGGTGTCATCACCCTAAATTATTTCCATGCCAAGCCATTGGCCTGCAGCTACGTGACCAGAGTGGCTGTGGTGGCGCTGCCCGCGCGCAGCGGGCGCCCGCCTGCCTCAGTGGCATCGGGTTAGAGTCCGCTGGCCGCCGCAACCATGCGGCCGCGACTACCTGGTTGCCCGCACCGGGATCCACACCCGGACAGTGGTGCCCTGCCCGGGGGCGGAGGTCAGGCCGGCCTGCCCACCGTGGGCGGTGGCGATCGCCTGCACGATCGACAGGCCGAGACCGCTGCTGGCCGCGTCCGCCCAGCCGGCCGCGTCCGCCGAGCCGACGGTGCCCGAGCCGGCGGTGCCCGGCCGCGCCCCGGTGCCCGCCTCACCAGCCGCGCCCCGCGCGCCTCCTTGACCCCGGTGGAAGCGGTCGAACGCCAGCGCCGCGTCCAGCTCGGACATGCCCGGGCCAGCGTCGCTGACCTCGATGACGGCGCCGTCGTCGGCCGCGTAGAGCCGGACGGCGGCGGGGGTGCCGGGCGGGGTGTGCGCCCGGACGTTGCCGAGCAGGTTGGCGAGAACCTGCCGGATCCGCGGCTCGTCGGCGGTGACCACCAGGCTGCCGGGCAGCGAGGTTCGCACCTCGCGGTCCGGCTCCACCGCCCGGGCGTCGGCCACCGCGTCCCGCGCGAGCATGGTCAGGTCGGTTTCCGTCAGGTCGAGCGACGACGGCCGGTCCAGCCGGGCCAGCTCGAGCAGCTCGGCGACCAGCAGCGACATCCGCTCCGCTTCCTGCTCGATGCGGCGCATCGCGTTCGGCAGGTCATCGGGGCCGAGCGCGTTCGCCCGGTACAGCTCGGCGTAGCCGCGGATGGTGGTGAGCGGCGTCCGCAGCTCGTGCGAGGCGTCCGCCGCGAACTGCCTGACCTTCTGCTCCGACCAAAGCCGGGCGCTGAACGCCTGCTGGATGCGGTCGAGCATGGTGTTGATGGCGGCCGCCAGGCGGCTGGTCTCCTCCTGGCTGCCCGCCTCGGGCATCCGCGCCGCCAGGTCGCCGCTGCCGGTGATCAGGTCGGCGGTGGACGCCATCCGGCGCAGCGGGGCCAGGCCCCGGCCGATCAGCCAGTTGCCGCAGACCGCGAGCAGGGCGATGAGCGCGGCCCCGGTGATCGTCTCGGTGATAACCAGGCCGCGCAGGTTGCTCGCGGCGGAGCCGGCCGCGCGGCCGACCACGATCACCGCGGGGCCGGGCGGCAGGGTAACCCGGGTCGACGCGATGACGGCGGACGGCACCAGGTGCCAGGCGGCGCGGACGGCGGGCGCGCCGTTTACCGTCAGGGTGAACGGCTGCCCGCTCGGCGCCAGCCGCTGCAGCCGGTCGGACGCCTCGTCCCAGCTCAGTCCGGCCAGCCCGTGGACCACCGAGAGCAGCGCGGTGACGGTGGAGGAGCCGGAGTCGGTGGTCAGGCTGCCGGCCGCGCCGCCGTCCAGCGACAGGTAGGCGGCGGAGAAGCCGTCGGTGCCCGCTGCCATCATCGACACCGACTCCCGTGACGCCAGCCTGACCTCGGCGTTGAACTGGTTGCGGTCGAGCTGGCCGAGCACCACCACCACGACCGCGCCCATCACCACCAGGAAGACCGCGGTGAGGCCGATCAGCCCGGCCAGCAGCCGGGCGCGCAGCGACCCCCGGCGGCGGCCCGCCCGCACCCGGGCCAGCCAGCCCGTTCCCGTGGCGGCCCGCCCCGCCGTTCCGGTGGCGCCCGCGCGCCGTCCCGGTGGCGCCCGCTCCCGCCGCGGCCCGCCCCGTCGCTCCCGCCGGCCGCGCCCCCTCCGCCCCCCTCACGGCGAGCGGAGGCTGTAACCGACGCCGCGCTGGGTGTGGATCAGCGACGGCCCGAGCGGGTCGAGCTTGCGCCGCAGGTAGCTGACGTAGGTTTCCAGCACCTGCGACTGCCCGGCGTACTCCCAGCCCCAGACGTTCTCCAGCAGCTGCTTGCGGGTGAGCATCAGCCCCTGGTTGCGCATCAGGTAGGCGAGCAGGCGGAACTCGGTCGGCGAGAGCTCGACCGTGACGCCCGCCCGGCGGACCACCCAGTGGTCCTCGTCCAGCTCCAGGTCGGCCACCCGCAGCGTGGCCGGGGCGCCGGGGGGCGCGCCGGCGGCTGTCCCGGCCGGGCGGCCGGACTGGCCGGCGGTGCGCCGCAGCACCGCGCGGACCCGGGCGACCAGCGCCTCGACCGAGAACGGCTTGGTGATGTAGTCGTCGCCGCCGATGGTCAGCCCGGTCACCGTGTCGGCGGTGGCGTCCCGCGCGGTCAGGAAGATGACCGGCACGTCGTTGGCCGCCGCCCGTAGCTGACGGCACACCTCGAACCCGTCGATGCCGGGCAGCAGCACGTCGAGCACGATCAGGTCGGGATCCCAGGCGTCCGCCAGCCGCAGCGCCTCTTCCCCGGTCGCTCCGGTGGTGACCGTGCAGCCGTGGAAGCTCAGTGCTACCTGGACCAGCTCTCGGATGTTGGGCTCGTCGTCGATGACGAGAACCTTCGGGTTGGGAACGCCTTCAGTCATACTCGCTTGCCGTCATACTCGCTCGCTGGCAACAGGGGGTGCTGGTCCATTGTGCCCGCTTTCGCCCCCGGCCGGGCACCGCATGGCCCGCCCGGTAGCGCACCCGGTGCTGGTCGGCCAGCTAGCCGCCCAATGCCGGCCGGTCACCGCGGGTTCCGGTTGCGGATCGCTTAGGTAGAACTGCCGATCTTTTCGGCTGCCCGTTCCCCGCCATTGACCTGCGTGTAAGACTCATCACACGCCCCCCCAAACCCCCCGCTCCCCGAACTCCCTACTCCCCGGAGGCCCTTGATGCCCAAGGCCCTGCGCCAGCCGGAGGGCCTCGACGTCACCAGGCCCTCGCCGGCGCGGATCTACGACTACATGCTGCGCGGTAGGCATCACTTCGCCGCCGACGCGGCGGCGGCGGAGCGGATCCTGACCGTGGTGCCGGAGATCAAGGACTGCGCCTGGTCCAACCGGGGCTTCCACCAGCGGGCGGCTGCCTGGATCGCACGGCAGGGGGTCAGGCAGTTCCTCGATATCGGCTCCGGGCTGCCTACCGTCGGCAACACCCACGAGGTGGTGCAGAAGATCCACCCCGATGCCCGGGTGGTCTACGTCGACCACGACCCGATGGTCGAGCTGCACAGCAAGGGGATCGTCGAGGCGGACGGCCGGGTCAGCGTGCTCTGCGCCGACCTGCGCGAGCCGGACACGATCCTGGAGCACCCGGCGGTGCGGCGGCTGATCGACCCGGCCGAGCCGACCGGGCTGCTGATGACCGCGGTGCTGATGTTCGTGGCCGACGCGGCCGACCCGTGGAGCCTGGTCGCGCGCTACGTGCGGGCGGTCGGCAGCGGCAGCTACCTGGCGCTGTCGCACCTCACCGACGATGCCAAGCCGCCGGTGGCGGTGGACGGGTTCCGCCGGGTGTTCGACCACGCGACCGAGCAGATGCACTTCCGTTCGCGGGAGCAGGTGGGGCGGTTCTTCGACGGGCTTGAGGTGGTGCCGCCGTACCCGGGAGCGCCGCCGGCCCTGACCTACAGCGGCCTGTGGGGGGCGGAGGACGTGCAGCTGGCCGACAGCGACGGCTCCCGCTGGCTGTACTGCGCGGTCGCGCGAATACCGTGACCGGCGCGGGTAGTAGCAGGGTTTGGCCGGCCCTACCGTCAAGCTTCAGGGAGGACGTCATCAAGCCGACGCCGACAGAGCTGGGCATTGACCCGGACCGGCTGGCCTGGGAGCGATCGGGGGAGACGACCGGCTCGATCGAGGTCGCCTTCCCGTCCGGCCGGGGGTGGGCCCGCGGCGACTGGGTGCTGATGCGCTTGGTCGGCGACCCGAGCACGCGGATCCTGGTGTTCGACCGGAACGAATGGGCGTGCTTCCTGGACGGGGCCCGCAAGGGTGAGTTCGACCACGCCGCCGAGCTGGCCAGTGGCATCGCCCGGGGCCGGGTTCCCTAGCGCGCGCCCGCCCCGCCCAGCCGCCAGCCGAGCCGCCGCCTGCCTTCGCCGGCCCCAGACCCGTCGGTCGCCCGGTAGGGGTACCGCCTGCCGTGATTTGCCCGCTTTCATGCCAGAAAATCCTTGACGGTCCGATCGAAAACCCTTGATTTGTGATTCGCAATTTGGTTACGCTCATGTACGTATCCGCAACTTTCGCCGGGTCTCGCCGGCGGCCGTGTGCTCGAAATACTTACCGTTTGGTGAATAACCTGTATTTCAAAGGGAGGTACCGATGAGCGATGACGCCTATGGCGCGACCGTCGCGAAGCGGCGCCTGTCCCGGCGCCTGGCCGAGCTGCGCGGGAACACCGGCTACACCGCTAATCATGTCTGCGACATCCTCAACTGGGGCCGCGGCAAGGTTGGCCGGTTCGAGGCCAACCAGTGGAAGCGCCCGGAGATGAGCGATATCCGCGACCTCATTCGCATCTACGAGGTAGCGGGCGCGGAACGGGAAGAGATCGAGGACCTAGCGGTACGCAGCCGGGTCCGTCCCTGGTGGCGGGAGTACGGCGAGATCTTCGACAATGAGTTTCCCGGCTACGAGAACGACGCCGTCACCATCCAGGCGTACATGCCGCTGGTGGTGCCGGGCCTGCTGCAGACCGAGGCGTACACCGAGGCCCAGCTCAAGTCGAGCGGGCGGCCGCCCGCCTGGCGCCGCAAGGTGGCCAGCGCACGGCTGCGCCGGCAGGAGATCCTCGACCGGGCGGACGGTTCCGCGCCGCGGCTGTCGGTGGTGATCACCGAGGCGTCGCTGCGCTATCGCTGGGGGATGCACGACGACCGCCGGGAGCAGATCGAGCACCTGGCCGAGCTGAGCAGGCGACGCGGCATCGAGCTGCGCGTGCAGCGGTTCGACGACGGTCCGCCGACCGGCCTGTCGATGGTCAACATCTTCGGTTTCCCCGACCGCGAGCCGCCGATCGTGTTCGTGGAGACCGACTACTCGGTCGAGGAAGTCAGCGCCCCCGACGCGGTCCGCGGTTACATCCAGTCGTTCGAGCGGGCGTGCGACACGGCCCTCGAACCCGAGGACACGACCGTGTACCTCGAGAGGCTCGCTAGGAGAATGGAGTAGCTGCACCGTGACCGACCTGTCTCAAGCCATCTGGCTCAAGGCCAGCCTCAGCGCCTATAACGGCGGCTGCGTTGAGGTCGCCGCCAACCTGCCCGGCGTCACCGCTGTGCGCGACAGCAAGCGCCCGGAGGGGGGCGCGCACGTCGTCGACCGCACCGCGTTCGCCAGGTTCCTGCTCGACGTGCAGGGGGGGCGCTACGACATCTGACGATCTGGTCTTGGTGTCGTAACGCACGGCACGAGGGTCCCCCGGGAGGCACCCCGGGGGACCCTCGTGTTTTTCGTGAGCCCTGTCTCAGTGAGCCCCGGCGGCGGCCGCGGCCGGCCGTGGTCCGGCGCGGGCGCTGCCGCCGCCAGCCGCGAATCTACTATCGCCGCCAGGGGCAGGCCAGGACCAGCCCGGTCATTCGGTTGCCGATGGTGTAACTGTGACCTGTGCGAGCACTGTGAAACAGGAGATGATTGGGATGCCATCGGCTTACTATTGGCGTGCGTCATCCCGTTCGCCGGTTTATCTGATCGGAAGGTTCGGGCCCGGCCGGCCCTCGTCAAGATCGTTAACACCTCGTCAAGATCGTTAACATAGGTAGCGCAAGGGAAAGTCGTAGGTAAATCTACGGCACTCATTTTCTTGAGTGTTCTTTGTGTCGTAATTTGCCCAAATTTCGGCGTGAACTAAGAACCTTAGCGACGGCGGTTTTGCTTCCTTATCGAAGGGCCGCAGAGTACTGTGAAGTGATGCGCATGACTCAGAACATGCGTTTCACAGATTCGGAATCAGAGACCGGGTACGGGGCGCGACGGTCTGACCGGCGAGACTCGGACGGCACGTTTGGTCTCGCAGGCCGGAGGCGTTGCTATGGATGACGGGTTGCGGATGGTAAAGACGCGTGCGTGCGGCGCTTGGGTGCTGCCGGGTGACCCGACCTGCGCGGGCGTTGCCCGCCGGCTGTTCCGCAAGGTGGCAGCCGAACTCGCCCTCGGCCGGGACGCGGTGGAGGACGGGGTGACGATGGTCAGCGAGCTGGCCGCCAACACCCTGCACGCCGCCTGCCAGCACGAGCTGCTGCCCGCCAACCCGGAGCTATGGCTCTACTTGCGCGGGACCGGGCAACGGGCCGAGCTGGTGTGCAAGGTCTTCGACCCGCTGCCGGGGTGGCTGCGGGGCAACGTGCCCGGGCGCACCGTCCGCCGGGCGCCGGCCGACTCGATGAGCGGCCGCGGCCTTGAGGTCGTGCACGAGATGTCGGGCGGGCAATGGGGCCACCACCTCACCCGGTCCCGGCTGTCGGGCAGCGGGACCCGCGGCAAGGCGGTCTGGTTCGCCCAGCCCGCGCCCGCCGTCGCCGCCCTGGTCGGCGGCCGCCCGCCCGCCACCGCGGCCGAGGCGATGAGCGAGCTGGAGAAGGACCTCGGCAGCCGCGGCTTCACCGGCCGGCTAGTGCGGGCCGACGACACCGCGGGCGACATGGCGGTGCTCTCCATCGCCAGCGGCCTGACCGTGTGGTGCCGGTCCGCCGCCGCCTGGCTGCGCGCGCCAGGGGTGGCCGGGCGCCAGTGGAGCTACTGCGACCTGGTTGAGGTGGCTGAGCAGGCCGTCCAGGCGCACGAGGTGGCCGTCGCCACCGGCGAGATGCCGCAGCTGGCCGCCACCACCACCGGGGCCTTAACCGTCCCTCCCCAGCGTTCCCGGGTCCCGCGTTACTTCCCCGGCCCGCGCCGTCCCGCCTGGTAGCCCGTTTACCCTTGGGCGACTGGCAGCCGCCGGTAGGCATCGAGCACCGTCGCCCAGAAGCGGTCGACGTCGACCGCGGTGGCCACCTGCGCGTTACCGGGCCCGTCGGTGAACTCGGTCACCGTCATCCCCGAGGTCAGCGCGCCCTGCGTCTCCACCTGCACCCGGGCCGGGGTGTAGCCGAACACGGCCGGGTCGGCGATCGACACGATCGCGCACACGTCGTGCACCGGCGGCTCGCCGGTGGTGTCCTGCGAGTCCCGGTACTGCGCGATCGCGGGCAGCAGGAGCTGCGACCCGAGCGAGCCGAGCGAACCCATCCGCTGCCGCACGGCGGCGGTGACCCGTGCCAGCAGGGTGACGTCGAGCCCGATCATCCGCACCGTCCAGCCGGCGCTGAAGACGATCGCGGCCGCCTCGGGGTCGGCCCAGATGTTGAACTCGGCGGCGTGGCTGACGTTGCCGCGCGACGCCGACCCGCCCATGATCACGAAATCCCTGACCCAGCCGGCCAGCCGCGGCTCACGCCGCAGCGCCAGCCCGATGTTGGTCAGCGGCCCGGTGGCGACCAGCGTGATCTCCCCGGGCGCGGCGGCCACCCGGTCGATGATGAAGTCGATCGCGTGCCCCGGCTCGGCCGCCCGGTCCGAGGCCGGCAGTACCGCCCCGCCCAGCCCGGACTCGCCGTGCACGTGCCCCGCGTCCAGCGCCGGCCGCAGCAGCGGCACCGCTGACCCCGGCGTCACCGGCACGTCGGCGCCCACGAAGGCCGCGACGGCGAGGGCGTTCGCGGTCGTCTTGGCCAGCCCGACGTTGCCGGCCACGGTGGTGATGCCGGCCAGCTCGATCTCCGGTGAACCGGTCGCGAAGGCGATGGCGAGGGCGTCGTCGATGCCGGGATCGCAGTCAAGGATGATGGGGACGCTCATGGTCAGATCCTTTCAGGTTGCCAGGCGGGCGCGCTCGCCGGGGGAATCCGCCGCCCGCGGCACCGCGGCTGGTTGGCCTGCGGGACCGCGCCCGATTGGTAGCCTCATGCAGACAAGGAGGTCCATGCTGATGCACCAGCCGCCCATCCCGCAGATCGACGCCGAAGACCCCGAGATCGCGAGGCTGATCCACGACGAGGCGCACCGCCAGGCCGACAAGTTCCGGCTGATCCCGTCGGAGAACTACGTATCGCTGGCCGTGCTCGAAGCCTGCGGCACGGTGCTCACCAACAAGTACTCGGAGGGCTACCCGGGCAAGCGGTACTACGAGGGCCAGCAGCTCATCGACCCGCTTGAGACGATCGCCATCGAGCGGGCGAAGGCGCTGTTCGGCGTAGACCACGCGAACGTGCAGCCCTACTCCGGCTCGCCCGCCAACCTCGCCGTCTACCTGGCGTTCGCGCAGCCCGGCGACACCGTGATGGGCCTGTCGCTGCCGATGGGCGGCCACCTGACCCACGGGGCGGGCGTCGCGGTCGGCGGCAAGTGGTTCAACGCCGTGCAGTACGGTGTGCGCCGCGACAACGGCCGGATCGACCTGGACGAGGTGCGTGACCTGGCGCTGCGCGAGCGGCCCAAGATCATCTTCTGCGGCGGGACGGCCCTGCCGGTCACGGTCGACTTTCCCGCTTTCGCCGCCATCGCGGCCGAGGCGGGCGCGGTCCTGGTGGCCGACATCGCGCACATCGCGGGCCTGATCGCGGGCGGCGCGCACCCGTCGCCGGTTGGCTACGTCCCGGTGATCACCACCACCACGCACAAGACGCTGCGCGGCCCCCGCGGCGCGATGATCATGACCGACGCCGAGCACGCGAAGGCGATCGACAAGGCGGTCTTCCCCGGGCTCCAGGGCGGCCCGCACAACCACACCACGGCGGGCATCGCGGTGGCCCTGCGCGAGGCCGCGCAGCCGTCCTTCCGTGACTACGCCGCCCAGGTCGTCGCCAACGCCAAGGCGCTGGCCGCGGCGCTGCTTGAGCGTGGCTACGACCTGGTATCAGGGCGGGACCGAGAACCACCTGCTGCTGGTGGACCTCACCTCGAAGGGGGTCGGCGGCAAGCCCGCCGCCAAGGCGCTCGACCTGGCCGGCATGGAGCTGAACTTCAACTCCGTGCCGTACGACCAGCGCCGCCCGTTCGACCCGTCCGGCATCCGCCTCGGCACCCCCGCGGTCACCACCCGCGGGCTCACCGAGGAGCACATGCCGCAGCTGGCGGCCTGGATGGACGAGGCGATCACCGCCGCCGCCAAGGAGGACCAGACCCCCCTGGAGCGGATCGCGGCCGAGGTCAAGTCGCTGCTGGCGGCCTACCCGATCCCGGGCTGGTCCCCGGAGGTCTGACCCCCGCTCGCCCGACGGCCCGCGCCCCCGCCCTGCGGCGGGGCGCGGGCCGCCTGCTTTCCGCGACTCGTCCCGCGACTACCGCCAGTTAAAGTGCCTGGTGTTACTAGTGGTGCTTGACGGGACACCCGAGTTGAACATAGATTCGATCCTACAGTTGAGTTCGTCGGGTCGGGCGAATACGTGGTTTACGCCCGTCTTCCCCCGGGCGGGCAGGCCCGCGCGAGTCACGCACCGCGGCGCCGGCGGCTTGGCGTGCGGGAAGTGCAGGGCAGCGGATGGGCAGGGTGTACGGCGAGCCGGTCGAGGTCCAGACGGGGGAAGACGGCGGCCCGGCCGCGTTCACCTGGCGGGAACGGCGCTACACGGTTATCTCGGTCTACGAGTACTGGATCGTCAACCGTGACTGGTGGCGTGAGTCCGCCCCGGTCCCGGCCCGTCCGGAGCTGGAGTTCTGGCGGGTGGAGGCGGTGCCGGAAGGCGCCCGCCGCTCAGCCGGCGGCTACGAGCTGCGCCGCGACATCGCGGCGGGCGCCTGGACGCTGCGCCGGGTGGCCGACTGATGGCAACCGCACCGGAGTTCACCCACCTGCACGTCGCGTCCTCGTTCTCGCTGCGCTACGGCACCGCCACCCCGGCCGCGCTGGCCGCCCGGGCGGCCAGCCTCGGCATGCCGGCCCTGGCGCTGACCGACCGCGACGGCCTCTACGGCGCTTTCAAGCACGTCAAGGCGTGCGCCGCGGCCGGGATCAAGCCGCTGCTTGGGGTGGACCTGGCGTTGTCGCCGGCCGGCCCCCGGGCCGCGGGCCCGCCGGAGCGGGTGACCCTGCTGGCGGCGGGCCGCCAGGGCTGGGCCTCGCTGTGCCGGCTGGTGTCCGCCGCCCACGCCGCGGCGGCGCCAGCCGGCCGGGCGGCCGATGACGACGTTCCCGCGGTCACCCCCGAGCTGGTCGCGGAGCACGCGCCCGGCCTGGTGGCGCTGCTCGGCCCGGCCAGCGACGTGGGCCGGGCGGCCGCCGCCCGCCGCCCCGACCAGGCCCGCCATGCCCTGCGAAGCTGGCGCGGGCTGGGCGTCGAGGTGGTGGTCGAGGTGGTCGACCAGCTCGATCGCAGGTCGACGCTTGACGCCGCCCGGCTAGCCGAGCTCGCCCGCGACGCGCGGGTCCCGGCCGTGCTCAGCAACGCGGTCCGCTACCTGGACCCGGCCGACAGCCTGGCCGCCCAGGTGCTCGACGCCGCCCGCCAGCTGGTCCCGCTCGGCTCGCCGCGGCTCGTCCCGCACAACGGCCGGGCCTACCTGGCCAGCCCGGGCGACATGGCAGTAACGGCGAGCAGGGTCGCCGCCGCGATGTCCGGCCCCGGCACCGCCAGCGCGGCCACCCTGCTGCTGGCCGACACCGAGGAACTGGCCCGCCGCTGCATGCTCGACCCCGCGCTGGACCTGGGGGTCGGCACCCACCACCTGCCGGAGACCGCGGGCACCGCCTACGACCAGCAGCGGGAGCTCGAGGCGCGCTGCCAGCAGGCGATACTGAACGGCCGCTACCGCACCGCCAGCGCCGCCAGCCGCCCGCGCGGGGTCAGCCGGCTGCGGGCCGCCCAGGACGCCCGCGAGCGCCTGGACCACGAGCTCGACATCATCGCCCGCACCGGGATGGCCGCCTACTTCCTCACCGTCGCCGACGTGTCCAGCCAGATCAGGAACGCAGGCATCCGCTGCGCTATCCGGGGCTCCGGCGCGGGCAGCTTCGTCAACCACCTGCTCGGCATCAGCGCGATCGACCCGCTCGAGCACGGCCTGCTGATGGAGCGGTTCCTGTCCCCGATAAGGAGCACGCTGCCGGACATCGACCTGGACGTGGAGTCGGCCCGCCGACTGGACGCCTACCGGATCATCTTCGACCGCTACGGCCAGCAGCGGACCGCCTGCGTCAGCATGATGGAGACCTACCGGGCGCGCAGCGCGATCAGGGACGTCGCCGCCGCGATGTCGCTGCCGCCGGACGAGGCCGGCGCGATCGCCAAGGCGTTCCCGCACATCCGCGCCAAGCACATCGCGGCCGCGCTGACCGAGCTGCCGGAACTGCGCCGCTCCCGGCTCGACAGCCGCCAGCTGGCGATGATCTTCGGTATCGCCCGGCAGCTTGACGGCCTGCCGCGGCACGTCGCCATGCACCCGTGCGGCGTCCTGCTGTCCGATAAGACCCTGCTCAACCGGACCGCGGTGCAGCGCAGCGCCGAGGGCTTCCCGCTCAGCCAGCTCGACAAGGACGACGCGGAGACAGCCGGGGTGATCAAGCTGGACGTGCTCGGGGTGCGCATGCAGTCGGCGATGGCGCACACCCTGGCCGAGATCGGCCGCAGCACCAGCGAAAAGATCGACATCGACGCGCTTCCCCGCGACGACGCCGCCACCTACGCGATGATCGGCCGGTCGCAGACGATCGGCTGCTTCCAGATCGAGTCACCGGGCCAGCGCGAGCTGGTGAAGAAGCTGGCCCCGCGCGACATCGCCGACCTGATCGTGGATATCTCGCTGTTCCGCCCCGGCCCGGTTAACTCCGACATGATCAGCCCGTTCCTGCGCGCCCGGCACGGCCTGGCCGAGCCCCGTTACCCGCACCGGAAACTCGAAGGAGCGCTGCGGGAGACCGGGGGAGTGGTGGTCTTCCACGAGCAGGTGCTGCGCATCATCGACGAGATGACCGGCTGCGGGCTGTCCGAGGCGGACCTGGTCCGCCGCCACCTGTCGACCGAGGGCGGCCCCGAGCGCACTGCCCCCTGGTTCCGCGCCCGGGCCCTGGCCCGGGGCTTCGAGCCGGCCACGGTCGACCAGGTGTGGTCGGTGGTGGCCGCGTTCGGCGGCTTCGGCTTCTGCAAGGCGCACGCGGCCGCGTTCGCGATCCCGGTCTACCAGTCGGCCTGGCTCCGGCGGCACCACCCGGCCGCCTTCTACGCCGGCGTGCTCACCCACGACCCGGGCATGTACCCCAAGCGGGTGATCGTGGCCGACGCCCGCCTGTTCGGCGTCCAGGTGCTCCCGGTCGACGTCAACGCCTCCGCCGCCGACTGGACAGTAGAAAACCGTTCCCACCGAACGGGTGCGGCTGACCCTCCCGCCCCCCATTCCCCGCCCGGCCCCCCGCCCGCTTCCCCGCCTGCCTCCCCGCCCGCCCAGCCTGCCGCGCGCCCGCCGCTCAGCTTCCCCGGCCGGCTGGGCGGCCGGGCCCACTCCCCGGCCCGCCGTGCCGCCCAGCCCGCGGTCCCCGCCGTCCCCCCGGCCATCCGCTGCTCCCTCCGCGAGGTCAAGGGCATCAGCGACGCCGAGGTCGCCCGCATCGTGGCCGCCCGCCCCTACACCAGCCTGCGTGACTTCTGGACCCGCGCGGGCGTCTCCCGCCCGGTCACCGAGCGCCTGGTCCTCGTCGGCGCCTTCGACTCCCTCTACGCTTCCCCAACCCCCGCCCCGAACTCAACCTCAACCCCCGCCCCAACCTCAACCTCCGCCCCAACCTCCGCCCCCGACCACCCGACTCAGCCTCCAGTACCCCGCCCCCCCAACCTTCGGCTGCCGCCCAGCTCCCCGCCTCCCCCCAGCCCCGCTCCGCCGCCGGGACCACCCACCCGGCGGGACCTGCTGGCGCGGGTGGGCGTGCTCGCCCGCCAGTCCCCGGCCGCCCGCCCTGGTTCGTCCCCCGTCCTCGACCTGTTCGCCGGCACCCTGTCGGCTGACACCGGCGCGGAGGCGGCCGACGGCATGGCCAGCCTGGTGCCGGCCGGCCAGCTCCGCGAGCTCGACCTGGCCGAGCGGGTCGCGGCCGAGCTGGAGATACTCGGCTTCGACGTCAGCCAGCACGTCATGGACTTCTACGCCGAGCTGCTGGCCGGCCTGGGCGTGGTCCGCTCGGCCGGGCTGGCGGACCGTGAGAACGGCGAGCTGATCCTGGTGGCCGGGGCGAAGGTGGCGACGCAGACGCCGGCCGTCCGCTCCGGCCAGCGGATCATCTTCGCCTCCCTCGACGACGCGGCGGGCCTGGTTGACCTGGCGTTCTTCGAGTCGGTGCAGGACCGCTGCGCGGCCCGGGTCTTCGGCTCCTGGCTGCTGGTCGTCCGCGGCCGGGTGCGCCGGGCGGGGGCTGGCCCGATGGCCGTCACCGTCAACGCCACCGAGTGCTGGGACCTCCCCGCCCTGGAAGAGATCAGGCTCGCGGCGGGCCTCGACGCCGTCCGCGCCGCGATGGCAGCCGGCGACGTCCCCGCCGTCCCCGTCCTCCCCGTACCCGCCCCGTCCCCCGACGACCAATCCTTCCCGAACGACTCCGCCTCCCCCGACGACCACACCGACTGGCCCACCCCCACGACCTCCCCAGCCAACCCGTCCAGCGAGCCCGCCCGCCCGGCGGTCTTCGCCAACGGCTTCGTCCTGTCCCCCTACGCCGAAACCGGCGGCCCCGGCGGCAACCTCAAGTACCCACCCCGAACCCTCTGGCACGCCAGCCCCGGCAGCACCGCCACCCCCAGCTAACCCGCCCCTTGAAGCCGCCTCTCCCCACTTCCCATCAGTTCGGCCGCTCCCACCCCACTTCCCATCAATTCCGCAGGGACAATCCAGTCAAATCACCCGAAAATCCAAGCCGAACTGATGGGAAGTCGAAGTTGCCAGCCAAAGTGATGGGAAGTGGCGCCCCCTTCCGAAAGGCATCCTCGTTTGCGACCATGATTTAGTGACTAAAAGTGATATTCCGGATTCGGTAAGTAAGATGAAGGTGCTGACGGCCGCCCGGTGGGCAGACCGGGGAGTTTCTAAGTGGATGCTCCACTCGCTGGAGCGCAGCGGTGAACTGGTTCAGCTGCGCCACGGCGTGTACGCCACCCGCAGCGCCGTCCACTGGGCCGGCTCCGACCCGGTGCGGCGCCATGTCCTCCACCTGCTGGCCGCCCGGGCGACCACCGGGCCGGCCGCGGTGGCCAGCTACCACTCGGCCGCTCAGTTGCACCGGCTCGACCTGCTGCACAGCCCGCCGGAGGACCGCGTGACGCTGACCGTTCCGCCGTCGCGGCGCTGGGAGCGGCCCAAGTCGTCCAACATCGTGTTTCATGCGGCCGAGCTGCCCCGAGAGCACCTCGCGACCCGTTACAGCATCCCGGTGACGACAGCCGCGCGGACCGTGGCCGACCTCGCGCGGACGCTGCCGTTCACTGACGCGGTGGTGGTGACGGACTCGGCCCTGCGCGAGGAAGCGGTGACCAAGCCCGGCCTGCGCGCGGTGCTCGACGGCTGCGGGCGGTGGCCGGGCGTGCGGCAGGCGCGGCGGGTGGTGGAGTTCGCTGACGAGCGGGCCGAGTCCCCGCTTGAGTCGGCCGCCCGGGTCGTCTTCGACCGTTTCGGCCTGGACCCGCCGGAGTTGCAGGCCACGGTGTTCACCGCGCGGGACGCCTTCCGGGTCGACTTCCTGTGGCGCGGGCAGCGCCTGGTGGCCGAAGCGGACGGCCTGCTCAAGTACGCCGACCGCAGCGACGTAGTCAAAGAGCTGGAGCGGGACCGCCTGCTGCGCGACGCCGGCTACAAGGTCGCCCACTTCACCTGGGCGGAGCTGTTCGGCGCGCCGGAGGAGGTGGCCGCGCGGGTCCGCCGGGCCGCCGCGGCCGCGACGCCCTACTAGGCCGGCCGCCGCGCGAAGTCGGAGGGTTCTAGCTATCCGTATTCACTCGGTGACGTAATGTGGTCGCAGCGACGGCCGGGGTGAACCGGCCCCGACCTGAGGAAGCTGATGGCACCCGTACAAAACCGGCTGGTCACGGCGCTGCGCCGCAGGCTGGACGGCACCCTCGGCGCCCGGTTGGCCCGGTTCGCCGGAGCCGCGCTGGCGGCGCTCACCGCGACCGAGGTCGCGCTGACGCTCTGCAACGGAGTGTTCCACCTCACCCCGACGCCGGCCGCCCTGGTGAGCTGGTTCGCCGGCGCGGTGGTCAGCTACACGCTGAGCCGCTGGGCCTGGAACCGCACCGGCCGGCCCGACGTGCTGCGCGAGACGATCCCCTTCTGGGCGATCTCGGTGGTGGTCATCGTGCTGCTCACGCTGGCCAACAAGCTGGGCTACCACTCGGCCGGCTGGCTGCACCTGACCGGCGTGCGGCACGTGCTGTGGGTGGACTTCATCTGGCTGCTGGCCAACTTCGGCACGTTCCTGCTCCGCTTCGCCATCCTGCACTACCTGCTGTTCGCCGACCGCGCCGCGCCGCCCGCCGCCCTGGCCGGCGCCCCGGCCGCGCCGCCGGCCGAGGTCCCCGGCGCCCGCGCCGCGTAAATTCAGCATCCCGAACGGGTGCGTGCCCGGCCTCCGGGCCCGCCGTTACCCTTCTCCCGGCGCTGCGCCCGGTTCGCACCAGCCACCAGGGAACGCGGTACGCCGCCGGGGGCCGGCCCCGCCACGCGGCCTCAGGCCGCGCGGCGGCGCCGCTCGCGCCACCAGGTGCGCAGCACCACCCGGGCGAACCGGCTGCCGTAGAAGAGGTTGTTCACCGCCGGGATGTTCAGCTGGAAGAACGGGTTCTGCCCCTTCTTGCTCATCCCGACCGTCCGCCGGTGGATGGTGGCGGGTACCTCGAGGACCCGGTAGCCGTGCGCGATCACCCCGATGAGCAGCTCCGACGCCTGGTACTGAGGCTGCTCGAGGCGGACCTCGCCGGTTACCTCGGCCCGCATCGCCCGCAGCCCGAAGGTGGTGTCGCTGATCCGCTGCCCGGTCAGCGCGCTGACCAGCAGCGCGAAGAAGCGGACGCCGGCCCGGCGGACCGGGTCCCTGGTCTCTTCGCTGCCGAGGCGGCGCGACCCGGTGACGAAGTCGGCCTGGCCGGCCACCACCGGCGCCAGCAGCCGCTCGATCTCCTGCGGGTTGTACTGCCCGTCGGCGTCGGTGGTGACGATGTAGCGGGCGCCGCCGTCCCGCGCGATCCGGTAGCCGAGCCGCAGCGCGGCGCCCTGGCCCCGGTTGGCCGGCACGTCGGCGACGATCGCGCCCGCCTCGGCGGCTTCCTTGGCGGTGCCGTCGACGCAGCCGTCGGCGACGACGATCACCTCGGCCGCTAGCCCGCACACGGTCCGCGGCAGCCCTGCCACCACCGGGCCGACCGCGCCTTCCTCGTTGTAGGCGGCGATCAGCAGCGCGACCGGCGGCAGCCGGGTCATCCGGTCCCCGTACTCCTCCGCCAGCGCGCGCAGCGCAGCGTCGTCGATCGCGTCGCCGGCCCCCTTGCCGGCCCCGGTGCCCGGCCCCGGCCGGCCCCGGCCCCGATCCCGGTCTTGGTCCCGGTCTTGGTCACGGTGCCGGCCCGGTTGGAATGGCTCACGCTGGCTGCCCCCGCAGGTTCCTGGTGGCGCGGCGGCTTCCCGGCTGCCCCGCCCGGGCGCCCCCGCGCCCGCGTGCCCGTCAGTGTAACCACCACACCAGCTAACCTCTTAGTATTTATAAAGCACACAGGAATGATTCGAACAAAAATAGAACGAATGCCGGAAAGCTCCCAACTGCTGCCTGCGTCCTGGTTGCGGCCGCGCTGGCCCGAAAGCGGCGATCGCGGTGACGTGCCTGGCGCGACGATCCGGTTAGCACCGGTTGGTCGCGCCAGCCGCCGGCCCCAGCGAGCGCACCGTCCGCCGGCCAGGAGCCCAGGGACCGGTCAGCGCGGGCCAGGAGATAGCCTGCCGCCGTGACAGGACCAGACACGGCAGCGCACGCAGCAACAGGAGAGCAGGGGGAGGCGTACCTGCTAGGCCTGCGGCTGCGGGGCCGGCAGGTACTGGTGGTCGGCGGGGGAGCGGTGGCCGCCCGCCGGGTGCCGCGGCTGCTCGCCGCGGGAGCGCTGGTGCTGCTCGTCTCGCCGTCGGTCACCCCGGCCCTGGAGGAGCTGGCCGCCCGCGGGCGGATCGAGTGGCGGCCGCGCCGCTACGCCGCGGGCGACTGCGCGGGCGCCTGGCTGGTCATCGCCTGCACCGACCAGGCGGAGGTCAACCAGTCGGCCGCGGCCGAGGCCGAGGCCGGCCGCACCTGGTGCGTGCGGGCCGACGACGCGTCCGCCTCGACCGCCTGGACGCCGGCCGCCGGGGCGGCGGGGGATACCAGCGTCGGGGTGCTGAGCGGCGACCCGCGGCACAGCGCCGCGGTGCGCGACGCGGTGCTGTCAGGGCTGCGGTCGGGCACCATCGCCGCCCGTCATCACCGGCAGCGCCCGGCCGGGGTGGCCCTGGTGGGCGGCGGCCCGGGCGATCCCGGGCTGATCACCGTCCGCGGCCGGCAGCTGCTGGCAGAGGCGGACGTGGTGATCGCGGACCACCTCGGGCCGCGTGAGCTGCTGGCGGAGCTGCCGCCTGACGTCATCGTGATCGACGCGGGGAAGGTGCCGTACCGGCGGCAGATGTCACAGGACGAGATCAACGAGGCCCTGGTCACGCAGGCGCTGAACGGGAAGTTCGTGGTCCGGTTGAAGGGCGGTGACCCGTTCGTCTTCGGCCGCGGCGGCGAGGAGATGCTCGCCTGCCTGCGGGCGGGGGTTCCGGTGACGGTGGTGCCCGGGGTGACCAGCGCCGTCGGGGTGCCGACGGCGGCGGGGCTGCCGGTCACTCACCGGGGGACCGCCCAGGACTTTCACGTGCTCTCGGTGCACGTGCCGCCGGGTGACCCGCGGTCAACAGCAGACTGGCCCGCGCTGGCCCGTTCCGAGGGCACCTTGGTTCTGCTTATGTCACTAGAACGCATAGGCGCGGTCACGAGAACGCTCATGGAACACGGACGGCGGGGAGACTGCCCTGTTTCGGTAATCGCGGACGGTACCATGCCCACACAGCGCACAATTTACTCAACGATAGAAGACATCGAGAGACGACTAGCCGAGGAAGGTGTCCGGCCGCCGGCCGTCGTGGTGATCGGCGAGGTGGTGGCGATCGCGACGCAGATAGCCGCGCTCACCCGGGACCTGGGCGGCTAGGGCGGCGACGGCCAGGACGGCGGCGCGGCCCGGTACGGCCCCTTCGCTGGTACCCCCGCTGGCGAAGGACAATTCACGAGGATAAATACCAGGCGGGACCATGGAAGGTAAGGGCGTGACGGCGGAACAATCGTCGTCCCCCGGTGGAAACGGCGAGCACCGCGAGCAGAAGGGGCAGCGCGCGACCCAGGGTTCTGGTGAGGAAATGGCATCCGGCAGTGGTGCCAATTCCGCGCTGCCCGGGAATGAACCGGGCATGTCTACGCAGCCGCCAGCCTGGGGTGCCGTCCCGAGTTCTCCCTGGGACGCGTCCGGCGCAGCAGCGACCGGGCCGGAGAGCGCCGACCAGTGGCAGCGGCCCCGGGTCCGGGTGGACGCGCGGCTGCTCGAGGCGACCCTGCTGAACCTGCACAAGCGGATCGCGGCCATTCCGCTGGTATACGACATCCCCGGCGCCGACGAGATCACCGCGGAGCGGTCCAAGCTGCTCAGCCAGATCGACGACTACCTGCTGCCCCGGGTCCGCCAGTCGGCCGCGCCGCTGCTGGTGGCGCTGGTCGGCTCGACTGGTGCGGGCAAGTCGACCCTGGTCAACAGCGTGGTCGGCACCCAGGTGAGCCAAACCGGGGTCAGGCGGCCGACCACCAACTCGCCGGTGCTCGCGTGCCACCCCGATGACATGCACTGGTTCGCCGAGAACATGTTCCTGCCGACGCTGCCCCGGGTGCGCCAGGAAGGGCTGGCCCGGCCCGGGCGGGACGGGCTGCTGGTGCTCGCCGCCAGCGAGGGGATGACGAAGGGGATCGCCCTGCTCGACACCCCGGACATCGACTCGGTGGTGCGGGCGCACTACGACTTCGCCTACCAGTTCCTCGACGCCTCTGACCTGTGGCTGTTCATGACCAGTGCCAGCCGCTACGCGGACGCGCCGGTGTGGGAGCTGCTGCAGCACGCCAGGGACCGCGGCGCCGCGCTCGGGGTAGTGCTGTCCCGGGTGCCGCCGAGTCACCGCACCGAGCTGGTCTCGCACTTCAACGCGATGCTGGACGCCAACGGCATCCAGGCGGAGAACCGGTTCGTGATCCCGGAGACCGGCATCGTGGACGGCTTCCTCCCCGACGACATCTTCCAGCCGATCAGGGACTGGCTGAACGAGACCGCGCAGCACGCCGACCGGCGGGTGGCGGTGCTCAGCCGGACCATGTCCGGCATGCTGGACACGTTCAAGGTCCGGGTGCCGCGGCTCGCCGCGCACGTCGACGCCCAGGTGGTGCTGGGCACCCGGCTGCGCCGCGAGGCTGAGAGCGCCTACGCGAGCGCGATGGCCGAGTTCGACGAGGGCACCGCGGACGGCCGCCTGGTGGCGGGCGAGGTGCAGGCGCGCTGGCAGGACTACGCGGCCAGCGGTGACCTGGGGGCGGCGCTGCGCGGCCGCCGCGGGGTGGCCGGGCTCCGCCGGGGCGGCAAGCGGGCCCGCACCGAGGCCACCACGACCAGGTACGCGGCGCTGGAGACGGCGCTCAGGTCAGCGGTGTCGGCGCTGGTCCTGTCGGTCGCCGACCGGGCGGCCGAGCAGGTGACGCGGGTCTGGCGGGACAACCCGGGCGGTGCCGCGCTGCTCGCGTCGGCCGAGGCGAGCCGGGTCCGCGACGAGCGCGTCATCCGCGAGTTCGAGTCGGCCTTCGGCGGCCCGTCCGGCCCCGGCGGCCCGGACGCGGCCGGGCCGGACGCCGCCCGGCCGGGGACGTTCAGCCGCTCGTCGGCCGGGCTGCCGCTGCGCGTCTCGCGGGCGGTCAGCGCGTGGCAAGATCAGCTCATGCGGCTGGTGCAGTCGGAGGTCGCCCGGCGGCCGGGCAGCGCCGTGACCGATATCGCCCCGCTGAGCGTGGTAACGATGGCCGCGATGCTCGCCGCCCCCGGCCCCGGCAGCGCCTTCACCCCGGCCTCGCGGCTGGCCGAGGAGGCCGCGGCGGCGGCTGAGGCCGGCCGCGGCGCGGTGCCGGGGGACGTGCTCGCCTCGGTCGTCGGCGGCGACGGCGCCGAGGCGCTGGTCGCCCAGGCCCGCAAGGACCTCAGGCAGCGGATCGGGCTGCTGCTTGACGAGGAGATGCTGCGCTTCGGCGAGGTCATCGAGCGGGCGGGCCAGGTCGACGCGATCGCCGCGGTCCGGCTGTACCAGGCCGAGTACTCGCTTGAGGCGGCCCGGTGAGCGAGCTTGCGAGCGGACCGGTAAGCACAGTGCACCCGCGAATGCGGCCGACGAGCGCCGGCGAGGAGGTCTCATGAGCGAGCTTGCGAGCGAGTCGGTAAGCACAGTGCACCCGCGAATGCGGCCGACGAGCGCCAGCGAGGAGGTCTCATGAGCATGCTGCCCTCACTCGGCCCGCAGCGGGCGGCCGAGCCGTACCTGTCGCCCCGCCTGGACGCGCTGGCGGAGCTGGTGCGGATCGGCCGGGCCAGGCAGGCCCCGGCCGGCCCGGCCCACGGCGCCGCGCCCGGCGGGACCGCTCAGCGTCCGGATGACCAGCCCGGCTTCGGCCCGGAGCTGCTCGACCAGGCGGAGTCGGTGCTCAAGCGGGCGGGCGAGCGGCTGCGGCTGTCCGGCAACCACACGGTGGTGGCGCTCGCCGGCGGGACCGGCAGCGGCAAGTCGACCCTGTTCAACGCGCTGTCCGGGGCCACCTTCTCGCCGCCGGGGGTGACCCGCCCGACCACCAGGCACGTGCACGCCTGCGTGTGGGGGATGCAGGGCGCCGCGCCGCTGCTCGACTGGCTCGGCGTGCAGCGCAGGCACCGCTACGCCCGGGCCAGCGTGCTCGACTCGGGCGAGAGCGACCTCGACGGCCTGATCCTGCTCGACCTGCCCGACCACGACTCGGTGGTCACCGCGTCGATGGCGGCGGTGGACCGGCTGGCCAAGCTGGCCGACATGGTCATCTGGGTGCTCGACCCGCAGAAGTACGCCGACGCGGCGGTGCACAACCGCTACCTGATCCCGCTGTCCGGCCACGCCGACGTGTTCACGGTGGTGCTCAACCAGATCGACGTGCTGCCGCTGCAGCAGGCCAGGGACTGCGGTGAGGACCTGCGCCGCCTGCTCGACGCCGAGGGGCTGCTCGACACCCCGCTGCTCCCGGTTTCCGCCCGTACCGGGGAGGGCCTGGCCGAGCTGCGGGCGCTGCTGGCCGAGACGGTGACCCGCAACCGGGCCGTGAGCGACCGGATCGCGGCTGACATCGACGGGGTGATCGGCGGCTTCGCCCCGTTCAGCGGCCCCCAGGTGGCACCGGGGGAGGCGCTGCCTGGCCAGCCGGGCCCGGGCGGGGCGGGGCCGCGGCTCCGGGCCGAGCTGGGCGCCGCTGTCCGCGCCGCCGGGTGCGGACAGCGCGCAGCGGCCGCCGTCGCTGCCGCCGTGGGAGCTTGGCGACGAAGACCAGGCTGACCCGGCCGCCGCGGCGCCGCCGTCGCGGCCGCCGTGGGAGGACGCCACCCCGGACGGCTCAGGCGGCGACGTCGCCGATCCGGCCGCCAGCGTTCCCGCCGAGCCGGCCAGGCGGCTAGCCGAGGCGCTGGCCGGGGCGGCCGGGGTGGCGGCGGTCGCCCAGGCGATGGCGAGCGCCCGCGAGGCGCAGGCGGCCCGGCTGACCGGCTGGCCGGCCGCCAGTTGCTGCGCGGCCGCCGAGACCCGCTGCGCGCGTCGGGCAAGCCGGGGTCGGGGCGGCAGGCCATCGACGCCGCGGTCGGCCAGGCGCAGCAGTCGGAGGTGGACAACGCGATCACCGCGTTCGCCGCCGCGGTGGGCGGCGAGCTGCCCGAGCCGTGGGCGGGCGGCCTGCGCGAGGCGGCCCGGCGCAACGCCGGGATGATCCCGCGGGCGCTGGCCGACGGGGTGCGCGCCGCGGCCGCCGAGTGGTCGGGCCCGCCCGGCTGGTGGCGGCTGGTGACCGCCTGGCAGTGGCTGCTGACCGTGCTCGCGGTGGCGGGCGCGGGTCTGGCGGTGGTGATCGCGCTGGTCCGGCTGACCGGCCACCGCCAGGGCTGGATCAGCGAGGCCGGGCTGATCCCGTGGCTGCTGCTGATGGCGCTGGCGATGCTGGTGCTCGGTTACGTGACCGCGGCTAGCTGCCGGAACCTGACGGTCACGGCGGCGGCCGGCGAGCGGGCGACGGCCGAGCGGTCGATGCTCGCCCGGGTGGCCGGGGTCACCAGGGACCTGGTGCTCGCCGCGGCCGGCCAGGAGATCGCGCTGTACGAGCGGTTCCGCCGGGAGCTGGCGGTGGCGGCGGCCAGGCGCGCCGCCTGAGGCAGCCGCCGCCCGGGGTCTTCAGGGAGGTACCGAACGGGTGCGGGGTGACCCTCGCCCGTCCGGCGTTGCCGCGGTGCCGCCGGAGCCAGCCGCCACCGTTCGGGCGAGTTGGCTTTGTTGCGTTGTAATGATGTAATCAAGTGCATGGAAAATGGTTCACCGCTCGACGAGTACTCCCGGATCGTGGTCAGCGTCGCCGGGCGGCTCACGGCCAAGGTCGCCAGCCTGCGGGTGCCGCAGGCGCGGACACCAGGCCGGGGGACAGGCGAGAGCCTGGGGTCGGCGGTGGTGTTCACCGCCGACGGCTTCCTGCTCACCAACGCGCACGTGGTGGGGCGGGCGGCGGGCGGGACGGCGATCTTCGCCGACGGCACCACGGCGGCGTTCCAGGTGGTGGGCGCGGACCCGCTGTCCGACCTGGCGGTGGTCCGCGCGGCGGGACCGACCCCGGAGCCCGCCGAGCTCGGCGAGGCCGAGGAGCTGCAGGTGGGCCAGCTCGTGGTGGCGGTCGGCAACCCGCTCGGGCTGGCCGGCTCGGTTACCGCGGGCGTGGTGAGCGCGCTCGGCCGGTCGCTCCCGGTCGGCGACCACGGCCTGATCGAGGACGTCATCCAGACCGACGCGGCGCTCAACCCGGGGAACTCGGGCGGCGCGCTGGCCGACGCCCGGGCCCGGGTGGTCGGCATCAACACGGCGGTGGCCGGCGTCGGGCTCGGCCTGGCCGTCCCGGTGAACACGACTACCAGGCGGATCATGGCCGCCCTGATGCGCGACGGCCGGGTGCGCCGCGCTTACCTGGGCGTGGTGGTGGTGCCCGCGCCGGTGGCCCCGGTCTGGCGGCCGAAGCTCGGCGGCCGCACCACCGGCCTCCGCGTCGCCTCGGTGGTGTCCGGCGGTCCGGCCGACCGGGCGGGGCTCCGTTCCGGCGACCTGCTGCTCACCGCGGGCGGCCATGCGGTGGCGACCGCCCAGGACCTCCAGCGGCTGATGTTCGCCGAGGCCATCGGCCAGCCGCTGCCGGTCACCGTGATGCGCAACGGCGCCCTGGTCGACGTCATCGCCGAGCCGGAGGAACTGGCCGCCGCCTGAGGCCTCAGCCCCGCGGCTGGTAGCCGTCCGGGTCGGCCAGGAACCGCTCGGCGTCCCGGCGGCCGCCCAGCCGGATGAAGGTGAGCCGGGCGTTGGCCGGGTCGGCCGCCGCGGCGGCGTACCGGGCGCGGTAGACCGCGTGCCGGTGCCAGGCCCAGGAGATGATGGACTCTTCCGGTGCCCAGCGGAAGAAGTTGCCGACCGGCTCGCGGTTGCCGTTCCACAGCTCCTGCCGGGTGACCGCCCGGCGCGCGGTCCGCCAGGTGACCTGCCGCATCACCGTCCGCCTGGGCGGGTCGAGCCAGACCACGGTGTCCGCCCGGGCCCAGACGACGGCCCGCACCGCGCTGTAGTTGCCGTCGATGACCCAGCCGTCGGCGGCGGCCCGCTGGCTGACCGCCCGCAGGAACTCGTCCGCGGGCAGCGCCGCCCAGCCGGGCTGGTGGTAGATGCTGTCCAGCTCCACGTGCGGCACCCCGAGGACCGCGGCCAGCCGCCGGGCCAGGGTGGACTTGCCGGAACCGGAGTTGCCGACCACGGAAACGCGTCGCACGGAGGCGGACGATAGCACGGCCGCGCGGCCTGGCTCGACTGGTTTTTCCCCGGCGTCCCCATCCGGGCCGGACGGGTATTTTGCCGTGCGAACTGCAAGATCGCAATTCTTTGTCCACAGGTAGTGGACAATTCCGGCGCGATATCCACAGGCGGTGAATTGCCCGGGACCGGATGCCGCCCGCTCGTGCACGGTGAGAGGGAACCCGGTGGATAGCGGGCCGGGTGGCCAATGACTCGCTGCACCAGGAAGGGGCTGGCCCGATGAGCCAGGACAATCAGATCACGCTGCGCGGATACGTCACCGCGGAGCCGAAGTTCCGGCAGACCGCCGCGACGGCGACGCCGGTCGCCGAGATCAGGGTGGGCTGCACCCCGCGGCGGCTGAACCGGGAAACCGGCGAGTGGCAGGACGCGCCCACCTCGTACTACACCGTCAAGTGCTGGCGGCGGCTGGCGGTCAACGCCTCCAGCTCGCTGCGCAAGGGTGACATGGTGGTGATCCGCGGCCGGTTCTACATGAACGAGTGGATCGACAGCCAGCAGCGGCCGCGGGCGGTGCTGGAGATCGAGGCCGACTCGGTGGGGCATGACCTGGCCTACGGCTGGTCGCGTTTCTTGCGCGGTACCCAGGCCCGGCCGGGGGAGCAGGCCGCGCTGAACGCGGGCGAGGCGGCCCGGCAGGACCTGGGGCCGGCGGGCGACGGTGACGACGCGTTCCCCGGCGGCGACTGGGACGAGGGCCGGCCGGCCCGGACGAGGACGGTGACACGGAACGTCACCAGGCGGCGGATGAGCTGGGCTCGCTCGCGCTGCCGGGCGACATCGGCCGGCTGGAGCCCGAGGCGGTCCCGGCTTGACCCCGACTAGCCGCTGACCTGCCGCAATGCCGGCATCGGATGCCCCCAGGCGGGCGATAATCACGCAGAGTGATGAATGGTGAGTCCGGTGGCATCCGATGCCGGGGCGAAAAACCTGAGAATTTCGTGCACGGGAGAAACGGATTGCATTTATCGTGTTACCTAGAGTGACTTGCTAGCGCTGAGGCGCGCGGCGGTCAACGGGTCGGAAGTCTTAGGGAAGGCGACAGGCGACGGCATGTCAGCAGTCCAGGACGCCGCGAGACAGCGGCCGCGGGAGAACCGCGGCGGCCTCGCCTGGCCGTGGCACAGCCCGCTGTTCGACGAGCCGCTGCCGCTGATCGGCTACGTGACCGGCGTGCTGGCCGCTTACCTGACCTTGGCCGGCTGGGAGGCGATGCGCACCCCGGTCACCCTCGGTGAAGTGTCGCTGTTCGGCGCGCTGATGTGCTGCGGCGCGGTCTGCGTGGAGGCGACCCGGCGGCTCGGGCAGCCCATCGGCGTCTGGCGGGACCTGCTGTCGGCCTGGTGGCTGCCGGTGGCGCTACTGCTGCCGCCGCTGTTCGCGCTGGCCGCGCCGGCCGTCCTCGGCCTGCTCGGGTACCTGCGGGTGCGGCCGGGTTCGGTGTACCGGCGGCTGTTCAGCGGCGCCGCCCTGGGCCTGGCCGGCGCGTGCGCGTCCGTCCTGTTCCGGCTGCTCCCCTCGGCCGTGCCGCAGGGCCAGCCGTCGGTCTGGCTGACCAGCCCGGGCCCGGACGCGTGGCTGATGCGGCCATGGCAGGCGGCGGTCGCGGTCGCCTGCGCGGTTGCCTTCGCGGTGCTGAACGCCTGCCTCGTCGCGGTGGCCGCCTGGCTGGTGGCGCCGGACGCCCGGCTGGCCGACATGCTCTGGGACCGCGAGCGGATGCTGCTCGACCTCACCGAGACCTGCGTCGGCATCCTGGTCACGGTCTCCTGCGCGATCTCGGCGCTGCTGCTGGCGGTCGCGCTGCCGCCGGTCGTGCTGCTGCAGCGCAGCCTGCTGCACTCGCAGCTCAAGACCCAGGCGCGAACCGACCCGAAGACCGGGGTGCTGAACGCGGGCGCCTGGCAGGGCGAGGCCGACCTCGCGGTCGACCGGGCGCGGCGGCGGCGCGAGCCGCTGGCCGTGCTGATCGCCGACGTGGACCATTTCAAGCTGGTCAACGACACCCACGGGCACCTCACCGGGGACGCGGTGCTGCGCACGCTGGCGGCTGAGATGCGCCAGCAGGTCCGCGAGTCGGACCTGGTGGGCCGGTTCGGCGGCGAGGAATTCGCGATCCTGCTGACCGGCACCACCGCCGAGGAGGCCTGCCTGGTCGCCGACCGCATCCGCCACGGCGCCGGGGTGGTCAGGGTGCTCAGCCACGAGAAGGTCGTCGGCGTCACCGTCTCCATCGGCGTCGCCATGCTGGGCGAGCACGGCGGCGACCTCGGCGAGCTGCTCGACGCGGCCGACCGCGCGCTGTACCGGGCCAAGGACACCGGCCGCGACCGGGTCTGCCTGTCCGACCCGGCCGACGCGCTTCCCGGCGACTTCCTGCCCGGCCCGGCCGACTGAGCCGCGCTCACTAGCTAGCCCTAATAGGTAGATGTTATAACTCAGTTGACTGGCGAATCGGCCAGTGGCTGGGGGACGGTGCCAGTGAAGCGGGTAAGCCCGGCGAAGCCCGGACTTGGCATGGCGAACGCCGTGCGGGTGCGGGACACGATCTACGTGTCCGGTCAGGTCGCCACCGATGCCGACGGGCGGCTGGTCGGCGGCCGTGACGTCGCCGCGCAGGCACGGCAGTGCTTCCGGAAGATAGCGCTGATCCTGCGAGAGCTGGGCGCGGGACTGACCGACGTCGTCGCGGTGACCGCCTACCTGACGGACGAGGGGGACGCCCCGGCCTACCTGTCGGTCCGGGCGGAGACCTTCCCGGCCGGCCCGCCCGCCACCACGACCGTGATCGCCCGTCCCATCCGCCCCGAGTTCCTGGTGGAAGTGCAGGTCGTCGCCATGCTGGCGGAGGAGCGGTGACGGACCCGATCGCCTTCCACGGCGGGCTGCCCGATCCTCGGCGGTGGCCCGACCTGACCGGGGACTACGCCGCCGTGCTGAGCCAGGAGCCGGCCGTCGCGCGCTACGGCCCGGTGGCGGGCGACCCCGAGCTGCGCGCGCTGATCGCGCAGCGGCTGTCACAGCGCTCCGGTTCCCCGCTGGCGGCCAGCCAGGTCATCGTCACCAACGGCTGCGCGGGAGCACTGGACCTGCTCGCCCGCACCGTCGTCGAGCGCGGCTCGGTGGTCGCGGTGGAGGAGCTGACGTACCACGGCGGCCTGGACATCCTGCGCGAGCGGGGGGCGCGCCTGGTTCCCGTCCCGGTCGACCAGGACGGCATGGACGTGGCCGCGCTTGACCGCCTCCTGCGAGCCGAGAAGGTCAGCCTGGTCTACACGATCGCGTCGTGTCACAGCCCGACCGGGGTGACGATGCCGGCCGAGCGCCGGGTGCGGCTGGCCGAGCTGGCGGCGTCCCGCGGCTGCCTGGTCGCGCAGGACGACACCTACGGTGAGATCACCTTCGGCGGGCCGGGCGACCCGGCCCCGCTGCTGCTCGGCCTGCAGCCCGGCCGGGTGGTGCACCTGGGCTCGTTCAGCAAGACGATGGCCCCGGGCCTGCGGCTGGGCTACCTGGCGGGGCCGCCGGCGCTGGTGGACAGCGCCCTGCGCCGCCGTCACGACCTGGGCGGCGCCCCGGTGGTGCAGCGGGTGGTGGCCCGGTACCTGGCCGACGGCCGGTACGACCGGCACCTGGCGGAGATCAGGTCCGCCTACCGGGGCAAGCGCGACACCCTGGCCGCCGCCTTGTCCCTGCACTGCGCGGGCCTGGGCAGCTGGCGCCTGCCGGACGGCGGGTTCTTCCTCTGGTTCCTGCTCAACCACGGCGACGTGGACCAGGTCGCGCGGGCGGGGGAGCCGGCCGGGGTGCGGTTCCTTGGCGGGCCTTACTTCAGCGCGGGCGAGCCGCACCGGCGCGGCCTGCGGCTCGCCTACGGCGAGATCCCGGAGGAGCGCCTGGCCGAAGGGGTCCGCCGGCTGGCCCAGGCCATCGCCGCCGCCGGAGCCGCCACCGACGAGACCGGAGCCGTCGCCAGCGCCGGGGAGGGCCGGTGACCCCGCTGCCCGACCCCGGCACGCCGTTGACGACGCTGCTGTCCCTCGAAGGCCGGGTCGCCGTGATCACCGGGGCTGGCCGCGGCATGGGCCAGGCCACCGCCCTTCGCCTGGCGGAGGCCGGGGCGGCGGTCGTGCTGGCCGACCGCTCCCCGGCCGCCGCGGCCGAGACCGCCGAGCTGCTGGCGGCCCGCTTCCCGGCCGCGCGGGCGGCCACCGCGGCGGTCGACGTGTCCAGTTCCGAGCTGGTGCGCGGCCTGGCCGATGAGGTGGCGGCCGAGTTCGGCCGCCTGGACATCTGGGTCAACACCGCCTGGGCCAGCTCGAGCGGTTCGATCCTCGGGCACCCGGACGAGCCCTGGCGCGAGGGCCTGGACGTGAACCTGACCGGCGCGTTCAACTGCGCGCGGGAGGCGGCCCGGCTCATGGTGCCGGCCGGCCGCGGGGTGATCGTGCTGGTGACATCGGGCAGCGCGCACCACGGCCGGCCGCGCCGGTACCAGTACGCGGCGGCCAAGCACGGCACCCTGGGGCTGGTCCGCAGCCTGGCGCTTGAACTCGGCCCGGCCGGCGTCCGCGTGGTGGCGGTGGCCCCGAGCGCGACCGAGTCCCCCGGGCTGCGCTCCAGCCAGCACCGGACCGAGGAGGACCGGGCCCAGGCGGCGAAGCTGCTCGACCAGACGATGTCGCGCATCGCGCTCGGCCGGCTCGGTCATCCGGACGACGTCGCGCGGGCGATCACGTTCGCCGTCAGCGACCTGGCCGGGTTCGTGACCGGCAGCACCATCCACGTCGACGGCGGCTACGACGCCTCGTAGCCGGCCGGCCCGGGTACCGCGGCAGTCTTTGCGTGGTGGCAACGCTCGGCCCGGTCGCACGTATGCTGAGAGGTGGAAGACGCGCAGCCGTTGTCCGGGTCGCGGCGGTGGCCAGGCCGGACGCACCGCCGCAGACAGTGCCGCTGCCGTCGACCACCGCCAGGTATGACCCGCAGCCTTCGCTGACCTGACTTAGCCATGACTGGGACGAGGGTCGCCGGCCGCTGGCCGGTGACAAGAGCTAGGAAACGATAAATGCCCGAGTTCATTTACAGCCTGCGCGCCGTCCGCAAGGCGCACGGTGACAAGGTCGTGCTCGACAACGTCACGCTGAGCTTTCTCCCCGGGGCGAAGATCGGCGTGGTGGGCCCGAACGGCACCGGCAAGTCGACCCTGCTGAAGATCATGGCCGGGATTGAGCCGGTCTCCAACGGCGAGGCCCGGCTGATGCCCGGCTTCACGGTCGGCATCCTCGCCCAGGAGCCGCAGCTCAACGAGGACAAGACCGTCCTCGGCAACGTCGAGGAGGGCGTGGCCGAGACCAAGCGGCTGCTCGATGAGTACAACGAGATCGCCGAGAAGCTGGCGACCGACTACACCGACGCGCTGATGGAGCAGATGAGCAAGCTCCAGGAGCAGATCGAGCACAAGGACGCCTGGGACCTGGACAGCCAGCTCGAGCAGGCGATGGACGCGCTGCGCTGCCCGCCGCCGGACGCCGACGTGACCACCCTGTCCGGCGGCGAGCGCCGCCGGGTCGCCCTCTGCAAGCTGCTGCTGCAGCAGCCCGACCTGCTGCTGCTCGACGAGCCGACCAACCACCTGGACGCCGAGTCGGTGCTGTGGCTTGAGCAGTACCTGGAGAAGTACGCGGGCACGGTGATCGCGATCACCCACGACCGGTACTTCCTGGACAACGTCGCGCAGTGGATCCTCGAGCTTGACCGCGGCCACGCCTTCCCCTACGAGGGCAACTACACCACGTACCTGGAGACCAAGGCGGGCCGGCTCAAGGTCGAGGGGGCCAAGGACGCCAAGATGCGCAAGCGGCTCGAGGACGAGCTGGAGTGGGTCAGGTCGAGCGCCCGCGCCCGCCAGACCAAGTCCCGGGCCCGGCTTGACCGCTACGAGGAGATGGCGGCCGAGGCGGACAAGAACCGCAAGCTCGACTTCGAGGAGATCCAGATCCCGCCGGGCCCGCGGCTGGGCAACATGGTGGTGGAGGTCGAGCACCTGACCAAGGGCTTCGACGACCGGGTGCTCTACGACGACCTGTCCTTCTCGCTGCCGCGCAACGGCATCGTCGGCGTCATCGGCCCCAACGGCGTCGGCAAGACGACGCTGTTCAAGATGATCGTCGGCGAGGAGAAGCCGGACAGCGGCAGCATCCGGGTCGGCGACACGGTGAAGATCTCCTACTCCGACCAGAACCGCGCGGGCCTCGACCCGAACAAGAACGTCTGGCAGGCGATCTCCGACGGGGAGACGTTCATCCGCGTCGGCAACGTGGAGTTCCCCAGCCGCGCCTACGTGGCGGCGTTCGGCTTCAAGGGCTCCGACCAGCAGAAGCCGGCCGGGGTGATGTCGGGCGGCGAGCGCAACCGGATGAACCTGGCGCTCACCCTCAAGCAGGGCGGCAACCTGCTGCTGCTTGACGAGCCGACCAACGACCTGGACGTGGAGACCCTCGCCAGCCTGGAGAACGCGCTGCTCGAGTTCCCCGGCTGCGCGGTGATCACCTCGCACGACCGCTGGTTCCTGGACCGGATCGCCACCCACATCCTGGCCTGGGAGGGCGGCGCGAACTGGTTCTGGTTCGAGGGCAACTTCGAGGCCTACGAGAAGAACAAGGTGGAGCGCCTCGGGGCCGAGGCCGCCCGCCCGCACCGGGTCACCTACCGCAAGCTGACCCGCGGATAGCGGAAAAGGGCCGCCGCGGGCTGAGGTCAGCCGCAGCCCGCGGCGTCGTCCCCGCCTGCTCTCCCCGGATCAGGCCGAACGGTTGCCAGGTTTCACCCCCTGGCGTCCCGCGCGCCCGCCTGGCGCTGGTACAGCAGCATGCTGACGCTGAGCACCACCAGCGCCGCCTCGATGAACAGTGACACCGTGCCGACCCAGTAGCCCCAGTTGCCGACGTCGCCCGGGTCACCCGGCAGCCCGACCGAGCGGGACAGGATGTAGGCGGTGAACGGCCCGAGTCCGAGCAGGGCGCCGGCCGCCCAGCCGGCCCAGGCGCTGGCGGTGAGCCAGGCCGGCCGGGGCACCAGCAAGGCCAGCGCGGTCACCGCGCCGCCGACTTCGATGATCCGGTAGCTCCAGCCGATCCAGTCCGGTGAGGTAAAGGCGCTGATGCCGCCCTGGTCGGCTATGTGCACCGCGGACACCGCGAGCGCGAGCAGTGCGCCGGCCGCGCGCATCATGACATCAGGGACGGTGATGCCGCCCGCGCGGTCCCGGTCGCGGAGCGTCATTCCCTCGGTGGCCATGTCCGTCATCGCTTACCTCCCGTGCCGGCGCGCCGGTGGCTGGCGCACTCAGCCCGGGATACGCCGGAACGGGCGGAAAGGACTGGACCGCGCGCGGGCTGACGCTATGGCGATCGTCACATGAACCAGCGGGCGGCCCGGTCCGTTAACCCGGCTTCCGGGCCCGGAACAGCAGCCGCTCGCCGACGGTCAGCGTGATCTCGCCGAACCCGGTCGTCTGCAGCCGGGTGAGGAAGGAGGCGGGCTCGACCGGGTTGCAGGTGTCGTCCTCGTGCGCCCGGTGCAGCCGGTCGCTGGCCAGGCTGTCCGACCCGATGAGGGTGCCGCCCGGCCGCAGCGCCCGGAACGCGCCCGCCAGGATCGCGTTCTGCAGGGCGGCGGTGGGGACGTGGTGCAGCATGGTGAACATGCCGACGGTGTCGAAGGACCCGTCCGGGTAGGACAGCGCGGTGGCGTCCCCGGCCACCGCTTCGACGTTGGTTCCGGCGAACCGCTCGGCCAGGGTGGCGGCGGCGGCCGGGTCGAGTTCGACGGCGACCAGCCGCTTGACCCGCTGCCGTAGCCAGTCGGTCGACGCCCCGGGCCCGGGGCCGATCTCCAGCAGGTCGTCGCCCAGGTCAACTCCCTGGGTGGCCGCCGGAAGGATCTCCTGGTGCAGGGTCGCGGCCCACTCGGGAGACTTCAGCATGTCGTGGTACTTGTTCACGCCTGCGACGCTACCCCGGCTAAGCGTGGGGTGATCCCCAGGTCGCCGCGCCCGCCCGCCTCCGGCGCGTCCCCGGGCGGCACGTTGACCAGCGAGTGCGCGGCCATCACGAGGTAGTCCCAGAGCATGGTGTCCAGTTGCGGTGGCAACTCGACCGAGTCAAGCGCCGTCCGCATGTGCTTGAGCCAGAGGTCCCGCTCGGTCTCGCCGATCCGGAACGGCACGTGCCGCATCCGCAGCCGGGGATGGCCGCGGAGCTGGTGATAGGTGTCGGGGCCGCCCCAGTACTGGATGAGGAACAGCCGCAGGTGCTCCTCGGCCGGCCCCAGGTTCCGCGGGGTCGGGTACGCCGCCAGCAGCACCGGGTCGGCCGCTACTTCCTGGTAGAACCGGCGGGTCAGCCGGGTGAACGTCTCCTCGCCGCCGGCCGCCTCGTAGAAGGTGACCGGCTGCCCGCTGTCGCTGCTCATAACCCCTCACTCGTCCCTGGTCAGGGTAACCGCCAGGGTCGGCTTCTCGGCCGGTGGCGGCATGATGCCCGCGTCCTTCAGTGCGCGCTTGATCCGGGCGCGCATCTCCCGCTCGACCTCCCACTGGCGCAGCGGGGCGGTCTTCGCCACGATCCGCATGGTGACCTCGTCCGCGGTGATCTCCTGGGCCCCCCAGACCTCGGGCGCCTCCAGCATGACGGCGCGCCAGACCGGCTCGTTCCACATCTGGGCCCCGGTCCGCGTCAGCAGACCCCTGATGACCGTCAGGTCGGCCGCGAAGGGAACCGGGAAGTCGATCACCGCCCGCGCCCAGCCCTGGGACTCGTTGCCGACCGTGTCGATGGTGCCGTTGCGGATGTGCCAGACGATACCGTTCACGTCCCGCATCCGGGTCACCCGCAGGGTGACGTTCTCCACCGTGCCGGTGGCGTCGCCCACGGTGATCACGTCGCCCACCCCGTACTGGTCCTCGACCAGCATGAAGATCCCGGACAGGTAGTCCTTGACCAGGCTCTGGGCGCCGAAGCCGATCGCCACCCCGACCACGCCCGCGCTGGCCAGCAGCGGCGCCAGGTTGATGCCGAGGTCGCCCAGGATCACGAACCCGGCGATGGCGAAGATGGTGACCGACGAGGCACTGCGCAAGATGGCCCCGAGCGCCTGCACCCGCTGCTGGCGCCGCTCGTCGACCAGCGCCGACTCCGCCTCCGCGGCCACCCCGTCGATCATCCCCTGGCTGGCACTGTCCAGGCTGGCACCGACTGGGCTGGCACTGTCCAGGCTGGCACCGTCGTCCGCGGCGGCCCGCTCGCCCGGTCGCGCGCTCGCCCGGGCCTGGGCCGCGTCGTCGGCGACGGAGTCATCGGTCAGGCTGCGCCGTGGCCGGTGCCCCAGCCGCCGGGAGACCCGCCCCGCCGTCCGGGTAGGCGCGAACCGGGAGCCGGCCATCCCGTTGCGGAGCTGGGTGACCAGCGACTGGGACGCCCGCGCGGTGAACCGGTTGATCAGCCGGTGCACCACCCACTGCACGAGCAGCGCCAGCAGCACCACGAACAGCAGCTGGAGCAGCAGGTGCACCGGCCCGGCCAGGAACTCGCTGGTGAGCGTGGCCGCCCGGCCGCTGTGCGAGACGTTCCAGACCAGCCGGCACGCCAGTCCCGGGACGCTGCCGCAGCTACCGGTCAGCGTGTCGGGCGCGTGGTCAGCGCTGAACAACGACAGCGGCAGATCCGCAAGCACGCCTTATATCCTCCTCGGTGGTCGACTGTCCTTCCGCGCGCACCAGGCTAGTAGAGTTCAGCCGGTGGCAGAGATCCGCGTCGTGGCGCAGGCGCTCACCCAGCTCGGCGAGAACCCGGTCTGGGACGTCCGCGCCGAGCGGCTGTACTGGATCGACGTGTTCGGCCAGGCGATCTTCCGCAGTACCGCCGACGGCCGTGAGCTCACCGTGTGGCAGCCGGGTCCGCTGAACGCCATGGCGTTGCGGGCCGGCGGCGGCGTGCTGGCGGTGGCCGGGCCGCGCATCTACCTCTACGACTTCGGCTCGGCCGCCAGTGAGACCGTGTTCGAGGCGGAGGTCGCCCTGAACGACGGCAAGGTCGACCGCCAGGGCCGGTTTGTCACCGGCGGGGTCGCGCCCGGCCTGAGCGACCCCACGCACGTCACCGCGGCCGGCGCCGAGCCACCGCGGGCCGGGTTGTTCCGGGTCGACGCCGACCTGACCGTGCACGCCTGCGGCGACGGGGTGTCGGTGTCGAACGGGCCGGCGTTCAGCCCGGACGGCCGGACCCTCTACTGGAGCGACAGCGGGACGCGGCAGGTCTATGCCTGGGACTACGACCCGGCCGACGGCGTGGCCACCGGGCGCCGCCTGCACGCGGACTTCGCGGCCGACACCGAACCGGGAACGGCGGCGGTGCCCGACGGGGCCACGGTCGACGCCGAGGGGTGCCGCTGGGTGGCCGCCTTCTTCGGTCACGAGGTTCGCCGCTACCGGCCGGACGGGACGCTGGACCGGCGCCTGCGGCTGCCGGTGCACAGCCCCACCAGCGTCACGTTCGGCGGGCCTGACCTTGACGTGCTGTTCGTGACCTCGATGGCGGCCGAGCAGTTCCCCGGCAACCCGCACAAGAGCGGCCCGCTTGACGGGTCGGTGCTGGCCGTGCACGGCCTCGGCGTGACCGGCCTGCCCGAGCTCCCCTTCGCCGGTTAGCCGCTACCGGCCGGTCTGCGCGGCCACGAACGCGAGGCAGTCGCCGGACAGCGTCGCGGTCAGCGAGACCGCCCGCTGCCCGTGCCCGACCTGCCCCTCCGCGCGCAGCAGGACCGGGCGGTCCGAGCTGGTCGCGTGCTGCAGGGCGGCGCACATCTTGTACCCGTGCAGCGGGTCGACCCGGGTGTCGTTGCTGAACACGGTGAACAGCACCGCCGGGTAGGGCACCCCGTCGCGCACCCGGTGGTAGGGGGAGTAGCCGAGCAGCCAGCCGAGCTCGTCCGGCTTGGCGGCCGAGCCGTACTCCACGTTCCAGGTCTCGCCGAGGCCGAACCGCTCGTAGCGCACCATGTCGAGCAGCGGGGCCGAGCACACGGCGGCCGCGAACAGCTCGGGCCGCTGGGTGACCGCCGCCCCGACCAGCAGCCCGCCGTTGGACCCGCCCCAGGCCGCCAGCCGCGCGCGGCTGGTGACGCCCTCGGCGACCAGGTACTCGGCCGCCGCGTGGAAGTCGTCGAAGACGTTCTGCTTGCGGTCGAGCATTCCCGCCCGGTGCCACTCCTCGCCTTCCTCGCTGCCGCCGCGCAGCCCGGCGACCGCGTACACCCCGCCCGCCTCCACCCAGGCGAGGATGCTGGCCGAGTACCCGGGCGTCTGGCTGATGTCGAACCCGCCGTAGCCGTACAAAATACAAGAGCGCTCGCCCGAACGGTGGTCGCCTGCTCCGGCCGGCTCAATCAGCACCATGCGGACCGGGGTGCCGTCCTTGGAGTGGTAAGTCACCTGCGAGGCGGTGACCGCCGGGGGCCGGTCGGCGGTGCCCGGCGGCCGCGCCCAGGTGCTCAGCTCGCCCGCGGCCGCGTCGTAGCGCAGCACCAGCGGCGGCGTCGTGTAGTCGGTGTAGCCGAACCACGCCTCGTGCCCGCCCTCCGGCCGCTCCGCGATCCCGCCGACCGTGCCGATGCCCGGCAGGTCAAGCGATGACAGCGGTTCCCCGGTGGCCAGGTCGTGCACGCTGACCTCGCTGACCGCGTGCCGGGTGCGGGACACCACCAGGACCGGCCGGGCCAGCCCGGGCCCGTCGAGGATGCCGTAGCTGCGCAGCACGGCGGACGGGTCCTCGGCGACCAGGTCCCGCCAGCCCTCGGGCCCGGGCGCGGCCGGGTCGGCCACGCAGATCCGGCCGCGCGGCGCGTCCAGGTCGGTCAGCAGGTACAGCCGCCCGTCGCGGCCGACCTCGGGCGAGGCCATCGCGTCGCGCTCGGTCATCAGCGGGACCAGGGCCGGCGCGGCGGGGTCGCTGGCACTCAGGTCGGCGATCCAGATGTCTTCCCGCGGTGCGGTGCCGACCGACGCCGAGACGATCAGCCAGCGGCCGTCCCGGCTGACGCTGGCCCCGTAGTAGGTGGTCTTGTCGCGGCCCGCGCCGAACACCTCGATGTCGCTCTCCGCCGGGGTGCCGACCGCGTGCAGGTACACCCGCCGGTGGTACTGGTCCTCGCCCGCGGGCACCGCGTCCGGCGGCAGCCGCCGGACGTAGTAGAACGACTTGCCGCCCGGCAGCCAGGCCACGCCGGAGTAGCGGCAGCGGTCGATCGGGCCGTCCACGTCTTCGCCGGTGGCCACGTCGAGCACCCGCAGCAGCGACTCCTCGTTGCCGCCGTGGGAAAGCTGGTAGGCGAGCAGCCGCCCCTCCTTGTCCGGCTGCCAGGCGTCGAGGGTGGTCCGCCCGTCCAGGTCGACCGCCACCGGGTCGATGAGCGCCCGTTCGCCGCCGGCGTCCGGGCCGGCGTCGACGTACAGCACGGCGTGCTCCTGCTCGGGGTCGCGCCGGGTGTAGAACCGGGTGGCGCCGCGCCAGGCGGGCAGCCCGACCGCGCCCACCCGCAGCAGGTCGCGCACCCGGCCGGCGAACTCCTCCCGGCCCGGCAGGGCGTCCCGGTAGCTCGTCCACAGGCGGTCCTCGGCCGCCAGCCAGTCCCTGGTCTCGGCCGCGTCCGCGTCCTCCAGCCAGCGGTAGGGGTCAGCCACCTGGTGACCGAACAGGTCCTCGACCAGGTTCATCCGGCGGGCGGCGGGGTAACCGCCGGGGGTAGATACCATAACCGACACCCTAACCGCAGCTCGTTACCAGCCATTAACCTTCAATCCACTGTTCGCCTTGTACTCTAGAGGAGTTGGCGGAGGCACGTGGCTTCGGTCACGACGGGACCAGACCGGTCCCGGCGGTGTGAGCGGCGCCTCACAACGGTACCTGCGGAGGTGCCAGTGCGTCGCGTGCTGCTGCTCAACGTTACCTACGAGCCACTCACCACCGTCGGACTCCGGCGGGCCGTCTGCCTCGTCCTTGGCGAGAAGGCAGAGACTGTGCACTTCGACACGGGCGGGAAGATGCTGCACTCCGCCACCGTGGAGGTGCTGACCCCTTCGGTTATCAGGCTGCGGCGTTACGTCCGCATCCCGCAGCGGAACCGGGTCCCGCTGACCAGGGCCGCCCTGATGCGCCGGGACAATTACCGGTGCGCTTACTGCGGCCGCCACGGCGAGACGATCGACCACGTGATACCGCGCAGCCGGGGCGGCCAGCACGCCTGGGAGAACTGCGTGGCCGCCTGCCAGATGTGCAATCACCGCAAGGCCGACCGGCTGCTGTCCGAGATCGGCTGGACCCTTCCGGTTGCCCCCGCAGTCCCTAAAGGAGCACACTGGCGCCTCATCGGCGCCCAGTTTGACGGTGACCCGCAGTGGGAGGCCTACCTGGGCACCCACGCCGCCTGACCCGCCGGCCTGCGCGCGCGCGGCCGGGCGCAGCGTTCAGGCGTAGCGCTGCCCGGTGACGTCGTAGAGGTGGTGCACCGGGTCATGCACGAAGTAGCGGCCGAACGTCTCCACCGTGAACGAGGCGCCGTCGCTGCGGCGGCCCGGCCGGTCCCACTGCTCGCCCGCGACGGCGGAGAACCGGCTCGCCACCTGCCCGGCCGCCCCGGCCAGCTCGGCCCCGACGGTGGCCGGGTCCTGGGTGTCGTAACGGTCGGCCACCGCGGTGTCGTCCTGGTCCCAGTTGGGATACAGCGGGTCGTCCTCGGTCAGCATCAGGGTGAGCCGGTAGTCGTACAGCCGCAGCACGTCGCGCACGTGGCAGCCGTACTCGAGCGCCGACCACTTGCCGGGCCGGGGCCGCCGGGCCGCGTCCGGCGCCGCCAGCGGCGCCTGCCAGGCAGCCGCGTTGGCCAGCAGCAGGGCCGGGATCTCCGCCCGGGGGAAGGAACTGGTGTCAAGCCCGCACTCCGGACAGGGCCGCCGCAGCACCCAGGTCCAGTCCTTCGCATCAGGAACAATCGTCACCCCCCAACCCTAACCCGCCGCCCCCGTCCAGACACGCCCCGTAAGTCCCCCATTCCGCCCGCCGGCCCCGCCCGCCCCGGCTCGCCCGCCCCGGCCCGCCCGCCCCCCGGCCCCGGCCCCGCCCGCCGCCCGTCCGGCGTCCCCCCGTCACTACCCGCCGCCGCGGGGAGCGCCTACGGTGGGAACATGCAGCGCGACATCTTCACCGCCGAGCATGACGCCTTCCGCGAGCTGGTCCGTGAGTTCCTGGCCCGCGAGGTGACCCCCTTCCACGCGCAGTGGGAGCGGGACAAGGTGGTGCCGCGCAGCGTCTGGCAGCAGGCCGGCCGGACCGGGCTGCTCGGCATCGACGTCGACGAGAAGTACGGCGGCGGCGGCAACGCCGACTACCGCTACTACGCGGTGATGGACGAGGAGGTTGGCCGGGCGGGCGCCACCGGCCTCGGCTTCTTCGTGCACAACGACATGATCGGCCAGTACCTGCTGCGGCTGTGCACCCCGGAGCAGAAGGAGCGGTGGTTCCCCGGCTACTGCAGCGGCGACCTGATCACCGCGATCGCCATGACCGAGCCCGGTGCGGGCAGCGACCTGCAGGGCATCCGCACCACCGCGGTACGCCAGCCGGACGGCGGCTACCGGCTGAACGGGCAGAAGACGTTCATCACCAACGGCCAGCTGGCCGACCTGGTGATCGTCGTCGCCCGGACCGACCCCGACGCGGGCCACCGGGGGATCAGCCTGCTGGCGGTCGAGCGCGGGATGCCGGGGTTCGAGCGCGGCCGCAACCTGGACAAGATCGGCATGCACGCCCAGGACACCTCGGAGCTGTTCTTCACCGACGTGCGGGTGCCCGCCGCCAACCTGCTGGGGGAGGAGGGCGGCGGCTTCGTCGCGCTGATGCAGAACCTGCCGCGGGAACGGGTCACGATCGGCGTCTACGCGCTCGCGGTGGCCGAGCAGGCGCACGCGGACACGCTCGCCTACGTCAAGGAGCGCACCGCCTTCGGTCAGCCGATCGGCTCGTTCCAGCACAGCAAGTTCCTGCTGGCGGAGATGGCCACCGAGCTTGCGGTGGCCCGCGCCTTCACCGACCGGGCAATCGCCGCGCACGCCGCCGACCAGCTCACCACCCAGGAGGCCAGCATGGTGAAGTGGTGGAACACCGAGCTGTGCAACCGCGTCACCGACCGCTGCGTCCAGCTGTTCGGCGGCTACGGCTACATGCGGGAGTACCCGGTCGCCCGGGCCTGGGCGGACAGCCGGATCCAGTCCATCTTCGGCGGCACCACCGAGATCCAGAAGGAGATCATCGCCCGCGGCCTCGGCCTCTAGCCGCGGCCGGCGTCGCTACGAAGCCCGGGCCGAGGCGGAGCCGGCCTGCTGCGCGCGGGCTGCCTGCTCGTCGGCGATCCGTTCCTGGACCTGCTGGCGGACAGTCGCGGGCAGCAGCGGGCCGCACGCCGTGAAGTCGCTCTGCTGCCTGGCCACTGGCAGGGCACCGAAGGCCAGCTTGACCTGTTTGAGCGACGCGCTGTCCGCTACCGCCAGGCCGTGGGATCGCAGGCAGCGGATCGCGCTCGCCAGCAGGGCCGCGTCGACCGGCGAGCCCGGGCCCGAGCCGGTCGCGGCGGCAGGCGACGACGGGGACGCGGCCGGGGCCGCGGTCCCCGCCGCGGCGGGCGAGGGACCTCCGCAGCCAGCCGCGGTCACCGCGACCCCCGCACCGAGGCTGGCGGCCAGCATGACCGGCAGGACAAGGCGGTAGTTGACGGACATGAGGCTCCTTAGCAAGCGGTTGGTCAGGCGGCTGGCCCCGGGCGGGCTCAACCGGGGCGTTTGACGTAGGTGGCGGTCAGCTCGTAAGGGCCGCGGAACGCCTGGGCGGCGAAGGCAGCACCGGGCAGCAGCAGCCGGTACGCCAGTGACACCTGGAGCGGCTGCGGCCCGGCCGTCAGGCAGTTGAGATAGCCCGCCACCGGACACGTCGGCGAGACGATGACGGTGAATCGGTCGCTGCTGGCCGGGAACCGGATCTGCTCGTCGCGCAGGCAAGCCCCGGTATGCAGGTCAGCCAGCACGATGCAGAGCGACCAGTAGCGGACCTGCGGATCGCGGGCCGCGGGCCGGGCCAGGTCGTTAGCCCGCGGGAAGGAGTCCGCCTGATAGGTCGGGGCCCGGGCGGAAACCACCAGGTTGCCGCGTGCGGTGGTGAACGGGACGTGCAGGTAGGCGTTGTCCGGGTTGCTGAACCGGCCGGCCCCGTGGGCGATCACGCCGACGGGCGGAGGGTTGTTCACCGCAGCGGCGACCGGCGCGTCCGGCGGGTAGCGGCGGGTCAGCTCCGCGGGCAGGGCGCCGCGCTGCTGCCGGTAGGCGGCGAGCTGACTGCCTACCTGCTGGGTACCGGAAGCCTGCGCCAGCGATGCCGGGGCCCCGGCGCCGCTGGTGTACGAGATGGCCGGGAGGGGGACCCCTCCGGTTCCCTGGCCGTTGTAGTCGACGGGCACGTAGAGCCGCAAGACGACTACCCCGGCGGGCACCGCGCCGGACGTCGCGATGCAGGTCTGCTTGATGCCGGCGCAGCTCGCGGCGATGACGACCGTGTAGCGCCCGCCAGCCGTTGCGATCTGGGTGTCATGGACCTCCCGGCCGGGTCCCGTCGGCGGGTAGGCGGTGAGGGACCAGTAGCGCGCCCGGGGGACCTCCCCGGTGATGACCGTCCGGTAGCCATCCTTCGTCCCGAAGCCGTCCAGGTAGTAATCGCTGTTGGCGTCGGGGAGGAAGATGTCGAGCGCGTGAACGGTGTCCTTCACCCAGCCTGGCGCCCCGGCCGCGGCCGGGGCGGGATGACTGCCCGGGGACAGCCGCAGCGCGCCCTGGGTGGAAGAAGCGATCCAGGCCGCCCCGTCAGCCGGGGAGAAGTCGTTGTCGTACCCGCCGTAGTAGATCCGGCCGTCGCCGAACGGTGAGGGCTTGATGGTCCGGACCGCGACAAAGGCCTGACCGGACCGGACCGGGCTGGGCTGGTCGCGGGCGGGCCGGAACTGAGGTCCGCTGAGGCAGCGCAGCGCGTAGGCCGGTGTCCCCGTCTGGTCGGTGCGCACCCCGAAGCACGCGGCCGCGTCGAACCCGGACGGAGCGCAGCTGCGGGCCGCCGGGCATGCCTGGTCGTAGCCCCACTCGAGGCCGAACAGCTGCCGGCTGGCGCCGCCGGCGGTGACGCTCTCGAAGTCGTTGTACGCGGCGATCACGTAGTCGACCGACCCGCGCCCGCTGGCCGGGACCACCGCGCCGGAAGCGGCCAGCATCGTGCGGATGGCGGCCACCGGCGAGAACTCCAGGACGGGGGTCAGTACCTGGTCCGGTCTCCCCGGTGCCGGGCGGCCGAGCTCGCCGCGCGGGAGATGGTCGAGCCGGTAGACGTTCCCGGTCCCCTCGCTGGACAGCAGCAGGGACGGCCGGCCGTCGTGGCTGACGCAGGTCAGGCCGCGCAGCCCGCTATTGAGGGCACCCACCGGCGGCTCCTGGTAGACCAGCGCCCAGCGGGAGGCCCCGCTGGCCAGCGTGCCGTCGTTGCGGCGGTACAGCCTGGTGTTGACCGAGACGTACAGGGCTCCGGCGCAGTCAGCGAACGCGGTGACCTTCTGGGTCTTCAGCCCGGGTGACCCCGGCGGGGCGGCCGTCAGCTCGGGCACCGGGCTGAAGACCAGGGTGCGCCTGGCCGGCGACCAGGTACCGCGCAGGATCCCGGTCGGGCTGACCCCGGCGTAAACCGCCCAGGTGCCGTCGCTCTCGTGCGCGCCGAACGACCGGACCTGCGCCGCGTTCGACGGCAGCGGGTAGGAGTCAGCGGGCGAGAACGAGGTTGCCCCGTCGAGCAGCCACTGGATCCGCGACTTCCCGTTCACGATCGCCTGGGTGACCAGCAGCGCGTGCCCGGGCCCGAGCCCCTGGTCGGCCGGGACGGGGAAGGAGTCCAGCGCCTGCACCCGGGTGGACTCGGTCTGCTCGAAGACCCGCCAGGGGCTGCTGGCTGAGGTCTTGACCAGGACCTGGCCGTACGCCGACGGTCCCGGGTACTCCCACTGGTCGGTCGCCGCGAACAGCCGCCCGGACTGGGTTGCCAGCGCCATGACCTCGTTGTCGTGGACGACCGGGGACGCGCCGCTCGTCGTCAGCGGCTCGCGCACCGCGGGCACCGCGTACGAACTGGCCGGCGCCGGCCTGACGGCCTTCCCGGCGGGCGCGGTGGTGCCGCTGCAGGCAACGGCGGTCATCGCCAGGACGAGCCCGGCGCCGGCCCGCAGAGCCCGCCGCCCGGCTGGTGAAACGCGCATCTGAGCCTCCACGAGCTGGCCTGAGAACACGCCCCATGGTGGCCAGGATCACCGCCCGCGTCGTCATGCCGGCGAACCCGGTATTTGTCCGCCTCAGGCATTAGCCGCCCCCGCCGGCTAGCGCCCGGGGACGGACGGCCCGCCCTGGCCCTACATCCCCGGATGTAGCGGAAGTCCGACTGGGGACCGACGCGGCCGGCCGGGCCTGAAACTACGCTGTGTCCATGACCGGCAGCGACCTTCCGAGCGGCGGGCCGCGGCCGCCGCTGACCTACCGGATCACCCCCGGGCAGTGGCTGGCCGCCGACGTCGCCGCCGCGCTGCTCGGACTGCTGGTAGTCACGTTCGGGCTGCGGGTCGTGCACGGCCCCCGGTTCGACCTGCCGACGGCGGGCGCGGCGGCCGCCACCGCCGCTGCCACGCTCCCGGTCGCGGTCCGGCGGCTGGCGCCGCTGCCCGTCTTGGTGGTCGTCGCGGCGGGGGTGACGGTCCTGACCGTCGTCGGGCGCGACCCGCTGGCCTGCGACCTGATGCTGGGGATGGCGGCCTACACGGCTGCCCTGCGGCTGCCGCGGGCGGCGGCGGTGCTCGCCCTGGTAGCCGCCGAGGCCGCGGTCGGGGCCGGGCTGCTGGCCGCGGCGGCCACCGCGCACGGCCAGAGCGTTTCCGTGCACAGCATGCTGGCCGCGGCGGCGATGTGGTTCACCGGGGCCGGGGTCCGGGAGCGGCGCCGGTACCGGGCGGGCTTGGCTGAGCAGGAGCGGCAGCGGCAGCGGACCGAGGACGAGCGGGGCCGGCACGCGCTGCAGCAGGAGCGGCTGCGGATCGCCCGGGAACTGCACGACGTCCTCGCGCACAGCCTCAGCGTCGTCACCATGCAGGCCGGCATCGGCCGGCGCCTCGGCGCGGCCCGCCCGGCTGAGGCGCTGCGGGCGCTGCGCGCGGTTGAGGAAGCCAGCCGCGGCTCCCTGGACGAACTGCGGCGGCTGCTGTGCCTGCTGCGCAGCGACGACGAACCCGGCCAGCCGGGGAGCGCCGCCCCCGCTGCGCCCCCGGCGCTGGCCCCCGCCCCCGGCCTCGGCGACCTGGCCCCGCTGGCGGCACTGGTGCGCGAGGCGGGAACTCCGGTCCTGGTCGAGCTGGACGGGGACGCGGCGGCCGTCCCGGCGGCCGCCGCGCTGACCGTCTACCGGATCGTGCAGGAAGCGCTCACCAACGTCGTCCGGCATGCCCCGGGAGCGGAAGTCACCGTCCGGGTCGGCATCGGGCTCGCGGGGGTACGGGTCCGGGTGACCGACACCGGGCCGGTCCGGCAGGCCGGCGGCATCCCGGCCTGCCCGGCGGGCGGCGACGGGGCGGCGGGACACGGGATCATCGGCATGCGGGAACGGGTCGCGATCTTCGGCGGCACGCTGGCGACCGGGCCGCTTCCCGGCGGAGGCTTCGAGGTCGCGGCGTTCCTGCCGGTCCCGGCGGTCACGCCCAGGCGGGTAGCGTGACCATCGGCGTGGTGGTGGCGGATGACCAGGCCATTGTCCGGGCCGGGTTCCGGCTGCTGGTCGAGTCCGAGCCCGACATGACCGTGCTCGGCGATGCCGCCGACGGCGCCGAAGCGGTGGCGGTGACCAGGAAGACCAGGCCTGACGTGGTGCTGATGGACATCCGGATGCCGGTGATGGACGGAGTCGCCGCGACCCGGCTGGTCACCGCCGACGGGGCGCAGCCACGGGTGCTGATCCTGACCACCTTCGACCTCGACGAGTACGTCTTCGCCGGGCTGCGGGCCGGCGCGAGCGGGTTCATGCTCAAGGACCGGCCGCCGGAGGAACTGCTGTCCGCGATCCGGGTCATCGCGGCCGGCGAGGCGCTGCTCGCCCCTAACGTCACCCGGCGGCTGATCGAGCACTTCGTCCGCCAGCCCGACCCGCTGCGAACGCCGCCGGCGGCGCTGGCGGAGCTGACCGCCCGCGAGCGCGAGGTGCTTACGCTGATCGCGGCCGGCCTGTCCAACACGGAGGTCGCCGGCCGGCTGGTGATGAGCGTGCCGACCGCGAAGACCCACGTCAGCCGCATCCTGGCCAAGCTCGGCGCCCGCGACCGCGCCCAGCTCGTCGTCATCGCCTATCAGTCTGGCCTGGTCAGGGCCTGACCGCGCGTGTGCACGCAGTGTGCCCGGGGTATCACCATTCGTACCAGTGGCTGGTCATCGGGGGGTGCGCAGTGGCGGCAGAGTCAGCCGGCGGCAGGACCGGCACGCACGCGGGCACGCGGCGGCGGGGCGGGCTGACGATCAGCCCGAAGGTCGTCACCGCCGCGGTGATCGTGATCGCGGCCGTCTGGTTCATCATCGTCAACCGGGCCCGGATCTCGATCTACCTGTGGGTGCCGAAGGTGACCGCGCCGCTGTGGCTGGTCCTGGTCATCTTCTTCGCGGGCGGGCTGATCACCGGGCTGCTGCTGCAGCGAGGCAGGAATAAGCAGTCGCGCTGACGGCGGGGTAAAAGGCGGATAACCGAACCCCTGTGAATTATGGGGCCAGCGAGGCCTGAGATAGCTTTACCGGCGCAATCAAATCACTAAAGGTAATCACTTATCGCGCCCGGTAAGAAAAGTGCCTCGCTGGCTCTTCCTATTACATTGATATCGGTGATATAAATTCGGTGCGCGCACGTACTGTTAAGTAAGCATCACTAGGAGTAACTAAGTGCGTCCACCGAGCAAGCTCGCCCTTGGCATTCCCGTGCTCGCCGCCGGGATCGCCGCCGCCGTCATCGGGACGGGATCCCCCGCCCACGCCGCCGCTGCCGTCAATTACGTCGCACTCGGCGACTCCTACTCTTCGGGCATCGGCGCGGGCAGCACCAGCGGATCGTGCGGGCAGAGTCCCAACGCCTACCCGGCCCTGTGGGCCAAGGCCAATTCCCCTAACGTGTTCAAGTTCGCCGCCTGCTCGGGCGCGACCACGACCGACGTCATCAGCAGCCAGCTCGCTAGCCTGCGGGCGGCGACCACCCTGGTCAGCGTGACCATCGGCGGCAACGACGCGGGCTTTTCCTCGGTGATGGAAACCTGCGTGCTTAAGTCGACCAGTTCCTGCCAGAGCGCCGTTGCCGCCGGCGAGAAAATTGTCACCGGCACGCTGCCCGGGCGGCTCGACGCGATGCTGGCGGGCATTCACGCGCACGCGCCCGGCGCCAAGGTCGTCATGCTCGACTACCCCGATTTCTACGACCTCAGCGCGTGGCTCTGCCTCGGCCTTTCCACCGCCGACCGCCAGGCGCTCAACGCCGGCGTCAATGAGCTTGACGGCGTGCTGCAGGCGGCGGCGGCGCGCGACGGCGCCGCCTTCGCCGATGTCCGCGGCCAGTTCTCCGGCCACGAGCTGTGCGACGGGGCGGGCTGGCTGCACTCGATCACCTACCCGGTCGCGGACTCCTACCACCCGACCGCGGCCGGCCAGCAGGACGGCTACCTCGCGGTGCTCAGCGCGGCCGTCAAGGCGGCCGGCCAGGCGGTGCCCGCCGAGTAGCGCGGGCCCGGTGGCCGGCCCCCGCCGCGGTTACCGGCCCCAGTGCTTGCCCAGGTGCGGCACCAGGTCGCCCGGGCGCTCCTCGGGGAAGAACACCTTGGCCCCGTCGACCTCGATGACCTCCTGTGCCCCGGGAATCATGTCCCGCAGGTAGTAGGCCCAGCTGAGGCCGAACGTCGGGTCCCCGGTTCCCCAGACCAGCAGGGTGGGCACGTCGAGCGCGCGCAGCGGGCCGCTGACCGCCGCCAGGTCGGCCGGGTCGAGGGCGGCCAGCAGCCGCTCGAACTCCCTGGCGCGCTCCATGGTGCCGGCGGCCGCGTCGAGGTAGGCGAGGCGGACCTCGTCCGGCACCTGGCCGGGGTCCTCGTAGCCGGCCGCCAGCGGGCTTGACGCCCAGCTCGCCGGGTCCGCCCTGAGCCGCTCGGCCAGCGCGGTGAGCTGCCCGGCCAGCTCGCCCTGGCGGGCGAGGGCGATCACCGGGGCGAAATCGGGGGGCGGGAAGTTGCCCTCGCAGTCGCAGTTGGTCAGGGTCAGCGTGCGCAGGCGGCCCGGCTGGCGGGCGGCGAAGACCTGGGCCACCGCCCCGCCGGTGTCGGTCCCGACCAGGTCGAGCTGGCCGAGGCCGAGGCCGTCGCACAGCTCGGTGACCACCTGGGTCATCCCGCCGACCGACAGGTCGGCCCGTGACGGCGTGCCCCCGTGCAGCGGCAGGTCGACCGCGATGCACCGGCTGGTGTCGCTGAGCTCCTCGATCACGTGCCGCCAGAGCAGCCCGCTGGTGCCGATCCCGTGCACGAACAAGGCGGCCGGGCCGCGGCCGAACTCGGTGTAGGCGATGTCGCCGGCCGGGGTGCCGAGCACCTGGCGGCGGGCGGTGAACGTGCTCACGTCCATGCGAACCTCCGATTAACATACCGACTGTCGGTCTGATATAAACAAACCGACAGTCGGTTTGTCAATCAGTCGACGGGAGCAGGCCCGCCCAGCCCGGCCCGGCCGCGGGCGCCCACCCGGCCCCCGGCGGGCACGGCAGCGGGTACAAATGATGTCCATGACCGAGCAGCCAGCCGCCGCGGGCAAGCGCGCCGCCCAGGGCCGCGCCACCCGCGGCCAGCTCATCGCCGTGGCCACCGGGCTGTTCACCGAGCACGGCTACGAGGGCACCTCGGTCGAGGCGGTGCTGGCGGCGGCCGGGGTCAGCCGGGGCGCCCTCTACCATCACTTCGCCGGCAAGGAAGCCCTGTTCGAGGCGGTCGTGACGGACGTGTCGGACCGGGTCACGGGCGAGCTCGCCCAGGCGGTGGCCGGCTGCACCGACCCGGTCGACGCGGTGCGCACCGCCGCCACCGCCTGGATCGGGCTGGCGGGCGACCCTGGCATCCAGCGGATCTTGCTCCTTGACGCGCCGTCGGTGCTGGGCTGGGAGCGCTGGCGGGCGATGGACGACGGCCGCACGCTCGGCGCCGTGCGGGCGATGCTGCAGGCGGTCAGCGACAGCGGCCGCCTGCCGGCCGGCCTGGTCGGCCCGTTCGCCCACATGATCCTGGCCGCGCTGGACGAGACCGCGCTGGTGGTCGCGCGGGCGGAGGATCCAGGGACGGCGGTGGCGGAAGGGCGGGCCGCGGTCGAGGAGCTGCTCAGCCGCCTGCTGCGGCCCTGACGGCTCAGCTCGCCGGGTCGCCCGGCAGCAGCTTCCGCAGCCGGGCGACCTCGGACGGCAGCAGGTTGCGGTCGGCCAGCCGCTGGCGGACGACGGCCAGCCGGATCGCCTCGTCCAGTGGCCCCGCCGCCCGCAGGAACGAGCGGGTGAAGGCCGCCTGCACCCCGCGCACCGCGGTCCGCCGCAGCCGCGAGCCTGGCGGCACGTCCGAGAACTTGATGATCGCCCAGGTCATCGCCACGTCGCTGCGCGCCGGGCCGAGCCGCGCGCCTTCCCAGTCGATGATCACCGGCCCGTCGGCGGCCAGGATGACGTTCTGCGGGTGCAGGTCGTTGTGCACCAGCACGTCGCTGTCGCGGATCTCGCCGCTCGCCCGGGAGGCGCGCAGGCCCAGCCCGGCCAGCCCGGCCGCGGGCACCCGGTGCACGAGGTCGTGCAGCCGGGCGAGCAGCCGCGCGTGCGCGCCGGCCGTCCACGGCCGGCGGCCCAGCAGGTCGAGCATGGTCGGCCCGGCCGCCCGCGCCATCACGATGTCAGCCCCTGACGCGTCGAACACCTCGGGCACCGGCACCCCGGCCGCCCGGGCGTGCCCCATCACCCGCGCCTCGGCCGCCACCCGGTCCGCGTCGCGGCCGTCCCGGTAGCGGCGCAGCACCCGCCCGGCGCCGATGTCGTACACGTCGGCGTTCCGTCCGGACCCGAGCAGGGCCCCCGGTGCGGCGGCGGTCATGGCGGCGATTATCGCACCGTCCCGGCAGCGCCAGCCACCGGGAAACGCCGCCGGGAGCGCTCAGGCGTCGAGCCCCAGCTCCCGGGCGATCAGCAGGCGCTGCACCTCCGAGGTGCCCTCGCCGATCTCGAGGATCTTGGCATCGCGGTAGAACCGCCCCACCGGGTACTCGTTCATGAACCCGTACCCGCCGAACACCTGGGTGGCGTCCCGCGCGTTGTCCATCGCCGCGTTGGAGGCGGTCAGCTTGGCGATCGCCGCCTCCTTCTTGAACGGCTCGCCCGCGGCCATCATCGCCGCCGCGTGCCGCCAGGCCAGCCGGGCGTTGTGCGCCCGCGCCTCCATGTCGGCGATCTTGAACTGCAGCGCCTGGAACCGCCCGATCGGGCCCCCGAAAGCAGACCTTTCCCGAACGTAGGACAGTGACTCGTCAACGCACCCCTGCGCCAGTCCGGTGGACAGCGCCGCGATCGCCACCCGCCCCTCGTCCAGGGTCCGCAGGAACTGGGCGTAGCCGCGGCCGCGCTCGCCCAGCAAGTTGGCTTCTGGTACCCGGCAGCCGTCGAACGACAGCCCGTGGGTGTCCGAGGCCGTCCAGCCCACCTTGGAGTAGGAGGGCGCGACGGTGAACCCGGGGGTGCCCGACGGCACCAGGATGGTGGAGATCTCCGGCTTGCCGTCGGCCCGGGTGCCGGTGACCGCGGCCACGCCCACGACCGCGGTGATCGAGGTGCCCGAGTTGGTGATGAACGACTTCGACCCGTCGATCACCCATTCGCCCTCACCCTCACCCTCACCCACGGCCCCCGCCCCCGCCCCGGCCTCCAGCCGGGCCCGGGTCCGCATCGCCCCGGCCACGTCGGTGCCCCCGCCCGGCTCGGTCAGCCCGAACGCGGCCAGCGACTGTCCCGCGCACAGCCCGGGCAGCCACCGCCGCTTCTGCTCCTCGGTGCCGAACCGGTAGATCGGCATGACGCCGAGCCCGACCCCGGCCTCCAGCGTGATGGCGACCGAGGAGTCCACCCGGGCCAGTTCCTCCAGGGCCAGGCAGAGCGCCAGGTAGTCGCCGCCCATCCCGCCGTACTCCTCGGGAACCGGCAGCCCGAACAACCCCATCCGCCCCATCGCGGCCACGATGTCGTAGGGAAACTCACCCCGCTCATAGAGGTCGCCGATCACCGGCGCCACCACGGCGCGCGCGAACTCCTCGACGCCCTTGCGCAGCTCCTCGTGCTCCTCGTCCAGCTTGTAGCCCAGCATCGGCGCCCGGCCCCTCTCCATCGCAAGATGATGGATATTCCTGCACATCCCGGTGTGCAGGAATATCCACTATGACGCTGGTTCCTGGCTAACGACCGCCAGCGTCTCGTCCATCCGGACCTGCTGCCCGGGCTTGACCGTCAGCTCGGTGACGGTCCCGCCGGCGGGTGCGGTCACCGTGTGCTCCATCTTCATCGCCTCGACCACCAGCACCGGCTGCCCGGCGCTGACCGGCTGCCCGGCGGCGACGTGCACCGCCAGCACGGTGCCCGGCATGGGGGAGCGCACTACCCACCCAGCCGAGCCGTCCGGCCCCGCCCGGCCGCCGCGCAGCGCGGGCGGCGGCGCGTCACCGACCGCCCAGGCCGCGCCGTCCCGCGCCAGCCAGGTCACCGTCCCGCCGTCCGGGCCGTCCGGGCCGTCCGGGCCGTCCGGGCCGTCCAGGCCGGCCGCGACGGCGGCGTACGCGAACCGCACCGTGCGCCCGCCGTAGCTGAGCACCAGGTCAGTTCCGCCGCCGGCCGATTCCCGGTACCCGCCCGGGCCGTCCGGGCCGGCCGGGCCGCCACCGGGCTCACCGGGACGGAACCAGGCCCGCGCGGCCACCGGCGCGCCGTCGCCTACCGCCACCTCCGCCCCGGCCGACGCCAGCCCGCGCACCCGGACCTCGGTTACCGGCGCGGCCGCCGGTGACGCGGCCGCCCCCGGTACCGCCAGCCGCACCCGGGTCCACGCCCGGCCCCCTGGCCGCCAGCCGTCGGGTATGTCCCACGGGTCGGTCAGCGCCCCGGCCGGCTCGCGCGCCAGCAGCCGCGCGAGGGCCGCCGCCGCCAGCACCTCGTCCGGTACTCCCAGGCCGGGCGCCCCCAGCCCCGCCGCCCCCGCCCCGGGTGCGTCAGCCGCCCTCGCCCCTAGCCCGGCCGCCCCCAGCCCAGCCGCCCCCGCCCCCAGCCCGGCCGCCCCCGCCGCCGGGCCCAGCCGCCCCAGAGGCCCCGGTCAGCGCCGGGGTCACCCGCTCCACCAGCCCGGTGTCCAGCCGCCCGGCCCGCACGTCAGGGTCGCGCAGCAGCCCGCGCAGGAAGGCGACGTTGGTGCCGACCCCGAGGACGGCTAGCTCGCCGAGGGCGGCGTCGAGGCGGCGCGAGCGCGGTCGCCCGGTCCGCCCCCCACGCCGCGACCTTGGCCAGCATCGGGTCGTAGTCGCTGGTCACGGTCATCCCGGGGCTGATGCCGGCGTCGACCCTGATCCCCGGACCGCTCGGCCAGCGCAGCCCCCGCACCGTCCCCCCGGTCGGCAGGAAGCCCCGCCCCGGGTCCTCCGCGTACACCCGTGCCTCGACCGCGTGCCCGCTGGGGACCAGCGGGCCGTCCAGCGTCAGCCGCTCCCCGGCCGCCACCCGGAGCTGCCATTCCACCAGGTCGAGCCCGTACACCAGCTCGGTCACCGGGTGCTCGACCTGCAGCCGGGTGTTCATCTCCATGAAGAAGAAGTCATCCGGCGCGTCGCCGGCCACGATGAACTCGACCGTGCCCGCCCCGGTGTAGCCGACCGACCGGGCGGCCGACACCGCCGCCTCGCCCATCGCGGCCCGCTGGGCGGGGACGAGCAGCGGTGACGGCGCCTCTTCGATGATCTTCTGGTGCCGCCGCTGCAGCGAGCACTCCCGCTCGCCGAGGTGGATGACCTGCCCGTGGCCGTCGGCGAGGACCTGGATCTCGATGTGCCTGGGGGACCGCAGGTACCGCTCGACCAGCAGCGTCCCGTCGCCGAAGGCGGCGACCGCGGTCCGCCGGGCCGCGGCCAGGGCGGCCGGCAGCTCGTCCAGCGCGGTGACCACCCGCATTCCCTTGCCGCCGCCGCCCGCCGACGGCTTGATCAGCACCGGCAGCCAGCGCGGGTCGACCGCGCCGATCAGCTCGCGGTCGGTCATCCCGGCCGCGCCGGCCCCGGGCACCACCGGCACCCCGGCCGCGGCCACCCGCGCCTTGGCCGCGATCTTGTCGCCCATCGCCTCGATCGCGGCGGCCGGCGGCCCGACGAACACCAGGCCCGCGCCGGCGCAGGCGCGGGCGAAGCGCGGGTTCTCGGCCAGGAACCCGTACCCGGGGTGCACCGCCTGCGCCCCGCTGGCGGCCGCCGCCGCCACGATCGCGGCGATGTTCAGGTAGCTGTCCGCGGCCGCCGCCGGTCCCACCCGGTACGCCTCATCAGCCGCCAGAACGTGGGCCGCTGACTCATCGGCGTCGCTGTACACGGCGACGCTGGCAATGCCGAGGGCGCGCAGGGTGCGGATCACCCGCACCGCGATCTCGCCCCGGTTGGCCACCAGGACCTTGGTGAACATCAGCGCATCGCCCTCACATCCGGAATACGCCGTAGCCAGCCGGGGCCAGCGGGGCGTTGGCGGCGGCCGACAGCGCCAGGCCGAGTACCCGCCGGGTGTCGGCCGGGTCGATGACCCCGTCGTCCCACAGCCGCGCGGTCGAGTAGTAGGGGTTGCCCTGCGCCTCGTACTGGTCCCTGATCGGCTGCTTGAACGCCTCCTGCTCGGCCGCCCCCAGGTCGCCGCGCACGGCCGCCAGCACCGAGGCGGCCTGGTCGCCGCCCATCACCGAGATGCGCGCGTTCGGCCACATGAACAGGAACCGGGGGGAGTACGCCCGCCCGCACATGGCGTAGTTGCCCGCGCCGAACGACCCGCCGATGACCACCGTCAGCTTGGGTACCCGGGCGCAGGCGACGGCGGTGACCATCTTGGCGCCGTGCTTGGCGATGCCGCCCGCCTCGTACTGCCGCCCGACCATGAACCCGGTGATGTTCTGCAGGAACACCAGCGGGACCTGGCGCTGGTCGCACAGCTCGATGAAGTGCGCGCCCTTCAGGGCCGACTCGCTGAACAGGATCCCGTTGTTGGCGACGATCCCGACCGGGTGCCCGTGCACCCGGGCGAAGCCGGTGACCAGGGTCGGCCCGTACTCCGGCTTGAACTCGGCCAGCCGGGACCCGTCCACCACCCGGGCGATGACCTCGCGCACGTCGTAGGGCGTGCGCAGGTCGGCCGGCAGCACCCCGTAGAGCGAGTCGGCCGCGTACCGCGGCTCCTCGGCCGGGACGGTGTCCCACGGGCGCGGCGCCCGCGGGGCCAGGGTGGCGACGATGTCCCGCACCATCCGCAGCGCGTCCAGGTCGTCGGCCGCCAGGTGGTCGGTCACCCCGGAGGTCCGCGCGTGCAGCTCGCCGCCGCCGAGCTCCTCGGCCGTCACCACCTCGCCGGTGGCCGCCCGCACCAGCGGCGGGCCGCCCAGGAAGATCGTGCCCTGGCCGGCCACGATCACGTTCTCGTCGCTCATCGCCGGCACGTAGGCGCCGCCCGCGGTGCACGACCCGAGCACCGCCGCCAGCTGCGGGATGCCCGCGGCCGACATGGTGGCCTGGTTGTAGAAGATCCGGCCGAAGTGCTCCCGGTCGGGGAACACCTCGTCCTGCCGGGGCAGGAAGGCGCCGCCCGAGTCGACCAGGTAGATGCAGGGCAGCCGGTTGTGCAGCGCGACCTCCTGGGCCCGCAGGTGCTTCTTGACCGTCATCGGGTAGTAGGTGCCGCCCTTGACGGTCGCGTCGTTGGCGACGACGACGCATTCCCGGCCGCTGACCCGGCCGATCCCGGTGATGAGGCCGGCCGACGGCGCGTCGCCGTCGTAGAGGCCGTCCGCCGCCAGCGGGGACAGCTCGAGGAAGGGCGAGCCCGGGTCGAGCAGCGCGTCCACCCGGTCCCGGGGGAGCAGCTTGCCGCGGGCCACGTGCCTCATCCGGGCCCGGGCGGGGCCGCCCAGCCGGGCCACTGCCAGCTTGTCCCGCAGCTCGGCCAGCAGCGCGGCGTTGGCGTCCCGGTTGCGGCCGAATTCCTCGCCGGCCGGATCGGCCCGGCTGACCAGCGGCGGCGCGAGCGCCCCGGTCATCGTCTCTCCCGTCACCGTGTCACCCCCGTTGTCGTGTCGGCACTGACACGAATCGATCGTAACCAACGCGGGGGCGGCTGATACCTTTCGCCGGGCTGGTAGCGGTAACGTTCAGACATGACCACCACCTCGGCGCCCTTCGGCCGGCTGATGACGGCCATGATCACCCCGATGACCGCTGACGGCGCGGTCGACTACGACGGGGCGGCCGCGCTCGCCGCCTACCTGGTCGATGACATGCGCAACGAGGGCCTGGTCGTCAGCGGCACCACCGGTGAGGCGCCGACGACGACCGACGCGGAGAAAAAGCGGCTGATCGAGGTGGTCCGCGAGGCGGTCGGCGACCGGGCCAGCGTCATCGCCGGGGTGGGCACCAACATCACCGCGCACAGCGCCGAGCTGGCCCGCCAGGCCGCCGCGGCCGGGGCGGACGGCCTGCTGGTGGTCACCCCGTACTACAGCAAGCCTGCCCAGGACGCCCTCGCCGCGCACTTCGCGGCGGTGGCGGACAGCACCATCCTGCCGGTCATCATCTACGACATCCCCGGCCGGACCGGCGTCGCGGTGCACACCGACACGCTGCTGCGGCTGGCCGCGCACCCGCGGATCGTCGCGGTCAAGGACGCCAAGGGCGACCTGGCCGCCAGTTCCCACGTGCTGGCCCGGACCGACCTGGCCTACTACTCGGGCGACGACCCGATGAACCTGCCGCTGTGGTCGGTCGGCGCGGTCGGTGCGATCAGCGTCACCGGGCACCTGGTGGGCGACCGCATCGCCGACATGCTCGAGGCGTTCACCCTGGGCCGGGTGGCCGACGCGCGCGAGCTGCACTGGTCCATGCTGCCGGTCAACGTCGGCCTGTTCCGCAACCAGGCCGCGGTGCTCACCAAGGCCGCGCTCGACCTGCTCGGCCTGCCTGGCGGCGGCGTTCGCGGCCCGCTGCTCGCGGCCAGCGAGGCGGAGCGCCGCCAGCTGGTGGAGGACCTGACCGCCGGCGGCGTCAAGCTGCCCGAAAACCTACCTGACGGAGCCAACCTGTGAGTTTCCCGCATCCCGACCTGAAGTACCCCGCCGCGCTGGCGAGCAACGGCCTGCGGGTCGTCGCGCTCGGCGGGCTCGGTGAGATCGGGCGCAACATGACCGTCTTCGAGTACCACGGGCGGCTGCTGGTCGTGGACTGCGGCGTGCTGTTCCCCGAGCCCGACCAGCCCGGCGTCGACCTGATCCTGCCCGACTTCCGCTACCTGCGCGGCCGGCTGGGCGACGTGGAGGCGGTAGTCCTCACCCACGGCCACGAGGACCACATCGGCGCGGTGCCCTACCTGCTGCGCGAGCGGCGGGACATCCCGCTGGTCGGCTCCAAGCTGACGATCGCGATGATGAAGTCGAAGCTCCAGGAGCACCGGCTGACCCCGGAGGTCACCGAGGTGAAGGAGGGCACCCACCACTCGTTCGGGCCCTTCGACCTGGAATTTTTCGCGGTGAACCACTCCATCCCGGACGCGCTGGCGGTGGCGATCAAGACCCCGGCCGGGGTCGTGCTGCACACCGGCGACTTCAAGATGGACCAGCTGCCGCTCGACGGGCGGCTGACCGACCTGGCGGGGTTCGCGCGGCTCGGCGGCGAGGGCGTCGACCTGCTGCTGTCCGACTCGACCAACGCCGAGGTGCCGGGCATCGTCCGGTCCGAGCGGGACATCGCCCCGGTGCTCGACGACGTGTTCTCCAACGCCGCCCAGCGGATCATCGTGGCCTGCTTCGCCTCGCACGTGCACCGGGTGCAGCAGGTGCTCGACACCGCCGCCAAGCACCGCCGCAAGGTCGCCTTCGTCGGCCGGTCGATGGTGCGCAACATGGGGGTGGCCCGCGACCTGGGCTACCTGCGGGTGCCCGGCGGCCTGCTGATGGACCTGCGGGACGCCGAGGAGATGCCGCCCGGCGAGGTGGTGCTGATCTCCACCGGGTCGCAGGGCGAGCCCATGTCGGCGCTGTCCCGGATGGCCGGCCGCGACCACCCGATCCGCATCGCCGCGGGCGACACCGTCATCCTCGCGTCGTCGCTCATCCCCGGCAACGAGACCGCCGTCTACCGGGTGATCAACGGGCTGACCAGGCTGGGCGCCCGGGTGGTGCACAAGGAGACGTCGCTGGTGCACGTGAGCGGCCACGCCCCCGCGGGGGAGCTGCTGTACCTGCTCAACCTGGTCAAGCCGCGCAACTTCATGCCGGTGCACGGCGAGTGGCGGCACCTGGTGGCGCACGCCCGGCTGGCCAAGCTGACCGGGGTGCCCGACGACCGGATCGTGATCGCCGAGGACGGCGTGGTGGTCGACCTGGTGGACGGCCGGTTCGCGGTGGCCGGCGCGGTGGACTGCGGCTACGTCTACGTGGACGGGCTGACCGTCGGCGAGGTGACCGAGGGCCAGCTCAAGGACCGGCGCATCCTCGGCGAGGAAGGCTTCATCTCGGTCATCATGGTGCTCGATACCTCCAGCGGGAAGATCGTCGGCGGCCCGGAGATCCACACCCGCGGCGCGGGCCTCGACGACGCCGCGTTCGCCTCCGACGTGCTGCCCAAGCTGACCGAGGCGCTCGAGCGGGCGGCCAACGAGGGCGTCACCGACACCCACGCGCTGCGCCAGCTGTCCCGCCGGGTGATCGGCAAGTGGGTCAGCGACAACTACCGCCGCCGCCCGATGATCATCCCGGTCGTGGTCGAGGTCTGACCCCGGCCCCGGCCGGGGCCGCCCCTCAGCCGGCCAGCAGGCCGGTGATCCTGGCCCAGGCGTCGTCGCGGGCCTGCTCGTTGTAGGCGGGGGTGCCTGGCCAGAAGAACGCGTGGGCGGCCCCCGGGTAGCTGACCACCTCGTGGTCGGTGCCCGCCGCCCGCAGCGCGGCCCGGATCTGGCCGACCTGGGCGGCGTCGATGACCGCGTCGTCCTCGCCGACCAGGTACAGCAGCCGGCCGCTGATCCCCGGGGTGAGGTCGAGGGTGGGAGACGGCTGGCTCATCGGGATGTCGGTGACCGGCAGCCAGCCGCCGTACAGCACCGCCGTCCGGCTGACCGGGAGCTGGCTGGCGGCCAGGTAGGCCAGGTGGCCGCCGGCGCTGAAGCCGACCAGCGCCACCCGCTCGATGCCCGGCTGCGCCCGCAGCCAGCCGATCGCCGCCGCGGCGTCGTCCAGCGCCGCCGCCCGGGTCAGCCCGTGCAGGTAGCCGAAGCCCTCGCCGCGGCCGGCGTCGTCCCGCGGCAGCCACCGGCCGGCCGGGGCCGCCCGGTGGTAGAACTCCGGGGCGACGGTGAGGTAGCCGGCCCGGCCAGGTCGTCGGCGACCCGGCGGATATCGGGGTTCACCCCGAACAGCTCGTGCGCCACGATCACCCCGGTCCCCGCTTGCTGCTCGCCCGGCCGGGCAAGGTAAGCCTGCATGGTGGTGCCGTCGGCCACGGCGAGCTGGATGGTCTCGCTATTGCTGGTCATGGCTACAGCCTGCCGGGCGCTGTTACTGGTAACCAGCGCAGGCTTTTACTGGTAATGGCGTGGGTAGGCTAAGCCGCGTGACCGGTGCCGGCGACCCGCGGGCCCTGGGGCAGCTGCTGCGCACGCGTCGTGAGCGGCTCGCGCCAGGCGACGTCGGGCTGCCCGCCGGGCAGCCGGCGGCGCACCCCGGGCCTGCGCCGCGAGGAGGTCGCGGCGCTGGCCAACCTGTCGGTGACCTACTACACGTTCCTGGAGCAGGGCCGCCCGGTGCAGCCGTCGGCCCAGGTGCTCGACGCGCTGGCGACGGCGCTCCGGATGTCCCCCGCCGAGCGCCGCTACCTGCAGGTGCTCGCCTCCGGGACCGACTCGGGGACGGCGGCCGGGCCGGCCGGGGCGGTACCGGCCGAGCGGCTGGACCCGGCCGTGGCCGCCCTGGTGCAGCGCCTTGAGCCGTACCCCACCCTGGTCAAGGGGCGCCGCTGGGACGTGCTGGCCGCCAACCGGGCCGCGCGGGAGCTGTTCGCCGACTGGGCGGCGGGGCCGGCCGGCCAGCGCAACCTGGTGCGCTGGATGTTCACCGCCGACCGGGCCCGCGAGGTCTACCTGGAATGGGAGCCCGAGGCCCGGGCGATGCTGGGCCGGTTCCGGCTGGCCGCCGCCCGGCACCCGGACGACCCTGGCTTCGCGGCCCTGATCGCCGCCCTGCGGCGGGAAAGCGACCTGGTCCGGGACTGGTGGCCGCGGCACGACGTGCGGGCGGTCGGCAACGGCACCAAGAAGCTCCGTCACCCGCGGCTCGGCCCGGTCGATTACTCGCACGTGGTGCTGCAGGTCGCCGACGACCCCGAGCAGACGCTGGTCACCTACTCGCCCGCCGGCGGCGAGTGAGCGGTTACCAGGCAGGCGCGCCGAACACGCCCCGGTACCGGGCCCGGGGGCGCTGCGCCTTCTTGCCGGGCTTGGCGGCGGACTGGTGCTCGTGCAGCACCTCGGCGGCGTGCCGGGCGATCTCGGCCAGCTCGGCCTGGAGCTTGCGGACCTCGCGGGCGCCCCAGATCGGCGAGTTGAACCGGTGATGGGTGATCGCGGTCACCATGAGGAACCGCGCGTCCGAGGAGTCGACCTGCTCCTCGAGCCAGTCAGCACGCTCCATGCCGTCTCCTTTATGCCCTGCCGCCGGAGTGCTCCGGGCCTTCTGTCACGGAAGGATAACGTAGCCCGGCGACCAGCACGTTCCAATGGTGTTAAATGCCACTGCCGCCTGGTCCGCGCCCGCCGCCGGACGGCCCCTGAGCGGGCCGGGCACATCGCGGCCTTTCCGGTTGTTATTAGGGTGACGGGTTCCGCTGATGGTGACACCATCGGGGGAACGCAGCTGAGTCTGGAGGACAATGACAACTGCTTACGGCGAGCGAGCCGAGCTGGACACCGCGACGGGGGAACTGGACCTGGAGGACCGGCACGCGCTGCGCCGGGTAGCCGGGCTGTCCACCGAGCTGACCGACGTCACCGAGGTCGAGTACCGCGCCCTGCGCCTGGAGCGGGTGGTGCTGATCGGGGTGTGGACCGACGGCACGCTCGCGAGCGCGGAGAACTCGCTGACCGAGCTGAGCAGGCTGGCCGAGACGGCCGGCTCGGTCGTGCTCGACGGGCTGATCCAGCGCCGCAGCCGGGTCGACCCGGCCACCTACGTCGGCTCGGGCAAGGCGGCCGAGCTGGCCGGGATCGTGGCCGCGACCGGCGCCGACACGGTGATCTGCGACGGCGAGCTGAGCCCGAGCCAGCTGCGGCGGCTTGAGGGCGTGGTCAAGGTCAAGGTGATCGACCGCACCGCGCTGATCCTGGACATCTTCGCCCAGCACGCCAAGAGCCGCGAGGGCAAGGCGCAGGTCGAGCTGGCCCAGCTCCAGTACATGCTGCCGCGGCTGCGCGGCTGGGGCGAGTCGCTGTCCCGGCAGGCGGGCGGCCGGGTAGCGGGCGGCGGCGGCATCGGGACGCGCGGTCCCGGCGAGACCAAGATCGAGACCGACCGGCGCCGGATCAGGACCCGGATCGCCCGGCTGCGCCGGGAGACCGCGGGCTTCAAGACCGGCCGCGAGGTGCAGCGGGGCCAGCGCAAGCGCAACGCGGTGCCGTCGGTGGTCATCGCCGGCTACACCAACGCTGGCAAGTCGAGCCTGCTCAACGCGCTCACCGGGGCCGGGGTGCTGGTGGAGGACGCGCTGTTCGCCACCCTCGACCCGTCCGTCCGCAAGGCGCAGACCCCGGGCGGCCGCCCCTACACGCTGACCGACACGGTCGGCTTCGTCCGGCACCTGCCGCACCAGCTGGTGGACTCGTTCCGGTCCACCCTGGAGGAGGCGGCCGACGCCGACCTGATCCTGCACGTGGTGGACGGCTCCGACGCCGACCCGCAGGCCCAGCTGGCCGCGGTGCGCGCGGTGCTGGCCGAGATCGGCGCCAGCGGGGTGCCCGAGCTGGTGGTGATCAACAAGGTCGACGACGCCGACCAGGTGACGGTGAAGTCGCTGCAGTTGCGCGAGCGCGGCGCGGTGCCGGTGTCGGCGCGGACCGGCGAGGGGATCGCCGCGCTGCAGGCGGCCATCGAGGACGGCCTGCCCGAGCGGGACCTTCCGGTCCGGGTGAGCGTCCCCTACAGCCGGGGTGACCTGGTGGCCAGGGCGCACGCGGCGGGCGAGGTGACCCGGGCCGAGCACGGCCCCGACGGCACCTTCCTCGAGGCCCGGGTGCCCCCGGAGCTGGCGGCCGAGCTGCGGCGGTTCGCGGTTGCCTGAGCGTTACCAACGGGTTTGACCGGGGGGCTTGTGGCAATCGCGTCCGGTGCAATACCGTAACGGAACCGATATGTAGGACGGTTCGCGTAATACGGTGCTTACCACCGGCGGCGCCCCGTACTATCGCGAGGTAAGCACGGTCAGCGCCGACGTCTAACATGCATGGCAGGTGGCCGCTCATGATGGCTGGAACCGACCCGCGGGGTCGCCGCTGCGCCGCTTCTGGCCGCGCCGGGGTGATGCGGTGACCGCCCGCCTGCTCACCAGCATCGGCCGGCTGTGGACCGGGTCCGAGATCATCAGCAACGCCGCCATCCTCATCAGCGATGACCGGATCGCCTGGGTCGGCCCGTCGGCAGAGCTGCCGCGCAGCGTGCCCGGCGTGGTGGACGACATCGTGGACGTCGACATGGTGGAGAACCTGGGCGGCGGCCTGGTCACCCCCGGCCTGATCGACGCGCACACCCACCCGGTCTACGCGGGCAACCGCTACGCCGAGCTGGCCATGCGGTCCACCGGGCTGTCGGACTCCGAGATCACCGCGGCCGGCGGCGGCATCTCCTCCACCATCACCGTGACCAGGGGCACCGACCCCTGGACGCTGTGCAACCACGTGCGCGAGCGGCTGGCCGGCTGGCTCCAGTCGGGTACCACCACCATCGAGGCGAAGACCGGCTACCACCTGACGCGGGACGGCGAGCTGGCCGACGTGCGGATGCTGCGCTCGCTGGAGAACGAGCCGGGCATGCCGCGGGTGCACGTCACGTTCTACGCGGCGCAGATGGTGCCGCCGGAGTTCTTCGGCCGCCGCAGCGACTACATCGACGCGGTGTCGTCGTGGTGCGCCGACGCCGCCGCTGTGGGCGCCGACAGCGTCGACGTCAACTGCGAGGACGGCCGGTTCACGGACGAAGAGGCCCGCTGGATCCTGAACGCGGGCCGCCGGGCGGGCCTGCTGCCCCGGCTGCACGCCCCGGGCAGTGCCCGCGGCGGTGCCGCCCGGGTCGCCGCCGAGCTCGGCTGCGCGTCGGCCGACCTGCTGCACGGGGCGTCGGACGAGGACGTCGCGGCGCTGTCCCGCGGCGGCGTCGCCGCCGTGATCACCCCCGGCTCGGCCCTCCAGCAGGGCACCAGGCCGCCGGTCCGCGCGCTGCTCGACAAGGGCGTGGTGGTCGCGCTCGGCTCCGACCACACGCCCGGCGGCGTCGGCATCACCTCGATGCCCCTGGTGATCGCGCTGGCCGTGTCCTACCTGGGCATGTCGGTGGGCGAGGCGCTGCGCGCGGCCACCCTCGGCGGCGCCTACGCGCTGCACGCCCCCGACCGCGGCGCCATGCTCCGCGGCCGCCTGGCCGACATCGTGCTGTGGGACGCCGACCACGAGGGCGCCTTCGCCTGGAACTACGGCCTGACCCCGCGCCGCGTCTGGCGCGGCGGCGAGCCGGTCACCGCCTAGCCCCGGTAATCACTCAGCGGCCGCCTTCAGCCGCTACACCGGGCAGGCCAGCACTGGACCCGGCCTGCCCGGTAGCCGGACCGCCGCCGCACCCACCCGCCCCACCTGCCCCGCCAGCCCCGCGCACTCAACCCCCGGCCTTCCGAACGGGTGCGCGGCTGCCGCCAGCCCGCCCCGGCCACTGCGCCGGCATGGCATGCTTGCCAGCATGGCGAACCTGGTCCCGGTCACGCTGGTCACCGGCGAGGAGGAGTTCCTGGCCGACCGCGCGCTGCGCGAGGCGGTGGCGCAGGCGCGGGCCGCGCTGGCCGAGGCGGCCGGCGGTACCGACGGCGGTGACCTGCACGACCTGGAGGCATCCGCCCTCGGCCAGGGCGAGCTGACCGCGCTGACCTCGCCCAGCCTGTTCGGCGGGGGTGCCGTCGTCATCATCAGGAACGCGCAGCACGCGGCCAAGGAGACCGCCGCCGAGCTGACCAGGTACGCTGCCCGCCCGGCCCCGGACGCGGCCGTGATCGTCACCCACGCGGGCGGGGCCAAGAACAAGGCGCTGGTCGCCGACCTGGCCAAGGCGGGCGCGCGGCAGGTCGACTGCCCCAAGGTGACCCGGGCGGGCGACCGGGCCGACTTCGTGCGCGGCGAGTTCCGCCGGGTCGGCCGCCAGGCCGACGCCGAGGCGGTGCGCGCGCTGCTTGACGCGATCGGCGGCGACCTGCGCGAGCTGGCCAGCGCGGTCGACCAGCTCGCCTCGGACACCAGCGGCCGGATCGGCGCGGCCACCGTCGCCCGCTACTACCGGGGCCGGGCCGAGGCGACCGGCTTCAGCGTGGCCGACCACGCGGTCGAGGGACGGCTCAACGAGGCCCTGGAACAGCTCCGCTGGGCCCTGTCCACCGGCACCGCCCCGGTCCTCATCACCAGCGCCCTGGCGACCGGCGTCCGCCTGCTGGGCCGGGTTGGCGCCGCCCCGCGCGGCGCCAACCCCAACGCCCTGGCGGCCGAGGTCGGCGCCCCCCCGTGGAAGATCGACCGGATCCGCCAGCAGCTCCGCGGCTGGACCCCGGACGGCGTGGCCAGCGCCCTGCAGGCCGTCGCCGAGGCCGACTCCCAGGTCAAGGGCGGCGGCGTAAGCCCCGAGTACGCCCTCGAGCGCGCCGTCCGCCAGATCGTCGCCTACCGCGCCGCCATCCGCTAACCCGCCCGCACCCCGCCCCGCCCCCCCCGGGTCGCCCCCGCCCCGCCGCCCCGCCCGCCTCGCCCCCGCCCGCCTCGCCCCCCGCCTGCCTCCCCGCCCCCCGCCTGCCCTCATGCTTCGCCCTGGCCTGCCCCAGCTCTCCCAAGCCCCTGCCGCAGCCTGCCCCCACCGGCCGCCAACAGGATGGAAACTTTTATCGAGTTGGAAACTCTTACGTGCTATAACCCTAAAGAGTTTCCACCTGATTCAGCTGAGCGCCCAGTGCTGAGAGCGCTGAGACGAGTGCGGCGCGAGTGGCGCCGTCGTCAACGCCGGCCGCCCAGGCCAGCCGCCAGCGGCCCCGGGCAGCCGCCGCGGAGCGAGAGGCAGACGTCGCCCAGCGCCGCGCCCGGGACCCCCAGCATCACCCGGGACGGGGCCCCAGTGCCACCGAGCCCCAGCGCCACCGGGGCCCCCAGCGCCACCCGGCCCCTCTGCCACCACCCGGGACCCCTGCCACCACCCGGGGCCCCAGCCGCCGCGCCCGGCCCCCCGCGCGACCAAGGCGCTCACACCAGCGTCCTCCCGGCACGCCAAAACGCCGGACACCCCGTGGGTGCCCGGCGCGGCTACAAGCGGCTACGTCAGACCGGCTAGCGCGGCGGGCCGGTTAGCGCGGCGGGCCGGCTAGCGCGAAGCGGCGAGGAAGCTCAGGCCGACTGGAGGTCGGCGAGCTTCTTGGCGATCGCCGACTTGCGGTTGGCGGCCTGGTTCTTGTGGATGACGCCCTTGGACGCGGCCTTGTCCAGCTTGCGGGTGGCGACGCGCAGCGCGGCGGTCGCCTCCTCGACGTTGCCGCCCTCGATCGCCTCGCGGAACTTGCGCACGTGGGTGCGCAGCTCGGACTTGACGGCCTTGTTGCGCTGGTGCGCCTTCTCGTTCTGCTTGATGCGCTTGATCTGCGACTTGATGTTCGCCACGCGAATACGTCCTTCGTTGGGGTTAAAGTCTGCTTGGCCGGCCCAGACAGCGGTCTGCCCGCCAGGGCGGCAGCATGAGAGTAGGGCGCGCCAAGAAGGATAGCCGAACCCACGGCCGTTCCTCAAACCAATCGCCAGTGCCATACCCTGTTCCGGGGTATCCGCGCAGCAAGCGCACCAAGCCCCGCAAGCACAGTACCGAGCAAGCAGAGCAAACAGCACCGAGCAACAAGCAGAGCAAGCAGAGAGAGCATGGTGTCCATGAGCGTTCCGGCTCGGCCGTCTCCGGCCAGCACGGACCAGGCCGTGATCCGCAACTTCTGCATCATCGCGCACATCGACCACGGCAAGTCGACCCTGGCCGACCGGATGCTGCAGCTGACCGGGATCGTGGACGGGCGGCAGATGCGCGCCCAGTACCTGGACCGGATGGACATCGAGCGCGAGCGCGGCATCACCATCAAGAGCCAGGCCGTCCGGCTGCCCTGGAGGAAGGGCGACCAGGACTACGTCCTGAACATGATCGACACCCCCGGCCACGTCGACTTCACCTACGAGGTGAGCCGGAGCCTGGAGGCCTGCGAGGGCGCCGTGCTGCTAGTCGACGCCGCCCAGGGCATCGAGGCGCAGACGCTGGCCAACCTGTACCTGGCGATCAACGCTGACCTGCGGATCATCCCGGTGCTCAACAAGATCGACCTGCCCGCCGCGCAGCCCGACCGCTATGCCGAGGAGCTGTCCGCGATCATCGGCTGCGACCCGGGCGACGTGCTCCGGGTCTCGGCCAAGACCGGTGACGGCGTCCGGCAGCTCCTCGACACGATCGTCGACCTGGTCCCGCACCCGCAGGGCGACCCCGACGCCCCCGCCCGGGCGCTCATCTTCGACTCGGTCTACGACACCTACCGGGGCGTCGTCACCTACGTGCGGGTGGTCGACGGCCGGCTCACCCGGCGCGAGCGCATCCAGATGATGTCCACCAAGTCGGTCCACGAGACCCTGGAACTCGGCGTCATCTCGCCCGAGCCGATCCCGGCCGACGGGCTCGGCGCGGGCGAGGTCGGCTACGTCATCTCCGGGGTGAAGGACGTCCGCCAGGCCCGTGTCGGCGACACCATCACCACCAGCGTCGGCCCGGCCGCGGCGCCCCTGGCCGGTTACGACCACCCCCGGCCGATGGTCTTCTCCGGCCTCTACCCGGTCGACGGCGACCAGTACCCGGAGCTGCGCGACGCCCTGGACAAGCTCCAGCTCAACGACGCCGCGCTGATCTACGAGCCGGAGACGAGCACCGCGCTCGGCTTCGGGTTCCGCTGCGGCTTCCTCGGCCTGCTGCACATGGAGATCGTCCGGGAGCGGCTGGAGCGCGAGTTCGACCTGAGCCTCATCTCGACCGCGCCGAACGTGGTGTACCGGCTTGTCATGGAGAGCGGCCGGGAGCTCACGGTGACCAACCCGAGTGACTTCCCCGGCGGCATCGACGGCTTCAGCGCCGGGCCGGCCAGCAGCCCCAAAGAGCACACCGGGGGCAAGATCAAGGAAGTCTACGAACCCATCACCCGGGCCACCATCATCTCGCCGAGCGAATACATCGGCACGATCATGGAGCTGTGCCAGGGCCGCCGGGGCGTGCTCAAGGGGATGGACTACCTGTCCACCGACCGGGTGGAGATCCGCTACACGATGCCGCTGGCGGAGATCATCTTCGACTTCTTCGACCAGCTCAAGAGCAGGACCCGGGGTTACGCCAGCCTTGATTACGAGCCGGACGGCGAGCTGGTGGCGAACCTGGTCAAGGTGGACATCCTGCTGCAGGGCCAGCCGGTGGACGCGTTCAGCCAGATCGTCCACGCCGACAACGCCCGCGAGTACGGCCTGTCGATGACGGCCAAGCTCAAGGAGCTCATCCCGCGCCAGCAGTTCGAGGTGCCGATCCAGGCCGCGGTCGGCAGCCGGATCATCGCCCGGGAGAACATCCGCGCGCTGCGCAAGGACGTGCTGGCCAAGTGCTACGGCGGTGACATCAGCCGCAAGCGCAAGCTGCTGGAGAAGCAGAAGGAAGGCAAGAAGCGGATGAAGACGATCGGCCGGGTCGAGGTGCCGCAGGAGGCCTTCGTCGCCGCCCTGTCGACCAGCACGCCCGACAACCGCCCGAAGTAGCCGCTAGTTGTTGGCGATGCCGACCAGCACGATCAGCACCCACAAGGCGATCCACAGGTAGCCCAGGACCAGCCCGGAGATGGCCAGGCCGTCGCCGCGCTCGCCGGTCCGCTTGATCTGGCCGCGGGCGACGTGCCCGAGGATGACCGCCGGGATCCCGCCGAAGAACGGGACGATCCCGCAGACCAGCGCCCCGACCGCGAACCCGTTGGTGCGCGCGGCGAGCTGCGGCGAGTAGTAGCCGGGCGCGTAGGGCACCGGCAGGGCGGGGCCGCCCGGCCCCTGCGGCAGGTCGCCGACCAGGCCGTGCAGGTCACCATAGGTGCGGGCGGTCAGTACGCGGGCGGACCGCTCGTCGAACTCGGTCTTGGTCAGCCGGCCCTCGGTGTAGGCGGACTTGAGCACGTCCATCGTCCGGTCCCGGTCGGCCTGGGCGCACAGCATCCCCGGCTGCACCGCCCGCGGCTGCGGCTGCGGGCCGTACGGGTAGGCGGCGTAGCCGGGATAGTGCCCGTAGCCGCCGTTGCCGGGCACCGGCGGGCCGTAGCTAGGCGGCCCGTAGGCCGGCAAGCCGGGCACGCCGCCCGCCGGCGGCGTCGTCGACGGTGGTAGCGGAAAGCCGTTCGAACCGGGCCCCGGATCTGATGTCACCAGTACCTCCCGCCCATGTTGTACCCACCTACAGCTTATCCTCGGCTCTATGCCGAAAACGCTGCCGGAGGGTGAACCAGTTCCCGCGGGGGGAACTTTGCCGGCCAGCTCCACCCAAGGCCTGGCAGATACCCCATTCGGGGTATACGTACACGTCCCGTTCTGCCGCACCCGCTGCGGGTACTGCGACTTCAACACCTACACGGCCGCCGAGCTGGGCGGCGCCGCCAACCCGGGCGCCAGCCAGGCCGCCTACCCGGGCACCGTCGGGCAGGAGCTGGCACTGGCGGCACGGCTGCTCGGCCAGCCGGGGACGGGGGCCCCGGCCCCGGAGGCGGCCACGGTGTTCTTCGGCGGCGGCACCCCCACGCTGCTCGCGCCGGGGCAGATCGGCGCCATGCTGCGGGACGTCGAGGCCGCGTTCGGCCTGGCCGCTGACGCCGAGGTCACCGTCGAGGCCAACCCGGAATCGGTCGGCCCGGCCGAGCTCGAGCAACTGCGCGCCCAGGGGGTCACCCGGCTCTCGTTCGGGATGCAGAGCGCGGTACCGCACGTGCTGCGGGTGCTCGACCGCGAGCACCGGCCCGGGCGGGCGCTCGACTGCGTGCGCTGGGCCCGCGCGGCAGGATTCGACCAGGTCAGCCTGGACCTGATCTACGGCACGCCGGGGGAGACCGACGACGACTGGCGACGGTCGCTGACCGCGGCCGTCGAGGCGGAGCCGGACCACGTCTCGGCCTACGCGCTGATCGTCGAGGACGGCACCCGGCTGGCGGCCCAGGTGCGCCGGGGGGAGGTCAGCCCGCCCGACGACGACGCGATGGCCGACCGCTACCTGATCGCCGACGAGCTGCTCGGCCAGGCCGGGTTCAGCTGGTACGAGCTGTCCAACTGGGCGGTCAGCGACAAGGCGCACTGCCGCCACAACCTGCTCTACTGGACCGGCGGCAACTGGTGGGGGGCCGGCCCGGGCGCGCACAGCCACGTGGGCGGCGTGCGCTGGTGGAACGTGAAGCACCCGGCCGCCTACGCCCAGCGGCTGGCGGCCGGGCAGTCGCCCGCCGCCGCCCGCGAGCGGCTGACAACAGCCGAGCAGCGGATGGAGGACATCATGCTCCGCGTCCGGCTGGCCGAGGGCCTGCCGCTGTCCGCCCTCACCGCTGCCGCCCTGGATCAGTCCGAACGGATGGTCGGTGACCGCCTGATCGACCGCTCCGCGCACGCCGCCGGAAGGCTCGTGCTGACCATCCGCGGCCGCCTGCTCGCGGACGCGGTCATCCGCGAGCTGACCTAGTGCCCGGCCTGATGCCCGGCCTCCGCGGCGGTCACGAAGTCGATCAGCTCCTCGACCCGCCCCAGCAGCTCCGGCTCCAGGTCGGCGTAGCTGGTGACGGAGCGCAGGATGCGACGCCAGGCGGCCGCCACGTCCTGCTGGGTCTCATGCGGCCAGCCGATCCGGGCCAGCACGCCTTCCTTCCACGACAGCCCGCGGGGCACTTCCGGCCACGCCCGCAGCCCGACCGCCGACGGCTTGACCGCCGCCCAGATGTCGATGTACGGGTGGCCGACGATCAGCACGTTGGGGTCGTGACCGGCGGCGGCCGCGATCCGGCTCTCCTTGGACCCGGCGACCAGGTGGTCGACCAGCACGCCGAGCCGGCGCCCGTCCTCCGGCTCGAAGTCGCGGACGATGGCGGGCAGGTCGTCGACGCCCTCCAGGTACTCCACCACCACCCCGACGTCGCGCAGGTCATCGCCCCAGATCCGCTCCACCAGCTCGGCGTCGTGCTTGCCCTCGACGTAGATCCGGCTGGCCTTGGCGACCTTGGCCCGCTGCTGCGGCGCGGCGACCGACCCGGACGCGGTGCGCCGTCCCACGTGGCCCAGTATCTCCGGCTTGGGCGACGGCTTGACCAGGGTGACCCGCTTGCCGTCGAGCAGGAAGGTGCCCGGCAGCGGGAACACCCGCCGCTTGCCGAACCGGTCCTCGAGGGTCACCGAGCCGGGCTCGACCGCGACCACCGCGCCGCAGAAGCGGCCCTCGAAATCCTCCACCACCAGGTCCCGCTCGGCCTCCACCGAGGGCACCGGTCCCTGCCCCGGCCTGGGCTTACGGTTCTGCGGCGCCAGGATGTCGTCGTACCGCCTGCTGCGCACCGTTCGTGGCTCCTCTCGCTCGCTCACGGAAGCGTAACCGTCCAGGCTTCGTTCTTGCCGTCCGGATGCTCGCAGGAGTTAATAGAATTGGCACTCAGGGACAGCGAGTGCCAGGGAGGTGAACACCGTGCTTGACGAGCGGAAGCTAGCGGTACTCCGTGCGATAGTCGAGGACTACGTGTCCACTACCGAGCCGGTGGGGTCGAAGTCCCTGGTAGACCGGCACGGCCTGGACGTCTCGCCCGCCACCATCCGCAACGACATGGCGGTGCTCGAGGAGCAGGGCTTCATCGCCCAGCCGCACACCAGCGCCGGGCGGATCCCGACCGACAAGGGCTACCGGCTGTTCGTCGACCGGCTGTCGTCGGTCAAGCCGATGTCAGCCGCCGAGCGGCGGGCGATCGAGACGTTCCTGGCCGGCGCGTACAGCCTGGACGAGGTGGTGGCGCGCACGGTGCGGCTGCTGGCGCAGCTCACCCGGCAGGTGGCGGTGGTGCAGTACCCGTCGCTGTCCCGGTCCGCGGTGCGGCACATCGAGCTGGTCTCGCTCAGCCCGCAGCGGGTGCTGCTGGTGCTGATCACCGATACCGGGCGGGTCGAGCAGGCGGCGGTCGACCTGCCGGAGACGGCCGAGCCCGAGTCGATCGCCCACCTGCGGGCGGTGCTCAACGCCTGCCTGGACGGTCACAAGCTGGCCGAGGCGGCCGCGACCGTGGCCGGCCTGGCCGACCGCATCCCGGCCGCCGAGCGGGCGAACGCCGGGGCGGTGTTCTCCGTCCTGCTCGACAGTTTGGCCGAGCGGCACGAGGAGCGGGTAGTCTTCGCCGGCACCGCCAACCTGGCCGCCCCCGATTTCGGCAAGGGAATGCGTGACGTGCTCGAAGCGCTGGAGGAACAAGTGGTACTGATGCGACTCCTCGGGGAGGCCGCCAGCCCGTCCGCGCTGACCGTGATGATCGGCGCGGAAACCGGCCTCCAGGGCACGTCGGTGGTGTCCGCCGCCTACGGGGCGGGCGGTCAGGCGGTGGCCAAGCTGGGCGTGCTCGGGCCGACCAGGATGGATTATCCGGGCACGATGGGAGCGGTGCGCGCGGTGGCGCGGTACGTCGGGCAGATTCTCGGGGAGTCATAGGTGGCTGAGGACTATTACGGGCTGCTCGGGGTTCGCAAGGACGCCTCGCAGGACGAGATCAAGCGCGCTTACCGGCGGCTGGCCAGGGAACTGCACCCGGACGTCAACCCCGACCCGGAGACGCAGGAGAAGTTCAAGGAGATCAACCAGGCCTACGAGGTCCTGCAGGACTCGGAGAAGCGCCAGCTCTACGACATGGGCGGCGACCCGTTCGCGGGCGCCGGGCCCGGCGGCTTCGGCGGCTTCGGCGGGGCGGGCTTCCCGTTCAGCGAGTTCGTCGACGCGATGTTCGGCGCGGCCGGGGCGGGCGCGACCCGCGGGCCGCGGTCGCGGGCGCGGCGCGGCCGCAACGCGACCATCCGGATCGAGCTCGACCTGTCGGAGTGCGCGTTCGGTGCCACCCGCGAGCTGACGGTGGACACCGCGGTGGTCTGCCCGACCTGCTCGGGCGAGGGCACCGCGCCCGGCACCCACCCGGAGACCTGCCAGGTCTGCGCCGGGCGGGGCGAGATCAGCCAGGTCCGCAAGTCGTTCCTCGGCCAGGTGGTCACCACCCAGGCCTGCCCCAACTGCGGCGGCTTCGGCACCGTGCTGCCCCGGCCCTGCCCGGAGTGCGACGGCGACGGCCGGGTGCGCACCCGGCGCACGATGAAGGTCCGCATCCCGGCCGGGGTCGAGGACGGCACCCACATCCAGCTAGCGGGCGAGGGCGAGACCGGCCCCGGCGGCGGCCCCCCCGGCGACCTGTTCCTCGAGGTGGTGCAGCGCCCGCACGCGATCTTCGAGCGGCAGGGTGACGACCTGCACTGCACGCTGACGATCCCGATGGTCGCGGCGGCGCTCGGCGCGACCGTGCCGGTGGAGTCACTGGACGGCCCGAACGACGTGGACATCCGCCCCGGCACCCAGTCCGGGCAGGTCATCCCGCTGTACGGGCTAGGGGTGAAGCACCTCAACGGCAGCGGCCGCGGCGACCTGGTGATCCACGTGGCGGTAGAAACCCCGTCCCGGCTGGACGCCGAGCAGGAAAAGCTACTACGGGACCTGGCCAAGCTTCGGGGCGAAGAGCAGCCCCCGGGAAAGTTCCAGCCGGGTCAGCAAGGTTTTTTTTCCCGGATCCGCGACGCTTTTAACGGGCGCTGAACCAGGACAATTACCAGCGGCCGGTCCTGGCCAGCAGAATAGCCGCGGCGGCGGCGCCCGCGGTGGAGGTGCGCAGCACCGTCGGGCCCAGCCGCGCCTCGGCCGCGCCCGCCTCCCGCAGCGCGGACCGCTCGGCCGGGTCGATTCCCCCTTCCGGGCCCACCAGCAGCAGGATCTCCCCGGTTGCGGGCAAGGGCAGCTCGTGCAGCCGGACGGGCGCGTCCGCTTCCAGGATGACCGCCTGAGCCGCCTGCCGCACCCGCCCGGCCAGGGCGGCGGTGCTGGCCAGCTCGGCCACCGCGGGCAGCCAGGGGCGCCTGGACTGCTTGGCGGCCTCGCGGGCGGTGGCCCGCCACTTCGCCAGCGCCTTGGCGCCGCGTTCGGACTGCCAGCGGGTGACCGAGCGGGCGGCGGCCCACGGGATGACGGTATCCACCCCGACCTCGGTCATCAGCTCGACCGCGAGCTCGCCCCGGTCGCCCTTGGGCAGCGCCTGGGCGACCGCCAGGCCGGGCTGCGGCGGCGGCACGGTACGGACCGCCCGCAGGTCAAGCGTGACCGTGTCCTTGCCGACCTCGGTGACCACGCACTCGGCGAGGGTTCCGGCGCCGTCGCTGACGTCGGCCCGCTCGCCCGTGCGGAGCCGCCGGACGGTGGCCGCGTGATGACCCTCGGGGCCGGTCAGCCGGACCGACGGCCCGGCCAGCTCACCCGGCTGGACCAGGAACAGCGGCGGCCCGGCGACTGGCGGCGTCGGCCCGGCCGGCGGGAGCGAATCCATGCCGGCCAGGCTAGCGCCGGCCGGGCTCAGCTAGACCCCGGGTCGGGGCTACTGGTGTCGCCGCCGCTGTCGGTCGGCGTCGGGGTGGGACTCGCAGTGGTCGGCGTCGGGGTCGGGGTCGGGGTCGGCGTCGGGGTGTCGCCCGAGCTCGGGCTGCTCGGCGGCTGCGGCCAGTGGCGGCGCGGGTCCGAGTAGACCGGCGCCGGCGTCGACTGGGACGCCGTTGGCTGCGCCGGGGTCGAGCTGGCGCCACTGGTGGCCGGGGCGGTGTAGTACCAGTTGCCGCCGGTCTGGGTCCAGGTCCAGTCGGGAGCCGGAGACGCGGCGGTGGCCCCGTCGCTGGGCGCGGCGCTGCCGGCCGCGGAAGGCACCGGCACGCAGATCACCGTGCCATCCGGGTTCACCGCGTCGGGGTTGACCGCGTCGGGGTTAACCGCGTCCGGGTTCACCGCCGCCGCGCTCGCGCTGGCGGTGCTGGTGGCGACGGGGGAGCTGCCGGGCCCGCAGCTGACGGTGCCGTCCGAGTTCACCGTGCCCGGCGTCGCCTGGCCGCTGGCGCCGGGGGAGGCATGCCTGCCCTGCGCGTCGGTGGGCGAGCCGCCGGGCCCCTGCCCGCCGCCGCCCGGTCCCTGAGCGCCGTTCCCGTCGGTCCCTGAGCCGTGGTCCTGGGCGCTGCCGCCGTTCAGCATGGTCGAGCTGGCCTGGATAATCGCCGACCGGAACGGCTGCACGGCGAACGACACGCCGACGACGACCGCGATACCGCCCAGCGCGGCCACCAGCCGCAGCCCGGTGAGGCTCCACTGGGAGCCCCGCCGGGCGGGCGCCCGGCGACGGCCCCGGCCGGGCGCGCCCGGCCGGGGATCGCGCGGGGTTGCCCCCGGTACCGCCCAGTGCCCGCGCCAGGTCCAGTACCTGATCCGTTCGGCCGCGCAGGCCAGCGCGGCGACCAGCGGGGGCCGCGACGGCCGGCCGCCGATCCGGTCGCGGATCCGGGCGAGCCCGTCAGGGCTGGGCTGGACCGAGCCCGCCACGTCGGCCAACGCCTGGCGCAGCGTCGCGCCAAGGAACTCGTCGGACTCGGTCATCGCCTCACCCGCCGTCCTGCCCGAGCATCGACCGCAGCGCCGCCATCGCGCGAGCGGTGTGGCTCTTCACCGCGCCCTTGCTGATGCCCATGGCCCGGGCGATGTCCGCCTCGGAGAGGTCGCCGTAGTAGCGCAGCACGACCGCCTCCCGCTGCCGGACCGGCAGCAGCTGCAGGGCCGCCACCACCGCCGTGCGCTCGAAGCTGACCATGGCGGCGTGCTCGGCGCTCGGCTCGTCCGGGGCCGGCTTGGGCGCGTGCAGGTCAACGACCTTGCGGTGCCGCAGCTCCGACCTGGACCGGTTGACGACCGTCTGGCGCAGGTAGGCAAGGGCCTTCTCCTGGTCGTGTAGCCGCCGCCAGGCCAGGTGCATCGCCATGAACGCTTCCTGGACCACTTCCTCGGCCGTCTGCAGGTCATGCAGCAGCAGCAGCGCGAGTCGGACTAGCTGGTTGTAGTGACTGGCGTAAATCTCGGTGACGGTGTCGGCGGCGTCCCATGCCACCGGAGCCTGCCGTGCCCGCGCGGGGTACGCCTCGGGGGCGAACGCCGCGACGGGCAGCAGGGTTTCCGCCGCCAGTGTTTCCGTCACGCCAGTTGGACGCGCGGACGTAGCCGGAGGTTCACCCCGGGGGCCCCAGTTTCCGGAATTGCTTCCTGCGCCGGGAATCCCGTTGCTGCCCGCTGTCTCGCCATGTCTGGCGGAAGCGGACGGATCGCCATGGCTGCCCGCGACGGTACGCCCCGGGTTACCGCCCACACTCGTATCGATTCTCGGCCGCGCTTGTAGCCACGAGGCTCTGCCCATCCCACATTCGGTAACTCCACCCCAGTAACCGCCGGAGGATTGCGGAAAGCAACAGAATAAGCCGCGTTGACTCGCAATGCTGGCCACTTGGGCGGACTGCCTGCCGAGACTGGAGCGCGCGTTTGCTACCGAGCGGTAAATGGGCCTTCTGCCGCAGGTATTTCTGCTAATTCGCCGGATATGGGCGGGACTTCGCGTCACCGGGTGTCACCCGAAGTGCCTCGCGGTGCGCCGCGCCCGGGCGCGGGACCCCCGGGCGCGGCCCGCACGCGATGTCACCAGCGCCCACTATGATCGAACCGTGCCAGACTGCTTGTTCTGCCGGATCGCAGCCGGGGAGATACCGGCCACGGTCGTGGTGGACGGAAAGCGGACCGTCGCCTTCCGTGACCTCAGCCCCCAGGCGCCCACGCATGTCCTGGTGGTGCCCAGGGAGCACTACCCGGACGTGGCGGCGCTGGCGGCGGCCGGCGGCGGCCTGCTCGACGAGCTGGTCACGGTGGCCCGCGAGGTGGCGGCGGCCGACGGCATCGAGGCGGACGGCTACCGGATCGTCTTCAACACCGGCCGCGACGCCGGGCAGTCCGTCGCCCACGTGCACGCGCACGTCCTCGGCGGCCGCCCGATGGCCTGGCCCCCCGGCTGACCCTTTTCGAAGGCTGTGAATTGACAGATACGCGCAGTGACAGTCCAGGTTCCACGATCCGGATCGTTATCCCGGACGGCCATTCCATGGTCGGCCTGCTCGGAACCGGGGACGAACTGCTGCATGTCATCGAGCGGGAGTTCTCCGCGGATATCCACGTCCGCGGCAACGAGATCACCGTGTCCGGCCCGCTGGCGGAAACCGACCTGGTTGGCCGGCTCTTCAGCGAGCTGCTCGAACTGCAGCGCAAGGGCGCCGAGCTGTCACCGGACACCATCGAGCGCACCCTGGGCATGCTCCGCGGCGACCACGGCGAGCCCGGCCTGCGCCCGGCCGACGTGCTCACCCAGGGCATCCTGTCCTCCCGCGGCCGCACCATCCGCCCCAAGACGCTGAACCAGAAGCACTACGCCGACGCCATCGACAAGCACACGATCGTGTTCGCGATCGGCCCGGCCGGCACCGGCAAGACCTACCTGGCGATGGCCAAGGCGGTCAAGGCGCTGCAGGCCAAGGAGGTCAACCGGATCATCCTGACCCGCCCGGCGGTCGAGGCGGGCGAGCGGCTCGGCTTCCTGCCCGGCACCCTCTACGAGAAGATCGACCCCTACCTCCGCCCGCTCTACGACGCCCTGCACGACATGGTCGACCCCGACTCGATCACCAAGCTGATGGCGGCCGGCACGATCGAGATCGCCCCCCTGGCGTACATGCGCGGCCGGACCCTGAACGACTCGTTCATCATCCTCGACGAGGCGCAGAACACCACCGCCGAGCAGATGAAGATGTTCCTGACCCGCCTCGGGTTCGGCTCGCGGATCGTGGTGACCGGCGACGTCACCCAGGTCGACCTGCCGAGCGGCCAGACCAGCGGGCTGCGGGTGGTGCAGGATATCCTGGAGGGCATCCCGGACATCCACTTCGCCCGGCTGACCAGCACCGACGTAGTCCGGCACAAGCTGGTCGGGAAGATTGTCGACGCCTACGAACGTTTCGACGCCAACGCCCGCCAGCCGGGCCGCGAGCGCACCCACGGCCGCAGTGCCGACCATGACCGTAAGGGCAACCGCGACGGCCGCCCGGCCCGGCCGGAATAACCAGATCACACCAGTAAGACGGGGTAACACGCAGGTGAGCGTCGATATCAACAACGAGTCGGGAGTCGCGGTCGGGGAGGACGCGCTTCGCGAGCTCGCGCAGTACGTGATCGGCCAGATGGAGGTGCACCCGCTGGCGGACCTGTCGATGCTGCTGGTCGACGAGGCGCACATGACCAGCCTGCACGAGAAGTGGATGGACGAGCCGGGCCCGACCGACGTGCTGTCGTTCCCCATGGACGAGCTGCGGCCGCACGTTATCGCGGGCCCGAACCGCACCCGCGGCCGGGACGAGGACGACAGCGAGCCGGTGCTGCTGGGCGACGTGGTGCTCTGCCCGCAGGTGGCGGCCGCCCAGGCGAAGCAGCACGGCCAGTCCACTCAGGCCGAGCTTGAGCTGCTGACCGTGCACGGCGTGCTCCACCTGCTCGGCTACGACCACGCTGACCCGGAGGAAGAGGCCGAGATGTTCGGCCTGCAGGGCGAGCTGCTCCGCGACTGGCGGGAAGAGCTGGCCAGCGGGCCGCCGGCCACGGCCGAAGGGCGGGAAGGACTCAGCTGATGTCGCCCGCCGGCTGGCTGCTGCTCGCGGCCGTCCTGCTGATCCTCGCGGCAGGCTGGTGCGCGGGCGCGCAGACCGCCCTGGCCCGGACCGACTCCGACGGCCTGGACCGCTACGGCAGCCTGCTGACGCTGATCAGGGTCTGCTTCGAGGTGTCCGGCGCGGTGTGCGTGACGCTTGCCTTCGCGCACTGGCTGAGCGGCGGCTGGCAGGTGTTCCTGCCGTCGGCCGGGGTGCTGCTGGTCGCCCGCTACGTGCTGATCGGGGTGGGCCCGCGGGGGATGGGCAGGCGGCGCGCCGAGCGGGTGTCCGCCGCCGCCCGCGGCCTGCTCCGCCCGCTGCACGCCGCCCTCGGCCCGGTGGCCCGGTTGCTGGACACGGTGACCCGGGCGATGCCGTTCGGCGGCCAGGGCGCTGACCCGGACCTGAACGGCCGGCCGGGGGTGGAGGACCTGGTCGACTACATCGAGTCGCAGGACGAGATCGACCCGGGCGAGCGGGAGATGGTCCGCTCGGTAGTCGAGCTGGGTGACACGATCGTCCGCGAGGTCATGGTGCCGCGCACCGACATGGTGTTCATCGAGCGCGACAAGACGCTGGACCAGGCGCTGTCGCTGGCCCTGCGCAGCGGCTTCTCCCGCATCCCGGTGACCGGGGAGTCGACCGACGACGTGGTGGGGATCGCCTACCTGAAGGACATCGTGGCCTGGAGCCACTCCCGGCCGGAGGAGGAGAACCAGGCCGAGCAGGTGGATCGGGTGATGCGCCCGGCCACCTACGTGCCCGACTCCAAGCCGGTCGACGAGCTGCTCCGGCAGATGCAGCAGCGCCGGATTCACGCGGCGGTCGTCATCGACGAGTACGGCGGCACGGCGGGCCTGGTCACCATCGAGGACATCCTGGAGGAGATCGTCGGGGAGATCGCCGACGAGTACGACACCGAGATGGACCCGGTGACGTGGCTGGCGCCGGGCACCGCCCGGGTCACCGCGCGGCTGCCGGTGGCTGACCTCGAGGAGCTGTTCGGCATCACCACCGACGCCGAGGACGTGGAGACGGTCGGCGGGCTGCTGGCGCACGAGCTGGGCCGGGTGCCGATCGCCGGCTCGACCGCCACCGTGGCCGGCCTGCGCCTGACGGCGGAGAACATGGCCGGCCGCCGCAACAAGCTCGGCACCGTCCTCATCGAGCGGATCCCGGCCGAAACCAGGCAAAAAGACTAACCGCCAGCCCCCGAACGGTTGCCCGCTCCGCCCCCCGCCCCGCCCAGCCCCGGCCGCCCCGCCCCGGCCGCCCCGCCCCGGCCCATCCGGCACCTCGCGCCCCGCTGGCACCTCTCGCCACCGGCGCAACCCGCTCGCCTCGTCACTTCCCATCAGTTCGGCCGGTTTCCGCGACTTCCCATCAGTTCGGACCGTTCCTGCGTGGCAAATGTGGTGATTTGTCCAGTCAAAAGTGATGGGAAGTGGGTGAGCGCCACCCGCGCATCACCTGATCGGGCCCGCGCCTGCCTCACTAGACTGCTAGGCGTGAGTGACGTGACTGCCGGGGCCAGCCTCGACCCGGAGGATCAGAAGATCATCACCCTCGCCCGGTCCACCCGGGCGCGGGTCGCCGCGTCCGAGGGCGCGGCGGTACGGGACGAGACCGGCCGCACCTACACCGCCGCCGCGGTGGCGCTGCCCTCGCTGCGGCTGTCCGCCCTGCGGCTCGCGGTGGCGATGGCGGTGTCCAGCGGCGCGGCCAGCCTGGAGGCAGCCGCCCTGGTCAGCGAGTCGGAGCCGGACCCGGGGGACCTGGCCGCGGTGCGCGACCTGGGCCCGGACGCCCCGGTCTTCCACGCCGGCCCGGACGGCGTGCTGCGGTCGACGCTGGTTCCCTGAGCCTGCTCCGGCCCTTAGCTCCGGCCGGGCAGCCGGACCGGCCGGCCCGGCGCGCCGTCCCGCAGCAGCCGTTCCATCAGCCCGGCCAGCCCGCGGGGCGAGATCCGCTCGGTCGCGGCGCGCAGCTCGGCGGTGCTCCACCAGCGGTGCCCGGTGATCATCGCGCGCTCCAGCTCCTCCTGCCCGTCGGTGTCGATCCGCGCGCTCGGGACCCGCAGGAAGAAGAACGAGTGGGCGCTGAAGAACAGCTTCCCGGACTCGGACGCGTACCAGCGGCTGAACGACGTCGCTACCACCGGCCCCAGCTCGGCTTCGGTGACGCGGATGCCGGTTTCCTCCAGCAGCTCGCGGGCGGCGCCGGCGACGACGGTCTCGCCGCGGTGCAGGCCGCCGCCGGGGGTGAACCACCAGCGCTCGCCGTCCCGTTCGCGCGCGCTGAACAGCAGCACCCGCTCGTCGGGGTCGGCCAGCAAGATCCGCGCGGTCGGCCGCCAGACAGGGGTCGCAGTCACAAAGCCGACGTTATCGGTCCGGCCGACCAACCAGGTGCCCGGATGCACGACAATTGACAGGTGAGCCAGCCGCGAGTGACCGAGAAGAAGGCAGCCCGGGCCCGGGGGCGCGGTGCGGCCGCTGCTGCGGCGCCGGCCCGGCCGGACTTCAGGTCCGGGTTCGCCTGCCTGGTCGGCCGGCCCAACGTCGGCAAGTCGACCCTGACCAACGCGCTGGTGGGGGCGAAGGTTGCGATTACCAGCAACCGCCCGCAGACCACCCGCCGGGTGATCCGGGGGGTGGTGCACCGGCCGGACGCGCAGCTGGTGATCGTGGACACGCCGGGCCTGCACCGGCCGCGGACGCTGCTCGGCGAGCGGCTGGACAGCCTGGTCCGGTCGACCCTGACCGAGGTCGACGTGATCGGCTTCTGCGTGCCCGCGCCGGACGCGATCGGCCCCGGTGACAAGTACCTGGCCAAGGAGCTGGCGGCGGTCAAGGGCACGCCGGTGGTGGCGGTGGTGACCAAGACCGACGAGGTGACCCAGGAGCAGGTCGCCGCCCAGTTGCTGGCGGTCAGCCAGCTGGGCGAGTGGGCCGACGTGGTGCCGGTGTCGGCGGTGGCCGGGTTCCAGCTCGACGTGCTGGCCGACGTCCTGGTCAGCCACCTTCCTGAGGGCCCGGCGCTGTACCCGGACGGCGAGCTGACGGACGAGCCCGAGCAGGTGATGGTGGCGGAGCTGATCCGCGAGGCGGCCCTGGAGGGCGTCCGCGACGAGCTACCGCACTCGATCGCGGTGCTGGTCGAGGAGATGGGCCCGCGCGAGGGCCAGCCGGACCTGATCGACGTGCACGCCGAGCTGTACGTGGAGCGGCCGAGCCAGAAGGCGATCGTCATCGGCAGCCGGGGCGCCCGGCTGAAGGAAGTCGGCACCCAGGCCAGGCAGCAGATCGAGGCGCTGCTCGGCAGCCGGGTCTACCTGGACCTGCACGTGCGGATCGCCAAGGACTGGCAGCGCAACCCGAAGTACCTGCGCCGCCTCGGCTTCTACGACTAGCGCAGGGCGCTGACCGGGCATCTCGTAGAACCGCCAGCCGGGCTTGGACACCTGGTAGCCGAGCTGCTCGTTGACCGCGATCATGTGCTGGTTGGCGGCCGCGTTGCCGGTCGGGATCCGCTCCAGTCCCGGCTCGGCGTCGGCCAGCAGCTCCAGCATCGCGGTCTTCACCAGCAGTCCCAGCCGGTGCCCGCGGTGCGGCCGGGTGACCGCGGTGAGCTGCTGGTAGCCCCAGTCTGGATGCTCCGGGTCGATGATGACCTCGCTGTAGGCGGCCATCTCGCCGTCGGCGTCGCGCACCGCGGCCACGCTGTGGCCGCGCATCACCCCGGCCCGCAGGGAGATGCCGGTCCGGGTCCGCACCCGCTCCGCGTCCCACCGCTCGGGTTCCTGGTTCTCGCCGTGCGGCGCGTCGGCGAACGCGTTGAACACCTCGGCCATCGCCGCGCAGTACTGGTCGGGCACCGGGCCCGTCCCACGAGACCAGCGAGTAGCCGGCCGCCGCCTGCTCCGCCGTGCGCCCGCAGGGCGGCGACGGTGCCCGGGGCGATATCGCGCAGGTACTGGATCCGGCGCACCTCTTCCAGCTCCAGCTGCGCCCCGACTGCCTGGGCGAATGCGTCGCCGGTCGCCCTCGGACGCCACCTCGGCGCAGAACGTCGTCCGCCCGTGTGCCACCGCCCGGGTTCCCTCGTGCCGCAGCATCTCGCGCCCGAGCGCCGCGGCGCCGGTACGCCGGGTGCACGACCGGGCCGCTGTACGCCTTGTCCCGGTTCTCCAGGTCGGGCAGCGTCGATCCGGTAGTAACCGACGACGCTGCCGTCGTCGGCCATCGCCACCCACACCTCGCTCGGCGTCTGCTCCCAGCCGGTCCGCAGGTACAGGAGCGAACGACGCGAACGAGTTCGGCGGCTCGACCGGCTCGTCCACCTGGTGCGCGGCGACCTCGACGTCGTAACAGGCACGCGCCGTCGCCTCGTCGGCCGGATCCCACCGTTGCATGCGCATCCTCCTAGCCAACCTCACCGGCCGCCGTCACGCGAGTCATTTTCGCTTCCGGGGAGGTCTGGGACGAAGGCGGCGGATCCATAACGATCTAATCTCCTCCGCCCGTGGCCGCGGTCGCGGTCGCGGTACGCTGAGCCGCCGGACGGCCTACCAGCGAAGGGACGGACATGCTCATCATCTGGGGCCTGCGCGTCGTCTACCGGACGCTCGGCCGGGGCGTGTTCTTCTGCCGCCGGTGCGGCGGGGACCGGGAGTACCGGCAGCGGTCGGGCCGGCGGTTCATCACCATCTTCTTCATCCCGCTGGTCCCGCTGATGCCGACCGGCTCCCACGTCCAGTGCCTGACCTGCAAGACCAGGTACGTGACGGAGGTGCTGAAGCTGCCCACCACGGTGCAGATGCAGCTGGCGTTGTCGGCCGGGATGCGCGCGATGGTCGCGGTGATGCTGCGGGCGGGCGACCCGGGCAGCCCGCTGGCCCGCCGCCGCGCCGTCGACGCGGTGACCGGCACCGGGGACCACGGCTACGACGAGGCGGTGCTGGACGAGGACCTGGCCGGGCCGCCCGAGGCCGGCCGCCCGCGGATCGCCGCCCTCGGCAGCCAGTTGCAGGTCGAGGCGCGCGAGTGGTGCCTGGCCGAGGCGATCAGGATCGGGATGGCGGACGGCCCGCTGTCCGGGGCCGAGCGCGCCGCCGCCGAGCACCTGGCGGGCGCCCTGGGGATGACCCAGGCGCAGGCGATCGGCGTCATCGCGCTGACCGAGCAGAACGTCTGAGCTGCTACCTCGACGGGGGTGGCGAAGTCCCGCCCCCGTTCGGGCTGCTATTGTTGTTATTGCTATGTCGTACGAGCTGCTCCTCCTTAGCGGCCGCGACGGGGGCCTATAGAGGCCGGCTCCCTCGTCGCGGGTGCTTTGTATGTCCGCTGGCCGACGCCCGGAATGCACCGCAAACCACGAAGGAACCAGCAGCAATGACGCAGCAAGACAGCTCTTACCCCCCGGTAGCTCCTGTTTACCAGCAGCCGAGCGGGATGCCGTGCCACCGCTACACCCCGTTCAAGCCGGTTGACCTGCCCGACCGCACCTGGCCCGGCAAGGCCATGACCAAGGCGCCGCGGTGGCTCTCCACTGACCTGCGCGACGGCAACCAGGCGCTGATCGACCCGATGACGCCCGCCCGCAAGCGGGAAATGTTCGACCTGCTGGTGAAGATGGGCTACAAGGAGATCGAGGTCGGCTTCCCCAGCGCCAGCCAGACCGACTTCGACTTCGTCCGCGAGCTGATCGAGGGCGACAAGATCCCGCAGGACGTCCGCATCTCCGTCCTCACCCAGGCCCGCGAGGACCTGATCAAGCGCACGGTCGAGTCCCTGGAGGGCGCCCAGCGCGCCACCGTGCACATGTACAACGCGACCGCGCCGGTGTTCCGCAAGGTCGTCTTCCGCAACAGCCGGGAGGAGACCAAGGCCCTCGCGGTCGACGGCACCCGGCACGTGATGAACTACGCGGCCAAGATCCTGGGCGACGCAACCGACTTCGGCTACGAGTACTCGCCCGAGATCTTCATGGACACCGAGCTGGACTTCGCCCTGGAGACCTGCGAGGCGGTGATGGACGTCTGGCAGCCCGGCCCGGGCCGGGAGATCATCCTCAACCTGCCGTGCACGGTGGAGCGCTCGACCCCGAACATCTACGCCGACCAGATCGAGTGGATGTCGCGGCAGCTGTCCCGCCGCGAGCACGTCTGCGTGTCGGTGCACACGCACAACGACCGGGGCACCGCCGTCGCCGACGCCGAGCTGGCGGTGCTGGCCGGCGCCGACCGGGTGGAAGGCTGCCTGTTCGGCAACGGCGAGCGCACCGGCAACGTCTGCCTGGTCACCCTCGGCCTGAACCTGTTCGCCCAGGGCATCGACCCGATGATCGACTTCAGCGACATCGACGAGATCAGGCGCACCGCCGAGTACGTCAACCAGCTGCCGGTGCACCCGCGCCACCCGTACGCGGGCGAGCTGGTCTACACCGCGTTCTCCGGCTCCCACCAGGACGCGATCAAGAAGGGCTTCGAGGCGCTCGAGGCCGAGGCCGAGGCGGCCGGGATCCCGTTCGGCGAGACCGACTGGAACGTGCCCTACCTGCCGATCGACCCGCACGACGTGGGCCGCTCGTACGAGGCGGTCATCCGGGTCAACAGCCAGTCGGGCAAGGGCGGCGTGGCCTACGTGATGAAGACCGGCCACTCGCTCGACCTGCCGCGCCGCCTGCAGATCGAGTTCTCCCGGGTGATCCAGGTGCGCACCGACGAAGAGGGCGGCGAGGTCACCCCGAGCGAGATCTGGGACGCGTTCAACCGCGAGTACCTGGACGGCGGCTCGGTCGCGCTGTTCGACCACCAGTCCTCGACCGTCGCCGACGGCAAGCAGAAGCTGGGCGCCGCCGTCTCGGTCGACGGCGCCGCCCACGAGATCGAGGGCACCGGCAACGGCCCCATCTCCGCCTTCTGCGCCGCCCTGGCCTCGGTCGGCATCGACGTCCGGGTGCTGGACTACGCCGAGCACGCCCTCACCGAGGGCACCGACGCCCAGGCCGCCGCCTACGTCGAGGTCGAGACCGGCGGCCGGGTGCTGTGGGGCGTCGGCATCGACACCAACACGGCCACCGCCTCGATGCGCGCCATCCTCAGCGCCGTCAACCGCGCCCGCCGCGGGTAACCGCTCTTAACCCAGCATCCCGAACGGGTGCGCAGCCCCGCCTTCCCCGCAGAACATGTCCCGGGAAGGCGGGGCCTGCCCGGACGTGCGGCCACCCCGCGACAACGTCCATGGCCCTTAACTGCGTGGGGGAGCGCGGTGCGGCCGAGGTCCCCGCGCCCCGCCGCTCCCAAGGCCACAAGCCCAGAGCAGCGGCGAACCCACCGTCCCAGTAACCACTCTTTCCCCGCAGCCACCGAGTCCCGATCATTGCGGTAATTCGGGTGCACCATCACACACCCGAATTACCGCAATAACGGATCCGCCCCGCGCCCAGCCAGCAGCCCGCGCCCCGCCGTGGAACCATGCCGTCCCGGTCAGTCCCGTACCGGAGAATAGGAACCATGCAGGGATACCGGGACGACGGCGTAGTGCTGCGCACGCACAAGCTAGGCGAAGCCGACCGCATCATCACCCTGCTCACCCGCCACCACGGCCGCGTCCGCGCGGTCGCCAAGGGCGTGCGCCGCACCAAGTCCCGCTGGGGCGCCCGCCTGGAGCCGTTCACCCACGTCGACGTCATGATCCACAACGGCCGCTCGCTCGACGTCATCACCCAGGCCGAGGTGATCAGGCCCTACGGGTCCCCCCTGGTCAGCAACTACCCCAAGTACACGGCCGGCACGGCGATGCTGGAGACGGCCGAGCGGTTCACCCCGGTGGAGAAGGAACCCGCCCTCCGCCAGTTCCTCCTGCTAGTCGGCGGCCTGCGCGCACTCGGCGACGCGGTAGAGCCGGCGCTGAGCGGCACCGACGGCACCGACGCGACCGCTGAGCCTTCCGCGAGCCCGGAGCTCCCGGAAGAGGCCCCCGCCCCCGCACCCGCCCCCGCCCTCGAAGCCCCGGCCCCCGAAGCCCCCGCCGACGACGGCGTGCCCGGCGCCGGGAACGCTGCCCCCGGGCCCCCCCGTGACCCGCGCATGGTGCTCGACGCCTACTTCCTCCGCTCGCTCACCTTCGCCGGCTACGCCCCGGCGCTGGAGGACTGCGCCCGCTGCGGCACCCCCGGTAAGCCGGTGACCGCGTTCGCGGTCGCGGCCGGCGGCATGGTGTGCGCCGACTGCCGCCCGCCGGGGGCGGCGTCGCCCGCGGCGCCGACGGTGGCGCTGATGGTCGCGCTGCTGCGGGGCGACTGGGACAAAGCGATGCGGAGCGACCGCAGGCACCGGGTAGAGTGCAGTGGCCTGGTGGCCGCTTACCTGCAGTGGCACCTGGAGCATTCGATCCGGTCGCTGCGACATGTGGAGCGTGCTTGAGCAAGACCCCCCGGTCGCGGGAGTCCCGCCCGGTGCAGCCGCCTTTCCCGCACCCGAGCGGCATCCGGCCGCCGGAGATCCCCCGCGAGCTGGTGCCGCGGCACGTCGCCATCGTGATGGACGGCGACGGCCGGTGGGCGAAGGAGCGCGGCCTACCGCGCACCGAGGGGCACAAGGTCGGCGAGGCCGCGCTGATGGACGTGCTGATGGGCGCGATCGAGCTGGGCGTGAAGTACATCTCCGCCTACGCGTTCTCGACCGAGAACTGGCGCCGCCACCCGGAGGAGGTGGCGTTCCTGATGAGCTTCAACCGGGACGTGATCCACCGCCGCCGGGAAGAGCTGGCCGCGGCCGGGGTCCGCATCCGCTGGGCCGGCCGCCGCCCGCGACTGTGGCGCTCGGTGATCAGGGAGCTGGAGGACGCCGAGCAGCTCAGTGACGAGAACACCGTCCTCACCCTGCAATTCTGCTGCAACTACGGCGGGCGGGCGGAGATCCTCGACGCCACCGCCGCGATCGCCCGGGACGTGGCGGCGGGTAAGATCCGCCCGGATAAAATTACCGAGGAGCTTTTCCACGGCTACCTGGACGAGCCGGAAATTCCGGATGTCGACCTGTGGGTGCGCTCTTCTGGTGAGCAGCGGCTTTCCAATTTCCTGCTCTGGCAGTCTGCCTACGCCGAGCTTGTCTTTCTCGACACGCTCTGGCCGGATTTCGACCGGCGGCACCTGTGGCACGCGTGCGAAATCTACGCGTCGCGCGACCGGCGGTTCGGCGGGGCCATTCCGAACTCGGTCTCCAGCCAGCTCAACTCGCCGGTTGCGTCCCGGTAAGGGCTCTTTCCGGTTACTGACGGCAACGCCGTAAAGAAAATCATCACCGAGAGTAACTGTCCTATTCTGGGGAACGATGGTCCCCGGGATGTGCTGGGATTGTCGGTTTCTTAAGGTTGTGGCGATGCCAGCCCCCCTATGGCCATAAAACGCAGCGCTGCACAACCAAATGAGCCCTTTTCACCCTGGTCATGACCGCTTTCATCTGGTCTGCGGCCGAAATAGGGAGTAAAGGGCTCATCGAACGACGCGTAAAACCGGGGGGACAGATGCGTCGCGCGATCGCAGCCGCAGTTACTAGCGGGCTTGTGCTCGGGGTAGCGATGGCCACGCCGGCCCTGGCGGTGGCCCACAGCGGAGCCAGGGACGGGAGCAAGGCAGCCACCAGGGCGCCGGCCAAGACGGCCGCCCAGCCAGCGGCCAAGTCGGCCAGCAAGACCGTGGTCTATGACGGCTATGAGTTCCAGGTGCCGGCCGGCTGGCCGGTGTACCGGCTCGACCAGCACCCGCGGACCTGCGTTCGCTATGACGTGAACGCGGTCTACCTGGGCACGCCCGGCGCCAACATGGACTGCCCGGCCGGCCTGGTGGGCCGGGCCCAGACGGTGAGCTTCATCCCCCGCCACGCCAGCGCGGCCGGGACCGGGGCTGGCGGCGTCATCCAGCCGGCCGGGCCCGGCGCCGAGGTCCAGCCGCTGTCCGCGGTGGGCAGCGCGATGACCGACAACACCGAGCAGCGGCAGCTGCGGGTAGCGCTGGGCAGCGGGGGCGCGGGCGGGACGGTGACCGGGACCTACGGCAGTGACCCGGCCGCGGTCAGGAAGGTGCTCGCCACCCTGCGCAAGGCGCCGTCCGGCAGTAAGGACAGCGGCCAGTCCGCGCCCGCCGGCCAGCCCGCGGGCTCTTCCGCCGCCAGCCGCGGCACGCTCAGCGCGCCCGGCCGGGCGACCGCCCCGGCGGCCGCCGCGCCGGCGGCTGCCGCGCCCGCGCCGTCCGCCACCTACACGAGCTGGAAGGGGGTGCCGAAGCACTGGCCGATCGAGATCATCGCGCCCAAGCCGACGCCCAAGCCGGCCGCGAAGCCGGTCGGCGGTTTCGACTCCTGCACCGCGCCGTCGCTGGCGGCGATGAGCGCCTACCGCAGCCACTACGGGGCGGCCGGCATCTACATCGGCGGCGCCAACACCGGCTGCGGCTACGGCAACCTGTCCAAGAGCTGGATCGCCAGCGCGGCCGCGATGGGCTACGGGATGCTGCCGACCTACGTCGGCCCGCAGGCGCCGTGCTGGGGCTTCAAGGGCCAGCTGATCAACCCGGCCAGCGCCGCCGCCCAGGGCACGGCCGCGGGCGCCGACGCGGTCACCGACGCGCAGTACTTCGGGCTGCCGAAGGGCTCGCCGGTCTACTACGACATGGAGGCCTACCGGGGCGGCACCAGTTGCACCAGCGCGGTGCTGGCGTTCCTCGGTGCCTGGGACCGCCGGGTGGTGGCCGGCGGCTACGTGACCGGCGTTTACTCCAGCCAGGACTCCGGCATCGCCGACATGCAGGCGGCGGTGCTGGCCAAGACGCCGGGCTTCACCCCGCCGGAGGCGATCTGGATCGCGCTCTGGGACAACCAGGCGACGCTGCAAGACGGCACCCTGGCCTGGCCGCTGACCGCGCGCGACAAGCAGTACGCGGGCAACGTCAGCGTCAGCATCGGCGGGTACCCGCTCAGCATCGACAAGGACTACGTGGGCGGTCCGGTGGCCCGCTGACCCCGGCGGGAGCCCGGCTCGCCCCCGCGGGGGCGAGCCGGGCCTACTCAATCGGTTCGCGGTAACCGCCGCTGCCTCATAAGCTCACGGCATGGCCCTACGCAGTGACCGCCTTGACGCCATCGTCAACCTGAGCAAGCGGCGCGGATTCGTCTACCCGTCCAGTGAGATCTACGGCGGCCTGCGCGCCGCGTGGGACTACGGCCCGCTCGGCGTGGAGCTGAAGAACAACGTGAAGCGCCAGTGGTGGCGCTACATGGTGCAGGAGCGCGACGACATCGTCGGGCTTGACTCGAGCGTGATCCTCGCCCGTGAGGTGTGGGAGGCCAGCGGCCACGTCGCCACCTTTACCGACCCGCTGACCGAGTGCACCAACTGCCACAAGCGGTTCCGGGCGGACCACCTCATCGAGGCCTACGAGGCGAAGCACGGTCACGTGCCCGCGGGCGGCCTGGACGACGTCAACTGCCCCAACTGCGGGGTGAAGGGCCAGTTCACCGAGCCGCGCAACTTCAACGGGATGCTGCGCACCCACCTCGGCGCGGTCGAGGACGAGAGCGGCCTGGCGTTCCTCCGCCCGGAGACCGCCCAGGGCATCTTCATCAACTACAAGAACGTCCTCACCACCAGCCGCAGGAAGATCCCGTTCGGCATCGGCCAGCAGGGCAAGTCGTTCCGCAACGAGATCACCCCGGGCAACTTCATCTTCCGCACCCGCGAGTTCGAGCAGATGGAAATGGAGTTCTTCGTCAAGCCGGGCACCGACGAGGAGTGGCACCAGTACTGGATCGACCACCGGCTCGCCTGGTGGACCGGGCTCGGCGTCCGGCCGGAGAACCTGCGGCTGTTCGAGCACCCGAAGGAGAAGCTCTCCCACTACTCCAAGCGGACGGTCGACATCGAGTACCGCTTCGACTTCGCGGGCTCGGAGTGGGGCGAGCTGGAGGGCGTCGCCAACCGCACCGACTTCGACCTCAGCAGCCACCAGCAGGCGTCCGGGACCGACCTGACCTACCTGGACCAGGAGTCGGGCGAGCGCTTCACGCCGTTCGTGATCGAGCCCGCGGCCGGCGCCGACCGCGGCACGCTGGTGTTCCTGCTCGACGCCTACCACGAGGACGAGGCCCCGGACGCCAAGGGCAAGCTGGAGAAGCGCACCGTGCTGCGCCTCGACAAGCGGCTCGCCCCGGTCAAGGTGGCGGTGCTGCCGCTGTCCCGCAACGCCGACCTGTCGCCCAAGGCGAAGGACATCGCGGCGATGCTGCGCACCCGCTGGAACACCGAGTTCGACGACGCCCAGGCGATCGGCCGCCGCTACCGCCGCCAGGACGAGATCGGCACCCCGTACTGCGTCACGGTCGACTTCGACACCCTGGAAGACCAGGCGGTCACGGTTCGCGACCGGGACACGATGACCCAGGAGCGGGTCGGCATCGACGCCCTGCTCGGCTACCTCGGCGAGCGCCTGCCGCTGTACTAGCCCGGGGGCGCCCCCCGGAACCCCCGGCAACCCCCACCCCCATCAGCCCGAACGGGTGCGGCTGGCTCCGGCCGGCTACATCAGGGCCGACATCACCGTGTCGAACGCGGACGGCGGCTCCGGCGCGGCCGGCCGCCGGGGGGCCGCCGTCTCCGCCCGCGCGGCCCGGTTGTAGACGTCGGCCGCGGCCTGGTGGAAGCCGTCGGGCAGGCCGGCCGCGGCCATCGAGGCGGCGATCTCCTCCATCTCGGCCACCCAGCGCCAGCCCTTGGCGGCGGCGGCCGCCGCGGCCGCCTCCGACTGCGGGCGCAGCGCCTGCTGCGACATCGACCACTCGGCCAGCAGGGTGCGCTCGACGCCGCTGGCCCGGGCCAGCGCCCGCGCCGCCAGCAGCAGCGCCGAGCTGCCCTTGGTCCAGGCCGCGTAGGCCATCTTGACCGACGACGCCGCGTACAGCGGCCCCTCCGCGATCCGCGCGTCGAGCCGGGAGCGGCGCAGCAGCGGCAGCACCTGCCCGGCCTGCGGGCCGGACAGGTAGAGCCGGGTGTACCCGGCGGTCTCGGGCGGCGGGCCGATGATCCCGCCGTCGACGTAGCTCGCGCCGCCGTCCGTGACGATGCCCGCGACCTGTGCCGCGGTCGCGGCCGAGATCGCGTTGGCGTCGACGTAGCAGCCGCGGTAGCCCGCCCCGGCCACCTGGCGGGCGATGTCGAGGGCGGCGTGCGGCGGGCAGACCGAGAAGATCACCTCGGACCGGGCGATGAGCTGGTCGAAGGCCACCCCGGTCAGCTCGGCCGCCAGCGCCCGCCCGGTTGACGCGCGAGACCGCCCGGCCGGGTCCCACAGCACCTCGTGGCCGACCGATACCAGGCAGCCGCCGACGGCGGCCCCCATCTCTCCGGGATGCAGCAGCCCGACCGTCGTCATGGGCGCCTCCAGCGTTAGGGTCGTCTTCCGCCCTATTGTGCCGGTTCGCCCGGCGGGCCAGCCGGCGCGGGCGGCAACCGCAGCGGAACCGGTACCTGAGGGCCGTCAGAAGGCGATGGAGATCACCGTCGACCTGGTCAGGCTAGCCGGGACCGGCAGCGGGGTGAACGTGCCGTGGCTGATCACCCCGAGGCGCGGTCCGGGCGTGCCGGGCTCGTCCAGCGGCGTCAGCGACCCGACCAGCGTGTCACCGGACTGGCTGACCCAGGCCACGGCGGGCGCCCAGCGGCCGTTGCCGGTGTACGTCACCTGGTAGTCGATGGTGCCGGTGGCGCTGGCGGTGGTGCTCGCCGCCAGCGGGAAGGTGTGGAAGCTGAGGTGATCGACGGCCCCCCAGCCGCCGGCCGTCGTGCAGCTGAACGTCTTGCCGTCCGGGCTGATCAGATCGGGCCCGCCGACCACCGGCTCGGTGCAATTCTCGACCGTGGTCAGCGGGTATGTCGTCGACTGAAGGTGCCAGGCGACCTTGCTGACGGCCACCAGGTCACCGCTGGCCGCGCCGGCGGGCCACTCGCGCACGCTGACGTCGTTGGCCACGTAGCGCGAGTTCGGCTGGATCAGGCTGCCGCGGCTGGTCAGGGCCAGCGTCCGGCCCCCGTCGATCCAGGCGAGCGAGGGGTTCTGGTTGACGGTCGCGTCGTGCGTCGTCCACTGGCGCAGCAGCTGGCCGGTGGCGACCGAGAACACCTGCACCGTCAGCCCGCCGGGCGGGGCGGTCCATTCGGGCACCGCGAGCTCGCGGCCGGAGGGGGACAGCACGGTGCCGAAGGTGTCAAAGAACGAGCCCAGGCCCAGCTCCGGGTCGGGCACGGCCAGCGGCTTGATCGGCAGGCGGGTCAGCCGGGCGGGCTCGGCCGCGCCGGGGGTGAGCCGCACCGCGTACCAGCCGCCGGTCAGCGCGGACTTCCCCTTGGCGGTCTGGAAATCCCCGGTCGGCGAGGTCACCGCGAAGATCACGAACGTCCGGTCGTCGGCCGCCGCGGTGATGCTGGCGAACGCCGTGCGCGCGGGCGGCTCGACCGTCGCCACGGTCTTGCCGGTCAGCGAGTCTCCGATCACCACGTCGTTGCGCTGGGTGGGGCTGTTGAAGTCGCCGGTCAGTTGCCTGATGGCCGCGTAGTAACGGGGCACCGCGGCTGCGGCCGCGGTGGCCCGGTTCCCGGGCACCGGGCCACCGTTCGGTATCGCCTTGACGAGCACCAGCGCGACGGCGACCACGATGACCAGCGCGGCGGCGGCAAGCGGGGCCAGCCAGGCCCGGCCGCCGCGGCGGCCGCCCGGGCCGCCGCTGGCCGTCCGGGCGCGCGACCCCAGCTCGTCCGCGGTCGCGTCGAGCCGGAGCGGCGGCACCTCCCGCACGCTCGCCGCGATGGCCCGGGTGGTGGACCGGATGAGCTCTTCTTCCCTGGTCATGATCCCTCCCTCAGGGTCCGGCCGACGGCGGCGAGCCCGCGGTGCACGGACGACTTCACGGTGCCGGCGCTGACCCCCATCAGCTGCGCGGTCTCCTCGATGGAGAGGTCAAGGTAGTAGCGCAGCACCACCGCCTCGCGCTGCCGTCGCGGCAGCTTGCGCAGCGCGGCCGCGACCGTCCGCTGCTCCTCGCCGAGCAGCGCGCTGGCCTCGGCCGACTCTGCCAGCGGACCCAGCCGGTCCGGCCCGCCCGGCCCGCCCAGCCCGTCCGGGCTGGCCTGGTCGAAGCCGGCGTCGCCGGGCCCGCCCGGCCAGAGCCCGAGCCGGGACCGGCGGCGCAGCAGTGTCCGGCAGCCGTTCATGACGCTGACCCGCAGGTAGGCGAGGGGCGCGGCCATCTCAGGCACCCGGTCCCAGCGGCGGTACAGGCCGACGAAGGCGTCCTGCACGATGTCCTCGGCGGCGGCGCGGTCGCCGGTCACCACGACCGCCAGCCGGACCAGGCCGAGCGCGTGCTCGGTGTACAGGGCCGTCACCGAGGCCGCCGCGCCCGGTGTCACCCGGGTGTTTGCGATGTCCACGTACCAGAAACTCCGCCCGCCGCCGAAGGTTGCCTCCCGCGGGCAAGATTCTCTCGGCTCGGCCTGCCTACGGGGTGTGACCGGGATCACCAACTCGCGGCGACCGCCAGGCGTCGAATAAGTAAAGGGAGCACCAAGCGGGCGGTTCGCGCAGGTTCTCAAAATGAGAGCCTGAATTTCCCGAAGTCAGCGCCCGGATTTATTACCCGGTCTAAACCAGCGGTCTATACCAGTTCAGTTCTAGAGGTCTAAACCACTGGTCAGACAGGGAAAACCAGCGCTGACACCGTGTTTTAGGCCACACTATAACCCCTGTTGTCCGCTTCTCCGCATTTGTGTAACGTCATATTTCTTAGACCAGATCGGAGCCGGGTAGAGTCCGTACAACGGAGCGTGCCGGCGCGAGGAGTGATCAGTGCCGAAATTTGTCTATGACTTCACAGAAGGTAACAGGGATCTCAAGGATCTCCTGGGCGGCAAGGGCGCGAACCTCGCCGAGATGACCAATCTCGGGCTGCCGGTGCCCCCCGGGTTCACGATCACCACCGACGCCTGCCGTCACTACCTGGCGCACGGCAGCATTCCCGACGGCCTTGACGGCGAAGTCACCAGCCACCTGCGCGCCCTGGAGCGGGAGATGGGCCGCGGGCTGGGCGATCCGGCCGACCCGCTGCTGGTCAGCGTGCGGTCTGGGGCAAAGTTCTCCATGCCCGGGATGATGGACACGGTGCTGAACATCGGCCTGTCGGACCAGTCGGTCGACGGCCTGGCCAAGCAGTCCGGCAACGAGCGGTTCGCCTGGGACGCCTACCGGCGGCTGATCCAGATGTTCGGCAAGACCGTGCTCGGGATCGACGGCGAGCACTTCGAGCACGCGATCGAAGCGGCTAAGCAGGCCAAGGGCGCGTCCAGCGACACGCAGCTGAACGCCGAGGACCTGAAGGCACTGACCAAGGTCTACAAGGACCTGGTGGTGGAGCACGCGGGGCGGGAGTTCCCGCAGGACCCCCGCGAGCAGATGGACCTCGCGGTGATGGCCGTCTTCAGCTCGTGGAACTCCGACCGGGCGGTGCTCTACCGCCGTCAGGAGCGCATCCCGGCCGACCTCGGCACGGCGGTCAACGTGGTGGCGATGGTCTTCGGCAACCTGGGCGACGACTCGGGCACCGGGGTGGCGTTCACCCGCGACCCGGGCACCGGCGCGCAGGGCGTGTACGGCGACTACCTGCAGAACGCGCAGGGCGAGGACGTGGTGGCGGGCATCCGCAACACGGTGCCGCTGCAGGACCTGGAGCGGATCGACCAGTCGTCCTACCACGAGCTGATGAACATCATGACCACGCTGGAGAACCACTACCGCGACCTGTGCGACATCGAGTTCACCATCGAGCGCGGCAAGCTGTGGATGCTGCAGACCCGGGTCGGCAAGCGGACCGCCGCGGCCGCCTTCCGGATCGCGGTACAGCTGGTCAACCAGGGCATGATCGACCTTGACGAGGCGCTCACCCGGGTGACCGGCGAGGAGCTGGCCCGGCTGATGTTCCCCCGCTTCGACACCTCAGCGGGCGACATCACGCTGGTCACCAAGGCGATCTCGGCCTCGCCGGGCGCGGCCGTGGGCAAGGCGGTGTTCGACTCGCACACCGCGGTCGAGCAGGCGGCGGCGGGGGAGCGGGTCATCCTGGTCCGCCGCGAGACCAACCCGGACGACCTGCACGGCATGATCGCGGCCGAGGGCGTGCTGACCAGCCGCGGCGGCAAGACCAGCCACGCGGCCGTGGTCGCCCGCGGCATGGGCAAGACCTGCGTCTGCGGCGCCGACGAGCTCGAGGTGGACACCAAGGGCCGCAAGTTCACCACCGGCGGGGTCACCGTCCGCGAGGGCGACGTGATCTCCATCGACGGCAGCTCGGGAGCGGTCTACCTGGGCGAGGTCCCGGTGATCGCGTCGAACGTGGTGCAGTACTTCGAGGGCGAGCTCGCGCCGGACGCGGACGACCTGGTGGCGGCGGTGCACACGCTGATGGGCCACGCCGACGCCGCCCGCCGCCTGGGCGTGCGGGCCAACGCCGACAACGGGCCGGACTGCGCCCGGGCCCGGCGGTTCGGCGCGGCCGGGGTGGGCCTGGTGCGGACCGAGCACATGTTCCTGGGCGAGCGCCGCCAGCTGGTGGAGGACCTGATCCTGGCGGCCGAGGACCCGCCCGCCAGGCAGGCCGCGCTGGACGCGCTTGAGCCGCTGCAGCGCGGCGACTTCGCCGAGATCCTGGCGGCGATGGACGGGCAGCCGGTGACGATCCGGCTGATCGACCCGCCGCTGCACGAGTTCCTGCCCGACTACACCGAGCTGAGCGTCGCCGTCGCGGTCGCGGGCGACCAGGCCAGCGCGAAGGACCTGCGGCTGCTCGAGGCGGTGCGGCGGCTGCACGAGCAGAACCCGATGCTCGGCCTGCGCGGGGTCCGGCTCGGCCTGGTCATCCCGGGCCTGTTCGACATGCAGGTGCAGGCGATCGCGCACGCGGCCGCCGACCGGCTGAAGGCGGGCGGCAGCCCGCACCCGGAGATCATGATCCCGCTGGTCGCGACCGTGCAGGAGCTGGAGATCACCCGCGAGGCGGCCAAGCGGGTGCTGGCCGCGGTGGCGGAGGAGACCGGCACCGAGATCGACGTGCTCATCGGCACCATGATCGAGGTGCCGCGGGCGGCCGTCACCGCGGGCGACATCGCCCGGTCGGCCGACTTCTTCTCCTTCGGCACCAACGACCTGACCCAGATGACCTGGGCGTTCTCCCGCGACGACGTGGAAGGGTCGTTCTTCTCCCCGTACATCGCCAAGGGCATCTTCGGGGTGTCGCCGTTCGAGACCCTGGACGTGGCCGGCGTCGGCCGCCTGGTCAAGATCGCCGCCGCCGAGGGCCGGGCCACCCGCCCGGGCCTGAAGCTCGGCGTCTGCGGCGAGCACGGCGGCGACCCGGCCTCGGTCTGGTTCTTCCACCAGGCGGGACTCGACTACGTGTCCTGCTCCCCGTTCCGCGTCCCGATCGCCCGCCTGGAAGCCGGCCGCGCCGCCGTCTCCAGCGGCGGCAGCGACACCCGCTAGCCCCGGGCGGCCCCGGTCCCGCCCGGGGCCGCCCCCACGCCAGCAACTCCCGCCACGCCGGCACCCCCGCCACGCCGGCACCCCCCGCCACGCCCGCACCCCCGCCACGCCCGCACCCCCCGCCACGCCCGCTTCGACCCCATCCGGGTCCCGCCACCCCACCCCTTCCCGGCCTTCGGGCAGGTCGGCGGTCCGGAATGTCGGCCCCGTGGGTCACACTGGAGTCATGGCGTACAGTCCGGGTGATGCCGAGCGCTGGGCGGCCGAGCCGCCCAAGCGGGCCGGGCGGACCGAGTTCCAGCGGGACCGCGCGCGGGTGCTGCACAGTTCCGCGCTGCGCAGGCTGGCCGCCAAGACGCAGGTGGTCAGGGCGGGCTCGGGTGACTTCCCGCGCACCCGGCTGACTCACTCGCTCGAGTGCGCGCAGATCGGCCGCGAGCTCGGCGACGCCCTCGGCTGCGACCCCGACCTGGTGGACGCCGCCTGCCTGGCGCACGATCTCGGCCACCCGCCGTTCGGGCACAACGGCGAGTCCGCCCTCGCCGCCCTGGCCGACCCGGGCGGCCCGCTGGCCTGCGGCGGCTTCGAGGGCAACGCCCAGTCCCTGCGGCTGCTCACCCGCCTGGAGCCGAAGGTGCCCGGCGCCGGCCTCAACCTCACCCGCGCCACCCTGGACGCCGCGCTCAAGTACCCGTGGGTGGCCTTGCCGCCCGCCGGGGAGCACGAAGCGCCGGCCAGCCAGCCGGCCGCGGGCGGCCCTGGCCTGCACGCCCCGGTCAAGTTCGGCGCCTACGCCGCCGACCGGGCGGCGTTCGACTGGGTCCGGGCGGCTGCCCCGGGCCGCCGCCGCTGCCTGGAGGCCCAGGTGATGGACTGGGCGGACGACGTCGCTTACTCGGTCCACGATGTCGAGGACGGCCTGCAGGCGGGGCTCGTCTCGGTCAAGCAGCTAACTGACGCGGCCGAGCGGGCGCAGGTCGCCGCCGTCGCGCTCGCGCACTACTGCCCGCCGGAGTGGGCGGTGACGGCGGCCGAGCTGGAATCGGTCTTCGCCGACTTCATCCAGCTCGACTGCTGGCAGTTCAGCTTCGACGGCGGCCTGGCCGCCCTGGTCGCCGCCAAGAACCTGACCAGCGAGCTGGTCGGCCGGCTGTGCCAGGCGGCGCAAGACAGCACCCGGGCGTCGGCCGGTCCCGGCCCGCTCAGCCGCTACGACGCCGGGCTGGTTGTCCCGCGCCGCCAGCTCCTCGAGTGCGCGCTGCTGAAGGCGGTCGCCGCGCACTACGTGATGAGCCGCCCGCGGGCAATGGCCGAGCAGGCCCGCGAGCGCGACCTGATCGCCGAGCTGGCCCTGGCCGTCCGGTCCGGCGCCCCGGCCACCCTCGACCCGGTCTTCCAGCCCGCCTGGGACAGCGCGGCCGACGACCACGAGCGCCACCGGGTCATCATCGACCAGCTCTCCTCGCTCACCGACACCTCGGCCCTGGCCTGGCACAGCCGCCTCGCCCGCTGACCCCCGCGCCCGCTGACCCCCGCGCCCCGTGGCCCGCACCCGCGCCGCCGCGCACGCGGAGGGCGGCTGACCGGCCATCGGCGGGTTTCAGTTAGGTTGAACGGGTAGCGCAAGCGATCGGGAGGCGGCAATGACGCAGTTCGTGATCGTGGGTGGCGGCCTGGCCGGCGCCAAGGCGGCCGAGACCCTCCGGGTGGAGGGTTTCGACGGCGCCGTGGTGCTGTTCGGCAGCGAGCCGGAGCGGCCGTACGAGCGGCCGCCGCTGGCCAAGGGCTACCTGCTGGGCAAGGAAGAGCGCGACTCGGTTTTCGTCCACCCGGCCGACTGGTACCCCGAGCACGACGTGGACCTGCGCACCGGCGTCACCGTGGCGATGATCGACCCGGCCGCGCACCTGGTGACGTTCGACGGCGGCACCATCGGCTACGACAAGCTGCTGCTGGCGACCGGCGCGTCGGCCCGCCGGGTGGACATTCCCGGGGCCGGCCTGGAGAACGTCCGCTACCTGCGCACGTTGCCGGAGTCGACCGCGCTGCGGGCCGCGTTCACCCCGCAGGCACGGGTAGTGATCGTCGGCGCGGGCTGGATCGGCCTGGAGGCCGCCGCGGCCGCCCGGGCCGCCGGGTCGTCGGTGACGGTGGTCGAGCCGCAGCCGGGGCCCCTCTACGGGGTGCTCGGCCCGGAGGTCGGCGCCAAGTTCGCCGAGCTGCACCGCGCGCACGGGGTGGAGTTCCGGTTCGGTGAGTCGGCGGCCGAGTTCCTGGCCGCCGGCCCGGGGTCCGCCCGGGTCGGCTCCGTCCGCACCTCGTCCGGGGCGGAGCTGCCGGCCGACGTGGTGCTGGTCGGCATCGGCGCGGTCCCCAACGACGGGCTGGCCCGTTCCGCCCGCCTCGACGTCGACAACGGCGTGGTCACCGACGCCTCCCTGCGCACCTCGGACCCGGATATCTTCGCCGCGGGCGACGTGGCCAGCTCCTACCTGCCGCTGCTAGGCCGTCACGTGCGGGTGGAGCACTGGGCGAACGCGCTCAACGGCGGCAAGGCGGCGGCCACCGCGATGCTCGGCCAGCAGGTCGAGTACGACCGGGTGCCCTACTTCTTCAGCGACCAGTACGACCTCGGCCTGGAGTGCTGCGGCCTGTCCAGCCCCGGCAGCTACGACCAGGTGGTCTACCGCGGTGACAGCAGCACCCTCGAGTTCATCGCCTTCTGGCTCAACAAGGGCACCGTCATCGCCGGCCTGAACGTCAACGTCTGGGACGTCACCGACGATATCCAGGCCCTCATCCGCACCGCCAGGACCGTCGACCCGGCCCGCCTGGCCAACCCCGGCATCCCCCTCATCGAGGCCTGATCCGGCGGCTCCGCCGCCGCGCCCAGCCCTGGTCCCGCCGTCCCGGTGGAAACTTTTGTCGAATCGGAAATTCCGTCGTGCTATCACCCCAATTAGTTTCCAAAGCCCGCTATCCGGCGGGCAGAGGAGTGCCGTAAGTGCCGCAATGTGCGCATGAATTCCGCCTTCCGGGTAAACGCCGGCATTGAAGCCAGATTGTCGGACCCGGGCGTCATAGTCACACTGTGCAGAGCGAAGTCCCGCGGAGCCTCCGGCCGCTACTCAACCTCCAGGCTGGAGTTGTCTCACGCCAGCAGGCACTCGGAGCTGGGATGTCCCGGGAGGCGGTCGTCTGGCGACTGCGGAGCGGCCAGTGGGCGCGAATCCATCCGGGCGTCTACACCACGTTCACCGGACCAGTTTCCCGCGCGGCGCGGTTGTGGGCCATTGTGCTCTACGCGGGCCCGCAGGCTCGGCTAAGCCACCAGACCGCGGCCGAGCTCAATGGTCTCCCGGCGCAGCGGTGCCCGGTTATCCATGTCACCATTCCGGCGGCCCGGCGGGTCAGGCCGCCGCAGGGCGTGGTCATCCACCGCGCGTCGCGGCTCAGCCCGGCCTGGCAACCGGTCGGCCTGCCGCCGCACACCTTCGTCGACGAGACTGTGATTGACCTGGTTGCCGCGGCCGCCGACCTGAATGACGTCATCGCGCTGCTGACAACCGCCTTCGGCAAGAACCTGGTGACGGACGCGCACCTGAGGCGGGAGGCGGCGGACCGGGTCAGCCTGCGCTGGCGCCGGGAACTTGACGAGATCATCACCGCCGCCGCGGGCGGCGCGCACTCGCCGCTTGAGTACCGCCATGACCGGGACGTGCAGCGGGCGCACGGGCTGCCGGAGCCGGTCAAGCAGGCCAGGTTCCGCAAGCCGGACGGCTCGTGGGGATACCGGGACCGCTGCTATCCGCAGTACGGCGCCCTGGTGGTGGAACTGGACGGCCAGCGGTTTCACCCAGCGGAAGAGCGCGGCCGGGACACCGAGCGCGACAACCAGGCGGCGGTGGCCGGCGCGACCCTGCGCTACGGGTGGGACGCGGTCACCCGCCGGAGTTGCGAGACCGCGCGGCAGCTCGCCGCGGCGCTGCGCCACCGCGGCTGGACCGGCACCCTCAGGCCCTGCTCGCCGGACTGCCGCGCGGTGCCCGGCGGCCCGGCGGCCCGGCCTGCAGCGGCCGCCGAGACCCGGGCACCGGGCAGCGGGCGGCGCGGGGTACCGGTGACCGGGTACCCCGCGCCACTGCCCCGTTAGGCCGGCCGCGCCGTCACGCCAGCAGCGCGCGCAGCACGCCGGTGGTGTCGGTGAGGTCGGCCAGCACCGCGTGGGCGCCCGCTTCCGCCAGCTCGGCGGCCGAGTAGGAGCCGGTGGCGACCCCGACCGCCCGTGCCCCGGCCGCCCGGGCGGCCGACACGTCAAGCGGCGTGTCCCCGATCACCACGGTCGACGTGCCGGAGAAAGCCGACGCTGACTGCCCGACCACGCCCGCGGCCCGCCGCCGGGCGACGTGCACCAGCTCGGTCCGGTCCTCGTGGTCGTCGCCGTACGCGCCGATGCACAGGTCGATCCCGTCGCGCAGGCCGAGGGCGGTGAGCTTTACCTCGGCCAGCGGCCGGACGTTCCCGGTCAGCACCGACTGGTAGACCCGGCGGCCGGGCCGGGTGGTGGCCACTGGCCCGCGGACGCTGCCAGCGAACGGTCGCGGCACCGGCTGCGGCGCCCCGAGCTGCGGCGCCCCGAGCTGCGGCGCGCCGAGCTGTGCCCCGCCCCGCTGCGCGGCGACCGCGTGCCCGGCGGCCGGGCCCGGCATCACCTGCATGAGGCCGGCCGCCGCGGGAACGCCGGCTGGCGCGGGAGCGCCCGCCGGCCCAGTCGACTGCATGGCATTCACCGCCTGCACCGCGACCGCGGGCACCGACCCGGCTACCGCCGACCCGGCTACCGCCGACCCGGCTACCGCCGGCCCGGCCTGCGCGACCGCCGTCCCGCCGGGCCCGCCGGCCTTGTCGCTACCGCCCGGCGACCCGGGCCCGAAGGCCGGGTAAGACCCGGGAAAACCGAACGAACCGAACGACCGCGCCGAGGCGAGCGCGGCGACGGCGTCGGCCGCCCCCGGCAGTGCCTGCCCGCGGGCCGCGATCGCGTCCTGGACCGCCCGTGCGCGGTCTCCGAGTCCGACGATGAACGGGTCGACGTAGCGCCGCGGCTCGTCGACGCCGGCCATGGTCAGCGTCTCCAGGATGATCGCCCGGTCAGTCCGCCCCGCCATTGGCGCGCAGGCGGCCAGGGACCGGCCGAATAGCTGCAGGAATACCTCTTCGTAGAGGCTGCGCCCGACGCCGCCGGAGTTCAGCAGCGTCCCGTCTATGTCCCACAGCACTAGGACGTCGTCGCTCATTGTGCGAGATCACTTCCCCCGTAACCGAGATCGTCACGAAACACCGAGAACACGAAGGAGAACAGCACGAGCTGATGAGCGGCCTGCAGCGCGATGCGGCCGGCCCGGTCGGCGCCGCCGTTGCGTGGCGTTCCCGGGCCATTTGCTGGATTACCCGCCACGAGCAGTAGTTAAGCCACTGAAAAGCGCAGTACTGCGCACGCTGTCCACCGATCGGATGACATCGCCCGACCTGGCTGGCTGACCCGCCGTGCCCGCTCCCCGGGCGATGCTCGGTACGTGACCGACACGAAGAGCCCGCCAGGCCCGCAGCCGGCCGTGCGAGCCCGCGGCCTGCGCAAGGCCTACCGGGGCCGCCCGGCGGTGGACGGCATCGACCTCGATATCCGCCCGGGTGAGGTGTTCGCCCTGCTTGGCCCGAACGGTGCGGGCAAGACCACCACCGTCGACATCCTGTCCGGCCAGCGCGGCCGCGACGCCGGCACCGCCACCGTGCTCGGCCGTGACCCCGCTGCAGCCGGCCGGGGCAAAGCAGGACGTAGCTGGCGGGCGCGCATCGGGGTGGTCGCCCAGTCGGCCGGCACGGTCCCCGAGCTCACCGTGTCCGAGCTGGTGACCCATGTCGCCGGGTACTACCCGGCCCCCCGCCAGCCGGCCGAGGTGATCGCGCTGACCGGCCTGGCGGCCAGTGCCGGAAAGCGAGTCGGCACGCTGTCCGGCGGCCAGGCGCGCCGGCTAGACGTCGCGCTGGCGGTGGTGGGCCGTCCCTGGCTGCTGTTCCTCGACGAGCCGACAACCGGGTTCGACCCGGAGGCGCGCAGGCAGTTCTGGGACCTGGTCCGCCAGCTGGCTGACGAGGGGACGACGATCCTGCTCACCACCCACTACCTGGACGAGGCCGAGGCCCTCGCCACCAGGATCGCCGTCATCCAGGCGGGCCGGGTGGTGGCCGAGGGCGCCCCGGCCGAGCTGGGCGGGCGCGGCGACGGCGCCGCCACCGTCGGCTGGGACACCCCGGCCGGCCGGCGTCGGCAGCGCACCGGGAACCCGGCCCGCCTGGTCGGCGAGCTGGCCCGGGCCCGCGGGGGAGAGGTGCCCGGGCTGACCGTGACCAGGCCGACCCTCGAGGACGTGTACCTCGAGCTCATCGAAGGCAGGCAGCGGTGACCAGCACGGCCGAAATCACCCAGGCGACCGGGCCGGCCACGCCGCTGCCGCCCGTTTGGCGGTCGGCGCTGGCCAGGGGCGCGGTCGAGCTGAAGGTGTTCCGCCGGGACGCGCAGGCGGTCGCCTTCATCGTCTCGCTGCCGGCCATCCTGCTGGTCCTGCTGGCCTCGATCTTCGGCCGCCAGCCAGCCGCCAGCGGCAGCGGCGTCACCGTCGGCCAGCTCTACACGGCGGGCCTGGTGGCGGGCGGCATCGCGTCGACCAGCTTCCAGTACCTGGGCATCGCGATCGCGATCGAGCGGGACAGCGGCGTGCTGCGGCGGCTGGCGGCCACCCCGATGCCCCGGACGGCTTACTTCGCGGGCAAGGTCATCCAGGCGCTGGTGTGCGCGGTGGCCGAGACGGCGCTGCTGCTGGCCGTCGGCACGGCGTTCTACCACGTCAGCCTGCCCGCCCAGCCGGGCCGGTGGCTGACCTTCGGCTGGGTGTTCCTGCTCGGCACGGCCGCCTGCGCGGTGGCCGGCATCGCGGTGAGCAGCCTGCCGCGGAAGGCGGCCGGGGCGGTGCCGCTGATCAGCCTGCCGCTGACCATGCTCAGTTTCGTCTCCGGGGTCTACGTGGTCCCGCTCAGCAGCGTGCCGGCCCCGCTGCGGGACGTGGCGTCGCTGTTCCCGCTGCGCTGGCTGGCGCAGGGCCTGCGCTCGGTGTTCCTGCCGGACAGCGCGGCCCGGCTGGAGCCGGCTCGTGGCAGCACGGCCTGGTCGCGCTGGTCCTGCTGGCCTGGATCGCGGGAGGATTGGTGGTATGCGCGCGAACGTTCCGCTGGCGGCCAGGCAGCTAGCCCAGGAACAAGGTCAAAACCGGGATGCCGAACGGGTGACGCTTCCTCCCGGACCCGCCCGCGGTCTCGGAGAGCCCGCCTGGGAGGCGTTCTACGCCCTCGTCTTCGCGGCGAGCGCGATCCTGGTCGAGGCGGCGCCGCTCGGGCCGGGCGAGCGGGTCGCGGCCAGCCTGGCGCTGGCCGCGATGGTCCCGTGGTACCTGCTCCTGGCCCGGCCGGTGCTGCGCCAGGACGACGAGCAGACCTGGCACCTGGCCGCCGCCGGCTGGCGCGGCCCGGTTTACCTGGTCGGCATGACCGGCCTGCTGGCGGTGGCGCTGTACGCGAACCCGAACGCCTGGTTCCTGGCGTTCGCCCTCAGCCCGCAGTGCTTCCAGCTGACGGCGCCGAACCGCCGCGCGATGGTCTTCGTGGTGCTGCTCAACGCGGTCGCCGGGCTGGTCTACGGGCTGGCGAGCTGGAGCGTGCAGAGCGCGGCCACGGCGGCCGGGACGGTGCTGTTCGCGATCGGGTTCTCCGAGGTGTTCAGCCGCTGGATGATCCGGGTGATCGAGCAGAGCCGCGAGCGGGACGGGCTGATCGCCCGCCTGGAGTCGGCTCAGGCGGAGCTGGCCGCCGTGCACCATGAGGCCGGCGTGCTGGCCGAGCGGCAGCGGCTGGCGGCCGACATCCACGACACCCTCGCCCAGGGGTTCCTCAGCGTGGTGACGCTGATCCAGGCCGCCCAGGCCGCGGGCGCGGCCGACGAGCACCTGGACCTGGCGCTGGATACCGCCCGGGAGAACCTGGCGGAGGCCCGCGCGCTGGTGACGGCGCTGGCCCCGCCCACCCTGGACGGCAGCGCCGTGGACGGCGACGGGCTGGCCGGCGCGGTCGCCCGGGCGACCGGGACGGCCGGCCGCGCGGCCGGGTTCGAGGCGAGCTGCGGGGCCGAGGGCGCGGTGCGGCCGCTGCCGACCGGGGCCGAGGTGGTGCTGCTGCGGGTCTGCCAGGAGGCGCTGGCCAACGTGGCCAGGCACGCCGCCGCCAGCCGGGTCGACGTGCGGCTGCGCTACACCGCGGCGACGGTCGAGCTGACGGTTACCGACGACGGCCGCGGCTTCACCGGCGGCCCGGCCGGCGGGCCGGCCGCCGGGGCCGGGTTCGGGCTGCGCGGCATGCGGGAACGGCTCCGCCAGGCGGGCGGCACGCTGACGGTGCGCTCCGCCCCCGGCGCGGGAACCACCGTCCGGGCGGAGCTGCCGGCGTGACCGGCGCCCGCGCCCCGGCCGGCCCGGGCCGGCCGCCCGGCCTGATCCGGGTGCTGCTGGCCGACGATCACCCGGTGGTGCGGGCGGGGCTGCGGGGGATGCTCGACGCCGAGCCCGACATCGAGGTGACGGCCGAAGCGGGCTCGGGTCCTGAGGCGGTGGCGGTCGCCGCGCGGGGCGGGGCTGACGTCATCCTGATGGACCTGCGCATGCCGGGCGGCGACGGGGTACGGGCGACCGAGCAGATCACGGCGGCCGGCGGGCCCCGGGTGGTGGTGCTGACCACCTACGACACCGACGCCGACATCCTCCGCGCGGTGGAGGCGGGCGCGGTCGGCTACCTGCTCAAGGACGCCACCAAGCAGGAGCTGGCGGACGCGGTGCGGGCCGCCGCCCGCGGCGAGACGGTGCTCGCCCCGGCGGTGGCCGGGCGGCTGATGAACAGCCTGCGGCGCCGGCCGGCCGCGCCGCCGCCGCTGTCGGCCCGGGAGGCCGAGATCCTGGTGCGCGCCGCCCGCGGCCTGACCAACGCGGAGATCGGCCGCGACCTGTTCATCAGCGAGGCGACGGTGAAGACGCACCTGCTGCGCGCCTGCGCCAAGCTCGGCGTGTCCGGCCGGACGGCGGCGGTCGCCGCCGCCACCGAGCAGGGCCTGCTCAGGCCGCCCGCGGGCGGACGGTTATCCCGGCGACCGGATACGGGCGCGGGCATACACTCGGCTGCATGCCGGGTCGCATTCGCCAGGAAGACATCGCCGCCGTTCGCGAGCGGTCCCCGATCGCGGACGTGGTCGGGGAGTACCTACAGCTGCGGCCCGCGGGCGGCGGTCACCTGAAGGGACTGTGCCCGTTCCATGAGGAGCGCACCCCGTCGTTCAACGTGACCCCGGGCAAGGAGCTGTACCACTGCTTCTCCTGCGGCGAGGGCGGCGACGTCATCAAGTTCCTCATGAAGATGGAGAGCCTGCAGTTCAGCGAGGCGGTGGAGCGGCTGGCGGCCCGGGCGGGCATCGACCTGCGCTACGAGGCGGGCGGCTACGTCCCCGGCCAGGAGACCGGCCAGCGGCGGCGGCTGATCGAGGCGCACCGGCTGGCCCAGGAGTTTTACGCCGAACGGATGCACTCCGCGTCCGGCCGCATCGCCCAGGCCTTCCTGGCCGAGCGGGGCTTCACGCTCGACGACGCGGACAAGTTCGGCGCCGGCTACTCCCCGGCCGCGTGGGACGAGCTGACCAAGCACCTGCGGGGCCGCGGGTTCACCGAGGAGGAGCTGCTGAAGGCGGGCCTGGCCCGGCGGACCAGCCGGGGCGGGATCATCGACATGTTCCGCGGCCGGCTGATGTGGCCGATCAGGGAGCTGACCGGGGAGACGGTGGCGTTCGGCGCCCGCAAGCTGAACCCCGAGGACGAGCCGAAGTACCTGAATACCCCGGAGACCCCGCTGTTCAAGAAGAGCCAGCTGCTTTACGGGGCTGACCTGGCCAAGCGGGAGATCGGCCGGCAGCGCAAGTCGGTGATCGTGGAGGGCTACACCGACGTGATGGCCTGCCACCTGTCGGGGGTGCCGACGGCGGTGGCGACCTGCGGCACGTCCTTCGGCGAGGAGCATGTGAAGATCCTGCGGCGGCTGATCATGGACACCGAGGGGTCGCCGGGCGAGGTGATCTTCACCTTCGACGGCGACGCGGCCGGCCAGAAGGCGGCGCTGCGCGCGTTCACCCTGGAGGAGAAGTTCGTCACGCAGACCTTCGTGGCCGTCCAGCCGGACGGCCTTGACCCGTGTGACCTGCGGCTGAAGCAAGGCGAGGCGGCGGTCAGGGACCTGGTGGCACGGCGGGTGCCGCTGTTCGAGTTCGCCATCAGGTCGGTGCTCTCCCGGCACGACCTGGACACCCGCGAGGGGCAGTTCGCCGCCATCGACGAGGCGGCGCCGATCATCATGCGGATCAAGGACCGGTCGAAGTGGAAGCAGTACGCGGTCGACCTGGACCGGTGGATCGGCTTCAGTGACGAGCGGTACATCCTGGACCGGGTGCGGAAGGCCGCCGGAGCCGCTAAGCCGGCCCGGGTCAGCCCCTCCCGTTCCGATGCCTCCCGGGCGGGAGCGAACGACGGCGGCCAGCGGCGCGCGGCGGCCGGCCAGCAGCAGCCGGGGGCGGGCCTTCCCTACGACCGCAGCGACCCGGTGCTGCGGGTCGAGCGGGAGGCGCTCAAGCTGGCGGTGCAGTGGCCCGCCATCACCGGGCCGGAGTTCGACGCGCTCGGCCCGGCCGCGTTCACCGTGCCCGCCCACGCGGCGGTGTTCGCGCTGACCGTGGCCTGCGGCGGGGTGGGCGCCGCGGGCCGGGCCAGGGACTGGGTGGCGGCGCTGCTGGATGCGGCGCCTGACGACCACGCGCGGGCGTTCGTGACCGAGCTGGCGGCCGACCCGCCGCGGGTGCCGGGCGAACCGGACGAGAAGTACGCCGACGTGGTGCTGGCCCGGGTCGGTGAGCTGGCGGTCGGCCGGGAGATCGCCGCCATCAAGGCCCGGCTGCAGCGGATGAACCCGGAGGAGGACCAGGCCGCCTACGGCCGGATGTTCGGCGAGCTGGTGGCGCTCGAGCAGCGCCGCAAGTGGCTGCTCGACCGGGCGACCAGGAGCTGACCGCACCGGCCAAGAGGGACATTACGGGGTGTACTTACACACATTGCGCGCAGGTTAAACCTCTGGTCAGAGTAATAAAATTGGGTCCCCCCATACCGGGGTGACGTGCCGCACACTGGTCGGGTGAGCCTGACCGTAGTAACGAGCGGACCATCGCTAACAGCGCAGTTGACGGACCTCGTGGCGCTGGGGCGCGCCCGGGGATTCGTGACGATGGGGGACGTCACCACGGCAATCGACCGGGCCGAGCTGACCGCGGACGCACTCGACGGGGTAGTGCGGGTGCTCTCCGACGAGGGCATCGACGTGGTCGACGCCCAAGCTGAGGAGGAACCTGATACCAAGCTGCCCGAGGTCGACGCGGACACCGCGCGCCGGGCCGGCACCAGTGACCTGGTGCGGATCTACCTGCGGGAGATCGGCCGGGTGCCGCTGCTGACGGCCGAGGGCGAGGTGGAGCTGGCCAAGTCGATCGAGGCCGGCCTGTACGCCGAGGAGAAGCTGCACAGCGGCTTCACCCTGGCGGCGGGCGACCGGGCCGACCTGGAGTGGCTGGCCGCCGACGGGGTGCGCGGCAAGCAGCGGCTGATCGAGGCGAACCTGCGGCTGGTGGTGTCGATCGCCAAGCGGTACATCGGCCGCGGCCTGGTGTTCCTCGACCTGATCCAGGAAGGGAACCTGGGACTGATCCGCGCGGTGGAGAAGTTCGACTACACCCGCGGCTACAAGTTCTCCACCTACGCGACCTGGTGGATCAGGCAGGCCATCACCCGCGCGATCGCCGACCAGGCGCGCACCATCCGGGTGCCGGTGCACATGGTCGAGACGATCAACAAGCTGGCCCGGGTGACCCGGCAGCTGCACCAGGAGCTCGGCCGGGAGGCGACCGCGGAGGAGATCGCGGCCGAGCTCGGCATCGAGCCGGACCGGGTGGCGGAGATCCAGCGGATCGCGCAGGAGCCGGTGTCGCTGCAGTCACCGATCGGTGAGGAAGAGTCCGACCTGGGCGACTTCATCGAGGACGCGGACGCGGTGGTGCCGATCGAGGCGGCCGCGTTCATCATGCTGCAGGACCAGCTCGACCGGGTGCTGTGCGAGCTGTCCGAGCGCGAGCAGCGGATCATCCAGCTCCGCTTCGGGCTGTCCGACGGGCACCCGCGGACGCTGGAGGAGGTCGGCCGGGAGTTCGGCGTGACCCGGGAACGGATCCGCCAGATCGAGTCGAAGACGCTGGCCAAGCTGCGCCACCCGTCGCGGGCGCTGCTGCTGCGCGAGTACCTGGACTGACCCGCCCGACGACGTGCGGGCATCAACGACGCGCCCCCGGCGCGGCGGCAATGACGCCGCTGCACCGGGGGCGCGTTTGCCCGGGGGCGGGGCCGCTAGCCGCGCGGGTCCCCGGGCACCAGGCTGGTGGTGAATCCCCAGGGGATGCCGATGCTGGTGGCCGGGTCGGTGATGATCGTGTCGCCGGTGCGGGTGGCGATGCCCACGCCCTGCTCCGTCAGCCGCTGCTCGACCTTGCCCAGGTCCTGCACCTTCCAGGTCAGCGCGTGGTAGGTGTCGGCCGGGGCGGCGTTCGACTGCCAGTCGGCGTAGGCGGCCGAGCCCTCGTCCGGCACCGCGAACTCGTACACGCCGTCGCCCAGGTGGATGTAGGTGCTGGCGGTCTGGCGGGCCTCGTCGCGGCCCTCGTGGATGACGGTCCCGCCCAGGCCCTCGACGAACAGCCGCTTCGCGCGGTCGGGCTGGCTCGTCAAGATGGTGTGGTGCGAGCAGAACTCCAGCCCGAGCGGGTCATGCGGTGACGTCGGGGCGAGCTTCCAGCCGTCCTGCATCCGCTTGTCGCCGGGCATCGGGACCTTCGGCACGAACTGGTACCGCAGCCCGGCCGACTCCGGCGTGGTCCAGAACATGGGCATCGGCGCGCCGATGACGGTCGGCGGGTCGTCGCCCTCGGCGACCTTGTCGTCCTGGCCGACGATGGTGAAGCCCGCCGCCTTGAGTGAGCGGAACGCCTCCGCCATCCCGTCGACGTACCAGCCCAGCCCGTTCAGGTGCGACACCGTCACGTCCGGGTACAGCCGGTTTCCGCCCCGGACCAGCCGGGTCGGGTCGATGCTGTCGAAGATGACCTCACGGACGGTGGTGAAGGTCGAGTAGTCCATCCGGAAGTCCGGGTTCTGGACCTCGACGCCGGTGAGGACGTTGAGCCGGGCGCTGTTGCGGCCGAAGACCCGCTCGAAAAAGTCCTCGACCTCGACCAGGCTGGTGACCCGGTGGCTGGGGTGGAACATGGCGAGGACGGCGAACCCGCCCGGGTTCGCCGCCTGCTCAGACTCCGTCATTGGATTCCTCTCGGTGACTCTCGTGCTTCAGGCCCGGACTGTCTGCGGGTCGTAGTAGCGAACGTCGATCTTCTGCACCAGCGGCTGGATCTTCGCCATGAATTCTTTCTCGTGCGGCAGGTCCAGGTGATCCTTGAGTGCCTCCTGGGACTCCCAGACCTCGTACAGCCGCAAGGTGCTCGGGTCCTCGAGGGTCTGCGCCCACCAGTACTCGACGCAGCCAGCGTCCTGGTTGCTCAGGACCGTGAGGTTCTTGAGGAACTCCCGGACCTCGGCCATCGCCTCGGCCGGAAACGTCATCGAGACGCTCAGAGCGATCACGGTTTGCTCTCCTCGCTTACGGCGGGTTGCCGGGTCACCGGCACGCACTCCCCGGTGCGGCCACAACATAACCCCTCGTCGCGGCCGGGACCAGACACGCTTCCCGCACAGCGGGACCGGCCGGGCGGGCCTGTCCACAGCGGGACCGGCCGGGCGGGCCCGCCTGGCCGGGCGGGCTAGACAAAGCGCCCCCCGGTACGGCAGCGGAGACGCTGCCGTACCGGGGGGCGCATGCTGACAGCTCCGGCGGCCGCTACGGCAGGGGCGGCTCGCCCGGCGTGAAGGGCGTCCCGTTGGCGGTCGGCGTGCCGCCCTCGGCCGGGTAGATGAGGTTGCCGTCCACGATCACGTCCTGGGCCGGCTCGCTGTCGCCGCTGCCGCCGAAGCGGGCGGGGATCTTGCTCTGCGCGGCTTCCTTGGCGGTCGACACGTAGGACGGCACCTTGGCCGCCTGCTCCTGGGCGGTCTTGGCGGCGGCGGTGGCCGCCGTCCTGGCCGCCTCGGGCGCCTTGGCGGCCGCGGACTTCGCCAGGTCGGTCGCCTTGGCCTGGGCGGCGGTAGTGGCCTCCTGCACCTTCGGGTGGCTGGCGACCTGCTGGCCGTAGCCGACGATCTTGTCGTACGCGCCCCGGCCGGCCCGTGCGCCGGCCAGGAAACCGACGGCGAAGCCGACGATAAAAGTTGCTTTGTACCGCATCTGGTCCCCTTTATCTCCAGTGCGCCGTTTCCGAGGACACCGTTCCAGGCTAACTTTCCCTTGCGGGCGGAAGCTACCCGCCCGAAGCCTGGTTATCCCCGGTTTCCTAGGCTAGTCGCACCGCCTGCTCGCACTGCCCGGTTGGGCTTCCCGGTCGCGCCGCCCGGCCCGCCCCGGGCGGGCCACAGGCACCCGTATCGTGCGCTATGCTAAAGCGCGTACCACGACGGGCCGGCCCTTCGGCCCGCTATCTGGGGTAGCTCAATTGGCAGAGCATTCGGCTGTTAACCGAACGGTTGTGAGTTCGAGTCTCACCCCCAGAGCGCAAGCGCGTACGACCCGGAGCGGCCTGAGGGCGCGGCCCCGGGTCGTTTTGCTTTCGGGGTTCGGGCCTCCGCGCCGGCGATCAACGCAGTCCCCGCAGCCCCGTTATCTGGTAGCCGGCCAGGAAGACGCTGCCCGCGGAGAGTTCCGCGCCGTTGTCCACCGCCGCCAGGACATCTGACGGCCGCAGCAGGCGGTGCTTCATCAGGTAGCTGAAAAACGGGTCCAGCCGCATGCCGCTGACGGTCACGTTGCCGTTGTGGGCGTTCGGCGCGACGAAGAACACCCGTTCCCAGCCGCGGCCGTGCCCGACCTTGCCCGCTACGACGTACCAGGTCCGGCCGCTGATCGTGACCCGTGCCCGCGCGACCGCGGCCCAGGACTTCCAGTCGGGACGGCTGATCCAGATCATCGCCTCGGTGCTGCCCGGTCCCGCGTGCGTCATGGCGTAGTAGGTGTTGTAGTGAGCGCTCGGCTCCAACCAGATGTCGAATCCGGCGTCTCCCCGGAAGTTCCCGCTGGTGACGTAGTGGGCGGACACGACCGGGTTTTCCAGTTGGCCGAGCTTAGGGGGCGCGAACGCGCGGTGCCCGCCGCAGTACCAGCCGGAATTGAGACTGTCCAGGTAGCCGACGGAGTCGTAGACCCCGTTGAAGTCCGCGCCCACGTGGTGAGCGGTGAACTTGACTGTCCCCGGCCTGGTGGTGACTTTCGCGCCGCCGGCGTGGATCATCATCGGCGGACTGGTATGCGTGCACGCCCACTCATTGCCCGACAGGGCCGTGGGGTGGTTGACCGGGGCGGCGTTCGCCGCGGTAGTGCTAAGCAGGAGGGCGATCGCGACCAGGGAGGCGCCCGGTGCGAGCAGCCGGCGCCTGCTACTCTCCGTAGTCATCACGAGCAGTGATGTTCCCGGCGGATCATCGGCCGACGCATCGGCCTCCGGGCGGCGGACCCCGCCGGGCCGGCCTGTTCGACCGCGTGTGCTGATGATCGTTAATTAGTGGTTTGGCTGCGACTCTATTCGGCGAAAGGTTAATTAAATATCCCCCGGCCGGGCACGGCGGTACGCGACACTGTTGCGCCGACCCGAGATCTGGGGGATTTGTGGACGACACGGGCAGTGCGACACCGGCAACCCCGGCCTGGGAGGCCGCGGCACCGGACGATGACGCCGGCCTCCTGGGAGCCGCGGCACCGGAAGCCGCCGTGCCGCCGCCGGACGCCGCCCCGGCGGCCGAATCGCCCGCTTCCCCCTTGTCCCGGCTGCGCTCCGCCCGGCTGCCCGGCCCGGTGCTGTCAGGGCTGCTCGCGTTCGCCGGCTACCTGACGGTCTTCGTCACCGTGTACGGGCTGCCGCTGGCCAGCCACCTCAACACCCCCAACCTGCGGCAGTACTGGACCGACGTGCAGTTTTACGCCTGGTCGCTGGCCTGGTGGCCCTACGCGCTCGGCCACGGCCTCAACCCGCTGTTCTCCGCCCAGATCGGCGCGCCGCACGGCTACGACCTGGCCTGGGCGAGCACCGCGCCCGCCGTCAGCGTGGCGATGTGGCCGGTCACCGCCCTCTTCGGGGTGCTGGTGTCCTACAACGTGATGCTGCTGCTGGTGCCGCCGGTCTCGGCCTGGGCGGCGTTCCTCGCCGCCCGCCGGCTGACCGGCCGGTTCTGGGCGTCGCTGCTGGCGGGCGCGGTCTACGGCTTCTGCCCGTACGAGCTGGTGCACACCTGGCAGGGCCAGCCCAACCTGACCGTGATCGCGCTGTTCCCGCTCATGGTGTACCTGGTGCTGCGCTGGTGGGAGGGTTCGCTCAGCCCGCGCGTTTTCGTCATCTGCCTGGGCCTGCTGATGACCGTGCAGTTCTACACCTTCAACGAGGCATTCGCCGAGATGACGGTGGTCTGGGCGGGCGGCCTGCTGATCGGGCTCGCGGTGGCCGGGCGGGCGGCCCGGCGCAAGGTGGCCCGGCTAGCCGGGCTGGCCGCGATCGGCTACGCGGGCGCCCTCGTCCTGTCGGCCCCCTACCTGGTCTACTCGCTGCAGCACTACCAGGGCGCGCTCACCCGGCAGTATCCCGCCTTCTCGCTGCCGCTGATCCGGCTGATCGTGCCCGAGTCCGCCCCCGGGAACATCGTGTCCCCGCTGGTCAGCTACTCCGCCCACCTGGGCAGGACCGGGATCGAGAACTACGTCGGGCTCCCGCTGATCGCGGTGCTGCTGGTGCTGGCCGCACTCGCCTGGCGGAACCGGGTCACCCGGCTGCTGCTGTTCGGCTTCGTGTTCGTGATCGCGCTGGCGGCCGGCCCCAGCCTGGTGCTCACCTCCGTGCGGCACACCTACCCGCTGCCCTGGGCCGCGCTGTGGCGGCTGCCGATCGCCCGCAGCGCCGAGCCCTCCCGGTTCATCGTGTTCGCCGTCCTGGCGCTCGCGCTGGCGCTGGCGCTGTGGCTGGCGGCGCCGTCCGCCAGCCGGCTGCGCGGCGCCGCCCGCTGGGGCCTCGGCCTGCTGGCGGTGGCGGCGATCATCGCCGACACGTCGACGTCGTACCAGCCGGTGATCCCGCTCCCGCCGGGCTTTCACCCGCCCGCGGCGATGCGCGCGGCCAACCCGCTGCCGCCGTTCCTGACCGAGGGCATGTACCGGCGGTACCTGCGCCCAGGGGAGATCGTCGCCGTGCTGACCTACCGGGGGAACGCCGGGATGCTGTTCCAGGCCGAGGCCGGCTTCTACTTCCGCATCGCGGGCGGGTACATCAACGCCTCGCTGACCCCGGTCAACGCCCTTCCCCACCCGGTGGCCGGGCTGGCCCGGCCGAGCAGGGTGGCGGTCGAGATCTTCGAGCGCTACGCCCGTGCCTCCGGGCTCGGCGCCCTCATCGTCGAGCAGGCCTGGGCGCTGCCGTGGATGAACCTGGGCAAGCTCGGCCTGCACGGCGTCTCGGTCGGCGGCGTGACCATTTACCCGCTGGCACCGTGGCTCGCCAGCCAGGCGAAGGCGCAGGCCACCGCGGCGGTGGGGACAGGGGCGGCCCCGGGGCCGCACCGTACCGCGATCGGCTAACGACACAAAGTTGTTAAGTTGTTCTGCAGCGTCATAAATCAGGCTGAAAGCCACGTTAAAGTTCCCTCCAGTCAAGCCGTACGCCAGCGCGATACTCGACTGCGGTAGGTGGAGGACACGTGGACGTCGCTGACTCCGGGCCGTCATCGGTCACCGGGTCGCCGTTCCCCGGGTCGGCGCTGCTCGCGCAGGCGCCGGCTACCGGGCTGGCCGCCCCGCCAGCGGCCGCCGTCCCGGCCCGTGGCGCCCCGGCCCGTCCGGTCCGCCCGGCGCTCCAGGGCCTGCTCGCGCTGGCGGCGTACCTGGTCGTGTTCGTCACCGGGTACGCGCTGCCGGTGGCCGGGCACCTGGGCGAGACGCAGCTCAGGCAGTACTGGACCGACCCGAACTTCTACACCTGGGCGATGCGCTGGTGGCCGTACGCGGTGTCGCACGGGATCAACCCGCTGTTCTCGGGCCAGATCGGCGCCCCCGGCGGCTACGACGTTGCCTGGGCGACCACCACTCCCACCATCGGCCTGCTGTTCTGGCCGGTCACGGCGTTGTTCGGGGTGGTGTCGGCGTTCAACCTGATGCTACTGCTGGTGCCGCCGCTGTCAGCCCTGGCCGCATTCGTCGCCGCCCGGCGGCTGACCGGCCGGTTCTGGGCGTCGCTGCTGGCCGGCGGCGTCTACGGACTGTGCCCGTTCGAGCTGGTGCACGACTGGCAGGGGCAGCCCAACCTGACCGTGATCGCGCTGCTGCCGCTGCTGGTGTACCTGGCGCTGCGCTGGTGGGACGGGACCCTGGGCCGGGGCTGGTTCGTGGCCTGGGCGTCGGTCCTGATGGCGCTGGAGTTCTATACCTTCACCGAGGCGTTCGCCGGCATGACCATGGTGCTGGCGGTCGCCCTGGCGGCCGGCTTCGCGGTGGCCGGCCGGGCCGCCGGCCCCGGGTGGCCCGGCTGGCCGGGCTGACCGTGGCCAGCTACGCGGGCGCCGTCTTGCTCGCGTCGCCCTACCTGCTCTATGCGCTACGCGGCTACCCGGCGACGCTCAGCCGGCAGCTGCCTGCCTTCTCGCTGCACCTGGTCCGGCTGGTGCTGCCGTCGTCGGACAAGCTGTTCGGGCTGGGTGCGCTGGTCGGCTACTCCGACCGCATCGGCCGGGTCGGCCTCGACGACTACACCGGCCTGCCGCTGCTGCTGATCCCGTTCGCGCTGCTCATTTCCGCCCGCTCCAGCCGGCTCGCCCGGCTGCTGGTGATCGCGCTGGTTGGCGTGATCGCGCTCGCCCTTGGTCCTGGCCTGGTGATCGGCAACGCGGACGCGTTCAGCCTGCCGTGGGGCGGCCTGTGGAACCTGCCGCTGGCGCGCAGCGCCGAGCCGTCAAGGCTGATCATCTTCGGCTACCTGGTGCTGTCCCTGGCCCTGGCGCTGTGGCTGGCGGCCCCCGCAGCCGGCTGGCGACGCTCCGCCCGCTGGGGCCTCGGTCTGCTGGCGGCGGTGGTCCTGTTCGCTGACCTGCCGACGGCGGCCGGGGCGCTGAACCCGCACCCGGCCGGCTACCCGCTGCCCGCGACCATGCGCCCGGCCAACCAGTTGCCGCCGTTCATCACCGAGGGCCTGTACCGGCATTACCTGCAGCCGGGGGAGACCGTCGTGGTGGTGACCGAGCGGGGAAACGGCGGGCTGCTGTTCCAGGCGGCGGCCGGCTTCTACTTCCGGATCGCGGGCGGGTTCATCAACGGGTCGCTGACACCGCGCGAGGACGCCCTGCCGGCCGCGATCGGCAACCTGAGTGACCCCTTCGGCCCCCGGCTGGGCCAGTTCGAGGACTACCTGCGCGCCTCGGGCATCGGTGCCGTCCTGGTCGAGCGCTCCTGGTCGGAGCCGTGGATGGATATTTTCGGGAAGCTCGGCCTGGTGGGCGTCTCCGCGGGCGGGGTAACCGTCTACCCGGTGATCGGCGGCTCGTCGGCCTGCGAGAGCCCGCCGCCCTTCCGCGTCTGCGCCGGCTCGGACTTCTCGTCGGCGGAGTTGACCAACCGGCCGTCGGCGCGGGCAGGCTCGCCTGCCTTCTCCGGGGGCCCGGCTTCCTCCGGTGACTCCGCTTCCGCGGTCGGCCGCCGGGTCATCTCTTCCCCGGGCAGCGCGCCGACTTCCTCCTTACCGCTGGAGAAGATGGTGGAGAGCCCGTGCCGGAAGGCCTTCATCCCGCGGGAGTCCGGTTTCGCCTTGAGCGAGACGAAGGCCGCCGCGCCCAGCGGGATCGGCAGCCAGAAGTTGACCATCCGCCAGCCGAGCACCCCCAGGGTGGCGACGCTGCGGGTGACACCGAAGCTGACCAGCAGCAGCGGGGTGATCGAGTCGACCACGCCGAGGCCGCCCGGGGTGAGCGGCAGCGCGCCCGCCACGTTGGCGATGCCGTAGGCGGCGAACAGCTCGATCGGGTTGGCGTAGTGGCCGAACGCGGCCACGAAGCACCACAGCGAGGCGGCGTCGAGCATCCAGTTGAGTGATGCCCACAGCAGCGACCAGGCCATCACCCGCTTGTCCCGGGCGAGCAGCGCGAACGAGCGGGCCGCGTTGAGCACCGCCTGCTCGACCTTCTCCCCGTTGAGGAACGGCACCTTGTCGCCCACCATCCGCAGCAGCCGCGAGGCGAACCCGGCGCCGCGGGTGATGCCGAGCACCAGCACCGCGACCAGGGCGAGCACTACCGTGCCGATGATGGCGACGGTGGCGTAGATGGGCTTGAAGCCGGCCAGCGGGATGGAAACGACCAGGGAGAGCCACAGCAGCACGTTCAGCACCACGGTCGAGCCGATGCCCTTGGCCGCCATCATCACGGTGGCGTCGTTGGCCGAGATCCCCTCGGTGGTGAACAGCTTGAATCCGAGCGCGGCGGTGCCCAGCGTGCCGGCCGGGATGACGTGCGCCACCGCCGCGGCCGACAGGTCGATCCGGAACAGCACTGACAGGCTCGGCTTGGGCTTGCCCGGTGGCAGCAGCACCTTGGTCAAGATCGCGTAGCAGAACAGCGAGACGACCTCGAGCACCACGCCCGCTACCACCCACCAGACGCTGATCTGCCCGAGCAGGTACAGGTCCTTGCTCGCCCCCACCAGCTCGGGCACCACCAGGTACTCGACCACTAGCGCGATGACGATCAGGATCACCCCGAGCCGGGCCGGCTTGATCAGCCGGGGCAGCCACTTCCGCCGTCGTCTCCCCGTGCTCTTCGGCTGCGTGCCCTGGCCGTCACTCACCACGGGCACGTCCTCGCTAGACCGCATGCCACTCAGCTACCCCGTTTTCGCGGCATATCGCATGGATTGAAATATGGCGGCGGACAACGAAGGACACGTTTCTGACAACGCTGTCCAGCCGCCGTGCCGTCTGGCCCCCGTGCTAGCCCGGCAGCGTGCCGCGGGCGCCGTTAGCCGAACGCCTTGTGCAGGCCGAAGATCCGCTTCTCGCGCTCGGTGGCGGCGCCGACGATCCGGTTCCGCCACGGGGTGGAGGTGGCCTGCTGGTAGCCGGGCTGGTCGAGCGCCGCCACCGAGTCGATCTCGTGCAGCGACAGGTACTTGGGGCCGTTGCCCTCGGTCAGCACGTAGCGCCGGGCCCGCCGCCAGCCCGGCACCGCCAGCAGCAGCGGGTAGTGCTCTTGCTCGTAGTACGCCGCCAGGTCGGGCTCGACGGCCGGCGGGACCGACATCGACACCGTCATGACGACCGGCGGCGGTCCCGAGGCGGCGCTCACCCCGTCCGCCCACGAGTCGCTGAGCGGCGAGTAGACCCGCCGGTCGAGGACCGCGAACGACCCCATGATCCGCTTCTCGCGGTCCGACGCGGTGTCCCACAGCGCCTGGTACGCCGGCGTTTCCAGCGTGCCCGGCTTGATGTCGTAGTAGGCCAGCCAGTCGGGTTCCATCCCGTCCACCGCGCGGAACCGGTTGACGGCGCCGAACCCGGGGGTCGCCTGCCGGTTGGGGATGTGCTCGTTGTCGTACCAGTCGTTGAACTCAGCGACGTCGGTCGGGCCGGGGGAGACGTACACGAGGAGCAGATCGTCAGTCATGACCCGATTATCTCCCGGGTGATCTTCTCGCGGGCCGCCAAGACGAACGTGTCCGGTCCCGGTGACAGTCACTGTCACCGGGACCGGGCACGTCAGCCGCACTGTAGCGCGGCCTCAGCCGCCGGCCGCCGCCATCGGGTCGAGGCCCGCCATGTCCGCCTTCTTAACCCGGATGAGCACCAGCGAGATGACCAGCCCGAGTAGCGCGATCCCGGCCGCGAGCAGGTAGCCGCGGCTGAACCCGTAGGCGTACGCGTGGTTGGTCGCCGCCGCCTGCGCGGCCCCCGACAGGTGACCGCCCGCCGCCGCGGTGGCCGACTTCAGGTTCGACGCCACCGCCGACCAGGCGACGGTGCCGAGGATCGCCAGCCCGATCGAGCCGCCGACCTGCTGCCCGGTGTTGAGCAACGAGGACGCCACCCCGGTGTCCTCCAGCGGCACCTTGGCCAGCGCGACCAGCGACAGCGGGACGAAGGTGGTGCCCATGCCGAACCCGGTCAGAATCATCGGGCCGAGCAGGCCGCCGGCGTAGCTGGACTGCTCGGTGATCAGCGACAGCCAGAACATGCCGCCGGCCGCGGCGGCCGGGCCGAGGATCAGCAGTGGCCGGGCCCCGATCCGCCCCACCAGGTTGGACGACAGGCCGGCCCCGGCGAAGATCCCGGCCACCATCGGCAGGTACGAGATCCCGGACTTGACCGGCGAGTAGTGCCAGACCTGCTGCACGAACAGCGTCATGAAGAAGAACATGCCGAACAGCGCGGTGCCGATGCACAACGAGATGAGGTAGGCCCCGGTCCGGTTGCGCGACTTGATCACCCGCGGCGGGATCAGCGCGTGCTTCGACCGCGCCTCGATGAACGCGAACGCGCCCAGCAGCACCACCGACGCCACCAGCGAGACGATGACCTTGGTGCTGCCCCAGTGCCCGACCGCCTGGCCGTTGGTGAACGTGGTGGCGGCCGAGGACAGCCCGTAGACCAGCGCGCCCAGGCCCAGCGACCCGGTGATGGCGCCCGGCAGGTCGAACCGGCCCGGCTGCGGCTTGGAGGTGCCGAGCACCCGCGGCGCCAGGAACGCGACGAACAGGCCGATCGGCACGTTGACGAAGAACACCCAGCGCCAGTCGGCGTAGGAGGTGAGCAGGCCGCCCGCGATCAGGCCGACCGCGCCGCCCGCGATCGACATCGCCGCGTACACGCCCATCGCCCGGTTCCGCTCCTTCCCCTCGGGGAAGGTGACCGCGACCAGCGCCAGTGAGGCGGGCGCGGCCAGCGCGCCGCCGATGCCCTGGATCACCCGGGCCGCCAGCAGCCACGCCTGGTCGGTGGCGAAACCGCCCGCCAGCGAGGCGAGCGCGAACAAGGTGATGCCGGCGATGAAGATACGCCGCCGCCCGAGCAGGTCACCGGTCCGGCCGCCGAGCAGCAGCAGGCCGCCGAAGGCGAGCGCGTAGGCGTTAACCACCCATTCCAGGTTGGCCCCGGAGAAGTGCAGTGCGGTCTGGATGTGCGGCAGCGCGACGTTCACGATGGTGGCGTCGAGCACCACCATCAGCTGCGAGGTGGCGATCACCACGAGTGCGAGCCCGAGGTGCCGCGGCCGGGCCGGCGCCTCCTGGCCGGGCGGTGACCCGACAGCTTGCTGGCTGACGGCGAGGTCGGCTGGCGCCGTGTCCTCGGCCGGGCCTGACTTAGCTGACACTGGTTTTCCCCTTTAGTTGAGCTGAAGGAATTAACTAGATTATTTAAACGATTCCGAACGGGTGCAGGCTCCGCCCTGACCGGACCGCCGCGCCACCGGGACAGCCTGGCCTGGCCGACCGGGCTGAGCGGCGCTGCGGGCCGCGGACGATCCTGCTTGCCTGCTAGGCGCCCGGGCCGGCGTCATTGCCGCGGCGGGTGACCGGGCAGGGCGCGTCAAGCATCTTCCGCAGCAGGCCGAGGAAGCAGTGCCGCTCCTCTTCGCTGAGTGCGTAACACCACGGCATCCGCTCCGCGAGCAGCGCCATCATCCGCTCCTTCGCGGTGATGCCGTCCTCGGTGAGCACCAGGTTCTTCACCCGCCGGTCGCGCTGGCCGGGTTCCCGGTGCAGGAACCCGCGCTTCTCCAGGTTGTCCGCGATGGTGGTGATGAACGAGGCGTCGCAGCCCATCCGCTGGGCGAGCTCCTTCATCGCGAGCCCGCCGTCAAGCTTGAACATGGCCAGCAGGTCGTGCGGGGCGAGCCCGAACCCGTCCGCGATCGACTGCCCGGCCTCACCTGCCCGCTTGACCAGCGTGGTCAGCGAGTCGAGGATGTCCCGGTTCAGCGCTGGTGCCGAGTCGTCGGCCTGCGCCGTGACTTCGGCCCGCGCGGAGCCTGCGGACCGGGTGGTGCCCGGTCCCTCCATCTCGATGCTCATGACCAACTAAACAGTTGAGCTACTCAAGCTATTCCGCCCGTTTCCCGTTTTTCTGTTGTGACTTCCAGGCAACCGTGGTGCTGACTTCCAGGCAACCGGGTTTTCAGCGCCGGCCCGTACCCCTAGAGACGTATTCTGCGCCCCGGGTGTGACATTCCGGGCGACCGGGACCGCGATCCGGGCCGATGACAACGTTGCTGACAACGTAGGCAACCACCGGCGCCGCGCCAGCGTCCTTACCGATGTGACCAACTCAACCGAAGGTTCGATCATGCGGCGCGCGTTCCTCGGCATCGCCGCCGGCGGGGCGGCCGCGGTCGCCGCCCCGGCCCTCGCCACCGCCGCCGCGGCCCGGGTGCTTACCCCGTCCGGCATCGCCGCCCGCGCGGCCGGGCCCACCCCGGCCGACTGGGCCGCGCTGGCCAAGGACCTGGCCGGGACGCTGGTCCAGCCGGGCCAGTCCAGCTACGCCACCGCCAAGCTGCTGTTCGACCCGCGGTTCGACAGCCAGCACCCGGCCGGGATCGCCTACGTGAAGAGCCCGGCCGACGTCGCGACCTGCATCGCCTTCGCCCGCAAGTACCAGATCCCGTTCACCGCCCGCTCCGGCGGTCACAGCTACGGCGGCTGGTCAGGCACCAGCGGCCTGATCATCGACGTGAGCAACTTCAAGATGGGGGCGGTGTCCGGCAGCACCGCGGTGGTCGGCGCCGGCACCCGGCTCATCGACTTCTACAACGGCCTCGCGGCCAAGGGCCGGGCGGTGCCCGGCGGCTCGTGCCCGACGGTGGGCATCGCCGGCCTCGCGCTCGGCGGCGGCATCGGCGTGACCGCCCGGGCCTACGGGCTGACCTGCGACAGCATTGAGTCGGTGCAGATCGTCATGGCCGACGGGTCGGTGCTGACCGCGACCGCCGACCCGCGGCAGTACGGCGACCTGTTCTGGGCCTGCCAGGGCGGCGGCGGCGGCAACTTCGGCGTGGTGACCTCGTTCACCTTCCGCACCGTGCCCGCCCCCAGCCCGTGCCTGTTCGGCATGAGCTGGCCGTGGTCGCAGGCGGCGAAGGTGATCGCGGCCTGGCAGAACTGGGCGCCGCACGCGCCCGAGCAGCTGTGGTCGAACCTGCACCTGGCGGCGGCGCCCGGCGGCCACACCCCGAGCATCTCGGTCGGCGGCACCTACCTGGGCAGCGTCAACGACGCGGCGGCGCAGCTCGACGCCCTGTGGGCGAAGAGCGGGCGGCCCGCGAACGGGAGCTGGTACCTGGAGAACCCGCAGTCGTTCCTGAGCGCGATGCTGGCCGAGGCGGGTTGCGGCACCATCGGGTACCAGGCCTGCCACCTGCCGTGGTACGCGTCCGGGGGCAAGCTCACCCGCCAGCCGCAGTACGCCAAGTCCGACTTCTTCACTCACCCGCTGAGCAGCTCGGGCATTAACACCCTGCTCGCCCAGGTGGCGTCGCTGCAGCAGGTGGCGGGGGCGGCCGGCGGCGTCGGCGGCATCGCCTTCGACTCGCTCGGCGGCGCGGTCAACGCGGTGGCGCCCGGTGCCACCGCCTTCGTGCACCGCACCTCGCTGTTCTCCGCCCAGTACACGACCGACTGGACCAACGGCGCGAGCAGCACCGGGATCGCCAACCAGCTCGCCTGGCAGCGCCGGTTCTGGGCGGCGATGCGGCCCTACGCCAGCGGCGAGGCTTACCAGAACTACCCCGACCCCGACCTGGTCAACTACGCCCAGGCCTACTACGGCAGCAACCTGCCCAGGCTCTCGGGGCTGAAGAAGAAGTACGACCCGCACAACGTGTTCAAGTTCCCGCAGGCCATCCCGTATCCCAAGGCGTCGGCCAGCGTGCCGGTGACCGGCTAGCTGGTCAGCCCGCGCTGACTGTTCACCCTGAGCTGGAGGGTGCCCAGAGGTTGATGCCGGCCTCGACCGCGTCCTGATCGATCGCCGCGGTCTCCTCCGGGGTGAAGTCAGTCTGGGCGGCGGCGGCCAGGTTCTCCTCCAGCTGCGCCACCGACGACGCGCCGATCAGCGCCGAGGTTACCCGGCTATCGCGCAGCACCCAGGAGATCGCGAGCTGGGCGAGGGTCTGCCCGCGCCCGGCCGCGATCTCGTTCAGCGCCCGCGCGTGCGCCAGGGTGGCCTCGCTGAGCTGGTCAGTAGACAGCGACCCGTTCCTGGCGGCCCGCGACCCGGCGGGCACCCCGCCCAGGTACCGGCTGGTCAGCACGCCCTGCGCCAGCGGCGAGAACGCGATGCAGCCCACCCCGAGCTCGCCCAGCGCGTCCAGCAGGCCGCCCTCCACCCACCGGTTGATCATCGAGTACGACGGCTGGTGGATCAGCAGCGGGGTGCCCAGGTCGCGCAGTATCTGGTAAGCCTCCCGGGTTCGCTCGGCCGAGTAGGACGAGATGCCCGCGTACAGCGCCCGGCCGGAGCGCACCGCCGTGTCCAGCGCGCCCATCGTCTCCTCGAGCGGCGTCTGCGGGTCGAACCGGTGCGAGTAGAAGATGTCCACGTAGTCCAGGCCCGTCCGCGCCAGCGACTGGTCCAGGCTGGCCAGCAGGTACTTGCGCGACCCCCATTCCCCGTACGGGCCCGGCCACATGTCGTAGCCCGCCTTGGTCGAGATGACCAGCTCGTCGCGGTAGGGCAGGAAGTCCTCGCGCAGCAGCCGCCCGAAGTTGACCTCAGCGCTGCCGTAGGGCGGCCCGTAATTGTTCGCCAGGTCGAAGTGGGTGACGCCGAGGTCGAAGGCGCGGCGCAGGATGGCCCGCTGGGTGTCGATCGGTGCGTCGTCGCCGAAGTTCTGCCACAGCCCGAGGGACACCGCGGGCAGCTTGAGCCCGCTCCGCCCGGTGCGGCGGTAGGGCATCTGGTCGTCGTAGCGGTCCGCGGCAGCCTCGTAGCTCATGGCCCCAGTCTTTCACGTCCCGCCCGGGGGAGAGGGGCGCGTAGCGGGGTTCGTGAGCGCCGCTAACGACCGGGGTGAAATGATGCCGCTGGAACCCGCTGACGGAAGGATTCCTCGCTATGTGCACCTACATAACCGAGACGATCGAGCTGGCCGGCAGCGCCAAGGGCGCGTCCGGCTGGATCAAGGTCACCGACGGCAGCATCTACCTGGACCACCCGGTCCACGCGCCGTTCGGCCACACGCTCAACATCGACTTCCGCAACCCCGAGCTCGGCCCGTCCGGCCGGGTGGCGGTCGAGCTCAGCCAGGAGTCGGCCCGGGCCCTGGTCAAGGCGATCACCGCGGTCCTTGACGCGGCCCCGCCCGGTCTTGATTAACGCAGCTTTGGCTCACCAACCGACTAGCAACCACGAACGCACGGGAGACAGCTAACGATGTCTGACGCCCTTACCGCCGAGACCATCACCATCACCTCCGGCAACGGGGACGAGATCCAGGCCTACAGCGTCCGCGCCCTCGACGAGGCGCCGCGCGGCGGCGTGGTGGTGATCCACCACTTCCCCGGCTACGACGACAGCACCAAGGAGATCGCCCGCCGCTTCGCCTACGCGGGCTACAACGCGGTCATGCCCAACCTGTACTGGCGGCAGGCGCCGGGCGCGAGCCCGGACGACGCCGCCGCGGCCGCCCGTGCCACCGGCGGCATCCCCGACGAGCAGCTCGTCAACGACGTGGCCGGCGCGATGGCGTACCTGAAGGGGCTGCCGAACGCCAACGGCAAGGTCGGCAGCATCGGCTACTGCTCGGGCGGCCGCCAGTCGTTCCTGGCCGCGGTCAGCCTGGACCTCGACGCGGCGGTCGACTGCTACGGCGCGTTCGTCACCGGCACCGTGCCGCCGAACATGCCGCTCAAGGTGACCACGCTGGTCGACCGGACCCCGAAGCTGTCCTGCCCGCTGCTCGGGCTGTTCGGCGACCAGGACGCGCACCCGTCCCCGGCCGAGGTCGACGAGCTGGAGGAGGCGCTCAAGGCGGCGGGCAAGACGTATGAGTTCCACCGCTACCCCGACGCCGGGCACGGGTTCTTCTCGGTCGACCGCCCGGGCTACCGGGTCGAGGCGGCCACCGACGGCTGGCAGCGGATTTTCGCCTTCTACGGCCAGTACCTGTCCGCCTAGCCGCGGGCCGGGCGGCCGGCGCTGGCGGATGTCACTGCGAATGTCGGTGCCGGGTGGCAGGATGCGCTGGATGAAGTTCACGGTGGAGCGCGACGCGCTCGCGGAGGCGGTCAGCTGGGCGGCGCGGGCGCTGCCGGTCAGGCCGGTGCTGCCGGTGCTCACCGGCCTGCTGCTGACCGCCGGCCAGCAGGGGGCCGGGCCGGGGTACCTCACCCTGTCCTGCTTCGACTACGAGGTGTCGGCCCGGGTCAGGGTGCCGGCCGAGGTGGCCGAGCCGGGCACCGTGCTGGTGCCCGGCCGCCTGCTGGTGGAGATCGTCCGGTCGCTGCCCGCGCACCCGGTCGAGTTCGCCGACGACCCGGACGGGGTCTCGGTCACCTGCGGCGACGCGGCCTTCCTGCTGACCCCGCTGCCGCATCCCGACTACCCCGAGCTGCCGGAGCTGCCGCAGCTAGCCGGGACGGTGGACGGCGGGGCCCTGGCGGCGGCGATCGCCCAGGTGACGCCGGCCGCGAGCAAGGACGACACGCTGCCGATGCTGACCGCCGTCAGCGTCGAGCTCGAGGGCGCCGCGATGACGCTGGCGGCGACCGACCGCTACCGCCTGGCGGTCAGGGAGCTGCCCTGGCAGCCCGCCCCCGGCCCCGGCCCGGCGGGCGCCCGCTCCGCCAGCCCGACCCGGCTCGCGCTGCTGGTGCCGGCCAGGACGCTAGGCGACGCGGCCCGGATGATGAGCGGCGGCACCGAGGTGCGGGTGGTGCTGCGGCACGCGGGCCCGGGCGACCGGCCGGGTGACCAGCCGGGCACCGGGGCAGGCGCCGCCGCCGCCGGGCGGGCCGCGGAGGCCATGATCGGCTTCGAGTCCGGGCCGCGGCGGCTCACCACCCGGCTGCTGGCGGGCGAGTTCGTCCGCTACAAGTCCAGGTTCCCGGCCGACTTCGGCTGCACCGCCGACCTGCCGGCCGAGGCGTTCGCGGAGGCCGTGCGCCGGGTGGCGCTGGTCGCCGAGCGGGGCACCCCGGTGCAGCTGACCTTCGCCCCCGACCGGGTCACGGTCGGCGCGGCGACCCAGGGGCAGGCCCGGGCGAGGGAGACCGTCGCGGCCGACTTCGCCGGCCGCGAGCCGTCGATCGCGTTCAGCCCGCACTACCTGCTCGACGGCGTGCTCGCCGCGGCCGCCGCGGCCGACCCGGCCGAGGCGGCCGGGGCCCGGGTCAGGCTCCAGTTCACCAGCCCGGCCAAGCCAGCCGTGATCACGCCCGTGCTGACCGGGCAGGACGGCGCCAGCGCCGGCTTCCGCTACCTGGTGGTCCCGCAGCGCCTGCGCTAGCCCCGGGTCGGCCAGTCGGCTCAGCCGTGCGGGTACATGTGGCTGATCGAGCCGGGACCGACCGGGCTGACCGGGTGGTAGAAGCCGCCGCGGGCGAATAGCAGGGCGGTGAACAGCCAGATCAGCATGGCCAGCAGCAGCAGCGACAGTGCCGCGAAGCGTCCCGCGCGGTCGGCCGCGGTGGGCGGTTCCCGCAGCTCCCGCGGCCTGGGCCGGTCCTCCGGGTAACCGGGGTCGTGCCACCGGCGCCCGTCCGGGTGCGGGTGATGCTGACGGTGCGGGTACTGCTGGTGGTGCATCGTAGCCGGAGCCCAGCCGCCGTACGGGGCGGGGCCGAGCCTGCTGCCGGTGCCGGGCGGCCAGCTGCCCCAGTGGGCCCTGGCCGTGCCCGGCAGGTCGGCCATGACCTGGGTGAGCTGGCCGAGCGTCTTCGACGCGAATGCCGCGTCCAGCCGCTGGTGCAGTTCGTCCAGGGTGAGCCGGCCGGCCGCGTAGTGCTCGCCGAGGTCCGCTGCCGCAGCGTCGCGTTCCGCGTCCCCGATGCGCAGCGCGTGCGGTCCCCGTGGCCTGGCGGGGTCGCCGCCGTCACCGGGAAAGGGAGCGTAGTAACGCATCGCCATCGCACTTCCCGTTTGCTCGGAAGTTCGGTCCCTTTAACCATAAGTCGCGAACAACGACTTTGTCTCTGGGGGGCAGGCGAGAGTGCTAGGCGACCAGCCCTGTCGAGTCGGTCAGAACCGGCGGCCGCGCCGCCGCGGGCCGCCGCCCCGGCCGCCCCGGCCGGCCCGGCGCCGTCCGAAGATCATCAGCAGCAGGCGCCGCAGCAGCGCGAACGCCGCCAGGATGAGGACCATCCCGACCGGCCGCCCGGCCCCGAGGCCGAACACGCCGAGGATGCCGACGATGAGCAGTACCCAGACCAGCACGGTGCCCGCTACCGCCCGGCCGAAGACGCGCCCGGCCGAGCCCTGGAAGCCGCCGGCCCGGCTCCCGGACGGCCCGGGACCGGACGGGCCTGCCCCGAACGGCTGGTCAACCGCCGCCGCCCAGCCCTGGCCGGCCGACGGAAGGTCGGTGAACAGCGCGTTCAGGTCGCCGCGGGTCTTGGCGGCGAACACCGCGGTGAGCCGCTGGTCGAGCTCGTCGGAGTTCAGCCGCCCGCTGGCGAAGTGCTCCCGCAGCTCGGCCGCGGCGGCCTCGCGCTCGGTGTCGCTGACCCGCATCTCGTATTCCGAAGCCACACGTTCCTCCGAAGACTGCCCTGGAAACCCGTCCGGCCTGCTGCCACCCGACGCCGGATCCACGATATATCGCGTATTTGCCGAAGGCAACCGGCCGCCGCCGTCGACGGCCGGGCGCGGTCAGTTCAGGAAGTAGCTCGATCCGCCGTTCTGCGGGTTGGTGACCAGCGCGTAGATGGTGATCGGGCCCGCGTGCGCGAACTTCAGCGTCAGCTTGATGTCCTTGCCGTCGTGCATCGGCCCGGTCCCCGAGATCAGCAGGTGGTAGCTGTTCGGGATGAGCTGGGTGGTCTCATTGCCCGGGATCGGGATCGAGGTCACCGTGTGCATGATCACCGGGGACTGGTCGGCCCCGGCCGGGCCGCGCAGTTGCACGGACCCGCCCACGCTGGTGGACACCGCCATCAGCGTGTCGGAGCTGCCGTTGTTCCTGATGTCCAGGTAGCCGACGGTCGACTGCCCGGTGGCGGACGGCTGCTGCACGTAGGCCCCGGTCGGGAGGATGCCCGACCCGCCCGCGTGGTTGCGCCCGGAGCAGCCGGCGGTGCCCGCCGCCAGCAGGACCGCCGCGGCGACGAGGCTGGCCAGCCGGGTGAGCGTTTTCACGCCAGCCAGCGTATCCCCAGCCGCGGTCCCCCGGCGTACCAGGCCCGGGATCAGCCCCGCCCGCTCACGCCGGTCCCGCCAGGGCGTCCGGGATGAGGCCGAGCGGCGGTGAGCCGAGGTCCATCAGGGCGGTGTGGAACCGCTTGAGGGTGAAGTCCGTCCCCCATGCGGCCCTGGCCTGCTCCCGCAGCGCCATGATCTCCAGCTTTCCCCAGGTGTAGCGCCCGTAGGTGGGGTCGAAGGTGGCCCGCCGGGCCTCGGACGCGGCCCCCGGGCCGGTCAGGTGGGTGTCGGCCGCGAACCGCGCCGCCGCCTGCTCCACCGTCCAGCCCGCGGTGTGCACGCCGAGCGCGCACGCCAGCCGGGTGACCCGGACCAGCGCCTCGAGCCAGACGCCGACCGCGAACCGCGGGTCGCCGGCCAGGAATCCCTCCTCGACGCACAGTTCCTCGGCGTAGTGCGCCCACCCCTCGACGAAGGCACTGGAGAACAGCGTGCGCCGCACGTCGCCGCGTACCCGGCGCAGCGCCTGGTGGTGCGAGAAGTGGCCCGGCGCGACCTCGTGCACGGTGATCGCGGGCAGCGTGCTGGCGCTGAACATCTCCAGCCACTCGGCCGTCTCCTGGGCCGGCCAGGCCTCGTCCGGCGGCGTGATCCAGTACCAGGACGGCGCGTCCGGCTCGGCGGGCGCGTTGGTGGAGATCATCGCCACCGCGAAGCGCCGCGACTCCGGCGCCTCGCCGACCAGGCACACCCCGTCGTTGACCGGCATCAGGTCGCGGGCCCGGGTGAACTCGATCGCCTGCTCGGTCAGCGCCTGCGCCGCCCCGATGACCCCGTCCCGCTCCGGGTGGTCCTTGACCAGGTCCCTGGCCACCTCGAGGGCGGGGCGGCGCGGGTCGATGAGCGCGGCCGACTCCGCCAGCCGGGCCAGCAGCCGGTCCCGTTCCGCGTCCGCCCGGGCGGCCAGCGCGCCCAGGTCGACCGGGACCGCCTCGGCCGCCGACAGCAGCGCGGCCAGCGCGCCCGCGCCGAGCGCGGCGTCCGGCGGCCCGTCCACCGCCGCCTGCTCCAGGTGCGTGACCAGCCGCTGGTGGGCGGCCAGGGCGGCGGCGCGGGCGGCCGGGTCGGCCCCGGCCGGGATGCCCGCCGCCAGGCCGCGGATGCCGCCAAGCAGCGAGGCCGCCACCGGCGCGGGCACCAGGTCGAGGGCGGCGACCGCCGCGTCGGCCACCGCGGGCCAGGCGGCCAGGTGCGCGGCCCGGGCCGCCTGCCGCTCGGCCGCGGGCGCGTAGTCCTTGTCGTAGCAGGCCAGGTCGAGCTCGGCCAGGTGGTAGAGCGGGTTGCGCCGGTGCAGTTCCAGGTCGGCGTACACCACCCGCTGCAGGTTCTCGAACGCCGCCAGGTGCGCCTCGTCGTGCGGGTCGCCCAGCGGCGGTCCCTGACTGGCCGCCGTCAGCCGGGCCAGCCCGGCCGCCACGCCGCCTGGTGACAGGTCCTGCGGCACGCCGTCGTACTCGTGCCGCCCGGCGTACTCCCGCGCGTCGGCGACGTTCAGGTCGCAGATCGCCCGCACCCGGGGCTCCAGCTCATCCATGCGAGCAAAGTACCGGCTAGCGGCCGGCCGCCGGCAGCCGGCCTTAAGAAGCGATACCGAACGGGTGCGGCTGGCTGTCCGGGCCCCAGGGCATGACAGTTGTCATGCCGCAGTGCTGAGCGCGCTCACTACCGGCCAACCGCGCCCGCTGGTGGAATTCCTGTGTACGCAATAGCGAACCCCCAGCCAAAGCGGAGCACCGATGAACCACACCGGAACGGGACCGGTCGTCTCGTTCGACAACGTGAGCAAGCACTACGGCAAGCTGAAGGCGGTCGACGGGCTCAACCTCGAGCTCCGCCGGGGCGAGACCGTCGCCCTGCTCGGCCCGAACGGGGCCGGCAAGTCCACCTCCCTCGACATGCTGCTGGCCCTGCGCAAGCCCACCGCGGGCAGCATCCAGATGTTCGGCAGCGACCCGTACCACGCGGTCAAGGGCGGCCACGTCGGCGCGATGCTGCAGTCGGGCGGGCTGATGCCCGAGGTGACGGTGCGCGAGCTGGTCACGCTGATCGCCGGGCTGCACCCGCGGCCGGTCCCGGTCGCCACCACGCTGCGCCGGGCGGGCCTCCAGGACGTCGCCGACCAGCGGGTGGACCGGCTGTCCGGCGGCCAGACCCAGCGGGTGCGGTTCGCCCTCGCCATCGCCGGCGAGTGCGACCTGATCGTGCTGGACGAGCCGACCAGCGCGATGGACGTGGAGACCAGGCAGCGCTTCTGGGCGTCGATGAAGGAAGAGGTCGCCGAGGGCAAGACCCTGCTGTTCGCGACCCACTACCTGGAGGAGGCCGACCAGGCGGCCGACCGCGTCCTGGTCATCAACCGGGGGCGGCTGCTGGCCGACGGCAGCCCGGAGGAGATCAAGAAGCGGGCCGGCGCCAAGCGGATGTCGTTCCGGCTGGCCGGGGCGAACGAGCCGCTGCTGCTCGCCCTGCCCGGCGTGGTCAGCCTGGAGACCAGGCACGACCTGGTGCAGATCCAGACCAGCGACTCCGACGCGACGCTGTACGGGCTGCTCGACGCCGGCTACCGGCCGACCGAGATCGAGGTCGGCAGCCTCGGCCTCGAGCAGGCGTTCATCGCCATCACCGCCGAAGACGACCGGGCCAACGGCGACCAGCCGGTCCCGGCCGACAGCGCCAGCTGACACAAGCGAAAACCAGGAGACGAACGGCAATGAAAGGCATCCTGCTGCTGACCCAGGCGGAGCTCAACCGGCTGCGCCGCAACCGCCGCTACTTCATCTTCACCCTGGCGCTGCCGGTAGTGCTCTACCTCGTCATCGCCAAGCAGTCGACCAAGGCCTACGGGGTGGAGTTCGCGGCCTACTACATGGTCGCGATGGCCTCCTTCGGCGCCTTCAGCGGCGCGCTCAACGGCAACGTGATCAGGATCTCGGAGGAGCGCAAGGTCGGCTGGATCCGGCAGCTCCGGCTCACCCCGCTGCCGGCCAACGCCTACGTGGTCGCCAAGCTGCTCACCTCGATGGCCACCACCGTCCCGTCGGTGGCGATCGTGTTCATCCTCGGCGCCACCTACGGCAAGGTGAACCTGCCGATCTGGGAGTGGGTGGTGATCGCGCTCGTGGTCTGGCTCGGCTCGCTGATCTTCGCCGCGCTGGCGGTGGCGATCGGCTACCGGTTCGCCCCCGACCAGGCGCAGCCGATCACCATCCTGGTCTACTTCGTGTTCACCATCTTCGGCGGGATCTGGTTCCCGCTCGGCGGCGTGCTGCAGAACATCGGCAAGGCGACCCCGACCTACGAGGCGGTCAAGGTGTCGACCGACGTGATCGCCGGCCTGACGGTTCCCTACGGGCTGGTCATCGGCCTGGTGGTGTGGCTGGCGCTGTTCCTCGGGCTGGCCACCCTGTCGGTCCGCTCGATGGCGGAGTCGGTCTGACCAGTACGGGGTTACGGTAGAAGCGATGAGCGTTATCGACGGAGTCAGCCGGGCCGGCCACCGCCGGCCCGGCATCGGGCAGCAGCCGGGCCGGGGCGCCAAGGTGGCCGGCATCATGCTCACCGGCATCTGGCTGGTGTACCTGATCAGCCCGATCGCCGCCCTGGTCACCAGCCACGGCACCGGTGCCCGGCACTACAGCGTGCCCTACATCGCGGGCGGGCTGGCCATCATCGCCGCCTTCTGCGTCCTGTACCTGGTGCTGGTGCCGAGTTGGATGCGGAACCGCTGGTACACGCTGCCCGGGCTCGGCCTGCTGGCGCTGATCGCGGTCGTCTTCTGCCTGTTCTACGGGCAGGTCGGCGCGACCGCGCTGTGGATCTTCCTCGCGTCCGCGTCCGGGCTGCTGGTCCGGCCGACCGGCTGGGCGTTCCGCACGGTCGCCGCCTGCTTCCTCTGCTACACCCTGTTCAGCTGGACCACGCACTTCGGCATGTCCAACTACCTCGGCAGCCTGCTGCCGGCCGCGTTCATCGGCTTCGCCATGATCGGCCTGCGCCGCCAGGTCGAGCTGACCACTCAGCTGTCTCAGGCCCGCGAGGAAGTGGCCGAGCTGGCCGCCAGCGAGGAGCGGCTGCGGCTGGCCCGGGACATGCACGACCTCACCGGCCAGTCGCTGTCCACCATCACGCTCAAGTCGGAGCTGGCCGCCCGGCTGCTCGGGCGGCTGCCCGCCAGCCCCGAGCGAGACCGGGCCAGGGACGAGGCCGAGCAGGTCGCGGCGGTCAGCAGGCAGACGCTGCGCGACATCCGCGAGGCGATCAGCGGCTACCGGCGGCCCACCCTGGCGGTCGAGCTCATCACCGCCCGGGCCGCGCTGACCAGCGCCGGCATCACCACCAGGGACGACCCGGAGCTGACCCTGCTGTCCGGCACCTTCGACCCGGAGGCGGAGGCCGCGCTGGCCTGGTGCCTGCGCGAGGCGGTCACCAACGTCATCCGCCACTCAAGCGCGCAGACCTGCCTGATCAAGCTGGACCGCCGGGGCGGGCAGCTGTCGCTGACGGTCCGCGACGACGGCACCGGGCACGTGCTGCCGGTGGCCGGCCACGCGTCCGCTGCCCGGGGATCCGGGCTGCACGGCATGTCCGAGCGGCTGAGCGCGGCCGGCGGCGCCCTGGAGCTGCGGGGCGACATGCAGCCGGGGTTCTGCCTGGTCGCCACCGTCCCGGACGTCGCCCGGGCGGACGACCGGGCGGGAGACCGGGCCGACGACCGGGCCGGTCCGCCCGCGCCCGCGGTCCGGCCCGGGCACGCTACCGTGACCGAGTGAAGATCATCCGGGTGCTGCTGGCCGAGGATCAGGCGATGATCCGCGAGGCCCTGGCCGCGCTGCTGTCCTTCGAGGAGGACATGGAGGTGGTCGCCCAGGTCGGGCGGGGGGACGAGGTGCAGCGGGCGGCGCAGGATGCCAAGCCCGACGTCGCGCTGCTCGACATCGAGATGCCGGGGATGGACGGCCTGTCGGCCGCGGCCGAGCTGCGCCGCGCCTGCCCGGACATCAGGATCATCATCCTCACCACGTTCGGCCGCCCCGGTTACCTGCGCCGGGCGATGGAGGCGGGCGCGTCCGGGTTCATCGTCAAGGACTCGCCGGCCGACAAGCTCGCCCGCACCATCCGCGACGTGCTGGCGGGCCAGCGGGTGATCGACCCCGACCTGGCCGCCGCCGCGCTGGCCGAGGGCGCGAGCCCGCTCACCCCCCGGGAGCGCGACGTGCTCGCGGCCAGCGATGACGGGGCGACGATCGCGCGGGTCGCGGCCGCGCTCTACCTGTCCGAGGGCACCGTGCGGAACTACCTCTCGTCCTGCATCCAGAAGACCGGCGCCCGCAACCGGACCGAGGCGCTGCGCCTCGCCCGGGAGCGCGGCTGGCTCTTATCCCCCGGGGGGACGACCCCCCGTACCCCCCGGTGCGCGCCCGATGGCAAGAACCGCCATCGTATCGGGCGCGCGCTGCCATCCTTTGACCCGCCATAAGATGAACCGCGTGGCAACCCCCGGTTATCTCCGCTTTCCGCACATCCACGATGACCTGCTCACCTTTGTCGCCGAGGACGACGTCTGGCTCGCCCCCGCCGACGGCGGCCGCGCCTGGCGGCTGACCTCGGACGGCGGCCAGGCCAGCCACCCGCGGTTCGCACCGGACGGCGCCGCCATCGCCTGGACGAGCTGGCGGGACGGCAACATCCCCGAGGTCTACACCGCGGAGACCGACGGCGGCCCTGCCACCCGCCGCACCTACTGGGGCGACGTGGCCACCCGGGTAAGCGGCTGGACCTCCCACGGCGAGGTGCTGGCGGTCAGCGCGGTCGGCCAGCCGTCCTCCCAGCGCACCATGGCCTACGCCGTGCCGCTGGCGGCGCCGCCCCGCCGCCTGCCGTTCGGCCAGGTCAACGACCTGGCGCTGGCCGCCGACGCGACCGCCCTGCTGACCGCGCAGCGCGGCGAGCAGGCCTACTGGAAGCGCTACCGCGGCGGCCGCGGCGGGAAGCTGTGGCTGGCCACCGCGGACGACCCGCTGTTCACCCGGCTGCTGTCGCAGCTCGACGGCCAGCTCGCCGCCCCGATGCTCATCGGCGGCCGGCTGGTGTTCGTCAGCGACCACGAGGGCACCGGCAACCTCTACTCGGTCCGCCTGGACGGCGGCGACCTGCGCAGGCACACCGATCACGACGGCTTCTACCTGCGCAACCCGGCGACCGACGGCACCCGCGTGGTGTACCACGCGGCCGGGGAGATCTGGCGGCTGGACAGCCTCGACGCCGAGGCCTACCGGCTGGACATCCGGCTGAGCACGCCGCCGGCCGCCCGGTCGCCGCGGGTGATCACCGCCGCCGATCACCTCGGCGACCTTGACTGCGACGAGACCGGCCAGGCCAGCGTGGTCGAGGTGCGCGGCACGGTGCACTGGCTGACCCACGCCGACGGCCCCGCCCGGGCGCTGTCGGTCGACCCGGGCTCCCGGGCCCGGCTGCCCCGCATCCTCGGCTCGACCGGCCAGGTCGCCTGGGTGACCGACGCGGGCGGCGGCGACGCCATCGCGGTCACCGCGATCGAGCCGGAGTCAGCCGCCACCGTTCGGGTGATCACCTCGGTTGCGCTCGGCAACGTGCTGCGGCTCGAGGCGTCGCCGGACGGCACCCGGCTGGCGGCGGCCGCCCACGACGGCCGGCTGCTGCTCATCGACGTGGAGTCGGGCGAGGTCAGCGAGCTGGCGGCGGGTGACGACGGCGACATCGAGGACCTGTCCTGGTCACCCGACTCGGCCTGGCTGACCTGGGCCCAGCCGGGGCCGCAGCCGCTGGCCCGGATCCGGCTGGCCCGGGTGGCGGACGGGTTCACGGTCGACGTGACCGACGGGCGGTTCGTCGACAGCGACCCGGTGTTCACCGTGGACGGCCTGTACCTGGCGTTCCTGTCCCGCCGCACCTTCGACCCGATCTACGACGTGCACTCGTTCGACCTGTCGTTCCCGTTCGGCGCCCGCCCCTACCTGGTGCCGCTGGCCGCCCACACGCTGTCGCCGTTCGGCCCGCTGCCCGGCGGCCGCCCGCCCGGCGGTGACAACGGCAAGGATCAGCCCGAACGGGTGGAGCTGACCGTGGACACCGACGGCATCTCCTCCCGGGTGCTGGCCGTCCCGGTCGACGAGTCGCGGTACTACTACCTGGCCGCCGCCAAGGGCGGCCTGCTGTGGCTGCGCTACCCGCTGTCGGGCGTGCTCGGCGAGGGCGGCGCCGACCTGGACGACGCGCGCCGGCGGCCCTCGCTCGAGCGGTTCGACCTGCGCAAGCGGGAGTCGAGCGTGCTGTCGGGCGAGGTGAGCTGGTTCACCGTCAGCGGTGACGGCTCCCGGCTGGTGATCGGCGACCGCAGCGACGTGCGGGTGGTCCCGGCCGACCGCAAGGCCGACAACGGCTCGTCCGACGACGTGGTCAGCGTCGACCTGACCCGGGCCCGGTTCCTGGCCGACCCGGCCGCGCTGTGGCGGCACGCCTACGCGGAGTTCGGCCGGCTGCTGCGCCGCGACTTCTGGAACCCGGACATGTCCGGGGTGGACTGGGACGGCACGCTCGAGCAGTACCGCCCGCTGCTCGACCGGGTGCGCACCTCGGCCGAGTTCGCTGACCTGCTGTACGAGGTGGCGGGCGAGCTCGGCACGTCGCACGCCTACGTCTACCCGGCGGGCACGTTCGCCGCCCGGTCGTCGCTGCGCGGCCAGCCCGCGGCGGTGCTCGGCGCGGACGTGACCCGCGCGCCGGACGGCCGCTGGCTGGTAGACCGGGTACTGCCAGGCGAGTCCTCCGACCCGCGGGCCCGTTCCCCGTTCGCGGCCCCCGGGGTCGCGGTGCGCGCGGGCGACGAGATCCTGGCGGTCGACGGCCGCCCCCTCGACCCGGTGCACGGCCCCTGGCCTGCCCTGGCGGGCACCCAGGGCAAGCCGGTCGAACTGACCGTCAAGCCCGCCGACCCGGCCCTGGTTCCCCGCCCCCCGCCCCCGCCCCGGACGAAGAAGAGGCAGCCGCCCCCGACCCCGGCCCCGCCGCCCGCCGCCCCCGCCGCCTCCGCAGCCGTCCCCGACCCCGCAGCCGTCCCCGACTCCGCGGCCGCCCCCGCCCCCGCGGCCGCCCCCACCGCCACTGCCAGCGCGCCCGCCACTTCCGCCACTTCCGCCTCAGAAGTCACAGGAGCCACGGGGCCCCGGACGACACGGCCGCCACCGAGTTCCCGGAGACCCGCCGGGTGGTGGTGGTCCCGCTCAGCGACGACCGCAGGCTCCGCTACCAGGACTGGGTGGCCGGCCGCCGCGCGCTGGTGCGCACCAGGACCGACGGGCGGGTCGGCTACCTGCACGTGCCCGACATGATGGGGGAGGGCTGGGCCCACCTGCACCGCGACCTGCGGGCCGAGCTGGGCCGGGACGCGCTGATCATCGACGTGCGCGGTAACCGCGGCGGGCACACCTCGCAGCTCATCGTGGAGAAGCTGGCCCGCCGCATCGTCGGCTGGAAGATCCCCCGGCACCTGCGCCCGTACAGCTACCCGCAGGAGGCGCGGCGCGGCCCGCTGGTCGCGCTGGCGGACGAGTACTCCGGGTCCGACGGCGACATCGTGACCGCGGCGATCAAGTCGCTCGGCCTCGGCCCGGTGATCGGCGCCCGCACCTGGGGCGGCGTGGTCGGCATCGACGGCAGCGGGCACAGCCTGGTCGACGGCACCCGGGTCACCATCCCCCGTTACGCGTCCTGGTTCACCGATTTCGGCTGGTCGGTAGAGAACTACGGCGTCGACCCGGACACCGAGGTGCTGATCACCCCCGACGACTGGGCGGCCGGCCACGACCCCCAGCTAGAAGTGGCGGTCGACCGCGCCCTGGCGCTACTCGAGGAGAACCCGCGCACCCCGCTCCCCGACCCGTCCACCGGCCCGTCCAAGCGCCGCCCGCCCCTCCCGCCCCGCCCGTAACCGCCCCCGGGGCAGCCCCAGCCCGCCCCGCCCATCCCGCCTTGCTCCCGCCCCCTCCGTCCCCCCGACCTCTTCTGTCCCCCGCCCCCCTCCGTCCCCCGGCCTCTTCGTCCCCCCGGCCTCTTCGTCCCCCGGCCTCTTCCGTCCCCCGGCCCCTGCCGTCCCCCGGCCCCTGCCGTCCGCTCCACCCCCTTCCCGCGCTCCCGCCCCGCCCGCGCCCCTCCACCCTGGCCCCAACTGCCCCAGGCCTAAAGCTTGTCCCACCCCCGGAATGCTCTCGGAAACTTTTACGGGTGATAGCACCTGCGAATTTCCATCCCGATAAAAGTTTCCATACCGCTGTGGCGCAGTCGGCGCCAGTGCCCTCTGGGACTAACGAGGCCAGTGGCGGGCGGCGCCAGGGGACCGGCAGTCCACGGCGGGCTGAGGCTAACGGGGCCAGGGGGGCAGCAGGACGGGGTAGGACGCTACTGGGCCCGCCGGGACTCCGGGCCCGCCGGGACTCCCGGGCAGCGCCGGGACTCCCGGGCAGCGCCGGGACTCCGAGCGGCGGCGCCGAGGAAGGGTCGGCGGCGCCAAGCTCCGCTGGCGTTCCCGGTGCGGAGATATGTATATTAAAGCAATCAAAAAAGTAGGATAAGGCTCGGCTGCGGCCGCCGTTTCCGGAGTGCGCGGCCCGGCATCACTGACTTCCTCGTCTCTGGCTACCCTCATCGGGAAGACCCAGGAAAGCAGGTAACCGTCCATGACGACGATCGCCATCGTCACCGGCAATCCCAAGCCAGGCTCGCGCACCCACGGGGTGGCGCTGGCCGTCGCCGACGCCCTCGACAAGGAACTCGGCGCCCCGTCCGAGCGGGTCATCGTCGACCTGGCCGAGCACGCCCCGCGGCTGTTCGACTGGGCCGACCCCGAGCTGACCGGGCTTACCGCCCAGGTGGCGGCGGCCGACATCGCCGTGTTCGCCTCGCCGACCTACAAGGCGGCCTACACCGGGCTGCTCAAGGCGTTCCTCGACCGCTACGGCAGCAACGGCCTGGCCGGGGTGACCGCGGTCCCGGTGATGACCGGCGGCTGGCCCGGCCACCTGCTCGCGGTCGAGGTACACCTGCGCCCGGTGCTGGTCGAGCTGGGCGCCAGCGTGCCGTCCCGCGGCCTGTACGTGACCGAGCCCGAGCTGGCCGACCTGCCCGCGGCGGTGGGCAAGTGGGCTGGCCCGGCGGTCCCGCTTATCACGGCGGCCGTAACGAGGTGAGCTCCCGGGATGTCCGGCTGCCCGCGGCCGCCGCGGCCGTCGGCGGCGGCGGCGGCCCGGCCGTCGGCGGCCCGCTGAGCGCGTCGGCCAGCCGGATGAGCGCCCGCGACAGGGCAGCCAGGTCCCCCAGCTGGAGGGCGAGTTCGTGCTCGGCCGCCGCGACGGCCGCCGCGGTCCGCTGGTACCGGTGCCGCCCCGGCTCGGCCAGGTGGGCGACCACCCGGCGCCGGTCCCGGTCATCGGCCCGGCGGTACACCAGGCCCTCGGAGACCATCCGGTCCATCAGCTTGGTCAGGGTCGGTGCGGGGAGCATCGCGTAGTCGGCGATCTCGCTCATGCTGCGGCCGGGCTGGTCAGCGAGGAACTTCAGCACCCGCCACTCGTCGAGGGTGCAGTGCTCGGCCTCCAGCAGCGCGGACATCCGCCCGGACAGCAGCCGCTCCGCCCGGCTGAGCTGATGGGCGAGGTCGCGGGCCGGCTCGGTCGTCATGGTTGCCCGCGCCCCTTCCCCCAGGTTTTACTTAGTCCTCAGGGTAGCCCGGAGGTCCTGCTCCGGAGAGCCCCCGGTGGGCCGCCGGAGCCCCGCCGCAGCGTGCCAACTGGCCGGGCGGAGGTGCTGTGTGCGGCGGTCTCCCGCCCTCAACGTCGCCCTGGTGGTCCCGCGCTCGGGACCCGCGGGCATGTTCGGCCTGTCCTGCGAGCTGTCGGCCCGGCTGGCGGCGGCCGAGCTGAATACCGTCAGCGGGGCCGCCGGCCGGGAAGTCCGCCTGGTCATGGTGGACGGCGGGGCGCCGCCGCGGCGGGTGGCGGGGGAGACGGACCGGCTGATCTCCACCGGAGCGGTGGACGCGGTGGTCGGCTGGCATATTTCCGCTGTCCGGCAGGCGGTGGCCCCGCGCGTGCGGTGCCGGGTGCCCTACGTCTACACGGCGCTGTACGAGGGCGGGGAGCGGACGGCAGGCGTCCACCTGACCGGTGAGACGCCGGCTACGCAGCTGTTCCCGGCCATGCGCCTGCTGGGCGAGGCCCGCGCGATCCGCCGCTGGTGCGTGGTCGGTAACGACTACGTGTGGCCGCGGGCGACCGCCCGGGCGGCCCGGCGCTACGCGCGGCGGTGCGGGGCCAGGGTCGCGGCCGAGGTGTACGTGCCCCTCGGCACGGCCGACTTCGCCGGGGTGCTGCGCCGCATCGAGCGCTGCGCCGCCGACGCGGTCCTGGTCTTGCTCGTCGGGGGCGACGCGGCCCAGTTCAACCGCGCGTTCGCCGCGGCCGGGCTGCACCAGCGGGCGCTGCGCCTGTCCACCTTGATGGACGAGAACATGCTGCTGGCCTCGGGGCCCGACGCCACCGTGAACCTGTGGGCCGCGGCCGGCTACTTCGAGACCCTGGCCACGCCGACGGCCCTGGCCTTCGGCGCCCGCTACGCGGCCCGGTTCGGCTCCCAGGCGCCGCCCGTCGGCAGTCCCGGCGAGTCCTGCTACGAGGGCATCCGGCTGCTGGCCGCCCTCGGCGAGGGGCGGCGGGACCTGGAGACCGCCCGCGGGCACCTGACGATCGCCGCCAATCACGTGCAGCAGCCGGTGTACCTGGCCGAGGCGGCCGGCCTCGACTTCCACGTCCGCGCCCAGTTGTAGCCCCCGCCGCTGCGCGGTGAACACGCGCCGAATCCGGGCGACCACTTTCTTCAACGAGATGTCACGCCGCTGAAATATTTTCCACAGAAAGTATTTCTACGGCGACGGTGCCGCAATCCCGCCCAGCGCCGGGAACAGCGCCGGGAACAGCACAGCGACCAGCACAGCGATCCGCAGCCGCCGGGAGCAGCCAGATGCGTCACGGAGACATCAGCAGCAGCAGCGACACGGTGGGGGTCGCTGTCGTCAACTACAAGATGCCCCGCCTGCACACCAGGGACCAGGTCACCGACAACGCCCGCGACATCGCGGCCATGCTCACCGGCATCAAGCGGGGCCTGCCGGGCATGGACCTGATCGTCTTCCCGGAGTACTCCACCCACGGGATCATGTACGACCGCGACGAGATGTTCGCGACCGCCGCCACGATTCCCGGGCCGGAGACCGACATCTTCGCCGCGGCCTGCCGCGAGGCGGGCACCTGGGGAGTCTTCTCGCTGACGGGCGAGGTGAACGAGGACCCGGCCAAGAACCCCTACAACACGCTGGTGCTGATCAACGACCAGGGCGAGATCGTGCAGCGGTACCGCAAGATCCTGCCCTGGTGCCCCATCGAGGGCTGGTACCCGGGTGACACCACCTACGTCAGCGAGGGCCCCAAGGGCCTCAAGGTGTCCCTGATCATCTGCGACGACGGCAACTACCCGGAGATCTGGCGCGACTGCGTCATGAAGGGCGCCGAGCTGGTGGTCCGCTGCCAGGGCTACATGTACCCGGCCAAGGAGCAGCAGGTCCTGGTGGCCAGGTCGATGGCGTGGATGAACAACACCTACGTGGCGGTGGCCAACGCGACCGGCTTCGACGGCGTGTACTCCTACTTCGGCCACTCCTCGGTCATCGGCTTCGACGGCCGGACGCTGGGGGAGTGCGGCGCGGAGGAGAACTCGGTGCAGTACGCCGAGCTGTCGGTGTCGGCCATCAGGGACGCGCGGGCCACCTGGCAGAGCCAGAACCACCTGTTCAAGCTGCTGCACCGGGGCTACACGGGCGTGTTCGCCTCCGGTGACGGCGACGGCGGGGTGGCCGACTGCCCGTTCGACTTCTACCGCACCTGGGTCACCGACCCGGACCTCGCCCGTAAGCAGGCCGAGGCGCTGACCCGCGAAACCCTCGGTGTCCCGGGGGCGCCCGTCCCGGGCATCCCCCAGCCGTAGCCCGGCCCCGATCCCCCACCCTGCCCCCTATCAGCAGAGGACAGAGCATGACCGATATCGCCAGCGCGCCGGAAAAAACCAGGACCTACAACAAGTGGGCGAAGAACGACACGCTCGAGGACTACTCGCTCCGCTACGCCCCCAAGTCATTCCGCACCTGGTCGATGTACGGCGTCGCCACCGCCGCCCTCGGCGGGATCGCCTACCTGGCCGACTTCGCCATCGGCGGCTCGGTCGCGATCGCCTACGGCTTCACCAACGCGCTGGTGGCGATCGTCATCGCCGCGGTGATCATCTTCGCCACGTCGGTGCCGATTGCCTACTACTCGGCCAAGTACAAGATCGACATGGACCTGCTGACCAGGGGCGCGGGCTTCGGCTACCTGGGGTCCACGCTGACCAGCGTCATCTACGCCAGCTTCACGTTCATCTTCTTCTCGCTCGAGGGCTCTATCATGGCCCAGGCGATCACCGCCTTGATCCACACGCCGCTGCGGGTCAGTTACCTGATCGCCTGCCTGATCATCGTCCCGCTGGTGATCTTCGGGATGACCCTGCTGGCCAAGCTGCAGGTATGGACGCAGCCAGTCTGGCTGATCCTGCTGTTCGGCCCGTTCATCGCGGTCGCGATCACCAACCCGCACTCCTTCGCCGCGTTCTCGCACTTCGGCGGGAACGCCGCCGCCGGCTCCGCGTTCACCCTGGTCGGCACCGGCGCGGGGCCGGCGTGATCCTGAGCCTCATCGCCCAGATCGGCGAGCAGGTCGACTACCTGCGGTTCATGCCCGACAAGACCAAGGAGAACGCCAAGGGCTGGTGGACCGCGGTGCTGGCGGCCGGGCCAGGCTGGGTCATCCTGGGCGCGCTCAAGCAGCTCGGCGGCGCGTTCCTGGCCTTCTTCGTCTTCACCAAGGTCGGCCCGGCGCTCGCGGACGAGCCGATCCAGCAGTACGAGGCGGCGCTGCGCACGTTCATCGCCCCGGCCGCGCTCGGGGTCGGCGTGTTCTTCGTGGTCATGTCGCAGATCAAGATCAACGTCACCAACGCCTACTCGGGCTCGCTGTCCTGGTCGAACTTCTTCTCCCGGATCCTGCACTGGCACCCCGGCCGGGTGGTGTGGATCTTCTTCAACGTGGGCATCGCGCTCGCGCTGATGGAAGCCAACGTGTTCAGCTTCCTCAACAACATCCTCGGCTTCTACTCCAACGTCGCCATCGCCTGGATCGGCGCGGTCTGCGCCGACCTGGTCATCAACAAGCCGCTCAAGCTGAGCCCGTCGTTCATCGAGTTCAAGCGGGCCCACCTGTACAACTTCAACCCGGTCGGCTTCGGCTCGATGGTGATCGCCTCGGTGTTCTCGATCGTCTGCTACTACAACGCCTTCGGCGAGTACGCCAAGGCCTTCTCCCCGCTGATCGCCCTGGCGATCGCGGTGGTGCTCTCCCCGCTGTTCGCCTGGGCGACCAAGGGCAAGTACTACATCGCCCGCGTCGACGCCCTCGAGCCACCGGCGGTGACCCCCGACGGCCTGCTGTCCGACGTCGAGTTGACCTGCGTGGTCTGCGGCGACGCGTTCGAGCGGCCCGACATGGCCGCCTGCCCGTACCACCAGGGCGTCATCTGCTCGCTGTGCTGCAGCCTCGACAGCAAGTGCCACGACAGCTGCAAGAAGGCCCCGGCCGGGCCGGTCGACCTGGGGATGCCCGCGGTCAGCTGACAACCGGACGGTGTCCCCGCCGCCGTCGCCGGGGACACCCAGGTCAGGCCCCCACCTGGTCGAGGATGAGCGGCGCGGCGGCCGGCGGCGAGCCGCCGACCGCCAGCGCGCCGTCCAGTGCCGCGACCGCCGGTCCGAACCGGGCCGGGTCGTCGCCGTGCAGCTCGACCACGGGGTCGCCCTGCCGCACGTAGTCGCCCGGCTTGGCCAGGCAGACCACTCCCGCGGTGTGGCTGACCGGGTCCTCCTTGCGGGCCCGGCCGGCCCCGAGCCGCCAGGCGGCGATGCCCACCGCCCGCGCGTCCAGCCGGGTCACCCAGCCGCTGGCGGGGGCCGGCAGCGCTTCCCGCCGCAGCGACGCGACCGGCAGCGGGGCGTCCGGGTCGCCGCCCTGTACCTTGATCATCCGCCGGTAGGCGTCGAGCGCGCGGCCGCTGGCGATCGCCTCCCGCGGGTCGCCGCCGGGGCTGTCGGTGGAGATCCCGGCCAGCTCGAGCATGTGCCCGGCCAGGGCGTAGGTGACCTCCATCAGGTCGGCCGGGCCCGCGCCGGACAGCGCGGCGACGGCCTCGGCCACCTCCAGGGCGTTGCCCGCCGCGCGGCCGAGCGGCGCGTCCATCGCGGTGACCAGGGCCCGGGTGCGGACGCCGTGCTCCTCGCCGAGCGCGACCATCACCCGCGCCAGCTCCACCGCCCGTGACCGCTCGGCCATGAACGCCCCCGCCCCGGTCTTGACGTCGAGCACCAGCGCCCCGGTGCCCTCGGCGATCTTCTTGGCCATGATCGAGCTGGCGATCAGCGGGATCGACTCGACCGTGCCGGTGACGTCGCGCAGCGCGTACAGCCGCCGGTCGGCCGGCGCCAGGCCGGCCCCGGCCGCCGCGATCACCGCGCCCGCGCTGGCCAGCGCGGCCAGCAGCTCGTGGTTGCCCAGGCTGGCCCGCCAGCCCGGGATCGACTCGAGCTTGTCCAGGGTGCCGCCGGTGTGCCCAAGGCCGCGCCCGGAGAGCATCGGCACGGCCGCGCCGCAGCTCGCCACCAGCGGCGCCAGCACCAGTGACACCTTGTCGCCGACGCCGCCGGTGGAGTGCTTGTCGACGGTCGGGCGGTCAAGCCCGCTGAGGTCGAGGCGCTCGCCCGAGGCGATCATCTCCCCGGTCCAGGCGCGCAGCTCGGCCCCGTCGAGGCCGTTCAGGTAGACGGCCATCAGCAGCGCCGCGAGCTGCTCGTCGGCGACCTCCCCGGCCGCGTAGGCGGTGAACAGCCAGCGGATCTCGGCCGCGCTGAGCGGCCGGGCGTTATCCCGCTTGACGTGGATCAGTGAGACGGCGTCGGGCATCGGGCTCCTTCGAGGCGGCTGGCAGCCGGATGGTTGGCGCGTCCAGCCGGTCATAGGCGGTGCACGGCGCCCACCGCCGGCCGGGCGGTGGCGGGTCAGCCAGGTTCCCGCCGGGCCGACAGGTCGGCCCCGCCGAAGGCGGACGGCAGCAGCGCGGACAGCGGCACCGGCCCGCCGGCCGTGTCGACCGGCAGCTCGGGGCCGCCCGCCTCGAGCAGTAGCTGGCGGCAGCGGCCGCAGGGCAGCAGCGGCGCGCCGTCCCCGGCCACCACCGCGACCGCGGCCAGGGCCGGCCCCGGCCCCCCGCCCAGGTCGCCGCGGCCAGCGTGCAGCGCCGATACCAGTCCGCACTCGGCACAAAGCGTCAGCCCGAACGATGAGTTCTCAACGTTGCACCCGGTGATGACCCGCCCGTCGGCGGTCAGCCCGGCGGCGCCGACCCGGAGCCGCGAGTAGGGGGCGTAGGCGCGGGCGGCCGCGTCGGCGGCGGCGGCCCGCAGCAGCGGCCAATCGATCTCCATCTAACAACAGTGCGCCAAACGCGGCACACAAGCAATCAGCCAGGTAACAGGTGTTTCGGATCGCGATTTCGCAACAACCTGGCCCCAGACAGGCATGCCTATTCCCACCGGACACGCTGACGAAATAATCTCCGGGCAGTCTGTGCTCTGGACGTCCTTGTCATGCCTGGGCGTCAGGAATCCGGTCCAGGGGAGGAAACGTGAGACATACCTCGTTGGCAGTCACTGTTGCCGCGGGGGCAGCGACCCTGCTGATCGCCGCGTGCGGCAGCAGCTCGTCGAGTGCCAGCAGCTCAAGCAGCCCGGCGGCCAGCTCCGCCGGCTCGTCGAGCACCAGCGCGGCTGGCGGCTCGACCGGGTCGGCGTCCGGCAAGTTCCTCGGCTGCATGGTCACCGACACCGGTGGCATCAACGACAAGTCCTTCAACCAGTCCGCCTGGGAGGGCATGCAGGAGGCGGCCGCCGCCAACTCCAACGTCACGGTGAAGTACCTGCCGTCCACGTCGGAGAGCGACTACGTGCCGAACATCAACCAGTTCATCAGCGACAAGTGCGGCATCATCGTCACGGTCGGCTTCGCGATGGGCACTGCCACCCAGACCTCGGCCGCGAAGAACCTGAAGCAGGACTTCGCGATCATCGACAACTCGTACGGCAAGGTCATCCCGAACATCGACACGCTCGTCTACAACACCGTGCAGGACGGTTTCCTCGGCGGTTACCTCGCGGCCGGCATGACCAAGACCGGCAAGGTCGCGACGTTCGGCGGCGCCCAGTACCCGACGGTGACCATCTACATGGACGGGTTCTACGACGGCGTCCAGTACTACAACCAGCAGCACAAGAAGAACGTGCAGGTGCTCGGCTGGAACGAGACCACCCAGAAGGGTGAGTTCACCGGCGACTTCACCAACGAGACCAAGGGGCAGACGGTCACCGCGACCTTCATCCAGGAGGGCGCGGACATCATCTTCCCGGTCGCGGGCAACGTCGGCCTCGGCGCGGCCAAGGCGGTGCAGCAGGCGGACGCGGCCGGCGGCAACGTCAACATGCTCTGGGTGGACACCGACGGCTGCGTCAGCGCGGCCCAGTACTGCAAGTACTTCATCAGCAGCGTGACCAAGGGCATCACGTCCTCGGTGAAGGCATCGGTGCTGAGCGCGGCGGCGGGCTCGTTCAAGGGCGGGAGCTACATCGGCGACCTGTCCAACGGCGGCGTGCTGCTCTCCCCGTTCCACGATTTCTCCGGCAAGGTCCCGGCTTCGCTGCAGGCTGAGCTGAAGACGATCCAGGCCGGCATCGAGAACGGGTCGATCAAGACGCCGACCAAGAGCCCGGTCAGCTAGCCCGCGGCGCGGGGCGCGTCCAGCGTCCCGTGGTTGCGGCAACCAGGGGGCGGTAGCGCCCTGGTTGCCGCAACCACGCGGCCGGGGGTCGGAGGCACCCCGGCCGCCCAGCCTCATCGGACACTGCCTGAACACGCCTTCGCAGGCCGGGAGTTAGCAATCGTGGAACTTGAGCTCAGGGGCATCACCAAGAGGTTCGGCCCCCTCGTGGCCAACGACGGGATCAGCCTCTCGGTGGCCCCTGGCCAGGTGCACGCCCTGCTGGGCGAGAACGGGGCGGGCAAGACCACGCTGATGAACGTCCTCTACGGGCTGATGCAGCCGGACGAGGGCGAGATCCGGGTTGACGGCGCCCCGGTGAGCTTCCACTCGCCCAAGGACGCCATCGCGGCCGGCATCGGCATGGTGCACCAGCACTTCATGCTGGTGCCGGTGTTCACCGTGGCGGAGAACGTGACGCTCGGCATCGAGCGGGCCATGGCGGGGGGGACGGGCGCGCTCGCCGGGCCGGCCTGCTCGACCGGCGGCGCACCCGCCGCGAGGTGGCCGAGCTGTCGCACCGCTACGGGCTCGACGTCGACCCGGACGCGCTGGTGGAGGAGCTGCCGGTCGGCCTGCAGCAGCGGGTCGAGATCGTCAAGGCGCTGGTCCGGCAGGCCAACGTGCTGATCCTGGACGAGCCGACGGCGGTGCTGACGCCGGCCGAGACCGAGGAGCTGTTCCGCATCGTGCGCCAGCTCACCGGCGCCGGCACCTCGGTCATCTTCATTTCCCACAAGCTGCGGGAGGTCCAGTCGATCGCCGACACGATCACCGTGCTGCGCCGCGGCGCGGTGGTCGGCGAGCGCGCGCCGACCGCGACCGCGGACGACCTGGCGGCGCTGATGGTGGGCCGGGACGTGCAGCTCCGGGTGAGCAAGTCCCCGGCCCGCCCGGGCGACCCGGTGCTGCGGGTGGACCGGCTGACCGTGCGCGGCGACGACGGCCGGGCCTGGGTGGACGAGCTGTCGTTCGACGTGCGGGCGGGGGAGATCCTCGGCATCGCCGGCGTCCAGGGCAACGGGCAGACCGAGCTGTGCGAGGCGCTGATGGGGCTGCGGCCGGCGGCCGGCGGCGCCGTCACCCTGAACGACACCGACCTGACCGGCGCCGCCCCGCGCGACCGGCTGCGGGCCGGGATCGCCTACGTGCCCGAGGACCGCACCGAAGACGGCCTGGTCGGCTCGTTCTCGGTGGCCGAGAACCTGGTCCTCGACATGTACAGACCGGCCGCCGTTCTCCTCCGGGGTCAACCTGAACCTGCCCGAGATCAGCAAGAACGCCGCCGCCCGGATCGAGGAGTTCGACGTCCGCACCGGGTCGCCCGCGACCCCGGCGGGCACCCTGTCCGGCGGCAACCAGCAGAAGATCATCCTCGCCCGGGAGGTCGGCCGCGAGCACAAGGTGCTGATCGCCAGCCAGCCGACCCGCGGCCTCGACGTCGGGTCGATCGAGTTCGTGCACCGCCGGATCGTCGAGCAGCGCGACCACGGCGTCGCCGTGCTGATCGTGTCGTCCGAGCTGGACGAGATCTACGCCCTCGCGGACCGGATCGCGGTGATGTACGAGGGCAAGATCACCGGCTTCCGCGACCCCGACGTCGCCGCCGCTGAGCTGGGCCGCCTGATGGCGGGCGGCGCCGACGTCGAGGCGGCGCCGCAGGCCGCGTCCCCGCCGGCCGAGCCGCAGCCGGCCGAGCCACCGCCGGCCGAGCCACAGGAGGAAGCGTGACCACGCCAGCGGCCGTGCCCCCGGAAGAGGTGCCCGCTCCCGCCTCGCCCGCCGCCACCGGCCCCGGTGACGGCCGGAGGCAGCCGCACCCGTTCGGGAAAATTCTCAAGGAATCCTTCCTCGAGGGGAACACCTTCACCGTCACCGTGCTCGCGCTGCTGACCGCGATGGTGCTGGGCGGGCTGCTGTGCGCCTTCACCAACACCAGCGTGCTGCACGCGCCGGACGCGGGGTCGATGATCGCGCGGGCCTGGGACACCGCCTCGGGCACCTACGTGGCGCTGTTCGAGGGCTCGATCTTCAACCCGCACACCGTCGCGGCGCTGTTCCAGCAGTCCTCGCTGCCGACCGCGGTGCACGACGGGTACCTGTCGGCGGTCTTCGGCCCGCTGTCGGAGACCGCCGTGCAGGCGACCCCGCTGATCCTGACCGGGCTCGCGGTGGCGCTGCCCTACCGGGCGGGCCTGTTCAACATCGGCGGGCAGAGCCAGTTCATCGGCGGCGCGATCATGGCCACCTGGCTCGGCTACGACGTCAACCTGCCGTTCTTCGTGCACGTGGTGGTGTGCGTGCTGGGCGGGTTCGTCGGCGGGGCGGCCATCGGCTGGCTCACCGGCGAGATCAAGGCCCGTACGGGGGCGCACGAGGTGATCGTCACGATCATGCTCAACTACGTGATGCAGTACTTCCTGGCCTACCTGCTGTCGTCGCAGTCGCTGCTGCAGGCGCCGGGCTCGGCCAACCCGATCACGCCGGCGATCGCGTCCAACGCCCACCTGCCGCTGCTGGCGGGCACCAACCTGCGGATCAACGCCGGCTTCCTGATCGCGCTGGCCTGCGCGCTGGCGGTCTGGTGGCTGCTGAACCGGACCACCACCGGCTTCGAGTTCCGCAGCGTCGGCGCGAACACCGCCGCCAGCCGGGTGGCGGGGATGAACGTGGAGCGGTCCTGGGTGCTGGCGATGCTGATCGCGGGCGGGCTGGCCGGGCTGGCCGGCTCGGCGGTGATCCAGGGCACCGACTTCACCCTGAACCCGAACAGCTACGGCACCTACGGGATCGACGCGATCACGGTGGCGCTGCTCGGCCAGGGCAGGCCGGGCGGCGTGGTCTGGGCGGGACTGCTGTTCGGGGCGCTGCACGCGGGCTCGCCGGGCATGCAGACGGCGACCGGGACCCCGGCCGAGATCGTGTCGGTGCTGCAGGCGCTGATCGTCATGTTCGTGGCCGCGCCGCCGCTGGTCCGCGCGATCTTCCGGCTGCGGGCGGCCAGGACGGGCGGCGTCGGGGCGGCGATGTCGAAGGGGTGGAACGCGTGAGTACGGTCCCGGAGGTCAAGCTGCCGGCCCTGCTGCCGCCGGACCCGGCCGGGCCGGCCGCGTCCTGGGCCGGGCGGTTCGCCGCGCCGGTCACCTTCGCGGTCTTCGGCCTGGTCGACATCCTGGTGTTCGGGCTGCACGCGCACGGCGACGCCACCTTCGCCTTCAGCCCGGAGTTCGCCAAGGTGAAGGTGCCGAGCCTGGCGCTGCCGGGGGCGGCGGTGTGCTACCTGCTCGGCGGCATCACCCTGGTGCTGGCCGGGCTGCGGCTGGCCGAGCTGCTCGGCCGGCTGACGCTGGGCCCGGTGTGGCGCCGGGTGATCATCGGCGGGGTGCTGTTCGCGTTCGTGGTGTCGCTGCTGGCCTGGTCCGACGCGGGCCAGTCGATCCCGCTCAACGTGGTCAACCTGCTGTCGGGCACCCTCAACGACTCGATCCCGATCATGCTGGGCGCGCTGACCGGGGTGATCTGCTCGAAGTCGGGCGTGATCAACATCGCGATCGAGGGGCAGCTGCTGCTCGGCGCGTTCTGCGCGGCGATCGCCACCTCGGTCACCGGCTCGCTGTGGCTCGGGCTGCTCTGCGGCGCCCTGGCCGGCTCGCTGGTGGGCGTGCTGCTGGCGGTGTTCGCGATCAGCTACCTGGTCAACCAGGTGGTGCTCGGGGTGGTGCTGAACACCCTGGTGCTCGGGCTGACCGGCTACCTGTACAACGCGATCCTGGTGCCGTACGGCGACACGCTGAACAACCCGGCCACGTTCGGCCCGTGGAAGGTCCCGCTGCTTGGCGACATCCCGATCATCGGCCCGGTCTTCTTCGACTCGTCGGTCTTCCTTTACCTGACCTACCTGCTGCTGGCGGTGGTCCAGGTCGGGCTGTTCCGCACCCGCTGGGGGCTGCGCACCCGGGCGATCGGCGAGCACCCGCTGGCCGCCGACACGGTCGGCATCCGCGTGCTCGCCTACCAGTACCGCAACGTGATCCTGGCCGGCCTGATCGCCGGGATCGGCGGCGCCTACTTCACCATCGGCTCGGTCGGCTCGTTCGGCATCGACATGACCTCCGGCGAGGGCTACATCGCGCTGGCGGCGATGATCTTCGGCCGGTACACCCCGTTCGGCGCCATCGGCGCGGCGCTGCTGTTCGGCTTCACCACCCAGCTCCAGTCCATCCTGTCCAGCATCAACGTGCCCATCCAGTCCAACCTGCTGCTGCTCACGCCGTACGTGGTGACCATCATCGTGCTGGCCGGCCTGGTCGGCCGGGTGCGCGGGCCGCGCAGCGAGGGCGTCCCCTTCGTCAAGTCCTGACCGCCGCTGGCCGGGGCGGACGGGGTCCGGTTACCCTCGGCTTGATGAACACCGACCACGGGACGTCGCCCGTCTTCCGGCTCTGCGATGACTACCTGACCCAGTGGGCCGCGCTCGACCCGGTGGCGGCCGGCGTGCGGGGGCTGTCGGGTGCGTTCGGCGCCGCCACCGACTACAGCCCCGACGGCCACGCGGCCCGGGCCGGGCTCATCGCGCGGACGCTGACCGCGGCCGAGGGGCTGCCGGGCGGCGACGCGGCCGACCAGCTCGCGCTCCGGCTGCTGCGGGAGCGGCTGGAAGCGCAGTCCGCCTGGCACGCGGCGGGCGAGCCGCTGCGCGAGCTGCGCACGCCGATCGGCCGGATCTCCTCGGTCCGGGACAGCGTCGACCTGCTGCCGCGCGGCGGCGACCGGGATGACGACGGCCGGGCGCAGGCGTGGCGCGACATCGCCGCCCGGCTGGCCGCCATCCCGGCGATGTTCGCCGGCTGGCGGGCCAGCCTGGACGAGGGCCTGCGGCATGACCTGCCCGCGGCCCGGCGGCAGGCGCTCGGCGCGGCCGATCAGGCCGACCAGTACGCGGCCGTCAGGACCCACGACCCGCTGGTGGCGTCCTACGGCGACGGCCCGCTGGCGGCCGAGCTGGCCGCGGCCGCCCGGTCCGCCTACCAGGGCTACGCCGACCTGGCCCGGTACCTGCGCGAGGAGTACGCGCCGCGGGCGACCGAGGCCGACCGGGTCGGCGCTGACCGCTACGCGGTCAGCGCCCGGATCTTCCTCGGGGCCGAGCTTGACCCGCGCGAGGCCTATGAGTGGGGCTGGGCCGAGCTGGCCCGGGTGGAGGACGAGCTGGCGGCCGAGGCCGCCCGGGTCAAGCCGGGGGCGACGGTCGCCGAGGCGGCCGAGATCCTTGACCGCACCGAGTTCGTCGCGGGCGAGGACGCCTACCAGGCGTGGCTGCAGGACCGGCACGACGAGGCGGTCGAGCGGCTGAACGGCGTCGTCTTCGACATCCCGGCGCCACTGCGCCGGATCGACGCGGTGCTGGCCCGCGGGTCGGCCTCCGGCGCCGCCTACTACACCCCGCCCAGCGAGGACTTCACCCGGCCGGGCCGCACCTGGTGGCCGCTTGGCGGCCGCTCCGCGTTCTCCACCTGGAACGAGCTGACGACCGTCTTCCACGAGGGAGTACCCGGCCACCACCTGCAGGAGGGCGCGGCCCACCGCTCACCGGGGCTGTCCCGGTTCGCGAAGAACACCTTCATCAGCGGGCACGGCGAGGGCTGGGCGCTGTACGCCGAGCGGCTGGCGGACGAGCTCGGCTGGTTCTCCCCGCCCGGCTCGCGGCTCGGCATGCTGTCCGGCTCGGCCCTGCGGGCCGCCCGCGTCGTCATCGACATCGGCGTGCACCTGGACCTGCCGCTGCCCGACGGCAGCCGCTGGTCGTTCGAGAAGGCCTGCCAGGTGCTGCGCGAGCGCGGCCGGGCCGAGGACTACCGGGTGGTGGCCGAGGTGACCAGGTACTTCGGCTGGCCCGGGCAGGCGCCGTCCTACAAGCTGGGCGAGCGCGCCTGGCTGGCCGCCCGCGCGCAGGCGTCGGGCCGGGCCGACTTCGACCTCAAGCGGTGGCACACCGCCGCCCTCAGCCTCGGCCCGCTCGGCCTGGACGACCTGACGGCCGAGCTCGCCCGCGCCTAGCCGCGCGCCCTGAACTCAGGCAGTGAGGATGTCGACGTGTCCACGCACTGCTCAGCCTGCTTTACCCGCGGGCGAGGTGCAGTAGCGGACGGCGAAGGCGTCAGCGCCGCCGACGGCGCCGAACTGCCCGACGGCCCAGGCCTGGGCCGTCGGGCTGGCGGTGATGCCTTCCAGGCCCCCGCCCGCGCCCGGGCTGGGACTGGCGGCGCGGGTCCAGGCGGTGCCGTTCCAGTGCAGGATGACGGACGAACGGCTGCCCGCACCGTTATCGGTGTAGCCGGCCACCCAGGCGCTGGCGGGCGAGGTCGCCGCCACGCCCCGCAGGGAGACCGTGAGGCCGCGGCCGCCCAGGTCGGGGCCTGGCGCGCGCGTCCAGCCGCGTCCCGTTCCAGCGCAGGATGAGGCCGCGCTGTCCCGCGCTGTCGGTCACGTCGCCTGCTGCCCACGCGTTCGCGGCGGAGGTGGCGGCCACGCCGAGTAGCTCGCCCCCGGTCCCGGTCCCGGTCAGGGGAGGGGCGGCTGCCTGTGTCCAGGCGGTGCCGTTCCAGTGCAGGATGAAGGGCGAGCCTGGCTGCTGGCGGCCGGAGCTGCCGACCGCCCAGGCGCTGGCGGCGGAGGTGGCGGTCACCGCGTTCAGCTTGTTGCTGGTCCCGGGGTCCGGGCTGGGCACCTGGGTCCAGCGCGTGCCGTCCCAGTGCAGGATCAGGCTGCTGCTGCCGCTGGCCGGCCCGTTGCCGTAGTACCCCACCGCCCAGGCGTCGTTGGCGGAGACGGCCCGGACACCGGTCAGGTAACTGTCCGGGCCCGGGCTGGGACTGGCCACCTGCTGCCAGCTGGTCCCGTTCCACTGCACGATCAGCGTCCTGCTCTGCCCGCCGGTTTGCGACTCCCCGACCGCCCAGACGGCGGACGGGGAGACCGCGCTGACGCCGCTGAGGAAGCTGCCCGATCCGCCTGGGTCCGGGCTGGGCACCACCGACCAGGTAGCGCCGTTCCAGTGCTCCGCCAGCGTCTGCCCGCCGCTGGAGCCGGCCCAGCTGCCTACCGCCCAGGCGTCACCGGCCGCGAGCACGGTCACCCCGGTCAGGTCGTTGTTCACCGATCCGGGGCTGGCGGGCTCGGCCGCGGCCCACGTTCCGCGAGCCGCCGCCGGACAGGGCGCGGGGGCCGCTTGGCCAGCGCCAGCGGAAGCGGCCGGGCTGGTCCCGGCGCACCCGCACGCCAGCACCGCCAGGACCGTCAGGACCGTCAGGACTAGGACCCGGGACGCGCGCACAGGCGGATCATTCCACACCGGTCAGGGCACGCTCAGCCGAGCCGGAGCCGGACCGCGTCCAGGACCCCGGGCAGCAGGACCGGCAGCAGCCGGAACCAGGCATCGAGGTCGCGCTCATCGCGGTAGCGGAACCAGATGTCGTCGTCCGGGCGGTAGGCCGCCGTTACCTGCTTTCCCTGCGCCAGGTACCAGCCCTGCGCTCGCTCGTCGAGCCCGCGGACCGCCCGTGCGGGCGCGGGCGGCAGCCGGCTGATGACCGCGTTCTGGACGGCCCGCACCTGTTCCCGGCCCGCGTCTTCCAGGAGCTGGCAGAACCGGAAGCCCGGCCCGAGCACGCCCGCCCGGGGCTGGGCGCCACGCCGGAACTCGATGATGAACCGGGACCCGTACCAGCCAAGTCCGTCCGGACTGCGCGTCGGCTGCACCCAGCCGACGACGAACTCCTGGCCGGCCGGCCGCTGCCAGACCGCGGCGGCCGACGACCGGCGGCACTCGAAACCCCCGGCGGCAAAGCCGGGATCCAGTGCGGCCAGCGCCTTCCGGTGAACTATCCGAGCAGGTACCACGCCGTCCACCCGCCAACGATAGCCCGGGACTGGTCAGCCTGGCGCCCCGCCGGGCGGCGGCCCGGCCGCCCCCGCGCCGGCGGCGCACCCGGCGCCGCCGCACCGGGCGGGACCGGGCAGCGGGACGCCGTTGTCGCGGAGCACCCGGCGGACGTCCATGATGAGCGGGAACACCTCGCGGTTGCGGTCCTCGCCCTGCTCGTCCCAGGCGCGCTGCTCCGCCTCGACCGCGGTCCGGTCCTCGGCGAACACCCGCTCGGTGAAGCGCCGGATGAGCGGCCAGGCGAGCTGGATGGCCCCGGGCACCGGCGGCTTCTCGATCATGAGCAGCCCGTAGACGTGGTTGACCCGCTGCTCGGCGTCTTCCGGCACGTAGGCCACCCAGAGCGAGAAGGCGGGCAGCTCGGCGTCCTCCGGCACCAGCTGCAGGGTCTGGTAGGGGTAGCCGGTGCGTGATGGTCAGCACGTCGGGGGAGGAGGTGCCGCCCGCCAGCAGGTCGGCTCCGCGGTTCTTCTTCCCCCCGGCATGGGTGAACAAGTACCTGGCCTGCACCGACTCCGGGCTGGTGTCGTAGCCGAGGAGGGTCGGCTTGAGCCGGCCGACCACGCCCCGGTGCAGGAACTGGTGATTCATGTCGAGCAGGTTCTCGTGCATGAACGAGTAGTGGCAGCGGACCGTGCGGGAGAACGTCATCGTCTTGTGCCGCGGCGAGCTGAACTCGGGCAGCTCGGGCAGCGCCGTGCCCGCCGCCGCCCGCGGGTCGCCCGGGAAGACGAAGACCAGGCCGTAGGCCTCGCGGACGGGGTAGGAACGGACACCGCGCGGTGGCCGGCCGGCGCCCTTGGGCAGGTAGGGAACCTGCGAGATGCGGCCGTCCCCGCGGTAGGTCCAGGCGTGGTAGCAGCAGCGGAGCGTGTCGCCTTCCACCACGCCCATGCTCAGCGGTACCTGCCGGTGCGCGCACCGGTCTTCCAGCGCGTAGACCGCGCCGCTCGCTCCCCGGTACAAAGCGATGCGCTGGCCGGCGAAAGCGGCGGCGAAGGCCGATTTCTTCCGTACCTCTCCCGATACGGCCACCGGGTACCAGAAGTTCGGATTGATCCCTACCCGCCGCAGGTCGGTAACGGCGCCGGCGGGCTGGTCAAGCGAAGTATCGTCATCGGCTGCGAGCGTCTCAGACATGCAGTTCTCCCAGTGTGCGGCGACCCAGGCCCGGTCGGAGGCGGCAACGCACGCCAAAGTCCCCCGTACCGCATGAAGGCATAATGGCATGCGCAGTTGACAGCCGGATAGTACGAATTGACTGGCCGCGCTATTCCGTTGCCATTTGTCAAAACGCGTGACATTAGCCGCCTATATAACGGTGGTGAGCCATCCAGGATCGAATTCCACGCTCTTCTATGCGGAGAGCGTGGGTGACCCGGGGACCGGGGCGGTTGCGCCGGTGGTTATGGTGACGTGGTGGGCAGGCCAACCCGGTGGGTGACGGAGAACGACAGCGAGCACGCGCAGCGCTACATCGAGCGCTTTCGCCGGCTGGCCAGCGCGGGGGCGGACCTGGCGGGGGAGGCGCGCCTGGTAGACGCGATGCTGCCGCGGGCGGCCCGGGTGCTCGACGCCGGGTGCGGCCAGGGCCGGGTCGGGGCCGCGCTGGCCGACCGCGGTCACTCCGTCACCGGCGTCGACGCCGACGCCGCCCTGATCGCCGCCGCGCAGGCCGGGCACCCCGGCTCCCGGTGGATCAACGCCGACCTGGCCGAGCTCGACCTGCCCGCCCGCGGTGACCCGGAGCCGTTCGACGCCGCCGTGCTGGCCGGCAACGTCATGCTGTTCGTCGCGGCCGGCACCGAGCAGCAGGTGCTGGCGCGGATCGCCGCCCACCTGCGCCCCGGCGGCTTCGCGGTGGTCGGCTTCGCCGCTGGCCGCGGCTACGACCTGGCCGACTTCGACCGGCAGGCGGCGGCGGCCGGCCTGGCCAGTGAGCATCGCTTCGCCACCTGGGACCTGCGGCCATGGCAGGCCGGCGCCCCGTTCGCGGTCAGCGTGCTGCGCAAGTGAACCGGGTCAGCCCAGCCAAATCGGGTCAGCCCAGCTAAATCCGGTCAGCGCAGCGCCGGGATAACCAGGTCGCCGTAGGCGTCCAGGGTCCCCTCGGCGTCGTCGTGCATCAGGTACAGCGCGAACTGGTCGGCCCCGATCGAGGCCAGCTCGCGCAGCCGCTCGACGTGCGCTTCGGCCGGGCCGAGGAGGCAGAAGCGGTCCACGATCTCGTCCGGGACGAAGTCGGTGGACGGGTTGCCCGCCTGGCCGTGGTGCGCGTAGTCGTAGGCCTGCCGCCCGGCGATGTAGTCGGTCAGCACCCGGGGGACCGGCCCGCCGGTGCCGTACCGGGCGACCAGGTCGGCCACGTGGTTGCCGACCATCCCGCCGAACCACCGGAGCTGCTCCCGCTGGTGCGCCAGGTCGGTGCCCACGTAGGCGGGGGCGGCGACGCACATGGTGATCGACGCCGGGTCGCGGCCCGCGTCGAGGGCGGCCGCGCGTACCGCGGAGAACGTCCAGCGGGCGATGTCCGGGTCGGCCGTCTGCAGGATGAAGCCGTCCGCCTGCTCGCCGACCAGGCGCAGCGCCTTAGGCCCGTAGGCGGCCATCCACACCGGCAGCGACGCCCCCGGCCGCACCCAGGGGATGCGCAGCGGCTGGCCGTGGTGGATCACCTCGCGCCCCTCGGCCAGCCCCTTGATGACCGTCATGGCCGACGAAAGGGTGGCCAGGTTGACCGGGGCCTGGCCGATGTACCGGCGGGCGGAGTCGCCGCGGCCGATGCCGCAGATCGTCCGGTTGCCGTAGGCGTCGTTGAGGGTGGCGAACATCGACCCGATGACCGACCAGTCCCGGGTACCCGGGTTGGTCACCATCGGCCCCACCGTCAGCGTCGTGGTCTCCGCCAGGATCCGCGGGTACAGCACGAACGTCTCCTGCCAGAGCACGTGCGAGTCGAAGGTCCAGCCGTAGCCGAAGCCGGCCGCCTCGGCCCGCTTCATCATCGCCACCAGCGCGTCGGCGGGCGGGTTCGGCTGCAGCACCAGCCCGAACTCCATGTTCCCCTCCAGGAAAAACAGGCATTCAGCGGAACGAGTGCGGCTTACTCACACCAGGTACTGGTTCAGCCCCCGGGACAGGAACCGGCCGTGCCCGGCTGGCCCGCGGAACTCCCCGTCCGCCACCACCACCTGCCCGCGGGACACGGTCACCGCGACCTGGCCGGTGATCTCCGTCCCCTCGTAGGCCGAGTAGTCCACGTTCATGTGGTGGGTGGCGGCCGACAGCACCTGCTTCGCGGCCGGGTCGTACACCACGATGTCGGCGTCGGCCCCGGGCGCGATCACGCCCTTGCGCGGGTAGAGGCCGAACATCCGGGCGGGCGTGGTCGAGCAGGTCTCCACCCACCGGGCCAGGCTGATCTCGCCGTTCACGACCCCCTGGTGCAGCAGGTCCATCCGGTGCTCGACCCCGGGGATGCCGTTGGGGATCTTGGAGAAGTCACCCCGGCCCAGCTCCTTCTGCTCCTTGAAGCAGAACGGGCAGTGGTCGGTCGACACCACCGCCAGGTCGTTGGTGCGCAGCCCGCGCCACAGCGCGGCGGCGTGGTCGGCGGTCCGCAGCGGCGGCGAGGCGACGAACTTAGCGCCCTCGAAGCCCGGCCGGGCCAGGTCGTCCAGCGTCAGGTAGAGGTACTGCGGGCAGGTCTCGGCGAACACGTTCTGGCCCGCGTCCCGGGCCTCGGCCACCGCTGCCAGGGCCTGCGCGGCCGACAGGTGCACGATGTAGAGCGGGCAGCCGGCCACCTTGGCCAGGGTGATCGCGCGGCCGGTGGCCTCGCCCTCCAGCTCCGGCGGGCGGGTCAGGCCGTGCTGCACCGGGTCGGTCCGGCCGGCCGCGACCGCCTGCGCGACCAGCTGGTCGATGGCGATGCCGTTCTCGGCGTGCATCATCACCGTGGCGCCGGTCCGCGACGCCTGCTGCATGGCTCGCAGGATCTCGCCGTCGGTGGAGTAGAACACGCCCGGGTAGGCCATGAACATCTTGAAGCTGGTCACCCCGGACCCGATGCACGACTCCATCTCCTTGAGCGAGGAGTCGTTCACGTCGGAGACGATCATGTGGAAGCCGTAGTCGACCGCGCAGTTGCCGTCCGCCTTGGCGTGCCACTTGTCGAGGGCGGCGAGCAGCGAGGTGCCCTTGGCCTGGACCGCGAAGTCGATGATGGTGGTGGTGCCGCCGTGCGCGGCCGCCTTGGTGCCGGTCTCGAAGGTGTCGGCCGAGAACGTGCCGCCGAACGGCATCTCCATGTGCGTGTGCGCGTCGATGCCGCCCGGGATCACGTACTTCCCGCTGGCGTCGATGAGGGTCGCGGCCTCGGTGACGGCGGGGTTGACGGCCGTGGTGTTGGTCGCGGCCCGCACGGCGGCGTAGGTCGCGGCGTCGGTGGCGTCGTCCCGGGCGAGGACGGCGGCGATCTTCTCGCCCACCACCAGCACGTCGGCGTCCAGCGGGCCCTCGGCCGTGACCACCGTGCCCCCGCTGATCAGCAAGGACATCAGGGAGCCACCAGCCCGCCGTAGGAGTCCGGCCGGCGGTCCCGGTAGAACTGCCACAGGTCCCTGACCTCGGTCAGCTTGGCCAGGTCGAGGTCGCGCACCACCACCTCGTCGGCCGAGTCGGAGGCGGCCTCGCCCATCAGCTGGCCGCGCGGGTCGACGAAGTAGGACTGCCCGTAGAAGTCGTTGTCGCCCAGCGGCTCGATGCCCACCCGGTTGATCGCGCCGACGTAGTACTCGTTGGCGACCGCCGCGGCCGGCTGCTCGAGCTGCCACAGGTAAGAGCTCAGGCCGCGGCTGGTGGCGGACGGGTTGAAGACGATCTTCGCGCCGGCCAGCCCGAGGGCCCGCCAGCCCTCCGGGAAGTGCCGGTCGTAGCAGATGTAGACGCCGATCCGGCCGACCGCGGTGTCGAACACCGGGTAGCCCAGGTTGCCGGGGCGGAAGTAGAACTTCTCCCAGAACCCCTTCACCTGGGGCAGGTGGTTCTTCCGGTACTTGCCCAGGTAGCTGCCGTCAGCGTCGATGACCGCGGCCGTGTTGTAGTACAAGCCGGGCTGCTCTTCCTCGTACATCGGCGCGACGATGACGATGCGGTGCTGCCGGGCGACGTCCTGCAGCAGCCGGGTGGTCGGCCCGTCCGGGATCGCCTCCGTGTAGCCGTAGAAGTCCGCGTCCTGCACCTGGCAGAAGTACGGCCCGTAGAACAGCTCCTGCAGGCAGACCACCTGCGCCCCGGCCGACGCGGCGGTCGCGATGTGCGCGACCGCGGCCGCGATCATCGAGTCCTTGTCCCCGGCCCATGCCTGCTGCACGAGGGCAGCCCGGACGATCTCCGGCATATCCAGCCTCCCGACACTCGTCTCTCCGCAGCCACAGTCTTCCCAGCGATGCGGACTCCTAGCCACTTTCCTCCGCGCCGAGTCCGGTGACAATCGGACGAAGCCACAACCTGCCCGTTTCAGAGCCAAGCGAGACACTGAGCAGAAGGGAAGCTCAGCGCCGCCGGGTATGGTCCCGCCGTGACCTCTGAAGACCACTACCGGGGGCAGGTGAGCTGGCCGAGGCCGGCGGCGCCCACCGGCGCCCCGCGCCCCCGCAAGCCCAGGCCGCTCCCCGGTCCGGCGGGGCCGACGGCAACGAGCGGCTGACCGCGATCACCGCCACCGTGCTCCTGGTCCTGCTGGCCGTCGAGGGCGTCACCATCCTCAGGATCGGCCGCCTGCTGACCCTGCACGTCTTCCTGGGCATGCTGCTACTCGGCCCGGTCGCCCTGAAAGCCGGCTCGGTGCTGTACCGCTTCACCCGCTACTACTCCGGCAGCGCCCCCTACCGGCGCAAGGGACCGCCCGCCCCGCTACTACGGCTCCTCGGCCCCTTCGTCCTGCTGCTCACCGCTAGCGTCTTCGGCACCGGGGTCATGCTCGCCGTCACCGGCCCCGGCCACGGCCCCTGGCAGTTCCTGCACAAGGCCTCCTTCATCCTCTGGGCCGCCGCGATGACCGTCCACGTCCTCGCCTACCTCCCCCGCCTCCCCCGCCTGCTGGCAGCCGAGGCCAGGGGAACCGCCCCGGCCCCCGCGGGCCGCAGCGCGGGCGGCAGCGCGGGCGGCAGCGCCGCCCGCCCGGCGCCCCGGCCGCCCGCCTGACAACAGCCCTAGCCGGACGCGGCGCCCGCCTCGCGCTGCTAGCCGCCGCCCTGCTCGGCGGCCTGGTCATCGCCCTGCTCACCGTCCACCTGGCCGGCCAGTGGCACCCGGGCGCATTCCGGAAGTAGCCCCGGAAGCAACGAGCCGGACCCGCCAGATTCCCTCAGCTAGTGGTATTACTGCGGAACTTTTTAGCAGTACGGAAATAATTTGGTGTCACAGCACCAAATTATTTCCACTCTGAGCCGCTGGCCTGCAGCTACGTGACCAGAGTGACGGTGGTGCCGCTGCCCGCGCGCGTTTAGGTGCCGCGCCGTGCGCTATGCCTCAGGCCCGGCCGGGGACAGCTCGGTCAGGGACAGCTCGGCCGGGGTGTCCCCGGTCCGGCCGAAGGCGGGCAGCGACAGCACCAGGTACAGCGCGAAGCCGACGCCGAGCCCGACCGCCCAGCTGTAGTCGTAGAGCGGCTTGAGCGCCGGGATCAGCCCGTCGGCCGGGAACGGCCCCGACGAGCCGGGGGCGGTGTACGCGCCGCCGACCGCCAGCACCCCGCCGGCCACGGTGGCCGCCACCGCCCGCCAGTTCCAGCCGCCGCTGAACCAGTACCGCTCGCCGCGCAGGTACAGCGCTCCCAGCGACAGCCGGGTCCGGGCGCGCACCCAGTACCCGGCGATCAGCACCCCGGCGATGGCGCCGAGGATGCCGCCGTAGAACCCGAGCCAGGTGAAGATGTACACGTGGGGGTCGCTGATCAGCCGCCAGGGCTGGATCGCGATGCCGATGATGCCGGTGATCAGCCCGCCGGTGCGGAACGACACCGCCCGCGGGGCGGCGTTGGAGAAGTCGTAGGAGGGGCTGACGACGTTGGCGGCCACGTTCACCGACATGGTCGCCAGCACCACCATCAGCAGGCCGACGATCACCGCGGCGGTGTTCGGGAACTTGGTGGTGAGCTGCACCGGGTCCCAGATGGTGGTGTGGTAGACCAGCGTGGCGGCCGAGGTCACCAGGATCGACACGATCGCGATGTAGGACATGGTGGTCGGCAGCCCCAGGAGCTGGCCGATGACCTGCTGCCGCTGTCCCCGGCCGAAGCGGGTGAAGTCCGGCATGTTCAGTGACAGCGTCGCCCAGAACGCGATCATGGCCATCAGCGACGGCCAGAACACCGGCCAGAACCGCGATCCCCAGCCGAGGGTGCCGGTCTGGTGCAGGATCGGCCCGATCCCGTTCGCCTTCACCAGCATGTAGACCAGCAGGGCGGTGAACGCGACGGTGACCAGCGGCGCCGCCCAGTTCTCGAACCGCCGCAGCGCGTTGATGCCCCGCCAGATCAGGATCATCTGGATCAGCCAGAAGGCGGCGAACGACAGCCACATGGTCCACGGCTGCCCGCCGAACCCGCTGGCGCTGGTCCAGCCGGAGCCGGCCAGCCGTCCGATGATGGTGAAGATCGCCTGGCCGCCGATCCAGGTCTGGATGCCGAACCAGCCGCAGGCGACGAGCGCGCGTAGCAGCGCCGCCAGGTTGGCGCCGCGCAGCCCGTAGAAGGCGCGCGCGAATACCGGGAACGGGATGCCGTACTTGGTGCCCGCGTGGCTGTTCAGCAGCATCGGGATCAGCACCAGGAAGTTGGCGATGGTGATTGTCAGGAATGCCTGCAGCCAGCTCATGCCGAGCACGATCAGCCCGGAGGCGAGCAGGTAGGAGGAGATGTTGTGGCTCATCCCCATCCAGATGGCCACGTAGTTGTAGGTCGTCCAGGTTCGCCTGCTGAGCGGGACGGGGACGAGCTCGGCGTTCGCGTAGCGGCTGGCGGTGACCGAGGCCGGGTCGGCCAGTTCGACTTGCCCGTCGACCTGCCGGGTGGCGGCGGAGACGGTCGCGGTGGACATGGGCCCTCCCGGGGGTTGCCAGTGACCTTGTACAGTCACTGTCCCCGGTGACGGCCCGGTTGCCTATTGTGCGGATCTACATTTTCGAACGGGCCGGCCGTTCACCAGGAGAACATCGCCCAGTCCGGTGGCTCGGCCTCGGCCGGGCGCTCGAGGGCGGCGTACTTGCCGCGCCAGAACAGCAGCGGGGTGGCGTCGTCGGCCTGGATGTGCACGTGCTGGACCCGGCCGACGACGATCTCGTGGTCGCCGCCGGGCATGGCGTGCTCGAGGGTGCACTCGATGACCGCGATGACGTCGGCCAGCCGGGGTGACCCGGTGGGGCCGCGGTGGTGGGTGACGCCTTCCCAGACCGCGGCCAGGCCGCGCTTGGCGAAGTTGGCCGAGAGCTGGCGCTGCCGGTGGCCGAGCACGTTGACCGCGAACGCGCCGTGGCCGCGGATGGCGGTCAGGGTCGCGCTCTTCAGGTCGAAGCAGACCAGGATCAGCGGGGGGTCGAGTGACAGCGAGGTGACGGCGTTGGCGGTGGTGCCGACCGGGGTGCCGTCGGGGCCGACCGAGGTGATTACCGTGACCCCGGTGGCGAACTGCCCCATGGCCTCGCGCAGCTCGGCGGGGGATACCCCGCCGGAGCCGCCGTCCGCGCCGGGGAAAGCGCGGGAGGCGTCGTTAACAGCGGTCATGGTTCACAACTGCCCGTGGTTAGGAGGTGGTACGTCGTTCAGCAAGGAATTTCCGATGTGATGATATTTCCATGATGCTGGGTCGTGGCTGGCGTGGGTGCGTGAATTGCGCCAATGCCGGCTCAGGTCGTGTTTCTCGTCGGCCGCGCTGGCGCCCGTGAGGTCGAATAGCCCGCTGGTCACGGTGGCGGCCGCCTCGGTGGCGAATGCCTTGGCCTGTGCTACGGCGAGCGAGCCGCGGGCTGCGTCGGCGGCGGTGGCGGGCACCCGGCCGATCTCGTCCAGTACCGCCGCCGCGTGGCTGAGCAGCGCGGCCGCGGCCGCCGCCTGGGTGGCGAGCTGGCCGATGCGGTAGATGGTGTGCGGGTCCTGGGCGGCGGTGGGGGCCAGGCCGGCCCGGGATGCCTCGAAGAACGGCCGTGCCTTGTCCCGCACGAACCAGCGGGCGTCGCGCAGCGCGCCGTCGGCGATGCCGACCTGGATCGCGGTGTGCACGAGCTGGGAGCGCGCGCCGAGCTGCTGCGGCACCTGGAACGCGTGCCCGTAGGGGATGACGAGGGCCGGGTCGACCGGCACGTCGTCGAAGGCGGCGGCGCCGCTGACGGTGGCCCGCTGGCCCATCACGTTCCAGTCGGTGTCGAGCGAGACGCCGGGCGCGTCCCGCCGGACGAAGGCGACCACTACCGCGCCGTCGTCGTCGAGGGCGGTCACCCCGATCCAGCGTGCGGTGAGCGATCCGGTCGTGTAGTACTTCTTCCCGGTCAGCCGGGGTCCGGCGGCCCCGGTTGGGCGGGCCCCGCTGGTGGCCGGGGCGGGCCAGCCGTGCAGCCGGGTGCGCAGGTCCTGGGCGTGCTGGCCGCCGCGCTCGGCCTGCCCGTTGCCGAGCCGCCCGCCGTCGAGTACCTCGCCGAACAGCAGCCGCCGCTGGTGGGGCGAGCCGTGCACCGCCAGCACGTCGCAGAACAGGTAGTGCCCCTGGGGTGCCTGGGCGAGGGCCGGGTCGACGGCCGCGATTGTCCTGATCACCTCGGCCAGCACGGCCGCGCCGAGCTCGGGGCCGCCGTGGGCGCGCGGCACGGTGATGGCGAGCAGCCCGCTGGCGTCGAGCGCGGCCAGCTCCTGGTAGGGCGGCCGGCTGGCCCCGGCCCGGTCCCGGTCGATGACGCCGTCGGCTACCGAGTCGGCGTAGCCGCGGGCGGCGGCGACCGCCGCGGCGCCGTCCGGCGGGACCGGCGGAGCGCTTCCGGCCGGGGCGGGCGGCGATGGCCGCGGCGCCCGCGCCGCCGCGGCCCGGGCGGGCGGCTTCCTGCCGGTCCCTGTTGGCGCGTTCGGCACTGGGTACACCTCCAGGTGGAGCTTGGTGCGGCCGTCGCGCCAGGCGCCCGGCCGCGGGTCAAGTCTGCCACGCGGGACCTGACATGTCAATAATTACGACCAATTTAGTAGGAAACTGAGGGACGCCGCCGCCGGGCCCGGCCGCCGCCGCCGGGCCGGGCATACTGGGCGCCGGCGCGCGGTTACCCAGACGGCGGGGCCCGGGGGCAGGGCGCCTGCCGCCGAAGCGACATCCGGAGGGGACGATGAAGGCGGTACGGTTCGACCAGTACGGTCCGGTGGAAGTGCTCGACGTCCGTGAGGTCCCGGTTCCCGAGCCAGGCCAGGACCAGGTGCTGGTGCGGGTGAAGGCGGCCGGCATCAACCCGGGTGAGGCGAAGATCCGCGAGGGGGAGCTGCACGAGCGCTGGCCCGCCACCTTCCCGTCCGGGCAGGGCACCGACTTCGCGGGCGTGGTCGACCGGCTGGGCCCGGGCGTCACCGCGGTCGCGCCGGGCGACGAGGTGATCGGCTGGGTCGACACCCGGTCCAGCCAGGCCGAGTACGTGGTGGCGGACGCGGCCAGCCTGGCCGCCCGCCCGGCCGGCCTGCCCTGGGAGGTCGCGGGCGCGATCCCGGTGGCCGGGTTCACCGCCTGGGCGATGGTCCAGGCGGTCGGCCTGCGACCGGGTGACACCGTGGTCGTCTCGGGCGCGGCGGGCGGCGTCGGCTCGATCGCGGTGCAGCTGGCCAGGCGGGCCGGGGCGACCGTGATCGGCCTGGCGGGCCCGTCCAACCACGGCTGGCTGTCCCGGCACGGCGTGATCCCGGTGGCCTACGGCGCGGGCGTGGCCGGGCGGATCGGCGAGGCCGCGGCCGGCCACGGCGTCGACGCGTTCCTCGACACGTTCGGCGGCGACTACGTGGAGCTGGCGCTGGACGACCTGAAGGTGAGCCCGGACCGGGTGGACACCATCGTCCGCTTCGACGCGCCCGCCCGGTACGGGGTCAAGGCCGAGGGCAACGCGGCCGGCGCCAGCGCCGCCACCCTGGCCGAGCTGGCCCGGCTGGCCGCCGCCAAGGAGCTGGAGATACCGCTCGCCCAGACGTTCCCGCTGCGGGACGTGCGGGCCGCCTACGGCCAGCTCGCCAAGGGCCACCTGCGCGGCAAGATCGTCCTCATCCCGTAGCGGGCGGCGTCCGTCAGCCGGAGCAGGCCGCACCCGTTCGGGCTGACCGGGGTTTCAGCCGGGCAGCGGCACGGCGGCGATCTCCGCCAGCAGCGCCTCCTGCTCGCCCGCGGGCAGGAAGGAGGCGCGTACCCCGTTCGCCGCCAGCCCCGCCAGCTCGGCCGGGGAGAAGCCCAGGTCGCGCCCGGCCACCAGGTACTCGTTGCGCAGTGAGGTGCCGAACATCGGCGGGTCATCGCTGTTCAGCGTCACCAGCAGCCCCGCGTCGCGCATCCGCCGCAGCGGGTGCGCGTCGATCGACGGCACGCAGCGGGTGCACACGTTCGACGTGGGTGACACGTCCACCGGCAGTTGCCGCTCGGCCAGGTAGGACACCAGGGCCGGGTCGTCGAGCGACCTGATGCCGTGCCCGATCCGCTCGGCGTGCAGGAAGTTCACCGCCTCCCAGACCGTCTCCGGCCCGGTCGTCTCCCCGGCGTGCGGCACGCAGCGCAGCCCGGCCGCCGCCGCGGCCGCGAACACCGACCTGATCACGTCGGTGTGCGGCGCCCGGGCGGCCTCGATCCCGCCGATCCCGAACCCGACGAGGTCGGCGGGCGGGTTCTCCAGCGCTAGCCGCAGCGCGGCCTGCGCGTGCTCGTCCGCGTGCTGACCGGGGAACTCCACGATCCACCCCAGGCGCACCCCGGTCTCGGCCCGCGCGTCCCGCGCGCCGGCGTCCAGCGCGTCGGTGATCACCGCGTCCGGCATCCCCTGCCGCTGGAACGCGTACGGCCCGAACTGGAACTCCGCGTACCGCACGTTCTGCCGGGCGAGGTCCCTGGCCACCCCCCGCACCAGGTCGGCGATGTCCTCCGGCTCGGTCAGCAGCCGCGATACCGCCTGGTAGACGTCGATGAAGTGCGGGAAGTCGCGGAACGAGTAGAACTCGGCCAGCCCCGCGGCGCTGACGGGCACGCCGCCGTCCGGATGCCGCCGGGCCAGCGCGAGCACGGTCTCAGCCGGCGCGGAACCGACCAGGTGCACGTGAAGTTCCACCTTCGGCAGGGCGGTGACGAACGATTCCAGGGGGTTCATGCCGGAAACGCTAACAGGGCCAGCGGCCATCACCGCGTTTTCTAACATCAGAAAGTCAAATTCCACGGTCAGTCCGAACGGGTGCGTGCTCCGCCCGGACCCGTCATCATGGCAGGCAACCTTTGCCGGCCGCCGGCGTGTATAGAGACGTGGACCCCTTGACGGAAGCACTGCCCGGCCATCGCACGCCGCCCGAGGCGGAGCGGCAGCTGGCCGCGCTGTACCAGGCGCACGCGCTCGGCCTGGTCAGGCTGGCCAAGGTCATGCTCGGCGACCAGGCCGCGGCCGAGGACGTGGTGCAGGACGCCTTCCTCGGGCTGCACCGCCGCTGGCACGCACTCGACGACCCCCGGCGGGCCCTCGGCTACCTGCGCTCGAGCGTGCTCAACGGCTGCCGCAGCGCGCACCGCGGCAGCGCCCGCCGCGCCCGCGCGCTGCTGTTCGCGCCGCGGGCGGCCGACATCGTCTCGGCCGAGGAGAGCGCGCTCATCGGCGAGGCCAACCGGGAGGTCATCGCCGCGCTGCGGGCGCTGCCGGCCCGGCAGCGGGAGGCGGTGGTGCTCCGCTTCTACCTCGGGCTGAGCGAGGACGAGGCGGCCCAGGCGATGGGCGTGGCCCGCGGCACCGTCAAGTCCGCCACCTCCCGGGGCCGCGCGGCCCTGGCCCGGACGCTGCAGGAGGACCAGTGAGCGAGCCTGCGAGCGAACCGGTAAGCACAGTACGCCCGCGAATGCGGCCGACGAGCGCCAGCGAGGAGGGCTCATGAGCCTCGAAGACCGGGTGCGGGCCGCGGCCGAGGCGACCGCGGCCACCGTCCGCGAGACCCGCCCCTTCACCCTGCCCGGCGAACTGCCCGCGGCCGCGCCGGGCAGCGGCCGCCGCGGTGACTGGCGGCCCGGTCCGGTCCCCGGCCGCCGTCACGGCTGGCTGGTCCCGCTGGCGGCCGCGGTCGCGGTGATCGCGGTCGCCGCGATCCTGGTCGGCGTCCGTGACCTGCCCGGCCTCGGCCATGCGGCTGCTCCCCGGCCGGCCACCCCCGGGCCGGCCGGCCACGGTGTCGCGGGCCTGCCGCGGTACGCGGTGGTGCTGGTCAGCGACCCGGTCACGCGGCCGGGCGGCGGCACCGCCGGGGGCGGCAGCCTGGGCATCATCGACACCCGCACCGGCAAGCAGGTGGCGGAGGTCAGCCACCCGGCGAACATCACTTTCGTCGGGGTGACCGGCGCCGCCGACGACCGGACCTTCGTGGTGACCGCCAGCTACGCCAACCCGGTGCCGGTGCCCGGCAGTACCACCGGCGCCACAGAGCAAGAACAGTTCTGGTACCTGCTCCGCATCGACCCCGGCGGCTCCCGGCTGGCCACGCTGACCCGGCTGAGCATCCCCCAGCAGCCGTCGGCCGCGCTCATCGACGGGCTCGCGCTGTCGCCCGGCGGGCAGCAGCTGGCCGTGCTCGAGTGGTCCCGGCTGCCCGGGCCGGGGGACCCGGGCAGCCCGGCCACGCTGACGCTGTACTCGCTGGCGACTGGTCAGCCGGCCCGCACCTGGACCGGCGGGCTGGCGGCGGGCTCACTGCCCGATTACGGCACCTCCAGCGGCCTGAACCAGAACTACGCCGGGCTGACCTGGCTGGCCGACGGCCGGACGCTGGCCTTCACCTACTACGCCCGGGGGCAGGCGGCCGCCGTCCGGACCCTCGACACGCACCGGCCGGGCGGCGACCTGCTGGCCGCCAGCCGCCGGGTGTTCACGCTGCCGGGCGGCCAGCCCGGCCCCTGCGGCGAGGCGCTGCTGACGCCGGACGGCCGGACGGTGCTGTGCGGCGCCCAGGCGCCCCTCGTCAGCCCCTGCGAACTGCGCATGCTGCAGGTCAGCGCCTACTCGGCCGCGACCGGCAAGCGCGAGCGGGTGCTCTTCCGCGCCGCCCCGCGCTGCACCGCGGACGGGTTCGGCGCGCTGAGCTGGGCCGGGTCCGCCAGCACGGTCGTCGTCATGGTGAGCACCGGCCTGTACCAGCCGGGCCGGGGCGTCACCCCGCGGGTCGTCATCGGGCTGCTGGCCGGGGGCGGGCTCGTCCCGGTGGCGACGGGCCGCTTCCCGGTCTACGGGCCGGGCGCGATCGCGTTCTGAGCCCCCGGCCGCCGGACGGGGTCGCGCGGCGCGGAAAATGCCCGTTCCAAAGGCACCTGCTGATCGAGTAGCATCGCGATCAGGAGGGCGAGCGCGTTCCGCGACAGCAGTCCGTTGGCCTCATCGTCAACTGGCAGCGAGAGCGGCACAGCGGTCCTCCGACGGGTAACCAGATATGCTGGATGCGACGGGTAACAAGCCCCGATGGGTCCGGATGGATGGAGTCATCATGAGATCGAGCACCAAGGTCGGGATCGCCGGGGTCGTTCTCGGGCTGATCATGCTGGCCATTCTTCCATGGTGGGCCGCGGTCGGGATCATCATCGTCGCGCTCGCGATCCCGGTCGGCGGGTACCTGGCGCTTGACCCGAGCCAGCGCCGCCGCCTGCGCGCGATCCGGGCCCGCCAGGACCGCTACTAGCAGCCCGCGCCCCGGGTGACCCCGGGGCGCCTGGTAGCCCCGGCCAGCAGGCCCGCCAGGTGCCGGCCGGCCGGGGTACCGGCTACCGGCCCTCGGACACCCGCGTGATGTAGGTGATCCCGACGAAGGCCCGGTAGATCGCGAGCGGATCATCCCCGGTGATCCGCACTGAGCGGGTGCCGCTGCGCTCCACGCCCTTCACCCAGCTGGCGACGTCCGCCATGTCCGCGGTCTGCAGGTCCACGTCGAGCCGGGCGGGCCGCTCGATGTCGGGCAGCGGGAGCTTGCCCAGCCCGCGCAGCGCCGCTTCCGCCCCGGCCCTGATCATCTCCCGCGCGTCGTCCGGGTGCGCCTGGGCGGCCGCGAACCGGGTGATCGACCCCTTCACCGCCACCCGCTCCGCCTGCGGGACGAACGGCGCCGCCTCCGCGATGGTGACCTGGTCGCCGGTGACCAGCGCGACCGGGACCCCGTGGCCGAGCGCGACCAGCGCGTTGATCCCGGACTCGCCGCACTCCACCCCGTTGAGGGTGACCCGCGACACCACCGCCGGGTTGTAGGTGTGCGACAGCACCGACGGCTCGCCCGAGACCGACCCGTGGTAGCCCACGAAGAACACCGCGTCGAACGAGTCGTCAAGCCCCTCCATCATGTAGCGGGGCTTGTGCCGCCCGGCCACGTAGGCCGCCCGCCCGTGCAGGGCGGCCGGGTTGAGGTTGTTCATCGTCCCGTGCGCGTCGTTGCAGACGATCTCGGTCGCCCCGGCCGCGAGGGCCCCGTCGATCGCCGCGTTGACCTCGCCCAGCAGCAGCGCCCGCCCCTCCTCGTAGGCCTGCCCCGGCGGCCGGCACTGCGACCAGTCGACGATCCCGGCAACGCCCTCCATGTCGAGGGAGATGAAGACCTTCACCGCTACCGGCGCCGGCTGGGGGGCAACGGCTGGGTGGGGCTGGTGCGGTTGGTGGGGGAGTTCGGGCCCAGCGGCGAGCGGAGCCGGGCGGTGGCGACGACCCGGGCCACGATCACGATGATGATGGCGACCGGCAGCGTCTGCGGCAGCTCGCCCGACGGCACGAACGCGACCGCGGCGAACGCGGCCCCGGTGCCGCCGAGGACGATGGCGATGGCGGCGATCACCCGGCGGCTGAGCACCGTGCGCCGGGCGAGCTGCCGCGCCTCCCGCGGCAGCCGGGTCACCGTCAGCACGAACGCGCCCACGGTGCCCGCCAGCAGCGTGCCGAACCCGGCCACCAGCGGTATCCGGCCGGTCTTGGTGACCGCCGGTATCCACAGCAGCACCATCGCGACCAGCACGAATACGTAGATCAGGCGGGACACCGACCGCACGATCACCACGTCGATGTTCCGGCTGTAGATGTGCTCGCCGGGCGTGGTCCGCGCCGCGTTGATGAAGTGCCTGATCGCGCCGGCCGTGTCGTGGCGGCGCAGCCGGATCCGGCCGAGCTCGTTCATGGCCCCGCTGTGCGCCGGGTCGAGGGCCAGGGCCCGCTCCTGGTGGGAACGGGCGCCGTCCAGGTTGCCGCGGGCGAGGGCGACCTTGCCCGACAGGAAGTGCACGTCGGGCTCGTTGGGGGCCAGCTTCCTGGCCTCCGTCGCCGCGGTGGCGGCGATCGAGGGCTGCCCGGCCGCCAGCGCCGCCTGCGCGACGCACACGTGGGTCTGCCAGTAGCCGGGCGCCAGCCGCCGTGACTCGCCCGCCGCGCGCAGCGCCTCGCCGTGGTGCCCCAGGTGCATCAGGGCGTTGGAGGCCAGCCGGTGCGGCCACTCCTCGGACGGCTCGATGGCGGCGGCCCGGTTGGCCGCCTCGACCGCCTCGGTGAAGCGGTCGGCGCCGAGGTGCGCCCGGGCGAACAGGCACCAGGCCCGGCCGCTGCCGGGCTCAGCCGAGACCAGGCGGGCGAGCAAGGTCGACGCCTCGTCATAGCGCCCGAGGTCGAGCATGGTGGCGGCCCGCGCCAGCTCCTCCCTCATCTCTGCCAAGAAACCGGTCCGTCAGATCAGCCGACGCTTACGCAGGTATGCCACAAGGTCATCGTATGCGCCGCCCTCGTTCGCGAACAGCGCGACGTTCCTCGCGGTCTCGAACCAGGTGCCGAGGGAGGGGCGGACCTCCTGCACCGACGCCTCCAGGTCGGCCTGGCCGATGAGCCGCGGCTCGCCCCGCCGCACCGAGTCGAGCAGCGCCCGCTCGGCGGCGGTCTCGCAGACGTGCGCGATGTCAGCACCGGAGTAGCCGTCGGTCTGCTTCGACAGCTTGCCCAGGTCGACGCCCGCCACCGGCCGGCCCCGCAGGTGGTAGCGGAACACGCTCTCGCGGGCGGGACCGTCGGGCGGCAGCACCAGCAGCGTCCGGTCGAACCGGCCGGGCCTGCGCAGGGCGCTGTCCACGTCCCACGGGTGGTTGGTCGCGGCCAGCAGGAACACCCCGGTGTTGTCCGAGGCCACGTCGTCCAGCTCGAGCAGCAGCTGGTTGACGGCCGAGCGCATCGGCGTGTTGCGCAGCTGGGAGCGCTTCTGCCCGATCGCGTCCACCTCGTCGAGGAACACCACGCAGGGGGCGTTGCGCCGGGCGACCTCGAACAGCTCGTGAATGTTGCGCTCGGAGCGGCCGACGAACATGTCGATCAGGTCGGCGAACGACACGGTGATGAACCGCGCGCCGAGCTCGCCCGCCACCGCCCGCGCGATGAACGTCTTGCCGCAGCCCGGCGGCCCGTACAGCAGCAGCCCCCCGCGCAGCGACTTGCCGTAGAGCTTGCGCAGCTCGGGATTGCGCATCGGCGCCAGGAACGCGGCCTCCAGGCGCTTCTTGACCTCGTCCAGGCCGGCCACGTCGGCCAGCGTGAGCCCGGTGTGCTCCGCGTCGTAGGCCCGCGCCTCGTCCAGGCCGGCCGAGACCGAGCCCGCCTCGCCGACGAACATCGTCGGCAGCACGTCGCGCAGCTCGTCCTCCGCCTGCGACCAGTCGTAGCCCTCGGTTACGTCGTCTGACGTGTCGTCCACCGACGCCGGGTCGGCCCCTGCCTCCAGGCCGCCCGCTTCCCGCCCGGCGGTGCCCGCGGCTGCCCCCGGCGGGCCTGACGGCTGGCCGCCGGCCTCGCCCGGGGCGGCGCTGGCCGGACCGGCGGCCTCGGTCAGCCCGGGGGCGTCGGCGGTCCCGGGGGCGTCGGCCGGACCGGGCGCGTCGGCCGGGCTGGCTGCCTCGTCCGGGCCCGCTACCCGCTCCGGCCCGGATACCGCGGCCGGAGAGGTGAGCATTCTCATCGCCTCGGCGTTCCCTGGCTCGCGCTGCAGCACGGACCCGAGGTGCCGTACCGCCTCGTCGCGCTGTCCGGCCCGCAGCAGCATCGTCGCCAGGTGCAGGCGAAGCGGCACGTCGTCGGGCATCGCGGCCACCGCGTTACGCAGGCTGTCCAGTAGCGGTTCAGGTTCCATGCGTCCGTTCCGGGGGGTTGAGTACGACCCTTCCACAGTACGATCCCGGATAGGCCGGTGCGTACCGTTCTCCCTGCGTGAATCCTCAGTAAAGCGGCCCGCTACAGCGAGGCTGCCAGCTCCCGCAGCCGCGCGTGGGCTCCGTCATAGGCATTCCCGCGCAGGTACTGCTTAGGCATCTTGGCGATCGACGTGTAATTCGTGTCACAGACGTTCGCGAGCGGTGACTCCACCGCCTGGGTGACGAACTGGTAGGCGTCGATCGCCTCCAGCCCGCACAGCGCCGCCACCCAGGTCACCATGTCGTGCTGGGCGATGCGGAACGCGTCCTCCAGCGGCCGTGCCGAGCCGGCCGACATCAGGTACCGGTCGTTCTCCAGCCGGGGCCACGGCGTCGCGGCGAGCGCCCCGGCGCCCCCGCCCTTGATCAGGTCGACGATCAGCACCGTGTTCATCGCGCACTCGACGGCGACCCCGCAGGTCTCGCCCTCGCCCTGGCGCGCGTGCCCGTCGCCGAGCGACAGCAGCGCCCCGGGCACGTTGACGCCGAGGTAGCAGGTGGTCCCGGCGCGCATCTCCGGTGTGTCCATGTTCCCGCCGAACGCGTCCGGCACCAGCGCGGACCGCACCTCGTGCTGCCCCGGCGCCACCCCGACGGTGCCGTGCATGGGGTCCATCGGCAGGTCAGCGGTGAAGTCCGACTTGCGCGCGGTGAACCGGCAGAGCCCCCGCGCGCGGTCGAGCTGCCAGATCCAGGTGACCTCTTCCAGCGGCGGGGTGAGCATCGCGGTCAGCTGCGTCCCGGTCAGCGCGCCGAACAGGGGCACGGTGGTGGACGCCGCCCAGTCCCTGGCGGGCGTCAGCGAGACGAAGTGCACCGCCACCGTGTCGCCGGGCTCGGCCCCCTCGATCCAGAACGGGCCGGTCTGCGGGTTGAGGCCGGTGATGTTGAGCCGGCTGACCAGGTCGCCGGCCGACTGCACCCGGCCCGCGAAGCAGTCCTCGGTGTACAGGTCGAGCGCGCACGGCGTCCGCAGCCGCATGACCGGGGCCGCGCCGCCGAAGGTCCAGGCGTACTCATCCGGCCGCGGCCGGTAGCTGATGACCTCGAGGCCGGTCAACTCGCGGGCTCCGCCGTCCGCACTGCCGTTAGCCGCACTGCCGCCGTCCGCACTGCCGCCGTCCGCACTGCCGTCAGCCGGGCCCGCGGGGACTCAGCACGCATGATCGGCCGCGGTCGACGCGCTGTTGAGCGCGCTGACCGTGGAGCCGGGTACCGAGCCGGCCCCGATGTCCGACTGCACGCTCTTCAGCTCGGTGAGCAGGCTGCTGAGGGCGGTCTTGACGGAGTCGCTCTGCGCCTGGGCGATCGCGCCGGTCAGGTCGGTAACGGTGGTCGCCATGTCCTTGGACAGCGTGTCCTGCGAGGACTGCTGGTTGAGGTCGCTGATCGTCTTGTTGTACGCGGTGAGCGTCGCGCCCGAGTACGCCTTGCAGCCCGGGTCGGAAGACGATCCGAGCACCTTGGGGGCGACGATCACGGCCGCGACCGCCACCACGGCCAGCACCCCGGCCCCGGCTACCAGCGCCTTGTTCCGGTTGCCCGGTTTCTGGCTGGCGGCGTCCCCGCCCGCGTCCCCGCCGCCCGCGTCCCGGCCGCCCGGCCGCACGCCGTCGGCCGGGCCGGGGCCGTACCCGGCGTCCCGCCCCTGCGTCCCGCCCGGGTCGCTCCGGTTGGCCGGCCAGCTGGCCTCGGGTCCGTAGCCGCCGTTAGGGCCCCCGTTGGGGCCGCCGTTGGGGCCGCCGTCAGGTCCGGCGCTGGGCCCGGGTCCGTAGCCGGTGCTGGGGCCGGCCGGCCCGGCGTCGGGCCCGGGCTGGCGCGCGCCCAGCCAGGCGAAGGCATCGGTGATGCGGCGGCGCACGGGGTTGCCGCCGGGACCGCCCGGTCCGTTCGGTCCGCCGGGACCGCCCGGTCCGCCGGGACCGCCCGGTCCGCCGGGCCGCCCGGTCCGTGTCCGGGCCGTTCTGTCCGCCCGGGCCGCCCGGGTCCGTTCGGGCCGAAGCGCGGGTCGAAGCCGGTTGGCGGTCCGGGCAGCGGGGGAGCACCGCGTAGCTGCGCGTCAGCGAACTGCGGTCCGTCGCGGAACTGCGGTGCACCGGGCGCCGCGGCCGCCCCCGGGTACTGGGGGGCGCCGAACACCTGGGTGGCCTCGGCCCGCCCGCTGTCACCGGGCGGAGCGAACCGGTCGTGCGGCGCCGGGGGCGCGCCGAAAGGCTCGGGCGGCTGAGGCGCGAACATCCCGGTCGGCCCGCCTCCGGCCCCTGGTGCCTGGCCCGGCGCGAGTCCGTTCGGCGGCCCGAAGCTTGACTGCCCGGCCCGGCCAGGCTCGGCCCCGCCAGGCCCGCCTCCGCCTGGCCCGAACCCGCCTTGCTGTCCCTGGCCGGCGGCCGGGCCGCCGTACCACGACGGTCCGGCGAACCCGTCGGCCCGGCCGCCAGCGGCGCCGCCGGGCACCGCGCCCGGCTGGCTGGGCGTACCCGGACCCTGGCCCGGGTAGCCGTCACCCGGGGGAAAGCCGTTGGGGGGAAAGCCGTTCGGAGGGAAGCCGTTCGGCGCACCGAACGCGGGTGACGGTGGTGCCGCGTACCCGCCCTGCGGGCCACCCGGTTGCGGGTAGCTGCCGCCGGCCGGCCCGAACCCGTCGGCTCCGTAGCCGCCAGGCGGTACCGGGCCACCCGGGGACATCGCACCGGGATACTGAGGCCCGCCGGGATACTGGGGTCCGCCGGGATACTGGGGTCCGCCGGGATACTGGGGACCGCCTTGCGAGAGCGGGCCGTTGGCGGGCGCGAACCCGCCGGGCGGCAGCCCGTCCCCGGGCGAGGCCAGCCCCGGGGGCGGCGCGAATCCCGGATGCTGCCCGGCAAAGCCGGGCTGCGGGCCAAAGCCTGGCTGACCAGGCTGTCCGGCGAAGCCAGGCGGCGGGCCGAAACCCGGCTGTCCCGGCTGCCCGGCGTAACCGGACTGGGGTCCGAAGCCCGGCTGCGGGCCAGCACCCGGCTGCGGGCCGAACCCTGGCTGCTGACCGAAGGCGGCCTGCGGGCCTGCCCCGGGCTGGCCAGCGAAGTCCGGCTGCGGCGCATTGCCGGGCGGCGGGAATGCGCCCGGGTACCCGGACGGATCCGGCTGCGGGGCGAACCCGCCTGGTCCTCCGTAGCCCGGCTGCCCGGCATAGCCAGCCTGCGGGCCGAAGCCCGGCTGCGGTCCCTGGCCGGATTGCGGTCCCCGGCCGGGTTGCGGTCCGAAGCCCGGCTGGGCCGGGCCTGACCGCGAGTCGAAGCCTGCTGGCGGCTGGAATGCGCCCGGATTGCGCGCGCCGTAGCCCGTGTCGTAGCCGGCCTCGTCGGCCTGGCCGGGTGATCCTGCTCGCCCGGGGCCGCCCGGGCAGGCCCCGCCCGGCTGCGGGGCCGCGTACCGGGGCTGTTGCTGCTGGGATCCGGACTGCCAGGGACGGTCAGCGGGTTCGGGCTGCGAAGTGCTCGACCGGGAGAACCAGCCGCCCTCCGGTTCCGGCCCGCCGCCGTCGAACTGCCCGCCCGGGTTACCCGGCCCGCCCGCGTTAGGCTGCCCCCCGTTGTACTGGCCGCCGTTGTACTGGTCGCCGCCCCCGTTGTACTGGCCCCCGCTGTACTGCCCGCCGGCGTTGCCGTCACCGCCGCCCGGGTAGTACCCCTCGCGCTGGCCGCCGGGACCGCCCGCCGGCCGTGAGCCGCGGGGGACGGTGGCGCCGTCCGCCTCGCGGGCCGCGTCGGCTGACTGCGGCGCGTCATCAACCGGGGCCCCCGCGGGCAGCGCGCCGCGCGTCCGGCGGCCGGGCAGCGCCACCGGCGGCCCCTGTCTTCCCTGGGGATATGGTGGCTGTGCGGCAGACGACATGGCTGGCTAATCCGTTCTGTTTCCCGGGGTCAACCGCGTACCCCGGGAACGTGCCCGATGCACGGCGATAATGCCGGGCTGATGCCTGTCGGGCACGACCCCCGTGGTCCGCCCCAGTGGGCCAATGTACCTGACCGGTCGTCAGACGAAGCCGTTACGGCTGAGGCTAGCGGGGTCGGGCTCGCCGCGCGGCAGCGAGACGTCACCAGTGACGTCGGCCGCCAGCCTGATCTGGTCGCCGTCCACCAGCCGGACCTCGCTGCCCGGGTGCACCCGCTCGCCGTTGACGAAGGTGCCGTTGGTCGAGCCCTCGTCGCGCAGGGTGGCCCGCCCGCCGTCGTCGACCATGACCGTCGCGTGCCGCCGTGACACGTTGTCGTACTGCGCGAAGGCAGCCGCCACCAGCGACTGGGCGGGGTCACGGCCAAGGATGACAGAGGTACCCGCGGGAACGTCGACGTTGCCGGTGGGGAATGAGATCCGCAGTACCACCAGCGACGGGCGCCGCCGGGCGCCGGGCAGCGGCTGCCGGCACTGCAGGCAGACCACATCGGCCGGATCCTGGACAGGCGTACCGCAGTGCGGGCAGGCGGGCCTGTTGTCGCCCGGCCGAATGTACTGCTGCGATACCGTCGGCGACGGGATATCGTCGTCCGGGTACGAAGCGTGCGGCAAGTTGGCACCACACCGGAAGCAGATCAGATCCTCCGGCTGCACCCCGATGCCGCAGTTTGGGCAGGTCAGGATCGCCATCTCCTAGGTCCTAGGCGGTAAGCCGTTGCCAGCTACCATACCGCTGAATCGGCCGTTGCCTCTAGATATCGCGCAGTTGTGGCACCCGCGGGCCCGGTGCCGGCCGTCGCCCGCAGGCCGGCCAGGATTCCGCTCAGGGTGCCGCCTGGGCTGACGCCGCCGGCGCCGCCCGGATGGCCGCCAGGAATCGCCCCGCCTGGCCACCAGCAATCCCGCACGGCCACCAGGAATCACGGCCGCCATGAATAAGGCCAGCGCCTGACCGCCCGCCCGCCGCGAACCCGGCCAGGTGGCCGCGGTGGCACCACGGCCGCGGCTGCCTGGCGGCCGTGAAAACCCGGCCGCACCGGGCCCGGATGCGCGCTAATGCCGGATGTGATGCCGTTCGCACTACTCTCACCTGGCTATTTTCGCCGTAGTCACCCTAGAATCATCACGTAACTCCCGCACCTTGATGGTTCTTACGTCACGCAGTCCCCGGCCGGGGTAGCCTTCCATGAGCCTTACGGGTCATGTGGCCTAGCCCAGCTGTGGCGGCAGGGGAGGGTCCCGCCAAAGTTGAGGGTGATTCCCGGTGAATGCCGGGTCGTGGGCTGCTGATTGATGATTATATGTCCCTACCCGTTTGTAGCGCTCACTGGAAGAGTTGCCGTGTGCCGGTCCAGGTGGCCTTTGAAGCTGCGAGGTGTGAAGCGCAGTGCGTAGACGTTCGATGACCAATGGAAACGGCGGCCCGCCCACGCCGGCCTCCGGCCTTGCGCTCAACGGAGGCGCCCCCCTGGGCGGCTCGCCCGCTGTCGGCCAAGGTCAGAGCCAAGGTCAGCCTGGCCAGGGCGCTGTTGGCTTTCAAGGTCCTGGTGGCCCGGGCAACCTGCCTGCCCCAGCGCAGCCGCGCCGCGGCGTCCCGGTTTCGGCCGGCGGGCAGGCCCCGCCGCGTAAGGGGTCGCCGTTCTCGATCAGCAACTGGCGCGTCCGCTGGCGGCTAATCGCAATCATCACCGTCCCCACGGTGACCGCGCTGATTCTCGGCGTGATTCAGATTGTCGGTTCTGTCAACAATTACTCGTCTTTCAAGCGCGTGCAGAACCTGGCCAACCTGACCTCGCTGACGGTCAGCGCGTCCGGGCTGCTGGCGGACGAGCGCGACGACACGGTTGGCTTCGTGGCGGCGGGCCGCACCACCCCTGCTGCCCTGGCGCTGAAGAAGGTCGTGCTCGCCGACCAGGCTAAGACCGAGGCGGTCACCAGCCAGATCAGCGCGCTGGCGCCGGCCGTAGTCAACGGCAGCGGCTACCGCGCGCAGACGGTGGTCGACCTCAACAACGGCGTTCTCGCGGCCATCTCCGACCTGCAGTTCATCCGCCAGTCGGCGCTGTCCACCAGGACGCCCGCGACCGCGGTGGTCACCGAGTACGACACCCGCATCCAGCAGTTCACCACGTTCAGCAACGACGTCGCGGCCGGCACCGCCAACGCGACCCTGCAGTCCAACGTGTCGGTGCTTAACACCCTGCTGCGGGTCGAAGACGACGCCTCGCTGCAGCGCGCCTACCTGTACCAGGCGCTGGTCGGCACCCCGCCGGTGCTCACCCCGAACGCCCTGGGGTCCCTGAACCAGGCGGCCGAGCAGCAGGCCGCCGACGTGGCGGCGTTCAGCCAGGCCGCCACCGTCCAGCAGACGCAGCAGTACAACAACACGGTGGCCGGCTCCCAGGTCGACGAGGCGAAGAGCGCGGAGCGGCTGGCGATCTCGACCGCCACCGCGGGCGGGACGCTGACCATCGGCAACCCGCAGACCTGCACCGGCGCGACCGCGGCACCGCCCGCGTGCTGGCGCGCCATCCAGACCGCTCAGATCAACCAGATGCGCCAGGTCAGTAACGGCCTCGTCGGTGACATCACCGCCCAGGCGAACTCGCTGGTGTCGAACGCGTTGCACAACGCCGTCCTCATCTCGGTGGCCACGCTGGTGCTGCTGATCCTGGTCCTGCTGATCACCACGTTCGTGGCCCGGTCGATGATCCGCCCGCTGCGCAAGCTCCGTTCCGACGCCCTCGAGGTGGCCGGCAGCAAGCTGCCGGAGATGGTCCGCAGGCTGAGCGTCAGCGAGGGCGGTGACGCCTCGGCCGAGATCGAGCCGATCGGCGTCACCTCCACCGACGAGATCGGTGAAGTGGCGCGGGCCTTCGACCAGGTTCACCGGGAAGCGGTCCGGCTGGCGGCCGACGAGGCCATGCTGCGCGGCAACCTGAACGCGATGTTCGTCAACCTGTCGCGCCGCAGCCAGTCGCTGATCGAGCGCCAGCTGTCCCTCATCGACAGCCTGGAGCAGACGGAGCAGGACTCCGACCGGCTGTCCAGCCTGTTCCGCCTGGACCACCTGGCCACCCGTATGCGCCGCAACTCGGAAAACCTCCTGGTCCTCGCGGGCCACGAGGCGGCCAGCAGGCGCTGGAGCCAGCCGGTGCCGCTAGTGGACGTGCTCCGGGCGGCGATCTCGGAAATCGAGCAGTACGAGCGGGTCGTGCTCAACGTGCAGCCCGGCATCCAGGTCATCGGCCAGGCCGTCAACGACATCGTGCACCTGGTCGCGGAGATCGTGGAGAACGCGACCACCTTCTCGCCCGAGGAGACCCAGGTGTACGTCACCGGGCAGCCGCTGACCAGCGGCGGCGTGCTCCTTGACATCACCGACAACGGCGTCGGCATCGCCGAGCAGGAGATGGCGCACGCGAACTGGCGGCTGGACAACCCGCCGGTGGTGGACGTCGCCGTCTCCCGCCGCATGGGCCTGTTCGTGGTCGGCCGCCTGGCGGCCAGGCACGGAGTCCGGGTCCGGCTGCGCCACGCGCAGTCCGGCGGCCTCACCGCGCTGATCTGGCTGCCTGAGTCGGTGGCGGCACCGGAGAACGGCGGCGGCCAGTCGCTCGGCCGGCTGCGGAAGTTCGAGGCCGAGGACTACGGCCCGGCCCCGTCGCTGTCCGCGCCTACCGCTGGCGGCTTCGGCGGCCCGCCCGCCCCGCCCGCTGCCCCGGCCGGCAACGGCTTCACCGGCGCGGCCGCGACTGCCTCGCGGATTCCGCGGCTCGGCGGCGCTCCCGGCAACGGGAACGGCGCCCCGGCCAACGGGAACGGCGGCAACGGTAACGGCAATGCCCCGGCCGGCGGATTCGCCGCCTTCGGCGGCGGCGCGGGCACCGTGATCCCCCCGGCCGGTCCCCCCGGTACCGGGACACAGCCCACGCCCGCCATGCCCGGCGGCGTCGGCTCAGGGCCGAACCCCACCATCGACGCGCCTGGCGGCCCGCTGCCGGTGCGCAACCCGGGCCATCACCCGCTCGGGCCGACTCCGCCCGCCAACGGCGGCAACGGCGGCGGCTCGCTGTTCGGCGGCAACGGCGGCAACGGCGGCGGGTCGGTGTTCGGCGGTGACAGCATCGGCGACAGCGACTTCGCTACCACCAGGATGCCGGCCCTCGGCGGTGACGGCTCGACGGTCTCGGGCCCGGTCCCGCCCGTCGGCGGCAACGGCTTCGGCGGGTCCGACGGCAGCCAGGTGACCGTCCCGCCGACGGTCAGCGCGGCCACGGACGCGCGGCTGCCCATCTTCGACTCGCTGGAGTCGGACTGGTTCCGGCGCAGCGGCAAGTCGCTCAGCTCGGCCGCCGCGGCCCCGGCGGCCGGGCAGGCCTGGAATTCGCCGGCCGACGAGGGCTACCGGGCGGCGCGCATCGCGGCGTCGCCGGAAGCCGGGGAAACGACCACCGCCGGGCTGCCGAAGCGCGTACCGCGGGCTAACCTCGTGCCCGGCTCGGTCGGCGCGGGCGCCGAGGAGCCGGAGAGCACCCCCCCGGTCAGGTCGCCGGACGTGATCCGCAACCGGATGTCGAGCTTCCAGCGCGGTGTTCGTGAGGCGCGTGCCGCCGGAGGCCAGAATGAGGAGTCATAGAACCCCCATGAGATCCACGGACAGAGCCACCGCAACGAGAAGAGGAGCCTGTATGCACGGGCGAGGAGAGGAGCGCGCGTGAGCACGCCAGGACGCCCGGTCCAGGACCTCAGCTGGCTGATCACGAACTTCGTGGAGCGGGTCCCCGACGTGGCCCACGCGGTCGTCGTGTCGTCGGACGGACTGCCGCTCGCGTTCTCCGCGGGCTTCCCCCAGGAGCGCGCGGATCAGCTGGCTGCGGTCACGTCTGGCCTTACCAGCCTTACCCAGGGCGCGTCCCGGGTCTTCGAAGGCGGCGCGGTCGTCCAGACCGTGGTCGAGATGCAGCGCGGCGTGCTGGTCATCATGGCGATCAGCAATGGTTCCAGCCTCGCCGTGCTAGCCGCCTCTACCTGCGACCTGGGTCTTGTCGCCTACGAGATGACGCTGCTGGTCGAGCGGGCGGGCCGGGTGCTCACTCCCGCGAGCCGCAGCGGGGTCATGCAGGGTGCAGTGCCGGGAGACGTCCGGCGATGATCATGGCAGTAGGTTCCATCGGTTCCGTCCCCGGGAAACGTGGTGTCGGGGCTCGGCCGCGGCGGTGAGGACCGCGGCTCACCCGCATGGCAGGGTCCGTCACGGACCGGGCCATGGGATGAGCCGCAGCCGCCGCAGCGCCAGTCGTACCCACCCGCGCAGCAGCAGTTTCCTGAGGAGGAGAGCGGTTCGACGCGGCTAGTCCGGCCCTACACGGTCACCGGCGGCCGGACGCAGCCCAGGTACAAGCTCGCGCTTGAGGCCCTGGTGAGCGCCACCGTGTACGAGCCCCGTGACTTGTCCGTGCTGGCACCGGAATGCCAGGCGATCTTGCAGTTCTGCATTGACTGGCGGTCCGTCGCCGAGATCTCTGCCGTGCTCAGGATGCCGCTCGGCGTAGCCCGGATCCTGGTCGCGGACATGAGCGCGGACGGGCTCGTGCGCATTCACCAGCGTGACGACTCCGAGGGCCGTCCCGACCTTAACCTGCTCGAAAGGGTGCTTAGTGGACTCCGTAAGATCTAGCGTCGCCCGGCCCCAAGGAGGCGGAGACGCGTCGGCGATGACCTCGGTCAAGATCGTCGTCGCCGGAGGGTTTGGTGTAGGCAAGACCACCTTTGTCGGCTCGGTGTCGGAAATCACCCCGCTGACGACCGAGGCGGTCATGACCGTCGCCTCCACCGACGTCGACGACCTGTCGCACGTCCCCGATAAGAACACCACTACCGTCGCGATGGACTTCGGCCGTATCACGCTGGAGAAGGACCTGGTGCTCTACATGTTCGGCACGCCCGGACAGCACCGGTTCTGGTTCATGTGGGACGACCTGATCCAGGGCGCCATCGGCGCGGTCGTGCTGGTTGACACCAGGCGGCTGGCCGACTCGTTCCCGGCGGTGGACTACTTCGAGGCCAGCGGTCTGCCGTTCGTCATCGGCATCAACGGCTTCCACGGGCAGTTCCCACACCGGTCCAACGACGTGCGCGAGGCCCTGGCGGTCCCGTCGACGGTACCGATCATCCCCTGCGACGCGCGCAATCGCGAGTCGACCAAGGCCACCCTGGTGACCCTGGTTGAGCACGCGATGTCGATGCAGACCGCCGGACGTTACTAGGGTGCGGGGCGCGCTCGCGCCCCGCACCGCGACTAGGAGCGCCCGCGGCAGCGGTCCCGTCCAGTTCCGCCGCGCCGCTGCCCCGCACCGTGTCCGCCCCGAGGCCCAGAGCCGTGCCCCGGCCCCGCCGCCCGTCCTCCCGCGCCCGCACGTCATCCGAGCCCGCGGCTAATCCCGCCTCGCTCCGTGCCCCCGGCAGCCGCGCAGGCAACCTGCGCCTGGCCCCGCGCGACCCTTCGGCTTCATCCAGCCAGCGCTGCCCAGCAGGCCTGCCCAGCAGGCCCTGCCCCGCGCACGCGCCGCCCGCCCCCGCGCAGCGCTCAAGCCCGGCCGGCCCCCGCACGACCGGGCTTGAGCGCCGCTCAGGAGGGTTCCCAGCGCCACCCGTTGTTGTCCTCGCAGGTGATCGGCTCGCCGTCACCGGCCAGGCCGGAGGTGCCGTGATCGACCGTGCGGCAGGCCTCACCGGGCTGGTAGCACTTCCCGCCGTTGGTCAGCGGGTAGCAGCTCGCTGGCGCGGCGGAGGCGGACGGCGGCACCGCGGAAGCTGACGGTGGCGCGGCCGAGGCTGACGGCGGCGGCGGCGGAGGAGGTGCCTGCGTGGCCGCCAGTGACGCGGCGCTGGTCGGCCCGGCCGGTGCGCCATCGTGCGCCTTCACCGGCTGCGGCTGCTTCGTCAGGGTCACCGAAGGTGCCGTCGTGGCAGCCGGGTGCCTGGCCGCGGCCTGCGCCGCCGCACCCCCTTGCCCGGTCACGCCCCCCTGCCCGGCGGCAGGACTCAGGGAGGCCAGCGTCACCCGCGCGCCCTGCGGGCCGGCGGACGGCGAAATCGTCATCCCGGCCGCCGTCCGGCCACCCGGCGAGCCAACGGAGCTGGCCGCCGCAATGATGATGATTAGCCCGGCAGCGCCGAGCGCCCCGGTCAGCGCCTTGTGGCGGGCAACCCAGGGCCGCCCGTGGGCCGGCCCCAAGGGCCGCCCGTCGACCGGCTGCCGCCCATACGCCCCGTACGGCGGCTGCGGCGGGTACCCCTGCGTGGCCGGCTGCCACTCGCCGCTCGGCTCCTGCTCATGCCCCTGCCAGTACGGGTCGTTGCCCCGGCTCCCGTCGGACTGCGGGGGCCGCCACTGGGGCGGCCGCCACCGCTGATCCCCGCCTCGCCCCTGATTCCAGCCCTGCCCCTGATTCCAGCCCTGCCCGGGCCCCTGCTCCGGCTGCCAGCCCGGCCCCGGCTGCTGGCCCGAAGGCCAAGGCCGCCCCCCGGGCCGTTGGTCGTACCCCATCCGTCCCCCCGTGTTGCTCCCGCATCTCTGCGTCTGCATAGATGACGCCCGCCCTGGGGCCCCGGTTCACCCGCCGTTGGTAACCGTTTGCTCACAGACGGCAGAAGGAGGACCCAGGACCCGGCCGCCAGCCGGCCTCGCCGAGCCGGGAACAGCCGGTTAACGCCACGCCGGACCCGCCCCGGTTACGGTAATCTGGCGCCAGGTAAGGGGCGGTAGCTCAGCAGGTCAGAGCAGCGGACTCATAATCTGCCGGTCGTGGGTTCGAGCCCCACCCGCCCCACCGCGTCTGACCTGCGGCGGAGCCGTTACCGGCAAGTTGTGACTTCGCTGCTTCGGACCCTCGGTGAGAACACATGGAGAACATCCGTCCCGCTCACGATGCCTTGCCCGCCTTCCGCACTAGCGCGGCTGTCTGCTCGGACGGCGGCCAGGTGGGCCTGTTCCAGCGGGTGCGTGTAGCGGTCGTTGACCGACTTGCCCGCGTGGCCGACTTCGCGCATCCGCAGTTCCTGGTCCACGCCCGCGTCCTGCATGAGCGAGTTGCCGGTGTGCCGCCCGCCTTCGTGCAGGGTGATCACGGGCACGCCCGCCTGCGCGGCCAGCTTCTTGAACCGCTTGGACACGTGGTCGGGGTTCCACGGGCGGCCGTCGTCGCTGGCAGAACACCAGGTCGTTGTCTTGCCATGCCTCGCCTGCCTTCAGCCGGAGCTTGAGCTGGGCCTTGCGGTGCTCGCGGAGCAGCTCGGCCGTGTCGTGGTCGAGGAAGACCTGCGCTCCCCGGCCCTGGTCTTGGCCCCGACTCGAGCAGCTTCCCGCCGAGCTGGACGATCGGCCGCTCCACGTCGAGCACCGCGCCCATGCGCTCCTCGCCGGTCGCCGGGTCGCGGTACGGCTTGTCCAGTTCGGTGTCGGCCCAGCGGAAGCCGCACAGCTCGGCCCGGCGGCAGCCCGCAGCACCCCTACGCGGAGCATCAGGCCCATCGGGTCCTCCGCGGTCGCGTCGATGAACTGCGCTGCCTGGGCCGGGGTCCACCGCTGCCGCTCGGCGTGTCTCAGGCTGCTCAGCTCGACGCCGTCGCAGGGGTTCCAGGTGATCTTGCGCTGCTTCACCGCCGCGTTGAGCGCCGCCCGCAGCGTGGCGAAGATGCGGAGCTGCGTCGTCGGCCCGCACTCGCGCGACTGGCCGCGCACGTCGCCGTCGATCTTTACGTCCATCGGGGCGACCCCGGCGGTCCGCTGGGCGGCCAGCTCGGTGTTGACCCGGCGGATCGTAGTGAACAGTTCCTCGATGTGCCCGGCGTTCAGCCGCTCCAGCGGCAGGTGGCCGAGCTGCGGCTTGAGCCAGGTTCGGATGTGCATCTCGTAGCCCCGGCAGGTGCTCTCGCGCTTGGTCCGGCGCTTGGCCGCCAGCCACGTATCCAGCCATTCACCCAGGTCAGGCCTCGCTGGGCCGGGTCCTGGCCGAGGCCGAGGCGCCGCCGCACGTCCTCGACGTGACGGCAGCGGAGCGCCGCTCTCGGCCGCCCAGAGCATGTCGCCGATCCGCCCGCGGTCGCGTCGGTCTCCGCCAGGTCAAGCAGCTTGCCCGACGTGCTGCGCGGCTTCCTCCGCCTGGTCTTGCTCGCGTAGCCGAACCTCTTGAGCAGCTTCGTGGCCGTCGCTGGTCGGGACGCGGCCCGCGAATCCCGCCGACCCGTGGCGGCTGTTCCACGAGCCGTCCTTGCGCCAGAGCTGCGGGCACGTCTGCCCGAGCAGCTTGCCTGTCCGGCCCCTGCAGCCGCACCGGACGTGATCGCTGTACTTCCAGGTCATCCTGGTCCTTTCTCTTGATGTTTCTCGGTGTTCGAGCCCGCGCTCGATGAGGACAACGAGCATGTTGTTGAGCGACCGGCGCTCGCGGTCGGCTACGGCTTTCGCCTGCTGGTGGACTGGCGCGGGCATTCGCAGCGTCACGCGGACCTCTGAGTCTGGCTCTTCCTCGGGCTCATGGTGTCACTATGACACCATAATGGGCGGCACCGACCATATCGGATTCTCAGATCATCCGTCGCGCGGAACTGCGCCGAGATAGGTCAACAGGTCGAACTTGCTGACCTTGAACCGGCCATTGGACTCCAGTACCCGCACCGGGTACGTCCCGGACCTGACCAGTTCGTAGGCGTGGTCACGGCCGATGCCGAGGATGCGGCTGGCCACTTGAAGGGGGACGGTCGGCGGCAAGTCTTCAAGGGCTCGAGGGATGGGATCACTGGCCTTCACAGGCGCCCCCGATGGGGGATGTGGCGAGTTCCCGCACATTCGGGCAGGGCAAGCCTGGTTCGCGGGCAAAAACCTTGAGCATCTGGCGTGGTCTTCATGCCCTAACGGTATGCGGGGCGAAAATGAGAACCAATAGCATGGTGATATATATCAACTTCGCTAAGTTAAGCGGCGGCTAAGGCGCGTAGATGCGGATTGTGGCCCCTTACCTAGGCCAGGAGATCGTATGAAATTCCAGCTCGTGTCATTAGGGTCCCGAAGAGATTCAGTTGGCCCGACAGGCAGGGCCCGCTCGGGCAGCGCGTTCCTTCAGGAATTCTGGTGGTGGACGCAAGATGCCAACCGACCGACAATTGGGCTATGGCGGTCTCCCTGCAGGCGTGGGCTCCGGACAGCGTCTTGAGCCGGTTCCTGGATAGTCGCCTGCCAAAGCGTGCGGCGGTGGCGGAGGACTGGGTCAGGCGCGCCGCCACTGCGCCGTGGACGCTGTCAGACGTCGAAAATTCCGGACCACCTGCCGATGGACCATGACCTGCCGCCCCCATTCCGTACGACGTCCGCGTGGTGGCGCTGATTAGCCCTCGATGTGCCCCAACTCCGCGAACCTTGACCTTATGGCCGGGCGCACGGTTTCGATCTCTTTGAACCGATTGGCTTGCTAGCTCTTGAAAGACCTATGTAGGATGAGATCATGCGGGTTACGCACGCTCTTGTCCAGGTTGCGGCAGCACTGATGAACGATGCCAGCGGTCAGCACTGGGGCTATGAGTTGTCCAAGTCATCGGGCGTGCGTTCCGGCGTCATGTATCCGGTCTTGCAGCGCATGCTCGAGCAAGGCTGGCTCACCGATGGCTGGGAAATTCAGGCGCGGGCAGGTAAGAGCAGTCGCCCGCCACGTCGGTACTACAAACTAACTGACGAGGGCAGGGGCGGCTCTAGGCGCGTTGCTCATCGAAGCTCGTCGCGATACCAGGTTCGGCCCCGTCCTTGCCCCTCAAGCCGCTCGGGGCTGGACCTGATGGCCAGTTATGTGATTGCTTGGCCGACGCTTGGTATCGCGATACTCGTTTTCGGGTTCGCACCAGGTGTCATACTACGACGATCTCTGATCTACCCCCGGGCAATCCCCTCTTGTCGGCAGGAGCTGATCGGGGAACTGTATGCAGTGCCAAGAATTGAGCGACCATTTTGGGTTGCGGAGCAGTTTGAGATTGCCATTTTTGAAGGTGTGCGAGAGCGTTTCACGGCACGACGCCTCAGGAAAACATCCGACGCAGCCTGGCTAGATAACGAGGTGATTCACCTACAAGTAAATATACGGAAGCCTAGGCCAACCTTGCGTAGACCTGTTCCTTTCGTCCCAGCAAAACGCGGTTCGACTCCTGATCGCTGATAGCTAACGCGACATCTGCCGTCAGCGCCCCCTGGACAACAGGTACTAGCTGCCACGCTTCCTGGCGAGTAAAAACAGGCTGTCGGCCTCGCGCGGATGGAGTGGCTGATTTGACAGAGGACGGCGGGCCGTACGTTTGCCTGCGATCGAGCGACACACGGGCTGCGCTCGTAATAACTGCACTCAACCAGCGACCAGCAGTGCGCCATCGCCGATGCAGTCGGTGGCGCTGCAAGCGCGGCGCTCAACAAGAACAGACACCCAAGACAGGCACAATATCTGGCACGAAAATTGCACGCCATCGCGCTCGCTCCTCGTCAAGCCGCAATTCTGTTCGCAAAGACAAGTCTTGACCTCGAAAGAATTGAAACGCGTTAGGCGCGCCAGGCAGCATTCGAACCCGCGACCCGCTGCTTAGAAGGCACCGTCAAACCGTCGCGGCACGTTGCCTGATGTTGCTATGTAAGCCACCTATCTGCACTCATCGAAGTTGGCGGTGGCTCGGCGTCGCCTGGAAACTGTGGTCGTTGGCTCCCGGTTTGGCTCCCAGATCTTGCTGGCTTTTCTGTTGTTCGAGTTAGCGAGAATCCCATCGGTAGTGCCGCTGCGGTGTGCTGTCAGCGGCAAGCACCGCTTTAGCGGGCTACGCAATGGCTGAGCCTGCCCCGCATTGACGGACATCTTTCGGCGACACGTGCCCGCAGGAGCAATTCGTCCGCCACTGTGGCCGCTGCTCTTGGCGACGGCCAGGTCAACGTCGAGTTCGACAATGCCGTATCAGGAAACGTCACCCCGGTCACCGAGGAGCTCTTCAGCACGTATGACGCGCCGACTGTGGCGCAGGCTCCGCATTGCTGAGTCGTACGTGCGTGATGCCCCTCCTCCTGCTGGGCTGTGTGCGTGGTTAATCCTGTGGCCGACCGTCGGGATCTGATAGATTGTTTGATGCGATAGGCGGACCTTTGATGTTTCCCTGCTCGTCACATTCATATATCTGTGTTTTCTTTAGGCTGAAGTCTTTTGTGGTGGCGTGTGAACGTGGCTCTAGCACGAAGCGCGTTAGGTAGCGCCGCCTTGCTCCAATGCCTGTATAAGTGATCTCAGCAGTTAGCGTTTCGCCACTCGCTAGGGCGTGAACAAGCTCAACGCCATCAGCGTTGGTGGTGGGGACCAGGAGTTTCATCAGTGCGATCTCCCTGGGAGCCACGACTGCGACGTTAGAGTCCGCTTTGTACGTCGTCCTGGTCCTGTCTATGATGATTGTCATCTTTACTGACACGATCATCGCCGGACCGACTCCAACGTTTCTTATCGGATACCCAATAGAGGCAGAGGCGTCGCTTCTGCGCCACCTGTTGCGTTCGTCGATCGCTTCGGGCGAGTACTTGAATGGCGGGTCGGGTATGGCATCGCTAACGATGATGGGTTGGGAAGATGCTGCGAAAGTTTGATCGGCAGTGTTCGCGATCCGCTCCGAGATCTTAACCTGCCGTTCAGTTTCTTTTTGTGATGCTTCTGCTGCTTGCTGTGATTTTCTTACTTCTTGCGCTTTCATGTTCGCGTCTGTTCGGCCATATATAATAGCTATCGCAGTGAGCACGACAGCTGCCAGCGCGATCCAGTTGGCAGTGTTCATAAGGGCAACCTTACCTAGCGTGAGGGTTACTGAATCCGTATGTTATCCGACATCTTTCGTGGTTGTTCGTTAGTTACTCGGCTCTCGGGCTGTGGCGGCAAGGCAGAAACGGCTACTGCCGAACCATATAGCCGCGCCTCGTCGGTCCCCACGCCCTCCTAATAGATGCCGACGGTTTGTTGTGATGGTCGCTGTCGGGATGGTGCCGCTCCGCTGTCGCGGGACTGCCAGTAGTCGGCGGCGAGCCCTTTTGATCGCCGCACCTTAGATTCAGACCTCCGTGCGACGATGCCACGCATCTGTAAGCGTGGGTCGGGAGGCCGATGGACAGCGCCATCATCTGCACGCCATGCACGGCATTTTTATCCGGGAAAGTCGTATCGAGTCCGGTTCTCGCAGGTCAGGGCGGTAAGAGAATCTGAGGGCATCGAGCTGGATCTGGCGGAATCCGGGGCCGTTGGCACTTGGTTTGGCACTGGTTCCGTGGATTTCCCGGTCTAGGGAGGCCGACAGGGCTGTTCGCTGAACCGGCATTGCAGATCGTCTCCTCGCGGCCGACTGGCAGTACGGCCTGGCGGGGCCGCGGCGGGGTGGGACGAGATGATGACCTGGTGTACTTGTGACGGGCCAGGAAGTTGTTGATGCGGATGCGCATCGACAGGTCCATTGCATAGCCGGGGATCTCGGCTGCCGGGACCCATCGGACTTCGCTTGACTCGCTACTCGGTGTTGGTTGTCCGCCGACTGCCCGGGCGGTGAGGACGATGGAGAACTCCCAGGGACACGGCAAAGTCGTGAGGTAGTGCCGCGACTGGCAGCTTTTGCCCTGGTTGGGGTCATACTTGGCGGATGATGGAGCATCACATCGTGGCCGTGATCTTGCTGCGGCCGGAGGAAATGCTGCTTTGTCACCGGACGCCGGCGCGGCTGGCGTACCCGGACGTGTGGGACTTCCCCGGCGGGCATGTCGAGCCTGGCGAAAATCCCTGGATGCGCTCCGGCGGGAAGTAGCCGAAGAGCTGGGAGCGGAGCTTGAGGGCGTTGACGGCGGCCCTGTCCTGCGCCGCGTCGACCCGCAGCGCAGCCTGGATCTCACCGTGTGGGCCTCGCACCGCTGGCGGGGCGGGGTATCGAACAGGCAGCCGCACGAGCACGACGCCATCGGCTGGTTCACAGCGGCTCAGGTAGAGGAGCTCACATTGGCTGATCCGTCGTATCTGCCAGTGCTCCGGCGCCTGCTGAGCGCGTGAGCCGGCAGCCGTCCCAGGGGAACGCTGCCTGATACAGCAGTAGGCATTTGTCCTGCGGTGATGTTATCGCGGGTAAGGTGCCTGGCGTTTCTGCGGGCGGCAGGCGGGGCCCGGGCGGAACGGAAGTTCTCACACTGCCCGTTGGCCGCCTCGAGGGACGCCCGCCCGCCGATGACATCTTCGCCCGTTCCGGCTGCCCGCAGCCAGTACCTTCTCGAGCTGCTGGCCCAGGTCCCTGACCCGCGCAAGAGGCGGGGCAGCCGCCATCCGCTGGCCGGGCTGCTCGCCGTCGGCGTCGCGGCGGTGACCGCGGGGGCGAGGTCGTTCGCCGCGATCGGGCAGTGGGCCGCCGACGCCGGCCCGGAGGCGCTGGCCGCGCTCGGCGCGGACCGCGGCCCGGCGGAGGAGTCCACCTTCCGGCGCGCGTTCGCCCTGGTCAGCGCGGACGTGCTCGACCAGGTCCTCGGCGCCTGGCTGTGGACCAGGGCCGCGCGGGCCGGCGGCCGGCTGGTGATCGCCATCGACGGCAAGGCCGTCCGGGGCGCGAAGGACAAGGACGGGAAGGCCCCGCACCTGGTCGCGGCCCTCGCCCACGGCATCGGCACGGTCCTCGGCCAGGTCGCCGTGGACGCGAAGAGCAACGAGATCCCCGCGGTGCGGGACCTGCTGAAGGCGTTCGCCGACCTGGCCGGCGCCGTCATCACGATCGACGCGCTGCACACGCAGCACGACACCGCGCAGGTCATCCTCGCCCGGCACGCGGACTACGTGATGACCGTCAAGGGCAACATGCCGACCCTGTTCCGGCAGCTCAAGAAGCTGCCCTGGCCCGCGCTCCCCGCCGTCTCCGCCGTGAGCACGGGCCACGGCCGCCGGGCCCGCCGCACCATCAAGGCGGCGCTGGCGCCGGCCTGGATCGAGTTCGACGGCGCCGCCCAGGTCGCGCAGCTGCGCCGCACCGTCACGAAGAAGGGCAAGAAGACCGTCGAGGTCGTCTACCTCATCACCAGCGACCGCGACGCCGATCCCGGCACCCTGGCCGCCTGGGTCCGCGGCCACTGGGAGATCGAGAACAAGCTCCACTGGGTCCGCGACGTCACCTACCAGGAAGACAAGTCCCTGGTCAGGACCGGGAACGCGCCCGCGTCATGGCATCGCTGCGCAGCCTGGCCATCAGCCTCCTGCGCCTGGACGGCCACGACAACATCGCCGCCGCCAACCGCCACCACGCCCGCGACCCCCAGCGGACGCTCAAGCTACTTCAAGCTGCGTGAATGCGACTTTGCCGCCGCCATGGACGACCGGGCCCGTGGCATCGGCGAGCACGCCGCCGCCAGCAGCCTCCCTTGGGCGGTTAGCGCCCTTGGCCCCGTCCCAGGCGACCCTAATGCGCGCATGGCCTGGCAGGACAAGGCCGCCGTCATCGGCGCTTGGCGCGAGCTCTCCGGACATGCCCACCCGGACAACCCGATCGGCCCCGAGCCCACCGCCAGCACCCCGGACCTGCGCGCCTCTTGGCACGCCGCCCGCGGGCGCCCTCACCCCGGACGGTGCCCGTGAAGCTCGCGAAATGACCGACGCGGCGACTGGCCGGGGCCACGAAAGCCGTCCGCTCGCCCTGGCGGAGATGTCCCGCCGGATCGAGGAGGCAGCAGCCCGGCACGCCGAGATCGCCAGCAGGCTCGCCGAGCGTCACAGCACTCCCGTCCCCGCCGAAGACCCGGGCCCCGACTTCCCCCTCACGACGGCTCATGACAGGACCGCGATCCTCCAGCCGCCCAAGCCCGAGATCCCGGCGTCACCGCGGATCCTGGAACGCCTCGCCGACCGGACCTCGACTACGAGGCCGCGGCTGACACCTGCAAGGCCAGTCAGCGCAGACGGCTATCGCAATGAGGCGATGAAGCGGTGCCAGGCGGCGGCCGGGATGCTAAGCGTCGCTCGGTCGCTGGTGCTTGTGTCGCGCACCAGGACCGTGGCGTTGGCGGTGGCTGTCTCTAGGCAGGCTCCGCCGTTCGCACCTGAATAGCTAGATTTCCGCCAGTCCATGCGCTCGCCGTCCTTTCCATAGCGCCGCCGATTCCGAGACCCGGTAGCACTCACCCCGGAGGGTATCGAAGATCCTGGCCAGGGCCGAGGCAATTTCCCCGGCTGGGTAGGCGAACCCGCCGGCGGCGTGCTCGGCGTAGGCGGATTCGTCGGCGAGGATGAAGCCGCTGATGGCACCGGGGTTGGCGATGGCCGGCAGGACCTGCACGGTCACGTTCGGCATCTCGGCGACCGAAGCCAGGCGCCGGAGCTGGGCGGCCATGACCTGCGGCGAGCCGGTGAGCCGGTACAACGCCAGCTCGTCGATGATGAACCAGGCCATGAGGATCGCGGGCGAACAGGCGGCGGCTCTGGCTCCATCGGGGTGGCCAGCCGCGAGGCGACGGCGTTGGCGCTGACTCCTGGGTAGGTCCACAGCAGCGCCCGGGCGTAGTCCTCGGTCTGCAGCAGCCCGGAGACGATGGACGGCCACCAGTCGCGGACCTGGGCGGCCTTCTCCTCCAGCTCGGCCCAGTCCTTGAACGCGGCCGGGACCTCGGACCAGGTTTGCAGCTCGGCGTAGTATTCCCCGAACCAGCCCGCCCCGGGGAACGCCGCATCGCACCGGGCGGCCAGGTTCTCCGTCGGCGGCTGCTTCCCGTTCTCCACCCGGGACGCGTGCCCGATGTCGATCCCCGACCGGGCGGCGAACTCGCGCAGCGACCAGCCCCGCGCCACCCGCTCCTTGCGCATCTGCCGCCCAAAGTGCGTTGCGGGATTCCCGCTGCCGTTGACCTCCACGCCAGTCATGTTGACACGGGCGTTGCCGCCTGTTCAAGCGCACGGGCACAGTGATACCACGCCCCGGCCTCTCTTGGCACGAGCCCCAGGCCGGCAGGTGAGACAACTCGAACAGGAGGCAAGCCCATGCGCACCACCGCCGGGCAGCTGGGCATCAGCGCCCAAGCACGGCTGCTAGCCATAGAAGTCCTGCTGGCCGAACAGGAACTGCTCGGCAACGACGCCCTCGAAGGCGACCTCTACATCCTCCGCGATCAGCTCAGCGCCGCCGCGCCGGAGCCATCGCGGTGACCGCGGCCAAGGCCCGCGCGGCACGGGAGCACCACCCCATGGAAACGTCGGGCGGCCTGATAGCCGCGTTCACCCTCCCGGCAGCACCCGAATCGGCCCGCACGGCCCGCCGCCAGGTCCGGGCAGCCTTGACGATGCCCGGCCTGCGGGAACTCGCCGCCGACGCCGAGGCGATTACCAGCGAACTGGTTGCCAACGCCGTCCAGCACGCGGCCAGCCAGGCCCACGTCACGTTGGCCACCACCGGCCGGGCGCTGGTGATCGTCACCGGCGACTCATCGCCGCTGCCTCCGGCCATCCACGCGGCCGGGCGCGACGCCGAATCCGGCCGCGGCCTTGCGATCATCAACGCGATCACCGCCGGCCAGTGGGGATGGCACCGTTCCGGCGCCGGAAAGCTCGTCTGGGCCAGCCTATGCATCGCCTAGCAGTTGCCAGACGAGCCGGAGGCATGCAGCGCCCGTCGGTCACATCTGACCGACGGGCGCTGGCATTACTACGCGGAAGCAAAGCCCAGTTCAGCAGCCTGCGATCACCCATCCCGGTGAGAACATTGTGAGAACACTCGTCCCGTTCCGCCCCGTCCTGGCCCATCCCGCCCGGTCCCGTCGCATCCGTTGACCAGGCGCGATACACAAGCGAGCCGTCTGCCAGCACCGTCACAGCCCGGCCGGTTTCCTCATAATCTGCCGGTCGTGGGTTCGAGCCCCACCCGCCCCACTCTGCCTGACCTGCAGTGGGATCCTGCCCGACAAGTTGTGACTTCGCGGCTTCACCTCGTGTGAGTGCAATGCGAGAACGTTCGTCCCGGTGACGCCTGCCTCGGCCGCCAGTTTCTTGAACCGCCTGGACACGTCGGCGGGACTGGCCGCGCTCGTCGCCCTCGGTCTTCACGTCCATCGGGGCTGCACCTCCTTCAGCGGCTATCCGTCTCCGGCCTTGGACGCGGGCCGGCGAGGGCGTCCAGTTCGGCGAGCAGTTCGGGGACCTCGGCCGCGCCGATGTTCTGGAAGATCTCCAGCGCCTGCCGCAGCAGGGTCTCGGCCTGGGCAGCGTCATCGCCCGCCAGGGCGCAGCGACCCAGGCCGGCCAGCGAGTGCGCTTCGTCCCAGGCGATGCGGGTCTCGCGAGCCAGGTCGAGCGCCTGCTGGTGGTAGAACCGGGCCCGGTCGATATCCCCTCGCGTCCGGTACAGGGTCCCGGCTTCGTTGAGCGCCTCGCCCTCGGCACTGCGGTTGCCGATTTCCCGGTAGATGGCTTGCGCCTCCTCCAGGTCACGGACCGCGGCCAGGTAATCGCCGGTCAGCCGCCACACCTTCGCCAGGTCGCTGAGCGCGTTGGCCTGTCCGACTCGGTTACCAAGGTCGCGGTAGAGGCCAAGCGCCTCGTCCAGTGCCTGCGCCGCAGCCGGGTAATCACCCGTCAACCGCCATACTCTCGCCAGGCCGAACAAGGCGTTGGCCTGGCCGTGCCGGGCATCAAGGTCCCGGCAGACGCGGAACGCCTCCTGCAGGGCCTGCGCCGCAGCCGGGTAATCACCCGTCAGCTGCCGCACTTGGCCCAGGCGAGTGAGGGCGTTAGCCTGTCCGACCTTGTCACCGATATCCCGGTAGCCATCGAGCGCCTGCTCCAGTGCTTGCACGGCGGCCGGGTAATCCCCCGTCTGCACGCGTACCGCCCCCAGGTGGGAGAGGGCGGTGGCCTGACCGCGCCAGTCAAGAAGTTCGCGATATATGCGCAGCGCCTCTTCTAGGGTGTGCGCCGCAGCCGGGTAATCCGTCGCCATGCGCTGCACGGCTCCAAGGCTGGAGAGCGCATTGGCCTGGCCGAGCCGGTCACCAAGAGCGCGGTACACATCCAGTGCCTCCTGCAGCGCCTGCGCCGCAGCCAGGTAGTCACTCGTCAGCCGCCACACGTTCGCCAGGTCATTGAGCGCGTTGGCCTGGCTGAGCTGGTCGCCGAGCTGACGCGCGGCCTGGACCGCGGCGGTGTGCCGGGCGACGGCATCGGCCCAGGGGCCGTCTTGCTGCAAGAGCCCGCCGATTCCCGCGGTCAGGGCGATGACCCGGGCGTGCTGCCCGGTGCTGGCGGCGTAGTCCAGGCAGGCGAGCAGGCTGGCGCGCTCGGCCCGGGCCCACGCCAGCGCCTGCTCCGTGTCCGCGAGGGCCGGAACCGCGGCCGGCGTCTCGCTGTCCGTACCCGGGCCGGGACGGGCCTGCGTGCGTACGTAGCCGTTCGCGACCGCGGCGGCGTGCTGGTAGTAGTCCAGCAGCCGGGCAATTGCGGCGTCCCGGTCTTCTTCCGGGTCAACGCGGCCGGCCAGGGCGCGGGCGTGCTCGCGGATCAGGTCATGCGGCCGGTACCGGCCCTGGGTCGGCTCGGTGAGCAGGTACTGGTCGTAAAGGGCTTCCAGGCCGCGGCGGGCCTCGGACAAGCTAGAGCCGTCCAGGGCGGCGGCGGCGTAGCCGTCGATGTCGGCGCCCGGGTGCAAGCCGAGCCGCCGGAACAGCCGCTGCTGATCGGGAGCCAGGTGGGCATAGGACAGGTCGAACGCGGCCGCCACCGACAGGTCCTCCGTCTCCATCAGCACCAGGCGGTCCCGTGCGGCCGCCAGCTCCCCCGCCCGCCCGGCGGCGGTCCAGGCCGGGTAATGACGCAGCTGACGGGCCATCAGCCCGACCGCCAGCGGCAGGTACCCGCAAAGACTGGTGATCTCCCGCACCCCCGGGTCACCCGGTTGCAGTCCGGGGCGCCCCGCCAGCCGCACCAGCAGCGCGGCGGCCTCCTGCGGCGGCAGGGTGTCCAGGCTGATCGCCGTCGCATCATCCAGCGCAGACAGCTGCCACCGGCTCGTCACCAGCACCAGGCTGCCCCCCGCACCCGGCAGCAGCGGCAGCACCTGCTCACTGCCCGACGCGTCATCCAGCACCAGCAGCAGCGGCCTGCCGAGTGCCCGGTCCCGCCACAGCGCCGCCCGCGCCTCCAGGTCAGCAGGGACCTGCCCGGCGGGAACCCCGATCGCCAGCAGTAGGCTCGCCAGCGCGTCGGCCGGATCGACCGGCGCCCGGCCCGGGGTATGCCCGTGAAGCGGAACGAAAACCTGCCCGGCGGGGAACCGGCCCGCCAGCCGGTGCGCGGCGTGCACCGCGAACGCGGTCTTGCCGACCCCGGCCATCCCCCCTATCGCGTGGATCCCCACCACCCCGCCCGCGGTCTCCGCTGCCTTCGTCAGCTGGTCGAGTTCCCGCGCCCGGCCGGTGAATGAGGCCACGTCCCGCGGCAGCGACCTCATCGCCGCCGCTGCAGCGGCCGCCGGCACAACCTTCAGCGGACGGCCCCGCGCCGCCGTCTCGAACCGCACCCGCTCCGCCCCGGTCAGCGACAGCGCATCCGCCAAGACCCGCACCGTCTCCCGCTGCGGAACACCCCCCGCTCCTCGCTCCAGCCCGTTCACCCGCCGCAGGCTGACCCCGGCCGCGTCGGCCAGCTCCTGCTGCGTCAGCCCCGCGCCCGTTCGCAACTCCCGCAGCAAGCTGGCGAACCCACCCTCCGGCTCCGCCATGGCTCCCCCAGTCGGCCGGCCCACTGCGGGATATTTTGCCAGGCAGCACGAGAGCACCGCTACCAGCACAACCAGGCGATCTAGATCACAAGCGAGCAGCAGTGCGGTTAGTCGTGGTCCCGCGGCAGGACGGTGCCGAGCGCCGCCCGGCTGCCGCCGAGTACGCGAGCCTTCATCCTCAAGTCGGCCGGACCTGCAGCGTGACCGCCGTGGCGGCGGGACCGACGACGCTGCCCACGATCTTCGGCCCGTAGCTGTCGTACTTGGCGTGGTAGGCGGCGTCGATCTCACCGTGCAGCGGGCTGCCCGAGTCCAGCGGCTCGAAGGTCACGTCCCGTTCGGTCTGGCCTGCCTGGATCCGGCCGGCCCCGGACTCGACGGCGCGCCGGAACCATCCGTTCTGCGGCCCGTAGGCGGAGCGGATGTAGACGTCAGGGCCGGACCGCACCCCCCAGATGGTCACGTAGGGCCGCAGCGTCCCGTCCGGCCGCCGCGAGGCGACCCGCACCTCGGTCGCGCCGCCGATCCCGCGCAGTTCCTCGTCCGTCCACGTTTCACTCACGTCAGTCTCCTTTGCCTGGCTAGTCGAGCCACGTAACAGCTTGCCACTTCTCCCGGCGGCCGGTTCATGCCCGGAGCCGGCCGGACCGCGGCTGGCGTCCGCTTGCCGCCGCCGGCCTCAGGCGTCACCGGGACCAGGTGGCGGCGCGCGGCCGCCGCCGGAACGATGAGGGCAAGGGCGGCGACCAGGGACAGGGCGAGCAGCACGCTGCCGGCCGTAAGCGCGGCACTGACCTGCGCGGCCAGCCGCGCCGCGCTGTTCACGCCGTCCGTGCTCACGTGGGCGGCCGTCGCGACGAGGATGCCGAGGCCGAATGCCATGCCGACCTGGTGGAAGGTGTTGACCAGCCCCGAGGCGGCGCCCGCGTCCCGCTCGGTCGCGCCGGCGATCCCGGCCGAGGTCAACGGGGCGAAGGCGAGGCCCTGCCCGGCCCCGACGAGGACCATCGGGGCCGCCAGGCCAGCCAGGTAGCTGGTGCCGGCGTTCAGGCGGCTGAGCCAGAGCATGCCGACCAGGGTGAGCACGATCCCGGCCACCAGCGGCGGCGTGCCGCCGAGCCGGCCGATCAGCCGCGGGATGCTCGCCAGCCCGACCGCGAAGTTCACCGCGGTCATCGGCAGGAAACCGAGCCCGGCGCCGAGCAGCAGCAGGCCGCGCAGTGCTGGCCAGCAGGCGCAGCAGCATGCCCGGCTGCACGGCGCGGCTCGCCTTGAGCCGCGCAGGCGGCCAGCAGCACCGAGCGTCCGGCAGATCAGAGTGACAGCCAGGATGACCGGCGAGTTCCAGCCGGCGTGCGCGGTGGTCCGTTGCTGCCTGCCGAACACCAGCAGCCCGATTCCGGTGGTCCGTGGCGCCGTACCAGGCGACGGTCGCGGCCGCGCGCCCGTCCCTCGGGCGAAGCTCGCGGTCAGCAGGGACAGCCGTGGCTGGTGTTACGGGGTGACGAGCACCTTCAGGGCGGTGCGGGCGTCCATCGCGGCGTAGCCGGCCGCGACCTGGTCGAGGCTGACCGCGTGGTCGAAGACCTTGCCCGGGTTGATGCGGCCGTCGAGGACGCCGGGCAGTGCCTGCTCGATGTAGGCCCGGACCGGGGCGGGGCCGCCGGTGAGGGTGGCGTTCTTGCCGAACAGCGACCCGAACCCGACCGGCGCGTCCTCGTACTGCGGCACGCCGACCCGGGAGATGATCCCGCCCGGGCGGACGATGCCGTAGGCCTGCTCGTAGGCGGGCATCAGGCCGACGGCCTCGATGACAACGTGCGATCCCTCGCCGCGGGTGAGCTCGATGACCTGCGCGATGCCGTCGGCGCCGCGTTCGGCGACGATGTCGGTCGCGCCCCATTCGGTGCCCAGGTCGGTACGGTCCTTGTGGCGGCCCATCAGGATGATCCGCTCGGCGCTGAACTGCCGCGCGGCCAGGACTGCGGACAGCCCGACCGCGCCGTCGCCGATCACGGTGACCGTCTGGCCCGGCATGACCCGGCCCATGTGCGCGCCGTGCCAGCCGGTCAGGTACACGTCGGACAGCGTCAGCAGCGAGGGCACCAGCTCACTGTCCTCGGTGATGCCCGGCACCGGGACGAGGCTGCCGTCGGCCAGCGGGATGCGGGCGAGCTCGGCCTGCAGGCCGCCGGTCTCGGGAGTGCCGTACCAGCCGCCGTGCACGCAGGCGGTCTGGAACCCCTCGCGGCAGAACACGCAGGTGTTGTCCTGGAACGCGAAGGTGGCGATCACGAAGTCGCCCTTCTTCACCCGGGTGACCGCCGCCCCGGTCTCCTCGACCACACCGACCAGTTCGTGCCCCATCGGCCGGCCGTCCGCCGTGTGCGCCATCGAGTGATAGGGATGCAGGTCGGATCCGCAGACGCAAGCCTGCACGACCCGCACGATCGCGTCCGTCGGCTGCCGGATCACCGGGTCAGGAACCGTCTCAACCCGGACGTCCCCGGCGCCGTACATCAGGGTGGCCTTCACGAAGATCCTCACTCTCTTAGCGCTGAACTCGGGAGCCGGCCGGTTGCCCGGCCGGCTCTCTCCGGTCACCTCCAGTAAACGAGCTCCCGCCGCGAAGAGGGAGAGCCTGCTGTTCGGGGGTACTGGCAGTACTCCCCAGCCCGACTGCCGGGCCGTGCGTTCAACCGCAGAGCGCACGTTTCGTGAGCGTGCCGTCACGGTATGGCCGCCGTCTTCGGCCCCCGCCCGGACAGCACCTGACCCGGGACTCGCTCGGGGAGCAGTTCGCGAGCCGGGACGCCGGGACGGACCGGCTCGAAGTCAGCCGGGCCGGGCTGCCCGAACATGCTGGCTGGCCGCTGCCGGTGAACCGGCAGCGGCCAGCCAGCGGGCTAACTCAGAGCAGCCCCAGGATCTCGTTCAGCAGCGCGGACAGCCCGCTCAGGGTGCCGCCGCCGTTCAGCAGCCCGGCCACGTCGCACAGCAGGGTGCCGAGCAGCTCACCGGGCACGGCGATGATGTTCAGGTTCACCTGGTTAAGGGTGACCACCAGGCCGAGCAGGTTGAGGTTGAGCGGCCCGAGCACCAGGCTGAGCACGTTGCAGCTGAGCGCGGCCGGGTGGGCCGAGGCGCTGGCGGCCGAGGTCTGCACGGGCAGCGTGACCACCTGGGAGACGTTGCCGAGCGACTTGCCGTCGGCGTCGGTCAGTGTCCCCTTGAGGGTGCCGGTGGCCTCAAGGACGTTGCCGGCCACCTTGAACGCGGTCGGCGTGAAGGTGCCAGCGAAGGTGCCGGCGCCGTCCGCGTTGCTGAACGTGCCCTTCGCGGTCGACGTCAGGGTGCCCTGCGCCGCGCTGGCGGCGGCGGGAGCGACGGTGCCGGACGGGGTCGCCGCGGAGGCACTGGTCGCCAGGGCGGCGGGCACACCGATGCCCACGGCTAGTGCGAGCGCCGATGCTGTGACAAGACGTGCTCGGTGTTGCCTCATGAGTTTCCTACTTTCTCGTGAGTTGTACGGAAACGGAACGTGAGGCAACTAGCCCGAGGGCCCATGAGTAAACCGACTCAATCACTATTACTGCTCGTTCATGATCATTTAGGACGCTAAATGTCCGGCTAACCAGGGAGAATGTCAGCAGAAAATACCAGAGATCAACATGGGGTCATGATCCACGCCGCGGTCACCGTCCACCCGGAGGCCGCGGCCCCCCGTTCCGGCCGCGCGAAACGCAAAAAACCCCGGCCGGGACTGCCTGTCCCGGCCGGGGCCTGCGCTAGCTGCCTACTTGTACGACCACACCCGCAGGTACTTCACCGCGGTGGTGGCGGGCGAGCTGTCGGAGTTCACCTCGGGCCCGCCGATCAGGTTCCAGGCGGCCGTCGTCTTCGGCGTCACCGTGCTGCTGAGCAGGATGTTAAGCGCGGAACCAGTGACATTGCTGCTGGTGTAGCTGGTGTATTTAACGCCGTCGTAGTACACCGCGAAATAGCCCTTGGTGTAGACGACGTCCACCGTGTGCCAGCCCGGCGTCAGGTTAGGGCCGCTGGCCTTTAGCTTTGCCTGGTGAAAAGTGTCAGTAGAGGCGACGAATACCGACGAGGAATTCGGGCCGCTGTGCCAGGAGACGGTGTTCTGCCCTGTCAACGGCGCGGCTTCCACCGCGTCGAGCTCGCCGTCGACCGGCCAGGCGGCCTGGTTGGTGAGCCAGAACGTCGTCCAGTTGGCGATGGTATTCGGCTTACCGGGCAGCGCCGGGAAATCGATATAAGCCTCGATAACGCCGGACGAATAAGTGTTGGGACTGATGATTCCCACGCAGTTGCCGGACTGGCCGGTCGTGGTCAGCGTGGCATTCCCGCTGGAATCAGTGCCCACGGTGCCGTCGCCGGTGGTAATGCTGCCCTGCGCGCAATAGGTGGACGTCTGGTTCCAGGAGACAAGCTGCGAGCCCGAGGCATTCAGCTCGAGCGCCCCCGCGTGCGCCGCGACGCTGCTGTTCGGCGTGGCGCTGCCGCCAGAAGTGCTGCTAGGCGTGCTCTTCGGCCACACTGCGTAGGCGACGCCGGCCACCAGGACCACCGCCAGCGCGATGATGCCGTAGACAAGCCGGTTGTCGCGCCGCGGGCGTGGCTCGTTGACCCGGTGACGCGATACTCCAGAAATAGTCATTTCCGCCTATTCTTAAAATTTGCTTAAAAATTTAGCGCGGGACATATAAATCAGAACAATAGGCGCTTGCGAGTACAGTACCACCGGCGTAGCCAGGGCGGACCGTATGCGCGGTTGTCTGAAGAAGCTATGAACTTATTGTGTGCACGCGGTCAGGATTACCTCCCCTGGTCTTTACGGCACCGTGTAGGCGACGAGCTGCGGGTTGCCGCCGCCGGACGCGGACGCCTGCGGGCCGCCCGCCGGCACCAGGACCGTGTTGCCTGCCACCGTGATCGGCGAGTTGGTCGAGGTGGGCAGCGCCGCTTGGTAAACGACGGCCCCGGTCGCCCGGTTCAGCGCGAGCAGCTGGCCGGTGTAGAGGGTGGTGAGCACCAGGTCGTTGGACACGGTCGCGGCGCCGAGCGGCAGCGCGGGCACCTTGGTGTCCCACTCGACCTTCCCGGTGGCCAGGCTCAGCGCCTCGATCTCGCCGGCCGGCTTCACGTTAGCGGGCACGCTGCCCCCGTTGACCGAGTTCATCGTCTTCGCCGTCAGCGGCAGGTCGATGGTGGCCAGGTAGACCGAGCCGTCGGCCACCGCCATGTTGGTGAGGATGCCGCCGAGCGCGCCCGGCTCGAACGTGTAGGGCAGCGTGATCGTGAGCTTGTGCCCGAGCAGCAGCGCGGAGTCGTCGTCGCGGGAGTTGTGCGCGCCGACCGGGGTCTTCCACAGCAGCGCGCCGGTAGCCGCGTTCATCGCGTAGACGTCGCCCATCTTCCCCCCGCCGATGATCGCGGGGACGCCGCGCACCGTCGCCGCGATGGGGGAGAGCTGCATGTCGTAGTCCTTGAAGTCGTCCGGCACCGCCTGGTAGTACCAGCGGAGCCTGCCGGTGGCGGCGTCCAGGTTGACCTCGCTGTCGGTGTAGAGCTGCTGCGACGGGTGGCTGACGGCCTCACCGATCGTCTGGTAGGGGTTCCCGGTGCCGAAGGTGACCGACCCGTCGCGGCCGACCAGCGGTGTCTCCCAGGCGCCGCCCGAGCCGACGCCGAGTGCCTTCACCCCGGCCGCCTCCCCGCCCGCCACCGTGCTGAAGCTCCACCGCTTCTTGCCGGTGGCCGCGTCGAGCGCGAGCAGCACGCCGCCGCCCGGGCCGGACCCGTAGGCGCTGGCCAGGTACACCCGGCCGCCCGCCACGGCGGGCTGGATCTCGAACGAGCCCTGGCCGCTGTTGAGCAGGCCGCCGTTGGACCACAGCACCTTCCCGGTCGCCGCCTGCAGCGCGAAGGCGGTGGTCGAGGTGTCACCGTAGACGACGCCGCCGGCCAGCGCCACCCCGTCCGGCCCCGGCCCGCTCTTCTCCGCCAGGTTCGCCTGGTACTCCCAGCGCAGCTGCCCGGTCGCGAGCGTGATCGCGTACACGTTGGCGTACAGGTCCTGCAGGTAGACCACGCCGCCCGCCACCACCGGCGCCGCCGCCAGCGACCCGAGGTGCGACACCCCGCCCGCGGCGGTGCCCGCCAGCTTGAACGTCCACGCCTCGCGCAGCCGGGACACGTTGGCCGACGAGATCGCCGACCCCGCCGCGTCCCGCGTATTGGCCAGGTCGCCGTTGGGGTAGGGCGACGACCCGGCCGGCCGGGCGGCGCCCGCGCCCCTGACCGTCGTCGGCGCGGGCTGGGCCGAGCCGCACCCGCTGGCCAGGGCGCCGAGTCCGACCAGGGCGGCCGCCCCGGTCAGCGTGAGCAAGCTGCGTCGCATGATGATCACCCGCTGCTGATGGCTGGCACTAATCTGATATCAAAATGCTAGCTCATGAACGGCAGCCGTCAACCCCAAGCCAACCCCAGGTTCGCCCCAACGGGTGGGCCCCAACCTGGCCACCTCCATTACCGTCCCGCGCCCCCGCGCCCCCGCGCCCCCGCGCCCCCTCCCACCCGCTCCCTGCCGCATGGTTGCCGCAACCAGCCGCCCAGGGCCGCCTGGTTGCCGCAACCATGCGCGGCCGGCCGCCCCGGGGCGCGGCCTAGTCCCGCCCGGCCGCCGCGATCAGGTCGTTGAGCAGCGCCGCCCCGGTCGCCGGGTCGTCCACGGTGACCAGGAAGGTCCGGCCGCCGCGGAGCGTCAGCCGCAGGGCCGGCCCCGGGCGCAGCACCACCGCCGCCGCGCCGAGCACGGTCAGGCTGCCCCGGTACCCGTAGCTGAACCCGGTCCGGCGCACCGCCTCGGCGGCGGTGACCGAGCCCAGCGGTATCCGGGTCAGCCGCAGCCCGAGCAGCCCGTACCCGACGCTGACGCCGCGGGCGGACACCGTCACCCGCACCGAGGTGAAGCCGAGCACGGCCAGCCCGCTCAGCCCGGTGATGACCGCGGCGGCCCAGGCCGGGGTGGTCAGCCCGACCGCGACCCCCGCCGCGACCAGCGCCAGCCCGGCCGGGCCGGCCCAGGCGGCCCGGGCCCGCCCGGTCCACACCGCCCGCTCGCCCGCCCGCAGCCCGACTGTCGGCCGCGGTGCCCGGTCGCCCGCCGCACGGCCAGGCGCCGCGCCCGCGCCGTGCCGGCGCAGCAGGTCAGCCGGCCCCGGCCGCCAGCAGCAGGGGGCCCGCCACCAGGCAGATCACCGCTGCGGGGCCGACCGAGGCCGAGCCCGGGAACGACGCCCGTCCCGGGCTCGCGCCCAGGTTGGCCACGGTGACCAGCAGCGTGCAGGCCGCGGCCACGGCCGTCAGCAGCAGGCCGACGGTGAGCAGCTTGGCCGCGGTGGCGGCCGCCTGCCGCCGGGTAACCGCCCAGCCGCCCCAGGCGATGCCGGTGCCGGCCAGCGCCAGCGCGCCGAGCAGCAGGAACGCGGCCAGCCGGGGGGCGCTGCCGTTGGCCGTTCCGCCCAGTGTCCAGTGGTCGGCGACCCGCGCGGGCAGCCGCGACCAGAGCGCCGCCGGAACCGCCACCGTGCCGGCCAGCAGCAGCGCCTGCAGCGCCAGCACGCCGGGCACCGCCAGCCCGCCCCGGCCCGGGCCGTTCACAGCTGCCCGGCGATCAGGTCGACGATCTCGGCCGGGCTGAGCCCGTGCTCGCGGGCCTGGTCAACGAGCCCTTTGGCCATCGCGGCGAGCCGCTGGCGGGGCGGCCCGGCCGTCGTCACCACCGCGCCGCGGCGCGGCCGCAGCTCGATCAGCCCGGCGTCGCGCAGCGACCCGTAGGCGCGCAGCACCGTGTGCACGTTGACGCCGATGTCCCCGGCTAGCTGGCGGGCGGGCGGCAGCCGCTCGCCCGGCGGCAGCGACCCGTCGCCGATCGCCGACCGCACCTGCAGCTCGATCTGCGCGTGCAACGGCCGCGGATCGGCCGGGTCGATCCTGATCAGCATCGGGTCAGGGGATGCGGATGTCGTGCACCTGGGCCGCCTGTGCCAGCTGCTGCGGGTCCGGCGGCACCGGACCCAGGTCAAGCCGGGTGACGGTTGCCCAGTGGTGCCCGACCGGGCAGTGCTGGTAGCGCTCGTCGGCCAGCCGGACCGCCTTGAGTGACAGGAACGGCATCCAGATGGTGGTGAACAGGTGGCCGGCCGAGCAGCGAACGGGGGACTCGAAACGCTCGAACATGATGGACCTCCTCTGCACTAATTATTATAGAACAATCCGGCCCGTACCTCGCCCGGGGCAAGGCCGGACAGCCCCCGCTCCCCACCCCGCGCCCCCACCGCCACTCTGGCCACATAGCTGCAGGAAAATAGGTCCGAATGGAAATAATTGAGTGCTATGACAACAAATTATTTCCATACTGCCAAGAAGTTCCGCAATAAAGCCGCGAACTGCAGGAATCTGGCTTCCGTCCGCCTCGACGGCAGCTTAAGTTAACGGCCTTGGCCGGCACCGCCCTGGTTGCCGCGGCCACGCCCGCCAGCTCTCGGGGGGAGGCGGGGGAGAGGGCGGAGGCAGGGAGAGGGCGGAGACGGCGGAGCGGTAAGGAAACGCGTGGCCGGATCTCGCCCGAGCCCCGGGTGACCAGCCAGGTCGGCAGCACGTGGGTGCGGGACGGCGAGCGGTCGCCGTCCAGCCGGCGCAGCAGCGTCTCCGCCGCCAGCCGGCCCAGGCCGGCCACGTCCTGCGCCACCACCGTGATGCCGGGGCGGAGCATGTCGGCCAGCGGGAAGTCGTCGAAGCCGACCATCGCCACCGTGTTCTCGAGCCCGAGCGCGCGCAGCGCCCGGCAGGCGCCGATGGTGAGCAGGTTCTGCCCGGTGAACAGGGCGGTCGGCGGCTCCGGCAGGCCCATCATCCGCGTGGTGGCCTCGATCGCGGCCTCCTCCGAGCTGGCCTGGTGCCACACGATCCGCTCATCCAGCGCGATGCGGGCCAGCTCGAGCGCGCGGGCGTACCCCTCGTAGCGCTGCGCGGCGGTGGCCACCGAGAGCCGGTCGCCGAGGTAGCCGATCCGCCGGTGCCCGGCCGCCAGCAGGTGGGTGACCGCGCTGATGGCGCCGGCCCGGTTGTCGGATACCACCGCGTCCGCGTCCAGCAGCCGCGGCTCGCGGTCGACGAACACCAGGCAGGTGCCCGCCTGGCGGTCCCGCTGCAGGTAGCTGTGATCCTGGCCGGCCGGCACGATCAGCAGCCCGTCCACCCGCCGGTCGAGGAACGCGCCCGCCAGCTGCCGCTCCCGCTGCGCGTCCTCGTCCAGGCTGCCGAACAGCGCCAGCATCCCCCGCTCGCGGGCCGCGTTCTCGATCGCGCGCAGCAGCGAGGCCGAGAACGGGTTGGCCGCGTCCTCCACCAGCGTGCCGATGGTGGCGGTGCGCCGGTCGCCGCGGCGCAGGCTGCTCGCGGTCAGGTCGGGGCGGTAGCCGAGCCGGTCGGCGGCCGCGCTGACCCGTGCCGCGAGCTCCGGGTCGACCGTGCTCACCCCGTTGATGACCCGGGAGACGGTCTTGAACGAGACCCCGGCCAGCGCCGCCACGTCGCGCATGGTCGGCCGGGCAGGCGGCCGCGCCCGCCCAGAACCAGAACCAGAACCAGCATCAATACGGGTCATCGTTGTCTCCCCCAACTCCGCCGACTGCGCGTTACTCACTCGCTGCCCAACGAAACCCCAGGTACATATTGACGTATTGTTCCACCCGGTTGATTCTCAGTGCAGAGGCAACGTTGTCTCAATCGCCGCCGCGGCGCCCCCCGCCGCCGGACCGGCCTGGATCTGAGAGGCGTTAACAGCATGGACAGCTCAACGAAGAGTGCGACCCCATCCGGAACGCGCAGCCATCCGCACCGCCGCCCCCGGTACCGCGGCGCGGCCGGCGTCGCGGCCGCCCTCTGCGCCGTCGCGGCCCTCGCCGCCTGCAGCTCGTCGAGTTCGCCCGCGAGCACGGCCGGCCCGGCCAGCACGGGCGGCTCCGCCACCCCCGCCAGCTCCGGGGCCGGGAGCGGCGGCGCGGCCAGCGGCTCAGCGGTCGGCATTTCCCTGATACTCAAGACGCTGAGCAACCCCTACTTCGTCACCATGAAGAACGACGCCGAGGCCGATGCGGCCAAGGACGGCGTCAACCTGACGGTCGCCGCGGGCTCCACCGACGGCGACACCCAGACCCAGATCAGCGCGATCGACAACGCCATCTCGCGCGGGGACAAGGGCATCCTCATCACCACCAACGGCAACGCCGTGAACGCCGCGCTCGACCAGGCCAAGCAGGCCGGGCTGTTCGTGATCGCGCTCGACACCGCGCCCACCCCGCCCACCGTGGCCGACATCACCTACGCGACCGACAACACCGCCGCGGGCAAGCTCGACGGCCAGTACGCGGCGGCGATGCTGGGCGGCAAGCCCGCCGTCATCGCGATGCTCGACCTGTTCAACAACCAGGTCGTGTCGGTCGACACCGATCGTGACCACGGCTTCCTCGAGGGCATGGGCATCAACCCGGGCAACCCCAACGAGAACGGCCAGGAGGCCAAGTCCGGCACCTACGCCGGCGGCGGCAAGTACACGATCGCCTGCCACCAGCCGACCACCGGCGCCATCGACGGCGGGCGCACCGCGATGGAGAACTGCCTGTCCGCCAACCCCGCCATCAACGTCGTGTACGCGATCAACGAGCCGGCCGCCGAGGGTGCCTACAACGCGATCAAGGCCGCGGGCAAGGCCAGCCAGATCAAGGTGTTCGCGATCGACGGCAGCTGCGCCGGCCTGAAGCTGGTCAGCAGCGGCGAGTTCGCCGCCGACGCGGTGCAGTACCCGGGCAAGATGGCGGTCCTCGGCATGGAGGCGATCGCCAAGCTGGCTCGCGGCGGCAGCAAGCCCAGCGTGTCCAACGGCCTGTCCTTCTTCGACACCGGCACCGCGCTGGTGGCGGCCCAGCCGGTGACCGGCGTCACCACCGAGACCCCCGCCCAGGGCGCCTCGGCCTGCTGGGGCAGCTGAGCAGGCGAGGGGGACCGCAGTGGCCATCGCAACCGATGACGGTGCCGCCTCGGCGGCACTGGAAGACTTCCTCAACCGCCCGCCCACCGTCGGCCAGCGGCTGCACGCGGTGCTGCACAAGCAGCCCGCGCTCAGCCCGGCCATCGTCCTCGTCCTCGCCGTGATCGGCTTCAGCCTGACCAGCAGCCGCTTCTACCAGCCGGTCAACCTCTCGCTGATCGCGCAGCAGGCGGCGGTGGTCGGCTCGCTGGCGGTCGGGCAGACGCTGATCATCCTGACGGCCGGCATCGACCTGTCGATCGGCGCCGTCATGGTGCTGGCGTCGCTGCTCATGGCCAACCTGTCTTACTCCGACCACGTGCCCGGGGTGCTGGCGCTGCTGATCGGGGCGCTGGTCGCGGTCGGCGCCCAGCTCGTCAACGGGCTGCTGGTGACCCGGATCAAGCTGCCGCCGTTCATCGTCACCCTCGGCATGCTGAGCGTGTTCACCGCGATCGCGCTGATCTACGCGCAGGGCCAGACGATCCAGCTCAGCCCGGGCTCGTTCCTGCTCTGGACGGGGGAGACGTTCGCCATCGGGTCGTTCAACGTCACCTACGGCGTGGTGCTGATGATCGCGCTGTACCTCGTGTTCGGCTACGCGCTGCGGTTCACCGCCTGGGGCCGTCACCTGTACGCGACCGGTGACGACGCCGAGGCGGCCAGGCTGGCGGGCATCCGGGTCAGCCGGGTGCTGCTCTCCGCCTACGTGGTGGCCGGGATCGCGGTCGCGGTGGCCGCCTGGGTGCTGGTCGGCCGGGTCGGCGGCGGCGACCCGAACAGCGGGCTCAACGCCAACCTGGAGTCGATCACCGCGGTGGTCATCGGCGGTACCAGCCTGTTCGGCGGCCGCGGGGTGGTGCTCGGGTCGCTGATCGGCGCGCTCATCGTGCAGGTGTTCGACAACGGCCTGGCGCTGGCCGGCCTCGACCCGAACTACCAGGTCCTCGCGGTCGGCGTGCTGGTGATCGCGGCGGTCTCGGTGGACCAGTGGATCAGGAGCGTGAAGGCATGACCGAAGCGGCCGCCAGCGAGGCAACCGCCGCCACCGCGGCCAGGCCGCCCGTGCTGGAAGCGCGCGGCCTGGTCAAGCTGTACGGGCGGGTGGTGGCGCTGGACTCGGTCGACCTCACCCTCTACCCGGGCGAGATCCTGGCCGTCATCGGCGATAACGGCGCGGGCAAGTCCACCCTCATCAAGGCGCTGTCCGGCGCGATCGTCCCCGACCGGGGGCAGATCCTGGTCAACGGGATCCAGGTGCGCTTCCGCAGCCCGCAGGACGCGCGCCAGGCCGGGATCGAGACCGTGCACCAGGTGCTGGCGGTCGCGCCGGCCCTGGACATCGCGGAGAACCTGTTCCTCGGCCGGGAGATCCGCCGCAAGGGACCGCTCGGCTCGGTGCTGCGGATGCTCGACACCAGGGAGATGCGCCGCGAGTCGGCCGAGCAGATCAGGAAGCTGGGCATCGGCACCCTGCAGAACATCGGGCAGGCGGTGGAAACGCTGTCCGGCGGGCAGCGCCAGGCGGTCGCGGTCGCCCGCGCGGCCGCGTTCGGCAGCCAGGTCGTCATCCTCGACGAGCCCACCGCCGCCCTCGGCGTGCGGGAGACCGGGCAGGTGCTCAAGCTCATCCGGGAGCTGCGCGACACCGGCCAGGCGGTGATCTTGATCAGCCATGACATGCCGCACGTGTTCGAGCTGGCGGACCGCATCCACATCCAGCGGCTCGGCGCCCGGGTGGCCGTCATCACGCCCAAGTCGCACTCGATGGAGGACGCGGTAGCGATCATGACCGGCGCCCGGCGGATGAGCCCGGCCTGACCGGCGCAGCCCCGCACCCGTTCGGATTACCCGGTATTTTTATCCCGAACGGGTGCGGCTGCCTCCCGCCGCCCACCCGACTGCCCCCGCCCGGCTGCCCCACCCCGGCCGCTCTGCAAGCACCGCGCCAGCGACGCCCGGAGCGCCAGGGACTGCTGGGGCGCGGAAAAGCCACTTAATGGCTAATTCGTCGCCTGTCGAATTGAACCGTGGCAGCTAGGGTTCTACTGTCGAACCATGGGCCTGCACCTCGGCTGGATTCCGAACGAACCCGGGCTGCGCCCGCGCGATTTCGCGCAGCAGGTGCCGAGCGAGGCGCCCCCCGACCCGGCGAAGGTGGCGGCACTGCACAAGGCCACCCACGCCCGCGGCATGTGGGCGCGGCTGCTGGTCGTGGTGGGCCTGTTCGCCCTGCTGCTGTTCGGCCTGATCGGCACGTTCACCCGGGTGCACCTGGCCTGGGCGGTGGCCGGGGTGCTGGCCGTCGGCTGCTGGCTACCGCTGCTTCTGCTGGTGCTGAACGGGCGCCGCGCCGCGGCCGGGCTGCGGGCCGAGACCGAGCAGCGGTTCCGGCAGCATTCGGCCGAGCTGGCCGAGTACGAGCAGGGGAAGGCACTGTGGGCGCGCTCGGAAGCGGAGCGGGTCGCCGCCGCGCCGCGCTGGCTCCAGGTGGCCGCGCACGAGGACACCAGCCGGCTCGACGTGTTCGGCGGGACCGGCCGCAGCCGGCAGAACATGGTGACCGGGCAGGGCTGGGAACTGCTGGCCGATCACGCGGTCATCGTGCTCGACCTCTCGCAGGACCGGGTAGCGGACGGCCTGCTCAGCGCCGCGCTGCGGGCCGGGCTCTCCTGCCAGGACTACCAGCTGCCGCGCGACCTGGGGGCGACCCCGCTGCTGGCCGGGCTGACCGGCGAGCAGGTCGCGTCGCTGATCGTGGAGGTGGTGCACGCCGACGACGCCAGCGCGACCGCGGCCGGCCGGGCGACCGACCTGATGATCCTGAAGAAGATCACCGGCGTGCTCGGCGCCGACGTTTCGATGGGACGGCTGCACGCGGCGCTGACCACGCTGCTCGGCGACGGCCCGCACCCCGCCGACAGTCCCGCGGCGGACTCCGCCGCCGGCCCCGCCGCGCACCCGGGAGCACCGCCGGGCGGCCAGCCTGGCCCGCTGTCGGCCGACGAGCAGGCCGGCCTGCGGGCGCTGTTCGGGGCCGGCTTCCGCCACCAGGTGGCGGGCAACCTGGTCCGGCTGGCCGCGGTGGTCGAGCCGCTGACCGCGCTCGGCACCGCCGCGGAGCCCCGGCCGGCCCGGCTGACCTGCCTGTCGCTAGCGGACGGCCCCCGTGACGTGGCCACCGACCTGACCGCCGCCCTGGTCATCCAGTGGGTCACCCGCGCCGTTTCGGATGCTGAACGGGCCGGCGGTGGCCCGGACGGCGCCGGCCCGGCGCGGCCGGCCGTCATCCTGGCCGGCGCGGACGAGCAGTCGACCAGGCACCTGGCCCGGCTGACCGCCGTCTGCGAGCGCTACGGGATCCCGCTGGTGCGTGCCTTCTCCCGGCTGACCGAAGAGTCCGCCCGCCACCTGGACACCAGGCACACCGCGTTCCTGCGCCTGGCCACCCGGGCCGAGGCGCTGCGGGCGGCCGAGCACATCGGCCTCGAACGGCGGTTCGTGGCCGGCCGGTTCGCGCACCGGCACAGCGTCAGCCGGTCCAGGACCCGCACCAGCAGCGAGTCGGTCACCCACACCACCGGGCGGACCGAAGGCGGGGCGCAGACCCACACCACCGGGACCACGACCGGCCAGGCCTACTCCGAGGCCGAGGTGCCGCGGCACACCCAGCAGCTTGAGGTGAAGGTCGAGGAGAGCTGGCAGCGCGACGACCGGGACCGCGGCGGCCGCCGTGAGCCGGAACGCGGGGGAGGCCGCGAGCCGTCCGGCCGGGAACCGGGCGCGGGGCGAGACGGGGGAGGCGGCGACCGGCGCGGCGGCGAGCAGCGTCCGCGGTCCGGCTCTGGCGGAGGGAACAGCGGCGGGGGCGGCGGCCGCTCGTCGGGCAGCCGCAAGCTCAGCGTGCTGTCCAAGCCGGGCAAGACCGAGATGGACATCGTCAAGACCAGGACCCAGTTCTCCGCCCAGCATGAGAGCGACTCGACCACCAAGTCCTGGTCCACCAGCGAGGAGACCAGCCACACCAGCGGCACCTCCCGGTCGCGGACGGACGGCGTCAGCGTGGGCGACGAGATCAGCTACGAGCTCGTCTACGACCACAAGGTCCAGCCGGAGACGCTGATGGCGCTGCCCGAGGACCAGATGCTGGCCCCGCACATCGTCGAGTCGGCCGCCGCCCGGGCCGCGGTCGGAGCCGCGGCCAGGGCCGGAGCCGGGGCCGGGGCCGTCGGGTCCGGCCGCGACGCGGTGACGGCGGGCGCGTCCGGCCTGGCGGGCACCGCGACCGAGAGCAAGATGGTCGCGCTGCTCATCGACCCCGCGGTGGTCGGCTCCGAGGCGGTCGCCCCGGTTCACCCGAGCGAGATCCCCGCTTTCGAGCCGCCCGCCCCGGCGGTCTCCGGCCAGGTCCCCGACTACGAGCGGGTCAAGCGGCCGGCCCTCGACCCAGGACACTAAAAGCAGGTCCCCGCCCCGCCCGCACCTACACTGATCCCCAGCCGCGCGCCGCGGGGAAAGTGTGTGACGTGTCAGGTAAAATTGCCGTCGTTCAGTCGTCGACAGCGGAGGTTCCCGTGGCCAAGCCCGTCCTGCGGATCATCATCGGCTCTACCCGGCCGGGCCGGGTCGGTCCGTCGGTGGCGGCCTGGATCGCCGACCGCGCCCGGGAGCACGGCGGCTTCGACGTGCAGGTGACCGACCTGGCCGAGGTAGGCCTGCCGCTGCTTGACGAGCCGAACCACCCGCGGCTCGGGCAGTACACCAAGCAGCACACCAAGGACTGGTCGGCCCTGGTCGCCGCGTCCGACGCGTTCGTCTTCGTAACACCCGAGTACAACTACGGCTTCAACGCGGCGCTCAAGAACGCGATCGACTACCTGCACGCCGAGTGGCAGAACAAGGCGGCCGGCATCGTCTCCTACGGCGGCGTCGCGGCCGGGACCCGCGCCACCCAGATGCTCAAGCAGGTGCTCACCGCGCTCAAGATCATGCCGGTGCCCGAGGCGGTCAACATCCCGTTCGTGACCCAGCACATCGACGAGGACGGGCGCTTCAAGTCGACCGAGCCGATCGACGCGTCCGCTACCGCGATGCTGGACGAGGTGCTGCGGTGGACCGAGTCGCTCACCGCGCTGCGCAAGAAGTAGTCGACGGCCCGCCGCTTACCAGTTCATCCCCACGTGTTTCCCATGACCCCTCCACGGGAGTAATCATCCCTATACTGAAAGTAATCTTACTTTTTGCGACAGTCAAGTTACTTTACGTAAGATAATCCCGGGTGCACAATAAAGGCGTGAACGCTAGCGGCCGGGCGGCGGTCCTCGGGATCGACCTGGGCACCAGCGGCGTCAAGGTCCTGCTGACGAGCACGGACGGCGATCCCCTGGCCCGGGCGGCGGCCGGTTACCCGGTCGCCGGGCCGGCCCCGGGGCAGGCCGAGTCCGACCCGCGGGACTGGTGGGCGGCCACCCGCCGGGCGGTGCAGGCGGCGCTGGCCGAGGCCGGCGACGCCCGGCCGTCCGTCACCGGGCTGGCCGTAGCCGGCCAGATGCACGGGATCGTGCTGACCGATGACCGCGGCGCCGCCCTCCGCCCCGCCATCGTGTGGCTCGACCAGCGCGCGACCGCCGAGGCCGGCCGGTACCGGGAGCTGCCGGCCGAGTACACGGCCCCGCTCGGCAACTGCCCGTCGCCCGGCATGGCCGGGCCGCTGCTGTGCTGGCTGGCCAGCCATGAGCCGCGGACCGTGCGCAGCGCCTGGTGGGCGCTGCAGCCCAAGGACTGGCTACGGCTGCGATTGTGCGGGCAGGCCGCCACCGACCCGACCGACGCGTCCGGCACCCTCCTGTTCGACCTGGACCGCGACGCCTGGGCGACACCGCTGATCGACAAGCTCGGCCTGCCCGGGGACAAGCTGCCGCCGGTCCGCCCGTCGGCCGCGCTAGCCGGCCAGCTGCTCCCCGGTCCGGCGGCGGAGCTCGGCCTGGATCCCGGCATCCCGATCGCGGTGGGCGCGGGCGACACCCCGGCCGCCCTCTACGCGGCGGGCCTGCGCCCGGACGAGGCGATGCTCAACCTCGGCAGCGGCGGCCAGTGGGTGGTCCCGGTCCGTAGCCAGCCCGCGGCCGGGGTTGCCCAGCCGCCCGTGCCGGGCACCAACCGGTACCGGGCGGTGGGCGACGGCTGCTACCGGCTGGCCCCGGTGCAGAACGTGGGCATCACCCTCGACTGGGTACGCCACCTGCTCGGCGCCACCTGGCAGGAGCTGTACGACACCGCCGCCCGACCGCCCCGCCCCGGCGCGCCGTCATTTGACCCGCGGCTCACCCCGGAACGCTGGGCCCCGGGAGCGGCCGGCGGCGGCTGGGCCGGCCTCACCCTCGCCCACGAGCGGGACGACCTGCTGCGCAGCGCCCTTGACGGGATAGCGGCCCTGCTCAGGCAGCGCCTCGATGACCTGCGCGCGGCCGGCCACGCGCCGCGCCGGGCCATCCTCGGCGGCGGCGGCACCGCCCACCCAGCCTGGCGTGACCTGCTCGAGCAGGCCCTCGGCCTGCCGTTGACCCCGGCTCCGAGCAGCTGGCTAACCGCGGCCGGCGCCGCCCGGCTAGCGGCCGGCGTCGCCTAGTTACTCCTCTTCCTCCTCATCGGTCAGCAGGTAGCGCATGAACCGTCCCGGGTTGCCGAGGAAGAGGCGCCAGGACTGCACGATCTCCAGCTCTTCCCACCGGGCCGGCCGGATGCCCCAGTCGCCCAGCTCGAGGATGGTCGCACCGGGCACCGCCGCCAGCACGGGGGAGTGGGTGGCCACGATCACCTGCGACCCGCCTGCGGCCAGTTCGTGCAGCAGCGTCACCAGGCTGAGGCAGGAGACGAAGGACAGCGGCCCGTCCGGCTCGTCCATCAGGTAGAAGCCGCGCTGGCCGACCCGGGTGCGCAGGATCTCGAGGAACCCCTGGCCGTGGCTGAGCTGGTGGAACCGCTCCGGCGGAGTGCGCCCGCCGCGATGCTCCTCCAGGTAGGTGTAGAGCGAGTGCATGGTGTCCGCCCGCAGGAAGTAGGCCCAGGCCGCCCGGTGCCCGGCCCCGCGCTCGACGACCAGCCGGTCCCCGGCGTGCGGCTCGGTGTCCCGCACCCGCGCGGCCGGCGCCAGGATCGACCCGCCCTGCGGGTTGAGCCCGTACGCCTCGGCCATCATCTCGACCACGGTGGACTTACCCGACCCGTTCTCGCCTACCAGCACGGTCACCCCTGGCGCGAGGTCAAGCCCTGCCCGCAGCAGCTGGGCCGCCGCCGGGACAGTGGCCGGCCAGCGCTCCCCGTCGGCACCGCCCGCATCAGGACCGGGCCGGAACGCGCGGACCAGCCGGGTATCCCGGGTCCAGTCGCTCAGTTCGTCCACCAGCCCATGGTTACAGAACCGGTCAGGACAGCGTCACCATCCTCGCTCCGCCGCCCGCCGCCCCGATCGCGACCGCCGCCTCGCCGGCCCCCGCGGGCAGCCCGAACGACAGCCGCGCGAACTCCGCCGCCAGCCCGTGCCACAGCCCGGCCCGGCGCAGCATCGCGTGCTCCCCGCGAACCACCTCGATCACCGTCAGGTCGCACACTGCCCGCGCCCGCTCGGCATAGGCCCAGGTCTCAGCCGGACTGGTGATCCGGTCGCTGGTCCCGTGCGCCAGCAGCACCCGCCGCCCGGCCAGTTGCTCCACCGGCTCGCCGCCCGGCAGCCACGGCGCCAGCCCCGCCGCCGCGATCACCGCCGGGTGCCCGGCCGCCCGCATGGCGGCCCGCGCCCCCATCGAGTGCCCGACCAGCACCACCGGCACGCCCGCGTGCTTGACCTGGATATCGTCCAGCACCCGGACCAGGTCCGCCACCGGGGAAGCCTGTGCCCCGTTCCAGCCGCGCACCGTGAACAGCGGCCGCCGCACCTCGATCCCGTCCCCGCCGACCGCCCGCCGCACCGCGTCCGCCAGCGGGATCATCCGCAGCACGGCCAGCTGCCGTGGCGTCACCGGCGTGGTGCTCTCGGACGCCCCGCCGTGCAGCACCAGCACGATCCCGCGCGGTTCCCCCGTCGCCTTCGCCATCCAGCATCCCTCCGGTTGACATTCGGTGCTCACAGCATGCTGGATTGCCCGGATTGCTGGCTACGGCCGGGAGGCGTCCTATCAGCCAGGGAACGCCTGCCGTAGCCGCACCTCGATCAGCTTCTCCACCAGCGCCGCCGGCAGCCCGTCCGCGATGTCGAACCGCAGTGCCCCGGTCGAGTACGAGTACCCGGCCAGCTCTTCCTTCAGCTCAGGAAAGACCGACCCGCTGTGCGGCAGGTAGCTCAGGTGGCTCTTGAACGCGGCGAACCCGGCGATCACCCTGCCCTCCACCTTGAACGCCGGCAGGCTGTAGGACATCCCCTGCTCCGCCTCGGGCAGGAAGCCGAGGATGGTCTGCCGCAGCCCGGCCAGCGTGGCCCGCTTAGCCTCATCCAGGCCGTCCAGGTACTCATCGATCTCCGCTGCCGACACAGACCCCATTCTGCTGACCAGCGCCCGCGCGGGCAAGCGGCCATGCTCCGGGACTCAGGGCTTCCCCGACCGCAGCCGCGCCGCCAGCCCCCGCTGCAGCCGGCTAGGCCAGAACGGCCCCTCGTAGATGAACGCCGTATAGGCCTGCAGCAAAACCGCCCCCGCCGCCATCCGCGCCTCAGCGTCGGCCGGAGTCTCGATCCCCCCCGCCGCGATCAGCGTCAGCCGCTTCCCGCAGCGGTCGTCAAGCCGCCGCAGCACCTCCAGCGACCGCTGCTTCAGCGGCGACCCCGACAGCCCGCCCGGCCCCGCGTCAGCCACCGAAGCGGTGTCGTGCAGCCCCTCCCGGGACACCGTCGTGTTGGTCGCCACGATCCCGTCCAGACCCAGCGAAAGCGCCAGGTCAGCGACCGCGTCAAGCTCAACGTCAGACAGGTCGGGCGCGATCTTGACCAGCAGCGGCACCCGCCGCCGGGGCGACGCCTCGTCCAGCGCCGCCCGTACCGCGACCAGGATCGGCTCAAGCTTGCTAACCGACTGCAGGTCGCGCAGCCCGGGGGTGTTGGGCGACGACACGTTGACGACCACGTAGTCGGCCACGTCGGCCACCAGCCGGGCGCTGGTCACGTAGTCGGCGACCGCCTTGTCTTCCGGCACCGCCTTCGACTTGCCGATGTTGACCCCGATGACCGGCCGGAAGCCGGGGCGGGCGCGCAGCACCCGCAGCCGGGCCGACAGCGCGGCGGCGCCGGCGTTGTTGAACCCCATCCGGTTGACCAGCGCGCGCTCGTCGGGGAAGCGGAACAGCCGTGGCCTGGGGTTACCCGGCTGCGGCAGCGCCGTCACGGTTCCGACTTCGATGAAGGAGAAGCCAAGGGCAGCCAGTCCGAGAACGCCCAGCCCGTCCTTGTCGAACCCGGCCGCCAGGCCGAGCGGCCCGGGGAAGCTGAGGCCGAGCGCGCGCACCCGCAGCACCCGGTGCCGCGGCCGCAGCAGCTGCCGCAGCACCCAGCCGAGTCCCGGCACCGCGGTCGCCGTGCGGATCAGCCAGAACCCGGTCCGGTGGGCGGTCTCCGGCGGCAGGTGCCGCAGCACCGCGTAGCTCGCCCGGTACAACGTCGCGCCTCCCCGTCTGCTGCCTATGTCACCGCGTCAACCACGGCCAGGGCACACTCTACGCCGCGTACTCGGTCTCCCCGATGAACGCCGCCCACAGCCCGGCGTATACCCCGTCCAGCGCCACCAGCTCGTCGTGGGTCCCGGTCTCGGCCACCCGCCCGTGGTCCATCACGATGATCCGGTCGGCCCGGGCGGCGGTGGTCAGCCGGTGCGCCACCACGATGGTGGTGCGCCGGGCGGCCAGCCGGTCGGTGGCGGCGTTGACGGCGGCCTCGGACGCCAGGTCGAGGGCCGCGGTCGCCTCGTCGAGCAGCAGGATGTCGGGGTCGGCCAGCTCGGCCCGGGCCAGCGCGATGAGCTGCCGCTGCCCGGCCGACAGGCTCCGTCCCCGCTCGCCCACCTCGTGCTGGTACCCGCCGGGCAGCGCGGTGATCATCTCGTGCGCGCCGACCGCGCGGGCGGCCGCCTCCACCTCAGCGTCCGACGCGGACGGGCGGGCGAACGCGATCGCCGCGGCCACGGTCCCGCTGAACAGGTACGCCTCCTGCGGCACGACCCCCAGCCGGTGGTGGTACTCGGCCAGGTCGAAGGCCCGCACGTCGGTCCCGTCGACCAGTACCGCCCCCGCGGTCACGTCGTAGAACCGGGCGATCAGCTTGACGACGGTGGACTTGCCCGCCCCGGTCTGGCCGACCAGCGCCACCGTCTCGCCCGGGTCGATGGTCAGCGACACCCCGGCGATCGCCTCGCCCGCGGTCTTCGCGTCCACGTCGGCGCCGGACAAGGCCGAACCGGAACCGTAGGAGAACCGCACGTCCCGCAGCTCGATCCGCCCGGTCAGCCCGCCCGCCGGCAAAGAAACTGGGTCAGCCGCCTCGACCACGGTGGTGCGCAGCCGCAGCAGGTCCTTGATCCGGGACAGGCCGACGGCGGCCTGCTGGTAGCCGTCGAACACCTGGGAGAGCTGCTGGATCGGCGAGAACACCATGTCGATGTAGAGCAGGTAGGCGATGAGCGCGCCGACCGAGAGGACCCCCGACCGTACCTGTCCCACCGCGACCACCAGGACCAGGGCGGAGGCGACGGTGGACAGCGTCTGCACGAACGGGAAGTACAGCGCGATGTACCGCTGCGCCCGCAGCCGGGAGTCGCGGTAGCCGTGCGAGAGCCCGGCGAACCGCGCCCGGTTGGTGCCCTCGCGCCGGAACGCCTGGGTGACCCGCAGCCCGGCCACGTTCTCGGCCAGGTCGGCGTTGACGACCGAGATCCGCTCCCGTGCCTCGGTGTAGGCAGCCGAGGACTTCATCCGGAAGATGATCGTCACCACCACCAGCACCGGCACGATCGCCAGGACCAGCAGCCCCAGCCGTAGGTTGATCACCAGCATCGCGATCAGCACCCCGATGAAGGTGAGCAGCGACGACACCATGGTGACCAGCCCGGTCTGCAGGAACGTCGACAACGCGTCCACGTCGCTGGTCATCCTGGTCATGATCCGCCCGGACATCTCCCGCTCGTAGAAGTCGAGGCCGAGCCGCTGCAGCTGGGCGAAGATCTTCACCCGCAGCGTGAACAGCAGCCGCTCCCCGTTCCGGCCGACCACCATCGTCTCGGCGATGTTGACCAGCCAGTCGCCGAACACGATGGCCAGCCCGGCCAGCCCCATCAGCACCACCACGTGGAAGGCCTGCGCCTGCACGCCCTGGTCGATCCCGCCGCGCACCAGCGCGGGCAGCGCCAGGTTGGCGGCGGCGTCCAGCCCGTCGAGCAGGAACCCGGCCACCAGCGCGATCGCGATCGGCTTGAGCAGCCTCCGCAGCGTGAACTCGGTGTCACCGGCCCGCGCCCGCCCGATGTCCACCTTCGGCCGGTCCTTGACCGGCGGCAGCGCGTCCACCAGCGCCAGCAGCTCCGGGCTGGGCGGCACCGACCCGATCATCCCGTCCGCCCGGCTGGCACCGGCCCGGCCCGTCCGCCCCCCGGACACCCGCGCGCCCGGGACCCGGTCGCCCGCGGCTGCCGTCGAGGAGTATCCCGAACGGGTGCGGCTGGCTGCGGCCGCCCCCCGCTCACCCCGCGTGCCCCCGGCGGCCGCCCCCTCGGGCGCCGCCTGGCCGGTCACCCCGGCCAGCTCACCCGCGTCCGCGCCCTCAACCCCGTCGCCCGGCCCGGTTATCAGCATCCGGAACAGCTCGGAGCGCTGGCTGAGCTCCGCCTCGGTGCCGATGTCGGCCAGCCGCCCGTCGGCGGTCATCACCGCGATCCGGTCGGCCAGGTTGAGGGTGGACTTGCGGTGCGCGATCAGCAGCGTGGTGCGGCCGGCCATCACCCGGTGCAGGGTGGCGTGGATCTCCGCCTCCACCCGCGGGTCGACCGCCGAGGTGGCGTCGTCGAGCAGCAGCAGCCGGGGGTTGGTGATCAGCGCCCGGGCGAGGGCCACCCGCTGCCGCTGCCCGCCGGACAGGGTCAGCCCCTGCTCGCCGACCACCGAGTCGTAGCCGTCGGGCAGCTCGCGGATGAACTCGTCCGCCTCGGCCGCCCGCGCGGCCGCGAATACCTGCTCGTCGGTGGCGTCCGGGCGGCCGTAGGCGATGTTGGCCTTGACCGAGTCGGAGAACAGGAAGGAGTCCTCCATCACCATGCCGATGGCCGAGCGCAGCGACTGCTCGGTGACGTCGCGCACGTCGTAGCCGCCGACCTTGACCGCCCCGCCGCGCACGTCGTAGAAGCGGGGCAGCAGCAGGCTGAGGGTGGACTTGCCGGAACCGGACGGCCCGATCACGGCGACCGTCTCGCCCGGCCGCACCTCAAGCGACAGCCCGCGCAGCACCGGCTGGGACGGCACGTAGCCGAACTGGACGTCCTCGAAGGTGATCCCGTTGGCGTCGGCGGGCAGCTCGGCCGCGTCCGGCTTGTCGGCGATCACCGGCTTGGAGTCGATGACCTCGAGCACCCGGATGACGCTGGCGCGGGCTTCCTGACCGATGCTGACCAGGCTGGTGAGCATCCGCACGGGCCCGGTGAGCTGGGCCAGGTAGCTGGAGAAGGCGAGGAAGGTGCCCAGGCTGATGTGCCCCTCGATGGCCAGCCAGCCGCCGAGCAGCAGCACCCCGACCAGGCCGAGGGACGGGATGGCGGTGAGGGCCGGGTTGTACCGGGCGGTGAGCCGGATCATCCGCAGCCGGGAGCCGAACAGCTCCTCGCTGACGCCCTCCATCCGCTCCATTTCCTGCTCTTCCTGGCCGAACCCCTTGACCACGCGGACCCCGCCGACGTTCTCGTCGACGATTCCGGCGACCTCGCCCACCAGTTGCTGCGCGTGCCAGGAGGCGGGGAACAGGCGCTTACGGGAAGAGATGGAGATGAGCCACAGCGCGGGGGCGACCGCCAGCGCCACCAGCGCCAGCAACGGCGACAGCGTCACCATGATGACCAGGGAGAAGACGAACAGCAGCACGCTGCCGATGATCAGCGGCAGCCAGGACAGCAGCCCTTGCACCATGTTGATGTCGGAGATGGAGCGGCCGACCAGCTGGCCGGTGTGGATCTCGTCCTGGCGCGCCCCGTCCAGCCGTGACACCGCGTCGAAGAGCTCGGTCCGCAGCCGGTGCTGCACGTCCAGGGCCATCTTGCCGCCCCGGTAACGACGCAGGTAGACGCCGACGAAGCTGACCCCGGCCGCGATCAGCAGCCCGGTCGCCAGCGGCCAGACCGACTGCTTGCTCGAGACGATGACGTTGTCGATGATGTTCCGCTGCAGCAGCGGGACGGCCAGGGTGGCCGCCGTGTAGAGCACCGCGCCGCTCAGCGAGATGATGACGTCCCGCTTGTACAGCCAGCAGTAGCCCGCCAGCCGCCGCAGCCAGCGGGCCTCGTTGGCCGGTACGTCGCTCGCCCGTTTACTCAATGCCGCTCCGTCTCCCCGGTTAGACCTCACGCCAAAGTCCAGTAACGCACCGGAAACATATTTCATTTCCCGAGCTAACGATCTTGGGTGCGCCGAGTGCCAGGCCGGAGCGGTGTCTGCCGCTCCGGCCTGGCACTTCCCGCCTCCGTGGGCGCAACCAGGACCGGCCGGTACTTGGCTGCCAAGTATCACGCCAGGTGGCAGCCGGGGAGACGGCCGGGATCGTCACCAGACGTTACGCCGGGTGGGCGGTCGGCAGAAACCAGGAACCAGGAACGGAGACACCGAGATGACCGCGAAGGCCACCACCGAGCAGACCGCCGAAGACACCGCTGCTGAGGCGAAGCGCGAGGCGCAGCGCCAGCTCGCCGCCGCCATCAAATCCGCGCGCACCGCGTACAGCACCGCCGTCGCCGACGCCAAGGTCACGCGCGACGCGGCCATCGCCGGCGCGTACGCCGCGTTCGCCGAAGTCGCGGGCACCGCCGGGGTGTGACCTCCCAGGGTGGTGCCGGAGTGCTCCGCGCGGGGCGCGCACCCCGGCACCGCTCCGGGCGGTTACGCCCACCCGCAGCGCCCTCACCGCCGCCGTAGTCCCGCCTAAGACAGGCGTCACCCGGACCTACTACCAGGACGGTCACCTGGGCGGCATGGCGGAGGTCAGCACGCCCCGTGACGCACTTGAGCACTTGTGCGCAGCGGTCGCGGTGCTGACCGGCGGCGAAGTAACGCTCGACGACGGGCCGCCGCCTATCCTCTGGGCGTCTGGGTGGCTTCCCGCGCCCAACGAACGGGACATTGCAGGGCGACGGCCTCATGGTGACCGTCCACGGGCTGCTGCCGAGCGGTTGCGACCCGGAGGATAAGACACCGAAGATCCGATCGTAACCGCGCAACGCGAAGCGCCCCGGCACTCCGTATGCCGGGGCGCTTCTTGCGCCTACGGCGCTTCCGAGTTGGCAGTCGGGCCAGCGTTACTCCATCATCTGGGCGTGAGCACAATCGCGGCGGCCGCAGTGGCCACGTCAGCCTCGGACCCTTGCGTACCCGTGATCGCGGCGGCAATTGGTGCCGGTGCCGCTCTTATCGTCGGTGTTATCACGGCGTGGACTGCCGGCCACCGGGAGAACACCAAGTGGCAGCGTGAGCGCTCCGATCGAGACCAGCAGTGGGATCGTGAGCGCACCGAGCGGGACCGCCAATGGCAGCGGGAGCGCGATGAGCGCAAGGATCAGTGGGAGCGCGAGGACTCCCTGCGCTGGGTTCAGGACCGCCAGCAGGCGTATGGTCGGTTTATCGCGGACTTGCGTAAGTGGGATTCCGAGCTGCTGGGTGCGCTGACTGAGCTCAAGCTTGACGATCAGCTCGGCACTCGCACGGAAATCGACAAGACCGAAGCTGTGGAGTCACAGCGCCAGGCCCGAGACGACCTGACTCTCGTGGAGTTCCTCGCGCCCGACTTGGTTGTGGGCCAAGCGGGCATGGTTTTCCGGTTCTATGAAATCCTGCATACCGGAATTTACGTCATGTCGAGATCTATCCCCCGGAGCATCCCTGAGCTTCAGGAGCTATCGAACAAGGCGGTCAGCAGCCGGAGAACTCTGGAACGGTCGATGCGCAGCGACTTGGGGCTTGCGGGGGCACCCGTAGCAGTTCAGCCGGGGTGGCCTGCTGCGCCCGAAGCTCAAGACACGCAAGGCAAAGCCGGTGAGAAATCCGGCGAAAACGAAACGCCCCCGCCACTGAAGCAGTGACAGGGGCGAATTCGCATCTGGCCGGTCAGCCTAGCTCAGACGGCCACGGCCTGCTGCTGCTCACGCGTAGGTCGGGGGATCGGCTTCCGGTCCACGTGGGGAAGCGCGAACGGACTTGCGCGGATGGTGTCCCAGCAGCCTGGGCAGTTGTGCGGGTCCAGCCCGCCGATGATCGGGATGATCGCGCCGGACGTGAACGCCACCCCGTCAGGCTGGGGGCCCTCGGTCTTCCCGCACTTCGGACACGCCAGCGGCTTCCGCATCATGGCTCGTGTCCCTTCTTGGCGATGTTCGGTTCCAATTGCTCTTGATGAGACGGTATCGAACATCGGCACGGTTGGGCGTAGTGACACGCCGCCACGAGCGGCTAGCTCTCTGTTTCGGGTGGTGCCGGGCTCAACTTGGCCGCCGCCATCGCTCGCTGCAACTCGTCGGGCGGCATTGCAGCCACGGCCAGCAGCGCCTGCAGCCAGTCCGGGCCGCCGCCTGTGAACGGGTTCTTCACCAGGGGAAGCTCTACCTCGATACCGGCGCGAGCAGCGCGGCGTTTCACGTTCCAGTTGGCGGCGGCGTCAAAGCCCCACTTGGCACCCAACACCATCACGGTTGCGGCGGCCAGCAATGCCGCGAAGTCCCCGGCCGACGGCACCCTGACCTCGGCAGCAACCTCGAACCTGACAACACCCCGGTTGTGCTGGACGTTGTAGCGGGGGTGCTCGGACTCGATGGCCTGCCGCTCCATCTCATGCACTAGGTCGGCGGGAACCCATTCAAGGTCGATCCTGACGGTGCTGGTGGTCCACGGCTTGCTGCGGATGTGCTCACCCGCTCGCCGGAGCGGGTCGTTGCTCCGCCCTATGTACAGCAGCTCATTCTTGTTGCCCCGGTAGCGGTAGACCACGTGGGGATGTTCATTAGTGTTCATGCCACACAAGCTAACATTGCGGGCTGACATTCCAGGGCTCCCCTCAACATCACAGCCAGTCGCAACCTCTTCCGGCTGATCGCTACGGCATTGGCCCACGGGCGCGCTCTAGAGTCCGGCGACACCCGCGGTCTCACTGCAGATATTGAGCACGCCCGTGCCGTCCTCCGCGCCATTGAGCAAGCCCGGTCGCTCGCAGCGGCGATCGCTCTGTCGGTGGATGAGAGTCACCTGGCACGCAAGCGGGTTAGGCTAAGTGCGCTGGTCAACCTGCTGAAATCGGTCGACCTCGCCCTGAGCAGTGCCCGTACCCCGGCCGATGAAATAGCTTGGATTTGTTCCCGCGAGGCCGTGGCCCCGTTGCAGCGGCCAGCCGAGGCGTACGGGCGCTCAACGGCGCTCAAGTTGCTGGACTTGGCGGCGCAAGTGCTGCCGCCCGCGGAGCGCCCGCGTTTTCAGGAAGAATTCAAGTCCGAGCTTGCGGAGATTGCCCGTGGCGGGGGTGGCTACCGAGAGCAGGTGACTTACAGCGCTCGTCAGGTGAGGTCGGCGCTGCTGCTGAGGGCGGCGCTCCGCTTCCCGGTACGCAGGAGCAGAGCCTGGTGAGCGGCGTCGTCAAGCACGTTGCGAGCCCGGTCGTCTCTGGGTTTGCGGTGGCCGCCATCGCGGGGCTAGGGTACCCGGCGGTAGCGCTCGCCGGGGGCCTGGTCGTCCTGGCGCTCATCGCGATCTGCTGGGTGGTCGGGAGCCGGGACCGTACCGACCGGGTTACCCGGATCATCCTGGGCATCCGCGGTGACGCGCGGTCGCTGTACCCGCCCGCCGACCCGCCCGCGCTCACCGCGCCAGGCCCGCAGGCGGGCCTTGGCGGCGCGCCATAGCTGTCCCCGGTCTAGCCCGGCGGCCGGCCAGCACGTCGACCGGGTGGCTGAGCGGATGACGGTGCACGAGCTTTCGGCGACCAGTAGCAGGGAGCCCGCTCCAGGGCCGTCGGGGGAGGCGTAACCCGTAGTATGACGGGTCGCGTAGTCGTGCCCGAGCTAACGATCTTGCGAGCGGCCTGGTCAGGCCGCCCGTCCGCGTGTCGCGCGAGCGGGGCTGATGCCCGGTGTTAATTTCAGTTCGCTGCCCGCTCGGGCAACTGACCACTGGTGCCGGGGGGCTCCGTGAACACGCACTCTCATCTTTGGCCGACGGCGCGCGGGCGGCGGTACGGGGCGATCTCGCTGGCCGCCGCCGCGCTGGCACTGGGCGCCCTGGTCCCGGCCGCCGTCCAGGCCGATGCCGCGAGCGTGCTGTACGTGTCGCAAGGGGGCCTCGACCACGGTTCCTGCACCGCGGCCAGCCCCTGCGCGAGCGTCAGCTACGCCCTCACCAAGGCCCCCTCCGGCGCCACCATCGAGGTGTCGGGCACCATCCAGGACCACCCGGTCATCGCTACCCCGGTGACCGTCACCACCTGGCCCGGCGGCCCGGCCGGCTCGCCCGCGGTCATCGACGGCACGGCCAGCGGGGCCGTGGTGACCGTCGCCGCCTCCGGCGTGACGCTCCATGACCTGACGGTCGAGCACGGGGCCCTCGGCGTTTACAACCGCGAAGGCGTTCTCACCCTGAGCGACAGCACCGTGACCGGGAACTCGACCGTGGCCGAGCCGTACGCCGGGCTCTGGAACTTCGCCGACAGCACCGCGACCGTCATCGACAGCACCATCGCCGGGAACTCAGGCGCCGGTACCGTCGGTGCCGGCATCGATAACAACGGGACGCTGACGGTCGTCGCCAGCACGATCGCGGGCAACCACGGCGGCGGCATCTACAGCGGACAGGACGACACCGCCAGCCTGGGCGCCACCATCGTGGCCGGCAACACCGGGCACAACTGCGGTGCGTACGACGCCGGGAGCCTCGACAGCGCCGGCTACAACCTGACCAGCGACAGCAACGGCAGCGCCTGCTCGTTCACCGCCGTCACCGACCACGTCGACAAGAACCCGCTGCTCGGCAGCCTGGCCGCCAACGGCGGCCCGACCCGTACCCTGCTCCCCGCCGCCAGCAGCCCGGCCGCCAATGTCATCCCCCGCGGGGTGACCCTGCGCGGCGTCACCGTCTGCCCGGGCGCCGACCAGCGCGGTGCCGCGCGGCCCGGCCGGGGCGAGACCGGCTGCACCATCGGGGCCGCGGAGGCCAGCTACACCGCCCCCACCGCCACGTCGGTGAGCCTGCAGCCCGCGAAGGTGAAGGCGGGCGCCCGGGTCATCTACCTGGCGACGGTAGCCCCGCACCCGGGCACCGGCACCCCGGCCGGGACGGTCACCTTCACGACCGGCTCCACCGTCCTGTGCCAGGCCGTCCTCTCCGGCGGCGTCGCCGCCTGCGGGTCCGCCAGCGCCCCGGCCGGGACCCGCACGGTCACCGCCGCCTATTCCGGTGGCGGCGGCTTCGCGGCGTCCTCGGGCAAGGCGACCCTGACCGTGACGAAGCCCTAGGCCCCGCGGGCCTAGGGCCGTCCATGCGTCACGCGCCCGCGGTGACCGGGCTGATGTAGGTCCCGGGGCGGGTCGCGGCGTCCTGCAGGACCACCGACTGGTTCCAGGTCAGCTCGGCCTGCGTGTAGTCGTTGGGCGGGGTCATGACCAGCTTGGTAACCGAGATGTTGGTGCTGGCGGAGGTGCCGGGCAGGTAGGTAAGGCTGAAGTGGGCGGTGCCGCCCGGCGGCAGCGTCACCCGGGAGTAACTGGCGGGCGCGCGAACCAGCGACCAGCTGTAGTGCGGCTTGCCGTTGGCCACGCCCGCCAGGTCCACCCCCGGGTAGCCGTCGAGCGTGCACGCGGCCGGCCCCTTGTTCGTCAGGTCGACCACCTGAGTCCGCTGGGCGGAGGTCCCGGTGACCGCGCCCAGGGCGTAGCTCAGGCCGGCGGCCGCGCAGGTCGCGCTGGCCGCGGCCTGCCCGGCGGAGGTTCCGGTGGAGGTTACCGTGACGGCCGGGCTGGCCGCCGGGGTGGTGGCGGAGGCCGCGGCCGTGCTGCTTGAGCTGGTCGAGCAGCCGACGACCACGAACCCGGTGGCGGTAAGCGTGACCGCCGCCGCGGCAGCCGAGCGAATCCCCATGGAATGCCTCCTTGTCGAAACAATCTGACCAGACACGGCAATCTAGCCAGAGCGAAGTTGATCATGCGTTAAGCGCCGGTTGAGCGGGCCCCGATTGTCAGCCGGGTTCGCTACCGTCCTTGCCATGCGGTTCTTGCACACCTCGGACTGGCACCTGGGCCGGTCGCTGCACCGGGCCGACCTGCGCGCGGCCCAGGCCGCCTTCCTCGATCACCTGGTGGACACGGCGCGCTCCGAGCGGGTGGACGCGGTGCTGGTCGCGGGCGACGTCTACGACCGGGCGATCCCCCCGGTGGACGCGGTGGCGCTGTACGAGGACGCGCTCGCCCGGCTGCGTGCGGCCGGCCCGCGGGTGATCCTGATCAGCGGCAACCACGACTCGGCCCGCCGCCTGGGCGTCAACGCCGCCCTGGTCGACCAGGCCGGCGTGCACCTGCGGACCCGGCCGCAGTCCCTGGCCGACCCAGTCGTGCTGGCCGACGCCGACGGCCCGGTCGCGGTCTACGGCCTGCCCTACCTGGAGCCGGCCCTGTACGTCGCGGGCACGGAGGCCGGTCCCCGGCCCGGCCACGAGGCCGCGCTGCGGGCGGCGCTCGGCCGCGTCCGGGCCGACGCGGCCGCGCGGGAGATCGCCCGGACAGTGGTGCTGGCGCACGCCTGGGTGGCCGGCGGCGTGCCAAGCGCGTCCGAGCGGGACATCGCCCTGGGCGGCCTCGGACACGTACCGGCCAGCCTGTTCGACCAGTTCAGCTACGTCGCCCTGGGTCACCTGCACGGCCGCCAGACCCTAGCGGGCCACCTGCGCTACTCCGGCTCCCCGCTGCCCTACTCGTTCTCGGAGAAGGACCACCAGAAGGGCAGCTGGCTGGTCGACCTCGACGCCGACGGCGCCGCGACCGCCGAATGGGTGCCCGCTCCCGTCTACCGGCGGCTGGCCACGGTGTCCGGCCACCTTGACGAGCTGCTGGCGTCGCCCGCGCACGCCCGCTACACCCAGGACTTCCTCGCGGTCACGCTCACCGACCCGGTCCGCCCGGAAGGCGCGATGGACCGGCTGCGCGCCCGTTTCCCGCACGTGCTCACCCTGGAGTTCCGGCCGGAGGGCGGCCCCGCCGACCCGCGCGGCTACCGGGAGAAGGTCCGCGGCCGCGACGACCTGGCGGTGGCGGCCGAGTTCGTCCGGCACGTGCGCAGCAGCGACGCCACCGGACCGGAACGCGACCTGCTGGCGGCCGCGTTCGCGGCCGCCGTCCCGGCTCACGACTAGGGAGGCAAGCCCTGCGCCCGCACCGCCTCCGGCTGACCGCGTTCGGCGCCTTCGCCGGCACCGAGCAGGTCGTCTTCGACGACCTGGAAGGCCTGTTCCTGCTGCACGGCGAGACCGGCGCGGGCAAGACCACGCTGCTCGACGCGATCGCCTTCGCCCTCTACGGCCGGGTGCCGGGGGAGCGCGGCACCACCCGGCGGCTGCGCTCGGACCACGCCGCGCCCGGCACCGCGACCGAGGTGGAGCTGGAGGCCACCGTCGGCGGCCGCCGCCTGCGGGTCACCCGCCGCCCGGAGCAGGTCCGCCCGAAGCGGTCGGGGGCCGGCCTCACCGCCGAGCCGGCCTCGGTCCGGCTGGCCGAGCTGACGGCCGCGGGCGAGTGGGAGTCCAAGTCGACCAGGATCGGTGAGGTGGACGCCGAGATCGAGCAGCTCATGGGCATGTCCGCCGCCCAGTTCTTCCAGGTGGTGCTGCTGCCGCAGGGTGAGTTCGCCCGCTTCCTGCGGGCCGACGCGAAGGACAAGGAAGCGCTGCTGCAGAAGCTGTTCGGCACCGACCGCTTCCGCCGGGCCGAGGACTGGCTGGCTGACCGCCGCCGGGCCGGAGAGAAGGACGTGGCGGCCGGCCGGGAAGCGGTGGCCCGGCTGGTCGCCCAGGTCGCCCAGGCGGCCGGCGTGCCCGTCCCGGATGACCCGCCCGAGCCCGCCGCCTGGGCGGCTGGCCTGGCCGCGCAGGCCGCGGCCGGCCGTGACGACGCCGCCCGCCTGGTCTGGTCGGGCCGGGCCGACCTGGACACCGCGCTGGCCGCGAGCGCCGCGGCGGGCGAGCTGGCCGGCCGGCAGCGCCGCCGGCGGGACGCCCTCGCCCGGCAGCGGGAGCTGCAGGCGGCCGTACCCGAGATCGCGGCGCTGGGCGCGGACGCGACCGCGCTCCGCACGGCCGGCCAGCGGCACCAGTCCCAGGCGGGCCGGCTGTCCGGCCTGCGCGCGGTGCTGCGGCAGGCGGACGCCGAGGACGCGACCGCCGCGGGCGCCCGCGACCGCGCCGCCCAGCTCTCGGCCGACATCGGCCAGGGCGAGGCGCGCGCCCGCCAGCGCCGGGAAGACCGTGATCAAGCCGAACGGTTGCGTGACGCCGCCAGCGACGCCGCCGCGAGCCTCCCGGCCGCCCAGGCCGAGGCGGAGCGCGCGCACCGGGTAGCGGCCGACTGCGCCGCCCTGGTCCGGGAGCACGCCAGGCGCGGCGGCCTGCGCCAGGCGCACCTGGACGCCCGCGAGGCGCACCAGGTCGCCGAGGACGAGTCGCTGCGTGTCCGTGAAGCGCGGATCGACGGGATGCGGGCCGAGCTGGCTGCCCAGATGACCGACGACAGCCCGTGCCCGGTCTGCGGCTCGCGCGACCACCCGGACCCGGTTGACCCGGGGTCGTTCCCGCCGGTGACGCGGGACGAAGAGGACGCCGCGGTCGGCCGGGCGGCCGACGCGGCCGAGGCCGCCCAGCGGGCCGGCGCGGAGCTGGCCGCCGCCGACGCGGTGCTGGCCGACCTCGCCCAGCGGCTGTCGGCCGCGGGCCAGCCTTTGCCCCCGGCTCCCGGCAAGCCGGCTCCCGCCGACACCACCCATCTCGCTGACCTCAGCAACACCTCAGTCCTCGCAGACCTCGCCAAGGCCACGCATGACGAAGCGGAAGGACTCGAAGCCGAAGCCGCCCGGCTGCGCGCGACCGCCGCCGCCCTGACCGCCCGGCAGCGTGAGCTTGACGACCTGGACGCTGCCATCACCGCCGAGCTGAGCGGGCTCACCAAGCTGGCGGGGCAGCGCCAGGCGGCGCTGGACGAGGCGGCCGCCGCCGACACCCGGGCGGCACGGCACCGGGCGGAACTGGCCGGCCAGCTCGGCGACGCCGCCGGCCTGGAAGCCGCCATCGAGGCCGCGACCCGGCTGGGCGAGGCGTTCACCGATGCGGCCGCGATCGCGGACCTGCTGGCCGCCCCGGACCTGGCGGTCCCGCTCGACCCGCCCGCCCCGGTCGACCAGGCGGCGGAAGCGGTCGCCGCCGCCCAGCGGGCCCACGACGCGGCCACCGCCGCCTACGGCACCGCCCGGCACCAGGCCGGGCAGCTAGACGGCCTGCAGCCCCGGCTGGCGGACGCCCTCGCCGCGCTCCAGCCGGTCAGGGAGCGCGCCGCCCGCATCCGGCACCTGGCCGACCTGGCCAACGGCACCGCCAGCGCCAACCAGTACAAGATGACCCTGTCCAGCTTCGTGCTGGCCGCCCGCCTGGAGGAGGTGGCCGCGGCCGCCAGCGAGCGGCTGCTGACGATGACGGCCGGCCGCTACCGCCTGGTCCACTCGGACGCGCGCAAGGGCAACGCCAAGGCCGGCCTGTCCCTGCTCGCCTGTGACGCCTGGACCGGCGTCGACCGCGACACCGCCACCCTGTCCGGCGGCGAGACCTTCCTGGCCAGCCTCGCCCTCGCCCTGGGCCTGGCCGACACGGTGACCGCCGAGTCGGCCGGCACCCGGATGGAGGCCCTGTTCGTCGACGAGGGCTTCGGCACCCTGGACGAGGAGACCCTGGACGAGGTGATGAACGTGCTCGACGGCCTGCGCGCGGGCGGCCGCATGGTCGGCATCGTCAGCCACGTCAGCGAGCTCCGCCAGCGCATCCCGGCCCGCGTCCACGTCCGCAAGACCCGGTCCGGCAGCCACGTCGAGGTCACAGCCGGCTAACCCGCGGGCGATCCTGACCGCGATCTCCCCTCGGCTGGCGATCAGGACCTTACGCATGTCCTGCCGCCCTGGCCTTTCCCCGAGGCGCCGCCGTAACTGTGCCAGGCTAGCCTGACGGCAATTCCTAGCGGGAGAGCTGGAACCGCGTCCCGGCTGGAAGAACTGAGGTGATCACGTGCCCGGACTGCTGACTGCCGCGATCGTTTTCTGCACGGTCCTGGTGGCCGAACTGCCGGACAATTCCGGGCTGGCGAGCCTGGTGCTGAGCACGCGGTACCGGCGGGCCGGGGTGGTCGCCGGGGCGTTCGCGGCGTTCGCGGTGCACGTGGTGCTGGCGGTCACCTGCGGCAGCCTGCTCGCCCTGCTCCCGCACCGGATCGTGCAGCTCGCGGTGGCGGTGGTGTTCCTGGTCGGCGCGGTGCTGGTGCTGCGCGGGGACTCCGACGATGACGACGAGGTCCGGCTGAAGGCCGAAGCGGCCGGGTTCTGGGTGGTGGCGGCGACCTCCTTCGGGGTAATCCTGCTGGCTGAGCTGGGCGACCTGTCGGACATCGTGATCGCGAACCTCGCCGCCAGGTACCACGACCCGGTGCCGGTGGCCATCGGGAGCGTGCTCGCCCTGTGGTCCGTGGTCGTGCTGGCCCTCGTCGGCGGCCGGGGACTGCAGCGGATCCTGCCGCTGCGCTGGATCACCCGCCTGGCCGCGCTGACGATGGTCATCATGGCCGGGTTCACCCTGGCCGAGGCGCTGCGGTGAGGTCAGCGCGGTGGCCGCTCACGGGTACCGCTAGGAGTTACCGTCTGCTATCCGGGTGGCGGCCGCGAGCGCGTCGTTGATCGGGATCGCGTAGGCGACGACGCCGGAGCCGCTCCCCGAGCTCCCGACGACGATGCCGACCACATGGCCGTTCGGGTTCACCAGCGGGTCGCCGAGCACCCACGGCAGCGGAGACGGCAGCGTCGACGCCATCAGCCCGGTCCAGGTCGTCCCGTCGATCGCGACGGTCGTTTTCAGGTTGGTCAGGGTGCCGACGTCGAGGGACACCCCGTCCTTGCTGCCAGTGGTGCTGATCGCGGTGGTCATGATCGCGCCCGGCCGCTGGCGCGTCTTCTCCCTGGCGGCGGCCGCGCTTGCGGCGACCGTGTCCGAGTTCCCGACGGTGACGGTCGAGAACGCCCTCCCGTTGGCGCCTGCCAGCTGCAGCAGTGCCAGCCCCGCCACCGGGTCCACGCCGAGTACCCCGGCCTTGAACGTCTGGCCGGAGAACACGTACCGCACCGCCAGGTTCGCCGCGCCCGCCGCGGGCCGGTAAGTGGTCAGCACCTTCCCTGACTGCGTGAGCACCAGGCCGATCCCGACGGAGGTGCTGCCCGACAGCACGTGCACCATGCCCTCACCGGTCAGCTCAGTGGCGTTTGACAAATTGTCCTGAGCGATGCCGTCCGGGTCCTCGACGAATATGTCGTCCCCCTTCAGCGGCGCGGGAATAGCCGAGTGGACCGCCGTGTCGCCAAGCCCGGAAACCCGGCCGATGGCGAAGCTGAGTCCCCCCGCGAGGAGGAATGCCGTTGCGAGCACGGAAAGCCGGAAACCCTTGTTCCGCCAGGCATCGGGGACGGCCCGGCTGGATTTCGTGGCCTCACCGGTGCTCGTGATCACGGCGCTAACCTCCCGGATGCGCTGCCGAAGGCTGGATCCAGGAGGGGGTCGGGCTCGGCACCGCCCCCAGCGGCACCGGCTGAACCGCGTTATTGGTCGAGCCGGCCTGGTAGGCGAGTACTCCGCCGATGAGCAGGCCCAGCATCACCGGCACCGCGAGCTGGGCCGCGACCGGTGCCAGCCGGCTTTTCGCTGCGCATTTAATTCACCTCCGCGTCCGCGGTGCTGCCCCTGGTGACGCAGTCCACGGGGACAGAGGATAGAACAGGGCAGTCGGCCTGACGCGGGAAACTGGGCAGGGCTGGCATTGCAGGCTTCTAACGTCATAGGCGAGCCGTGTAACCAATCGCCGGGATCTCCGGCGCAACTTCTTACGGACTTACAACAAGCCCGCGCCCGGTCGTCGTCGAGTGCTATGAATGTGAGCCCCGGCTCTATGGATTAGCATTAGAACGGCAGGGCGGATCATGCTTACGCTGCTGGGATTTACACTGCCTTTGTGCCTCGATGTCTTCGCTGTCTCATTTGGCGTTTACGGGGAAATGCGCCTGACGCTCGCCCAGCGGATACGCATTACCGTACTGCTGATGGCGTTCGAGATCGGGATGCCGCTGATCGGGATGGCAGTGGCGACACCGCTGACTCACCTCACCGGCGTGGCCGCCAACTTGCGTATCGACGGTGCCGCAGCCAATGCCTATCAAATCCACGCGGCGAGCCTCGGTCATGCGGCCGACGTCATAGAGCAGACTTTCTTCGGTCGTTACATTGACCCGGTTGTCGTCCCGCTGGTCGTCGGAGCCATTGGCATCTGGATGCTGGACGAGGCCTTCAACGACGACGATGACGACGATGACGACGACGAGGCGGGCAAGGTGCGGGCGATGGTCACCGCGCACGGCCTTTCCATTATCGGCCTCGGCATCGCCACCAGCGTGGATGACCTAGTAGTAGGCTTCACGCTCGCTTTCAACGTCTACTACCTGCCCTTGCGCGATATCTTTACCGCTATCGTCATCCAGGCGTTCCTGGCCATCGCGGTCGGCCAGTTCCTCGGCTGGAAGGTGCGCACCGGGGGCCTCCGCCTGAACGTGGGACGCGTCACCGCCGCCTCCAGGCTGACAGCTGGCGGCGTGCTGGTCGCGCTGGCGGTCATCGTGCTGCTGACCCCCGAGATCACCGCTCACGTCATCCCGCATCTCTACCACCCCAGGTACATCCCGCCGCTGCCGCATCCGGCGGCGACCGCCAGCACGAACTGAGCGGCCGGCTCTCCCGCCAGCCGGTCAATGGGCCGTGGTGAACTGGATGAGCTTGATCACCATGATGACGATCGCGAAGAGGATGTAACCGCGCAGGCTGAGCAGGCCGATTCTGCGCGTCATGCTGAGGGCGGGCCGCTCGAGCGTGTCGATGCGGGGCGTGCGCCACGCGGTGCGGCGCTCGCTGAGGGTTTGCTTCCAGGCGGCGCGGTCCGTGTCCGGCGGTCGCCGGTTGTTGCCGGGGCCGTCGGCGAACGGCTCGTTCCGCGGGGCCCGGAACCGCAGCAGCAGGAACGTGGCGATCAAGCCGAGGACCAGGCAGACGGCACCGCCGATGAACGTCTGCTTCAGGGTGATGACCGGCCAGAAGGTCGTGACCAGCGGGGCGAGGGAGAAGGTGAGCACGACCCAGGCGATGATGCCGGAGATCCAGTTCTGCGCGGTGGTGTTGCTCCACGGCCCGAGCACCGCCTTGTCGTTGGCGAGCAGGATCAGGAAGACCAGGGCCGACGGCAGCAGGATGCCGTTGAGCGCCTCCACCCCGTTGATGACCACGTCCAGGTCGTTGGCCCAGGCCAGCGTGACCACCGCGGCGACCGCGATGCTGATCGCGTAGAGGCCGTAGAACCACGGTGCCTGCTTCATCTTCCAGTGCAGCGAGTGCCGCATCTTCGGGTGCACGTCGCCGAGCGTGTAGGTGGTGGTCAGCGCGGTCAGGTTGGCGCCGATCAGCGAGCCGTCGATCGTCGCGATCGCCAGCAGGCCGCCGACGCCGTGGCCGACGTGCTGCTGCAGCGCCGTGAACGTGCTGTTCAGGTCGTTGAAGTTGCCGAACGCGCTGGTGTGGGCCAGGCCGAAGGCGCAGGCGGCCATGATCGCGAGCGCCCCGGCCACCTCGATGACGATGCCGATGCCGGTGTCCCAGCGTTCGTAGTTCAGCCAGCGCGGGGTGATGCGCTTGTCGACCACGCTGGACTGCTGGAAGAACATCTGCCACGGCTCGACGGTGGTGCCGACCACGGAGACCACCAGCAGCAGCAGGGTCGCGTTCAGCCCGCCGGGCATGCTCGGGACCACGCCCGCGAGGGTTGAGGCGGCGCTGCCGTGCACCAGGAACGCCATCGGGAACGAGACGAAGTTCGCGATCACCAGGAACAGCAGGAACCGCTCCCAGTACCGGTAGGTCCCGCCCGCCATGACCAGGAAGAGCAGGATCGCCGACGCGGTCACGGCCCAGGTGCTTGACAGGCCGAAGAACGAGAGCCCCTGCTCGACCCCGATGAATTCAACCACGATGGTGACCGCGTTGATGATGAACAGGTCGGCGACGGAGAAGGCACCCCAGAACTTGCCGAACCGGGCGAAGATAAGCTTGCCGTGCCCAACTCCGGAGACCGCGCCGAGGCGTACCACCATTTCCTGGCAAAAGTAAAGTATAGGGAACAGCAGGACCATGCACCAGAGCAGCTTCATGCCGTAGTCCTGGCCCATCTGGGCATAGACGGACACGCCGCCCGCGTCGTTGCCGCCGCCCATGACGATAAGCCCGGGGCCGACGATAATTAGCAGCAGCCTGAGCTTTCGCCGCCATGACTTCGGTTTTCCAGTCTCGCCCTGCTTAAGGGTGCCGAAGGCGCCGACGATATCACCCACATGCTGTGGGTCGAGTACTGCGGGGCCGGCCGATCCCGGCGCTATTTCGAGCGCAGGATTATCCGAATTGCCGATAGCCAATGTCGTACCTCTCCAGGCTGTTGACATGCCCGGCCGCAGCCGTATCGTTTCGCCTAATGGAACTTAAGTGAGCCCGCACGAGCTGTCAACGGATTCCGGTGAGATCTACGAGAACCGTAAGGTGAGATCCGCGATAATACTTCAGGGTGAGACTGCCGCAATGCGTCCGAGTCGAGCGATGAGCTGCATGTTGTAATATGTGTTGCGCCATAAAGGCGCCATTCCATGAAACAGGTGTTGCGTGTCCATGGACGAGGAGACTTCCCCGTCGAGCTGGCTGGTGCTCCTGGCCCAGCTGCCGAGCAAGCCGTCAAGCGCGCGCGTGGCGCTATGGCGGCGCATGCGCGCGGCCGGAGCGACCGCAGTGGTTAACGGTGCCTGGATGCTGCCCCGCACCGCTGCGCACGTTGATTTCCTCGAGCAGTCACGCGAGGGAATCATCAGGCGCGGCGGGACCGCGTTCGTACTGCGGGTCGCTGGCTCGTCGCCGGAATCGGATGAACCGATCGTCCGGCTTTTCCAGGCCGACCGGTCCCGTGAGTATGACGAGTTCGCTGAGCGCTGCGCCGCCTTTCTCAGTGAGATTAACCGGGAGTCCGCCGCCGAGAAGTACACGTTCGCCGAAATGGAGGAGAGCGAGCAGGACCTGAAGAAGCTGGCGCGCTGGCTGGCGAAGATCCACGCGCGAGACTTCTTCCCTGACGGGCGCAGGGAGCAGTCAGTCGCCCTGCTGGCGCAGTGCCGCCAGGCCCTGCGGGCCTTCTCGCGGGCCGTTTACAAAGTCGAGGGGGTGCAGGAGTCCGCGGTGGGCTGGGATTACCCCGTTGCCCTGGCACCCGAGCCCGGAGAGCGTTGAGCGCCCTCCCCGGGCCTCGCCGTTGGTGTGGTTACCGGCCGGCCCCCGGCAGGTCGGTGGTCACTGCCGTTGGCGCCGGCCCGGGAGCGACCTTGTGCGGGAACACGGAGTGGATGAGGTGCGGGAAAGCGTGGCTGGCGAGCGGCGGGCCGACCAGCAGGACGGCCGACAGGGTGACCAGGATGCCCCCCGCTAGCACCTTGGTGCCGGTGGAGATGCGCTCCATGCTGACCCGGAGCTTTCCGTCGCGCACCTTCCGGCCGAGGTACAGGCCGGCCATGAGCGCCAGGAACGACTGGACGACGATGGCGATGATGGCCTCGAGGGTGCTGAAATACTGGCTGTAGCCGATGGTGAAGCCGACGATCAGCTCGTCCACGCTGATGCTGATGCCGAGCCCGATGATGGCGCGGCCACGCGCCGCCACCAGTGCCCGCGCCTTCTCCGCCTCGTCGTCGTCATCGTCGTCGTTGAGTGCCTCGTCCAGCATCAGGAGGCCCAGGACGGCGACGATCACCGGCACCACCAGCGGGACCACGTACCGGCCGACGAAGGTTAGGTCCACCTGGTCAGCCAGGTGCGAACGATAGGCGAGCTGGAGCTGCTTGAGCTCGGTCGGGCTGCCGAGCTGGTAAGGGTCGATGGTTACGTGGGCGGGGCCGGCGATCAGGTGCACCAGCGGCGTCCCCACTGCCAGCCCGATCAGCGGCATTATGGCTTCGAACGCGATGAAGACCACGGTGACGCGCAGCAACTGCGCGCGCGTCAGCCGAATTTCCCCGAGGACGGCGAATGCGATGGCGAAGTTATCGAGGCACAAAGGCAAGGTAAATGCCAGCAGCCTAAGCATCTTCCCAACCTTTCGCTAGCTCTCCGGCCCGTGCCCGGGACGGGCGGACCCCGCATCACGGGGCGGCAACACCTATCTAACGGCAGGCCGGACCGGCTGGCGCGGCGTTTTGGAAAGATGCAGGTGCGTGGTTAAATGGTCGCGCTCGGTTGCCGCGCGGCGGCCTAGCCTGCCTATCTCAGGATGATCACTTCACTATCACCGCGAGATAACGTGCGCCAGCTAGGCTTTCGGCAGCGGAAGTCCCGAATTCCCGCGCGTCCCGCCCGTTGGCTGGTCTAGCCTGTGCCTTTGAGAGCAGCGCGGCGGACGTGGAGGTGGATCACTTGGCTAACCAGCCCTGGTCCCCCTGGCGTCGCCGCCTGCGGGAAAGCGGCCTGTCCCGGGTGGCCGGGCAGCTTACCGTTCCCGCGGTGCTGGGCCTGGTGATCGGGGTGGTGCTCGCGTTCCAGTCGGGCACGAGTAACTCGGGTCTCACCCAGATCCCTCTCGGCACGTACGTAACCCCGGCTGCGGCCGACACCGCGGCGGCGCTCGCGCCCGCTCCGGCCGGGAACGGGAGCGCCAACACCACCTGCGACATCATCGTTCCGGCGAACCCGCTGAGCGCCCACGGGCTGGCTACTCCCTACCAGCTCACCGGCCCCAACGGGATGACGCCGGCCCAGTCGGGATGCGAGATGAGCAACGGGGCCAGGCTCGGGGCATTCGTCCAGGCCACGATCCTGGATCCGGCCACCGGCAAGCTGTCGGTCTACGAACCGCTCGTGATCACCCGGGGCACCTGGCCCGACCTGCCAGGCCGTAAACTCACCCCGCCCGTGATCCCGGCCGGCGCGGTGGTGACGATCGACTTCGGGTTCAACGGCACCGACCTGGTCCAGGTGGGGGCGACCGCAGCCACGCTGGCGGAGGCCCGCTGCGTCAGCGGCCAGGCGGGGTCGGCCTTCGGGCCGGCCTCCTCCTGCAACGGGGCCGGCTTCTTCGCCGCGGTGCGGCAGGCCGAGCTGAAGGGACTGCTCAAGGTGCCGTCCCCGGGTACCTCAGCCGCGATCGTCCCGTCCGGCGGAGGCCTGGGCACCGGTCGGGCGTGCCCGGTTATCCGGAACTTCGAGGTCGCTGGGCGGGTCCCGGACGAGAGCGTGACCACCACGTACCTGCTTAACCCGCTCACCGGCCAGACCGCGCAGGACAACCCGGCTTACCAGAGTTACGTCGCAGGGGCGACGCTGCTGCACGGCAACAGCGCCAACGTGCTGCTTGACCAGTACATCGACCCGATCCTCGGGTGCGTGCCGTTCGAGGCGCCCGACCAGTCGAACGCCGGCGCGCCGGCCTCTTCCGAGGCGCTGGACGAGATAGCGGCGGATGCCTACCAGCCCGCGACCGCGGCCCTGGTGCCGGAAAACGACAAGCTGGTCATGACCGACGGCAAGTCCGACCCGGCCAAGACCGACCGCTACCGCGCGGAACTCGGCCAGGCCCCGGTCGGCGCAGCGGCCAGCGAGTCCAGCCGCCCGGCGGCGTACTGCCAGAACCTGGTCAACATCCAGACGCCGTTCCTGGCGGCCAACCAGAAGCTGCTCGCCACCGGCCAGTCGCCGGTCACCGGGACGGCCAGCAACCTGCTCAGCTACCTGGCGTACGACCTCAGCGCGTCATTCACCAGCCTTGACTGCCAGCAGTTCCGGCTCGCGAATCCGGTCACGCTTAAGCGGAACAGCACTGGCGTGGCGACCGCGGCGACCTTCGACACCGCTGCCCAGACGGCACGGTGACCAGGGAGTCAGACAGTGGGTGTTCAGGAAGTAGGCGAGAGCGGGCGGCGCACGCGCCCGGTCGACGACGACGATGATGACGACGACCGGGTCGTACCGGAACGCTGGCGGAGCAAGCCGTTCCGGCTCGCCGCGATGGGGGCGGTGCTCATCCTCACCGCGGGCATCGGCTTCACCGCGGGCAAGCTGGCCGGGGTCGGCGATAACGTGGTCCGCGCGGACATTCCCCGGCCGGAGGCGACCGCTGACCCGTTCATCGAGGGCTCCGGCTCCATCGCCGACAACAGCCACGAGAACATCCTGTCGACCACGGCGCCCGGCATGGTGCACATCCTGTCGGACGGGAAATCAGTCGGCATCGGCCTGGTGCTCACGCAGTCGGGGAAGGTGCTGACGACCTACCAGCCCGCCCGGGGTGAGCGGCTGCGGGCAGAGTACGTCCTGTCCGGCGCCACCTTCCCGGCCTCGGTAATCGGCGCCGACCCGGCCGCCGGCCTGGCGCTGCTGCAGTTGGCGCTCCACCCCGGGTGGCCGTTCGTGACCGCCGAGGTCGGGAACTCGGACCGGCTCATGCAGAACGCCGACGCCTCCCGGTTCACGTCGTATCACCCGCCGGGCAAGGTCTACGACACCGCGGTCGGCACCACCGGCACGTCGAGCAAGGTGGCCATCGACGCCGGCACGCTGACCGCGGCGAACGTAACCGTCGACGTCGGCACGACCGGTAAGACCCGGAGCGGGCTGCTCGCGTCGTCGCTCCAGTCCGACACGCCGTCGGTGCTCGGCGGCCCGCTGGTCGACCTCAACGGCAAGGTAATCGGCATCACCATCGGCGGCTCGGGGAGCGGCCTCAACGTCACCGGCTACGCGATCCCGATCAACACGGCGCTGGCGGACGCTCAGCGGATAGCCGACGGCGACGCCTAGCCCGCCGGGCCGGATTACAGCCAGTCCGCCGCCATCGCGCCGGCCAGGCAAAGCAGCAAGATGCCGGCCACGACCTCGCCCCGCTCGCCGGTCACCAGGCCGAGCTTCGCGCCGAGCTCCAGCCCGATCAGCGTTAGCACGGCGCTGAAGACGCCGAACGTGATCACCGCCGCGACCAGGGGGACGGCGAACGCCCCGAGCGCGAGCCCCACCGCGAAGTCGTCCAGGCTGAGCGCGGCCCCACTGATCAGCAGCCGCCACCCGTGCCAGGCCCGCGGGGCCTCGTCGTCGCCGCGCACTGCCTCGACCAGTTCCCAGATCGCGGTCGCCGCGAGCACGCCCGCGCCGGCGAACCGGGCGCCGCGCCCTAGCTCCCCGGCCACGCCGTGGCCGATCAGCAGCCCGGCGGCCGGCATCACGATGTCCCACAGGCCGAAGACCGCGGCAACCTTCAGCCCGGTCATCCGGTTCACGCCGCTGACCCCGATGGCGATTGCCGCCCCGAAGTTGTTCAGCCCGAGCGCGAGGGCGACGAGCAGCAGCGCCACCATAAGAACCAACATCTCCCGAACGAGTTGTGCTTTCCTGCCCCAGGCCAAGCGTCACTTGACTGCGTAGCTGACCCGGGCCTCGCCAATCTAACGGCGGGGCCCGGGCCGGGTGAGCGGGTTGGCTACATCCCTGAGGGGTTCATGTACTGGTGGTGCTTACGGCCATGGCGGTGTCCCTTGGCCGGCGGCTGCGATGCCGTGTTGCCGGCCGCCGTCTGCGCCGTGGTGTTGAAGGTCGCCGCGACCGCCACGCCGTTCCCGTCGAGGGTGACGGCGACTGGGTCGGTCAGGCCGAAGTTCTGGCAACCGAGGTTGGTGAAGGACATGCTGAGCCGGTTGGCCATGAACGTCAGCAGGTTGTCGCCCGTTCCCGGGACCGGTGACTGGCCGGTCGCGAGCAGCGCCTGGTTAGCCTGCAAGAACGGGGTCTGGATGTTGATCATGTTCTGGCAGTACGCCGCCGGGCTGCTGGTCCTGTTGTTCGCCGCGCTGACCGGCGGCTGGCCGACCTGGGCCCGGTACAGGTTGGTCTTGGCCAGGTCCGCGTTCCCCTGACCGTCCAGCGTCATCTCGTCATTCTCCGGGACCAGGGCCACGATGGCCGGCTGGTTCTTCGCGGCCAGGAGCTCGTCCAGCGCCTGGGAGGTCGCCGGCTGGTTGTTGTTGCCCAGGTCGGCGGCGGTGAACGGGGTGCAGCCGAGGGTCGGGTCGAGGAACGCGTCGACCAGGATGTTGTCACTGCCGTTGGCCAGCATGGTGGCGCCGGCCAGGTTGGCCGCGTTCGACGTGGTGTTCTGCGCGGTCTGCCCGGTCGCCGGGTTGAGCAGGTACGTGGCGGTCACGTTGTCCGACTGGTCCTGGTCGATCATGTCGAAGTTGCGGACGGTCGGGCAGGTCTGGCCGGTGCCGAGGTTGCCGCCGGAGGAGACGATCTGGGCGGAGGTGCCGGCCGACGGAACCTTGACCTTGCCCTGGCGCTCAAGCTGGAACGCCTGGTTGAAGAAGGTGCTCCCGTTGCAGAACGACACCTGGCCGAAGGCCGTGCCCCCCTGGCCGTTGATGCAGTTACCCTGCCGCAGGGCGTTCCTGGTCGCGCCGACCTGGGTGAGGGTGGTGCCGTTGAACCCGAAGTCGATCGTGGCCACGTAGTGCGCCGGCAGCGTCGGCACCACCGGCGCGACCGCCGGCGTGGTGCCCTGAGTGATGACCAGCGGGTTGTAGACATAGAGCTGCCCGGTCCGCGTGTTCAGGATCGTCGCCTGGACGAACGCGCCCAGGGCGCCCGCGTTGGCCATGGTGCACCCGGACTGGTCCGGTGACATCCCGTCCGGGCCGGTCAGCTGGTACGGCGTCGCCAGGCCCTGAGCTGACAGCGGGTTGGCGGGGACGATGATGTCGCAGTTGACGTTGGCCGTCGTCGTGGCGGTGCTGGTCGACGCCGACGGCGTGGCCGCTGTCCCGCTGGGGCACGGTACCGCTGATCCCGAGGGGGCAGGCGGCGCTGTCGCGGGCGACGTGGCAGAGGCAGTGCCGGTGGCAGTGGCTGTTCCCGTGGCGGTGGCCGTCGGGGTGGCCGATGCTGAGGCGGGCGGCGTGGCGGTGGCCGTTCCCGAGGCGGCGGCCGTGGGGGAGGCCGTTCCCGAGGCGGTCGCCGTCGGCGACGCGGAGCCGCCCGGCCCGTGGTGATGGCCAGCCGGCACTGCGTACGCGGCCAGCGAGGCGCAGTTGGCGTCAGCCGCGTCAGCCGCGTTGCTCGCCCCGGAGTGGTCGACCGCGACGATGACGCCGACCGCGACCGCCACCAGGGCCACCGAAATGCCCACCGGGCCGGCGAAGCGTGCTAGCTGAGCCCGCGACCGGCGCCTCGCGTACCGAGACCTTCTCGGCATGCAACCCACCTCCATGTCATAGGGAAACGCTGTGTTGCTCCTCGCACCCGGCTGGCGGCGTTAGACCCCAGGCGGCCCGCAGAGGCAGGATTTGAGAAATCCGCAAGGTGTGGTTCCCGAGACGACAGAGTAGACCCTGACGATGCCATAAAGAGGTGATTACGGGGAAATCACGAGACTTCTTGCTGAAAGCCAGGGACGCTACTAGCTGACCCATAGGAGTCACATTACGTAACGGTAAATCCAGCAAAGTTGGCCGACTTGGCATCGTGCGATCGGCCCTGCTCACAGCCCCCCGCGAGCATCAGCGAGCAGGGCCGGAACCCCGGCGGGATCGGCGATCCGCACGCTAGCACGGTCGCTACGTGGCCGCCGACGATAAACAAAGATTCACGACTTTAAGTGCCATTTGAACCGAGCGCCTCATCCATCCGTTCATGCCAGTTGCGAGAGCGGCTGCTCGGCCAAACCCGTTTACGGCAAGGCCTCGTCCGGCCAGCCCGGTGCTTAAGGCGGTCGCGCTATGTGACCTCTGATCGTCCCCCGTGCCCCGGCCGTGAACCCGCCGCCTTCCGGAGCGCCACCGCGACCTCACCGACGGACTCGATGCCCTCGCCGCTGAGGCGCACGCGCCATCCCCAGGTCACGCCAGCCGGCCGGCAGTAAGCAAACAATGGCCGAATGGTAAGGCCGGCACTGCACCAACGGTCATGAATTCGTAGTAGTATTCGATTAATGAATCCGTCGAGTCTATCCTGGCGGACGCGGACTCGAATCAATCTCAATAGGGGGTTCCGGTGGGCTGGCAGCCAGGGAGCGAGCGCGGGACGGGCAGCGAGCCCGCCCCGACGCGGCCTGGCGCGTCCCGCGAGGAGCTGATCGCCCGGCTGCGCGCGGCGCAGGGGCGGGAGTCGCTGGCCGCGGCGGAAAAGCTCGGCCTGCTGCGGGACCTGATCCGCGGCGATGACGACCCGCCGGACCGGGACAGCGCCTGGTCGCGATCGCTGACCCACGAGGTGGCGCTCGCCCTGGCGATGCCGCCGCAGTCAGCCCAGCGGCTGATGGAGACCGCCTGCGACCTCGAGGTGCGACTGCCCGGGGTGGGCGGGCTGCTGGCGTCCGGTGACCTGACGTTCCCCAAGGCCCGCGCGGTGAGCGACGCGCTCGCCGCCCTGAACGAGGCCGACGCGGCCCGGGCCGAGGCGCTGATCATCGATGAGCTGCCCGGTAAGACCCACAGCCAGGCGGAGAAGCTGGCCGTGCTGGCCGCCGTCACCATCGACCCGGACTCCGCCGTGCGCCGCCGGGAGGAAGCCGAGCGGAACCGGGCCCGGGTCGCGCTGCGTCGCGACCCGTCCGGCGCGGCCAGCCTGTCCGGCTACGACCTGCCCACCGACGAGGCCCTGGCCGCTCACGCCAGCGTGTGCGCCCGGGCGACGGAGTACAAGGAGTCCGGGGTGTTCCCCGGGGTGCGGATGGACCAGTTCCGGGCGATGGCCTACCTCGACCTGATCAACGCGGTCACCGCCCAGCAGCGGATCGCCGCTGGCCAGCCCCCGGCCGGCCTCGGCGCCCCCTGTGAGTACGGCCCCGGCCCCGACGGCCCCGACTCCGCCGGTTCCGGCCCCGACGCCCCCGGCCCCGGTCCTGACGACCCGGCCGGCGGCTCCCCGGCCCCCGGACTACCCCCGCCGCCTGCCCCGCCTGCCGCGCCGCCGAAGCCCGCCGACCTGATCATCCCGCTGGCCACCCTGCTCGGCCTGGCCGAGCGCCCCGGCGAGGGCCACGCCCTGGGACCGCTCGACCCGGGGCTATGCCGCTCCCTGGCCGCCCTCGCCGCCGCCAGCCCGCACACCACCGCCTGCGTCACCGTCACCAGCCCTGGGGGCTTCGCCATCGGCCACGGCTGCGCCCGCCCGGATCGCCGGGCCGCAGGCTACCCGGGTCACCCGAGCCATCGGAGCCGCGGTAACCCCACCGGGCACAGTCCGCCGCACGGCCCGCTCACGTCGCTGCGCGCCCGTCTGCCCGACGGCAGGTCCCTGGCCGTGCACCTCGGCCCAGTCCCGACCGAGCACTGCGACCACCGCCACCAGTCGCACGCCTACCAGCCGAACGACACGCTGCGCCACCTGGTCCAGGTCCGCGACTACGAGTGCACGTTCCCCACCTGCTCACGACACGCGAGAGAGTCCGATTTCGAGCACGCGGTCCCCTATGACCAGGGCGGCCCCACCTGCGCGTGCAATGCCGGCGCCAGAAGCCGCGCCTGCCACCAGGTCAAGCAGGCCAAGGGCTGGCACGTCACCCAGCCGCGACCCGGCTGGCACCAGTGGCAGACCCCGTCCGGCCGCACCTACACCCAAGCACCCAAGCGCTACCCCAGCTAGCCCGTACCGCCCCGCTGCATCTCCGCGCGACCCGCGCCCCAGCCGGGAACCCCGGTCAGCCCGCACCGACCCGCCGGCCCCGGCCACTCAACCCCAGCCGCCACCGACCGCCACCACCCTCCCCGGTTTTCCTCCAGCAAGCCGAGCACCGCCGGGGAACCCCTCCTCGACAGCCACGGCCATCCCCGTCCCACCCCCCCGCCTCCGGGCCACCTCAAACCCCGCGAGCCCCCCGTAACGTAAGCGAGACGCCTTCGTAACGCACCGGGAAATAACCACCGAAGAGTGCGCGCCTGATATGCCCAGAACGCCACCATATACAGGGTTATCGAACTGTAATCTTCCTGTCAGAGGCAGGTTGACCAGCACGAACCAGGGAAAATATCGCCGCGGGGTCTCGTCAGGATACGGGACCGGGATTAGCATCGTGCCTTGGTAATAAGAACCCTGACAGAACCGCCCGGGGGACGGCGGACTGGCGCGTCAGGCGGCGAAGTTATAGAGGGGGTTCCGGCATGTCGGTTCCTGCTGTGCGACGGATCGTGGTTGGGGTGGACAACTCCGCCGAGTCCGTGGCCGCGCTCCGCTGGGCCTGCCGAGAGGCATCGTTCCGCGGCGCTGAAGTGCACGCGGTGCACGTGCGGGAGGAGCTGTGCCACAGCCTCGCCAGCTACGCCGTGCCCGCGACCGCCGATTCCGACGAGGTTTCGGTTGAGGACGTGGTGCAGGCCATCAAGGCTGACCACGCGCCCGACGTTAAGGTCCGGGTCGAGGTGGTGGACGGCCTCGCCGCGCGGGTGCTGCTCGACCGCTGCGACGGCGCCGACATGCTCATCCTCGGCACCTCGAGCGACGTGCCCGGCTCGCCGCGCTCGGCCGGCCCGGTAATCCGCGCCTGCCTGCGCCGCGCGTCCTGCCCGGTGGTGGTGATCAGCGCCGCCCAGGAGCTGGCCGCGCGCCGTGCGGCGGCGCACGCCGGGTCGCGGGCCAAGGTCCCGGTCGGCGTCTAGCCGAGGCTGCCGGTTAACCGGCGTCAAGAGTGCGGCGTATCGTAACGATCATGGATTCAGCCGCCACTGACGCGCCGGTCGTCTCCGACAACCCGGCCGCGTCCCGGTACGAGCTGCACGTCGGCACCGAGCTGGCCGGGTTCGTCGATTACCGGCTCAGCGACCACGACAAGGTGATCAACCTGGTGCACACGGAGGTCAAGCCGGCCTTCAAGCACCTGCACCTGGCCACGCAACTGGCGCGCTTCAGCCTTGACGACGCGCGCCAGCGCGGGCTGGCCGTGTTGCCGTACTGCCCCTACATCACCTCCTGGATCAGGAAGCACCCGGACTACGCCGACCTGGTCCCGGCCGACCAGCGGGCCAGCTTCGGCCTCTGACGAGAGACAGGATCCCGACGTTGACACGGGTGTGGCTGCCCGACCCGCCGGAAGCGTTCGGCGGCCTGCCGCCCGGCCTTGAGGCCGACGTCTGGGACGGCGGCGAGCAGCAGCCGGACAGCGCCGACCAGGTTGAGCTGGTGGTGCTGCCGCTGGGTGTGCAGCCGGCGTCGGCGCGGCGGCTGGCCGGGTTGCCGCGCCTGAGGGCGGTGCAGATCCTGTCGGCCGGCGCCGATCACCTCCTGCCGTACATCCCGCCGGGCGTCACCCTGTGCAATGCCCGCGGCGCGCACACCGCGGCCACCGCCGAGTGGACGGTCGGCGCGATCATCGCCAGCCTGCGCCAGTTCCCCCGGTTCGCCCTCGCCCAGCGCGACGGCTACTGGGACCGGGCGTCCAGCCCGCCGGTGGCCGGCCAGCGGGTGCTGATCGTCGGCTACGGCGACATCGGCGCCGCCGTGGAGCGCCGGCTGGAAGGCTGGGAGGTCACCGTTGACCGGGTGGCGCGGCGCGCCAGGGACGGGGTGCATCCCATCGGCGAGCTACCTGAACTGCTCGGCCAGGCCGACGTGGTGGTCATCCTGCTGCCGGTCACCGACGAGACCAGGCAGCTGGTCAACAAGGACTTCCTCCGGGCCATGAAGGACGGCGCCCTGCTGGTGAACGCCGCCCGCGGTGACATCGTGGACACCGACGCGCTGCTGGCCGAGCTGGTCAGCGGCCGGCTCAGGGCCGCGCTTGACGTCACCGACCCGGAGCCGCTGCCGGCCGGGCACCCGCTCTGGCAGGCCCCCGGGCTGCTGCTCACCCCGCACGTGGGCGGGGCGGTGCGGGGGTCCCGCCGCCGCGCCTACCAGGTGGTGGCCGAGCAGCTCAGGCGGCTGGCGGCGGGCGAGCCGCTGCTCAACGTCATCAGCGATCACGGATATTAACAACCAAAGAGATTTCCCGAACGAATGCGTGGTGCTCCATGACCCAAGGCGACTGGCGGCGCGCGGCCTCAGCGGACCAGGTGCGCTCGGTGGTCCGCACGATTGACCCGTCGGTCGCCCACATCGCCCGGGTGCAGGATTACTGGCTGGGCGGCAAGGATCATTTCGAGGCGGACCGGGTGGCCGGCGATGAGGCGGTCACCCAGCTCCCGGACATGGTCGCCTCGGTCAGGAACACCCGGGCGTTCCTCGGCCGGACGGTTCGCTTCCTGGCCGGGGAACGGGGCATCAGGCAGTTCCTCGACATCGGCACCGGCATCCCGACCGCGGCTAACACGCACGAGGCGGCGCAGGGCGTCGCCCCCGAGTCCCGGATCGTCTACGTCGACAACGACCCGATGGTGCTGGCGCACGCGCGGGCGCTGCTCGCGAGCAGCGCCGAGGGGCGGTGCGCCTACATCGACGCCGACATCCGGGCCCCGGAGAAGATCGTCGCCGCGGCCGCCGACGTGCTGGACTTCCGCCAGCCGGTCGGGGTCGTGCTGATGGCGGTGCTCCAGTTCGTGCCGGACGAGGACCAGCCGCACGAGATCGTCCGCCGCCTGATGGACACCGTGCCCGACGGCAGCTACCTGGTGATCTCGCATCCGGCCAGCGACATCCAGGCGGCGGCGATGGCGGGCATGGCGACCCGGCTCAACCAGCTCATGGCGCAACGGGTGAAGCCGCGCAGCCGGGAAGCGGTGACCGCGTTCTTCGACCGGCTCAGCCTGGTCGAGCCGGGGGTGATCCGCTGCCCGGAGTGGCGCCCGGACCGCCCGGAGGACGCGTCGGGCAAGTCCACCATGTGGGGCGGGGTGGCCGAGAAGCGGCCGTCCGCGGCGACGTAGGTAATTCGACTCGATCTGGCCCGGACGAAACCGTTCCGTTATGACCTGCCCGGTCCGCCTGCTTACGATGGGGGCATGACGCGACCTCCCGGCGAGGCCGAGCTCCGGCCGGTAATCGTCACCGTCGATGACGATCCCAGTGTGTCCCGCGCGGTAGCCCGCGACCTGCGCCGGCGCTACGGCGAGCGAAACCGCATCGTCCGGGCCGAGTCAGGTGAGCAGGCCCTGGACGCGCTGCGGCAGATGAAGCTGCGCGGCGACCAGGTGGCCGTCATCCTCGCGGACTACCGGATGCCGGGGCTCAACGGCATCGAGTTCCTCGAGGGCGCGATGGACATCTACCCCTACGCCCGGCGGGTGCTGCTGACCGCCTACGCCGACACCGAGGCCGCCATCGACGCGATCAACGTGGTGGACCTGGACCATTACCTGCTCAAGCCGTGGGACCCGCCCGAGGAGAAGCTCTACCCGGTCATCGACGACCTGCTCAAGGCGTGGCAGCGGGAGGAGCGCCGGCCGGTCCGCGAGGCCAAGCTGGTCGGCCACCGCTGGTCGGCCCCGTCGGCCGAGCTGCGCGACTTCCTGGCCCGCAACCAGGTGCCCTACCGCTGGTACTCCTCCGACACCGACGAGGGGCGGCGGCTGCTTGACGCCGCCCACGCGGACGGCCGTGAGCTGCCGGTGCTGGTCACCGCGGACGGCGACGCGCTGATCGCCCCGTCGCACGCCGAGGTGGCGGACAAGGTCGGCCTGTCCACCAGCCCCGGCCGCGAGTTCTACGACCTGGTGGTGGTGGGCGGCGGCCCGGCCGGGCTCGGCGCGGCCGTCTACGGCGCCTCCGAGGGGCTGAAGACGGTGCTGGTGGAGAAGTACGCCACCGGCGGCCAGGCTGGCCAGTCCTCGCGGATCGAGAATTACCTGGGCTTCCCGGACGGGCTGTCCGGCGGCCAGCTGACCGACCGGGCCAGGCGGCAGGCGGTCAAGTTCGGCGCCGAGCTGCTGACCACCAGCGAGGTGGTCGGCCTGGACGTGAACGGCCCGGCCCGCACCGTCCGGTTCAGCGACGGCAGCGCGGTCGACGCGAAGGCGGTCATCCTCGCCACCGGGGTCTCCTACCGGCAGCTCCCGGCTCCCGGCTGCACGGAGATGACCGGGGCGGGGGTCTACTACGGGGCCGCCCTGACCGAGGCCGAGGGCTGCAAGGACCAGGACATCTACATCGTCGGCGGGGCGAACTCGGCCGGCCAGTCGGCCGTCTACCTGTCCCGGTTCGCCCGGTCGGTGACCATGCTGGTGCGCGCCCCCTCGCTCGAGTCGTCGATGTCGTACTACCTGATCCAGCAGATCGCGGGCATCGACAACATCAAGGTCCGCACCTGCACCGAGGTGACCGAGGCGCACGGGGACGGCCACCTGCAGCAGCTCACCCTGCGCAATCTTTCAACCGGCGCAACCGAAATAGTCGACGCCGGGCAGCTGTTCATCTTCATTGGAGCGGCCCCGGGTACTTCGTGGCTAGACGGGGTCGTCGCCCGCGACTCGCACGGCTTCGTGCTGGCCGGGCCCGACTTCAGCGCTGACGACAACGCCTGGCCGCTCGACCGGCCGCCGTACCACCTGGAGACCAGCGTCCCAGGGGTGTTCGTGGCCGGCGACGTACGGTCCGAGTCGGCCAAGCGGGTCGCCTCGGCGGTAGGAGAGGGCGCGATGGCCGTCATGTTCGTGCACCGGTATCTGGAGACGCTATGACCAGCAATATCTCCCCCTGTGACCCGCAGGAGCTGCGCACCCTGTTCCTGTTCGAGAAGCTCTCGGACGACCAGCTGGAACGGCTCTGCGTGGAGGGGCACGTGGAGGTCTTCGAGCCCGGCCCGGTGTTCACCGAGGGCGCCCCCGCCAGCAACCTGTACGTGCTGATCGAGGGCACCGTGGTGCTGCAGCGCAAGGTCGGCGGCGACGACGTGGAGATCAGCCGGACCAGCCAGCGGGGGGTGTACGGCGGCGCGTTCATGTCCTACCTGGGGGACCGGGTGCCGCAGGTCTACCCGAACTCGATGCGGGTGCCCGAGCGGTCCCGGTTCTACGTGCTCGGCGCGGACTGCTTCGCGCAGATCATGAACGAGTGGTTCCCGATGCCGGTGCACCTGCTCGAGGGGCTGTTCTTCGGCGGCCGCCGCACCCAGGAGGCGGTGAACCAGCGGGAGCGGCTGCTGGCGCTCGGCTCGCTCACCGCGGGCCTCACCCACGAGCTGAACAACCCGGCCGCGGCCGCCGTCCGGGCGACGTCCGCCCTGCGCGAGCGGGTGGCCGGGATGCGCCAGAAGCTCAAGATGATCGCGGCCGGCAAGTACGACCCGGCCAAGCTGGAGCCCCTCGTGGGGCTGCAGCAGAAGGCGGCCGAGCGGGTCGCCAAGGCGCCCGACCTTGACCCGCTTGAGACCTCCGACCGCGAGGACGAGGTGTCGGACTGGCTGGAGGATCACGGCTGCCGCGACGCCTGGCAGCTCGCCCCGGTCTTCGTGCAGGCAGGCCTGTACAGCGACTGGCTGGACGAGGTGCAGGCCACGGTGGGCGACGACATGCTCGAGCCGGCCCTGCGCTGGCTCAACTACACGGTCGAGACCGAGCTGCTGATGAACGAGATCGAGGACGCCACCACCCGGGTGTCCACCCTGGTCGGCGCGGCCAAGCAGTACTCGCAGCTCGACCGGGCGCCGTTCCAGGTGGTGGACGTGCACGAGCTGCTCGGCAGCACCGTGCTGATGATGTCGGCCAAGCTCAAGGGCATCACGATCAGCAAGCAGTTCGACAAGACGCTGCCGAAGATCCCGGCCTACGCGGGCGAGCTCAACCAGGTGTGGACCAACCTGATCGAGAACGCCGCCCAGGCGATGGGCGGCAGCGGCACGCTGACCCTGCGCACCGCCCGGGACGACGGCTACGTGCTGGTCGAGATCGGCGACACCGGCCCGGGGATACCGGAGAAGATCCAGCGGCGCATCTACGAGCCGTTCTTCACCACCAAGCCGGTCGGCGAGGGCACTGGCCTCGGCCTCGACATCGCCTGGCGTATCGTCGTCAACAAGCACCACGGCGACCTGCGGGTCGAGTCGGTCCCTGGCGACACCCGGTTCCAGGTCCGGCTGCCGATCGCGCCGGTGGCCGCCCCGGCCGAGACCGCGCCGGAGAGCCAGCAGCCACAGGACAACGCGGAGGACTGATGACAGAGCAGATGGCCGGCGTCGATCCCGCTATCCCGCCGAGCGGCTCCGGCTGCGTCGAGTGCGACGAGGCCGGCGGCTGGTGGCTGCACCTGCGCCGGTGCACTCAGTGCGGCCACATCGGCTGCTGCGACAACTCCCCGTCGCAGCACGCGACCGGTCACTACCGGGAGACCGGGCACCCGGTGATCACCAGCTTCGAGCCGGGGGAGGACTGGTTCTGGTCCTACCCGGAGGAGGGCTTCTTCGAGCGCGGCCCGGAGCTGGCCGGCCCGTTGTCCCATCCCCGGGAGCAGCCCACCCCCGGCCCGCACGGCCGCGTGCCGCACGACTGGCGGGCCAAGCTGCACCCATGAGCGGCCGGCGATGAACGTAGTCACCCGGGGCTTCACCGGCCGCCGCCGGGACGACCCCAAGCTGCCGCCGGGGCAGTACCTCGAGCACAGCTTCCCGGTGCTGCAGGCCGGGCCGACGCCGTCGGTGCGCACCGCTAGCTGGACGTTCACCCTCACCACTGAGACGGGCGCGGCTACCGTCTGGAACTGGCAGCAGCTGACCGCCCTGCCGGCCGAAGACATCACCACCGACATCCACTGCGTCACCCAGTGGTCGAAGCTGGGTACCCGCTGGCGCGGGGTGTCGCTCGACACGCTGCTTGACGGGATCGAGACCAGGGCCGGCTTCGCCATGGCGAAGAGCTACGGCGGTTACACGACCAACCTGCCGCTACCCGACCTGCGGGACGGCAAGGCCTGGGTCGCCTACGAGTACGACGGCGCGCCGTTGCGCCCTGAGCACGGCGGGCCGGCCCGCCTGCTGGTCCCGCACCTGTACTTCTGGAAGTCGGCCAAGTGGGTCAACGGCTTGGACCTGATGGAACGGGACCGGCACGGTTTCTGGGAGCAGCTCGGCTACCACGACTACGGTGACCCATGGCGCGAGCAGCGGTACCAGGGCGACTGAGCTGGCTGGTCGCGACGGTGCGGGAGACCCGCACCGAGACCGCGACCGCCCGCACGCTGGTCCTCGACGTGCCCGGCTGGCCCGGGCACCTGGCTGGCCAGCACGTCACCGCCCGGCTGACCGCCGCCGACGGGTACTCGGCGTCGCGCGACTACTCGATCGCCAGCGCCCCGGCGCCGGGCTGGCTGGAGCTGACCGTGCAGCGGGTGGCCGACGGCGAGGTGTCCTCCTACCTCGACGGCACGGCCGGCCCTGGCGACCAGTTTGAGGTGCGCGGCCCGATCGGCGGCTGGTTCGCCTGGCAGCCCGCTGACCCCCGCCCGGTGCTGCTGCTGGCGGGCGGCTCGGGCATCGTCCCGCTGATGTCCGTCATCCGCACCCACCGCGAGGTAGGCAGCAAGGTCCCGCTGCAGCTGATCTACAGCGCCCGCACCCCGGCCGACGTCATTTACGCCCAGGAGCTGTCCGAACGGTTGCGTGTTTCACCAGTCACCACCGCCACCTTCCTCTTCACCCGGATGACCCGCTGGAAACGGACCCCGGCCCGCCCCGACGCGGAAATCACGGTGCCGGCCGCGGACCTCGGCGACACCTCCCCCCGCCCGCCCCTGCGCGGCTACGCCGGCCGCCTCAGCGCCGAGGTCCTCGCCAAGACCGCGCTCCCCCCGAGTTCAACCCGGCCGTCTTCGCCTGCGGCCCCTCCGGCTTCGTCGAGGCGGCGTCCAGCTTGCTAATAGCGGCAGGCTACCCACCCGACTCAATCAAGACCGAGCGCTTCGGCCCCAACTAACCCCCCCGCGCCCCCCCGCGCCCCGCCCCCGCGCCCGAGCCCCGCCCCCGCGTCCCGCCTCCGCAGCACCACCCACCCGAGAGCCCCGCAACCCGCAACCCCGCCGCCCGCCACCCCCGCAACCGCCCGACCCGCCACCCCGCAGTCCGCCACCCCCCCAACCCGCCACCTCGCAGCCCCGCCACCCCGCAGCCCGTCGCCCCCCCAACCACCCAACCCGCACCACCCGCCCTGCACCACCCGCTAAGTACCCCACAACCGCCCCGGCCGCCCCGATTCCCTCAGGTAGCGGTATTATTACGGAACTTTTTAGCAGCGTGGAAATAATATGGTTCCATGGCACCACATTATTTCCAATCTAATCCATTGAACTGCAGCTATGTGACCAGAGTGGCTGTGGTGGCGCTGCCCGCGCGCAGTGGACACCCGCCCAACTCAGACGCACTGGCCTAGAGGCGCCTGGCAGCCGCAACCGTGCGTTCCTCGGCCGTCGGCCCAGCTCACCTCGTCGCTCCCTGGTCACTCCCGCCCCGGGCTAACCCGGATAGATCTCCTCCAGGTACGCCGCCACCCCGTCCTCGTCGTTGGAGCCGATGACGTGGCTGGCGGCGGCGAGCACGTCCGGGTGCGCGTTCGCTACCGCGCAGGAGGTGCCCGCCCAGGACAGCAGCGGCAGGTCGTTGGGCATGTCACCGAAGGCGACGACCGACTCGGGCCCGATGCCGTAGCCTGCCGCCAGCTCAGCCACCACGGTCGCCTTGGAGACGCCGCGGGCGGTGGCCTCGACCAGTCCCTTGGAGTTGGAGTGGGTAACGGCGACCAGCTCCCCGATGGCCGGCCCGGCCAGCGCCAGCAGGTCGTCGCAGCTGTACCCGAGGTGCCGGCCGAGCAGCTTGGAGGCAGGCCGGGCGAACAGGGTGGTGTCGTCGACCCGCCGGATGGTCGCGTTCAGGTCCCAGTTGACGGCCTGGTAGGCCTGGTCGGCGGCGTACCCGTCCGGGTACTCGATCCCGATCCCGATGCCGGGCACGGCCGCCCGCAGCGCGGCCGCCGCCTCGGCCAGCACCGGGGGCGGGATGAGGTGCAGGGCCGCGATCGTCTCGGTTCGCATGTCGTACGACAGCGCCCCGTTGGCGCAGATGGCCGTCCCGCGGTGGCCGAAGGCGGCCGCGACCCGCTTCATGATCCGCGGTGGCCGCCCGGTGACCAGCACGAAGCGCGCCCCGGCGGCCTCCACCCGGGCGAACGCGGCGACCGTGCGGGCCGAGATCGTCCCGTCGTCGCGAACGATCGTCCCGTCCAGGTCGGTCGCTACCAGCTTCGGAAACGCTCCCACAGTCACTGAGCCTAACCGCACCGGCCCCTGTTAGCGCATCCGCCGGCTCAGCGCACGTTCCGCGGCCGGAACTGGATGCTGATCCGCGGCCCGGTCGGCCGGGCCGACTTGGGTACCGCGTGCTCCCAGGTCCGCTGGCAGCTCCCGCCCATCACCAGCAGGTCGCCGTGCCCCAGGCGGTAGCGCAGGGTCGGACCGGGTCCGTCGTCCGGGCCGTGGGCGGTCCCGGCCGGGCGCAGCAGCAGCGGCCGGGCCGCGCCGATCGAGACGATCGCGACCATGGTGTCCTGCGTCGAGCCCCGGCCGATGCGGTCGCCGTGCCAGGCCACGCTGTCGCGCCCGTCCCGGTAGAAGCAGAGCCCGGCCGTCACGAACGGCTCGCCCAGCTCAGCCGCGTAGTGCGCGCTGAGCGCCGCCCGGCAGGCGGTGAGGGCGGGGTCGGGCAGCGGCTCGTCGTCGCCGTAGAAGCGCAGCAGCCGGGGCACGTCGACCGTCCGGTCGTACATCCGCCGCCGCTCGGCCCGCCACGGCACCGTCTCCGCGAGCCGCGCGAACAACCCGGCCGATCCGCTGAGCCAGCCGCGCTGCACGTCGATCCAGGCGCCGCGGCTCAGCGGCACCCGGTCGGGCTGGGTCGCCCCGGGGGCCGCCTGGTCGCACAGGTCAAGCAGCGACTGCTGCACAGCGATGCTCATGCGAACATTATATCGCAAAGTTCAAATGAGCGTTCGAGCAAACAGGCGGTTCTTGAGTCTTTGCTGGGAACTTCTGTGCTAGGTAGAATTCACCGTGACCATTCGAGCGAGCATTGAGCCTGGCAATGACCTCATCGGCCGCTTCGGCGATACCGTCGTCCTTATCTCCCGCGCGGGGGCGACCGAGGTCAGTGCCAGCGAGCTACTCCAGCTAGTCGCCGAGCTGGCGGCGGACCGCGAGGCGCCGTCCACCGCGGTGGCGACCCGGCTGGCGAGCTGGGTTCTGGGCCACCTCCCGGGGAACATCGCCGCGTTCGGCATCGTCGCGCCAGTACCGGACGGGGTCGTCGTCTTCCTGCGCGGTCCGGTGCGGTGCACCGTGAGCGCGGGCGATGCGGTCCGGCACATGTCCGGCGAGCAGGCGCTGACCTGGGTAGACCAGATCCTGCCGGGAACCTTCGACTGGCTGGCGATCAGCGGCGCGGACGACGCCCCGATGCAGGTGGACCCGATGTCCGACCTGCAGGCGGGCGTGGTGCCCGGCCGCGGGTTCGTACTGAGCGGCGCCGCCGCGGGTCAGGAAGCTGGGGCGGGGGCGTCAGCCGAGCAGGTCGCGGCCGCGCACGCGGCCGCCGCGCAGGCCGCCGCGGCCGCTCCGTCGGCCGCTCCGCCGGCCGAGGTACCGGCCGAGCAGGCCCCGGCCGCGGCCGCGGTCCTGGCCGAGGCCCCGGCCGAGGTACCGGAAGCCGAGCCGGCCAGGCAGGAGCCGGAGTGGACACCGGTCCCGCAGGGCGCGGGTGAGCCGGATGAGCCGGGTCCGGCCCCCGAGCCGCCCGCCGAGCCCGCCCCCCAGCCAGTCGGCGGCTACGAGCCGGCTGAGCGGTTACGAGCCGGCCGGCGGCTACGAGCCCGCCGCCCCGGCCGAGTCAGCCGGCTACCAGCCGGCCAGCTCGTATGAGCCGGCCCCGTATGAGCCTGCCCCGTACGAGCCGGCCCCGTACGAGTCCGCCCACTCCTACGAGCCGGCCGAGTCGTACCTGCCGGTGGAGGAGCCGACCCCGGTGCCCGGTGCCGGGCTGCCGGCTCCCACGATGGCGACCCCCGCATTCGGCCACGAGCTCGCCAACGGCGCCTCCGCCGGGCAGCACAGCGGGGGAGGCCAGGGCGCTGGCACCCTGCGCTCGCAGGACGGCCAGGTGCTGGTGCTTGACCGGCCGTACGTGCTGGGCCGTGAGCCCACCAACGACGCCTCGGTGCGTAACGGGGACGCGGAGCCGTTCCGGCTGATTGACCCGGACAACCTGATCTCCCGGGTGCACGCCTACGTCTCGGTGGTGGGCAGCACCGTCTTTGTCCGGGATGCCTCGTCGGCTCAGGGGACTTTCATCGGCGGCCCGGGTGACCCGGACTGGACCAGGATCGGATTGGAAGGCACTCTGCTGCCACCGGGCTGGTCGCTGCGCATCGGGCATCACGTGTTCACCTTCCAGGCTGATGAGCCTGAGGTGGTGTGAGCGCCAGACTGTGCTAACGCTGGGTCGCGGTGGCTCAATGGCGAGTCATCGCAATCCCGCCTGCAATCCCGCCCGGCATTGGGCCTGCCCGGCGCAAGGCAGAAGCCGACGAATTCCCGCGACCAAAAGATCTCGGAAGCTTTCCGGGAAGAATCCCGGAGTCATTGCGACTACTTAACCTGTGTCGCTTAGGTTTCCTGCCGTGATCAGGCCGCAGAAGCGGCGGCGAGCCGCGAGCTCAGCGCAGCCCGCCGCCGTCTTACGATGCCAGTCAGACGGCCCGCACCTGCGCGGCCTGCGGCCCCTTTGGCCCCTGGGTCACCTGGTACTCGACCTTCTGGTTTTCTTCAAGGCTGCGGTAGCCGCTCGCCTCGATCGCGGAGAAGTGAACGAAGACGTCACCGCTACCGTCGTCGGGGGCGATGAAGCCATAGCCCTTGTCCGCGTTGAACCACTTTACGGTCCCCTGAGCCATTTTTGCTGTATGTCCTTCTGGAAGAGCCTGAGACCCGCGCACTTCACGCGGATCAGCCATGATGGCCGCCATCGTACGAAACCTGGGAGTCGATCGCCAATTTTCCTTGCTTCAATGAAGTCCCGCACTCAAGAGGGTCGAGACTTAGTTGAATCCGGAGCGAATTTCGATCGCAAAGCCCGCCGACGGCTAAGGCTAATCTACCGCATCCGGGCGACAGGTCGGCGTTCCCCAGCCGGAAAAATAGGCTCGCCCGCAGGCCTACTGCCTAGGCAGATATGTCAGAAATGTAACCAGCGGCGGTCAGCCGCGTCGCTTGCCCCCGGTGCCGCGACCAGCGGGATATCCGGAACGGCTGGATGACCCGCCAAAGTGCCCGCCCGCGGCCCGGCCCCCGGGCCCGCCGTGCCCGGAGGACCCGGCCTGGCCGCCCTGCGGCCGCCCCGCCCGCGGGCGGAATGACTGCCCGCCGGTTGCGGCGGGCCGCTCGCCGCGGTAGCCCCGGTCCTCGCCGGCCGTCCGGTCGTCCCGGGCCGCCCGGCTCGGCTTGGGGAACCAGTCGTTGGGCCCGCGGCGGGGGGTCCGGTCACCCTGGTTACCCCGGGAGTCCCGTCCGCCCTGCTGGTCCCGGCCACGCCCGGCGGGCCGGTCAGTGCGCGGCCGGTCAGCCCGCGGGCGGTCGGTGCGCGGGCGGCCGTCACGGCGCGCCCTGCCCTCCCACGGCTTGCCTACCCCCGGCCGGTCGTTCCTGGCCAGCCGGTCCTCCGGCTTGACCAGCTCGGACACCTTGCCGGCGACCGTCACCCGGGCGGCCGGCGGCCCGGCGATCTCGGCTAGCTGGCCGGACTCCGGGGTGACCGCCACCGCCTCGGGCGGCGTGATGCCGGCCTTCTGCATCATCGAAGTCACCGCGCGCGCCTGCGCCTTGGTCTGCAGGGTGACGACCACCCCGTCGGCCCCGCCGCGCGCGGTCCGCCCCGAGCGGTGCACGTACGCCTTGTGCTCGGTGGGCGGCTCAGCGTGGATGACCAGTTCGATGCCGTCGATGTGGATGCCGCGGGCGGCGATGTCGGTCGCCACCATCACCCGGGCCAGGCCGGAGGCGAACGCGTCGAGGTTCCGCGACCGGGCCCCCTGCCGCAGGTTGCCGTGCAGCTCCGCGGCCGGGATGCCGGCCTCGGTGAGCTGGCGGGCGAGCCGCTCGGCCCCGTGCTTGGTTTTGGTGAACACCAGTGACCGCTGCTCGCCGCCGGCCAGCGCCGCGAGCACCGCGAGCCGGCTGGCGGCGTCAACGGTGAAGACATGGTGCTCGATCTCGGCCGGGGAGGAGCCCTCGTTCACCGAGTGCAGCACCGGGTCGCTGAGGAAGCGCCGGGCGAGCACATCGACGGCGGCGTCGAGGGTGGCGGAGAACAGCATCCGCTGCCCGCTGTCCGGGGTCGACTCGAGCAGCCGCCGGATGGTGGGCAGGAAACCGAGGTCGGTCATCTGGTCCGCCTCGTCGACGACGGTGACCGCGACCTCGGACAGCTCGCACTCGCCCTGCCCGATCAGGTCAGCCAGCCGGCCGGGGGTGGCGACCACGATGTCGGTGCCGCGCCGCAGCGCGTTCGACTGCGGCCCGTAGGCCACGCCGCCGTAAATGGTGGTGACCCAGAGGTTCATGGCCTGGGCCAGCGGCCTGAGCACGGTGGTCACCTGGACGGCGAGTTCCCTGGTGGGCACGAGCACCAGGCCGCGCGGGCGGCGGGCGGCCGTGTGGCCGCCGGCCAGCCTGCTGACCAGCGGAAGGGAGAAGCCGAGGGTCTTGCCCGAGCCGGTCTGCGCCCGCCCCAGGATGTCCCGTCCGGCCAGCGCGTCAGGCAGGGCAGCCGCCTGGACCGGGAACGGCGCCGTGATGCCCTGCTCGCCGAGGACGTCAACCAGCGGGCCGGGCACCCCCAGGGCGGCAAAGCTGGTGGCGGGCCCGGGCCGGGCAGAGCTCTCTGCGGGCAGCGCGGTCAACGGGAAATCGTCTCCAGGACTCGGGGCGGTCGCTAGCCACGGCGGTCATTGTGAACTCGCCGGGTCACGCGTGGGCGGTTACCGCCACGCCCTCTGCAAACCGATGTCCGTGGAATCCGATTCGGCGCACCGAGCGACCTGTGCTATGCAAGTCTACGTCACGGCCTCGTCGCCCCGCACGCCCGCGCCGCCGCATCACGCGCCCGCGCGGTGACCGGTCCGCGCCGACGGGGAAGCGGGTCACGCCGCGGCCGGCGCGGCGGTCACCGTCATCCGGGCCGCGATCCGCATCACCAGGGACCCCGCCCGGTCCAGGTCGGCCGGATCGGGGCAGACCGCGCTGACCACCCCGAGTGCCCCGGCGCCGGGGAACACCACCAGCGCCTGCGCTTGCCCGGTGGTCACCGCGCGCCCGCGCAGCCGCCGCGTCACCGTGCGGCTGACCCGGACGGCCGGCTTGCCGTCGGCCGTGATGAACTCGTCGGTCGCCGCGGTCCCGGCCGACGGCCGGGCCGCCAGCGCGGTCGCCAGCACGTCACCCGGCTTGCGTGACGCCAGGTCGACCGCCGCGACCGCGATGGAGACAAGCACCACCGACACTCGGTCGCCGTCGGCCGCGAACGCCACCCCCGACCAGGCCGCCCAGTCCTCGCGGTCCAGCCGGACCATGTCATCGGGCACGCTGGCAGTCATCCGGAACGGGTGCGGTGTAACACCCATTACGTCCATCGCGACACCGGCTTTCGGTTGCCGTCGTTCACACTTCACCAGGTAAGACGTTCTACCCCGGGGAAAAGTTCAAAATGCCGGCCAGCTAAAGAAACACCGCCTCCCGGTGCCGCTAAGCCGTGGCCCGGCGATGCGCGGGCGAGCCGGGCCCCGTCCGCCGCGCAATCGGCCGGCCGCGCCAGGCCGGCCCCCGCCGTTAAAAATCCGGAAACGTCATCGTCTATGTCTGCGCCCGGGTCGGCATCGTGTTGGAGAATGAAATCCCGGTCACCGCGGGATTACCGCGCGCAGCCGGCCACGAGTACGCGGCGGGCGCGCCCTGGGCGGCCCCGCGCACTCAACCCAGGAACGTGACGGCGGCGCGGGCGCTTGCGGCTCGCACCGCGCCGCCGTCACCCTCCGGGCCCGGTTAGGGGATCTCCAGTCGCAGTGCCCCGCCCCCGGGGTTGGCGTCGAGTACCTGCCGCACGTAAGACGAACCCGCCGCGTGCTCGGCGTCATACCGCTGCCCGCCGAGCGCGTCCCGGGCGCCGCTCGCCGCCTGCTGGTGGAACTGCTGCATGATGGCGGTCCCGCTGAACCGCTCGCTCCCGCCGCGCTCCCACAGCGGGTCGGCCGCGCCGAGCAGCCAGGCCGTCTTGGCGGGGGAGCCGAGCTTAAGCTGCAGCCAGCCGAGCGCGTCGAGTGCGTACCCCATCCCGATCACGTCGCCCAGTTCCTGCTTGCCTGCCAGTGCCTTGCGCAGCACGGTGTCGCAGTCGGCTTCCCGGCCGGGCATCTGGAACAGCCCGACGCCGGAGACGAACAGCAGGTAGCTCTTCAGCCACTGCTCGCGGGCGTCCGGGCCGAGCATTTCCAGGCCCTCGTCGCACACCGCGATGCACTCGGCCGGCCGCCCCGCTAGCTGGTACATGTGCCCGAGCATGGCCAGCAGCATCAGCTCGCCCGAGACGTCGTCGCAGGCGCGCAGCCGGGCCCGGGCCTCCTCGCCGGCCTTGGCCGCCTCGTCGTGCCGTCCGAGGAAGGTGAGGGTGAGCGTCATGTACGCGTACCCGCGCGCGGTGACCGGGTCATCGCCCAGTCCCAGTGCCATCGCGCTGCCGGACTCGCAGTCGGCCAGCGAGTTGAGCCCGTCTCCCTGGAAGGAGCGCAGGAAGCCGCGGCTGACCAGGGCGTGGGCCCGCTCGTGGCACGGCTCGGTGAACACGTCGAGCGCCTTGGTGATCCAGTAGCCGCCCTCGCTGAGCAGGCCGGAGATCTGCCAGTAGCCGTACAGCGAGCAGGCCAGGTCGGAGCCGGCCCGCCAGCGGTCCTGCGCCACCGCGGTGGCGACCCCGCCCGGCCCGCCGTCTGGCCCCGGTGCGCCGGGACCCCCGGCCGGGCCGGCCAGCAGCGGCTCGGCCGTCCCGCTCACCGGCTCGAGTGCGTACTCGAGCGCGGCCCGCAGGTTGGCGTGCGTCTCGCGCAGCTCGTGGTAGCGGTCCATCTGGTCTTCGCCGATGAAGTGACGGCCGAAGTACTGCGCCATCGCCAGGTACCGGGCGATGTGCCGGGCCCGGCAGGAGGCCAGCTCCCCGGACGACTCGAGTTGCTCGGCGCCGAACTCCCGCAGCGTGTCCAGCATCCGGTAGTGCTCGCCCTCACGGAGCACGACCGACTTGTCGACCAGGCCGATGAGCGCGCTGATCACGTCGGGCCGCTCCAGGGCGGTCTCGGCGCACACCTCTTCCGCCGCGGCCAGGCTGAACGACCCGGCGAAGACGGACAGGCGGGCCCACAGCCGCTGCTCGGCGGGCCCGCACAGCTCGTGCGACCAGACGATCGCGGTGCGCAGTGTCTGGTGCCGGGGCAGTGCGGCCGGCCGGCCGCCGGACAGCACCGCGAACCGGTGGTCAAGCCGGCTGGACAGCTCGGGCAACGGCAGCGCGCGCAGCTGCACCGCGGCCAGTTCGATCGCCAGTGGTATGCCGTCGAGCCGGCGGCAGACGGAGGTCACGTCGGCCGCGTTGTCCGCGGTGACCTCGAAGCCGGGAACGGCGGCGGCGGCCCGCAGCGCGAACAGCTCCACCGCGTCGCCGCGCTTGGTGCCCCCGGGCAGCCGGTCGCCTTCCGGCACCGGGAGCGGCCCGATCGGGAAGATGTGCTCGGCCGCCATGTTCAGCGGCTGCCGCGAGGTGGCGAGCACGGACACGCCCGGTGCCTCCCGCAGCACCGCCTGGGCGAGGTCGGCGCAGGCATCGAGCACGTGCTCGCAGGTGTCGAGGATGAGCAGCAGCCGCCGGTCCCGCAGGTACTCGAGCAGCGCGTCGAGGGCCGAGCGGGAGTCCTGCTCGGGCAGCCCGAGGACGCTGGCGACGGTGTTGGCCAGCAGCGCCGCGTCGCGCAGGCCGGACAGCTCGACGATCCACGGGCCGTCCGGGTAACTGACAGCCGCCTGCGCGGCCGCGACCAGCGCCACCCGGGTCTTGCCGACCCCGCCGGGGCCGACGATGGTGACCAGCCGGCGTTCCGCGAGCATCGCGCCGATCTGGCTGAGCTCTCCCTGCCTGCCGACGAAGTCGGTGTGCTCGCCCTGTGGGAATCGTCCGGCCACTGACATTCACCGCCAACATTGACGCACGTTACGCGGGTCCGGTACCGGCCGGGTCGGCCCGCTTGCCTAGAGATATCACCAAGCGCAACGTGCCGTCACGGCGAAGCTGAACTCCGCGTGCGGTTTAGGTAGAACCACCCATGTCCCGCCTACCCGCGAGTAAGCATTCTGCCATGATAAGTACCTATAAATAGGATCTCCAGGGCGCGCCGCCCTCAGCCAAACCCAGTCAGACAGCCAACCCAGTCATGCCGAACGGGTGCCAGGTGACCCCGCACCGCTAACCCGACTAACCCTCCTCGGCCCGCATGACCGGCGCTTCCTCCCCCGCTCCGTGAGCCGGCTGCCCGGCTTCCTCGGTCCGCATGACCGGCGCTTCCTCTCCCGCCTTGACCGCTTCCTCGGTCAGCGCCGCGTCCCTGGCCATCTCCTCGTGCAGGGCCGAGCGCTGCCGGGTGAACCCGGGCAGCCACCAGGCCAGCAGCAGTGAGCCGGCCACGCAGGCGAGCCCGCCGGACACCACCGACACGGTGTCGCCGAAGGCGGTGGCGACCGCGCCCGATTCCAGGTCACCGAGCCGGGGGCCGCCCGCTACCACCGCCATCTGCACGCCCATCAGCCGGCCGCGCATCCCCTCCGGCCCGGCGAACTGGATGATGGTGTTCCTGAACACGGCCGACAGCACGTCGGCCCAGCCGGCCACCGCCAGCAGCAGCAGGGCGAGCGGCAGCCAGCGGGCGACGCCGAAGGCGGCGATGGACAGCCCCCAGATCAGCACCGAGCAGATCACGGCGAGCCCCTGCCGCCGTACCCGGCTGACCCAGCCGCTGGTCAGCGCGCCGGCCAGGGCGCCCGCGCCAGGCGCCGCGTAGAGCAGCCCGACCGTGGTGGCGCCGCCGCCGAAGGCGGTCACCGCCAGCGCCGGGAACAGCGCCCGGGGCATGCCGAACACCATCGCGTTGACGTCGATGAGGTAAGCGCCCTGGACCGGCTGGGAGCGGCGCACGAACTTCAGCCCCTCCAGGGTCGAGCGCCAGCCCGGCCGGGCGGCCCCGGCCCCGGGCTGGCCTGCCGCCGGCGCGGGCTGCGGCGACATCATGAACACCGCGGTCAGCGCGGCCAGGAAGCTGAGCACGTCCAGCCAGTAGATGAAGTGCACCCCCGCCCCGGCCAGCAGCAGGCCGGCCACGGCGGGGCCGACGATGGCGCCGGTCTGGAACAGCGACTGGAAGATCGCGTTGGAGGCGGGCAGCAGCTCCATGCCGACCTGGGCGGGCAGCATCGCGTTGCGGGCGGAGCTGTCGATGCCGGACAGCGCCGCCTGGGCGGCCGGGAACAGGAACAGCGGCCACAGGGACGGCCCGATGTCGGCGTTGAGCGCCAGGCCGGCGCTGCCAAGCGCGCCCAGCGACTCGACGATGAGCAGCAGCTTGCGCCGGTCCGTCGCGTCGACCAGCGAGCCGCCGAGCAGTGAGCCGAAGATCAGCGGGAAAAGCTGGGCCAGCGACACCAGCCCGACCATGAGCGAGGACCGGGTGATCGCGTAGACCTGGAACGGCACCGCGACCGTGGTGAGCTGGTTGCCGATGACCGAGGCGCCGAGCCCGGTGATCATCAGCCGGTAGTCGCGCGACCGGCGCAGCGGGGTCAGGTCGAGGAGCACCCGGCTGGCCAGCCGGCGGGGTGCAAACGGGCTCATTCGTGACGTTCCTGACCGGGCACCGGCTAAGAATAACCTAGTTAGGCGAGCTAACGGTTCTTGTTTTCCCTGGTAGTAAGCGGCTCGCGGTGCGCGCCGGGTCCGGGAGCGACCTCCCCGATGGCGGGCGGGGCGAACCCGGCCGCCGCGAACGCCGCCGTCACCGCCGCGCGCACCTGGCCGGCCCGGGCGGTGCGGGCCAGCAGCAGGGCCGAGCCGCCGAACCCGCCGCCGGTCATCCGCGCGCCGAGGGCCCCGGCCCCGAGGGCGGCCTCCACCGCGAGGTCGAGGGCGGGGGTGGTGATCTCGTAGTCGTCCCGCATCGAGTAATGGGACGCGGTCAGGTGCGGCCCGACGGCGTCCGGCGCGCCTGCCTCGAGCGCGGCCACGGTCGCCTCGACCCGCGCGTTCTCGGTCACCACGTGCCGCACCCGGCGGAAGGTGGCCGCGTCGAGCCGCCGCTCGGCCCGGGGCAGGTCGCCCGGCCCGATGTCGCGCAGGGCGGGCACCCCGAGCTGCCGGGCCGCCCGCTCGCAGGCGGACCGCCGGTCGGCGTAGCCGCCGGCCGCGTGCGCGTGCCGCTCGCCGGTGTCGGCCAGCAGCAGGGTGAGGCCGGCCGCGGCCAGCGGCAGCGGCACGGTGCGCGCGGCCAGGCTCCGGCAGTCGAGGAACACGGCCGCGTCGGGCTGGCCGAGCAGCGACGCGTACTGGTCCATCAGCCCGGTCGGGGCGCCGGCGAAGTCGTTCTCCGCCCGCTGCCCGGCCCGGGCCAGCTCGGCCGGGCTGAGCTCGAGGCCCCACAGCTCGCTGAGCGCCCCGGCCACCGCCATCTCCAGCGCGGCCGAGGAGGACAGCCCCGCTCCCGCCGGGACCTGCGAGTCGATGAACAGGTCGGCCCCCGGGGCCGGCGGCAGCGGCCGGACCTGGCCGAGGGCCCAGGCGACGCCGACCGGGTAGGCGGCCCAGCCGACCGCCTGGCCCGGGCTGACCGCGGGCAGGCCGGGGACGGCGGCGCTGGCCGGGTAGGCGGCGGAGGTGACCCGGATGGTGTCGTCCCGGCGGCGCCCGGCCGCGACGACGGTCCGCTCGGTGATCGCGAACGGCAGCACCAGGCCGTCGTTGTAGTCGGTGTGCTCGCCGATCAGGTTGGCCCGGCCGGGCGCCGACCAGACGACGTCGGGGGAGCGCCCGTACCGCCGGGCGAAGCCACTGGCCAGGTCCGGGTCCGGATCCGGGTCCCGGGCCGGGCCGGTACCGTCAGTCGAGTCCATCCAGGGCCTCCCGCAGCCGCGCGGCGGCCGTCTCCGGCACGATGTCGCCGATGAACGCGCCCATCCCCGACTCCGAGCCGGCCAGGTACTTGAGCTTGCTCTCGGCCCGGCGCGGCGAGGTGACCTGGAGCATGAGCCGGACGCCGGGCCGCCCGGCGGCGACCGGGGCCTGGTGCCAGGAGGCGATGTACGGGGTCGGGGTGTCGTAGAGCCGGTCGAGTGCGCGCAGCACCCGCCGGTACAGCAGCGCGATCTCGTCCCGCTCGGCGTCGCTGGCCGCCGCCAGGTCCGGGACCGGCCGGTGCGCCAGCATGTGCACCTCCACCGGCCAGCGGGCGGCGAACGGCACGAAGACGGTGAAGTGCTCGCCCGCCACCAGCACCCGCTCCGACTTGGCCTCGAACGCCAGGATGTCGCCCATCAGGTCCGGGCCGTAACGGGCGACCGAGGCGAGCAGCTGCCGGGTGCGAGGGGTGACGAACGGGTAGGCGTAGATCTGCCCGTGCGGGTGGTGCAGGGTGACGCCGATCTGCTGGCCGCGGTTCTCGAACACGTACACCTGCCGCACGCCGGGCAGCCGTGACAGCGCGGCGGTCCGGTCCGCCCACGCCTCGACCACGGTGCGGGCCCGCGACAGGCTGAAGTCCGCCCACGAGCCGGCGTGCTGCGGCCCGAAGCAGACCACCTCGCAGCGGCCGTAGCCGGGCCGCGTCCGGCCCAGGCCGATCGAGTCGTCCCCGGCCGCGCTCCCCTGGTCGGCCGCGTCCGCGTCCGGCAGCCCGGGCCCGAACGACGGCGACTTGTTCTCGAACACCGCGACGTCGTAGCGGTCCGGGATCTCGGTCGGGTTCCCGGGTGACGACGGCGCCAGCGGGTCAAGGTCGGCCGGCGGCAGGAACGCCCGGTCCTGCCGGGCCGCCGCGACCGAGATCCACTCGCCGGTCAGCGGGTCCTGCCGCAGCTCGGGCAGTGCCGGCCGGGGAGCAGGCGGCCGGGTATCAGCCGCCCGCCCAGGCGGCAGCGCGGTGTCCGCGTCGTCGAAGTAGATCAGCTCCCGCCCGTCGCTCAGCCGGGTAACCCGCTTGGTAATACCAGCCATCCCTAACCTCATCCCTCTCGCCCCACTCCACCCGGCCACCAAGCCACCCGCCCCAGCGCCACCCGCCCCACCCCGCCAGACCCCTGGCCCCCGGCAGCCTCTCCCGCCCCACTCCCGCGCGCGTGGTTGTGGCAACCAGGCGCCTGTAGCGCCCTGGTTGCCACAACCACGCCCTGCGCGCGGCCACCTTAGACCTTGCCCGCGTTGACGTAGCTGGCGTGGCTGTCCGGGGCGAGCACCACCCAGACCTGGCCGGGCGCGAACAGCATCCGCTTGCCGTCCAGGGTGTAGGTGGTGCCGCCGCCCAGCGTGGGCCGGGACCAGCGCACCGCGTACACCCGGCCGTCACGCAGGATGACCGCGCGGCCGGAGCCGGTCGACTTGGCGTACGGCGGGCGGCCGCCGTACTCGAGGAACCGCGAGGTGGCGATCTGCGTGTACTGGATGATCACCGTGCTGCCGCCGAGCTGCCCGCCCTCGGTCGCCTGCGCGGGCGCGCCGTCGATCCAGGTGAGCCAGCGCTTGTCCCTGGCCGACCAGCGGAAGGTGTAGGTCGCGGCCGGGTACCTGACGGTAAACGACCGGGAGCCGGCCGCCGTGCCGCCGGGCTGCGAGCCGAACCGGAAGCCGATGTCCCGCGCCTTGCTCACGCCGCGGGCCTCGCGCAGCAGCTGCGCGGTGTTGGCGTACAGGTTGTACGGCGCGGCCCGGCTAGCGGACCGGTAGTACCCGCCGACCTGGAGCGCGTAGAGGTCGGCTACCCGCGCCCGCTCGATGAACGGCACCAGGTGCGGCGTCGCCCCCGACCAGGCGAACGCGGGCCGTCCGAACTGGCGCAGCAGGTCCAGGTCGCTCTGCCGGGCGCTGCGGACCGGCCCGACCACCGGCGGCAGGTGCGACGAGTAGACCGCCATGAACCGGGTCAGCCCGCCCTCGACCGGGATCACGTACACGATGTCGGCCGACCGCAGCCCGGTCTGCGGCCGGGCGTTGACGATGTTGTCGATCTTGACCGCGAGCACCGGCTGCAGCGCCTTGACCGGCTCGCCGGTGAACGGGTCGAGCAGCGGCCCGCGGGGCGGGCGGTCGCCGTGGGCCTGGCCGTCGCGGTGGGCGTGGCGACCCGGACCGGGGCGGCCGCGGCGGGCCGGCGCGGGCGTCCTGCCGCTGAGGGTGACCGCGAGGGTCGCCGACAGCGCAGCCGCCAGGCCGAGCGCGGTCGCGGCGGACAGCCGCGGGTGCTGCCGCAGTAGCCGTCGCCGGCCAGCTCACGATTCGCCCTCTCCTGTCCCAGCCCGCCCGCCCCGTCCGGGCCCGCCCGCCTGGCCCCGCCCTCCGCCGCTAGTCTCAGCCTGGCAGGTGGTGCCCGCGTCCGGCACTGATGCGTCGCAATGTGTTGATACGGACACGCTGTGTGCATAGCTCCTGCTAGGGTGACCGGCGGGTCGTGCGGGGCGACTGAGGTTTGCTGGGTGGCTACCAGTGCGGGGGTGTGATTTGTCGGGTTACCTGAGGTGATCGGCCCCGATGGCCGGTTACCCTCGGCCTATGTCCGGTGGAACGAGCTTCCGGCTGGTGCGGCGGCCGCTGGGCTGGGACCTGGCGCCGGCCGACGTGCTGCGCCTGGTGCGGGACGACGCGCACCCGGTGGCGCTGTTCGGCGCCTGGGCAGGCGGCGGTGACGTGGTGGCATCCGAGCCGCTGCTGGTGCGCCAGGCCGGCGACGCGCTCGGCGACGTGCTCGACGCGCCGTTCCCGTCGGGCCCCGGCGGTCCGGGCGAGCAGGCCGGCGTGTTCGGCGGCGGCTGGATCGGTTACCTCGGCTACAGCGCGGGCGGCGAGGCGCTGCCCGCGTCCGGCCCGCGGGCGCTGCCCGCCTGGTGGTTCGGCTACTACGACCACGTGCTGCGGCGCGACCAGGAGTCGGGGGAGTGGTTCTTCGAGGCGCTGTCCTGCGACGAGCGGGCCACGGCGCTCGAGGACCGGCTGGCCGCGCTGTCCGCCCGGGCCGGGCCGGCCGGGGGCTGCCCGGGCTGGCCGGGCTGCCCGCGCCGTCCGGCCGCGCCGCCGGCGCCGCGCCGCGGGCTCGCCGCGCGTACCTGTTCTCCCCGTTCCGGCTGGTGCCGGGCGCGGAGCGGCACCAGGAGGCGGTCCGCCAGGCGGTCGGGTACATCCGCCGGGGCGACATCTTCCAGGCCAACGTGACGCTGCGGGCCGAGGCTGAGTTCGTCGGCGACCCGCTGGACGCGTTCTGCCAGGCGGCGTCGGCCCTGCGGCCGCCGTTCGCCTCGTTCGTCGGGGTCTCGCCCCCGGCCGGCGCCGGGCTGGCCGCCCCGGGCCGGCCGCCCGCGCCGCCGTGGCGTCGCTGTCGCCCGAGCTGTACCTGCGCCGGGCCGGCGACACGGTGATCTCCAAGCCGATCAAGGGCACCGCCCGCCGGGCCGCCGAGGCGGACACGGCCGCCGCGCAGCGGGCCGAGCTGCAGGCGTCGGCCAAGAACCGGGCCGAGAACGTGATGATCGTCGACCTGGTCCGCAACGACCTGAGCCGGGTCTGCCTGCCCGGCACGGTCAGCGTCCCGGTGCTGCTCGGCCCCGAGGCGCACCCCGGCGTCTGGCACCTGGTGTCCACCGTGGCGGGCACACTGAACCCGGCCGCGGGTGACGGCGACCTGGTGCGCGCCACGTTCCCGCCCGGCTCGGTCACCGGCGCGCCCAAGGTGCGCGCGCTGGAGATCATCGACGAGCTGGAGACGGCGCCGCGCGAGGCCTACACCGGCGCCGTCGGGTACCGCTCGCCGGTGGCGGGCCTGGAGCTGAACGTAGCCATCCGCACCTTCGAGTTCGCCGCGGGCAGGGCCTGGCTGGGCGCGGGCGGCGGCATCACGGCCGACTCTGACCCGGCCGCCGAGTACGCGGAGTGCCTGCTCAAGGCGACGCCGCTGCTGGCGGCGATCGGTGCCCGGCTGGACACCGCCGCCCGGCCGCGCCCCCTGCTCGACTGCTGCCCGGGCGCCGTGGCGCCCCGCCCGGCGGCCGGCGTCTTCACCTCGCTGCTGGTCACCGAGGGCGGCACCCGGGACCTGGCCGCCCACCTGGGCCGGCTGGAGGCGAGCGTGCGCGCCCTGTACGGCAAGGAGCTGCCCGCCGCACTGCGCCCGGAGCTGGCCCGCTGCCTGGCCGGGCGGCCGTCCGGCCGCCTGCGGATCACGGTGCGGCCGCTCGGCGGACCGCTGCTGGCGACGGTCGAGGTGGTGCCGCTGGCCCCGCCGCCCGCCGCGGTCACGCTGCGACTGGTCACCGTGCCGGGCGGCCTCGGCCCGCACAAGTACCGCGACCGGCGGCTGCTGGCCGCGCTGGCCGACCGCGCGGAGCTGCCCGCCGACGGCCAGCTGCTGCTGCTTGACGAGACCGGCGAGCTGCTCGAGACCGACCGCGCCAGCGTGTTCGCGGTGCTCGACGGCGTGCTGCTCACCCCGCCCGCCGACGGCCGCATCCTGCCCGGCACCGCCCGCGCGGCGGTGCTGCGGGCGGCCAGCGGCCAGGGCATCAGGGCCGGCCGCAAACCGCTCACGGTGGACGAGCTGACCCGGGCGACCGAGGTCTTCGTCAGCAACGCGGTGGCCGGCGTCATCCCGGTCGCCGGCATTGCCCCCGCCGCCGGCCGGGCCGCCACCGGGCCGAGCCGGGAAGTGCCGCGCGCGGCCGGCCAGAGCTGGGCCCCCGGCCCGGTCGCGGCAGCGCTCGGCGCCGCGCTGGCCGCCCGCCCGCCCGACGCGCCGTCGGCCCCCGGGCCGGGCTCTCCCCGTTGCGCCCGTCCCGCGCGCGGCGCGGGCGGCCGGGGCCGCCGCCCGCGGCGCCGGCCGGCCGCTGGTGCTGCTTATCGATAACTACGACTCGTTCACCTGGAACCTCGCCCACCTGCTGGACGCCGCCGGAGCGCGAGTCGAGGTGGTGCGCAACGACGAGGTGACCGCGGCGCAGGTCATCGCGGCCCACCCGGCCGGGGTGGTGATCTCGCCCGGTCCGTGTGCCCCGGCCGAGGCGGGCATCAGCATCGCCGCGGTCACCGCCTGCGCCGCCGCCCGCGTGCCGCTGCTCGGCATCTGCCTGGGGCACCAGGCGATCGGGGCCGCGTTCGGTGCGCGCATCGTCGCCGCGCCCCGCCCCGTGCACGGCAAGGCGTTCCTGGTCAGCCACGACGGCCAGGGCGTGCTGGCGGGCCTGCCCGCCCGGTTCCCGGCCACCAGGTACCACTCGCTGGTCATCGACCAGGCCACCCTGCCACCGGAGCTGGTGATCACCGCCTGGACCGACGGCATCCCGATGGGGGTCCGTCACCGGGACCGCCCGCTCGAGGGCGTTCAGTTCCACCCGGAGTCGATCCTGACCAGCTACGGCGCGGCGATCGCGGGCCGCTTCGTGGCCGGCGCGGCGCGGGTCGGAAAGGAAGCCTGAAGAAGATCTTTACTATTTCTTTACTATGTACTGCGCCGCAAGCGCTAGACGTGGCACTTAGGTAAGCCTAGCCTTAGTCACCGTGACATGGGCGGATAGCGTACCGAACCTGCTGATCGGCCTCCGTGAGGGGCTGGAGGCCGGCCTCGTGGTGACCATCCTGCTCGCGGCCGTGCGGAAAACCGCGGCCGCCCGGGCGGAACGGGACGGCGAGACGGCGGTATCCACCGCGCCGGTCTGGCTCGGGGTGCTGGCCGCGGTGAGCCTGTCCGGCGCGTTCGCCGCCGTGCTGACGTTCTCGGTCAGCGTGCTCAGCAGCTCCGGCCAGCAGGCGGTGGGCGGGCTGCTCAGCGTCCTGGCGGTATGCCTGGTCACCGCGATGATCTTCTGGATGCGGCGCACCGCCGCCAGCCTGTCGGCGCACCTGAAGGGCGAGGTGGCGCGGGCGGCCGCGGTCGGCGCCGGGGCGCTCACCGTCACCGCGTTCCTCTCGGTCAGCCGGGAGGGCCTGGAGACCACCCTCTTCCTCTGGACGGCGGCCAAGGCATCCGGCCAGACGGTCGGCCCGCTGGTGGGCGCGGCCCTCGGCATCGCCCTGGCGATCGTGCTGTGCTGCCTGCTTTACCGCCGGGCGGTCCACCTCAACATCGGCGTGTTCTTCAACCGCACCGCCATCCTGCTGATCGTGATCGCGGCCGGGGTGCTCGCCTACGGCCTCGGCGACCTGCAGGACGCGAACCTGCTGCCCGGCCACGCGTGGGTCGCGTTCGACCTCACCGCGCACATCGACCCGGGCTCCTGGTGGGCGTCGGTCGTCACCGGCCTGACCGAGCTGACCCCGCGGATGACCGTGCTGCAGGTGACCGCCTGGCTCGCCTACCTGGTCGTTGTCATCCCCGCGTTCATCAACGCGGGCCGCACGCTTGGCGCGGGCAAGCCGGCGCCCGCGCCGTCCCCGGAAGCCGTCCCGGCCGGGGAAGCCGCCCCGTCCCCGGAAGCCGTCCCGGCCGGGCAAGCCGCCGCGGCCAGTGGCCCACCGGAACTGCCCCGCTGGGAGCGCCTCGCGGGCGGCCGTCCCTGGCTGGTGGCCGGGGTGCTGGTCGCGGTGCCCGCGCTGGCGGCCGCCGCGACCGTCGTCGCGCTGCCCACCGGCGCCACCGCGGCCAGCACGGTGACGGTGTCCCAGACGAGCTGCGCCCCCCAGTGGACGTCGGCCGCGGCCGGCACCCAGACGATCACGGTGACCAACAACTCCAGCCTGGCCGGCGAGATCAGGCTGAACAACGCGGCCGGCGCGATCATCGGCGAGATCGAGACGCTCGGCCCGGGCACCTCGGCGACGCTGACCGCCACCCTCGGGGCGGGCAGCTACTCGTTCAGCTGCCTGCTGGGCAGCCTCGCCGCGTCCTCGTCGCAGCCGGTCACGGTGTCGGCCGGCGCCGGAAGCGCCGTCGCCGGGCCGGCCGCGGTCAAGCCGGCCAGTGTGGCCGAGCTGACCCCGCCGAACCAGCGCTACCAGGCCTATGCCGCGGCCCAGCTAGCCGCGCTGGCCGGGGACGTCACCGTCATCGAGGCCGATCTCAGGCACGGCGGCATCGCCCGGGCCAGGCAGGACTGGCTGACCGCCCAGCTCGCCTGGGAGCGGGTCGGAGCGTCCTACGACAGCTTCGGCGACCTCGGCCTGGCGGTCGACGGGCTGCCCGACGGCCTCCCCGACGGCGTCAGCGACCCGGGCTTCACCGGCCTGCACCGGCTGGAGTACGGCCTCTGGCACGGGCAGCCCGCCAGGGAGCTGCTGCCGGTGGCGACCGAGCTCGCGAAGAACGTCGCCGCGGTACGGAAGAACCTCACCTCCGACGACCTGGCGGGCGACCCCACCCAGCTCTCGCTGCGCGCGCACGAGATCATCGAGGACGCCGTCCGTGACCACCTGTCGGGCATCGATGACCAGGGGGCGGGCGCCGCCTACGCGATGACGTACGCCGACACCCAGGTCGACCGGAGCGTGCTCGGCTTCCTGGCCGGCCCGCTCGGCCAGCGCGACCCCGGCCTGGTGGCCAGGGCCGACCAGCAGCTGGCCGCCCTCGACCAGGCGCTGCTGGCCACCCGGGCCAGCGGCCGGTGGCAGTCGCTCGACGCGGTCGCCCTGCCCCAGCGCCAGCGCGTCAACGCGGCCATCGGCTCGCTGGTGGAGACACTCGCGTCCGTTCCGGATCTCCTCGAAGTTCCGGTCACCCACTGACCGGCCGCACCCGGCCGTTACCCGCCCGCCGCCCGCCGACCGCCCGCCCGCCGACCGACAGCAACGTCAGGAGCTACCCCCGTGGACCTCAGCCGCCGCAGATTCCTCCAGGGCACCGCGACCGGCGCGGCCGGCACCGCGCTGGCCGGCGGCGTGCTGATCGGCGGGGCGCGCGCCGACGCCGACGCCGCCACCACGGGCGGCACCGCCGCCGCCGAGGCGGCGTCGTACCCCTTCCACGGCATCAACCAGTCCGGTGTGCTCACCCCGGTTCCCGCTGCCAAGCAGGCGTTCACCTGCGTCGCGTCGTTCGACTCGACCGCGGCCGACAAGGCCGCGCTGGCCGACCTGCTGCAGACCGTCACCACCAGGGCGCGCTTCCTCGCCACCGGCGGCACCCCGCCCAACCTGGGCGTCAGCCAGCCGCCGTCCGACAGCGACGTGCTCGGCCCGGTCGTGCCCGCCGACGGGCTGACCGCCACCCTGTCGGTCGGCTCGACCCTGTTCGACGACCGCTACGGCCTCGCCAGCCGCAAGCCGCTCAAGCTCAAGCCGCTCGTCGCCTTCCCCAACGACTCGCCGGACCCCGCCTGGCTGCACGGCGACCTGCTGCTGCAGCTGTGCGCCAACCACCCGGACACCATCCACCACGCGATCAGGGACATCACCAAGCACACCCGCGGCGGCATGCAGCTGCGCTGGAAGATCGAGGGCTACAGCTCGCCGCCCCGGCCCTCCGGCACCGGACGCAACCTGCTCGGCTTCAAGGACGGCACCGCCAACCCGACCGGCACCCTGGCCAGCCAGCTCATCTGGGTCGACGACGCCAGGGAGCCGGCCTGGGCGCAGCACGGGTCCTACCTGGCGGTGCGGCTGATCCGGATGCTGGTGGAGTTCTGGGACCGGGTGTCGATCAACGAGCAGGAGAACATGTTCGGCCGCCGCCGGGACACCGGCGCGCCCCTCGACGGCACCGTCGAGTCCGACACCCCTCACTACCAGGCCGATCCGAACGGGTACGTGATTCCTCTCGACGCGCACATCCGGCTCGCCAATCCCCGCACGACGCAGACCGCCGACCAGCGCCTCATCCGCCGCTCTTACAACTACGACCTCGGGGTCGACCTGAACGGCAACCTGCAGGCAGGCCACATCTTCCTCGCCTACCAGCAGGACCTTGAGCGCCAGTTCGAGACCGTGCAGACCCGGCTCGTCAACGAGCCGCTGATCGACTACGTGCAGCCGTTCGGCGGGGGCTACTTCTTCACCCTGCCCGGCGTCCGCGACGCGAGCGACTGGTACGGCCGGGCTATGCTCGCCTGACTCCCGGCATTTCCCGTCCCTTTTCCGCTATGGTGTCCTGCGTACCAGACACCGGATTAGGGGGGTTCATCTGCTATGCCCGACGTGAACGTCAATTACGAGTCCATGGAAACCGCCGCGCAGCGCCTGTCCGCTGGCCAGGAGGAAATCACCAGCCAGCTCACGCAGCTCAAGGCGATGGTGGACGACCTGGTCGATAACGGGTTTGTAACCGACGTGGCCAGCGGAAGCTTCCACGAGTCCTACACAGAATTCAACAGCTCTATTAGCCAGGCGATTGAGGCCCTGGACGCCATGAGCCGTTACCTCAACACCACGGTGAGCACCTTCCGTGACGCGGACAGTTCTTCGCGGGTGTCTTTCGGTTAATTCCGCCGGATTGCGTCCGGATTAGTTCAGCGCACTGGGAGGGGAGCCCGGGGTGTCGAAGGAAATGTCTGCTGCCATGGCCGCGGCCTTCAGCGCCGCCGGGCTGCCCTGGCCAGCCATCGACGAGGATCAGCTGCGAGCGTGGGCGACCGACGTCCGCACGTTCGCCGACGAGGTCTCCGACTCGTCGACGCGGTCACGGCAAGCCATGCACGGGCTCGCGGCCGACTGCGAGTCGGCCGTCGTCGACGCGCTCGATACGACCTGGGCCGGTGAAGTCCTGCAGGTCACCGGCCTGCACGCCCCGCTGAGCGCCTTCGCCGACGTGCTCGACGCCGCCGCGGTCGAGGTCGAGGTGCAGAAGGGCATGGTGATACTCGAAGCCACCGGGCTCGTCGCCAGCTTCGTGGCGACCCAGGCGTTCGCGATCGTCACCGCTGGTACCGACGAGCTGGCGTACGCGGCCGAGGTGGTGGCGGTCAGGCGGGCGGCGGACTACGCGATCCAGGCCCTCGAGCAGATGCTCATCGGGAAAGTCATCAACCTGGGCATCGGGCTGATCAGCGACCACGTCAACCGCTTCCTCGGCACCTTCCTGGCCGGCAGCCTCGCAGCGGTGGGCGAGGTCCAGAGCCTGAACGTCAGTTACCAGACCTTGCAGGGCGTCGCCCAGCAGCTGCGCGGGCACGCCTCGGCTACCCAGGAGGCGGGCGACACCGCCTACGCCCGCAATGCCGACCGCGACCTGTCCGACGAGGGCGGAAGCCGGGCTGGCGGCGCCTGGGCGGCAGTGCTGCGCGGGCTTGAGCTCGCGCTCAGCGACCTCGCCGTGGACGTGTTCGAGAACCTGCCCAAGGCCATCGTCGCCCGCCAGCACGAGCTGGCCGACAGCCTGGACAAGATATCGGCCGCCATTACCGAAGCGGACCGGGAGGCCAGCAGTGACGTCCCGGCCGAGGCCGGCGCCCCCGGTGCCGTCAGTGTCACCGGGCACGGCGCCGCGGGCGCGGAGGCGGCCGTCGCCGCGGGCCTCGGCGGCACCGCGCTGACCGGGGCGGGCCTGACGCTCGCGCAAGGCGGCGACATCGCGCCCGGCCACGGCGGCACCATCGAGTCGGCGGTGGGCGAGGCCGACGACCTGGCTGGCGCCGGGGCGGTGCCAGGCAGCGAGGACCCGCCCGGCGCCCGGTTCGCGGACCGGGACCCGGTGGACGTGGTGACCGGCGCGGTGCTGCTCAGCGCGACCGATGTCACCCTGCCCGGGGTCCTGCCACTGGTCCTCGAGCGCTCGCACCGCTCCAGCCTGCGGATCGGCCGCTGGCTCGGCCGTTCCTGGGCGTCCACCTTCGACCAGCGGCTGCTGGTCACCGCGGACCGCGTCACCGGCCTGTTCGCGGACGGGCGGGTACTCAGTTGGCCTCGCCCGGGCGAGGCGGGCGGCCAGCCGGTGCAGCCGGCCGACGGCGTGACCTGGCCGCTGCGGCACCGGGCCGACGGCAGCTACACGGTGACCGATCCACGGCGGGGCCTCACCTGGCGGTTCGCGGCCCGCGCGGGGTACCCGGCGGGCGGCCCCGGCCAGGACGCTGAGTTGCCGCTGGTCGCGCTGACTGATCGGGCCGGGCACGAGATCGCCTACTCCTACGACGCGGCCGGGCAGCCGGCCAGCGTCACCCACTCCGGCGGCTACCGGGTCCAGGTGACGATGGCGGACGGCCGGGTGGCGCGCCTCGCCCTCACCGGGCGTCCCGGGACAGGCGACCTGCCGCTGGTCAGCTTCGCCTACGACGGCGACGGGAACCTGGCCGGCGTCACCAATTCCTCCGGTCGGCCGCTGGCCTACCGCTACGACCCGGCCGGGCGGCTGGCCGGCTGGACCGACCGCAACCGCCACTCCTACCGCTACGCCTACGACGAGTTCGGCCGCTGCATCCGCGCGGCCGGCAGCGCCCTGTCCGGCACGTTCAGTTACCAGCCGGGGATGACCCGGATGACCAGCCAGTCGGGCGCGGTCACCAGCTACGCCGTCACCGCCGACGCCCAGGTGGCCGCGGTGACCGACCCGCTCGGCGGCACCACCAGCTGGGAGCGCGACGCCCGGGGCCGGGTCACCACCCGGGTCGACCCCCTCGGCCGGATCACCCGCTACGCCTACGACGGCGAGGGCAACCTCATCGCGGTGACCCGCCCGGACGGCAGCCAGGCGGTCGCGCGCTACGCTGACGGCCTGCTCGCCGAGCTGACCGAGCCGGGCGGCGCCAGCTGGCGGCAGCAGCACGACGCGCGCGGCCAGCGCACCGCGCTGACCGGCCCGGACGGCGCCGTCACCCGGTTCGGCTACGACGCCGGCGGGCACCTGGCCAGCGTCACCGACCCGGCCGGGGCGGTCACCCGGGTCGCCTGCGACCCGGCCGGCCTGCCGCTCACGGTGACCAGCCCGGCGGGCGCCCGGACCGGCTACCGGCGCGACCCGCTCGGCCGGGTGACCGAGGTGACCGCGCCCGACGGCGCCGTCACCCGCCTCTCCTGGACGCTGGAAGGGCGGCTGGCGGCCCGGGTGCTGCCCGACGGCAGCACCGAGCGCTGGGATTACGACGGCGAGGGCAACCTGACCGCCGCCCGCACCGCGGCCGGGGCGGTCACCGCCTACGGCTACGGCCCGTTCGACCGCCTGACCGCGATGACCGGGCCCGACGGCACCCGCACCGAGTTCGCCTACGACGACGAGCTGCGGCTCACCAGCGTGCTGCACGCCGGCCTGGCCTGGCGCTATGAGTACGACCCGGCCGGGCGGCTGACCGCCGAGACCGACTACAACGCCGCCACCACCCGCTACTCCTACGACGCGGCCGGACAGCTCGCCAGCCGGGTCAACGCGGCCGGCCAGCAGGTCACCTTCCGCTACGACGAGCTCGGGCGGCTGACCGGGCAAGACGCCGCCGGCGTGGTCACCACCTTCGGTTACGACCCCGCCGGGCGCCTGGTCGCCGCCCGCAACCCCGACGCCGACCTGCGGTTCACCCTCGACCCGGTCGGCCGGGTGACCGCCGAGACGTGCAACGGGCGCACCGTGACGACCGCCTACGATCAGGCCGGCCGCGTGATCCGGCAGGCCACCCCGTCCGGAGCGGAGGCCGGCTGGGAGTACGGCCCGGACGGGCAGCCGTCGGCGCTCACCACCGGTGGCCACCAGGTCCGCTTCGGCTATGACCCGGCCGGCCGGGAAACCCGCCGCGAGTTGCCCGGCGGCGCGACCCTGGGCCAGGAGTGGGACCAGCTCGGCCGCCTGACCCGGCAGCTGCTGACCGGCAGCCCGGGCGCCCGCCCGGAGGGACCGGCCATCGGCGGGCAGCTGCTGCAGCAACGCGCCTACCGCTACCAGCCCGACGGCCTGCTGACCGGACTCGACGACCTGCTGTCGGGCAGCCGGAGCATCGGCCTCGACCAGGCGGGCCGGGTCACCGCGGTGACCGGGCCCGACTGGGCCGAGCAGTACGCCTACGACCAGGCCGGCAACCTGGCCGCCGCGTCCTGGCCGGCGGCGCCGTTCGGGGCGCTGGACGGCGAGGCCCAGGGCCGCCGCGAGGTCACCGGGAGCCTGGTCACCCGGGCCGGCAACGTCCGCTACCGCCACGACCGGCTCGGCCGGGTCGTGCAGCGCCAGCGCATCCGGATCTCCCGCAAGCCCGACACCTGGTACTACACCTGGGACGCAGACGACCGCCTGGCGTCGGTCACCACTCCCGACGGCACCACCTGGCGCTACCGCTACGACCCGCTCGGCCGCCGCGTCGCCAAGGAGCGGGTGGCGGCCGACGGCACCGTCACCGCCCGGACCGACTTCAGCTGGGACGGCCCGGTCCTCGCCGAGCAAGCCGAGGCCGGGGCGGGGGCGCCTGCGCCGGACGTCGTCAGCTGGACCTACCGGCCCGGCACGTTCACTCCGCTCACCCAGGCCGAGCGCGCCCCGCAGGATGAGATCGACCAGCGCTTCTACGCGATCGTCACCGACCTGGTCGGTACCCCGGCCGAGCTGGCCGCCTCCGACGGCACCCTGGCCGGCTACCGGGTGCAGACCCTGTGGGGCGGGACCGCCTGGGCGTCCGGCGGCGCCCGCACCCCGCTCCGCTTCCCCGGCCAGTACGAGGACGACGAGACCGGCCTCTACTACAACCACCAGCGCTACTACGACCCGGTCAGCGGCGCCTACCTGACCCCCGACCCGCTCGGCCTCGCCCCGGCCCCCAACCCGCACGCCTACGTGCCCAACCCCCTGGCCTTCATCGACCCGCTGGGCCTGATGAGCTGCACCGGGAGCACCCAGCCGGGCAGCCAGGCGCCGCCCGCGGGCGGCCTGTGGACCCAGACCAGCACCCAGTCGGCGGCCGAGAACGCGTACGCTCACTACGTCAGTCACGGCGCTGACTTCCCTGACCTGCAAAACTCCGTCCAGTACGTCCAGACGGCGCAGGCGTTCCTGCGCAACCCGCCGCCCGATGCCCTGATTAAGTTCCGGCTGGGCAACGGGGACAAGGTCGTCTACCAGCCGGGGAGCGAGTGGTTCGGGGTGCTGCGCGCGGACGGGACGCCGCGCACGTTCTTCATCCCCGATCCCGCCGAGCATGGCTATGCCACCAACCTGGACTACTTCAATGCCTCCTGACGACGAGCTCTACCGGTGCCGCGCCTGCGGGTGGCTGCTGCCCGACCCGCCGTGGGGCGCCGACGGCCGCACGCCGCTGTACGAGTTCTGCCCGTGCTGCGGCGTCGAGTTCGGCTACCAGGACGCGACCCCGGCTGGCGCCCGCCGGTACCGGCAGCAATGGCTCGCCGGGGGAGCCGGGTGGCACGACCCCAAGCGGCGGCCCGACGGCTGGTCAGCCGAGGAACAGCTCACCAAGGTGCCCGCCGCCTTCCGCTGACACCTGGTTCACGGCCGGCCGGCGCCCTCAGTCCGCCTTAGCCAGCTGCACCAGCACCTGCGCCCCGCTGGACGTAGCCAGGTACCCTCGCCCGGCCGGGTGGCTGAAGTACTGGTCCTGCTCCAGCGACACCTTCAGCTCCCGCGCGTCCGCCCGCTTGCCCGGGGTCAGCAGCAGCCGGTTGCCGGACAGCAGCACCTCGTGGGTGACCTTGGTCAGCGACCGCCGCCCGGCCGACACCAGCGCGGTGGCGTTGCCCGCGACGATCAGCGCCCGGCGGCCGAGCTGGGCTGGCTGGACGATCTCGTCGAGCAGGGTCGGCAGGTCGCTGATGCCCTTCTTGGTCGCCTGGACCGAGATGCGGTCCGCGTCGTCGAGCAGCACCGCGTAGCGGCCGTCGCCGAACGGCTCGACCGCCTCGCGCAGGGCCGCGTCCTCGATGCCGGCCCCGGTGAGCACCCTGATCCCGTCGTCGCCGCTCAGCAGCCGGGCCAGCGGCGACTGGGGCGGCGCGACCGCCAGCACGTCGACGCCGTTCCAGGCCAGCAGGCGGGCCAGGGTGGCGATGGCGGTGGTCCGGCCTGACTCGGGCGGGCCGGAGATCAGCATCAGGTGCGGGCCGGCCTCGAACAGGTCGATGCCGACGGTGTCCACTTCCGGGCCCCCGACGCCGATCGGTATCCAGGCCGGCCCGGGCAGCGCCTTCGGCAGCACCAGCTCGTCGGCGCGGATCCGGGCGGGCAGGGACGGGAACTCCCGGGCCAGCCGGGAAGCGTCGAGGCTGGCCGGCGGGTGCTCGGCGGTCACCCGGGCGGTCAGCTCGGCCGGGCTGGCCGTTGGCTGGCACACCTGGACGTGCCGTCCGCTGCCGGCCTCGACCGCCCGGCCGGGCAGCGGCGGCGGGATCGCCATGCCGCTGCGCAGGTGGACGCGCCGGGTGTCCTCGTTCGGGAACGACAGCAGCAGCCGCTGGCTGCACAGGTCCGGGATCTTCCCGGTGAGCAGGGACTGCCCGCCGACCGGCACGATGTGCAGGCCGAGGGGCGAGCCGATGGCCATCACGTCGCGCAGCGCCGGGCCGAGGCTGACGTCGGCCAGGCCCGGGTCGGCCCGGTTCTCGAACTGCTCCCAGCCGTCGACCACCACCACGATCACCGGGTTGTCGCGGCCGCCGGGCGCGAAGCGGGTCGCGGCGCGGCGCTGTGCCTCGGCGGTCAGCCAGCCGACCAGCCGCCGGATGCGGTCGGGCTCGGCCGGGGAGAAGACCCCGCCGCAGTGCGGCAGGTCCGCGTACTCGGCCAGGCCGGCCGGCTGGTGCTCCACCGCGTAGAGGTGGACCTGGTCGGGGCGGAACCGGGTGGCCAGGCTGGTGATCAGGGCGCGGGCGAACGTCGTGCGGCCGGACTGCGGGCCGCCCGCCACCATCAGCCGCTCGGTGCCGCCCAGGTCGAGGTAGCAGGCGGGCTGTGCCTGCTCGTCGGGCACGTCGGCCAGGCCGAACGGCACCCCGCTGTCCGGCGTGGAGTGGGTCACCAGGTTGGTCAGCCGGTCCAGCGGGACGCGGGCGGGCAGCGGCGGCAGCAGCGGGCGGAACGGCGGGGCGGCGTCGGTCTGCCCGGACGCCTGCTCGATCGCGCTGATGACCAGTTCCTGGTCGGTTGCCTCGCCGCGGCGCGACTGCGCGCGCACCGGGCGTTCCGCGCCCAGGTCGGCCCAGTCGACCGGGCGGGCGACGAGCTGGCTGACCCCGCCGGCGGGCGGCGGGTCGCCCAGGTAACCGGACTGGAACGTGCGCGGCTTGCGGTTCTCGTCCGCCATCGCCAGGATCATGCCGCGGCCGCGCAGCGTGCCGGGGATCTCGGCCGCGTCGGGCGCGCCGAGCACCTCGGTGCTGTCGGCCGGCTCGTTCTGCCGCAGGCTGATCCGCAGCGTGATGTTGTTTTTCAGCTCCGGCGACAGCTTGCCCTGCAGCGACTGGGTGGCCAGCACCAGGTGCATGCCGATCGAGCGGCCCTTGGCGGCGACGTTCACCAGCTCCTTGAGGAAGTCCGGTGAGCTCTCCAGTGCCCGGGCGAACTCGTCGAAGATCATCACCAGCCGCGGCAGCGGCGGCAGGCCGGACTGCTGCTCGCGGGCCTGCCAGTAGCGGTCGATCTCGCCGCCGTAGCGGGACAGGATGGCCTCGCGCCGGGCGACCTCGGTCCGTACCGAGGCCAGCACGCGGTCCGCGTCGGCCTTGTCGAAGCGGTCAGCGGCGGTCTCCCCGGTCGACCGGATGAGGGCGGTGACGTGCGGGCAGTGCTCGAACGGGAGGAACGCGCTGCCGCCCTTGAAGTCGACCAGCACCAGGTTGAGCTCGTCCGGCCGGTTGGCCAGCAGCAGCGCGGTGACCAGGGTCTGCAGCAGGATGCTCTTGCCGGCCCCGGTGGCGCCGCCGAGCATGGTGTGCGGCCCCTGCCCGGCCAGGTCGACCGTGACCGGCCCGGTCGCGTCGGCCCCGAGCACCACCCGGGTCTGCGGCCCTGGCCGCTTCCCGTGCCACAGCCGGAGGATGTCGCCCGCGGACGGCACCCCGACGCCGAGCAGGTCGAGCAGCCGCACCGGATAGGGGATGGCGGCCTGGGTGTCGGCGGCGGCGCTGCGGTCGCGCAGCGGCGCGAGCGACCGCGCGAGCTGCTCCGCCAGCGGCTCGTCGATGCCGTCGGGGGTTACCCGCTCCGGCTGGCTGTGCTGGCTGCGGCGCAGCGTGACGCCGCGGTCGGTCACCTCGAGCACGCCCCGGCACTCGCTGATCGCCTCGGTGTCGGCGCACAGCACGTAGACGCCGGCCTCCGGGCCGAAGCGCAGGATGTCCTGGATGCCGGGCAGTTCCCGCATGCTGACGGCGCCGTCGAGGATCACCACCACCTCGGGCCCGGCCGGCCGCCGGGCCCCGCCGCTGCCCGCGGCCAGCCGGTCACCGATGAGCTGCCGCAGCTCCTGGATCCTGGCGGCCCGGCTGGCGGGGCTGTTGCCGACCGAGGACACCGCCGCGACCGGGCCGAACGGCTCCAGGTGGGGCAGCCAGCGGGCCCAGCGGATGTCGTCGTCGGCCCCGGCCGTGAGCAGCACCAGCCGCAGGTCCTCGGGCGAGCGGAGGGTGGCGAGCTGGATGACCAGCCAGTGCAGCAGCGGCCTGGCGGCGCCCCCGCCGATCACCCCGAGTACGCCGGTTTCCCGCAGGTCGAGGCTGACCGGGACGCCGTGCATGACCGGCATCTGGAAGCCGTCCCAGGCCGGGCCGCTGAGCCGCACCGACGACGGCGCCCGGTCGGCCACGCCGACCCGCAGCACCAGCCCGTTGGGTGACCGCGCGTCGCGCGGCCACAGGTCCTTGCGGGCCCCGGTGGCCATCGCGGCGATGGCCGGCGGCCCGGGGTCGAGCAGCCGCCGCGCGGCCTCTTCCTCGCTGGCGAGCTGCTCGACCCGCCGGACGGTCTGCTCGCGCTGCGCGCCGACCGCGCGCCTGGCCTTGCGCCGCTGCTGGCCGTCTACTGCCTGCATCGCGAACGGTGCGCCCACGCTGAGCCCGCTGACCAGGAGCATCGGCCACTGGTGGGTGGTGAAGTACAAGACGACGCCCATGCCGACCCCGGCCACCGAGCCCATCACCGTCGCGGCCAGGTTGTTGCGCGCGGCCTGCTCGGGCGGCGGGGCGGGCACGTCGTGCGGCATGATCTCCGGCGACGGCGCGAAGACCCGGTCGAACTCGAGCCGCCCGTCCGCGCTCTGCCTGACCCACAGTGCCCGCGGGCTGGCGGGCATCCAGGTGAACGTGTTCCCGCCGATCTCCAGCCGGCTGCCCAGGTGCAGGACGGTGGGGGCCGTTGCCCGCCGGTCGTTGACCCAGGTCCCGTTGGTGGAGCCGGCGTCCCGGACGGTCGCCCGGCCCTCGGCGGTGACCTCGATCTGCGCGTGGTTGCGGGAGGCCTCGGTGTCCGTCAGCCGGAGCGCGGACCCGGCCTGGCGGCCGATGGCGTGCCGCCCGGGCCGCAGCGCCACCCCGAACCGCGCGTCCGGCCCGGCGGTCACGTGCAGGGTGCCCGCCGCGGCGCCGCGCACCGGGTGGTAGTCGGGCCCCCGGCCGCCGATGCTGAGCACCGCGCCCGGCAGCAGCGGCGTGTCCGCCAGCTTCGCCTGCGGGCTCAGCGGGGTGGACCCGACGAAGCACTGCTGCCCGTGGACCGCCAGCGGCAGCGAGCCGAGCAGCGTGCCCACCGTGTCCCCGGGCGAGGCGATCACCTCGACGTCGCGGACATGACGGGATTCCAGGTCCTGCACCGTAAATCGCAAAATCACCGCGGCGCGCGTCCCCCCGTGCGACGAATTTACCGACCGCCAGCGTACGAGCGAAAAGCCGTTTTCGACGCCACTGTTACCGATGTGTCCCCAAGGCGGACGTTAGGCAACAAAGTTCGTGCACGCTCTTGTGTATTCGCGTTCATCAGTGCCCGCTGTCCGCCCGCCGCTTTCCGTCCGCCCCGCCACCGCTCCCGGTTATCCGGAACGGGTGCGGCTGACCCTGGCCGGGATCAGCGTGAGGCCGATGACCAGGGCGACCGCGATGATGGCGCAGCCGATCCAGGCGGCGGTGCGGTAGCCCTGGCTGGCCGGGAAGACCGCTCCGGCGGGGGTGTAGGCGGCCAGGATCAGGCCGGTGACGGTGCTGCCGAGGGAGAAGCCGGTGCTGCGGACCACCTGGTTGACGCCCATGGCGCTGGCGGTCTCCTGCTCGGGGGTGACCTGGAGGATGACCGCGGGCATGGCGGAAAGGAAGCCGCCGACCCCCAGCCCGAGTAGTGACATCGCCACCAGCGGGCCGGCCAGGCGGGCGGGGGCGACGGCGAACACCAGCAGGGCGGCCATCGACACCACGGTGGACAGGTTCAGCAGCGCGGCGGCGGACAGGCGCCGGTGCAGGCGCAGGCTGAGGCGCCCGGCGACGAAGCTGAACACGGAAAAGGGCACCAGGAACAGGCCGGCCCGGAACGCGTCAAGCCCGAACCCGTAGCCGGCCGCGGCGGGTGTCTGGACGTAGCGGGTGATGCAGGTCAGCAGCAGGTAGATGCCGGCCCCGGCCACCAGCATGGCGGCGTTCGCCCCGGCCACGGCGCGGTGCCGCAGCAGCCGCAGGTCGATCAGCGGCCGGGTCAGGGTGCGCTCGCGGACCATCCAGCCGGCCAGCAGTGCCACCGCCAGCAGCGCCAGCGCCACCGCGGCCGGCCGGTGCCGCTCCCACAGGCTTATCTCGCCCAGGACCAGCAGCAGCGCGAGCAGCCCGGTGCTCAGCAGCAGGCTGGCGAGAGCGTCGGGGCGAGCCGCGGGCGGCCGGTCCGAGCGGGGGAAGGAACGGGCCGCCACCACGAGCGCGGCCGCGGTCAGCGCGAGCCCGGCGCCGTACGCGGCCCGCATCCCGGCCAGGTCGGTCAGGTACCCGGCGAGCGGGTAGCCGACCCCGACCCCGCCCGCCGAGACCACCGAGATCAGCGCGATGGCCTGCGGTGCCCGCCGCACGCTGAGGTGCTCGCGGGCCGCCGCCATCATCAGCGGGGTCACCGCCAGCCCGCAGCCCTGGGCGGCCCGGCCGGTGAGCAGGACCGCCAGCGGAAGCGGGAGCACGGTCAGCACGCTGCCCGCGGTCACCACGCCAAGCGTGCCGAGAACGACCGCGTAGCGCCGGGTGCCGGTGCCCAGGCGGCCAAGGACCGGGGTGGCGACGGCGCCGGCCAGCAGCGCGATCGTCAGGGTCCACTGGGCGGCGTCGAGGGAGACGTGCAGCGTGGTGGCGACGCTGGTGATAAGCGGGGCCCCGAGGCTGCCGATCACCGCGGTCACCAGCGCGATCAGCAGCAGCGTGCGGGTCACCGGGCGGTCACGGTCGGGAGCGGGCGTTAGCTCAGCCGGACCCGCCGCCTGGTCAATCTGACCTTCCCCCTCACCCACCACGGCATCATCTTACTAATAACTATGAAATAGCCGATTGCCGAGGACCGGCCACCGTCAGCAGCCGCCGCGCCTCCGGCGCCAGCGGGTCGTGGTCCGGCCGCCACACGGCGGTCAGCCGCCGGGTCAGCGGGGGTCCGTCCACCTCCACCGCCACCAGCCGGCCGAGAACCAGGTCGTCGCGCACGGTCAGCCGGCTGAGCACCCCGGGGCCCACCCCGGCCGCGACCGCCGACCGGACGGCCGCGCTGGTGCCGAGCTCCATCGCCACCCGCGCGGCCAGCGGCGGCTGCCGGGCGGCCAGGTAGTCGGTCAGGGTGTCCCGCGTCCCGCTGCCGGACTCGCGCATGACCAGCGGGGCGGCGGCCAGCTCGGCCAGCGGCAGCGGCCGCCGGCGGCGGGCCCAGGGGTGCCCGGGGGCGGTTACCACCAGCATCTCGTCGTCCCGCAGGTACGCGGTCACCAGGTCGGACGGCAGGTGCGGGGTCTCGATGAAGCCGAGCCCGGCCTTGCCGTCGCGCACCAGCTCGATCACCACCGCCGAGTTGGCGACGGTCAGCTCGACCAGAGTCGGCTGAGCCTCGCCGACCCCGTCCCCGTCACTTCCCCCGACCTCGTCCCCGCCACTTCCCCCGACCGCGTCCCCGCCACCGCCCGCCGCGCCTGCTCGGCCCGGCGCAGCTCCACCAGCCAGTGCGGCACCAGGTGCTCGGCGATCGTCTGGCTGGCGGCGACCGTCAGCCGGCGGGACGCCACCGACCGGATCGACCGGAGCCCCGCCTCGAGCCGGTCGGCCGCGTCGAGCACGTCCTCGGCCCAGCCGACGAACAGCCGGCCCTGCCCGGTCAGCTGCGACCCGGCCGGCGTGCGGGTCAGCAGGGGGAGGCCGGCCGACCGCTCCAGGGTCCGCATCCGGGCCGACAGTGCCTGCTGCGAGACGCCGAGCGCCGCCGCCGCGGCGGCGATCGACCCTTTCCTGCCCACCTCGCGCAGCGCTCGCAGCGCACCGAGGTCATGCACCGACTCGCTCATCGTGCGCCTCCCGCGCCGCTCCGGTCACCTGGCAGTTACAACCGTAACCTGTAGCCATACAGGGGCGGACTTCTTCCCGCAGGTCAGCAGATTGGCGAAGCTGAAAAGGCTATGGCTGCCCTGTTGCATCTGCCCCGCCGCCACGTCCGCCAGCGTCCGGCGCCGCCCGCCGCCTCCCTCGTCTCCGCCACCTCCGCCTCCGCCACCTCAGCCCCCCGCATCCCCGCCGCCTCCGACTCCCGCATCCCCGCCGCCTCCGTCCCCCGCATCCCGGCCACCGCCCCCGGGCTCGCCCTCGCCCTCGCGGTCGCGGCGGCCGCCACCGTCGCCGGGGAGTTCGTGCCGCTGGTCGGCAGCGCGGTGCCCGGCGCCGTCATCGGCGCGGCGATCGCGCTCGTGGTCAAGCCGGGCGCGCGCCTTGCCCCCGGCCTGCGCTGGGCCAGCACGTTCGTCCTGCAGTGCTCGGTGGTGCTGCTCGGCGCGCAGCTATCGCTGGGCGAGGCGGCCCGGGTGGGGGTGTCCTCGCTGCCGGTCATGCTCGGCACCCTGGCCGTCTGCCTGGGCGCCGCCTGGCTGTACGGGCGGCTGCTCGGCGTGCCCCGTGACCTGCGCACGCTGATCGGGGTGGGCACCGGAATCTGCGGCGGCTCGGCGATCGCGGCCGCCTCCCCGGTCATCGAGGCCGCGTCGGCCGACGTGGCCTACGCGATCTCCACCATCTTCCTGTTCAACATCGCCGCGGTGCTCGCCTTCCCGCTGCTTGGCCACGCGCTCGGCCTGGGCCAGCAGTCGTTCGGGCTGTTCGCGGGCACCGCCGTGAACGACACCTCGTCCGTGGTGGCCACCGCGACCACCTACGGCGCCGCCGCCACCAGCCACGCGGTAGTGGTGAAGCTGGTCCGCACGCTGATGATCATCCCGGTCTGCCTCGGCCTGTCCGCGCTGACCGCGCGCCGCCAGCGCGGCCCCGCCAGTCCCGCCAGCGCCAGCCCCGCCAGCGCCACGGCCAGCCCCGCCAGCAGCACGGCCGGTCCCGCCAAGAAGGTCAACCCGGTCAAGCTGGTCCCGTGGTTCCTGGTCGGCTTCGTGGCCGTCGCCGGGGTCAACTCGGCCGGCCTGATCCCGGCCGCCGCGCACAGCCCGCTGCAGCACCTGTCGGTGTTCCTGGTCGCGGTCGCCTTGTCCGCGATCGGCCTGTCCACCGACGTGGCCGCGCTGCGCCGGGCCGGAGCCAGGCCGCTGCTGCTCGGCGCGCTGCTGTGGGTCACCGTGGCCGCCGCCAGCCTCGGCCTGCAGGCGCTCACCGGCTCCCTGTGACGCCTGCCGCCGGTATGCGAAGCTGAAGGCAGCAGCCGAGCGAGAGCGCAGGAGGGACAGCACGCCGTGAGCCGCGCCCAGGTACTCCAGACGACAGACGAAGCGGTGGCCGGGATCGAGGACGGCTCGGTCATCCTGGTCGGCGGCTTCGGTTTCTCCGGGATGCCGTTCGAGCTGATCGACGCGCTGATCCGGCAGGGCGCCAGGGACCTCACGGTCGTGTCCAACAACGCGGGCAACGGCGACGTCGGGCTGGCCGCGCTGCTCCAGGCGGGCCAGGTGCGCAAGGTGATGTGCTCCTTCCCCCGGCAGGTCGACTCCTGGGTGTTCGACCGCCTGTACCGGGCGGGTGAGATCGAGCTTGAGGTGGTGCCGCAGGGCAACCTGGCCGAGCGGATGCGGGCGGCCGGGGCGGGCATCGGCGCCTTCTACTGCCCCACCGCGGTCGGCACGCCGCTGGCCGAGGGCAAGGAGACCCGGGAGATCGACGGGCGCCGCTACGTGCTCGAGTACCCGATCAAGGGCGACTACGCGTTCATCGCCGCCCACCGCGCCGACACCCTCGGCAACCTGGTCTACCGGAAGACCGCGCGCAACTTCGGCCCGGTCATGGCGACCGCCGCGACCGTCACCGTCGCCCAGGTGGCCGAGGTGGTGCCGCCCGGCACGCTGGACCCGGAGGCGGTAGTGACCCCCTCGATCTACGTCGACCGGATCGTGCCGGTCGAGGCCCGCCGCTACACCGTGCAGGGAGCCCGCTGAGCATGACCACCGAGCACGCCGACCGGGGCCCGCTGTCCACCGACGAGCTGGCCGCGGTGATCGCCCGCGACATCCCGCCCGGCTCCTACGTCAACCTCGGCATCGGCCAGCCCACCAAGATCGCCGACTACCTGCCGGCCGACGCCGACGGGAACCAGGCCGTCATCCTGCACACCGAGAACGGGATGCTCGGCATGGGCCCCACCGCGGCCGGCGACGCCGTCGACCCGGACCTCACCAACGCGAGCAAGGTGCCGGTGACCGAGCTGCCCGGCGCGGCCTACTTCCACCACGCCGACTCGTTCGCGATGATGCGCGGCGGTCACCTCGACATCTGCGTGCTCGGCGCCTTCCAGGTGTCGGCCGGCGGCGACCTGGCCAACTGGCACACCGGCCAGCCGGGCGACATCCCGGCCGTGGGCGGCGCGATGGACCTGGCGATCGGGGCCAAGGACGTCTACGTGATGATGACCCTGTTCACCCGGCAGGGCGACTCGAAGCTGGTCGAGGCCTGCAGCTACCCGCTGACCGGGCTGGCCTGCGTCAGCCGGGTCTACACCGATTACGCCGTCTTCGACCTCCAGCCCGACGGCGTGCACGTGCTCGCCACCTACGGGATCAGCCTGGCGGCGCTCCGCGAGCGGGTGCCGGTCAAGCTCCTCGGCTGAGCCCGGCCCGCCTCGCCGCCCGCCGGCCGCCGCCCCCCTCAGCGCGGGGTGAGCCGGAAGGCGCGCGCCCCCGCCGCCCACGCCGCGTGCAGGTCACCCGGGTCAGGCTGGCCGCCCGGGCCGATGGTGATCTGGTTGAACCGCGCGAAGTTGCGGTTGTCGCTCGCACATGACCGCGTAGGCGCGGGTGACCTCGGCCTCGTCGCGGTACGCCTGCACGTCGGCCTGGCGCAGCCGCCCGCGCAGCCGGATCGTCACCGGCTCGCCGCTGCGCAGGTTGCGCCCCCAGCCGAACGGCGTGCCGATCAGCAGGTCACCGTCCTGCCGGGTATAGGCGACGGGGATGACGTAGCGCCGCCCGGACTTGCGGCCGGTCACGTACAGCGTCACCAGCCGCCGGCCGATCGCCTGGGACAGCAGCGGCGTCCGCAGCAGCCCGCAGTACCAGCCGGTTGACCAGTTTCTGGGCGCCCAGGGTCTGCGCCCGCGGTGCTGGCTGCACCTCAGTCATCACATCGCTCCTTGTTACCTCAGCCTCGTCCGGATCGTCTGCTGGTATGACGGAAGGGAGCGGGGAAAGGTGACAGTGAACGACACACACTCCGGCGGCTCAGTCTCGGCCGGCCAAGGCTCAGGCAGCACCCGTTCGGGCGACTCTGACTTGCTGGCGGCGAGCTTCGCCGAGCACCGGCCGCACCTGCGGTCGGTGGCCTACCGCATGCTGGGCTCGCTGGCCGAGGCGGACGACGCGGTGCAGGAGGCCTGGCTGCGGCTGGCCCGGGCCGACACCGCGGACGTGCGCGACCTGCGGGCGTGGCTGACCACGGTCGTCTCCCGGGTCTGCCTTGACCTGCTGCGGTCCCGGGCGGCCCGCCGCGAGGACCCGCTCGACGTGCACGTGCCCGACCCGATCGTCACCCGGCTCGACGACGACCCGCAGGAGCACGCGCTGCTGGCCGACTCGGTCGGCATCGCGTTGCTGGTGGTGCTGGACACGCTGCCGCCGGCCGAGCGGCTGGCGTTCGTGCTGCATGACGTGTTCGCGGTGCCGTTCGACGACATCGGCCGCGCCCTTGACCGCTCACCCGGCGCCGCCAAGCAGCTGGCCAGCCGGGCCAGGCAGCGGCTGCGCGGGGCGGGCTGGCCGGCCGGGACGGCCCCGGACGGCCCTGTTTCTGACCGCCCTGTTTCTGACGGCGCTGTCCCGGACGGCCCTGTTTCGGCCGGCGGCCCGGCGTCCGCCGCCGACCGGGCCAGGCAGCGCGCGGTGGTCACCGCCTTCCAGGCGGCCGCGCAAGAGGGTGACTTCGACACGCTGCTGGCGCTGCTCGACCCGGACGTGGTGCTGCGCGCTGACGCGGGCGCCAGCCCGCTCGGCCCGCCCGCGCTGCTGCGCGGCGCGCCCGCCGTGATCGCGCAGACCCAGCGGTTCGCGACGCTGGGCCGGGTCGCCCGGCTGGTGCTCATCAACGGCGAGCCTGGTTTCCTGGTTGCCCCCGGCGGCCGGCCGGCCGCGCTGCTCGCCATCGCCGTGCGCGGCGGCCGGATCACCGAGATCGACATCCTGGCCGATCCCGCCCGGCTCGCCCGGCTCGACCTGGCCGCCGTGCTGCCCTAAGCCGTGCTCCCCTAAGCCGTGCTGCCCGGGAGCCCGAGGACCAGCCTGATGACCCGGTCCCGCAGGCCCGCGGGCAGCGCCGCCAGTACGCCGGCCAGCCGGGCGTCCATTCCGGCGGTGTAGTGGCGCCTCGGTGCGCGGGCGGCGACGGCCGCGGCGATGACCCCGGCGACGGACTCGGCCGCGGCCGTCCGCTGCCGCCCCTGGGCCGCCGCCACCGCGGCCAGCTGGGCCTGGTACAGGGCCAGCTGGCCGGGACCGGCCTGGCCGAGGGCCTTCTCCTCGTCCGCGGCCGCCTTGGCGAAGATCCGCGTGTCGGTCGCGCCCGGCTCGACCACGGCGACCGCGATGCCCCAGGGCGCCAGTTCCAGCCGCAGCGCGTCCGACAGCGCGGACAGCGCCGCCTTGCTGGCCGACAGCATGGACAGGAACGGGAAGTGCACCCGGGCGGTGGGCGCGCTGATGTTGATCACCCGGCCGTGGCCCGCCCGCAGCAGCGGCAGGAACTCCCTGGTCACGTAGGCGGGCCCGAGGGCGTTGACCGCGAGCTGCCGTTCCAGGTCGGCGGGCGGGGTCAGCTCGAGCGGTCCCTGGACGATGATCCCGGCGTTGTTGACCAGGGCGTGCAGGCCCGCCCGGCCGGCCGCCGCGGCCACCTGCCCGGCCGCCGCGGCCACGCTGTCCGGGTCGGTCACGTCGATGCGCACCGGCCGGACGCCGGGCAACCCGTCAAGCGACCCGGTATCGCGGTGGATGCCCGCGTAGACGGTGTAACCGTCCGCCGCGAGCCGCCGCACCGTGGCGGCCCCGATGCCTGCCGCCGCGCCGGTGATGAATACGCCACTGCTGCGATCCGCGGGCATCGCCACTCCTCTATGTCCGTCCCGTCCTGTTAGCCTCAACAGGTGGAATCCTGACATGTTGTTATCAACATGTCAATGAAAACATGTCGTGTTGCACATAATTACGGAGCGGAAATGTCGCTGAGGCACGCACTGATCGGACTGCTGGCCGAGCACCCCGCCTCGGGCTGGGACCTGAGCAAGCGATTCGAAGAGGTCCTGGGCAACGTCTGGCCGGCCGGCCACCCGCAGATCTACGGCGAGCTGCGCAAGCTCAGGGAAGACGGCCTCATCGAGGTCGAGTCGGAGGGACCCCGTGGCCGCACTACCTACCGGGTCACCCCGGCGGGCCTGGCCGAGGCCCGCCGCTGGCTCGCGTCGGGCTCGGTCGACCACACCATCCGGCTGGAATCGGTGCTCCGCTCGGTGTTCTTCTGGCTGATGACCCCGCAGGAGCTGGCCGACCACCTAGACCGGGAGGCCGCGTACTTCCACGGCCTGGCCGAGCTGTACCGCGAGCTGGGCGCGGCCAAGGACCGCGGCGACTTCGGCCACAGCCCGCAGACGGAGTCGCTGCGAACCGCCGCCGAGGCGGGAGCCCGGGTGGCGCAGGCGCTCGGCGGCTGGGCGGACTGGGCCAAGACCGCCCCGCACACCGGGCCCGGGCCCGCCGTCACCGCGGCCGTGCCCGGTGCCGCCGAGCCGGGAGCGCCTGGCTAACCTGAGCTGGGTGCTGTACCGCCAGCTCCAGCACGGCGACCGCGGCCGCGCCCTCGCCGCCTACCTGCTGTTCCTCGCCCTCGCCGCCGTCAAGACGCGGCCGACGAGCGGCCCGGCCGCCAGCTGCCGTCGACCGCACCCGCCTCTGGCCCGTATGCCGACTGGTGACCCCGCTGCTACCCGTGCCCTCATCAACCCCGTCTTCGTCGGCACGCTGCTTGCAGGGCCGATCTAATCAGGAACGGGGAACTGATAGTCGAAGGCGGCCATGTCGGCGCGGATGATAAACCGGGCAACGTCGAGGGCGCCTTCGGCGGTGTGGTATGTACGGATGACGTCGAAGACAGGCGTGCCCTCGGGGATCATAAGCCGGGCGGCTTCGGGGCTTGTTGGCATCCGGGCGGTGATCTCTTCCTGGATCTCAGTGACCGGGCACACTGCGTTGATGCGGGCGATATGGCCTCCTGCTCCCCGGCCGGTAAGGAGGTCAGGGTTGCGCTCGCCGACTGCGACTGGGAAGTAGCTGTCGGCCGACTGGTTGATGACCCCATCGATGGTCGTGACGCGGCGTCGGACGAGAACCGGGTCGCCTTCGCTGATGCTCGTTAGTCGCTCGGCGACCCAGGCGGGCGCGGGCACCTGGTCGGTCTCGGTTTCCTGCCCGACGGCGCGGCCCTGCCCGCCCGCTTCGGCGTCGAGGAGCCGCCGCGGTTCGGCACCGGCCCACACGGCGCGGCTGTAGCGGCTGATGCCGTAGCGGCGGACAGGGGGCTGCTCGCGGACGAAATTGCCGACGCCCTGCTTGGACACGATGAGTCCTTCCTGCCGGAGCCGGCCGAGCGCCAGCCGGACGGTCACCAGGCTCGCCTTATAGGTCTGCGCGAGCGCGGGCAAGCCGGGCAGCCTGGAGCCGGGAGGGTACTCGCCCGCATTGATCGCGGCGCGGATCGCGTCGGCGATCCGCAACTGCAGTGACCTGCCGTCCGTCGTGTCGCTCACGAAAGTTAAGCCTATCCATCTGTTGGTCTGTTTACACACGCGCTTGGCCGTGTTCCCATGGACTCTGTAAACAGACTAACAATGCTGGACAAAAGGCGGTGCTCATGAGCGCTCAGGTAGCAGGCCCCACGTTCGCGCTGATTGGGGTCGCGGGATACATTGCCCGCCGTCATCTGGAAGCGATCCGGGAAGTGGGCGGCACCTTAGTCGCTTGCCACGACATCACTGACTCGGTGGGGATCCTCGACAGTTACTTCCCGGATGCCCGGTTCTTCACCGATGGCACGCAGTTCGAAGACTTCCTTAGCCGGCCGGGCAGCGGTCCTGACTATTTTGTGGTCTGCACACCGAACGACCTGCACGCCGAGCACGCGGCCCTCGGCCTGCGGGTCGGCGCCGAGGTGATCCTCGAAAAGCCGCCCGCGCTGAATAGCCGGGAACTGAAGGCACTGACCGCGATGCAGACTCAATCCGGAAACGCCATCCACCCAGTCCTGCAGTTGCGATATCACGACGGCCTGCGGCGGTTCCGGAAACTGATGGAGTGGCGCGACGCGAATCGCCCGGTCGAAGTCACCGTGCGGTACATCACCCGCCGCGGGCAGTGGTTCGGTATCTCCTGGAAAGGAGACCCCGCGCGCAGCGGGACCATCATCTTCAACATCGGTATCCACCTGTTCGACGGCCTTGCCTGGGCTATCGGAACGGTCCCGGAAGTCACCGGGGCGCGTGTCGACCCCGCTGGAGACCATGCAGCTGGCACGCTCCAGTTCGGCCCGGTCGCTGTCGAATGGGCGCTGTCGACCCGGGAAACGGAGCTGCCGACCACCGCACTCGCGAGTGCGGCCCGGTACATCGCGGTAGATGGGGACATCATCTGCGACTTCTCCGATTACTCCAGGCTCCATACCGTTGTTTACCAGGAGATCATCGCGGGCCGGGGCCACCGGATCGAGGACGCGGTCACCGCGGTCACCCTCGCCGAGCGAGTCCGCCAAGTGGCCGGGCTTGACCCGTCGGCCGCGCCCGGAGAAGGGTCAGGACCTAGCGGCCAGCCAGTCAGTTATCAGGCGCGCGATGCGGGAGCCGGCGACGCCGTCCCATAGCGGCGGTAGTTCCCCTGCGTACGGCCCTAGGGCCAGGGCGGCCTGGGTGGCAGACGCCAGCTCATCGGCCCGGACGAGGCGGTTGCTGCCGCTGGTGACGGTGACCGGCCGCTCGGTCACCGGCCGCAGTGTCAGGCACGGCACCCGCAGGAACGTCGTTTCCTCCTGGACGCCCGCCGAGTCGGTGATCGCCGTGGCCGCACCTCGGACGAGGGACATGAACTCCAGGTAGCCAAGTGGCTCGCACATCCGGATCCCCGGGTGCGCGGCCAGCCCGGCCACCTCGAACACGGCTCGGCCGCGAGGATGCACCGGCATGATCACCGGAGCCATGTCGGCTACCTCGTGCATGGCCTTGACCAGCAGTGCCGCTGCCTCCGGGGTGTCGACGTTGAACGGCCGGTGCAGCGTCGCGACTACGTACCGCTCCGGCAGGCTGTGTGCAGCCCGTGCCGCCACGGCGTCCAGCCTGCCCAGGCAGGCGACCAGCGTGTCGATCATGGTGTTGCCGACGAAGTGCACCCCGCCAGCGGCGATTCCCTCGTTGGCCAGGTAGCCGACCGCTTCCGGCGACGTGACAAACAGCAGGTCGCACAGTTGGTCGGTAAGCCTGCGGTTGATCTCCTCCGGCATGGTGTTGTCGAAGCTCCGCAGTCCCGCCTCGACATGCGCTATCGGCACGTGCAGCTTCGCCGCCGCTAGGGCGGCCCCGAGGGTGGAGTTTACGTCTCCGTACACCACCAGCAACTGAGGCCGGCGGGCCATCAGCTCCCGCTCCACTCCTGCGATCACGGCCGCGGTCTGCTCGCCGTGCGCGCCCGAGCCGACGTGCAGGTTCACGTCCGGCCGGGGGAGTCCGAGATCGGTAAAAAACACGTCCGACATTCGCGCGTCGTAGTGCTGGCCGGTGTGGATGAGCATCTGCCTGACGCCTCGATCGGCGAGCGCGCGAATGACCGGCGCCGCCTTCATGAAGTTCGGCCGGGCACCAAGCACGTGCGTAACCAGATGCTGCATGGCTGTCCTTTGCCAGAAGCCAACAGGAGGGACACAATTCACCGAACGCGACGGTGACTTCAGACCGATGGCCAGGTTACCGGGCACGGCACCAGCGGGGTATCCGGCTGAGCGTACTCAACCGCAGCCCCTCGACCCGGCAGCCGCACCCGCGGCCCCCCGGTAGCGTGCTTCCATGCCCCCAACCGTGACGCTGTCCGGCTCCCGGGTCCGGCTCGAGCCGCTGGCCGCCGAGCACGTCGATGCCCTGGTCCGCGCGGCCACCGAGTCCCGTGACAGCTACCAGTTCACCAAGGTGCCCGCCGACCGCCCGGCGATGGCGCAGTACGTCCAGGAGGCCCGGGCGGACCAGGCCGCGGGCGCGGCGCTCCCGTTCGCCGTCCGTGACCTGGCCTGCGACGCGGTGGTGGGCAGCACCCGGTTCCTTGACCTCGACTACTGGACCTGGCCGCCCGCCTGGCCGGCTGGCCGCGGCACGACCCGCCCGGACGAGATCCCCACGGTGGCGGAGATCGGCAGCACCTGGCTGGCGGCGTCGGCCCAGCGCACCGGCTGCAACCGGGAGGCCAAGCTGCTGCTGCTCAGTCATGCCTTCGACACCTGGGGAGTGCTCCGGGTGACGCTGAAGACGGACGCGCGCAACGCGCGCTCCCGCCGGGCCATCGAGCGCATCGGCGGCCAGCTGGAAGGCATCAGGCGCGCGCACACCCGGGCGGTTGACGGCTCGGTCCGCGACTCCGCCTACTACTCCATCATCGCCGCCGAGTGGCCGGCTGTCCGCGCGGCGCTGCGGGCAGGGCTGGCCGCGACCCGGTAATGACATCCGCTTACCCTCCCCGGGGAGGCCGCTGAAGCCATGCGAGTCGTCGTCCTGTCCGACACCCACGCGCCCCGGCGGTGGAAGTCCTGCCCGCCCGCGGTCGCGTCCCGGCTGCGCGGCGCCGACCTGATCCTGCACGCCGGCGACGTGTGCACCGCCGCCGTGCTGGACGAGCTGGCGCAGTACGCGCCGGTGACGGCGGTGCTCGGTAACAACGACGGGCCCGACGTGGCCGCCTGGGGCGCGCCCGAGACGGCCGCGCTCACGCTGGACGGGCTGCCGGTCGCGATGATCCATGACAGCGGTACGGCGGCCGGGCGGCTGGCCCGGATGCGGGCCAGGTTCCCGGCCGCCCGGCTGGTGCTGTTCGGCCACTCGCACATCCCGCTTGACGCCGCCGACGCGGACCGTGACCTGCGGATCTTCAACCCGGGATCGCCGACCGACCGGCGCCGCCAGCCGCACGGCACCCTCGGCCTGCTGCACGTCGCCGACGGCACCCTGGTCGAGGCGCGGATCGTCGAGGTGAGCTGACCCGCGGCCGCTCACGCGGGCGGGGCGAGCCGCGCCCTGATCCCGGCCAGCACCAGGTCAAGGCCGGACAGGAACTCCTGGCGGTCGTCGTGCTCGCGCAGCCGGTCCGCCACCCCCCGCAGGAACGGGTACTGCTCCGGGTCGAGGCCGGCCCAGGTGGCGGCCGCGGCGCTGATGAACTCGGTCCGGCCCACGCCCGGCCCGACCGCGCGCCCGCTGGCGGCGTTCTGCCCGGCCACCCCGAGGATGTAGTGCAGCAGGGCGGAGGCGGCGGTGAACTCGTCCCCGGGCGGTACCCCGAGCGCCCGCACCTGCCGCCCGATGGTCTCGAAGAGCCGCAGCATGGGGGAGCGCCCCGGGTTGACGGCGAGCTGCGTCCCTAGCCAGGGGTGGGCCTCGATCGCGTCGAACACGCCGAGCGCCAGGCTGCGGACCGCTTCCTCCGGCCCGGCGCGGTCGCCGTCGCCGTCGCCGGGTGAGGCCGCGTCGCCGATCACCGCCTCGGCCGCGGCGGCGAGCAGCTCGCCCTTGCCGGACACGTGCCAGTAGATCGCGCCCGGGCCGGTTGCCAGCAGCCCGGCCAGGGCGCGGAAGGTGAGCCCGCCCTCGCCCACGTCGTCGAGCAGGTAGACCGCCGCGCGGACGATCTGCTCCCGGGACAGCGGCTCCTCGCGCCGGGCCGGGCGCCGCGTGCTAGTTGCCACCGGCCCATCCTGACACGTGGAACGTCGTTCCAGCAAGCATCATTGGAATCACGTTCCAGCTTGACAATCCGTGGAACGATGTTCCACCATAGAGGAATGGAACGGCGTTCCAGCAGGGACGCCGGCAACGCAACGCAGCGCAGCGCGGAAGGAGCGGCGTCATGACCACCCCAGTCACGATCATCGGAGCGGGGCTCGGCGGCCTCACCCTGGCCCGGGTGCTGCACGTCCACGGGATCCCGGTGTCGGTTTACGAGGGCGACCCGTCGCCCGCCGCCCGGGCCCAGGGCGGCATGCTCGACATCCACCAGCACAACGGGCAGCCCGCCCTGCGTGCGGCGGGCCTGTTCGAGGAGTTCCGCGGCCTCGTCCACCAGGGCGGCCAGCAGACGCGGGTTCTCGACAAGACCGGGGCGGTACTGCTGGAGGAGCCCGACGACGGGACCGGCGGCCGCCCGGAGGTGCCCCGCGGCGAGCTGCGCCGCATCCTGCTCGAGTCACTGCCGCCGGGGACGGTGCGCTGGGGGAAGAAGGCCACCGCGGCCCGCCCGCTGGGCGGCGGGCGGTACCAGGTGACGTTCGCCGACGGGACCGCGGTGACGGCCGGCCTGCTGGTCGGCGCGGACGGCGCCTGGTCGCGGGTGCGGCCGCTGCTCTCGGCGGCCGAGCCGGAGTACGTCGGCACGTCGTTCATCGAGACCTACCTGTACGAGGCGGACGCCCGCCACCCGGCCAGCGCACGGGCGGTCGGCGGCGGTGGCATGGCCGCGCTCGCACCGGGCCGGGGCATCCAGGCCCACCGGGAGCCGGGCGGCGTGCTGCACACCTACGTGGCACTGCGCAAGCCGGCCGAATGGCTGGCGGCCATCGACTTCACCGACCCGGGGGCCGCGGCCCGGATCGCGGGGGAGTTCGACGGCTGGGCGCCGGAGCTGACGGCGCTGATCGCCGACGGCGAGACCCCGCCGGTGCTGCGGGCGCTGCACACCCTGCCGGCCGCGCACCGCTGGGACCGCGTGCCCGGGGTGACGCTGCTGGGCGACGCCGCCCACCTGATGCCCCCGTCCGGGGAGGGCGCCAACCTCGCCCTGTACGACGGGGCCGAGCTCGGCCGTGCCCTCGCCGCCCGCCCGGGCGACACCGAGGCCGCGCTGGCGGAGTACGAGGAGGCCATGTTCGCCCGCAGCGCGGCCGAGGCGGCGGACGCGACCGAGCTGCTCGAGATCCTCTTCGGCGCCGGCGCCCCGCGCAGCTTCGTCAGCTTCCTGGCCGGGGCCGGCGCCAGCCCGGCTAACGCCGGCCAGCCCGGGTCAGTTCCACCGCCGCTGCAGGGAGCCGAGCCGGGTCCTGAACTCGGCGTCCTCCCTGATCTCGTCCTCGGTCGGCGCCACGCTGGTCATCACCGCGAGCACGAAGCTGATCAGCGTGATCCCCAGCAGCAGCGGCAGCAGGAAGGAGTCCGCGGTCACGCCCGGCGCCACCGGTGCCCCCGGCATCGGGCCGGCCTGCACCCGCAGCGCGGCCATCCCGGTGTAGTGCATGCCGCTGACGGCGACGCCCATCACCAGCGCGGCCGCCGCCGTCGCGCCGGTGCCGCGGACCCAGCGGCCGATCCACAGCGCCGCCGTGCCCGCGACGATCGCGATCAGCACCGAGAGCAGGAACAGCGGCGGGTTGTAGGACGTCGAGTCCGGCATGACCATCGCGGCCTTGCCCAGGTACTGCATGACCGTCACGCCCAGGCCGACGATCACCCCGCCGGCCAGGATCCGCCACCGGCGGCCGTCACCGAAGCCGACGATGAACACGCCCGCGCCGACCACGGCCACCACGACCAGCATGGAGACGATGGTGATCGGCACGTTGTAGGTGATGCGCTGCCCGGGGATGGTGAAGCCGAGCATCGCGATGAAGTGCATGGCCCAGATGCCGGTCGCGCCGATGGCGGTCGCCGCGACGACGAGCCACAGCGAGCGGGCCAGCCCCTGGTGATAACTGGCCCTGGCCACGCAGCGCAGCCCGAGGAACGCCCCCAGGCAGGAGACGGCATAGCCGAGGGCCGGGTTAAGCAGCCCGTAGGAGAAATTATGAACAGTTACCACGTGGCCCCCCTGGTGGCGACAGCGAACGCGGCCGGGCCGGGCCGGCGCTGTCCGGCCCGGCAACCCGGCTGGCCGGGGGGCTACCCGGCCGGCTTGAAGAAGATGGCGGTGTCGTAAATGCCGTTGCTCGTCCACACCGCGCGCCACCCGCTGAGTGCCCGCTCGACCTCGCGCCAGGTGCTGGTCTTGGGGCCGAGCTCGGCGGGCCGGGTGCCCGGGGAAATCGACCGGCACGGCAGCGCCCAGTTGATGTTGTCGATGATCAGCAGCCCGCCCGGCTTGACCTTGGGAATCAGGAACTTCGCCGTGTAGTCCCGGTAGTAGCCGTCCACCAGCGCGAAGTCCAGGCTGGCGTCGGGGAAGGTGAGCGCCGTCCGGGCATAGGGCCCGTCGCCGTTCTCGGTCGGCGCCTCCTCGGCTACCAGGATGTACTCGACGTTGCTGGCCCCGCGCTCCTTCAGCTTCCTGGTCACCGCCTCGTGCCAGCGCGGGTTGCTCTCCACGCTGGTAAGGGCGGCCACCCGCTGGGCGAACCAGACGGTGGAGCGGCCGGAACCGAACTCCGCGCCCCGGTCGGTCGGCCGCAGCAGGGTGTCAAGCATGCCGATGGCGGCCGGCGTCAGCCACGGGTCGGCCGGGTGCGTGCGCTCGTAGAGCGCGGCCCGAACCCGGTTGGCGACGTACCTCGGCGTCAGGTGGAAACGGTCCGGCGTCGGCACGAAGCTCTCGGTGGCCGGCACAGATACAGCAGTCACGAAACAAACCCTCCCCGGTTAAGTGGGCGGGCGCGGCACGGGCCGGCTCAGCGGAAGCAGCCGCCAGGAGCGCGGTGAACCCGGTCGCGGCAGCGATTCCCCAATTGCCTGCCGCGCCGTCGTCTCGCGGTTTGACCCAAACCCCTCGGCGGCGCACTAAGCGCGTTGACCCCCGTGCCGAGCCCCCGTAGCCCAGATCACGTAGCGACTCACAGTAACACCAATGTCACACGATGTCTCGGCTTCCCGGTAGCTGAGGTGGGTAGTCAGCATACGGTTGGTGAAGGCTAGAAAAGCGTCAAGGAGGAACGGGTGGTCGCGGACCCCGCAGGGCAACATGGAAACCCGCTGAGCGGCCTGCCCGGCACCTGGCAGGAGCACTGGTTCGACCACCGGCAGCTGCTCGAGCTTTACTACGGCGACGACGACTGCGCGATCTACCTGGACCGCGACGTCCGCCGGGATGAGGTGCGCTGGCTGCCGGGCTACATCGGGCAGGTCTGGCGCTACTCCAAGGCGACCTACGGCGAGGCGTTCGGCCCCGACCCGCGGATCTACTCCATCCATCACGCCGGCCGGCACGGCGGCGGGCACGCCGGCTACTACGTCAGCCCGGTCCACGACCACCACAACGTCAGCGACTGCGGCCTCGACAGCTGGCGGGAAGGCAACCCGCTGTCCCCTGAGCTGCCCACCCACGAGATCGGGCACACCGTCGAGAGCGCCAACAACGGCGCCCACGGGTCGCCCGCCTACGAGATCTGGGGCGACAGCAAGTGGGCCGAGTTCTTCATCTACGACGTCTACACCGCGCTGGGCATGCAGCGTGACGCGCGGCGGGTGCACCGCCAGTTCGCCGGCAACCGGGACGACTTCCCGCGGCGCGGCACCCGCTGGTTCCGCGACTGGTTCTACCCGCTGTGGCGGGACTGCGGCCAGGCCGCGGTCATGGACCGGTTCTTCCGGCTGCTGGCGCAGCACTTTCCCCGCGACCCCGACGGCACCTACCCGCGCCGGATGAACTGGGGCGAGTACATTCACTTCACCAGCGGTGCCGCCGCCGCCGACCTGGCCCCGCAGGCCGCCCGCGCCTTCGGCTGGCCCCGCGAGTGGACCGACCAGCTCGGCCAGGCCCGCGACCAGTTCCCCGGCATCAGGTACTAGCCAGGGCGGCCGGCCCGGGCTGCCTCGGCCGAGTTGTCTGACGTCAGGCGGCGCACCACCCGGTCGAGCAGCGGGAGGATGTCGTCCGAGGCGATCTCCCCGGCCGTGAAGCGGACGACCAGCCCGTTGGCCACGTCGGTCAGCACCAGCCCGATGTCGGCCGCGTAGTCCGGTGCCACCCCGGACAGTAGCTGGCGGGCGCTCGGCTCGATCGCCGCCCAGGTGCGCCGCTCCACCGCCTGGCCGTGCGGGCCGGACCGGACCCGCTGGTAGGCGCGGAGCATGGCCGGGTTACGCTCCCACGGCTCGAACACGTGCCGGAAGATGCGCATGAGGCCGTCCGCCAGCGACTCGCCGGGCGGGCCGGCCGGGATCGGCTGCCAGAGGTTGACCGCGATCCAGCTCTCGACCGCGGCCGCGATCAGTTCCTCGCGGGTGCCCGCCCGCTTGTAGATGGTCGTCATCGAGACCGCCGCCCGGCGGGCAACCTCACGGAACTGCACCGACTCGTGGCCGCCCGCGGTGATCAGGCCGGCCACCACCGAAATCACCGGGTCGGCGGTCCCCGCCGCCGGCTCGCCGGCCGCTTCGGTTCCCATGCCAGGAGTCTAGACCGCGCCCAGTAACTCAGTTATCGTCCGTCTGAGTAACCCGGTTACTCGGCGCAAGGAGGCGCGATGGCGACGTTCGTTCTGGTGCACGGCGGCGGCCACGGCGGCTGGTGCTACCGCCCGGTAGCGCAGCGGCTGCTGGCCCTGGGCCACGAGGTGCACGCCCCCTCGCTGACCGGCCTGGGGGAACGCGCCCACCTGCTGCCGCTGCTTGGCGGCCGCATCGACCTCAGCACCCACGTCACCGACGTCACCGAGTACCTCTACTACAACGACCTGCGCGAGGTCATCCTGGTCGGCCACAGCTACGGCGGCATGGTGATCACCGGTGCCGCCGACCGGGCCGCCGACCGCATCGGCCGGCTGGTCTACCTGGACGCCGCCAACCCGGCCGACGGGCAGTCGCTGGTCGACGTGGCCGGCCCGATGATGCGGGCCGCCCGGCAGTTCGGGGAGGTCCGCGACGGCGTCGAGCTGGTCCTGCTCCCGGGAGAGGGCGCGGGCGCCTTCTACGGCGTCACCGACCCGGACGACCTGGCCTGGGTGGACGCCCGGCTGGCGGCCCACCCGTGGGCCTGCTTCGAGCAGCCGCTGGTGCTCACCAACCCGGCCGGGCTGGCGGCGGTGCCCGCGTTCCACATCGTCTGCACCTCGACCCTCGCCACCCGCGACCCCGGCCTCATCAAGGACGCCCGTGATCACGGCCGGCTCTGGGACATCGATACCGGTCACGACCTGATGCTGACCGAGCCGGACCGGGTGACGGAAGTGCTGCACGACATCGCGGCAGTGCCAGTCGAGCGGCCCGCCTAGCCGCCCGCCGCCCCGGGCAGCGGCCGCCGCTCACCGGGCCGCCAGCAGCGCCGGCGGGCCGCTGGCGGCCGGCCCCGACAGCCCCGACAGCCCCGGCTCCCGGCCGTCCTCGCCCGCTTGCCGTTCCAGCCGCCGCATGGCCCGCCGGGCCAGCGCCGCCGAGGCGATCGTGACCGCGCTGGCGAGGCCGAAGCCGGCGTAGCTGACGGCGGTGCCGACGCTGTGGGCGGCGCTGCCGAGCGCGTAGGCGCCGAAGGCGTAGGCGGCCGCCCACAGCAGCCCGCCCGCCGCGTTGGCGGCCAGGAAGCCGGCCCAGCGCATCTTGCTCACCCCGGCGAAGAACGCGGCGAACGTCCGCAGCACGGCGATGAACCGCCCGAAGAACACCAGCTTGACCCCGTGCCGGGCGAACAGGTACCGCCCCAGCCCGAGCTTCCCCGCGTCCAGCCCGACGAACCGCCCGTACCGCTCGGCCAGCCGGTAACCGCCGGTCCGGCCGATCCAGTAGCCCGCGTTGTCGCCCGCGACCGCCCCGGCCGCCGCGACGGCGGCCAGCACGATGATGTTCAGCTGATGCGTCGTGCCGGCGTAGAGCGCCGCGGTGATCAGCGCGGTCTCACCCGGCAGCGGGATCCCGGTGCTCTCCAGGGCGATCAGCGCGAACACCGCGTAGTACCCGTAGGACTGCACCAGGTGGGCGATCCAGCTCCATGTCATGACAGCCAGGCTAGGGACGGGCGGCCCGGTCGCGCATCGGCCGGGCGCGGCATCCCGCGGGCTGGGCCTGCCCCGCGCGGCGTACGCCTCCCGGGTGACATCCCGGCCCGCGCGGCGCGGAACCTCAGCTCACCGGGCCCGCTCGCAGCCCCGCCAGGTACGTGGCCAGGAGCCGGCGGCAGGTCGCGTCCCAGCCCGGGTCGGGCGGCCGGGGCTGGGCGAGCATCGAGCCGAACACCACGATGTCACGGGGGCTGACATCCCGGTTAACGGTCCCGTCGGCCCGTCCGCGGTCGATGATCTGCTGGATGACCTGGTGGACCTGATCGCGGACGGCGCGGGTCCGGTCCGAGCCCGGCCGCGGTCCGCCGTGCAGCGGCAGCAGCAGCTCGTTGCGCTGGCTGATCGCCGCCTCGATGAACCGCCGGAGCGCCTCCGCCCCGCTCAGGCCGCCGCCCGCGGCCGCCTGGGCGTTGGCCAGGACCTGCTCGAACGACGCGTGGGTGAGGTAGCCGAGCAGGTCCTCGCGGGTGGGGAAGTGACGGTAGAGGGTGCCGATGCCGACCCCCGCGTCGGCCGCGATCGTCGCCATCGGCACCCCGAGCCCCTCCCGGTGCACCGCCGCGGTGGCGGCCCGGGCGAGGGCCCGGCGGTTGCGGGCCGCGTCGCTGCGCGGCTCACGCGACGTGTCGGCGGCCATGCGCTCATTCAATCCCAGCACCCCCAACCCCGTCACCCACCCCAACCCCGTCACCCACCCCAGCACCGTCACCCACCCCAGCACCCGGGGCCACCTATGTTACAGTCAAACGGACGAATTACTCCGCTTACGGAAGGCTAGCCTATGCCCAGTCAGCCAGCCCCGGTCCCGCCCGACGACCCGAGCAGAAGCCTCGTCATCGCCCGCCCGGACACCGACCAGAGCCTGCCGCACATCGGCCTGGTCGGCGACACCTACACGATCCTGGTGGCCGGCCAGGACACCGGCGGCCGGTACACCCTCATCGACATGCACGTCCCGCCGGGCGGCGGCCCGCCCCCGCACCGGCACGACTTCGAGGAGATGTTCACCGTCCTGGACGGCGAGGTCCGGGTGACGTTCCGGGGGGAGACCCTCACCGCCCGGGCGGGGGAGACCATCAACGTGCCCGCCAACGCGCCGCACTCGTTCACCAACGCCGCCGCCACCCCGTCACGCCTGCTGTGCCTGTGCGCGCCCGCGGGCCAGGAGGAGTTCTTCACCCTGGTCGGCCAGCCGGTCGCCACCCGCACGCAGCCGCCGCCGCCACTCGGCCCCGACGAGCAGGCCGCGTTCATCGCCCGCTCAACCAGCCTCGCCCCCCAGTTCAAGACCGAGCTGCTGCCCCCGCCCGGCCGCGAGTAGCCTGCCGATCATGTCGGGTACCGCCATGGTTCCTGGATGTAGGTGCGGCCGGTCGGGGTGGTCCAGGCGTGCCAGCCGGGCCTGGGCTGGGTGACCGACCAGCCCGGCATTTGCTTGACCTGATGGCAGCGCCGGCTTCGTGCTCCGGCGTTGCACGCGTCGGTGCGGCCGCCCTGGTCGTAGGGGAGGGCGTGCTCGAAGTCGGACTCGCGGGCGGGGCGGGTGCAGGTGGGGAACGTGCACTCGTGGTCGCGGGCCTGGACCAGGCGGCGGAGCCGGGCGGTGGGCTGGTAGGAGGCGGTCTGGTGCCGGTGGTCGCAGGCGTGGGTGGGCACGGTGTCGAACCGCACGGCGAGCTGACGGCCACCGGGCAGCGTCAGTGCCCAGGTGCCGTACGTATCTGTCCAGCGGCCGTCCCCGTCGCCGGCCGGTGCAGTGCGGGTTAGCTGCCAGGCAGGCGGCGGCGCGCCAGGTCGCGGTTGCCCGTCGGCCAGGCGGCGTAGCTGCGTCTCGGTGACGGTGATGTTCAGGCGGAGCGGCAGCCCGGGTGACGGGCCTGGCGGCCAGGGTCCCGGCTGGCGTTTACGGTCGCGAGCGGTGCCGTGGCCGACCGCGTAGCCGTGCTGGTCGACGATGGTGACTTCCCAGCGGCTGGCCGGGGAGCGGGCCGCCGCGACGGCCAGGTCGCGGGCCAGGGCGGGGTCGAGCGCGCCGAGCAGCCGGTTGTCACCGGGGCGCTCAGCCTGGCGCTGGAGGGTGGCCAACGGGACCGCGACCTCCGGCAGGGCCGGCTGTCCCGGTCCCGGAGCCGGGGCGTCAGGGCGCCTGGGCCGGAACCGCCCGGACTGTCACTGCCCGGACTGTCACTGCCCGGACTGCCGCTGCCCGGACTATCACTGCCTGGACTGCCGCCGCCCGGACCGTCGCTGTGCGGCCCGGGACCTTCCGGGCAGCCGGGGCCTTCGGGGTCTTCGGGGCCTTCCGGGCCGTGTTCGCCGGGACCGTCGCCGGCGGCTGGTCGGCGGCGGCGCGGGCGAACGCGACCCGGTCCTGCGCCGCTGACGCCGTTGAGCAGGTCGAGGTAGGCCAGCGCCTGCAGCGCGCTCCCGCTGCGGCCGGGGAACGCCCCGGAAGCCTCGTACCAGCTCGCGCGGGCCAGCACGTTCGCGTGGCCTGACAGCGCCTGCGCGGCGGGCAGGTCACGGCCTGACAGTCCGACCGTGCCGGCCTCCTCGCGGAAGACCGTGACCCGGGCCCGGGTCCGCTCGGCCGCGGTCCGGCGGCGCCCGGCCAGGTCCGGGGCGACCGTGACCGCGGCCCGCCAGGCCAGCCGCTCCACCTGGAAGTAGTTCTTCCCGGCCAGCTCCGGCAGCAGCAGCGCCTCCGCCCGGGCCGCCTCAGGATCGCTCGAGGGGCTCGAAGACCTGGGCGACCAGCCTGGCCTTGGCCAGGGTCACGGTCCCCGCGGCCAGCAGCCGCCCGGTCCCGGCCAGCCGGGTGCCGAGGGCCCAGGCCAGCGCGGCGAGGTTCCCGGCCGAGACCGGCCCCATCGCCAGCGCCCCGGCCACCTCGTAGTTCAGCGAGTCGTCCCAGCCCGCGGGCAGGTCAGCGCGGCGGCGCAGCACCGGGGCCCCCTCCGCGTCCTCGCGGGTCATCGACCGCAGCGCGCCCAGCTTGCGCGCGGCCGCGTAGGACTCGATCGCGTCCCACTGCCGGGCCGCCCCCACCCGCGCGTCAGTACCGGCGCCCTCGTATGAGTCATCCGGCCCGGCCACTGCCTCCAGCGCAGCCGCCAGCGCCGCCGACGGCACGGCCGTGGCCCAGTAGCCGCCGTGCGCGAACCCGGACGGCACCGCAGGCACGGCGCCGCCGCCGCCCTGCCCGGGCGCCTCGCCCGGCCAGGGATCACGTTCCGGCTGCCAGCCCATACCGCCCTCCGTTCGATGACCAGTCCATCGGATACCTGCAATCGAATACTACGGCGAGGGTCTGACATTCCGGCAGCGCTCAGCGGCCGCTGCCGTCGGAACGGGCCAGCTATCATCGCGGCATGACTGGCGCTTCCATGGCCGCGCGGCTCGGGGCGGCATGACCGCGCCGCGCAGGGTCGGGGCCGAGGACTCCGCGACGCGGCTGGCCCTTATCCAGGCGGCCACGGAGATCATGCTGGAGGAGGGGTACGCCGCCGTGACGTCGCGGCGGGTGGCGGCCAAGGCAGGCGTGAAGCCTCCGCTGGTCCACTACTACTTCCCGTCCATGGACGACCTGTTCCTGGCCGCGCTGCGGCCGGCGCGGAGTCCGGCCATGACCGGCACGACACCGAGTTGCGGAACAGCTGCTTCTGGGCGGACGGCCTGGATGAGCACGGCCAGTGGGTGACCCCGGGGCCCCGGTACGGGCAGTGGGCCAACGAGACCCACAGCGCCGGGTTCACCGCGCACCTGCACAACCTGACGACCCACTCCTGCGAGATCGACGGGAACACCGCGCACTGCGAGAGCTACGTGGTGGGGATCTTCCAGTCCCGCCGCCAGGAGAACCACGCCCAGTTCATGACCGGCCGCTACATCGACCGCCTGGAGAAGCGGGACGGGGAGTGGCGGATCGTGGGACGGGACCACCCGCGGCGCCCAGCCCGCCGACAAGTAAAGGAGAACGCCATGGGAAAGCTCGACGGCAAGGTCGCGTTCATCAGCGGTGCCGCGCGCGGCCAGGGCCGCAGTCACGCGATCCGGCTGGCGCAGGAGGGGGCCGACATCATCGCGGTCGACGTCTGCGCCGAGATCTCGTCCAACCTCCCGTACCCGATGCCGACGCCCGGCGACCTCGCCCAGACGGTGAAGCAGGTAGAAGCGCTGGACCGGCGCATCGTGGCCCGCCAGGCGGATGTCCGCGACGCGGACGCGCTGCGCCAGGCGTTCGAGGAGGGCCAGGCGGAGCTCGGGCCGGCCGGGATCGTGCTCGCGAACGCGGGAATCGCGGCCGGCGGTCAGTCCGAGAGCGCCTGGGACGATGTCATCGGCGTCAACCTGACCGGCGTGTGGAACACCGTCCGGGTCGCGCTGCCGTCGATGATCGAGAGCGGCCAGGGCGGGGCCGTCGTGATCACCAGCTCGGTGGCGGGACTACTCGGCGTGGCGTCCAACGAGCCCGGATTCCTGGCTTACACGGCCGCCAAGCACGCCGTCATCGGGCTGATGCGCTCGTGGGCCAACTTCGGCGCCCCCCACGGGATCCGGGTCAACGCGGTGTGCCCGACCACCTGCCGGACGCCGATGGCCGGCAACGTCACCGTCGAGGAACTGGCCAAGTGGAACCCCTCGCTCGCGAACGCCTGCACGAGCGACCTGCCCGGCGGAAACATGATCGAGCCGCTCGACGTCTCCAACGCGATCGCGTGGCTGGTGTCAGACGAGGCCCGCTACGTAACTGGCACCGTCGTCCCGGTGGACGCGGGCACCTACAACCGCCGGTAGCCGGTAAGTTCTCTCCGGTGAGCGAGCAACTCCCCGACGGCGGCCGCAAGCTGTCGCCGGCCGAGATCGACGCCTTCGACGCCCGCTGGTCATCCTGCTGGACCCCGGAAGAGGTCGCGCAGCGCCTGGCCGGGGTCACCGTCCCCTGGTACGTGGCCGGCGGCTGGGCGCTTGACCTCTTCCACGGCAGGCAGACCCGCGAGCACGAGGACACCGAGATCGCGATCCCGGCGGCGGCCTTCCCCGAGGTCCGCGACCGCTTCCCCGGGTACGCCTTCGACACGGTCAGCGACGGCCGGGTCTGGGAGAACGCCAGCCCGGCGGCGCTGGCCGCCACCCACCAGACCTGGCTGCGCGACCCCGCCGCCGGCAACTACCTGCTCGACGTGTTCCGCGAGCCCCACGACGGCGACACCTGGATCTGCCGACGCGACGAAGCGATCCGGTTCCGCTACGCCGCGGTTATCGGGCACAGCCCGGACGGCATCCCCTACCTGGTGCCCGAGCTGGTCCTGCTGTTCAAGGCCAAGCACGCCCGCCTCAAGGACCAGGCCGACTTCGACGCGGCCATCCCGTACCTGAGCCAAGCCCAGCGGGCGAGGCTAGCCAGCCTCCTCGCCCGCGTGCACCCGGGCCACCGCTGGCTCGCCCGGCTGGACTAGCTCAACCCCGGTCGTCGCCCGGAACAGCCGCGGTGGTGAACCCCCACGGCACCTCAAGGCTGGTGGCGGGGTCGGTAACCAGCGTGTCGCCGGTCCGCGAGGCGACGCCGACGCCGGCCTTCTCAAGGTGCCCGGCCGCCCGGTCGAGGTCGGTCACCCGGAACGTCATCGCGTAGAACTTGTCGGCCGGCACCTTGGCCGCCAGCACCTCGGCGGCCGCGGTCCCGGCGTCGGGCACCGCGTAGTGGTAGATCGCGTCCGCCAGCCGCACGTAGGGCCCGGACAGCCCGCGCTGCTCGTCCCGGCCCTCGTGGATGACCTCGCCGCCGATCGCGCGGATGAAGTTGACCGCCCGGTCCGGGTCCGCGGTCAGGATCACGTGGTGGGACAGGCGGACCAGGCCGAGCGGGTCGTCGTCCGACACCGGCGGCAGCGTCCAGCCCGGGGTGAGCCGCGGGTCGAGCCGCATCGGGAACGTCTCCATGAACTGGTACCGCAGGCCGACCTGGTCGGCCGGGGTGAAGAACATCTTGATCGCCCCGCCCTGGTTCGGGGTGGGCGGCTCGTCTCCCTCGGCCGGCTGGCCGAGCTGGTCCACCAGCGGGACGCCGGCCGCCCGCAGCGCCCGGAAGGTGGCGGTGATGTCATCGGAGTACCAGCCGATGTTCAGCAGCACCGGCTTGGCGACGTCCGCGAAGACCTGCTTGCCCTTGACCCGGTGCAGGCTCGGGCACACGTAGTCGATCAGCACGTCGCGGATCATGACCATCTTCGAGTACCCGCGCAGGTGGCCGACCTCGATCGGCTTGTCGTCGGGAATGGTCTGCATCAGCACGCTCGGGTAGCCGAAGGCGCGGTCGAAGAACTCCTCCGCCTCCTCCAGCGTCGGGACGTGGAACGTCGGGTGGAAGCTGAACTTGACCTGAACGCCGGTGTTCTGAGACATGCGGACATAGTCCCATACGCGGCGGCCGCGAAAAAGTTGCAACGTTTGTGAATCGTTTCGTCAGACCCGGGTACTAGAACGGCCTGATCAGATCCGCAGTATGAGAGGCCGCCGTCATGCGTTTGCTTCCGCCGCCCGCCGTCCCGCCGCCAGCCGTCCGCCCGGACTCAGCCGTCCGCCCGGACGCGGTCCAGCCCGCCGACGACTTCATCGCGAGCTGGACCAGCGGCGTCCGCGAACGGGCCCGGGTCGTCCTCGACGACTTCGTCCGCGCCCGCTGCGACCAGTACGTGCGTGGCGTTCCCGGTGCCGACCTGGTCACCGAGCTGCTGACCGGGTCGGTGTCGGGCGGCAAGTACGTCCGCACGACGTTCACCTACCTGGGCTGGCTGTGCGGCGCGGAGGAAAGCGAGGCGGCGCTGCGGGCCGCCGCCAGCACCGAGCTGCTGCACGCCTTCGCGCTCATCCAGGACGACGTGATGGACCGGTCGGTGATGCGCCGCGGCCGGACCGCGGCCCACGTCCGGCTGGCCGGCTGGTACGGCGCCCAGGAGCTGGCCGGGGACGCGGGGCACTTCGGCGACTCGGCCGCGGTGCTGCTGGGCGACCTGCTGCTGGTGTGGGCGGAGCAGCTGCTGCGGGAAAGCGGCCTGCCCGCCGACGCGCTCGGCCGGGGCTGGCCGGTCTACGACCGGCTGCGCGGTGAGCTGGCCGTCGGGCAGTTCGCCGACCTGGTCTACGACGCGCGGCACCTGCCGCCGATGGAGGCGGTCCTGGAAGTGAGCCGCCGCAAGTCGGGCAATTACACCGTGCGCCGCCCGCTGGAGCTCGGCGCCGCGCTGGCCGGCTGCGGCCAGCCCGCCCGCGAGGCGCTCGGCCGGTACGGCGGGCTGGTCGGCGAGGCGTTCCAGCTCAGGGACGACCTGCTCGGCGTCTTCGGGCAGCCGTCGGTCACCGGCAAGCCCAACGGCGGCGACCTGCGCGAGCACAAGGCGACCAGCGTCATCGCGCTGGCGGCGGAGCTGGCCGCGCCCGGGCCGGGGGCGGAGCTGCGGCGGTTGCACGCGCGCGATCACCTGGGCGAGCGCGAGCTGATGCGGATGCGCGAGCTCATCGCCGGCACCGGCGCGGTGACGCGGATCGAGCAGATGATCGACTCCCGGGTGGCCGCCGCCTGCGCCGCCCTGACCGGGGCCGGGATCGACCGCACGGCCGCCGCCGTGCTGCGCGACCTGGCGGTCCGCGCCACCGACCGGGCGCGGTGACCCGGTGCGACTTATCGGTAAAGACTCCGGCGAGGTCGTTGTCATCGGGGCCGGCCTCGCCGGACTGGCCGCCGCGCTGCACCTGGCCGGCCGCGGCCGGGCCGTCACCGTGATCGAGCGGGAGCAGGTACCGGGCGGCCGGGCGGGCCGCCTCGACCTCGACGGCTACCGCTTCGACACCGGCCCGACCGTCCTCACCATGCCCGGCCTCATCGAGGAAGCGCTCAACGCGGTCGGCGAGACCCTGCGCAGCCGCCTCGACCTGGTCCCGCTTGACCCCGCCTACCGCGCCCAGTTCGCCGACGGCAGCCAGCTCGACGTGCACACCGACGCCGACGCGATGGCCGAAGCGGTGGCCCGGTTCGCCGGCCCGCGCGAGGCCGACGGCTACCGGCGGCTGCGCGCCTGGCTGACCCGGCTGTACGCGGCCGAGTTCGACCGCTTCATCGCGGCCAACGTCGACTCGCCGCTCTCGCTGGCCCGGCCCGAGCTGGCCCGGCTGGCGGCGATGGGCGCCTTCGGACGGCTGGAGCCGGCCGTCGGCCGCTTCCTGCGCGACGAGCGGCTGCGCCGGGTGTTCACCTTCCAGTCGCTCTACGCCGGCTGCTCACCGCAGCAGGCGCGGGCCCTCTACGCGGTGATCGCCTACATGGACACGGTGGCCGGCGTCTACTTCCCGCGCGGCGGGATGCGGGCGCTGCCGGACGCGCTGGCGGCGGCGGCCGAAGGGGCCGGGGTCACGTTCAGCTACGGCAGCCCGGTCACCGCGCTTGAGCGGTCAGGCGACCGCGTCCGCGCCGTTCGCACCGCCGACGGCCAGCGCTTCCGCTGCGACGCGGTGGTGCTCGCGACCGAGCTGGACACCGCCTACGAGCTGCTCGGGCGGACGCCGCGGCGGCTGCTGCCGCTGCGCCCGGCGCCGTCCGCGGTCGTGCTGCACCTCGGGCCTCCGGCGCCGCTACCCGGACGCGGCCCACCACACGATCTTGTTCGGCGGCGCCTGGCAGCAGACGTTCCGCGAGATCATCGACGACGGCCAGCCCATGAGCGACCCGTCCCTGCTGGTCACCAGGCCGACCGCGACCGACCCGGGGCTCGCCCCGCCCGGCCGTGACCTGCTCTACGTGCTCGCGCCGGCCCCCAACCTGGCGGCCGGGAACACCGACTGGGACGCGACCGGGCAGGCGTACGCGGACCAGCTGACCGCGCGGGTGGCCGGCCGGCTGCTGCCCGGCCTTGACGCCGAGGTCGAGTGCGCCCGCCTGGTCACCCCGGCCGACTGGGCCCGCCAGGGACTGGTGGCCGGCACCCCGTTCTCCTACGCGCACACGTTCTGGCAGACCGGCCCGTTCCGGCCCGGCAACCTGCCCCGCGGCGTCAGCAACGTGGTGCTGGCCGGCTGCGGGACGGTGCCCGGGGTTGGCGTGCCGACCGCGCTCGTCTCCGGCCGCCTGGCGGCCGACCGGATCACCGGAGAGTCAAAATCAAGGAGCGCCCGAACGGGTGCCGCCCGCCCCTCGTCCGCCCCCGTGACCGCCCAGGCAGGGCAGCCACGGGCGGGAGTGTCATGACCGGGGCCGCGCTCAGCGCCTCCTACGAGCGCTGCCGGCAGCTCAACGCCCGCCACGGCAAGACCTACTACCTGGCCACCAAGCTGCTGCCGCGGGACCGGCGGCCGGCCGTGCACGCGCTGTACGGGCTGGCCCGGTGGGCCGACGACATCGTCGACGAGGTGCCGCCGGGCACCCCGGCCGGCGAGGTCGCGGGCCGGCTGGACGCGGTGGCCGGCCCGCTGGCGGCCGGGCTGGCGGCCGGCCGCAGCGATGACCCGCTGCTGGCGGCGGTGGTGGACACCGCGGTGCGCTACCGGATCGGGCCGGACCTGTTCGCGGACTTCTTCGCGTCGATGCGGATGGACCTGACCGTCCGCGGCTACCCCGACCGGGCCGCGCTCGACCGCTACGTTCGCGGGTCGGCCGAGGTCATCGGGCTGCAGGTGCTGCCGGTGCTCGGCACCGTGGGCCCGCCCGCCGACGCCGCCCCGTACGCGGCCGCCCTGGGCCGGGCGTTCCAGCTGACCAACTTCCTGCGGGACGTCGGCGAGGACCTGGACCGGGACCGGGTGTACCTGCCCGCCGACGAGCTGGCCGCGTTCGGGGTGGACCGCGGGCTGCTCGCCTGGTGCCGGGCGCGCCGGACCACCGACCCGCGGGTCCGGGCGGCGCTGGCCGACCAGCACGCGCGGACCCGTCAGGTCTACGCGTTCGCCCAGGCCGGGGTGGCCATGCTGGCCCCGGTGGCCCGGCCCTGCGTGGCCACCGCGCTGACCCTGTACGCCCGCATCCTGGACGAGATCGAGGACTCGGACTTCGCGGTGTTCGCCCGCCGGGCGCGGGTGGGGCAGCTGCGGCGGGTCAGGGTGGCGGGCCCGGCCCTGGCCCGGGCCTACTGGGCGCGGCGGCGCCGCTGGCGGGCCCCGTCCTTCCCGGTCCCGGCCGGGGAGCTGCGCTGACATGGACCACTTCCAGTACCTGCTGCTGATGGCGGCCTGCCTGGCGGTAACCGCGCCGCTCGAGCTGCTCGGGGCCCGGGTGTACCGGCAGCCCGCCCGGCTGGCCCGTGCGGTGCTGCCGGTGGCGGTGGTGTTCCTCGCCTGGGACGCGGTCGCGGTCGGGGCCGGGGTGTGGAGCTACAGCCCGCGGTACATCACCGGGGTGCTGCTGCCGTTCCGCGTCCCGGTCGAAGAGCTGGTGTTCTTCCTGGTCGTGCCGGTGTGCGCGATCCTCACCTACGGCTGCGTGCAGGCGCTGCTCAGTCGTCTGGGGCGCGGGCGGACCGGGCGAGGCCGGTGACCGGGCTCGGCTACACCGTGCCCGCGGTCGCCGCGGTGCTCGCGGTCGGCGCGGCCGAGCTGCTGTGGCTGCGCACCGGGCTGTTCCGGCGCCTGGCCTACTGGCTGTCGATGGTGATCGTGCTCGGCTTCCAGGTCCCGGTCGACGGCTGGCTGACCAAGCTCAGCGCGCCGGTCGTGAGCTACTCACCCGCGCAGGTCACCGGGCTGCGCGGGCCGTGGGACATCCCGGTCGAGGACTTCCTGTTCGGCTTCGCGCTGGTTACCGCGGCCCTGCTGCTGTGGGAGCGGCAGGGCAGCCGGGCCACCGCGAGGAAAGGAGCGCATGATGACCACGCGATCAGCAGGCCCCAGGCGCGAGACAGTGCCGGCCGCGTTCGACGCTAGCGCCTTCGCCTACGACCGGCTGACCGGGGCCAGCCCCGGGTACCACCGGCAGCTGCGGCTGTCGGCCCGGCGGCTGCGGCTGCCGGAAGCCGGGCGCGGGCTGCGGCTGCTCGACGCCGGCTGCGGGACCGGCGCCTCCACCGCGGCCCTGCTCAGCGTGGCCCCGCGGGCGGAGGTCACCGCGATCGACGCGTCGGCCGGGATGCTGGACCAGGCCCGGGCCAAGCACTGGCCCGGCTCGGTCAGGTTCGTGCACACCCCGGTCGAGGAGCTGGCCGCGGCCGGGGTCGACGGCCCGTTCGACGCCATCTTCGCCGCCTACCTGATCCGCAACGTGCCCGACCCCGACGCGGTGCTGCGGCAGCTGCACGGCCTGCTGCGGCCGGGCGGCACGCTGGCCGTGCACGAGTACTCGGTCCGCGACTCGCTCCGCGCCCGCGCGGTCTGGCAGGCGGTCAGCCTGGGCGTCATCATCCCGCTCGGCCGGGCGACCGCGGGCGACGCGGCGCTGTACCGCTACCTGCGCCGCAGCGTGGCCGGGTTCGACGGGGCGGCCCGGTTCAGGCAGCGGCTGCGCCAGGCCGGGTTCACCGGCGTGCTCAGCGAGACCGTCCCGGGCTGGCAGCAGGGCATCGTGCACACGTTCCTCGGCGGCCGGGCCGACCGGGGGCCCCGGTGAGCCGGGTGCGGCCGGACCGCGAGCCGCGCGACCGGGCCGCCGTCCGGCACGCCGCGCCCGCCGGCTACCAGGACGCCCGGCTGCTGTCGCGGCGGCCGCGGGTGGTGGTGGTCGGCGGCGGCATCGCCGGCCTGGCCGCCGCCACCGGGCTGGCCGAGCGCGGGGTCCAGGTCACCCTGCTCGAGCGCGAGCGGCAGCTCGGCGGCCGGGTGGCCGGGTGGACCGAGACGACCGCGGACGGGACCCGGCTGCCGATGAGCCGCGGCTTCCACGCCTTCTTCCGCCAGTACTACAACCTGCGGTCGCTGCTCCGGCGGGCCGATCCCGGGCTGGCCCGCCTGGTCCCGGTCCCGGATTACCCGCTGGTAGACGCGGTCGGCCGGCTGGACAGCTTCCGCGGCCTGCCCCGCACCCCGCCCTGGAACGCGCTCGCCTTCGCGCTCCGCAGCCCCACCTTCCGGCTCCGCGACCTGCTGGCGATCAACCCCGCGGCGGCCGCCCCGCTGGCCGCGGTCTCCGTGCCCGGCATCTACCAGCAGCTTGACGACATGGACGCGGAGACGTTCCTGCGCCGGGTCAACTTCCCGGCCGCCGCCCGCCACCTGGCGTTCGACGTCTTCTCGCGCAGCTTCTTCGCCGACCCGGCCCAGCTTTCGGCGGCCGAGCTGGCGGCGATGTTCCACATCTACTTCCTCGGCTCAAGCGAGGGCCTGGTGTTCGACGTGCCCGACGCGGGCTACGACACCGCGCTCTGGGACCCCCTGGCGGGGTACCTCAAGGGCCTGGGGGTTGACATCCGCACCGGCACCGAAGTCGCCCGGGTGGATTTCCGCCGCCCCGGTGAATTCCGGGTGCACGACCGGGCCGGGACCGTGCTGGCGGCCGACGGCGTGGTGCTGGCGGCCGACGTGACCGGGCTGCGGCGGATTATCAGCTCATCCCCGACGCTGGCCGCCCCGGACTGGCGGGCGGCGGTGGCCGGGCTCCGCACCGCGCCGCCGTTCCTGGTCCGCCGGCTGTGGCTGGACCGGCCGGTGCTGGCCGAGCGGCCAGCGTTCCTCGCGGTCGGCGGGCTGCCCCCGCTGGACAACGTCAGCGTGCTGGAGCGGTACGACCGGCAGGCCAGGGACTGGGCCGGCCAGGCCGGCGGTTCCGTGGTCGAGCTGCACGCCTACGCCGCCCGGGACGCCGACGCGGGCGAGCAGGCGGCCGCCCGGCTGTACCAGCTCTACCCGGAGACCCGGGAGGCCAAGGTGGTGGCCGAGTCGGTGCTCTGGCGGGCCGACTGCCCGCTGTTCGGCCCGGGCGACTTCAGCCGGCGGCCGCGGGTGCGCACCCCCGTCGGCGGGCTGGTGCTGGCGGGCGACGGCATCCGGATCGACGTGCCGGTCGCGCTGATGGAGCGGGCGGCCACGACCGGCTGGCACGCCGCCAACTGCCTGCTGGCCCGGTGGGGGCTGGCCGGGCACGAGCTGTACACGGTGCCCACCCGGGGCCGGCTGGCGCCGTTGCACACCCTGATCGCCCGCCAGCGGCGGGCGGCGGTCCCGGCCGGGCCGGCGCGGGAGCGGCGGGCATGACCGGCCGGGACCGCCACCCGGGACCCGCCCGCTGGCCGCGCGGCTGGCCGCTGCAGCCGCTGGCGGCCGGGCCGTGGACCCGCCAGCGGCCGACCTACGCCGAGGCCAGGCCCGCGCTCATCGAAGCGGCGGTGCGCCGGGCGCAGGCGCGCCCGGCCGGGAACTGGTACGTGCTCGGCGGCAGCCGCGCGGTCCGCCCGGGGCGGCCCTACGGCGTGACGGTGGCGGGCACCGAGCTGGTGGCGTGGCGTGACCGCGCGGGCCAGCTGGTGGTCGGGCCTGGTGCCTGCCCGCACCTGGGGGCGCCGCTGTCGGCGGCCGCGGTCGACTGCGGTGACCTGGTCTGCCGCTGGCACGGGCTGCGAATAGCGGGCAACCGGGCAGGCGGGCCAGGGGCCGGGGCCGGCTGGCGGCCGCTGCCCGCCCACGACGACGGCGTGCTGGCCTGGGTGCGGCTCGACGCGGCGGGCGGCGAGCAGCCGACGGACCGGCCGGCCGTGCCGGCCCGGCCGCCGCTGTCGCAAAGCGTGCACGCCGTGGCTAACCTGGCCGGTGTGTGCGAACCGCAGGACGTGGTGGCCAACCGGCTCGACCCGTGGCACGGCGCCTGGTTCCACCCGTACTTCTTCAGCCGCCTGGCGGTGCTGTCGGCCCCGGCCGAGGTGACGGACGAGACGCCGGCCGCGGACGACGACCAGTTCGCGGTCTCGGTGACCTTCCGGGTCTCACCCGGCCTCGGGGTGCCGGTCCGGGCCGAGTTCAGCTGCCCCGGGCCGCGCACCGTGGTCATGCGGATCACCGCGGGCGAAGGGCCGGCAGCGTGGTGGAGACCCACGCCACCCCGCTGGGACCGGGACCCGACGGGCGGCCGCGGACCGCGGTGACCGAGGCCGTGGTGGCGTACTCGCCGCGGCCCGGGTTCGCGCTCGCCCGGCGCGCCTCGCCCGCCCTGCGCCCGCTGATCAGCCGGGCCGCGGCCCGGCTGTGGCGCGACGACCTGGCCTACGCCGAGCGCCGCTACCAGCTCCGCGCCGGGTGAGGGCGCGGTGCAGCCCCCGCCAGAGCCGGCCTGGACGGCCGGACAGGTTGCCAGTGAGCTCGGGATCTCCGAGTCGACGCTGCGCACCTGGCACCGCCGCTACGGCCTGAGCCCGCCGGGCGCGCAGCCGGGCCGCTACCGTCGCTACCAGGCGCAGGACATCGCCCGCCTGCGGCGCATGCTCGAACTGGTCAAGGCGGGCATGCTCGCCTCCGAGGCGGCCCGGGTGGTGCGGGGAGAGCGGGCGTCGCCCCCGCCGGCCGCCCCGGCCGCCCGCGACCAGGCCAGCCTCATCGAGGCGGCCCGCGCGGTTGACACCGCGCGCTGCGACCGCCTGCTGGACGCGCTGCTGGCCCGGCACGGGGTGGTGGACGCCTGGGAGCTGGTGTGCTGCCCGGCGCTGCTGTCGGTTGACTCGTTCCCCCGGGACGAGCCCGCGCTCATCGCCGCCGAGCACGTCCTGTCCTGGGCGCTGATCGGCGCCCTGCACCGGCTGCCGCACCCCCCGGCCGCGCCCGGCGCGCCGCTGACCGTGCTCGCCTGCACCGCGGGCGAGCAGCACACGCTGCCGCTGGCGGTGCTGGCGGCCGCGCTGGCCGCGCTGGGCCGGCCCAGCCGGATGCTGGGCGCGGCCACCCCGGCCCGCAGCATCGAGCAGGCGGTGCGGGAGGCCCGGCCCGCCGCGGTCGTCTTGTGGGCGCAGCGCGCGGACACCGCCGCCGTCGGCGCGCTGCGCGCGCTGTCGCGTTTCCCGGTGCGCCTGGTGGCGGCCGGGCCCGGCTGGGATGACCGCCGGCTGTCCGGTGCCCGGCTGGTCACCAGCTTGCGGGGGGCGCTGGAACTGCTGGCCAGCGACCCGGGGCCGTAACCGGCGCTTCGGTTTGCCCTCGCCCGCCCCGGGTATCCGGGTGCGCTAGCAGCGGTAACCGCAGGTGCGAGGGGAGAGGGTGCCAGTGCGGATCGGGTACAAGCTCGCGACCGAGGGGTTCGCCCCCAAGGAGCTGATACGCCAGGCCGTCCTGGCTGAGCGGGCGGGCTTCGACTTCGTTGAGATGAGCGATCACTACCACCCGTGGGTGGAGGCCCAGGGGCACAGCGCCTTCACCTGGAGCCTGCTGTCGGCGATCGCGATGAAGACCGAGCGGATCGGCCTGGTCACCGGGGTCACCTGCCCCTCGATGCGCTACCACCCGGCGATCATCGCGCAGGCGGCGGCGACCCTGGCGATCATCTCCGACGGGCGCTTCACCCTCGGGGTGGGGGCCGGGGAACGGCTCAACGAGCACATAACGGGGGAGGGGTTTCCCGCCCGGCGGGTCCGGCACGAGCGGTTCCGGGAGGCGCTGGAGATCATCCGGCTGCTGTGGCAGGGCGGTTACCGCTCCTTTGACGGCAAGTACCTCCGCCTGGAGGACGCCCGGGTATTCGACCTGCCGGAGAAGCTCCCGGTGATCGCGGTGGCGGCCAGCGGCCCGGAGTCGGCCAAGATCGCGGCCGATCTCGGCGACGGCCTGTTCGCCGTCGAGCCGGACAGCGCCCTGGTCCGCGCCTGGCACGCCCTCGGCGGCCACGGTCCCGCCTACGGCGAGGTGCCGCTGGCGTGGGCGCCGGACGAGGGCAGCGCGGTCCGGGCGGTCATGGAGAAGAACAGCTTCGCCCTGGCCGGCTGGAAGGTCATGGCGGAGCTGCCCAACCCGGTTAACTTCGAGGCGGTCACCGCCCTGGTCACGCCCGACCAGGTGCGCGACCAGTTCGCTTGCGGCCCCGACCCCAAGCGCCATCTTGAGCTGGCCCGGCGGTTCGCCGACGCGGGCTTCGACCACCTGGTGGCCATGAACGCGGGCCCCGACCCGGACGGCTTCATGGACTTCTTCGCGGCCGAGCTGGCCGCACCGCTGCGCGCCCTCGCCCCGGCCGCTCAGCCCGCAGCGCCGGCCGGGTAGGAGAGCCGGTCGCGCACCGCGACGACTCCTTCCATGTGCCGGATGGCGCCGACGATGTCCAGCCCGGACCCGGCCGTCTCCGGTGTGCCCTCGATGGTGACGATGCCGTTCTTGACGGTGACGGTGAACTGGCCGGGGCTGGGCAGGCCGGCGGCGTCCCGCAGGTCCTCACTGACCTGCTGGGCGATGTCCTCGTCGGTCCGCCGGTACACGCTCAGCAGGTCGGAGCGGGTCACGATGCCGATCAGGGTGCCGTCCGGGCTGGTCACCGGGAGCCGCTTGACCCGGAAGTTGAACATCAGCCGGGCCGCGTGGCTGACCGGCTCGTCCGGGCCGATGGTGATGACGGGACTGGTCATCAGCTCGGCCGCGGTGACCCCGGTCACCTGGGTCCGCACCTGCTGCCCGGCCATGTCCTTGAGCGTGCTGGGCACGGTGCCCTCGAGCGCCTCCTTGGTCAGCAGGTCGGTCTCGGAGACGACGCCGATCACCTTGCCGCTGTCGTCGACCACGGGGAACGCGCTGACCCGCTGGTCGTGCATCATGACCGCCATCTCCTTGTACGAGGCGTACGGCCTGACGGCGATCACGTGCGTGCTCATAACGTCCTTGACAGCGGACCTCATGGCGGTGCCTCCTGTTCGGTTGCCCCTCAGGCGTCGCCGGAAGGGATGATCACGACGGGGCACTGGGCATGGTGAGTGACCTGGGTGCTGACCGAGCCGAGCAGCAGCCGCTTGAACCCTCCGGCGCCGCGCGAGCCGACGACCAGCAGGTCCGCGTCGGCGGCCGCCTCCAGGAGCGTTTCGGCGGGCAGGCCGTTGGCCGCCTGCACCGTGACCGACGTGGGCCGGGACCCGGCGGCGCGCTTGTCCAGGGCGGCGTCCGTCTCCCGCTGGGCCAGCGTGCGGGCCTGGCTGATCAGTTCCTGGTCACCCGGGGAGGCGACGGGGGCGCCGGTCCAGGCGCTCGCCACCGCCTGGTGGACGGTGAACACGGTGAGCGGCGCCTGGCGGACGGCCGCCTCGTTGATGGCCCATTCCAGGGCGGGGCGGGAGCGGTCAGAGCCGTCGATACCGACGATGATTCCTGGCATCTTGCTCTCCTCGGGCTGACCAGTGTCTTTATCCAGGACGCTACGCGCCGGGCCGGCCAGCGGGCAGAGGCGAAGGTCCCGGGCGGGGCGGGCGCTCTGGCCCTGCCGGGCCGCCTTCGGCGGCGGGAAGCTGGACCGGTAACCGGTACCGGCTAGGCGAGGTAAGCCAATGGACAGCAGGCAGCGCGTGCGCGATGTGACGTACCTGAGCAGGCTGGCCCGCGGGCGCCGGCTCGACCGCAACCCGCTGCGGCGCGCGTCCGACCGGGCGGAGACCGTCACGCTGATCCTGCTCCTGCTGGTGTTCCTGGCCGGCGCGCCGCTAGCCGCGCTGGCATCGGGAGCGTGGGCGCACGCGGCCGCCCAGCGGACCGAGCTCGCCCAGTCCGCGTCCCGGCGCCAGGTGACGGCCGTCATCCTGGCCGTGCCGGCCGACTCGAAGGTTGGCTACTGGGACCCGGCCGCGATCACGCAGTCCCGCTGGACGGCCCCGGACGGCACGGTGGTGACGGGCGAGCTGCCCGCTTCGGTCGGTACCCGCGCGGGCTCGACGCTGCGCGTGTGGACCACCTGGACCGGCCAGCTCGTCTCCCACCCGCTCAGTGACTCGCAGGTGGCGTCCCTGACCCTGCTCGGCCAGGCAACCGGGGCGGCCGCCGTCACGCTGGTCGTCGCCCTGGCCGGCCTGCTCACCCGCCTGTCGCTCAGCCGCCGCCGGATGGCCGCCTGGGACGCCGACTGGCAGGCGACCGGCCCGCGCTGGACAACCCGCGCTTAGCCGCGAGGCCAGCCCAGCACCGGGAACGGGGAACGGGTGCGGCCACAGTAAGCCGCACCCGTTCCTCATTGCCTTATTGCCTTGGTTTGGTCAGGCCGCGCCGACGCGGCGGCCGGTGATACGGGACGGGATGATCCGGACCGACAGCTCACGGTCACCCGGTGCCCAGGGCTCGACCCGCGTGCCGTCGGCCGCGTCCTGCTGATCCTCGGTGACGTGGTGAGCCGGGCCCTGGACGAGCACGCTCCAGCCCCGCCGGGCCACCGGGTCGATCTCGTCGATCTCGAACGCCACCTTGTAGTCGGCGCCGGTGATCCCGGTCCGCAAGTCCTCGTCGAGCGGGCCGTGCTCCGCCGTGCGGAACACGATCGCCCCGTCCCGCAGCAGGTAGTTGACCGGCAGCACGACCGGCCCGAACCGGCCCACGTAGGCAATCCGGCCGATTCCGCCCGGCGCTATCAGCGTCAGGCACTCGTCCTCGGCAAGCTCTTCGAATACGCGGTCAGCCATCGCGGTGCTCCTTCCTGGGACGGTGCTTCCGGCCCTGTTTGGCCTCCCTATGACCGTAGCCATCCGGGCCGGGCCGGGGCAGCAGACCTTCTGCCCCTTTCCCGGGACCTTCGGCCCCTGCCGCCCGCGGCCGATCCCGGCCAGGCTGGCAGCAAAGGTCATGCTGACCCGCAGCGAAGGAGACGAAGACTGATGAACGCCACCGTCAAGGACGTGATGACCGTCGACGTCATCTCGGTCGCGAAGGACACGCCTTTCGAGGAGATCGCCGCCGCCCTGCGCAAGCACCGGGTCAGCGCGTTCCCGGTCGTCGACGCCGAGTCGCGGGTGATCGGCGTGGTCTCCGAGTCGGACCTGCTGGCGAAGCTGGCCCTCGGCATCGGCGACGACGACATGCGCGGCATCACCGGGATCCTGCCCAGGCACCAGCTCGAGAAGGCGCACGCGGTCACGGCGGGCGACCTGATGACGTCGCCGGTGGTGACCGTGTCGGCCGAGGACACCGCCGAGCAGGCCGCCCGGCTCATGTACAAGCGCAACGTCAAGCGCCTGCCGGTCACCGACTCCGGCGGTCACCTGGCCGGCATCGTCAGCCGGGCTGACGTGCTCGCCGTTTACAGCCGGACCGACGCCGACATCGCCGAGGAGATCAGGCGGAGCATCTTCGCGGGCGAGGCGCACGCGGAGCACCGGCCGTTCGACGTGAGCGTGCGAGCCGGCGTGGCCACCATCTTCGGCCGGCCGCTGGCGGCCGGGCAGGGATACCAGATCGTCCGCCAGGCCCGGCACGTGGAGGGCGTGGTGGCGGTCCGCGACCGCCTCGACTACCCGCTTCCCCGCCCGCGGGGCCTCGATGTCCTGGCCAGCTTCCCGGTCGACTGACCGGGGGACGGGCGAGGCCGCCCGCGATCACCATCAGCCGGACGCGAGGCCGCGTCCGGCTGTCCGGCGTTCCCGGCCCCGGCCGGCGGGCCTGACGCCCGCCGCCCGGCATCAGCGCAGGCGCCGGAGGAACGGGTCCTGGTGCTCGCACGGCACCACCCGCACCCGGGCGCCGGCGATGAAGGCACCGTCAGGGCCGGCCACCACCGGGTCGAGGCTGAGCTCACTGACCTCCGGCAGGTCCTCGGCCAGCCGGGCCACCCGCAGCAGCAGGTCGCGCAGCCCGTCCAGGGCGGCTTCGGTCAGGCCCGGCCGGCCGCGCCCCAGGCTGACCAGCGTGTCCGCGTCGGTGGTGGTCAGCGGCACCAGCCGGGCGGCCTGGCGGCCGGGCGCGGCGGCCGACGCGCCGTCGGGCTCGAAGACGACGAGCGGGCCGAAGACCGGCTCGCCGGTGACCCCGATGCGGACGCTGACGCCCCCGGCGGTGACCGGCCTGACCGTCATCCCGTAGCAGGCGAGCAGGGCCGCGGCCGTCCCCGCCGGCGCCCAGCCGCCGCCGGGGACCCGGGCCAGGAACCCGCGGATGAGTTCCCGCGCCGGGCCGGCCGCCGCGTCGGGGAACGCGGGTACCTGGCCGGCCGGCTCCGCCCGCCACTGGCCGTAGACGACGGCCCGGGCCAGTGCCCCGACCGCCGCGTCGGGGGCAGCGTAGGCCGGTACCCGGCGGCCGCCGCCACTGTCCAGCAGCCGGACCGACTCGGCCTGGTCGACCAGCACCGCGGCCAGCGGCACCGGCACCGCCGCCTGCCGGACGGCCGTGGCCAGGTCACCGCTGACGGCGGTAGAGGCGCCGATCGCGATGACCGCGTCGACCCCTTCGTCCGCCCCGACCAGTTCCAGCACCCGCTGGAACGTCCGGCCGCTCACCGCGGCCGTCAGGTCGACCGGCCCGTTGAGCGACCCGTCCTCCGGCACCAGCGGCCGCAGGCGGCGGCGGGTGATCCCGCCGGGCTGGTGCACGGTCAGGCCCAGGGCGGCAAACCCGCCGGCCGCGAGGGCAGCGGCCGCGCGGACGTTGGAGACGATCGCGACGCGGCCGCCGCGCGGCACCGGCTGGGTCGCGAGCAGGGCGGCGACCTCGGTCAGCTCACCCGGCCGGGTGACGGCGATGATGCCGGCCTGCTCGAACAGCGCCTGGCGGCGGGCCCGCGCGGCGGCATCGTCCGGCTGCCCGGGGCCGACGGTGAGCACCGGCATGGTGGCGGCGACCCGGCGCGCGGTGCGCGCGAACTTACGGGGGTTGCCGAAGGACTCGATGGACAAGACGGCGATCCGGGTGATCCCGTCATGCTCCCACCACAGCAGCAGGTCGTTGGCTGACACGTCGAGCTTGCGGCCGACCGACGCGAACGAGGAGATGCCGATGCCCAGCCGGGAGAGCTGATCGGCCAGGGCGACGCCGAGGCCGCCGGACTGCGCGACCAGGCCGGCGATGCCGGGCAGCGGGTGGCTGGCGGCGAGCGTGGCGTCCAGCCGGCCGGCCGGCACGGCCACGCCGAGGCTGCCCGGCCCGGCCAGCCGCATGCCGCGGCGGCGGCAGACCGAGAGCAGGTTGGCGCAGGCGCTGGCGTCCAGTCCGCCGGTGACCACCGCCAGCGCGGGTACGCCGCGGGCTCCGCAGTCCTCCGCCGTGCCGGCCACGGCGGCGGCGGGAACCGCGATGATCGCCAGGTCGGGCGCCTCCGGCAGCTCGCTGACGGCCGGCTGGCAGTGGACGCCGCCGAGTTGCCGTGCGTGCGGGTGCACGGCGTACAGCCGCCCCTGGTAGCCGCCGGTGCGGATGTTGTCGAGGATCGCGCGGCCCGCTTCCCCCGGCTGGCCTTCGGCGCAGATCACCACGACCGACCGCGGCGCGAGCAAGGGCCGCAGGCTGGCGCTGTCCGCCGCGCCTTCCCGCTTGTCGACCACCGACAGGTAGGCGTCAAGCGCGCTGTCGGTGTCGTCGCGCGGCAGCGGGATCGTCACTTGCACCACTCCCTCTTCGCTCCGGTTCCGCACCGGGAGCCCGGCGTCGGCGAACACCCGCAGCATCGACCGGTTCTCCGGCAGCGTCTCGGCCACGAACGCCGCGATGCCGTCGTCGCGGGCCTGGGAGACCAGGTGCTCGAGCAGCAGCGTGGCCACCCCCCGGTGCTGCATCCGGTCCGCCACCGCGAACGCCACCTCGGCGTCCGAGTCGCCGACGCGCTCGTAGCTGGCACAGCCGACGACCTCGCCCCCGCACAGCGCGAGCAGCGCCGCGTGCTCGGGCGCGGGCTGGCGGCAGACCCGGGCCGCCTCCCGCGCCGCCGCGAGCTGGCTGGCGCTGAAGAACCGGAGGTAGGAGCTTTCCGGCGACATGGCCTCATGCATCGCCTGGACGGCCGCCAGGTCATCCGGGACGGCGGGCCTGACCAGCACGGTGGCACCGTCGGACAGCAGCGCGTAAGCGGGTTGCCTGGTCATCGTCCGCACCGCTGCCCGCCGGGGGCGGGCTCCCGCCGCCGGCAGGCCGGCCGTAGCTGCCGCGCGGTCCTCGTAACCAGGTCCATGACTGTCCTCTGCGGTGATCGGCGCTTCGCGTAGGTAGTGCCCCGCCCCTTCCGATCCTCCGCGACCGCGGGGACCGGAACTACGGCCAAACGTCCCTGGCCGCCGGTCCCGGAGGTCCCGCCGGGCCTGGACCAAGCGCTCCTGACCGCGGGCCGGACCCGGCCTAGCGTCAGAGGGCAAACCAGCTTTACTCACAGGAGCACGCGCAGGCCACCCGCGTCCGGGCCGCGGTCCGGGAGGAGACGGAACGGGTCATCGACCGCCTCGGCCAGGCCAGGCCGCCGCGGTTCACGGTCGACGCGCGGTCCGGCTCGCCCGCCGAGGAGCTGCTGACCGCCGCCAAGGACGCGGAGCTGCTGGTGGTCGGTTCCCGCGGCGCGGGCGGCTTCACCCGCCTGTTCATGGGGTCGGTCAGCGCGCAGGTCGCCCAGCACGCGTACTGCCCGGTGGTGGTGATCCCGGCTGAGGCCCGCTGAGCGAACCCGGCCCGTCGCCCGCGCCCCGTTACTGGGTGCGGATGCGGCGGCCGGTGATCCGGTCCGGGACGATCTTGATGAACAGGGCGTGCTCTCCCGCTGGCCACGGCCGCGGCTGGTTCTCCTTGCGCAGCAGCTCCAGCTCGCTCGGCTGCAGGACCCGGTGGGCGTGCCCGCGGACGAGGACGCTCCAGCCCTGCCCGAGCACCTCGTCCACGTGGTCCGCCTCGAACGAGACCGGGTCGTCGCCGTGCGCGGCGATCGACGAGCCCTCCTCGGTCCGCACGACGATGCCGCCGGCGATCATGGCGTAGTTGACCGGCAGCAGGATGATCCCGCTGGCGCCGAGGAACGCGAGCCGGCCGATCCCGCCCGGCTCGAGTAGCCGGGTGCACTCGCCGGGCCCGAGCGGCTCCAGCTTCCCGGGGACGGTGCCGCCGCCGTGTCCAGTCGAAAGACTGTCGTCGGCGCCGAGCAGCGCGGTGGGCGTCGTCTGCAGGGCGGCGGCGAGCTGCCGCAGCGTCGCCGGGGCCGGGTGACTGGGATACCGCTCGAGGAACTCCAGGTAGCGGATGCGGATCCCGGCCCGCTGGGCGACCTGGGGGACGCTGAGCCGTAGCTCGGCCCGGCGCGTCGCCAGTCGCCGGCTGAGGTCCCCGGGGTTGGCCGGGGCCGGCCACGACGGCTGGCTTGCTTCCTTGCTGACGGGCCGGCTGGATGTCCGCTCCACGGTCACGTAACCCACCTCTTCCTTCGTTGTCTGGTTGGTTGCCGGAACTGCGCGTCACGCCCGGGGCGTGCCGCGCGGTCCGTGCGCGAGCCACTCCGCCTCCCAGGCGGCCATCCGGCGCTGGTCGAGCGCGCGCCGGGCCAGGCCGCCGGCGCCGGCCAGGGCGATGGCGAAGCCCGCGACGGCGAGCAGCCCCGCCAGGTCGGACTGCTCGGCGACCTGGGACGGCACCAGCGGGGCGGTGGTGACCTGGCCGGCCCTGGTCACCCAGATCGCCACCCGGGTGCCGGCCGGCGTCACCACCGCCGACGCCAGGTCGCCGGTCAGCGGGTGCCCGTCCGGCGCTGTCCAGCGCGCGGCTGACTCGGCCGGGTCTTCCGGGCTGGCCGGGCTGGCGGCGCCGGTCACGGTGGCCGTCACCGGGTACCGCGACGCCCGCTGGGCGAGCATGTTCCGCTGCCCGATGCCGTGCACCAGGCCGCCGACGGCGCTCGCCACCAGCGGCGCGCCGAAGCTGAAGGCGACCAGCAGCGCGAGCAGCAGGACGCTTTCCGCCCGGTCGGACGCGCGCCGCAGCGGGTTACGGTCGAACCCCCGGCCGCGCGCGAACCGGGCCAGCCGCCCGGTCCTGGGCGGTGCCTGCTGGCTGTCCATCTCTCACCTCCGGAACCTAGACGCCGAGCCCGAGCGCGCGCCCGGCCTCGGTCAGCTCGTCGCGGGCGGCCGGATGGGCGACGCGGGTGATGATCTGCCGGGCCTGCTCGTCCGCGTCATGTCCCCAGACCGCCGCCGTACCGAGGTCGCTGACGATGAAGCTGTGCTGGAACGAGGTCGCGGGCCCGTCGATCCTTGGCACCACCGTCGAGACGTCCGCCTTCGGGTGCCACGACGGCAGCGCGACGACGGCCATCCCGCCGGGGGAGTGCAGCGCCCCGACGACGAAGTCCGGCTGCCCGCCGAAGCCGGAGTGGATCCTGCCCCGCGCCCAGCACGCGTTCGCCTGGGCGAACAGGTCGACCTGGAGCGCCCCGTTGACCGAGACCAGCTGCGGCCGCCGCGCGATCAGGGCCGGGTCGTTGGTGGTCTCGGTGCGCAGCATCTGGACGCCCGGGTTACGGTCCATCCAGCGGTAGAGGTCCTGGCTGCCGAAGGCGAACGACGCGGTGACCGGACGGCCCGCGTCCAGCGCCCCGGCCTTGGCCAGGCCGAGCACCCCGTCGCTGAACATCTCCGACCACACCGCGAGGCCGCGCCGGTCGGTGAGCGCCGCCAGCACGGCGTCGGGCACCGCGCCGATGCCGAGCTGCAAGCTGGCGCCGTCGGGGATCAGCGCCGCCACCCGCCCGGCGATGGCGGCCGAGGTCTCGCTGGCCGCTGCCGTCACCGGCGACGGCAGCGGCTCGTCCGCCTCGATCGCGTAGTCGATCAGGTCGGTGCTGAGCACCCCGTCGCCGTAGGTGTACGGCATCTGCGGGTTGAGCTGCGCGATCACCAGGCCGCCGCGGGCCCGGGCCGCCTCGATCGCCGCGGGCAGCACGTTGACCTCGGTGCCCAGGGACACCGTCCCGTGCGCGGGAGCCGACGTCTGCACCAGCACCACGTCTGGGGGCAGCGCGGTGGCCAGCAGGCGCGGCACGAGCGACAGGCGGCAAGGGTAGTACCGCAGCCGGCCGCGGCCGCGCATGCCCGGCCCGACGAACGGCGTCTCCAGCGTCACCCCGTCCCGGTCCGGGAATCCGGGCTGGGCGTTGAGCGCGAGCAGCCGGTAGCGCGCGACCGCCGCGTCGAGCACCGCCAGCGCCCGCCACGGGGTGGCGAAGTTGCCGCCCGCGACCACCCGCGGCTCCCCGGTCAGCCCGGCCGCGGCGGCCGCCAGCCGGGCGGCCAGCACCTCATCCGATACGACGCGCATGGTCGGTTACCTCCAGCTGGGGGCGGGCGAGCCGCCGGCCGGTGACGAGGGTGGGCGGGATGCGGACGTAGTGCTCCCGCTCGCCCGGGGCCCAGGGGACGAGCCCGATCCCGCGCAGCCGCAGCAGCTCATCGGCGTCGGTGACCGGAAGGCACTGCCCGACCACGGTGACGCTCCAGCCGGCCCGGCGGTCGAAGTCCACGCTGTCGGCCTCGAACGCGACGACCGCGCCGCGGATGGCCGCCCCCAGCTTCCCGCCGTCGTCGGTCCTGAAGACGATGTCGCCGTCGACGAGGGCGAAGTTGACGAGCTCTACCGCGGGCAGTGCCTGGCGGGTGTAGACAACCCGGCCGACCGGCACGGAGCCCAGCAGCCGCAGGCACTCGTCTTGGCTGAGGCGCTCCAGCTCGGGTCCGTCACTGTCCATGCAGGCCACCCTGCCAGACCCGGGGCCGGCCGCCTTAGGGCAGAAAGTCCCGACCTTGACGGCGGGAGGACCCCCGGCGGCGCGGGAAGGACCTTCGTCCCGCCCGGGGCCGCCCAATGTCCCCGCCGGGCGGGCAGTCCGCCCCTGCCCGCTCCCGGTGGCCGTCCATAGCGTGGGAACCGGACATCGCGCCGCGGTGGTGAAGGAGTGATCGTGATGAGCGGAATCCTCGTCGGTATCGATGGTTCGAACCACTCGACCCGCGCCCTGGAGTGGGCCGCGCACGAGGCGTCGGTCCGGGCGGTACCACTGACGGTGCTCACGGTGCAGCAGCTCACGGCGGGCTACACCGGTTACGCGCTCGCCTACATGAGTGACCCGGAAATGACCGAGCAGGCCCGCAAGGAAGCCCAGCAGCAGGTGGACAAGGTTCTCGACCAGCTCACCGAGGCATCGCGGCCGCCGTCGGTCACCGTGCGCGCGGTCGTCGGGCTGCCGGCCGACGAGCTGCTGAGCGCGGGCGCCGCGGCCGACATGATCGTCGTCGGCTCCCGTGGCGCGGGCGGCTTCCGGCGGCTGCTGCTCGGCTCGGTCGCCTCTCAGGTCGCGCACCACGCGCACGTCCCCGTCGTCGTGGTTCCCGCGGAAGCCAGCTGACCCCGGAAGCCGGAAGAAGGTGACGGAGATGGGCACCACCGTGCGGGACGTGATGAGCACCCGCGTGATCGCGGTCAGGAAGAACGCGTCGTACAAGGAAATGGCGGTCATCTTGCGCCGCTGGCGGGTCAGCGCGTTCCCGGTCCTTGACGACGACGACCGGGTGGTCGGCGTGGTGTCCGAGGCCGACCTGCTGACCAAGGAGGCACTCGACGGCGCCATCCCGGGGGTCTTCACCGGGCTGTTCCGGCACCAGGAGACGGCCAAGGCCCGCGGCACCATCGCCAGCGACCTGATGACCAGCCCGGCGGTGACCGTGGGGCCGGGCGAGCCGGCCACCCAGGCCGCGCGGCTGATGTACGGCCGCCGGGTCAAGCGGCTCCCCGTGGTCGACCCGGACGGGAAGCTGATCGGCATCGTGACCCGCGCCGACGTGCTCGCCGTGTACGCCCGGCCGGACGCCGACATCCACCGGGAGATCACCGAGACCGTGATCCTCAAGCACCACGCGGGCGATCCGGCCGCGTTCACGGTGACGGTCGCCGACGGCATCGTCACCCTGGAGGGCTCACCGGAGACGGCCCTGGCCGGCCACGGCATCGCCGGGGAAGCCAGTCACGTCGAGGGCGTGGTCGCGGTCCGCGACCGGCTCAGCTACCCGCCGGCCGAGCACCGCCCCGGATCGAGCACGCTCGCCTGAACTCGCCTGAAAAGGAGAATCTGATGTCCTATCCGGACTCTGCCCTGGCCGTCTGGCAGCTCACGCTGATCGCGCTGGTGGTGGTCAGCACGCTCGCGGCGTGGCTCGTCCTGGTCTACGCGGCCGCCCGGCCGCCCCGGCCCAAGCGCGAAGCCGCACAGCCCGCGCGCCCCGCACAGCCCGCGCGCCCTGGGCAGCCCGCCGAACCCGCGCGGCCCGCGGACGCGCTCGCGCAGCCCGGCCGCGCGAAGGCGGCCTGAGCCGGGAGCGGCCGGCGCCGGTCAGCCGGCCGCCGGATGCCACCAGGCGGCGATCTCGCCGAGGCGGCCCAGGTCGACGCCGAGCTCGGCCGCCAGGGCCTGGACGAAGCTGACGTCCTTGCCGAGGAACTCCCCGACCCGCTCGAAAGCCACGTCAGGGCCGCCGAACTCGGCGACCGCGCCCAGCGCGTAGCTCGAGCCGCTCGACACCGCGATCGCCCGCATCGCGGTGACCGGGTCCAGGCCGAGCCGCTCGGCCAGCCCCCCGAGGTCGCCCGCCAGCCGCATGTTCACCGCGAACAGCAGGTTGTTGAGCAACTTGACGCGCTGACCCGAGCCGAGCGGTCCCAGGTGCAGGATCGGGTTGCCGTAGGTCGCCAGCACCGGCCGGACGGTCTCCAGGTGGTCTTCCTGGCCGCCGACCAGCAGGGTGATCCGCCCGGCGAGGATGTCGGGTGCGCGGCCGCTGACCGGCGCGTCGAGCACCCTCACCCCGGCCGGCGCCGCCTCCTGCAGGGCGTTCACCAGGTCGGGGCCGCACGTGGTGTGCACCACCAGCGTCGAGCCGGGCCGCATCGCCCCGAGCGCGCCCTGTTTACCCAGCAGCACCGCCCGGACCTGGGCATCGTCGAACGTCATGACGCACAGCACCCGCGCCGCCGCCCCCACCGCGGCGGGCCCGTCGAGCACGGTAACGCCAAGCTCCCGCAGCGCGGCCGCCGTCTCGGGCCGCCGCCCCACCGCCACCACGTCGAGTCCGGCCCCCACCAGCCGCTGCACCATGGGAAACCCCATGCGCCCGGCGCCGATGAAGCCCACGGTCAGATCCCGCATCCGTTTCTCCTGGTCACTGGTTCAGCAGGGCGCGGGCCGCCCGCACGCAGCGGCGGGCCCGGTCCCCGGTCGGCTCCCCGGCGATGGCCCTGGACAGCATCGGCACTTCCAGGCCAACCGGGACATCAGGAGGAACGGAGGACAGGATCTCCGCCAGCGGCAGTTCCCCCTCACCGGGCACGCTGCGGTCGATGGTGTCGTCGCGGTAGACCGCCCCCCGCTGCCGGAGCGTGTTGTCGCTGAGCTGCAGGTGCCGGATCAGCCCGGGGTCGACGGCGGCCAGGTCGGCCGCCGAGTCCCCGGCCCGGACCAGGTGCATCGTGTCGATGAGCAGGCCGAAGTCGGGCCGGCCGACGTGCCGGACCGCGTCCAGGGCCGACTGGAGGTTCTTCACCGACAGGGACGGCGCGAACTCGACCGTGGACGGCATGCCCCGCGCGGCCGCCAGCTCGGCCAGCCGCCCGAACGCGTCGAAGGTGCGGCCGAGGTCCGGGTCGAAGCTCACCAGGTTGACCTTGGCCGCCTGCAGTTCGGCCATGACGTCCAGGTCGGCCTGGTACTGGCCGACGTCGATGCCCGGCTGGACCACGAATCCCTCGCCGAGGAACACCGAGACGCCGCGCTCGCGCATCGCGCTGAGCATCCGGCGGCGCAGCGCCGCGTCCTTGAGCAGCGAGTACTCCGGATAGCGGTGCGGATTATGCGGACGGGTGCTCAGCACGATCGCGATGTACCGGCAGTCGAGGTCGGCCGCCAGGTTGACGAACTCGACCGGCGGGAGCCCGAGCACGGTCTGGTGCTCGATGCCCAGCCGGTCGCTCACGGGTTGCCGCTGGCCGCGCATCCGGCCGCGCGTCCGGCGGGGCCAGCATCTCGCGGTGCTCGGGGGTGCCGTCGAGCGGCGCGTTGACCCGCTCCGCGATGCGCCAGCCGGCCGGGGTCCGCACCCACTTCCAGGTGTTGGCCGAGACCCGGGCCACCCAGAACCGGTCGGCCTCGGGGTCCCAGCGGATGTTGAGCGCGTAGCTGCGCCCGGTCGCCTCGTCCCCGTCGACCACGATGTGCGGGACGGTGAGCACGTGGCCGACGCCGTTGTGGATCAGCCGCTGGTGGCCCGGGCCGTGCACCATGCTGATGATGCCGTCGCGGCCCCGCATCTCCCACACCGGCACCGCGTCGAACGTGCCGTCCTCGGTCCACAGGTCCGCGGTGGCCTCGCCCCGGCCGCTGTCGACCGACGGGCCGTACTGCGCGACCAGCTGCATGATCTCCACCTGGTCGGCGAGCGCGCGGACCTGGCCCGCCAGCCGCTCGACGGTCGCCCGCAGCTCTTCGATCTCGCTCACTGAGTCCCCCTGGTTCACGGCACCACGACAATCCGGGCCGGACCGTTGGCGTCGCGGGCGGCGTCGAGCGCGGCCGGCACCTCGTCCAGCCCGACCGTCCGCCCCAGCATCGGGGTCACGTCCAGGCTGCCCGTGCTGACCGCCTCGAACGCCTCCAGCCAGTGCTGCGGCAGCGGGCCGCCGCCGAACTGGATGTTGAGGCCCTTGCGCTTGGCGGTCAGCGTGTGCAGGTGGTCGCCCTCGGGCGGGCCGCCAAGCGACATGATGCGGGTGCCGCGCTCGCAGCCCATGATGACCGAGTCGAGCACGCCGGGGATGCCGACGCACTCGAACACCACGCAGCCCGACGAGCCGGCCGCCGCCATCATGTTCTTGGTCGGCTCGATCGTGCCGGCCGCCAGGTCCCGCCAGGCCGCGTAGGGCGAGACCGCGGCCGGGTCGATCACCTCGTCGGCCCCCATCGCCAGCGCCAGCTCCCGCCGTGAGGCGACGAAGTCGGCGGCCACGATCGGGCCGGCCCCCAGCCGCTTCAGCGTCGCGATCACGGCCAGCGCGATGGCCCCGCAGCCGATCACCAGCGGGATCTCCTTGGCTCCGACCTGCGCGCGCTTGGCGGCCGACCAGCCGACCCCGATCGCGTCGGCGACGCACACCGCCTCGCTCGGCAGGTCGGACCGCACCACCTGCAGCAGCGTCTCGTCCAGGAGCAGGTACTCGCCGAACGCGCCCGGCGTCTCCGGGTTCTGCCCGATGATCTTCATGCCGTCGACCCCGGCGAACATCACCGGCCGGGAGCTGACCCGGGTGCCGACCGGGATCCGCCGCTCGGTACCCGGCCCGTAGCCGACGATCTCGGTGCAGTACTCGTGCCCCATCACGATGTCGACGTCCTGGTCGTAGGTCGCCCAGCCGCTGTCGTCGTCCGCCCCCGCCTCCGGGTGGTCCATGTAGTGCAGGTCGGACGCGCAGATCCCGCAGGCCAGGGAGCGGACCAGTACCTGCCCGGGCCCGGGCACCGGATCGTCGATCGTCCGGGTCTCGACCCGTCCCTGCCGCAGCACCGCTGCCCGCATGCCTTCTCCCCTCGACGCTGACGCTCCTGCGAGCTTAATCCCTGCTCACAGCTTTTTTCTAGGAGAGTTCCTTCTATAATCCAGTTAGCTCCGCGGTTCAAGCAGCCGCAGGATCATCTCGACCGTGCGCTCCACCGGGCGCTGCCGGGCGGTGACGGTGAAGACCTGGGTGCGGGTCAGCACGGCGCCAAGCAGCATGTCGAACACGTCGTCCGGGTCCACCGCGGGGTCGATGCTCCCGGGCGGTGCGGCCCGCAGGATGGCCTGGAACTGCGGGCGGGCCGAGACGCGCTGGTAGGCACCGGGCGGACTCGGCCGCCCGGACGCCTGGTGGTGCGCCAGCAGCCCGCCCGCGGCCGCCCGCGCGGCCGGGGCGCTGAACGCCGCCACGTACGCGCGGATGAACCGGCGCAGGTCAGCCCGCAGGTCCCCGGTCGGCTGCACGCTCAGCGGGCTGAGCCCGGGGAAGACCGCCTCCTCGATCAGCTCGATCCGGGACGGCCAGCGGCGGTAGATGGCGGAGGCGTGCACGCCGGAGCGGGCCGCGACCGCCTGGATCGTGGTCGCCTCGAAGCCGTGCTCGGTGAGCAGCTCGCGGGCGGCCGCGAGCGCCCGCTCGCTGAGGCCGGCGTCACGCGGCCGGCCCGCGGGCCGCGGCGGGTCTGCCATGGCAGCGATCATAGTGTCCGAACGGGCGCGGCTTTCTGTCCGCACTGGTACTGGACCTTTTTCAGGACAGGTTCTTCTATAACCGGGGGAGCCTCGCTAGAGTCTGCCCTGACGCATCCGCGACGAGAGGAGCCACCCGATGGCGAGTGCGCTGGCAGGCCGGTACGGACCGTGGGGCGTCGTCGCGGGCGGCTCGGACGGCATCGGCTCGGCGTTCGCCCACGGGCTGGCCGCCCGGGGGATGAACGTCGTCCTGGTGGCCCGGCGCAAGGCGGTGCTGGAGGCGGCCGCGGACGACATCCGGGCCAGGCACGGCGTCGAGGTGCGGACCGTCTCGCTCGACCTGGCCGCCCCCGGCGCCCTGGCCGAGCTGGAGCGCGAGACCGCCGCCCTGGAGCCGGGGCTGTTCGTCTACAACGCCGGCGGCGACGACGCGAGCGCCGCCTTCCTCGACAAGGACCTCGCCACCCACCTGCAGCTGGTGCAGCGCAACTGCGCCAGCGTGCTGGAGGCGGCCTACCGGTTCGGCGGCCCGATGGTGGCCCGCGGACGGGGCGCCCTGGTGCTGGTGACGTCGGGCGCGGCCTGGGCCGGCGGCGCCAAACTCGCTACCTACGGGGCGACCAAGGCGTTCGACCTGCTGCTGGCGGAGAGCCTGTGGGCGGAGTGGCGCGGCCGCGGGGTGGACGTGCTCGGGCTGGTGCTGGGCGCGACCGACACCCCGTCCATGCGCCGGTTCTTTGACCCGCTCGGCGGCTACCAGGGGAGTGTCGCCGACCCCGGCGATGTCGCCGAGGAAGCCCTCGAGCACCTGGCCGACGGCCCCACCTGGATCTTCGGCAGCGCGAACCCGGCCGGCGGCTCGCCCTTCGGCGCGATGAGCCGCCGCGACGCGGTGCTCGCGATGAGCGGCGGCGCGGCCGCCTCCGGCAAGGAAGCCTGAGGTTCCGCACGCCGGGTCACCGCGCGAGGGTCGCGAAGGCCTGGTCGAGTAGCTGGTCGAGGCCGCGCTGGCCGCCGGACTGCACCCAGTACTCGATCGCGATAGTCAGGCAGTCCAGCGCGGCGGCGGCGGTGACCGACGTCTCCAGCGGGACCGGCCCGTCCTCGCCCCGGCGGCTGAGCAGCGCCCGGCACAGGCCGGGGTGGAGCTGGTTACGGTCCTGGCGCCAGCGGTTGCTGAGGGCCGGCGTCTGCTGGATCAGCCGGGTCACCGCCAGCGCCTGGGCCGGGTCCTCGTGGTAGGGCTCGATCACCACGTCGACCGCCCGCCGCAGCGCGGTCCAGTCGTCTTCGCCCGCGGGCCGGTCGCGCAGGGCGTCGGCGATCTCCTCGCCGCGGGCGTCGAGGGCGCTGAGGACGGCGTCTTCCTTGGTCTTGAAGTAGCGCAGGAACGTGCTCCGCGAGATCCCCGCCTCGGCCGCCAGGTCGGTGATGGTGACCTGGTCGAAGCCGTCGCGGCCGAACATCTCGAAGGCCAGCCGGGCGAGTTCGGCCCGGATCGCGGTGCGGGCGATGACCCGGGTGCCGCCGACCGAGGTTCTGTTCATGGACCCGAGGATAGCGGATGACACTCAGTTTCACTTTTGATCAAGTGATGCTAACTTGGTCCTCAGTTCGATGGGGAGTAGACGAGGAGGTCGCAGTGAGTGAGCCTGATGCTCGCCGAGCCGCGCTGAAGCGGCAGTTCCAGGACGACCGCGGATACTGGAACCCGTTCTGGGAGGGCCTGCTCGAGGTCGATCCGGAGTTCTTCGCCGCCTACCTGCGGTTCTCGTCGGTGCCGTGGAAGTCCGGCCCGCTCAGCCCCAAGGTCCGCGAGCTGATCTACGTCGCCATCGACGCCTCCACCACGCACCTGTACGAGCCGGGCATCCGGCAGCACGTGCAGAACGCGCTCCGCCACGGGGCCACCCGGGCCGAGATCATGGAGGTCTACGAGCTCACCAGCGTGCTCGGCATCCACGCCTGCACGATGGGCGTGCCGGTGCTGCTTGACGAGCTGCGGCAGGCCGGCCTCGAGCCCGAGGACACCACCCACGACGAGCGACGCCTGCAGCTCAAGGCCAGCTTCGAGCGCCAGCGCGGCTACTGGAACGAGTTCTGGGACGGGCTGCTGCAGCTTGACCCCGACTTCTTCCAGGCCTACCTGGCGTTCTCGTCGGTTCCCTGGGCCAACGGGACGCTCGAGCCGAAGGTCAAGGAGCTGATCTACGTCGCCATCGACGCCTCGACGACCCACCTCTACGAGCCGGGGCTGCGCCAGCACATCCGCAACGCGATCCGCTACGGCGCCACCAGGGCGGAGATCATGGAGGTGTTCGAGCTGACCAGCGTGCTCGGCATCCACACCTGCACGCTCGGGGTTCCCGTGCTGCTTGAGGAAGTCGCGGCCGCGCAGGGGGTGGCCTGAGTGAAAGCGGTACCTCATGAACCCGATGGGACGGCACAAGCTGCTGGAGATGATGAAGGACGCCGTCGCCGGCGAGTACCAGGGCTTTCTGAGATAACAACTTCATCACCCCGGCCACGCGTCACCGCCGGCTAGCCGCAATACCGCCAAGCCGGCCCGCCGACGGGTAAGTAATGCCACGACAGTCACATTAATAAAGGCCAAAAACTCCCAATGGAAATTAAGTGGGGCGATAGCGCCAATTTATTTCCGCGATCATGAAGAAGGCATAGCGGCTAGCCCTGCCCTCCCGTTCTTTCCAGGAGACCTGATGGCGAACGACGCACCCACCCGCGAGCAGGAGCTGCAACAGCTCCAACCACCACATCACCACCCAGACGATCGAGCTCAACGGCGACACCGCGGGCTGCGAGTCCTACTACATCGGGGTCCACCTGCTCACCCGCGACGGCGTCCAGCGCACCGTGCACTCAGCCGGCCGGTACATCGACCGTTTCGAGAAGCGCGGCGGGCAGTGGAGGATCGCCAGCCGCGTGGTGGCGGTGGAGAAGGCGACGCTCCTGCCGGCCGACTCCGGGCCGCGGCCGGCCAGGGTCGGCCGCCGGGACCGCCAGGACCCGTCGTACGCGGCCCTGCGCGACCGGGGCGCCGCCACCTGATCACCGATTTCAGCTAACGTCGGCTACTTCGGCGACGAGTTAGTGGATTGTGGACTTCGTGGCTGAGCTGAGCGGACGCACCGCGTTGATCACTGGTGCCGGGCAGAACGTCGGTGCGGAAACGGCCCGGGTACTGGCCGGGCCAGGGGGCGCGGGTCATCGTCAACGACCTGTTCGACGATCGCGCCGGCCAGGTGGTGTCTGAGATCCGGGCCGCGGGCGGCACCGCCGAGGCGGCCGTCTGCGACGTCACCGACCTGGCGGCGGTGCGGGAGATGGCGGCCGCCGCCGGCGAGGTCGACATCCTCGTCAACAACGCCGGCATCCCGGTCACCGGCTTCAGCATGCTGCCGTTCGCCGAGGATGATCCCGCCCGCTGGCAGGCGTTCATCGACCTCAACGTCTACGGGCCGCTCAACTGCACCCATGCCGTCCTGCCGGGCATGATCGCCCGCGGCTGGGGCCGCGTCATCACCATCAGCTCGGAGGCGGCCCGGGTCGGTGACAAGCGGCTGGCGGTCTACGCCGCGTCCAAGGGGGCAGGGCCGGCGTTCATGCGCTCCCTCGCCAAGGAGGTAGGCCGTTACGGGATCACCTGCAACACCCTGTCCCTGGCGACCCAGGACAACGCCGGCCTCGACGAGGCCTCGGACATGAAGCTCCGCCTGCTCAAGGCCTACGCCGTTCCCCGCCTCGGCCGGGCCGCCGACGTCGCCGCCGCGGTCGCCTGGCTCGCCTCGGACAACGGCTCCTGGGTGACCGGCCAGACCATCCCCGTCAACGGCGGCTACGCCTCCAGCTAGCTCAAGAACCTGGCGCCGGCTGCGTCAAAGCGGGTGGCGTCCGCCCCTGGAACGAGAAGCCGGCCACCTGTGCCAGGTCGAAGTGCGCGTCCGGCGGCTGCTCGCAGGTGACTGTCCCGCGTGCGATGACTCCCCGGATCTCGTCGTAAGCGGCGAACTCGTCGGCCACCAGAGCGGCCCGCCCGGTGCCCGGTACCCCGGACGCCGGCTGGCCGCCGGGCACCGCCAGGTGCAGGCGGTCCTCGTTGCGGGCGCGCACGAAGGCCGGCGTGCACCGCAGCGAGCCGTCGGGCTGCTCCACGCAGAGCGCCGCCCACCGCGGGGTACCGAGGAACTCCAGGCCGGCCTGCGAGCCGTCCCTGTTCGGTCCGCCGGACCGAGGGCTGGACACGGTCACCCCACCGCCGTCGTGCCGGCGTACCGGGCCGCGTGATCGAGCTCGACCTTGACCATGATCCGCTTGCCCTCCAGGATCCTGGTGCGCACGTGGTCCAGCATCCCGTCTGGCACCCGCGAGTCGCGGGGGCCGCTCAGCAGCCGGTCGAGTTCGGCGGCCGTGGGCGACCACAGCGCGGCCGTGCCGCCCGCGTCCACCCACTCGGCCTGGTCGTCGCCCCGGGTGACGAAGCAGAGCAGCCGCACCACGGGGTCCCGTTCCAGGTGCCGCACCTTGGCGCTCTTGCGGTAGGTCGTGAAGTAGACGGCCGAGTCGGTCACCGCGGTGCTGCGCATCGGATAGCCGACCGGGCAGCCGTCGCGATCGCGGCAGAACAGCACCAGGTCCCGGTGCTCGGCCAGGAACCGGACCGCGGCGGCGGACTCAGCGCTCATCCGGAAACCCCGTCCCTGACCTGGTGCCTGGCCGGCCGCCCGGCCCGGCGGCCGATAGCAAATCTGAATACTAAGTTATATTCTTTTACTGATTTTGGAAGGCGAGGGGAGCCGAGCGCGGTGCAGCGTGAAGCGAGGATTGTCGGGATCGGCCGGACCGCGTTCAGCCGGGCCTCGGGGCGCACCCCGCTGGCGATGGCGGCCGAGGCGGCGCGCGGGGCCCTGGCCGACGCGGGGCTGGAAGCGGGCGAGGTCGACGGCGTCATCGACTTCCATACCGGCGACTCGGCCGCGGCCACCGACGTCGGCCGGGCCATCGGCGCCGTCGACCTCGGCCTGGCCCTGGACGTCTTCGGCGGCGGCAACGTCGCGGTCACCGTGGTCGGCCAGGCGGTGGCCGCGGTCCAGGCCGGGACCTGCGACGTCGTCATCGTGTTCCGCTCGCTGAACGGCCGCTCGGGCAACCGCTACGGCAAGGGCGACCGCGCGCCCGTCCCGCTGCGGGCCGAGCTGCAGTTCGGCGCGCGCTCGGGCTACATCATCCCGTCGATGTGGATCGCGGCGTTCGCCCAGCGGCACCGGCATGTCTACGGGACCACCGACGAGGATTTCGGCCACATCGCGATCACCACCCGCCAGCACGCGGTGGCCAACCCGCACGCGATGCAGCGCAAGCCCCTGGACATGGAGACCTACCTGTCCTCCCGCTGGATCAACGAGCCGTTCCGGCTCTACGACTGCTGCCTGGAGACCGACGGCGCGGTGGCGCTCGTCGTCACCACCCGGGAGCGGGCCGCGCACCTGCGGCGGGTCCCGGTCCGGGTGGCCGGGTTCGGCGAGGCGCATACCAACGGGGGCTCGTGGACCGGCTTCCCTGAGCTGGAGCACATGTACTCCGCTTACGCGGCCAAGCGCCTGTGGGGCAGCACCAGCCTGCGCCCGGCCGACATCGACGTCGCCTGCCTGTACGACTGCTTCACCGGGACGGTGATGGCGACGTTCGCGGACTTCGGCCTGTGCCCGGCGGGCGAGACGGGCCGCTTCTTCGGCGACCGGCGGGCGACTTACGGAGGCGACGTGGTGGTGAACCCGCACGGCGGGCTGTTGTCCGAGGGGTACCTGCACGGGCTCAACCACCACTACGAGGCCGTGCTGCAGCTGCGCGGCGAGGCGGGCCCGCGGCAGGTCGAGGGGGCCGAGAACGTGCTCGTCACCGCGGGCGCGGGACCATCTGGCGGTGCGCTCATCTATCAGGCGGACCGGTGACGGCCCCGCCCCCGCCGCCCGAGCCGCTGATCGACGCGGACAGCGCCGGCTTCTGGACCGCTATCTCCGAGGGCCGGATCGCGTTGTGCCACTGCCCCGCGTGCGGCAACTGGCTGGCCCGGCCGCTGGAGCGCTGCGACCGCTGCGGCGAGCTGACCGAGTTCGCCGACGCGGCCGGCCCTGGCACGATCTACAGCTACATCGTGGTGCACGCGCCCAGCGTCCCCGCGTTCGCGCACCTGGTGCCCTACGTCGTCGCCCTGGTCGAGCTGGACGAGGGGCCCCGGCTGCCCGGCCTGCTGCTGGGCGAGCGGGGACCCGGGGTCGCGATCGGCCAGCGCGTGCGGGCCGAGCTGGCCGACGTGCCCGGATCGGCCGAGCGCGCGATCGCCTTCCGGCGCGCGTGACGTTAGAGGGCCTTGGTCCGGCCGCCGTCAAGGTCGAGGATCGCGCCCTGGAACCACTCGCCCTCGGGCGACAGCAGGAACGCGACGACGCCGGCCACGTCGTGCGGCCGGCCGAGGCGCGTCACCTCGTCGCGCTCTGCCATCTGGGCGACCTCAGCCTCCAGGCTGTGCCCCCGGCTGGCCGCCCGCGCGGCCAGCATGGCGGTGATCCGCGGGGTCAGCACCGCGCCCGGGTTGACCGCGTTGACCCGCACCCCGTCGACCCGCCCACGGTCGGCGAAGACCTTGGTCAGGGCCATCAGCGACGCGCTGAGGGGGCCGGTCATCGCGTACGCGTCCCGGGGCGTGCGGGCGCCGATGCCGCCGATGTTCACCACGCTGCCGGCGGCCAGGCTCAGGTGCGGCCAGGCGGCGCGGGTCAGGCGCAGCGCGCCGAGCACCTTCACCTCGAAGGCAGCGACCCACTCCTCATCAGCGAGTGACAGCACGGTTCCCGCCTTGGTCGCGCTGCCGCAGTTCACCAGCACGTCCAGCCGGCCGGCCACCGTCGTCACCTGGTGCACGGCCCGCTCGACCTCGTCCAGCCGCCCGAGGTCGCAGCCGACCGCGAACGCGCCCGCGTCGCTCCCGGCCCCTGCCTCCGTCGCGGCCGCGGTCACCGCCGCAGTGAGCCGGGCTGACGGGCGCGCGACCAGGGCGACCCGGTAGCCATCGCGCAGCAGGCGCACGGCGATGGCGTAGCCGATGCCCGAGCTCGCCCCGGTGACCAGCGCGACCCGCTTCGCGGCGGGCTCCGTCGTCACCGCCCGGCTTCCGTCACGGCGATCACGGCGCGGCCTGGTCAGGTGACAACCCGCCCGCCGTTCACGCCGATGATCTGACCGGTCACGTAGCCCGAGTCCTCGCTGACCAGGAACGCGCAGGCGTTGGCGATGTCCTCCGGGCGGCCGGTCCGGCGCACCGGCAGCGACGCCGCGATCCGCTCGGCGCTGGCCTCGCTGATGTTCGCGTCGGACATGACGGTGCCGGTGACCGAGCCCGGCGGGATGGTGTTCACCGTGATGCCGTCGGGGCCGAGTTCCTGGGCGAGGGTGCGGGTCAGGCTGATGACCGCGCCCTTGGACGAGGAGTAGACCGCCATCCCCTTCGCCCCGGTCTGCGCGCTGGAGGAGGAGATGTTCACCACCCGGCCCCAGTGCGCTTCCTTCATGTCGCTCAGGGTTTCCTGCGTCACGATGATCGGGCCGAGGACGTTGACCTTGTAGATGAAGTTGAACCGGTCCTCGGTGACGTCCTCGAACGGCGTGTAGTCGGTGACGCCGGCGTTGTTCACCACGACGGTGACCGGGCCGAAGGCGTCCCGCAGCCTGGCCACCGCGGCCTGCACCTGGGCCCGGTCGGACACGTCGGCCCCGAGCGCGATCGCCCTGCCGCCGTCGGCCTCGACCGCCTTGACCGTGCCCGCGCACCGCTCCGGGTCGAGGTCGAGCACGCCGACGGCCAGGCCGTCCTGGGCCAGCCGCCGGGCACAGGCCGCTCCGATGCCTGCCGCCGCGCCGGTTACCAGGGCCACTCTGCTAGTTGTCATGGGCCCTGAGGATAGCAAATGACACTCAGTTCCATTTTTGCGCCTAACGGCGGCAGCGCGGTCGCCGGTCAGCTGCCCGGCGCGGCCTGGGCCCCCGCCGCCGCCTCCATGGCCTCGGCGAAGCGGTCGGCGGTCTCGAGCAGCTCCTGGCCGGGTGCCTCGCCGAGTACCTCGCGGGTGAGCTTGATGTCCTTGAGCAGCGCCGCCCCGCCCGCGGAAGGCCAGATCCCGGCCAGTGAGCCCGCGGCCAACCGGATACCGGACGCTACGCAGGCGGAACTGCTCCGCGAGAGCACGTCGGCCAGGCCGCCGGCGTCCAGCCCCATGGAGCTCCCGGCCGTCATCGCGTAGTCGGCGAGCACGATCTGGGCCGCGAACAGGGTGTTGTTGACCAGCTTGGCCTTGGACCCCGAGCCGACCGGGCCGAGGTGGACCACGTGGTCGGAGAACGAGGCCAGTACCGGGGCGACGTCGGCCAGGGCGTCCCGCTCTCCGCCGACCATCACCGTCAGCGTGCCGCTCGCGGCCCGGGCCCGGCCGCCGCTGACCGGCGTGTCGAGCAGCCGGAGCCCGCGGGCAGCGGACTTGCGGGCGAGCGCTTGCGCCTCGCCGGCCGAGACCGTGCTGTGCATCATGATCACCGAGCCGGGGCGCAGGGTCTGGGCGGCGCCGTGCGCCCCGAACAGCACGTCTTCCACGTCGCTGGCGCCGAACACGCAGATACCGACGCAGTCGGCGAGCCGGCCAAGCTCGGCCGGGCTGGCGGCCACGGTCGCGCTGGTTCCGCTGAAGGGGGCCAGTGACGCCTCGCGGCGGGCCCAGAGTACGAGGTCGTGCCCCTGCGACTGGATCCGCTGCGCCATCGGCAGTCCCATGTCGCCGAGACCGATGAACCCGACCTTCATGCTCGTCTCCTTAAGCAGGGGGCGTCTTGGCGGGGTCGCCTCCGCCACCGGTTGTCCTCGAGCAGGCGCTCGATCTTCCACCCGCCCGCTTCCCGCCTGAACGCCAGCTCGTAGTACCCGCCGGTGACCAGCATGTCATCCAGCCCCGGTACCCGCACCGTGGTGTGGAACATGGCCCGCCCGGCCCCCTGGTCCCCGCTCACGTCGAGCTGGAAGTTCGACACCACGTGCTGCATGACCGGCACCTGGCTGAGACCCTCCCGCAGCCAGGCGACGACCTCGTCCCGGCCGCCCGCCGGGCCGCCGGTCGAGGAGTAGTCGAGCCGCGCGTCGGCGGTGAACACCGAGCGCAGCCGGTCCCAGTCCTTGTTGTCGCACGCCCAGGCGTAGTCGAAGACAACCCGCTGGACGTCCAGCTCGTCGAGGATCGAACGTTCGCCGGCCATGGGCTGTCCCTTCATTGGGCACGCAATAAGTGAGAGTAAATCCTTCCAGATAGATGCGGTATCGGCAAGACGGAGCTGACCATTGTCATGACAATCGTCTAAACGATAGAGTTCACTACCACCTAGCAGTTCGACGGGCGGGACCGACCGAGGTGAGCACCAATGGCTGAGCAGAAGCGAGGGCGACGGATCGCCCTTACCCCCGACGAGCGTGACGCGTACCTGCGTGAGCAGCGCACCTGCCGCGTCGGCAGCACCGGCCCGGACGGCAAGCCGCACGTCTCGGCGCTCTGGTACGTCTGGGACGGCACCGCCCTGTGGCTGTACTCGCTCAGCAAGAGCCAGCGCTGGGCCAACCTCATGCGGGCTCCGCAGGTCAGCGTCCTGATCGACTCCGGCGAGGGGTTCGCCGAGCTGAAGGGCGTCGAGCTGGTCGGCACGGTCGAGGTGGTGGGCGAGGTGCCCCGCACCGCGGCGCCCAACGCGGAGCTGGACGAGCCCGAGCGGCTGTTCGCCCGCAAGTACGCGGGCGGCACGTTCGCACCCGACGGCGGCCACGCCTGGCTCCGGCTGGTCCCGGACAAGATCCTGAGCTGGGACTTCGCCAAGATATCGGCGGCCAGGACGAGCGCCGCGTCATGACCGCGGTGATGCGGGGCGTGCGGATCCTGGAGGTCGCCGAGCACACCTTTACCCCGCTGGCGGCCGGCATCCTGTCCGACTGGGGCGCGACCGTGATCAAGATCGAGCACGTCGAGCGGGGCGACGCCATGCGCGGCCTCGGCTCGACCGGGGGAGTGCAGGTCGGCGGGGGAGGCGTGCACCTGCTCATGGAGCACGCCAACCGCGGCAAGCAGAGCCTGGGCCTGGACCTGACCACCGCCGCGGGCCGCGAGCTGCTGTACCGGCTCGCGGCGACCTGCGACGTCTTCCTCACCAACAAGCTGCCCGCGGTCGCGACCAAGCTCAAGGTCGACGTCGCGGACATCCGGGCGCACAACCCGGACATCATCTACGCCCGCGGCACCGGCTACGGGCCGGACGGGCCCGACCGTGATCTCGGCGCCTACGACTGGCTGGGCTTCTGGTCCCGGGCCGGGATCGCCGCCTCGATGCGGGCGCACGACGCGCCGTTCCCGCCCGGGCCGCCCGGTCCCGCGTTCGGGGACTCGCTGGGGGCGATGATCATCGCCGGCGGGATCAGCGCGGCGCTGTTCCACCGCGGCCAGACCGGTGAGGCCACCGTCGTCGACGTGTCCCTGCTCGCCTCCGGCATGTGGGCGATGGGCTCGGCGATCGGCCTGTCGCAGCTGACCGGCGTGCCGCAGCGGCCGCGCGGGGGCGACGGGCCGGCCCCGCTGAACCCGATCGTCGGCGAGTACGCGACCTCGGACGGCTACTTCATCTCGCTCTGCATGCTGCAGGCCTTCCACTACTGGCCCGAGGTGGCCCGGGTGCTCGGCCACCCGGAGTGGATCACCGACGAGCGCTTCGACAGCCACGAGCAGCTGCAGGCCAACTCCGGGGCTGCCCGGGAGCTGGTGAGCGCGGAGTTCGCCCAGGACACGTTCGAGAACTGGAAGCGGCGCCTGCGGGACCTGAAGGGGCAGTGGTCGCCGGTTCAGGACACGGTCAACATCGCCGACGACCCCATGGTCCAGGCGAACGGTTACCTGCGGGCGGCCGTCAGCCACGACGGCCTCCCCTTTACCCTGGTCAGCACCCCGGTGATGTTCGACCGGGAGCAGCGCGCCCCCGGCCGGGCGCCTGCCTTCAACGAGCACGGCGACGAGATCCTCGCCCGCGAGCTCGGCCTCGACGACGAGGCGATCATCGCCCTCAAGGTGGCCGGGGTGGTGGCCTAGCCCCGTGCCGGCCGGCGCCCTTCCCCAGGCGACCCGCGCCCCGCGCCGGGACGCCGAGCTGAACCGTGTCCGGCTGATTCAGGCGGCGGCGCGGGTGTTCGGTGAGCACGGAACCGACGCCAGCGTCGAGCTGGTGGCCGCCCGGGCCGGCCTCGGGCTCGCCACCCTGTACCGCCGTTTCGCCAGCAAGGACGCCTTGATCACCGAGCTGATCCACGGGCTGCTGCACCACATGGTCGAGACCGCCCGGACCGAGACCGGGACCACGGACGGGCTCGGATTCGAGCGCTGGCTGGCCGAGTACGCCCGCGTGCAGGCCATCAACCGGGGCAGCCTGGGGCGGCTGTGGTCCCAGGCGCCCGAGACCAGCGTGCCCAAAAGCGAGCTGTTCACCCTGCTCGAGGAGCTGCTGGCGGACGCCAAGGCCCACCGCCGGATCCGCCGCGACGCCCACCTGAACGACGTCCGGCTGATCATCTACGCGCTGCGGGGGATCGCCGAGTCCACCCGCTACGACGAGAGCGGGGCCTGGCAGCGGCACCTGTCGGTCGTGCTGTGCGGGCTTCGCCCGACCGACGACCTGGCCTCCCCCTGGTCACCGCGCGACACGCCGTAACCGCCGCTCGGCCCCGTCGTGCGGCTCGCCGAACGCGCGCACGGCGAAGGCGGCCGCCTGCGTGCGCCGTTCCATCCCCAGCTTGGCGAACAGTGCCGACACGTAGTTCTTGACCGTCTTCTCGGCCAGGAACAGCCGCTCGCCGATCTGCCGGTTGGTCAGGCCCTCGCCGATGAGCTCGAGGATCCGGCGTTCCTGCGGTGACAGCGACGCCAGCGGGTCGTTCTTCTTCTGCTGGCCGCGCAGCCTGGCCATGAGCTGGCCGGCCGCCTGCGGGTCGAGCATGGACTGGCCGGCCGCGACCGTGCGCACCGCGCCCACCAGGTCGCTGCCGTGGATCTGCTTGAGCACGTACCCGGCCGCCCCGGCCATCACCGCGTTGAACAGCGCCTCGTCGTCGCCGAAGGAAGTCAGGATGAGGCAGGCCACCTCCGGCATCCGCGAGCGCACCTCGCGGCACACCTCGACCCCGTCACCGTCCGGCAGCCGCATGTCAAGCACGGCCACGTCAGGCCGCAGCGCGGGGATGCGGGCCAGCGCCGAGGCGGCGGTCCCGGCCTCGCCCACCACCCGGATGTCCGGCTCCGCCTCCAGCAGGTCACGGACGCCGCGGCGGACAATCTCGTGGTCGTCGAGCAGGAAGACCCCGATCGGCCGAGCGGGCGGACTGTCTGCTGCCTGGTTCGTCACCGTGATCACCTGTCCGTCGTCACCCGTTTCAATTTTTCAGCTGAACGGGTGGTGGTTACTCCCTTCACGATAGCGACACCCCCGGCGGCCGGCCCAGGACGTTGGTCCCCTCTCGGTGCGCCGCAGGTCCCGCCGGGCCCGCGGCTAGCCGAGTACGGCCCGCACCTGGCGCGCGATCTCGATGTCCTCGCGGGCGCCGATGACGAGGGCGCGGGTGGCCGCGGCGGGCGCGCCGATCTCGCGGTCCCCGGTGCCCGCGGCGTTGGCTGCCGGGTCGGCGGCGACACCGAGGAAGCCGAGGCCGTCCATCGCCCGCTCGCGGATCTCGGCTGAGTTCTCGCCGACGCCGCCGGTGAACACGATCGCGTCGAGCCCGGCCATCGCGGCGGCCATCGCCGCGACCGAGCCGCGGAGCCGGTGCAGGTACACCTCCCGGGCCAGCCCGGCGCGCTCGTCGCCGTCGGCCGCGCGGGTCAGCAGCTCGCGCATGTCGGCCGTGCCGGCCAGCCCGTACAGGCCGGAGCGGTATTCCAGGGCCGCCGCCAGCTCGGCGGCCGGCATGTGCACGTGCTCCTCCAGCCACAGCACCAGGCCCGGGTCGACCGAGCCCGACCGGGTGGCCATGACCAGGCCGTCCAGCGGGGTGAAGCCCATCGTCGTGTCGACCGAGCGGCCGTTCCTGACCGCCGCCAGCGACGCCCCCGCGCCGAGGTGGCAGCTGACCAGGCGCAGGTCACCAGCGTCGCGCCCGAGGAGCTGGGCGGCCCGCCGCGACGCGTAGGCGTGCGAAAGACCGTGGAACCCGTAGCGCCGCAGGCTCCACCGGGTCCGCCACTCCTCCGGCAGCGCGAACGTGGCCGCGGCGGCGGGGATGGTGGCGTGGAAGGCGGTATCGAAGCACGCGACCGCGGGCACGGCCGGCAGCACGCCCTGCACCGCGTCCAGGGCGGCGAGTGACTTGGGCTGGTGCAGCGGCGCCAGGTCGGTCAGTGACTCAAGCCGCTGCCGGACCCGATCGTCGACCCGGACCGCGGCCGTGTAGAGGGTGCCGCCGTGCACCACCCGGTGCCCGACCGCGTCGACCGGGCCGAACGACTCGATCGCGGCCCGGATCGCGCGGTCGTCCGCCGCCCCGCGCGGTGCGGGCAGGTCGGCGTGGGCGGTGACCGCCCCGGCCGGGTCGAGCACGCTCAGCTTCAGGCTGCTCGACCCGGCGTTGACGACCAGCACCAGGCCCTGGGCCGGGTGGGCGCTTACGGTCACGGGCGCCACGCCCAGTTGGTGACCTCGGGGGTGTCCTCCCCGAACTCCCGGGTGTAGGCCCGGGCCTCGATCCGCTTGTCGGTCATCAGCTGGCGCAGGTGCCCGGCCCGCGCGGCCAGCCCGGGGACCCGGTCGATCACGTCGATGACCAGGTGGTAGCGGTCCAGGTCGTTGAGCATCACCATGTCGAACGGCGTGGTGGTGGTGCCTTCTTCCTTGTACCCGCGCACATGCAGGTTGTGGTGCCCGTTGCGGCGGTAGGTCAGCCGGTGGATCAGCCACGGGTACCCGTGGTAGGCGAAGATGACCGGCCGGCTGGCGGTGAAGAGGGCGTCGAACTCGGCGTCTGACATGCCGTGCGGGTGCTCGGTGGACGGCTGCAGCCGCATCAGGTCGACCACGTTGACCACCCGGACCTTGAGGGCCGGCAGGTGCTCGCGCAGCAGCGCCGCCGCGGCGAGGATTTCCAGGGTGGGGATGTCCCCGGCGCAGGCGAGGACCACGTCCGGCTCGCCGTCGTCGTCGCTGGAGGCGAAGTCCCAGATGCCGGCCCCGCGGGTGCAGTGCACGACCGCCTGCTCCATGGTCAGCCACTGGGGCTGCGGCTGCTTGCCCGCGACGATCACGTTGACGTAGTGCCGGGAGCGCAGGCAGTGGTCGGCCACCGAGAGCAGGCAGTTCGCGTCCGGTGGCAGGTAGACCCGGATCACCTCGGACTTCTTGTTGACCACGTGGTCGATGAAGCCCGGGTCCTGGTGCGAGAAACCGTTGTGGTCCTGCCGCCAGACCAGGGAGGACAGCAGGTAGTTGAGCGAGGCGACCGGGCGCCGCCACGGGATCGACTTGGTGGTCTTCAGCCACTTCGCGTGCTGGTTGAACATCGAGTCGATGATGTGGATGAACGCCTCGTAGCAGTTGAACATCCCGTGCCGGCCGGTCAGCAGGTAGCCCTCGAGCCAGCCCTCGCACAGGTGCTCGGACAGCACCTCCATCACCCGGCCGTCGGGGGCCAGGTGGTCGTCGGTGGCGGTGATCTCGCCGTCGAACGCCCGGTTGGTCACCTCGAACACGTCCTGCAGCCGGTTGGAGGCGGTCTCGTCCGGGCCGAACAGCCGGAAGCTGGAGCCGTTCCTGGTGATGATGTCGCGTAGCCAGCTGCCCAGCGCGCGGGTGCCCTCGGCCATGGTGGCACCGGGGCTGGTCACCGGCACGGCGTAGTCGCGGAAGTCGGGCAGGTCCAGGTCACGCAGCAGCAGGCCGCCGTTGGCGTGCGGGTTGGCGCTCATCCGCCGGTAGTCCCGCGGCGGCAGCGCCGCCAGCGCGGGCGCCAGCGTGCCGTCCGCGCCGAACAGCTCCTCGGGACGGTAGGACCGCAGCCACTCCTCGAGCGCGGCCAGGTGCTCCGGGTTGCCGCGGACGTTGGCGATGGGCACCTGGTGGGCCCGGAAGGTGCCCTCAACCTGCACCCCGTCCACGACTTTGGGGCCGGTCCAGCCCTTGGGCGTGCGCAGCACGATCATCGGCCACCGGGGCCGGGTGGTGTCACCGAGCTCGCGGGCCCGCTGCTGGATGTCGTGGATCTCGCGGACGCAGGCGTCCATCGCCGCGGCGAGCTGCTGGTGCACCGGTTCCGGGTCGTCGCCCGCGACCACGTGCACCCGGTGCCCGTAGCCCTCGAGCAGTTCGATCAGCTCCGCCTCGGGGATGCGGGCGAGCACGGTCGGGTTCGCGATCTTGTACCCGTTCAGGTGCAGGATCGGCAGGACCGCGCCGTCGGTCACCGGGTTGACGAACTTGTTGGAGTGCCAGCTGGCCGCCAGCGGGCCGGTCTCCGCCTCGCCGTCACCGATCACGCAGGCGGCGATCAGGTCGGGGTTGTCGAACACGGCGCCGTAGCCGTGCGCCAGCACGTAGCCGAGCTCACCGCCCTCGTGGATCGAGCCCGGGGTCTCCGGGGCGGCGTGGCTGGGGATGCCCCCGGGGAACGAGAACTGGCGGAACAGCGCCTCCATCCCGGCCGCGTCCTGGGTGACGTGCGGGTACAGCTCGCTGTAGGTGCCCTCAAGCCAGGCGTTGGCCACCACCGCGGGGCCGCCGTGGCCGGGCCCCGCGAGGAAGATCATGTCCAGGTCCCAGGCCCTGATCACCCGGTTCAGGTGCGCGTAGAGCAGGTTCAGCCCGGGGGTGGTGCCCCAGTGGCCGAGCAGCCGCGGCTTGACATCCGCCGGCTGCAGCGGGCGGGTCAGCAGCGGGTTCTCCATCAGGTAGATCTGCCCCACGGACAGGTAGTTCGCCGCCCGCCAGTAGGCGTGGACCGCTTCCAGTTCGGTGCGCGACAGCGGCTGCTGCTCGGTGATCGTGACCTGGTTCATGACTTCCTCTGCTGAGTATGGTCGTCGCTGGCCCTGCTAATCCTCCGGGTTGGCGCGCGGGCGTGCTAAGGCCTTAGGTCCCAGGGCGGCGACCTTGCCCGGCCCGGCCGGCCGTGGCGGACGCCCCGCCAGTGGGGGACGTTGTGCCCTCGGCGGCCGGCCCGGCGGGGGTCATCCTGCTTGGTATGGATTCCAGCGGCGCGACCCTGAAGCAGCTTTCCCGTGATGACTGCCTGCGGCTGCTGGGCACGGCGACGGTCGGCCGGATCATCTACACCCGGCAGGCGCTGCCAGCGGTCGACCTGGTCGATTTCGTGCTGGTCGACGGCGACGTCGTTATCCGGACGCACGCCGCGGGCAAGCTCGCCGCCGCGACCCGCGGCGCGGTCGTCGCGTTCGAGGCCGACAGCGTGGACCTCGCCCGGCACACGGGCTGGAGCGTGACCATTGTCGGGCAGGCGCGGGCGGTCACCGACGGCACGGAGATCCACCGCCTCGAGCGGGTCTCGCTCAACTCGTGGCTGACGGAGGAGCGGGACCACTTCATCCGTGTCTCAGCGTCGATCGTGCACGGACGGCGCATGGCCGGCTGGCAGCTGATGACGGGGGCCGGCGGGCAGCGGCACTGAACGGCGGCCGGGAATAGTGCCCGCCCCTAGGCCAGCCGGGTTACCGCCGGCACCCGCCACTCCAGCCTGGTTCCCGGCCGCGGGGCACCGGCATCGGCCGGGCTGAGCAGCAGCTCGCCGCCGAGTGCGGCGGCGCGGTCGGTGAGGTTGCGCAGGCCGCTGCGCCGGGACGAGTCGGCCGGGATCCCGGTTCCGTTGTCGGTCACGGTGACGGTGAGGAACCGGTCAGGGTCGACGTCTACCGCCACGTCGGCCCGGGTGGCGCCCGCGTGCCGGGCCATGTTCGACAGTGCCTCGCGCAGCACGATCAGTGCCTGCTCGGTCAGCTCACCGCTCAGCGTGCGCAGCGGGGGGCCGAGCCGCAGCGACGGGGTGAAGCCGAGCATCGCCGCCATCTCGTCCACCACCGCGACGATGTCGGCCCGCGGGTCTCGCTCGAGCTCGGCGTCCCGCGCCTGCAGCGCGAAGATGGCGCCCCGGATCTCCTTGATGGTCTCGTCCATCGCGTCGACCGCCTGGGTGATGCGGGCGGCGACCTCGGGCCGGTGGATCATCGGCGTGGTCGCCTGCAGTGACATCCCGGTCGCGTAGAGCCGCTGGATGACCAGGTCGTGCAGGTCGCGCGCGATCCGGTCCCGGTCCTGGTACACCGACAGCCGCTCCGCCTCGGCCCGGCTGGCCGCCAGTTCGAGTGCGACCCCGGCCTGGGCCGCGAAGGAGGCGGCGAATGACGCCTCCGCGGCCGGGAAGGGCGCCTGGCCGTGGCGGCGGCCGACCGTCAGGACACCGCGCTGGCTGCGGCGCGCGCCGAGCGGGAACACCATGGCCGGCCCGATGTGGCTCATCGCGGCCCGCGCGGCCGGGGCGGCGCGCTCGTCGGCCGCGAAGTCGGTGCTCGTCATCGGGTCGCCGGTGGTGAGGACCTGTCCGGAGAGCGACTGGCCGAACGGAAGGACCAGGCCGTGCACGGCTCGCACGCCGTCACCGTCCGCGTAGGCGACGTTGAGGCACTCGGCTTCCTCGTCCGGCAGCGCGAGGACCGCGAGGTCGGCGTTTGACAGCTCGCGGGCCTGGCGGGTGATGCTGGCCAGCACCTCGGCCGGCGCCGCGCCCGACAGAAGCGCGGTGGTGACCTCGGCGCTGGCCTGGATCCAGCGCTGGCTGCGCTGGGCCGCCTCGTACAGCCGCGCGTTCTCGATCGCGACCCCGGCCGCGGCGCCCAGCGCGAGCAGCACCGCCTCGTCGTCCTCGGTGAACTCCCCGCCGCCGCGCTTGTTGGTGAGGTACAGGTTGCCGAACACCTGGTCCCGCACCCGGACCGGGACGCCGAGGAACGACTCCATCGGCGGGTGCCCGGAGGGGAAACCCGAGGACTCGGCGTGCGCGGAGATGCGGGCCAGCCGCAGCGGTCGCGGTTCCTTGATCAGCAGGCCGAGCAGCCCGCGCCCTTCCGGCCAGTGGTGGATCAGCCCGATTTCGTCGTCGGTCAGGCCCACCGGGATGAACTCGGCGAGCTGGCCGTCGTCGCCGATCACCCCGAGCGCCCCGTAGGTGGCGTCGACCAGGCGGACGGCGGTTTCCACGATCCGCCGCAGGGTGGACTCCAGGTCGAGCCCGGAGCTGATCGCCACCACGGCCTCAAGCAGCCCGCGCATCTGGTCCCGGGCCCCGATGACCGCCTGCAGCCTGCCCTGCAGCTCGGACAGCAGGTCATCAAGCTCCAGCTGCGGCAGGAACTCAGGGCCGCTGCTGACACCACTACCCAACCGAGGCTCCTCACTGCCGAAGATCCACGGAAAGCGTATCGCCCGCCGGTTATCCCGGATAGGGCGGCTGAGCTGCTCGAGAACTCCCGAAGATGAACAGTGACCTACGGCGGTCGGCCGAGGGAAGTCCGGCCCTGCCGACCCGGCTCCGGCTAGCGGACGGCCAGGGCGGCCAGGTCCGCGAGGCGCGAGGTGTACCCCCACTCGTTGTCGTACCAGCCGAACACCTTGACCAGCGTCCCGCTCGCCTGCGTGAGCGGGGAGTCGAACACGCAGGAGGCCGGGTCGCCGATGATGTCGCGGGACACGATCGGCGCGGTGCTGTAGCGCAGCAGGCCGGCCAGCGGGCCGGCTGCCGCCGCTGCCGCGAAGGCCTCGTTGACCTGCTGGGCGGTCACTGCCGTGCTGACGACAACCGCCAGGTCGGTGAGCGACCCGTCCTCCACCGGGACCCGGACGGCCACCCCGTCCAGCTTCCCGGCCAGTGCGGGAATGACCTCCCCGGTCGCCCGGGCCGCGCCGGTGGTGGTCGGCACGATGTTGGTCGCCGCCGACCGGGCCCGCCGCAGGTCCTTGTGCGGCCCGTCGAGCAGCATCTGGTCCCCGGTGTAGGCGTGGATGGTGGTCATGAACCCGCGTTCCACCCCGAACGCGTCGTTCAGCACCTTGGCCATCGGCGCCACGCAGTTGGTGGTGCAGGAGGCGTTGGAGATCACGTCGTGCAGGCGCGGGTCGTAGCGGTGCTCGTTGACGCCGAGCACGACCGTCAGGTCAACCCCCTTGCCGGGCGCGGAGATGATTACCTTCCGCGCGCCGCCCTTCAGGTGCGCGGCGGCCGCCTCGCGGGTGCGGAACTTGCCGGTGGACTCGATGACGATGTCGGCGCCGAGGGCGCCCCACTCGATCTGCGCCGGGTCCCGCTCCGCCAGCACCGCGATCCGCCGGCCGCCGACGATCAGCGCGCCGTCGTCGGATTCCACCGGCTGGCGGAAGCGGCCGTAGGTGGAGTCGAACTCCAGCAGGTGCGCCAGCGTCCGGGCGTCGGCGATGTCGTTGACCGCGACCACTTCCAGGTCCGCGCGCTCGGCCGCCAGCCGGGTGAACGCACGCCCGATCCGGCCGAATCCGTTGATTGCGACCCTCGTTGCCATGTGATTCCTCCCTGGTCCGTTTGCCTGCAGCCTGGTTCCGTTCGGCCGCGTGAGCCAGCGGCATAGGTCGCCGGCCGGCGGGACCTTAGGCCCGGCTGGGCGAAGGTCCCGGCCAGCCGGGCGTTACGGCCCTGCCGCGGCCGCACCGGCAGCGGGAGCCTGGGCAGCGGGAAGCACCCGGGAAAGAGGACGACGATGCCATTCAACGTGTCTGAGCTGACCGCACTGGAGATCCTGGACTCCCGCGCCCGGCCGACCCTGGCGGTGACGGTGCGGCTGGCCGACGGCACCACGGCGCGGGCCGGCGTCCCGTCGGGTGCCTCGACCGGGTCACGGGAAGCGGTGGAGCTGCGCGACGGCGACAAGTCCCGGTTCGCGGGCAGCGGGGTGCTCCAGGCGGTGGCGAACGTCGACGGCGAGATCGCCGGCCTGCTCCGCGGCCGCTCGTGGGACTCCCTGGCCGAGGCGGACCAGGCGATGATCAGCCTCGACGGCTCGCCCGACAAGGGCCGCCTGGGGGCGAACGCCCTTGTCGGCGTGTCGATGGCGCTGGCCCGCGCCCTCGCCGCCGCCGACGGCGTCCCGCTGTGGCGCTGGCTCGCGCCGCCCGCAGTCGCGCCCTCCCTCCCGGTGCCGCACTTCAACGTGCTCAACGGCGGCGTGCACGCGCCCAACGACCTCGACTTCCAGGAGTTCATGGTCGCACCGCTCGGTGCCCCGTCGATGGCGGAGGCGGTGCGCGCCGGGGCCGAGGTCTACGCCGCGCTGCGCCGCGGCCTGGCGCGCCGCAAGCTGTCGACCGGGCTGGGCGACGAAGGGGGCTTCGCGCCCGAGATCAGCGAGCCCGAGGAAGCCCTGCGCCTGCTGGTGGAGGCCATCGGCGAGGCCGGTTACCGGGCGGGCGCGGACGGCGTGTCCATCGCCCTGGACCTGGCGGCTTCGGAGTTCCGCCGCCCTGACGGCCGCTACCTGGTCGCGGGCGACGAGCTGACCAGTGACGACCTGATCGACCGGCTGGCCGCGATCACGCGCCTGTTCCCCGTCCACCTGATCGAGGACGGGCTCGGCGAGAACGACGACGAAGGCTGGATCAGGCTGACCGGCCGGCTGGGGAACGCCGTCGAGCTGGTCGGCGACGACATCTTCTGCACCAATCCGGCGATCATCGCCAGCGCCGTCAGCCGCGGCATCGGCAACGCCTCGCTGATCAAGCTCAACCAGATCGGCACCGTCACCGAGACCCTGGAAGCCATGGCGGTCTGCCGTCGCAGCGGCTACCGCCAGTTCGTCTCGCATCGTTCGGGGGAAACCGAGGACAGCTTCATCGCCGACCTCGCGGTCGGTACCGGGTGCGGGCACCTGAAGTCGGGTGCCCCGGCCCGCGGCGAGCGCACCGCGAAGTACAACCGGCTGCTGGAGATCGCGGCCGGCGCCGAGCTCCGCTACGGCCTTGGCTGACCGTGCACGGCGGAGCAGCGCGGGCGGCCGCCCGGTGACGGTCCTGGTACTGCTGCGGCACGGCGAGAGCGCCTGGAACGCGGCCGGCCGGTTCGCCGGCTGGGCCGACGTTCCCCTCAGCGAGCGCGGAAGGCGGCAGGCGGAACGAGCCGGGGCGCTGCTGGCTGCCCGCGGCCTGCTCCCGGCCCTGGTCCACACGTCGGTCCAGGGCCGGGCGATCGTGACCGCGGACCTCGCGCTCGCCGCCTGCGGCCGGTCCTGGGTTCCGGTGCGGCGCAGCTGGCGGCTCAACTCCAACCACTACGGGGCGCTGCAGGGCCGGAGCAAGGCTGAGGTCCGGGCGGAGGCGGGGGAGGAGCAGTTCACCGCCTGGCGGCGCGGCTTCCGCGTGCGCCCGCCGTCCGGGGAGCCGGACGATGATCCCCGCTACGCCGCCTTGCCGCCCGACGCGAGGCCGCGCGGCGAGTCGCTGCACGACGTGACCGCGCGGCTGCTGCCCTACTGGTACGACGCGGTCGTCCCTGACCTGGGCCGGCCCGGCTGCGTGCTGGTGGTGTCGCACGGCAACACGCTGCGGGCGCTGGTGAAGCACCTGGAGGCGGTCAGCGACGAGGCTTCCGCTGACCTGGAGGTACCCAACGCGGTACCGGTCTGCTACCAGTTCGAGGCGGGGCGGGCCACTCGGCTGGCCTGACAGCCCCGCCGAACCGCCCCGCCCCGCACCGCCGGGTCAGCTCACCTCGTGTCGCTGCCCCCGCCGGCGACCGCCGCGCGCCCGGCCTCCAGGCGGGCGACCGGGACGCGGAACGGCGAGCAGGACACGTTGTCCAGGCCCGCCTGGTGGAAGAAGTGCACCGAGTCCGGGTCGCCGCCGTGTTCGCCGCAGACTCCGATCTCGAGGCCGGGGCGGGCGGCCCGGCCCTTCCTGACCGCGAGCTCGACCAGTTGCCCCACGCCCTCGCGGTCGATCGTCTCGAACGGCGAGACACCGAAGATCCCCAGCTGCAGGTACTTGCTGAAGAAGGCCGCCTCTACGTCATCCCGGGAGAAGCCCCAGGTCATCTGGGTCAGGTCGTTGGTGCCGAAGGAGAAGAACTCGGCGCTGGCGGCGATCGAGTCCGCGGTCAGCGCCCCCCGGGGCACCTCGATCATCGTGCCGATGGGAATGCGCAGGTGGACGCCGGTCTCGGCCTCGACCTCCCGCAGCACCTGCTCGGTCAGCGCGCGGGCGGTCTCCATCTCCTGGACGGCGGCCACCAGCGGGGTCTCGATCTGCGGGCGCGGGTCCTTGCCCGCCCGCTTGAGCTGCGCGGCGGCGTGCGCGATCGCGCGGACCTGCATGCCGAACAGGCCGGGGATGACCAGGTCGAGGCGGACGCCGCGCAAGCCGAGCATCGGGTTCTGCTCGTGCATCCGGCGAACCTCGGCCAGTACCCGGCGTTCCCGGTCGCTGGCCTTGTCGCCCTCCAGGGCGACCCGTACCGACAGCTCCGTGAGGTCGGGCAGGAACTCGTGCAGCGGCGGGTCGATGGTGCGGATGGTCACCGGCAGGCCGTCCATGGTCGCCAGGATCTGCGTGAAGTCAGCCGTCTGCAGGGTCTCCAGCGCGGCCAGCGCGCGCCCACGGTCCTGCTCGGTCTCGGCCAGGATGAGGTCCTCGATTAGCTGGCGGCGCTCGCCCAGGAACATGTGCTCGGTCCGGACCAGGCCGATCCCCTCCGCCCCGAACCGGCGCGCCCGGGCGGCATCCGGGCTGTTGTCCGCGTTGGCGAGCACTCCCAGCCGGCGCCTGCGGTCGGCGTGGGCCATCATCCGCTGGACCGCGCGGATGAGCTGGCCCGCCTCGCTGGCGTCCGGGTTCAGCTCTCCCTCGAAGTAACGCACGACGGGGGAGGGGACGACCGCTACCCGGCCGAGGTAGACCGCCCCGCTGGTGCCGTCGATGGAGATCAGCTCGCCCTCGGTGACCGTGCGGCCGTCCGGCGTGGTGAACTTCCCCGCCGCGGTGTCCACGTCGAGCTGCTCGGCGCCGCACACGCAGGGCTTGCCCATCCCGCGGGCGACCACGGCGGCGTGGCTGGTCTTGCCGCCGCGGCTGGTCAGCACGCCCTTGGCGGCGATCATGCCGTTCAGGTCGTCCGGGTTGGTCTCGCGGCGGACCAGGATGGCGGCCTCCCCCTTGGCCGCGAGCTCGACCGCGCGGGCGGAGTCGAAGGCGGCCCGGCCGACCGCCGCCCCCGGCGACGCGCTCACGCCGACGGCGATCGCGGTGACGTCGGCGCCGGCGTCGAAGGCGGGGAACATCAGCCGGGCCAGCTCGGCCCCGGAGACCCGGGTGAGCGCCTCGTCCATGTCAATGAGGCCCTGGTCCGCCAGCTCGACCGCGATGCGGAAGGCCGCCGCCGCCGTCCGCTTGCCGATCCGTGTCTGCAGCATCCAGAGCTTGCCGCGCTCGATGGTGAACTCGATGTCGCACAGGTCGCGGTAGTGGCCTTCCAGGGTGGCCATGATCGACATGAGCTCGTCGTAGGACGCCTTGTCCAGCCGCTCCAGGTCCTGCAGCGGCACGGTGTTGCGGATGCCCGCCACCACGTCCTCGCCCTGCGCGTTCTGCAGGTAGTCGCCGTAGACGCCGGGCGCGCCGGTCGCCGGGTCGCGGGTGAACCCGACCCCGGTGCCGGAGTCGTCGCCCAGGTTGCCGTACACCATCGCGACCACGTTGACGGCCGTGCCGAGGTCGGCCGGGATCCGCTCCTGGCGCCGGTACAGCACGGCCCGGTCGGCGTTCCAGGAGCCGAAGACGGCCCGGATCGCCAGGCCTAGCTGCTCGCGGGGATCCTGCGGGAAGTCGCGGCCCGCCTGCGCGCGCACGATCTCCAGGTAGGAACGCGTCAGGTGCCGCAGGTCGGCGGCGTCCAGGTCGGTGTCCGCGGCCGCGTCGCGGGCCTTCTTGGCCTGGTCAAGCGCGTGCTCGAACTGCCCGCCGTCGATCCCGAGCACCGTCTTGCCGAACATCTGGATCAGCCGCCGGTAGGAGTCCCACGCGAACCGCTCGTTGCCGGCCTGCTTGGCCAGGCCGCGCACCGAGTCGTCCGACAGCCCGATGTTGAGGATGGTGTCCATCATCCCCGGCATCGAGAACTTGGACCCGGACCGGACGCTGACCAGCAGCGGGTCGTCCGGATCGCCCAGCCTGCGGCCGATTGACCCCTCGATCAGGGCGAGGTGGCTGGTGACCTCCGGGTCGAGCCCGTCCGGGGTGCTGCCGTGCCGCAGGTAATGCCGGCAGGCGTCGGTGGTGATGGTGAATCCGGGCGGCACCGGAAGCCCGAGGTTCGTCATCTCGGCCAGGTTGGCGCCCTTGCCGCCGAGCAGGTCCTTGAGGTCCTTGTTCCCCTCGGTGAAGTCATACACGAACTTCGGCACGGCAAGCTCCCTTCAGAGTTCGCTTCGACGCTAGGCCGGCCGCGCGCCCGGCGTCAGGGCCGAAGGTCACGACCGCGGAAGGCGGCCAGGCCCGCCGCGGCCAGGCCCGCGGCCAGCGCCACAGCCAGGCCAGCGCGAAGCAGCTGACGCTGCCGCCGGGCAGTCGCGGGGTAAAGGCGAACGGTGAGGCATCCTGCGCCCAGCGCGGCAGCCGTAGCGACCGGCCGAACAGGCTGACCGCGGTGACGAACCCGAGCGCCGTCCAGGCGGCCGCGGTGCCCGCGTCGGGCAGCAGGCCGAAGGCGGCGGCCGCCACCGCCGCGACCACAGCGCCGCCGGGGCTGCGCCAGCGCCGCCCCCAGCAGCCGGACCGTCTCCGGGCCGGTGCCGCCGGCCCGCAGGCCATAGCCGAGCCGGCCACGATACCCGCGACGGCCAGCAGTGACGCTACCCCGAGGGCCGCCACCAGCAGGTGACCGAGCGCCCAGCGGACCCGGCCGACCGGCCCGGCCAGGATGAGGTCCGCTCCCGGCCCGGTCTCCTCCGCGCTCAGCCGGAGCACGGCGGAGACCCCGTAGCCCGCCGCGATCAGCCCGGCCAGCAGCATCAGCGCTGCCAGGTAGGCGTTGACGATGGCCGGCTGACCGCCCAGCCGGGCGAACTCGCCGCGCAGCGCCCCGCTGGTGCCGAACAGCGAGCCGATCCCGGGCGCCGCCGCCCCGCAGACCGCGAAGATGGACAGGAACCCGGCCGCCCAGCCCGCCAGTCCCGGCCACTGCAGCCGCCAGGCCAGCGCCAGCCGGCTACGCAGCCGGGCGGGGCCGCGCCCGGCCCGGCCGGCCCGGCAGAGCCCCGCCCCGGGTCCCGGCGCCCTGAGCGTGAACGCCGCGTCCCAGCCCGCACAGCCCGAGCGGCAGCGCCAGCACCCACCAGCGCGGTGCGCCGAACGGCCGCAGCAGCTCGGTCCAGCCCAGCGGCAGGGCCCAGGTCAGCCAGGCCGGGCCGTTCGCCCCGGCCGAGTCGCCGAGGCTCGCAGCAGGAACGCCAATCCGAGCAGGCCGATCGCCAGCCCGCGGGCCCGCGCGGGCCGGCGCGAGCTGGGCGGCCCCGCTGATCCCGTGAAGGCCAGCCCGCAGCTCCCGACGCCAGCGCGAAGGCGGCCGAGCCGCGGCCGGCAGCCCGATGACTACCAGGACCAGTCAGCAGCGCGTAGCGCCAGGTTGGCGGTCACCGCGCGGCGGCCGCGGCCGCCAGCGGCGCCTGCCGCCTGACCAGGGCCGAGCCGATCAGCTCCAGGCGGCCAGCCTCCTGTCGCCCGCGTGTGCCGGACCACGACGCCGATCGGCATAGCACCGCGAACAGCGCCGCCCACACGCCGTACCGCCACGCGGTCAGCGCGCCGACCGACGTGCCGCCGCAGCCGGCCGTAGAGGAACAGCAGCGCCGGGTTAACCGGCAGCTGGCCGCCAGCCCGGCTCGCGCGTGTCCGGTAGAGGGCTGAACACGTACGCGCTCACGCAACCCCGATCACGACCATGCTCCAGGCCGGTAGCATGACCCGGTCCCGGCGAGCGCGAACCGGGCCAGGTCCCGGTCCGGCGAGCGACCCGTTCACTGGCGCACCGGCTTCACGTACTGCCGCAGGAACAGCTCTCCAGGGCGGCGGGCGGCAGGTCAGGGCCGTACCCCGGCCGTGGTCAGGCGGCCGAGCACCTCGTTGAGCACCGCGAAGTCCACCGCGCAGCGAGGCTGCCGCCGCTAAGCGCCACGTCGTGCACGCCGGGCAGGTCGTCGAGGCTCGACGACCGGTCGAGCTGCGCGATCACGGCGGTGCGGGTCAGTGGCGGAGCTCGGCCAGCGTCCCGGTCTGACCGTGCGGCCGGCGCGGATGATCGTCACCGGTCGGCCAGCGCCTCCGCCTCGGCCAGGATGTGGCTGGACAGCAGCACGCTGCGGCCGTCGCGCCGCTCGGCCTCGACCCGCTGCGCGGAAGACCGCCTCCATCAGCGGGTCAAGGCCGGCGGTGGGCTCTTCGAGGAGCAGCAGCTCGGCGTCGCTGGCCAGCGCGGCGATCAGCGCCACCTTCTGCCGGTTGCCCTTGGAGTAAGCGCGCGCCTTCTTGGCCGGGTCCAAGTCGAACTGCTCGATCAGCTCCCGGCGCCGCCGCGGGCCGCTGCCGTCGCCGCGCAGCCGGGCCAGCAGGTCGATGATCTCGCCGCCGGTCAGCGCCGGCCACAGCGTGACGTCGCCGGGCACGTAGGCGATCCTGGCGTGCAGCGCGGGTCGCGTCCCGCCAGGGATCGCCGCCCAGCAGGGTCGACCTCGCCCGCCGTCCGCGCGCAGCAGGCCGAGCAGGATGCGGATGGTGGTGGTCTTGCCCGCGCCGTTCGGCCCGAGGAAGGCGTGCACCTCACCCTGGCGGACGATCAGGTCGAGGCCGTCGAGCGCCGGTTCCTTCCCGAACCGCTTGCGCAGCCCCGTCGCCTCGATCACGTTTGTCATGACGTCAGGCCAGCAGCTCGTAGGCCGGGTTGGTCATCACCGGGCGGCCGTCGGCGCCGATGCCGACCTTGCCGTGCAGCCGGATGCGCGTGCCCGGCTCGATGCCGGCGATGTGCTTGCGGCCGAGGAAGTACGCGGTCAGCTCGCCCGTTGAGTCGGCCACCGCGCAGGTGAGCACGCTGGCCCCGGCCGGCTCGGTGGACCGGACCTCGGCCGCCCGCAGCCGTCCCTCGACCGTGGCCGGCCCAGGCTGGCGCAGCGAGCCGATCGGGTCGGTTCCGGCCGGCGGCGCCGGCCACTCGTAGTCGGCCAGCCGCCCCGGCCGGGGCACCGGGCCGGGCCGCCTCGGCTGCCCCGCTTCGACCCGGTGGGTGACGTCGAAGGGGACGATGGTGGCGGCCGCGTCAGGTACCCGGCTGACGACGCGGGCGATCCGGTCCGCGGTGTGGTCGTGCAGCAGCCGTCCGGCCAGCGGCGGGTAGCTGCGGCGCGGCAGCACCACGGTGACGTGAGTGCCTGGCTGGGCGGCGATCGAGGTCGCCAGCCGGGCCGCGGCGTGCGCCAGCCGTCGGTCCGGGCAGTCCACTACCTCCAGCGCGACCCCGGTCCCGGCTGCCACCCACTGGCGCCACAGCCGGTCCGCGCGGGCGCTGTCCAGGCTGAAGTGCACCGCGCGGAGCACGGTGGGCCGCAGGCTCCGGGCGTACCGCAGCGCCGCGATGGCGGCCAGGTCGTAGTCGTCGACCAGCAGCAGCACCACCCGGCGGGAGTAGTTGGGCGGCTGCGCCTGCGGGCCGCCGGGGGCGGTGTCGGCCAGGCAGGCGGCCTCGGCCCGGTACTCCCGGTTGAGCCGGATCAGGGCGTACACCAGCACCGGGAAGATGATCACGATAAGCCACGCGCCCTCGGTGAACTTCACCACCGCGAACAGCAGCACCACCAGCGCGGTGTAGATCCCGCCGGCCAGGTTGATGACCAGCTTGACCCGCCAGCGCGGCTCCCTGGTCCGCCGGTGGTACCTGGCCATCCCGAAGCCGGCCATCGCGAACCCGGTGAACACGCCGATCGCGTAGAACGGGATCAGCGCGTCCACGGTCGCCCCCGCCACCAGCATCAGCGCCGCCGACATGACGGCGAGCAGGATGATCCCGTTGGAGAACACCAGCCGGTGCCCCCGCCGGCCCAGCCAGCGGGGCAGGAACGAGTCCTCGGCGACGAAGCTGGCCAGGAACGGGAACCCGGTGAAGCTGGTGTTCCCGCCGGTGAACAAGATGGCGGCGGTAGCGGCCTGCAGCGCCAGGAACATGACCTGCCCGGCCGGGGTGTGGCCGAAGACGACGCGGGCCTCCTGAGCGAGCACGGTGGGAAAGCCGGCCGTGTAGGGGATGGCGTGGGTGACGTGCGCCAGCCAGGAGATCCCGGCGATCAAGATGGCCACCAGCGTGCCCTGCGTGGTGAGTAGCTGCCGGGCGTGCCGGCCCTCGGGCGGCCGCAGCGCGCTGACGGCGTTGGACACCGCCTCGATCCCGGTCAGCGAGGAACCGCCGTTGGCGAACGCCTTGGCCATGATGTAGAACGCGCCGATGGCGATCAGCCCCGAGTGCGAGCCGATGCCGACCGCGCCGGCCCCGGGGACAACCCGCGCCAGGCCGCCGCCGGCCAGCTCGCGGACCAGGCCGGTGACGATCATCACCAGCAGCGAGCCGGCGAACAGGTAGGTGGGCAGTGCGAACACCCGGCCCGCCTCGCGGATGCCGCGCAGGTTGCCGAGGCACATCAGGCCGATCGCGGCGACCGAGGTAATCAGCAGGATCCGGGGGCCGATGACCGGGATGTGCGACAGCGCCGGGAACGCGGAGACGATGGCGGCGCTGCCCGCGGCCGTCTGCACCGCCACCGTGACCACGTAGTCGATCAGCAGCGCGACCGCGGCCACCTGAGCGACCCGCGGGCCGAAGTTCTCCCGGGCCACCACGTACGAGCCGCCCGCCCGGGTGTACACCGACACGACCTCGCGGTAGGACAGCACGACCAGCAGCACGCCGAACAGGACCAGCAGGGTCAGCGGAAGCACCAGGGTAAAGGCGGCCAGCCCGAAGAACGGCAGCAGGGCGTAGAGGATCTCCTCGGTGCCGTAGGCGGCCGAGGACAGCCCGTCGCACGACAGCACGCCAAGCGCGAGCGGGCGGGACAGCCGCTCGCCCGCCAGTTGCCCGCTGACCAGCGGGGACCCGAGTAGCCTGCACTTGAGCGAGTACCACAGGCTCTCCGGCGGCTCGAGGACCAGGCGGTGCGCGGGGTCGGCCGGCGGGCCTTCCCCGGTCACCGGCCCGGTGGTAGCTGCCGCCATCGTGTCCTCCTGACATCGCACTGACAGCAAGCCAACCGGGGGGCCGCGACCGGGGTTAGGGGCCTTAGTCCGGGACCAACGGCCCCAGACCAGGCGAGCTTGGTCCCTGTCGGGCACCGTGTCGGGCCGGTGAGCTGGGGCCGAGGCTGAAGGGAAGTGGTCCTGGTGCGAGCACTCGTCGTCTATGAGTCCATGTACGGAAATACGCACGCGGTCGCGGCCGGCGTCGCCGCCGGGCTGCGGACCACCCACGAGGTAGTCGTGCTGCCGGTGACCCGCGTCGCGCCGGAGCTGGTCACCACGGCCGACCTGATCGTGGCGGGCGGCCCGACGCACCTGCACGGCCTGTCCACCGTCGCCTCCCGGCGCAAGGCGGTCCAGGCCGCCCGCGGCGCCGGCAGCGGGCTGACCATGGATCCCGACGCCGACGGGCTGGCCCTCCGCTTCTGGCTGGAGGGGCTGGCGGCGGAGGGCGTGCACGCCGCCGCCTTCGACACCCGGCTCAGCGGGATGCTCGTGCTGACCGGCCACGCCAGCCGGGAAATCGCGCGGCTGCTGACCCGCCGCGGCTGCCGCGTCCTCCTCGCGCCGGAGAGCTTCCTCGTCAGCGGGCAGAACGCGCTGCTTGAGGGCGAAGTCGAGCGGGCCCGCGGGTGGGGCGCGCTGGTCGGCGCGGCCGCCTGCGCCGCTCAGGCCACCGCTTAGGCCACCGCGGACTTCGCGGCCAGGGTGGCCCTGGTTCCCCGCAGCCGCTGCGCGACGACCGTCAGCAGGCGCCGGGTGAGCTCGTGAGCGAGGGCCGGGTCGGCGTCACAGCAGGCGCGGACGGCCGGCGCGCTGAACTCGATCGCCTTGACCTCGCTGACGCACACCGCGCCGAACGCCCACTGGTACGGGGGGAGCAGCCAGGACCAGCCCAGGATGGCGCCGATGCCGACGGTGCCGATGACCGCCGGGCGCTCGCCCGGCACCTGCACGTCGAGCGCGGCGTAACCGGACTCGAGCAGCCAGAACCGGGCGGTGTGGCCTCCCTCGGCGAAGATCCGGGTCCCGGCCGGGAACATGACCTCCGTTGCCGTCGCGGCGAGCGCGGCGAGCTGGTCAGCCTGCAGGCCGCGCAGGAACGGCTGGCGGCCGAGCGTCGAAGCGGTTACTTCCATCATTGCGATCACCACCTCTGGTGTGCTCTCACCGTGCGCTGGCCGGACGCTGGCCGATTAGGGCCAAAGGGCCCACTTTGCCGGTGACGTCTGCCTGTGACGCCGCGGCGGGCGCGGCGGAAGACTCGGTGTTGTCAGTCCAACCGGCGGACCGCAGACGGCGGCCCGCATCCCCAGGAGGCTTACGATGCGCCGCTTCTCTACCCGAACCCTGCTCGCCGCGGCGAGTGCCGCCCTGGCGGCCGTGCTGCTGATCGCCGGCGGCCTGGTCCTGTGGGGCTCGACCTACGTGCACAACACCGTGCACAGCCAGCTCGCCGCACAGCAGATCTACTTCCCGCCGGCCGCCGCGTTCGCCCACCCCAAGGCGGGCACCGAGATCACCCCGTCGATGGTCCCCAGCGTCAGCCAGTACGCCGGCCAGCAGCTTCTCACCGGCCAGCAGGCCGAGGCCTACGCCGACCACTTCATCGCCGTCCACATCAACAACATGGCCGGCGGCAAGACCTACTCCCAGCTCTCCACTGAGTCCATCGCCCAGCCGAACAACACCGCCCTCGCCGCCACCGTCAACACCGTCTTCAAGGGCGAGTCGCTCCGCAGCATGCTGCTGAACGCTTACGGCTGGTGGAAGGTCTCGCAGATCACCTACATCGTCTCGCTGGTCCTCTTCGGCCTCGGCGCCGTGGCGGCCGCCGGCTCCGGCTTCCTGTTCGCCTTCGGCCGCCTGCCCAAGGGCACCGTCCAGGTGACCAAGGCAGGCGCGCACGAGGAGATCACCCCGGCCGAAACCGCGTAAGCGGGTCGTGTCCGGCCGCACCACCGCATCCGCGACAGCAGACAACGGCCTCCGGCCGGCGCTGGCCTAAGGCGCCGGCCGGAGGCCATCCGCTGCCCAGGCCAGCTAGCAGGCAAGCGAAAGGAGCCAGGCGATGTTCGCAGTCCGATTCCACGGCCGCGGCGGGCAGGGCGTGGTGACCGCGGCCGAGCTGCTCGCGGCGGCCGCGTTCCGCGAGGACCGCTACGCGCAGGCGTTCCCGAGCTTCGGCTCGGAGCGGATGGGCGCCCCGGTGACGTCCTTCTGCCGGATCGACGACCAGCCGATCCGCACCCGCGAGCCGGTCACCGAGCCGGACGCGCTGCTCATCCAGGACCCCACCCTGCTGCACCAGGCGGACGTGTTCGCCGGGCTGGTGCCCGGCGGGTACATCCTCATCAACGCGGCCAAGGACTTTGCCGCGCTCGGGCTCGACGACCTGGCCGCCAGGCACGAAAGCGGCCGGCTGCTGACGGTCCCGGCCGCCAGCCTGGCCCTGGCCCACCTGGGCCGCCCGCTGCCCGGCGCCCCCATGCTCGGCGGCCTGGCCGCGCTGGCCGGCCCGGTCAGCCTCGACGCGGTGCTCGCCGCGATCGGCGAGCGGTTCGCCGGCCAGGTCGCCGCGGGCAACGCCGCCGCCGCCCGGGCCGCCTTCGACTACGTCACCGCCGAGCGGAAGGAACTAACCGGTGCTTAAGCAGATCGAGGGTTCCCGCGCGGTCGCCGAGACGGTGGCCCGGTGCCGCCCGCAGGTGATCTGCGCGTACCCGATCACCCCGCAGACCCACATCGTGGAGGCACTCGGCACCCTGGTGAAGAACGGCGACCTGAACGCGGCCTTCATCAACGTCGAGTCGGAGTTCGCCGCGATGTCGGCCGTCATCGGCGCCTCCGCCACCGGCGCCCGCACCTATACCGCGACCGCCAGCCAGGGCCTGCTTTACATGAGCGAGGCCGTCTACAACGCGGCCGGACTGGGGCTGCCGGTCGTGATGACGGTCGCCAACCGGGCGATCGGCGCACCGATCAACATCTGGAACGACCACAGCGACGCCATGAGCCAGCGCGACGCGGGCTGGATCCAGCTCTACGCCGAGACCAGCCAGGAAGCGGCCGACCTGCACATCCAGGCCTTCCGGCTGGCCGAGCAGCTTTCCAACCCGGTGATGGTGTGCATGGACGGGTTCCTGCTCACCCACGCCAGCGAGCGGGCCGACATCCCGGACCAGCCGGAGGTCGACGCCTTCCTCCCGGCCTACCAGCCGCGGCAGGTACTCGACCCGGCCGACCCGGTGTCCATCGGGGCGATGGTCGGCCCGGAGGCGTTCACCGAGGTCCGCTACCTGGCCGACGAGCGGATGCGGCAGGCCCTGGAGCTGATCCCGGACATCGCGGCCGCCTTCCGGCGGCAGTTCGGCCGGGCCAGCGGCGGGCTCGTCCGCCCCTACCGCACCGCCGGCGCCGACCTGGTCGTCGTCGCCCTGGGCTCGGTCCTCGGCACCATCAAGGACACCGTCGACCAGCTCAGGGACGACGGGATAGCGGCCGGCGTGCTCGGCCTCACCAGCTTCCGCCCGTTCCCCGCCCAGGCGATCCGCGAGGCGCTGGGAGACGGCCACCGCCCGCGCCGCCTGGTCGTCATCGAGCGGGCGCTCGCCCCCGGCAGCGGCGGCATCGTCACCGCCGAGCTGCGGGCCGCGCTGGCCGACGCGGACGGCCGCTCGTCCCCGGCCGGGAACCCGATCATCTCCACCGTCGTGGCCGGACTCGGCGGCCGCCCGGTCACCCGCAAGTCGCTGCACGAGATGCTCACCGGCGCGGCCCACGGCGTGCTTCCCCCCTTCAGCTACCTCGACCTGCGGACCGAGCTGGCGCAGGCCGAGCTGGCGCGGATCCGCGCCACCCGCCGGTCCGGCCCGAGCGCGGAGAACATCCTGCGTGACCTCAGCGCCACCGCGCCCGGCCCCCAGGGATAGGAGAACCAGCCATGGCATCCGAGCGGATCAGGTTCTACCAGACCGGCAGCTTCGCGGCCGGGAACCGGCTGCTGCCGGAAGACATGCGCAGCGAGCAGTCAAGTGCCGCCCGCGCCAACACGCTCACCTGCGGTCACCGTGCCTGCCAGGGCTGCGGCGAGGCGCTCGGCGCGCGCTACGCGCTGGACGCGGTCATGCGCGCCACCAAGGGCAAGATGATCGCCGTCAACGCGACCGGCTGCCTGGAGGTGTTCTCCACTCCCTTCCCCGAGACCTCCTGGCAGATCCCCTGGCTGCACTCGCTGTTCGGCAACGCGCCCGCCGTCGCCTCCGGGGTGGCCGCGGCCCTGGCGGCGGCCGGCCGCACCGACACCCGGGTGGTCGCCCAGGGGGGTGACGGCGGCACCGTCGACATCGGCATGGCCTGCCTGTCCGGCCTGTTCGAGCGCAACGACGACGTGCTGTACATCTGCTACGACAACCAGGCCTACATGAACACCGGCGTGCAGCGCTCCGGCGCCACCCCGCCGGCCGCCCGCACCGCGACCACCCCCGCCGTCGGCCCCGAGCCGGGCAACGCCTTCGGCCAGGGCAAGAACGTGCCGCTCATCGCCATGGCGCACCAGATCCCCTACACGGCCACCGCCACCGTCGCCGACCTGCGCGACCTGGAGTACAAGGCCACCCGCGCGATGGACTTCCGCGGTGCCCGCTACCTGCACGTCCTGGTGCCCTGCCCGCTGGGCTGGGGCAGCTCGCCGGCCGACACCATCAAGGTCGCCCGGCTCGCCACCGAGTCCGGCCTGTTCCCCGTCTTCGAGGCCGAAGGCGACCAGGTCATCAGCGCGGCCCGGATCCGCCACCAGGTCCCGGTCACCGACTACCTGCGCCTGCAGGCCCGCTACGCGCACCTGTTCCGCCCCCGCGAGCGGACCGACGTGATCGCGCGGCTGCAGGCCGGGGCCGACCGCAACATCGCCCGGTTCGGCCTGCTCGAAGAACCAGACCCCGATCACTCCGAACGGGTGCGGCTTACTCCGGCCCCGGTTCACGACTCCCAGCTGCGACGGTGACCTGCCATGGACAAGCCTTTCGCCATCACCCTCGACCCCGGTTCCAGCCGGGCCAACCACACCGGCGCCTGGCGGACCGAGCGCCCGGTCTACGGCTCGTTCCTGCCGCCGTGCAACAACGCCTGCCCGGCGGGCGAGAACATCCAGCAGTGGCTCTACGACGCCGAGGAAGGCGGCGCGCAGGCCTACCAGGCGGCCTGGCGGCAGATCATGGCCGACAACCCGTTCCCGGCGGTCATGGGCCGGGTCTGCTACCGGCCGTGCGAGACCGCCTGCAACCGGGGGCAGCTCGACTCGGCGGTCGGCATCAACTCGGTCGAGCGGTTCCTCGGCGACCAGGCCATCGCCGCGGGCTGGGGGCTGTCCGGCCACGAGACTCCCGTCGCGGCGGCGCCGACGGGTAAGAAGGTGCTGGTGGTAGGCGCGGGGCCGTCCGGACTGGCGGCCGCCTACCACCTCACCCGCCTGGGGCACGCGGTCACCGTGCGGGACGCGGGCAGCCAGCCCGGCGGCATGATGCGCTACGGCATCCCCCGGTACCGGCTGGCGCGCGACATCCTGGACGCGGAGATCGACCGGATCCTCGCCCTGGGCGTCACCCTCGAGCTGAACACGACCGTCACCGGCGTCCTGGACGTGCTGACCGAGGCGGCCGGCGGTCACGCCGCCCCCGGCGAGGGCTTCGACGCCGCCTTCATCGCGGTCGGCGCCCACGTCGGCAAGCGCGCCTACATCCCGGCGGGCGACTCGGCCAAGATCATGGACGCGGTGGCGCTGCTGCACCGGGTGGAGGACGGCACCGCGCCGATGCTCGGCCGCCGGGTCGCCGTCTACGGCGGCGGGAACACCGCCATGGACGCCGCCCGCACCGCCCGCAGGCTGGGCGCGGCCGAGGCCGTGGTGGTGTACCGGCGCACCAGGGACCGGATGCCCGCGCACGACATCGAGGTGACCGAGGCGCTGGAAGAGGGGGTGACGATGCGGTGGCTGTCCACCGTCGCCCACGCCGAGGCGGGCTCGCTCACGATCGAGAAGATGCGGCTTGACGACAGCGGGTTCCCGCAGCCGACCGGCGAGTTCGAGGAGCTGTCGGCGGACTGCCTGGTGCTCGCGCTCGGCCAGGACGCCGACCTGGCGGTGCTGGACGGCGTCCCGGGGGTGACGTTCTCCGGCGGCACCGTCGACGTGGGCCCCGACCTGATGACCGGGCACCCGGGGATCTTCGCCGGCGGCGACATGGTGCCCGCCGAGCGGACCGTCACCGTCGCCGTCGGGCACGGCAAGCAGGCCGCCCGGGCCATCGACCGGTGGCTGCGCCAGGCCGGCGCCGAGGCGCCGCCCAGGCACCCGCTGGCCGGCTATGACAGCCTCAACCCCTGGTACTACGCCGACGCCCCGGCCGCGGTCCGGCCGAAGCTCGACGCCGCGCGCCGGGCCGGCACCTTCGACGAGGTGACCGGCGGCCTGAACGGGGCGACCGCGCTGTTCGAGGCCCGCCGCTGCCTGTCCTGCGGCAACTGCTTCGGCTGCGACAACTGCTACGGCTCCTGCCCCGACAACGCCATCGTCAAGCTCGACGCCGGGCACTACGTGATCGACTACGACTACTGCAAGGGCTGCGGGATCTGCGCGGCCGAGTGCCCCTGCGGCGCGATCGCCATGGTGCCGGAAGAGTCCTGAGCGCGGCACCGACCTTCAGCCCGGCTGACGGGACCTTCGGCCCCTGCCGCCCGGCCGGGCGCCGGGCGAGGCTGGAAGCAGCCAGCCAGACACCCATCGGAGGCAATCATGCGGGCTCTCGTTTACCACGGTCCCGGCCAGAAGGCCTGGGAAGAAGTCGCCGACGCGGAAATCGCCCATGAGGCCGATGTCATCGTCCGGGTCGACGCCACCACCATCTGCGGCACCGACCTGCACATCCTGGCGGGCGACGTGCCCACCGCGCACCCGGGGCTGATCCTCGGCCACGAGGCGGTCGGGGTCATCGACGAGATCGGCGACGACGTTCGCCGGCTCAGGGTCGGGGACCGGGTTCTCGTCTCCTGCATCAGCGCGTGCGGGGCCTGCCGGTTCTGCCGCGAGGGCCGCTACGGCCAGTGCGAGGCGGGCGGCGGCTGGATGCTCGGCCACCGGATGAACGGCACCCAGGCCGAGTACGTCCGCGTCCCCGACGCCGAGCACTCGGTCTACCCGATCCCGGACGGCGTGTCCGACGAGGAAGCCCTCATGCTGGCCGACGTCCTGCCGACCGGCTACGAGGTCGGCGTGCTGAACGGCGGGGTGCGGCCGGGCGACGTGGTCGCCGTCGTCGGGGCGGGGCCGGTCGGCCTGGCCGCGGTCGCCTGCGCCCGGCTGTTCAGCCCCAGCCACGTCGTCGCCATCGACCACTCTGACGCCCGGCTGAAGAAGGCCGCCGAGTTCGGCGCGGACGTCTGCGTCAACAACGCCCACGACGACGCCGCGGCCGTCATCAGGGACCTGACCGGCCGGCTGGGCGCGGACGTCGCGATCGAGGCGGTCGGCACCCCGGAGACCTTCGAGCTGGCGGTGCGGCTGGCCCGCCCGGGCGGGCGCATCGCGAACATCGGCGTGCACGGCAAGCCCGTCCTGCTGCACCTGGAAGAGCAGTGGACGCGGGACATCACGATCACCACCGGCCTGGTGGACGCGTCGTCCACCCCCACCCTGATGCGCCTGGTGGCGAACGGCCAGCTGAATGCCAGCCGGTTCATCACCCACCACTTCGGCCTGGACGACATCGAGCGGGCTTACGACGTCTTCAGCGACCCCGCCAGCGGCGCCCTCAAGGTGGTGCTGACCCGCGGCGAAGACGACGGAGGGGAAGGGGACGACGAGCAGGACGAGGCGAGCGAGTGGTGAACGCCTGAGCGACCCGCGCCCAGCGGCCGCCGCCTGACTGCAGTCAGGCGGCGGCCGCTGTTTGCCGTCCGGTGACCGGGCGGCCCGGCCGGCCCGGGACCTAGGTCCCCTGCGGCCGTGGCGATCGGCCCTGCCTGCGGCCAGGGCCGGCCCGCGAGGCTAGCTAGCGGATTCAGCGGGGTCATTTCCGCTGAGCGACAGGCGAATTGGAGGCGGCCGGTGAGCGTGCTCGAGCTATCCCGGTGGCAGTTCGGCATCACCACGGTGTACCACTTCCTGTTCGTGCCGGTCACGATCGGCCTGGGGTTCCTGGTAGCCGGATTCGAGACCGCGTGGCTGCGGACCGGGGACACCCGCTGGCTGCGGCTGACCAAGTTCTACGGGCGGCTGTTCCTGATCAACTTCGCGATGGGCGTCGTCACCGGGATCGTGCAGGAGTTCCAGTTCGGCATGAACTGGTCCGCCTACTCGCGCTACGTCGGCGACATCTTCGGCGCGCCGCTGGCGATCGAGGCGCTGCTGGCGTTCTTCCTCGAGTCCACCTTCCTCGGGCTGTGGATCTTCGGCTGGGACCGGCTGCCCCCTAAGGTGCACGCGGCCTGCATGTGGATCGCCTCGGTCGGCACCCTGCTGTCCGCGTACTTCATCCTGGCGGCGAACTCCTGGATGCAGCACCCGGTCGGCTACCACTACAACCCGGTCACCCACCGGGAGGAGCTCACCAGCTTCCTCGCCGTGATGACCAACCCGGAGCAGCTCGGCACGTTCCCGCACACCATCGCCGCCTGCTTCCTGGTGGCCGGCGGCCTGGTCACCGGCATCGCCGGGTGGCACCTGCTGCGCCGTCCCAGCCCGGACACGGCGGGGGCGTTCCGCAGCGCGGCCAAGGTGGGCGCGATCACCACGCTGGTCGCCGCGGTCGGCACCATGGTCACCGGCGACATCCTCGGCAAGCTGATGACGATGTACCAGCCGATGAAGATGGCGGCGGCCGAGGCGCTCTACCACACCGCCCAGCCTGCCCCCTTCTCGCTGTTCACCATCGGCACCCTCAACGGCTCGAAGCCCGTCTTCCAGGTCACCGTGCCCCGGATCCTGTCCTTCCTCGCCACCGGCAACTTCTCCGGCCAGGTCAAGGGCATCGACAACATCCAGGCCCTGTACGCGCAGGTCTACGGCCCCGGCTCGTACACGCCGATCATCCCGGTGGCGTACTGGAGCTTCCGGCTGATGATCGGCCTCGGCCTGCTGGCCACGCTGATCGCGCTGGTCGTGCTGTGGACGCTGCGCAAGGGCCGGGTCCCCGCGGCGTCGGGGTCGGCTGGCTCCCGCCTGCTGTGCTGGGCGGCGATCGCGCTGCCGTTCCTGCCGCTCGCCGCGATGTCCGTCGGCTGGATCTTCACCGAAATGGGCCGCCAGCCCTGGCTGGTGTTCGGGCAGTTGAAGACGAGCGCCGGGGTGTCGGCCAACTCGGCCGGGGAGGTGCTCGCCTCGGTGATCATCCTCACGCTGCTGTACGGCGTCCTCGCCGTCATCGAGGGCGGGCTGATGTTCAAGTACGCCCGCGCGGGCCTGGACGTCGAGGAGCCGGCCGGGCCGGCCGACGGCGACCAGGAACCGCTGGCCCTCGTCTACTAGTCCGGGAGCAGGAACGTCATGCATCTGTCCGACCTCTGGTTCATCGCGATCGCCGTGCTCTGGGCCGGCTACTTCATCCTCGAGGGCTTCGACTTCGGCGTCGGCATCCTGCTGCCCGTCCTCGGCCGGGACCAGGCCCGCCGCCGGGTCATGATCAACACGATCGGGCCCGTCTGGGACGGCAACGAGGTCTGGCTGCTGACCGCCGGCGGTGCCACCTTCGCCGCCTTCCCCGGCTGGTACGCGGCCATGTTCAGCGCCTTCTACCTGCCGCTGCTGCTGATCCTGGTGGCGCTGATCATCCGCGGGGTGGCGTTCGAGTACCGCGGCAAGCGGGAAGGCGCGGCCTGGCGGCGCGGCTGGGACGCGGCGATCTTCATCGGCTCGCTGGTGCCCGCGATCTTGTGGGGCGTGGCCTTCGGCAACGTGCTGCACGGCATCCCGCTGAACGCGGCCCACAACTACGCGGGTAACTTCTTCACCCTGCTGAACCCGTACTCGCTGCTCGGCGGGCTGGCCACGCTGTCGCTGTTCACCCTGGACGGTGCCCTGTTCCTGGCCCTGAAGACCATGGGCCAGTTGCGCCGCCAGGCCACCGCGGTGGCCCGGCTGGCCGGGGTGGCGGCCGTCCTCGCGGGCGGCGGCTTCCTCGCCTGGACCGAGTTCAGCTACCGGACGGCGGGCCACGTCGCCACCGGCACCGCCTCGGTGCTGCTGGCCGCGGCGGCCGCGGTCGCGCTGCTGACCGCCGTGTCGGCCACCGTCGGCTGGGGCCTGCGCGGACGCCGCGGCCGCCCCCGCGAGGGCCTGGCCTTCGGTGCCGCCGCGGCCGGCATCGGCGCCGCCACCGGCGCGCTGTTCACCGCCCTGTACCCGAACGTGCTGCCGTCCACCCTGAACGCCGCCTACACCCTGAACACCGGCAACGCGGCCTCCACGGCCAAGACGCTCGCGGTGATGACCGTCGTCGCCTGCATCTTCCTGCCGTTCGTGCTGGCCTACCAGGCCTGGACCTACTGGGTGTTCCGCAAGCGCCTGGGCGCGCCACCGCAGTCCGCGCCGGAGGACGGCCCGCGGGCACCGGAGCCGCAGGAGCCGACGGCGGTCACCCAGTGAAACCATTCGACCCCCGCCTGCTGCGGCACGCCCGGGCGGCCCGGCTGCCGGTCGCGGCCGTGGCCGGGCTCGGCGCGCTGGCGGCCGGCCTGATCATCGTCCAGGCGCAGCTGCTGGCGAGCGCGATCGCGGCGGCGTTCACCGGCGGGGCGACGCTCGGGGCGCTGCGCGGCACCCTGCTGGTGCTGGCCGCGGTGCTGGCCGGGCGGGTCGTGGTCGCCTGGGCGGGCGAGATCGCCGCCTACCGGGCCAGCGCGGCGGTCAAGGCGGAGCTGCGCCGTCGCCTGCTCGCCCGGGCGGTCCAGCTCGGTCCGCGCTGGCTGGCCGGCCGCCGCCGGGCCGAGCTGACCGCGCTGGCCACCGAGGGCATCGAGGCGCTTGACGGGTACTTCGCCAAGTGCCTGCCGCAGTTCGTGCTGGCGGCCATCGTGCCGCTGGCGGTCCTGGTCCGGGTCGGCTGGGCCGACCCGCTGGCCGCGCTGACCATCGCCGCCACGCTGCCGCTGGTCCCGCTGTTCGGCGCCCTGGTGGGGAAGATGACCGGCAACTACGCGGAGCAGCGGTGGCGCGCGCTGGCGGTGCTCTCCCATCACTTCCTCGACGTGGTCTCCGGGCTGCCGACCCTCAAGGTGTTCGGCCGCTCCCGGGAGCAGCGGACCGAGATCGGCAAGGTCACCAGCGACTACCGGCAGGCCACCATGCGCACGCTGCGGGTGGCGTTCCTGTCGTCCTTCGTGCTTGAGCTGGTGGCCACCATGTCGGTCGCGCTGGTCGCGGTCGGGGTCGGGCTCAGCCTGGTCTACGGGCACCTGGACCTGCGGACCGGGCTCCTCGCGCTGATCCTGGCGCCCGAGGCCTACCTGCCGCTGCGCCAGGCGGCGGCGCAGTTCCACGCCAGCGCCGACGGGCTGGCCGCCGCGGAAACGGCGGTCGAGGTCATCGAGACGCCGGTCCCGGCCACCGGGCAGCGGCGGGCTCCGGTCCCGCGCGCCATCCGGGCCGAGGCGGTCAGCGTCACCCACCCGGGCCGCGCTGTCGCCGCCCCGGACCACTTCTCCGCGCTGCTGCGGGCGGGAGAGATCACCGTGCTCGCCGGGCCAAGCGGCGCCGGGAAATCGACGCTGCTCGACCTCCTGCTCGGCTTCGCCCAGCCGTCGTCCGGCCGGATCCTGGTCGACGGCGACGACCTGGCCGGCCTGGACCAGGAAAGCTGGCGCGCCCAGGTGGGCTGGGTACCGCAGCAGCCCTACCTGTTCCCCGGCCCGGTGGCGGCCAACATCAGGCTCGGCTGGCCCGGCGCACCGGACGAGGCCGTCGCGGCCGCCGCCCGCGCGGCCGCCCTGGATGACGTGCCGCTGGACCGGCTGGTGACCGAGCGCGGCGGCGGGCTGTCGTCCGGTCAGCGCCGCCGGGTCGCGCTCGCCCGCGCGCTGCTGCCCGGCCGCCCGGTCCTGCTGCTCGACGAGCCCACCGCGGGGCTCGACCAGGAACGGGAGGAGCGGGTTCTCGCCGCCCTGTCCGCGCGGGCCGCGGCGGGCGCGATCGTGGTCATCGCCGCCCACCATCCCCGCGTCATCGCCGCCGCGGACCAGGTAGCGCGGCTGACCGTAGCCCCGGCCGCGGCCCCGGTCTCCCCGGCCGCCCAGTACCAGGAGCTCCCGGCATGACGACCTACTCGCGGGGCCGTGACGGCCGGCGGCTCGCGCTCGCGGGCGCCGCCGGGACACTGGCGGCGCTGTCCTCCATCGGGCTGCTGGCCACCTCGGCCTGGCTGATCTCCCGGTCCGCGCAGCATCCCCCCGTTCTGTACCTGATGGTGCCGGTGGCGGCGGTGCAGGCGTTCGGGATCGGCCGTAGCTGCTTCCGGTACGCGGAACGGCTGGCCGGCCACGACGCGGCCCTGCGCATCCTGGCCCGGATGCGGACCTCGGCCTACGACCGCCTGGAGCGCCTCGCCCCGGCCGGCACGGCCGTGTTCCGTACCGGTGACCTGATCAGCCGCCTGGTCAGCGACGTCGACGCGACCACCGACCGCTGGCTCCGGGTCCGCCTGCCGTACGCGGTCGCCCTGGTCACCGGGATGGTGACGGTCGCGGTGATGGCGGCCCTGCAGCCGGTGTCGGGCCTGGTGCTCGCGCTGTCGCTGGCCGCCGCCGCGCTGGCCGCCCCGCTGCTCGCCAGCGTCATCGGCTACCAGGCGGAAGGCCGGCTGGCGGCGCTGCGCGGTGAGCTCGCGGCCGCCACCGCCGACCTGCTGAACGGGGCCGGGGAACTGTCGGTGTTCAGCCGCGGCACGGGCGCGCTGCGCGACGCCACCGCGGCCGGCGCGGCGGTCACCCGGGTGCAGGCGCGGGCCGCTGCCGCCCGCGCGCTCGGCACGGCCGTGAGCACCCTGGCGGCCGGCGCCGCGCTCTGGCTGTGCCTGGCGTTCGGCGTCCAGGGGGTGCGCTCGGGGGCGGTGCCCGGGGTGGCGCTGGCGGTCCTGGCGCTGACCCCGCTGGCAGTGCACGAGCTGTTCAGCGACCTCGGGCCGGCCGCCCAGGAGATACCGCGGCTGCGCTCCTGCGCCGCCCGGGTGTCGCAGGTGCTGCGCTCACCGGACCCGGTGCGCGAGCCCGCCCGCCCCGCGCCGCTGCCCGGCCCGCCCTACGACATCCGGGTAGCCGGCCTGACCGCCCGCTGGGAGCCGGACGGCCCCGACGTGCTGAACGGGGCCGGCCTGTGGCTGCCTGCCGGCAGCCGGGTGGCGGTGACCGGGCCGAGCGGGTCGGGCAAGACAACGCTGGCGATGGTGCTGCTGCGCTTCCTCGACCCGGCCGCGGGCACGGTGACCCTGGGCGGCACGGACATCACCGAACTGGACTCCTACGCCCTGCGGTCCGTCATCGGCCTGTGCGAGCAGGACGCGCACATCTTCGACTCCACCCTGCGGGAGAACCTGCGGCTGGCCCGCCCGGCCGCCACCGACGCCGAGCTGCGCGACGCCCTGAGCCGGGCCCGGCTCGGGGACTGGGCCGGCAGCCTGCCCGCGGGCCTGGATACCCCGGTCGGCGAGCACGGGGCACGGCTGTCCGGAGGCCAGCGGCAGCGCCTGGCGCTGGCCCGGGTGCTGCTGGCCGATTTCCCGGTGGTGATCCTGGACGAGCCCGCCGAGCACCTGGACGAGGGAACCGCCGCCGCGCTGACGGCCGACCTGCTGACCGCCACCGCCGGGCGCACCGTGCTGCTGATCACGCACCGCCCGGTGCCGCCCGGCCAGGTCGACCAGGTGCTCCGCCTGTCCGGCGGCCGGCTCTCCCCCCTCGCCACTCCCGCCCTCCCCGCCACCGCCTAGAAATCCGAGATCAGGAGCAGTCAATGCCAGCAGCAGAGCACCGCCCCAGCGCGCGCATCGTGGTGGGGGTAGACGGCTCGCCCTCCTCCGTGAGCGCCCTGCGCTGGGCCATCCGGCAGGCCGGGCTGACCGGCGCGACCGTGGACGCCGTGATCAGCTGGCACTACCCGGCCTCAGCAGGCGGCTACGGATGGGCGCCGATCGGGGAGGGAACCGCGTTCGACTTCGCCGAGAACGCGGAGAAGGTCCTGGCCGCCGCGATCAGCGAGGCCGGCCAGCCGGATAGCGCGGTCGACGTGCGCGCCCGCGTGGCCGAGGGCAACGCCGCGCAGGTGCTGCTCGATGCCGCCGACGGCGCCGACCTCCTGGTGGTGGGCAGCCGCGGGCACGGCGGATTCACCGAGGCACTGCTGGGCTCGGTCAGCCAGCACTGCGTCCATCACGCGCACTGCCCGGTGGTCGTCATCCGCGGCCCGGTAACGTAAGCTGCCGACGAGACTGACCGAGACCGGATCCCCCCAGCTAGCGATATTATTACGGAACTTTTTGGCAGCATGGAAATAATTTGGTGTCCTAGCACCAAATTATTTCCACTCTGAGCCATTGGCCTGCGGCTACGTGACCAGAGTGGCGCTGGTGGCGCTGCCCGCGGGGAAGCTGCCGGGCTACCGCTGCTGCAGGGCGTTCAGCGAAGCCGCGATCTCGTCCGCCCACTGCGTGATGAGCTGCCAGTCACGGAAGTCGCCGCTCATCCCGCGAACCACCAGGAGCGAGGCTCGCTGGGCGAGGCTGAGGGCCTGCGGGTCGAGTTTGCCGGTGAACATCCGGTAGTCGCGGACCTCGATGTCCTGCCGGATCCGGGTGACGTCAGCGGGCTCCTGCTCCAGCGACTGCACGAACTTCCTGGCCGGATCACCGACCGGCCCGCTGGAGAACAGCCACACCGGGCGGGCGGCCAGCGCGTCGCGGAACCGGATCGCGAAGTCCCGGGCCTCGGCCAGCCAGTGGCCGGCGTAGACGGCGCTGCCGAGGATCACGGCGTCGTAGCCGTCCAGGGAGTCAACCGCCGCGGGCGGAACAATGTCGACGGCGATGTCGTCAGTGGCCAGCCGCTGGCCGATGGCGCGAGCGATCTCGGTGGTTGACCCGTGCCCGGATGCCGCCGAAATCAGCACTCGCGGTCGGTCCTCGGTGCTACTCATCAGGTGCTCCATCGGGTGAGGGGTCAGGGCTCCGGCATGAGCCACTCACCGTCGAGTCTTCCCCCGGCCAGCTTCTGCCGTCACGGCGCAACGGCCCCACCCGGCCGGGACCTTCGTCCCCGGACACGGGGACGGGACATGCTGCCAGGGAGGCGTCAGCGGGGATACCGGTCCTGCAGCACGCGGATGAGCGCCAGGCGTACCTGTTCCACCAGCGCGTCGGGGCCCTGGTCGGCCAGGGCATCTTCGGCCGCGGCCAGGTCGGCCGCGAGCAGCCCGTCGTGGAAGACATCGGCTACCCAGCGGGAGAAGTCGTGTCCGGGGCAGTGGTGGCGCAGCACCCCCTCGTCGCAGCCGGCCAGCTCAGCTTCGAGCTGGCCGAGGTTGGCGGCGACGGCTCCGGTCGGTGCGCCGGGCCCGCTGCGGAAGTGGAACCGGCGGGCGGGCTCGACCCCGGCCTGGCCGTACTTGTGCTCATGGCGCAGGTGCGGGGTGACCCGGGAGCCGACGGTGAAGGCGACCGGCTGGCGGGGGTGCTGACGCCAGGCCAGCACGGCCCGCCCGGACGGGCCGTCGAGCAGCCGGGCGATGTCGGCCCGCGGCATTCCCGCGACCGCTGCCGTCAGGTCGACGAACGTGCTGTCGGGGCAGGGCGAGCCGAGCGCGAGCACCGCGTCCAGCGAGGCGAGGGCGTCCGCTGACAGTTCCTCCGGCTTCCAGGTGATCAGCAGGTAGCCCTTGGCGGCTGAGTTGAACATGGCGCGGGCGGTGCCGGTCCGGCCGAAGGGGCCGTGGGCTTCGTCCACGACCACCCACTGCGGCAGCCCGGTCGCGGCCCGGTGAGCCTCGATCTCGCCCGCCAGGCGGGTCGCGTAGCTGGCCTGCCGGTCGACGGCGAGGTGGGACACGTCGACGACCACCGAGGAGTAGCCGTTGCGCAGCAGGCGCACCACGTCGGCCGGCTCGGCCAGGCCGTCTTGCTGCCCGCCGGTGACGAACACCCCGTGCAGCTTGCCCAGTCCCCGGTGGTCGCCCTCGGGGTCGAAGATGACCAGGGAGTAGCCGAGCCGGACCAGTTGCTCGAGGATCAGCCCGGCCAGGTACGACTTGCCGCCTCCGGTGCCGCCGCAGACGGCGACATTCAGTTGCGAGGCGGGCAGCGGCACCGCCCGGCCGAGATCGTCGGTGCCCAGGATGAGCTGCCACCGGCGGGAGTGCTGGCACCCGCCTCCGGCCAGCAGCGGCCCGCGGAGCAGCTCCGCCACGCCCGCGCCGTCCGGCCGGGTCAGCACCACGTCCGCGTGCGCGCGGAGGGCGTCGACCGCGTTGGCGACGGCCACCCCGACCTCGCAGGCATCAAGCAGGCTGTGGTCGTTCTCGGCGTCGCCCACGCCGATCGCGTTGTGCCGGGACAAGCCCAGGTCGTCGAGTGCCGCGCGGAGGCCGGTCCCCTTGGTCACCCCGGCGGGCAGGATCATCAGCTCACCCCGGTTACGCACCAGCCGGCAGTCCAGGCCGAGCGCGCGGATTACCTCCGAGGCGCCCGCCTCGTCCGCCGCCGCGCAGGCGACCAGCACCTGCCCGGTGCGGTGCGCGATCCCGCGGCTGTCCAGCCCGGCGCTCACCGCGCCGCCGACCGGGACCGCCAGCAGGCGGACGCCGGCCCGGGTGGCCAGCACGGCGCCGTTCTCGGCGACGATCGCGTCGACCTGGTCCAGGGCATCAGGGAAGACGGCCAGCAGTTCGCTCACGATCCGCCCGGTGACCAGGATGACCCGGATCTGCCGGGCCCGGGCCTCGGCCAGCGCCGCCGCCGTGTCCGGCCTGACCTGGCCGTCCGCCAGGGTGCCGTCGTAATCGAGCGCCACCGCCCGGAAATACCCGGGCGCCTGCGAGGCCGTCGCCGCTGTCCGGGATGCCATGCCCGTCCCACCTCCGGCGCGGATTGGCTGACAGCGCCTAAGTCCATCGTGCCGCGTCGCGGCCGGCTAGGCCAGGGGAGCAGGTCCCCAGGCCGCGGGACCAAGGGCGGCCGCCCCGGTCTCGGCCACCCGAGGCTGTAACGCAGGTGAAGCGCCGCGCTCCAGGCGCTCGGCAATCCAGACCTTGATGATGGACTGGCGGTTAACCCCAAGGCGCCGTGCTTCTCGGTCGAGAGACTCGATCATCCACGTCGGGAAGTCGACATTCACCCGCCGCTGCTCCAGGCCTGGCCTCCGGGCGGCTGACATGTCTAGATGAGCGGTAACGTCTTCGCCGTCGTCGAACGCCCGGTCAAATTCCTCAGACTTCATAAAGCCGTATCTCCTCGTCCCGTGCGCGGCGGACGGAGATGATCCTGATCCTCTCCTGCCGGTATGTCGTCACAGCCGACCAGTGCTTGCCGTCCATCCGTCCAATCACAAGCCAGCGCGGCTCATCCGTGTTCCGCGCAGGCACCTCCACGCGCAGGGGTCCTGCCACAGCTGCTGTGCTTGAACGAAGTCAACTCCATGCTTCTCGCGGTTGGCCGCACTCTTGACAGGATCGAACGGCTCAGTAACCGCGGGCGTCCAGGATCTTCTCGCTCTCGGACCACAGGCGCTGGGCGGCCGCGTCATCCAGCGCCTTGTCGTCGGGGGTCTCCTCGGCCCGGTCGAAGAAGTAGCGGCCAGGATCGCGGGCGCCCTCGGGGTCAGTCGCCAGCCAGACCAGGGTCTCGGCTGGCTGGTCCGGGCTGAGCTGGTCCTTCATGGTGGCGTACCAGGCCCGCATCCCCTCGCCCGCGTGGTTGACGAAGTTGGTCGCCACCACCCCCGGGTGCATGGACTGGGCGACGATGCCGTCCGGTCCCCAGCGCCGCACCAGCTCCCGGGTGAACAGCAGGTTGGCCAGCTTGGCATGGCAGTAGGCCGTACTCGGGTCCAGGCCGGCCGCGTCGCCCTGCAGGTCGTCGAAGTCCAGTCCCGGGCTGTTGCGGTGCCCGGTCGAGGACACCGCGATCACCCGCACCGAGCCCGCGGGGGTGACCGCGACCGCCGCGTCCAGCAGCGGCTTGAGCTCCCGGGTGAGCAGGAACGGCGCCAGGTGGTTGGTGGCGAACACCGCCTCCAGGCCCTCCGCGGTGATGACCCGCCGGTCCCGCGGCCCGCCGGCGTTGTTGATCAGCACGTCCACCCGCGGGGTCAGCTCCGCGATCTGCCCGGCGACCTTCTTTACCTCCGACAGCAGGCTCAGGTCGGCCTGGAGCATGGTGAAGTTCCCCGGCGCGGCCACGGCCGCCTCGATCTCCCGGGTGGCCTGCGCGATCCGCTCGGGGTCGCGTCCCACCCCGATCACCTGCCAGCCGGCCGCGGCTAGCTGGCGGGCCGTCGCCCGCCCGATTCCCGCGCTCGCCCCGGTGACGACCGCGACCGGGTGGTTAGCGTCAAGGCTCACTGCTACCTCCTAATATTCCGCCGCGAGGGTAACCGGCTCCGTGCCGTCCTCGTGGGTCATCCAGTGGACGAACCGGTGCAGGGTGTACATCGCGTCGTGGGGGTTGCCGATAGTGGACGGGCCCGACTCGCCGATGCGGACGATGCGCTGGGCCCCGGCCGAGGCGAGCCGGTCCCGGTAGTCCGGCATGCGCGCAGGGGGGTAGAAGCCCACCGTCTGGGTGGCGACGTTGACGTACCTGACCGCGTCGTCGAGCGAGTCGACCCGCACGACGTTGGCGGTCTTGTTGACCGGGTGGAAGTCGACCGGCGCGGCCGAGCGGATCACCAGGCCCGAGCCGTCGGTGCTGCCCCACGCGCGGTAGTCGTCGTCCATCATCAGCAGCGCCTCGATCTCCTCCTTGAGGTCGCGGTCGTAGGGGCGCACGTCGCCGGACGCGGCGGCGCGGGCCGCGATGTAGTGCTGCAGCCGGGCGGCGAAGCGGTCGACCTCGTCCTGGCTGCCCTCGACGAACTGGAAGCGGCTGGCGACGCAGGCCTCCTGGTTCATCGCCATCACGTCGGCCGCGGTCAGCTCGGCGACCCGGTCGGCCGACGCCTCCGACGCGAACGCCTCCCGGCCGATCATCGAGATCGAGGTCTTGGGGTCGAAGGAGACCAGTTGCAGGCCCGGTCCCAGGTACCGGATCACGTTGCTGATCGCGTCGCCGCCGCCCCACGCGACGATCTTGTCGAAGAACTGCGGCCGGTAGAAGATCCCCTCCACCGACTCGTCACCGCCCCGCCAGTAGACAGCCGACATGGACCGGACGACGGGATGGGCGGGGTCCAGGTCGGCCATCGTCCGCAGGATCGCGACCATGAAGAACGGGTCGGCCGACGACATCTTGAACAGGTTCACCGCCTTGACCAGGGCTCCCTGCGCGACCGACTTCACCGCGACGCCGGGGGAGTTCCCTGGCAGCACGTGCACCAGCCGCGGCGCGAAGGCGCGGACGAAGCTGCGGCGGCCGTGGAAGTCGCGCTTGGGTACCCAGCCGTCGAGCGCCTTCGGATCGGGGAAGTTCTGTTCCACCTCGGCCAGCAGGACCCGCTTGTCCAGTTGCGACACCGCGTGCTGGCTGACCGCCTGCAGCATCGAGCGCGGCAGCACGTGGGTGGCGGCCATCCGGTCGAAGCACTCCTGGACGTGCACGTTGCCGGGCGCGGCCAGCCGCTGCCCGGTCTCGGCCAGGAAGTCGATGATCTCGGCCAGCGGCACGTCGAGCAGCGGGGGGACCTCCAGGCGGGACGGCACCGCCTTGTCGTAGTCGATCTTCGGCGTGCTGAAGGCGACCCCCAGGTCGCGCGAGCGGTGCAGCTCGTCCGAGCCCTCGACCAGCTCGCCCCGGTAGAAGAACGGCGCTGAGACCACCTCGCCGCGACTCACGAGACACCGCGCACGTAGGCGTCGACCGTGCCCGCGCAGGTGATCTTGTCGTCGCCCGCGATGTCCTTGAGCCTGGCCACGCTGTCCTCGATCGACGGGCCGGCGTTGCCGCAGCTCGGACAGCGGTCGTAGCTGAGCGTGATCTGGTCGCCGGTGATCACCCCGCCCCACCGGCCGTCCAGCGAGAGGTCGACGAACCCGGCCCGTCCCTCGACCTCGCCCCGGTAGCCGTGCGGGACCGCGGCGTCGCCGCCGTGGTCGAGGACGATCGGCACCAGCCACGGCGGCACGTGGTACCGGCCGGCGTCGCGGCACTTGGGCATGCCCGAGTTGATCTCCTGCATCGAGTACATCTGGAACTGGCGGCCCGCCGGGATGCTGAACGTCTGGTAAACGACGTCCCGGTAGTCCGGCGGCAGCACCGCCCCCTTGAGGCCGCCCCCGACGTAGAGGCAGTTGTCGGGGTTGAAGTCGCCGCCGTGGCCGCGCTCGCGCACCGCCGAGGCAATCGCGTAGAGGCCGGCCCACATGCCGCCGATCATGAACGGCTTCTCGCGGTTGGCGATCATGTGCTCGGCCGTCAGCCCGACCGCCGCGTCCAGCGCCGCCTGCCGCTCCCGGGCCACCCGCTCGAACTCGGCGATCTCACCCGGCCGGGCGCTGCCGTCGGCGATCTTCTTGCGCATCAGGATCTGCCGGGTCATGCTGCCGATGGTGACCGGCTCGACCGGGTAATTCCAGCGCGGCCACTCCGGGTTGCCGAAGGCGGCCTTCTGCGCCTCGCCGATCTTGATGTTGCGGGGGACGGCGGCCGCGACGCCGGTGCCGACCATCAGCCGGTTCTGCTCGGGCGCGACGCCCGAGCCCCAGGAGAAGACGGCGACCGTGTCCACCTGCGACCAGGCGATGTCCTTGGCCGAGCCGATCAGCATGGCCGACTTCCCGGTGGTGCCGCTGGAGCAGGTGACGTAGTGCCCCATCGCGACCAGCTGGTCGATCCAGTCGTCGATGTCGTTGATGGCGGACGGGTCGACCGGGCCAACCGGGTAGGCCGAGACCGTGTTGAGCCAGCTCGTCAGCCGGTCCCACTTGCCGCCGGTGAGGTAGCTCTCCGGGTAGCTCTTGTAGGCGGTGTGCGGGAGCAGCAGGGGCACCACGTCCTCGATCGCGCTGATCTCGGCCGTCCCGGCGTCCCGGGCGCGCAGCCCGAGCAGCCTGATCCGGTCCCGCTGCTGCTGAAAGCGCTCGTTGAGCGCCTCGACCTGCAGCGGCCGGACGTCCGCGGCGGAGTAGTCGAAGCGGTCTGGGCTCTTGGCCTGCCCGGTCAGCTTGTCGATCGCGGCGCTCAAGTCAGTCTCCCTGGAGGGGCTGCCGAAATAATGATCCTCTCGACGTATCATTAACCGCTGGCGCGGGGAAGGCAAGCACTACTTTGGTCCGCTGGGAGATGATGCGGGGGATGACCACCACGCACCGCCCCAAGGCCGGCCGGCCCACGCGCGACCAGGCGCGGGCCCGCCACGTGGCCATGCTGGAGACCGCGCTTGACCACTTCCTCAATCTCGGTTTCGAGCAGACCACCATCGAGTCGATCGCCCGCTCGGTCGGCATGACCAAGCGCACGATCTACGCGCGCTACCCCGACAAGGTCGCCCTGTTCCACGCGGCGGTGGGCCTGGCGATCGATCGCTTCGCGGTCTCCCAGGAGCAGATCGAGGCGACCGAACGCGGCGACATCGAGCAGACCCTGATCGCGTTCGCCTGGCTGCGCATCGAGCAGGTGATGACGCCCAACGGCCTCAAGCTGCAGCGGATCATCAACACCGAGGCCTACCGCTTCCCGCAGATCCTGGCCGAGTCCTACGAGATCGGGGCCGGCCCGTCGGTGCGCTTCCTGGCCAGCCTGCTGGCCCGCGAGACCGCGGCCGGCCGCCTGTCCGTGCAGCAGCCCGAGCGCGCGGCGGTCGTCTTCCTCAGCATGGTGGTCAGCGGTCCGGTGCGGACGATCGTCATCGGCAACCAGCTGAGCCGCGACGAGATCGAGGACCGGCTCCGGTACGCGGTGCGCCTGTTCCTGGACGGCGCCCGTTCCCGCTTAGTGGAACTGAGGTATAGGTCACAGCGTTTTCCCAGGTTACGCTCCGCGGACTGGGACTCCAGTGACACTCGCATGATTCAGAGGTCAACAATGATGGGTGACAGAGCGGTTACTCAAACAAGTATTAGATCGGTTTCGACGGCACGGCGCCATATACGCAAGCGTTCCCTCGGGCTCCTCGGGATCGCGCTGGCCGCGGTTCTGGCGCTGGGCGCCTGCAGCAGTTCCTCCAGCTCGCCGGGCGGCGGTTCCACCACGTCGGCGGCCGCCAGCGCGACCGCGCCCGCGAGCGCGGCGACCGGCGGCTCGACGGCCGCCGCGGCGGCCGGCAGTGACATCGGGCTCACCGCCACCACCATCCGCATCGGCGTGATCGCCGACGTGAACACCGCGGTGAACCCGGGCCTGTTCCAGAAGAACGTCAACATGGTGAAGGCGTGGGCGGCCATCGTCAACGCCAAGGGCGGCCTGGCCGGCCGCCAGGTGCAGGTGGACTTCTGCGACTCCAAGCTGGATCCGAACGCGACCAGCAACTGCATGATCCAGGCCTGTAGCCAGGACTTCGCCCTGGTCGGCACCGCCGCCCTGGCCCTGCTCAGCCCGTCCGCCATCGACAGCTGCAAGAACTCCTCCGGGCAGGCGACCGGGATCCCGAACCTGGAGGGCATCACCCAGACCGCGTCGGTGCAGTGCGACGCGGACACCTTCATGATCGGCGGCAACGACCCGACGCTGTGCGCCACCAGCAAGGACAACCCGCAGACCTACACCGTGCCCGTGGGCGACGACAAGTGGCTGGCCAAGCAGCACCCGGGCCTGCACGGGATCTTCGTCTACAACACCGACTCGCCGACCGCCAAGCTGAACGAGCTGCCGGTCTACAACGCGGACGTCGCGCAGGCGGGAATCAAGCTGGACGGGCTCGGCTACTACGGGTCCTCGTGCACGCAGCCGCAGAGCGCGCTGATCCCGACCGTGCTGGTGATGAAGCAGCACGGCTCGACGTTCGCCCAGGACGGCTCGTGCCCGGGCAACTTCGAGCAGCTTCAGGCCGAGGCCAAGGTGCAGGGGGTAACCGGCGTCACCTGGATGTGCGCCGGCGGCTGCTACGCGCCCTACTACATCGCCCTGAACCCGTCGGTCACCGAGGGCACCTACCAGAACCTCACCTCGATCGCGTTCTACACCGAGTACCAGGACAACCCGACCCTGGCGGCGGAGGTGAAGCAGCTCGGCGGCATCAACAACGTGGACAGCAACGCGCTGGCCTCGTACGTCGAGGCGCTGCTGTTCCAGGACGCGGTCACTAAGGCGGCCGCCACCGGCACGCTCAACCGCCAGACGCTGTTCACCGCGCTGAACACCCAGGAGACGGCGTTCAACGCGAACGGGATCGTCGGCGCCACCAACGTCTCGAAGCACGAGCTGAGCCCGTGCTTCGCCATCGCCCAGGTCGTCAACGGCAAGTGGCAGCGCGTCTACCCGGCCCAGGCCACCGCGTTCGACTGCAACCCGAGCAACCTGGTCCAGATCAAGGCCAACCCGTCCGGATCCAGCTAAGTTCCTGACCACCAGGCCGCGGCCGGCCTGCCCCGCGGGGCCGGCCGGCCGCGGCGCTCATGAAAGGAGTCGCGGTGACGCCCGCCACCCCGGAGGACTTCTCCCGCCAGTTGTGGGAGATCGAGCAGATCAAGCAGCTCAAGGCGCGGTACTTCCGGCTGATGGACACCAAGGACTGGGCGGCCTGGAAGGACCTGTTCACCGAGGACTGCGTCCACCACCTGCCGTCCGAGGTGAACGCCCCGCCGCAGGCCAACGCGGACTACCTCGAGCTGGTGCCGCGGCAGCTCGCGGACGCGTTCACCACCCACCACGGCCACATGCCGGAGATCACGCTGCTCAGCCCGACCGAGGCCACCGGGGTGTGGGCGATGTTCGACTACGTCCTCTACCCGGACCGGCCGACCGGGATCAAGGGCTACGGCCACTACTACGAGACCTACCGCAAGTGCGCTGACGGCCAGTGGCGCATCAGCTCCAAGCGCAACCAGCGGCTACGGGTCGACGAGATCCCCAACCCGCAGCATCATCCCGGGGCCCGCTGACCAGTGTTTCCTTGACCTGGCCGGTGGATCGCCTAATATCTAACCTAGATTACTGATTGCGGGACCTCGGCCCACCCGGGGTTCACGCGGCGACGACGCGAAGGAGCGTAACCGTGGCAGCTACGGACGAATCGACCGTCGCCGGCCCGCTGCGGCTCGAAGACGTCAACCCCGCGCTGACCGGGCCCGGCGAGCACTTCGAGCGGTACGACCGGCTGCGCGAGCAGGCCCCGGTGCACCGCGGGGTGGCCGGAGCCAAGGACCACCCGTTCTGGCTGGTCACCGAGATGTCCTACATCCGCGAGTGCTTCCAGGCGCCCGAGGTGTTCTCCAACAGCGCGGTCGTCCCGCACACGCCGAACCCGACCTACCTGCAGATACCGGAGATGCTCGACGGCCGCCGCCACCAGCGCTGGCGCCAGCTCCTCGGTCCCTTCTTCGCGCCCGGCGCGGTCACCAGGTACAAGCCGCGCGTGCACGAAGTGATCAACGAGATCCTGGACGAGGTCGCGCCCCGCGGCGAGTGCGACTACGTCGCCGACGTGGCGCTGCGCTTCCCGAACACGGTCTTCATGGAGATCATGGGCCTGCCGGTAGCCGACGCGGCGGTCTTCCAGCAGTGGGAAACCGCCATCCTGCACGGCGGCAACTCCTCGTCCCCGGCCGCCCAGGCCGCGATGGGCGAGGTCATGGACTATTTCGCCGCCCTCATCCGGCGCCGCCGGGATGACCCGCGCCCCGACATGGTGAGCGCGGCGACGACCTGGCGCATCGACGGCGAGCCGATCAGCGACAGCGACCTGCTCGCCTTCTGCCTGCTGATGTTCATGGCCGGGCTGGACACGGTGGCCATGCAGCTCTCGTACTCGATGCTCCACCTGGCCAAGAACCCGCAGGACCGGCACCGCCTGGCGGCGGAGCCGGCCCTCTGGGAGGGCGCGGTCGAGGAGTTCCTGCGCTACTACGCCTTCGTCGCCCCGGGCCGCAAGGTCATGGCCGACACCGAGATCGCGGGCCGCCCGGTGAAGGCCGGCGAGATGCTGTTCATGCCCCTGGCCTCGGCCAACCGTGACCCGAAGGAGTTCCCCGACGCCGACCAGGTGATCATCGACCGGCCCGAGAACCGGCACCTGGCCTTCGGGGCCGGCCCGCACCGCTGCCTCGGCTCGCACCTGGCCCGCCAGGAGCTCCTCATCGGGCTGACCGAGTGGCACAAGCGCATCCCGGATTACGAGCTGGACCCCGCGACCGCGATCCGCGAGCACGGCGGCCAGGTCGGCCTCGACAACCTCCCGCTGCGCTGGCCCGCCGGGTAACTTACTCGTCGCTCGTCATTCCAGCGGCTGGGCGGCCAGGCCGCCGGCTCACGGCCGGCCAGCAGCCAGCCGATAACGGTGGCGGCGGCCGGCAGGCCGACCAGGATGATCAGCAGGTTGGCGACCGGGATGCTGGACAGCGAGGACAGGGCGTCCAGCTGGTTGCTGCGGAAGAAACCGATCGCCGCCAGGTAACCGCCCGCGATCCCGACGACGGCCCCGGTGAGGGCGAGCGCCCCGGCGGTAGCCGCGGTGATGGTCCGGCGGGTAACCGGGCCGGCGCCGGCGGCGGTGAGCGTCCGCAGGTCGCGGGCTGCCTCGCTGCGGACCAGGCCCACGCTCAGGCCGAGGATGCCGAGCGCCACCACCAGGCCGAAGAGCGTGGCCGCGTCGGTGATCTGCGCTAGTGACGGGATGCTGTTCCGGGCCTCGACCCGCATCCCCGGTGCCGCGGCCGCGAGTTCCTGGGCGGTGGTGATCTGGGCGGCGGTCAGGCCGTTCGGTACCTGGACGAGCCAGCCCGCGGTGGCGACCGAGCCCTGCAGGCCGAGCGTGCTGATCGCGTGCTCGGTGAGCACCGTGTTCGGCGCCGAGGTGCCGGACGGCAGCTGGCTGACCTCCTGGATCGGCGGGCCGGCGATGCACCCGCCGGCCGGGCAGGCGAAGCTGTCAGTCTTGCCGGCGTCGCTGCCGTAGTCGAGCTGCATCAGGCTCAGGCCGGACAGGCCAGGCCGCACGGTGAGGATGTCGGCGCCGGGGTTGACCTCGCCCCGGCTGATGCCGAACGCGCTCAGCAGCTGGGGCGTCGCCACGTAGATCTGCCCGCTCCAGGTGCGTCCGGCCGCGGCGTGGTTGAGGGTCGCGCTGGCCGTCTCCAGCGTGATCATGCTGGTGGTGCCGAGGTCAGCCGCGATCTTGTCCGCCACCTGCCGCGCCTGGGCCACGCTGACCGCCTGCGCGCCCGGACCGCCGGGGCCACCGGGCCCGCCCGGGCCGCCGCCGTTTCCGCCCCCGGGGGCGTACACGACCAGCTGGCTGGAGGTGAGGTTGGGGCCCGCGTAATCCAGCTGGTTGCCGAACCGGGCCGCGCTGGCCACGCAGATGATGACCGCGATCATCACCGCCAGGCTGATGGCGGCCAGCGCCGGGCCGGACCGGGCCCGGTAGCGGTCCAGGTCCCGCAGCGCCAGCCGGACCGCCACCGGGGCCCGCCGGCCGGCCGCCGCGACCACGCCGAGCAGCGCCGGGGCCAGCAGCACGATGGCGACGGCGAGGCCGATGAAGCCGACCACCAGGGCCTCCATCCCCGAGTTCTGGTTCCCGCCGGGCCCGGCGCCGGCGTAGCCGAACAGCAGGAACGCCACCACCAGGAAGCCGAGCCCGACCGGGACCGCCAGGTGCCGGGTACGCCGCGGCGCGGGCGGACGGCCGGCCAGCGCCGCCACGACCGGGATGCGGGCGATGGCCTTGGCCGGCCGGGAAGCGGCGAAGTAGGTCGCGACGATCGCGAGGCCGGCCGAGATGCCGATGACCGGCCACGGAAGCTGGAACACGCCCATCACGTGGTGCGCGCTCTGCTCCGCCTGCGGCCGGTAGGCGAGCCAGACCAGGAAGCCGAGCACCAGGCCGGCAACCGTGCCCAGTACGCCCGTCGCGGCGCCGTTGGCCCTGATCACCAGCCTGATGTGGCGCTGGGTGGCACCCTGGGCGGCGAGCAGGCCGATCGCCCGCAGCCGCCGCTGGGCCAGTACCGTGAAGCCGCCGACGCCGACCAGCGCGATCAGCAGCAGGCCGAGGACCGCGGCGCTGACTGAGATCGTCTCGGGGTTGATCTCGTTGCTGTTGGCGATGTTCCGGGCGGAGGTAACGTACAGGCCGAGCCGCGAGTTAATGTCCCCCGCGGTCTGGCCGGGGGCGTCGAACAGCACCGTCACGGTGTCGGGGACGGTGACCTGCCCGGGCCGGACCAGGGCGAACTGGTCGAGCAGGCTCTGCGGGTTGGCGACGATGCCGGTCACCGTCCAGGTCCGGCCGGCCACCGTCCACTCGCTGCCGGCGCTGAGCTTGAACTCGGCGGCGACGCCGCTGGTCACCGCGGTCTCGCCCGCGGTTGCCGGGTACCGGCCGCTGACCAGGGAAAGCAGCGGGCCGCCGAACGGGGCGCGCGGATCCTGGGCCCGCAGGTCGAAGGTGTTGAGGGTGCCGGGGACCTGCAGGCCCGCGTTCTCGATGACGTCGGCTGGGCCGTAGCGGGACTCGATCTCCTTGATCTGGGCCGTGATCTTCGCGGGCGGCCCGGACAGCGAGGCCGCGTCCTGGGCGGTACCGAGTACCCCGGCCACCGGGGCCGGGGTGTCGCTGGCGACGGTCGAGGCGACCACGGTCGCGCCGACGGCGACGGTGACGAGCGCCAGGATCAGGAACTGCTGCCGCCATTCGCGGCGCAGCAGCCGCAGCGCCCAGCGGATGACCGCGCGGCGGGCGGGCACGCCCCCGCCGGGTGCCCGCCCGGACGTGGGCCGCTCCCGCACCGCGGCGCTCATCGGGCGTCCCGCTCCGCCAGCAGGGACTCCGGGCCCGCGGCGGGCGCGGTCTGGTCGGTCACCCGCCCGTCCTGCAGGAACACCACCCGGTCGGCCCAGCCCGCGAGCTTCGCGTCGTGGGTCACCACCACCGCCGTCATCCCGCCGTTCTTGCAGGCATCGCGTAGCTGGCGCATGACCGTCTCGCCATTGACCGAATCCAGGGCGCCGGAGGGCTCGTCGGCCAGCAGCAGCTTGCGGTCCCCGACCATCGCGCGGGCGATCGCCACCCGCTGCCGTTCCCCGCCCGACAGCTGGTCGGGGTAGTGCCCGGCCCTCGTCCCGAGGCCGAGCCGGTCCAGCGCCGCCAGGCCGGGGACGCGCGCCTTGCGGGCCGACAGGCCGTCCAGCTCGAGCGGCAGGGTCACGTTCTCGGCCGCCGACAGCCCCGGCAGCAGGTTGAAATCCTGGAACACGTAGCCGATCGTGCGCCGCCGCAGCCGGGCCCGCGCGCCGCGCGACATGCCCGCGACCTCCTGCCCGGCGATCAGCAGCTCACCGCTGGTCGGTTCCTCCAGCGTGCCGGCGATCGTCAGCAGCGTGCTCTTGCCCGAGCCGCTCGGCCCCATCACCGCCACCATCTCGCCCTGGCCGGCCGACAGGCTGACCTCCCGCAGGGCGTGCACCCCGGCGGTGCCCTGCCCGTAGGACTTGGATACGTGCCGCAGCTCTAGCATGTTCATCGAGGCATCCTTGATTCCCGCCGGCGCGGCGGCAGCGGCGCTGGCACTGGTTCGGGTTTGGTTGCGGCGGCCTGGTCGCCGGCCGCCCGGCTGATGCGGGCGTCCGCCACGTCGAGCCACCTGATCACGGAGTCCAGCCGGAACAGCTCGGCGTCGACCGCCAGCGCCACGCCCAGGCGGGCGTCGGCCTCGTCTTCCTTGATCCGCGTCCACTGCTGTATCAGCTGCACCAGGTAGCGGCGGTGAGCCTGGATGACCGCGTGCGCGTCGGTGCCCGGTACCCGCAGCGCCACCAGCACCTTCATCACCAGCTCGTCGCGCGGGGGGGAGCTCAGGTCGGGCGGCGTGCGCAGCCAGCGGGCTAGCTCCCGCTCGCCGTCGGCGGTGATCAGGAAGGCTTTCTGCGGGCCCTCCTCGGCGCTGCCGTCCGACTCGACCAGCCCGTCGCGCTCCAGCCGCTGCAGCGTGGTGTAGACCTGCCCCACGTTCAGCGGCCACACCTCGCCGGTGCGCTCCTCGAACTCCTCGCGCAGCCGCAGCCCGTACTTAGGTCCCTCGCTGAGCAGCGCCAGCATCGCGTGCCGGACGCTCATCGGCCCATCCCGCCTGTCATCATGCGCAGTAGCATACTGAGTATTATATTCAGTGACAACGTTCGCCCGGCGGAATCAGGGAAAACCCTGAGCGCCGCCGTCGCCCGGTCAGGGTTCCTCGGGGATAACCCTGATCGCCGGGCCGCATCGTGGCGATCAGCCGACAATAGTCAGTTCAGCATTATATAAATTCATCATGACTAAACGAGCGATGCGGGAGACTACTTTCCTTATCCTGAGCAGCCTGGCCCAGGGGACGCAGCACGGGTACGGGATCATCCAGGACGTCGGGCGGATCTCAGCCGGCCGGGTGACCCTGCGGGCCGGGTCTCTCTACGGGGCGCTGGAGCGGCTGGAGGCGGCCGCGCTCATCGTGGTTGACCGGGAAGAGGCGGTGGACGGGCGCCTGCGCCGCTACTACCGGCTGACCGAAGAGGGCAGCGCGCGCCTGGCCGAGGAAGCCACCCGGCTGCGGGCGAGCGCGGGCACCGCGCGGCGGCGGCTGGGCGCGCCCCGCCCGGGGCTGGCCGGCGGTGCGGCGTGAGCGCGGCGCAGGCGGAGCTTGAGCGGCGTTACCGGCGGCTGCTGCGGTTGTACCCGCGGGAGTTCCGGGCCCGCCGGGAGGCGGAGATGCTCGGCGTGCTCATGGGCGCCGCCGGGGACGACCAGTGGCGGCCGACCGCCGGCGATGCCGCCGACATAGCCGGTCGAGCGCTGCTCGCCCGGCTGCGCGGCCCGCGTGGCGGCTGGCCGCCCGCGCTGGCCGCGTTCACCTTGCTGGCCCCGGTGTTCCTGGTGCTGACCGACATTCTCCTGGTCGCGGTCCCGCACGGCCGTGATTACGGCGGCGTCCAGTTGCTCAGCCAGCCGAGCTTCCTGATCCTGGCCGGCGGCCACCTGATCGTCGCCGCCGCGGTGCTGGCCGGGCTGCGCCGGACGGCAGTGGCGGCCCTGCTGGCCGCGGCGCTGGTCGACTGCGGGCACTGGGCGCACCTGACCAGCTTCAACCCGCTCGCGCCGAGCCTCACCACGCTGCTGCTGACCGCCGCGGTCTTCCTGCTGACGGCATTCGCCCTGGCGGTGGCCGATCCCCGGGCGGCGCGCCGCCTGGTGACCTGGCGGCACGCGCTCACGCTGCTGCTCCTGGCCAGCGCGGTGGAGGCGTGGTCCCTGGCTGCTTACCCCGCGGCCGCCCTTCCCCGGCAGCCCGCGAACCCCTACCTGATCAGCGGATTCGTGCTCGCCGGGGTGGCCCTGGCGCTGCCGCTGGCCCTCGGCCTGGGCTGGCGCTTCAGCCTGCTGTCAGCCGCCGTGTGCTACCCGTGCGCGCTGGGTGTCGCCTTCATGTACCTGATCTCCTACTCGATCGTGCCGACCAAGGTGGCGATGTACCTGCCGCCGCTGCTCATAGCCTGCTGGAGCACGGCCCGGGCCGCGCGACGGCCCGCCCGCCGCCGGTTTGCCCGCGAACGGCGCTCCTGAAAAGGCCGCGCCAAGAAAGGCAGAGGCCCTTACCGATCTCTCGGTAAGGGCCTCACTGTGGGCGATACTGGGTTCGAACCAGTGGCCTCTTCCGTGTCAGGGAAGCGCGCTCCCACTGCGCCAATCGCCCAGGCACAGAAACTCTACCAGAGGCGAGCGGTTCTCAGGCCGCCGCGAATAGGGCTCCCCGCACGACCAGGGGTGCTGCATCGAGGTAGGCGCGGGCGATGGCGTGCATGCGCTCGACGTACCCCAGGCCGGTGTTGCACCGCAGGCACAGCAGGCCGCGTACGCACTTACCGCACGAACTCCGCTCGTCCGGGCAGCACGCGTGATCGTGGTCGATGAAGATCGGAGCGTTCTCCCCGAAAGCCTCGTGGCACATGCCGCAGGAGCCGCCCTGGGCATCCAGCAGCCGTTCGAACTGCCTGCTTGTCAGCCCATACCGGGTCAGCCGATGTGTCCGCCTCCACTGTGCCCGGACGGCGGGGTCGTCAGCGCGCCGCACTCCGCGACGGCGCGCGGTCTTCCTCGGCCGCGCTGCCGCCCGCCGATCCAGTGCCTCAGCGGTGACGCACTGGCCGGGGTGATGTGCCCTGCGGCCGCACGTTGTCTGCCTGCGCGGCATCCACTTTCCGCAAGTTTCCCGCTCGGCGCTGGCTGGCATGGTGACCTTGCGATTCTCCCGACAGAACGCAATCGAACTGTATGTCCGTATCAGCTTACCAGCGCGGCTGCTGCCAAGTCGCCCGCCGGCGCCGCTCAGCCCATGGCCCGACGGTAGTCCAGCCCGAGGTCGAGCGCCCGCGCAGAGTGCGTGAGGGCCCCCACCGACAGGTAGTCGACCCCGGTCTCGGCCACCTTGCGCGCGTTGGACAGGTGCAGCCCGCCGCTCGCCTCCAGCCGCACCCCGGCCTGCCCGCGGGCGACCGCGACCGCTTCCCGCAGCACCGGCACCGGCATGTTGTCCAGCAGGATGAAGCTGGCCCCGGCCGCCAGCGCCTCGCGCACCTGCGCCACCGAGTCGCACTCGACCTCGATCACCAGCTCCGGCCGTCCGTCGCCCCAGGGCCCGGACTCGGCCGCCGCCCGCACGGCCGCCACCGCCGCCGTGATGCCGCCGGCCGCCGCCACGTGGTTGTCCTTGACCAGCGCGGCGTCGCCCAGCCCCATCCGGTGGTTCTCGCCCCCGCCGCAGCGCACCGCGTACTTCTCCAGCCCGCGCAGCCCCGGCAGCGTCTTACGGGTGTCCCTGATCACCGCCCCGGTCCCGGCCACCGCGGTCACCCAGTTCCTGGTCGCCGAGGCGATTCCGGACAGGTGGGTGAGGAAGTTGAGCAGGGTCCGCTCGGCCCCGAGCACCGCCACCGCGTCCCCGGAGACCCGCAGCACGGCGTCGCCCGCCGCGACCACGGTCCCGTCTGCCACCAGCGGCGTCCCCGCCGCCCGGCCGGCCGTGCCGTCAGCCAGGTACTGGCCGACCAGGTCGAGCACCGCCAGCGCGGCCGGCAGCCCCGCTACCACCCCGGTTTCCCGTGCCACCACGTCCGCGGTCACCGTGCGCCCGGCCACCGTCGCGGCCGAGGTCACGTCCGGCCCGTACCGGAAGTCCTCGTCGAACGCGGCCCGGACGACCCGCACCAGGTCCGCCACCTCGAGCCCGGCCGACTCGATCGCCCCGGTCACGGTCGCGGAAATCCCGGCCGCGGTTCCGGGGATACCGGTCATGGTCCCGTTTCCTGCGCTCACAGCTCCTCCTCGGTCATTACCAGTCGCTCTCCGTCCCAGCGGGCAAGCGTGTGCCACGCTGCCGCCGCGGTCCCGGCCGCGTCCCGCCGCCGGTGGCAGCCGCGGCTCTCCGCCCGCCGTCGCGCTCCCGCCGCGATCAGCAGCGACACCGTCCGCAGGTTGGCCGCCTCCACCGCCAGCAGGTCCCGCTCAGCCGACCCGGCATCCCGAACGAGTGCGGCTGACTCCGCGACCGCCCCGTCCCCGCCGAGCAGCGCGGCCAGGCGGGACAGCCCTTCGCCGTCTCGCATGACGCCGGCCCACCGTGACATCGCCTCCGCCAGCTCCTGCCGCTCCACCGACCATACGCCGCCCGCGCCCGCTCGCCCACTGGCCGCCAGTGCCCCGGCTGCCAGTGCCCCGGCGCCGCGTGCCCCGGCTGCTCGCGCCCCGGCCGCCCGGCCCGGTCGCGCGCCTCGCCCGCCAGCGCGCCTCGCCCGCCAGCGCGTCCGCCAGCGCGGCCCCGGTCCGGCGGCCCGCGATCACCGCCTCGGTGACCGAGTTGGACGCCAGCCGGTTCGCCCCCTGCACCCCGGTCGACGCCGCCTCGCCCGCCGCGAACAGGCCGGGGACGCTGGTCCGCCCGTCCAGGTCGGCGCGGATACCGCCGCACGAGTAATGCGCGCCCGGCGCGACCGGGATCAGCTCGGTGACCGGGTCGATGCCGTGCTTGCGGCAGGCGGCGGTGACGGTCGGGAAGCCGCGCTCGAGGACCTCGGCGCCGAGCGCGGTGGCGTCAAGCCACACGTGCCCGGCGTCGCCCGCCGCGATGACCTCGGCCATCCGGGCGGCGACCACGTCGCGCGGCGCCAGGTCGCCGCGCGGGTGCCGCCCGGCCATCAGCGGCGCCAGGTCGAGGTCGCGGAGCACCGCCCCGGCCCCGCGCAGTGCCTCGGTGACCAGCGGGCACTGCCCGCTGGCGCCGGGCAGCCAGAGCACCGTCGGGTGGAACTGCACGAACTCCAGGTCCCTGATCACCGCCCCGGCCCGGGCCGCGACGGCGATACCGTCCCCGGTCGCCCCGGCCGGGTTGGACGTGGTCCCGAACGCCTGCCCGAGCCCCCCCGCCGCGATCACCACCGCCCGGGCGCGGATCACCCCCGGCGTCAGCCGCCCGCCCGCCCCGATGAACGCGGCCGCCAGCCCGGCCACCCGCGGCCCCGCCGTCCCCGGCCGCGCCGTCCCCGGCCCCGCAGTCCGCAGCCCCGCCGTTCCTGGCCGCGCCGTCCGCGGCCCCGCAGCCTGCGGTCCCGCCGTCCCCGCTCGGCCGCCCGTCGGCCCGCCCGGCGTTCCGGCGAGTGGGCGGGGACCGGCTCGCTGGCGAGCGTCCGGCCCGGGCCGGCGTTGGCAGCCGCCGCCCCGTCCCCGGCTCGCGCCCCCGCACCAGTCCCCGCCCGGCCTGTGTCCCCCCGGTACCCGTCGTTCCCCCGGCCCCAGTCGTTCCCCCGGGCCTCGACGTCCTCCCGGCCGCTGCTATCCCCCGGGCCACCGTCGTCGAGCAGCAGGTCAAGCGCGACGGTCCGGTCCAGGATCTCGATCCCGCTGGCGAGCAGCGCCCCCAGCAGCGCCCGGTGCACCTCCGCGCCGGTCGCGTCGTCGCCCGAGTGGACGATCCGGTGCGCGCTGTGCCCGCCCTCCAGCCGCAGCTCGCGGGTTTCCAGCCGCGCGCCGAGGCCGGTCAGCCAGCTGACCGCGCCGGGGGCCGCGTCGGCCAGGGCGGCCACCACATCCGGCTCGCACAGCCCGGCCCCGGCCGTCAGCGTGTCGCTGAGGTGCGCGGCGGCGCTGTCGCCGGCCCCAAGCGCCGCCGCCAGCCCGCCCTGCGCCAGCGGCGTCGCCCCGCCCACCAGGTCCTTGGTCACCACCAGCACCCGCAGCCCGCGCCCGGCCGCCGTCAGCGCGACGGAGATCCCGGCCGCCCCCGACCCGACCACCACCACGTCCGCGTCCCGCCGCCACCCGGCCCCGCCTGGTTCCGCCGCGGTCCCCGGCTGCCCCGCAACCGCGTACTCCGCAACCGCGCGCCCCGCAACCGCGCGCCTCGCTCGTCCGGCCCCGCCGGTCCCCGGCTCCGCCGGCCGCTCCGAAACCTCATTAACCTCAGAGGCCACGACAATCATCTCCAGTCACCCGCGTGCAACTGCTGCGGGCTTAGTTTCTTGGGACTTGCAGCCCGTCCCGCGACTTCCCATCAGTTCTGGTTGGGTTTGCGTCCGTTTTGACCCGGTTTGTTGATGCAAAACTGATGGGAAGTGGGATAGACCGGCCAAACTGATGGGAAGTGGAGCCGGCCCGCCGTACTGGTGGGAAGCGGCCGCCGCTGGACCCGTCGCCCGTCTCCCGTCGCCGGCCGGTCACGCGCCGGCCGGTCACGCGCCGGCCGGCACCGGGGCCGGGCCGACGGCGATCATCGCCTCGACCGCGCGCCGGGCGCGGGCTGCGACGGCCGGGTCGACGTGTACCTCGGCCTGGCCGGTGCGCAGGCAGCGCTCCAGCGACGGCGCGGTGATCATCTTCATGTAGTGGCAGGTCGCGTGCGGGTTGACCGGCTCCCAGGAGACGGCCGGGTTGGCCTTGCGGAGCTGGTGCAGCATGCCGGTCTCGGTCGCCACCAGCACCGTCGTGGCCCGGGTGGTGCGCGCGGCGTCGAGCATGCCGCCGGTGGACAGCACCCTGGTCCGGCCGGCCGGCAGGTCGCCGGTGCCGGTCTGCCACAGCGCCGACGTGCCGCAGCCGCACTCCGGGTGCACGTACAGCTCGGCCTCGGGGCGGGCCGCCGCCATGTCCCGCAGCGCCTGCGGCGAGATGCCCGCGTGCACGTGGCACTCGCCCGCCCAGACGTGCAGGTTCTTCCGGCCGGTGACCCGCCTGACGTGCGCCCCGAGGAACTGGTCGGGCAGGAACAGCACCTCCCGTGACTCGGGGATGGCGGCCACCACCTCGGCCGCGTTGGCCGAGGTGCAGCACATGTCCGACTCCGCCTTGACCTCGGCGCTGGTGTTCACGTACGCGACCACGGCCGCCCCCGGGTGCTCCGCCTTCCACGCGCGGAGCTGCTCGGCGGTGATGCTGTCGGCCAGCGAGCAGCCGGCCGCGGCGTCCGGGATGAGCACGGTGCGGCCGGGGGAGAGGATCTTGGCCGTCTCGGCCATGAAGTACACCCCGCACAGCACGATCACCGAGGCGGAGCTGGACGCGGCCAGCCGGGCCAGCGCCAGCGAGTCGCCGACGTGGTCGGCGACCTCCTGGATCTCGGGCCGCTGGTAGTTGTGCGCGAGGATCACCGCGTCGCGCTCCGCGGCCAGCCGTCGCACCCGGCCGGCCCAGCCCGGGTCGGCCGCTCCCGCGGTGCCCGCCCGGGCCGGGTCGGTTCCCTGGGCAGCGTCCGCCGCCCGCCGGGTGTCATCCGGGTGAATCGGCGTCGTCGCCTTCGTGTCTGCCATGTTTCCGACCTTAAGTTGAAAACGCGCGGTTTACAACCCCCAGGCGAAAACTTGCCGGCCGGACCCGCAACGCGTCCCGCGGTGGCGGCCCGCGCCCTACGACCCGCGCCCTACGATGGGTGCGTGCCTGCTGACTGCTTCCGCCACGAGGCGCTTGGCGTTGTGTTCCAGGTGCGCGACCGGCGGCTGACGGTGCTGCTGTGGCGGCGCGGGACCGAGCCGTTCCCGGGCTCGTGGGTGCTGCCCGGCGGGCTGCTGGCCGCGGACGAGCGCCTCGGCGCGTCGGCCGGCCGCCACCTCGCCGCCAAGGTCGACATCCCGCAGATCGCGCACCTGGAGCAGCTCGAGACGCGCAGCGACCCGGTGCGCGACCCCCGGGGCCGGGTGCTGGCCACCGCCTACCTGGCCCTGGTGACGCCGGACGCGCAGCCGCGGCTGCCGGCCGATACCGCCTGGCACCCGGTCGACGACCTGCCGCCGACCGGGTTCGACCACGGCTCGATCATCGGCTCGGCCCGTAACCGGCTCCGGGCCAAGCTCTCCTACACCAACATCGGCTTCGCGCTGGCCCCGGCCACGTTCACCATCTCCCAGCTCCGCGACACCTACGCCGCGGCCCTTGGCCACCCGGTCTCCGCCACCAACCTGCAGCGGATCCTGACCAGGCGCGACGTCATCGAGCCGACCAGCGACGTGTCCCGCCCGGCGGCGACCGGCGGCCGCCCGGCCACCGTCTACCGGTTCGCCGCCCGCGAGCTGGTGATCACCAACCCGTTCGCCGCCTTCCGCCCCCGCGCGGTCGGCTGACGGCGCGCCCTCAGCCCGCGGCTGCCCCGTGACTGGCGTGCTCGGCGGCCGGGGAGGCCGTGGTGTCCTGGGCCGGGTCGGCCAGCTCGGCCTCGCTCGCCTGGTCGTGCCGGAGGTCGTCCATCGCGTCGTTCATCTGCTGCACCCAGCCTGACACCTCGTTCGCCAGGGCCTCCTCGCACGCGGTTACCAGGCGCTTGAAGGCGGCCTGGCCCCGCTGCGACGGCAGCAGCGCGAGCCACCGGCGCTGCTGCCCGGCCAGCCGCGCGGCGGTCTGGTTGTAGGTGACGATGGTGTTGTCGACCTGGAGGGAGCCCAGGTAGGCGAGGGCGGCGGCGGACGCGCCGGCGGTGAGCCCGATCCAGGCCTCAAAGTTGGCGGCGGCCAGGATGGCGCCGGCCGCCCCGGCCGCGATGGCCAGCAACTGCAAGCCGTTGCGCCGCCGGTTGAGGCTTTCGATGCGCTGGTGGTAGTAGGAGAGCTGGTCACCGACCCGGATGGCCAGGTAACGGTCGGGTGCGAGCGGGCTCAGCCCGTCGTCGTCGCTGGCGGCCCCGTACATGTCCGGCGGCAGCGGCCCCCGGTACGGGAGCAGCGGCCCGCTGCTCGCCTCGGTCTGCAGCAGCCGGGCCTCGACCGCGTCCAGCCGCGCGGCCAGCCGTGACGCGGCGGTGCGGCCGGAGTTGCCGTCGGCCGCGGCCGTTTCCCTGGTCCGGTACTGGTAGATCTCCGCCTTGATGGATTCCGCCGCCGCCCGCAGCACCACCCACCGCTGACCGAACGCCCGGCGGCTGGCTACGGCGATCAGCACCGAGATCACGATCGGCACCACGATCGCCGCCCAGTGCAGGCCGGCCCGCCGCACCTGGTCGTTGACGAGGCCGAGGAGCGTGGCGAGCACGCCGAGGGACAAGATCAGCTTCTGGGACCAGGTGAACGTGCTGCGCAGCCGGACCGCGAGCTGGTCGTAGGTCGCGAACTGCTGCCAGGCGTCCTTCAGGACCGGCTCGGCCTGCAGCTCCCAGGCCAGCGGGCGGGCGAGGGCGGGCGGCTCGGTGCCGGTCACCAGCCGGAGGTCGCCCTGGCCGATGATCTCCCGCAGGTCCGGATCGGAGATCGCGGACAGCGGCGGCTGCGGCCGGTACTTCCGCTGGCCGCGCAGCAGCGGTGCCGCCAGCAGGCGCACCCGGACGTGATGCGCGGTCCACCGCCCGGCCAGCGCGTCGGCCGTGCCGCCGGTTCCCCTCAGGACGAAGACCGGCCACCGGCGGCGGACGGCCGCGAGTACGACCGGCTGGGCGGCCGGGCCGCCGCCGGCCAGCACCACCGCCACCCGGGCCGGGCCGGCCAGCTGCTCCGCCGCCGTGGCCAGCGGCCGGGCGTCGCCGTCGCCGAGGTCGCGGCTGATGCCGCCGTCGACCAGCACGGCGCCGGCCGCCCGGGCGGCCGCCGCCAGCGCGTCCTCGAGGACCGTGCTCGCCTGGCCGGCGAGGCCGCTGGCGCCGCCGGCGACGATGACAACCGGGCGTCCCGCCGCGGGCGGGTGCGGGGCCACGCCGTTGCCCGGCACGGTTAGGTTCCCGTTATCGAACTGAACGAGAGACAGTTGACGCCAGGCATAGCGGTCGCTCACCCTCGGATCGTCCCATAGCGCTGTTTTCTCGTCTCCCCTTTTGTCCTCCCTTAGCTGGCTTCACCTGCATGATCAGGAAACGACATTATGCTTCACGGCCGCGCGCGGCCGGGTGGCTCATCCGTTCACCGGGGAAACGGCCTGCTTACCGGGGCGATAACGAACGACTAACCGTTCCGCAAGGAATATCCCCGGTCTGGCCAGGAATCCGGCGGGGGCCTACGCTGATAGCCACACATAACGTTTTTCGGGCTGGCGGGGAGCTTACGTGGGCAGCGCAGTGCAAACGGGGAACCCGCGGTCCGGGGGCAGGCCATGATCAAGGACCTGAAGGCGGGTGACCCGGTTTCGGTCGGGCCCTACAAGCTGCTGCGGCGGCTCGGGGCGGGCGGCATGGGCCAGGTGTACCTGGCCAAGTCGCCCGGCGGCCGGCTCGTCGCGATCAAGCTGATCCGCCCCGAGCTGGCCGAAGAGCGCGGCTTCCGCGCCCGGTTCGCCGGCGAGATCGCGGCCGCGCGCGGCGTCAGCGGCATCTACACCGCCGCCGTGGTCGACGCCGACGCCGAGGCCGAGCTGCCCTGGATGGCGACCGTCTACGTGCCCGGTCCCTCGCTGACCGACGCGGTCGAGGACAACGGGCCGCTGCCGGTTAAGACGGTGCTAGCGCTGGCGGCCGGCCTGGCCGAGGCGCTGCAGGCGATCCACCGGGCCGGGCTGGTGCACCGGGACATGAAGCCGTCCAACGTGCTGCTGGCGGCCGACGGCCCGCGAGTGATCGACTTCGGCATCTCCCGGGCGCTCGAGCGGTCGATGATGACCACCACCGGCATGGTGCTCGGCTCGCCCGGGTTCATGTCGCCCGAGCAGGCGATGGGGGAGCAGGTCGGCCAGCCGACCGACGTGTTCAGCCTGGGCGCGGTGCTGGCCTACGCGGCGACCGGGGCCGGCCCGTTCGGCGCTGGCCCGACCCCGGCCCTGCTCTACCGGGTGGTCAAGGAAGACGCCAACCTGAGCGAGCTGCCCGACCGGCTGCGCCCGCTGGTCGAGCAGTGCCTGGCCAAGGACCCGGCCGACCGTCCCACCCCGGGCGACCTGCTCGACCAACTCAGCGACGACGTCGTCGTGATCACCGACGACTGGCTGCCGCAGCCGATCGCGGAGGGGATCAGCCGGTACAACCCGACCGTGAAGACCCCGCTGCCGCCGGCCCTGCGCGAGCCCGACTCCGCCCCGGTCGACGCGGTGCCTGCCGAGACGCCCGCGCCCGCCGAGGCACCCGCGCCGGCCGAGGCACCCGCGGCCGAAACACCGGCGGCCGAGGCCCCCGCGTCGGCTGAGGCACCAGCGTCGGCTGAGGCGCCCGCGCCCGCTGCCGCTACCGCACCCGCGCCGGCCAAGGAAGCAGAACCAGCCACCGCCGTGGCCAGGCCCGCCACGGTCGGCCTGGCGGCGGCGGCCGCCGTGGCCGCCGTCAGGGCGGCGGCCGGCAGCCCGCCGCCCACCGAGCTGGCCAGCACCATGCCGCCGCCCACCGAGCTGGCCGCGACCATGCCGCCGCCCACCGCACTGGCCGCGACCACCCCGCCCGCCACCGAGCTGGCCGCGACCACTCCGCCGGCCGCCGCTCCGCCCGCCAGCGCCACCCGCACCGAGTACCTCCTCCCCGAGACGTCCCTCGTCCCGGTGCCGGGCGGCCCCGGCAGCGGCGGCCTGCCGCGGGCCGGCACGCCCAGCGGCGGCATCCCGCCCGTCCCGCCCACCGGGGCCGGGCAGGTACCGCCGGACCGGCGTGGCCGGCGGCGCTGGCCGCTGCTGGCGGCCGCCGCCGCGGTCATCGTCATCGCGGTGGTGGCAGCGGTCGCGCTGCTGCACTCGCCCGGCAAGGCCAAGGGCAACCCTTCGCCCAGCACGTCGCTGGCGGGCGACCAGACCGGGGCACCGTCGAGAACGGGCACCGCCACCCCGTCCAAGAGCCCGACCCAGCCGTCGGCCCCCGCCACCGCCTCGCAGGCGCCCGCCGCGCCGGTCTACTCGCAGTCGCCGGCCGCTACCCAGAGCCTGACGCCCACACCGACCGCCAGCGCCAGCGTCACCCCGACCTCGGCCACGAGCACCACCCCGACCAGCACCGCGACCGCGACCCCGACGACGACCACGAGCACCACCCCGACCAGCACCGCGACCGCGACCGCGACGACAACGCCCACGGCGACCCCGACCGACTCGCCGACCTCGGCGTCATCCCCCACGGCCTCGAGCTAGCAGCCGGGCGTGGGCACCCGGCCGGTCAGTACGGTCCGTGCCTGGTCATGTCGAGGACGATCGGCACCATCACCACCAGCATCCGGACCTGCGGCGACATCGGCCCGGTGAACACGACCGTGTAGTGGTCGGACGAAGTGAGCAGTTCCTTGCCCAGGCCGGCCCAGGTCTTGCGCAGGCTGGCGTACCGCTCGCCGTCCGGCCCGGTGATGGCGAACTGCCGCACCGCCAGGTCGCCCACCACCTGCCCGGTGACCGCGCCGGCCTCGTCGAGCAGGGTGTAGTGGCGGCGGGTCTCGCCGATCTGGATCGACCCGACCGGCTGGCCCTCGGGGTCGGTGATGTCGGCCATCCAGTCGGCGTCCCGCTTCACCATGGTGAGCAGCGGCTCGCCGGACGCGGACTTGACCCCGATCACCCGGGTGCGCGGCACCAGGTCGGCCATCATCTGCATCTTGGTCCGCGGCTCGGTCTCTACTGCCACCGCGATCAGCTTCCGCCCCGCGTCGAACATGTCGTAACGCGCGCGTCCCGGCATGACCCTCGCCGGCTGCCTGATCCGCAATTCCCTGACGGCGAAAGGGTCGTCCATGGCGGCAAGTCTACGTTCGGTTCCCGCGCCGTCCCGCGAGTTTTTGCTGTTTCCGCCGCCCCCGCGCGCCCCCGGGAATGCGGGTAAGCAGGTAAAACACGCACCCGTTGGGCAGATAAATAAAGATCAGTATTCCGAACGGGTGCGGCTGGCTCCCATCCGCCTCCGCCAACCCCGGTCCCGCCAGCCGTGCCACGGCGGCCGGGATGACCGTCGCCGACGCGACGCGGCGCGGGCGGTCGGGCAGCTGGCGGGCGAGTTCCGCCTGCCCGACGCGCTCAAGCTGGCTGACCGCCTTGCCCGCGGCCTGGAATCGCCGGCTTGCTGAACTGCTTACCGCGGCCGCCCGCGGGCTGGGTCGCGATGCAATACGATATGAGTGCTTTGAATCATGTGCCGGAATGATTGCCCAGGCCGCCGCTACGTCCTGTACTTCCGGATTAATTTGCAAGTGTTCGGCTGAATCTTGGGACGGGTCTTGTGCTAAGGCTGGGCGCGCTAAAGGTACGAATGTCCGCTTTCACGCGAGGCGATCGGCCGGCTGCCGGTAATCCTCGTCGCGTGGCCTGGTACCGCCCGCTGCTCGGCGTGCTTGGCGCCGGGGGGGTCGGTGTTCTTTCCTGGGTGGTCTTGCTCCAGCCCCCGGCCCCCGCGCCCGCGGTCGACCGCATCAACCCGCAGGCGATGACCACCCAGGTACCGGCCGCCCGCGGCGGTCCTGGTGGCGGCCCGGGCAGTGGCCAGGCCGGATTCCGGGCCGGCGGTCATTCCACCGGGTACTACTACCCCCCGCACGCGCCCCTGGCCCTGGGCTCGCGGCCGGCCCCGACGGCAATCGGCGGCGCTACCGCCCCGGCCCCGATCGGTGCGAGCCAGGCCGGCGCGCCGTCGCTCCCGATTTCTGCCCCTGCTTCCGTTTCCGCCCCTGCTTCCGTTTCCGGCCCTCCCTCGGTTTCCGCTGCCCCTAGTGCAGCCACTTCGGCTACCTTTACCGCACCGGTTCCCAGTGCATCGACGATTGTCTCTTCCCCGGTTACTCCCGTTACCCCGGCGGCGGCGCCCAGTACCCCTGTGGCTCCGTTCCCGGTTGATTCCAGTCCGCCGCTTAACAATTTCCCGGCGCCTTTTCCTACTGGTTCCGGTACCTCCGTCAGCTCCCCGGCCGCTGCCTCGGCGAGCTCCGGCGCCCCGGAGGCGGATGCCCTCGGACTTGGCTTCTACGACGGCACGTCTAGCCCGGCCGGCATCGAGGCGGACGCGAGCTGGCTTGGCTCCGCTACCTCGGTCAAATACGCCCAGGACTTCATTGACGCCACCGACTGGGCGCACATCGATGACCCGTGGCAGCTTCCGAACTGGGCCGGCAGCCCGTTCACGATGGTCTGGGGTGTCCCGATGGTGCCGTGCGGGGCCCCGTCGACGCAGTGCGCGACCGACGTGGCGGATTACAACCTGGTCGCGACCGGCGGCGCCGACGGCTATTACCAGTCCCTGGCCCAGCGGCTGGTGGCGGCCGGGTTCGGCTCCTCCTACATCCGGCTCGGCTGGGAGTTCAACGCCGACTGGATGGGCTGGGGCATCTGCAACGCGGCCGGGACGGGCCTGTCGAGCTGGGCCAGCGATTTCGTTCCCGCCTTCCAGAACATCGTGACCAGCATGCGCGGCGTGGCCGGGGCCAATTTCAAGTTCATCTGGAACCCCATCGACAGCAGCAACGCCAGCTGCCCCGGGGCGAGCCTGGAAAGCTTCTACCCGGGGGACGGTTACGTCGACGCGGTCGCGCTCGACGCCTACGACGGGATCGGCGCCGCCACCACTGACGCCGGCCGCTGGAGCGACCTGCTGAACGGGGTCAACGCGGGCGGCTGGACCGCGGTCACCCCCGCCGCCATCGGCGGGCAGACCTTCGAGGGCTATGGGCTGACCTGGCTGGCCGCCTTCGGCCGGGCCCACGGCAAGCAGGTCGGACTGCCCGAATGGGGGCTGGAAAGCGCCAGCCAGGACGGCGGAGGCGGGGACGACAGCTACTTCATGACGCAGATGGCCGCCTGGATCAAGGCGTACGCTACCGGCCCGGTGATCTTCTGGAACTACGGCGGCGGGACCCTGACCCTGGACATCCCGGACGACGCCAGCGGCTCTACCCCGGACGCGACCGCGGCCTTCAAGGCCGCCTTCGGCACCAGCGGCTGAGCGGGTCCCCGCTCACTTCGCGGTGATGCCGGCCAGGTGCGCGTAGACGACGATGCTGTCCAGGTACTCGCCGGTTTTCGGGTCGAACCGGCCGCCGCAGGTGACCAGGCGCAGGGCGGGGTACGCGACGTTGCCGTAGACGGCGCTCGACGGGAAGCTGGTCTTGGCCGCCTTCTGCACGCCGTCGACCGTGAACACGGCCGTCACGCCGTCGGCCCGGACGACGTCGATGGCGTCACCTGGGCGCAGGTTCTTGATGCTGAAGAAAATCGACGGGCCCGCGTAATCGTCGACGTGCCCGAGGATGACCGACGTGCCCTCGGCTCCCGGCATGGCCGACCGGTCGTACCAGCCGGCCAGGTCGTGGTCGCTCAGCGGCGGCACCTGGACGCTCCCGTCGGCGTTCAGGTCGAGGTCGGTCACTGGTCCTTCTACCTTGATCGCGGGTATCGCGATGGTCATCGGCGTTGACGCCGCCAGCGGGGCCGCGATGCTGGCCGGGTCGGGGCAGCCGGCACCTTCGTGCTGACCCCGGACGGGATGTCCTGGGCGGCGGGCGGCGGCAGCCGGGCGGATCCGGAGCTCAGGGCGTGCGCCAGGACGAAGGCGCCCGCCGCCACCAGGGCAAGCCCGGCGACGAGGAGGACGCGTATGTCGATGCCCGTAGGCGGCTCGTCCGGCTCGTCCGGCTGGCGCTATCCGGCTCGGTCGGCTCGCTCCCGTCTTCCCCGGCCGGCATAAGGCGACCTGGCCGGCGCGCTGGCTCACGCGCCGCGGACGGTGCGTCGCCGGCGCCAGCGGGCCCGCGCGACGAGCGCCGCGCCCGCGGCCATGACGGCGCCCCCGGCCGCGGCTAGCGCCCCGTTGACGCCCGGGCCGCTGCCCCCGCCGGTGGCCGGCGCGCCCACCGGGAAGCCGGCGCTGGTGCTAGTGAAGCTGGCGGCTGGGGTCGGGAACGGGCTCGCGGACCGCTCGGGGCTGCCGCTCCCGCTCGGGGACGGAGTGGGGGAGCTGGCCTGCGGGCTGCTGCTGGCGGGGGAGGGGGAGCACGAGGGGGAGGACGTCGGCGTGCTGGTGGCGGACGCCGTGCTGGTGGCGGACGCGCTGCTGGTCGCGGACGCTGTCCCGGAGGCGGACGGCGTGCTGGTGGCGGTTGCCGTCCCGGTGGCCGTCGCGGTCCCGGTGGCGGAGGCCGTGGCAGACGGAGAAGGGCTGGTGGTGGCGGGAGCGGGGCTGCAACTGGCCACGGGCGCGGTGCTGCAAGAAGGCAGCGGTATGAAGGTGGCCGTCGCCGTGCCGGTGGCGGTCGCGCTGCTGGAGGTCGAGGCCGTCGCCGACGCGCTACCGCTGGGGGAGGCGGTACTGCTGGGGGAGGCACTGCCGCTGGGGGAGGCGGTGCAACTCAACCCGGCCGCCCGCGCGGGGCCGCCCAGCGTTCCCGTGAATGCCAGTGCGACCGAGGCCAGCAGGGTAGCCGCGCCTGCGGCGGCGCAAGCCGCCGCGATCCGCTGCCGCTTCCGCCGGGTGACCCGCCATGATCCGGGCAAGTTGTCCGCCAATCCTCGAGTGGTGAATTCCGTGCGCGTCGAACCAGTTACTGCACTTCGGTGACTGCTTCCTCATTGGCTGGCCCCGCTGGCCCCGCTGGCCCCGCTGGCCCGGCCTCCGGCTCGGGCCTCGGCCGCCTGCGGCCGGCCTCCGGCTTGGCGGCTCGGCCCGGCTGGGCTGCCGGCGGAGCCGCCACGGCGCTGGAGCTTGCCGCGTGCCGCGGTGCCGGGCGGCGGAACGACACCCGGGTGATCGCGAGCAGCATGGCCACGCCCAGGGCGGCCAGGCCTGCCCCCTCAGCGATCTCCGGGCCGATACCGGAGCCGCCGGCCAGCGCGGTTACGTTGGCGACCGGACGTGTCCTGACCGCCTGCGCGGTAGCGGCCGGAGTCACCGTCGGGAACAGGCCGGCCGCGTTGCCCCCGGCGCTCGTCGTGGGGGTCGGGAAGGCGGAGAAACTGGACAGCGGGACTGGGCTGGTCCCGGCGGTGGCGGTGGCCGTGGCTCCCGAGGCCAGCACGATAACCGAGGTGGACGCGGCCGGGCTGGCCGACAGGCTGGTGGCGCTGCCGGTCACCGTCAGGCTGACCGCTGACACCGCCGCGGTGAGCGGGACGGTGACTTCTGCCTCGAACAGCCGTTGCCCGGAGCTCGCGTCGACGGTACCCAGGTCGCACGCTGACGTGCCGTTACCGCTGCCGCAGCCGAAGCTGAAAGCAGGCGTGCCCGCGCCCGCGGTGGCCTGCAGCGAGATCCGGACCGCGGCTACCGATCCGCCCTGCGCCCAGGCCCCCACCTCCCAGGTAGCCGCCTGGCCCGGGCCGCTGCTCGCCTGCAGCGGCTCGACCCCGACGCACAGGCTGGCCGGCGTTGTGTCCGCCGCCCGGAACGCCGCCAGGACAGCATCCTGGTGCGCGGCGCGGCCGGCCGAGGCGCTGGCGGTCGACGTGCCAGCCGACGCTGTCGGCGTGGGCGTCGTGGCGGTCGGCGTGGGCGTGGTCGGGGTGGGGGTCGGCGTGGGGGTGGTCGGCGTCGGGGTCGGCGTGGTCGGGGTGGGAGTCGGGGTGGGGGTGGTGGCCGTCGGCGTGGGCGTGGTCGGCGTCGGGGTCGGCGTGGTGGGGGTGGGGGTGGGAGTCGGCGTGGAGGTGGCGGTCGCCGACCCGGTCGCTGACGCCGTGGCCGAGGCGGTCGGCTTCGCCGAGGCGGTGGCCGGCCCGCTGACCGTCTTCAGCGGCTGGCAGGACTCGCTGATCCCCGACATGGTGGCCGCCGCGGCGCCGCTGCTGATGGCGGCTACGGCGCCCCAGGATGCCGAGGCGATCAGGGCGCCCCCTGCCAGCAACGTAACCACCCGGCGCCGCCCGTGTGTCATTCGTGTCCTCGACTAGATTGCCCGGCATCAATGTTTAAGGAATGGTGTGCAGTCGCTTAATAAAACTTCTGAGACAACCGGTTCCGGAGCCTAGGCCGTTAGTGGTGCATAAGGTGCGCTTCGCGGTGAATTTGTTACCAATTTTGTTGGAACCGATGCCGCGGTTAGCCTCCGGCGCCGGCCGGGAAGGTCAGCCAGGCCGTGTACGTGACCGGCCAGGTGCCGGTCGGGGCCCCGGTCAGCGACTCGGCGTCACCCGCGGTCCGGAGCGAGACGGCCTGCCGCGGCGCGGATCCCAGTCCGGACACCGACGCCCGGGTCGGGCCGAGCACGACTGGCCGCCGCCCGGCCCGCTCGACCGCGCGCACCGCCTGCTCGAGGACGGCCACGGTGGCCGCCGCCGACGGCCCGGGGGCTACCGCCGCGGCCGGCGTCCCGCACAGCCCGCGGACCACGGGGGCGAACGTCGTCGCGGTGGACTGGTCGGTGACCAGGACGCTGGCCGACGGCCCGATGGCCGCGCACAGCGCGGCGGCGGCGGCGAGCGAGCCCCCGTAGGTCGCTGACGCGCCCACTCCGCGCAGCTGCACGCGGCGGTCAAGCACCGCCGCGCTCGACCGGGCGGACGAGTCCGGCCGTCCCGGGTTCAGCGTTGTCACCAGCGGCGGCAGCGCCAGCGCGAGCACGCAGCAGGTCCCGACCACCGCGCGGGCGGCCGGTGCGGCGCCGAATGCCGCGGCCCGCGACACCAGCCCCGATGACGCGCCCAGCCCGAGCAGCACGATCCCGGGCAGCACCACCGGCGCCAGCCGGTGCGACGCCATCGGCTGCCAGGGGACCACGAACGGATTCCACAGCACGGTCAGCACCGACCAGGCGACGATCGCGAGCGGGAGCCCCCACAGTCCCACCAGTGAGGCCGGGACCAGGTCGGCGGGGGCACGGGGATGACTCCGGAAGCATGCCTCCACTGACCGGCGTGCGAGCACGGCCGCCCCGGCGCAGGCGAGCAGCAGGGCCGGTGCCCCGAGGTACCACAGCACCCAGTGGCCGCTCGACTCGTAGTACTGGCGCAGCCCGTCGGCCGGCAGTCCCTGGCTGCGCTGCAGTGCCGCGACCGCCCGGATCATGGCCGGGTTTGCCTGCCCGCGGACGGTCTGCAGCAGCGGCCGTTCGGCCAGCCCGGCCAGCACCGCCGCCGGCAGCACCAGGGCCAGCCACTGGGCCAGGCCGGCCAGCGACGGCAGCCGGTGCAGCTGTCCCCGGAACCCGATGACCCGCACCTGGTAGCGGCCGATGCGCCGCGCCCGTGCCCGGACGGCGGGCGAGGCCAGCAGCAGGACCAGCGCCGACACCGCGTAGCAGCCGAACACGCACTGCCCGATCAGGTGCAGCGGGGCCGACACCGCCGACAGGTAGGGCCGGGCGAGCACCAGCGCGGTGACCAGCCCGGTCCCGATGCCGGCGGCCAGGCCGGCCGCGCACGGGGCGGCCTGGGGCCGCCGCGCCGCGAGCAGCAGCGCCAGCACCGGGAAGGCGGGCAGCAGCACGGCGACCGACGCGATGGAGGCCAGCACGGTCAGCCCGAGCGCGAGCCCGCCCAGCCCGGCCAGGGCGCGCCGCCGGGTGACCAGCGAGTCGATGAACAGGGACAGCCCGCCGAACAGCAGTACCTGCACGAGGGGCTCGCTGAACGGGGCGCGCGCCGTGTACACCTCCGGCAGGCCCGCTGCCAGCACCAGTTCCCCGGCTACCGCCCACCACGGCCCGCACAGCCGTCCCACCAGGCCGCCGAACGAGAGCACGGCGCAGCCGCCGATGACGGCCGGCATCAGCAGCGCGCCGCCCAGCCCGCCCAGCCACGTTCCGCCCGCCAGGACCAGCGGCAGCCCGGGCAGGAAGGCGGGCGTGAGCGAGCCGCCCGACACGGTGAATCCCTGGCTGGCGAAATCCAGCCCCTGGGCCCCGCCGAACGCGGCGGCCGAGGTCGGGATCCGCGCCGCCCCGTGCTCGGCGATCCAGTACCCGTACTGCAGGTAGACGCCCGGATCGCTGGTCACGAAGACCTGCTCGGACCGGAAGGCCGCCTGCCAGATCCCGAAGCCGGCCGCGATCACGACCATGGCCAGCAGCGCGAGGACGGGCCCGGCTTGGCTCCGGCTGGCGGCAGCCGGCTCCGGCCCGCGGAACCGCGGCCACCGGGCCGGCAGCTTCCCCATCGTGGAATAGCACAGGGTGACCGCCAGCGGCGCGAAGACGAGCACCATCGGCAGCGGCAGCAGCCGCCCGGCCAGCAGCATCCCGGTCCCCGGGACCAGCCACGCCACGGCCAGCAGGGCCGGCCCGGCCGTCACGGCGGCGAAGGCCTGGCCGGGCACCCGCGGCCGCGGCGCGAAGGCGGCGAGACGGGCCGCCAGGGCGGGCCGGGCAGTCGGCTCGGCGGCCGCGTCACTGTCGTCATCGGCCCGTCCGCGGCTGACCGGGAAAAGGGGACGTAGCGGCATGGGCCACACAGTAGCGATCCGAATCATGACTACCGGGGTGAAACGAAGTGTTGCGACGGTTGACCACCGCGTGAGATTGTGTGCCGAAGTTTTTGGATGGTGACGGTTTCCTTGGGAATGCCCCGCGCTCATCGCGGCGGCGAGCAGAGAGCGGGGCATTGGTGAAGCGGTCGCAGGGTCGCCTGGTGCTGCTAGGGCTGTGCGCGGCGGCGGTCGGGTCCGGTATCGGGCTGGCGCTGTCGGGTGCGCCGCTGCCGTGGTCGGCATCGGGCGGGCCGGCCCTGCCGGCCGCGCAGACCAAGGCCCGGGTCTACGAGAACGTGGACGCGTGCCTGCTGACCGGGGGACAAGGGCTGACCGACCCCACCGCCGCCCAGTTCTGGGCCGGGATGCAGCAGGCGTCCCAGGCCACCACCGCCCGGGTGTCGTACCTGGCCGCCGCCGGGCCCGCCACCGAGGCGGCGGCCGAGCCGTTCGCCGGGTCGCTGCTGGTGCAGGGGTGCAAGGTGGTGGTGGCGACGGGAGCACCGGAGCGGGCGGCCGCGCTGGCCGAGGCGAGCCGCTTCACCGCCGTCCGGTTCGTGGTGGCCGGCCCCGCGGCCGGCAACCTGCCCAACGTGACCGTGCTCGCCTTCACCCCGTCGGGGCTGCCGGCCGCGGTGGCGTCGGCGGTTGAGGCCGGCGTGCACGCGGCCGGCGGCTGACGGCCGTACCGAAGCCGGCCGCCCGCACCGGGCGTCCGGCGGCTTTGCCATGCCCGGGTGGCCCGGGTTGTGAGAAAAAGTTCAGATTTAGGTAAGTTTCCGTGCGCTATCTACCTGTTATCGATTGCCTGTTGCGGGTTTCTTGTGGCTTATGCGAATCTTTGCTGCGTTTGAAGACACATAGGAAACTTGCAGGGTTCTCTCAAGGCATCTACAGCTTTCGATAGCCCCTGCGTTCGGCTGGGAGCGGGAATGCGCGTGGCTGGGCGGAAGGGTTACGGGCAGCGGCCCGGGCGGTTGCGGCGTCTGGTGAGACGTCAGCTGCGCCGGACGGTGACCGGGGTCGGGGTGCTGGCGCTGGCGGTGCCGCTGGCCTGGCCGTCGGGCGCGGCCGGGCAGCACCTGGCCGTGCCGTCGGCCTCCTCGGTGCGGACCGAGATGGTCCGGCTGGCCGACTTCGTGACCGGCAACGGCTCACCCGCCCCGACCGTCCCGGTGCAGCAGGCAGGCACCGCGGCCGGCGTCAGGCAGCGGGTACCGGCGGCGCAGACCGCCGGCCTGAAGCACACCACCGGGCACGCGGCGGGCGCCGGCAAGGGCCAGCTCCCGGCCTGGCCGGGTGCGCACGGCCCGGGCGGGTCGGCCAAGGGCACGTTCACGGCCGGGGGAGCGGCGCGCGGGTTCGACCCCGCGACCAGCACCCTGGTGGCGGCCGACACCACCGCGCAGTCAGACACCTACCAGAACGCGGACGGGTCCCTCACCCGCAAGGTGTGGTCCACCCCGGTGAACTACCAGACCGCGTCGGGGTCATGGGCCCCGCTTGACGACACCCTGGTGCGGGGCACCTCGGGCCGCTGGCAGGCCAAGGCGAACGCGCTGACGGTGAGCTTCGCCGCCGCGGGCAGCGACAAGACGCTGAGCACGGTGGCCGTCCCCGACGGCTCCGAGCAGGTCTCGTTCGCGCTGTCCGGCGCGGGCAACGTGGCCGCCACCGCCAGCGGGTCGTCGGTGACCTACCCCGGGATCCTGCCGTCGACCGACGCGACCGAGACCGCGCTGCCCAACGGGATGAGCGAGTCGCTGATCCTGAACTCGGCCACGGCCGGCACCACCTGGACGTTCCCGCTGACCCTGAAGGGGCTGACCGCCTCAGTCGACGGCAACACGGTGGAGCTGACCGACGCCTCGGGCAAGGTCGTCGGTGACATCCCGCCCGCGACCGCCACCTCCGGCCCGGTCAACCTGGCCGACCCGGGCGCGCAGGCGTCCTCGACGCTGACCTACCAGCTGGGCACCCTCAACGGCGCCCCCGCCCTGCAGATGACCCTGGACCCGGCCTGGCTGAACGCCCCGGGCCGGGTCTTCCCGGTGACCGTTGACCCGACCGTCAACTTCGACACCCAGGGCACGACGTTCACCCAGGCCGAGAACGGCACCCCGCAGACCGGCAACAACAGCGGCGCCACGCTGATGCGGTCGGGCACGATCACCACCAGCAACACCTACAGCGACATCGGCCTGGTGGGCTTCTCCGCGATCGGGACCAGCTATCCCAACGCCCACCTCACGTCGGCGTCGATGAAGCTGTTCAACGCCTATGCCAGCCAGTGCACCAGCTCCGCGTCGGTCAGCGCCTACCAGGTCACCTCCTCCTGGTCGCCGTCGACGTCGCTGACCTACCCCGGGCCCTCCTACGGGACCCTGGACGCCCAGTGGACCGGCACCGCCGCGGCCGACGCCTGCGCCAACACCTCCGGGCTGCTGGGCAAGGGCGGCTGGCTGACGCTGCCGTTCAACTCGGCCGGCGTCAGCCTGCTCAACCAGTGGACCTCGGGTTCGGGCTCCAACTGGGGCTTCGCCGTCGTCACCTCGCAGAGTAACGCGAACTACTGGAAGTACTTCGACACCTACAACGACGGCAGCGTCGCGGGCACGCAGGGCGGCGACTGCGTCGGCGACTGTCGGCCGTACCTGCAGCTGACCTACTCCACCACCGCGTCCGACATCCCCCCGCAGGTCAACTCGCAGTACCCGGCCAACAACTACAACTCACCGACGCTCACCCCCGAGCTGATGGCCTCCGGCAGCGACGCCGACAACTGGCCTTTCAGCGCGCTGCAGTACAACTTCAGCGTCTACAACTCCTCCGGCACCCAGCTCGCGAACTCCGGCAACATCGCGACGCCGGACTGGACGGTGCCGGCCGGCCTGCTGTCCTGGGGACAGACCTACGGCTGGACCGTGCAGGCGTATGACGGCGCCAGCTATTCCGCGCCTCCCCCGGCCGCCAACTCCTTCTCCACCCCGGTGCCGCAGCCGCTGGTCACCTCGCAGCTCGCCCAGAATCCGGCCGGGCCCGGCTTCAACCCGCAGACCGGGAACTGGACCACGTCAGCGACCGACGCGCAGGTCGCCACGGCCGGGCCGGCCCTGGAGATCGTCCGCGACTACAACAGCGCCGACCCGCGGCTGTCGGGGGCGTTCGGGGCCGGCTGGTCGTCGGTGCTCGACATGAAGGTCAGCCCGGGGGAGAGCGGCGGGGCCGGCACGGCGACGCAGGTCGTTACCTACCCCGACGGGGAAGAGGTCGCCTTCGGCCTCAACGCCAACGGGACGTACTCCCCGCCGCCGGGCCGGTTCGCGACCCTGGCCTCGGTCACCGGCGGGTTCACCCTCACTGACAAGAACGACACCGTGTACACGTTCACCCAGGCGGCCGGGACCGGGGTGTACGCGATCACCTCGATCGAGGACGCCCTCGGCCGCACCGAGACGTTCACCTACAACGGCTCGGGCCAGGTCACCACGGTCACCGCGGCGTCCGGCCGCACGCTGACGGTCAACTGGACCACCCCGTCGGGCGCGGCCTACTCCCACGTGTCCTCGGTCGTGACCAACCCGGCCACCGCCGGGAATTCCTCGACCGCCCAGACCTGGGGCTACAGCTACTCCGGTGACAGCCTTTCGTCGGCCTGCCCGCCGGCCTCGGCCACCGTGTGCACCGCCTACACCTACACCGCCGGGTCGGACTACCCGTCCGCGGTGCTCGACTCGGGGCCGCAGTCGTACTGGCGGCTGGATGAGACCTCGGGCACCCAGGCCAACAGCTCGGTGCTGGCCAACGAGGGCTCCGACGTCGCCGCCTACTACCAGGTGACCCAGGGCACCGACGCCGGGCCGCTGCCCGGCTCGGCCGCTAAGGCGGCCACCCTCAACGGCACCTCCTCCTACGTGGTGCTGCCGTCCAAGCTGGTGTCCGGTGCCGATTACCAGTCGGTATCCCTGTGGTTCAAAACCAGCAGCCCGAACGGGGTGTTGTTCTCCTACCAGGCCCAGCAGATCTTCAACGGCTCGACCACCGGACGCAACGCGCCGACGATCTACATCGGCACCGACGGCAAGCTGAACGCCGAGTACTGGAACGGGACCGCCGCCCCGATCACCACCCCGGCCGCGGTCGACGACGGCAACTGGCACCTGGTCACCCTGTCGTCCAGCGGGAACAGCCAGACCCTGTACCTGGACGGCGCCCAGGTCGGCAGCCCGCTGTCCGGCGCGATCAGCACCGCCGGGATGGCCGACAACTACGTGGGCACCGGCTACATCGGCAATAGCTGGCCGGACGAGACGAACCAGGGCTCGACCACCGCCTACCCCGAGTACTTCCACGGCGACATCTCCGACGTCGGGTTCTGGACCAGGAACCTGACCGCGACCGAGGTGAAGGCCATGTACACCGCCGGATCGCACCCGGCGGCGCTGCTGACCAAGCTGACCCAGCCCTCGGGCAGCGTGATCCGCCCAGGTCAGCTACGACCCGCTGACCGGCCGGGTGACCAGCGACACCGACAGCAACGGCGGCACCTGGCAGCCGCAGGCGCCCACTGTCTCCGGGTCCAGCCAGGTCTACGTCGGGTCGGTCTACGACGCCCAGCCGCAGGACTACTGGCGGCTCAACGACATCGGCGGTACCTGGGCCAACGACTCGGCGAACTACTGCGGCTGCGCGCAGCCCGCGGTCTACTCCAACGCCAACGAGGGCGTGACCGGCGCCGGCCCGTTCACCGACTCGCAGGTCGCCGGGTTCGACGGCACCAACGCCTTCCTCAGCATCCCGACCGCCGACACCGCCTCCAACAGCCCCGGCACGGTCGGCATGTGGTTCGAGACCACCGGCACCAACCAGGTGCTCTACTCCGAGGAAACCGGGCCGGTCACCGGCAGCGCGCCGTCCGCCTTCGACCCAGTGCTCTACATCGGCAACGACGGCAAGCTCAACGGCGAGTTCTACGACGGCAACACCAGCACCGCGGTTTCCTCGGCCGCCGTCAACGACGGCAAGTGGCACTACGCGGTGCTCGCGGCCGGGAGCGGCAGCCAGTCCCTCTACCTGGACGGGAACCTGCAGGGCACCATCTCCGGCAACCCCAGCACCGAGGCCTGGACCAACGCCGCGGCCGCGCCGGCTTCCTCGGCGGATCGTGGCCCGACACCGGCTCAAGCACCGTCACCGCCAAGTACTTCAACGGCGACCTGGCCGAGCTCGCCTGGTACCCCTACCAGCTCGCCGCCTGGCAGGTCAGCTACCAGTGGAACGCCGCCCAGCAGGCCAAGGGCCTGACCCCGGTGCAGACCAGCACCGTCACCGACCCCCTCGGCAAGACCCTGACTTACACCTACGACCTGCTCAACGGCGGGCGGGAACTGTCCCAGACCGACGCCGACGGCGGCACCACCAGCTACGGCTACGACAGCGCCGGCTTCCAGGACTCCGTCACCGACCCCGACGGCCACCAGGTGCTGACCGGGCACGACCCGCGCGGCAACGTGGTCTCCAAGACCACCTGCCAGAACCAGTCCGCCGGGCAGTGCTCAACCTCGTACTGGACGTACTGGCCGGACGACACCTCGGCCCAGCTGACGACGGCCGACCCGCGCAACGACATGGTGCAGACCGCTAGCGACGGGCGGTCGGCGTCCAGCTCTGACACCACGTACCAGACGTCCTACGCCTACAACGCGGCCGGCGAGGTAACCGGGGTCACCACTCCGCCGGTAACCGGGTTCCCGTCCGGCCGGACCACCAGCTACACCTACACCGACGGCACCACCAGCACCGGCGGGTACCAGGGCGCGGTGCCGCCCAAGGGGCTGCCCTACCAGGAGACCACCCCGGGCGGGGCGGTCACCACCACGCTCTACTACGCCAACGGCGACGCCGCCCAGGTCACCGACCCCGACGGGCAGCGCACGGTGTACACCTACGACGGGCTCGGGCGCAAGATCAGCGAGGTCGCCTACTCCGACACCTACCCGTCCGGGCTGACCACCAGCTACACCTACGACGCCAACGGCGACCTGGCGACCGAGACCGACCCGGCGGTGGCCGACGCGGTGACCGGCGCCACCCACACCGCCAAGACCACCACCACCTACGACGCCGACGGCGACGTGCTGACCCAGGTGACCGCCGACCTGACCGGCGGTGACGCCTCCCGCACGGTCACCAAGGCGTACAACGGCTACGACCAGCTCATCACGCAGACCGACGCGGCCGGCGCGGTCACCCACTACACCTATGACCCGTACGGCAACCTCGCCACCGAGACCGACCCGGACGGCAACGTCACCCAGTACGGCTACGACTACGAGGGGCACCTGACCTCGACCACGCTGCAGAACTACACCGGCTCCCCGCCCGGCTCGCAGACTGCCGCCAACCTGGTGGAAGAGGCGCGGACCTACGACCCGGCGGGCCGGCTGGCGACCGTGACCGACGCGATGGGCCGGGCCACCCACTACTCGTACACCGACAACGACCTGCTGGCCGGGATCGACGTAACGCCGGGGCCGACCGACTGGTCGCAGGACTTCACCACCGAGTGGTACTCCTACGACGGCGCAGGCAACAAGACCGAGGAATGGTCCAACAACGGCGAGACCGACACCACCTACAGCGTCGACGCCGCCGACCGGGAGACCGGGGAGGTGCTCGACCCGTCCGGGCTCGACCGCACCACCGCGATCGCCTACACGCCCGACGACAAGCCGTCCAGCGTCACCCAGAGCGGCTCCGGTAGCGCCACCCGGACCACCTCCTACACCTACGACCCGGCCGGGAACGTGCTCACCCAGAGCGTGACCGACCCCGGGTCGGGCGGCCCGGTCGCCTGGTACAACCTCTCCCAGTCGTCCGGTACCGCGGTGCCCGACTGGATCACCGGCGGGCAGCCCGCCACCGCGTCCGGGGTCACCTGGGACAGCAGCGAGGGCACGTTCAGCGGGACGTCCGGCAGCCAGGTCACCACCAACGGCCCGGTGCTCGACACCACCGGCTCGTTCACCGTGGCCGGCTGGGTCAACCTGGCGGTCAACAACCTCGGCCACCTGCAGGCGGTCGCCTCGCAGGCGGCCGGCACCGCCAACGGGTTCACCCTCGGCTTTGACCAGGCCAGCGGGGACTGGCAGTTCGGCCGGTCGCTGACCGACACCGCCAGCCCGTCGGTCGCCGCCGCCAACTCCAGCGCCGCCGCCGCCACCGGCACCTGGACGTTCCTGGCCGGCACCTACAACGGCAGCACCGGCACGATGAGCCTGTACGTGAACGGGACCTCGTCCGGCAGCGCGACCGACCCCACCCCGGTCGCCGCGCACGGGGCGTTCACCATCGGCAGCGCCAAGACCGGCGGCGCCCAGGGCGACTGGTTCGACGGGCAGGCGGCCGACATCCAGGTCTACCCGCGGGCGCTGTCCGCGGCCGAGGTGCAGACGCTGTACGGGACCAGCAACGACATCACCACCAGCACGCTGACCACGAGCTGGACCCGGGACCAGCGCGGCCTGCCCACCGCCATGACCAACCCCGACGGTGCGGTCACCGACTACACCTACGACCAGGCCGGCCAGCTCACCAGCACCACCGCGCCGACGGAGGTCACCCAGGTCTACGGCGGTTCCCTGGTGTCCGCGCACCCGGTCACCCTCACCGGCTACAACACCTTCGGCGAGACCACCGAGACCAAGGACCCGGTCGGCGACATCACCAGCTACGGCTATGACGGGGACGGGCGGCAGGTATCCAGGACGCTGCCCGCCTACACCCCGCCCGGCGGGTCGCAGCTCACCCCGATCGACACCACCGCCTACGACGGTGACGGCCGAACCACCGCCACCACCGACGGGCTGAACTACACCACCCACTACACCTACGACCAGCTCGGCGACCAGGTCACCGAGACCGACCCGGACAACAGCGTCACCACCACCGCCTACGACAACGACGGCGAGCCGCTGTCGGTTACCAGCCCGACCGGCGCGGTCTCCCAGACCACCTACGACTACCTGGGCCGGCAGCAGACCTCGACCCAGATCGAGCGTTACACCGGCTCGGGCACCACCGCGTACACCGCCCACTACTCCTACGGGGACACCGACGGGGCCGGCGGCGGCGGTGGCTGGCTGTCGCAGGTAACCAGCCCGGACGGCGTGTCCACGAGTTACACCTACAACCCGGCCCAGCAGAAGACCACGGTCACCGACGGCGCCGGCGATGCCACCTCGTACGCCTACGACGCCCTCGGGGAGCAGACCAAGGTCACCTACCCCGACGGCACCGCCACCGCCACCGGCTACGACGGCGCGGGCAACCCGGTCTCCACCACCAGCCTGAGCAGCTCGGGCAGCACCCTGGCCAGCACCGCCGTCGCCTATGACGGGGAGGGCGACCAGCTCTCGTCGACCGACGCGGCCGGCAACAACACCACCTTCACTTACAACCTGGCCGGCCTGGTGACCCAGGAAGTGCAGCCGGTCACGGCCACCAGTGCCATCAGCACCTCGTTCGGGTACGACGCGGCGGGCAACCAGACCCTGTACACCGACGGCAAGGGCAGCCAGTGGTGGGACACCTTCAACAGCTGGGGCCTGGAGGAGTCCCGGGTCGAGCCGTACACCACCGCCTACACCACCGCCGCCAACTCCACCTTCACCACCGCCTACGACGCCGACCAGCGGCCGGTCACCCTGACCGAGCCGGGCGCGGTCACCGTCACCAGCACCTACAACAACGTCGGGGAGCTGACCGGCCAGTCCGGCAGCGGGGCCGACGCGCCCACCGCGACCAGGACGTTCGGCTACGACACGGCCGGCAACCTGACCTCGGCCGCCACCTCCAACACCCTGGGCACCGGCTCCAACGCGACCAGCGAGACGTTCACCTACAACGACCGCAGCGAGGTACTCACCGCGTCCGGTTCGGCCGGCTCGACCACCATCGGCTACAACGGCGACGGGCAGACTGCCTCGGTGGCTGACGCGGCCGGGACCACCAGCTACACCTATGACAGCGCGGGCCGGCTGGCGACGCTGGCGAACCCGGTCACCGGGACCACCGCGACGTACTCCTACAACCCCGACTCGCTGGTCAGCGGCATCTCTTACGGGTCGGGGAACGACACCCAGTCGTTCGGCTACGACGGGATGCGCCGGCTGACTTCGGACACGCTGAAGACCTCCTCCGGCACCTCGGTCGCCTCGATTGCCTACGGCTACAACGCCGACAGCCAGATCACCTCGGAGAACACCACCGGCCTGGCCGGCGCGGCCGCCAACACCTACACCTATGACCAGGCGGGCCGCCTGACGTCGTGGAACAACGGCACCACCAACACCGCCTACGGCTACGACGCCGACAGCAACCTGACCACCAGCGGCAGCAAGACCTACACCTACGATGCCCGCGACGAGATGACCGGTGACGGGACCGGCACTTACGCCTACACCGCCCGGGGGACCCCGGTGTCGGAGCCGGGCCCTTCGGGCACCACGCTGGCGACGACGTTCGACGCCTACGGTGACCAGGCGACGGCGGGTGCCCGCGCGTACGGGTATGACGCGCTGGGCCGGCTGACTGGTGACACCCTGTCCGGGTCGGGGTACGCGTTCTCCTACGTGGGCTCGTCGGGGGCGATGGCGTCGGACGGCAGCTCCACCTATGCCTGGGACCCGTCGGGCAGCGTGCTGGCCGGGACGGGCACGGTCGGGGGCGGTACTTCTGGCTCGCTGGCGCTGACTGACATCCACGACAACCTCATCGGCCAGTTCACCGCCGCGAGCACGACGTTGCCCGCGTCCAAGGCGTATGACCCGTGGGGCAACGCCGTCGCGGGCTCGGTGAGCGGGCTGCTGGGTTACCAGTCGGCGTGGTCGGACGGCGCGACGGCGAAGGACCTGATGGGGGCGCGCTGGTACGACCCGTCAGCGGGTGACTTCACGTCGGCTGACTCGGTGCAGGTGGACCCGGTGCCGGACTCGGCGGCGGGTAACCCGTTCGCCTACGCGGCGGATAACCCGCTGGAGGGGATGGACCCGAGCGGGCACATGGTGGTGGGGCTGCCGGGGGATGAGAAGACCCCGGCGGAGACGGCGCGGGTGATCAGCAGCTCGCAGCAGGCGTCGGTCGCGGCGGGGACGCTGAGGCAGGAGCAGGCCAAGGCGAAGGCGCTGGCGGCGGCGGCGGCGAAGAACAAGAGCGCGGCAGCGATTAAGGCGGCCGCCGCGGCGGCCGCGGCGGCGAAGTCGGCGGCGGCGAAGCTGCAGGTCGCGAACGCGGCGAAGGCGGCGGCGGCCAAGGCCCAGGTGGCGGCGGCGAAGGTGGCGGATGCGAGGGCGGTCGCGGCGGCGCAGAAAGCCGCCGCCCTCAGTACCCGGACCGCCAAGCAGAAGCAGCTGGACCAGCAGGCCGACGCCCGCGGGCCTGTTGATGGGTCCAGCAGCTCGAAGGGCGGAAGCAGTGTCTGTCCGCACCTCGCCACCAACTGCCAGGCTTGTCAGTCGGCCGATGCCACCAACTGCTATAACCTCAACTTGAACCTAAATAAAGACTTTTTCGCCGGATCGAGCAAGTCAAGCGACTCGGGTTCGGACGGAATCCAGTGCAAACTAGTATGGACAGACGACTCCTATAGCGAGGCATGCGGAAGCAACGTCCGCGCTAGCGCGGATGAAGGAAGCAGTAGCGGAGACGGGAGCGGCGACGGTGAGAGCAGCGGCCTGCCCCCTGTCGGAGGCGGTTCAAACGGCCCCACGCCTAGGGTTATCGGTCACATTGGTGACTACGAAAAACTAGCGGCTGAATTGGGTGCGAGGTCCTTCGATATCCCGGATGACAAACTAGCAAGCATGACGGAAGAAGAACTATGGGAAGCCGACCTCAAGTTTCTCGATAGGGGCGCTGCCGTCGGAGCCAAATTCATCCTCGGAACCCCTCTGAACCAAGCGCGTGCAGGCTCGCTCTACTTGGATGAAATCGATTATCTTGAACAAGAGCATGGTTATGAGTACAATAGTGCGCGTAACGCACTGATTCCAAATGGCTATCGGGGACCATGATTTTTACATCGCAAGAGATCGAAGATTTCAAGGCCCGTATCATGAAGGCCGGCCTCTTCTTCACTGAGGAGAATCCAAGATGGCATTGGACTTTCTTCGATGACGTGATCGAATTTAAAGTCGGCCAAGATCGAAGTGAGCAGTTCGTTACCGTCGGGCCTAGGAGGTCGACTGGTTTCGTTATGACTACTTGGGCGAAGTTGTTGGGTATTGATCCGCCCAGGTCGAAAAAGTTCGAATCTCAGCTGGAATATGCTCTGGCGAACCTGAATGCGATAAGGCGAGCAACGGAATCCGATAGCGATATTTCGGCTAAGTTGCTTGAGGTAAATTGGTCTCTTGTGAAGAAGCGCCTCAATCTCGACCCCGATACGCCGATGCCGAGTTAGCAGGGCTGACGTCCGGAATAAATTTGGCCCAATCGACGCGCCGCCTCCATTCATTGCTGAGGATCGGCGGGTGTCCAGTGACTGACTGCCAGTCGTGACGATTCACCCCGGAGTCCGCCGCGCAGCAGGTCGACGCCCGCGGGCCGGTCGACAAGCCGACTGTCGTTAGTCAGTGCCCACTTTCGTCGAGCTGCGCCGCGAAGGAGTACTACATCGGCGCCTGTGCAGCGAGCGCGGCGCCGTCGGCACCACCTCGTCCCAGGTCAAGCAGTCCATCGAAAACGTGCCTGCTCTTCCTGTCACTCAGTTCCCGTAGGCGATATCGCGGAAGCTGCTGTCGGAATCACACGCGGGGAGGAAGCTGTCTCAACTGTGGAGGCAGGCGCCAACGCAAATAAAGACTGGCGGGCTAAGGTTGACGCGCTGCTAGGCTCTCTCGCCTGAGTTTCAGGTAAATACCTTCACGGTTGAGTCGCGGGCGTGTGGCCGATCGCCGAGGCGGCCGCGAGTGATCCACGGCCCGGAAGCCGCTCGCCGCGGTTGTCTGCATCCCTGTTTCCTGAAGGACCGACCCCACCCGTTACCTCAGGGTAAATTGAGCCATCCCGCACAGCGGCAATGGCGGCCCTTTCTAGCCGGGATCCAGGTTGCGAAGGTCGGAAATCACTCTTTGCGTGGCCGCTATGACCGGCAGGAGCGGGTGGGGGGTCCTGCCCCAGAAGGCGTCTCCGGGGATATCCGCGACTCGGGGAGCTTGGCTGGTGAGTACGTGGAGGCGCACCGTTCCAGGCTCGGGAAGGCTCCCGTCGTCATTCCCGGTGAAGGATGCGAAGTGATCCTGCGTGACCGTGAGCAACCGCTGGGTAGACGCCGCGACAGTCGGCCGCTCTCCCGCGCCGAGGATGCCGCCACCCGTACTTGTGTACATGCTCGTCGTGTTGTCGCCCAGGGCGACCACCGTGGCGGAGCCGCCTTGTCCAGGAATGTCAATGACCAGGCCGTACACGTCCGGATGGTCGTCATGGCGGGGGATCTGCCCGCTGCTGGCCGCCCCAAAAATTATGGATCGCAGGCCGTTGTATGTCTCCTCGGGCGATGTCCCGCCCCGTTTGGGTCCATTGTCACGTCCGAACACGGTTTTATCTTCTCATCAGGAGACTGGTTCGGGAGCGGGCTCAGAACATTCGTTCTCGCGTTGCTGCCCAAGCCCGTCTCGATACGATGGCTATGAGATATTCGGCAGGCCGCCGAGTGCCTTCCCGTGCCCAGCCCCGCAGCCGTTAGGGGCCCATCCAAAGGGAAGGAGGTGCCCTAGCCCGCGCTTAGCGATCAGATCCTCAGACCATGAGCCAGCCGCCTCCCGAAGCCCGACGTGACTTGCGCACGAGGCCGGATGCTGACGTGCCTATCAAGCTTGCGTGAGTGAGCTTGCCCCCGTTTCTGGGGGAATGATCAACCGAGTTGCCGGTGCGCTGGCGGAAGCTGTCGCTGTGCGTCCGCCAGTTGGTGCAGGGCCGTCCGTACGGCGTCGCCTCCTGGCCACCGCGCAGCGGTCACCAGCGGTGAACTGGCCAGCTCGGCCGCCTCGGGGTCGGTGCGGTCGCCGTCGAGTGCGGCGGCGATGCGGTCCGCGGCGCGCCCGGTCCCCTTAACCGCGAGCACCGGCCGTCCGGCCGCCACGCTGTTGGCTGCGTCCCGGAGTGTGATCTGCCCGCCGTTGACCAGAACCGTCACTGACGGCGCGCCCGCTGCGATCTCGGTTGCCGCCCGGGCCAGCCAGGGGGACTCGTCACCCCAGGCAGAGCCGGGCACGAGTACGAAGTGCGTGTGGTGGCATTCCAGCGTGCTCCCCTCGCCCGGCTCGGCGTCGTCGCCGGGCAAGGCGACCAGCTTCTCGGCCACGACACCGACGAGCGGGAAAGAAGGGGCTTTCGCTGCCGCCTGCCCGAGCAGTTGCATCACGCCCGAGTCGGTGCCGCCGTCTATCACCGCCGCGTTCCATTCGTTCGCGACCGGGACAAGCACGTCGCTGAACAGGCCGCCCAGGCGCTGCTTAGCGTGATCGTCGAGCCCGGCGGCGCCACCGACGACGACCAGGACCGGACGGCCGACGTCTAGGCCGAGCTCGCCGATCGCTGCGGGCAGGTCAGCGAGCCCGCGGGGCCTGGTTACCCGGGCGGCGCGGCCGTCATCGAACTCAATCATTTCCACGTGCCGTTCCCTCAGAGTTCGTCCGGCTCCCCCCGGTCCAGCCGATCGGTGCCTGGAAAGCGAGCATTGCCGCAGTGCGGCACCGCTGAGAGAAAGAAGGGGAAGCGGAGATGGGAATCGAACCCGTGTACAGGGCTTTGCAGGCCGCAAGGCACTGCTCCGATGCTATCAAGCGCAAAGGCCGTGTGCGCTGGAGATCCGCAAGGCCCCGTACTGATCGGGCTCTGACCTTGGGAAATGGCAGGCTGGCTAGCCGCGGGCCGTGTCTCTAGGCGGCGGCTCGTCGTGGAGGGCTCTGATCAGCTCTCGGGTGTGCTGAGCTCGTGGATCTTGCGGGGAACGTCGATTTTCAGCGCCGCGAGCAGGTCGCGGGCTGTCTTGGGGATGTCGGTGCTCTGCCGGAAAGGCGCCGGCGGGGCCAATGAAGGTGCCGATGCTGATCCGCTGTAGTTCGCGGCGCGTGGCAGGCCAGGTCTGCCCGGCCTGGTTCTTGGCGACGCGGACGAGCAGGAGCGCGAGCCAGCAGAACAGGACGTGCGCGCGGATGGGCTCTTCGAGCCGGTGGCAGACGGGCCGCAGGTCCAGGACCGATTTCATGTCGCGCCAGCCGCGCTCGACCTCAAGGAGCTGCTTGTAGCCGGCGGTGATGTCCTCGGCGATCATGGCCGGGTCGGCGCTGCGCAGCAGGTACTTGCCGTCGAGGTTCTCCCTCGGCCTTCGCCCTTGGCCCGTCGGTCCGGAGCAGGCCGCCGGGGGTGACGCGCAGGAACCGGTTCTGGCCCGGCATCATGGAGATCTTCCCGCGCAGCTCGGCTCGTTTCGTCGCGCTGAGCTCGTCGGACCCGGCGATCGTCTCTTCCAGCGCGGTGATCACCTTGGCGCGGACGGCGGCGTCGCGGACGGCCTGGTCCGGGTTGAAGCAGATGATGAACCGGTCGCCCGCGTCGGGGAGCCGGACTTCCTTGACCTGCAGGTTCCCGGTGACGGTCTTGTAGCGTCCCTGCCGCGACAGGGCGGCCTTCGCCTCGGCGGAGCCGGAGCGGGGTTTCTCCCCGATGATGTAGGCCCCGCCGCCACGGGTTCTGGCTAACAGACCCGTCCGGAGCACCGGAAAACTGGCCCGTGGTGACCGCGTCCGAGCAGTGCGACCACTGGGCCCGGTTCGACGGGACCCTCTGCGAGTCCTCACCGAGGTCGCTGCCGGGCGCTACGACGCGAGCGAGTTCACCGAGGGGCCGGTCCGCGTGATGATGAATCCCTCAGGCCCGCCGATCCAGGTCGCACAGCCGATCGTGCTCTCGGAGCGGCCAGTGTTCGAGCTTGACTCAGTGCCGGGACCCGACCCGCAAGGCCACCAGGCAAGCGGGACGCGGCCGGACTTCTGGCAGGCCCGGCTGCGGCGGCTTGGCAGCCGGCTGGCTGTCAGTGAGATGGCCGCCCTGCGGGAACTGATCGGGCCGCCGCCCGCACCAGCGATACGGGTGGACTGGGAGGCTGGCCGGGAACGGCTGGGGTTCACGCTCCCGGCCGACTACCGAGAGTTCATCGACACCTACGAACCTCGTACCTTGCGAAACATCCGCGTCACCGCCCCTGGCGCCGGTGGAGCGTGGGACCTGTTCGCGCTGCTGGACAGGAAGTACAGACAGGCCCGCGATCTCTCCCGCAATCCTGGGACCGACCCGCCGTACTATCCCGAGCCCGGCGGGACGGTCTGCTGGGGGGAGACGGCTGAGGGCTGGAACTGCGCATGGGCGTCTGCCGGGCCGGACCCGGAGGCGTGGTACGCGGTGGTGATCCCGCCGACCTTGCGGGGCTTCCAGACCCGGGCCGGCATCTCTTTCAGCGCGATGCTCGCCGAGCACGCGGCCCGGGATCCCGATAGCGCCCAGGACTTGGTCCCGCTCCCGGAATCGTATGCGGGTCCCGTTACCTTCACTCCACGTCCGTCCTAGTCTCCGGTGCTCGGCGGAGATGGTCAGGTCGATCGGGTGCGGGCTGGTGCAGTGGCGAAACAGCACGTCCTGGAGGACATGCTGTTCCGCGGCGGGGCGTCCGCGGGTGGTGAGGGTGCCCCGGACTGCTGCGAGGAGGTTGACGTGCGGGGCGCGGTCTGCATGAACGTCGGGTTCCGCGGCTTCGACGTTGACGCGGTGAGGCTTCCGGATGACCCTGGGTGCGGGTGGTCCGGGATTTCCCCCGTGTGGTCCGCGCGGCGCTTGAGATCGGGGCGGACAGCCCGCTGGAGGGGATGGACCCGAGCGGGGCACTGGCTGTCGACCCGGTGTCGAGCGCGCCCGCGGGCCAGCAGGTAGCGGTAACCCGCACTCGGTGATCGGCAGTGGCGCCGGGACCGGGTAAGGCGGGCTGCACCAGGAAGCGTGATGTCCGCGGCCGCGGGGGTTAGGCGCAGCGGTGGCCCGCTCTGCGGGGTCATTGGATGCGGTGAGCGCGCAGCACGCTCCCGTTCGGATGATCCTGTTTTGACCTGGGCTTCTGATCTTGGTCTTCGGGTCCTGGCTCTTGCTTCTCCGGCACCCGGGGGAGCCAGGTCGCCGTGGTGGGAATGGCAGTCTCCTGTGTAATGGGCCCGACGATTTCGGTGGTCGACCGTGGTGAAGCCGAGCTGCCGGTGACGCAGGATCATGTCGCCGGCGTCGATCTCGGCGCGGGCCGCGACGGCACGCCGTCGTTGATCATGCTCCGGGTGCGCCGCAGCCGCCTCGTTCTCCTGTAAGCGGTAGGTCCTGCGTTCGAGTCGCGGTGGGGGCGCGTGCGGTCGTCGACCCTCTGCCGCAGCCGCGACGAATACCTTGCTACGGCAGCAGTTCGAATGCGTCGGCGTGGCGAGGGCGGACTACGGCGAAGTGGCGGCGGTTGAGGGTGGCGATCCTGTTTGTGCCGAGGTGCTCGGCAAGGGCGATGACGGACGCGTCTGTCCCGCCGAGCCGCAGGTCGGCGTATGTAGTGACCAGTTCGCGGACACGCTGCCATTCATCGATGCCGAGGGCGGCCACCTCTATCTGGCCCTCGATGATTGACTCGTAAAGGCTGGCTTCGGCCTTCGCTCCGAGCTGGCGGTCGATCAGGTAGGCGGCCTCGGCGATGACCATGGCCGTGGTGACGAGAGGACCTTCGTCGGCCTCGAGCAGGTCCCGGCAGGCGGCGTGGTCCTTGTCGGCCCGGTCGGCCGTCGCGACGAGCGGGCCCGTGTCGACGATGAGCATCTAGTCGCGGCCGAATCCCTCGGCTAGCATCTCATCCGCCTCGGCCGCGCCGCGCCCTGAGGTTGAGGTGCCGACCGCGGCGAATGCCAGGCGGCGGTGCACCGTGGCCGGCTTGGGCAGTTGCGCTGCGAGGAGGACTGCTGCCAGCTCGTCGGCGGACAGGCCGCGACGCGCCGCCTCGGCAGCCAGCGCCGCCGCTACGGCATCGTCCAGGTGCAGCGTCAGTGTCATGGCTTCAGGGTAACAGCCGGCGCATATGGAGGGGCTTCACCGATTCCGGTCACTACGGAGTAAGCCAGCGGCCGTGCCCACGTCCATGACCGGCCAGTCGGGCAGCGGGGCGGACGCGGCCACCGCGACCAGGACGTTCGGGTACGACACGGCCGGAACCTGACCTCGGCGGCTTCCTCCAACACGCTGGGGACCGGGTCGAACGCGACCAGTGAGGCGTTCACCTACAACGACCGCGGCCTGGTGCTGACCGCGTCGGGGTCGGCCGGGTCTACGACGATCGGCTACAACGGGGACGGGCAGGCGGCGTCGGTGAACGACGCGGCCGGCACCACCGGCTACACCTACGACAGCGCCGGGCGGCTGGCGACGCTGGCGAACCCGGTTACCGGGACGACCGCGACGTACTCGTATAACTCGGACTCGCTGGAGTCGGGGATCTCCTACGGGTCGGGGAATGACACCCGGTCGTTCGGCTACGACGCCGACGGCCGCCAGGTCTCGCAGACGCTGCCCGCTTACACGCCGCCCGGCGGGTCGCAGGTAACCCCGGTTGACACCACCGCCTATGACGGCGACGGCCTGACCACCGCCACCACCGACGGGCTGAACTACACCACCCACTACACCTACGACCAGCTCGGCGACCAGGTCACCGAGACCGACCCGGACAACAGCGTCACCACCACCGCCTACGACAACGACGGCGAGCCGCTGTCGGTTACCAGCCCGACCGGCGCGGTCACCCAGACCACCTACGACTACCTGGGCCGGCGGCAGACCTCGACGCAGGTCGACCGCTACACCACCTCTGGCACGTCCGCGTACACCGCCCGCTACTCCTACGGGGACACGCCCGGGGCCGGCGGCGGCGGTGGCGCCGGCGACGCCACCTCGTACGCTTACGACGCCCTCGGGTCGGACAGCGCGACGGCGAAGGACCTGATGGGGGCGCGCTGGTACGACCCGTCAGCAGGCGACTTCACGTCGGCTGACTCGGTGCAGGTGGACCCGGTGCTGGACTCGGCGGCGGCCAACCCGTTCGCCTACGCGGCCGACAACCCGCTGGAGGGCATGGACCCGTCCGGGCACCGGGTGGTGAACCTGCCGGGCGATTACGGGAACACGCCGGAGCAGTCGGCGCACATCATCTCCACCTCGCAGCAGGCGGCGGCCAAGACGGGGGCTGATCAGCAGGCGACGGCCCAGGCGAAGGCGCTGACGGCGGCGGCCGCCAAGTCGCACAGCCCGGCCGCCATCAAGGCCGCCAAGGCCGCCCAGGCCAGAGCTGCGGCGGCGGCGGCCTCGTTGAAGCAGGCCAACGCTGCCAAGGCGGCGGCGGTCAAGGCCCTGGCCGTCGGGCAGAAGGTCGCGGCCGCCAGGGAAGCCAAGGCCGCCCAGAGGAAGAAGACCACTCCCCTCAAACCCAAAGACACGTCTACGACCAGCGTTGGCCCAGGCTTGATCGTCGCTTCTAACAACCCGAGACTCAGCCAGTACGAGAAGGCGTGGGCGTCGTACGTGCAAAGCCAGCGTGGTTCTCCCTTGCCGGAAACTTCGGCCGGGTACGCGACAACTTGGCTAGAAATCTGCAATTTGCACCCTGGCCTATGCGGAGATGCCTTGAAGCTCGATGAAGTCCAGAATCAGATGCGACAGGGTCCGGATATCCACGTACCCGTTGTTGGGACCAACCAGTCGAACGTCGTAGATATTGCCGCAACCTTCCTCATTGGTGGAAAGCTGGTTTCCGGACTTAAGGCGAGCAAGGCGAGATGGGAGAGAATGCGAGCGAAGAGATTCTACAGAAACAAGGGTATGCCTATCAGGCGGAGGTGACTTTCTACACGCAGACCGGTAAAGAGGGCAGAATCGACTTCATGGCACGAGATCCAAATGGCAATCTCTTGGGTATAGAAGCAAAGGTGAACAAGTCGCCGTTGTCGGAAGCGCAAGCCGAAGGCTACTATGATCTTGCTCATGGCGGATACGTTACCTTCGCCGGTGAGAACGCCGAAGCGTTCGGTCTTGAGACTGGTGTGCCATACACGTTCCCTGTATCCACTGACCATTGGGAGTTCCCTCCCGTTGAAGAAGGAGAAGGAGAGGTGCCATGAGTGCGGATGATCTCGCTCGCGAAGGGCTGGGGCTGATCGGTTCTCTCCTCCAGGATCGTGGCTGGCGCAAGGTAAGGGGGACGTTGGGCCAGTTCGAACAGGCCACCTCTGAACAGGTCACAGCCAGGCTTGACTATGCGGTAGCGAAGTATGACCGTCCTGCGCGAGCGAAGATCACTCCTTACGCAGGCGTTGCCCACAAGAAAGTGGAGGAGGTGTGCCGGCAGATTTTTGGAAAATCATCGCACACCATCAATATCCAAATTCAGCAGCTCATGCAAAATCCTAACGCGGAGCGGCGGTGGATATTTACCGACCTTGGCCGCGACATTACAGCGACCCGGGTTGTGGCTGACTCCCTCGAGTATGGATGGCCATATATCAGGCGATACAATAACCTTAACGATATCAGTACAGGCCTTGAGGGTGCCATCCGCGGCAAGCGCACGATTATGAGTAATTCGTTGGCGATCGCTTACTGCCTTGAAGGCCGAATCGACGACGACGCCGTCCGCGAATTTGCTCCGGATGTGGATTTCCTGAGAGAGCATCCTACTTTTCCGGGGCTTGGCTATGTGCAGCGCCTGATCGATATGTTCCATCTGCCGGTTGCCGTGTGAGCCTCAATCGTTCACGGTGCCTGAGCTTGGATCCGCCGATAAAATCCTAGGGATTGTCCCAGGCTCCCGGCAAAGTCGTTTATGAGTACTGGCGCAGCGTGAGCGTGTGCGGGCCCGTCCCTGCGCTTACGACGCGCTGGGCCGGCTCGGGCTTGGCCGCGTCGTCGGATACCGGCTACCAGTTTCTCCTGGGCCCGGGCGGCCGGGACGATCGCGTCGGGCGGGACTCGGCGGCGGGTAACCCGTTCGCCTACGCGGCGGATAACCCGCTGGAGGGGATGGACCCGAGCGGGCACATGGTGGTGGGGCTGCCGGGGGATGAGAAGACCCCGGCGGAGACGGCGCGGGTGATCAGCAGCTCGCAGCAGGCGTCGGTCGCGGCGGGGACGCTGAGGCAGGAGCAGGCCAAGGCGAAGGCGCTGGCGGCGGCGGCGAAGAAGAACAAGAGCAAGGCGGCGGCGGCGGCTGCGGCGGCGGCGGCGGTGAAGTCGGCGGCGGCGAAGCTGCAGGTCGCGGTGGCGGCCAGGTCGGCGGCGGCCAAGGCCCAGGTCGCGGCGGCGAAGGTGGCCGATGAGAGGGCGGCCGCGGCAGCCAAGGCCCGGGAGCAGGAGCAGGTCAAGGAAGAGCAGCAGGCAGCCGCCCGCAACGCACAGATCGCCAGGCAGGAACGGCTGGCGCAGCAGGTCGACGCCCGCGGGCCGGTCGACAAGGGATGCGGCTTCCTCGGCTTGAGCTGCGCGGCGTCGGGGGTGACGTCGGTCGCGAAGAAGGGCTGGGACAGTTTCACCGGCTCGCAGGCGGGCGGCTGCTTGTGGAGCTCGAAGCTGTCCGACTGCGTTTCGACCGGCGCGGCTGTGGTGCCGGTCTTGCTGGCCGGCGCGACCGACGGTGGGGCTGCAGCCGCCGATCTGGGCGCTGACGCAGCCGTCAACGGGATCTCCCGGCTGTTCGGTGAAGACGCAGCCGCGGATGCCGAGGGGAACCGCATCGCTGACGCGGCTGGGAAGTGTGTCAGTGGTGGGGAATCCTTCAGCTCGGACACCAGGGTCGTCCTCGCTACCTCCGGCGTGGCCGTCCCGATCAGCCAGCTCAAGGTCGGCGACAAGGTCCTGGCCACCAGCACCAAGACCGGCAAGACGCAGGCCGAGCCGGTCGCCGCGGTCCTGGTCCACCATGACACCGACCTGTACGACCTCACGGTCAAGACCAGCCATGGCACGGCCGTCATCCACACCACCAGCAACCACCTGTTCTGGGACCCTTCACTGAACAAATTCCTACCCGCCAGTAACCTCAAGCCCGGAACACACCTCAAGACCCCCGACGGCCAGTCAGCAGTCGTAGTCGGAGGCTCGGTCCCGGCCGTCCATGACGGCTGGATGTGGGACCTCAGCGTCCCCGGCAACAACGACCACGATTTCTATGTTCAAACTGCCACAACTGCCGTACTGGTCCATAACTGCTCGCCAGGTGAAATCACTGGGTATACAAGGCATGGATTGAATCAGGCAATTAGCCGCGATGGTGTAGGCGTTTCCCCATCGGCGATCAACGACGCTGTATCAAATCCAATTTCGGTAGCGGAACAAACAGGTGGTAAACTTAAATATACTGGCCAGAATGCAGCGGTCATTCTGAGCTCAACGGGAAGGGTGATCTCAACATGGGCGCGGAACAGCGCAGGATGGCGGATCGTGCGGGGATGAGCGTGGTCGAGTCGCTTCCTTCGCACATGCGCGCGCTCTTCGTCGAGGTAATCGGTGCGCATGACCCAGTCCTGCTCGAGCTGCTAATGAGGCACGAGATACCGTCAAATGACGAGCGACGGGCAGTCGAGACAATCCTAAGTAACGAGTTTGGCGGAGAGCTTTGCCAAGACTTTGAGCCCAACGCCCGCGGGAAGCGCGTGGACGACATACTCGGGAATTTTTTGTTGCGGTGGCCAATTCACGAGGGATGATTGCTGCGTAAGGGCGGCGGCGAGGTCGTCAGCGTCCATGGGTTGTCCATGGTGGCCCTCCGGTAATGAGGGTGGCGGCAGCGATGTCGCGGTAGGCGGGGATACCGAGGTTGACGGCCCCGGCTTGGCGGGCGGCGGTAGCGTCGGCCTGGGCAAGTTTGCTGGTGGCGGGATACGAGTGGTGAGCGACGACGCCGAGTTGCAGAGACGAACGGGACTCCTGCGGGGGACCATCGTGCTCTGCGTGGTGACAGCGCACCGAAGTCGGTTCGGCGTCGATGTGCGGATCATCTCCCGTCCGGAGGAGCCGCCAGCATTCATCGACTTTGCCCTCCTTCCTGGTCGTGACCATCGGGCCGCACCCGATTACTTCCCGCCTGTCGGAACTGAGCTGGATGCTGTCGTGGTGGCCTTCGCGCCAAACGGAGAGCTTCGCCTCGACGCCCGGCCGGACATGGTCGAGGAATGGAGAGAGAAGGGCGCTCTTCCTGAAGGGCCAGAATCCTGAAGAATTTTCCGGAGAGCCTCATGGCCGTTTTCCGGATGCGTGCCGGATCGCGGTTAGCAGTCGGGCGATGTTGGCGTCGTCGAGTCCGGTGGCGGTGTCACGGAGGTCGACGGGAATGCCGGCGGCGAGGCTGGCGGACAGGAGCAGGATGCGTCGTTCGCCACCGGAGCAGGATAGTTCTCCGGCCTGTAGTGCGGTTATGGCGGCGTTCCAGTCGATGGCGGCCATCGGGGTGGTTCCGTCGCTGATGCTGGTGCCCTGCTCGATGAACCGGCTCGTGAAGTCGTGGCGGTGCAGGAACGTGCCGTTGCTGATGAACAGTTCGGTGGCCGCTTCGAGCGGGTAGAGGCCGGTGGCGCAGGAGCGGAGGGCCGCGACGAGGTTGTCAGTGGTCACTGGGGCCTCTTGCCGTGAGGGTGGTGGCGGCGATGTCGCGGTAGGCAGGGATGCCGAGGTGGACGTGCTCGGCGCGGCGGGCTTCGGTCAGATCGACCTGGGCCAGCTTGTTGTTGGCGGCGTCGAGGCTGACCTTGAGTCCTTCGGCTTCGCCGGTCCAGCCTTCGCGTTCGGCTTCGGCGATGCGTGCCAGGAGGTTGTCGCGGATTTCTTCAAGTCGGTGGCGCTGGGCGGGGTCGATCCGCAGGAGCGGGCACCTGATGCAGGAGTGCTCATGAATACATGGCGTCGAGTATGCGCGTCCGCAGTCGCCGAGTGCGACGCGACGGTGCTGGAAGTGGCCGAGGAACTCGTCCCACTCGGCGTCGGTGGGCGAGCGGTATTCCTCGCTCGGCCGGGCGGCCCTGCGCTGGGCGATGAACGCCCGGTGGCCGCGGATGGCTTCCTCGGGGTAGGCGGTCTTGTAGCCCATTGTGGTGTTTATGTCGGCGTGGCCGAGGATGAGCTGCGCGATGTGGGGTGGCATGCCGTTGAGGATGGCGTCGGTGGTGAAGAGCCTGCGGAAGTCGTGGGGGTGGAAGTCGAGGGGCTTGCCGTCGGTGCCGGTGATGCCGGAGGACGCGAGGGCCTCGCGGATGAGGTCGCGGATGGTGCCGCTGGGGATGGGGCGGTTCTCCAGGCCGATGCGCCGCTGGAACAGCAGGGGCATCGGGGGGTTCCAGGTTCGCTCGTGGGTGTCGTAGGCGGCGGCCAGCGGGACGGTGCCGTCGGCGTCGCGGACGCGGGTGATGATCGCGGACAAGACGTCCGCGAGCTCCGGGTCGATGACGAGGAGCCGTTCGGTGTCGGTCTTCGACGGCGCGATGGACAGCAGGGGGACGAGCTCGCCGGTGGCGGGGAGCCGGTACTGGACCAGGCTGTGGTGGGAGAGCTCGGTGAGCTCTTCGAGGCGGCAGCCGGTGTGGCGAAGGACTTCTATGGCGGCCCATCCCCAGAACGCTTTGTCCTCCTCGCGGGTCAGGTTGCGCCGGCTGCCGGTGGCGGGGTCCTCGGCCCAGGTGCGGTGGCCGGGATCGCGGGTGCGGGTCCGGCGGAGCTCCTGTCCGTCGGCGGTGAATTTCTCGCCGGGCGGGGTGGCGCGGGCGGCGGCGAGGCGGGCGGCGGTGGCGCTGCGGGCGCGGGCGACGGCGGCGGCGAGGGCGGGCAGGACGGGGAGCCTTTCGCGGGTCCGGGCGTCCGTGCGGGCCTTGGTCCGCCTGACCTGCTGCTTGTACTGGATGTCGCTTCCGCGGATTGGGCAGGGCACTGCCCACGGTCCCCAGCGGGCGGGATCGTCCAGGGCCCACTGGGCGAGGTCGAGGTAGAAGCCCCGGACTGACATCAGGGCGTCGCTGGCGGCCTGTCGGACGACCTGCTGCTCGGCGCCGTCGGGCGTGCGGACAGTCCGGGTCTGGATGCGCTGCTTCCAGGCGGCGGCGACGTCGGGCGGCAGGTGCAGCGAGCTGATGCCGGGGTGGTGGTCCTCCAGGTCCTTCCAGAACCGCTTCGCCAGGGTGATGGACAAGCCGTTGAGGCTGCTGTAGTCGATGCCGGGCTGGCGCTCGCGCAGGTAGTCCACGAGCAGGTCCCGCACCGGGCGGCAGGCCAGGTCGTAGCGGTCGACCATCTGCTCAACGGTGACCTGCCCGGGGAACTTGACGCTGAACATCCGCACGGTGGGCGGCGCGCCGGCCCCGAAGGCCCCGGCCGCGGACAGGAGCTGGTAGAAGAACGGGCTGAACGGGTTGGTCTGGGTGCTGGCGTCGAACACCATCCGGCAGCAGTCCAGAAGCTCGATGCAATCGCCGGGGGTGATGGCCGCGACGGGGCCGCCCTTGGCGGCCATGATCGCCGCGACCCGCTCCACCGCCTGGTCGAAGGTGTTCCGCCCGGTGGTGCTGGCCTCCCGCAGCGCGCTCAGGGCCGCGATCCCCGCGGGGTCACGGGCCCGGCCCATCTCGCCAGCGAGCCTGGCCCGGACCGGCGTCGTCAGCAGCCAGGGAAGGCCCGGGCGGATCACGTCGCCGCCGATCAGCTGGGCCACGCCCGCGCCGAGCCTGGAGCGAAGCCCCGCGCCCAGCGGGCCGACCCGGCCAGCGGCCTCCAGGTCAGCCACCGCCTGATCCCGCCAGTCGGCTGAGCCGCCGGACCCGGCGCCGGAGGCGTCCCACCGCTGCTGCCACGTCGCCCCGGGGTGCAGCTCCAGCCAGTCGAGGATCTTCAGGATGCCCAGCTTGCGCCAGTGCCGGGCGCTGGCATCACCGAAGGCGAACGGCGGGGCGAGCAGCCGGCGCGCCACCGTGAAACGGTCCGCGGCCGTCGCGTCCCACGACGCCTGGACCACCCGGGGCGGGAACCGGTTCATCACCGCCAGCGCCTCGGCACTGAGCTGCCAGCCAACCGCCTGCCCGGTCACCGCGGCGGTCACCAGCGGCCCTTCCCGAACAGCACGTCCAGGCTCTCCGCCCGGTAGCCAGGCGCCGGCTCTGGCAGGACGGGCCTGGGCTCTGCCTGCCTCCTGTGGTGGGCCAGGGCGGCCTCGATCACGTCCTCGGCCGTCGGAACGACGTAGACCTGCGTGGTCGTGAGCGAGACGTGGCCGAGAATCCACTGCACGTCCGTGATCGGCATGCTGGGATCACGGGCGAGCCGGTAGGCCGCCGTATGCCGCAGCGAGTGCAGCGTCCACCCGGAACCGATCGTGGCGTTCGCTCGGTCGAACATCATCCGGGCTGCATGGTAGTTCAGCGGCCGGAACGGGCGCCGCAGCGTCCGCCACAGGGGATCATCCGGCCCGGCGGGCGCCAGGCCGTGCATCTCCTGCTGGTAAAGCCGCAGCCACACGAACGCGTCAGGCGAGGCCGGCAGCTGCTGGATCGCCCGTGATCCCTTGCGGATCACCGTGATCAGCTGCTGGCCGGGATCGGCTCCTGACCACGTGGCGCTCAGGAGCTCCGACGCGCGGGCACCGGTCGATACCCAGAACGCGACCAGGGCCCGGTCCCGGTTCGACGGCAGCCGGGCGAACAGCTCGTTGAACGCCGCGTCCGGGATCTGCCTCGGCACCCGCTGCGGCACCCGGGGCCGGAACAGCCCCGACTTCTGCTTCGGGAACGGGTCCAGCGGGTTGTGGTGCGCGTGCGCCCGCCCGCCCCTGGCCAGCGGGAACGGGTTCACGATCGGCCCGGTCCCGGCCTCCAGGTGATACGCGTAGAAGCTCCGGCAGACCGTCTCGCAGTGCGCCGCCGTCGACGGCGCGTACTTCCCCGACCGACTCCCGGCCGCATCCCACGCCAGGCCGGCCCTGACAGGGAGCTGGAGATGCCGGCAGAAGTCACGGGCCTCGACCCTGGTCGCCTGGTCCCACGAGACCCCCACTGCCCAGCAGAACCGGAACCAGCGCAGCAGCGCGAACGAGTACGACCGCTGCGTCGTCGCCGGACGGCCAGTAGCCTGCAAGTCCCGCAAGTACTCCGATACCGGCCCGATCTGGACCCCGGCCGGGTCGCTCAGCCAGCACGGCTCCCACGGATCACCAGTCTCGACCAGTGCCCCGGCCGCGGGAACCACGAGCGACCCGAGATCCCGGAACGTGCCATCATCGTCACCTTCGGTCATGGTCAGTGACCGTAACGACCGCCATCTCGGCACGTCAGGAGAATCATGGCCCGGACTTAGTTAGTTCAGTCAACACGCCTTCACTGGACAAAGGCTGGATTCCGGCAAAACACCTCAAACCGGGCATGAATCTCAAGACGCCGGGCGGCCAGAGCGCTGTAGTCCTCGGCGGATCGACCCCGGCCGCCCATGACGGGTGGATGTGGGACCTCACCGTCCCCGGGAACAACGACCACGACTTCTGTCGAACCCACCGCAGTTCTTTCGCCCTCGCGTGCCGGGCCGGCGGCGGTAGCGGTCCTCGTTCATAATGAAAGCTGTCCGACGGCCAGGTTCGCGGTTGGGGCGGACGGGAGCACCGAGGATCTTGCCAATGACCTCCTGCACCCAGGTGGCTCGCCGATCGGCGTTGCTGGCAGCAATCCCGGAATCCGGGAGATCGGCGGCGACCTGTCAGATGCCCAGGCGCTGTTCGACGAGCTCTCACAAGGCGGGAAGGTCGTTGCGAACAACGGGAAGCTGATCAGGGTAGAACTGCCGAATGGCGAGGGATTCGTGCAATTGCGGACTGTGATGTCCCGTAGCCCGAACAGCGCGGCAACCATTGACATCAACATGCCGGGGGTGTCTGACATCGACAAGCTGAAGTTCAATCCGTGACGGGCCGCGAGAACGCCGTGGCGGAGATCGTCGCGGCCGAGATCAGCCGGGAACTCGACGAGGACTACGTCGAGATGTGGAAGCTGCCCAGGCGCATTCGCGAGGAGTGGCCCGATGCCACTGGACACGAAGTTCAGGCTGTCGCCGAGATTGTCTTGACCATGCTGGTCGGGGCGGGTGCTCGCCTTGGCGACATCGACTGGCAGGCTGAGAAGTTCCGTCCCTGGCCTCCCGTCGGAGCTGTTGGCCGGGCCATGGACGCCTGGGTCCGCCTCGGGCGGGAGCCGAATATGGGAGATATCGGCTGGCTCGACAAGCCCGCGACCGATGTGCCGCCGTGATGGCCGCATGACAGGGCTCGGGCTCCGCTGAGTCGTCGTGGTCGTCGATATCTTGCTGTTCACGGCCGTTTTCCGGCTGCGTGCTGGATGGCGGAGACGACCAGTGCGACGTTCCTGTCGTCAAGGCTGCTGATGGTGTCGCGCAGGCTGACGGGGATGCCGCTTGCGAGGCTGGCTGATAGCAGGAGGATGCGTCGCTCCCCTCCGGAGCAGGGAAGATCGCCGGAGTGCAGGGCGGTGATGGCGGCGTCCCAGTCGATGGCGGCCATCGGGGTGCCGCCGCTGATGCCGCAGGTGATGAACCGGGGAGTGAAGTCGTCGCGCTGCAGGAACGTGCCGTTGGCGATGAGGAGGTTGACGCCGGCCTCGGCCGCGTAGATGCCGGTGGCGCAGGCCATGAGGGCTGTGGCGAGGTGGTCAGTGTCCATGTGGGTCTCCGGGCGCTGCCAGGGTTGCGGCGGCGATGTCGCGGTAGGCGGGGATGCCGAGGCTGACGTGCTCGGCGCGTCGGGCGGCGGACAGGTCGGCCTGGGCGATTTTGTTGTTGGCGGCGTCGAGGCTGATCTTGAGTCCTTCGGCTTCGCCGGCCCAGCCTTCGCGTTCGGCTTCCGCGATGCGGGCCAGGAGGTTGTCGCGGATTTCTTCGAGGCGGTGCCGCTGGGCGGGGTCGGTGCGGAGCATGGGGCATCGGATGCAGGAGTGCTCGTGGATGCAGCTGGTGGCGTAGGCGCGTCCGCAGTCGCCGAGGGCGAGTTTGCGGTGCTCGAAGTGGCCGAGGAATTCCTCCCATTCGGTGTCGCTGGGTGAGCGGTATTCCTCGCTGGGGCGGAGCTGGCGGCGGCGGGCGATGAAGGCGCGGTGGCCGTTGATGGCCTCCTGGGGGTAGACGGCCTTGTAGCCCATGGTGGTGTTGATGTCGTGGTGGCCGAGGATGAGCTGGGCGATGTGGGGCGGCATGCCGTTGAGGATGGCGTCGGTGGTGAAGATCCTGCGGAAGTCGTGGGGCTTGAAGATGAGGGGCTTGCCGTCGGTGCCGGTGATGCCGGCTCCGGCGAGCGCGTTGGCGAGGAGGTCGCGGATGGTGCCGATGGCGATGGGCCGGTCCTCCAGGCCGGCGGGCCGCTGGAACAGCAGGGGCATGGGCGGGTTCCAGGTGCGCTCGTGGGTGTCGTAGGCGGCGGCCAGCGGGACGGTCCCGTCGGGGCGGCGGATGCGGGTGATGATCGCGGACAGGGCGTCGGCGAGTTCGGGGCTGATGACGAGGAGCCGTTCGGCGTCGGTCTTGGACGGGGCGATGGCCAGCAGGGGGACGAGCTCGCCGGTGGCGGGGAGGCGGTACTGGACCAGGCTGTGGTGCGACAGCTCGGTGAGTTCCTCGACGCGGATGCCGGTGTGGCGCAGGACCTCGATGACGGCCCAGGCCCAGAACGCGTGGTCTTCCTCGCGGGTCAGGTCCCGCCGGCTGCCGGTAACGGGCTCCTCGGCCCAGGTGCGGGGGGACGGCTGGGCCAGGAGGGCCCGGCGGAGCTGCTGGCCGCCGGCGGTGAACGTCTCGCCGGGGGCGGTGGCGCGGGCGGCGGCGAGCCGGGCGGCGGCGTCCTTGCGGTTGCGGTCGGCGGCGGCGGCGAGGGCGGGCAGGGCGGGGAGCCTTTCGCGGGTCCGGGCGTCCGAGCCGGCGGCGCAGTTCCCCTGCCCAGGTGCCGTAGTTGCCGGCGGCCTGAAGGCTGGCCAGCATCTGGTCGCGCCAGTCCGCGGTCTGGTCGGTCTCGGCGCCGCAGGCGTCCCATCGCTGCTGCCACGTCGCTCCGGGGTGCAGTTCGAGCCAGTCGAGGATCTTCAGCATGGACAGCTTCCGCCAGTCCCGGATGCCGGCCCCTTCGGGGACGAACGGCGGGGCGAGCATCCGCCGCATCACGGTGAACCGGTCCGCGGCGGTCGCCGCCCAGGACGCCGGGACCGGGCGGGGCGGGAACCTGTCCATCACCGCCAGGGCCTCGGCGCTGAGCCGCCGCGGCGGGGCCTGCGTCGCGGCGGGGCCTGCGTCGCGGCGGTCACCAGCGGCCCTTCCCGAACAGCACGTCCAGGCTTTCCGGCCGGTAGCCCGGCGCCGGCTCGGGAGGGGCGGGCCTGGGCTCCGCCCGCCGCCGGTGGTGAGCCAGCGTGGCCTCGATGACGTCCTCGGCGGTCGGGACGACGTAGATCTGCGTGGTCGACAGCAGGGCATGGCCGAGGACCCACTGCACGTCGGTGATCGGCATGTCCGGGTCGCGGGCCAGGCGGTAGGCCGCGGTGTGCCGGAGGGAGTGCAGCGTCCACCCGGTCCCGGCGGCGTCGTTGGCGCGGTCGAACATCTTCCGGGCGGTGTCGTAGGTCAGCGGCCGGAACGGGCGCCGCAGCGTCCACCACAGCGGGTCGTCGGGTCCGGCGGGCACCAGCCCGTGCACCTCCTGCTGGTACAGCCGCAGCCACACGAACGCGTCCGGCGACGCCGGGAGCTGCTGGATCGCCCGCGAGCCCTTGCGGATCACGGTGATGAGCTGCTGGCCCGGGTCGGCCCCCGAGCGGGTAACGCCGAGGAGCTCCGACGCCCGGGCGCCTGCGGACACCCAGAACGCCACCAGGGCCCGGTCCCGGTGCGAGCGCAGCCGGGCGAACAGCTCGTTGAACACCGCGTCCGGGATCTGCTTCGGAATCCTCTGCGGGACCTTCGGCCGGAACAGGCCGGCCTTCTGCTTCGGGAACGCCTCCATCGGGTTGTGGTGCGCGTGCGCCCGACCCGGCCGGGCCAGCGGGAACGGGTTCACGATCGGCCCGGTCCCGGCCTCCAGGTGATAGGCGTAGAAGCCGCGGCAGACCGTCTCGCAGTGCGCGACTGTCGACGGCACGAACCCAGCCGACGACGGCCGTTTCCCCGGCACCATCCTGGCCGCGGCCGGCTGTCCCCCGGGCTTGCCGGCGAGCTGGAGGTACCGGCAGAAGTCCCGGGCCTCGACCCTCGTCGCCTGGTCCCACGGGACATCCACGGCCCACGTGAACCGGAACCAGCGCAGCAGCGCCAGCGCATACGACCGCTGCGTCGTCGCGGGCCGCCCGGTCGCCTGCAGGTCCCGCAGGAACTCCGACACCGGCACGACACACCCGCCGCCCGGGCCGCTCAGGTAGTACGGCTCCCAGAGATCCCCGGTCTCGACAAGCGCCCCAGCTGCGGGAACCACCAGCGATCCAAGATCCAGGGCAGAGTCTGTCTCTTCTCTCGTCACGGGACCCGACCGTAATCACCACCGTCCCGGAGCGTCCGGAGGTTGATGACCCGGAACCCGTTAGTCCAGTCAACACTCCTTATCCGCACTACGGCTGGATTCCGGCAAATCACCTCAAACCGGGCACGCATCTCAAGACCCCGGACGGCCAATCGGCCGTGGTGGTCGGCGGATCGGTCCCAGCCGTCCACGACGGCTGGATGTGGGACCTCACGGTCCCCGGCAACAACGACCACGACTTCTACGTCGAGGTGGCCGCTGCTTCGGTGCTCGTCCACAACGATAGTTGCCCAACGAACCTTGGACGGGGTTCGACTGGTAGGACTGAGCCGGCGAGCTTGAAGGAACAGCTTGCGATGCAGGAGGCGCAGTCCAACCCGACTGCAGGACGTGTGATGACGAGGATCACGATGAACGACCCACGTTGGCCAGCGGAGGAAGGCTGGGTTAAAATGCAGCAGAACGTCAATGGTGTAGTTATCCACTACACCTACAACCCGCTAATAAACGCGGTTGATGACTTCAAGTTCGTGCCATAGGGCGGGATCGAAATGATTGCACGCTGCATCGGTAACCGGGCTGACGGTATTCCCCAATATCTCGGCGTCCTCTTCTTCGAACTGTCCGTCCAGTTCGCGCTCACTGTCGGCGCTTCATACCCAGTGCTGGGAATGGAACTTTACCGGGACTCGCTTCAACTTCTTGTCCCAGACAACTCGGATCATCGGCGTCCTCAGTGGATGCCATCGGAGCTTTTCGAGATTGAAATCTCAGAGCTTCCAGCAAGCTGGCTCTTTCGCCTCTATCCAGAGGAATCGCCCGGCCGCCGAGCCGGCTTCCGGGCCCGGTGGGGATATCGGCTGCTTGTGGAGTCGGACGACCATCGTGATGGACTGGAAGAGTATAACCCGGACGCGGTGGCCGTATTTTCGGCAGAATTGAGAAAAGTGAAGGAGTAATGGTGTACCACTCGGCTAGAGACGTTAATATATAGGTGGCTATACTCTCGCCCACCTCTTTACTGATTGGCTCGCGCAAGTGCGATATATCCTCGTTTTGAAGTGTCCGGCCGATTCGGAGGCTGACTTCGAAGCGCTCATATCTATGGAAGAGCAGTTGGGTGCTGCTATTGGTCGATACGCCTCAGTTGACGGTCACGACTTCGGATCAGGTGAGATGAATATTTTCATAGCGACGGAGCGACCAACCGAAGCGTTCGCCGATGTGGCAAATATCCTGCGTGAGGACCCAAGATGGGGCGCCTTGCGGGCTGCTTACCGAGAAGCAGGGGGCGGCACTTACAAATTTCTCTGGCCCGAGGGCCTCCAGAAATTCTCGGTCAAGTGAGATAGTGCCGCAGAAGACGCAGGACGAGCGGTGAGCCTTTGATCGATACCGCGGATAGCCTAATCGGGAAGGTGCCCAGATTTTGCAGAATGATACGGATGACCGATAAATTTCATAACAGTGCCATGGGTGTGACGGAGTGGTCTTACGACGCTCTGCGTGGTCTGCGCGGCCAGTGCCTGAACCGCGTCCGCTACGTTGTTCTGCCGGGATCTCCGGGGCCAGAGATGCGCGCATCTGAAAGCTGGGATGAGGTGGAATATGCCGTTGAGCTGGTATTCGATGGCGTGTCCGTAGTCATATCTTGGCTAATGGAAAACGAGATCGAGTGCCTAAACGTCAGGTCGCCGGCGGTCGCGCCTGTAATTCCGGATTACAGCAAGACAATCGATCTGTCCGCCCAGCCTGGATGGGAGGCTTGCGTTGGCGAGGAGCTAATATCCGTCCGGGCTTCACAGCACAGACCCGTCCCTGCTCAAGGTGATTGCTTGTGGACGCTAGCTCTGACTTTCCGAAACGCCGCTTCGGTCGCTGTGGCACTGGGGGAGCTTGTCGATGATATTCCGTCTTATCTGCCTGATTCACTTGTCGTTCTCTTTGGGAAAGAAGCTGCCGAGGGCTACTGGATATCCGGTAGCCCAACCTCGGCGTGGGGCACCGAGATCGCATAGGTTGCTGCAAAGGCAGGCCGTTGCCACAAAGAGGTAGCGCTTCTATCAGTCTGATGGTAAATGCCGTTTTCCGGCTGCGTGCCGGATGGCGGTGAGCAGTCGGGCGGCGTTGTCTTGGTCGAGGCCGGTGATGGTGTCGCGGAGGCTGGCAGGGGTCCCGGCGGCGAGGCTGGCCGCTAGCTGGAGGATGCGCCGTTCCCCGCCGGAGCAGGGGAGGCTGCCGGCGGTGAGAGCGGCGATGGCGGCGTCCCAGTCGATGGCGGCCATCGGGGTGCCGCCGCTGGTGCCGTGGTCGATGAACCTGCCGGTGAAGTCGTCGCGGTCGAGGAACGTGTCGTTGGCGATGATGAGCTCGGTGTCGGCTTCGAGCGGGAGCAGGCCGGCTGCGCAGTTGCGGAGGGCTGCTGCCAGGTGGTCAGTGTTCATGGGGGCCTATGGCGGTGAGGGTGGCTGCGGCGATGTCGCGGTAGGCGGGGATGCCGAGGTGGACGTGCTCGGCCCGGCGGGCGGTGGTTGCGTCGGCCTGGGCGAGTTTGCTGGTGGCGGCGGCGAGGCTGACCTTGAGTCCTTCGGCTTCGCCGGTCCAGCCTTCGCGTTCGGCTTCGGTGATGCGGGCGTGGAGGTTGTCGCGGATCTCCTCCAGGCGGTGGCGCTGGGCGGGGTCGATTCTGAGGAGGGGGCATCGGATGCAGGAGTGCTCGTGGATGCAGGGGGTTGAGTAGGCGCGTCCGCAGTCGCCGAGGGCGACGCGACGGCGCTGGAAGTGGCCGAGGAACTCGTCCCATTCGGCGTCGGTGGGGGTGCGGTACTCTTCGCTCGGCCGGGTGGCCCTGCGCTGGGCGATGAAGCCGCGGATGGCTTCCTCGGGGTAGACCGCTTTATAGCCCATTGTGGTGTTTATGTCTTCGTGTCCGAGGATGAGCTGGGCGATGTGCGGGGGGCGGCGGCTCAGCAGGTCGTCCTCGATCTCATCGAGGCGCGGCAGGGGCGTTTGTGTCGGCATCAGGGTTCTGGTCGACTCGCGGGCCTGTCAGCTCCTATCTGGGCATCGTCCGTATGCGTGCCGGATCGCGGTGCTGAGTCGGGGCGGTGTTGTTGTCGTTGTCGAGGCCGGTGACGGTGTCGCGGAGGCTGACGGGAGTGCCTGCGGCGAGGCTGCGCCGGGCCGCTCTGCAACCCGGTTAGTGCGTAAATCCGGCCAGCCGATGCCCTGCGCATCAGAAAAGTCGTATAAGAGAAGGAGCAGACTAGCCACCGTGGCTGAACTGGTGGTGTGGCCGGATGGCGACGGCCGCCCGGTGCCGGGGATGAGCGTGGCCGCGTTCCTCCCGGTCCCGGACGCGGAGACCTTCGCGGCCGCGGCGCGGGAGTGGCTGGGCGCGCTCCCGGCGCTGCTGGCGCCCGCGGAGTGGGAGGAGGTGCTGCGCGGCGACAAGCCGCCGTTCAGGGGTCAGCCGCTGGCGATGTGGCCGGAGTACGACGAGTGGGCCGAGCCGTTCATGGCGTGGGGGGACATCGCCGTCGCCCCGCTGAAGTGGAACGGCATGCGAACCCAGGTGCGGCGGGTCACCCGGGCCAGCCTGGAGTGGCTGGCGGGGGCCCTGGCTGAGCGGCCGGTGTCCGCGCGCATCCATGTCTGCCTGGTAGATGCGGGCGGCGCGCAGCTGCCCGGCGGCGTGACGGTCTCGGTGCAGGCCGGGCTGGGCGAGCCGGGCGACCCGGGCAAGCTGATCCCCGCTGGGCGGTTGTCCGCCGGGGACTCGCTGATGTGGCGGCCCGGCGCGCGCCTGGAGGGCGCCGGGGAACTGCGGGACCGGCTGGCCCGGGTGGCGCGGGCGGTGGCGCGGCGCCCCGGGGTGACCGGGGTGCTCGCGGGGCAGGACACGGCCGTCGACTTCGCGGTGCCGTTCTCGGGGCCGCCGCAGCTGGGCTGGGAGGAAGCGGTGCTGGAGCGGGAGCTGGTCGGCTACTCGTGGATCACGATGTGCACCCCCTCGGTGGTCGCGCGGCTGGGCGGGGTGACAGCTCTGCGGGACAGCGGCGCGTTCTGGTGGGTCGATGAGCTGCCTGGTGGCGGGGCGCTGCTGCAGGCGACCGAGCGGGCCGGCCATTACGACGAGGCTGCCGCGGAGAAGGCGTTCGCGGTGCTGGCGCCCGCGCTGCCTCCCGCCGAGGGAAGGTAGCGCCCGCGGTGGGCTCATCGGGGTGGAGTTATGTCACGCCCTTCCGGGGGGACGTGGCCGGGTCGCTGCGGGAGCTGCAGGAGAAGGTACTGCGGGACGGTGACTACTACTGGTCGGACGACTTCGAGGAGTACACGCCGCGGCCGGGTTCGCTTGAGGTGCTGTGGGCCAGCAATGATCGGTGGGACTCGGGCACGCACTCCATCCTGGACATGGACCGGGTTGTCACTTGCACGGACCCGCCCGACTGGCGCGACGGCGCCGCTTACGGGGCGGTCCGGCCCGTTACCGAAGACGCGGCGGTGCGGATCTTCGGCTCGTCCCGGCCCTCGCGCGAACAGTTCGAGGCGGCAGCCGACGATTACGCCAGCCCCCGGCATGCTGAGCTCATCGCGGAGGTGACGATGCGCTGGACGGGGCTGTACGTTCTCCTCCGCGAGGGAGACAGGGTCACCGAGGTTGGCTTCTGGGGGTTCTCCGGCGACTGAAGACGCTGACTGCCAGTCGTGACGATTCACCCGCGGGAACGCGTGCCAGCGGTCACCTCGCGTGGCCATGCGACACCGGGGACGATGCCCGGGACGAGATGACTGGTGACGGGACCGGCACTTACGCCTACACCGCCCGCGGCACCCGGTGTCGGAGCCGGGCCCGTCGCGGGCGTGATCGCGGTTAACGGCGAGCGATATCGACCTGCTCATCCTCGCGGGCGGCCAGTTCATCAGGCAGTTCAGGAACGAGAGGGGCAGGTTGCCAGCCCTGGCGCGGGAGTTCAACGCCAGCGGCGCTCGCCAGCCCGCTACGGCCAAGGCCGCGGAAGAGGTCCGCCGGGTACACGTCGGATACGTCTCCATCGCTGGCAAGTACGTCGGCCGCCGGTCACCGCGTGCCGGTGAGATGACCCGCGTCCTGGAGCAGGAGTGCTCGTGGACGCAGCTGGCGCCGGCCTGCTGGCGCCGCTGACCACGTTTCTCGCTTAGTATCGCGTTGCCGGTGCGCTGGCGGAAGCTGTCGCTGTGCGTCCGCCAGTTGGTGCAGGGCCGTTCGCAGGGCGTCGCCTCCTGGCCACCGCGCAGCGGTCACCAGCGGTGAACTGGCCAGCTCGGCCGCCTCGGGGTCGGTGCGGTCGCCGTCGAGTGCGGCGGCGATGCGGTCCGCGGCGCGCCCGGTCCCCTTAACCGCGAGCACCGGCCGTCCGGCCGCCACGCTGTTGGCTGCGTCCCGGAGTGTGATCTGCCCGCCGTTGACCAGAACCGTCACTGACGGCGCGCCGGCCGCGATCTCGGTTGCCGCCCGGGCCAGCCAGGGGGACTCGTCACCCCAGGCAGAGCCGGGCACGAGTACGAAGTGCGTGTGGTGGCATTCCAGCGTGCTCCCCTCGCCCGGCTCGGCGTCGTCGCCGGGCAAGGCGACCAGCTTCTCGGCCACGACACCGACGAGCGGGAAAGAAGGGGCTTTCGCTGCCGCCTGCCCGAGCAGTTGCATCACGCCCGAGTCGGTGCCGCCGTCTATCACCGCCGCGTTCCATTCGTTCGCGACCGGGACAAGCACGTCGCTGAACAGGCCGCCCAGGCGCTGCTTAGCGTGATCGTCGAGCCCGGCGGCACCGCCGACGACGACCAGGACCGGACGGCCGACGTCTAGGCCGAGCTCGCCGATCGCTGCGGGCAGGTCAGCGAGCCCGCGGGGCCTGGTTACCCGGGCGGTCCGGCCGTCATCGAACTCAATCATTTCCACGTGCCGTTCCCTCAGGGTTCGTCCGGCTAACCGGTCCAGCCGACAGGTGCGTCAGTTAGCCAGCCGGGCTTCCCGCCTTCCGGCACCGACGTGAGATGACCGGTGGCCACCGGAAAGGATGTCGTCAGGTCGGCACCATAATCGCTCACGGTCAGGCGCGGCGCTTGATGAAGTCCTGCCAGTAAACCTCGTCGTCGGGGCACGTCTGGCCGTGTGCGCCTTGCCTGGCGATGAGTTGCTTGTCAGCGGAGCCCAGCGCTTCGAACAGCTCGAACTGCCCGGCCCGGGGAAAGATCTCGTCATCCCACTGGACATGGCAGAGCACCGGCGCGGCGACGGCGCGCGCGGCCGCGATGGTGAAGCCGGGGGCGCCGAGCCCCGGGTGAAGCGGCTCACGCTGGCGGATGCCGAACTTGCCGAGCACCGCGCACCGCAGGCGCGGTCCGAGCGCGGCCGCGGCAGGCAACCCGAACCGGGCGCCCATCGACAACCCGAAGACACTGACCCGCGCGGCGTCCGCGAGCCCTTCGCGGGCGAGCGCGGAAACCGCGTCCAGCCAGTCCGCCGTCATCCGTCCGGTGAACGCCTCGATGCCCTCGTCGACGATGAGCTGCTGGTAGACGCGCGGCGGCAGCGGCGCCGGCACGCGGTCGCCGTGGTACGGCCCGTCAAGCGCGATGACGGCGAGCCCCGCGGTCGCGAGCGAGCGCCCCATCCGCAGGTGGCGCTCGCTGCGCTTATGGCCGCTGCCACCGTGGAAGAGCAGCACCGTCCCCCGCGGGCCCCTGCCTCCCGGCGACCACAGCAGCCCGGGTACGGCACCCGAAGAGCTGCGTAGCCGGAAGGACCGCTCGGTGCAGCACAGGTCGGTCTCTTCTGCTAGCCATTCGACTTGGCTGTCCGAAATCGACACCTGGCCCCCTCAGATACCGCATTCATGTCCGGCCAAATAGTACGGGATTCAGCTGGATCGAATATATCAGCGACACGAGTCCCCGGGGTCTGTCAGCTGAAGTACTCGCTCTGGTCCACTGCCGCGAGCTCATGGGGCGGGAGCAGCATTTCCCAGCGGTCGGTGATCGCTGGCTGCTCGGCCGCGGGAACGGCGCCGTTGAGCCGGAGGCGGGAGATCCCTCCGTCGGGATAGATGTCGAGCCGGACGCGGCCGACCGCGTTGCGGGCCACCAGGCGGAAACGGTGCTCGGTGTCCGGCTGGAGCCGGGTACGGGGGAGTAGCTCGGTCCCGGTGTCGGCGTCGGTGAGGCGTGCCCAGCCGGGCGCGTTGCCGACGAAGCGCGTGGTGTCGATAACCGCGTCGTGCAGTACCCCGGGAGCGGCGAGCCGGACGGTGAGCCAGTCGTTGCCTTCGTCGCGCCTGCGAGCGGTTTCCCAGCCGTCCGACATGACCACGGCCCGGCCAGGGGCGAGGACGTTCAGCGGAGACGAGTAGAACATGTTGCTGCACCCGGACACGGTGGCGCCGTGAAGGCTGGCGGCGAGGTCAACGCGGCCGCCCAGGCGCCGCGGGTCGGGAACGACCTCACCGTAGACGCGCAGCCGGGCTACCCCGCCGTCGGGGTAGATGGTGAGCCGGACGTGAGTGGCCAGCTGGCCGGCGGCGCGGATCGAGTGGACATTGCCCGTGTCCGGGCGCAGTCGCGTGCGTCCGAGGAGCGGCGTCCACGCGGCGGCGAGCACTTCCTCCGGGCTGGGGTAACCCATGACCGTGGCCGCCTCCACGGACGCGCAGGGCGGGAAGTTGCCGGTGAAGAAGGACGTGTCGATGTTGACGGCCCGCACGATGGCCGGGACTGCCAGCCGCACGATCACGAAGTCCGAGCCCGCCTCGCGCCGCCGCCGTGTCTCCCAGCCGTCGTAGACCTTTCCCCGCGGGCCGAAGGCGGCCGGATCATGGGCGGCCGGCGCGGCGCTGACCAGGTTGCGGGCGTCTGCGAACAGTTCGTCGCTGGCGAAGACCACGGTGCCACCGAGGGCAGCGCCGGCCAGGTCCGGCAGGCGACCGGGGCCGAGGGGATCGGCTGCGCGGCCGTGGTCGAGGCTGCGGGGCGTCAGGGACTGCTGCTCGGGGGCTACCGTGGTCAATTTTTCTCCTTGGGCTGGTTAGCGGGTCAGCTGCGCCCCGGCCGCCGGGCCGGGCTGCTCGTCCCGTTGCTGGCTCCAGGTCCTGGCCTTGGACAGCGGCCGGGCGTAGGAACCCGCCTTGCTGGTGGTGAGTCCGCTGCGGATGAGGGTTTCGACCATGGCGGCCGCCGCGGCGACCCCGTCCACGACCGGCACGGGGACCTGGTGGCGCAGGTGCTGCTCGATGCCGGCCAGGCCAGCGCAGCCGAGGCAGATCACCTCTGCGCCCCGGCCGATCGCCCGTAGGGCGGCGGCGGTGAAGGCGTCGCGGGTACGCTCGGGGTCGCAGTCCAGGTCGAGGACCCCGAGCCCGATGTCCTCGACGGCCGCGCAGTGGCTGAGGAGCCCGGCGGTCGCCAGGCTGTCCTCGATCTGGCTGATGGAGCGGGCGAGCGGGGTGACGATGCCGAACCGCCGACCCAGGGGCATCGCCAGGTGCGCCGCCGCCTCGGTGATGTCGACCACCGGCACGTCGAGCAGCTCGCGGGCACCTTCCCGGCCGTGCTCGCCGAATCCGGCCATGACGACGCCGTCGATTCCGTCCGGCAGCCGCTCCAGCTCGTAGAGCACCGCGGTGGCGCTGATGAAGCTGTCGAACCAGCCTTCGGCCGACGCTACGCCCCAGCGCGGCGTGATTGCGATGACCTCGGTCCCTGGCTGGACGGCGGCCTGCGCACGGGCGGCGATGACCTGCGTCATGGCTGCCGTCGTGTTGCAGTTGACGACCGCGATGCGGGTCACGCCGCCACCCCCGGGGCCACGATCGCGGTCAGCTTTACTTCCTCGCCGGCGCCGGTCTCCCGGGCCCGCCTGATGATGGCGGTCGCGAGGGCCAGGTCCTGTGCGGCCAGGCCGACTGAGTCGAAGACGGTGATCTCGGTTTCGGACCTGCGGCCCGGTGCCCGGCCAGCGACCACGGCACCGAGCTCCCGCAGGGGCAGGCCAGGCGGCAGGGCCCCTTCGGCGATCGCCTGGAGCAGGTCGCCCGACTTGGCCAGCGCGGTCGGCGCGCTGTCGACGACGAGCGTCGCCCGCGCCATCGCCTCGCCGTCCAGTTCGCGGTGGTCGGGGCGGGGCCGGGCGCCGACCGCGTTGACGTGCTGGCCTGGCCGGAGCCAGGCGCCGCGCAGGATCGGCGCCTGCGACGGGGTGAGCGTGCAGATGATGTCGGCGACGGCCGCCACGCTGCGCGGGTCGGGCGCGATCGTTGTCCGTTTCGCCAGGTCGGGCCCGGCTGCGGCAAGGAACGCGTCGAGCGTTGCCGCCGAGCGCGACCACACGACGATGTCCTCGACCGCGGTGACTCCGGCGAGGGCCCGGGCGTGCTGTACGGCGAGCTGCCCGGCGCCGATGAGCCCCAGTGTCCGGCTGTTCGCCCGGGCCAGGTAGCGGGTGGCGACCGCGGACGCGGCCGCGGTCCGGAGCCTGGTGACGGCGGCGCCGTCGAGGATGGCGACGCACTCGCCGGTGACCGCCGAGGTCGCCATCAGCGTGGAGCGCTGGGTGGGCAGGCCGCGGGCCGCGTTCGCGGGCACGTCGGCGAGCGTCTTGACGATGACCAGGCCGAGCCGGTCCGAACGGGCCGACATCGGCAGGAAGACCGAGTCGTCGCCGCCGGCCAGGGCCGGCGGGGCGGGCTGGTCCATCCGGCCTGTCCCGAGGTCGGCGTGGATGGCTTCGACCGCCGCGATGACGTCGATGCCGTCGACGAGCGCCGCGATGTCGTGGGCGCCGAGGATCAGCGTCACGAGGACACGCTTACCCGGCTCGACCCGATGAGCTCCTCCAGCGTGGGTGCCTGCGATACCAGGCCGCCCTCGGCCAGGATCCTCATCCAGCGGTCCGACGCGCCGCGGTCGATCAGGGCCGAGTCCCACAGCCCGCCCTTGGCCATCTCATCCGCGGCCCGGCGCAGCAGCCCGGGGTCCTTGTCCGGCCAGCGCTGGGCGATGACCGTGTCGATGACTGGTCCCGCCTGGCCGGAGACGATGAGGCGCATCGCCTCCGAGATCGCGTCGTTGAACCGCGCGATCCGGTCCGCCAGCCCCGCCGCCTGGTCAGTCCGGCAGTAGTAGACGCTGTTCGGCATCACGCCGCCGTCTTGCAGGTGGCGGAACACGATGGTGCCGATGCCGTCCGCCTCCAGTTCCATCGCGGACACCAGGTCGAGGATGATCGCGTCGCCGAGCCCGGCCCGGAACAGCTCGATCAGCATCGCCGTGGACAGGTCGCGTACCCACCGGGTGGCCAGCGGGTCGAGCCCGGCCTCGCGGATCAGGCCCGCGGTGAACTCGTAGGGCGCGCTGCCGCCGGCCCCGGGGGCGAGCCCGGTCCGCCCGGCGAGCCAGCCGAGCCCGGACCCGGCCGCGGGGTCGCGGGCGACGATCCCCATCGGGAAGCGGTGGTTAAGCTGCCCGACGACGTCCAGCCGGCGGGGCGTCCCGACGTACATGGCAGGCACCCACAGGCCGCCGAGCGCGAGGTCAGCGGCCCCGGAGTCGAGGTCGTCGAGCACGCCGGTCCACGGGTCGCAGGCCTTCGCCCGGACGGCCAGCCCGCGCGCGGCGAACAGGCCGCCGGCGTCGGCGACGTACTCGGGCAGGTAGTTGAGCCCGTTCCCGGTGGCGGTGACGTTCAGGGTGTCCATGCCATGTCCTTCCTCGTGACGGTTACAGTGCGGGGCCGGGCCGGCCGCTGAGGCCAGCCCGGCCGTCGTGCGTTCAGGCCATTGCGGCGACGAGGGTGTTCTCGTTGACGTCTTCCAGCGTCCGCCCGCGGGCCTCGGGGGCGAACCGGGCGGCGATGACCAGCACCGCGTACATCGCCGCGGCGAGCCCGAAGACGCCCGCGAACTTGGAGTCCGCGTACAGCGCGGTGGCCGCGTACGGCATGACCGCGCCGGCGATGTTCCCGATGCCGTTGGTGATCGAGGAGCCCGAGCAGCGGATGCTGGTGGGGTAGACCTCGGGAGTCCAGGTGGCCAGCGTGGTGTTGGTGATCATGGTGAAGAACGTGAAGAGCGCGCCGAGGACGAGGATCATCGCGGTGCTGTGGCCGAACCCGGCGAACGCCAGCGCCGTGACGCAGCCAAGGATTCCCGCCGTGGTGACCGTGCGGCGGCGCCCGGCCCGGTTGGCGATGAGGGCCGCGACGCTCGCGCCGAACAGCGCCCCCACGTTCATGATCATCGTGTACAGCAGGCTCTGGGAAACCGTGTAGCCGCGCTCGACCAGCAGCGTGGGCATCAGGAAGTTCAGCGTGACCTGCGATCCGAAGGCCATCCAGGAGGCGACCCCGAGCGCGGCCGTGCGGCCGATCAGGTTCCGGCTGAAGACCTCGGCCGGAGACCCCTTGGCAACCGCGGGCGGTATGTCGGCCAGGGTCAGCTCGACCGGGGGCACCGGGCTGGCGGTGGCCAGCGAGCTTGACGCCAGGATGCCGAGCGAGCGGTTGGCCTCGGCCACCCGGCCCTGTGACAGCAGCCAGCGCGGGGACTCAGGCAGCCGCCGCCGGTAGAGCACGACGAGCAGGGCGGGCGCGGCCAGGATGACGAAGGACCACCGCCAGACCTGGCCGTCGCCGCCAAGCGGGACCGCCAGCGGGCCGAGCAGTAGCAGGAACAGGCCGTAGGACACGAAGTTGCCGACCCCGCCCGCGCCGACGTTGATCGAGGCCACCAGGGTGCCCCGGTGGCGGGTAGCGACCATCTCCGAGATCATCGCGATGCCGATCATGAACTCGCCGCCGACGCCCACGCCGACGATGAACCGGCTGACCAGGAGCATGCCGTCGGAGAAGGAGACCGCGCTGAGCAGGCCGCCGAGCGTGTAGATGAGCAGGTTCAGGCCGAGGGAGAAGCGCCGTCCGTAGCGGTCGGCGAGCCACCCGGCGGCGAGCCGCCCGACCAGCCCGCCGATCACCGTCACGGTGTTGATCGTGGTCAGCTGGACGTCGCCGATGTGCAGCGAGTCCTTGATGTTGGTGCCCATGGCGCCGACGGAGTTCTGCTCAAGCGTGTCGAAGAACTCGCCGGCCATGATCAGGGCGAGGACCCAGAACTGGGCGCGGGTGAAGCCGACTGAGTCGAGCGCGGACGCGATCGCGCCCCTTGTAGCCGGAGTGGTGGCGGTGGCGGGGTCTACGGCAGTCATGCGGTGCTCCACGGTGGAGTGGGGGTTGCTGTCGCGGCTGGCGCGGCAACGCCGACATAACTTTTGTATACGAAACCCTGTTTCCGGTTGGTTACGGTCATGCTAAAACAACATGATACGCCCGATATTAGCTAGTTCGAGGCCAATCTGCCGAAGATTTTGTATACGTTCTACTGGCTCACGGACCGGCGGTAGATGGTCTCGTCCTTGAGGATGTGCTCCTCCATCAGCAGCCCGGCCTGCACCGGGGAGCCCGACAGGATCGCGGCCGCGACCGCCCCGTGGTCGTTCCAGCTCGACTCGACGCGCTCTTCAATCTCCTGCTCGAACCCCCACGCGGTCTGATCGAGGAGCCGGTCGATCAGCGTCTCAAGCAGGCTGTTGCCTGAGGCGCGCGCGATAAGGCGGTGAAACTCCCTGATCAGCGGCGGCAGCTGGTCGATGTGCCCGGCCTCGCCCTCGGACCGTCCCAGCCTGACCACGGTCCGCAGCTCCGCCGCCTGCTCCCCGCCGCGCCGCTGCGCGGCCAGCTGGGCGGCGAGCACCTCAAGGCCGCGCCGCACCTGCATAAGCTCGATCACCACTTCGGTCGACCGCGCGGCCACGGTGACGCCCTTGTATTTCTCGGCGACGACGAAGCCCTCGCTTTCGAGCTGGCGCAGCGCCTCGCGCACCGGGACCCGCGACACCTCGAACCGCGCCGCGAGCACGTCTTCCTTGAGCCTGGTGCCGCCCGGCAGCATCCCGGAGATGATCTCGGAGCGCAGCGCGCTGAGAACCGAAGCCGACTTGGAGTCCACAGGGCAGATGATATTCGGCAGCGCCGGGACCTGCGCCTTCCCATAGGTCAAGTTCGTATACAAGATTTGGACGTTTCCCCAGAAAAGTAGCGAGTACGGGAGATTTAACTCGCTTGAAACAACAGATCGTATACAAAAATGAGGGTCAGGTTGTTGACGTGTCGCGCAGTGGCGCCGTCAACCTCACCCTGGCGCGGCGCTATCGGCGCCGCGCCCTCCCTCAGCCCGGAGGAAGCGATGACCTCTCAGATCGGCCCGGTGAAGGCCGGGCAGCCCGGGGTCCGCCAGGCAGGCCCGGCCGCGTGGCAGGCCGCGTGGGCGGCCCGTGCCGCATCACAGCGAACGCTGGAGCGCGTAGTGCCCACGACTGCGCTGCGCGTGCTCAAGCGCCTGGTCGCGTCGGCGGCCGTCATCCTCAGTGTCGTTACCGTGACCTTCCTGGTGACCCGGGTGTTCGCGCCCGACCCGACCACCCTGTTCCTCGGGGCGTCCGGCAACGGCTTCGCCAGCGCGGCCGCCGAGGCCGCCGAGAAAGCCCAGGTGCGCGCCAGCCTGGGACTGAACGACCCGGTTCTCGTCCAGTACTGGCACTTCCTCGTCCAGCTCGCCCACGGCAACCTCGGGGTCTCCTACGAGACGGGCCGGCCGGTCACCCAGGACCTGCTCTCGCGTCTTCCCGCGACTGCTGAGCTCGCCGTCTACGCCCTGCTCATCGGGGTGACGCTCGGTGTTCTGGCTGGCGTCATCGCCGCCGTCAGGGCGGGCGGCGTCATCGACCGGGTCGTCCGCTTCTTCACCATCGGCGCCCTCACGATGCCGCAGTTCTGGATCGGCCTCATGCTGCTGTGGGTCTTCTACACCAAGCTCCGCATCGCGCCCGGGCCGATCGGGCGCCTGCCGGTCGGGGCTACCCCGCCGCGCACCGTCACCGGCTTCTACGTCATCGACGGCATCCTCGAGGGCGAGTGGGCGACCGCCTGGGACGCCGCCCGCGAGCTCGCCCTGCCGGTCATCACCCTCGCCCTCGGCCTCGCCGCGCCCATCGCCAAGGTCGTCCGCACCTCGATGCGGGAATCGCTCTCCTCCGACTACGTGCGAACGGCGACCGCCCTCGGCTTCGGCCGGCGGCGCATCTGGTTCGCCTACGCGCTCAAGAACGGGCTCCTGCCGGTAGTCACCGTGCTGGCCGGCATCATCGCCTTCACCTTCACCGGCACCATCCTGGTTGAGGGGATCTTCGGCTGGCCCGGCATCGGCAACTACTCGCTGCAGGCCATCCAGGACTCCGACTTCCCCGCCGTCCAGGGGTTCGTGCTGTACGCGGCGATCCTGTACGTCGTGATCTACGAGGTCCTCAACTACGTCTACTCGCTCATCGACCCGAGGACCCGCGCATGACCACCCTCGCCAGCGCGCAGCCCCGGCTGCGCCGCCTCACCCTCATCGGCCGGTCCGCCGCGCTCAGGCTCGGCGCCGTCATCGTCGTGCTGTTCGCCGTCATGGCGGTGGTGTCGGTCTTCTGGACCCCCTACCCGCCGCTCGCCCCGGCCACCGGCCCGTTCGGCGCCTCACCCAGTGCCCAGCACCTCTTCGGCACGGACGCGACCGGCGGCGACATCTTCTCGCGGGCGCTGGCCGCGACGCACACCGACGTGGGCATCACCCTGGCCGTCGTCGGCCTTTCCCTGGTGGCGGGTACCGTGTGGGGCGCGCTGATCGGCTTCTACGGAGGCTGGGCCGACCGGCTGAGCCTGCGGGTCCTGCAGGTCATGAACGCGTTCCCGTCAATACTGCTCGCCATGCTGGTCATCTCCGTGTTCGGCCGGAGCCTCGTGGACGTGATCCTGGTCGTCGCGCTGATCCCGCTGCCCGACTACGTGCGGCTGGCCCGCGCGGAGGTCATGACCAAGAAGCACTGGCAGTTCGCGGAGGCCGCCCGGATGACCGGCCGGCGCCCGGCCGGGGTGCTGTTCCGGCACCTGGTGCCCAACAGCACCCGGCCGCTGCTCGCCTACGCCGGCATCAACGCGTCCTGGGTGATCGCCACCGTCGGAGCCCTCGGCTTCCTCGGGCTCGGCATCCAGCCCGGCTCCGCCGAATGGGGCTCGATGATCGCCGGCGGCGAGTCCGGCATCGTCGACGGCCAGTGGTGGATGTCTTTCTTCCCCGGCGCCTTCATCTTCCTCCTCGCCGCCGCCTTCCACCTCATCGGCGACGGCCTCTCCGACGACGGCCTCACCCGCCGCGGCCAGTAGGAGCGCCTCATGAACACCGAACCCGTACTCACCATCACCGGCTACAGCGGCACGTTCCCCGCGCCGGACGGGGGGCGCCTCCCCGTGCTGGAGGACGTCACCTTCTCCATCGCCCCGAACGCGATCACCGCCGTCGTCGGCGAGACCGGCAGCGGCAAGACGCTGACCGCGCTGTCGATGATCGGCCTGACACCGCCCGCCTTCCGCCGCACCGGCGGCGCGATCCTCTTCGCCGGGCAAGACCTCACCCAGCTCGACGAGCGGGAGTTCCGGCGCATCCGCGGGTCGCGGATCGCGATGGTCTTCCAGGACTCCCGCAGCGCCCTCAACCCCGTCTTCACCATCGGGACGCAACTAAGCGACGTCTACCGGCTCCGCCGCCAGGCCGGGAAGAAGCAAGCCCGCAGCATGGCAGCGGAAATGCTGGAGCGGGTCCGGGTGCCCGAGCCCCGCCAGCGGCTGAGCCAGTACCCGCACGAGCTCTCCGGCGGCACCGTGCAGCGCATCCAGCTCGCCATGGCCCTGGCCTGCCGCCCGTCGCTGCTCATCCTGGACGAGCCCACCACTGGCCTGGACGTCACCATCCAGGCCGACATCCTCGAGCTGATCGTGGAACTTACCCGGGAGGAGAACATGTCGGTCTGCATGATCACCCATGACCTCGGCGCCGTCGCCGCCACCTGCGACCAGGTCGTCGTCATGCGCGACGGCGCGGTCCGCGAGACCGGATCCTGCGAGCAGGTCATGACCCGGCCCGCCGACAGCTACACCCGCGAACTGCTCGCGGCCAGCCGCGCCGAGCTGAGCGCGTCATGACCCCGGAAAGCCCGCCGAGCACCGCTCAGCGGCCCGCCCTCGCCGTCACCGGCCTCGTCAAGCAGTACCGGGTCACCAGCCAGGGCCAGGTGGGCCTCCTCACCGCCGTCGGCGGGGTCGACCTTCACGTCGGCGCGGGCGAGACACTCGCGCTGGTCGGCGAAAGCGGGTCAGGGAAGTCCACCGTCGCCAAGTGCATCACCCGCCTCACCGAGCCGACCAGCGGCACGGTTCAGCTAGGCGGCCTGGACCTGACAGCGCTGCCGAAACGCTCACTGTGGAAGGCCTACCGGGACATCCAGATGGTGTTCCAGGATCCCAACTCCTCACTCAACCCGCGCATGACGACGCGGGCCATCATCGATGAGCCGCTCCGCCTGCACTCCGGACTTAACCGGGCAGACAGGGAAGCGAGGATCAGGCGGCTCCTCGCGGATGTCCGCCTCGACGACAAGCTCCTTGACCGTTACCCCCGCCAGCTCAGCGGCGGCCAGCGACAGCGCATCGGCATCGCGCGGGCACTGGCCGTCGAGCCCAGCGTCCTGCTGCTCGACGAGCCCACCGCTTCCCTCGACGTCTCCGTCCGCGGGCAGGTCCTCAGCTTGCTGCGCCGCGTCCAGCGCGAGCGCAACCTCGGCTACCTGCTGATAAGCCACGACCTTGAGGCCGTGCGCAAGGTGGCCGATCGCGTCGCGGTCATGTACCTCGGCAAAGTCGTCGAGCAAGGGCCGGCCGCCCAGGTCTTCGGGAACCCGGCCCACCCCTACACCCGCGCGCTGCTGTCCTCGGCGATGACCGCCGAGTACGGCCGGACCACCGAGCGCTTCCGGCTCAGCGGCGAGATCCCCAGCCCCGTGAGCCTCCCTCCCGGCTGCCGCCTGGCACCCAGGTGCCCCCTCGCCCGCCCCTCCTGCAGCCTCAACCAGCCCGAGACGATCACGATCTCACCGGGCCACCTCTCCGCTTGCCCCGTCACCGCCGACCAGCAACAAGAAAACCTCTAGCCCGCCGCGCACTGCGGCTCTGACAGCTAAGAAAACCACGCAATCAAGCAAGGAGTTCTGTTCAGCCATGCCTTCAGCACCTCGCAGCACCGGGCACTCATGGTTCGCCCCGCCGAAATACCGGAGAGCGCTGGCGATCGTTGCCCTCCTCCCCGCGGTCGCCCTGGCCGCCTGCTCCCAGCAGGGAAGCACCGCGGCAGGCGCGTCAAGCGCGTCGGCCGCGGTGAACAGCACCACCGTCACCACCGCCTGGCCGTCCGACGTCACCACCCTTGACCCAGCCAACCTGTCCACCAGCGAAGACCACGAGCTGACGAGGAACATCTACCAGACGCTGGAGTCCCCGGCCTTCACCGAGCAAGGCAACGGCTCCCTGAAGTACGACGGCGCCAGCGTCAAGCCGGAACTGGCGCAGTCCTGGACCATCGGCGCCGACTCCATCACCTACCACCTGCGGCCAGGGGTGAAGTTCTACGGCACCAGTGACGTCATGACGGCCGAGGACGTCAAGTGGAGCCTTGGCCGCATCTGGTCAACCCCCGGCGCCGGCGACCTGGAGGCCAACGGGCTGCAGAGCCCGGGCGACATCCACGTCGTCAACTCCAGCACCCTCACCATCGACTTCAAGACCACCGCGGGCAAGCCGACGCCGGTCACCCCCACCCTCATGGCGATCTTCGACCAGCCGTTCACCAGCATCATCGATGAGAACGCGGTCAAGCCGCACGAGACGTCGGCCGACCCCAGCGGGGCAACCTGGCTGCGCGGCCACACCGCCGGCACCGGCCCCTACTACATCGCCAAGCGCGACCCCGGTACCGACCTCGTGCTCAAGGCCGTCCCCGGCAGCTGGGCACCGGAACCCGCCTACACAACGGTGGACATCCGGGTCACCACCGGCAGCATCTCCTCCCTGCTGCAGAACGGCACCATCGAGGTGGGCGAGTACGGCATGACCAACCAGCAGGTCAACTCCCTGGCCGAGGGCGGCCTCACCGTCGACTGGGAGGACACCGGCAACTTCGACATGTTCGGCATCACCGCCGGACCCGCCAGCCAGGTCGGGGCGCTCGCCAACCCGAAGGTCCGCCAGGCCATCGCCTTCGTAATGCCCTACAGCCAGATCCTCAGCGACATCCTCGACGGCCGCGGGGCGCGCGACTACAGCATCGTCTCCCCCACCGCCCCCGAGTACACCGCGGCCTGGTCGATGTACACCACCAACTTGACCAAGGCCAAGAGCCTGATGACCCAGGCGGGCAACCCCGCGGTCAACGTGCCCCTGTACTACCTGCAAGGTGATGTCGACCAGACCGACACCGCCATCCTCATCCAGGCTGCCCTCAAGCAGATCGGCATCACCACCACCCTCACGCCGGAGACCCAGGCGGGCCTGTTCGACGTGGTGGACGCGCGCTCAACCCCCGCCACCGGCGCCAAGATCGGCCCGCCCGGACTTGAGCTGTTCAACTGGACCGCCTGGACCGATGACCCCAAGATCGTCATCGGCTACTGGGCCACCACCGGCGGCATCAACAACTACTCGCTCTGGTCCTCGCCCGCCGTGGACGCCCTCAACAACAAGTACTCACTCCAGCCCACCTCGGCCGCCAGGACCGCCGCCTACCAGCAGGCACAGGAGACCATCGCCCAGGCGGCCCCCGTCATCCCCATCGTCGCCACCGGCACGGTAACGGTCGTCGCCAAGGGAATCTCCGGGGTCTCCTTCACCCCAACTGGTTCTGGCCGCTACTGGACCCTCCACCCCGTCGGCACCACCAGCAAACTGGACAGCCTGTTCGACTAAACAGGCCAGCCGCAGGCGGTGCGCCCAGGCGGGCGCACCGCCTGCGGGCATGGCCGCCGACCGCGACGATCACCTGCGCTCGACGGCTCTGGGCTGCGTCTGGCCTAAGACCTGAATGGGAGGACCGCTACTCAAGCTGCAAGACCCTGAAAGGAAGTTCTCGCTGCTCAGAGAAAGGGAGGCGGAGACGGGAATCGAACCCGTGTACAGGGCTTTGCAGGCCCTTGCCTAAGCCACTCGGCCACTCCGCCGTAGGAGCGAGCTTCTCCGTAATCCCCGCAGAAGCCGCCTGTGAGCGCCAAGCAGATATACCGCTAGCCGCGTCTCCGAGCGGACGACGGGATTCGAACCCGCGACCCTCACCTTGGCAAGGTGATGCTCTACCACTGAGCCACGTCCGCATGCTGGGCTGGTAATACTCCTGGCCCGGCCGCCGGATCGCTCCGGCGTTGCGTCAGAACTGTATCCGATCCTGGCGCGGGCCACCAACTCGGAACGGCGGTTGGGTGAAAAATTATGCCCCGCCAGTAGGCACGCGCCCCGCTGGACGCGGCCCCGGCAGGCGGGAGCCCCGGGCATGCGAAAGCCCCCGGGGGGCGCTGCCGCGGGCGAATCGGGCGCTTGGGCTCCGATCGGGCGGCGACACTGCCGGGGGCTGCGGAGGGGCCGGCGGTTCAGTCAGGGAGTCCCGGCCCGTTACGGGGGCCCGGGCCGGGAGGCTTCGGCAGGCGCTGTTACTGCGCCTTGCGGAGCAGGTCATTCAGCTCGGACTCGACGTCGACGAAGTCGGTCTCCTCGCCCGCCGGGACGACGGCGTAGGTCCGCTTGAGGAAGTCGGAGATCTCCTTGATCGGCGCCTCGAAGTGGGCCTGGCCGAACGGGGAGGACAGCTCGATGTTCAGCACGCTGCCGGCGGTGCCGTCGGCGGACCCGCTGGCCGGCCACACGACGACGTCGCCGAGGCCCTCGCGGCCCTGGATACCGTTGGCGAGCAGGTCGCGGGCGAAGATCCACTCGACCGGCTCGTCGAGCCCGACGTGGAACGCGATGCGGATCGCGTACGGGTCTTCCTTGGAGTAGAACAAGCTCGCGACGAGGGGCACGATCGTCTGCTGGGGAACGACGAGCCGAAGTCCGAGTTCCGCCGAAACCGTGCTGCTGCTGTTCATCGTGTGTCCAACCTCAATCTGTGGGGGTCCCGGCAGGGCTCCGGGCTCTCGTTGGGGGCACGACCAGGGGGGAGGCGACTAATGCGAATACGGAGCGTTACGTTGTAAGATGCCCGCTTGCTTCCGTTTGCGCGTTTGTCATTTGCGCGGCCGTTATGCGATTTGTCGACGGTATCCGTAGATTTGTGACTCCGCTGCTGGGTAACAGCGTGGTGGCAGTCTATTGTTCCTGCGTATCGATTGCACTAGGTGTGATCTAGTTCGCATGCCGTTATCGGCAATGCATTGCACTGAGTAGTCAGACGATAACTAGGAGCAATAAAACTGCTTGGTGTCGCCATCGATTGCATAGCTGACAGTAGCCGACGTTGGTTCTACCTGCCAGTAGTAATGGCAAGTTTCCCGCCCTCCGGGAGTGCTGCAACCTCGCTGCCACCCGTCAGCCGCTGACCCGCCACCATGAGCGCCGGTGCGTTCCGTGAACCGGCGCCGGCACCGGCAGCCCCGGCTCAACGCCGCGCCAGAGGTAGCCCAAATGCCACTAGAGTGAATGTATCACCGACAAAGCGCCCACCCTGGTGCTATGCGCTGAGGCGGCATTGGCAGGGCCCGGAGCGCTCCGTGTTCTGGTAGCCTTTTTCGCACTGGACCGTTGGCGCAGTGGAAGCGCGTCTCGTTCACACCGAGAAGGCCGCTGGTTCGAACCCAGCACGGTCCACCCAGCTCGTCGCCGCCTGCGGGCTACCCCAGCCCGACTCAGCCAGGAAATCCAGTTGCCCTCGCGTAGGCAATACGGCTGAATACAGCTCATGACTGACGTCCAGGGCTCCTACGACCCGCTGTTCGCTGCGGTGCCGACCATGCTGGCCAGGCTGCTGGACGAAGGGGACGCGGGCGGCTCGGTCGCCGTGTTCGTGGACGGTGAGCCGGTGGTGGACGTCTGGGGCGGCTACGCCGACCCCGGCCGCGGGACCGCCTGGCAGCGGGACACGATCACCGGCACCTGGTCGGTCACCAAGACGATGACCGCGCTGTGCGCGCTGCTCCTGGCCGACCGCGGCCAGCTCGACCTGGCCGCGCCGGTCGCCCGCTACTGGCCCGAGTTCGCCGCCGCGGGCAAGGACAAGGTGCTGGTGAGTCACCTGCTCGCGCACACCGCGGGCCTGCCCGACTGGGACGGCCCGGTCGAGGAGCTTTACGACTGGCAGGCCGCCACCACCCGGCTGGCCGCCCAGGCGCCGCAGTGGGAGCCGGGCACTGCCGCCGGGTACCACTCGCTCACCCAGGGGTTCCTGGTTGGCGAGGTAATCCGCCGGGTCACCGGCCAGTACGTGGGCGAGTTCTTCGCCGCCGAGCTGGCCGGCCCGCTTGGCGCCGACTTCCACCTCGGGCTGCCCGCCGGGCACGACCACCGGGTGGCGCGCAGCGTCCCCCCGCCCGGCCGCGACGAGGACTACACGTCGAGCGCGGGCGGTGACGCCCCGCGCCGTCCCCGGCACCCCGATCCGGGTCCGCGACGGTAACAGCGCCGCCTGGCGCCGCGCGCAGATCCCGGCCGCCAGCGGGTTCGGCAATGCCCGCTCGGTCGCCCTCGTCCAGTCGGTGCTGGCCGGCGAGGGAACGGCGCGCGGACGGCGGCTGCTGTCCGCCGCCGGCGCCCGCCGGGCCCGCGAGGAGCAGTTCAGCGGCCTGGACCGCAGGCTGGGCAGGCCCACCCGCTGGGGCCTGGGCTACGGGCTGTTCGGCGCCAACTACGGCTGGGGCGGCTGGGGCGGCTCGATCGTCATGATCGAGCCCGCCGCGCGCATGGTGGTGGCCTACGTAACCAGCCAGATGCGCGAGCCCGGCGACGACAGCCGCGGGGTCGAGCTGATCATGTCCGCCTACGACGGCCTGGCCGGGCTGCCGGCCTGAACCGCTGCCCGCGCGTGGCCTTCCCGGCCGCCCTGGGGCATACTGGGCTGGTGCTCGCGCGGATCCGCGGCTGGTTCGACGGGGCAGGCTGGTATCTCGCGATCGCCGGCGCCCTGTTGGTTGTCGCGTTGATCGGGGTGTTCGGCTCCCTGCAGGTCGACGGGCTGATGTGGACCGGCCAGCAGGTGACAGGCACCGAGCGGAACGGCATCGTCTACTACACCTGGCAAGGCCAGTCCTACACGGTCGACGACCCGCACAGCAGCGGCTCCGCCGCCAGGGTGAACGTCTACCTGAGCCCGGCCAACCCCGCTGGCGCCATCCTCGACAACCCGACCGACCGCGTGATCACCGAGATCATGGTCATCGGCCCGGTGGCGATCGCCATCACCCTGGTGGTCCTGGGCGGCACCCGCAACTACCGCTGGGCGCGCCGCAACCGCAAGCGCGGCACCGCCGACTGGTGGATGACCCGCATCCCCCCTGAGCGCCAAAAGGACTAGGCGGAATTACCCCCGGTAAACCCAGCCGTGACGGGAGTGGTGCGTGAGGCCTGCCCCGGCCGCTCCTCTTATCCTGACGGCATGGAGATGCACCGCCGCGATGGCTGCCCGAAGCACATGATGATGGGCCCGTGCGGCGGAGTCCGGCCGGACGGCGGCTGCGAGGTCGTCTCCGGCCCGTGCGTGTTCCCGGAGCCTGCCGCCTGGGGGGCGGCCGCGGTCCAGGCGGTGCCGCTGCCCCGGGTGCCGCTGATCCTGGCCGACTACTCGACCGACCCGTACTCGCTGTCGATGCTGAGCACGGTCGCGGCCGCCCTCGCCGCCGACTGCGACGCGGTGCTGGTCGGCGAGCACCAGAACCGGCCCGACTTCCCGCCGGTGCTGCTCGCCTCGCTGCTGCGCGCGGCCGGGGCCCGCCCGTGGGTGACCCTGGCCTGCCGGGACCGCAACCGGGTGGTGCTCGAGCAGGAGCTGAACGGACTGCGCCACCTGGAGGTGGAAGCGGTGCTGTGCGTCACCGGCGACGCCCGCGCCTACGACGTGCGGCCCGACGTCACCCAGGTGTTCGACCTGGACGGGCCCCGGCTGGCGGCGCTCGCGGCGTCGGCCGGGCTGAGCGCGGCGGTGCCGGAGACGCCGTCGGCGCCGCCCCGGGCCCTGCGGCCGTCCCGGCTGGCGCAAAAGCAGCAGGCGGGGGCGTCGGTGGCGGTACTGAACCACGCCTCGGTGGACACGGTGACCGCCTTCATGGACGGGGCGGCCGCCGCCGGGGTGACGATCCCGGTGATCGCGGGCGTCGCGGTCTACACCGACGAGCCGTCGGCGGTGGTGCTGAGCGCCCTGCCCGGCCTGGAGCTCGACCCGGCCGCGGTCCGGGCGGTGGTCGACAGCCCCGACCCGGTGGAGGCCGGGATCGCCGCCGCCGTCCGCGAGGCGGCGGCGCTGCTGGCCATCCCGGGCGTGGCCGGGGTGAACCTGTCGGGGATGGCCTCCGCCCGCGGCTACCAGTACGCGGCCAGCGTCAAGGCGGAATCAGCCCGCCGGATCAGGGCAGAACACCCGGCATGACCAGCAGCAAGCCGATGGACGCGGAGTTCGACACGGTGGCCGGGTGGACGGCCGAGGTAGCGATGAGCCTGGGCCCGCGGTACTACATTCCGGCCGCCTGCCGGGGGAGCGGACGCCCCTCGGCCCTGGACTGGCTGCTCGACCGGCTCGCCCTCAAGCCGGGCGAGCCGCTGCTCGACATCGGGGCGGGCCTCGGCGGCCCGTCCGCCTACGCGGCCCAGCAGGCCGGCGCCAGCCCGGTGCTGGCCGAGCCCGAGCCCGACGCCTGCCGGGCCGCGCGGCGGCTGTTCGGCGCCCCGGTGGTCCAGGCCGACGCGACCGCGCTGCCGTTCGGCGACGGCGCGTTCGCCCGCGCCTGGTGCCTGGGCGTGCTCTGCACCGCCAGCGGGACCGACGCCCAGCGGGCCATGCTCCGCGAGCTGCGCCGGGTGCTGCGCCCGGCCGGCCGGGCCGGGCTGCTGGCGTTCCTGGTCACCGCGGACCGGCTGGACAACCCGCCCGAGGGCAACCACTTCCCGACCGTTGCCGGGCTGACCAGCCTGGTCAAGGAGGCCGGACTGGCCGAGGCCGGTTCAGCCGCGGTGGCCGCGCTGCCCGAGCCGCCCACCTGGTGGCGGGAGCGCACGGCCGCCGTCGAGCACGAGCTGCGGCGCCGCTTCGGTGACGCCCCGGCGCTGCTCACGGCCGAGGAGCAGAGCGGGCGGATCGGCCGGCTGCTGGCCTCCGGCGAGCTGACCGCCCAGGTCATCCTGCTCGACCGGCCGGCCTGACAGCGCGCCGCGAAGCCCGTGCCCCGGGCCTACCAGGCGCGCGGCTTGCGGGCCCCGCCCGCCATCCCCGACCGGACGGTGCGTGACGCCTCTTCCTGCGGCAGCCCGGCCTGCCGGGCCGCGCTGATCAGCCCGGTGATCACCGGGATCGGCGGCAGCAGGCCCGCCGCGACGAGCTGGCCGAGGCTGAAGGCGGCCCGGTTCAGCGTGTCGTTGCGGGTACCGGGCCGGGCGGCGGCGACCCGCTCGGTCTCCGCCCGCAGCGCCGCCATCGCGTACGCCCGCCCCTGGGCGACGTCCGGCGGCGGCAGCCGGGGCGGCGGCACGGCCAGATCAGAACCAGCCGGAGGAACGGGGGACTGCGTGATCAGCCGGCCCAGCCACGGCGGCAGCGGCGCGGCCACCCGGGGCCCGCTCCGGGCGGTGTAGGCGCGGCCGCCGACGCGGCTGCCCGCCCCGATCACGTAGCCGCCGTCGGCCCGGACGTCGATGTACGGGGCGACCGCCCCGGCCGAGTTACGCGGCTGGAAGTCGCCGGCCACCGCGAAGTACAGGTGGCAGCCGCCCGACGGGGTGTCCACCAGGTAGGTGTCGGCCGGGTAGCGCTGCCGGTGCTTGCGCGCCAGCCGCGCCAGCCGGTCCCGCCCGGTCAGCGGGAACAGTGCCCCGGGATCATCCGGGTCGCCCGGGTCCAGCCCGGCGTGCGGCAGGTCCAGGTCGATCACCACCAGCCCGGACGGACCGCAGGCGATGCCGATGTTGTAGGGCGCGCGCGCCCACCAGGCGCGGACCTGCTCGGCCGACGTGGTCGCCAGCTCCTGCCAGTTCCCGCGCAGCGCCGGCCGCTTCCCCCCGGCCGCGCACGGGAACACGTGCCAGCCAAGCGCCGCCGCGGCCAGTGCCGACCGCAGCAGCGCCTGGCTGGCCCGGGTCGCCTCAGCCACGCTCACCCTAGGTCTGTTCCGCCGAAAACCGGCCGTTAACCCTCGGAACAGGACAGAGAGCGCTAAAGGTCAGATTTCCGGCGAAGCCGAGGCCGAATCGGGATGGCGCCCGGGATCGTCGTCGGGCGCGCGGCCGAACCGCTCCCAGTTCGGTGAACCATGGTTGACCGAACTACGGTTGAGCGAACTGTATTTGAGCAATGCGAGGCAGCGCGCCGCACCGCTGCCCGCTAACCTCAAGCCGGTGACCACGGACCCGGCCGAGCTGCTGACCCCCCAGGGCCAGGAACTGCTGGCCCGCCTGGCCGAATCCCAGGACGCGGGCCTGTCCCCGCTCGCCCAGGCCGAGCGGCTGCGCCGTGACTACCCGGCCGCCCTGGTCGCCGCCGCCACCGCCCAGCAGGAACTGCGCCAGGCCGCCCGCGCGAAGTTCAGCCGCGCCGACGCGATGCTGTTCACCCGGGCCGGCTACGAGCAGGCGTCATCGGAAGCGATCGCCGCCCACCGCGCCCGCCGCCTCCAGGGCAAAGCCCGCATCGCCGACCTGTGCTGCGGCATCGGCGGCGACCTGACCGCCCTGTCGGCCGTGGCCGACGTGGTCGCGGTCGACCGCGACGCGGTGCACGCCCGCCTCGCCCGGCACAACGCCGCCGTCTACGGCCATTCCGAACGGGTGACGGCGATCGTCTCCGACGTCCGCGACATCCGGCTGGCCGGGCAGCGGCTGGACGCGGTCTTCGTCGACCCCGCCCGCCGCTCCGGCCCCGGCACCGCGTCGGCCGGCACCGCCCGCCGGTTCCGGCCCGGGGACTCAGAGCCGCCGCTCGACTGGTGCGCCGCCCTGGCCGGCCAGGTACCGGCGGTGGTGGTCAAGGCCGCCCCCGGGCTGCCGGACGAGGCGGTACCGGGCGGCTGGGAGGCCGAGTTCATCGCCGAGGGCCGCGACCTCAAGGAAGCCGTGCTCTGGTCCCCGGCCCTGGCGGCCGGCCCGCGCCGCGGCGACCGTCCTGCTCGGCGACCCGGCCAGCGCGGCTGACCACGCGGTCACGCTGACCGCCCGCCCCGGCGACCCGGTCCCGGTCACCGCGCCGGGGGAGTACCTGCTCGACCCCAGCCCCGCCGTCACCCGGGCGAGCCTGGTCGAGGACCTGGCCCGCGAGCTCGGCGGCGCCGCCAAGATCGACCCGCGGATCGCCTTCCTCACCCTCGACCACGACGTGCGGACCCCGTTCGCCCGCACGCTGCGGGTGCTCGACTCCGCCCCCTGGAACGAGAAGCGGTTCGCCCGCCGCCTCCGCGAGCTGGGCATCGGCGCGGTCGACATCCGCCGCCGCGGCCTGGCGGGCGACGTCGACCAGATCCGCCGCCGCCTGAAGCTAGCCGGCCGGGGCCGCGCCACGGTGGTGATCACCCGGGTCAGCGACCAGCCCTGGGGCCTGATCTGCACCGACCCGGATTCTCGGTGACCGACCCGGTGAATCGTGACGTCCTCCCGCTCTGCCGGGCAGAGGCGGTTACCTCAGGCTGGCGGTGAAGGCGGTCCAGGCGGCTGGGCTGAACGACAGTGTGACGTCGGCGCGATCTGCGGTGTCGCGCACGAGGACCAGACCGCTGCCTGCGGCGGTTTCTAGGCAGTCGCCGCCGTTCGCGCCGCTGTAGGTCGACTTTCGCCAGTCCACAGGTCTGCCGCCTTCCCGATGACCGCCAGCGACTCGCTCGCCCGGTAACACTCGGAACGAAGGGTATCGAACAGGCTCAACGCGCCGGTAACAGTTTGCTCCTCGGTGAAAACGTACCCGCCAAACGCGTGCTCGGCGTAGGCGGCGGCGCCGGTCACCGTGAACCCGCTCTGCGTCGCGGGGTGGCCCACGGCCGGGAGCACCTGGATGGTGACGTGTGGAAACGCAGCGACCTCGGCCAGCCGGGCGCACTGGGCGGCCATCACAGGCGGGGAGCCGACGCAGCGGTACAGCGCCGCGTGGTCGATGATGAACCAGGCTGAGGGCGGGTCGTCCCGCAGCAGTACCCGCCGCTGGCGCTCCATCCGGGCCGCCAGCCTGCTTTGGACTGCTTCGGCGGTGGCACCCGGCAACGTGGCCAGCAGCGCGCCCGCATACCCCTCGGATTGCAGCAAGCCGTGCACAATGCCAGGGGACCAAACCGACAGCCTTGCCGCGTTGTTCTCAAGCTCGGACCAGTCGCGAAACCCGGCTGGCATCCATGTGCGGGATTCCTGGTAGTACTCGGTAAACCACCCCCGCCGCTCAGTGAAGACGGTGTCGCAGGCGGCGGCGACCGCTTCGGTCGGCGGTCGCTTGCCGTTCTCGATCCGTGACAGGTGACCGGCTGCGATGCCGACCCGGCGTGACAGCTCGTCCAGAGACCAGCCGCGCGCGGTTCTCTCCTTCCGGAGCTGTTTACCAAAATGGGCGGCGGGATTACCAGGCATACAGTTTAGCTTGCCACCATTGTTCGCGGAATGTAACCGACTAAGGCATTCTGGTCACCAGATCGCGTACGGCCGGTACAGCAGGCTGTCAATTCTGGCAAGGGAAGGCCATGGATGACGAGAGCAGCGTTAGCGGGCTAGACGACTTTGAGGTCATTACCGAGCGGGCCCGAGTCGCGGACCTGATCGCGGCGCTAACCGACCGGTACCGCGCCCTGAACCAGGAAATGAGCAGGAGGGGAACACTCCGGTGGATGCTGCGGTAACCCCGTTCACCAGGCTGTCAGCACAGGCAGCACGCATGCTGGCGGTGGAAACGCTGCTGGCCGACCCGGAAACGCTGGGAGACGATGTTCTCGAATCGTGCCTTTACCTGTTGCGCGAGCGCCTCCGCGCGGCCTGAGAGCCTGCCGCATTAGCGGAACCGCTAACCGAGCCGCGACAGGCACCCAAGCACGTACGCCGCCTGCCCCACGTGCTGTATCTCCCCGTCGAGGACCGAGACCAGCCGCGAGCCCAAGGTGGTGGACCGGGTGTCGACGATCCGGTCCAGTTCCGCGTCGGTCACCCCGGAGAGCAGCTTGACCGCCTGCGCGCTGACCGCCGCGCTGTACTCATCCAGCAGCGCCGCGTCCGCGGTGGCGGCCGCGAAGCGGGCCACGTCCTCGGCCGAGTGCCCGTACCCGGTGTCCATGGTCTGCTCCGGCAGCCCGAAGCGCGCCGCCCAGCCCTCAGCGGTCCACACCTGGGGTACCCCGAATCCGCCCGCGAGCTGGGCATCTTCTACCCGGGTGAGGTGCCAGACGAGCCAGCTGACCGGGTTGGCGGCCGGGTCAAGCCGGTAGGTGGCCTGCTCCGGTGTCAGCCCGTCGAGCAGGCCGACCACGTTCTCCCTGATCCGCCCGAACGCGTCGGCAAGCAGTTGCGCGCTAGTCGCCATGGGCCGATTATCCCAGCCGCGACAGGCACCCCCGCACGTACGCGACCCGCCCCTCCCGTAGTTAGGACCTGCTGCTGTGCGGCTCGGCCATGGCTTTCATGGGCCGCCTGTTGTCCGGGACGGCCCCGCTTCGCGGCCGGGCGGGGCTAGAGATGATCGTGCCGACCCTGGACTACCGGATGGCCGCCCAGTTCTGGGGAGTGAGCGACCCGCGCCTCGCCGTCTTGCTGTACTCAGTCGTCGGCGGCACGCCCGCCTACCGGGACGGGACAGCAGGTGGTCGCGGCCCGCGATCGGTGACCGACCTGGACGCCTGGGTAACCGAGAACGTGCTGAGCAGGTTCAGCCCGCTGTTCCGTGAGGCCCGCTACCTGCTCGCCGAGGAGCCCGACATCAGGGACAGCGCGGTCTATTACTCAGTCCTCAGCGCCGTCGCGGAAGGAAACGGCACTCGCGGGGGCATCGCCGGCTACCTGGAGCGTAAGGCCACCGATATCTCGCACCACTTGTCGGTCCTTGAGGACGCCGGGCTCCTGGCCCGCGACGTTGACGTGTTCCGGCCGGGTCGCAGTGTCTACCGGATCAGCGAGCCGCTGATCGCGTTCTATCACGCGATCATGCGGCCGGAATGGAGCCGCCTGGAACGCCGGGGGCAGGCCGCCCAGGTCTGGCGCGACAGCGCCCACCGGTTCGCCACCGGGGTCGTTGGCCCGCGCTTCGAGCAGATCTGCCGTGACTGGATGCAGGTCTACGCGTCGCCCGAGGTCAACGGTATCCCCGTATCCCAGGTCGGCAGCGGCCTGGTCAACGACGCCGAACAGAAGAAGTCGCACGAGGTTGACGTGGCTGCTTTCGGCAACGACCCCGACGGCCGGCGGGTGCTGCTCGCGATCGGGGAGGCCAAGTGGGCCGAGACGATCGGGACGGGGCACCTCGCCCGCCTGCGCCGCATCAGGGAGCTCCTCGTCCGCGCGGGGCAACCCGGCGCGGAGACCGCCCGGTTGCTCCTGTTCGGCGGTGCCGAGCCCGCTGCCCAGCTGCGTGCTCAGGCCGCGAGCGGAGAGGTCCAGCTCATCGGCCTTGATGAGCTCTACTCGTGAAATCGGTTTTCCTCAGCCCAGCCGCGACAGGCACCCCCGCACGTACGCGGCCTGCCCCGCGTGCTGCATGTCGTCGTCGAGCACCGACACCAGCCGCACGGCCAGGGTGACCGGCGGCTCCCAGCGGGTGTCGACCACCCGGTCCAGGTCGGCGTCGGTCACCGCCGACACCAGCTTGACCGTCTGCGCGTGCACCGCCTCGTGGTACTCGAGCAGCAGCGGCGCGTCCGCGGTGGCGGCCGCGAAGCGGGCGACGTCCGCGCTGGTGTGCCCGTAGCCGTGGTCCAGGGTCGACTCCGGCAGTCCGAACCGCGCCGCCCAGCCGCCGTCCGTCCACACCTGCGGCACGCCGAACGCGTCCGCCACGTGATCGTCCTGCACCCGGGTGAGGTGCCAGACCAGCCAGCTCACCGGGTTGCCCTGGTCGATGCGGTGGGTGGCCTGCTCCGGGGTCAGCCCGCTGAGCACGGCGGCCACGTTCTCCCTGATCCGCCCGAACCCGTCGACCAGCAATTGCGCGCTAGTAGCCATGCGCACGATTATGCGCGGCCGGTCCGACATTCAGGGCAGCGGCCACGCCGGGAGCGCGCTCACGTCGGTCACCGTTTCCGGCAGCCGGCGCATGCTGGTGACCCGCCGCTCGGCGAACTTGGCCGGGTGCCCGGTGTGGTCGCGGTCGACCCAGACCGAGCGCAGCCCCATCCGGGCGGCCGGCGAGATGTCGTGCACCCAGCTGTTGGCCACGTGGATCCAGTTGGCCGGGGTGGCCCCGGTCAGCTCGGCGAACCGCCGGAAGTGGCCCAGGTCGGGCTTGTAGGAGCGCACCTGCTGGGCCGTCACCACCTCGTCGAACGACACCGGGAGGCTCGCCCGCGTCATCGCGAACAGGTCGTCGTCGCAGTTGGTGAGGATGGCCAGCCGCCAGCCGGCCGCGGTCAGCGCGCCCAGCGCCTCGGCCACGTCGGGGAAGACCGTCATCCCGGGCCAGGCGGTGACGAACGCGTCCGCCTGCTCGGGGCTGACCGGGATGCCGGCCCGCTGCCCCGCTAGCCGCAGTGCCCCGGCCAGGATGTCGCGGTAGGGCTGCCACTGCGGCCGGGCCTCGAGGATCGCTTCCGCCTGGTGATAGGCGGTGAGCAGGGCGGCCGCACGGGTGCCCGCGGTCGGCTCGAGGGCACCGAGCATGCACGTGTTCCAGTCCGCGATCGTGCCATAGCAGTCGAAGGTCAGCCACCGGGCCGCGGGCATTAAACCTCCCTACTCGAACATCTGTAGCAGCTAATCGGCTCTACAGTAACTGTTGTTTACTGTTTTTGAGTGGTGAATTCCCATTGATTTCGTAGCATGTCCGGCAGCCGCTTGAATCGGCCCGGCTCCCGCCATTCAGTGCCGCGTCAGCATATGTTGACGACGGGCCGCTGTCAGCATATGCTGACGCTCATGGAACCAGCACTGGAAATCGCCCAGGGAGCCACCAGCGACGACCCTGACGTGGGACTTCGCGCGGTGGCGGCCCTGCGGGTACTCACCGAGCGACTGGAGGTCCTCCAAGTCGCAAACGCCAGGAAGCAGGGCTGGTCCTGGCAGGAAATCGCCGAACGGCTCGGCGTCACCAAGCAGACCGTCCACCGCAAGTACGGCCGGCTGATCGCAGGACGGTGATGTTCGAGCACTTCAGCCCGGATGCCCTGACCGTCATGATCCGGGCCCGGGAGCACGCGCACTCGTTCGGGCACCCCTTGATCTGCCCTGAGCACCTGCTGCTGGCGGTGGCCGCCGCCGCCGCGCCGGCCGGCCGCGTCCTGCGGGAGCAGGGGATCACGCCGCAGCGGGTCGAGGCGGAGATCGTCCGCATCGCCGGGCCGCGGCCGCCCGCCGACCTGTTCGGCGGCCTCGACCGGGACGTGCTTGCGGCCATCGGGGTCGACCTCGACGCCGTGCGCGCCCGGGTCGAGGAGTCCTTCGGGCCCGAGGCCCTCGCCCGCGCCGCCTTCGCCGCGCACCCCGGGGCGCGCCCGTCCCGCTTCAGCCCGGCCCGCGCGATTTCCCCCGCCCTGCTGCGCCGCCTGCGCCGCCAGCCGGTGCCGCTCGCCCCGCGGGCGCGACGGACCCTGGAGCACAGCCTCCGCGAGGCGCGGGCCCGGCCCGGCCAGCAGGTCGGCGTCGAGCACCTCGCGCTCGGGCTGCTGGCGACCAAGGGCGGGCTGGTGCCGCCGGTACTGCTGGCGCTCGGCCCGCCCGGCCCGGCCCTGCGGGCCGCGATAAGCGGACGGGCCACCGGGTAGAGAACACGCGGGAGGCAGCCATGGCCGATGACGAGTTCCGCTACTCCAGCGGCTTCGGGAACGAGTTCGCGACCGAAGCGGTCGCGGGGGCGCTGCCCGCCGGCCGCAACTCGCCCCAGCGGGGGCCCCTCGGCCTGTACGCCGAGCAGCTCAGCGGCACCGCGTTCACCCAGCCGCGCGGGGTCAACCGCCGGTCCTGGCTGTACCGCATCCTGCCCAGCGCGAAGCACCCCGCGTTCCGCCGGATCGGCCACCCGACGCTGAAGGGCACCCCGTTCGATGAGCTCGAGCCGGACCCGAACCGGCTGCGCTGGGACCCGCTGCCGCTGCCGGCCGAGACCGGGCCGCGGGATTTCATCGACGGCCTGTTCACCCTCGGCGGCAACGGCGACATCAGGACCCGCGACGGCATGGCGGTGCACCTGTACGCGGCCAGCGCGTCGATGCGCGACCGCTATTTCGTCGACTCCGACGGCGAGCTGCTGTTCGTGCCCGAGCTCGGCGCCGTCATCCTGCACACCGAGCTCGGCCCGCTGCGGGTCGACCCGGGCGAGGTCGCCGTCGTCCCGCGCGGCATCCGGTTCCGGGTGGAGCTGGCGGACGACTTCGCCCGCGGTTACCTGTGCGAGAACTTCGGCGCCGCCTTCACCCTGCCCGAGCGCGGCCCGGTCGGCGCCAACGGGCTGGCCAACGAGCGGGACTTCCTCAGCCCGCGGGCGGCGTTCGAGGAGCGCGGCGGCACCGTCCAGGTGGTGAACAAGTTCGGCGGCAACCTGTGGGCGGCCGACTACGATCACTCGCCGCTCGACGTGGTGGCCTGGCACGGGAACTACGCGCCCTACAAGTACGACACCGCCCGCTTCATGGTGCTCGGCACGATCAGCTTCGACCACCCCGACCCGTCCATCTTCACCGTGCTGACCAGCCCGTCCGAGCGCCCCGGGCTGGCCAACGTGGACTTCGTGGTGTTCGCCCCGCGCTGGCTGGTGGGGGAGGACACCTTCCGCCCGCCCTGGTTCCACCGCAACGTCATGTCCGAGTACCTGGGGCTGGTGCGCGGCGAGTACGACGCGAAGGCGTCGGGCTTCGTCCCCGGCGGCGGCTCGCTGCACAACACGCTGGCCAGCCACGGGCCTGACGCGGCGACCTACGCCCGGGCGTCCGCCGCCGACCTCGCGCCGCAGAAGCTGGACGGCACGCTGGCCTTCATGTTCGAGAGCCGCTGGATGATCCTGCCCACCGCCCAGGCGATGGCCGCCCCCTTCCGGCAGCCCGGCTACGACGCGGTCTGGTCCGGGCTGACCCGCGACTTTCGCTGAGCCCGGGCCCGGCCCGGCCGTTATGATGCCCCTCATGCCCGAGGAACCACACGCAGGCTGGCCGGACCCCGAGGCCGCGCTGTTCGCGCGGATGCGGTGGAACGTGCCGCTGTCCGCCGCGCACGCGGAACTGCTGCTCGACCGGCTGAACCTGGCCCCCGGGCAGGCGATCACCGACCTGGGCTGCGGCTGGGGCGAGCTGCTGCTCGACGCGGTCGCCCGGGCGGGCGACGGCGCGGCCGGCACCGGCGTCGACACCGACGACCCCCCGGGGGCACTCGCGCGGGCACGCGACCAGGCCGCCCGCCGCGAGCTGAACGCGCGGTTCGTCCAGGCGGACGCGACCGGCTGGCGGAGCCGGCCGACCGGGTGCTGTGCACCGGCGCGGCCCACGCGTACGGCGGGACCGCCGCCGCCCTGCGGGCACTGGCCGCCAGCGTCCCGGCCGGCGGGCGGCTGCTGTTCGGCGACGGCTTCTGGGCGCAGACGCCGTCACCGGCCGCGGTCGACTTGTTCGGCGAGCACACCATGCCGCTGCCCGGCCTGATGGAGGCCTGCCGCGCGGCCGGCTGGCGGGTCATCCACCTCAGCACCGCCAGCCAGCTCGAATGGGACGACTTCGAGTCGACCTTCCGGGCCGGCCGCCAGGAATGGCTGCTGGCCAACCCGGACCACCCGCGGGCGGCCGAGATAAGAGACTGGATCGATGCCAGGGAACGCCAGTACCTCAGCGTTTACCGCGAGGTGCTCGGCTTCGCCTACCTCGTGCTGGCGCACTGACCGGCCCCGGCCAGGCCTGGTAGCGTCAGACCGGTGAACCAGGCAGCGGATCGTGACGCCGGCACCAGGGCCCTGATCGAGCAGCACTGGCAGGCGTCGCAGGACGGCGACGCCGCCACCGAGCACGCCATCTACGCCGCCGACGCGGTCCTCGAGTACCCGCAGTCGGGGGAGCGCTTCCACGGCCGGGCGACGATCCAGGCGCAGCGCGGCGGCCACCCGGCCGTGCGCCACTTCGCCGTCCGGCGCATCCAGGGGGCGGGCGACCTGTGGGTGAGCGAGGTCGTGATCAGCTACGACGGCGTGCCGACGCACTCGGTGAGCATCATGGAGTTCACCGGCGACCAGGTGACCCACGAGACCCAGTACTTCGCCGACCCCTTCCCGGCCCCGGCCTGGCGGGCGGCGCTGGCCGAGCCCCCGGCCGGCCCGCCGTGACGGCTCCCCGCAATCACCGCCGCGGAGCGGTACATTCGCGACAAAGTTTCCGCTAGGTTACGGAGCATGGCTGGCTCCTTCGTGACCGTCGGCTCCGGTGACCACCACGTCATCGCGCTGCACGGCTGGTTCGGCTCCGCCCTCGGCTGGGGTCACCTGGCCGACTACCTCAACCCCGCGCAGTTCAGCTACGTGTTCCCCGACCTGCGCGGCTACGGCTCGCGCAAGGCCGAGCCGGGTGAGTTCAGCCTGGCCGAGGCGGCCGCCGACGCGCTCGCGCTGGCGGACGAGCTGAGCTGGGACCGGTTCAGCCTGATCGGCCACGCGATGGGCGGGGTGGCCGTCCAGCACGTGCTTGACCAGGCACCGCACCGGGTGCGGCGGCTGGTCGGGGTCTGCCCGGTGCCGGCCTCCGGCCTGCCGCTCGGTGAGTCGGAGTGGTCGCTGTTCCGCTCGGCCGCCGCCAGCCGGGCCAGCCGCGCGATGATCGTCAACTACGCGACCGGGAGCCGGCTCACCCCGGCGTTCGTCGACCGGATCGTCAGGCACTCCCTGGACCAGGCCGACGAGCGGGCCTTCGGCTGCTACCTGCCGTCGTTCGCCCGCGCCGACATCGTGGGCCGGATCAAGGGCAGCGAGGTGCCGGTGAAGGTGATCACCGGCGAGTACGACCCCACCCAGCCCGCCGAGTTCATGGAGCAGGCCTGGCTGCAGGTCTACCCGAACTCCGAGCTCGAGGTGCTCCGCGGCACCGGCCAGTACCCGATGTTCGAGACGCCGGCCGCGCTCGCGATGTCGGTCGAGGAATTCCTGGCCCGCGGTTAACCAAGGCTTTCGCCCGAACGGGTGCGGCTGACCCTCCCGGCTCCCGCGCGCCCGCGTCCCTTTCCTGCCGTTTCCCGGCCGGTGACACGCCGGCCGGCCCGCAGTTGCCAGCGCGGCCGCCCCGGCGCTGCTAACTTGCGGCATCGTCACCATTTGTAGTTGCTGCCAAACGGGGGGTGATGACGGCTATGGAGCAAGGTCCTGCCTGGACGCCACCGCGGGGGCGCGGCGGCCGGGTCCGGCCGGCGCGCCATCGGCCGGCCCGTACGGCGCTGGCGGTCGGGCTGGCCGGCGCGGCCACCCTGGCCGCCTCGGCCGCGCTGGTGCTGACCTCGGGCCACTGGCTGCCCGGGGCGCGGCCGGGGGCGGCCGGCCCGGGCAGCCAGGCGCGCGTCGGCGCCCTCAGCCCGCCCGCCGCGCCGTCACGGCGGGGCGCCGCGTCGTCATCCCCCGCGCCCGGGGTGCACGTGGCCAAGAGCACGCTGCTGGCTACCGTGCGGGCGGCCGCCCCGCGGTACGCGGGACCGGGCCGGCTCACCGCCGGCACCGTCCCCGCGCGCTGGTACCAGCGGCCGTCGGTGCTCCCGGTGGTGGCGGCCAAGCCGGGCTGGGTCCAGGTCAGGCTGGCCCAGCGGCCGAACCAGTCGACCGCCTGGCTGCCCGCGGGCGACGTCACCCTGAGCACCACCCACTACCAGATCGTGGTGAACCTGGCCAGCACCCGGCTGTCGCTGTACGACGACGGCCGGCTGGTGCTCTCCGCCCCGGCCGGGGTGGGCACGCCAGACGACCCCACCCCGGCCGGGGAGTTCTTCGTCGCGTTCGTCGAGCCGCCGCCGCCCGCCAACGACGGCTACGGCCCGTTCATCCTGGTCACCTCGGCCCACTCGGCTGCCATCAGCGACTGGGAGGGCTCCGGGGACGCGGTGGTCGGCATTCACGGCCCGCTGGGCGAGGACCGTCAGATCGGCACCACGGGGGCGCGGATCTCGCACGGCTGCATCCGCCTGCACGAGGCGGCGCTGGAGAAACTGGCCGCGGTCCCACCCGGGACCCCGGTCGAGGTTGTCGGCTAGGGGGACCTGATAGTGCATTCCTTGCTACGCAGTGCCAGCGCCAGTACGGGCGCCGCGGTCGCGGCCCTCACGGCAGTGCTCGCGCTGTCCGGCGCGGGCGCGGCCGCCGCCGCGACCGGGGCCCCCGGCCCTGATCCGACCATCACCATCCGGGTGGGCGGTGTCCGCACGGCCGAGAACGGCCCGCCAGGACCGCCCGCCGCGTCAGGCCTGGCCGGGGTGAGGTACCGCGCCACCGCGGCCGGGTTCACCCCGGTGAGCTGCGTCAGCGACGCGGGCGGCCGGTGCACGCTGAACGTCGCGTCCGGCAAGACGTACACGATCACCCAGGACGGCCTGCCGGCCGGCTGGTACGCCAGCCCCACCCTGGCCGCGGGCAGCGGCGGCAACAACACCGCCCGCGGCTACGGCGCGCTCAGCGTCCCGGTCGCCGCCGCCAACGTGACGATCCCGGCCGCCGCCGCCAACAGCGACACCTCGCCCACCGCCCGCAGCGGCACCTGGGCGGAGTCGGCCGACGAGCCCGCCTTCCCCACCGGCTGCGGGCTGCGCATCGCGCTGCTGATCGACCTGTCCAGCTCGATCACCAGCAAGGTGCTGCCGACCTACAAGGCGGCCGCCCGGGCGTTCGTCGAGTCGCTCAAGGGCACCCCGTCCCACGTCGCGATCTACACCTTCGGTACCACCAGCCCGGCCGCTAACACCAACGGCACCAACAACGCCGACCTGGCGCCGGTGTCCACCGCCACCCAGGCGGGGGTCAGCACGCTGGTCGACAAGATCAACCGGCTGGCGGTCCCGTCGGGCTCCGGCACCAACTGGGACAACGGCATCTGGCGGATCGTCCGGGATAACCCGGCCGACCACTACCAGTCGGCGGTGATCCTGACCGACGGCGACCCGACCTTCTACGGGCCGGCCGGCAACGGCGGCCGCGGCAACATGACCCGGTTCGCCGAAGTGGAGAACGGCATCTTCTCCGCTAACGCGCTGAAGAGCGAGGGCACCTCGCTCATCAGCGTCGGCATCGGCACCTCCACCAGCGGCCTCGCCAACACCGACAACATCCGGGCGATCTCCGGGCCGGCCGAGAACGCCGACTTCTACAACACCGACTTCCAGCGGCTGAGCCACGTCCTGGCGCAGCTAGCGCTGGAGAACTGCGCCGGCCTCGACCTGACCAAGACGGCCGCCCCGGCCGTCTACACCCACGTCGGCCAGCTGATCACCTACACCTACACGGTGACCAACCCCAAGTTCTTCACCCTGCACGGCGTGCACGTGCTTGACGACCACATCGGCCACGCCATCGACTGCGCGCCGTCCACCCTGGCCACCGGCAAGTCCGCCACCTGCACCGCCCGGTACGCGGTCACCCAGGCCGACCTGGACCACGGTCAGCTAACCAACACCGCCCGCGCCAGCGGGCTCACGCCCAACAGCGACACCGTTGGCAGCGGGCCGGCCGACGCCACCGTCCGCGCCCAGGCCAACCCGGGCATCGGCCTGCAGAAGTCGGCCGCCCCGGTCCGCTACGCGGTGCCCGGCGAGGTCATCGACTACCACTACACGGTGGTCAACGAGGGCAACGTGACCCTGCACGGCATCGCGCTGACCGACAACCGGCTCGGCCCGGTGACCTGCCCGTCGACCGTGCTCCCGGCGGGCGCCGCGATGGCCTGCAGCGCCGCCTACGTGACAACCCAGGCCGACCTGGACCGCGGCCACATCGTCAACAACGGCCTGGTGGCCGGCTACCCGCCGTCCGGCCCGCCGGTCCGCGCGGCCGACGGCGCGACCGTGCGCGCACTGCACCAGCCCGCCATCGCGCTCGGCAAGGCCGCCTTCCCCGCCCGGTACGCCAGGCCCGGCGAGACCATCGATTACACCTACACCGTCACCAACACCGGCAACGTGACCCTGCACCGCGTCGCGCTGACCGATGACCGGCTCGGCCCGGTTAGCTGCCCGCTGACCGGCCTCGCCCCCGGCGCCACGATGACCTGCAGCGCGCGGTACGTCACCACCCCGGCCGACGTCGACCGGGGCCACCTGGTGAACACGGCCGAGGTCACCGGGCACCCGCAGGCCGGCCCGGCCGTGACCGGCACCGGCAGCGCCTCCGTGCAGGCGGACCAGGGGCCGGACATCCAGCTCGACAAGGTGGCCGTCCCGGGGCTGTTCGGCGCCCCCGGCGAGACCCTGAGCTACCGCTACACGGTGGCCAACGCGGGCAACGTCACCCTGCACGGCATCGCGCTGCGCGACAGCCGGCTGGGCGCGGTCACCTGCCCGTCCACCACGCTGGCGGCGGCCGCGTCGATGACCTGCACCGCGCAGTACGTCACCACCCAGGCCGACCTTGACCGGGGCCAGGTGCAGAACGCGGCCGTGGTGACCGGGCGGCCGCCGCGCGGCGGGCCGGTCACCGCCGCCGACACCGCCGCCGTCCCGGCCGATCACCGGCCGGCCATCGGGCTGGCCAAGTCGGCCTTCCCGGTCCGCTACGGAGCCGCGGGCGAGGTCATCACCTACACCTACACGGTGACCAACGCCGGGAACGTGACCCTGCACGACGTCGCGCTCACCGACGCCAGGCTCGGCCCGGTCACCTGCCTCGCCGCCACCCTCGCCCCCGGCGCGGCGACCACCTGCGTCGCGTACCACGTCACCACCCAGGCCGACCTGGACGCCGGGCAGGTCACCAACGCGGCCGCGGTGACCGGGGACCCGCCGTCCGGACCGCCGGTGACCGACGGCGACACCGCCACCGTCACCGCGGTCCACGCGCCCGCCATCGCGCTGCGGAAGACCGCGTTCCCGGCCCAGTACGGCGCGCCCGGCGAGGACGTCACCTACACCTACACGGTGGCCAACGCCGGGAACGTGACCCTGCACGACGTCACGCTGACCGACAACCACCTGGGCCAGGTGAGCTGCCCGGCGACCGCGCTGCGGCCGGCCGAGTCGATGACCTGCACCGCGGTCAAGGTCATCACCCGCGCGGACCTGGCCGCCGGGCACCTCGCCAACGTGGCCGTAGCGGCGGGCGACCCGCCGTCAGGGCCGGCCGTGACCGGCACCGCCACCGCCACCGTCTACGCCGTCCGGCACCCCGGCATCGCGGTCAGCAAGGGGGTCAGCCCGGCTGCCTACAGCGCGCCCGACACCGCCCTCACCTACACCTACACGGTGGTCAACGACGGCGACGTGCGGCTGCACGACCTGACCGCGATCGACAGCCGGCTCGGCCAGTTCAGCTGCCCCGTCACCACGCTGGCGCCCGGGCAGGCCGTGATCTGCCGCGCCGTCTACGTGACGACCGCGGCCGACCTGACCGCGGGCCACGTACTCAATATCGTCACCGTGACCGGCCGCGTCCCTGGCGGCGCCCCGGTCACCGGCCAGGCCGAGGCGATCAGCTGGGCGACCGCCCTGCCGGTGGTCCCGGTCACCGGCTAGGGGCTGGGGGCTAGCTGCCCTCGACCCGCAGCCGGGTCAGCCGCGTGGTCTTGAGCTTCCAGGCGCCGTCGACCTTCTGGTAGGTCTCGTGGTAGTGGCCGTAGCCGGTCATGACCGAGTACTTACCGCCGGGCGGGAAGTACAGCCGGTCGGTCATCGACCAGACCGCGCTGGCGGTCGACTCGCCGGTGACCTCGATCTCGGCCGTGTGCCCCTGGTGCACGCTGACCATGCCCAGGCTGAGGTTGGTGCCGGCCGGCCAGGCCGACCGGCCGCGCAGCACGGTATTGGTCGACGGCAGGTAGTCGACGCCGGTCACCGGGTCGGTGCAGCCGCCCACGTAGTCCAGCACGCAGTCCTCGGCCAGGATCGACCGCACCAGGTCGCCGTCGCCGGTGTCCACGCCACGGAAGTACTTGGCCTTGACCTGCCTGATCTCCTCGATGGCGGCCAGCCGCTCGACCTCGTTCACCGTTGCCTCCCTCGTCATCGGCCGGTCAGAAGTCGGCCACTACCGGGATGATGTCGGAGCCGATCAGCTCGACCGGCGCCACGTCCCACACGTTCGACACCCCGCCGATGGCGGCGTCGAAGCCGAGCTCGGCCAGCCTCCCCAGGTCGTCGACGACCCGCTGGGCGCCCTGGGCGAGGTCGAACCAGTAGTAGGCGGTCTTGTAGATGGTGTCGTAGTCACGGCCCACCGCCTCGCAGTGCTGGCGCAGCACGTCCAGCTTGCGGGCCTCGTCCCGGCCCGCGAACAGGTTGCAGGCGTCGGCGTACTGCGCGACCAGCCGCAGCGTCTTGCGCTCGCCCCCGCCGCCGATCATCACCGGCGGGTGCGGCCGGGACAGCGACTGGGGCGAGTTCAGCGGCCGCTCGAGCTGGTAGTGCCGCCCCTGGTAGGGCTTCTCGTCACCGCGCCACATCTGCAGGCAGACCTGCAGCGTCTCCTCCAGCCGCTCGAACCGCTCGGCGACCGACGGGAACGGGATGCCGAGCCCCCGCGACTCCTCCTCGTTCCAGCCCGCCCCGATGCCCAGCCAGGCCCGCCCGCCTGACAGCACGTCGAGCGTGGTCACGATCTTGGCGAGGATGCCCGGCTCCCGGTAGATGGCCCCGGTGACCACGGTCAGCAGCGCCGCCCGGGACGTGCAGGCGGCCAGGTAGCCCAGCGTGGTGTACCCCTCGAGCATCTCCTTCTCGGCCGGCCCGACCGCGCCGATCTGGAAGAAGTGGTCCATCAGGGCGATGTACTCGAAACCGGCGTCGTCCGCCGTCCGCGCCACCGTTGCCAGCTCACGGCCCAGCCCCTCCGGCCCCCGCGGCGTGCTGAAGTCCGGTATCTGCAGCCCAACCTTCATGGTGATTACCTCCCGGGCTTACCCTCTCACGGGAGGCCGGCCGCGGCGCGCCGGCCGGCGAAGGGAGCCAGCCGTGACCACCCGGGCGGACCTGATCATCGTGGGGGCGGGGCTGGCCGGCTCGGCCGCCGCCTGGGCCGCGTCCGCCCGCGGCCTGGCCGTGGTGGTGCTCGAGGCGTTCGCTCCCGGGCACCGCAACGGCAGCTCGCACGGCAGCGCCCGGATCTTCCGCCGGGCCTACCCCGACCCGCTCTACGTGCGGCTGGCCGGCCGGGCCGAGCAGCGCTGGCGCGAGCTGGCCGACGAGGCGGGCGAGCCGCTGCTCACCATGACCGGCGCCCTCGACTTCGGCCGGGCCCGCGACCCGGCGGCGCTGCACGCGGTGCTGGCGGGCGGCGGCGTCCCGGCCGAGCTGCTCACCGCCGCCGGGGCCGCCCGGCGCTGGCCGTTCTTCGACTTCGGCCCCGGCCCGGTGCTGTACCACCCGGGGGCCGGGGTGCTCGACCCGGAGCGGGCGATGGCGGCGATGCTGCGGCTGGCGGCGGCCCGCGGCGCCCTGGTCAGCTTCGGCACCCCGGTCACCCGGCTGGAGCGCACCCGGTCCGGCGACGGCGCGGTCGCGCACACCGACCGCGGCCGCTTCACCGCCCCGGCGGTGGTGGTCGCGGCCGGCCCGTGGACCGCGCCGCTGCTCGACGGCGTGATCCCGCTGCCGCCGCTGACGGTGACCCAGCAGTCGGTCTTTCACTTCGCCCCGATAACAAGCACAGCCCCGATATCAAGCACCGCCCCGGCGGCGCCCTGGCCCGCCTTCATCTGCCAGGACGGCGCCGACGACTGCTACGGGCTGCCCGGCGGCCGGGACGGCGAGGTGCCCGGCGCGATCAAGATCGGCGAGCACGCCGGCCTGCGGGTGACCACCGCCGACGGCCGCGACTTCACCGTCGACCCGGCCGCCCGGGCCCGGGTCACCGATTTCGCCGCCCGCCGCCTCCCCGGCCTGCGCCCCGTCCCGGTCAACGAGGCCACCTGCCTCTACACCTGGACCGCGAACGAGGACTTCCTGCTCGACCGCCGCGGCCCGTTCATCGTCGCCTCCCCCTGCTCCGGCCACGGCGCCAAGTTCGCCCCCCTAACCGGCGACCTAATCGCCGACCTAGCCACCGGCCGCCCCGCCCCCGAGCCCCGGTTCACCCTAGCCGCCCACGCCACCCCCACCCCCTAACCCCGCCCCCGCCCCCTAACCCCGCCACCCCCGCCCCGCCCCGCCAACCCCGCCCCGCCCCGCCAACCCCGCCCCGCCCCGCCCCGCCAACCCCGCCCCGCCCCGCCAACCCGCCCGCCCCGCCAACCCCGCCCCGCCCCGCCAACCCCGCCCCGCCCCGCCAACCCCGCCCGCCCCGCCAACCCCGCCCCGCCCCGCCAACCCCGCCCTGCCACCCCACCCGCCAAGTCCGACCATCCCCCCGTGGCACAGCTGACCACACGCAGCCCCTGGCCCCCGCAGCTCACTTCACCACCCGCAGCCCCCGCCCCCTTGGCCCAGCCCACCACCCGCAGCCCCCAGCCCACCACCCGCGGCGCTCCGGTCACCAGCGCCACTCTGCTATGGAAACTTTTTTCTGATTGGTAACTTTTACGTGCTATGACCCTAAAAAGTTTCCAAGATCTCCTGCTCGACGTAAGCGGCGTTAAACACGGGACAGGAGTGACTTGCGGACGGGCAAAGTGAGCGCCTGCGGGGGCTGAAACCGCCCGGGCGCGGCTGCGGCCCGCGCCGGGACAGCCCCTCGACGCTGATAACAGCAACAAGCGCGCAGCGCGCTCCCGGTACCGCAGCGCGCTTCCCGGTACTAAGGCCAGGGCTGCGGCTCCGCCCGCATCGCCCACCACGCCCGCATCGCCAGCCTCGGCTACCCCGCCAGCCTTGGCCACCCCGCGCCGCCGCGGCCACCTCGCGCCGCCTCACCCGTATCGCCCACCTCGCGCCGCATCGCCCACCTCGCCCCCGCACCGGGTACGAAGCCGGAGCCCGGGCGCCCGGGCAGTCAGCACGGGCAGTCAGGACGGGCAGTCAGGACGGCCAGAGTGGCCAGGGAGGCACCAAGGCGCTAGGCGAGCCGCGCCGCCCGGATGACGCCGACCTGGTGGCCGCCGCCGGATACCGGGCCGTTGGCCAGGTCGCGCGGCGGCTGCGCGCCGAGCATCTCGAGCATGGCGACGGTGACCGGGGTCCTGGCCCGCTGGTTGCCGTCGTCGATCTTCAGCGCGGCGGCGGTCCCGTCCGGCAGCGCGAACGCGTCCACGCCCTCCGCGCCCGCCTTGAGCAGCAGTCCGGGAACCGTGGTCATCAGCCGGTACTCGTCCCGCAGGGTGCCGCTGGTCCACTCGGGGAACTTGCGCATCGCGTCGGCCACCAGCCGCTCGGGGGAGCCGGGCTCCGCCAGCACCAGGGTGCGGAACGCCCGGGCGAGGCCGCTGAGCGTGAGCGCGAACAGCGGCGCGCCGCAGCCGTCCACCCCGACCGCCGCGACCGGCTCGCGCGCCAGCTCTTCGATCGTCCGCCGGATCTGCAGTTGCAGCGGGTGCTCGGCCGCCAGGTAGCTCTCGGTCGGCCAGTCGTTGGCGATGCAGGTCGCCAGCATCGCCGCGTGCTTGCCCGAGCAGTTGAACCGCACCCGCGACTCCGGACCCGGGCCACCGGGAACGGACTGCCTGATCAGCCGCCGCGCGGTCGCCTCGTCCAGCGGCAGCGACGGCGGGCAGCACAGGTCGGCGGCGGTCAGCCCGGCGTAGTCGAGGATGTCGTTGACGCCCTGGGCGTGGAAGTCCTCGCCCGAGTGGCTGGCGGCGGCGAGCGCGAGCAGTTCCCCCTCGATCGGCAGCCCGGCCCGGAGCATCGCCGCGGCCTGCAGCGGCTTGTTGGCCGAGCGGGGGAAGACCGGCGTGTTGGCGCTGCCCGCGGTGAACGCGTACAGGCCATCGGGGCCGATGGCCACGATACTGCCACGGTGCCGGGACTCCACGAACCCGGACCGGATCACCTCAGCGAGCACGGGGTTGGCGACCACGTCGCTCACGGACAACTCATCCAATGGCGTCACCCGAGACATTATGGCCGGTCTATACGCCTCACGGCGGCCGATATCAGGCTCATGGGCGACGGGAAGTCCGGGGCTGGCCTGGCGGCGCTACGCTGGCTTGTCGTGCGAGCAGTAGTGCAGCGGGTTACCCAGGCCAGCGTGACCGTGGACGGCCAGGTGATCGGGGCCTTCAGCGAGCCTGGATTGCTTGTCCTGGTCGGCGTCACCCACGACGACACGGCCGCCAGCGCGCGCAAGCTGGCCGCCAAGCTGTGGGGGCTGCGCGTGCTCGAGGGCGAGCGGTCCTGCTCCGACACCGGTGCCCCGCTGCTGGTGGTGAGCCAGTTCACGCTCTACGCCGACACGGCCCAGGGCCGGCGCCCGACCTGGAACCAGGCCGCGCCCGGGCCGGTAGCCGAGCCGCTGGTGACAGCGGTGACCGAAGAGCTGCGGGCCCTCGGCGCCCGGGTGGAGACCGGCCGGTTCGGTGCCGACATGCAGGTGGCCCTGGTTAACGACGGCCCGGTGACCATCATCATCGAGCTGTGAGGCGTCAGCTCGCGCCGGTGACCTTGGCCTTGGTCAGCCCGGCCAGGTCGCACTGCGGCCGGGCGGCCAGCGCCACCGCGTCCGAGGTGGTGAAGGCGGTCCGGCAGAACGCCTCCGCCTGCTGGCCGCAGTAGTGCAGCAGTCCGCCGCCGGTGGTGCTGGCCACGTTGACGCTCACGCAGCCGTTGGCTGACGTCTCGGCCGGGTCGCTGCTGACCGCGCTCCAGGTGGCGAGCGCTGCGGTGGCCGCGAGGACCACGGCGACGATGGCATACACAATGCGCCTGCCCCGCGGGGTCAGCTTGCGCGCACCCTCGGCCTGGTCGGCGGCGAGCCGCGTCTTGCTGTACATCGCAACCTCACTCATGGTCGCCCCATTGTAGGAGCATCTTCGGAAAACGTGCACCTCGCCGGGGCGGCGATGCCGAGGTGTTACCGTCGGCGGTAGCGCGGCCGCGACGGAGCGTGCCGCTTTCGACACGGAGGTGACAAGACATGGTTACCCGTGACACCCCCTGGCCCGACGGGACCCCGTGCTGGGTCGACCTGGGCACCGGCGACATCAAGCAGGCCATCAGTTTCTACTCCAGCCAGTTCGGCTGGGACATCGAGGAAGGCGGCCCGGAGGTCGGCGGCTACTCGCTGGCCCGGGTCGACGGGCGGAACGTGGCCGGCATCGGCCCCAACATGAGCCAGCCGGACGCCCCCAGCGCCTGGAGCACCTGCTTCGCCTCGTCCGACGCGGACGCCGCGGCCGGCCGGATCACCAGTGCGGGCGGCCAGGTCGTGATGGGCCCGATGGACGTGATGGACCTCGGCCGGATGCTGGTCGCGTCCGACGTGACCGGCGCGTTCTTCACCATCTGGCAGGCCCGCCAGCACACCGGGGCGCAGCTGGTGAACACGCCCGGCTCGTTCACCTGGAGCGAGCACATGAGCCACGACTTCGAGGGCGCCAAGGCGTTCTACGCGGCGGTGTTCGGCTACGAGTACGGCGACATGTCAAGCGACGGGTTCAGCTACGCCACCCTGCTGATCAACGGCCAGCAGGTGGTGGGCGGGATCGGCGCCTACCCGGCGGGCGACGAGGGCAACCACCCGTCGTTCTGGGGGGTGTACTTCGGCACCGCCGACACCGACAAGGCGGTCGAGCAGGCCACCAGCCTCGGTGGCCGGGTGATCAGGCCCGCCGCCGACAGCCCCTACGGCCGGATGGCGATCCTGGCCGACAGCCAGGGCGCGGTCTTCAGCGTCATCTCCACCCCGGCTGACGAGTAGCTAGCCGGGTACCGGGCCCCCGCTGAGGCGGCCCGCCGGCCGCCTCAGCGGGGGAAGACCGTCCCGTCGGACAGCTTCCGCGCCGTCCGGACCACCCCCGACCGGCGCACCGCGGGCGGGGTCACCCCGGTGTCCAGCTCCACCTCGACCTGCAGCATGCCGCTCGGGTGCTCGACCGACAGCCGCGGCCCGCCGTCGAGCACCGCCAGGTCGTGCCCGACCGCCCCGGGCGCGGTCACCGCGGTGCCGACGCTGACCGCGCCGAGCACCCCGACCGACTCGTGCACCCGGTCCGGTATGAACGTCCTGGTGCTGATCGTCCCCCCGTGCGCGGGCCGCGCGACCAGCGAGACCTTCGGGACGGTGGTGCCGCTGACGTCGCCCAGGCCCATCGCCCGGCCCGCCGCCAGCCGCAGCCGCTGCACCCGGTCGTTCAGCTCCGCGTCGCCCTCCAGTTCGGCGACCGTCTCCAGCCCGGTCTTGCCGAAGCTGGCGGCGGCCGCCACCACCACCGGCATCCCGTTGTCGACGCAGGTCACCGTGATCCCGCCGAAGACGTCGGTGATGTTCCCGGTCGGGAACACGGTCCCGCCCGGGCCGGACTCCTCGAAGTCGAGCACGACGGCGGCCGCGGTGCCGGGCACGCCGTCGATCGCGGTGCTCCCGTCATAGCGCGGCCTGCCGCCCGGCGTCGGGAAGCTGGCGGTGACGATCCCGCCGCTGTTCACCATCCGGATGCGCACCCGGGACTGGTCAGGGCCGCCCGTCACCAGCCCGCGCTCGACCGCGAACGGCCCCACCCCGGCCAGGATGTTGCCGCAGTTCTGCTGGTCGGTGACGATCGGCTGGTCCACCATGACCTGCAGGAACAGGTAGTCGACGGCCACCCCGGGCGCCGCCGAGGGTGACACCACCGCCACCTTGGACGTCAGCGGGTGACCGCCGCCGAGCCCGTCGACCTGCCGGCGGTCGGGTGACCCCATGATCCGCAGCAGCAGGTCGTCGCGCACCGCCGGGTCGGCCGGCAGGTCGCTGGCCAGGAAGTAAAGCCCTTTTGAGGTTCCGCCGCGCAACTGCATCGCCCGGATCCCGTCGTGCCCGGGATCGGGGGTCACGGCGGGTGCCTGGTGGGCTGCCACGCACCCGTTCGGAATGGTCATCGGCAGTCAGCGGTCCTGGCCGGCCCGCGTGACGTACTCGGCGTAGCTGATCCGCTCGACCGCCGCCAGCTTGGGGCGCAGGCCGTACAGGTCGGCGCCGAGCACTCCCTCCGCGAGCTGCCGCCGGGTGACGTCTTCCCGGGCGATCCGGGCGGCCGACGCGCTGACCGCCCCGGGGACGGCGCGGCGGGGCACCACGCACACGCCGTCGTCGTCGGCCACGATCGCGTCGCCCGGGCAGATGAGCTGGCCGCCCAGCGTGACCGGCACGTTGACCGACCCGGGGGTCTCCTTCACCGTGCCCTGCGCGGACACGTGCGCGGTCCAGGCGGGAAAGCCCATGTCGCGCAGTTCCTGGGTGTCGCGCAGGCCCGCGCCGGTGACCAGCCCGCGCACCCCGCGGCTGGCCAGGGAGGTGGCGAGCAGCTCGCCGAACGCGCCGTCGCTGCTGGGCGAGGTGGTGGCGATGACGATGATGTCGCCCGCCCGGGCCAGCTCGACCGCCGCGTGGATCATCAGGTTGTCGCCCGGCCAGCACAGCACGGTGAGCGCGGTCCCGGCGATGCGGGTGCCCTGCTGGTTGGGCCGCAGGCCGGGGCCGAGGTAGCCGGCCCGGCCGGTCGCCTCGTGCACGGTGGCCACCCCGAAGCCGGCCAGCTTGTCCACCTCGGGCAGGTCGGCCCTTGGCGGGTCGGTGACGATGACGTGGCGCACGGTCGCGGTCCTTTCGTCGCTGGTAGGCGGGCTGCCCGGGGCTAATCCCGGTCGCGGCCGCCCCGTTCAGCCGCCTTGAGCGCGGTGATGACGCTGGCCAGGTGGACCCGCACCGCCTGGTCGGCCTCCTGCGGCCGGCGCCCGGCCACCGCCCGCACGATCGCCAGGTGCTCGCCGAGCGAGACCTCGGGCCGTCCCGGTCGCAGCGCCAGCTGGAACTGGTGGCGGACGAGCTGGCCGTGCAGCCGCTCGAGCAGGCCGGCCGCGACCCGCTGGCCGGAGATCGCCACCACCCGCCGGTGCAGCTCCCGGTTGAGCTCGGAGTACTTCAGCGGGTCGGCGCCGGTCACCGCCGCCTGCAGGTTCTCGGCTAGCTGCAGCAGCCCGGCCGCGTCGTCGTCGGTGATCACCTCGGCCGCCTTGGCGGCGCACAGTGCCTCCAGGGCCATCCGGCACTCGGTGATGGCCACCGCTTCCTCGGTGGACACTACCCGGACCCGGGCGCCGCGGTTGGGGATCCGCTCCACCAGGCCGTCGGCGGCCAGGTCGAGCAGCGCCGCGCGCAGCGACTGCCGCGTCACCCCGAGCGTGCCCGCCAGCTCCTCCTCCACCAGCCGCTGCCCGGGGGCGACATCCCCGCTGAGGATGGACTGCCGGAGCGCGGCAAAGGCGTGCGCTCGCGCCGCCTCACCGACCCGCGGCCCGTCCGGCGTTTCAGCTGTCATGCTCTGACGCTAGGTACCCGAGCCGCGGATTGTCAACAATTGTCCGGCCGGACGGGCCCGCGCACGGACCGCCCGCGGGCCGTCCACGGCCGCCTGGGCGGCCGCCAGGCGCGCGGCCGGGGATGGTTACCAGCGTTATAGCCATAACGATCCTCCGTGATCATGAAAAAGGTTCCCGGCAAAACATTTTCTTTCATAAAAAGGCGCAATGGCTTTTCTGGATTCTGGTCAGGGCCGGTCAGCAGCCATTTTCCGGTGCTTGGTTACTGTCCGCTTAACTTGCGCTCCCAGGTGGAAGCGGCATACTTGAAGGCATTATGTGAACCGCGGGTAGTCTTTTGGTTAGGTCGCACCGTGTGACATCTTGACCGTATCGCTCGGTCCGGGCAGGCACGCACGACGGGAAGCATGAGCTCATGGGCTGGTGTACCACCTCCGACCTAGACCAGTTCACGGCGGTGGCGGGCGGTTACCTGGGGTCGCGGGCGGCGGAGAACACCTTGCTGCTGTCGGGCGTGCAGGAGGCCTACGCCGCGCGGCTGAACCGCCCGCCCGCGCCATCCCCGGGCCGGGCGGCGGTGGCAGGCCCGCTGTACGGCTGGTGGGAGCCGCCGGAGGGCGGCCCGCCGCGCGGCGCGTTCCTGCACGACCCGCCGGTGCCGCTGCTGCTGTCCTGCCGGCTGCCGGAGATCGCGGCCGCGCTGGCCGCCGCCCTGGCCAGGCTGAGCAGGCAGGTCTGCGGGGTGGACGCGACGGCCGGGGCGGCGGACGCGTTCGCCGCCGCCTGGACCCAGCGGGCCGGCACCATGGCGCGGGTGCACCGGCACTGCAACGTCTACCGGCTGACCGCGGCCGACCTCGCCCGGCCGGGCAGCGGGCCGCCCGCCGGGACGGTCCACGGCCCGGCCGGCCGGCTGCGGGTGGCCGGCCCCGGAGACCTGCCGCTGGTCACCCGCTGGCTAGCCGCCTACGGGGCCGAGACGGCCGAGCGGATCGGCTCGCCCGCCGACCTGGCGGCCGACCTGATCAGCTACGGCGGCGCCGTGCTGTGGGAGCTGCCGCCGCGCCCTGGCCACCGCTGGGACGGCCACCACCGGGTGCTGCCGCACCGCCGGGAGGCCGCGGAGCCTGCTGAGGGCGGCGCCCAGCCGGCCGCGCTGGCGGCGCTTACCCGCCCGGTGGCCGGCTCGGTCCGGGTCAGCATGGTCTACACCCCGGGCGAGCGCCGCCGCCGCGGTTACGCCGCCGCGGTGACGCTCGCGGTCAGCCGGGCGGTGCTGGCCGGCGACGCGTCCAGCCTGCTCGGCGGGCCCGCCGCCCGCGGTCCGGTGGCCGAGGTGGTGCTGATCACCGACCGCAACCGCCCGGACCGGTGGGGCACCCGGCTGGGCTACCAGCTGGTGAGCGAGCGCACGGTGCTCCGCTTCGGCCCGATGACCGGGCCGCTGCCACGGCTACCGGGGGCAGGCCGGGCACCCCGGCTGCCCACCGGCCCGCTGCCGCGGCTGCCCCGCCTGCCCCACTGACCAGCGCCAAACAGCGCCAAACAGCGCCAACCAGGCCGGTCAGGACGAAACCGGCTCCGCCAGCGTGACCTGGGTGCTCAGCTCCCCGTCGGCAGCGGGCAGGAACTCCAGGTCGGCGATGTTCCCGGCCGCCCGCAGGTCGGGTTCCGCCGCCCGCACCGCCGCCTCGTCCGGCCCGCGCACCACCACCCGCTCGGCCGCCGCCCTGATCGACACCTTGGCCGCCGTCTTGGCCTTGCGCACCTGGCCGAGCACCGCCGCCGCGGTCGCCAGCACCGTCAGCGCGGCCGGGCCGGCCTCCTCGACGGGCAGGTCGGCCGCTGACGGCCAGGCCGCCAGGTGAACCGAGCCGTCCTGCCACCACGACCACGCTTCCTCGGTCACGAACGGCAGGAACGGCGCGAACAGCCGCAGCAGCACCCCGAGGGCCAGCCGCAGCGCGGAACGAGCCGAGGCGCCGCCCGGGTCAGCCGGCTCCGCGTAGGCCCGCGCCTTCACCAGCTCCAGGTAGTCGTCGCAGAACATCCAGAAGAAGCGTTCCGCCGCCTCGAGCGCGCCCGCGTGGTCGAACGCCTCCAGCGCGGCGGTCGCCTCGCCCGTCACCGCCGCCAGCGCCGCCAGCAGCGACTGGTCCACCGGGGCGGTCACCGGCCCCAGCGGCCCGGGCAGCGACAGCACGAACTTGGCCGCGTTCAGTATCTTGACCGCCAGCCGCCGCCCGACCTTGAGCTGCCCGGGGTCGAACGCGGTGTCCACCCCGTACCGGCCGCTGGCCGCCCAGTAGCGCACCGCGTCCGACCCGTACTGCGACAGCAGCTCGGTCGGCACCACCACGTTGCCCTTGGACTTCGACATCTTCTTCCGGTCGGGGTCGAGGATCCAGCCGGAGATGGCGGCGTCCGACCACGGCAGCGTGCCGAACTCCAGGTGCGCCCGGGTGACGGTGGAGAACAGCCAGGTGCGGATGATCTCGTGCGACTGCGGCCGCAGGTCCATCGGGAACACCCGGGAGAACAGGTCCTCGTCGGTGCCCCAGCGGCCGGCGATCAGCGGTGTCAGCGACGAGGTGGCCCAGGTGTCCATCACGTCGGGGTCGGCGGTGAACCCGCCCGGCTGGCCGCGCTGCGACTCAGCGAAGCCCGGCGCCGGGTCCGCGGCCGGGTCCACCGGCAGCGCGTCCTCCGACAACGGCACGATCGGCGCGTCGTACCGCGGCAACCCGGCCCCGTCGAGCGGGTACCACACCGGGAACGGCACCCCGAAGAACCGCTGCCGGGAGATCAGCCAGTCGCCCGACAGCCCCGTCACCCAGTTCTCGTAGCGGGCCGCCATGAACGCCGGGTGCCAGGTCAGCTCCCGGCCCCGGTCGAGCAGCGCCGCCCGCACGGCGGGATCCCGCCCGCCGTTGCGCAGGTACCACTGGCCCGAGGTGACGATCTCCAGCGGCTTGTCGCCCCGCTCGTAGAACTTCACCGGCCGGGTGACCGGCCGCGGCTCCCCGTCCAGGTCACCGGACTCCCGCAGCAGCTCCACCATCCGCGCCCGGGCGGAGAACACCGTCTTGCCCGCCAGCTCGGCGTACACGCCGGCCGGGACACCAGCGGGCGGCGACGGCAGCAGCCGCCCGTCGCGCCCGATGACCGGCCGGGTCGGCAGTGACAGGTCCCGCCACCAGGTCACGTCGGTCAGGTCGCCGAAGGTGCACACCATCGCGATCCCGGATCCCTTGCCCGGTTCCGCCAGGGGATGGGCCAGCACCGGCACCGAGACCCCGAACACCGGCGTCCGCACCGTGGAGCCGAACAGCGCGGAAAACCGGGCGTCGTCCGGGTGGGCCACCAGCGCGACGCAGGCGGGCAGCAGCTCGGGCCGGGTGGTCTCGATCCACACTGGCCCGGCCGCACCGTGGAAGGCGACCCGGTGGAACGCCCCGGCGTAGTCCCGGTCCTCCAGCTCGGCCTGGGCCACCGCGGTCTGGAAGCTGACGTCCCACAGCGTGGGCGCCTCCGCCCGGTAGGCCTCGCCCCGGGCCAGGTTGCGCAGGAACGCCCGCTGCGACACCCGCCGGCTGTCGTCGCTGATCGTGGTGTAGAGCAGCGACCAGTCCACCGAGAGCCCGACCCGGCGCCACAGGTCCTCGAACGCCCGCTCGTCAAGCGCGGTGAGCCGCTCGCACAGCTCGATGAAGTTCCGCCGGGACACCGGCAGCTCGCGCTTGCCCGGAACCTCGGGCGGGGAGAAGGACGGGTCGTAGGGCACCGAGGGGTCGCACCGCACGCCGTAGACGTTCTGCACCCGCCGCTCGGTCGGCAGCCCGTTGTCGTCCCAGCCGAGCGGGTAGAACACCGCCTGGCCGGTCATCCGCCGGTAGCGGGCGAGGATGTCGGTGTGGGTGAACGAGAACACGTGCCCGACGTGCAGCGAGCCCGACACGGTGGGCGGCGGGGTGTCGATCGAGTACACCTGTGACCGGGGCCGGGTGCGGTCAAAGCGGTAGACCTGGCTGTCTGCCCAGCGTGCGCTCCAGGCTTCCGCCAGCCCGTCAACCGCGGGCTTGTCGGGCACGGCGCCCCTCGAGGCAAAGGCCGGGCGGGGCTGCTGGGAGGCGTCGGTCATCCGTCAACTGTACGCAGCGGCGCGATGCGGCCCGCTTTATTTACCCGCGCCCAGTAGGCTCGCACCGTGACCAGCCAGACGACCGAGACCACCGACCCGGCTAGCAGCGCGTCGATCATCAAGCGGATCGCCGCCGAGCTGTCGGTCCGCGACAACCAGGTCGCGGCCGCGGTTGAGCTGCTGGACGGCGGCGCGACGGTGCCGTTCATCGCCCGGTACCGCAAGGAGGCGACCGGCACGCTGGACGACGCCCAGCTGCGCACCCTGGACGAGCGGCTGCGCTACCTGCGCGAGCTGGAGGAGCGGCGGGCCGCGATCCTGGCCTCGGTGCAGGAGCAGGGCAAGCTCACGGACGAGCTGAAAGCGCAGCTGAGCAGCGCCGACACCAAGGCCCGGCTGGAAGACCTGTACCTGCCGTACAAGCCCAAGCGGCGCACCAAGGCGCAGGTCGCCCGCGAGAACGGCCTCGAGCCCCTCGCGGAGACGCTGCTGAACCACCCGGAGACCGACCCGAAGAAGGCCGCCGAGCAGTACCTGAACGAGGAAGTGAAGGACGTCGCGGCCGCCCTCGAGGGCGCCCGCGCGATCCTGGTGGAGCGCTTCGCCGAGGACGCCGACCTGATCGGGACGCTGCGCGAGCGCATGTGGTCCCGCGGCTCGCTGACCGCCCGGGTGCGCGCGGGCAAGGAAGAAGACGGCAAGAAGTACAGCGACTACTTCGACTTCGACGAGCCGTTCGGCAAGCTCAAGTCGCACCGGATCCTGGCGATGTTCCGGGCCGAGAAGGAAGAGGTGCTCGACCTCACCCTCGACCCGGCCGACGAGGGCTACCAGCCCGGCGCCATCGGGCTCAGCCCGTCCTACGAGCAGCCGATCGCCGCCCGCTTCCAGGTCAGCGACCGGGGCCGCCCGGCCGACAAGTGGCTGACGGACACGGTCCGCTGGGCGTGGCGCACCCGGATCCTGGTGCACCTCGGCATCGACCTGCGGATGCGGCTGTGGCAGGCGGCCGAGGCGGAGGCGGTTGACGTGTTCGCCGCCAACCTGCGCGCCCTGCTGCTGGCCGCGCCGGCCGGGCAGCGGGCGACGATGGGCCTCGACCCGGGCCTGCGCACCGGCGTCAAGGTGGCGGTGGTCGACCAGACCGGCAAGGTGGTCGCCACCAGCACCATCTACCCGCACGCGCCCCGCAACCAGTGGGACGAGTCGCTGCACACCCTCAAGCAGCTCGCCGCCAGCCACCAGGTCGAGCTGATCGCGATCGGCAACGGCACCGCCAGCCGGGAGACCGACAAGCTGGCGCTCGACCTGATCAAGGCGAGCCCGGAGCTGAACCTGACCAAGGTGGTGGTCTCCGAGGCGGGCGCGTCGGTCTACTCGGCCAGCGCCTACGCCAGCAGCGAGCTGCCCGAGCTGGACGTCTCGCTGCGCGGGGCGGTGTCGATCGCGCGCCGCCTCCAGGATCCGCTGGCGGAGCTGGTCAAGATCGACCCGAAGTCGATCGGGGTCGGCCAGTACCAGCACGACGTGACCGGGACCAAGCTCGAGCGGTCGCTCGACGCGGTAGTGGAAGACGCGGTGAACGCGGTCGGGGTGGACGTGAACACCGCCAGCCGCCCGCTGCTGGCCCGGGTGTCCGGCATCACCGACTCCCTGGCGGGCGCGATCGTCGCGCACCGCGACACATGCGGCGCCTACCCGACCCGGGAGGCGCTGAAGACGGTGCCGCGGCTTGGCCCCAAGGCGTTCGAGCAGTGCGCCGGCTTCCTGCGCATCCGCGGCGGCGACGACCCGCTCGACGCCTCCGGCGTGCACCCCGAGGCCTACCCGGTGGTGCGCCGCATCATGGACCGCGTCCAGGCCGACGTGGCCGGGCTGATCGGCAACCCGGCGACCCTGCGCGGGCTGCAGGCGTCCGAGTTCACCGACGACACGTTCGGCCTGCCGACCGTCACCGACATCCTGCGCGAGCTGGAGAAGCCGGGCCGTGACCCGCGCCCGGAGTTCCAGACCGCGACCTTCGACGAGGGCGTGCACACCCTGGCCGACCTGGAGCCGGGCATGGTGCTCGAGGGCGTCGTCACCAACGTGGCCGCGTTCGGCGCGTTCGTCGACATCGGCGTGCACCAGGACGGCCTGGTGCACGTCTCGGCCATGTCGGAGACCTTCGTGGCCGACCCCCGTGACGTGGCCAAGCCCGGTGACGTGGTGCGGGTGAAGGTGCTCCTGGTGGACATCCCCCGCAACCGCGTCTCGCTCACCATGAAGCTGCGCGACGAGGCGGAGACGGCAGCCCGCCCCAAGGCAAAGGCAAAGGCGAAGGCAAAGGCCAACCCAACCGCGGTCGCCCGAACGGGTGCGGCTGACCCGCCCCGCGACCGTTCCCCCGCCCGCCCGGCCGGCGACCGCCGGGGCGGCTCCGGACGCCAGGGCAGCCCCGCCCGCCAGGGCAGCCCCGCCCAGCGAGCGGCAATCCCGCCCAGCGCGGCAGCTCCGAGCGCCGGGGCAACTCCGAGCGCGGGGGCGCTGACCCGAGGCCCGCCGACCGCCGGGCGGGCCACGACCGGGGGGACCGGCAGCCGCCGCGCCCTGGATCGTCCCCGGCCCCGGCCCCGGCCAACAACGCGATGGCGGACGCGCTGCGCCGGGCCGGCCTGGTCAACGACCAGGGCGGCGCGGGCGGCGGCAAGCGCGACCGCCGCTCGGACCGGCCGTAGGCTGATCACATGGCAAGCATCGTTGACTTCAGCGCGCTCGTGGCGGGCGACCACGGCCTGGTCGTGGTGTCGGTCACCCGGGGCGACGGGTCGATCGCCTCGTCGGTGGTGAACGCCGGGGTGCTGCCGCACCCGGTGAGCGGCGAGACGGTGGTCGGCATGGTGGTCCGCGGCGGTACCCGCAAGCTCTATTACCTGCGGGAGCGCCCGTACGCCAACGTGGTCATCAGGTCCGGCTGGCAGTGGGCGGCGGCCGAGGGAGAGGTCGACCTGATCGGCCCGGACGACCCGGCCCCCGGCATCGACCCCGACCGGCTCCGCCTGCTGCTGCGCGAGATCTTCACCGCCGCGGGCGGCCAGCACGACGATTTCGACGCTTACGACCAGGTAATGCGGGACGAGCGGCGCACCGCGGTGCTGATGCACCCCGATCACGTCTACGGAAACCCGGGCCAGTAGCCCGCGCCGCCCGCCCGCTAGCATCGGTAGGGTGAGCGTGCCTGAGCCTCCCGACCACGGGGTACCTGACGAGTTCGACCGGCTGTGGACGCCGCACCGGATGGCCTACATCAAGGGTGAGGGCAAGCCGACCGGCCCCGGCGCCGACGAAGGGTGCCCGTTCTGCGTCGCGCCCACGCTGAACGACGAGGACGGCCTGATCGTGGCCCGGGGCGAGCTGGTCTACGCGATCATGAACCTGTACCCGTACAACAGCGGCCACGTGCTCATCTGCCCGTACCGGCACGTCGGCGACTACATCGAGCTGACCCCGGCCGAGACCGCCGAGTTCAGCCAGTACACCCGGGACGCGATCAGCACCCTGCGCTCCGTCTCCGGGCCGCACGGCTTCAACATCGGGATGAACCTCGGCACCGTGGCCGGCGCCGGCATCGCCGCCCACCTGCACCAGCACGTGGTGCCCCGGTGGGGCGGCGACGCCAACTTCATGCCGGTCGTCGGCCGCACCCGGGTGCTGCCGCAGCTGCTGGCCGACACCCGCAAGCTGCTGGCCGACGCCTGGCCGGCCCGTTAACTCTTACCAGCTAGCCGGCCTGCACCGCCGTCACCTTGGCCGCCAGGTGCGACGGCAGCGGCTCGTGGCGCAGGTACTCGCGGGTGAACGAGCCGGTGCCGTGGGACACCGACCGCAGGTCGATCGAGTACCTGGTGATCTCCAGTTGCGGCACCTCGGCCCGGATCTGGGTCCGGCCGATGCCGATCGCCGTGCTGCCGATCACCCGGCCGCGGCGGCCGGACAGGTCGGACATGACCGCGCCGACGTACTCGTCGGGCACCAGGATCGACACCTCGTCGACCGGCTCGAGCAGCATCGGCGACGCCTTCTCGCAGGCGTCCCGCAGCGCGGCCCGGGCCGCCTTCTGGAACGCCATGTCGGAGGAGTCGACCGGGTGCGCCTTGCCGTCGAACAGGGTCACCCGGACCCCGGTCATCGGGTACCCGGCCAGGATCCCGGCCTCCATCTGGGAGCGGACGCCCTTCTCGACCGACGGGATGAACTGCCGCGGCACCACCCCGCCGACGATCTTGTCGACGAACTCGAAGCCGGACGCGCCGGCCGGCAGCGGCTCCACCTCGATATGGCAGATGCCGAACTCGCCGTGCCCGCCGGTCTGCTTGACGTTGCGGCCGAGGCCGCGGGCGGTGACCGACACCGTCTCACGCAGCGGCACCCGCAGCGTCACCGTGTCCACCGCGACCCCGTAGCGCTCGGACAGCCGCATCAGCAGCACGTCCGCGTGGGCCTCGCCCATGCACCACAGCACTAGCTGGTGGGTCTCGGCGTTGATCTCGAGCCGCATCGTCGGGTCCTCGGCCACCAGCCGCCCGAGCGCGGCCGAGAGCTTGTCGTCGTCCGCCTTGGACCGGGCCACGATCGCCACCGGCAGCAGCGGGTCGGGCATCGGCCACGGCTCCATCAGCAGCGGCTGCTCGCGGGAGGACAGCGTGTCCCCGGTTTCCGCGGTGGACAGCTTCGCCACCGCGCAGACCGACCCGGCCGGGCAGGCCGCGGCCGGCCGCTGCTGCTTGCCGAGCGGCGAGGTCAGCGCGCCGACCCGCTCGTCGTCATCGTGGTCGGGGTGCCCGCGCTCGGCCCGCCCGTGCCCGGAGACGTGCACCGACATGTCCGGCCTGAGGGTGCCGGAGAACACCCGGACCAGGGAGATCCGGCCGACGTAGGGGTCGGAGGTGGTCTTCACCACCTCGGCCAGCAGCGGCCCGTCGGGGTCGCAGGCCAGGCCCTCGACCAGTTCCCCGGTCAGCGCCGAGGCGACCGGCGGCAGCGGGTGCTCAAGCGGCGACGGGAAGGCCTGGGTAACGACCTCGGCCAGCTCGGCCATGCCGATGCCGAGCGGGGAGGAGACCGCCAGCACCGGGTAGAAGGACCCGCGGGCGACCGCGGTCTCCAGGTCGGCGATCAGCACCCCGGTCGGTATCGTCTCACCGGCCAGGTACCGCTCCATCAGGGTCTCGTCCTCGCTCTCGGTGATGATCCCCTCGATCAGCGAGTCGCGCTCGGCCGCCATCAGCTCCGCGTCGGGTGCCTCGGCGGCCGGCCGGGCGGTCCTGGTCCCCGGCGAGTAGTCGTAGAAGGTCTCCGACAGGAGCCCGATCAGCCCGCTCGCCCCGCTGCCGGAGGCGTCGGGGACCGGCAGGTAGAGGGGGAGCACGCCCTCACCGAAGGCGCCCTGGCACTCGGCCAGGACGGTCGGGAAGTCGGCCCGCCCGTGGTCGATCTTGGTGATGACGACCGCCCGCGGCATGCCCACCGCGGCGCACTCGTCCCACAGCAGCCGGGTCACCCCGTCCACCCCGTCGGTGGCGGCGACGACGAAAAGGGCGCAGTCGGCCGCGCGCAGCCCGGCCCGCAGGTCGCCGGTGAAGTCCGCGTACCCCGGGGTGTCGAGCAGGTTGACGGTGATCCGGTCGGAGACGAACGGCGTCAGCGCCAGGTTGACCGAGCGCCGCTGCCTGATCTCGACCTCGTCGAAGTCGCTGGCCGTGGTCCCGTCCTCGACCCGGCCCGCCCGGGTCAGCGTTCCGGTGTGCAGCAGCAGCGCCTCGGCCAGCGTGGTCTTGCCGCTTCCTGAATGGCCGACCAGCACCACGTTGCGGATGCCGCCAGCCCCCGATTCCCTGTCCGCGCCCGCCGCTCCTGCCCCTCCTGAGCTGCCTGTACCCGTCACTCTCGCCGCCTCCTTGCGCTCGTGAGCTTCCGTATGCACAGGGTGAACCCGACCGGGGCGTTACCACAAGACCCATGGGGAGAATCCGCCCGGTAGCGCCCAGGTGACAACGAAGGGCGCGCGGTCACCCCGCTGACCGCCTCCTCCCGATACCACTAAGATCGTGTCGGCCATGCTGAACTTTCTCCGTCCCTTTTTCGCGCGCCTGTTCAGCCCGCTGATTCAGGCGCTCGCCCGCACGCCGGTCACCCCGAACATGATCACGGTGGCCGGCGCCATCGGCGTGTCCGCGCCCTGCCTGGCCATGTTCCCGATCGGCTGGCTGTTCCCCGGCGCCGCGACGGCGACCGTGTTCACCTTCATGGACATGCTCGACGGCCAGCTCGCCCGGATCAAGGGGGACTCGGGCCGGTTCGGTGCCTTCCTCGACTCGACCACCGACCGGCTGGCCGACGCGTGCGTGTTCGGCGCGATCACCATCTGGTTCATCCGGGTCGATCACCTGCTCGCCGTGGTCAGCCTGTTCTGCCTGGCGGGCGGCCTGTGCGTGTCCTACGTCAAGGCCCGCGCGGAGGGCCTGGGCCTGAACGCCAACGTCGGGCTGATCGAGCGGCCGGAGCGCCTGGTCATCGGCCTCACCGCGGTCGGCCTGTCCGGCCTCGGCCTCCCCTACGTCCTGCCGATCGGCATGTGGGGGCTCGCGGCGGGCACCGCGTTCACCCTGTACCAGCGGATCCGGTGCGTCTACCTGGACGCCAGGGCGAAAGACGGCCCCCCCGGGGCCGCCCAGCCGCCAGCCGGCCAGCCGCCAGCCGCCCAGCCGCCGGCGCCGCCGCCGGCGGAGGCCTGATGAGCGGGGGCCTGATGAGCAAGGAGCGGGAAACGTTCCGGGAGCGGATCGCCAGCACCGCCTTCACCGCGGGCTGGAACCTGGTCCGCCGCCTGCCCGAGCCGGCCGCCCGCGCCCTGTTCAACTGGGGGGCCGACATCGCCTGGCGCCGTCAGGGCGGCGGCGTGCAGGTCCTCGAGGGCAACCTGCTGCGGGTGCTGCGCGCGGAGGCAGGCCCGGGCGGGGCGGCGGCCGCGGTGGACGGCGGCGAGCTGCGCGCGCTCTCGCGGGCCGTCATGCGCTCCTACGCGCGCTATTACCTGGAGACCTTCCGGCTGCAGGACATCCCGGGCGAGCGGATCCTGGCCGGCATGCACGTCAACCAGGAGCAGGTCGACCTGACCCTGGAGCACCTGCGCAGCGGCCGCGGCGTCATCTACGCGCTGCCCCACATGGGCGACTTCGAGCAGGCCGGCCGCTGGGTGATCCTGGTCGGTGCGGGCTCGTTCACCACCGTCGCCGAGCGGCTCAAGCCGGAGTCGGTCTACGAGAAGTTCCTCGCCTTCCGCCAGGGACTGGGGATGGAAGTGCTGCCGACCACGGGCGGCCCGCACCCGTTCGGCGTGCTGGCACAGCGGCTGCGGGCGGGCAAGCTGGTCTGCCTGGTCGCCGACCGCGACCTGTCCGACACCGGCCTCGAGGTGGACTTCTTCGGTGAGAAGGCGCTGTTCCCGGCCGGCCCGGCCGCGCTCGCGGTGCAGACCGGGGCGGCGCTGATGCCGGTCGCCTGCTGGTTCGTGGGCGAGGCCGAGTGGGCCGCGCACGTGCACCCGGAGATCCCGGTCCCGGCCGAGGGGACCAGGAAAGAGAAGGCGGCGGCGATGACCCAGGCCCTGGCGACGGTCTTCGAGCGCGCGATCAGCGAGCACCCGGAAGACTGGCACATGCTGCAGAAGGTCTTCGTCAGCGACCTGGACCCGGCCCGGCTGGCGCGCGGTCGCGGGCCGGCCGCGACCACGCCGGCCACGACCACGCCGGGTGCGCCCCGGTGACCGGGCTGCGGACCGTGGTGCGCCCGTGCGGATAGGCATCGCCTGCCCGTACTCCTGGGACGTCCCCGGGGGAGTGCAGCAGCACGTCAGGGACCTGGCCGAGGCGCTGATCGAGCTGGGCCACGAGGTCTCGGTGATCGCGCCCGCGGACGAGGACCGGCCGCTGCCGCCCTACGTGGTGCCGGCCGGCCGGGCGATGCCGGTGCCGTACAACGGCTCGGTGGCCCGGCTGGCGTTCGGCCCGCTGTCGGCCAACCGCGTCCGCCGCTGGCTGCGCGACGGCTCGTTCGACGTGCTGCACGTGCACGAGCCGGCCGTGCCGTCGCTGTCGCTGCTCGCCTGCTGGGTGGCGTCGGGCCCGATCGTGGCCACCGTGCACACCGCCATGCGCAAGTCACGGTGGCTGCTGGCGAGCATGCCGGTGCTCCGCTCCGCGCTGGAGAAGATCGACGGCCGGATCGCGGTCTCTGAGGCGGCGCGGTCGACGTTCGTCGAGCACCTGGGCGGCGACGCGGTGCTGATACCGAACGGGGTGGCCACCCGCCGCTACCGGGAGGCCGTGCCGCTCGACGGCTGGCCCGGCGCGGGCGGCGCGATCGGCTTCCTGGGCCGGATGGACGAGTCCCGCAAGGGGCTGCCGGTGCTGCTGCGGGCGTTCGAGCTGCTCGCCCCCGGCCGGCCGGGGCTGCGGCTGCTCATCGCCGGCAACGGCGACGCCGACGAGCACCGGGACAAGCTGCCCGAGCGGCTGCGGGACCGCGCCGTCTTCCTGGGCGAGGTCTCGGAGGCGGACAAGGTACGGCTGCTGCACTCGGTCGACCTGTTCTGCTCGCCCAACACCGGCGGCGAGTCGTTCGGCATCGTCACCGCCGAGGCGATGGCGGCCGGCGCGGCCATCGTGGCCAGCGACATCCCGGCGTTCCGGGACGTGCTGCGGGGCGGGCAGGCGGGCGAGCTGTTCGCCACCGGCGACCCGGATGACCTGGCCCGGGCGGCCGCGCGGCTGCTTGACGACCCCGCCCGGCGGGCCGCGCTGTCACTGGCCGCGCTGGAGGCGGTGGCCGCCTACGACTGGGGCGTGGTGGCGCAGGACGTGGTCAGCGTCTACGAGACCGTCGTGCTCGGCCGGGCCACGGTGGGCATCGCCGAGTGAGCCCCCGCCTCCCCGGCCATCCCCCTCTCCAGATAACAGCAAGAAATGAGGAAGCTCAGTGACCTGGACGATCATCGTGCTGGCGGTGCTCGCGGTCGTGCTCTGGAGCTTCTGGGTTTCCTGGCGCGCCAGCCGCCTGGACCGGCTGCACAACCGGGTGGAGGCCGCCCGGGCCGCGCTCGACCTGGCGCTGGTGCGCCGCGCGTCGGCCGCGGCCGACCTCGCCTCGTCCGGTCAGCTCGACCCGGCCACCTCGCTGCTGCTGGCGGCCGCGGTGCAGGGGGCCCGGCAGGCCGGCCCGGCCGAGCGCGACCTGGCCGAGAGCGACCTGACCCGGGCGCTGCGGGCCACCCTCGGCGCCGTCCTGCGCACCGGGGGCACCGCGGCCGGCCCCGGTGTCATCGCCAGCGCCCTCGAGCTCGGCCGCCTCGGCGACGGCGACCCGGCGGCGCTCGACCCCGAGGGCGCGGCCGAGCTGATCGAGGCGGTGGAGAAGGCGTCGCAGCAGGTGTTCATCGCCCGCAAGTTCTACAACGACCTAGCCGGGCGGACCATCGACGCCCGCCGCCGCCCGCTGGCCCGGACGCTGCACCTGTCCGGCCGCGCCCGGCCGCCCGAGTTCTTCGACATGGACGACACGCTGACCGACGGCGAGGGGCAGCAGGCAGGCCTGGCGGGCGGGGGCCAATTCGGCTGATTGGCTCGCGCTGGCCTGGCCGCGCGCCGGCCCCCCGGGCACGGCATACGATAGAAGGAGCGCCGAGCCGGCGCGCCCGCACCAGGAGGTTTGCCAGTGTCCACCGCCGAGTCCACCGCCGCCGCCCAGCCCGACGGCACGCCGGCCGGGTCGCACCCGAGCGCGCCGCAGACCGGCACCGGCCGCGTCAAGCGCGGCATGGCGGAGATGCTCAAGGGCGGCGTGATCATGGACGTGGTGACGCCCGACCAGGCCAAGATCGCCGAGGACGCCGGGGCGGTCGCGGTGATGGCGCTCGAGCGGGTGCCGGCCGACATCAGGGCCCAGGGCGGCATCGCCCGGATGAGCGACCCGGACATGATCGACGGCATCATCGGCGCGGTGTCCATCCCGGTGATGGCCAAGTGCCGGATCGGGCACTTCTCCGAGGCCCAGGTGCTGCAGGCGATCGGCGTCGACTACATCGACGAGTCCGAGGTGCTCACCCCGGCCGACGAGGCCCACCACGTCGACAAGTGGAAGTTCACGGTGCCGTTCGTGTGCGGCGCCACCAACCTCGGCGAGGCGCTGCGCCGGATCGCCGAGGGCGCCGCGATGATCCGCTCCAAGGGCGAGGCGGGCACCGGCAACGTGGTCGAGGCGACCAGGCACATGCGCTCGCTCAGCCAGGGCATCCGCCGCCTGGCCGGGCTGCCGCCGGAGGAGCTGTTCACCGCCGCCAAGGACCTGCAGGCGCCGTACGACCTGGTCGCCGAGGTGGCCCGGGCGGGCAGGCTGCCGGTGGTGCTGTTCACCGCGGGCGGCATCGCCACCCCGGCCGACGCGGCGATGATGATGCAGCTCGGCGCGGAGGGCGTGTTCGTCGGGTCCGGCATCTTCAAGTCCGGTGACCCGGCCCGGCGGGCGGCCGCGATCGTCAAGGCGACCACCTTCTACGACGACCCGGACGTGATCGCGAAGGTGTCCCGCGGCCTCGGCGAGGCGATGGTCGGCATCAACCTCGACACGCTGCCGGCCGACCAGCAGTACGCCAAGCGCGGCTGGTAGCCCCAGGAGGAAGCGGCCCCATGCCGGTCATCGGAGTACTCGCGCTGCAGGGCGACGTGCGCGAGCACCTGCGGGCGCTCGGCGAGGCGGGCGCGGACCCCCGGCCGGTGCGCCGGCTGGCGGAGGTCGAGTCGGTCGACGGGCTGGTCATCCCGGGCGGCGAGTCGACCACGCTGTGGCGCCTGGCGACCGCGTTCGAGCTGCTCGAGCCGGTCCGCAAGCTGATCGCGGGCGGGCTGCCGGCCTTCGGCTCCTGCGCCGGCCTGATCATGCTGGCCGACCACCTGCGGGACGGCGTGGCCGGGCAGCAGACGTTCGGCGGGATCGACATGACCGCCCGCCGCAACGCCTTCGGCCGCCAGGTCGACTCGTTCGAGCGCGAGGTAACGCTCCAGCTCGGCAGCACCGCCGGACCGGGCGGCAGCGCCGACGAGACGCCGTTCCACGCCGTGTTCATCCGCGCGCCGTGGGTGGAGCGGGCGGGTGCGGAAGTAACCGTGCTCGGCGAGGATAACGGTAGGATCATCGCCGTCCGGCAGGGTCCGCTCCTCGCGACCGCGTTCCACCCCGAGCTGACCCCGGACCGGCGCATTCACGAGCTGTTCGTCAAGATGGTGAAGGGAACGTCATGAGCGGCCACTCCAAATGGGCCACCACCAAGCACAAGAAGGCGGTGGTCGACGCTAAGCGCGGCAAGCTGTTCGCCAAGCTGATCAAGAACGTCGAGGTGGCCGCCCGCACTGGCGGTGGCGACCCGGCCGGCAACCCGACGCTCTTCGACGCTATCCAGAAGGCCAAGAAGTCCTCGGTCCCCAACGACAACATCGACCGGGCGGTCAAGCGCGGCTCCGGCCAGGAGGCCGGCGGCGCCCAGTACGAGAACATCACCTACGAGGGCTACGGCCCCGGCGGGGTGGCGGTGCTGGTCGAGTGCCTGACCGACAACCGCAACCGCGCGGCCAGCGACGTGCGGGTCGCGTTCACCCGCAACGGCGGCCGGATGGCGGACCCGGGCTCGGTGTCGTACCTGTTCAACCGCAAGGGCGTGATCGTCGTCGAGAAGACCAAGGACATGACCGAGGACGACGTCCTGCTGGCGGTCCTCGACGCCGGCGCCGAAGAGGTCAACGACCTCGGCGAGGCGTTCGAGGTCATCTCCGAGCCGACCGACCTGGTCGCGGTGCGCACCGCGCTGCAGGAGGCGGGCATCGACTACGAGTCGGCCGACGCGGCGTTCCTGCCCAGCAGCGAGATCGACCTGGACGAGGACCAGGCGCGGAAGGTACTCAAGATGATCGACGCGCTCGAGGACTCCGACGACGTGCAGGACGTCTACGCCAACTACAACGTGAGCGACGACATCATGGAGAAGATCGGCTGAGCCCCGGCTGCCGCCGCTCCGCCCGGGTCCCTCACCCTCGGCCAGCGCGGCCTGGCCGCCCGCGACGCCGGCACCCCGCTCCCGGCGCTCCGCCTGGCCGGACTAGCGGTCGCCGGCACCCCGCCGCGCCACGCGCACCCTGTGCCCCGCCCCGCCAGCCCGCACGCCTGCGGTCAGCCAGATTCCCGCAGGTAGCAGTATTATTGCGGAACTTTTTAGCAGCATGGAAATAATTTGGTGCCATGACACCAAATTATTTCCATTTTAAGCCATTGGCCTGCAGCTACGTGACCAAAGTGGCTGTGGTGGCGCTGCCCGCGCGCAGTGAGCACCCGCCTAACTCAGTGGCATTGGCCGACAGCGCCGTGGTTGTCGCAACCACCCGGTTTGCCGCCAGCCGCAAACCGGGACACGCGGGCGCGGCATCCCCCCGCGCTGGGGCCCGGGCGCGGTATGGTTGGCGAACAGATGTTCGTGACGGATGTAACCGAAGGTGAACGCGTTGACTCAGCGGCCCCAGTGCCAGTAACGAGGTGCCAGGAGTGACGGGATACGCGGCCCGGCCGCCGTCCCGGGTGCTCGGCGTCGACCCCGGCCTTACCCGGTGCGGCCTCGGCGTGGTCGAGGGCGTCCCCGGGCGGCCGCCGCGGCTGGTCGCCACCGGGGTGGTCCGCACCGGCGCGGACGAGGACATCGCGGCCCGGCTGCTGGCGATCGAGCAGGAGATCGAGCGCTGGCTGACCGAGTACCAGCCGGACACGGTGGCGGTGGAGCGGGTGTTCGCCCAGCAGAACGTGCGCACGGTGATGGGCACCGCCCAGGCCGGGGCGGTCGCCATCGTCTGCGCCGCCCGGCGCGGGCTGCCGGTCGCGCTGCACACGCCGAGCGAGGTCAAGGCGGCGGTGACCGGCAGCGGCCGGGCGGACAAGGAGCAGGTGACGGTCATGGTGATGCGGCTGCTGCGGCTGACCGAGCGGCCCCGCCCGGCCGACGCGGCCGACGCGCTGGCGCTGGCGATCTGCCACCTGTGGCGGGCGCCCGCGATGCAGGCGCGGCTGGCCCGGGCCGCCACCGCGCCCGCGGCGGTCACCGCGACCAGGGCTGACACGAGGGGTAAGGCATGATCGCGCACCTGAACGGCATGGTGGCCGGAGTAGGCCTGGACGGCGCCGTCATCGAGGTCGGCGGGGTGGGGCTGCGCGTGCAGTGCACGCCCGACACCCTGGCCGGGCTCAAGCCGGGCGAGCCGGCCCGGGTCGCCACCTCGCTGGTGGTGCGGGAGGACTCGCTGACCCTGTTCGGCTTCGGCACCGATGACGAGCGGAACGTGTTCGAGCTGCTCCAGACGGCCAGCGGCATCGGCCCCCGGCTGGCGCTGGCGATGCTGGCGGTGCACTCGCCGGACGCGCTCCGCCGCGCGGTCGCGGCCGAGGACATCAAGGCGCTCACCATGGTTCCCGGCGTCGGCAACAAGGGCGCGCAGCGGATCGTGCTCGAGCTGCGCGACCGCCTCGGCGCGCCGGGCGACGGCGGCGGAGCCGGCCCGTTCACCAGCGCGGCCCGCGCGGCCGCGCCGTCCTGGCGCGACCAGGTCACCACCGGCCTGGTCAACCTGGGCTGGTCGGTCCGGGACGCGGAGTCGGCGATCGCGGCGGTCGAGGCCGATGCCGGCGGCGAGGTGCCGGACGTCGCCACCGCGCTGCGGGCCGCCCTGCGGAAGCTGTCCCGGCATGGCTGACGACGCGCTGGCCCGGGCCGAGGAGGCAGAGCTGGCCCGCCGCCTGTCCGGCCAGTCCGACCAGGCCGACCGAGGCGACCAGGCCGACGAAGCCGACCGGCTGGTGTCACCGCTGGCCGACGGCGACGAGCGGATGATCGAGGGGGCGCTGCGGCCCAAGCGCCTGGACGACTTCGTCGGCCAGGCCCGGGTCCGCGAGCAGCTCACCCTGCTGCTGCGCAGCGCGCTGCGGCGCGGCCGCCCCCCGGACCACGTGCTGCTGTCCGGGCCGCCCGGCCTGGGCAAGACCACCATCGCGATGATCATCGCGGCCGAGCTCGGCGCGCCGCTGCGCATCACCAGCGGCCCGGCCATCGAGCGGTCAGGCGACCTGGCCGCGGTGCTGTCCACCCTGCAGGAGGGCGAGGTGGTCTTCATCGACGAGATCCACCGCCTCGCCCGCCCGGCCGAGGAGATGCTCTACCTGGCGATGGAGGACTTCCGGGTCGACATCGTGGTCGGCAAGGGACCCGGGGCGACCGCGATCCCGCTCGACATCGCCCCGTTCACCCTGGTCGGCGCGACCACCCGGGCGGGCCTGCTGCCGGCCCCGCTGCGCGACCGGTTCGGCTTCACCGCCCACCTCGACTTCTACCAGCCCGAAGAGCTCGGCGTCATCCTCCGCCGGTCGGCCGGGCTGCTCGGCGTGCAGATCGAGGACGGCAGCATCGAGGAGCTGGCGCTGCGCTCGCGCGGCACCCCGCGGATCGCGAACCGGCTGCTGCGCCGGGTCCGCGACTACGCCGAGGTCCGCGCCGACGGCCGGGTGAGCAGGCGGCTGACCAGGACCGCGCTCGAGCTGTACGAGGTGGACGAGCTCGGCCTCGACCGGCTGGACCGGGGGGTACTCGACGCCCTGGTCAGGCGGTTCGGCGGCGGCCCGGTGGGGCTGTCCACGCTGGCCGTCGCGGTCGGCGAGGAGGCGGAGACGGTGGAGGTGGTGGCCGAGCCGTTCCTGGTCAGGCACGGCCTGCTGGCCCGCACCCCGCGCGGCCGGGTGGCTACCCCGGCCGGCTGGCGGCACCTCGGCCTCACCCCGCCCGCGCCGCCGGACGGCGCCACCCTGTTCGACTGAGCAGGCGGCGTAGCGAAACGGTTGCAATACGGGGACAGCTGCGGGTATTCGGTGGCTACTTCGCGTCGGGCGTCCCGATGAGGACGCGGAACCCCGTAGGGTGGTTATGCGTTTTTATAAGCGCCGCTACACTGCGCAGGTTGGCACGTGGCTGTCCACTGTGACGGCCTGGCCGGCCTTCAGTAAGACAACCGGAAGGATGCCCCCACGATGGGGATTACAGAGCTAGCAGCCACCAGCGGTTCCAGCGGGTTCAACCCGACCACGCTGATCCTCATTCTGATCGTCGTCGTGGCGTTCTACCTGCTGATGATCAGGCCGCAGCAGCGCCGCCGCCAGCAGGCGGCGCAGCAGGCGAACACGCTCGGCCGGGGTGCCCGGGTGCGGACGACGGCCGGCATGTACGCGACCGTGGTGGACGTGGACGGCGACGACGTGATCCTCGAGGTCGCTCCCGGCGTCGAGGTGCGCTACATGAAGCGCGCCGTCATGGACGTGGTGAGCCCCGGCGACGCCCCCGACGAGGACGTGGCGGAAGACGTGGACCCGGCCGCCGACGAGGCGACCGAGGACTACTACGAGGATGCCGAGGGCGAGGACGGCGACGCCGAGGACACCGACGAGACCGCGGACGCCCCGGCCGCCGAGCACGAGGAGCCGGCGGAGTCCGCCTACGAGCAGGCGACCGGGACCAAGAAGGACTAGCGCGTCCGCGACTTAGGCGACGCACGCTAACGCACGCTAAGAGGCAGGCGACAAGTGGCACCCCCAAGCAGAAGCGGCTCGCGGCCGGGCCGCGCGCTGGCCGGGCTGGCCGTGCTGATCCTGATCATGCTGTTCTCGATCACCGGCAGCCAGACGTTCAGCCCGAGTCACTGGCAGCAGCAGTTCAAGGTCGGCCTCGGGCTCGACCTGTCCAGCGGCACTGAGATCGTGCTCCAGGCGGCGACGGCCAAGGGCGCGCCGTCCGCTGACGCGATGACCCAGGCCATCTCGGTGCTCGAGTCCCGGGTGAACGGCACCGGCAACTCCGGCGCCCAGGTCCAGCAGCAGGGGTCCGACCTGATCAACGTGACCGTCCCCGGCAAGGCCCCGGGCGACGTGCTCAACCTGGTCAGCTCGACCGCCAAGCTCGCCTTCCGGCCGGTGCTGCTCGAGGAGCCTTACACCGCCCCGGCCGCCGCGCCGAGCGTGTCCCCGTCGGCCACCCCGAGCGGCACCGGCACCGGGTCCGCCACCCCCACCCCCACCGCGACCACCAGCGCGACCGCCAGCGCCAAGGCATCGGCTCAGGCCTACGCCGCCCGGGTGGACGGCCAGGCCGCCACCCCGAGCAGCAGCGCGACCAGCACCGCCAAGGCGACCAGCACTCCCGCCGCGACCAGCACCGCCAAGGCCAGCGCCACCCCCAGTGCCAGCCCGAGCGCCACTTCCTCGGCCTCGGCCACCGTCACCTACGGGGACGCCACCAAGGTCAACGCGGGCGCCAAGAAGCTGTTCGACAAGCTGGCGTGCACCCCGAGCAAGGACCCGACCCAGGTCAACGACAACTGGAAGAAAACCGTCGGCTACACCGAGGCGGGCGACCAGTGGGACAACCTGGACGGCCAGACCGTCTCCTGCGACCCCAGCGGGACCAAGTACGTCCTCGGGCCCGCGGTGTTCGAGGGCACCCAGCTCACCAGCGTCACCTCCGGGCTGCAGCAGAACAGCACCCAGTGGGTGGTGAACCTGTCGCTCAACGGCACCGCCACGGCGGCGTTCGGCAAGCTGACCACCAGCCAGTACAACACCTACTACGCGGGCGCGGCGACTAACCAGGACGACGCGGTGCTCGACTCGACCGCGATCGTGCTCGACGGCAACGTCCAGTCGGCGCCGGAGACCCAGGGCGCGCTCACCTCGGGGCAGTTCACCATCAGCGGCCCGCAGCCCAACGGCTTCACCGAGGCGCAGGCGGACCAGCTCGTCAACATCCTCAAGTACGGGCAGCTGCCGCTTAACTTCACGGTGGCGACGGTCCAGTCGATCTCGCCCCAGCTCGGTCACAGCTCGCTCGACGCCGGCCTGCTGGCCGGGCTCATCGGGCTGCTGCTGGTGATCATCTACCTCTTCTACTACTACCGCGGCCTCGGCCTGGTGGCGGTGTCCAGCCTGCTGCTGGCGGCGCTGATGGCCTACCTGTCGGTGGTCCTGCTCAGCCGGTACCAGAACTTCACCATGTCGCTGTCCGCGATCGCGGGCCTGGTGGTGGCGATCGGCATCACCGCCGACTCGTTCATCGTCTACTTTGAACGGCTCAGGGACGAGGTACGGGACGGCAAGACGCTGCGGCCCGCGGTGGAGGCCGGCTGGAAGCGGGCCAGGCGCACCATCCTGGTCTCCGACACGGTGTCCTTCCTGGCCGCCATCCTGCTGTACCACTTCGCCGTCAGCGACGTGCAGGGCTTCGCCTACACGCTCGGCCTGACCACGCTCATCGACGTGATCGTGGTGTTCCTGTTCACCAAGCCCGCGGTCACCCTGCTGGCGGGGACCAAGTTCTTCTCCAGCGGGCATAAGTGGTCCGGGCTCGATCCGGAGCGGCTCGGCGCCAAGGCGCGCTGGCGGTCCTCCACCCGGCGCACGGTCCGCACCCAGCGCACTGCCGGGACGCGGCCCGGCTCGTCCACCTCGTCGACCTCGAAGGAGTCATGATGGCAGGCGGCGGCGGAATCGCCGGGCGGCTGTACCGGGGCGACGTCTCGATCAACTTCGTCGGCCGCCGGCGGCTGTGGTACGCGATCTCCGGCCTGTTCCTGCTCATCTGCCTGGTCGCGCTGCTGGTCCGCGGGCTGAACTACTCGATCGAGTTCAAGGGCGGGGCCAGCTTCACCTTCCCGGCCACCTCGAGCACCAGCCAGGGCGCTATCTCCCGGGTGGTGACGGGGGCGGGCGGCGGCGACGCCAGCGTCCAGTACTCGGCCCAGCTCTCGTCGCAGGCCAGCCACTGGACGGTGCAGACCGGCACGCTGCCCACCAGCACCACCGAGGCGGTGACCGGCGCGCTGGAGAAGAACTTCGGCCTGCAAGCCCCCCAGATCTCCGTCCAGTCGGTCGGACCGACCTGGGGCAGCCAGATCACCAGCAAGGCGATCGAGGCGCTGATCATCTTCTTGATCGTGATCGTCATCTACCTGACGATCGCGTTCGAGTGGCGGATGGCGGCGGCCGCGTTCGTCGCGCTGATCCACGACATCCTGATCACCATCGGCATTTACGCGCTGACCGGCTTCACGGTCAGCCCCACCTCGGTCATCGGCCTGCTGACCATCCTCGGTTACTCGCTGTACGACACGGTGGTGGTCTTCGACAAGGTCCGGGAGAATACCGCCGGCCTGCTCACCAGCCAGCGCTCCACCTACAGCGACGCGGCCAACCTGGCCCTCAACCAGACCCTGGTCCGGTCGATCAACACCTCGCTGACGGCGCTCCTGCCGGTCGCCTCGATCCTGTTCATCGGGGCCGGCCTGCTCGGCGCGGGCACCCTCAAGGACCTGGCGCTGGTGCTGTTCGTCGGCATGCTGTCCGGCACCTACTCCTCGATCTTCATCGCCACCCCGGTGCTGGCCGACCTGAAGGAACGCGACCCCAAGTTCCGCGAGCTCGCGGTGCGGGTCGGCCGCCGCCAGGCCGGCGGCCGGGCGGCCCAGCGCACCGGGGCCGGACCGGCCGGCCCGGCCTCAGCCACCGCGGCGCCGTCGGCCGGCCTTGCTGACAGCGGGCAACCCGGCGACGACGGCGTGGCCGACCCGGTGCCGGCCGAGCAGGACATCGACGAGGCGGATGAGCAGGACGACGACGGCATCACGGTGCCGGCCGCCGCCTCCCGGGCCGCGTCAGCCGAGCCCCGGCCCGGCGCGGGCGCTTCCCGCCCGGTCACCCGGCAGCAGCGCGTCACCGGCAGCGGCCAGCGCCGTCCCGGCGGCAACGCCAAGAAGAAGAGGCGGTAGACGGCCCCATGTCAGCTAGCTCAGTGTCAGCCAGCTCAGTGTCGGACATCGGGTCCCTGATCACCGCGCACGTCCGCGACGTACCCGATTACCCGCAGCCGGGCGTGCTGTTCAAGGACATCACCCCGCTGCTCGGCGACTCCGACGCGTTCGGTGACGTGATCGAGGCCCTCGCCGCGTCCTACGGCCCGGTTGACAAGGTTGTCGGCATCGAGGCCCGCGGCTTCATCCTCGCCGCCCCGGTCGCCTACGAGATCCGGGCCGGCTTCGTCCCGGTGCGCAAGCAGGGCAAGCTGCCGTCGGCCGCCTTTGCCCAGGAGTACGACCTGGAGTACGGCAGCGCCGTGCTCGAGGTCCACCAGGACGCGTTCGGCCCCGGTGACCGGGTGCTGATCGTCGACGACGTGCTCGCCACCGGCGGCACCGCCCGCGCCACCGCGTCGCTGGTCACCCGGACCGGCGCCGAGGTGGTCGGCGTGGCCGTGCTGATGGAGCTGTCGTTCCTCAAGGGACGGGAAAACATCCCCGGCCTTGACGTCCGCTCGCTGCTGGTGGTCTGAACCGTCGCCTGAAACCGGCCGGAAACGTTCCTGAACTGCGGAATGCCGGGAGTCTACCCGTGAGTTAACAAGCGCAAGTAGACTGATGACCTGGCAGATGCGAGGAGCGCTTGTGGCCGGTGAGGTAATGACAACCGCCACGGCCGGCGCCGGAGGGGCTGCCCGGATCGGGGACGAGGCGGACTCTGCCCAGCAGGACGGGCCGGGCCGCGACGGGGCCGACCAGGCGACGGCGACCGGGCGGGAGCCTGACGCGCCCGAGAACCTGCAGGTCAGCCCGTCTTCCGGCGCGGCCGCAGTTACCCCCCGGGTCGCCCGCGGCGCGTCCGCCAGCGCGGCCAGCCCGGCCAGCGCGGCCAGTGCGCGCCCTCGCCCCGCCCGCCCGGCCGGGCAGGAGCCAACGCCCGCGGCGCAGCCGGCCGGCGCCGGGGTCCGTCGCCGCCTGGCCAGGCTCGGAGCACAGCGGGGGTCCGGCGTGAACCCTGTACTTGAACCGCTGGTTAAGACCATCCGCGCGCACCACCCGAAGGCGGACGTGCGGACGGTGGAGCGGGCCTACGAGGTCGCCGCCCACTGGCACAAGGACCAGAAGCGCAAGTCGGGTGACCCGTACATCACCCACCCGCTGGCGGTGGCCACCATCCTGGCCGAGCTCGGCATGAACACCGAGACGATCTGCGCGGCGCTGCTGCACGACACCGTCGAGGACACCTCCTACACGCTGAACGAGCTGCGCAGCGAGTTCGGCGAGGACGTCGCCGCGCTGGTCGACGGCGTCACCAAGCTGGACAAGGTCAAGTACGGCGCCTCGGCCGAGGCGGAGACGGTCCGCAAGATGGTGGTCGCGATGTCCCGGGACATCCGCGTCCTGGTCATCAAGCTGTCCGACCGGCTGCACAACATGCGGACGCTGCGCTACATGCCGCGCGACAAGCAGGAGCGCAAGTCCCGCGAGACCCTGGAGATCTACGCCCCGCTGGCGCACCGGCTGGGCATGAACACCGTCAAGTGGGAGCTGGAGGACCTCGCGTTCGCCACGCTCTACCCCAAGCGCTACGACGAGATCGCCCGCCTGGTCGGTCAGCGGTCACCGCGCAGGGACCAGTTGCTGCAGGAGGTCATCGAGAACCTCTCGGGCGACATGCACGAGGCGCGGATCAAGGGCACGGTCACCGGCCGCCCCAAGCACTACTACTCGATCTACCAGAAGATGATCGCCCGCAACGTCGAGTTCGACGACATCTACGACCTGGTGGGCATCCGCGTCCTGGTGGACTCGGTGCGGGACTGCTACGCCGCCCTCGGCACGATCCACGCGCGCTGGAACCCGGTCCCCGGCCGGTTCAAGGACTACATCGCGATGCCGAAGTTCAACATGTACCAGTCGCTGCACACCACGGTCATCGGCCCCGGCGGCAAGCCGGTCGAGCTGCAGATCCGCACCTGGACGATGCACAAGCGGGCGGAGTACGGCGTCGCCGCGCACTGGAAGTACAAGGAAGACATGCATGCCCACGGCCCCGCCGTGGCCAGCGGCGGCCAGGCCAAGGCGACCGGCTCCAAGGCCGACGTCAAGGCCAGCCAGGACGCGGCCGAGATGGCCTGGCTGCGCCAGCTCGTCGACTGGCAGCGGGAGACCGAGGACCCGGCCGAGTTCCTCGAGTCGCTGCGCTACGACCTGGGCAACGCCGAGGTGTTCGTGTTCACCCCGCGCGGTGAGGTCATCGCCCTGCCGTTCGGCGCCACCCCGGTCGACTTCGCCTACGCGATCCACACCGACGTCGGCCACCGCACCACCGGCGCCCGGGTGAACGGCCGCCTGGTCGCCCTGGAGTCGACCCTCGACAACGGCGACACGGTGGAGATCTTCACCTCCAAGTCGCACGAGTCGGGCCCCAACCGGGACTGGCTGAACTTCGTCAAGTCGGCCCGCGCCCGCAACAAGATCCGCCAGTGGTTCTCCAAGGAGCGCCGCGAGGCCGCGGTCGAGGCGGGCAAGGACCAGATCGCCAAGGTCATGCGCAAGCAGGGCCTGCCGCTGCAGCGGCTGATGTCAGCCGACACGCTCAAGTCGGTCGCGGCCGAGCTGCGCTACCCCGACCTGGCCGGCCTGTACGCGGCGGTCGGCGAGGGCCGGATCAGCGCCCAGTCGGTGGTGTCCCGGCTGGTCCGCGCGGTCAGCGGCGCGGTCGGGGCCCAGGAGGACCTGGCCGAGATCACCCCGATCCCGCGCAAGGCCCCCAAGCCGTCGCGGTCCCGCTCGACCGGCGACTCGGGCATCGAGGTGGAGGGCGTGGCCGACGTCTGGGTGCGCCTGTCCAAGTGCTGCACCCCGGTCCCCGGTGACGAGATCTCCGGCTTCGTCACCCACGGCCACGGCGTCTCGGTGCACCGCGCCAACTGCGTCAACCTGGAGCACCTGTCCGACACCCAGCGCGAGCGCATGGTCCCGGTGCACTGGGCCCCCAGCGACGCCAGCATCTTCCTGGTCGCCATCCAGGTCGAGGCGCTCGACCGCACCAGGCTGCTGTCCGACGTCACCCGGGTACTGTCCGACCAGCACGTCAACATCCTCAGCGCGTCCGTGCAGACCACCCGCGACCGGGTGGCCCTCAGCCGCTTCAGCTTCGAGATGGGCGACCCCAAGCACCTCGGCGACGTGCTCCGCGCCGTCCGCAGCATCGACGGCGTCTACGACGTCTACCGCGTCAATAATTAACCCCCAAGATCATCCCGAACGGGTGCGGCTGCCTCTCCCGTCCCCTTCTTCCCGTCACGCGATGGCATTCCCCGCGACAAGTTTCTATTGCTGCCCCAGTGACCCCTTGGCCCAGCGGTACGGAAACTTTTGTCCAGTTGGAAATTCGCACGTGCCATGACCCTAAAAAGTCTCCTGGCAGAATTGAGCCATGGAGCTGCGCCAGCTCAGGTACTTCGTCACGGTCGCGGAGGAGCTGCACTTCGCCCGGGCCGCCGAGCGGCTGCACATCGTGCAGCCGGCGGTCAGCCAGCAGATCCGGCGGCTGGAGCGCGAGCTCGGGGTCGAGCTGTTCGACCGCTCGCCCCGCCGGGTCGCGCTTACCGAGGCCGGCCGGGTACTGCTGCCCGAGGCCAGGGCGGTGCTGGCGGCGGTCGCCCGCGCCAGCGCGGCCGTCAGCGCGGCCGGCCCGGCCGCGCCGGTCACCTTGCGGCTCGGGACCAGCGCCGGGCTCGGCGAGCACCTGGAGCGGGTGGTGGAGCGGCTGGCCCCCGGCATCACGGTCGAGCCGGTGTCGGGGCGGACGACGGACCGGGTCGGCCAGCTGCTCGACGGGCGGCTGCACGCCACGTTCGTCCGCGGCCCGGTCGAGCATCCGGACCTGCGGCGCATCATCGAGTGGGCGGACCCGCTGCTGGTGGCGATGTCGGCCCGGCACCCGCTAGCCGGCGCGGCCGAGCTGAAGCTGTCCGGCCTCGCGCCGTTCCCGCTCCGGCTGACCGAGCGGCGCAACAACCCGCCGCTGGTCGACGGCGTGACCGGGGCGTGCCGCGAGGCCGGATTCGAGCCCGTCTCCGCCCCGGTCGCCGCCGTGCTCACGGACACGCTGGCGGTGATCGGGACGGATGAGAGCTGGACGGTGGTGCACGCCGCCCATGCCCGGCAGCTGCGGAGCACCCGGGTGGTGTTCCGGCCGCTTGCGCCCGGACTCGCGCTCAGCACCGCCCTGCTGGTGCGGCGTGACTGCCCGGTTGCCCTGCTGGACCCGCTGATAGCGGCCGTCAGCAGCAACGATAATGATCCGTGATCGCTGTGCGGTGACACTGCGGCTTGTCCCCGCGGGCCCGCTGGGATGGACTTGGGTTGGCCGCCGGCCAGGCGGCCGCTAACCAGGAAGGAAGCCGTCGTGCCGAATGTGATCGTCCAGCAGTTGCCGAAGTCCCCGGAGGCCAAGCGCGAGCTGGTGCAGCGGATCACCGACGCGTTCGTGGACGCGTACCAGTCGCCCGCTGAGTCCGTCCACGTGTGGATCGAGGAGTTTCCCGCCGACGGCTACGCCGTCGGCGGGACGTTCATCGCCGACCGCTAGGCCGCGAGTGGACCTCAGCCGGAGAATTCCGCCAGCGTCCGCTCGGCCTCCGCCAGCCAGGAACGCCGTGCGGTCAGCGCCTCCTCGGCCTTGCGGGCGGCGCCGCCGTCCCCCTTCTCCTGGGCCCGCGCGAGCTGGGCCTCAAGCGAGGTGATGGCGGCGCGGAGCTGCTTGACGGTGCCCTCGGCGCGGGCGAGCGCCTCCGGGTTGGACCGCTTCCACTGGTTCTCCTCGGCCCGCCGCACCGCCTCCTCGACCTTCCGCAGGCTCTGCTCGAGCTGGTCGCGGGACTCGCGGGGGACCGGGCCGGCCTGCTCCCAGCGCTCCTGGACGCCGCGCAGGGCCGAGCGGGCCGCCCGCCAGTCGGTAACCGGCAGCAGTGCCTGCGCCTCCGCCAGGAGCTGCTCCTTGACCGACGCGTTCGCCCGCAGCTCGGTCTCCTTGGCCGCGAACACCTCCGAGCGGGCGGCGAAGAACTTGTCCTGCGCCTCCCGGAACCGCTTCCACAGCTCGGCCTCGTCGTCGCGCCCGGCCCGGCCGGCTTCCTTCCACTGCCGCATCAGGTCGCGGTAGACGGCGGAGGTGCCGGCCCAGTCGGTCGAGTCCGCGAGGGCCTCGGCCTCCTCGACCAGCTTCTCCTTGCGCGCCCGGACGGTCTCCCGCTCGGATTCCAGCGACGCGAAGTAGGCCTTGCGGCGCTTGGTGAACCCGTTGCGGGCGGCCGACAGCCGCTTCCACAGCAGGGCCTCGACCGAGCGGTCGGCGTGCGGCGCCGCCTTCCACTCCTCGAGCAGCTCGGCCATCCGCTCGCCGCTGGCCTTCCAGTGGGTCGCCTCGGCCGCGATGTGCTCGGCCTCTTCGACGATCCGCTCCTTGAGGCCGCGGGCCTCGGTGCGGGCGTGCTCGCGGGCGGCCTTGACCTCCTCGCGGCGCTGGTCGACCGCGCCGCCCAGGGCTTCCAGCCGCGTCCGCAGGCTGTCCAGGTCACCGAGCGCGTTCGCGTCGGTCACCGCGGCCAGCAGCCGCTTCACCGTGGACTGGGCCTGGGCGGGTGCGATCTCGGTGGCGGCCATGCGCTGCTCGATCAGCGCGACCTCGGTCTCCAGCGACTCGAACTTGCGCCGGAAGAAGGCGAGTGCCTCTTCCGGGCTCCCCGCCGCCCACGAGCCGATCACCCGCTCGCCATCGGCGGTACGCACGTAGACCGTCCCGTCGGCGTCTACCCGACCCCAGGGATCGTTGGCGGTGGTCACGGCGAACCTCCTGGTTCATCTGCTGCCCCGGCGTGCCCGGGGCCCGGTGCTGCTCAGGTCTGCTTGATGGTCACGCTGTTAATGACAACCTTCTCCTTTGGCGCCCCGCCCCCGGCTGAATACGAACACGAAGTGCCCGCATTAGCCACTTTCTGGAGGATATCCAGCCCGGAGGTAATTGTCGCGAACGGCGTGTAATCCGGGCCCAGGGTGCTGTTCTTGAACACGAGGAAGAACTGGCTGCCATTGCTGGTAGCCGTGCCGCTGTTGGCCATCGCGACCACGCCCGCCTGGTAGGTGGCCGAGCCGTCAGCGCCAGCGGCCGGCAGGTTCTCGCTGGCGTACGCGTACCCGGGGCCGCCCGTGCCGGGCGCGTTGCTGGCGGTCGAGCAGGTCAGCTTGGTGCTGGCCTTGGCGGTGGGGTCACCGCACTGCAGCACGTACAGGCCCTGGGTGTTCACCAGCCGGTGGCACTGGCTGGCGTCGAAGTAGCCGGCCGAGGCCAGGTGCACGAAGGAGTTCACCGTGCAGGTCGCCTTGGAGTTGAGCAGGTTCATCTTGATGGTGCCGACACTGGTATTGATCGCGGCTGTATAGGTGGCCTTGTAATTAGGCGCGGCCGGCGGCACCGACACCTTCTTGGCCGCCGCGGGGACCCCGCTGGTGCTGTACGTGCAGTGGGTCGCGGGCTCGGCCACCGTCGCGGCCGAAGAAGTGGCGCTGGCCGAGGCCGACGGCGAGGCCGACGCGCTGGCCTTGGCCTTGGCCGCGGTCGGCGTGCCGCCGGTCGCGAACGCGGCCGTCAGGCCGCCTGCCAGGCCGAGCACGCAGACGACGGCCAGCCCGATGAAGAGGCGCTGGCGGATCCTGCGCCGGCGTTCGAGCCGTTCCTGCCGCATCCGCTCGTACCGTTCGCGGGCGCGACGCCGGTCCCGCTCTTTGCTCCCCGCCAAGGGTGCTGCCTCCTATATATCGCGATAGGCCCCGTAACGTCCTCTTGGTGGCGTTAGTGCACGATCGTTCGCGCATCGTACCCGCCGACCAGCCGCCAACGGAACTGTCGTTATGACTTCGTGCGGTTATCTCCCGCGCCGCTGCCCGGTGCCGGTGCCCGCGCCGAGGCGGGCGCCCGGTTATCAGTTCGCTGCCGAGGGCGCCAAGTCGGTAGCCTGTCAACGTGCTAGTGACTGGCTTTCCCGCGGGTGCCTTCGCCGCCAACTGCTATCTGGTGGCCCCGGCGCCGGGCGAGGAGTGCGTGATCATCGACCCGGGACAGGACGCCGAGCGGGGGATCGACGAGCTGATCGACCGCTACCGGCTGAAGCCTATCGCGGTCTTGCTCACGCACGGTCACGTCGACCACATGTGGTCGGTCGCGCCGGTCTGCGGTGCCAAGGGCATCCCGGCCTACATCCACCCGGACGACCGCGAGCTGCTGGCCGACCCCGGGAAGGGCCTTGACCTCATGGCCAGCCAGCAGTTCCTCGGCGGGATGAAGTTCACCGAGCCGGACGACGTCCGGCCGCTGGCCGACGGCGAGGTCATCCCGCTGGCGGGCCTGGACTTCCGTATCGGCCATGCCCCCGGCCATACGCCGGGTTCGGTCACCTTCCGCCGGGTCGGGGAGAATACTGGGGCCGCGGACGACCTTGATGCCCTCTTCTCCGGGGACCTGCTGTTCGCCGGCTCCATCGGCCGCACCGACCTGGCGGGCGGCGACCACGCCGCTATCCTCCGGTCACTGGCTCGCACGCTCACCCTGCCCGACGAGACGGTGGTGCTTCCCGGCCACGGGCCGGTGACCACCATCGGCGACGAGCGCCAGACCAACCCGTTCCTCACCGGCCTGGCGCCGGCCCAGAAAGGGCTGTAGACACCATGAGTTTTCAGGCGCCAAAAGGCGTCTCCGAGTACGTGCCGCCCCGCAGCGCCCTGTTCACCCAGGCGCGCGATGCGTTCACCGGGTCGGCCCGGCGCGCCTGCTACGCGGACATCGAGACGGCGGTGTTCGAAGACACCAGCCTGTTCGTCCGCGGCGTGGGCGCCTCCAGCGACGTGGTCAGCAAGGAGATGTACTCCTTCGCCGACCGCGGCGGCCGCGAGATCACACTGCGCCCGGAGATGACGGCGGGCGTGCTCCGCGCCGTCCTCGAGCACAACCTGCACCGGGGGGCGCTCCCGGTCAAGGTCTTCAGCAGCGGCCCGGTTTTCCGCTACGAGCGGCCGCAGGCCGGCCGGTACCGGCAGTTCTACCAGTTCGACCTGGAGGCGATCGGCACCCAGGACCCGGCGGTCGACGCCGAGACGATCGCGGTCGCCTACGACGCCTACCAGTCACTCGGGCTGACCCGGTTCACCCTGCTGCTGAACTCGCTGGGCGACCAGAACTGCCGTCCCGCCTACCGGGCCGCGCTGCAGGACTTCCTGCGCCAGCTCGACCTGGACGAGGAGACCAGGCGGCGGATCGAGATCAACCCGCTGCGGGTGCTCGACGACAAGCGCCCCGAGGTTCGCGCGCAGACCGCCGAGGCGCCGTACATCGTCGATTACCTGTGCGGCGACTGCAAGGCGCACCACGACGCGGTCCGGGCGCTGCTGACCAGCCTCAGCGTCCCCTTCACGGACGCGCCGCGGCTGGTCCGCGGGCTCGACTACTACATGCGGACCACCTACGAGTTCGATCACGCGCTGCTCGGCGCCCAGTCCGGCATCGGCGGCGGCGGCCGCTACGACGGACTGTCCGAGGAGATCGGCGGCCCGCCGCTGCCGGGGATCGGCTTCGCCGTCGGGCTTGACCGCATCGTGCTGGCGGTCGAGGCCGAGCGCGGTGCCGCCGCGGCTGTCACCGCGGCCGCCTGCCAGGTCTTCGGCGTAGCGCTCGGCGACAGCGTGGCCGGGGACGGGGCCCACGCCGACGTGCTGACGCTCATCACCGCCCTGCGGCGGGCAGGCGTCCGCGCCGACATGGCGTTCGGCAGCCGCGGCCTCAAGGGCGCGATGAAGGCGGCCGACCGTTCGGGTGCCCGCTTCGCGGTCCTCATCGGCGCGGAAGAACGGAAAGCGGCCACCGTTCGGATAAAAGACCTGGAAAGCGGCGACCAGCAGGACGTGGCGGCCACCGCGGCCGCCGCCTACCTGCTCGGCAGGCTAACGGAAACGTGGCCGCGGAATGATCCGTACCCGCGGCGCCTATACTTGCTCTCGCTGTCTGTCACCGACCTGTGCCCCGTGCAGGCGGACTTCTGGACTGTCAAACTCACTCGCTGACTTGGTGGATTCATGCATCGTTATCGGACGCACACATGTGGCGAGCTCCGGGCGGTCGCGGCCGGAGAGGCCGTACGGCTGTCCGGGTGGATCCACAACCGGCGGAACCTGGGCGGGATCCTCTTCATCGACCTGCGCGACCATTACGGGCTGACCCAGCTCGTGGCCAGGCCGGGCCGGACGCCATCGAGAGCCTGTCCAGCCTGCCCAGGAGACCGTGTCCGGGTCGACGGCACGTGCTGCTCCGGGACGACGTCAACATCAACCCGGACCTCCCCACTGGCACGTCGAGGTAGAGGTCGACCAGGTCGAGGTGCTGGGCACCGCCGCGCCGCTGCCGTTCAACGTCTTCCCCGAGGACCAGGTAGGCGAGGACAAGCGGCTGACCAACCGCTTCCTGGACCTGCGCCGCCAGCGGATGCACCGCAACATCGTGCTGCGATCCGAGGTCGCTCGCCAGCATCCGGGCCAAGCTGACCGCCTGGCTTCTCACGAGTACCAGACACCGATCCTCACCGCGTCCAGCCCCGAGGGCGCCCGCGACTTCCTGGTGCCGTCCGGCTCCAGCCCGGCAACTTGTTCGCCCTTCCGCAGGCTCCCCAGCAGTTCAAGCAGTTGCTGATGGTCTCGGGCCTTGACCGCTACTTCCAGATCGCTCCCTGCTTCCGTGACGAGGACAGCCGGGAGGACCGGCCGCCGGGAGTTCAACCAGCTCGACCTGGAGATGAGCTTCGTCGACCACGAGGACGTGTTCTCCGTCGTCGAGCAGGTCCTCACCGACTGTGCCAGGAGTTCATGCCGGCCCGGGAGATCACCTCCCCGTACCCGCGAATCACCTACCGCCGACGCGATGGCGCAGTACGGGACGGACAAGCCCGACCTGCGGTTCAGCCTCGAGCTGACCGACGTGTCTGACTTCTTCGCCGCCAGCGAGTTCCGCGCGTTCGCAGGCCAGCACGTCCGGGCGCTGGCGGTGCCCGGCGGCGCGGCGAGGCCGCGCTCGTTCTTCAGCAAGATGGAGGACTTCGCCGTCGAGCGCGGAGCCAAGGGGCTCGCCTGGGTGCGGTGAACGCTGACAACACGTTCACCGGTCCGGTCGCCAAGTACCTCAGCGACTCCGAAGCCGAGCGGCTTATTGCCGAGACCGAGGCCAAGCCGGGCACCGCGGTCTTCCTGAACTCGGGTGACGTCGATGCCGTCGCCAAGGTCATGGGCGAGGTACGAGTCGAGGCGGGCAAGCAGACCGGAGACTTCGACCAGGACGCCTTCCGGTTCTGCTGGATCGTCGACTTCCCGATGTTCGAAGCGCCGACGACGGAAGATCGAGTTCAGCCACAACCCGTTCTCCATGCCGCAGGGCGGGATGGAGGCGCTGAACCAAGGACCCGCTGGCCATCCTGGCCTGGCATACGACATCGTCTGCAACGGCATCGAGCTGTCCTCGGGCGCGATCCGTAACCACAGCCCGAGATCATGTACCGGGCCTTCGAGATCGCCGGCTACCCCGCAGGAGGTCGAGGTCACAGTTCGGCGGCATGCTGGACGCGTTCAAGTTCGGCGCCCCGCCGCACGGCGGCATCGCGCCCGGCCGTGACCGGATCGTCATGCTGCTGGCCGACGAGCCGAACATCCGCGAGACGATCGCCTTCCCGCTCAACCAGAAGCTCAAGACCTCTTGCTGGGTGCACCGACGGAAGTTTCAGCCAAGCAACTGGCCGAACTGCACATCAAACTCGACCTACCCAGGCCGCCGCGGCCAAGCCCTGAAGCAACCGGTCGGCCCGGGCGGTCAGCTGTCGCCGGTGCCGAGGTAGAAGTTGCAGACGACACTCAGCCGCTCGCCGGCGTACAGGTTCCCGACGGCATGCACGGTGTCCCCGGGGAAGGCGATGAGGTCGTCCTCTCGTGGTTCCACGATCTGCTGTGCCGTTCCACGGCCGAGAATGATCGCGCCCCCGTCAGTGTCCTGCATGCGGGCGTAGTAGACGCTGGTCACCAGTGGATGGAGGCCGCGGTTGTTGTCCGTGTGCGCTCTCTGGTGCGGCGGCCGGTGACGGGATCCGGTCATGGTAACCGGAAAGACCTGGGGCATCAGCCGGCCGGGTGCGGGCAGCGAGAACGGCTCGCGTACATGCTCGTAGCAGATGGACGCGACGATGTGGCGCAGCGTCATCATGCCCGCCGACGTGTAGCCGGGCCCCGGAGCCAACTGCGCGGTGGTGCCCGCTCCTGCCCGGCCGAGATCCTCGGAGCAGCCCACCTCGCGTCCGCGGACCGCAGCATCTCAACGATCAGAGTGCGCCGGGTTCGCCCGACGGCGGCTGGGTGATGCAGGAGTTTCATCCGGATCAGTGCGCCTGCTCGGCGACGAGTTGGTTCACGGTGCCTCGGTCTCCTGCATCGGTTCCCGTTCAGGACGTCGGCCCGACACCGGCATCCGGGCCAAATGGACAGCAGCGCGTGAGGGCACCGGGAACACCCAGGCGAGCGGGGCTCCGGAGTCGATCTGCAGTGCGCGCCCGGGAGGCGGCAGTCGCACGATCACATTGATGCTGGACCAGGCGAGGGAGTCGCCGTCGTCACGAGTCCAAACGCGGTCCTTGCTCGGGTACTTTAGCCCGGCCATGATCTCGGCGGTGGCGAGGTTGAGGAGCTGGGTGTTCGGGAGCGGGCCCTGGTACAGGTACATGTCCAGCGGAAAGAAGATCATTATGCCGGTCTGGATCTTTACGTACTCCGACCCGCTGATCCAGCTGGCGACGAAACCGGAGTCACCGGCCGGCCATGGGTCACCGCTGACTTCGGCCTGACCGTAGCAGGCGCTCGTATCGGTGAAGACTCGCTCGCCGACCGGATGCTCGGCTCTGCGCAGGACCGTTCTTGCTGGGCAACGAACAACGAACCCATATCGGGAGATGACACGGACAGGGCCGCAGTCGGCGGCGTCACCGGCCGTCCGAGTGCCGCCGCGCGTTGCAGGTCTCGCACGGGTGGTCCAGCCGGGGTTCCGTACGCGAGGTCGAGCGGTTCGGGCGGCAATGTGCCTGCGTCACGCACCCGGGCGCTCTCATAGGCCCAGAAAAGGTCAACCACGGTTGACCTTTCTGGCGAGTCGCGGTCCGAGCTTTGAGCATCCGCCCGTGCTGTGCCACGTCTCCGCTCCGGGAACCAGGGCTCGGAGCGCGCAGATGCCGTCGGGCGCCGGGAAAGAGACGATGGCTATGTCCCCGAGGCCGGCTGTCGCGAACGCGCTGACGATGCGCTCTAGGGCTGGTAGCCCGTCGGGCGGGTCGAACATCGACGCGGCGACGTCGAACCGGGTGGCGTCCCCTGGGGTGGCGAGCCAGTGGCTTGCTGGGATCTCCGGAAGTCGCTGTTTCTCGATGTCATGTCGATCCTCCCGGGCGCCCTGCAGATCAGTGGCGCGGGTCTGGGCGAGTTCCAGCAGTGCGCAGACCAGGGCCTCCTCCGGATCGCAGCTAGCCGCGTAGCCAGCGCATCCAAGGACATGCGCGACGGTCACGTACTCCATGCACGCGACACCGAAGGCGGGCAGCCCGAAGTCATTGGGGAGGGCCTTGATGACGACGGTCAGACCGGCCCGTGAAAATCGCTCGATCAGCCTCCTGGGGCGGTCGGGCACTGTCTCCGGTGCCACCGTGACCGCGAGGGAGGTGTCGTCGCGGTACAACTTGCCCAGCCAGCGCGACTCGATGCCGGTAGCCGCGGCGACGGCAGCCAGGAACGAGACCCCAGCGTGCGAAGCGATGACCTCGTGATGGGACACGATGTCCCGCTCGGCAATCTCCAGGAGCGCGTGTGCGGCCGCCGAATCGTGATCGAAGCCCGCCGCGAGGCCGTTGCTGGTCCTGACGCGAAACGGTGCCCGGCCACGTGTGGACGCTGGACGGCGACCGACGAAAACCAAGTCAGCCGGTAGCCATACCGGCGAGCCGTCAGAAAGGCGGAATCCTGGCGCCCAGTGGATGGCCATGTTCGCGGACCCGGGGTGTGTTGCCTCGGTGAAATACTCCGGCTCCCATGCCATCGCTGCCCTGTGTCGCTCGCCGACCTCGGCCGCAGAGCCGACTACCAGGCCGCGCTGATCGCCGGGCCACAAGGCGCAGGTCCGCTCCAGGCATTCCATGATGGCCGTGACGCGAGCGTGGGACCTGCTCAGCCCCTTTCCGCTGTAGACCCAGATAGCGTCGGCGGTGCCCGGCCTGACAACGCTAGCCGTATCGATTCCGGCTCGGTCGAGACCGGTGGTGTCGGCGAGGCGGCTGATCCCGAATTCCTCCAACCGACGCATCAGGAGTGCTTCGAGGTCCTCGAAGGAGGGCATCATGCCACCTCCCTGTCGGCCATGCCTCTCGCGACAAGCGCTAGGCAGCCCGATGCGTCCCGCGCCTTGATGTCGAATTGCGGGTCCGTCAAGCAAGCCGCTACTCCTGGCCCTATTTCGCAAGCCTTGGCCGCGCGGCTCAGTTCGGAGACTGTGCGTTCCTCGAAGTGCAGCGCGGACAGGAGGGCAATCAGGCGAGTCGCTTGAATGGGATCAAGCTTGGCGTCGCTGACCAGTCGCTCGGTCGCGTACCTGATGTTGATGAGGAACAACGTGCAGGCGCAGCCGGTACGTGGATCCAGCCGTGCGACCAGTTCGTCATCGGCCGTAACGCGCCCTGACCGATAGGCCTCGAATACCCACCCGGAACCCCGCATGCCTAGCCTGCGGAGCTCCACCGCCCGCAGTGCACCCAGGCTCGCGGCACCGGACACGCCGATCCCGCGGTCGAGCAGCCGCCACGCTTCTGATGGCGACGGCGGATGGTCGTACACCATCACTCCGTCGATCAAGACGACCTCGCGGTAGACCCTCGCATCGAGCGCGTCCAGGTCGCCCCGGCGAGCCGGAGGCCGAATGTCAGCGGCCGGCAGGATGGCCGAGGCTGCGTCGCGTGATAGCGACGGGCCGAGAAAGACGACGACACCGGGCGGGGAAGTCATCTGCTGGCACCCCGGCGACGCAGGTACTCACGGTAGGCCGATCCGCGGTAGCTGAAGGCAAATACCCGGCGCGGTGCGTCAACGGTCATGGCGCCGCTACGATGCGCCGCCTAAGAATGGTTGCCTGTGCGGCCCCCCGCGCCACGGGCACCGGCAGGTAATCTCGGCTCGTCGCGTCGACCAGCTCCGCGCCGAAATCGACGGTGCTAGCGGTCAGGTGAGGGAGCAAGATTCCGTAGTCAACGCTGGCGTCCGGTACTGGCGGGCGCCAGCTGAGACGGGAACCGCGTGCAACGGGCACCAGAAGGCGATGGCGCGCTCGTCATTGAAGTGACTGTCATAGAACCTTTGATCCTGGTGTGGCGGGGTCGCCGCCACACCGCCGGCAGGCTTGCCGAAGTACTTGATGTGGATCGGCATCGCCGCCTTTTCCAGCAGGAACTCCGCTACCTCTAGGAAGGCCGACGTCCGCGCGAGATCGAAGAGAAGCTCGCTGCGGGCGTCAAGGGCGCTCATCGCCTGCACGACGCCGCCCGGGTCCACGTCGCAGTCGCGGTCGTCACCGCTCTGCGCGGCAGCGAGCAGCCGGTCAGCCTCGGCGTTCAGCGCATCGAGTACCGGCTCGGGCAAGAAGCCGGGCAGTACCGTCCAACCGTCCGCCCACAACTGATCACGCGCCGAGCGGAGCCTCTCGAGAGACGGGACCGAAGGTGAAAGCTGGTCAGCCAAGGGGCGGGACATAGAGCGTGGGCCGTCCCTCCAAGTTGATTTCGTCGGCGGTCAGCTCCGAAAGCCGAAGATCGATGACCTCGGTTTCCTCCAGCAGGGCGGCGCCGGAGTGCACGATCCGCACCTGATGGGACGGTCCGTAGACGGGAAACAAGAAATCCATCAGCGGTTTGAGCACCGGGCCGGCCGGGCGGTTCCTCACGACTCGCCGGTTACTGGTGGTTGCGAGCTGAAAGACGAGCAGGGGAACCGCTGGATTCGGTACCCAGGTGTTCTCGATCATTGTCGTGCTATCGAAGATCTGAACCCCGTACCCGTAGTCGAGTCCGAGGTCGCAGAGCAAGGTGTCGAAAGAGCTCACCGCCGCGAGGACCGTGGTCTTCAAGCCCTTGCTGGCTGCCAGGGCGAGGGTGTACTCGGTAGCGCTGACGAGGAAAAGGGGGTGACCGTGGACGAGAAAGGCGACCGGCCCGCCGTGGGCCGCCTCTTGGATCAGGCGGTCGGCGATGGCCCTGTACACGTCCTGGCGGATTTCGCGTCCCGCGTAGAGGGTGCTCAGGTCGTATACGTCGCCGCAGTACCTGCGAACGTAGTCCAGCATCATCGTGTCTGGGTGAAGTACATAGACAGTCCTGCACGCGCGCAAGGCCTGAATAGTCTCGCTGGTGAAGTGCAAGGTCCCGCGGATCCCGGATCCGAGCAGGTAAATATCTGTTGGCATGCGGTTACCCCTTCTCGCACGAGCGCGCGAAAAAGGGCCTCGCTGCGTCGCGCGGCCCTTCCCGTTGTCGTCAGACGGGATCAATATCGCCGGGAACGGTCACCTTGTTGCCGTTGTCCAAGACGAACGCGCGGAAGTTGCGCACGTCCACTCCCCATTCCTCGAGAGCCACCCGGCGCATCTTGGCGAGCACCTCCGCTTCCTCCGCCGTGAGATCGGTGTCCTTCAGGGCGTCACTAGGCTGCGACAGCAGCAGCTCACGGAAACGAATGTCGTCGGCCGCGCGCCGGAGCACGGCCTCCACGCGTTCCTTGCCGTCTGGCGTTAGGGGAGTGACTTCGATCGACATAGACGCGCTCCTGGTTTTGGGAGGCTTTCTGAGCGGGCTTAACAGCACTGTAAATCAGACAATCAGCCCAGACAATACGTAAATACCACATAAGTCCGAGTTTCCCAATCCCAAGAGCGCGATCAAGAACTCGTGAGAACCGTCAATAGGCCGACGTTCGCGGGCGTTCATGGGGCCGGGCAGACGCAGATAGGCTCGCACCCGTGGACAGTTTGTTCGATGAAGCCGGCGAGCGCGCCGCCGCCAGCGCCGCCCCGCTAGCGGTGCGGATGCGGCCGCGGTCGCTTGACGAGGTGATCGGGCAGCGGCACCTGACCGCTCCCGGTACCGCGTTCCGCAAGCTCATCGACAACGACGCGCCGATGTCGCTGGTGCTGTGGGGCCCGCCCGGGACCGGCAAGACCACCCTCGCCTACGTGGTCAGCCAGGTCACCAGCAGGCGGTTCACCGAGCTGTCGGCGGTGACCGCGGGGGTGAAGGACGTGCGGGCGGCGGTGGACGCGGCCCGGCGCGAGCTCGGCCTCAGCGGCCGCCAGACGGTGCTGTTCATCGACGAGGTGCACCGCTTCTCCAAGACCCAGCAGGACGCGCTGCTGCCCGCGGTGGAGAACCGCTGGGTGTCGTTCATCGGCGCGACCACCGAGAACCCGTCCTTCTCGGTCGTCTCCCCGCTGCTGTCGCGGTCGCTGCTGCTCACGCTCAAGCCGCTGGACGACGAAGACATCAGGACGCTCATCCAGCGCGCACTCGCAGACGAGCGCGGCCTCAACGGCAAGACAACCATCGACGATGACGCGCTGGACCACCTGGTCCGGCTGGCGGGCGGTGACGGGCGGCGCTCGCTGACCTACCTGGAGGCGGCCGCGCTCGGCACCGCGCGGATCGACACGGCCACCCTGGAGCAGGCGGTCGACCGGGCCGCGGTCCGCTACGACCGCGACGGCGACCAGCACTACGACGTGATCAGCGCGTTCATCAAGTCCCTGCGGGGCAGCGACCCGGACGCGGCGCTGCATTACCTGGCGCGGATGATCGCGGCCGGGGAGGACCCGCGGTTCATCGCCCGCCGCCTCATCGTGCACGCCAGCGAGGACGTCGGCCTGGCCGACCCGACCGCGCTGCCGACCGCGGTCGCCGCCGCGCAGGCGGTGGAGTTCGTCGGCCTGCCGGAGGCCCGGATCAACCTGGCCCAGGCGGTCATCCACATCGCCCTGGCGCCGAAGTCGAACGCGGTCATCCGGGCCATCGGGGCGGCCGAGGCGGACGTCCGGGCAGGCCTGATCGGGTCAGTGCCCGCGCACCTGCGCGACGCCCATTACCCTGGTGCCAAGCAGCTCGGGCACGGCAAGGGCTACGTTTACCCGCATGACCTGCCCGAGGGCATCGTGGCGCAGCAGTACGCCCCGGACGTGATCGACGGCCGGGCATACTATGAGCCCTCGAATCACGGCATGGAAGGCCGGTTCTCGGAAAGAGCCAGGCTGATCCGCGCCATCCTGCACCCCGGCGATGCCCGACCGGACGAGCCGGCCCCGGCCGCCGAGCCGGTGAAGGCAGGCGCGGTCAACGCAGACGCAGTCAAGGCAAAGGCCGACGAGGAGAAGAACGAATGAGCCTGACCGGGCTGGCCGCGCTGATCGCCGCGGTGAGCTTCGCGGTGATCGCCTGCGCGGCCGTGTACCTGGCGGCGCGCTTCACCCGGCTGCTGGGCGACGCGGCCACGCTGGTCCGCGAGACGCGGGCGGACCAGCAGGCGCTGTTCGCCCGGGCGAACGCCGCCGTCGACCGGGCCAGCGCGCAGCTGGACAGCACCGAGGCCGCCACCGCGGCCGTGGCCGGCCTGGGCGACTCCATGACCGAGCTGGCCGGGCAGGCCAGCGCGCTGGCGGGGATCGGCAAGAGCGTGGCGGGCGCGGTGGTCGGCGGCCCGCTCGGCCGCGCGGCCGCGGTCGCCTACGGCGTCAAGCACGCGGTCGGCCTGCGCCGCGGCACCGCCGCCCGGCCCGGCGCGCTACCTGGCCAGGTGGTGACCAGCGCCGAGCTGCCGCCCGCGACCAGGGCACCCGCGCGCCGGACGCGGGCCCGGGCATGATCCGCCGCGGTTTCTGGCTCACGGTGGGGGCGGCGGCGGGCATCATGGGTTACCGGCGCGCCTCCTCGCTGGGCCGCCAGGTGTCGGAGACGCTGGGCACGCGCCCCAGGCGGCCCGGCGCGGTCAACCGGGCGAAGGCGAAGCGGCACTGGGCACGCGAGACGCTGCGCTTCTCCCGCGACGTGCGGGACGGCATGGACCTGTATATCGCTCGGCAGCAGCACCGTTCAGCGCCTACCCTGGGCGCAGCTGACACGGACCACGATAAGAAGGAAGACCACTGATGCAGTCGGCAGAGATCGCCCGCCGTTACCTGGCGCACTTCGAGGCGCGAGGACACGCCATCGTCCCCTCGGCCAGCCTCGTGGCCGACGATCCCACCCTGCTGTTCGTGGTCGCCGGGATGCAGCCGTTCAAGCCGTACCTGCTCGGCCAGCAGGTGCCGCCGTGGCGCCGTGTCGCCGACGCGCAGAAGTGCGTCCGCACCCTCGACATCGAAGAGGTCGGCAAGACCACCAGGCACGCCACCTTCTTCCAGATGCTCGGCAACTGGTCATTCGGCGACTACTTCAAGGAAGACGCGATCCGCTGGGCCTGGGAGCTGCTGACCAAGCCCCAGGAGGACGGCGGGTTCGGCTTCCCGGCCGAGCGGCTGTGGGCGACCGTGCTGCACGGCGACGACGAGACCTACGCGATCTGGCGGGACCAGGTGGGCGTGCCGGAGTCGCGGATCCAGCGCCGCGGCCTCAAGGACAACTACTGGCACATGGGCGTGCCCGGCCCGGGCGGCCCCTGCTCGGAGATCTACTACGACAAGGGCCCCGGGCACGGCCGCGAGGGCGGCCCGGAGGCGGACGAGGACCGCTACCTGGAGGTCTGGAACCTGGTCTTCATGCAGGACATGCTCAGCGCGGTGCGGGCCAAGGACGACTTCGACGTCGAGGGGCCGCTGCCGTTCAAGAACGTGGACACCGGCATGGGCCTGGAGCGGATGGCGGCCATCCTGCAGGGCGTCGACTACATCTACGAGATCGACACCACCGGGCAGATCCTGGCCAAGGCGGCCGAGCTCACCGAGCAGCCCTACGGCGCCGACCCGGGCAGCGACGTCTCCCTGCGGGTGGTCGCCGACCACGTGCGCAGCGCGGTGATGCTGATCGAGGACGGCATGCTGCCGTCCAACGAGGGGGGCGGCTACGTGCTGCGGCGGCTGCTGCGCCGCTCCATGCGCAACCTGCGGCTGCTGGCGGGCTCGCAGCGCGGCGGCGGCGCGTCGGCCACCGACGGCTTCATGCACCAGCTCACCGCGGTCGCCATCGACGCGATGGGGGAGCAGTTCCCCGAGCTGCACCGGGACGCGGCCAACATCCACGCGGTGATCGACGCGGAGGAGGCGGCGTTCGCGGGCACGCTGCGCACCGGCACCGCGATCTTCGACGTCGCGGTGGAGGAGACCAAGCGCAAGCACGGCTCGGTGCTGTCCGGCGCGCAGGCGTTCCAGCTGCACGACACCTACGGTTTCCCGATCGACCTGACCCTGGAGATGGCGGCCGAGCAGGGCCTCACCGTCGACGAGGACGGCTTCCGCCGCCTGATGGGGGAGCAGCGCGACCGCGCCCGGCAGGACGCCCGGGTGAAGAAGACCGGCAACGCCGACATCTCGGTCTACGCGAGCCTGCTCGAGCAGGCGGGCAAGGTCACCTTCACCGGCTACGACGCGGCCGACGGGGAGGCGACCATCGTCGGGCTGCTGGCTGACGGCGTGCCGGTGCCCTCGGCCGCCCCCGGCACCGCGGTCGCGGTGGTCCTCGACCGGACCCCGTTCTACGCTGAGGGCGGCGGCCAGCTGCCTGACCAGGGCGTGATCCGGACGACCGGGCCCGGCGGCGACGCCGAGGTCGAGGTGACCGACGTGCAGGCGCCGCTGCCCGGCCTGGTCGTGCACCGCGGCATCGTGCGCCGGGGCGAGGTCGCCGTCGGGTCGCCCGCGTACGCGGAGATCGACGTGGAGCGCCGCCGGGCCACCTCGCGCAGCCACACCGCGACCCACCTGGTGCACCGCGCGCTGCGCGGCGCGCTCGGCGAGTCGGCCGCGCAGGCCGGCTCGGAGAACGCGCCCGGCCGGCTGCGGTTCGACTTCACCGCCTCGGGCGCGGTGCCGGTGACGGTGCTGCGCGAGGTCGAGGACGAGGTGAACCGGGTGCTGATCGACGACCTGTCGGTGCGCGCCTACCACACCTCGATCGACGAGGCCCGCTCGCTGGGCGCGCTGGCGCTGTTCGGCGAGAAGTACGGCTCCGAGGTCCGGGTGGTCGAGGTCGGCGAGTACTCCCGCGAGCTGTGCGGCGGTACCCACGTGGCCCGGTCCGGCCAGCTCGGCCTGGTCAAGCTGCTCGGCGAGGCGTCCATCGGTTCCGGCGTGCGCCGGGTGGAGGCGCTCGTCGGCATCGACGCGTTCCGCTTCCTGGCCCGCGAGAGCGTGCTCGTGAACCAGCTCAGCGACCAGCTCAAGGCCCGGCCGGAGGAGCTGCCCGAGCGGATCTCGAACGTGGTGACCCGGCTCCGCGACGCCGAACGGGAGCTTGCCAAGCTCAGGTCGGCCCAGCTACTTGAGGGATCGGGCCAGATCGCGACGACGGCCGAGAACCTGGACGGGGTCGCGTTCGTCGCGCACCGGGTGCCCGACGGCACCGACGCCGACTCGATGCGCAGGCTGGCGCTTGACGTGCGGTCGAAGATCCCGGCGCTGCAGCCGGCCGCGGTCGCGCTGATCGGCGCCCCGGCCGACCGGCCGGTGGTGGTCATCGCGGTCAACGAGGCCGGGCGCGGGGCCGGCTTGTCGGCCGGGACCCTGGTGGCGGGGGCGGCCAAGGCGCTGGGCGGCGGCGGCGGCGGAAAGCCGGACATCGCCCAGGGCGGCGGCGCGCCCGGTGCCGGCCCTGGTGCGACCAATGCCGCTTTTGACAGCATTCGCAGTGCATTGCGGGACAGTGCCCGGAGTGCCGGGTAACGTGATGGCATGTGCACGCTGGCGCGCGGTTCTGTGAGATCAGGCGTGCGTCTTGCCGTCGATCCGGGTACTGTCCGCATTGGCGTGGCACGCAGCGATCCTGGCGGCGTGCTCGCCAGCCCGCTCACCGTCGTGCGGCGGGGCAAGGGTGACTTGGACGCCCTCGCCTCGCTGGCCGCGACCGAAGAAGCAATGGAGATCCTGGTGGGCCTACCTCGGTCCCTGTCCGGCCGTGAGGGTCCGGCCGCCGCCTCCGCCAGGAAGTTCGCGGCGGACCTGGCGGCCCGGGTGGCGCCGCTGCCGGTGCGGCTGGTCGACGAGCGCTTTACCACGTCGACCGCGCACGACGCGCTGCGCGCGGGCGGCCACGACTCGCGCGCGCGGCGGCAGACGGTTGACTCCGCCGCCGCGGCGGTGCTGCTCGAGGCGGCGCTCGAGGCCGAGCGCCGCACCGGCAGCGCGCCGGGCCAGCTCGTCGCCGCCGGGGCCGCCCGGTGAGCGGCGGCTACGGCTCGGGTGGTTATCCCGGGCACGGCTACGACGCGCCCGACTACGAAGAGGACCCGCGCGGCGCGGGCCCCCGGCAGCGCGGCGGCCGCCAGGACCGTGACGGCTCGGTCTGGGGGAACGACCAGCCCTACGAGCAGCCTTACCAGGGCCGCGACCCGCGGTACGACCAGCAGGCCTACGACCAGCAGGGTTACGACCCGCAGGGCTATGACCCGCAGGGCTATGACCAGCAGGGTTACGACCCGCAGGGCTACGACCAGCAAGGTTACGACCAGCGCGGCTATGACCAGCAGGGCTACCAGCAGCAGGGCTACCAGCAGCAGGGCTACGAGCAGCGGGGCCACGACGACCAGGATTACCGCTACCCGCCCAGCGGCAACGGTTACCCGCCGCCCGCCAGCCCCCGCTTCGAGCAGCGCGGCGGCGACTGGGAGCAGGACCCCGAGGACAGCTCGTTCCTGCCCGGCTTCGGCCGCCGCGAGCCTGGTGACGGCTACGACGCGGACCGCGGCCAGCGCTTCAGCCGGCCCGCCGCGGCCGGCCCCGGCGGCCGCGGGCCTGGTGGCGGCGGCCCTGGTGGCGGCGGGCCGGCCGGCCGGGCTGGCGCCGACTGGGACCCGGCCGACCGTCCCGTCCCGCGTGGCCGCGGCGGTGCCCGTGGCGACGATGGCCGCGGCGGTCCCCGGCTCGACCAGGGCGGCGACTGGCACGACGACCGCGCCCGCGCCCCGCGCCGTCGCGCGACCCGCTGGGTGCCGCGCGTCTTCCTGCTCGCGGTCCTCATCGTGGTGGTGGTCGGCGGCCTGGTCGGCGGCCTCGCGATCTACCACAAGTACCAGGCCAGGTACCACCCGGCCGACTACGCGGGCCCCGGCACCGGCGACGTGACCGTGCAGGTGATGAGCGGGGACACCGCCTTCAGCCTGGCACCGCGGCTGGTCCAGCTGGGCGTGGTCGCCAGCGAGCGGGCGTTCACCAACGCGGTCGAGGCCGCCAGCAGCACCACCGCCGCCCAGTCGACCGGCCTGGAGGCCGGCTACTACGTGCTGCACCACCACATGCAGGCCAGCCTCGCCTACACCGCCCTGACCAACCCGAAGAACCTGGTGCAGACCACGGTCACCATCCCCGAGGGCAAGCGGGCGGTCGACGTCATCGCGATCATCTCCAAGCGGACCAAGATCCCGCTGAAGAACTTCCAGGCCGTGCTCGCGCACCCGTCGCAGCTCGGCCTGCCGTCCTACGCGAACGGGAAGGCCGAGGGCTACCTGTTCCCGGCCACCTACGCGATCGCCCCGCACGAGACCGCGCTGGAGATCCTGCAGGCCATGGTGACCCGCTTCAACCAGGAGGCGGTGGAGATCAACCTGGTCGACTCGGCTAAGGCGGCGGGGCTGACGCCCACCCAGCTGATCACCGAGGCGTCGATGGCCCAGGCGGAGGGCGGCTCGGTCTCCGACTACCCGAAGATCGCCGAGACCATCCACAACCGCATCGCCATCGGCATGCACCTGCAGTTCGACAGCACCGTGCTCTACGGCCTCGGCAAGTACGCGGTCAGCGCCACCTTCAATCAGATTCACACCCCGGGGCCGTACAACACGTACCTGAACGCGGGGCTGCCGCCGGGCCCGATCTCCAACCCGGGCGACGCCGCCATCCAGGGCGTCCTGCACCCGGCCACCGGTAACTACCTTTACTTCCTCACCTTCCCGAACGGGAAGTCCCAGTTCTCCCATACTCCGCTTAAGGGACAGTGACTTACCCGGTAGCCTCGCATCTCATGAAAGCAGCGGTACTCGGCCAGCCCATCGCGCACTCGCTGTCGCCCGTGCTGCACCGGGCGGCGTACGCGGCGCTCGGCCTCACCGACTGGACCTACCAGGCGGTCGAGTGCGACGAGGGCGCCCTGCCGGGCTACCTGGCCGGGCTCGGGGACGGCGACGACAGTGCCGGCTGGGCCGGCCTGTCGCTGACCATGCCGCTCAAGCGGGCGGTGCTGCCGCTGCTCGATCACACCGACCACCTGGCGGCGGCCACCGGCGGCGCCAACACGGTGGTGTTCCGCCCCGAGGGCCGCTACGGCTACAACACCGACGTGCAGGGCATCGTCGACGCGCTCACCGAGGCGGGCGCGCCGGTCCCCGGCAGCGTCACCATCGCCGGCGCGGGGGCCACCGCCTGCTCGGCGCTGGCCGCGGTGGGCGAGCTCGGCGCGCCCGGGGCCGACGTGGTGGTCCGCGATCCCGCCCGGGCCGAGGGCGTGCTCGCCACCGCTGACCGGCTCGGCCTCAAGGTCCGGCTCCGCCCGTGGTCTGACCTGAGCCTGGCGTCAGCGACCGACCTGCTGATATCGACCGTCCCCGCGGGCGCCGCCGATGATTACGCGGAACGGGTGCGGCTGACCCGCCAGGTACCGAAAACCGTCATGGACGTGGTGTACCACCCGTGGCCGACTCCGCTGGCGGAGGCGGCCGCCGCGGCCGGCGCGCTGGTGGCCAGCGGCTACGCGATGCTGCTGCACCAGGCGGCCGCTCAGGTCGAGCTGATGACCGGCAAGCCCGCCCCGGTCGAGGCGATGCGCGCGGCTGGCCAGGCCGAGCTGGCCCGCCGGACCGCCGCCAGCGGCTGACCCGGACCGCCGCCGGCCCCTGGCCCGCCCGGTCCTAGCGGGGCCGGGCCCGCGCCATCGCCTCGGCGCTCTCGGTGTCGCCCCGCTCCCGCAGCCCGGCGATCACGCCGTCGACGTCGGCGGCGCTGCGGTTCTGGCTCAGCTTCGCCTTCGCCTCGATCCTGGTGATCTCCAGCTCGATCCCGACGATCGCCCGTAGCTGCCCGTCGAGGTAGGCCCGGGGCGCGTCGTCGACCGACCACGGCCGGTCCCGGTCGGCCTCGTGCTTGGCGGTCAGCCGCCGCACCAGGTTCTCCGTCCAGGCCGGGTCGTCGTGCACCACCAGCCGCCCGTACACGTGGGCGGTCACGTAGTTCCAGGTCGGCACCACCCGCTGGTGCTCGGCCTTGGACGCGTACCAGCTCGGGCTGACGTACGCGTCGGGGCCGCGCACGATGGCCATCGCCTCGCCCGACGGCGCCAGCCGCCACTGGTCGTTGTTGCGGGCGACGTGCCCGTGCAGCGCCCCGTGCGGCCCGGCTGACGGCTCGTACACGAACGGCAGCATGGTCGCCACCAGTCCCCGCTCGGTCACCGTCACCAGGTCGGCCGCGCCGTGCTGCCGCAGCAGGTCGCCTACTTGTGCCTCATCGGGCTGGAAGTGGGCTGGAATGTACATGCCGCCTCCTCCCCGCCAGCCTAGCGTCCGGACGGATCACACCCCCAAGCCGGTTTGCGGCATTTGCGGATGCGGAACTCATACGGGGATGGCAGTCGACCCTCGTGCCGTGCGGTGCCAGTGATAACCGCCCGGCCCGGGCCCGATGCCCGCTACGCGCCGTATCCGGCGAGTCGCCGGATTAAGACACATAGTGAAATAATCAGAAACACAGCTGTCACCTGCGGCAACAGAAGCGGAACAGCGCCTGGTTACCCTGGGGGTTGTGGCGGACATTTTCGATGGTTACCGGCTCGCTGAGGCCTGGGACGAGATGTTCGCGGCCCCGGGCAAGCCCCGCGCGGCCTACGACGCGCTCGTCTCCGTGCTCCAGCCGATGGATCCGGCTGAGCTGAAGTACCGTGCCGACCAGCTGGCCCGGGTGTTCACCGACCGCGGCGTCACCTACGACTACGCGGGCGAGGAACGGGCCATGCCGACCGACCTCATCCCGCGGGTGATCGACGCGACCGAGTGGGACCTGGTCTCGCGCGGGGTCCGCCAGCGGGTCCGGGTGCTCGAGGCGTTCCTGGCCGACGTGTACGGTCCCGGTCACGCCTTCGACGACGGCGTGGTCCCCTGGAGCCTGCTCTTCACCAGCGGGAAGTTCCGCCGGGAGGTGGCCGGCATCAACCCGCCGAACGGGGTGCGGGTGCACGTCGCCGGCATCGACCTCATCCGCGACGAGCAGGGCAAGTTCCGGGTGCTCGAGGACAACGTGCGGGTGCCGTCCGGGGTCAGCTACGTGCTGGAGAACCGGCTGGCGATGACCCGGCTGTTCCCCGCGCTGTTCAGCGACCAGAAGATCCACCAGGTCGACGAGTACCCGTCCCGCCTGCTGGCGGCGCTGCGGGCGGCCGCGCCGCACGGCGTGGTCGACCCGTTCATCGTCGTGCTCACCCCCGGCATGCACAACGCCGCCTACTTCGAGCACACCCTGCTGGCCCGGCTGATGGGGGTGGAACTGGTCGAGGGGCGTGACCTGTTCTGCTGGCGCAACCGGGTCTACGTGCACACCACCCACGGCCGCCGCCCGGTCGACGTCATCTACCGGCGGGTGGACGACGACTGGCTGGACCCGCTGCAGTTCCGCCCGGAGAGCCTGCTCGGCTGCCCCGGCCTGGTCAACGCGGCCAGGCACGGCACCGTGACGATCGCCAACGGCGTCGGTAACGGCGTCGCCGACGACAAGCTCATCTACACCTACATGCCCGACCTCACCCGCTACTACCTGGGCGAGGAGCCGATCCTGGAAAACGTCGAGTCGTACCGGCTGGACGATCCGGGCATGCTCGACTGGGTGCTCACGGAGGCCGCCAGCCTGGTGCTCAAGCCGGTTGACGGGGCCGGCGGCGCGGGCATCGTGATCGGCCCGAGTGCCACCGCGGCGGAGCTGGAAGCCGTGCGGGCGGAGGTGCGGGCCAACCCGCGCGGCTGGATGGCGCAGCGCCCGATCGCCCTGTCCACCTCCCCGGTGCTGGTGGGCGAGAAGCTGGCGCCGCGGCACATCGACCTGCGGCCGTTCGCCGTCAACGACGGTTCCGACGTCTGGGTGCTGCCCGGCGGCCTCACCCGGGTAGCGCTCAAGGAGGGCGAGCTGAAGGTCAACTCCAGCCTGGGCGGCGGGTCCAAGGACACCTGGGTCATCGACCCGGGCCGGGTCTCCGAGCCGCCCGAGGAGGCGGCCACCCGGCTGGCGATGGCGCTGCCCGCGGCGGCGTCCGCGCCCGAGCTTGACGTGATGGCGATCTCCCGCCAGAGCGGACCGGAGCAGTGAACTCGGAGCTGCTCAGCCGCATCGCCGAGACGATCTACTGGACCGGCCGGTACGTGGAGCGGGCGGACGACACCGCCCGCCTGGTCGACGTGTACATCCACCGGATGCTGGGCGAGACCGGCGCCGACTCCGACGCCGCCTGCCGCGCGCTGTTCGGCATCCTCGGCGTGCCGGTGGAGCCGGAGGCCGAGCTCGACATCGACGTGGTGCTGTTCCACCTCGTCTTCGAGACCCAGTCGCCCAGCGCCATCGCCGGCTCGATGCTCGGCGCGCGGGCCGGCGCTCGCGGCATCCGCGAGGTGATCTCCAGTGAGATGTGGGAGTGCCTGAACGTCACCGGGCACGGCCTGGCCGGCCAGAAGCGCGCCGCCGAGCGCCTCGGGCCGCACGTCTACCTGCGCTACATCCGCGAGCGCTCGGCGCTGTTCTTCGGCCTGGCCGACTCGACCATGAGCCATGACGACGCCTGGCGGTTCCTGGTCCTCGGCCGCAGCCTGGAGCGGGCCGACATGACCGCCCGGCTGCTGCTGGCCCGGATGTCGGCCCCCGACGACCTGGGCTGGCCGGTGCTGCTGCGCGCCTGCGGTGCCCACGAGAGCTTCATCCGTACCCACGGCTGGGCGGCCGAGCCGTCCCGGGTGGCTGAGTTCCTGCTGCTCGACCGGCTGTTCCCGCGCAGCGTGGTGCACGCGCTGAGCACCGCCGAGGAGTGCCTGGCGGCGCTGAACCCGGGCGCCACCCGGGCCGGGGTGGAGGACCCGGCCCGGCGGCCGGTCGGCCGGCTGCGCAACCGCCTGGAGTACGCTGACCCCAAACAGCTCCCGGCCCAGCTGCCCGAGCTGCTGAGTACCTTGCAGGAGACCTGCGTGCAGGCGAGCGAGGCGATCGCCCGGCGGTACTTCCAGTACCAGACCCCGGTCGCCTGGGAACGGGACGGCTGAGCGTGGGCTGGCGACTGCGGATCGAGCACACCACCAGCGTCAGGTACGCGGGCCCGGTGCTGACCTCGTTCAACGAGGCGCGGATGACCCCGCTGACGACGCCGTCGCAGATGACGCTGGAGTCCCGGGTGACCGCGGGGGCCGGCGTCCCGGTGTGGACCTACAACGACTACTGGGGCACCTTCGTCTCCGTCTTCGACCTCCCCGAGCCGCACGACGACCTGGTCATCCGGTCCGCCGCGACGGTGGAGACGGAGCCGTTCGGCGGCATACCGGCCACCGGTGACCGGCCGTCCTGGGCGGCGCTGGGGGAGAAGGCGACCAGCGGCAGGCTGCTTGAGTTCCTGTTGCCGACCACGCTGACCACGGTGACCGAGGAGATCTCCGCGACGGCGGTGACCGGGCTGGCCGGGCTGTCACCGGACGCGGCCGCCGAGGCGATCTCCGCCACGGTGCACGAGCACGTCACCTACATGCCCGGGGCGACCGGCGTGCGCACCAACGCCCAGGAGGCGTGGGACAAGGGCCAGGGCGTCTGCCAGGACATGGCCCAGCTCACCGTCGCCCTGATGCGCGCGGCCGGGCTGCCCGCCCGCTACGTCTCCGGCTACCTGCACCCTGACCCGAAGGCCGAGCCGGGCAGCACGTCGGTCGGCCAGTCGCACGCCTGGGTGGAGTACTGGGCGGGCTCGTGGACCCCGCTCGACCCGACCAGCCTGGCGGCGGTGGGCGAGCGGCACGTGGTCGTCGCCCGCGGCCGCGACTACGGCGACGTGCCGCCGCTCAAGGGCATCTTCCACGGGCCCTCGGGCGGCGACATGAAGGTGACGGTCGAGGTCACCCGGCTGGCCTGACCGGCGTCCAGCGGACCTTCGCCCGCTGGGCGGCCGCCCGCGCGGGCGCCTTCCGCCAGTGACCCGCTGCTGCCCCGCCTATGACGTTCCGCTACTCCGCCTCTGACCAGTGACTGGTTTCTCCCTGACCTGCCGCTGACCCGCCGCTGAGCTGGTACGACGCCGGCCGCCTGGACCGCGGAAGCGGTGGCCGGCTCGTGGCCGCGCGCGGTTTCCCCGGCGCGGGCGGCGTGTCAGGATAGGTACCGGCCGTTGCGCATGCCTACGGCGACAGCGAAGCCGGACGGACGCGGCTTACGGCACCGAGCGGGGTAGGCCATGGCCGGAGCGGGGGACGCGGTGGTCGGCCACGTCCGACAGCAGGCGGCCGAGGGCGGCCCCGCCGTGGCGCCAGGTGGCCGCGTGCGCGACGCCGCGCCCGGCGGCGGCCAGCCGGGTGCGCAGCGCGGAGTCGTGCAGCAGCGCGGTGAGCGCGGTGGCCCAGGCCTGCACGTCACGCGGTGGCACCAGCAGCGCCGCGCCCCCGGTGACCTCGGCCAGCACGGGGATGTCGCTGACCGCCGACGGGACCCCGGCCGCCAGTGCCTCGAGCGCGGGCAGCCCGTACCCTTCGGAAAGCGACGGGAATGCGAACGCCGACGCTGCCCGGTACACGGCCGGCAGCAGCTCGTCGTCCACCGCTGGCAGCAGCCGCACCCGGTCCCGCAGGCCGAGCCCGGCGATCAGGGCGGGCAGCGGGTCGCGGAAGTTCCGGTCGAAGTACCCCACCAGCACCAGGTGCACCCGCTCCGGGAGCTGGCGGAGCGCCTGGACCAGTACCTGGTGGTTCTTGTGCGGGCGGTGCGCGCCGACCGCGAGGACGAATTCGGCCGGCAGCCGGTAAAGCTCGCGGGCGCGGGCGACCGCGGCCGCCCGCACGTCGGCGAAGACCGCCGCGTGGATCCCGTTGGGCACCAGCGTGACCGGCGGCGCCCACGGGTAGCGGGCGCTGATCTCGGCCAGGGCGGCGCCGCTGGGCGCGGTGACCGCCGCGGCGTGGCGCAGCACCAGCCGGGTGCCGGCCACCGAGGCCTGCTGGCGCAGCCAGCCGCCGGCGTAGGCGGCGTCCTTCTCCAGCGTCGTGTCGTGCAGCGTCACCACGAACGGGCAGGTCGGCAGCAGCGGGGTGAAGGACATGTAGGGCACGTAGAGCGCGGCCGCCCGGACGGCGCGCATCGTCGCCGCCAGCTCACGGCAGCGGTGCGCCGCTCCGGGCGTGATGTCGGTGTGCACCACGTCGGCGTGGGCGGGCAGGCAGGCAAGCGAGAACAGCTGCGTCCGGTGCACGTTGACCAGGATCCGCAGCGCGCTGCCGTCGGCCGGCTCGGCCAGCTGGCTGGCGAGGCCGAGCACCGACCGGGCGAGGCCGTGCGCACCCGGCAGCCCGTTCACCCGGGCGTCGATAAGGATCGAGCGACGTCTCGCCACCTGGTAGCACCGTCCATCGTCAAAGTCATTTCCCGGCCGGACCGTATTCTCCCAGTCCGTGCGCTTTCACGCCGCCAAGCAGGAGGAACCCGCCCATGCCCGCACCGGTGATGGTCCACGCTCAGGGGCTGGTCAAGTCATTTGGCCGCACCCGCGCGCTGGCGGGCCTCGACCTGGCCGTGCCGGGCGGCACGACCACGTGCCTGCTCGGCCCGAACGGGGCGGGCAAGACGACCGCGGTCCGGGTGCTCACCACGCTGCTGCGCCCGGACGCGGGCCGGGCCCTGGTGGCCGGCCACGACGTGGTCACCGACGGGGCGGCGGTGCGCCGCCGCATCGGCCTGGCCGGCCAGCACACGTCGGTTGACGAGTGCCTGTCCGGGCGGGCGAACCTGGTCATGCTCGGGCGGCTGTCCCGGCTGAGCTGGCGGCAGGCGCGGGACCGGGCGGCCGAGCTGCTGGCCGCGCTCGGCCTTGAGGCGGCCGCGGGCCGGCCGGTGCGCTGCTACTCGGGCGGCCTGCGCCGCCGCCTGGACCTGGCCGCGAGCCTGCTGACCCGCCCGCTGGTGCTGTTCCTTGACGAGCCCGCCACTGGCCTCGACCCGGCCAGCAGGCTCGCCCTCTGGGCCCTCATCGCCGACCTGGTCGCGGGCGGTACCACGCTGCTGCTGACCACCCAGTACCTGGAGGAGGCGGACCGGCTCGCGGACCAGGTCTGCGTGATCGACGGCGGCCGGGTCACCGCCCAGGGCACCCCGGCCGAGCTCAAGGCGGCGGCGGGCGCGTCCTGGCTGCGGGTGACGCTCGCCGCCGCCGCCCCGCTGTCCCCGGCCGCCGCCGCCCTCGGCTGCCTCGCGGCCGGCCCGGGCCGCCCGCTGGCGTCCGGGCACGGGCTCGAGCTGCCGGTGATCCCGCGCCCGGGGCTGGTCGCCGACGCCGTGCTGGCCCTGGACGCCGTGGGCATCCGGGCCGACGACGTCGCCGTCCGCACCCCGTCACTGGACGACGTCTTCCTCGCGCTGACCGGGGGCCGGGCGTGAGCGCGCTGACCGACCTGGCCGGGCTGCCGCTCGAGCCGGGCCCCGCCGCGGCAATCCCCGCCGCGGCAATCCCCGCCGCCGCGAGCCCCGCCGCCGCGGGCCGGGCCGGGCGGCGGCTGCCCGCCGCGGCCCGCGACCTCGGCTGGGCGCTGAGCGATGTCAGCGTGTTCACCTGGCGCGCGCTGGCGCGGATCGCGGCCACGCCCGAGCAGGTACTGAACGTCACCGTGCAGCCGGTGGTCCTCGTCTTGCTGTTCAGCTACGTCTTCGCCGGCGCGCTCAAGCTGCCCGGGGGCGGCAGCTACCGCGACTACCTCATCGCCGGCGTGATCGCGGTGAACATGGGTGCCGCCGCGCAGGGCGCGGCGATCAGCATGGCGGTCGACCGGTCGACCGGGCTGGTCGACCGGCTGCGGTCGCTGCCGATGTCCCGGGCGGCCTTCGTCGCCGGCCGGACGCTGGCCGACCTGGTCACCACCGGGCTGGCGGCGCTGGTCGCGGCGGGCACCGGGCTCGCGGTCGGCTGGCGGGTGCACGGCTCGCCGGCCGGGATCGCCGCCGCCGCCGGGCTCGCGCTGCTGTTCGGCTACTGCGCGGCCTGGGCGGGCGCGTGCGTGGGGATCCTCGCGCGCGGCCCCGAGGCGGCCCAGGCGGTCGGCCTCACCGTGATCGTCCCGCTGTCGCTCACCTCCAACGCGTTCATCGTCACCTCGTCGATGCCGGGCTGGCTGCAGGGGGTCGCGGACTGGAACCCGGTCAGCGTCCTGGCGGCCGCCTGCCGGCGACTGCTCGGCAACCCTGACCCGGCCGCGGCGCTGTCCGCCTGGCCGATGCGCCATCCGGAGCTGGCGTCGGCCGCCTGGTCGCTGGCGCTGCTGGCGGTGCTCATGCCGGCCACGGTGTGCCTGTACGTCCGCGGGAACCGGCGTTGACCGGATCGTGGCCGGATTTCCCGCGGTGTCCCTTGTCCCGGTCAGCGGCCCGGCCGCCCCGCCCCCTCAGCCCAACTAAACGGAGCGCAAGATGACGGCAGCAGACGCAGCGTCCCCCGACCGGGAGCTCGGCACGGCCGCGCTCGGGACCGACCGCGACGGCGGCCGCGCCGCCATCCCGCCGCTGGTGGTGGAGGTGGCGGGCAGCTCGGTGACCCTGGCCCCGGGACGGGCCTACCGGATCGGCCGGGACCCGGACGCGGACGTGGTGGTCGACCAGCCGTCGGTGTCCTGGCTGCACGCCCGGCTGCTCACCACGGCCGGCCAGTGGCTGGTGCAGGACGCGGGCAGCACCAACGGCACGTTCTGCGGCGAGCTGCCGGTGACCCGGATGCAGGTCACCGGGTCGGTCCAGTTCCGGCTGGGCAACCCGGTGGACGGCCCGCTGCTGACCTGCACGGTGCCCGGCTCCGGCCCCGGCCCGGTGGCCGGGGCGGGCCCGGCCACCCACGCGGCGACCGCGCTGTGGCCCGGCCAGCAGGGCGGCGGGCGGCAGCCAACCGGGATGACCCGGGTGCTCGACCGGGCGCTGACGATCGGCCGGGCCGACGACAACGACGTGGTCATCGGGGACCTGCTGGTGTCGCGCCGCCACGCCGAGCTGCGCCGCCTCGGCGACGGCCGGTTTCAGCTCACCGACGTCGGCAGCAACAACGGCACCTTCGTCAACGGCGTGCGGATCACCACCGAGGTGGTCACCGAGGCCGACGTGATCGGCATCGGCGTGGCCACGTTCCGGCTGGCAGGCGATGAGCTGGCGGAGTTCGACCCGGCCGACGGCGTGCTGCTCGACGCGCGCGAGCTGACGGTCACCCTGCCCGGCGGGAAGGTGCTGCTCGACCACGTGTCCTTCCCGCTCCCCGAGCGCTGCCTGCTCGGCGTCATCGGCCCCAGCGGGGCCGGCAAGTCGACCCTGCTCGGCGCGCTCACCGGCATGCGCCCCGCTACCAGCGGCAGCGTGCTGTACGACGGCCGCGACCTGTACGCCAACTACGCGGAGCTGCGGCACCGGATCGGCCTGGTCCCGCAGGAGAACATCCTGCACACCCAGCTGTCCGCCCGCCGCGGCCTGTCCTACGCCGCCGAGCTGCGGTTCCCCCAGGACACCAGCGCCGCGGAACGCTCCCGCCGGGTCGAGGACGTGCTGGGCGAGCTGTCACTGGCCAGGCACGCCGACACCCGCACCGGCAGCCTCTCCGGCGGGCAGCAGAAGCGGGTCAACGTGGCACTGGAACTGCTCACCCGGCCCAGCCTGCTGTTCCTCGACGAGCCCACCTCCGGGCTCGACCCCGGCCTCGACAAGTCGGTCATGGACATGCTGGCCGCGCTGGCCAAGGACGGCCGCACGGTGCTGGTGGTGACGCACAGCGTCGCCAACCTGGCGAGCTGCGACCGGCTGCTGGTGCTGGTGCCGGGCGGGCGGGTTGCCTACTTCGGCACGCCCGCCGACGGGCTGCGTCACTTCGGCCGGGACGGCTGGGCCGAGGTGTTCCAGGACTTCGAGGCGCAGCCGGACCGCGACTGGGCGGGCGACTACGCCCGCTCCGCCTACTACGCGCGCTACACCAGCGGCCCGCTGCAGGCCTCGGGGGCCGCCCAGGCGCAACCACGGTCCAGCCCGGCCCCCGCGGTCGCCGCCGCCCCGCCGCGCCCGGCCACCAGGCTCGCCCAGCTCACCACCCTGGTCCGCCGGTACGTGTCGGTGATCGGCTCCGACCGCAACTACGTCGGGGTGATCGCGCTGCTCCCGGTCATCCTCGGCGCCCTGGTCAGGGCGATACCGGACGCGGGCGGGCTCACCGGCCCGAGCAACGGCCTGGCCATTCAGCTCCTGCTCATCCTGGTGATGAGCGCCTGCCTGATCGGCGTCGCCAACGCCGTCAGGGAGCTGGTCAAGGAACGGCCGATCTACACCAGGGAGCGCGCGGCCGGACTCTCGCCCGCCGCCTACCTTGCCTCCAAGCTGGTCGTCCTCGGCGTCATCAGCGCCTTCCAGGCGGTCGTGCTGGTCGCCATCGGCCTGGCCGGGCGCCCGCTGCCGCCGCACGGCGTGCTGACCTCGCTGCCCCTGGCCGAGATCATGCTCGGGGTGGCCGTCCTGGCGATGGCGTCGATGACGGCGGGCCTGCTGATCTCGGCCGCGGTCAACTCCTCGGACAAGACCCTGCCCCTGCTGGTGGTCACGGTCCTGGTGGAGGTGGTGCTGAGCGGCGGCGTCATCCGACTCAACGGCAGCCCGGGCCTCGAGCAGCTCGCCTGGCTGACCCCGTCCCGCTGGGGGTTCGCCGCGGTCGCGTCCACCATCGACCTCAACCACGTGACCCCGCCTCCGCCGGGCGCCGCCGCTGACCCGCTGTGGGCCCACTCGGTGCACGCCTGGGCCGTCGGCATGACTCTGCAGGTGGCCCTGGCGGCCGTCTTCGCCTTCGTCACCTGGGGACTGCTGCGCCGCCCGGCCCGCCGCTAGCAAAGTAATTTGAGGTCAAACAATTTGACCTCAAATCTCATCGGGGCCATACTGGGCGGGTGACCGCCGAGGAGCCCCGCCCGCCGCGTGACTGCCCGGCCCCGTCGCTGGCCGGCCCGCCCAGCTGGAACTGGCCGGCCGACGCGGCCAGGCTCCCGGCCGACGCGCCGCTGCAGGCGCTGATCGTGTCGGCCACCAAGCTGATGGGCGCCTACGGGCAGGAGAGCGTGCGGGCGGCCGGGCTCAAGCTGAGCCTGGCCGGCCTGGGCGTGCTGCGCGTCCTGCTGGCCGAGGACGGGCTCAAGGCGAGCGAGGTCGCCGACCGCGCCTGGTCGAGCCCCGGCACCCTCACCTCGGTGGTCAACACCCTGGTCAGGGACGGCTTCGTGCAGCGCAAGGCGGACGACGCCGACCGGCGGGTGGTCCGGCTCTACATCACCGAGTCCGGCCGCGGCGTCATCACCTATTACGTCTCCCAGGCGGCCGGCCGCTGGCGGGACGCGTTCAGCTTCGTCAGCAGCGAGGACGAGGCAGTCGTGCGGAGGTTCTTCGTCCAGATGATCGACCATCTCAGCAAGCTCACAGCAGAGGAGCGCGGCGCGTGACGACCATGACCGCGCGGCCCGTGGACCCGCTATCGCCCGAGCCACCGCAAGCGGCGATCAGGACCACGGAGCTGCGCAAGACCTACAAGTCAAGCCGGGGCGACGTGGACGCGGTGCGCGGCATCGACCTCGACGTGCCCGCGGGCGAGTTCTTCGGCCTGCTGGGGCCGAACGGCGCGGGCAAGTCCACCACCATCGGCATGCTCACCACGCTGGTCGCGCCGACCGGCGGGGCCGCCTGGGTGGCCGGGCACGACGTGATCAGGGAACCGGTGGCGGTGAAGCGCCGGATCGGCGTCGTCACCCAGAACAACACGCTCGACATGCAGCTCACGGTGGCGGAGAACCTGCAGTTCCGCAGCCGCTTCTTCGGCCTCCCCAAGGGCGTCGCGGCCCGCCGGGCGGAGCAGCTCATCGACGCCTTCGGGCTCGGCGACCGGAAGAACGCGATGGCCAGCGACCTGTCCGGCGGCCAGGCCCGCCGGCTGATGATCGCCCGCGCGCTGGTGCACCAGCCCGACGTGCTGTTCCTCGACGAGCCGACGGCCGGCCTCGACCCGCAGACCCGGGTCAACCTGTGGGACATCCTCCAGGTGCTGCACGGCCAGGGCCAGACGATCCTGCTGACCACGCACTACATGGAAGAGGCGGAGGCGCTGTGCGACCGGATCGCGGTCGTCGACCACGGGCAGGTGCTGGCCGAGGGCTCGCTCGACGAGCTGCTGGCCGACGCGGGCGCGCAGACGATCGTGACCGTCCGCTACGAGGAGCCGGTGCCCGACGGCCTGGCCGAGCGGGCCGGGCTGGCCGGCCGGCCGGGCGTCACCAAGGTGGAGACCGACGGCGAGCAGCTGCGGGTGTTCAGCGGCGACCCTGAGGGCCTGCTGGGCGACCTGGTGAACATCGGCGCCGCCAACGGCCTGCACGTCCGCGACGCCAGCCAGGCCAAGCCGAGCCTGGAGAGCGCCTTCCTGTCCCTGACCGGCCGCGAGTACCGGGAGTAGCACCGATGGCCATTACCACTCACCCGGCCGGCATCGGGGCCGCGTCCGGCGACGACCACCAGGTCGCGTCCTCCATCGCCGCGCTCATCACCGACGCGCCGGTGCCCCACCCGACGCTGCTGAAGACGTTCGGCGCGATGATGGCGCGCGAGTTCCGGGTGCTCGGCCGGAACGCGCCGTCCACCTTCATCCGCGCGGTCATGCAGCCGCTGCTGTTCGCGTTCGTGTTCGCCTACGTGCTGCCGAAGATCGGCAGCGGCTTCGGCTCCGCGGGCGGCGGGGGCGGGGCCGCGGGCGGCGTCACCTTCGCCACCATCCTGGTGCCCGGCCTGATGGGCTCGATGTTCCTGATGCAGGGGATGTTCGGCACCACCATGCCGCTGGTGATGGAGTTCTCCTGGCAGCGCACCATCGAGGACCGGGCGCTGGCCCCGGTCCCGATCTCGGTGCTCGCCATCCAGAAGATCACCGCGGGCGCGATCCAGGCGTTCATCGGGGCGGCGATCGTCTTCCCGGTCGTCTACTGGGTGCACGCCCCCGGCCAGGGCCCGCACATCGCCGGCGTCAACTGGCCGCTGCTGGTCGTGGTGATGGTCTTCGCCTCCACCATGACCGCGTCGCTGGGGCTGCTGCTGGGCACGGTGGTCGACCCGCGCAAGATCCAGATGGTGTTCGCGGTGGTGCTGCTGCCGCTGACCATGCTCGGCTGCGTCTACTACCCGTGGTCGGCCCTGCACGTGATCCGCTGGCTGCAGATCGTGGTGCTGTTCAACCCGATGGTCTACATGACCGAGGGGCTGCGGGCGGCACTGACGCCCGGGCTTGGCCACATGGCCCTCTGGGCGATCCTGGTCGCCCTGGTCGGCGGCACGGTGGTGTTCGGCGCGCTGGCCGTCCGCACCTTCCGCAACCGGGTCGTCAACTAAGCGGTAACCAAGGCAATCAGCCCGAACGGGTGCGCCTGGCTCCGGCCGCGCACCCGTTCCGCTTGCCAGCGGGGCCCGGTCCTGGCGCGGCCCCGGTCACGTTGAAACTTCACTGATAACGGCCGAAGGTGCCTATCGTATTGTGTTTGAAAATGAAATATTTCATTGATAGGTGAGGTCAAGGATTTTATTTTCATACCTGACTCGTCAGAATGATCTTCCTTTTCCGGTCCGCTCCCAAGTCGAAGAACTCGTCCGTCGTGTACCGTTCCTACTAAAGAGCGGCCAAGCGGCCTCAGGCCGCACTAGCGGCACGGGGGGCGCGTGCTAGATCCGGTAAGCCTGGCGGTGATCGCGTTGACCCAGGCACTGATAAAGTCCGCCGTCGAGGGGGCCGGGCAGGCCGTGGGCGAGGCGGCGGGCCAGGACGCGTACCATGCGATCAAGGCGCGAATACTTAAGAAATACCCGGCCGCATCGGGCAGCATCGAGCGGCTCGAGGAACAGCCGTACTCACGCGAGCGCCAGCAGCAGGTCGAGGTCACCCTGCACAGCCTGGGCGGCACGAACGACCCGGAACTGCGGCTTTACGCCGACCAGCTCATGTCGGCCATCCAGCACGGTTATGCCGAGGAACCACCCGCGGGCGGCGTGCGCCAGGAAGCTTATCCGAACGACCGGGTGGCGCAGTCCAAGCGCATCGCCGGCATTCGGGTGATCAAGCAGACGCTCACCGATCATATCCGGCAGGTCTCCGACCTCAGGTCCTATTACTCGATGAATAACTCAAGCCTGCTGTCGTCGAATATCTCCCAGACGCGCGATGTCCCAGCCGAGGTCCGCGACCACGTAGCCGCGCTGCACGACCGAATCCGGCAGATCATCGGCCAGGTGGCCTGGAGCATTGAGAGCGGCCATTACCAAGAGACCGAGAACTCGGTGCAGCTTATGTCCAGCCGCGGTGAACGGGACCGGGCCGCCCGGCTGATACAGGCGGACAAAGCTGTTTGTGTCTCCTATGAGACGCTGCGGCTGACCGTCGACTACTTCAGCGACCTCAACACGCAGGTGCTCGAGCAAACCCAGCGGGAGCTCTCGCCGCAGCGTCAGGCGCAGATGATGTTTGGCAACGCCATCATGATCTATGAGCTCGCCGACTTCATGATCGTATTCATCCGCGACTTCTCTCCCGGCGGGCTGATCGAGCTTGACGCCTTGCACCAGGAGACGCTGGACCGGATCCGCCGGGTGCGGGCCGAGCAGCAAGGCCTCGAGACGCGCGCCCAGGCCACTGGCATCGAGGCGGCCGCCCGGGCCGGCGTGCTCGACGACCTGCGGCAGCGGAACGCCGCGCTCGAGGTGCTTGAGCGGGAATGGCAGTCCTACGTCGCGCAGACGCGAACGCTCAACGAGCGCATCACGGAAGTCCAGAGCAAGATCCCGACCCTCGAATTGATCAGGGACAACGCCCGCCTGCAGCTGGACGTGCTGGAGATGCTGGCCATGCTCCGCTTCCTGCGGCAGAACGATGAGGCCGTCCGGGCAGCGGTCAGGACGCTGCACGGGCTCCGCCTGGTACCGCTTACTCCGGACCGCGTCCGGCGGCTGCTGGGGTCGAGCCGCTAGCCGGCCCGACCCGGTGGCCACGCCTCCGACCCCGATAACCCGCGTGAGGACGTCTCGTCATGGTTTCTCCGGGATCCGGCCCCTGGGCCAGTCTCCCCATTGAGCAGCTGGAGCGCATGGCCCAGGAGCCAGGCCGCCCAGAACCGGAACTCGCCGCCATCCAGGCCGAGCTCGAACGGCGCTACCAGGAGCTCTACCAGGCCCCGGTGTCACCCCCGCCGCCTCGGGCGGCCCCGCACCCGGCCGCACCGCACCCGGCCGCACCGCGCTCGCGCGCGGCCGGCTCCGGTCGCCAGCGACCGCCGCGGCCGCCCCAGGGACCTCCGCCGCCCGGCTGGTCAGCGCCCCCGGCGGCCCAGCTGGCTGGCCGCCGTCGGCGGGCCAGCGGGGGGCGCCGCCGCGTCGCCGTGGCCGGGGGCTGAAGATCGCGCTGATCGCGATCGCTGGGTTCGTGGTGCTGATCGTGGTGATCGTGGCGGCCGCGCTGAACTCGGCCACCAGCAGCACTCAGTTTGGTGACACCTGCGTGACCGTGGGGGGAAACTGCCCGCTGGTCAGTGCGGCCCCGGTCGGCGATACCTGTGAGTGCCCGGCCGGCTTCGCCGGCACCGTGCAGTGAGCCGGGGCCGCGTCGTGCGCCGGCCAGCCCAGTCAGCGGGCGCGGGTGACCCGGCGCTCGTCCCACACCGGTTCCGGTGACTCGCGGACCACGCCGTCCGCGCCGAAGATGAGGAACCGGTCGAAGGTCCGCGCGAACCAGCGGTCGTGGGTCACCGCCAGCACGGTCCCCTGGTAGCTCTCCAGCCCGTCCTGGAGTGCCTCGGCCGACTCCAGGTCGAGGTTGTCGGTCGGCTCGTCGAGCAGCAGCGCGGTCGCGCCCGCCAGCTCGAGCAGCAGGATCTGGAACCGTGCCTGCTGCCCGCCGGACAGCTTGCCGAAGAGCTGGTCGCCCTGCCGGTCGAGCTCGTACCGGCGCAGCACGCTCATCGCGGCCCCCCGGTCCTTCGCGTGGTCGTCCCAGAGGATGCCGGCCAGCGTCCGCCCTTCCAGGCCCGGCTGCGCGTGGGTCTGCGCGAAGAATCCCGGCACCACCCGCGCGCCCAGTTTCCAGGTCCCGCGGTGCGCGACCGGCTGCCCGGCCAGCAGCCGCAGGAAGTGCGACTTGCCCGACCCGTTGGAGCCGAGCACCGCCACCCGCTCGCCGTAGAAGACCTCCAGGTCGAACGGCCGCATGAGCCCGGTGAGCTCAAGCCCCGAGCAGGTGAGGGCCCGGACGCCGGTGCGCCCGCCGCGCAGCCGCATCCTGATGTCCTGCTTGCGCGGCGGCTCCGGCGGCGGCCCGGCCTCCTCGTACTTCCGCAGCCTGGTCTGGGCGGCGGCGTAGCGGGACGCCATCGCCTGGCTGTTCTCCGCCCACTGCCGCAGGTCGAGCACGAGCTTCCTGAGCTGGGCGTGCTTCTCGTCCCAGCGGCGGCGCAGTTCCTCGAACCGCTCGAACCGCCGCGCCCGCGCCTCGTGGTAGCTGCCGAACCCGCCGCCGTGCACCCACACGTCGGACCCGCCGGGAGCGGGCTCGACGCTGACGATCTTCGCCGCCGCCTGCACAAGCAGTTCCCGGTCGTGCGAGACGAACAGCACCGTCTTGCCGGTCTCCCGGAGCTGGCCCTCAAGCCAGCGCTTGCCCGGCACGTCCAGGTAGTTGTCCGGCTCGTCGAGCAGCAGCACCTCGTCCGGGCCGCGCAGCAGGGCCTCCAGCACCAGGCGCTTCTGCTCACCGCCGGACAGCGTCGCCACGCCCCGCCACTGGGCCTTGTCGTAGGGCACGCCGAGCGCGGACACCGTGCACATGTCCCAGACCGTCTCCGCGGCGTAGCCGCCCGCGTCGGCCCAGTCGCTCAGCGCCTGCGCGTACGCGAGCTGGGCGGGCTCGTCGTCGCGTTCCATCATCGCCAGCTCGGCCTCGTCCACCGCCGCGGCGGCGGCCGCGATGGCCGGCCGGGCCACCGACACCAGCAGGTCCCGCACCGTCCGCTCGTCCCGCACCGACCCGACGAACTGCGGCATCACGGCCAGGCCGCCGCTGGTGGTGACCGTCCCCGCCTCCGGCTTCAGTTCCCCCGCGATGATCTTCAGCAGCGTGCTCTTGCCCGCGCCGTTCGGGCCGACCAGCGCCAGCACCTCGCCCTGCCCGACCCGGAAGCTGGCGTCGCTGAGCAGCATCCGCCCGTCGGGCAGGTAGTAGTCGACGTGCGCGACTTGCAGGTGGCCCATGCCGCAATCATGTCCGGCGCCGGGACCGGGGGCAAACTGGTTACCGGGCGGCGGCGGCGCTGGCGCCGGCCGCGATGACCGCGTCCATCAGGCCGGGGAACCGCTGGTCGAGGTCTTCCTTGCGCAGCCGGGTGTAGCCCCGGGTGCCCTGGATCCGCTTGGTCAGCACGCCCGCCTCGCGCAGGATGCGCAGGTGGTGGGAGAACGTCGACTTGGTGATCGCGAGCCCCGCCTCCGCGATCACGTCGCCGCAGCAGGCCTCGCCCTTGCGGGCGACGAACCGCACGGTCGCCAGCCGGTGCTGGTCGGCGAGCGCGGCGAGGATGCGGGGCAGCTGGAAGTCGGCCGCTGGCGGCTCGACCACATCGTCCATCACGTCTTCGAGGATAAACCAGGTTGCGTGAAGTTCGATACCTGTCGTAAGGTTCGACTGACATCAAACTTTGGTTACCGTCGAAACACCTGGTTACCGTCGAAACAGCGGAGGGGGATCAGCGTGCCCGAGGCAGCGGAGACAACCGCGCGGCAGCAGGCGAACGCGACCGCGCAGGCCGGGGCGTCCGACGGGGCGGACGGCTACCCCCGGCGGTGGCTGATGCTCCCGGTCACCCTGATCGCCATGTTCATGGCCGGCTTCGACATCTGGGCGGTGAACGTCGCCGCCCCCTCGCTCCAGCGTGACCTGCACGTCAGCGACGCGGCGCTGCAGCTCATCGTCGGCGGTTACGCGTTCATGTACGCCAGCGGCATGGTTACCGGGGGCAGGCTGGGCGACCTGTTCGGCTACAAGCGGCTGTTCATGGTCGGGGTGGTGGCGTTCGCGCTCGCCTCGCTGGCCTGCGGGCTGGCGCCGACGGCGGGCGTGCTGGTCGCCTTCCGGCTGGTGCAAGGGCTGACCGGCGCGATCATGGTGCCGCAGGTGGTCGCGCTGATCACGGCGTCCTTCCCGGCCCGGGAGCGCAGCCGCGCCCTCGGCTGGTACGGAGCCACCATGGGACTCGGCTTCGTGTCCGGGCAGATCCTCGGCGGCGGGCTCATCCAGGCCAATGTCCTCGGCCTCGGCTGGCGGGCCATCTTCCTGGTCAACGTGCCGGTCGGGGTGCTCGCGGTGATCGTGGCCAGCATCGTGGTGCCGGCCGCCCGCGGCCAGCGCCGGCCCCGGCTCGACCCGCTGGGCGCGGCCGGCGTCTCCGGCGGCCTCGCCCTCGCGCTGGTGCCGCTCACCCTCGGCCGGGACGAGGGCTGGCCCGTCTGGACCTGGGTCTCGCTGGCGGCGGCGCTGCCGGTGCTGGCGGCCACCGTCGCCTGGGAGCGGCGGCTCGCCCGCCGGGGCGGCGACCCGCTGCTCAACCTGACCCTGTTCCGGGACCGCGCCTTCTCGGCCGGCCTGCTGCTGAACTTCGCGGTGCTGTTCTTCTTCGGCAGCTTCATGTTCGTGCTGACCCTGCTGCTCCAGTCCGGCCTCGGCCTGTCCCCGCTGCACGCGGGGATCGTCAACCTGCCGCTCGCGCTGACCTTCATCGCGATGACGCTCTACGGTCCCAAGGCGGCCGCCAGGCTCGGCCCGCGCTCGATCACCGTCGGCGCCGTGCTGGCCGCCCTCGGCGTCCTGGTGCTTGCCGTCACCGCGCTGCGGGCCGGCGGCCAGCTCACCGGCTGGGAGACCGCCCCCGGCACCGCCCTGATCGGCCTCGGCCAGGGCCTGATGGTGCCGTCGCTGATGGGCGCGGTGCTGTCCCACGTGCGCCCGGACCAGGCGGGCGCGGCGGCGGGCGTCCTCACCACCACCCAGCAGTTCGCCATCGCCAGCGGCGTCGCGGTCATCGGGGCGGTCTTCTACGCCGCCCTCGGCGGCGACCCCGGCCGCGCCAGCTTCGTCACCGCCCTGCAGGTCGTCGCCTGGGTGGACCTCGCGCTGCTGGTGCTGGCGGGCGCGCTCACCTTCCTGCTCCCACGCCCCCACCCAGCCACCCATCCACGCCCCCACCCAGCCACCCATCCTCGCCCCCACCCACGCCCCCACCCAGACACCCAGCCCCGCCGCCCGGCCGCTTGACCCCGCGCAACAACGTGGATGTTCCTGCACCCTGGGATGTGCGGGAATATCCACGCTCCGCGCCGGCCGGCTCAGCCTTGAAGATAACAGCAAGAAGTCAGCCCGAACGGGTGCGCGCCCAGCCCAGCCGGCCCACTGGACCCGGGGCCGGCTGGGCGACGGAATACACATCTGCCCCCGAGTGCTGTTACTCTTGTCAGTGACCAGCCCGGTTCGCCGGGCGGTGCAAGCGGAGGGCCACCTCCCACCTAGCCGGCCAGCAGGTCGACGGGTTCGGTGCCACTCCCGGCCTCGCCGGGACCAGGCGCCGTCTGTGGTAGCCCCGCGAGCACTAGGTGCCCGGCGGGGCTTTTCTCGTTGGCGCCCAGGTCGCGGCAGTACCGCTGGTCCAGGCAAGGACCAGCCGCCACCGGACCGGCCGGCGGCGGCAGGCAGCAGAACATGATGATCTGTGGAGGTCACATCAGCGTCGAAACGCGCATTAACGAGCGCATCCGCACTCCCGAGGTCCGGCTGGTCGGAGCCAAGGGCGAGCAGATCGGCATCGTCTCGATCAACGAGGCGCTCCGGCTCGCCCAGGAGGCCGAGCTCGACCTGGTCGAGGTCGCCCCGACCGCGCGGCCGCCAGTCTGCAAGCTCATGGACTACGGAAAGTTCAAGTACGAGACCGCGCTCAAGGCCCGGGAATCGCGCAAGAACCAGACGCAGACGATCGTCAAGGAGATCAAGCTCCGCCCGAAGATCGACCCGCACGACTACGGCACCAAGAAGGGCCACGTCGAGCGGTTCCTCAAGGCGGGCGACAAGGTCAAGGTGACGATCATGTTCCGCGGGCGCGAGCAGTCCCGCCCCGAGCTGGGCTTCCGCCTGCTGCAGAAGCTGGCGGACGACGTCACCGAGCTCGGCTTCGTCGAGGCGCAGCCCAAGCAGGACGGCCGGAACATGATCATGGTGATCGGCCCGCACCGGCGCAAGGCCGACGGCAAGGCCGAGGCCAGGGCCGAGGCCAAGGCGGAAGCTGAGGCCAGGGCCCCCCGGCCCGCCGCGTCGGCACAGCCCGCCGCGCGCAGGCCGCAGCCGGTGCCGAGCCCGCGCAGCGCGGCCCCGGCCGCCGAGGCCGAGCCGGCGACCGAGACCGCGGCCCCGGCCACCGTGCCCACCACGGGCAGCGCGCCGACCGACGCATAGAGGTTTGCCCCGGCAACGGGGACAGGGCGGAGCGGCCCCGCACTCGCAGTGCGGGGCCGCTCCGCGAGGAAACGCTGCCACCCGGGCGGCAACGAACGAGGAGACGACGGCGACCATGCCGAAGATGAAGACGCACAGCGGCGCCGCCAAGCGGTTCAAGATCACCGGCAGCGGCAAGATCATGCGGCTGCGGGCCAACCGGCGGCACCTGCTCGAGCACAAGTCGACCCGCCGCACCCGCCGTCTCGACGGCGAGGTCGCGATGGCCCCGGCCGACGTCCGCGAGATCAAGCGGCTGCTCGGCAAGTAGCCCGCGGCTTCCCAGCCGAGTCCTGTAACCGCAGCTCAGAGGAGATTGAACAATGGCACGCGTCAAGCGCTCGCTTAACGCCAAGAAGAAGCGCAAGGTTGTCCTTGAGCGGGCGAAGGGCTACCGGGGCCAGCGGTCCCGGCTCTACCGCAAGGCCAAGGAGCAGGTCCTCCACTCGATGACCTATGCCTACCGCGACCGCAAGGACCGCAAGGGCAACTTCCGCCGGCTCTGGATTCAGCGCATCAATGCCGCCGCGCGCGCGAACGGCCTCACCTACAACCGCTTCGTGCAGGGCCTGAAGGCAGCCGGGGTCGAGGTCGACCGCCGCGTGCTGGCCGACCTCGCGGTGACCGACGCGGTGGCGTTCGCCGCCCTGGTCGAGGTGGCCCGCGCGGCCCTGCCGGAGACGGTCGGCGCCGCCGCCTAGCGCCCGCCCGCCCGGCCGCGGCCGGACCCCGGCCCTCACCCCGCGTGACCCCCGCATCCTGGTCACGCGGGCGCGGGGGACCGGCCGTAAGAAAAGGCTCCGTTTGCGGTGGATGAAGTGAATCATCCCGAACGAATGGTGTTTCACGCTTATCTGCGAATTTCCGTCGCCGCCGCGCCGGGACCATCTCCCGGTACCGCCGCGGCGGCGCACCGCGGGGACGACGCTGATTTCCCCGGGGAGAACTGATGTACGCAACCGCCAGCACGGCCCGGCTCAAGGCGGCCAGGCGGCTGACCAAGCGGGCGCTCCGCCAGCGTGAGCGGGCCTTCCTGGCGGAGGGCCCGCAGGCGGTGGCCGAGGCCCTGGCGGCCGGCGGCGGGCTGGCCAGCACTGGGTCGGTCAGCACTGGGTCGGCCAGCACTGGCTTGGCCAGTCCCGGCCCGGTCGTCAGCGCCCTCTTCGTGACCGCGCCCGCGCAGGCCAGGCACGCCGACCTGGTCGGGCGGGCGCAGGACGCCGGGGTCGACGTGCAGCTCGTCAGCGGCGAGGTGATGAGCGAGCTCGCGCAGACCGTCACCCCGCAGGGCCTGCTGGCGATCTGCGACTTCGTTGACGTGCCGCTCGAGGCGGTCACCAGCGGCAGCCCCGCCCTGGTGGCGCTGCTGGCCAACGTCCGCGATCCCGGCAACGCGGGCACGGTGCTGCGCGCCGCCGACGCGGCGGGCGCGGACGCGGTGATCTTCGCCGACGCCTCGGTCGACGTGTACAACAGCAAGTGCGTGCGGGCGAGCGCGGGCAGCCTGTTCCATCTGCCGGTGGTGGCGGGTGCCCGGCTGTCGGCCGCCACGGCCGCGCTGCGCGCCGCTGGCCTGCGTATTCTCGCGGCCGACGGCCGGGGCGGAGCCACCCTGGACGATCCGGCGACCCAGGCCAGGCTGACCGGGCCGACCGCCTGGCTGTTCGGCAACGAGGCCTGGGGCCTGCCCGGCGAGCTGCTCGACCTGGCCGACGAGACGGTCGCGGTGCCGATCTACGGCCGGGCCGAGTCGCTCAACCTGGCCACCGCCGCGGCGGTCTGCCTGTACGCCTCCGCCCAGGCCCAGCGGGCCCGCCCCGCCGCCAGCTAACCCTCCTGGCCGGGCCAGCCCCGCTGCCCGCCCGCAGCCGCCCTGGCCCCCCGGCCAGCCAGCTCGCAACCGCCCGCCCCGGCCAGCCGCCCCCGCCGCCCCCGCCGCCCCCGGCCAGCCATCTCGCCGACCGCCGCTATTCATCGTCGGCACAAGTCAGTTGCATGCGGTGTGAGCCATTATGATTACATCGCGTTGCGCGCCTATTGGCGGCTCAACAAATCCTCGCATACGGTATTTGTGTTATGACGTAGCGAAATCCCGAGGCATGGGTACTGTCGCGAGGACGGGTAAACGCGCTAGAGTCTGATCACATTCCGTCACTCGCACCGCGGATTAAGCCAACCCGGCCCCGGTGCAACCCCCAGTTGGACGGAGGCGCAATCGCGTGGAAGTCAACAGGCCGGGCCGCCCCCGGGCTGTGCGCCCAGGCAGGACCGGGCAAGCCGACGGCATGCCGCTGGCCGCCGATGTCCAGGCGCTGATCGCGGACGACCTCCCGGACGGGCTGGTGGTGGCGGACGAGGCCGGCCGCCTGGTGGTGTTCAACCGCGCCGCCGTGCGGCTTACCGGCATCGCGCCGGAGCAGGCGATCGGCAAGTACGTCTACGACGTGCTCCCGTTCCGCGACGCTGACGACCGCGACTGGTGGATGTGCGTCGACCCCTACCACGGCCTGGCCACCAGGACCAGGCACCCGGAGTGCAGCCTGTTCCTGGCGGGCAGCCACCCGGGCGCGGCCGCCCGGGGCGACACCGAGCTGCTGGTGTCGGTCGGCTACGTGCGCGACGACCGCTCCGGCCCGGTCCGCCGCCTGGTGATCTCCCTGCGCGGCGCCCAGCAGCGCGCCCGGCTGGAGCGCAGCCGGGCTGAGCTGGTCTCCACCGTCGCGCACGAGCTGCGCGCGCCGCTGACGTCGGTCAAGGGCTTCACCGCGACGCTGCTGGCCAAGTGGTCCCGGTTCAGCGACGACCAGAAGCGGGTCATGCTGGAGACCGTCAACGCCGACGCCGACCGGGTGACCCGGCTGATCACCGAGCTGCTCGACGTGTCCCGCATCGAGTCGGGCCGGATGGAAGTGCGCCGCCAGCTAGTCGACGTGCCCGAGCGGGCGCGCAAGATCATCGCCGGCCGGGTCGCCTCGGGCGAGCCGGAGGACCGGTTCCGGCTGGAGGCAGCCGCCGACCTGCCGGAGACCTGGCTGGACGCGGACAAGGTGGACCAGATCCTGGGCAACCTGGTGGAGAACGCGGTCAGGCACGGCGCTGGTATCGTGACGATCGTGATCCAGCGCACCAGCGTGCACGGCGACCAGGACGCCGAGGGCCAGCTCACGGCCATCACCGTGTCAGTGCGCGACCAGGGCGAGGGCATCCCGCCGGAGATCGCGCCGCGGGTGTTCCGCCAGTTCTGGCGGGGCAAGCGGCGCGGTGGCACCGGCCTCGGCCTCTACATCGTCAAGGGCCTGGTCGAGGCGATGAACGGCGAGATCTCGGTCACCCGGGCGCCCGGTGGCGGCGCCGAGTTCCGATTTACCGTGCCCGCGGGCACGCCGATCGCTTAGCACCCGACGCGAGCAGCCCCGCGGGCTCACCCGATGATCCGCCTCGCCTGCTGACCCGTGCTCCCCACCGGCCTCACCCACTCCACCGGCCCCAACCGGCCACCGGCTGCGGTCCCGCAGCCGGTAGGGTCATGACTGCCGGTAGAGCCAGCCCCACTCGTTCGGGCTGATCCCGGGAGCCGGGCCGCCGCGAGCCTGCCAGCCGGCCGATGACCCTGAGGGAAGCAAACAGACCGATGTCCGCACCGAACAAGAACTATGACCCGGTCGAGGTGACCGCATTGACGGCCGAAGAGGTCGAGCGCGCCGTAGCGGCCGCGCTCAGCGCGATATCCGCCGCGCGCACCCTGGACGAGCTGAAGGAAGCCAGGATCGCGCACGCCGGCGACCGGGCACCGCTCATCCTAGCCCGGGCCGAGATCGGCGCGCTGCCGCCGCAGGCGCGGGCCGACGCGGGGCGCCGGGTCGGCGCCGCCACCGGCCAGGTCCGCCAGGCACTGGCCAGTCGCCAGGAGCAGCTCGAGCGCGAGCGTGACGAGCAGGTGCTGGTCACCGAGCGGGTCGACGTCACCCTGCCGTACGACCGGGCGGTGCCGGGGGCACGGCACCCGGTCAGCATGATCGCCGACAAGCTGTCCGACGTGTTCGTGGCGATGGGCTACGAGGTCGCCGAGGGGCCTGAGGTCGAGGCCGAGTGGTACAACTTCGACGCGCTCAACATCCCGCCCGATCACCCGGCCAGGGAGATGCAGGACACCCTGTTCGTGGCGGCGCCCGACGGCTCGCCCGCGGGCACCAGGTCGGGCATGGTGCTGCGCACCCACACGTCGCCGGTGCAGATCCGCTCGCTGCTCACCCGGCCGCTGCCGCTGTACGTGGTGAGCCCGGGCAAGGTTTACCGGAACGAGGCGCTGGACGCCACCCACCTGCCGGTCTTCTACCAGATCGAGTGCCTGGCGGTGGACGAGGGGCTGACCATGGCCGACCTGCGGGGCGCGATCCAGGCGTTCGTCGACGCGCTGTTCGGGGCCGGCCTGCGGACCCGGCTGCGGCCCGACTACTTCCCGTTCACCGAGCCGTCGGCCGACGTGTCGATGGAGTGCCACGTCTGCCGGGGCGAGTCGACCAAGCCGGGCGCCCCGCCGTGCCGGGTCTGCCGCAGCATGGGCTGGATCGAGATCGCCGGCTGCGGCATGGTCAACCCGCGGGTGCTGGTCGCCTGCGGCATCGACCCCGACCGCTACAGCGGGTTCGCGTTCGGGCTCGGCGTCGAGCGGGCGCTGATGCTGGCGCACGGCATCAACGAGATCCGCGACACCTACGACGGCGACGTGCGCTTCAGCCGGGCGTTCGGGACGGAGATCTGAGATGCGAGTGCCTATTTCCTGGCTGCGGGAGTACGCGCCGGTCCCCGAGCCGTATGACGCCCTTGAGGTCGGCCGTCGGCTCACCCAGGCCGGCCTCGAGGTCGAGGGGATCGAGCAGGTCGGCCACGACGTGCTCGGGGTGATCACCGCCCAGGTGATCACGGTGGAGGAGCTGACCGGGTTCAAGAAGCCGGTCCGCTACTGCCGGGTGGCGGTCAGCGACGCCGAGCTGGCGGCCGACCCGGAGAAGCTCACCGGCGTGGTCTGCGGCGCGGTCAACTTCACGGCGGGCGACCGGGTGGCGTTCGCCACCGTCGGCGCCACCCTGCCCGGCGGGTTCGAGATCACCGCGGCCAAGAAGTACGGCCGCCTGTCCGAGGGCATGATCTGCGCGGTCGACGAGCTCGGCATCGGCGAGGACCACAGCGGCATCCTGATCCTGCCGCCGGACACCCCGCTCGGCGTCGACTTCGCGGAGTACGCCGGGCTGCCCGACCACGTGCTCGACATCACGGTGACCCCGGACCGGGGCTACGCCGTGTCGATCCGCGGCGTGGCCCGCGAGCTGGCCAGCGCCTACCAGGTGCCGTACACCGACCCGGCCCTCACCTTTGTCCCGGGCGAGGACGCCGCTGTCCCGGGCGAGGACGCCTCCGGCCCTGAGCTGGAGGGAGCGGGCCCGGCGGCCGCGAGCACGGCCGGCCGCGGCCCCTGGGCGGTGCGGATCGGCGACCCGTCCGCCTGCGACCGGATCGTGCTGCGGGAGGTGCGCGGCTTCGACCCGCGGGCCCGCACGCCGCTGTGGATGCTGGTCCGGCTGGCCCGCTGCGGCATGCGCTCGGTCTCGCTCGCCGTCGACGTGACCAACTACCTGATGGTCGAGCTGGGCCAGCCGCTGCACGCCTTCGACCGGTCCAAGCTGCGCGGGCCGGTGGTGGTGCGCCGGGCCGCGCCGGGGGAGAAGCTGACCACGCTGGACCACGTGGACCGGGCGCTCGACCCGGCCGACATCCTCATCACCGACGACTCGGGCCCGATCTCGCTCGCGGGCACGATGGGCGGCCTGGCCACCGAGATCGACGACCAGTCGACCGACATCGTGCTCGAGGGAGCGCACTTCAGCGACACCGGGGTGGCGAAGATGGCGCGCCGTCACCGGCTGCACTCCGAGGCGTCCTACCGCTTCGAGCGCGGCACCGACCGCGAGCTGCCGCCGCGCGCCACCGCGCGGGCGGCGGCGCTGCTGGCCAGCCTGGGCGGTGCCACCGTGGTACCGGGCGCCGCGGTGGCGGAGGTGCCCGTCAGCCCGGTGACGATCGAGCTGGCGGCCGACTACCCGGACCGGGTGGCCGGCACCGTCTACGGTATGGACACCGTGGTCGCCCGGCTGCAGGAGGTCGGCTGCGAGGTGCGCTCCACCCCCGCCAGCCGGCCGCCGACGATCGCGCCCTGGCGGGCCGGCGCGGCCAGCGCCTACCCGGCGGCCGAGGGCGCGGCCTCCCCCGCTCATCACGGCGAGCACGCCAAGCACGACCGCCAGCTCATGGTGCTGCTGGTCACCCCGCCGTCGTGGCGCCCTGACCTGACCGACCCGGCTGACCTGGCGGAGGAGGTCATCCGGCTCGAGGGCTACGGCAACGTGCCGGTCCGCCAGCCGCGGGCGGCCGCGGGCCGCGGGCTGACCGAGCGGCAGCGGGCACTGCGGGCGGTCGCCCGCACGCTCGCCGCCGACGGCTTCGTCGAGGTGCACGCCGACCCGTTCGCCCCGGCGGACGAGGCCGACCACCTCATGCTGGCGCCGCAGGACCCGCGCCGCCCGGCGGTCAAGGTCGTCAACCCGCTGAGCGAGGACCAGCCGCAGTTGCGCACCACGCTGCTGCCTGGCCTGTTCCGCACCCTGGTGCGGAACGTCGGCCGCGGCTTCCCCGATACCGCGCTGTTCGAGGCCGGCCAGGTGTTCCGTCCCCGCCCCGGGGCGCCGGGCAGCGCGCCGATCCTGGCGGTCGACCGCGGGCCGACCGAGGCCGAGCTGGCGGCGCTGGCGGCCGCCCTGCCGGACCAGCCCACGCTGGTAGCGGGCGTGCTCGCGGGCAGCCGCGAGCTGGCCGGCTGGTGGGGCGGCGGCACCCAGGCGACCTGGGCCGACGCGATCGAGGCGGCCCGCGCGGTCGGCGCGGTCAGCCACCTCGCGCTCGACGTGCGGGCGGCTGAGCAGCCGCCGTGGCACCCGGGCCGGTGCGCCGCGCTCTACGTGCGGGCCGGCGACGGGGCGGGCGGGACCGGGCAAGACGGCGGCACCGGGCAGGCAGCGGAGCGGCTGGCCGGGCACGCGGGCGAGCTGCACCCGCGGGTGGTCGCCGCCTACGGCCTGCCCCCGCGCACCTGCGCCTTCGAGATCGACCTGACCGTGCTGGCGGCGGCCGCGGCCGCCGCCGAGCCGGTCCGCGGTCCCGCCCTGCCGGCCTACCCGCTGGCCACCCAGGACGTCGCGCTGGTGGTGGACGAGCAGGTGCCGGCGGCCGACGTGGTGGCGGCGCTGCGGGCGGGCGCGGGTGAGCTGCTGGAGGACGTCCGGCTGTTCGACGTCTACACCGGCGCCCAGCTCGGGCCCGGCCGCAAGTCCCTCGCCTGCACGCTGCGGCTGCGCGCGGCCGACCGGACGCTGACCGCGGCCGAGGCGTCGGCCGCCCGTGCGGCGGCGGTGGCCGAGGCCGGGCGGACCGGCGCGGTGCTGCGCGGCTGACCCGTCCTGGCCCGCCCGACCAGGCCCGCCGCCCGCCGCGCTCCAGCCCGAGCGCGGCGGGCGGCGGGCTTTTTTCGCGTTGCCCGCCCGGCCAGCTCCGGTAGTCCCGCTCAGCGAAACGCGAAACATAACAGTTTGGTAACGTGGACCTCGGGTGACCGCGATCTGAACAGAGTGCAAACGCGTGTGGCGCGGGAGTTTCGCCGCGTTCGACGTTGATAGTGGCATCTGTGCGCTGTCGGTAAGTAGCCGTGTTTTGACAATGCGCACGTGAAATCTGTGACAATGTGGTGTTAGCGCCGCACGTAGCGCTATCCGGCGTGGTCAGCACGGATGACGGCGCAAAGCACTGTGGACAGGAGGTCAGATGGATCACGCGCGTCTTCCGGTAGCCGAGCACGACAGGAAGCACGTCCGCGAGTGGCCCGTCTGGTCTATGCCCCGCCCGCTGCTGGTGCTGTGGTCGCTGGTGATCGGCGGGTACCTGGCCTGGATAGCCGAGCGGCTGGCTTTCTTCCACTTTCGGCTTACTGACATCGCGGTCTTCGCCGCGCTCCTCGGCTGCAGCGTCTTCTCGGTCGAGATGTCCCGCCGGGCCAGCGAGTCGGCCGGCGTGGTCAAGGACGTGTACGCGGTCTGGGAACTGCCGATGGTGTTCCTCCTGCCCGGCCTGTACGCGCTGATCGTGCCGCTGCTGCGGCTCGCGCTGACCCAGTGGCGGGTCCGCCGGGCGCCGGTCTACAAGCGGGCGTACACCGCCGCCGTCATCGGCATCGCCTACGGCTGCGCCCGCCTGGTCTACATGCACAGCCTGCCGTCCGGTACCAGCCCGCGCGACTACCTGTGGAGCCACACCCCGGCCTGGCTGGCCATCGCGGCGCTGGCGGCGGTCACCCAGTGGGTCGTCAACCAGGCGCTGATCCTGCCCGCCTACAAGCTCGAGAACCCCGCCTCCCGGTTCCGTGACCTGTTCAGCGGCGAGAAGCTGCACAACGACGCCACCGAGCTGTGCGCCGCCCTGCTGGTCGCGGTGGGCATGACGATCAGCGCGTTCACCTTGATCATCGCGCTGCCGCTGACCACGCTGCTGCAGCGCTCGTTCCGGCACGCCCAGCTGCTCAGCGAGTCGCGCGCGGACGCCAAGACCGGGCTGCTGAACGCGGCGACGTGGGAGCGGGAGGCGGCGGCGGAGGTCGCCCGCGCGGCCCGCACGTACTCGCCGCTGGCGGTCGCGCTGCTCGACCTGGACCGGTTCAAGCAGATCAACGACACCCACGGGCACCTGGTGGGCGACGACGTGCTGCGCCAGATCGCCGAGACGATGACCGAGGTGCTGCGCGAGTACGACATCGCCGGCCGGTTCGGCGGCGAGGAGTTCGTGATGCTGCTCCCGCAGACCCGCGCGCCGGACGCGCTGCGCATCGCCGAGCGGGTCCGGGCGCACATCGCGCGCCAGCTGGTCTGCTCCCCGAGCGGCGAGCTGGTCCCGGTCACCGCCTCCATCGGGGTGGCGGCGATGGACGCGGGCTCGCACAAGTCACTGCCCGAGCTGCTGGCGGCGGCGGACGCCGCGCTGTACCGGGCCAAGGCATCTGGTCGCGACCAGGTGCAGATGTTCAGCACCAGCCGCGGCCTGAGCGCGGTGCGCCCGGGCGGCGACCATGACGCCGACTCCGGCGCGCTCTTTCGCCGCGGCCTGCGGCCCGCCGGCGCGGGCCTGCCCGACGGGGCCGCCCTGGCCGGCCTCGCCCCCGGCCTGCCCGGCGGGCCCGGCCTGTCCGGCACGTTCGGCCTGCACGGCGCGCCCGGTCCGCACGGTGGCGCGGGCCTGCCGGGCAGCGCGGGCCTGCCGGCCTCGGGCCTCCCGGGCGGCAGCGTGCTGGCCGGCCGGACCAAGATGCCGGGTGGCCGTCAGGTCGCGGGCGGCGCCGACGGCACCGCCAGCACCGCGACCACCTCCGCGCTCGCCGTGTGACACTCTGACGCGTTCCCGGTCCGCAGCACCTGGGTCAGCGGGTACGTCTGGCAGGTCCACCCGTCCACCGTGACCGGCGCGCCCCCGCCGTTACCCCGCAGCTCGCCCTGCCTGACCGCCGCGGTGTACGCCTGCTCCACCCGCAGCGCGGTCGCGCAGTCCACCGACCCCCTGGTCACCTTGACGTTCACCGGCACGCTGACCGCGGTCCGGGTTTGCCCGCAGGACTGCGCGGTTGACGTCGACGCCCCGCCCGCGCACCCCGCCAGCCCGGCCACCGCCAGCCCGGTCACCGCCAGGACGATGAAGCACAGCCCCCCCGCCGCCGGCCCTCGCCCCGGTGCCGCCGCGGGCCGCCCGCTCCAGCCGGCCTCGGCCCGGCGGGCTATGTCAAGCCCCGCTCTGCCCCGCCGCGCCCTCGCCACCAGACAACCCTAGTGCCGTTAGGCCGCCCGCGGGCCCGCTAGCCGGTGCCCTGGGCGGCCCGTGTCGCCGGTCCCGCCACCGCCCTGGTTCGGGCCGGTCCGCCTCCAGCTCCCGCCTCCCCAGCCCCTGCCGCCTCCCCAGCCCCTACCACCTCCCCAGCCCCTACCTCCCCAGCCCCTACCACCTCCCCAGCCCCCGACTACCTCCCTAGCCCCTGCCGCCTCCCCAGCCCCACATCCCGCCACTGCCGATACTGCCCTCCTATTACGTTCACTGATATATTCGTCAACGTACTAGGAGGGCAGATGAGCAAACCAGAGCGGGACCTGCTGCGCCGTGCGGGCGAGGCGTCAGTGCTGGTCCTGGTCAGCCTGGCCAGCGGGCCGAAGCACGGCTACGCGCTGATCCAGGACGTCAAGCAGTTCGCCGGGGTCGAGCTGGGGCCGGGCACGCTCTACGGCGCGCTCGACCGGCTCGAGCGGCTCGGCCTCATCGAGGCGCTGCCCGCCGATGAGCGTCGGCATCCTTACCGCATCACCGCCCCGGGGGCGGCCGCGCTCCGCCAGCACCTCGACTCGCTGGAGCGGGTCAGCGCCGCCGGGCGGCTGCGCCTGCAGCTAGGGGGCGTCTGATGAGCGGCGCCGGCGCCCGGCCGGGGCGCCTGGTGGGGGCGGCGCTGCGCTGTTACCCGGCCCGCTGGCGGCGGCGCCACGGCGACGAGGCGGCCGAGCTGGCCGCGCTCCTCATCCGGGACGGCAGGCCGGCCGCCGTGATCGCGGTCAGCTACCTGGCTGGCGCCGCCCGCGCGTGGCTGGCCCCGCCGCCTGGCTCGCGCCGCCCGCTCAGCACGGCCGCGACGGTGCTGCTGGCCGCCGCCTGCCTGCTCGGCTGCTCGGCGGCGCTGCTGGCCGAGACCGCCCCGGCCCGGGCGGCCAGCACCAGCCGGCCGGCCACCAAGCCCGCGCCGCCCGCTAGTCACTCGCCCGCTCACCCGTCGGCCCCTCACCGGCCGGTCGGCCGCCCGCCGGCCCGTTACCGGCCCGCCGCCCGCCCGCCGGCCAGCCATTCGTCCGCCGCCCGCCCGCCCCGCAGCCAGGGAACCGTCCATGCCTGCTCCTGCTGACCCCAGCCCTGCTGACCCCAGCCCTGCTGACCCCAGCCCTGCTGACCCCAGCCCTGCTGACCCCAGCCCTGCTGACAGGCCTGATCACCCCGGCCCGCCAAGGCGGAGCCGGTGGCGGGGACCGGCGAAGCTGCTGGCCACCGTCCTGGCGGCCGCGCTGCTGTCGGTCCTGCTGCGCACGTTCGCGTTCGAGACGTTCTGGATCCCGTCGGGGTCGATGATCCCGACGCTTTCGGTGTACGACCGGATCCTGGTCCAGAAGGCGTTCTTCAGCTGGCACGACGTCCACCAGGGCGACATCGTGGTGTTCACCCACCCGCCGCGTGACACCTGCCCCGGCCCGGCCGGCGGGGACCTGGTCAAGCGGGTGATCGCGCTGCCCGGCCAGACCGTCTACTCGGCCGGCGACAGCGTCTACGTCGACGGCCGCCGGCTAGCCGAGCCCTACCTGCCGGCCAGCGACCCCCTCGGCGCACCGATCGCGAGCCGCCAGCATCCGTACCGCGTCCCGCCCGGCCAGTTCTACCTGCTGGGCGACAACCGGGCGGACTCCTGCGACAGCCGCTACTGGGGTCCCATCCAGGGGACCACCATCGTCGGCAAGGCCATCCTGGTCTTCTGGCACAACAGCCACCCCGAGTTCCGCGGCCTGTAGCTGCCCGAAGCGCTGCACTGCCCGGCGCAGGTACTCAGGCTCGAGAACGACTCCCGATACCCGCGCGCTCGGATCGGCATGCGCCCCCGCCGCCCGGCGTAGCCGCCGACCACAGTGGGACATAATCGTGGCCGTGCTGCAATCGTGGGACGAGTTGATCGACCAGGTTGGCCCGCGCTCCGGCATGTACGTAGGCCGTGGCCGGTACTCGCTCGTGCGTAGTTTCGTGGAAGGTTTTGGTGCGGCCAGGGGCGACGGTGTACTTGATGGCTTTCAGCGCTGGCTGATCAGCCAGCCCCAGCACCGCGCGATCCGTAATCTCACCTGGTCCAGCCTCTTGCTGCACGAAGTTTTCGCTGACCGCACCCGAGTGACTAAGCCGGTTTGGCAAGAGGACCCGGCCACCGCCGATCCAAGCTGGCCGCTGCCCCCGCCGTCTCCGGTCAGCGAGGACGACCTCGGCTACCCGGACGACGACACGAAAGCCATTGCGCACCTGTTCGCTCGACTCCGGGAGTACCTCAACGCGCGAGCCGACGCCGGGGCCAGTGCGTAGTCGCCAGCGGATCGAGCTCTTCACATCAATAACGGGCCACTCCTAATAAGCCGCACCCGACAGCCGCGTCACCGGCGAGCAGATTCGGGCCGGACGTCCTGGAAACCGTCACGCTCGCGGAGCTCGTGTCCGGCGAACTCTAGGTACCTGGCAGGCCTGAACGACTTTGGCAAGGACTCGAGCACGGGCTCGCTTGAACCGCTGGAATGTCGGACCCTCGTCGTAGTATTCGATTACAGGCAACCACTGAATCGATGATCGAACGGAGGGCGGTATGGGCTGGCAGTCGGACCGTGACTCACGGCCGGGGGACACCCCCGGAGGTGACGCCGGGCTGACCAGCATGCCGTCCGGCTTCGCGCACGATGGCCGCTGGGCGGACGCGCCGCCGTCGGCGGCGCTGGCGATGGCCCTGGAGGCGCTGGCCGGGCCGGATGACCTGTACGCGGGCGCTGATACTGACGCGCAGGTGGGGGCGGCCCGGCAGTGGGACGCGATCGAGTCCTACGCGGCGGCGCGCAAGCTGGGGGCGCTGCGGTCGATGATGCGCGAGGACTCCGAGGGGGAGCCGGCCCTGCGCCGACGCGCTGACCTGCCCGCGGGCTGGGACGATTCCCTGAACTACGAGGTGGCCGGGGCGCTGGCGATGGGCCCGGTGTCGGCCGGGAACCTCGCCGCCCTGGCCTGGGCACTCGGCACCCGCCTGCCCGGCATCGGGGCGCTGCTGACCGCTGGCACGCTGACCCTGGCCAAGGCGCGGCTGGTGGTGCAGGTCTTCGAGCCGCTCAGCGACGCTGAAGCGGCCCAGGCCGAGGCACTGCTGCTGCCGGAGCTTGAGGGCAAGAAGTACTTCCAGGTGGAGCGGCTGGCCTGGCGGGCCGCGGTGACGGTGGCCCCGGACGTGGCCGAGCGGCGACGGGCGGGGGCCGAGCAGGCCCGGGCCCGGGTCACGATCTTCCGCGAGGAGGCCGGCACGGTCGGGTTGTCGGGCCGTGACCTGCCGGCCGCGGGGGCACTGTCGGGTCACGCGAACGTGCTGGCCCGTGCCGGCTGGTACGAGGCTTCGGGGGCGTTCCCGGGCCGCAGCGGCAGCTCCCTGCAGGCACTGGCCTACCTTGACTTGCTCAACGGCGTCAGCGCGCAGGACCGGCTGGCGTTCGCCCGGGCCGACGCCGGCCAGCCTGACGAAGCCGCTCAGCCGGACGACAATCAGCCGCCGGACGACGGTCCCGGCGCAGACAGGCCGGGCTGCCCGGACGGTCCCGGCCCCGACGGTCCCGGCCCGGATAGTCATGCGCACGATGCCAGCGCGGAAGGTGACGGCGACCCTGGCGCTGTCCCCGGCAGCCCGGGAGACTGCGGCGACGACCCGGCCGGAGGCCAGGTCCCACCGGTTCTGCCGGAAGTCGCGATCCCGCTGGCCACCCTGCTCGGCCAGGCCGAGCGTCCCGCTGACAACCGGCTGCTCGGAGCCCTCGATCCGGCCCTGGCCCGCGTTCTGGCCGCAGCAGCGGCCCGCACGCCGGCTAGCCGCTGGGAAGTCACCGTCGTCGATCAGCACGGCTACGCCGTCGGCCACGGCACCGCCCGCGACCGCAAGCACCGCCAGAAACCCAGGGCGGTCGGCCCGCCCGGCACGCTGCCCAGAACGCCGCTCCGGGTGAACATCACCGTCACCGCCGAGCACCTGCAACGCCTGGCCGCCGGACAGCCGCGCCCCGGCGCGCCGCCCGGCAGCTGGCAACTCACCCCACTGACAACCGATGACAACGGGTACGGCACCTGGGCACTGACGCTGCCCGGCGGCCGCCAGCTAACCGTGCCCCTGGACACCGTGCCCACCCACGCCTGCGACCACCGGCACCAGACAAGCTCCTACCAGCCGACCGCCCGCCTGCGCCGCCTCGTGCAGGTCCGCGACCACGAGTGCACGTTCCCCACCTGCACCCGCCCGGCCCGGGAGTCGGACTTCGAGCACGCGCTTCCCTATGACCAGGGCGGCCGGACCGACGCGTGCAATGCGGGAGCCCGCAGCCGGCGCTGCCACCAGGTCAAGCAACTGCCAGGCTGGACCGTCACCCAGCCCAGACCCGGCTGGCACAGCTGGACCACCCCGACCGGCCGCACCTACACCCAGGAACCATGGCGCTACCCGGCATAACCCCACTGCTCGCCGCTGGCGGCGGCGAGCAGTGGCACGATCACGTCGCTGACCGGGGTGGGTATCCCGTGCCTGATGCCGAGCCTGCGCACCACCCCGTTTCTGGCGTCCCACTCCAGCGGCCGTCCGGCTTCCCGGTCAGCCAAGATGGACGAGCCAAGATCAGCAGGCGCGGCCGCGAAGTACGCGACGACCTCATCAACGGCGTCATCATCGAGCCGGGCTCCCTCGGCCCGGGCAACTGCGGAGCACTCCGTCGCCAGCGCGCGGGCCAGCGCGGACAGCTCAGCCTGCCGGAAAACGCCAGCCCGCCGCCCGGCCAGCGCCATCAGCCCGGCTACGGCATTGACGCAGAGCTTGCGCCAGGCCTCGGTGGTGAAATCAGGCACCAGATCGACCTGCGCGGTCCTGCCCAGCAACCGGCCTAGCCGCCGGCCCGGCTCACCCGCCGGGACACTGATCCGCGCCGCGCCGCGGAGCCGCACGCGCCCGGCCGCGCTCGTCTCGGCCGCGCACCAGACGATCGCGGGCAGCACGGTGGCCTGGCCCGCTAGCGGTGCTACCCGCTGGTATTGCTCTACGCCGTTCTGCAGCACGACGATGACCGTCTCCGGCCCGGCGAGCGCTCGCAGCCACTCGCTGGCGCCCGCGGTCTGGTAGGCCTTGACCGCGAGGAACACCCAGTCGGCGGGGCCGGCCGCCTGCCGAGGATCGGTGATCACCGGAGCGTCAACGGTGACCGGCTGCTGCCCGTCCGGGCAGACCACCAGCGATCCGAGCGGGCGACGGCCGCAGATGACCAGCTGGCCTGCCCCGGCTTGCTGGGCGGCGGCGGCGAAGACCGCGCCGATGGCACCGGGTCCGACTACGGCGATCCGACAGCCTGGCACCGGGCCCACGCTAGCAAACCGGCCGTCAGCCCAGCCGAAAAATCTTGCATATTCATGCAACGTGATGCATACTCACTCATGACGAAGGAGGCATCACCATGGGCATTCGGGTCGCTGTCGCTGGCGCCAGCGGCTACGCGGGCGGGGAGTTGCTCCGCCTGCTCGCGGGCCATCCCGACCTGGAGGTCACCGCGGTATCGGCGGGCAGCAACGCGGGCAAGCCGGTCACCTCTGTCCACCCTAACCTGACCGGCCATCCCGCCTTCGACGGCCGGGCCTTCGGCCAGACCGACGCGGAAACCCTCGGCGAGGCGGAGCTCATCTTCATGGCCCTGCCGCACGGTGAGTCGGCCCGGCTGGCGGCGGAGCTAACAGACGCGCGCATCGTCGACCTCTCGGCCGATTTCCGGCTGGGCGACGAAGCAGCCTGGCACCAGTTCTACGGCGACGCCGGCTACGCCGGCCGCTGGGCGTACGGCCTGCCCGAGCTGCCGACCGCACCCGGGGAGCCGACCAGCAAGGAAAAGATCAAGGCGGCGCGGGCGGTCGCCGCCCCCGGCTGCTACGCCACCACCGCCATCCTCGCGCTCGCCCCGCTGCTCGCGGCGGGCCTGGCCGAGCCGGACGACATCGTGATCGTCGCCGCCTCGGGCACCTCCGGCGCGGGCCGCTCACCCCGGGTCGACCTGCTCGCCAGCGAGGTCATCGGCTCGATGTCGGCCTACAAGGTCGGCGGCACCCACCGGCACACCCCGGAGATCGAGCAGGCCCTGAGCGAGGCGCAGGCCGGCCAGCCCGACGTCACCGTCTCCTTCACCCCGACGCTGGCCCCGATGCCGCGCGGCATCCTCGCCACCAGCACCGCCCGGCTGACGCAGAAAGCCAGGCAGCACGGCGACCCGGCAAACGCGCTCCGTAACGCGTTCACCGAAGCCTACGCCGACAGCCCGTTCGTCCACCTGCTGCCAGCGGGCCAGTGGCCCGCCACCGCGAGCGTCTACGGCTCCAACGGCGCCCACCTCCAGGTGGCGGCTGACCTGCACGCGGGCCGCGCGGTGGTCTCCTCCACGACCGACAACCTCGGCAAGGGCGCGGCCGGGCAGGCCGTGCAGATCGCCAACCTGATGCTCGGCCTGCCCGAGACGGCCGGCCTGACCACCCTCGGAGTAGCACCGTGAGTGAGCTTGCGAGCGAACTTGTCAGCACTGTGCGCCCGCGAATGCGGGCGACGAGCGCCAGCGAGGAGTCCGCGTGAGCGTCACCGCACCGCTCGGCTTCCGCGCCGCCGGCGTGGCGGCCGGCCTGAAAGAGTCCGGCGAGCGGGACGTCGCGGTCGTCATCAACGACGGGCCGTCCCGCGCCGCCGCCGCCGTGTTCACCAGCAACCGGATCCAGGCGGCCCCGGTCACCTGGTCCCGCCAGGTGGTGAGCGGCGGCCGGGTCCGCGCGGTGGTGCTGAACTCAGGCGGTGCCAACGCCTGCACCGGCGCCAAGGGCTTCCAGGACACCCACGCCACCGCCGAGCACCTCGCCCGGGCGCTTGACGACTCCGCGGGCGAGATGGCGGTCTGCTCCACCGGCCTGATCGGGGAGCGGCTGCCGATGGCGAAGCTGCTCCCCGCGGTCGACGCGGCGGTGGCCGAGGCGGACCGGGGCGGCGGCGTGCACGCGGCCGACGCCATCCGTACCACCGACACGATCATCAAGATCGCCTTCCGCCGGGAACCGAAGTACACCGTCGGCGGCATGGCCAAGGGGGCCGGCATGCTCGCCCCGAGCCTGGCCACCATGCTGGTGGTGCTCACCACCGACGCCGACCTCACCGCCCAGGAGCTCGACGCGGCGCTCAGGTCAGCGACCGCCGTCACCTTCGACCGGCTTGACGCCGACGGCTGCATGTCCACCAACGACACCGTGCTGCTGATGGCCAGCGGCGCGTCCGGGGCCAAGCCGGACAAGCGGGACTTCACCCGGGCGCTGACCGAGGTCTGCGCCGACCTCGCCCGCCAGCTTCAGCGCAACGCCGAGGGCGCCTCCAAGTACGTCAGCATCGAGGTCGTGGGCGCCGCCAGTGAGCACGACGCGGTCACCGTCGGCCGTAGCGTGGCCCGGAACAACCTGCTGAAATGCGCCCTCGCGGGCGCGGACCCGAACTGGGGCCGGGTACTGACCGCGGTCGGCACCACCGACGCCGCCTTCGAGCCGGACCGGCTGAACGTGGCGATGAACGGGGTCTGGGTGTGCCGCGGCGGCGCGGCCGGCGACGACCGCTCCAAGGTCGACCTGTCGGGCGCGGACGTCACCATCACCGTGGACCTGTCGTCCGGCCCGCACAGCGCGATCTTCCTGACCACCGACCTGACCGAGGCGTACGTGCACGAGAACTCGGCCTACTCGACATGACGATCGAGGTACAGAAGAGCAAGGACGCCGTCCGGCGGACGGCCGCCACCGCCAAGGCGGGCACGCTGATCGAGGCGCTGCCGTGGCTGGACCGCTTCCACGGCCAGACGGTGGTGATCAAGTACGGCGGGCACGCGATGGTCGCCGACGAGCTGCGGGCCGGCTTCGCCCAGGACCTGGTGTTCCTGCGCCACGCCGGCCTGAAGCCGGTGGTCGTGCACGGCGGCGGCCCCCAGGTCACCAGCCACCTGGAGCGGCTCGGCATCGAGTCAGACTTCACGGCCGGGCTGCGGGTCACCACCGAGGAGACCATCGACGTGGTCCGGATGGTGCTCAACGGCAAGGTCAATAAGGACATCGTCGGCCTGATCAACCGCTACGGCCCGTACGCGGTGGGCCTGTCGGGCGAGGACGCCAACCTGCTGACCGCCGAGCGCAAGTACGCCACGGTGGACGGCGCGCCGGTCGACATCGGCCTGGTCGGCGAGATCGCCAGCGTCGACGCCTCGATGGTGCGGGCGCTGCTCGACGACGGCCGCACCCCGGTCATCTCCAGCCTGGCCAGCGGGGCCGACGGCGCCGTCTACAACGTGAACGCGGACACCGCCGCCGCCGCCCTGGCGGTCGCGCTCGGCGCGGCCAAGCTGGTGGTGCTGACCGACGTGGAGGGCCTGTACCGTGACTGGCCGAGCTCGGACGAGGTCATCAGCCAGCTCACCGCGGACGACCTGGAGAAGCTGCTGCCGACGCTGTCGGCCGGCATGATCCCGAAGATGGAGGCGTGCCTGACCGCCGTCCGCGGCGGGGTAACCCACGCGCACGTGCTCGACGGCCGCCTGCGGCACGCGATCCTGCTGGAGATCTTCACCGACTCGGGCATCGGCACGATGGTGGTCAAGGAGGACACCCCATGAGCAGCAGCGCCGAACTGCAAGCACGCTTCGAAAGCGCGATGATGGGCAACTACGGCACCCCGCCGCTGGCCCTGGAGCGCGGCCAGGGCAGCCGGGTGTGGGACTGCGACGGCAACCGCTACCTCGACCTGATCGCCGGCATCGCGGTGTCCGCCCTCGGCCACGCCCACCCGGCGATCGTCAGCGCGGTCACCGGGCAGGTCGGCAAGATCGCCCACACCAGCAACCTGTTCGTGCACGAGCCCGGGGTCAAGCTGGCCGAGAAGCTGCGCGGCCTGCTGCACGCCGAGGCCCGCGTCTTCTTCTGCAACTCGGGCACCGAGGCCAACGAGGCGGCGCTCAAGGTCGTCCGCCGCCACCACGGCGGCCAGCGAACGGTCATCGTCGCGGCCGAGCGCAGCTTCCACGGCCGTTCCATGGGTTCCCTGGCCATTACCGGCAAGGAGTCAATCCGCGCCCCGTTCGGACCCTTCGGATTTGACGTGCGCTGGGTCGACTACGGAAACCCGGAAAACCTCGAAAAAGCAGTCGACCGAACGGTGGCGGCGGTCTTCCTCGAGCCCACCCTGGGCGAGAGCGGCGTGATCCCGGCCCCGCCCGGTTACCTGGCGGCCGCCCGCCGGGCCTGCGACGACGCGGGCGCGCTGCTGGTGCTGGACGAGATCCAGTCCGGCATCGGCCGGACCGGCGCCTGGTTCGCCCACCAGGCCGAAGGCGTCACCCCCGACGTGATGACGCTCGCCAAGGGCCTCGGCGGCGGGCTGCCGATCGGCGCGACCATCGCCTTCGGCGCGACCGGGAGCGCGCTGCAGCCTGGCGACCACGGCTCCACCTTCGGCGGCAACCCGATCGCCTGCGCGGCCGCCCTCGCGGTCATCGAGACCATCGAGCAAGACGGCATCCTGGACAACGTCAAGGAAGTCGGCGCCCGCCTGGCCGGCGACCTCACCGCCCTCAGCCACCCGCTGCTAACCGGGGTGCGGGGCAGTGGCCTGTGGCTCGGCCTGGCGCTCAGCCAGCCCGCCGCGGCCGCGGTGAACACCGCCGCCCGGCAAGCCGGCTTCCTGGTCAACGCGGTCCAGCCGGACGCGGTCCGGCTGGCCCCGCCGCTGATCCTCACCCCGGCCGAGGCGGCCGAGTTCGTCACCGCGCTGCCCGGCATCCTCGACCAGGCCAGCGACACCGCCAGCAAGCAGGAAGGCTAGGCATGCCCAGGCACTTCCTGCGCGACGACGACCTCAGCCCGGCCGAGCAGGCCGAGGTACTCGCCCTCGCCCGGGCGATGAAAGCAGACCGGCTCGGCTTCCGTCCCCTCGCGGGCCCCCGGGCGGTGGCCCTGCTGTTCGACAAGCCGAGCCTGCGCACCCGGGTCTCGCTGACCGTCGGGGTGGCCGAGCTGGGCGGCGTCCCGCTGGAGATCGACACCACCAAGACCCACATCGGCCGGGGCGAGACGATCACCGACATCGGCCGGGTGCTCACCCGCCAGGTCGCCGCGGTCACCTGGCGCACGGCCGGCCAGGAGCGGATCGAGGAGCTGGCGGCGGCCTGCACCGTCCCGGTGGTCAACGCGCTGACCGACGAGTTCCACCCGTGCCAGATCCTGGCCGACCTGCAGACGGTCACCGAGCGGCTGGGCGGGCTGGCCGGCCGCACCCTCAGCTTCATCGGCGACGGCGCCAACAACATGGCGCACTCCTACCTGCTGGGCGGCGCGACCGCCGGGATGCACGTGCGGGTGGCGGCCCCGCCCGGCTACCAGCCCGACCCGGTGGTGGTGACCAGGGCGCAGAAGATCGCGGCCGCCGCCGGCGGCTCGGCCACCGTGCTTGACGACGCGCTCGCCGCCGCCGACGGCGCGGACGTGCTCGCCACCGACGTCTGGGTGTCGATGGGCCAGGCCGACGCCCCCGAGCGGAAGGCGGCGCTGGCCTCCTTCCAGGTCAACCAGGAGCTGCTGGCGCTCGCCGCCCCGGGCGCGATCGTGCTGCACTGCCTGCCCGCGCACCGCGGCGAGGAGATCACCGCGGCGGTGCTCGACGGCCCCGCCAGCGTGGTCTGGGACCAGGCCGAGAACCGGCTGCACGCGCAGAAGGCGCTGCTCAGCTGGCTGCTGGAGCGGTCCTGATGGCCAGCCAGACCGCGCCCGCGACCAAGGCCGCCCGGCAGGCGCGGATCGCCGCGATCCTCGCCAGGGAACCGGTGCACTCCCAGGAGCAGCTGGCCGGCCTGCTCAGCGAGTACGCCGGGATGCACGTCACCCAGGCGACCCTGTCCCGTGACCTGGACGAGCTCGGCGTGGTCCGGCTCCGGACGGCGGCCGGCACGCTGGCCTACGCGCTGCCCGGTGATCCCGGCGGCCCCGGGTCGCCCCCCGGTACCGCCTTTGAGTATCCGGAACGGGTGCGGCTGACCCAGGACGCGCCCGTTCCCCCGCCCGGCGGCAACGCGGACCCCGCCGCCGCCAGCGGGGCGCAGCCGGACACCGCCAGGCAGCCTGGCGCACGGCCCGAGCAGCCCGTCGCCGGATCATCTCGCCTGGTCAGGTACCTCAAGGAGCTGCTTACCTCGGCCGAGGCGAGTGCCAACCTGGTGGTGCTGCGCACCCCCGCGGGGGCTGCCCAGTTCCTGGCCTCGGCCATCGACCACGCCGCCTGGCCCGCCATCCTGGGCACGGTCGCGGGCGACGACACGGTGCTGGTGATCGCGCGCGACCCGGCCGGCGGCGAGGCCCTGGCGGCGGAGTTCCGCCAGCAGGCCGAGCGCCGCCGCTGAGGCGGGGCGAATAGGGTGGGCTCGGCGGGCCGACAAGCGCAAGAACTGAGATAGGTGGAACAGATGGGAACGGGCGAGCAACCGACCAGCGGGTCGGCGACGCGGTTGTGGGGCGGACGGTTTGACGGCGGGCCCGCGGACGCGCTCGCCCGGCTGTCGCTGAGCGTGCACTTCGACTGGCGGCTGGCCCGCTACGACCTGCTCGCGTCGCGCGCGCACGCCCGGATGCTGCACCGGGCGGGCCTGCTGACCGACAGCGAGGCCGAGTCGATGCAGTCCGCCCTTGACGACCTGGACGAAGCGGTCGAGGACGGCTCGTTCCGGCCCACCGTGGCCGACGAGGACGTGCACACCGCGCTCGAGCGCGGCCTGCTCGAACGGCTCGGCTCGCTCGGCGGCAAGCTGCGGGCCGGCCGCAGCCGCAACGACCAGGTGGCCACCGACCTGCGGCTGTACCTGCGCGACCACGCCCGCCTGGTGGTATCGAGGCTGGCCGAGCTGCAGACCGCGCTGATCGCGCAGGCCGAGATGAGCGGTGACCTGCCCGCCCCCGGGATGACCCACCTGCAGCACGCCCAGCCGGTGCTGTTCGCGCACCAGCTGCTCGCCCACGTGCAGGCGTTCGCCCGCGACGTGAGCCGGCTCCGCGACTGGGACACCAGGGCGGCGGTGAGCCCGCTCGGCGCGGGCGCCCTGGCCGGGTCGTCCCTGCCGATCGACCCGCAGCGGTTCGCGGTCGAGCTCGGCTTCACCAGCGCCGCCGCCAACTCGATGGACGCGGTGTCCGACCGCGACTTCGCGGCCGAGTTCTGCTTCGCGGCGGCGCTGCTCGGGGTGCACCTGTCCCGCCTGGGCGAGGAGATCGTGCTCTGGTCCTCGCAGGAGTTCGGCTGGGTCGAGATCGACGACGCCTACGCCACCGGCTCCTCGATCATGCCGCAGAAGAAGAACCCGGACGTCGCCGAGCTGGCCCGGGGCAAGGCGGGCCGCCTCATCGGCGGGCTCACCGGGGTGCTCACCACCCTCAAGGGGCTGCCGCTGACCTACAACCGGGACCTGCAGGAGGACAAGGAGCCGGTCTTCGACGCGGTCGACACCCTGCTCCTGGTGCTGCCGGCGATGGCCGGGCTGATCGCCACCCTGCGGGTCAACGGGCAGCGGCTGCGCGAGCTCGCCCCGGCCGGTTTCACCCTCGCCACTGACCTGGCCGAGTACCTGGTGCAGCGGGGGGTGCCGTTCCGCGACGCCCACGAGATCGTCGGGCACCTGGTCGTCTGGTGCCAGGTGAACGACCTGGCGCTGGACGAGGTGAGCGACGAGGACCTGGCCAAGGTCTCGCCGCACCTGACGCCGGACGTCCGCGCCGTGCTGACCGTGCCGGGCGCGCTGGCGGCCCGCAAGGGCTTCGGCGGCACCGCTCCCGAGCGGGTCGCGGAGCAGCTCGCCGCGCTGCGCGGCACCGTCGACAACGGTGCCGCCTGGGCCGCGGCAGGCGGCGCCTGAGCGGCCGGGAGTTCTTCGCCCGGCCCGCCGACCAGGTCGGGCCGGGGCTGCTCGGCTGGGTGCTTGAGCACGAGACGGCCGGGGGAGTCGTCGCGGCCGAGCTGACCGAGGTGGAGGCGTACCTGGGCGAGGCCGATCCCGCGTCGCACGCGTTCCGCGGCCGGACCGCCCGCAACGCGGTCATGTACGGCCCGCCGGGGCACGCCTACGTGTACTTCACCTACGGCATGCACTTCTGCGTCAACGTCACCTGCCAGCCCGCTGGGGCCGCGTCGGCGGTCCTGCTGCGGGCCGGCCGGATCGTGGCGGGAGAGTCGCTGGCCCGCCGCCGCCGCGCTTCCCGCCGGGCGGAGCCGCCGCCCGCTGAGCCGGACGAGGCGACCGCGGGCGTCCTCATCCCCTTTCGCGACCTGGCCCGCGGCCCGGCCCGGCTGTGCCAGGCGCTGGCCATCGGCCGCGAGCAGAACGGCGCTGACCTGTTCGACCCGGCGTCGCCGCTGCGCATTCGCCCGCCGGCCGGCCCGGCCGGCCCGCCCCCGGTGATCAGCGCCGGCCCCCGGGTGGGGGTAACCCTCGGCGCCGACACCCGGTGGCGTTTCTGGATCGCGGGCGACCCGACCGTCTCGGTGTACCGCCCGGCCAAGCGCCGGCCGCGCTGACCCGGCCGGCCGTGTTCGCGGCCCGGCCAGGCGCGCGTCACCAGTCCGTCACCTCGGCCGTGCATCATCAGTCCCACGGCCCTCGTCCACACCAATTTCGGTTTGTGCAGGTTAGAACCGGTACGCCTGGTGGGTAGAACCCCCGATTTGACGGCACTTCCCGGTAGCCGTAGAGTTCATCTTGCCCCGAGGGGGACGGAACGCCGGAAGGCGGACCGGGACCCGGGGCGACACCAGGAATCAACTTCCGAAGGTCTCGCGTGCGCCCTAGCGGCCTCCAGACTGACGGAGGGTGACTGCTGGTGTCTGGAGTGACTGCGGTGCCGTCTCGAAACCTTCCGGACAGCTTCCGGAAACGAGTTTGACACCAAAGAAACTCTGGAGTAAGGTTTAAGGGTTGCCCCGGAAGGGAACGCAAGTTCCTCCAAGGTGAGCATCTGCTTCTTGAGAACTCAACAGCGTGCTAAAAGCCAGTGCATGAAAATGTACAAACCCCCGTCGGGACTGGGCTTCGGCCTGGTTTCAACGGATTTATTTAGCCATGAATCACTCATGGTTGGGTTTCTGGTTTCCGGGTGGCCTTTCGGGGTTGCCTGGTTGCAGTCATTCAACGGAGAGTTTGATCCTGGCTCAGGACGAACGCTGGCGGCGTGCTTAACACATGCAAGTCGAACGAGGTGCTTGCACCTAGTGGCGAACGGGTGAGTAACACGTGAGCAACCTGCCCTTGGCTCTGGGATAGCCTCCGGAAACGGGGATTAATACCGGACATGACCTTCACCTGCATGGGTGTTGGTGGAAAGTTTTTCGGCCAGGGAGGGGCTCGCGGCCTATCAGCTTGTTGGAGGGGTAACGGCCCACCAAGGCGACGACGGGTAGCCGGCCTGAGAGGGCGACCGGCCACACTGGGACTGAGACACGGCCCAGACTCCTACGGGAGGCAGCAGTGGGGAATATTGCACAATGGGGGAAACCCTGATGCAGCGACGCCGCGTGCGGGATGAAGGCCTTCGGGTTGTAAACCGCTTTCACCAGGGACGAAGCGAGAGTGACGGTACCTGGGGAAGAAGCGCCGGCTAACTACGTGCCAGCAGCCGCGGTAATACGTAGGGCGCAAGCGTTGTCCGGAATTATTGGGCGTAAAGAGCTCGTAGGCGGCCTGTCGCGTCTGCTGTGAAATCCCGGGGCTCAACCCCGGGCGTGCAGTGGATACGGGCTGGCTAGAGGCAGGCAGGGGAGAACGGAATTCCCGGTGTAGCGGTGAAATGCGCAGATATCGGGAGGAACACCGGTGGCGAAGGCGGTTCTCTGGGCCTGTACTGACGCTGAGGAGCGAAAGCGTGGGGAGCGAACAGGATTAGATACCCTGGTAGTCCACGCCGTAAACGTTGGGCGCTAGGTGTGGGTCCCTTCCACGGGGTCTGTGCCGCAGCTAACGCATTAAGCGCCCCGCCTGGGGAGTACGGCCGCAAGGCTAAAACTCAAAGGAATTGACGGGGGCCCGCACAAGCGGCGGAGCATGTTGCTTAATTCGACGCAACGCGAAGAACCTTACCAAGGTTTGACATGGGCCGAAAACTCGCAGAGATGCGGGGTCCTTCGGGGCGGTTCACAGGTGGTGCATGGCTGTCGTCAGCTCGTGTCGTGAGATGTTGGGTTAAGTCCCGCAACGAGCGCAACCCTCGTCCAATGTTGCCAGCGGGTAATGCCGGGGACTCATTGGAGACTGCCGGGGTCAACTCGGAGGAAGGTGGGGATGACGTCAAGTCATCATGCCCCTTATGTCTTGGGCTGCAAACATGCTACAATGGCCGGTACAAAGCGCTGCGACACCGTGAGGTGAAGCGAATCGCATAAAGCCGGTCTCAGTTCGGATCGGGGTCTGCAACTCGGCCCCGTGAAGCCGGAGTCGCTAGTAATCGCGGATCAGCAACGCCGCGGTGAATACGTTCCCGGGCCTTGTACACACCGCCCGTCACGTCACGAAAGTTGGCAACACCCGAAGCCGGCGGCCTAACCCGTAAGGGAGGGAGCTGTCGAAGGTGGGGTCGGCGATTGGGACGAAGTCGTAACAAGGTAGCCGTACCGGAAGGTGCGGCTGGATCACCTCCTTTCTAAGGAGCACCGGCGCCTCTAGTCACCGAACGAGTGACTGGGCGTCCATGCTTTCTAGTGGAGCACTGGCTATTCATCCAGCTCGGCGCGCGAAGGCGCGGTCAGTAGGCAGCCCGCTTGCGGGACAGCCGAACGAGCGACCGAAGCGCCCGCCTGGATGAGCACGCTGTTGGGTCCTGAGGAAGCAGCCGCTTTCTGGGGCTAGCCGACTCGAACGGCCTGTGAACAGGGACCTCCGGATGGAGGTCCCTGACGCATGGTTCCGTCCGTATCTTGAGAACTACACAGTGGACGCGAGCATCTTCTGGAGCGGATCCTTTTTAGGGTCCGACTTCTGCAGTTTGCATGTAGTGCATGCAGTGTCAAGTTTTTAAGAGCATACGGTGGATGTCTTGGCACCAGGAGCCGATGAAGGACGTTGGAGCCTGCGATAAGCCTCGAGGAGCCGGCAACCGGGCTGTGATTCGAGGATTTCCGAATGGGGAAACCCGGCACCCGTCATGGGGTGTCGCCTGCGCCTGAATGCATAGGGCGGTTGGTGGTAACGCGGGGAAGTGAAACATCTCAGTACCCGCAGGAAGAGAAAGCAAAAGCGATTCCCTGAGTAGTGGTGAGCGAAAGGGGAAGAGGCTAAACCTGTCACGTGTGATAGCCGGCGGGCGTTGCGTGGTGGGGGTTGTGGGACCGCCTGGCTGGGGCCGCTGCCCTGGCAGGGAGTTATAAAATCGCGTGGTAGCGGAACAGTCTGGAAAGTTTGGCCGTAGCGGGTGACAGTCCCGTACGTGAAACTTCGCGATCTCCTTGGCGTGTTCCCGAGTAGCACGGGGCCCGTGAAATCCCGTGTGAATCTGGCAAGACCACTTGCTAAGCCTAAATACTCCCTGGTGACCGATAGTGAACTAGTACCGTGAGGGAAAGATGAAAAGCACTCCGGTGAGGAGTCGTGAAATAGTGCCTGAAACCGTGTGCTTACAAGCCGTGGGAGCCTTTCGGGGTGACTGCGTGCCTTTTGAAGAATGAGCCTGCGAGTTACGGTGCGTGGCGAGGTTAACCCGTGTGGGGTAGCCGTAGGGAAACCGAGTCTGAATAGGGCGATTGAGTCGCGTGCTGTAGACCCGAAGCGGAGTGATCTACGCATGGGCAGGGTGAAGCGCGGGTAAGACCGCGTGGAGGCCCGAACCCACCAGGGTTGAAAACCTGGGGGATGACCTGTGTGTAGGGGTGAAAGGCCAATCAAACTCCGTGATAGCTGGTTCTCTCCGAAATGCATTTAGGTGCAGCGTCGCGTGTTCCTTCCCGGAGGTAGAGCTACCGGTTGGACTAGGGGGCCCACAAGCTTACTGAATTCAGCCGAACTCCGAATGCCGGTGAAGTTAGAGCGCGGCAGTGAGACTGCGGGCGATAAGGTTCGTGGTCGAGAGGGAAACAACCCAGATCGCCGGCTGAAGGCCCCTAAGCGCGTGCTAAGTGGGAAAGGATGTGGAGTTGCAGTGACAACCAGGAGGTTGGCTTAGAAGCAGCCACCCTTGAAAGAGTGCGTAATAGCTCACTGGTCAAGTGATTCCGCGCCGACAATGTAACGGGGCTCAAGCACGCCGCCGAAGCCGCGGCACTGGCACGTAAGTGCTGGTGGGTAGGAGAGCGTCATGCAGCGTGTGAAGCAGCGGAGTGATCCAGCTGTGGAGGCTGCATGAGTGAGAATGCAGGCATGAGTAGCGAAAGACGAGTGAGAAGCTCGTCCGCCGATTGACCAAGGGTTCCTGGGGCAGGCTAATCCGCCCAGGGTAAGTCGGGACCTAAGGCGAGGCCGACAGGCGTAGTCGATGGACAACGGGTTGATATTCCCGTACCCGTGTACGTGCGCCAATGCTGAATCCCTGATGCTAAGTTTCCTGATCAAGGCCTTCGGGCTGCGGGAGGGTGACGGCCCGAGGGGGTAGTAGGCAAGCTGGTGGAGAGACGCAAGAGGGTAGCTGAGCCCGGGCGGTGGTTGTCCCGGGGTAAGGGCGTAGGGCGAGTCACAGGCAAATCCGTGGCTCATCAAGCCTGAGACCTGATGCCGAGCCGTAAGGTGAAGTCAGTGATCCCATGCTGCCGAGAAAATCTTCGCAGCGAGGACGTACGCGGCCCGTACCCTAAACCGACGCAGGTGGTCAGGTAGAGAATACCGAGGCGATCGGGTGAACCGTGGTTAAGGAACTAGGCAAATTGCCCCCGTAACTTAGGGATAAGGGGGCCCCCAGCCGGTGACGGGATTTACTCCCTGAGCTAGGTGGGGGCGCAGAGGCCAGGGGGAAGCGACTGTTTACTAAAAACACAGGTCCGTGCCAAGCCGCAAGGCGATGTATACGGACTGACGCCTGCCCGGTGCCGGAACGTTAAGGGGACCGGTTAGCCAGTAATGGCGAAGCTGAGAACTTAAGCGCCGGTAAACGGCGGTGGTAACTATAACCATCCTAAGGTAGCGAAATTCCTTGTCGGGTAAGTTCCGACCTGCACGAATGGCGTAACGACTTCCCCGCTGTCTCAACCACGGGCCCGGCGAAATTGCACTACGAGTAAAGATGCTCGTTACGCGCAGCAGGACGGAAAGACCCCGGGACCTTTACTGCAGCTTGGCATTGGTGCTTGGGACGGCTTGTGTAGGATAGGCGGGAGACTGGGAAGCGGGCACGCTAGTGCTCGTGGAGTCACTGGTGAAATACCGCTCTGGTCGTTTTGAGTGTCTAACCTGGGCCCGTTATCCGGGTCAGGGACATTGCCTGGTGGGTAGTTTAACTGGGGCGGTTGCCTCCCAAAAGGTAACGGAGGCGCCCAAAGGTACCCTCAGCCCGGTCGGCAACCGGGTGCCGAGTGCAAGTGCACAAGGGTGCTTGACTGTGAGACAGACATGTCGAGCAGGAGCGAAAGCTGGGACTAGTGATCCGGCAGTGGCATGTGGAAGCGCTGTCGCTCAACGGCTAAAAGGTACCCCGGGGATAACAGGCTGATCTTGCCCAAGAGTCCATATCGACGGCATGGTTTGGCACCTCGATGTCGGCTCGTCGCATCCTGGGGCTGGAGCAGGTCCCAAGGGTTAGGCTGTTCGCCTATTAAAGCGGTACGCGAGCTGGGTTTAGAACGTCGTGAGACAGTTCGGTCCCTATCCGCTGCGCGCGCAGGAGACTTGAGAAGGGCTGTCCCTAGTACGAGAGGACCGGGACGGACTGACCTCTGGTGTGCCAGTTGTCCCGCCAGGGGCACGGCTGGTTTGCTACGTCGGGAAGTGATAACCGCTGAAAGCATCTAAGCGGGAAGCACGCTTCAAGATGAGGTCTCCCACCACCTTGAGTGGGTAAGGCCCCCAGCCAGACGACTGGGTTGATAGGCCGGAAGTGTAAGCACCGCGAGGTGCTCAGCTGACCGGTACTAACAGGCCGAGGGCTTGACACTACAAGCACTACATGTATCCCGGCGCGCTTAGCGCCTGGGAGATCGCGTCCACTGTGTAGCTCCCGAGTTACGGCCGGGAACAGGCTGATAGCTCAATAGAGTTGCGGCGGCTATAGCGAGGGGGAAACACCCGGTCCCATTCCGAACCCGGAAGTTAAGCCCCTCAGCGCCGATGGTACTGCGAGGGAGGCCTCGCGGGAGAGCAGGACACCGCCGCACATCTTTTGAAAGGGGCTGACCTACTCTAGTGGGTCAGCCCCTTTTTTGTATTTCATTACGGTCGTGGGTAGTGGGTGAGGCGGGGCTGAAACCCGCGCTCGTCGTGGCCCCAACACGTATCCCTCCCGCGAGCCATGACCCTTCTTGAGCGGCTGCCGGTAGCGCAGGGTGCTCGTATGTGCGTGTATGGCGGGCTTCGGGGGTTGGGGGAGCGCGTAGGGTGAAGGACTGAGCATGCAGGAGGTCGGGACAGTGGCTGAAGACGGCAACGCGTCGCAAGGTGGCGGCGCCGGAGACGAGCGCGGGCGTGCAGGCGGCGCTAACCGCGGCTCCGGCGGGGCCGGGCGGCCCGGCGGGTACAGCCGTTCGGGAAGCCAGGGCGGGCGCAGCGGGAGCCGCGGCTTCAGCGGCGGCCCGCGCAGCGGTGGCGGCAGCACAGACCGGGGCAGCTCCCGCGGCGGTTACGACCGCGGCCCGTCCCGTCCCCGCGATGACCGCGATGACCGGCGGCCGCGCTCAGACAGCGACGGCGCGGCCGGGCGCGACGGCGGGTCCCGCGGCGGCTACAGCGGTGGCGACCGTTCCAGCCGCCCGTCCTACGGCGACCGGCCGAGTCGTCCCTCGTACGGTGACCGCGGTGACCGGCCCAGTCGTCCCTCTTACGGTGACCGGGGTGACCGCCCAAGTCGTCCCTCGTACGGCGACCGCGGTGACCGGCCCAGTCGTCCCTCTTACGGCGACCGCGGTGACCGGCCGAGCCGTCCCTCCTACGGCGACCGCGGTGACCGGCCCAGCCGCCCCTCCTACGGTGACCGGGGTGACCGGCCCGCTTCCGGCGGGTACGACCGCGGCAACCGTTCCGGTGGCCCCTCCGCGGGCGGCGCTGGCCGCCCCGGTGGCGGCTTCCGGGGCTCTGACAGCGGGTTCCGGGGCGGCGACCGCCCCGCGCGCCGGGAGTACGGCAGTGACGGCGGGCGCGATAACGACCGACGGCCCAGTGGCGACCGGGGCGGACGACCTCCTTACGGCGGCAGCCGGACCGACGGCGGGTTCCGCGGCGGTGACCGGCCGCAGTCGCGCGGCCCGCGCCGGGACTCCGGGCCGGCCGACCGCGGTTTTGACCGGCGCCCGGCTGGTGACCGGGACAACCGCGACAGTGACCGCCCCAGCCGTCCCTCCTACGGCGACCGGGGCGACCGCCCTAGTCGTCCGTCTTACGGTGACCGGGGTGACCGGCCCAGCCGTCCCTCCTACGGTGACCGGAGTGACCGGCCCTCCTACGGCGACCGCGGTGACCGCCCCAGCCGTCCGTCTTACGGTGACCGGAGCGACCGGCCCAGCCGTCCCTCCTACGGTGACCGGGGCGACCGCCCTAGTCGTCCGTCTTACGGTGACCGCGGTGACCGGCCCAGCCGCCCCTCCTACGGCGGCGGCCAGCGCGACGGCGGTTACGACCGGGGCGACCGCTCCGGTGGCTCCTCCTCAGGCGGCGCTAGCCGCTCTGGCGGCGGCTTCCGCGGCGACGACCGCCCCGCGCGCCCGTCCTACGGCCGTTCGTCGGGGGAGGACCGCCCGGCCCGCAGCGGCTTTAGCCGGCAGATGGCCGACCGGATCGGGGGAGACTTTCCCCAGGACCGGCCGGGCCCGTCGACCCGCTCCCCGCGGCCAGGCACGGCCGGCCGCAGCGGCGGGCCGGGCGACCGCCGGAGCTCGTCCGGCGACCGGCGGCCAGGCGCCACCAGCGCGCCGGGTTCCGGCGGCCCGCGGGCGGACAGCCACCGTGACCGCCGCGACGACCGGCGGGGCACGGACTCCGAGCTACCGCGGATCCCGGACAGCATTACCGAGGAGCAGGTATCCCGGGACGTGCGGGAGGAGCTTGGCGGCCTGTCGTTTGACCGGGCCGGGACCGTGGGACGCTACCTGGTCGCGGCCGAGCTGGCAAGCGACACCGAGCAGGCCTACCGCTACGCCCAGGCGGCCAAGAAGCTAGCCGCCCGGGTCGGCCTGGTCCGCGAGGTCTCCGGCATCATGGCCTACAAGTCAGGCCGCTGGGCCGAGGCGCTAACCGAGTTGCAGGCCGGGCGCCGGATGACCGGGCGCTACGACTACCTGCCGCTGATGGCCGACGCCGAGCGTGGCCTCGGTCGCCTCGACCGCGCGCTCGACCTGGTGCACAGCGCCGAGGCGAAGCGGCTGCCGCGGGCCGCGCAGATCGAGCTCCGCATCGTCGAGTCCGGCATCCGCCGCGACCAGGGGCTGGCCGACGCGGCCGTGCTCGCGCTGCAGGTTCCCGAGCTGACCGACGGCAAGCAGCGCCCGTGGTCGGCCCGGCTGTTCTACGCCTACGGGGAGGCACTGCTGGCGGCGGGCCGGGCTGAGGCGGCCCGGGAGGCGTTCTCGCGTGCGGTCGTCGCCGACGAGGCCGAGGAGACCGATGCCCTGGCCCGGCTCGACGAGCTCGACGGCATCACCGTGCACGACCTGGAAGACGACGAGGACGACGAGGACGAGCTCGACGACCTCGAGGACGACGCCTTCGACGAGGACGAGGACGAGGACGACACCGAAGACGGCGAAGAAGACGAAGAAGAGACGAAGACGAAGACGAAGACGAGGTAGCCGCCGCCGACGACGAGGACGCGCCTGACGAGGACGAGCAAGCCGACGGCGACCTGGACGGCAAGGCCGAGGACGAGGCGGACGGCGACATCGCGGACGCCCCCGAGGCCCAGGCCGAGGAGGTAAGCCCGAAGCCTTGACCGCGGCGCTGCGGTGGCGCTCACCGGTCCACGGTGAGCGCCACCGCGGACCGGTGAGCGCCCGGCTAGCTAGCCGCCCGCCTTCTCCAGCCGGTCCAGCCAGTGCCAGATCCCGCTCACGTTGGCCTCGGCCCCGCTGATCCGCTCGAACTTCTCGGTCACGGCCGGGTCGGCGTCGGCCGCGAACGCCGCGTACCGGGACAGCGTCTTGCGCCGCACCGCCTCGACCGCGTGGTCCAGGTCCATCCCGGCCGACCGCGCCGCCCGGGTCTCCGACACCCAGACGGAGATCTCCTCGGCCGAGCGCTCCAGCGTCGCCGCCACCTCCGACACCGGCCCGTAGTGGCTGAACAGCAGCCGCGCGGGCCCCAGGTCGGCGAACCGGCCGATCGAGGCGAGGGCCACCTCGAGGTCGAAGTCCGGCGGCGGCGTCGCGGGCCGCAGGTCGCCGCTTTCCGGCACGTAGACGCCGGCCGCGTCGCCGACGTACAGGTCGCCGCTGAGCGAGTCGAGCAGGCCCACGTGGTGCTTGGCGTGGCCGGGGGAGTAGTGGCTGTCTAGCCGCCGCCCGTCGCCCAGGTCCACCAGTCCGGTGTCGTCCAGGGTGCGCAGCCGTGCCGCCGGCACCGGGCTGAGCTCGCCGAACAGCACGTCGAGGGCGTCACCGTAGACCATCCGGGCGCTGGCCATCAGCCGGGCCGGGTCGGCCAGGTGCCGTGCCCCCTTCTCGTGCACCACCACCTCGGCGGCCGGGTACATCGCGGCGATGTCGCCTGCCCCGCCCGCGTGGTCCAGGTGGATGTGCGTGACCACCACCGTGGCCAGGTCGGCCGCCTCGATGCCGAGCGCGGCCAGCGCCGCCCGCACCACCGGGGCGGACGTCGACGTCCCGGTCTCCACCAGGCAGGGGCGGCTCGACCTGATCAGGTAGCCGGCCGTGATCCCCTGGTAACCCGCCATCCTGGTGTCGATCTGGAACACGTCGTTGCCCAGGTCAGTGATGTCAGGGTGGCCGGGCTCCGCCTCGCCTGCCCGATGTACCCGCGCCCTTGCATCGGGCGGGCCCTCGGGGGGTACGGGGGGTCGCTCCCCCGGAAGAGGACTGCCTGCAGTCGTAGCCATGTCGTCATGCACCGGACTATTGTCCCAGACAACGGAAGAGGGAGAAGAGATGGAGCTCACGCTCAACGTGCACTCCGACGACCCGGGGTATACCGTCATCGAGGTCGGCGGCGAGATCGACGTTTACACCGCTCCCAAGCTGCGCGAGAGACTCATCGGGCTGGTTGAGTCGGGCAGCTGCCAGTTGATCGTGGACATGGAAGCCGTCGAGTTCCTTGACTCGACCGGCCTCGGCGTCCTGGTCGGCGGGCTCAAGCGGGTCCGCGCCCAGGAGGGCTGGATCGACCTGGTCTGCACCCAGAGCCGTATCCTGCGCATCTTCCGGATCACCGGCCTCAACAAGGTCTTCAACATCTACGACACCGTGGCCGAGGCGGTGGCGGCGCACAGCGACCCCGGCGCCGACGAGGCCGAGGCCTGATCCCGGCGGCAGGCCGCGGGCCGGCCGCCGTCAGCGGTCGAAGGTACGCAGCACCAGCCCGGTCCGCGGCTTGGGGCCGAACGAGGTGGACTTGCGCGGCACCTGCTCCCCGTGCGCGGCCAGCTCGATCACCGTGTCCACCGCCATCGGGTTGCACAGCACGGCGGTGCCGCCGGAATCGACCGCGAGCCGCACCGCCTCGGCCGCGTCGTGCGCGACCTGGACGTCCCGCTCGTTGTCCCTGATCGACCAGAGCCGGGCCAGCAGCAGCTCCCGCATGACCGCGGCGTCGAGCGCGCGCCAGCGCGGTGACGCTCCCGGCGGCATGGCCGCGTCGAGCTGCCGCTGGTCGGGCTCGGTCAGCAGCACGAACCCGGCCGTGCGCGGGGCCCGCTCAGCAGCAGCCGGCCCGGCCAGCAGGAACGCGTGACCCGAGGCACCCGCCCGGCCCAGCGCCCGCAGCGCCGCGTCGAGCGCGGGCGGGTCGAGCGGGTCGCCCGGCAGCTCGGTGACCGTGAACGCCGCCGCCGCCAGCCGCGCCGCCTCGGCCAGCCCGAGGCCGGGCAGCACCCGGTGAATCGGGCCGAGGTGCAGCGGGTAGGCGTCCACGTCGACCAGGAAGGCCAGGCCGTAGTCCCACGGCCCGTCGCCCGCGCCGGCCCCGCGCATCTCGGCCCGCAGCTCGCGGTACGCGGCGTAGCGGTGGTGCCCGTCGGCGATCAGCGCGGTGCGCGTCGCCAGGTCGGCCGCGATGGCCCGCTGGGCGGCCCGGTCGGTCACCGCCCACAGCCGGTGGGTCACCCCGTCGTCGGTCACCGCGCAGGCCAGCGGGGTGCCATGCTCGGCCGTCTGGTCGGTCAGCCCGGTCGCGGTCAGCCCGGTCCCGTTCCCGCCGTTATAGGCGAGCAGGATGGGTTCGAGGTTGCTCCGGGTGGCCTTCATCAGCTCGCGCCGCCCGGCTACCGGCCCGGGCATGACCCCCTCGTGCGGGTGTACCGCGGCCGAGCCGACCCCGACCAGCCCGATGAGGCCGCGCTGCGCCCAGCCCGCCCCGCGCTGCTCGTACACGTACAGCGCGGGCACGTCGTCGGCCGTCAGCGCCCCGTCGGCTAGCCAGTCGTGCAGCAGCCCGGCCGCGGCCGCGCCCGCCGCCCGGGCCCGCGCGGCCGGGTCGGCCGGGCCGGCCGGGCCGCCGGAGGAGCCGGAGGAGTCGGCCGGCAGGATGAGCCGGACCACGTTGTAGGGCGACGCCGCGCGCAGCCGCTCCAGGGTTCCGGGGCCAATCACGTCGTACGGTGGTGATGTGACGTTTGCGAGTCCCCCTACCCGGGATAGGTCATAACGGACGCCCCGGAACGGTGCCAGCACCAGTCCGGCGCCGGAACCGGAGCCATCGCCGGACGGAAAGTGGGTCTGCACACCATGTCAGAAGTACCAAGGGGGAGCTGGGATTCCCCCTCCCCGGAAAACTTCGCGCAGGCAGGACGCGGTCCGGGTCAACCGGGCCCGGCCGACCCGGCCGACGTGCACGCCTGGTACAAGACCGGACTCGAGCTGCTCGGCAAGGGCAGCCCGGCGGCCGCGGCCCAGGTGCTGCAGCGGGCCGCGAACGCCGAGCCCGGCTCGCGCAGCGTCCGCGAGGCCCTGGCGCGCGCCCTGTTCGACACCCGGCAGTACGCCGCCGCCGCGGCCAACTTCCGGGTGATCGTCGAGGAGAGCCCGACCGACGACTACGCGCATTTCGGCCTCGGGCTGTCGCTCGCCCGGGCGGGCGATCACGCCGCCGCCGCCGAGTACCTGGCCCTGGCGGCGGCGATGCGCCCGGACCGCAAGCCCTACACCGACGCGCTGCGCCAGGTGCGAGCCACCCTGAAGTCCCGCAAGAACGCCCCCTAAGCTAAGCGCATGCCGCAATCGCTCGCCCAGGCCTACGACGTGCTCCTGTTCGACCTGGACGGTGTCGTCTACATCGGCGGCACCGCCATCCCCGGCGCGCCCGAGGCGCTGCAGGCGGCCAAGCGGGCGGGCGCGCACGTCGCCTACGTCACCAACAACGCCTCCCGCACCCCGGCGGCGGTGGCGGCGCTGCTCGACGGCATGGGCGCCCCGGTCGACCAGGCGGACGTGGTCACCTCCGCCCAGGCCGCCGCCCGGCTGCTGGCCGACCGGCTGCCGCCCAAGTCGAAGGTGCTGGTGATCGGCGCCACCGCGCTCAGCCTGGCGGTCAGGGAGCGCGGCCTGGTCCCCGTCCTGAGCGCCTCCGACCAGCCGGCCGCCGTGGTCCAGGGTTTCGGGCCCGGCATCGACTACAGCCGGCTGGCCGAGGGCGGCATCGCGGTCAGGAAGGGGGCGCTCTTCGTCGCCACCAACGCCGACTCCACCATCCCCAACCCGCGCGGGACCGCTCCCGGCAACGGGTCGCTGCTCCAGGTGATCGAGTACGCCACCGGCACCGCGCCGATCGTGGCAGGCAAGCCGCAGCCGCCGCTGCACCGCGAGTCGGTCATCCGCACCGGCGCCCGGCACCCGCTGGTGATCGGTGACCGGCTCGACACCGACATCGAGGCCGCCCACAACGCCGGCACGGACAGCCTGCTGGTGCTGACCGGCGTCGACACCCCGCGCACGGTTACCCTGGCCCCGCCTCACCGCCGGCCGACCTACGTCGCGCAGACGCTGGACGCCCTGCTCCAGCCCTACCCGGACGTTGCCACCACCGAGGCCGGCACTAGCTGCGGCGGCTGGACCGCCGCCCCCGCCGCCGACGGCCAGCTCACGCTGAGCGGCTCCGGCGCCGCGATCGACGGCCTGCGCGCCCTCGCCGCCGCCGCCTGGTCCCTGCACGACCAGCGCGGCCCCCTCGACCAGGCCCAGGTCAGCTCCGCCCTCGGCCAGCTAGCCGCCCAGGGCCTCACGTCCGGCTAGCCCGCCCCTGACCGGCCCGGCCATTTGACAACCGGCCGTGATTGCGATGTAGTACCGGCATGCCAGCACACCAGCCGAGCCGCCGCGCCGTCGCGCGCCGGGCCTCGCTGTGCTGTCTGCTGTCCTCGTGTTGTCGCTGACCCCGCAGCTACGGAGTCATTACACCGACACACGAAGGAACCTCTGTGAACGCCGATCTTTCGGTCGCTCCTGAAATCGCGCAGCTTGCCCGGCCGGCCGCGCCGGCCGGCCCGGTCGCGGTGGTGCCGCGCACCGACGGCCGGGCGGCGGGCGACCTGGCTGACCTGGCCGCCAGCCCGGAGCGCTGGTGGGACCTGGTGCGCTTCGACCCGGCCGGCCCGGTCCGGGTCGCGCTGCCCGGCGCGCCCGGCCGCTGGCTGCTGGTGCTGCCCCCCGGCGCGACCGTCGACTGCGACTGCCACCAGGCCACGGCCGTGGCCGGCGAGGCGGTCGAGCTGCCAGCCGCCGGCCCGCTGTCCGCCGGTACCGGGCCCGTCGGCACTGGGCCCGCCGCGAGCCCGCTGCGCCCGGGCCGCGTCCGGGTGCACGGCCGCCCGGCGCCGCACCGGCTGCGCGCGGCCGGCCCCGGGTACGCGGTCACGCTGCACAGTGCGGTCAGCCGCACCCGTTCCTAATCAATTAAGATGATCCGAACGGGTGCGCGGCTTCGCCCCGACACCAGCGCACTCTCTGGCCGGCCGGGTAACCAGGCCGTGGCCGGCGGATTCTCAGTAGGCTGGCGGGCGGCGCCCGCAGCGGGCGGCGGGCTCACCCCCGGGGAGTACCCGGCAGATCATCACCCGGGGTGACGCGGCGGGCCGCGGCCGTCAGCCAGAATTGGGAACGCCTTGAAGATATAGAGAGGACCATCCCATGATTGAGGCACGGGGCCTCACGAAGCGGTACGGCGCGAAACTCGCCGTCGACGACTTGTCGTTCGGTATTGAGCCGGGCAAGGTGACCGGTTTCCTGGGGCCGAACGGCGCGGGTAAGACCACCACGATGCGGTGCATCCTCGGGCTTGACTACCCGGACGGTGGCACGGTCACCGTCGCCGGGAAGGCGTACGGCGACCTGGCCTACCCGATGCGTGAGGTCGGGGCGCTGCTGGAGGCCAAGGCGGTGCACGGCGGCCGGTCGGCCTACAATCACCTGCTGTGCCTGGCGCAGACCAACAGCCTGCCTAAGCGGCGGGTGGGCGAGGTGCTCGAGCTGGTCGGGCTGAGCGAAGTCGCGCGCAAGCGGTCCAAGGGCTTCTCCCTCGGCATGAGCCAGCGGCTGGGCATCGCCGCCACGCATGCTGGGTGACCCGAAGGTGCTGATGTTCGACGAGCCGGTCAACGGGCTGGATCCCGAGGGCATCTTGTGGATTCGGAACCTGATGAAGGCGCTGGCGGGTGAGGGCCGGACGGTGTTCGTGTCCAGCCACCTGATGTCGGAGATGGAGCACACCGCCGATCACCTGCTGGTGATCGGCCGCGGCAAGCTGATCGCGGACTGCACGATGAAGGAGTTCGTCGCCCGGGCGTCGGGCGCCGCCGTGCGGGTGCGCACGCCGTCCGCCGACCAGCTCGTGCGCGCGGTCACCGCCAAGGGCGGGGCCACCGTGCAGGCCGACGACGGCTCGGTCGAGGTTCGCGGCATGTCGACCGAGCAGGTCGGTGACCTGGCGTTCGGCGAGGGCATCCGGCTGCACGAGCTGGCCACGGTGCGCGCCTCGCTGGAGGAGGCGTTCATGGAGCTGACCGCGGACAGCGTCGAGTATCACGCGGACGTGCCCGGCCAGCAGCCGGCCGCCACGATCGGAAGCGGGGTCTAGGCGATGGCAACGATGACAACGGCCGACGTTCGGCTTTCAGCCCTGCCGCCGGCCAGCGGGCGGGCCGGCCTGCGGGGCGTGCTCGCCTCGGAGTTCACCAAGCTGCGCTCGGTGCGCTCCACCTACTGGACGATCGCGGCGCTGATCGTGGTCAGCGTGGGGATCGCGGCCATCGCGGGTGCCGCCTCAGCGTCCGACCTGCACAACAACCCGGGCGACAAGGCAGGCTTCGACGCCACCCAGACGACGCTGATCGGCTTCTTCGAGTTCGGCCAGCTCATCGTCGCGGTGCTCGGCGCGCTGGTGATCACCTCGGAGTACTCCACCGGGATGATCCGTACCACGCTGACGGCGATGCCGCGGCGCGGCACCGTCTTCGCGGGCAAGCTGATCGTGTTCACCGCGGTGACGCTGGTGCTCTCGGTGATCACCTCGTTCATCGCGTTCTTCGTGGGCCAGGCGCTGCTGTCCGGGTCGGGGATGAGCGCCTCGCTCTTCCACAGCACCACCGTCCCGCTCGGCGCCATCGAGAACGGGGGCAACGTCGCCCGCTTCGTCGGCTCGGTGACGGTCACTCCCGGCATGGTGCTCACCGCGATCATCGGCAGCGCGCTGTTCGTCACCGCGGTCGCGCTGATCGCCTTCGGCCTGGGCACGATCATCCGGCACACGGCCGGGTCGATCACCTCGGCGGTGGGCCTGATGTTCGTGGTCCCGATCATCGTCCAGGTGCTGCCGCGCACCTGGCGCGACGACATCATGCGGTTCTTCCCCGACGCGGCGGGCCGGATGCTGTCGCTCACGGTGGGGCAGAACGACGGCCAGCACCTGTGGTCAGCGTGGCCCCAGTTCGGGGTGACGCTGGTCTACGCGGCCGTCCTGCTGGCGGTCGGCGCCTACCTGTTCCGCAGGCGCGACGCTTAAGTTTTCCGTACGGGAAAGACCGGGTGCAGTCATTGCACCCGGTCTTTTCGTTTTCAAATAAAGATCATTACCGCGAACTAGTCGCTGCTAGCCCGAATTGCCTGTCTAGCCGGCCGTACAGCTCAGCGAATTCTCAGCCGGGCGGCGGCAAACTTCGCCCGCACGGCCGGATCCGCCCGCGGGAGTACTGTTAAATCATCACCCGGGATGACGCGGCGGGCCGCGGCTTTCGCGAGAATTGGGAACGCCTTGAGAGATTAGAGAGGACCATCCCATGATTGAGGCAAGAGGCCTCACCAAGCGGTACGGCGCGAAACTCGCCGTCGATGACCTGTCATTTAGTATTGAGCCGGGCAAGGTGACCGGTTTCCTGGGGCCGAACGGCGCGGGTAAGACCACCACGATGCGGTGCATCCTCGGGCTCGACTACCCCGACGGTGGCACCGTCACGGTGGACGGCAAGGCCTACCAGAACCTGGCCTACCCGATGCGTGAGGTCGGGGCGCTGCTGGAGGCCAAGGCGGTGCACGGCGGCCGGTCGGCCTACAATCACCTGCTGTGCCTGGCGCAGACCAACAGCCTGCCCAGGCGGCGGGTGGGCGAGGTGCTCGAGCTGGTCGGGCTGAGCGAGGTGGCCAGGAAGCGGTCCAAGGGCTTCTCCCTGGGCATGAGCCAGCGGCTGGGGATCGCGGCGACGCTGCTCGGTGACCCGAAGGTGCTGATGTTCGACGAGCCGGTCAACGGGCTGGATCCCGAGGGCATCTTGTGGATTCGGAACCTGATGAAGGCGCTGGCGGGTGAGGGCCGGACGGTGTTCGTGTCCAGCCACCTGATGTCGGAGATGGAGCACACCGCCGATCACCTGCTGGTGATCGGCCGCGGCAAGCTGATCGCGGACTGCACGATGAAGGAGTTCGTCGCCCGGGCGTCGGGCGCCGCCGTGCGGGTGCGCACGCCGTCCGCCGACCAGCTCGTGCGCGCGGTCGCCAGCAGGGGCGCGACCGCGGTCACCAGCGACGACGGGTCGCTCGAGGTCCGTGGCATGTCGACCGAGCAGGTCGGTGACCTGGCGTTCGGCGAGGGCATCCGGCTGCACGAGCTGGCCTCGGTGCGGGCGTCACTGGAAGAGGCGTTCATGGAGCTGACCGCGGACAGCGTCGAGTACCGGGCGGACGTGCCCGGCCAGCAGCCGGCCGCCACGATCGGAAGCGGGGTCTAGGCGATGGCAACGATGACAACAGCCGACGCGCCGCTCGCAGCCCTGCCGCCCGCCACCAGGCGGGCCGGGCTGCGGGGCACGGTCGCCTCCGAGTTCACCAAGCTGCGCTCGGTCCGCTCCACCTACTACACCCTGATCGCGCTGGTAGTCATCAGCGTCGGCATCTCCCTCATCGCCGGCCTCGGCATCGCGTCCAACCTGCACAACCAGCCCTGGAACAAGCCGGGAACGGACGCCACCCAGGACTCGCTCATCGCCTTCTTCGAGCTCGGCCAGCTCATCGTCGCGGTACTCGGGGCGCTGGTGATCACCTCCGAGTACTCCACCGGCATGATCCGCACCTCGCTCACCGCGATGCCGCGCCGCGGCACCGTCTACGCGGCCAAGCTGATCGTGCTGACCACCGTGACGCTGGTCGTCTCGCTGGTGACCGCGTTCATCGCGTTCTTCGTGGGCCAGGCGGCGCTGTCCGGCTCGGGCGTGGCCGCCTCGCTGTTCCACTCGGTCACCATCCCGGCCGGCGTCCAGATGAGCCCGCCCGCGGGCGGCCCCGGCAACGGGCCGCCCAACTACGTGTTCCAGGGGCACGAGGTGATCTCGTCCGGCACGGTGCTCTCCGCGATCATCGGTGCCGCGCTGTTCGTCACCGTGGTCGCGCTGATCGCGTTCGGCCTCGGCGCGATCATCCGGCACACGGCGGGCGCGATCACCTCCGTGATCGGCCTGATGTTCGTCCTGTCGATCATCGTCCACATCCTGCCGAATAGCTGGAGCGACGACATCCTGCGGTTCCTCCCCGACGCGGCCGGCCGGGTGATCTCGGTGACCGTGGGCTCGGGTGACGCGCACCTGTGGTCAGCCTGGCCGCAGTTCCTGGTCACCGTGGCCTGGGCAGTCGTCCTGGTCGCAATCGGCGGGTACCTCTTCCGCAAGCGCGACGCCTGAGGTCACAGGGCGTCGACGGTGCCCGGGTTCAGTTCGGTCAGCGCGCCGAGCCGGACCCGGGCCCCGGCCAGGGCGTCGGCCGCGGGCGGGTACTCCGGCCGCGGCACCGCGATGACGGCCATGCCCGCGGCGGCGGCTGACCGCAGCCCGTTGGACGAGTCCTCCACCGCCGCGCAGGCGCCCGGCGGCACCCCGAGCCGGGCGGCCGCCTCCAGGTAGACGTCGGGGGCCGGCTTGCCCCGCGGCACCTCCTCGCTCGACACCGCCGCCGCGAACAGCGGGCGCAGCCCCGAGGCGTCGAGCACCACCGCGATCAGCGCGGCGGGCGCCGAGCTGGCGACCGCGAGCGGCCAGCGGCCGGCCAGCGCCCGCACCGCGTCCACCGCGCCCGGCAGCAGCGGCAGGTGCCGTTCGTACTGGGCCGTCATCTGCGCGATGACCAGCTCAGCCACCCGGGCCGGCGGCAGCGCCTGCGACAGTTTGAAGTCGGCGCTGATGTAGGCCGACCACTCGCCGGTGGACATGCCCATCATCCGGTCCTGGGCGTCGTCCGGCCAGCGCCCGCCGTGGTCGGCGGTGAACTGGCGGCGCACCCGCTCCCAGACCGGCTCGGAGTCGATGAGCACCCCGTCGACGTCGAACACCACTGCCTCGATCGTGCCCACCGGGCTCCCTTCCTACCGCAGCACCATGCCGAGCTGACGGGACTGCGCGACCAGGCGGCCCGAACTGTCCCACAGCTCGGCGTCTTCTTCCAGGTAGCCGTCGGCCAGGAACCGGGTCCTGGTCTGGAACGCGACCCAGCCCGGGGCCGGCCTGGCCCGCAGCTGCACGGTCAGCTGGACCGTGGTGACGTGATGGAGGCCCAGCTCAAGGGCGGCGGGCGCGACCGCGTCGACGAACAGCGGCAGCGCCAGCAGGTCGGGCTCGCGGCCGTCGGCGAACCGGATCCAGCCCTGGTACACCGGGGTGCCCGAGGGCGGCTTGCCGGTGAGCCAGAACGGCAGCTCCGCGACACGGTACTCAAGCCGGTTGACCAGCGTGATCGGCACCGCCATGGCCGCCTTCAGCTCCTCGCACTGCTCCGGCGGCGGCAGGGCGGGCGGCCCGCCGTCGGCGTAGGACTGCCCGCCGCGGGCGGCCGCTGCTGCCAGGTCGGTGCTGGCGATCGTCGCCCGCAGCACCTCCTTGCCGTCCCGGTACACCCCGGCCTGGGCGAAGCCGGTGGTCCGGCCGGCCCGGACGACCTCGGTCCGCACCTGCGCCGGGCCGGGCGAGCCGGGCCGCAGGTAGAACCCGGAGACGACCAGCGGGTCGGGGAACGGCAGCACCAGGTCGGCCGCCCGGGTCGCCAGCGACAGCAGGAAACCGCCGTTGGTGCCGCCCTGCCCGTCCCACTGCCCGTCGAGCACCGCCCCGAAGTCGGGGCCGCTCCCGGTCAGCGCGCTCGCGTCGTCAAATGCTGACGTGCCCATTAAGGCAGGGTGAGGATCTCGTGGCCGTCCTCGGTGACCAGGATGGTGTGCTCGAACTGGGCGGTGCGCTTGCGGTCCTTGGTCACCGCCGTCCAGCCGTCCGGCCAGACGTCGTAGCTGACCACGCCGAGGGTGAGCATCGGCTCGATGGTGAACGTCATGCCGACCTCCATCGTCACGGTGGACGCGGGGTCGTCGTAGTGCGGCACGATCAGGCCGGAGTGGAACGTGGTGCCGATGCCGTGCCCGGTGAAGTCGCGCACCACCCCGTAGCCGAACCGCTTGGCGTAGGACTCGATCACCCGGCCGACCGCGTTCAGCGGCCGCCCCGGCGCGACCGCGCGGATGCCGCGCATGGTCGCCTCCCGGGTCCGCTCCACCAGCAGCCGCGACTCCTCGTCGACCTCGCCCGCCAGGAAGGTGGCGTTGGTGTCGCCGTGCACCCCGCCGATGAACGCGGTGATGTCGATGTTCACGATGTCACCGTCGCGTACCACCGTGTCGTCCGGGATGCCGTGGCAGATCACCTCGTTGAGCGAGGTGCACAGCGACTTGGGGTAGCCGCGGTAGCCAAGCGTCGAGGGGTAGGCGCCGTGGGAGACGAGGAAGTCGTGCCCCACCTGGTCCAGGTAATCGGTGGTGACACCGGGCTTGACGTGCCGTCCGACCTCCTCCAGGGCCTGGGCGGCGAGCCGTCCGGCCACCCGCATGCGGGCGATCGTGTCGGCGTCCTTCACGTCCCGCTCACCGAGCCGGGGCGCCTTCTTGCCCACGTACTCGGGGCGCTGGATGTTCGCGGGAACCTGCCGGGCCGGGGAAAGCCGGCCCGGGTGGAGCAGAGTGGCCATGTTTTGGGAGTCTAATAGGCATGGCTGACTCAGACGAGCAATGGTACTTCTGCACCCGGCACCACACGGTTGAGCCCGCTGACACCCCCTGCCCGGGCAAGGACCTGCTTGGCCCCTACCCGACCCGGGAGGCGGCGGCCCACGCGCTGGACAAGGTCAGGGAGCGCAACGAGGCCTGGGACAAACAGGACTAGCGGCCCCCGGCCGCGGTCCCGGCCGGGACCGCCCGCACCCAAGCGCCATCCATGCGGGCGGCACCCGGCTAGCCGGGCTACGCTAGGGGCGTGAGCAACCACCTGCCGCCGGCCGCCGAGGCCCGGATGGCCGAGATCAGGCGCAGCGGCACCTGGGGCTCGGCGCTGACCTCGGATGAGTTCGCGGCGGTACGCTCGGCCGGCTTCGAGGCGACCGGGCAGGTACTCGGCGCGGCCGTGTACAACATCGGCTACACCGGCGGCTACGGCTGCCCGGGGGCCTGGGGCGGCTACTCGCTCGGCTGGGCGCCCGCGGCCCGGACCCAGGTGTCCAGCCGGGGCGGCTACGGGTCGTTCGGCCCGCTGGTGAAGACGATGTACGAGGCCCGGCGGGCGGCGATCGGCCGCATGGTGGCCGAGTGCACCGCGCTCGGCGGGCACGGCGTGGTCGGGGTGCGGCTCACCATCGGCCAGTTCCCGGCCGGCGGCCTGGAGTTCAAGGCGATCGGCACCGCGGTCCGCGCCCCCGGCGCGCCGCCGCTGCGCCACCCGTTCACCTCCGACCTGTCCGGCCAGGACTTCGCCAAGCTGGTGCTCAGCGGCTGGATGCCGGCCGGCCTGGTGCTCGGCATCACCGTCGCCGCCCGGCACGACGACTGGCGCACGGTCGGCCAGACCCGCTGGTCGGCCGGCAACTCAGAGGTCACCGGCTGGACCGACCTGGTCAACGACGCCCGCCACGACTCCCGGCAGCAGCTCGCGGCCGACGTCAAGCGGATCGGCGCCGAGGGCGTGGTGATCGCGGACATGAGCATGCGGGTCCGCGAGCGCGAGTGCCCGGCCCAGGAAGGCGGCCGCGATCACATCATCGAGGCCGTCAACATCGGCACCGCGATCGTCCGCTTCAAGCGCAGTCAATCCGGACGCGATCAGCCGCCTCCGCTCGCCATCATGTCCCTGGATCCCCAGCGGCGTCAGGCAGCGCGCGTCGACATCGGCCAAAACAGGAGATAAGAGGGCGTCGATGAGCAACCACCAGACCACTGACCTCGGTGCGGCCGGCGTCCCGGCGGACGCCATCAAGCGGCTCGCCGAGCTGCAGCCGGGCAAGGCGGGCTCGATCTTCACCTCTGACCTCTCGGTCAACGAGTTCCTGCTGGTCCGCGAGGTCGGCTTCCGGCCGCTCGGCCTGGTCCTCGGCTCCTCGATCTACCACGTCGGGCTGCAGGTGGGCCGCTGGGGCAAGAACCAGGAGCTCGACGTCCTCTCCCAGGCGATGTACCACGCCCGCGAGCTGGCGATGTCGCGGATGGAGGCGGAGGCCGACGCGCTCGGCGCCGACGGCATCGTCGGCGTCCGCCTGGACGTGGAGATGAAGGAGTTCGGCTCGGACATCGCCGAGTTCATGGCGGTCGGCACCGCGGTCAAGGCCGAGCCGGGCGCGGGCGGCGGCGGCGTGTCGAACTGGCGCAACAACAAGAGCCAGCCGTTCACCTCCGACCTGTCCGGCCAGGACTTCTGGACCCTGATCCGGGCCGGCTACGCCCCGCTGGGCATGGTCATGGGCACCTGCGTCTACCACATCGCGCACCAGCGGATGGGCTCCGTGCTCGGCAACATCGGCCGCAACGTGGAGATCGAGCAGTTCACCCAGGCCCTCTACGACGCCCGCGAGCTGGCGATGACCCGCATGCAGGCCGAGGCCGAGGAACTGCACGCCGAGGGCATCGTCGGCGTCCAGCTACGCCAGCACTCGCACACCTGGGGCTCGCACACCACCGAGTTCTTCGCCATCGGCACCGCCGTCCGCCCGCTGCGCGACGACCACGTGATCGAGCGGCCCACCATGGTTCTTTCCCTGGACTCCTGAGCTTGAGCTTAGCTGAGTGTGGTGGCGGCGGGCGGCTGCCGCAAAACCGGGAACATGACCCTGACCCGGCTGCCGCGACACCATCCGGAACGCGAAATTCCGCCGCCATGGCCGCGCCCGCGGCACATTCCCTCAGATGGTGGCATTACTGCGGAAACTTTTATCAGCATGGAAATAAGGTGGGGTGATAGCGCCACTTTATTTCCATGCCAAATCCTGCGCCCGCACCAACGTGGCTGATGGGGCGGCTGTGGTGTCGGCCGGCCGCCGCCCGCTCCCGCCGCTGCCCGCGCCCGCCGCCGCCCGCCGCCCGCCCCCGCCCCCGGCCGCCGCGCTAGGCGCTCGGGCCGGCCACGTTGTCGAGCAGGCGGGCCAGGCGGTCGCGCAGGCCGCGGGTGCGGGCTAGGGTGACCTGCTCGCCGGCGGCGGCCGAGACCAGGTGCTGGCCGGCGTCGAAGGAGAGCGTGTCCGGGACGGACAGGGCCTCGTGGGCGAGCGCGTCCAGCTCGGGGTCGTCGCTGTCCAGGGCGAGGATGGTGGCGCCGGTCTTGCGGGCGTCGTTGACCCGTTCGAGCAGCGGGACGGGGGCGGTGTCCTCGGCCACCACGAACAGCGTCTCGCCGCGGCGGGCGGCCTCCAGCCGGGCCAGGCCGACCGACAGGTGCGGGGGAGCGCCGGGCGGGGGAGACCAGCGCACCAGCGTCGGCGCCAGCTCGGCCGCGCCGGACAGCCGCGACTCGTCGTCCAGGTGCGCGGTCATGTGCCAGGGCTCGAAGGCGGGGGTGCCGACCACCAGCAGCCCGCCCGCCGACCGGGGCGTGGTGCGCAGCGCGCGGCCGAGCAGCCGGGCCTGCTCCAGCCAGCGGGAGCTGGCCATCAGTGCACGGATTGTAGCGACCTGGTCTGCGTCCACGTACCTAGCATGAGGCCGGCCGCTCCGTTTTGCACCCCTGAAGGGCCGGCTGGCCACCGAAACCGGAATCCGCCGGAGTCCGCGACGGCTCAGTCGTCGCCCGCTGGCGGCGCGGCCTGGTGGCGCCGCAGAAGCTCGGTCAGCGCCGCCAGCTCCGCCCGCAGCGCCGCCCGGCCCGCGGCGGTGATGCTCACCCAGGTCCGCGGGCGGCGCCCGGCGTAGCCCTTCTCCACCGCGACCAGGCCGGCCTCCTCCAGCACCGCAAGGTGCCTGGACAGGTTGCCCGCGGTCAGCCCGAGCTCCTCGCGCAGGTAGCCGAACTCGGCCCGCCGCGCCTCGGCGGTGATGGTCAGGATGCCGAGCCGGTGCCGCTGGTGCACCGTGTCGTCGAGGCTGCTGGTGGGATGCGGGCGCATCCCCTGGTCCGGCCGGCCGTCCGGGGTCACCGTCACGCCGCGGCCCGGCGGCGCTGCACCGCGAACGCGGCCGCCCCGGCCGCCAGCAGCACCAGCGCGGGCAGCAGCACGTTCGGCAGGGCGGTCAGGCTCCACTGGGCGGCGCTGGACGGCGACCAGCCCAGCCGGAACAGGATGTTCTCGGTGTCGTAGAGGGAAGACAGCAGCGCCGACCCGGTGTAGAGGGCCGCGATGAGCGCGAGCGCGCGGCTGCGCTCGGCCCAGGCCAGCACCCACAGGCCGAAGGCGATGATGACGAACGGGAACGTGCCCCGCATCACCAGGTCACCTGGCCAAAGCACGGCCAGCGGCCGCAGCCAGTGCGCGCTGTTCAGCCGGGCCAGCAGCGGGAGCGCCACCGCCAGCGCCGTCAGTACCGCGGTGCTGACGATGTAGCCGCGGGCCGGGGTCGCCACGCCGGCCCGCCGCCCGTGCCAGCGGTACCACAGCAGCGTCAGCAGCAGGCCGCCGAGCAGCGCCGCCAGCCAGTAGAAGCCCAGGAACCGCTGCCCGCTCACGGGGGCGTAACCGCCGAGGAAGGGGAGCGGCGGCGGCCCGCTGTACCCGGCCACCGCCACCGGCCCGGTGGACCCGGTCCCGGCTCCGGTCCCGGCTCCGGCCAGGTCGTCCTGGCCCACGTAGAACGGGGCCGACGCGCAGGTCAGCAGGCCGAACAGGACCAGCGGGAACCAGTAGCCGTGCCGCGCCGCCCGCGCCCGCCGCCGCAGCGCGCCCAGGTCCCCGAGCAGCGCGGCCGGGTCCGGCCCGCCGTCCGGCCCGCCTGCGCCGCCGTTGTCCCGCCGCTCCGGCTGGTCGCCTTGCCCGTCCACCGCTGCCTCCGCCGGTCGCCCGAACTCAACTGATGCCAATAGCTTTGCATTGCAAACCGATTGGCGTCAAGGAGTACCGGCAGCGGGCCGGGACGTTCACGCCTGCTGGAACTCGACCCGGTTGCCGAACGGGTCGTGGCTGTGGAACCGCCGCACGCCGGGAACCTGGTCGTCCGAGCGGACGCAGGCGTAGCCGGCCGCGGAAAGGGCCGCCGCCAGCCGGTCGAGGTCGTCCACCAGCAGCGCCGGGTGCGCCTTGCGGGCGGGCGCGAACTGGTCCTCAACCCCGAGGTGGAGCACCGCCGCCCCGGAGGTGAACCAGCACCCGCCGCGGGCCGCCAGGGCCGGCGGCTTGGGCTGCTCGGTCATGCCAAGCAGGCCGCCGTAGTAGGCCCGGGCCGCGTCCTCGCGGCCCCGCGGCATGGCGAGCTGCACGTGGTCAACGCCGGTGATCATCGGCCGCCTCCAAGGTATCTCGATATTAAGATACTTACTATGAGCCTGGACCAGAACCAAGCAGCCCGCCCGCCGTTCCACCTCGCGGTGCCGGTCGACGACCTGGCCGCGGCCGCGGCGTTCTACGGTGGCGTGCTCGGCCTGCCCCGCGGCCGCCAGTCCGATCTCTGGATCGACTGGAACCTGGCCGGCCACCAGCTGGTCACCCACCTGGTGCCGGGCCGCGAGGGGCCGCCCGCGCACAACCCGGTGGACGGCCATGACGTCCCGGTCCCGCACTTCGGCCTGGTGCTGCCGGTGGCCGGCTTCCACCTGCTGGCCGAACGGCTGCGGGCGGCCGGGGTCGCGTTCGCGATCGAGCCCCACCTCCGCTTCGCCGGCCAGGCCGGCGAGCAGTGGACGATGTTCTTCTACGACCCGGCTGGCAACCCGCTGGAGTTCAAGGCGTTCGCCGACCCCGGCCAGCTCTTCGCCCGCTAGGCAGGACGCGCGTGTGAGCGCGCCCGGGCCGCGGTGAGAGGATCAAGGGTGACGCGATCAATGATGGAGGCGTAGATGAAGTTCGCCTGGCTCTGCAGCCACGAGTCCTACCAGCCGGAAGACCTTGTTAAGCAGGCCGTGGCGGCCGAGCAGGCGGGGTTCGACGCGGTACTCGGCAGCGACCACTTCCACCCCTGGGTGGACGACACGTCCGCGGCCGGCTTCGTCTGGTCCTGGCTGGGCGCGGTGGCGGCCGAGACGAGCAGCGTGCTGCTCGGCACCGCGGTGACCTGCCCGCTCTTCCACTACCACCCGGCCCTGGTGGCGCAGATGGCGGCGACCACCGACCGGCTGTCCGGCGGCCGGCTGATGCTCGGGGTGGGCACCGGCGAGGCGCTCAACGAGCGCCCGCTGGGCTTCCCGTTCCCCGGCTACGCCGAGCGGCAGGCCCGGATGCAGGAAGCGCTGGAGATCATGCACCGGATGTTCGCCGGCGAGAAGGTGACCTTCGACGGCCAGTACTACCCGATGGAGACGGCCAAGCTCTACTCGCCGCCGGTGGGCAAGCTGCCGATCCTGATGGCGGCGGGCGGCCCCAAGTCGGCCGCGTTCGCCGGCACCTACGCCGACGGCCTGATCACCAGCGTGAAGAACCCGGCCGACACGGTGGCCAAGGTCATCGAGCCGTACCGGCAGGCCGCCACCGAGGCGGGCAAGGAGCACCTGGTGCTCGCCACCCGCTGGACCGTGCTGGCCGACGGCCCGGACGAGGCCTGGACGGCGCTGTCGTCCATGCGCGGCCTGCGCGCCCCTGGCCGCCTGGAGGCGACCGACCCGGCCGAGCTGCGCATCAAGGCGGACCAGATGGACCGCGGCGAGGTCCTCGCCAGCTACACGGTCGTGCCCGACGCCGACGGCCTGGTCGAGGCCTACCGCCCGCTGGTCACCGACGTCGGCGCGGACATCGTCTCGATCCAGGTGCTGTCGGCCGACCCCTTCGCCGCCATCCAGCAGATCGGCAAGGAAGTGCTGCCGCGGCTGCGCGAGCTCGCACCTTAACGTCGAAAAAGCAGCAACGTCAAAAAAGCAGCAGGCACCGAACGGGTGCGGGCGGCGCCCCCCTGGCACCGCCCGCACCCGTTCCGCTGCCCGGGCCGTTCAGGCCGCGGCGGTGCTTGACGCGCTCGGCGCGGGCGCCGGGACAGCGCCCTTGGCCAGCCTGCGGGCCGCCTCCCGGAACGGGTGGACCGCGTTCACGAACGTGCCCACGTGGGCCTGCACGTCGGCGGTGAGCGCCGCCTTGCGGGCGGCGGTCAGCTTGCTGGCGTCGATCCGCTTGTCCACCGCCGCCACGATCGCGTCCTCCAGGCCGCCGACCGACTTGCCCCGGGCGGTGGCCACCGCGGCCAGGGACTTGCCCGCTTCCAGTTGCGCGCGCAGCTCGGCCGGGGTCAGCCCCAGGTAAGCGGCCGAGGTCCGCAGCACCAGCCGCGCGGCGTGCGCCCGGCGCAGGTAACGGGCCGGGTGCCGCCCCGCGGCCGGCGTGGCCGCGGTGGCCGTCGCGGCCGGCGTGCCGAACGCCGCCGCGGTGACCGCCGGCTGCCCCGACCCGGTGGTGGCGGCGAGGGCCGCCCCGCCGCCCGCCAGCGCCCCCGCCAGCACCCCGGCCGCCGCCAGCCCGGTCACCAGCCGCCGCTTGTTGCGTTCCATCTTTGGACTCCTCGCTATCGCCTGAGTTCCCGTCTTGATCCGACACCCTTGAGCCTGGCCCGCCCCCGTGAGGCTACGGCCGGTGCGGGTGTGAAGCTCCCGTGAAGATCGCCGCCGCGCTGGTGCCGGACCGCGCCCGGCGGCCCTACCCTGGGCGAGGGGTGAGCGATGCGCCAGGTGCTCGTTGTCGACGACGAACCGCATATCCGCACCGTGCTGCGCGGATACCTGGAGGCGGACGGGTTCGCGGTGACCGAGGCGGCCGACGGCGAGACCGCCGTCGAGCGGGTGCGCCGCGAGCCGCCCGACCTGGTGCTGCTCGACGTGCTGCTGCCCGGCATCGACGGCCTTGAGGCGCTGCGCGAGCTGCGCACCTTCAGCGACGTGTACGTGATCCTGGTCACCGCCCGCACCGAGGAGGTGGACAAGCTGATCGGCCTCGGCGTCGGGGCGGACGACTACATCACCAAGCCGTTCAGCCCGCGGGAGGTGACCGCCCGGGTCAAGGCGGTGCTGCGCCGGGACCGCGGCCCCCGCGAGGCCCCGGCCGCGGTGCTCCGGTTCGCCGGGCTGAGCATTGACCCCGGCGCCAGGGAAGTGCGGGCGGACGGCACGCTGGTGAGCCTGTCCGCGCTCGAGTTCGACATCCTGGTCGCGCTGGCCGCCAGCCCCGGCCGGGTCTTCTCCCGCCGTCAGCTCCTTGAGGGCGTGTGGGGCTACGACTTCTACGGCGACGAGCGGGTAGTGGACGTGCACATCCGCAGCCTGCGGGCGCGGCTGGGGGACGACGCGGCCAGCCCGCGGCTGATCGCGACCGTCCGCGGGGTCGGCTACAAGTTCGCCGGGCGGCCGGAGTGAGGAGACCAGCGTGAGCATGCGCCTGCCCGGGCGGCTGTTCGTCTCCTACCTGCTGGTGATCGTGGTGGGCGCGCTGGTCGCCTTCCTGACCATCCGGCTGCTGGCGCCCCGGCTGTTCGCCCGCGACATCAGCGCGGTGCTCGGCCACCTCGGGTCGTACGGGTCGCGCGCCGCCGCCCGCCGGGCGCTGCGGACCAGCCTCGCCTCGGCCTTCGAGTCCGACCTGACCACCGGGCTGCTGCTGGGCACGCTGGCCAGCGTGCTGGTCGCGGTGATCGCGGCCGCGCTGGTGACCCAGCGGCTGGTCCGCCCGCTGAACGCGGTCCGCTCGGCCACCCGGCAGATAGCGGCCGGCCACTACCAGGCCAGCGTGCCGGTGCCGCGGGACCCGGAGCTGGCGGGCATCGCCAGCGACGTGAACACCCTGGCCGCCCGGCTGGCCGACACCGAGGCCCGCCGCAGCCGGCTGCTGGGCGAGGTCGCGCACGAGATGCGCACCCCGCTGACCGCGCTCGAAGGGTACGTGGAAGGCCTCATCGACGGCGTATTCGCGCCCGAGCCGGAGGTGCTCGGCGCGGCCAGCGACGAGCTGCGGCGGCTGCGGCGGCTGGCCGACGACCTGTCGGCGCTGTCCCGGGCGGAAGAGCAGCGCCTCGACCTCAAGCTCGCGGTCACCGACCTGGACGCGCTCGCCGCCCGGGCCGTCGAGCGGCTGGCGCCGCAGTTCAGCGACGCGGGGGTCGCGCTCACGGTCGAGGCCGGCGCGCCGCTGCCGGTCAGGGCCGACCCCGACCGGATCACCCAGGTGCTGACCAACATCATCGGCAACGCGCTGACCGCCACCCCGGCGGGCGGCTCGGTCACCGTCAGGGCGCGGGTGAGCGGGCGGCAGGCGCAGGTGGAGGTGAGCGACACCGGCGTCGGGCTGGGGAGCGAGGACCTGGAGCGCGTCTTCGAGCGCTTCTACCGGGCACCCGGGCAGCCGCGCCGCGCGCCCGGCTCCGGCATCGGGCTGACCATCGCCCGCAACATCGCCCGCGCGCACGGCGGCGAGCTGACCGCATCCTCGGCCGGGCCCGGCCAGGGGGCCACGTTCACCCTGGCCCTGCCCCGCTGGCCCGGCTGAGCCCGGCCAGCGGCCGGCCTGGCCGCGGCCTACCGCCCCGGCGGCGGCTGGGCCGGGTCCCGGAACGCCTGGATGACCAGCGAGTCCCCGCGGAACAGCGGGCTCTCGCTGACCTGCCGCTCGATCGACGCCTCGGACATCGTGTAACCAAGGAAGAGCAGCAGCGACGCGGCCTGGACGACGATCACCAGCCACACCGAGTCGCTCGCCAGGAAGTCGTTGAGCGCGTGCAGCACGGCCGGTATCGCCACCCCGAGCAGCAGCAGCGGTATCCGGCGGCGCGGGTAGTTCAGCGCCAGCCCGATGAAGAAGCCGGCGATCCCGGCCCACACCGCGTGCTGGAACCCGTCGACGAAGATCCGCTCGGCGAACGCCAGGGCGGCGTTGACCGCCTCGTTGTTGGACTGCGCCTGGTTGATGCCGACGATGTCGTTGGACGTGTAGAACGCCTGCTCGGCGATGCCGAAGGTGAGCCCGGCGATGGTGCCGAGGAACATCGCCATCCGCACGCTCAGCTTGTGGGTGCGGAAGCGCAGCAGGATCAGCCCGGCCAGCAGCACCGGCAGCGCCTTGGTGATCTCCTCGTTGAACCCGATCACCAGGGCCGGGCCGAAGCTGATGGAGTCAGTGATGTTCAGGCTGTCGTTGACGTTGATGGTCACCACGTTGATCCACACCAGCGTCCAGGCGACGATCCCGATCCCGGCGAAGACCTCGTGCCGGACCAGGTGACCGGGCCGGATCAGCAGCCAGAAGCCGGTGATCCACAACGGGGCGATGTACAGGCTGTAGGCCCAGCCGGGCGCGGACAGGTTGTTCGACGAGCTCAGCACGGCCAGGAAGATCAGCGGCAGCAGCGCGTAGGCGATGACCAGCAGCCGCAGTCCCTGCCGCCAGCCCGAGTTGTGCAGCCAGCTGTTGACCGGGAACAGGATCCGCAGCGCGGTCGCCATCTCGTCGCCGTGCGGCTGCGGTTGCTGCCCGGGCGCCAGGCCCGGCGCCCCCGCGCCCCAGCCGCGCTGTCCCGGCCGGTAGCCGGCCTGGCCCCGGGTAGCCCGCCCCCGGGTAGCCGCCGGGCCCCGGGTAGCCCGCCCCCGGGTACCCGCCTGGCGCGGGGTACCCGGGCGGCCCGCCCGCGGGCATCCACGCCGCGCCCGGCATCCCGGCCGTTCCCGGGTAGCCGGCGGCCCCGGCCGGCCCGGGCGGCCCGGCCGGGGCCGCCGGCTCGGCCCGCAGCACCGGCCCGTCGGCCGAGCCGAGCACCAGCGCCAGCGGCCGGTCCACCACCAGCCGGGTGACCTGCTGCCCGTCGAGGAAGCTGGGCGCCGAGCCGACGTTCTCGAACTCCCACCCGGCCGCCCCCAGGTGCAGCACCGCGTGGTGCCGGGACACGGTCGGCTGCTCGGTCACCAGGTCGTTGTCCGGTGCCCGGCCGACCTTCGCCGCCTGCCCCGGACCGACCGTCAGCTCCTTGCCGTCGAGCCACAGCCGCAGCCCGCCGGGACCGCCTGCCCCGCCTGCACCGCCTGCACCGCTCGCCCCGCCCGCACCGCCTTCGCCGGGCGGCTGCTGCCACCCGGGCGGCCCCTGCGGGTCCGCCCCGAAATTGTCCATGTCTGCCCCCGGCTCCGCTTTGTCCAGCTCAGCAGCAGCATTAAACCGCAGTAAGGGGCGCCCCGGCCACCGCCAGCCCCCGCGCCTAAGCCCCGGGCGCGTGGTTGCGGCAACCACGGCGCTATTGGCGCCTGGTTGCCGCAACCACGCGGGGCTGGGCTACTTGTAGGAGTACTGCTCGGTGGGGAAGCTGCCGCCGGCCACCTCGGCCGCGAACTCGGCCGCCGCGCCGCGCAGCACCGCCGCCATGTCGGCGTAGCGCTTGGCGAACTTGGGCGACCGGCCGGACAGGCCGGCCATGTCCTGCCAGACCAGCACCTGCGCGTCGCAGTCGGGGCCGGCCCCGATGCCGACGGTGGGCACCCGCAGCGACGCGGTGATCCGGGCGGCGAGCGGGGCGGGGATGCCCTCGAGCACGATCGCGAACGCGCCCGCGGCCTCCAGCGCCTTGGCGTCGTGCAGCAGCCGCTCGCCGTCCTCGCCCCGGCCCTGCACCCGGAAGCCGCCGAACGCGTGCACCGACTGCGGGGTGAGCCCGAGGTGCCCGATCACCGGGATGCCGGCCGCGTTCAGCTCCTCGACCTGCTGGGCGACCCGCAGGCCGCCCTCCAGCTTGACCGCGTGCGCGCCCGCTTCCTTCATGAACCGGACGGCGGCGTGCAGCGCCTCGGTCGGCGACGCCTGGTAGGACCCGAACGGCAGGTCGGCCACCACCATCGCCCGGCGGGTGCCGCGGACGACGGCGGCGGTGAGCGGGATCAGGTCGTCCACCGTCACCGGGATCGTGGTGTCGTAGCCGAAGACGACGTTGGCGGCCGAGTCGCCGACGAGCAGCACCGGGATGCCGGCCTCGTCGAAGATCCCCGCCGTGAGCGCGTCGTAGGCGGTGAGCATCGGCCACTTTTCGCCCCGCTGCTTGGCGAGGGCGATGTCCCGCACAGTGACCCGGCCTGGTTTCCTGCCGCCGTACAGCGGCTCGGACTGGCTGGGGGTGATCTGGCTGGCTGACGACGACATAGTCGGAACCTCCAAAGTCTCGAGGCGCCCCGATGGCGTACCCGGACGCTTCAATAATCGCACCCCAGGGGCGTGGGAGGATACACGGGTGCCTAGTGATTTCGCCGCCAGCGCAACCGCCAGCCCGGCCGACAGCCTGGCGCCCGCCCTTGACTTCGCCGCCGCTGATGACATCGTCAGCCGGTTCCACCAGCGTGGCGGGCAGCCCGCGATCAGCTACGGGATCGTCCGCGACGGCACGCTGCTGCACGCCGCGGGCTTCGGCGCCCGGGCGCTTGGCGGGGCGGCGCCGGACGAGCGCACCGTGTTCCGGATCGCGTCGATGTCGAAGTCGTTCACCGCGTCCGCGATCATGCTGCTGCGCGACGCGGGGGCGCTTGCCCTGGACGACCCGGCCGACACGTTCGTGCCCGAGCTGGCGGGCTGGCGCTACGGCGCCGCCGACGCCGCCCCGGTGACGGTCAGGAACCTGCTGACGATGACGGCCGGCTTCCCCACCGACGACCCGTGGGGCGACCGGCAGCAGGGGCTGCCGATCCCGGAGTTCCGCGCGCTGCTGGCGGGCGGGGTGGGCTTCAACTGGGCTCCCGGCACCCGTTTCGAGTACTCCAACCTCGGTTACGCGGTCCTCGGCCTGATCGTGGCGGCCGCCTCCGGGCTGCCGTACGACGAGTTCGTCCGGACCCGGCTGCTGGCGCCGCTGGCGATGACCAGGACCGGGTTCGCGGCCCGGGAGTTTCCCGCCGCCGAGCTCGCGGTCGGCTACCGCCGCGGCCCCGCGGGCTGGCTGGAGCTGCCCTATGACCCCTACGGCGCGTTCGCCCCGATGGGCGGCGTGTTCTCCTGCGTGGCCGACCTGGCCACCTGGACGGCCGGGTTCGCGGCCGCGTTCCCGCCCGGCCGCCCGGCCCAGGACCTGCCCCGGCCGCTGCCCGCGCACCCGCTCAGCCCGGCCTCCCGGCGGCAGATGCAGCTGCCGCAGGCGGTGACCGGCTGGCGGGCCGCCGACCGGCTGCCGGCCGGGCCGCCCGGCGTCCCGCCCGCCTACTACGGGTTCGGGCTGTTCGTGGACGAGGACCCGGCGCTCGGCCGGGTGGTCAGCCACAGCGGCGGGTACCCGGGCTTCGGCTCCAACATGCGCTGGCACCCGGCCACCGGGCTGGGTGTCATCGCGCTCGGCAACGGCACCTACGCGGCCATGTCCGGCCTGGCCGAGCAGCTCATGCGGGCGCTGCTGCCGGAGCAGCCGGGGTGGTCGTCCAGCCCGCGCACGGCGCTCGCCCCCGTCACGCCCGTCACCCCCGTTACCTCCGCCGCCCCCGTTAACCCAGCCGCGCCGGCGGGCGCGGTGGCCGGCCAGCCGTGGCCGGCCACCCTGGCCGCGGCCGACGCGGTCAGCCGGCTCCTGGCCGACTGGGATGACGCCGCCGCGGACGCGCTGTTCAGCGAGAACGTCGTCCTCGACCGGCCCTACCCGGAGCGGCGGGACGACCTGGCCCGGCTGCGGGACCGGATCGGCCCGTTCACCGCCGACCAGGGCCGCCCGGCCGAGTCCGACACCCCGGCCCACCGCCGCTGGTGGCTGGCGGGGGAGCGGGGCACGGTGGCGGCCGCCATCCAGCTCAGCCCGCAGCTCCCGCCGCGGGTGCAGTCGCTCAGCTTCGCCCTGCCGCCGGGCCCGGGCTCCCCTCTGGCCGAGGCGCTCGACGCGGTGACCGGCTGGCTCAGCGCCGGGGCGCCGCCCAGCCCGGACGGCGGGCTGCCCGGGCCGCTGCGCGCCGCCCCCGGGGCGGACGCCGGCCTGATCGCCCGGCGGCTGCGGATGGCGGCGGCCTGGGCGGGCCCGGTGACCCCGGGGGCCTACCACTCGGGCGACGGCTCGGTCGGAGTGTCCCGCGAGCTGGTCGGCGAGCACGCCACGGTGGTGCTGTCATTGCTGGTCAACCCGGTCACCGGCGAGATCCGCCAGGTCGAGGTCACCCTCTGACGTCCCGGTCACCCCTCACCGCCTCCTTCTTCACCGCCCCACCTTCCGCCCCGGACGCGGCGACCGCCGCCGTGGCCCGGCTCTGTGCCGCGCGTTGCCGGTGCGTCCGGTGGCCAGGAAAATAACCGGTGGCGCGACCGGAATACATTCCGATACGGTCCTGTTCCGTATCGATAGTGCGGCCCGGGTGCCCGTTTGCGGGTGACGCCTGTTCCGGCCGCGCGGACTCGCTTCCAAGTCCTTGAAGGGGCTCATGGACACTCAGACGATTCAGCGCAGGCGGTGGGTCATCCTCGGCGTGCTCGTCGTGGGCCTGCTCGCCATCGTCATCGACAACACAGTGCTCAACGTCGCACTGAAGACGATCGCCAGCCCGGCCGGCAAGGGCGGCATCGGCGCCAGCCAGTCACAGCTCGAGTGGGCGATCAACTCCTACACGCTGGTGTTCGCCGGCCTGCTGTTCACCTTCGGGGTGCTCGGCGACCGGCTGGGCCGCAAGCGGGTGCTGATGGGCGGCCTGGTGCTGTTCGGCCTCGGCTCGCTGTTCTCCGCCTACTCGCACTCGCCCGACATGCTGATCGCGGCCCGCGCCGTGATGGGGCTGGGCGGCGCCGCGGTGATGCCGCAGACGCTTTCCATCATCGCCAACGTCTTCGAGCCGGCCGAGCGTCCGAAGGCCATCGGCATCTGGGCCTCCGCGGTCGGCATCGGCGTGGCCATCGGCCCGGTGCTCGGCGGCCTGCTGCTCACCCACTTCTGGTGGGGCTCGGTCTTCCTGATCAACGTCCCGGTGACGGTACTGGGCGCGGCCGCGGTGGCTTACCTGGTACCCGAGTCGCGTAACCCGGCCCCCGGCAAGATCGACTACATCGGCGTGCTCGCCTCCATCCTCGGCCTGGTCCTGCTGGTCTACGGGATCGTGGAGGGCGGCGACGGCAAGTCGTGGGGCAGCCTCGGCGTGCTTGGCCCGGCGCTCGGCGGCCTGGTCGTGCTCGCCCTCTTCGCCTGGTACGAGAGCCGCATCGACCACCCGTCGCTCGACGTGCGGCTGTTCAAGAACCGCACCCTGTCGGCCTCGGTCGGCTCGATCGTGCTGCTGTTCTTCGGCATGGGCGGGGTGTACTTCTTCACCAGCTTCTACCTGCAGAACGTGCGCGGCTACAGCCCGCTGGTGACCGGCCTGCTGGCGGTGCCGTTCGCGCTCGGCCAGCTTCTGCTGGCGCCGCGCAGCGCGGCCCTGGTCGAGCGGTACGGGGTGCGCGCGGTGATGGTGGCCGGCATGGCCGCCAACGCGGTCGCCATCGGCGGCTGGGCGTTCCTCGGCGCGAGCTCGCCGATCTGGATCGTGGCGGTGCTGTTCTTCGTCCAGGGCTCCGGCCTCGGCGTGGCGGTGACGGCCGCGACCTCCAGCGTGATGCAGGCGCTGCCGCGGGAGAAGGCGGGCGCGGGCTCCGCGCTGACCAACACCGCCCGTCAGGTGGCGGTGGCACTCAGCGTGGCGGTGCTCGGCTCGATCCTGTCGTCGGCGTACCGTAGCTCGCTGAACCCGTCGCTGGCCAAGCTGCCGGCCGGGCTGCGGGACACCGCGGGCTCGTCGATTACCGCCACCCAGGCGGTCGCGGCGCAGCTCGGCCATGCCGGGCAGTTCCTGCTCGACCCGGCCAACACCGCCTTCGTGGACGCCATGCGGGTGGCCACCGCGGTCGCGGCCGCGCTGGCCGTCATCGGCGGCGTGGCGGTGCTGCGGTGGATGCCCGGCCGCAGCCGGCCTAACATCGATGAAGTGGTCGCGGCCGAGGTCGCGGCGGCCGAGCGCGACCTCGCGGCCCGCCTGGCCGACAGCCCCGAGCTGTCCGAGCGGTAAGAAAACGCGAACGGAAGGAGGGTTCCCGGCTATGTCAGCTCAGCACACTCACGTCCCGCGTGACGTGATCCCCGAGACGGTAGCCGGGGACCCCGCCCCGGTGGCGAACGACCGCATGGCGGCCAACGCCCGGGTGGCGCCGGCCAGCGCCCACCCCGCCCCCGGTTCCGCCGTCCGGCCCGGGGCGGGCGGCTGGGACTGCGGCGTCGGGCCGGACAGTGCCGCCCACGACAACAGTGCCGCCGAGGACAACAGTGCCGCCGAGGACAACAGTGCCGCCCAGGACAACAGTGCCGTCCAGGACGGCGGTACCGCCCGGCGCCCCGGCCGCCCGCGCAGCGAGCGGGCCGAGCAGGCCATCCTCGAGGCCACCATCGAGGCGATCGGCGAGCGCGGCATCGACGGCGTGCACTGCGAGGACGTCGCCACCCGGGCCGGCGTCGGCAAGGCCACCCTGTACCGGCGCTGGCCAGGCAAGGAAGACCTGCTGATCGCCGCGTTCGCCGCGATGCGCTGCCCGCTGCCCGACCCCAGGGGCGAGTCGGTCCGCGACGACCTGACCGCACTGCTCAGCGTGCTCGCCGACGACGCCGCCGACCCCCGCTTCGCCCAGCAGTACGCCCTGCTGCACGGCGCCGGCGCGCGCTACCCCCGGCTGGTCGCCCGCTACAAGGAGCAGGTGATCGAGCCCCGCCGTGAGCTCGTCCGCTCGGTCCTGCGCCGCGGCATCGCCACCGGCGAGCTGCGCCGGGACACCGACGTCGAGGTCGCGATGCTCATGCTCAGCGGCGGCGTCATGGCCCGCGGCAAGCACGACTCGGCCCCGGCCGAGCCCGGCTTCGCCGCCCGCGTGGTCGACGAGCTGCTGCGCGGAATCGCGCAGGACGGCGCCCGCCACCCGGCGGGCTGACCGGAGGCCCGCCTCAGATCATCCGGAGTTCTTGCGCGCGGCGTACCGCCTCGCCCCGGTGACGCGCCGCTAGCTTCCGGTAGATGCTCTTCAGGTGTGACTTGACGGTGTTGACCGAGATGTACAGCTCGTCGGCGACTTCCGCGGTCGTCAGCATTCCGGCCAGCAGCTTGAGCACCTCACGCTCGCGCTCGCTCAGTTCGTCGACGACGACGAGATCCACCGCGTCGAGCGGGCCGTCGCCGGCCGGGTCGTGCGCCAGCAGGTGCCTGCAGGCCTCGGCCAGTGGCGGGTCAGCGCGCAGGGCCGGCCGCATCCAGGTGCCCTCAAGCGCCAGGGAGAGCCGTAGTCCTTCGCGCTCACCGAGCTTGACCGCCTTAATCAGCGCTTGCCGCCCGTGGACGTCGTCGTCGCGGCCGAAGGCGAGGCGCGCTTGCGCCAGCCACCAGTCCATCCGGCTGACGGCAGGCGTCCCGCTGGTGATGCCCGGGCCGCGGCCGAGGGCGCTGCCAGCGGCGCGGAGGTCCCCGGCATCGAGCCGCGCCTGTGCCAGCGCGGCGGCCGAATCCGGTGATACCGCCGGGTCAGCCCGTTCGGCGGCGGCGACCGCGGCCTCGGTGTCGCCCGCGGCCGCGCTCGCCCGCGACTCCAGCAGCGTCAGCCGGTGGTCGAGCCATCCGGGCGGCGACCAGTCGAGCCGGGCACGGGCCGCCAGCTCAGCCACGGCGCTGGGATGTCCCTCGGCGAGGCGGCAGCGCGCGGCCGCGAAGCAGGCCAGCGCGGCCGCCAGCCGGTCCGGGCGGCTCCGCAGGGCCATGTCCGCCCGCTTGAGAGCGCTCCGGGCCTCCTGCCGGTTGTTGCGTTCCAGGCGGATGAACGCGATTGCTACCTCCGCCGCCGGGCTGGGCCGCCGGCCACCGCCGTCGGGCGGGCAGGTCGTCTCGATGATCCGCGCGGCGGCGGGCAGCCGGCCCCGGAACGCCTCCGCCAGCGCGAGGTGCCCGTGATAATCAGCGCATTCCGGCCCGTGCTGATCCGACGCGGAGTGCCCGGCGCTGACGCTCGCGGCCGCCTCGTCCGGTTGCCCCGCCCGCAAGAGCAGCAGCCCCCGTTCCGCCAGCAGCCGCCGGGCGAGCCGGGGCGCACGCGCCAGCGTCTCGTCCGGCAGCGTCCGCGCGTGTCCCTCCAGTTCCTCGACCGAGACGGCGGCGAGGCCGCCGTCGCCGGTCCGCCGGGCGAACTCGAGCCGCAGCATGGCCAGGCAGATCCGCGCGGCGGTCTGCTGGCCGGCCGGGACGTCGGCGAGCGTGCCCTCGACGGCGTCCAGGGCGGCCTGCGCACTGCTTTCCCGCCGGTCCGCCAGCGCCACCGCCGCCGCCACGAGCAATGGCTGCGGTTCCGCACCCGGCGCGGCGAGCGGCCCGTCCCGGAAGCACGCGGTAAACGCGGCGCCGTCGGGCTCCTCGAGAAGTGCGGGGACCGCCAAATCGTCCACGACCATGCGGGCCGCGGGCAGCCAGTCGCCGGCCGCCGTTGCCTGCCGGACGGCGTCGAGCAGGTACCGCCGCCGGCGGTACCACCGGGCGGCCCGCCGGTGCAGGTCCGCCACCTCGTCCGGGTAGTTGAGCCGGAGCCTGACCCGCAGCACCTCCGCGAACAGCGAGTGGAACCGGTACCAGCCGTTCCCGGTCGGCTCGACGAAGGCGTTGGCGCGGGCGAGCGCTGCCAGTACGTCCCCGGCTCCTTCGTCGCCTGTCATCTCCGCCGCGAGGCTGGCGCTGACCCGGTCCACGATGCTGGTCCGCAGCAGCAGGCTACGGGAGCGGGCAGGCTGCTGGTTGAGCACCTCGTCCGTCAGGTAGCCGGCCACGGCGCCGTCGGCGGCGGCGAACTGCCGCACGAACTGCCCGGGGTCAGGCTCCGCGCGCACCGACAGCGCGGCCAGCCGGAGCCCGGCCGCCCACCCCTCGGTAAGCCCGGTGAGCCGTGCGAGCAGCCCGTCCGGCAGCGTGACGCCGTGCCGCGCCATCAGCAGCCGGGCCTCGGGGACGCTGAACGCGAGTTCGGCCGCGCGGATCTCGGTCAGTTCGCCGGCCAGCCGGTAGTGGTGCAGCGAGATCACCGGGGCCGCCCGGGAGCAGATCACCACCCGCAGGCCCGGCCGCGTGTTCCGGATGAGGTACTGCAGCCCGTCATCGAGGTCGTGCCCGGTGATCTGGTGCAGGTCGTCGAGCACCAGGGTGGCCGGCGGATCCTGCACCGCCAGTTCCGCCGCCAGCCGCAGCAGGAACGGGTGGTTGTCGGTCCGTCCCGGCGGTGGCAGCGGGCGGCCGAATTCGACCCCCGCGCAACCGAGCGCGGTCACCACGGCGGGCCAGAAGACACCCCACTGGCTGTCGTAACGGTCGAGGGTGACCCAGGCGACCGGGCCGTCGGTACCAGCCGCCCACGACGCGGCCGCGGTCGTCTTGCCGGCCCCGGGCGGTCCGGTAACCACCGTCAGCGGGGCGGCGGCGATCCGCTGGTCGATCCGGGCACGCCTGATGACCCACTCCTGGCACACCGGCGGGAGAGTCTTCGACAGCAGCACGTCGCCGGCGGGGCTGGGTGCAAGCTCCGCTTGGGCTGCTGGCGTGGGCGTTCCGATGAACACCACAGTGCCGAGATCCGACCCGCCCGGCATCCCCCGCCGGGGGTGATGTGCTCAGCCCGGGCACGTGCCGGACGGCCCGGCTATTCGTCCGGCGGGCGCTGCCCGCGGCTCGTCCCGTAGGCGCTGACCAGCCGGGCGACCAGGGTGGCGAGGAACACCTGGCCGCTGATCGCTTCAAGCACCGCGACCGCCCGGCCGAGGCTGCCCCCGGCCGTGAAGTCCCCGTAGCCCAGGGTGGTCAGCGTCGTGAAGCTGAAGTACTGCACGTTGGCCGCGCTCATCGGCTGGCCGTCGGCGAAGAACGGCCCGGCCACGAAGGAGCCGATCGCGGCGAACCAGCCGGCGAACATCAAGCCGATCAGCAGGTAAGCGCTCAGCGCCCCGTAGATGCTCTGGGCTGTCACCTGGTCCAGGCGGAGCACCCGGCCAATGATGACCACCACCGTCAGCAGCAGCAGCAGGCCGTTCCAGCAGTCAGCCAGTCCCGTCGCGAACGCGCTTTCCGACGCGGCGCCGAGGCCGGCCGCGACCCCGGTCGCCAGCACGGCCGCGGCGGTCAGCCAGGCGGCCCGCGACCAGGGCCGGGTGTGCCGCACGGCGAGCAGCGCGACGGCGGCGACGAAGGCAACGTGGATCGCTCCGCCCCAGCGGGTGGACGTGACCGCGGAGACAAGGTAAGCGGCGATCAGGGTGATGAGGAGAAGGCCGTACCGGGCCGGAACGCTGGTCCGCTGGTCTTCTCCCATGCCCCAGCCTGTGCCCGGCCGATTATCAGGCGCGTCACCTTCCCTGGGTGATGTCGCCCCGCTGCCAGGCGGGAATGCTGGCAACCGCGCGCCTGCCAGGGCCGGCGCGCGGTTGCGCGGATCAGGCGAGCACACCGGGGGCGGGCAGCATGACCAACGAAGAGCAGCGACGACTTGAGCAGGCGGAGACCGGCGTCAGGTGGCGGCGGTGGGGCCCGTACCTCAGCGAGCGCCAGTGGGGGACCGTCCGCGAGGACCCTACCCACGGGGAGAACACCTGGGGAGCGTTCCCGTTCGACCAGGCGGGATACCGGGCCTACCGCTGGGGTGAGGAGGGGCTGGCGGGCATCAGCGACGACAAGCAGCTCCTGTGCCTGGCGCTGAGCCTGTGGAACGAGCGCGATCCGATCCTCAAGGAGCGCCTGTTCGGCCTGACGAACTCTCAGGGCAACCACGGCGAAGACGTGAAGGAGTCCTACTTCTACCTCGACGCCACCCCGACTTCCTCGTACCTGAAGATGCTGTACAAGTACCCGCAGGGTGAATATCCCTACGCCGACCTGGTCGCCGTCAACGGAGCGCGGGGAAAGCAGGAACCGGAGTACGAACTGCTCGATACCGGCATATTCGCCGACAACCGCTACTTCGACGTGTTCGTGGAGTACGCGAAGGCGTCGCCCGAGGATGTGCTCATGCAAGTCACCGTGCACAACCGGGGCCCGGACGAGGCCCGGCTGCACGTGCTGCCAACCCTGTGGTTCCGGCACACCTGGTCCTGGGCCGGCGGTGCGGAGGAACCGGTGCTGCACACCGACTCGCGCATTCCCGGTGTTAGCGCCGTGCGGGCCGAGCACAGCGAACTCGGTTCCCGGTGGCTCTATGCCGAGCAGCCGGTCCCGGTGCTGGTGACCGGCAACGAGACGGACAACGAGCGCGTATTCAGCTCACCGAACGACGCGCCCTTCGTCAAGGACGGCATCGAGCGGGCCGTCGTGCACGGTGAGAGCGGCACCGTCAACCCCGAGGGGGCCGGCACCAAGGCCGCACTGCATCACATCCTGGTCGTTCCGGCCGGGGAAAGCGCGACCATCCGCCTGCGGCTGACCGACCTGCGCGTCCCGCGTCCGTTCGACGGCTTCGACGAGCTGATGAGCGCCCGCCGCCGGGAGGCGGACGAGTTCTACGCCGACGTGCTGGCCGGCGATCTCAGCCACGAGGACCGGCTGGTCAGCCGGCAGGCCCTGGCCGGCATGCTGTGGTCTAAGCAGTACTACGCGTTTGACGCGGAGCGCTGGCTCACCGAGCACGGCTCCGACCCCCTGTCACCCGATCCGGGGCTGCGCAACCACGACTGGCAGCACATGGACGCCCGCGACATCATCTCCATGCCGGACAAGTGGGAGTACCCGTGGTTCGCGGCCTGGGACCTGGCCTTCCAGGCGGTGGCCCTCGCGGTCGTCGATACCGCGTTCGCCAAGCAGCAGCTTGAGCTGCTGCTCGACCGGCGCTACCTGCACCCGAACGGGCAGCTGCCGGCCTACGAATGGAATTTCAGCGACGTCAACCCGCCGGTCCACGCCTGGGCGACCTGGTTCGTGTACCAGCTCGAAAAGGCGACGACGGGCAAGACCGACCGGCTCTTCCTCGAGCGGTCGTTCGGGAAGCTCATGCGGAACTTCGGCTGGTGGCTGAACCGCAAGGACGCCGACGACCGCAACATCTTCCAGGGCGGGTTCCTCGGCCTCGACAACATCGGCGTGTTCGACCGCAGCGCCCCGTTGCCTGGCGGCGGCCGCATCGACCAGGCCGACGGGACCGCCTGGATGGCCCTGTACAGCCAGAACATGTTCCAGATAGCGATCGAGCTGGCACGCGAGAGCCCGGCCTACGAGGAGCAGGCGGCAGCCCTGCTCGAGAACTGGGCCTGGATCGCCGCCGCCGCCAACAGCGTCGGCCCGCAAGAGGTCGGGCTGTGGGACGAGGAAGACGGCTTCTTCTACGACGTGCTGCGCCGGCCGGACGGCAGCGCCATCCCGCTGAAGGTGCGCTCGCTGGTCGGCCTGATGCCGCTGGTCGCCGCGAACGTCATCAGCGGCGCCTCGCGCGATGAATTTCCCGGGCTGGTGCACAGCGCGGTCGAGTTCCTCGACCGCCACCCGGCGCTGACCGCCGCGCTGCCCGGCCGCGGGCAGCAGCGGGACGCGACCGGCCCGCTCGTGTTCGCCCTGTTCAACGACGAGCGGCTGCGCCGGATCCTGTCCCGGATGCTCGATGAGGACGAGTTCCTCGGGCCGCACGGCATCCGGGCGATCTCAAAGTGGCACCAGGACCATCCCTACGTGCTGAACCTGGAAGGCCAGGACTACAGCGTCGGCTACCTGCCCGCCGAGTCCGACACTGGCATGTTCGGCGGCAACTCCAACTGGCGCGGTCCGGTCTGGGCGCCGATCAACCTGATGCTCATCCGGGGGCTGCTCAACCTGCACGAGTACTACGGCGACGCGTTCACGGTCGAGTGCCCGACCGGCTCGGGACAGCAGATGAACCTGTACCAGGTGGCCAATGAGATCAGCGAGCGGCTGGTCAGCACCTTCCGCCGGGGCACGGACGGGCGCCGGCCGATCCACGGGGGCCAGCCGATCCTGCAGACCGACCCGCACTGGCGCGACCTGGTGCTGTTCTACGAGTACATCCACGGCGACAACGGCGCCGGCATCGGCGCCAGCCACCAGACTGGCTGGACCGGCACCATCGGGGTGCTCCCGCTGCTGTTCCGGGGCGCGATGGCCCGCGCGATCCGGGAGAACCGGATCCCGGCTCCCCGGACCGGGGAAAGCACGGCCCCGGCCGCCGGGCAGACGGCGGCGGCGCGATGAGCGGCGACGCGATGACTGGCTGGCCCGGCCAGCCGGTCATCTACGAGCTGAACACCGCGGTCTGGCTGGCCGAGCTGTCCCGGGCGGCCGGGACTCCGGTGACCCTGGACCGGGTGCCCGCTGCGAGCTGGGACGCGGTCACGCCGGCCGGCGCCGACGCGGTCTGGCTGATGGGCGTCTGGGAGCGCAGCCCGGCCGGCCGCGAACTGGCGCTGGCGAACACCGAACTGCGTGACTCGTTCCGTGCAGCCCTACCGGACGTCGGGGAACGGGACATCATCGGATCGCCGTACTGCGTGCACCGCTACGTCGCCGACGAGCGGTTCGGCGGGCCGGCCGGGCTGGCCGCGGCCCGGGCGGCCCTCGCCGCCCGGGGGGTGCGGCTGATCCTGGACTACGTGCCCAACCACGTCGCGCCCGATCACCCCTGGGTGACCGAGCACCCGGAGTACTTCATCCAGGGGGACGACGACGACCTCAGCACCGACCCGGCCGGCTGGCTGCGGGCCGGCGGGCACGTGCTCGCGCACGGCCGTGATCCCTACTTCCCGCCGTGGCCGGACGTCGTCCAGCTCAACGCGTTCGCCGCGGCGACCAGGGAGGCGACCGCGCAGACACTGGCGGACATCGCCGGCCAGTGCGACGGGATCCGCTGTGACATGGCCATGCTCATGTTCAACGGCATCTTCGAGAAAACCTGGGGGAGCCGGGCCGGGCAGCGCCCGGGCGAAGAATTCTGGCCCGCCGTCATCGCCGGGCTGCGCACCGCGCACCCGGACACCGTGCTGATCGCCGAGGCCTACTGGGACACCGAGTGGGAGCTGCAGCAGCAGGGCTTCGGCTTCTGCTACGACAAGCGGCTCTACGACCGGATCCTCGAGCAGGACCCGCCCGAGGTCCGCGGGCACCTGCTCGCGGACCTCGGTTACCAGTCGCGCATGGTGCGCTTCCTGGAGAACCACGACGAACCGCGGATAGCGGACAAGCTGCCCGCCGTCCTCGAACGGGCGGCGGCGGTCACCATCGCCACCCTGCCCGGCGCGACCTTCTGGCACGAGGGACAGTTCGAAGGGCGGCGCGTCCGCGTTCCCGTCTTCCTGGACCGGCGGCCCGATGAGCCGGCCGACCAGGAGCTGGCTGCCTGGTACCGCGCCCTGCTGGACAAGGTCGCCGCGCACCGGGTGCGCAGCGGAGCCTGGCAACTGCTGGAGGCGGGCGGGTGGCCCGACAACCAGTCCTGTCAGAACCTGATCGCCTGGTCATGGACGCACGGCGGCGACGACGGCGGTGTCCGCGGGCACGTGGTCGTGGTCAACCTCTCCACGACCCCGGCCCAGGCCCAGGTCCCGTTGCCGTGGCCGGGCCTGGCCGGCCGCCAGTGGAGCCTGCTCGACCTGCTGAGCGGGGACGAGTTCACCCGCGAAGGCAGCCAGCTAGCCGGGCCGGGGCTGTACGTCGAGCTGCCACCGGGGCAGTCCTACCTGCTGGCGGTGCGCGTGGCGCAATGACGATGCCCCAAGACCCGCAGGCCCTGCTGCGGAGCAAGAGTTACCTGAGATTGCTGATCCTCGCCGCGGTGCTCGGCGCGCCAATCTCCGCCGCGGCCTACGGTTTTCTGGCCCTCGTCGCCTACCTGCAGCCCGAGATCTTCACCCACCTGCCCAACGGGCTGGGCTTTCACGGCGCGCCAGCGTGGTGGCCGCTTCCCGTCCTCACGGTGGCCGGCCTGCTGGTCGCACCGGTCATCCGGTTCCTGCCGGGGAAGGGCGGCCACTCGCCCGCTGACGGGTTCAAGCCCGGCGGCGGCGCGCCCACGCCTGCCCAGCTTCCCGGGGTAGTGCTGGCGGCCCTGGCCGCCCTGAGCCTCGGCGTCGTGCTGGGTCCTGAGGCACCGCTGATCGCGCTCGGCGGCGGCCTGGCCGTCCTCGCGGTCCGGCTGGCCAAGCGCGACCTGCCCGCCCAGGCCACCGCCGTGGTGGCCGCGGCGGGCAGCTTCGCCGCCGTCAGCACGCTGCTCGGCTCGCCCATCGCGGGGGCGTTCCTGCTGATGGAGGCCTCGGGCCTGGGTGCGATGACGGGGGTCGTCCTGCTGCCCGGCCTGCTCGCCTCCGGCGTGGGTGCCCTCATCTTCGTCGGCCTTGACTCGCTGACCGGGCTCGGCACCTTTTCCCTGTCGGTCCCTGGCCTGCCCCATTTTGCCCGGCCCGACATCGCGGAATTCGGCTGGGCCCTGGTCATCGGGGTCGCGGCGGCGATCGTGGGCACGGCGATCCACCGGCTCGGGCTGTTTGCCCGGCCCTATGTCGAGCGGCGGATGCTGCTGCTGACGCCGGTCGTCGGCATGGTCATCGCGGGGCTGACGATCGCCTACACCGAGGGCACCGGACACAGCTACTCCGATGTGCTGTTCTCCGGGCAGTCACAGCTGGGCCCGTTGATCACCAACGCGGCCGGTTACTCGGTCGGCGCACTCCTGCTGCTGCTGGTGTGCAAAGGGCTTGCCTACGGTGCTTCGCTGAGCAGTTTCCGCGGCGGGCCGACCTTCCCGGCGCTCTTCATCGGGGCGGCGGGCGGCATCGCGCTCTCCCACCTGCCTGGCCTGCCGCTGGTGCCGGGGGTGGCGATGGGGATCGGCGCGATGTGCGCCGTCATGCTCCGGCTGCCGCTGACGTCGGTGCTCCTGGTGACCCTGCTGATGTACTCGGACGGGATCGCCGTCATGCCGCTGGTCATCGTGGCGGTGGTGGTGGCGTACGTGGTGGCGGCCAGGCTGGCCCCGGCCCCCGCCCCGGCCCCGCCCCGGCGCCAGCCCCCGGCTGACCAGGACGACGCCGTGCTCTCAGCCGTCCCCGCGGCGGGGAGCCCGGGCAGGCCCGCCGGGTGCGGCGGCTGCCCGGTCGCGGGCGGCTCACCGGTCCTGGCGGCCGGGATGACGGCCGCGTAGACGTCGGCCACCTGGCCCACCTCCGACGTGGTGAACGCCCGCTCGCGACGGCGGTCGCGGGTGAAGGCCGACCACCAGGTGAGGATGGCCCCGACCCGGTTGCGGTACCCGGTCAGGAACGCGATGTGGATGAACAGCCAGCCCACCCACCCGGCGAAGCCGCTGATCCGCAGCGGCCCGGCCGACATGACGGCGTTGCCGCGGGCGATGTAAGCGGCTGAACCCAGGTCGCGGTACCGGAACGGCCTGGCCGGGCCCCGCCCGGCCGCCGCGTGCTTGATGCGGTGCCCGGCGTACAGGCCGCCCTGCATGGCGACCTCCGCCACGCCGGGCAGCTTGTCCAGGCTCATCAGGTCGCCGATGACGGAAATCTCGGGATGGCCGGGAATGGTCAGGTCCGGCTGCACGACGATGCGGCCCGCCCGGTCGGACTCGGCTCCGGTCGCCTGCGCCAGCGCCCGCGCGAAGGCAGGCGCCTCGACGCCGGCCGTCCACAGCACCGTGCCCGCCGCGAACTGCGTGGTCGCGCCGTCGTGATCGCGGACGGTCAGCCCGCCGAAGTCGATGTCGGTGACGATCGACCCCATGTGCATTTCCACCCCCAGCTTGCCCAGGGCCTTCGCGGCCTTGCCGGACAACTTCTCGCCGAAGGCGGCGAGCGGGGCGCGGCCGCCGTCGAACAGCAGCACCCGCGCTTCTTCCGGCTTGGCCTTGCGGTACTCGGCCCGCAGTGTCTTGGTGGCCAGCTCCCGGATCTGCCCGGCCAGCTCGACGCCGGTCGGGCCCGCCCCGACGCAGGCGAACGTCAGCCAGCGGCGCCGCTCGGCCGGGTCGTCGGACGTCTCGGCCATCTCGAACGCGCCGAACACCCGGCGGCGGATCGTCAGCACGTCAGCGATCGTCTTCATGCCCGGTGCGAACTTGGCGAACTCGTCGTGCCCGAAGTAGGACTGCCGCATGCCGGCCGCGACGATGAGGTCGTCGTACTCGAATTCGATCCGGCCGCCCCCCGGGCGCACGCAGATCACCCGGCGGCCGTCGGTGTCGATGCTGGTCACCTCCGCCATCGCGCAGTCGACGTTCTTGCGCCGCTTGAGCACGCTGCGCAACGGCGCGGCGATCTGCCCCTCGGACAGGATGCCGGTCGCGCACTGGTAGAGCAGCGGCTGGAAAAGGTGGTGGTGCGCCCGGTCAACCACGGTCACCGACACATCGCGGCCGAGCGCGCGGGCGGCGAACAGCCCGCCGAAGCCGCCCCCGATGATCACCACCCGGCGCGGGCCGCGCTCGCCCGGACTGGCCGCCATGCCCGTCATCACCTGGCCGAGGACGGGTCATGCCAGGCAAGCCCCCCGGTCAGTAGCCGGTCCGCCTCCTGCGGCCCCCAGCTTCCGCGCGCGTAGGGATGCACCGGGGTGGCGTCCCCGAGCACCGGATCGACGATCGCCCACATGGCTTCCACCGTGTCCTGGCGGGCGAACAGCCACCGGTCCCCGTCCAGGGCCGCCCCGATGAGCCGGTCGTAGGGGCGGATGTCCGACCCCGGCTGCTGCGCGAACGCCATTTCCTCCGCCTGCGGCTTCCAGTCGGCGCCGGGCTGCTTTCCCTGCAGGGTGAGGCTGACCGCGGTCTCCGGCCAGATCCGGAAGCCGAGCCGGTTCCCGGCCGCGGCCGGCCCGGTCCCGAACACGTCGCGCGGGGGCTGCTTGAAGGTGACCGTGACCTCGGTGGCGGTGACCGGCAGGCACTTGCCCGCCCGGATCAGGATCGGCACCCCGGCCCACCGCCAGCTGTCGGCGCTGAGCCGGATCGCCACGTAGGACTCCACCGTCGAGTCAGCGGCGACGCCGTCGACCTGCCGGTAGCCGTCGTACTGCCCGCGCACCGTGGACTCCGGGGTCAGCGGGCTCAGCGCCTTCACCAGCTGGTACTTGGCGTCCGGCCAGGAGGCCAGGCCCGGTCCGCTCGGCGGCTCGGCCAGCGTGGTCGCCAGGACCTGGAGCATGTGGTTCTGCAGCACGTCCCTGATGGCCCCGGTCTGGTCGTAGAACCGGCCGCGGTCAGCCACGTCGAACTGCTCCGCCATGGTGATCTGGATGTTGTCCACGTAGGTGCGGTTGAGCAGCGGCTCGATCATCGAGTTGGCGAACCGGGCGAACAGCACGTTCTCGACCGGGTCGAAGGCCAGCCAGTCGTCCACCCGGAAGATCGCCTCTTCCGGGAAGTGCTCGTGCATGGTGTCGTTGAGCTGCCGCGAGCTGGCCAGGTCGGTGCCGAAGGGCTTCTCCACCATCACCCGGGCGCCGCGGGCGCGGTCCGCGGACGCGATCCCCTGAGCGATCCGGCCGAACAGGAAGGGCGGAACCTCCAGGTAGTACAGCACGTGCTGGCCGGCGCCGATCTGGTCCGACATGGCCTTGTAGGTGGCGTCGTCGCCCAGGTCCCCGTCGACGTAGCGCAGCAGCCCGAGCATCTTGACCGCGGCCGGCTCGGCCGGGTCCATATCGTTGAGCTTCAGCGACGCGACCGCGTAGTCACGGAACTGCTCAAGTCCCCAGCCGCTCTTGGCCACCCCGATCACCGGGACGGTGAGTACGCCGCGCTTGACCAGGCCTACCAGCGCGGGGAAGGTCTCGATCTTGGCCAGGTCACCGGTCGCGCCGAAGATGACAAGCGCGTCGACTCGCTCTGCTGCCACGGTTTCTCCTCGGAATCGGGTCTGGCTCAACCCGAACACGGGCCCGGCGGCGGCGCGCCACCCCGCGCGGGTGAGAAGCCGGCAAGTCACCCGGTTCAGACGATGACCAGCCGCGCCCGGCCTGCCACGCTGCCGCAATGACCGATCTCACGCTCAGCGAGGCCGAATTCCGCGCCGTCTACCAGCGGCTGCGGCGCACGTCGGCGCAGGGGGCGGCCGACCGGCGGGGCACGCTGAACAACATCTCGGGGGCGGACCTGGTGGCGGCGGCCAGTGGTGTCAGGACCGGCCGGACGGTGTCGCTGGCGGCGCCGATCGACAGCCGGGCGACGCCCGACAATCCCGCTCCCGCGGTGCACCAGATGACCCACTGGGCCGACGACCCGGACGCCGCCGGGCTGTCGTTCGCCACTGACCGCCTGGCGATGAACGTGCACGGGAACGCGGACAGCCATATGGACGCGCTGTGCCACGTGATCTTCGACGGGGAGCTCTACAACGGGATCCCCGCGGGCTCGGTGACCACGGCCGGTGCGGCCGAGCTGTCCATCGACGCGGCCGGCCAGGGGATCGCCGGCCGCGGCCTGCTGCTGGACATCCCGCGGCTGCGCAGCGCCTCGGCGGGAAGCAGCGTGCCGTGGCTGGAGCCGGGCGAGCACGTGACCGCCGATGACCTGCTCGCGGCGGAGTCGGCCGTCAGCGACCGCATCGGCCAGGGCGACCTGCTCTTCCTGCGGGTCGGCCACCGCGCCCGGCGCCGGTCGCTCGGGCCGTGGAACGCGGCCGAGGCGCGGGCCGGACTGCACCCGGCGGCGGTCGAACTGCTCGCGGAACGCCAGGTCGCGGTCCTCGGCAGCGACGGCAACAACGACACGGCGCCAAGCGCGGCCGAGGGCGTGGACTTTCCCGTCCACGTCCTCGCGATCAACGCGATGGGCCTGTACCTGCTCGACTACCTGGACCTCGACCCGCTGGCGCAAGCATGCGAGGAGATGGGCCGCTGGTCATTCCTGTCCGTGGTGGCGCCGCTGCGGCTGCTGGCCGGGACCGGCTCGCCGGTCAACCCGATCGCGATTTTCTGAGGCCGCGGCGGACGGGACCGCCGGTGAACCCGGGGGGCCTAATCACCCCACGCGGGCGATGCCGCCCGCTCGCCGTCCACGTGACACTGATGCCTGAGCAGGCCTCCGGGCTTCCACGGTGACCGAATGGAGCCGCATGTCGCTCGACCTCGCACGCTGGCAGTTCGCGTTCACGTCGATCAACCACTTCCTGTTCATCCCGATCACGATCGGGCTGGCCTTCCTGACCGCGCTGCTGCAGACCTCGTGGCACCGCAGCGGCCGCCCCGAGTACCTGCGGCTGACCCGGTTCTTCGGGACGCTGCTGGTGATCAACGTGGCGATCGGCGTGGTCACCGGGATCGTGCAGGAGTTCGAGTTCGGGATGAACTGGGGCGCGTACTCCCGGCTGGTCGGTAACATCTTCGGCGCCCCGCTGGCGATGGAGGGACTCGCCGCCTTCTTCCTCGAGTCGACGTTCCTTGGCCTGTGGCTGTTCGGCTGGGACAAGCTGTCGAAGCGGGTGCACCTGCTGTGCATCTGGGCGGTCGCGTTCGGCAGCGCGCTGTCGGCCGCGTTCATCATGGCCGCCAACTCCTGGATGCAGCATCCCGTCGGCTACGTCATGGTCCACGGCAAGCCGGTGCTCAACGACATCTGGGCCGTGTTCACCAACCCGGTCTTCGTCTGGGGCTACTCCAAGGTCCTGCTGGTGTCGCTGGTCACCGGCGCCTCGGTCATGCTGGCGGTCTCCGCCTGGCAGCTCCGGCACGGCGCCGACCGCGGCGTGTTCACCCGCTCGGCCAAGCTCGCCCTCATCACCCTGGTCCCCGCGACCCTGTTCACCATGCTGGTCGGCGACGAGCTCGGGGTCATCGAGGGCACGTACCAGCCGATGAAGATCGCGGCGGCCGAAGGGCAGTGGGCCACCTGCCAGCCGTGCTCGTTCTCGCTGTTCCAGATCGGCGGCGGCAGCAACGACCAGACCCCGACCCAGATCATCGCGATCCCGCACCTGCTGTCCCTGCTGGCCACCAACCACTGGAACGGCAAGGTGATCGGGATGAACCCGCTGCAGTCCCAGTACAGCAGCCAGTTCGGGCCCGGCAACTACGTGCCCAACGTGTTCATCCAGTACTGGGGCATGCGGACGATGGCCTACCTCGGCGTGGTGGTCCTGCTCATCGCGCTGTGGGGGCTGCTGCTCATCCGCCGCGACAAGCTCGCGAACTCCCGCGCGTTCCTGTGGGTGGGGGTGTGGGGCGTGGTGCTCCCGTTCCTCATGAACACGGCCGGCTGGCTGCTGACCGAGAGCGGCCGCCAGCCGTGGATCGTGCAGGGCATCATGCTGACCAAGAACGGCATCTCGCCCACCGTCAGCACCACCTGGCTGTGGATCAGCGTGATCGCGTTCGTCGGGCTCTACGGCGTCCTCGGGACCGTCGACCTGCTGCTGATGCTGAAGTACGCGCGCAAGGAGCTCCCGCCGCCGCCGACCGAAGCTGACCTGGAAGCCCCAGTGCCAGCCGTCCAGTACTGAGGTCAGTGATGAGCGCACTTGTCCCGTTCTGGTTCATCGTCATCGCGGTCTTGTGGACCGGCTTCTTCATCCTGGAGGGATTCGACTTCGGCGTCGGCATGCTGCACAGCCTGGTCGGAAAGGACGAGCCCGGCCGCCGGGCGGCCATCAACACGATCGGCCCGCTGTGGGACGGCAACGAGGTCTGGCTGATCGTGGCCGGGGCCGGCATGTTCGCCGCGTTCCCCGGCTGGTACGCGACCATGTTCTCCGGCCTGTACCTGGCGATGGTCCTGCTGCTGATCTCGCTCATCATCCGCGGCGTCGCCTTCGAGTACCGGGGCAAGCGCGACGCCGCCCGCTGGCGCCGCACCTGGGACTGGTCGCTGACCGTGGGCAGCCTGCTCGGTCCGCTGCTGATCGGGATCGCCCTGGGCGACCTGCTGCACGGCCTGCCGATCAACTCCGCCCAGAACTTCACCGGCACGTTCTGGGACCTGCTGCAGCCGTACGCGCTGCTCACCGGGGTCACCCTGGTGCTCATCTGCCTGCTGCACGGGGCGACGTTCCTGTCACTGAAGACCACCGGCAGCATGCGCGAGCGGTCCGGGACGCTAGCCCGCCGGGTGGCGCCGTTCACCGCCGCGGCGGTGGTCGCCTTCGTCGTCTGGACGCACGTTTCTTCCGGCAGCACGTTCTTCCTGCGGCCGCTCGAGCTGCTGGCGATACTCGCGGTCCTGGCCGCCGTCGCGCTGGTCTACTCGCGCCGCGAGGGCTTCGCGTTCGCCGCCACCACGGTCACCATGGCGTCCTGCATCGCCTCGATCTTCGTCGCCCTGTACCCGAACGTCATGGTGTCGAGCACCAGCCCGGCGTTCAACCTGACCGTCGGCAACACGGCGTCGGCGCCGTACTCGCTCAGGGCGATGACCGTCGTCGTCGTCATCTTCCTGCCGCTGGTCCTGGCCTATCAGACCTGGACGTACTACGTGTTCCGGCGGCGGGTGAGCCGGGACCAGTTCATCCCGGCTCCGCCGGCCTCGGTGCCGCCGCAGCCGGTGCGCGCGGAGGAAGTCCCGCCGCCCGTACCCAACCGCCACAGAGGAGCCTGGCATGGCCGCAAGCTATGACGTCATCGTGATCGGAACCGGCGCGGGCGGCGGCACGCTCGCCCGTCACCTCGCCCCCTCAGGCAAGCGCATCCTGCTGCTCGAGCGTGGTGACTGGCTGCCCCGCGAGCCGGCCAACTGGTCCACCCTGGACGTATTCGAGGACGGCCGGTACATCTCGCCAGAAAGCTGGTACAGCACCGAGGACAAGTCCTTCTTCCAGCCGCAGGTGCACTACTTCGTCGGCGGCGCCACCAAGCTCTACGGCGCCGCCCTCTACCGCATGCGCGAGCAGGACTTCGGCGAGCTGCGGCACCACGACGGCCTGTCGCCCGCGTGGCCGATCAGCTACCAGGACATGGAGCCGTACTACACGGCCGCCGAACGCCTGTACCAGGTGCACGGGGCCCGGGGGGAGGACCCCACCGAGCCGCCGTCAAGCGCACCCTACCCGTACCCCGCGGTTGCCCACGAGATGCGGATACAGCAGCTCTCCGATGACCTGGAGAAGTCGGGCCACCATCCGTTCCACGCTCCGTGCGGGATCCGGGTCAACGAGCAGCACCTGCCGGAAAGCAAATGCGTGAAGTGCGGGAACTGCGACGGTTTCCCGTGCCCGCTGCACGCCAAGTCCGACGCCGAGGTGCTCGGCGTCCGGCCCGCCCTCGAGCACGCCAACGTCACCCTGCTCAGGAACGCGCAAGCGGTGAAGCTGGAGACCAACCCGGCCGGCACCGCCGTCACCACCGTGGTCGTCGAGCGCGAGGGTGAAACCGAGCGGTACACGGCCGGCCTGGTGGTGGTGGCCTGCGGGGCCGCCAACTCCGCCCAGCTACTGCTCGCCTCGGCCAACGACAAGCACCCGAACGGCCTGGCCAACGGCTCGGACCAGGTCGGCCGCAACTTCATGTTCCACGACAGCCAGGCGGTGCTTGCGGTGTCGAAGGAGCCGAACCCGACCGTCTTCCAGAAGACCCTCGGCGTCAACGACTTCTACTTCAGCGGCCCCGGCTTCGACTACCCGATGGGCAACATCCAGATGATCGGCAAGTCGCAGGCGGAGATGTTCCGCGGCGAGAAGCCGCTGGAGACCAAGTTCGCGCCGAGCTGGATGCTGCGCGATGTCGCCTCGCACGCGGTCGACTTCTGGCTGTCCACCGAGGACCTGCCGCAGCCCGACAACCGGATCACCCTCGGCCCGGACGGCAGCGTCCACATCTCCTACTCGCCCAGCAACCCGACCGCCGCCAAGAGACTGTTCGACCAGCTCAAGTCGATGCTCGGTGCGCTCAACATGCACGAGGGGCACCTGGCCCGCCGGTCCATGTACATGAAGACCGACATCCCGATCGCCGGCTGCGCCCACCAGGCGGGGACCGTCCGGTTCGGCGCCGACCCGCAGACGTCGGTGCTCAACTCCGACTGCCGGGCCCACGAAGTCGACAACCTCTACGTGGTGGACACGAGCTGCTTCCCGAGCATCAGCGCGGTCAACCCGGCGCTCACCGCGATGGCCAACGCCGTCCGGGTCGGCGACCACCTGCTCGACCGGATCAGCTGACGCCAGACCAGAACCAGAGATCAAGGCAGCCGCCGCATGCTGCACGTCCGGGTCGTCAGCCCGCCCGGCTCGACCGGGGACCTGCTCGAGCGCCTCACCAGCGGCCCCGGCGTACGGAACCTGGTGGTCATCCGCGGCGCCGCCCGCCGCCCGGACGGCGACGCGGTGCAGTTCGACCTGGACGCCCAGTTCGCCAACCCGGTCCTGGCGGAGGTCCGCGCCCGGCTGCGCGACCGCGGTTCCGTCGTCATCGAGAACGTCGACGGGGCCGCCAGCGGGCCGGCCGACCCCGGCGGCGCCGGCGAGCCCGGCGCTGCCGGGGAGCCCGGCGGCCCGCGGGCAGGCGGCCGGCCAGCCGACGGTGAAGTCCCGCCGGTGTGGGAGATGGTCGAGTCGAAGATCCGCGCGGGCGGCGTCTACCCGGCCAGCTTCTACGCCCTGCTGGTCATCGCGGGCCTGATCGGCGCGGTCGGCATCCTCACCAACTCGCAGATCCTGGTCGTCGCGGCGATGGTGGTCGGCCCGGAGTACGGCGCGATCATGGCGACCGCGCTCGGCATCGACACCAGGGACCGCCGCGCGGTCAGGCACAGCCTGGCCGCGCTGGCGGTCGGGTTCGGGCTCGCGGTGGTCGCGACGCTGGTCTTCGGGCTGCTCATCCGGTGGTCGGGCCTGGCGCCGCACCTCTACGAACTGGGCATCAGGCCGGTCTCCGACCTCATCAACTCGCCCAACGTGTTCTCGGTGATCGTGGCGGTGCTGGCCGGCCTGGTCGGTGTGGTCTCGCTGACCGAGTCCCGGGCGAACGCGCTCATCGGCGTGTTCATCTCGGTCACCACGATTCCCGCCGCGGCCGACATGGGCCTGTCGGCCGCCTACGGGAGCTGGGCCGAGGCCCGCGGGTCCACGTTCCAGTTGCTGCTCAACGTGGTGCTGCTGATTGCCGTCGGCGCCCTCGGGCTCCGCCTGCAGCGGTCGGTGTGGCGGCGCCGGACGGCGCGGGCCGCCGCGCGTGCGCGGCGGCCCGCCCCCAGCCGGTAGCGGCTCAGCCGCTGGCCGGCACCACCGGGCTTTCCGCGTTGGCTCCGTGGTCGAGCTGGTGGTTGAGGTTGATGGCGGCGCTGATCAGCGCCAGGTGGCTGAACGCCTGCGGGAAGTTGCCGAGCTGCTCGCCGGTGCTGCTGATCTCCTCCGAGAACAGGCCGAGGTGGTTGGCGTAGGTGTGCATCTTCTCGAACGTCAGCCGCGCGTCGTCGAGCCGCCCGGCCCGGGCGAGGGCCTCGACGTACCAGAACGTGCACAGCGAGAACGTGCCCTCGTCGCCCGCCAGCCCGTCCGGCGACGCGCTCGGGTTGTACCGGTAGACCAGGCTGTCCGACACCAGCTCCTTGTCCATCGCGCTGAGGGTGGAGAGCCAGCGCGGGTCGTCCGGGGCGATGAACCCCTGCAGCGGCATCAGCAGCAGCGACGAGTCGAGCACCTTGGTGCTGTAGTGCTGGGTGAAGGCGCCGACCTCGCTGTTCCAGCCGCGGTCCATGATCTGCTGGTAGACCGCGTCGCGGGCGGTGGTCCAGCGCGCCAGGTCGGCCGGCCGGGCCCGGTGCCGGGCGATCCTGATCGCCCGGTCGAACGCGACCCAGCTCTGGAAGCGGCCGTAGGTGAAGTCCCGCTGCCCGCCGCGGGTCTCCCAGATGCCCTCGTCGGGCCGGTCCCAGTTGTCGCACAGCCAGTCGATCATCCGTGACACCTGCTGCCAGCCCTCGTGGTAGACCTGCAGCCCGTTGACGTCCCCCAGGTAGGCGGCGTCGAGCAGTTCGCCGTAGATGTCGAGCTGTAGCTGGTCGGCCGCGCCGTTGCCGATCCGCACCGGCCGCGAGCCGCGCCAGCCTTCGAAGTGGTCGAGCGTCTCCTCGATCAGGTCGGAGGTGCCGTCCACCCGGTACATGATCTTCAGCGGATGGTCGCTCCCGGTCGTCGTCGCCTCGGCCCGGCCGCGCAGCCAGCCGGCGAAGGCCCGCGCCTCCTCGACGTAGCCCAGGCCGAGCAGCGCGTAGAGCGAGAACGAGCCGTCGCGGATCCAGGTGTAGCGGTAGTCCCAGTTGCGCTCGCCGCCGGCCTGCTCGGGCAGCCCGGTGGTCGGCGCGGCGACCGGCGCGCCGGTGGGCTGGTAGATCATCATCTTCAGGGTGATGGCCGACCGGGTCACCATCTCGCGCCAGCGGCCGGCGTAGGTCGACTGGTGCACCCAGGCGCGCCAGAACTCGGCCGTCTGGTGCTGGAGCCGCTCGATCTCCGCGGGCTTCATCAGCCGCGGCCGGCCGCCCATCGACTCGAGTACCAGCCCGGCGCTCTCGCCCTCCCGCAGCGTCCGGGTGGCCCGCACCCCGTCCTGGTGCTGCTCGATCCGGTCACCGGCGTCGCGCGGCGCGGAGTCGGCCGGGCGGGCCCAGTGCAGGGTCAGCTCCAGGCCGTCGGACTCGAACACCGCGCCGTTCTCGGACATCTCCACCTTGTGCGGGGTCCGGGCGTAGTCGAACGCGGGCTGGATGTCCATCACGAACCGCATCGTGCCGCGGACCACCCGAAGCTGCCGGACCAGCCGGTGCCGGTCGGTGGCGCCGCCGGTGATGACCGGCATGAAGTCGTGCACCTCGCCGACCCCGTCCGCGGTCATGAACCGGGTGATCAGGATCGCGGTGTCCGGGAAGTAGAGCTGCTTGCTGACGTAGTCGTCGCGGTCAGGGGCGATACGGAAGTAGCCGCCGTGGTCGGCGTCGAGCAGCGACGCGAACACGCTGGGGGAGTCGAAGCGCGGGCAGCAGAACCAGTCGACCGTGCCGTCGGTCGATACCAGCGCGGCGGTCTGCAGGTCACCGATCATGCCGTGATCGCTGATGTTGGGGTAGCGGGCCACGGGTTCTCCTCTGCGATTGCGCACGCCACTATTTGGCCTGCTATCAGAGGCATCGTCCGTCTCCGAGAGTGCCTGTCGCATCACCCGGAGTAGGTAGTTCGGGCCCGCTAACGCTGCCCGGCCGGCTGAGCCTGCCCGGTCGGCTGCTCCTTCAGCCAGACGGCCGCGCCGGCGTTGGCCGCGTGCTTGACCGCCGACCAGTGCTGCCGCGCGAGCTCGCCCGGCGGCACGTCCATCTGCTGCACCCGCTGCCGGAAGGCGGACGCCAGCGCCGTCCCCGCCATGGCGGCCCCGGCCAGGACGATCGCGCCGCCGACCCCGATCAGGACGGCGCCCGCGACCACCTGTTCTTTGTTGAGCGGGAAGCTGGACTGCGCTGCTTGGTCGTGGCTCATCGGGACCTTCCTCACGGTAGTGGCTGACGACCGCAGCCTCCCCCGCCGCCCGCGTTCGCGCACCGCCCGCCGCGAGTGATATCGAAGGCTAGCCCGGCAGTGACTCCCGCCAGCGGCTGGTGATCGGCAGCCGCCGGTCCCGGCCGAAGTTCTTCTGGCTGATCTTGGGCCCCGGCGGGTACTGCCGCCGCTTGTACTCGGCCAGGTCGACCAGCCTGATCACCCGGGCAACGAGGTCGGGGTGGTGGCCGGCCGCGATCAGCTCGGCCGACCCCATGTCCCGCTCCACGTAGTCGTCGAGCAGCGCGTCAAGGACCTTGTAGTCCGGCAGCGAGTCGGTGTCGAGCTGCCCCGGGGCCAGCTCGGCCGACGGCGGCTTGCTGATCGAGTTAGCCGGGATCGGGGGAGTGCGGCCCAGCCGCTCGGCCTCCGCGTTGCGCCACCTCGACAGGTCCCACACCAGCGTCTTGAGCACGTCCTTGATCGGCCCGAACCCGCCGGCCGAGTCGCCGTACAGGGTGGAGTACCCGCAGGCGATCTCGCTCTTGTTGCCGGTGGTGAGCACCAGGTGGCCCTCGTTGTTGGAGACCGCCATGTTGATCACCCCGCGCACCCGCGACTGCAGGTTCTCGGCCGGCAGCCCGGACACCGGGAAGTCCGCGCCCAGCCCGGCCTCGAGCGCGTCCACGGCGGGCTGGATCGCGATCGTCCGCGCGTTGATGCCCTGCCGCTTCACCAGGTCCTCGGCGTCGCCGACGGAATGATCCGATGACCACTTGCTCGGCATCAGGATCACGTTGACGTTCTCCGGGCCGAGGGCGTCGGCGGCGATGGTCGCGACCAGGGCCGAGTCGATCCCGCCGGACAGCCCGAGCAGCACCGAGCGGAAGCCGTTCTTGCGCACGTAGTCGCGGGTGCCGAGGACCAGCGCCGCGTAGACCTCGGCCAGGTCGTCCAGCCGCGGCCACCGCGGCCCCGCCTGGTCGGCGGGCTGGTCAGGAGAAACCGCGGGCAGCGGGATAACAGGCAGCGCCACCCGTTCGATGGAAATGACGGTGCCATCGCCCGCGTCCACCGCCTGCCCGGACCCGGACAGCCGCGGCAGCGGGCTGCCCGCGGCGGGCTGGATGTCGCCGCGGCCTGGCACCTCGTCCGGCCCCGGGCCGGCCGCCGCCGACGGCAGCTCGAGGTCGGCCACGATCAGCGCCTCCTCGAACTGCGGCCCGCGGGCGAGCAGCTCACCGGACGCCGCCACCAGGATCGAGTCGCCGTCGAAGACCAGCTCGTCCTGGCCGCCGACCAGGTTGCAGTAGGCCAGCGCCGCCCCCGCCTCCCGGGCCCGCCGCTGTACCAGGTCGAGCCGCACGTCGTCCTTGCCGCGCTCGTAGGGCGACGCGTTCGGCACCACCAGCAGGGCGGCCCCCGCGTGCCTGGTCACCGCCACCGGCCCGCCGTCCTGCCACAGGTCCTCGCAGATGGCGACCGCGATGTCCACCGCCTCGCCGCCCGCGCCGGCCGGCAGCCGGAACACCGGCAGCGTGCTGCCCGGCAGGAAGTAGCGGGCCTCGTCGAACACGCCGTAGTTGGGCAGGTGGTGCTTGGCCGAGGTGATGACCACCTGGCCGCCGTGCAGCACCGCCGCCGCGTCCAGCGGCGCCCCGGCCGGCAGCCCGGTGCGCGGGGCCACGCCCGCCCGCCGGTCCAGGTAGCCGGCCACCACCGCGACGCCGCCGAGCCCCTCGGCGCTGAGCCGCGCGGCCACCTCCCGCAGCCCGGCGACCGACGCCTCCACGAACGACGCCCGCAGCGCCAGGTCCTCCACCGGGTACCCGGTCAGCGCCATCTCCGGGAACAGGGCCACCCGGGCGCCCCGCGCGGCCGCCCGCCGGGTCCACTCCACGATCAGCTCAGCGTTACCCGCCAGGTCCCCGACGGTCGCGTTCACCTGCGCCAGGGCAATCCGCAACATAGCCACCCCCCAAGCTTAGGTCGCCGTCCGCCGCCCCGCCGCGCCGCCACCGCCCATGATCATCCCGAACGGGGTACGGCCGGCTCCATTACCGCCCGCTTACCTCGCCCCGGCGGCCTGCCCAAACCGGGGGCAAAGGCCGGCGGAACGACATATCGTGAATACACGGGGAATACACGATCAGAGGTGATGTATGCGGACACACCTCCCCAACGTGACGGGGCATGCCCTGGCCCAGCGGGCCGCCTGGCGGTCTCGCTGGCTTGAGCTGAGCACCCTGGTGCTGCTCATCGTCGTGCTGCTGAGCTGCTTCGACCGGCCGTGGGGACGGCCGCCGATGCTCGAGCCGCTGCTGGCGGTGCCGCCCGCGCTGGCCGGGATCGGCGCCGCCTCGGTCCGCCGCCCGCTCGCCTACGGCGCGGTCTGCCTGGTCGCGGCGCTGACGGTGCTCGCCAAGCCGACCGAGTACGCGGGCTGGCTGCCGGTGACCAGCATCTTCACCGTGGCCGCGATCACCGCCGTGGCCACCGTCGGCACCGCGCTCAACGCCCGCCAGGAGCAGCGGATCGCCGATGTCAGGTCGGTCGCCGAGGCGGCCCAGCGGGCCGTGCTGCGGCCGCCGCCGCCGCGCCTGGGCCCGCTCGGCCTCGACGTCGTCTACCTCGCCGCCGCGGCCGAGGCGAAGGTGGGCGGTGACCTCTACGAGGCCGTCGTCACCGCGGACCACGGCGTCCGGGTGATCATGGGGGACGTGCGCGGCAAGGGGCTCGGCGCGGTGGAGCTGGCGGCCGACGTGCTCGGCATGTTCCGCGAGCTCGCGCACGTCGCGGGCACCCTCGGCGAGCTGGCCTTGCGGCTGGACGCCGGGCTCGGCCGCGACCTGGGGCGGCACGAGGAGTTCGTCACCGCGGTGCTGGTGGAGATCGACCCCGAGTCGGGCCAGGCGCTGGTGTTCAACTGCGGTCACCCGTCGCCGCTGCTGATCCGGGCGGTCGGCGACGGCACCTGGACCGGCTGCGTGAGCGCGGTCGACGTGCCGCAGCCGGCCCCGCCGCTTGGCCTGCTCGCGCTCGGCGACCACGCCAGCGCGCAGCTTTCCCTCGCCCTGCGGCCGGAGGACCAGCTCCTGCTGTACACCGACGGGGTGACCGAGGCGCGCGACCGCGCCCGGGCGTTCTACCCGCTGCCCGAGCGGATCCCGGCCCTGGCGGCCAGCGCGGGCCCGGCCCCGCTGCGGCCGGCCCCCGGCCGGGGACCGGACGGCAGGCCCGCGGCCGGCCGCCCGGTAGCCGGCCGCCCCGTGTCAGGCCGGGCAGTCCCGGGCCGGGCAGTCCCGGGCCGGGCAGTCCCGGGCCGGGCAGTGTCGGGCCGGGCGGGGGCGACCCGGGCGGCGGCCGCCCGGGCGGTGCTGCAGCAGGCGGTGCCGGGCGGCGGCCGCGGCCTGCTCGAGCTGATCCGGGCCGACCTGCTCAGGCACGTCGGCGCCCCGCTGAACGACGACGCGGCGCTGCTGCTGGTCCGTGCGCCCGCCGCCTGGGCCGCCCCGGCGGTAACCGCGCCCGCCGCGCGGCCCCCGGAGGCCCGCCCGCCGGCCGCCGGCGCCTACGGCGCGGCGGTCGCCTCGGCCGGCTGACCGGCACCGCGGGCCGCGTGCACCGCTATCACAACGAGATGGGCGACATATCGTCTTGACGCCCGCTGGTGCGGTATTGAGTGGGGTATGCGGATGTACCCGCGCGGCGGCGCCCGCGAGCAGAGCGAGGCGGTCTCGCCAGCAGGCCCGGTCGCGGTCCGGCCGCCCCGGCGCTGGCGGGCCCGCTGGCTGGAGCTGGCGGTGCTGCTGGCCGCGGCGGTGGTCGCCGCCGTCAGCCTGACCGGCGCGTGGCCGAGCCCGCTGGCGCTCACCCCGCTGCTGGCGGTGCCGCCGGCGCTGGCGGGCGTGCGCGCGGTCACCGCCTGGCGGCCGCTGGCCTACGGGGCGGCGGCGCTGGCGGCCGCCGTGGTGATCGACGCGGTGCTGGCCGGCGGCATCACCGTGACGGCCGGCCCGCACCAGCTCCCGCTCGCCGCGGCCGGGGCGGTGGTCGTCACCACCGTGCTCAGCCTGGCCGGCCTGCGGCTGGGCGACCGCGGGGTGAGCGTCGACCAGGCGCGGCACGAGCTGCAGATCGCCAACGTCGCCTCGGTCGCCGAGGCCGCGCAGCGGGCGGTGCTGCGCCCGCTGCCCGAGCAGCTCGGCCCGCTCAAGCTGGGCGTGGTCTACCTGGCGGCGGCGGCCGAGGCGCGGGTGGGCGGCGACCTGTACGAGGTGACCAATACCGAGGGCCACGGCATCCGGCTGATCATCGGCGACGTGCGCGGCAAGGGCCTCGGCGCGGTCGAGGTCGCGGCCGACATCATCGGCCGGTTCCGTGAGGTGGCGCACAGCGTCGGCACGCTCAACGAGGTCGCCCACCGGCTGGACGCCGGGCTGTCCCGCCGCTGGGGACTGTACGAGGAGTTCGTCACCGCCCTGCTGGCGGAGATCGACCCCGACCGGGGCAAGCTCACCATCCTCAACTGCGGTCACCCGCCGCCCATCCTCATCTCGCCCGCGACGGCCGAGGTCACCGTGCTCGAGGTGCGCGCCCCGGCGCCGCCGCTCGGCCTGCTCACCCTGGGCAGCGACGCGGGCGCCAAGCAGGTCTACGCGTTCCAGCCCAACGACCAGCTGCTGCTGTACACCGACGGGGTGACCGAGGCGCGGGACGCCAGCCGGGAGTTCTACCCGCTCGACGAGCGGGTGCGGGCGCTGGCCACCCAGGCGCAGCCCCGGCTGACCCGGACCGGCAAGCTCCGCGTCAATTCCTCCGCGCCCACCCTGCTCGACCTGGTCCGCGACGACCTGCTGCGGTACGTCGGCGCCCCGCCCGACGACGACGCGGCGCTGCTGCTGGTACGCGCGCCGGCCGTCTGGCCGGGGGCCCGCCCCGGCCGCCCGGCGGCCGGCGCGGGGGCCAGGTAGCGGCCGGGGCCGGCCCGTCCAGCGATCATCCGAACGTAACCGTGCAGAAACGCACGCGGGGTATCACCCTTGGTAGCGTGGCCCGACTGTCGGCCCGCTGGCTCACTTTGGGCCCCGGCAGGCGCGGGAACTGCGAGAAGCGTTTAAGGTGATAGCCGTGGACAGGCAGGAAGAATTCGTGCTTCGCACGCTAGAAGAGCGGGATATTCGTTTCGTCCGGCTCTGGTTCACCGACGTGCTCGGCGCGCTCAAGTCCGTGGCGGTCGCGCCCGCGGAGCTTGAGGGCGCGTTTGCCGACGGCATCGGCTTTGACGGCTCGGCGATCGAGGGTTTCGCCCGGGTGCACGAGAGCGACATGATCGCCAGGCCCGACCCCTCGACGTTCCAGCTCCTCCCGTGGCGGGGCGAGTACCCCGGGGTCGCCCGGATGTTCTGCGACATCCTGATGCCGGACGGGTCGCCAAGCTACGCCGATCCCCGCTGGGTGCTCAAGCGCAACCTGTCCAAGGCGAGCGACATGGGCTTCACCTTCTACACCCACCCGGAGATCGAGTTCTTCCTGCTGAAGAACCGTCCCGAGGTCGGCGACACGCCGGAGCCGGCCGACTCCGGCGGCTATTACGACCACACGCCGCACAGCATCGCGCACGACTTCCGGCGCTCCTCGATCACCATGCTCGAGGCGATGGGCATCAGCGTCGAGTACAGCCACCACGAGGGCGCCCCCGGCCAGCAGGAGATCGACCTGCGCTACGCCGACGCGCTCACCACGGCCGACAACATCATGAGCTTCCGGCTGGTGATGAAGGAAGTCGCGATGGAGCAGGGCGTGTGGGCGACCTTCATGCCCAAGCCGTTCACCGAGTACCCCGGTTCGGGCATGCACACCCACGTGTCGCTGTTCGAGGGCGACCAGAACGCCTTCTACGAGGCCGGCTCGGAGTACCAGCTCTCCAAGACGGCCCGCGCGTTCATCGCCGGGCTGCTCAAGCACGCACCCGAGATCACCGCCGTCTGCAACCAGTGGGTGAACTCCTACAAGCGGCTGTGGGGCGGTTCCGAGCGCACCGCCGGGAACGGCGGCGAGGCCCCGGCCTACATCTGCTGGGGCCACAACAACCGTTCCGCGCTGGTCCGGGTGCCCATGTACAAGCCGCAGAAGGGCAACGCGACCCGGCTCGAGTTCCGCTCGCTCGACGCCGCCTGCAACCCCTACCTGGCGTTCTCGGTCCTGCTCGCGGCCGGCCTGAAGGGCGTCGAGAAGGGCTACGAGCTCCCGCAGGGGGCCGAGGACGACGTGTGGGCGCTGACCACGGCCGAGCGCCGCGCGCTCGGCATCAAGCCGCTGCCGTCCGACCTGAACGAGGCGATCAAGGTCATGGAGCAGAGCGACCTGGTGGCCGAGGCCCTGGGCGAGCACGTCTTCGACTTCTTCCTGCGCAACAAGCGCGAGGAGTGGGCCGACTACCGCCGCCAGGTCACCCGCTTCGAGCTGGACCGCTACCTGCCCATGCTCTAGCGCCGCCTCACCCGGGCGCGCGGCTGGACCCGGCGATGCGGTCGAGCCAGTCGCCGAGCAGGGCGCGCTCGGCCGGGGTGAGCGCCGTCAGGCCGCCGGCCGCGGCCCGCAAGGTCACCGCCGCGGCCGCCGGGCCCGGGATGGCGGTGCCCGCGTCGGTCAGGATGGCCGCGCAGACCGCTTCCCACGCCGTGTCCGCGAGCGTTTCGTCGCGCTCGTCCCCGGCCTGATCGATGAGGGTGAACACGACGCCCGTGCCGGCCGAGTGGATGAGGTCGACGGCCCGCCGCTCGGTCACCCGCAGCCGTCCCGCCTCGGCGACCTGGTGTACCCGTGCCTGCAAGATCCCGGTGCCGGCGGCGGCGACCGCCTGGCCCTGCGGGGTGCGCGGCGCCGTGTGCATGAGCCGGAACAACCGGGGGTTCTCCAGCCCGAAGCCGATATGCAGCTCCCAGCCGGCCCGCAGGCCCGCCACCGGGTCGCCGTCCGCGGCGACGGGGGGCTTGCGGGCCAGGTAGCTCGCGAACCCGTGCTCGACCACCGCGTCGAGCAGCCCGTTCTTATCGCCGAAGAGCCGGTAGATCGTGGGTGCCTGCACGCCGGCCGCGAGCGCGACCGAGCGGGTAGTCACCGCCTCCGCGCCCTCGGCGGCGAGCACCCGCGCGGCGACTTCCACTAGCTGCGCGCGCGTCCGCTCGCGCGACGAAACGGGATTCGGCCCATTCACGTTAACGATGATAACAGAATCTTGGCAACACTTCGTTTCCCTTGATAGCGTAATTGAGATATCGTCGATAACGGATCGTCGATAACCGAGGGGCGGCAGTACATGATCGTCATCACCGGCGCCACCGGCGCCCTCAACCGGGCCACCGTCGAGCACCTGCTCAAGCGCGTCCCGGCCGGGCAGATCGGGGTAAGCGTGCGCGACCCCGCGAAGGCACAGCACTTCGCCGACCGCGGCGTGCGCGTGCGGCAAGGCTCCTACGCGGACCCGGCGGCCCTGCTCGACTCGCTCGAAGGCGCCGATCAGGTGCTTCTCGTCTCGTCCAACGACCCCGGCGCGGACGCGGTCAGCCTGCACCGCGTCGGCATCGAGACCGCCGTCGCGGCCGGCGCCCGCCGGATCCTCTACACCAGCCACCAGCACACGGGACTCGGCAGCCCGTTCATCCCCGCACGCCATCACGCCGCCACCGAGGCGCTGCTGGCGGACTCCGGCGCCGCCTGGACCTCCCTCCGCAACGGCTTCTACGCGCACAGCCTGGACTGGCTGCTCGGACCCTGGCGCGCGGCCGGCGTCATCGCGACGCCGGCCGACGGGCCCGTGTCATGGACCGAGCGCGCTGACGAGGCGGAGGCGGCCGCGGTGATCCTGGCCGGCCAGCGGCACTTCGACGGCCCGGTCACGCTCACCGCGAGCGCCGCCGTGACGTTCGACGAGATCGCGGTGATCGCCTCCGAGGTCACCGGCCGCGCCATACGGCGCGTCGTGGTAGACGACGATGAGTGGATGGCCGGGCAGGTCGCGCAGGGCACCCCGGAACTCATGGCCCGGTTCCAGCTCGGGTTCTTCCAGGCCGCCCGCGCGGGACACTTCGCGGGCACCGGCCCGCTCCTCGGCGACCTCCTCGGCCGTCAGCCGCGTACGGTGCGCGACCTGCTCGCCGGGCCCGCGACGACCTCAGGCAACGAAGGCGGCGCCACGCGTGCGACTAGTACGGTATGACCGTTTCGGCCGGGTCGGCCAGCCGGTTCATCTCCTGAGGGTGATGCCGCCCCGCCCCTGAGCTGTTTGTCTGGCGGCAGCGCCGTGGAGATACCGGGGTGCGTTGCCCGGCGAGCAGCATGCCGCTGTGGCCCGGAAGGAGCGGTCATGTCGGTGCGTACCGATCGCGGAGCGGCGGCCAGGCCCGGCGCGGGGACGGTTCCCCGCCAGCGGCAGGCCGGGGCGGGGGAGCAGCCGAGCCGGGCGGACCGCGCGGCGCGGGGCAAGGACGCCCGGGCGGCGGCCCCGCTGGAGTCGCACAGCGAGTTCCGGCCCGGTCCGGGCCGTGACCCGGTGGGGCTGCTGATCGGCCAGGCGGCGTCGCGGGTGCCGGAACTGGTACCGGTCCGGCACGGGCGGATGGTGGTGTCGCCGTTCACCTACTACCGGGGGGCGGCCCTGCCGATGGCCGCGGACCTGGCCGGCACGCCCGCGTCGGGGCTGCGGGCGCAGGTGTGCGGTGATGCCCACTTGTCGAACTTCGGCGCCTTCGCCTCGCCCGAGCGGAACCTGGTCTTCGACGTCAACGACTTCGACGAGACCATCCCGGGGCCGTTCGAGTGGGACGTCAAGCGGCTGGCCGCGAGCCTGATCGTGGCCGGGCGGGGCAACGGCTTCCCGGCCCGGGCCTGCCGCAAGCTCGCCCTGGCGGCGGCCGAGGGCTACCGCACCGCGATGCGCGAGTTCGCCGGGCAGTCCTTCCTTGACGTGTGGTACGCGCACCTTGACGTCGAGCCGGCCATCCGCGAGCTCACCTCCGAGATCAAGGCCAAGCGGCTCAAGGCGTTCGAGAAGCTGCTGGCCAAGGCGCACACCAAGGACAGCACCTCGGCCCTGGCCAAGCTGACGGTCGAGGTCGACGGGCAGCGGCAGATCATCAGCGACCCGCCGACGATCGTGCCGATCGAGGAGCTGTTCGCCGATATCGACGCGGCGGCGGTATACGAGCAGGTCGGTACCGTGCTGAGCAAGTACCGGCGCAGCCTGCAGTCCGACCGGCGGCACCTGCTCAACGAGTTCAACCTGGTCCACGTGGCCCGCAAGGTGGTCGGGGTCGGCAGCGTCGGCACCCGCGCCTGGATCGCGCTGCTGGACGCCGCCGACGGCGTCGAGCCCCTGGTCCTGCAGGCCAAGGAGGCCCAGCCGTCGGTCCTGGCCGAGTTCACCGGGCGCAGCCAGTACAAGAACGAGGGCGAGCGCGTGGTCGCCGGGCAGCACCTGATGCAGGCCCAGAGCGACATCTTCCTCGGCTGGACCCGCATCACCGGCCCCGACGGTGCCGACCGCGACTTCTACGTCCGCCAGTTGCGGGACTGGAAGTTCTCCGTGCCGATCGAGGTGATGCTGCCGGCCGGCCTGACCGTCTACGCCCGGCTGTGCGGGTGGACCCTGGCCCGGGCGCACGCCCGCTCCGGCGACCGCGTCGCCCTGGCCGCCTACCTCGGCCACTCGGCCAAGTTCGACCACGCCATCGCCGACTTCGCCGACACCTACGCCGACCAGAACGAACTCGACTACGCCGCCTTCCAGGCCGCCGTCAAGGACGGCCGGGCCGAGGCGGTGACCGGGGTCTGAGACAACGCCGGTGAGCCAGGGGGACTCGTCGTCAGGACCGGGTGCGGCCGCCCGGGCGATGATCGTGCCGCTGGCGCTCGCGCAGTTCATCGCCAGCTACGCGGCCACCAACATGAACGTGGCCATCGGCGCCATCGCCAAGGACCTGGGCAGCACGGTGAGCGGGGTACAGACCGCGATCACGCTGTTCACCTTGACGATGGCGGCGCTGATGATCCCTGGCAGCAAGCTGACCGACATCTGGGGCCGCAAGCGGTGCTTCGTGCTCGGCCTGGCGGTCTACGCCGTGGGGGGCCTGCTGGCCGCGCTGTCGCGGGGACTGCCGCTGCTGATCGGGGGCTATTCGCTGCTTGAGGGCGTGGGCTCGGCGCTGATGATCCCGCCGATCTACATCCTCGTCACCGTGACCTTCCCCGACGTCAAGTCGCGGGCGCGCTACTTCGGGGTGGTCAGCGGCGCGGGCGGCCTGGGGGCCGCCGCCGGGCCGCTGATCGGCGGGCTGGTCACCAGCGCGATTAGCTGGCGGGCCTCGTTCGGCCTGCAGATCCTGGTGGTGGCCCTGATCATCGTGCTCGCCCGCAAGATCACCGACCCGGCCCGCCCCGGCCCGGTCCCGCGGTTCGACCTGACCGGGGCGGTGCTGTCCGCCGCTGGCCTGTTCTTCGTGGTGCTCGGGCTGCTGCAGTCACGGACCTACGGCTTCGCCCGGTCACGCCAGGACTTCACCGTCGGCGGCACGGTGCTGATACCGAAGGGCTCGGTCTCCCCGGTCTGGCTCTACGTGGCGGTCGGCGCGCTGTTCCTGCTGTGGTTCTTCCTGCACGTCCGCTCGAGCGAGAAAAAGGGCAAGGACGTGCTGCTGCCGCTGCGGTTGTTCCGCGACAAGGTCGCCAGCCTGGGGCTTGGCACCCAGACCATCCAGTGGCTGATCCTGCAAGGATCCTTCTTCGTCGTCTCGGTCTACCTGCAGGAGGTCAACGGCTACAGCCCGATCCAGACCGGCCTGCTGCTGACCCCGGCCACGATCGGGATCCTGGCGGCGTCGGCCGCCGCCGGGCGGCTGGCCCGGCGGCACCCGCAGCGGTGGCTGATCATCGCCGGCTTCCTGGTGGCCGCCGCCGGCCTGGTCCTGCTGCTGGTCCTGGTGCGGGCGCACGCGGGCATCTGGCGGTGGATACCCGGCCTGCTGCTGTTCGGGGCCGGGGTCGGGACCATGCTGACCTCCTCGGTCAACGTGGTCCAGTCCAGCTTCCCCGAGCAGGACCAGGGTGAGATCTCCGGCCTGTCCCGGAGCGTCTCCAACCTGGGCTCGTCGCTCGGCACCGCGCTGGTCGGCTCGGTCCTGGTCGCCGTCAAGCTGCCCGCGGGCCGTCCGTTCGCGGTGGCCCTGGCCATGATGCTCGTCTTCGCCCTGATCGGCCTGGTCCTCGCGGTCCTCATCCCCCGCAGCCGGCGGCCGAGCCGGCCCTCAGTGCAGGTGGAGCAGCACGAGGTCCTTGAGCAGGATCATCACGATCCCCAGGCCGGCCGCGACCGAAGTGGCGAGGCAGAGCGGCCAGCCCCGCAACTCGGCGGCCCGCCCGGCCAGCCAGCCGTGCACCGTCAGCAGGATGATCACCGCGACCAGCGCGACGTTGGCCGCGGTGAGCTCGGAGGCCCCGGCCAGGTGGGCCAGCACCAGGGCGAGCAGCGGCAGGAAAGACGCGGAGACCATCGGCCAGGTACCGGCCAGCGCGCTCCCGATGCGGGCCCGGCTGGGGAGCTGCCCCCCTTCGACTTGCTCGCCGAGCACCTCCGCGTACTCCTCGGCGACCCAGTACACCAGCAGCGTGACCACGACCGAGACCACCAGGGCGACCGTGGACACGTGGCCGCCGACGGTGTCCAGGATCGCGGCCGTCACGATGGCGCCGTAGATGCCGGCCGCGCGCCTGCGCCCGAGGTTCTTCGCGGCCGGCCCGCGCCGGATCTCCCCGCCCGTCGCGGTGCCTGCCATGTCTGTCCCCCCGGACTGCCGTCACCGGACCAGTCACCAGCCGTGCGCCGCCCGGCTGCCCCGTTGTCAGCGCATCGTTTCAAGCCGCGGGCGCCCCTCGATCACCCCGCGTGGGTGAAGTCGCCGGGCGCCCGGGGAGGGAGCATGTCATCAACCACGAACGGCCGGCCCGGCTGGCACCGACGCCGCCAGGGAACCCCGGCCAAAGAGGAGGATCGGTGCCCACAACGGCATGGCGGTTCCCGGGTACCGAGGGGGCCGACACGGCGGTCGTCCGGCTCAAGCAGCTTGACTCGAAGGATCTCATCAACCTGGTGGATGTCGCGGTGATCCGCTGGCCCGAGTACGCGGCGACGCCGACGACCACCGAGCACGCGCAGGAGCAGGGCGGCGGCAAGGTGTCCGCGCTGATGCGCCGGCTGCAGCACCCGGTCGTTGACGGCTCCATGATCGAGAGCGTCAAGACCGACTTGCGGCCAGGCAACTCGGCGGTCGTCGTGCTCAGCTCGGACGGCGAGATCGACGCCATCGTGGCCGCGTTCCAGGGTCAGTCGATGGAGCTCGTCCGCAGCGACCTGTCCGTGCCCGACCAGGACCGGCTGCGGCAGGCCGTGCAGCAGGCCGCGCAGCGCCAGGAAGGCCAGCAGCCGCAGTAGCCCGGCTGCGCGCTGGGCCGGAGTGGCACCGAGCGCCGTCCCGGAGACAACCAATGACACTGCCCTACCGGCAAGAAAGGGTCCTGCGGGCGGCTGACCGTGCGCTCCGCCGGTCCGATCCCGACCTGGCGTTGATGCTGTCGATCTTCGCCCGGGTCAACGCGGCTGACCGGCTGCCCCCCTGGGAGCAGCTGCGGCCCTGGGAGCAGCTCCGGCCCAGGCTGACCTTCACCCTCAGCGTGCTGCTGTGGCCCGGGGCGGCGGCCGTCTTCCTGGTCATCATGGTCGCCGGCGGCGGGTCGAGGGAGGCGAAGGAGAGCACCCTCGCCGTCCACCGCTGGGCGCTGCGCTGGTGCCTGCGCCCGGTCAGCCGCCGCGACCGCCGAGGCCTCACAGCGGGAGGCCGTACAGGGTCCCCCGGCCGAAGGCGGTAAACCCGGCCCCCGCAGGATCGCCCCGCACCCCGCACCCCGCCCCCCGCACCCCCGCACCCCGCACCCCGCACCCCGCACCCCGCACCCCGCACCCCGCACCCCGCCCCCGCACCCCGCACCCCGCACCCCGCACCCCGCCCCCGCACCCCGCCTCGCACCCCGCCCCACTTCCCATGCAGCTCGGCTCGGACCGCTCGCGCCCCACTTCCCATCAGTTCGGCTGGAATTATGTCCGTTTCGAGGTAAATGTCCCATCAAAACTGATGGGAAGTGGCAGCGGACAGCCAAACTGATGGGAAGTCGCGACCACCTTGCCGCCCGATGGCGCGCTGCTGGCGCACTTCCTATCGGTTCGCACCACGCAAACCCGGCAAACCGGACCAGTAACTGGCCGCAATCGATAGGAAGTCGAAAAAGTGGTCGCAACCGATAGGAAGTGGCGAGCGGTCAACCCGGCCGGCCGGAGCCCGCTAGTTCGCCGCCTAGTTCTCATGGTCACCGGGCCCGGCCGGCCGGGAGAATGATCACAGTGGGCCGCGGGGCCGACCGTCAGGGCCGCTGCGTGTCGGCCTTGCGGCCCACTAGCTGGGCCGCGTGAATGTGCCCGTCGGCGCCGCTACCCCGGCGCTGACGGGCACATTCAGTTGCCCGGCGCCCCGTCCCGGCGGACGGGCGCCCGGCCTAGTCCTCGTGCCGGCCGCCCAGGTACTTCGCCAGGAACCGCTCGGCCGCGGTGTAGAACTTGATCCGGTTCTCCGGCTTGGCGAACCCGTGGCCCTCGTCCGGGAACAGCATGTACTCGTGGTCGATGCCCGCCTCGGTCAGCGCGGCCACGATCTGCTCCGATTCGGCCTGCTTGACCCGCGGGTCGTTGGCCCCCTGGGCGATCAGCAGCGGGATGCGGATGTCGTGCGCCCGCGACAGCGGCGACCGCGACCAGAGGAACGCCTCGTCGGTCTCGGGGTTGCCGACCCGCCGGTAGAGCTGCGCGATCATCGGCGCCCAGTACGGGGGGATGGTCTCGAGCAGGGTCTTCAGGTTGGACGGGCCGACGATGTCGACCGCGCAGCAGAACGCGTCCGGGGTGAACGCCGCGCCCACCAGTGCCGCGTACCCGCCGTAGGAGCCGCCGTAGATGGCCACCCGGGACTTGTCCGCCCAGCCCTGACTCGCGATGTAGCCGACCGCGTCGATGAGGTCGTCGTGCATCTTGCCGCCCCACTCGCGGTCACCGGCGGCGACGAACGACTTGCCGTAGCCGGTGGACCCCCGGTAGTTCACCTGCACGCACAGGTAGCCGCGGTTGGCCAGCCACTGCGCCTCCGGGTGATACCCCCAGGTGTCCCTGGTCTGCGGCCCGCCGTGCACGTTGACCACGGCGGGCAGGTTCTCCCGGCCCAGGCCGGGCGGGAAGGTGACGTACGCGTGGACCAGCAGCCCGTCACGGGCGGGGAAGGAGATCGGCTCCATCGGCGCCAGCTCGTACCCGGACAGGGCGGGCCGCGCCTCGAACAGCAGCCGGCCGGTCCGCGTCGCGCGGTCGTACATGAAGTAGGTGACCGACCCGGCGTCCACGTTGAACGCGATCAGCCAGGTCCGGTCGGCGTTGTCCCGCCCGGAGAAGCTGGGGTCACCCGGGTGCAGCGCGCGCACCGCCGCCAGGTCGTCGGCGACCGACTGGTCGAGGACCACGTAGTCCATCCGGTCCTTGAGGATGAGGGCGATCAGCGGGTCGCGCGTGTCCGGGTGCAGCAGCACCCCGGCCACGTCCGCCTCCGGGTCCTCGGCCAGCACGGTCGCCTCGCCGGTAGCCAGGTCGATCCGGGTCAGCCGCCCGGTGTCGGACCCGGCGGCGCTGATCATCAGCAGCGACCGCCCGTCGCCGCTGAACGACACCAGGTCGGTCGAGGTGGCGTCCTCGGCCGGGATGGTCAGCAGGTGCCGGAAGTCGTCCTTGCCGCCGTCCCGCACCAGCACGTTGAACGAGCCGTCGGGCACCGGCTGCAGGGCCGCCCGGACCACCAGGTCCTCGTCGGCGACCCAGCCCAGGTAACCGGGGTTCTCGATCTCCTTCACCAGCTCGCCGCTGGCCAGGTTGAGCCGGTACACGTCGTGGAGCTGCGGGTTGTCGGCGTTGATGCCGACCAGCACCTCCTCCGGGAGGCGCTTGGAGGTCCCGATGATCTGGGCGTGGATGCCCTCGAACGGGGTCAGGTCCCGCCGGCTGAGCGTTGCCGGGTCGACGTCGTACAGCCGCCAGTTCTCGTCGCCGCCGACGTCCTGCACGTACAGCACGTGCCTGGCGTCCCGGGCCCAGGCGAACGCGCGGATGCCGCGGTCGGTGTCCTCGGTCACCGGCCGTGCCGTCGTCCAGTCCACCCCCGTCTCGCTGACCGGGGCGACCCATAGGTTCAGCACGCCGTCTCGGGGCGCGATCCAGGCCAGCGAGCCGCCGTCGGGCGAGAGCTGCGGGCTGGTCCGCTCGGGGTTGCCGAAGAGCACACTGCGCGGGATGAGATCCACCATGTCCCCATCCCTACCACAGTTGCCGGGCCGCGTAGCCCCTGGCGCCCGGCCGCCGCCCGCGGCCGGCTGCCCGTGGTTCGTTACGCCCGGATTTCCCGCCAGGTCAGTATGCCGGTATACGCTCAGTACCGTGAGCGGCGCACGTACTTCCCTGTCCGGCTGGCTGGCCAGGACGGGCTTCGCCGATGTCCCCAGGGCCGAACGCGAGCTGACCGCCCTCGGCGTCACCGGCTCCGGGCCCGGTGACCAGGACCAGGCGATGCTGGCGGCGCTGGCCAAGGCGGCCGACCCGGACCTGGCCCTGGCCGGGCTGGCCCAGATCGCCAGCCGGGACCCGGGCCTGGTCGGCCTGCTCGCCGCCGACCACGAGTTCCTCAGCCGGCTGACCGTCGTCCTCGGGGTCAGCAAGGCGCTGGCCGAGCACCTCGCCCGGCACCCGCGGGACGCCGCCCTGCTGCGCGGGCCGGAGGCGGCGCAGCGCCCCGATGCCAAGGCGGTCCGCGGGGAGCTGCTGCGCGCGGTGGGGGCAGACCCGGACGACGCGGACCCTAAGGCCGCCCTCGGCGACGACCCGGCCGCCCTCCTCGCCGCCGCCTACCGGCGGCGGCTGCTGCAGCTCACCGCCCGCGACCTGACCGGCGAGGCCAGCGTCGACCAGGTCGCCGAGGAACTGGCCGACCTGGCCGACGGGGTCCTGGAGGCGGCGCTGGCGATCGCCCGGGCCGAGCTGCCGCCGGACGCCGCCCCGGTCCGGTTCGCGGTGGTGGCAATGGGCAAGTGCGGCGGCCGCGAGCTCAACTACGCCAGCGACATCGATGTCATCTTCGTCGCCGAGCCGCACCGCCCGGCCCCGCAGCCGTCAGCGGACGGCCCAGGCGGCCCAGCCCGGCCAGGCGGACCAGGCGGCCCGGCCGGCCCGGGCGAGGGCGGTGAGCCGATCGAGGCGGCGGCCCTGAAGACGGCCACCAAGCTGGCCAGCGGACTGATCCGGGCGTGCGAGCGCACCACCCCGGAGGGAGCGCTGTTCCCGGTTGACCCGAACCTGCGCCCAGAAGGACGGCAGGGACCGCTGGTCCGCACGCTGGCCAGCCACCTGGCCTACTACGACCGCTGGGCGAAGACCTGGGAGTTCCAGGCGCTGCTGAAGGCCCGCCCGGCCGCGGGTGACCTGGACCTCGGCCGCCGGTACACCGAGGCGGTCGCGCCGCTGGTCTGGCAGGCCGCCCAGCGGGAGAACTTCGTCGAGGACGTGCAGGCGATGCGCCGCCGGGTGGTCGACACGCTGCCCAAGAACATGGCCGGCCGTGAGCTCAAGCTCGGCCCCGGCGGCCTGCGCGACATCGAGTTCGCCGTCCAGCTACTGCAGCTGGTGCACGGGCGCACCGACACCCGGCTGCGCGTCGCCGCCACCTTGCCCGCGCTGGCCGCGCTGGCCGAAGGCGGCTACGTGGCCCGGACCGACGCCGAGGACCTGGGCCAGGCTTACCGCTTCCTGCGCCAGGCGGAGCACCTGCTCCAGCTCTACCAGTTGCGCCGCACCCATACCCTGCCGACCGACCCGGTGGTGCTGCGCCGCCTCGGCCGGGCACTCGGCAGCGGGCCGCGCCCCCTGCTGGCCGGCGTCCGGGTGCTGCCCCCCGGCGCGGCCGCGTTCCCCGCCGCCCCGGCCGGCGGCGTGGCCCCGCCCGGCGTTACCGTCCGGGCGGGCACCGTCCGCCCGGGACCGCCCCCCGGCCGCCCGGCGCCCGCCCTGCCGCCCCCCGCCCGCGTCCCCGAGCAGGCGGCAGCGGGGCCGGCCATCCCGCCCGAGGAGGCGTTCACCGAGGCGTGGACGCGGACCGCGCAGCGCGTCCGCCGGCTGCACGAGAAGCTGTTCTACCGCCCGCTGCTCGACGCGGTGGCGAAGCTGCCGTCGGCCGCCGCCCGGCTCACCCCGGAGGCGGCCCGCGCCCGCCTGGAGGCGCTCGGCTACCGCGACCCGGCGGGCGCGCTGCGGCACATCGAGGCGCTGACCTCGGGGCTGCGCCGCCGGGCGGCCATCCAGCGGACCCTGCTGCCTGTGCTGCTCGGCTGGTTCGCCGACGCGGCCGAGCCGGACGCCGGCCTGCTGGCGTTCCGCCAGGTCAGTGAGGCGCTAGGCGATTCTCCCTGGTTCTTGCGGCTGCTGCGGGACGAGACCAAGGCGGCCGAGCGGATGGCCTGCGTGCTCGCCTCAAGCCGGTACGCGACCAGCCTGCTGCTGCGCGCGCCGGAGGCGGTGGCGCTGTTCGCCGACGACGCCGAGCTGGCGCCCAAGCCGCTGGCCGCCCTGCGGGCGGAGATGCTGGCCGCGGCCAGGCGGCACGGCGGCGACGCCGAGCAGGCCGCGGTCGCGGTCCGCTCGCTGCGCCGCCGCGAGCTGTTCCGGGTCGCCGCCGCCAACGTGCTCGAGCTGACCGGCCTGGCCGAGACCGGGGAGGCGCTGACCGCGATCACCACCGCGGCGCTCGACGCCGTGCTGGCGGCCGCGATCGCCAAGGTTGAGGCCGACCTGCGGGCACCGCTGCCGACCCGGTTCGCGGTGATCGCGATGGGCCGGTACGGCGGGCAGGAGTCCGGCTTCGGCAGCGACGCCGACGTGATCTTGGTGCACGACCCGCCGCCCGGACTTGACCCGGCGGGGGAGCGGCGGTCGTCGGACGCCGCCCAGGCGGTCGGCGTGGAGCTGCGCCGCCTGCTGCAGCTCCCCGCCCCCGACCCGCCGCTGCTGGTGGACGCCGACCTGCGGCCGGAGGGACGGCACGGCCCGCTGGTGCGCTCGCTCGGCGCGTGCACCGCCTACTACGCCCGCCGGGCCGCCCCGTGGGAGGCCCAGGCGCTGCTGCGGGCCCAGTTCGCGGCGGGCGACGCCGAGCTCGGCGCCCAGTTCATCGCCCTCGCCGACCAGTACCGCTACCCGTCCGGCGGCCCGGGGGAGCAGTCGGTGCGCGAGATCCGCCGGATCAAGGCGCGCATGGAGGCCGAGCGGATCCCGCGCGGCACCGACCGCGCCCGGCACCTCAAGCTCGGCCCCGGCGGCCTGTCCGACGTGGAGTGGACGGTGCAGCTGCTGCAGCTGCGGCACGGCCACACGGTCGAGGGCCTGCGCACCACCAGGACCCTGGCCGCGCTCGACGCGGCGGTGGAGGCCGGCCTGGTCCCGGCCGAGGACGCCGCCGCGCTCCGCGCGGCGTGGCGGTTCGCCGCCCGCATCAGGAACGCGATCACGCTGGTGCGCGGCCGGCCGGGCGACACCCTGCCGGTCAAGCACGAGGAGCTGACGGCGGTCGCCCGCCTGCTCGGCTACAAGCCGGCCGCCCCGGTTCCCGAGCGGGGGGCGTCGAACGGCGTCTCCTCCTGGTCCGACACCCCCGCGGCCGCCCTCGAGGAGGACTACCGCCGCACCGCCCGCCGGGCCCGCAAGGTGATGGACAGCCTGTTCTACGGCTGACCCCGGCCGGGCCTGGTCACGCCCGGCCGTTGGCCCGCAGCACCCGCAGCGCGTCCACGGTGAGGAAGCCCCGCCAGTCGGCCTCGGCCGCCGGTGACCAGGACGGCCAGCCGAACATCCAGCCGCCGTCGTCGAGCTGACCGGCCGCCAGCCGGTCCAGGTGCGCCTCGATGACCCCCGGGTCGAACAGCGGCCGGGCCAGCGACCCGGGCAGCGGGGCGAAGTCGAGTGGGGTGTACGCCTCGCCCTCCGCGCCCGGGTCGAGCGCGACCAGGCCGCTCGCCCGCAGCAGCGCCCCCACCCGCTCGAACGCGGCCGCGGCGCGCGCCCGGTCGGGCACCTGCTCGAGGAAGGCGAGCACGCCGAACATCTCGTAGGCGCTGGGCTGGTCCAGCGCCTCGATCCCGGCCCACATGACCTGGGTGGCGGGCGCCAGCCAGGGGTGGCCGAACCCGCGCGCGTGCAGCAGGCCGGCCAGCAGGCCGGTCTGGACCAGCGAGGCGGCCGGCTCAGGGGCCGGCTGCCACCAGGGGGCGTGCGGGTCGCCGGCGGCCGACGGCAGGACGAACGGGGCCCCGCCGCCGGCCGGGGCGACGGCCAGCAGCCAGTCCAGGGCGTCCCCGGCCAGCCGGTCGTCCCAGGCATCGCACTGGTCCATGATCCGCAGGGCCATCTCGGCCGCGGCCGGCTGGCTGGCGGCCGTCCGCAGGTCTGGTTCGAGCCCGTAGCCGAACCCGCCGTCGTCGTTCCGGTAGGCCGCGACCGCGTCCCGGACCGGGCCCGCCCCGCCGCCGCCGAACAGCCGCTGGAACATCCGCCGGTCAAGCACCCGCGCGCGGGCGGTCAGGAAGCCCGCGGCCGCGTCGAAGTCTGGTGTCTTCTTCATGCCGCCAGCACAGCACCGCCCGCCGCCCGGCGTCTTGAACGAAACGGCCACCGCCGGCCGGCCGCTAGCGCTGCGGGACCGGCTTCCCCTGGTCGATCCCGGCCAGGATCGGCCTGATGATGGCCTCGTACGCCGCCGGGCTGTACCGGGCGTGCAGCGCCCGCAGCACTCCCTTGCCGCTCATCTCGCCCATCAGCTGGTCGAGCTGCTGCCAGCTGACATCCTCGCCCGCGGCCAGCCGCTGGTAGACGGACTGCGCGAGAGATTCGACCGAACGGTGGTCGGCTGACTCCTGCAGCACCATCAGCGTCGCGTCCTTGAGGTCCATGCGCGCATCCTACAAGTGGCATCCTGGATCCATGAGGTCATCACCGGAGCCGTGGGTGCCGCCGGGTTCCTGGCTCACCGCCGGGTACGCCGAGTGGCAGCCGCCCGCCGCGCTGCGCGGCCTGGTCGCCTGCCTGTGGGCGAGGGTCACCCCCGAGGGCGCCGACCACCCGGTCCTGGTGCTGCCGGACGGGTGCAGCGACCTGATCTGGGAGCAGGGGGCCGGCGGCTACGTGGCCGGTCCGGACACCGGTCCGGCCCCCGTGCTGGCCCGGGCGGGCGGGGTCATCGTCGGCGCCCGGTTCCGGCCGGCGGCCGGCGGGCGCGCGCTCGGCCTTCCGCTGTCGGAGCTGCGCGACCAGCGCGTCCCGCTGTCAGCGCTGCGGGCCGGAGCGGCCCGGGCGCTGAGTCCGGCCCTGGCACCGGAGGCGGCCGCCGCCGCCGTCCTCGACCTGGCGGGCCGGCTGGTGGCCGGCGCGGAGGCCGACCCGGCGGTCGCGCACGCCGTCGGCTGGCTGCGCGACCCGGCCGCGCGGGCCGGGGACGCCGCCGCGCGGGCCGGCCTGAGCGAGCGCCAGTTCCGCCGCCGCTGCCAGGCGGCGGCCGGCTACGGGCCGAAGACCCTGCAGCGGGTGTTCCGCTTCCAGCGGTTCGTCCGGCTGCTTGACGCCTCGCCGGAGCCGCCGGACCTGGCCGCCGCCGCGGCCCGGGCGGGCTACGCCGACCAGCCGCACCTCACCCGCGAGTGCCGGGCACTGTCCGGCTGCACCCCGGCCGCGCTGCACCAGGTACGCCGCCCGGCCGCCGACCCGGTCGCCGGGTAACGCCGCCGCGTCGCCCGTCGGCCCGGCAGCCCGGCAGCCCGTCAGTCATCCGGCGGCTCGGCGATCATCGCCGTGCCGATCTCCCGGAATCCGAGCCGCTGGTAGATGCGGGCGACGGTCGGGTCGGACGCGGACAGGAACACCAGCGAGGCACCGCGGCGCAGGGCGTCTGCCGCCAGCGCGCGGGTCACCGCGGCCCCGAGGCCGCGGCGGCGGCTGGCGGGCAGCACGCCGACTCCGGTGATCTCCGCGACGCCGCCCGCTAGCTGGTAGCTCCCGGCCGCCAGGGGCCCGTTGGGCCCGCTCGCGGCGGCCAGCACCGACTGCCCGGCCCGCAGCCGCACCCGCAGCATCTCGGCCGTGGCCGCGTCGTAGTTGGCCGCCACCTTGTCCCGCTCGGTGACGCCCGCCTCGCCGGCCGCGGTCCCCGGGTGGGCGAACGCGACCGCCGGCACCGACCAGGCCAGCACCGCGTCCGGGTGGTCGGCGCCGACGACGCCGGCCGAGACCCGCGGCGGCAGCGGCGGCGGCGCCGACAGCCGGCCGAGCACCAGCAGCGGGTGCGCGTGCACCCGCAGCCCCGCCTCGGCCGCGGCGGCCGCCATGTCCGGGGCGGCCTGCTCGATCCACTCGAACGACTCGGGGATCAGCAGCTCGCGCTGCCGGGCCCGCACCGCCCGGACGTCCGCCGCCGCCACCCGGCTACGGCGGCCGCCCCGCGGCCGGGCATAGTACGGGAATCCGGCGCCGACCGGGACGAACAGCAGCAGCGGCCCGATCTCCTCGGCCAGGGCACGCTGCCGCGGCACCGCGTCGCAGAAGGCGTCAATCCGCCCGATGAGTTGGTCATCGCTCACAACGACTCATACCCTAAGCCGGCCGGCCCGCGTCGCCAAAATGTTTTCGCCCGGATGCGTCCGGGCGGCGCCGCCTACTGGTCGGCCAGTTCGAGCGGCCCGGAGGCGGACGTCGGCTGGCCCCCGGTGCGGTGGCCTAGCATCGGCTGGCCTCCGGTGGGCCGGCCCCGGGGCGGCTGGGGCCCGGTGGCGGGGCCGGGTGCCAGCCCGCCGCCGCCGGCCCGTACACCTCGATCTCGGCCGGTGACAGGCCGAGCAGGGTGGCGGCCGCATGGAAGGCGTAACCGGAACGGGCCAGTGTCAGCAGCGCGTCCCTGGTGGCCACGTTGGCGGCATCCGCCGCCAGCCGGGCGGCGTACCGCTTCTGCAGCGCCTCGGCCACCGGGGCGGGCGCGTCCTGCACCACGTCGATCCTGATCGCGTCCGGCGGCATGGCGAGCGTGCGCGCGATGAGCTGCCTGGTCACCATCTCAACCTGGTCCAGGCTGCGTACCTGCGCGGTCATCCCCTCGATCTGGGGAACGTGGATCGTCCACCAGCGCCCTGCGCTCTCGCACAGCGCGGTGAAGGTCGTCGTTTCCATGCCTGCCCCTCAGAACCGAGTTGAGCTGCCACGCGTTCCCCCCCGGTGCGCGCTGTGACGAAGCTAATGTACCGGCGAGTAGCGATTTTCTGGTAACGAAGTGACAAAAATCCCACAAGCTCGCCCCGTTTCGGACGGGCCGGCCAACGCTGAGCGAACACCCGGCGGCCGGCCGTCACCGGCCGATCAGGTGCCGGTTGGGGGCGATGGCGGCGGCCGCGAACTCCGGCCGCTCGGTCACCGTCAGCCCGGCCCGCTCCAGCAGCTCGCAGCCCTGGCAGTCGGCCACGAACAGGGCCGGCTCCCGCCAGGCGATCACCACCCGGGCCAGCCCGGCCGCGATGATCAGCTCGGTGCAGGTCCGCGGCCGGGACTTGCGCTGCGAGCAGGGCTCGAGCGTGCTGTAGACGGTGGCGCCGGCCAGCCGCGGGTCGCCCGCGGCCTTGGCCAGCGCCGCCTCCTCGGCGTGGGCTACCGGGTCGCCCCCCTCGCGGGAGAACCCGGTCGCCAGCTCGGCCCCGTCCGCCGCCACCAGCACCGCGCCGACCGAGAAGGCGTGCTCCGACGGCGGGCAGCGCCGCGCCAGCGACACCGCCTGTGCCATCCACCGCGCGTCCCGCTCCGCCAACCCCGCCGCCGCCGTCATCCCATCAGGATAACAGCAAGAAAATCCGATCGCCTGCCCCGCCGCGCCCGCGCCCGCTACGGTTACCCGGGTGACGACGGACAGCGCAGCCGAGGTCACCGCCGACCTCATCACCGGGTTGCTCCGCGACCAGCACCCGGACCTGGCCGGCCTGCCGGTGACCTTCGGGGCCCGCGGCTGGTCCAACCAGCTCTGGCGGCTGGGCGGCCACCTCGCGGTCCGGCTGCCCTACGCGACCAGGAGTTCAGGCCGCTCGCTGCTCAAGGAGCACGCCCTGCTGCCCGCGCTGGCGCCGCGGCTGCCGCTGCCGGTCCCGGTTCCGCAGCGGGTAGGCCAGCCCTCCGCCCGCTTCCCGCGCCCCTGGATCGTCACCACCTGGGTGGCCGGCGAGCCGGCCGACCGCGCCCCGGCGACCCGCGGGGCCGCCGCGGCCGACACCCTGGCGGCCTTCCTCACCGCCCTGCACCAGCCCGCGCCGGCCGGCCTGCCCGCCGGCCATTACGGCCAGGGCGGCCCGCTCGCCGCCACCAGCCGCGGCTTCGCGTCCTTCCTCGACGACGCGACCGGGCGCGGGCTGATCCCCGATCCGGACGCCGTCCGCGCGGTCTGGGCGGACGCGCTAGCGGCGCCGCGGTGGGCCGGCCCGCCCCAGTTGCTGCACGGCGACCTGCACCCGGCCAACCTGCTGACCCGCGACGGCGCCTACTGCGGGGTGGTCGACTTCGGCGACCTGTGCGCCGGCGACCCGGCCGCTGACCTGGCCTCCGGCTGGATCCTGCTGCCGGACGGCCAGCTCGACCGGTTCTACCAGGGCTACCGGCCCGGTGCCGATGAGGCGACCAGGCGCCGCGCCCGCGGCTGGGCGCTCGGCAAGGCGATCGCCCTGCTGCTCATCGGCGATGCCGGCGTCCACGGCCGCCCGGGCGGGAAACCCCGCTGGGGCCCGCCGGCCGCCGCGGCCCTGCGCCGCCTCACCGCCGGCTGAGGGCCGGCCGCCCGCGGGAGGCGCCTGGCTGCCGGCCTGGCCGAGGAAGAGTGAAACGGTAATGTCCCGGAAACAGCCGCGTCACGCGCTTTTCTTAACGTTGCCACGATATCCACAGCAGCCGAGGCTCGACCCTGCGCGGACGAAGTCGGTGGACAACGGGGCCGCAGTGGCCCAGGGGGGTTCCCATGAGTGGTAGCAAGGCCCGACTCCAGGCGATCGAAGCGGTTAAGGGTTACACGCCCCCGGAGGGGATCCTCCCCGAGGAGGCGCCGGGCGACCTGTTCGGCGAGAACGTGTTCACCAAGTCGGTCATGCAGAAGCGGCTGCCCAAGCTGGTGTTCAAGTCGCTGATGGCGACGATCGAGCACTCCAAGCCACTGGACCCGACCGTCGCCGACGTCGTCGCCGCGGCGATGAAGGACTGGGCGATGGAGAAGGGCGCCACCCACTACGCGCACGTCTTCTACCCGCTGACCCACCTGACCGCGGAGAAGCACGACAGCTTCCTCGAGCCGGGCGGCGACGGCTCGTCGATCGCCGAGTTCGCGGGCAAGACGCTGACCCAGGGTGAGCCGGACGCCTCGAGCTTCCCCAACGGCGGCCTGCGCAACACCTTCGAGGCACGGGGCTACACCGGCTGGGACGCCACCAGCCCCGCGTACATCCTCGACAACCCCAACGGCAAGACGCTGTGCATCCCCACCGTGTTCATCTCGTTCACCGGTGAGGCCCTTGACCACAAGACGCCGCTGCTGCGCTCCCAGCAGGCGATGGCCAAGCAGGCCGAGCGGGTGCTGAAGCTGTTCGGTCACGAGAAGCCCGACGCGGTGGTGTCGTTCGCCGGCGCCGAGCAGGAGTACTTCCTGATCGACCGGAGCTTCTTCCTCAGCCGCCCCGACCTGCTCAACGCCGGCCGCACGCTGTTCGGCGCCAAGCCCCCCAAGGGGCAGGAGTTCGACGACCACTACTTCGGCGCCATCCCCGACCGGGTCCTCGGCTACATGCTCGACTGCGAGCGGGAGCTGTTCAAGCTCGGCATCCCGGCCAAGACCCGGCACCAGGAGGTGGCCCCCGGCCAGTTCGAGCTGGCGCCGATGTTCGAGCGCTCCAACGTGGCGGCCGACCACCAGCAGCTCCTGATGTCGACGCTGCGGCGCATCGCCAACAAGCACGGCATGGAGTGCCTGTTCCACGAGAAGCCGTTCGCGGGCATCAACGGCTCGGGCAAGCACGTCAACTTCTCGCTCGGCAACTCGACCGAGGGCAACCTGCTGCTGCCGGGCGACACCCCGCACGCCAACGCCCAGTTCCTGGTCTTCTGCGCCGCCGTCATCCGCGCCGTCCACAAGTACGGCGGCCTGCTGCGGGCCTCGGTCGCCTCGGCCAGCAACGACCACCGGCTGGGCGCCAACGAGGCCCCGCCCGCGATCATCTCGATCTTCCTGGGCGACCAGCTGGCCGACGTGTTCGACCAGATCGCCAAGGGCGGCGCCAAGAGCTCCAAGTCGAAGGGCACCCTGGAGATCGGGGTGGACACGCTGCCGGTGCTGCCGACCGACCCGGGTGACCGCAACCGCACCAGCCCGTTCGCCTTCACCGGGAACCGCTTCGAGTTCCGGGCCCCGGGATCGCTGCAGTCGATCGCCGGCCCGATGGTGACGATCAACACCATCATGGCCGAGGCGCTGGACTTCGTCGCCACCGAGCTCGAGGGACTGGTAGCCGAGGGGACCGATTTCAACGACGCCGTGCAGAAGGTCCTCGAGCAGATCATCACCGTGCACGGCAGCGTCGTGTTCAACGGCGACGGCTACAGCGACGCGTGGCCGGTCGAGGCCGAGGCGCGGGGCCTGCTGAACCTGCGGACCACCGTGGACGCGCTGTCGCAGCTCGTCACCGAGGACGCGATCGAGCTGTTCAGCCGGTACGGGGTCTTCAGCCCGCACGAGTCGCACAGCCGCTACGAGATCGGCCTCGAGCAGTACGTGCTGAGCGTGGGGGTCGAGGCCCGGCTGACGCTGGAGATCGCCACCACCGTCATCCTGCCCGCGGCGCTGCGCTACCAGACCGAGCTGGCGACCAACCTGGCCAGCCTCAAGGCGATCGACGCCGAGTTCGACACCACCACCCTGGACGAGGTTTCGGCGGCGATCAAGGCCCTGCGCACGGGGATCGCCACCCTCCGGGCCGAGATCGGACACGACCACGACGGCAGCGTCGAGGAGCAGGCAACGCACATCAGGGACAACGACCTGCCGGCCATGAACGCGGTGCGGACGGCCGCCGACGAGCTGGAGACCCTGGTGGCCGACGACCTCTGGCCGCTGGCCACCTACCAGGAGATGCTCTTCATCCTCTAGCGACGCCGGGAACGGTAAGAGCCCGCGGCGAGGCAGCCAGCCTCGCCGCGGGCTTTTCGCTGACCGGGGGCTGCCGTATCCGCGCACGTCCACCGACGCCGGTCAGACCTCAAGATGACTGCGCAGGGAACTGATAGCCTTCGCGCGACCGGTGATAAGTCGCGATCAGACGGGTGGTTGCCTCTTTTGTCCGTCGACAGCAAGCCTCGGGCCGCCCCGGGAACCGGCGCAGGGGACCGCGCCCCCGAGGACTCCGCCGGGCTGTTCTTCGGGCGGCTGACCGCTCTGCCTGTCCTGGTGCTCCTGCCGTTCCTGCTGACTAGCTTCCCGCTGCTCCTGGTCGGGTACTTCAAGCCGTTGCCGGTGATAGTGCTGTGGCTGGCGCTGGCGGCGCTGCTTGTGCCCTATGCCTGGCGTCGCATTCCCTCGGTAACCGGAGCGGCGATCTGGGGCACCACCGGGCAGGGCCTGGCGAAGCCCACGCCGCGCTGGACGCTGTGGTCACTGGCGGCGGTCTCGGTTGCGTTCGGCGTTTTCAACGCGGTGTTCCACTCGCAGTTCGTGATCGTTGAGTACGACGCGGCGTCCTACATGCAGTTCGCGAACTGGATTTCCCAGCACGGGACGACGATTATCGCGGAGAATTCACCGGCCTTCGGCGGTCACCCGGCGAGCATCACTTACGCCAGTGCCGCTTTTTTCCAGGTAGACGGGCATGTCGTGCCGCAGTTCATGGCCGGCCTGCCGATGGTTCTCTCGCTGGGCTTCTGGGCGGGCGGTGCGCGGCTGGCGGTGTTCTGGGCGCCGGTGCTCGGCGCGCTGGCGGTGTTCACGTTCGGCGGGCTGGTAGCCCGGCTGGTCGGCCCGCGCTGGGCTCCCTTCGCGGCCCTGGCGATCGGGGTCACCCTCCCCCTGCAGTACGTGAGCCGTGACACCTGGAGCGAGCCCCTGGCGCTGATCTTCCTCGTCGGGGGACTGTCGCTGTGGATCGACAGCCAGCGAGCCGACCGGGGCGAGGAGGACGCCCGACGGTGGCGGGCCAGCTGGCGGCACCATTCCCGGTCTGCCTCGCACGTGCTGGCCGGCGTCGCGGGGCTGCTCCTCGGCGTGGTCCTCCTCGTCCGGATCGACGGGCCGGGCGACATCTTGTTCGTCATCCCTTACTGCGGGCTGCTGGTCCTGCGGCGGCAACGGCAGGTCATCCCGCTCATGGCCGGCTTGCTCGCCGGCACGGCGTACGGGGTGGTCGACGGGGCCGTCCTCAGCCGGCCGTACCTGAAGCTCAACGGAGAGTCGGTCAAGGAAGAGATCGCCGTCGTCGCCCTGATGGTCGTCGTCACGGTCGCGGCGGTGTGGTGGCTGCGGCGGCGTGGCTCCGAGCTGCGCAGCCGGCCGAACCCCTGGCTCGTCCGGGCCCTGGCGGTCCTTCCGTTCGCCGTGCTCGCCGTGTTCCTCGTCCGGCCCTATGTCGAACGGGGCTGGGTGACGGACTACCTGCATGCGTACGCCCCCCTCAGCCTGCACTGGATCTACTGGTACACCGGTGCCGGGGCCATCGCGCTGGCCGTGATCGGCTACGCGGTGCTCGGGCGGCGTTGCGTCAAGGGCGAAGCGCCCGTCTGGGTGCTTCCCATCCTGGTGTTCGCCTGTGCGACCTGCATTTTCCTGGTCCGTCCGGCGATCACCCCGCACCAGCCGATGGCCAGCCGCCGCCTGGCGGCCGCCGTGCTGCCCGGGGTGATCCTGCTCGCGGTGTGGACGGCTGCCTGGCTGGCACGCAGGTCGCGGTCCGTCTACCTGGTTGACGTCCCTGGCTACCTGACGCGGGCGCCCCGGGTGGCCGTGATCGTTGTCTGCGCGGCCGGGATCGCCCTGCAGCCGCTGGCCGGGAACCTCACCGGACTCGCGTTCAAGCGCACCTTCGTCGGCGAGGTCGCGGCGGTCAGCTCGCTCTGCCAGAACATACCCAGCGGCAGGTCGGTACTGATCATCGACGCCCAGCTGATGCTGAAGTTCGGCCAGGCCATCCGCGGAACCTGCAACGTGCCGGTCGCGACCGCCCAGACCACCATGCCGGGCTTCTACCAGGCTGACTTCGGGTCCACGATCGAGCCCGCTACGATCATCGCCGCCGTCCGGGCCATCGAGCAATCCGGCCACCAGCCGCTCGTCCTCGCCGCCACGCAGGCCGAGTTCGCGCCGCTCACCAGGCAGTTCGGCAACGGCACGGTAAAACTCATCCTCAACCAGACCACCAACGACGACGTGCATATCTTCTTCGGTGCCCCGAAGACAACCATCGCCGAGACATTCACCGCCTACAGCTGGGAGCCGTGACCGCCGCAGTCCGGGCGGCCGGCCAAGCGAAAGCCCGCGGCGAGGTCAGCACCTCGCCGCGGGCTTTCGGGTAGCCGCTAAACGACCGTCAGACGTCGAAGTACAGCTCGAACTCGTGCGGGGTCGGGCGCAGCCGCACCGCGTCGATCTCCTTCTCGCGCTTGTAGGCGATCCAGGTCTCGATGAGGTCCGGGGTGAACACGCCGCCCTCGGTGAGGAACGCGTGGTCGACCTCGAGGTTGTTGAGCACCGCGTCGAGCGAGCCCGGCACCGTCGGGATGGCGGCGGCCTCGTCCGGCGGCAGCTCGTACAGGTCCTTGTCGACCGGCTCCGGCGGCTCGATCTTGTTCTTGATGCCGTCGATGCCCGCCATCAGCATCGCCGAGAAGGCGAGGTAGGGGTTGGCGGACGGGTCGGGCACGCGGAACTCGATCCGCTTGGCCTTCGGGTTGGTGCCGGTGATCGGGATGCGGCAGCAGGCCGACCGGTTCCGGTTCGAGTAGACCAGGTTGACCGGCGCCTCGAAGCCCGGGACCAGGCGGTGGTAGGAGTTCACGGTCGGGTTGGTGAACGCCAGCAGCGACGGGGCGTGCTTGAGCAGCCCGCCGACGTACCAGCGGCCGAGGTCGGACAGGCCGCCGTAGCCCATCTCGTCGTAGAAGAGCGGCGAGCCGTCCTTCCACAGCGACTGGTGCACGTGCATGCCCGAGCCGTTGTCGCCGAACAGCGGCTTCGGCATGAAGGTCACCGTCTTGCCCGCGGCGCGGGCGACCGACTTGACCACGTACTTGTACAGCAGCAGCTTGTCGGCCTGCTCGAGCAGCTTGCCGAAGCGGATGTCGATTTCCGCCTGGCCGGCCGTGCCCACCTCGTGGTGCTGCATCTCGGTCACGATGCCGACCTCGATGAGCTTCGTGACCATCTCCGACCGCAGGTCGGTGTAGTGGTCCATCGGCGGGACCGGGAAGTAGCCGCCCTTGTACGGTGGCTTGGCGCCGAGGTTGCCGCCGACCTCGTCGCGGCCGGTGTTCCACGCGCCCTCGATCGAGTCGACGTGGTAGTAGCCCTCGTTGGAGCCGGTGCTGAACCGCACCGAGTCGAAGATGTAGAACTCCGCCTCCGGGCCCATGTAGGCGGTGTCGGCGATGCCGGTGCCCGCCAGGTACGCCTCCGCCTTGGCGGCTACGTTGCGGGGGTCGCGGGAGTAGGCCGCGCCGGTCAGCGGGTCGAAGACGGAGAAGGTCAGGTTCAGCGTCTTGTGCTGCCGGAACGGGTCGAGCACGGCGGTCGACGGGTCCGGGATGAGGAGCATGTCGGACTCGTGGATCGCCTGGAAGCCGCGGATCGATGACCCGTCGAACATCCGGCCTTCGGTGAAGACGTCCGCGTCGAACGTCGAAACCGGAACGGTGAAGTGCTGCACGGTGCCCGGCAGGTCCGTGAACCTGACGTCAACGAACTCCACGTTTTCCTCAGCGATGAACGCAAGGACTTCTTCAGCACTGCTGAACGCCATCAACCCTCCCAGAACAGGGCGCGCATAGGTATTTATGTCTCGATTTCTTGTCGGGACCGCTTCGGACGGTAATCCTCCGCAATTTCGCGGCGGTATCCCTGATGTTTCGTCAGTGTTACGTGTCTGTATCCGTCGCCCGCCAGGCCGGGCGCCAACTGCCAGCGGATACCGTAGTTACTGTGCCTCAGCAATCCCGGAGCCCGCGGGCCAGGAAGCCAGCCACCGTCGCCGATACTACGCCTGATTACCCGGGCAAGCGGTTCGGCCTGCCGAAGGACGGACCTGGCTCGGTCGCGCCGATGGGGCGGCGGTTCGTGGCGCTGGTGGTCGACTGGGTGCTGTGCTACCTGATCGCCTCGGGCATCACCCGGCACAGCATCTTCACCGTCAACGACGCGCACTACCAGGACGCCCAGTTGCTCGCCCTGCTGCTCTTCGCGGTCGAGGTCTACCTGCTGACCGCGGTCAGCGGGCTGACCGTGGGCAAGCGGCTGCTCGGCATCCGGGCGGTCCGCACCGACGGCAGCCGCCCCGGCTTCGGCTGGGCCGCGCTGCGCACGCTGCTGCTGCTGTTCGTCATCCCGGCCTGCCTGTCCGACCGTGACCTGCGCGGCCTGCACGACCGCGCGGCGGACACGATCGTCGTCCGGCTCTAGCCCGCCAGCCCCTTAGCGCTGGCCCTTGGGCATCTTCGGCATCCGGGCGCCCTTGGGCAGCGGCCCCTTGGGCATCGCCATGGTCGGCTGCAGGGCCTTCAGCCGGTAGTTGAGGTCGGACACGGCGGCCGGCTTGAGCGCCCGCGGCAGCGTGCTGACCTTGCGCTGCAGCTTGCTGACCGGGATCTGCCCGTCGGCCGCGCCGACCTGGAACTCGTGGATCGGCACCCCGTGCGCGACCCGCTCGGTCTTCTTCCGCTCCGCGGTCAGCAGCGGGGCCAGCCGGGACGGCACCCCCTCGCCGACCAGCACCACCCCGGCCCGGCCGACCGCCCGGTGCACCACGTCCATGGTCCGGTTGCCGGCTATCGCCGGGGTGACGTTCCAGTCGCCCGGCATCGACTGCAGCACCGCCGCGGCCGCGCCGAGCTGCCCGTCGATCGCCGAGTACTGCGCCTGCTGCGCGAACCGGCCGAACAGGATCATCCCGGCCAGGATGCCGAGCAGCACCCCCATCGGGATGAACAGCGCGATCAGCCCGGTGACCAGCCCGACGACCACGAAGACGGCGATGACCAGGACCACCGCGCCCGCCACGATCGGCAGCGCGCGCCGGTTCTGCTGGTTGACCAGCCGGGCGACCATCCGCATCTGCTTGATGCGCCCGGCGTTCTGGAGTTCCTGGGCGCTGTATTGGTCAACCACCGGATCAGCCTTTCCTCGTTACGCGTGCCAACACCAGGCAGCATACGGTTTCCGGCCCCGCGGGCTGTAACCGGAGAACCGGTCAAGTCAAAACCGCAGGTACCGAACGGTTGCGGCTGACCCGGGCCAGCCCCCGTGACTCGCGCCAGCCCGGTGGGCCGGCTGGCGGGCGAGCCCGGTCAGCTCGCCTGCGCGCCGGCCCGCTGCTCGATCGCCTGCGCGTACAGCCGCCCGGCCCGGTAGGAGGAGCGGACCAGCGGCCCGGCCAGCACCCCGGCGAAGCCGAGCGCGAGGGCCTCTTCGCGCAGCGCGACGAACTCGTCCGGGTGCACCCAGCGGTCCACCGGGTGGTGCCGGGCGGACGGGCGCAGGTACTGGGTGATGGTCAGCAGCTCGACCCCGGCCGCGCGCAGGTCGGCCAGCGCGGGCGCGATCTCCTCGCGGGTCTCGCCCATGCCCAGGATCAGGTTGGACTTGGTGACCAGGCCGGCCTGGCGGGCCTGGCGGAGCACGTCGAGCGAGCGCTCGTAGCGGAAGCCGGGCCGGATACGGCGGAAGATGCGCGGCACCGTCTCCAGGTTGTGCGCGAATACCTCCGGGCGGGCGCTGAACACCTCCGCCAGCTGGGCGGGCTCGGCGTTGAAGTCGGGCACCAGCAGCTCGACCCCGCAGCCGGGGACCGCCGCGTGGATCTCCCGGCAGGTCTGCGCGTACAGCCAGGCCCCGCCGTCGGGCTGGTCGTCGCGGGCGACCCCGGTGACGGTGGCGTAGCGCAGCCCCATGGTGGTGACCGACTCGGCGACCCGGCGGGGCTCGTCGCGGTCGAGCGGCTGCGGCTTGCCGGTGTCGATCTGGCAGAAGTCGCAGCGCCGGGTGCACTGGTCGCCGCCGATCAGGAAGGTGGCCTCGCGGTCTTCCCAGCACTCGAAGATGTTGGGGCAGCCGGCTTCCTGGCAGACCGTGTGCAGTCCCTCCGATTTCACCAGGTGCTGCAGCTTGGTGTACTCGGGCCCGGTGCGAACCCGGGTCTTGATCCACGGCGGCTTGCGCTCGATCGGCGTCTCGGCGTTGCGCGCCTCCAGGCGCAGCATCCGCCGTCCTTCTGGGGCCAGCTCTGTACTCACCACAGCCTCCGGGGTACTCGCCACAGCCTCCAGCCTAAGCCGCCGCGGCGAGCAGCGGCGCCACCGAGTGGATGCGCCGCCAGGTCCGGTAGCCGAGCGCGGCCGTCAGGTGCCGTTCAAGCAGCGGGGTGACGTCGGACACGGACACCGGGATGCCGGTCTCGGCGGTGAGCGAGGTCACCCCCGCGTCCCTGATGCCGCACGGCACGATGCGGTCAAACCAGGACAGGTCGCAGTCGCAGTTGAGCGCGAGGCCGTGCATGCTGACCCCGCGGGCGACGCGGGCGCCGATCGCGCCGACCTTCCGCTCCGGCTGCCCGCCCGACGCCGGCAGCCAGGCGCCGGACCGCCCGTCGACCCGGGTCGCGGGCAGCCCGAACTCGGCGCACACCCGGATCATCGCCTCCTCGAGCGCCCGGACGTAGGCGACCACGTCCATCGGCTCGCGCAGCCGGATGATCGGGTAGGCGGTCAGCTGCCCGGGACCGTGCCAGGTGATCTTGCCGCCCCGGTCGACGTCGATCACCGGCGCCCCCGGGTCGCCGGCCGGCCGGTCGGACGCCGCGGTCCGCTTGCCCGCTGTATAGACCGGCGTATGCTCCAGCAGCAGGCAGCTGTCGGGGACCTCGCCGCTCACCCGCCGCGCGTGCACGGCGCGCTGCAGGTCCCAGCCCTGGACATAGTCGACCGCGTGGGAACCGAAGCCTGCGTGCGCGTATACGAGTTCAGCATCCACAACACCGAGACTACGACGCGCGGGATACCACTGCGTCGGCTGGGAACATCCAAACCGTGATCAACGAGGCAGAACTGCGGGCGATGAGCCCGGCCCAGCGGCGCGAGCTGGCGCGCCGCCTGGCCGCCATCGACGACCCGCACCCGCTGCCCGGCATCGACCTGGCCCGCGGCCGGCGGCTCGGCCTGATCCTCTCGGTCACCGCCTGCGCGGTGCTGGCCGGCTGGATCGTGGTGCTCATCTACACCCTGCACCGCTCGTTCCACGCCCAGCACTGGAAGGGTGCCTGGGTCGGCTTCGACATCATCCTGCTGTTCGCGTTCGCCGCCACCGGCTGGGCGTTCTGGCGCGGCCGCCGCGGCGTCATCACCTGCCTGCTGGTCACCGCGACCCTGCTGTGCTGTGACGCCTGGTTCGACGTGATCCTCGACCTCGGGACCAAGAACGAGTGGGACAGCGTCGGCTCGGCCCTGCTGGTCGAGCTGCCGCTGGCCGTCCTGATGTTCACCGCCGCCCGCCGGCTGCTCAGAGCGCCCGCGGTGGTCGCCCAGGAGGCACCGCTCGCCCCCGTTCGGGCTGATCCGCCGGGGCCACCGCGGTAGACCCGCCGCCGGGCGCGGACATACCCTCGTCGCCATGGCTACCGATTTCACCGAGGAGACCGCGGCCGACGCCGTCACCGAGTCGTTCGGGCCGCGCACCGACCCGCGGCTCCGCGAGGTCCTGGTGTCCCTGGTACGGCACCTGCACGCGTTCGCCCGGGACGTCGAGCTGACCGTTCCCGAGTGGGAGCAGGCGATCGGCTTCCTCACCCGGACCGGCCGCAAATGCGACGACGAGCGGCAGGAGTTCATCCTGCTGTCCGACGTCCTGGGGCTGTCGATGCTGGTGGAGACGATCTCCAACCGCAAGTTCGGGGTGGCGACCGAGTCGACCGTGCTCGGCCCGTTCCACGTGGTGGAATCGCCCGCCCGGCCGCTCGGTGACAGCATCGACCTGGTCGCCACGGGCACCCCGTGCGTGGTCACCGGCCGGGTGCTGTCGGTCGACCGCACCCCGCTGCCGGGTGCCACCCTCGACGTGTGGCAGGCCAGCGACCAGGGCTTCTACGACGTGCAGCAGCCCGCGGTACAGCCGCGCGGCAACGGCCGGGGCCTGTTCACCGCCGACGCCGAGGGCCGCTTCTGGTTCCGCACCGTCGTTCCCAGCTACTACCCCATCCCGACCGACGGCCCGGTCGGCGAGCTGCTGCGGGCCACCGGCCGCCACGCCTTCCGCCCGGCCCACATCCACTTCATCGTCACCGCCCCCGGCCACCGCGAGCTGACCACGCACATCTTCGTGGCGGGGAGCGAGTACATCGAGTCCGACACCGTCTTCGCGGTCAAGCAGTCCCTGGTGGTCGACTTCACCGAGGTCGATGACCCGGCGCGGGCGAAGCAGTGGAACGTCGGCCAGCTCCCCTTCCGCCACGCCGACGTCGACATCATCCTCCAGCCAGCCAGCTAACCGCGGCAGCTCCGCCTCCAGCGCCGCCCCGATCGTGGGGTAACTGAACGTGAACCCGGCCGCCAGCAGCCGCGCGGGCAGCACCCGGGCGCTGGTCAGCAGCTCGGCCGACAGCTCGCCCAGCCCGGCCCGCAGCAGCGGGGCCGGCACCCGCAGCCAGCGGAAGTCCGGCCGCCGCAGCGCCGCGTGCAGGGCGGCGGTCAGCTCGTCGCCGGTGACCGGGTTGGGGGCGGTCAGGTTGAACGGGCCGGCCTGCGCCTCCGCGTCCGGCGAGTCGAGCAGGAAGCGGATCGCCCGGATCTCGTCGGTCAGCGAGATCCAGCTCATCACCTGGTGACCGTCGCCGAAACGGGGCAGCAGCCCGAGCCGGGCGGGCGGCGCCAGCCGGGCCAGCACCCCGCCGCCGGCCCCGAGCACCAGGCCGCTGCGCAGCTGCGCGGTCCTGATCCCGGCCTCCCGGGCCGGGTCGGCCGCCGCCTCCCAGTCGTGCACCACCCGGGACAGGAACTCCCGGCCGGCCGGGTCGTCCTCGGTCACCGCGCGGCCGCCGGTGTCCCCGTACCAGCCGATCGCCGAGGCGACGACGAAGGACCTGGGCCGTGGCTCGGCCGCCGCCAGCGCGGCCGCCAGGGCGCGGGTCGCGAGGACCCGGCTGGCCCGGATCTCCGCCTTGTAGCCCTCGGTCCACCGGTGGTCGCCGACGCCGGCCCCGGCCAGGTGCACCACCGCGTCCAGGCCGGACAGCGGCGGGTCGCCCGCGTCGGCCGCCCGGGGGTCCCAGCGAACCTCGTCGCTGCCGCGCGGCGGCCGCCTGACCAGGCGGACGACCTGATGGCCGTCCGCCCGCAGGCTAGCCGCCAGCGCGGTACCGATCAGCCCGGACGAGCCGGTGACCGCTACCTTCATGCGCGTGCCCTCATCGGCGCTGCGCGCCTAAAGCCCGAGGTCGGCCTCGAACGCGCCTTCCTCGAGGCGGTTCTTCACCGTCACCAGGAACCGGGCGGCGTCGGCGCCGTCGACCAGCCGGTGGTCGTAGGTAAGCGCCAGGTAGACCATCGAGCGGACCGCGATGACCTCGCCCAGGCGCGCGTCCTCGACCACCACCGCGCGCTTGACCACGCTGCCGACGCCGAGGATGCCGACCTGCGGCAGGTTAAGGATGGGGGTGTCGAACAGCGCGCCCCGGCTGCCGGTGTTGGTCAGCGTGAACGTGCCGCCTGACAGCTCGTCCGGCCCCACCTGGCCGCCCCGGGTGCGGGCGGCGAGGTCGGCGATCTTCCGGGAGAGGCCGCCGATGTTCAGGTCGCCCGCGCTGTGGATGACCGGCACCATCAGGCCCCGCTCGGTGTCCACCGCGATGCCGAGGTGCTCGGCGTTGTGGTAGGTGATCTCCTTGGACTCCTCGTTGATCACCGCGTTGAGCACCGGGTGGATCTTCAGCGCCTCCACGGTGGCCTGCGCGAAGAACGGCAGGAAGGTCAGCTTGACGCCCTCGCGGGCCTGGAAGCCGGCCTTGGCCCGCTCCCGCAGCCGGGCGATGTTGGTGACGTCCGCCTCGACCACGGTGGTGAGCTGGGCCGCGGTCTGCAGCGACTCGACCATCCGCTTGGCGATGACCTGCCGGGGGCGGGTCATCCGCTGGGTGGTGCCGCGCAGCGCGGACGGCACGATCTCCGGGCGGGGCGCGGCCGGCTGGCCGGGCGCGGCCGCGGGGGCGGCGCTAGCGGCCGGTGCCGCGGCCGGCGCCGGGGCCGCCGCGGCGGCCTGGGCGGCGGCCTCGGCCGCCCGCTGGGCGCGGGCCGCGTCGAGCACGTCCTGCTTGCGGATGCGGCCGCCGACCCCGGTGCCGGAGATCGACTCAAGCGGCACCGAGTGCTCCGCCGCCAGCTTGCGGACCAGCGGCGTGACGTACGGTGACTCACCGGACGGCAGCGGGACCGGCTCGGGGTAGGTGTCGCCCGGCTCGTCCTCGGCCGCGGGGGCGGCCGGCTGAGCGGGCTGAGCCGCCGGGGCCGCCGCGGGGGCTGAGTAGGCGGCCGGGGCGGCCGCGGGCGGCGCGTAGCCGGGGGCCGGCGGGGTGGCCGCGGCGGGTGCGGGCGCGGGCGGCGAGCCCCACGACCAGGTGCTCGACGACGCGGAGGAACCGCCGTTGGTGGGGGCGGCGGCCGTCGCGGGCGGGGCCGACGGCGGTGCGTACGAGGGCGCGGGCGGCGGAGGCGGCGGCGCGGCGGCGGCCGGGGCCGGGGCCGGGGCCGGGGGCTCGGGGGCGGCCTGCGGGGCAGCGGGTGCCTCGGCCGGGGCCGGGGCCTCAGCCGACTCCGAGTCCTCGATCACGGCCAGCTCCGCGCCGACCGCGACCGTCTCGTCCTCGTCGACGGCGATGCCGCGCAGGATGCCGCTGGCGGGGGACGGGATCTCGGTGTCCACCTTGTCGGTGGACACCTCGAGCAGCGGCTCGTCGGCGGTGACCCGCTCGCCTTCCTTCTTCAGCCAGCGGGTGACGGTGCCCTCGGTGACACTCTCCCCGAGCTGGGGCATTACTACGGAGACCGACATGTCGGGTGTTGCTCCTTAAGCGTGGAAGTGCAGTGGCTTGCCGGCGAGCGCCAGGTGCGCCTCGCCGATGATCTCCGACTGGGTCGGGTGCGGGTGGATGAGCGCCGCGACGTCGTCCGGCTCCGCGTCCCAGTTGTAGATGAGCTGCGCCTCGGCGATCAGCTCGCCGACCCGGCTGCCGACCAGGTGCACGCCGAGCACCCGGCCCGGCTGCCCGCCCGGCTCGGCCGGCGCCTGCGCGATGACCTTGGCCTGGCCCTGTGTCCCGAGGATGACGCTCTTGCCGTTGCCGCCCAGCGGGTAGTTGACCTCGACCACCGCGATGCCGCGGTCGGCCGCCTGGGCGGCGGTGATGCCAACCGAGGCGACCTCGGGGTCTGAGTAGGTGATGCGGGGCACGCCGTCGTAGTCGATCGGCCGGACGTCGATCCCGCCCAGCCGCTCGGCCACCAGGATGCCCTCGGCGAAGCCGACGTGAGCCAGTTGCAGGTGGGCGGTCCCGCCCACGGTGACCAGGTCGCCGACGGCGGAGATGGTCGGCACGGCGGTCTGCAGCAGCGGGTCGACCTCGACGAAGCCGCGGGTGACGGTCACCCCGTTCTCCTCGTAGCCCAGGCCGGCCGAGACCGGGCCGCGGCCCACCGCGATCAGCAGCAGCTCGGCGTCCAGCTCCTTGCCGTTACCCAGGGTGACCTTGACCCCGGTGTCGGTGTAGTCGACCGACTTGAACGGGTTGCCGAGCTCGAAGCTGATGCCGCGGCGGCGGAACACCCGCTGCAGCACCTTGGCCGAGGCCTCTTCCTCCAGCGGCAGCAGCTGCGGCGCCATCTCGACGATGGTGACCTCGGCGCCGAAGGAGCGCCAGACCGAGGCGAACTCGACGCCGATGACGCCTCCGCCCAGGATGACCACGGAGGCCGGGACCCGGTCCAGCAGCAGCGCGTCGTCGGAGGTGATGATCCGGTTGCCGTCGGGCGTCAGGCCGGGCAGCGACCGCGGCGCCGACCCGCTGGCCAGCACGACGTGGTCGCCGGTGTAGGTGTCGCCGTTCACCGTGACCGAGGTCGGCGAGGCCAGCCGGCCCTCGCCGTAGATGACGTCGACCTTGCGCCCGGCCAGCGTGCCCTGCAGGCCCTTCCACAGCCGCTCCACCACGCCCTGCTGGTAGGAGAGGACCGAGGGCATCTCGATGCCCTCGAACGAGCTCTTCACCCCGAACTTGCCGCTCTCCTTGGCCGAGTCGGCGACCTCGGCCGCGTGCAGCAGCGCCTTGGTCGGGATGCAGCCGCGGTGCAGGCAGGTGCCGCCTACCTTGTCCTTCTCGATCAGGGCCACGCGCTTGCCGAACTCGGCCGCGCGCAGCGCGCAGGCGTAGCCGCCGCTGCCACCGCCGAGGATGACGATGTCGTAATGGCCGCCCTCTGCCACTGTTACCCCTTTTCCGCTTACGCTCAGTGCTCCATCATGTCACTGCCGTTGCTTACGCGCCCGGAAGTCGCCCGGCCGCCGTCTCTGCCGCGATGGCGACCAGCGCCCGCACCGCCGCGCCGGTCCCGCCCTTGGGGGTGTAACCGAACGGCCCCTTCTCGTTGAAGGCGGGCCCGGCGATGTCCAGGTGCGCCCAGGCGACCCCGGCGGGCACGAACTCCTTCAGGAACAGGCCCGCCGTCAGCATCCCCCCGCCGCGTTCCGGCGAGACGTTGACCAGGTCGGCGACGGTCGAGTCGAGGCCCTTGCGCAGCTCCTCGGGGAACGGCATCGCCCAGGCCGGCTCGCCCGCGTCCCGCATGATCGCGGCCACGTCGGCCGCGACCTCGTCCGATGATCCCATGACGCCGGTGGTGCGGCCGCCCAGCGCGACGGTGGCCGCCCCGGTCAGCGTGGCGACGTCGACGATCAGCACCGGGTTGTCCTCACCGGACCGGACGATGCCGTCGGCCAGCACCAGCCGGCCCTCCGCGTCGGTGTTCAGCACCTCGACCGTCTTGCCGCCGTAGATGCTGATGATGTCGGACGGGCGCTGGGCGCCGCCGCCCGGCATGTTCTCGGCCGCGCACAGGTAGGCGACCACGTTCACCGGCAGCGCCAGGTCGGCCACCGCGGCGGTGGCGGCGAGGACCGCCGCGGCCCCGCTCATGTCGCACTTCATCGTCTCCATCGACTTGGGCGGCTTGAGCGACAGGCCGCCGGAGTCGAAGGTGATGCCCTTGCCGACGAACGCGACCGTCTGCGTCGCCTCCGGGTGGGTGTAGGCCAGCCGGACCAGCCGCGGCGGCCGGATAGAGCCCATGCCGACGCCGACGTGGCCGCCGTAGCCGCCGTCCTTCAGCGCCGCCTCGTCGAGAACCTCGGCGGTGATGCCCGCCTCGGCCGCGACCCGCTCCGCCTCGGCCGCCAGCGCGGCCGGCGGCAGGTCCAGCGGGGCCGTGTTGACCAGGTCCCGCACCAGGTTGACGGCCTTGGCAAGCACCTGGCCGCGGCGCACCGCGTCGGCGTTGCCGTCGCCGGTCAGCACCGTGACCGCCACGTCGCCGGACGGCGTCGCCCGGTAGCGGCGGAAGGAGTAGGCCCCCATCAGCGCCCCGGCGGTGACCGCCTCGGCCTCCCCGGGGGTGAGCGCGGGCAGCGCGACCGTGACAGCCTTGCCCGCGGGCGCGTCGTCGCCCGGCCCGCCCGGTGCCTTCTTCGCCGCCGCCGCCCGCAGCGCCGTCCCGGCCGCGCGGCGCAGCCGCTCGGGCTCGAACGCGTCCCCGTCGCCGGGTGCGGCCCCGAGGCCCACCGCGAGCACGAGCGCGGCGGGCAGCTTGCCGCCGCCCGGGATCTTGCTGAGTTCCTCGAGTTCGCCGGTCGCGCCGAGCGCGGCGAGCGCGTCGGCGAGGGTACCGCCGAGGGCTTCGTCTACTCCGGCCAGGCCGGGTGCGGCTGCCGGGCCGGCCGGGGTCTGCACTACCCCGATCACGAGGACGTCGGCCTCGGCCGTCTCCGGCGCCGACTCACTGGTTGCAAGGGAGACTGTCACGAAGCCGATGTTATTGCACCTTGATGCAAGCCGATGATGCCCGGACCCCCGCGTGACCGAGGGCACACCTGGTTTCGCTCAGCGCGAGCGGGCGGACCGGGCGCGGCCGCGCAGCCGGCCCAGTTCGGCCACGGTCCCCAGGACCGCCATCATCAACCCGAAGCCGGACATGCCGCCGGACACCGGGGGGAACGGCGCCAGGTGGCCGAGGACCGAGCCGAGGACGCAGCAGCCGAGGCCGGCCGGGATCATGACCAGCGCCTGCGCATGGCTGACCTGCTCCTTGCGCGGCGGGAGGGGCGGCAGGCCGGCCGCGGCCCGGATGACGTCGGCCGCCTCGTCGGCCGGGCCGCGCAGGCCCGCCAGCCAGGCCCCGGGGCCGATCACGATGGCGCTGACGCCGTACCGCTCGCCCGGGTCGCGGTGCCGCGCGACCGGGGCGGGGCCCGGGGCGCGGCCGCCCGGCGGGCGCCGCTCGGTCACCCGCAGCACCCGGCGCCTGGAGACGAAGCCCGCGCCGGTGATGTCCTCCACCGCGACCCGCTCGGTGGACAGCACGTTCCTGATCACCAGGGTGTCCGCGGTCAGGGTGGCCGTGACCGTCCAGCCCCGGAACGCGAGCCAGCCCCACAGCGGGACCGCGATCAGCAGCAGCGGCCAGCCGGACGGCCCCGGCCCGCCGTTCGTCCGCAGCTCGAACCAGCCGAACCCGGTGAGCACGGCCACGCCCGCCCCCCAGGCCAGGATGAGGACCACCCGGTAATAGCCTGGCGGCCGCCAGGTCCGCTCGTGCCCGCGGCCAGCCGTCTCGGTCATCGGCAGCGGCACTCCTGTCAGCGGTCGCGGCGCTCACCGGGCGGGCCGGAGCGCCAGGAAGGCGAAATGTCGGCCCATCGGTATCACGCCACCAGGGTCGGCGCGCCGTCCTTAGCCGGATGCGCAGCATCGGCGTCCGGGAACAGGTGGCAGCCCTCCGGGTCGAGCCGCAGGCCGACCGAGTCGCCCCGGTCCGCCCGGTGCCGGGCGAAGATACCGGTCAGGCGGCCGATGCGGTCCAGGTCGATCGCGTACTCGTAGCCGCGCCCGCGGAACGCCACGTCGGCCACCCGCCCGGTCAGGTGCGGCGTCTCGGCGGCCGACCGCAGCAGCATCACGCCGGTCGGGCGGATGGCGAGCAGCGCGTCGTCCCCCGGCCGCAGCCCCGGCCGGCCCGCGCTGCCGCCGGCCGGGCCGGCCGCGGGCCGCAGCGCGGGCAGCCGCACGTCGCCGCCCCCGGCCGGGGCGATCTCCAGCGCGCCGTCGCCGCCGTGGCCGGTCACCCGGACCGGCAGCTCGCCCGCCAGCCCGGTGAACCGGGCGACGAACGGGGTCGCCGGGTGGTGGTAGACCTCCTCGGGCGTGCCCGACTGCACCAGCACGCCCTCTTCGAGCACCCCGATGCGGTCGGCCAGCGCGAACGCCTCGGCCTGGTCGTGGGTGATGTAGACGGTGGTCGCGCCCGCCTCGCGGACCAGCGCCGAGATCTCCACCCGCATCCGCTCGCGGAGGTCGGCGTCCAGGTTGGACAGCGGCTCGTCGCACAGGATCAGCCCGGTGTCGGCGATCAGCGCCCGGGCCAGCGCCACCCGCTGCTGCTGCCCGCCGGAGAGCTCGTTCGGGTACCGCCGGGCGAATCCTTCCAGGCCGACCCGGGAGAGCATCACCTGCGCCCGGGCACGGCACTCGGCCCGCGGCAGCCGGCGGCGGCGCAGCGCGAACGCCACGTTGTCGAGCGCGGTCAGGTGCGGCCACAGGGCGTAGTCCTGGAACACCATCGACAGGTCGCGCTGCTCCGGCGGCACGTGGGCGCGGCCGTCGGCGACCACCCGGCCGCCGATCGACAGCGAGCCGCTGTCCAGCCGCTCGATCCCGGCCAGGCAGCGCAGCAGCGTCGTCTTGCCCGACCCGGACGGGCCGAGCAGCACCAGGAAGGTGCCCGGGTCGACGTCGAGCGAGACCGACTTGAGCGCGGGCACGGTGGCGCCCGGGTAGGTCTTGGTCAGCCCGCTGACCGTGATCGGCTCAGCCACGGACGGTTCCTCCAATGCGCCGCCACCCGGTCGGCGCCAGCAGGCGGTAAGCCCCGAGCACCAGGCCGACGACGGCGAACGCGATGAACACCGACAGCACCGCCTGGGCCATGCCGACTCCGAAGTGGTAGTTGGACAGGTTGTCTTCGATCGCGATCGCGGCGGGCGGCGACCCGGGCGCGTAGAGCAGCTGCGACAGCGGCAGCTCAAGGAACACCCCGCAGAACGTGTACAGCCAGGCCATCATCAGCGGGCGGGACACCACCGGCAGCACGCCCCGTGCCCAGGCCGCGACGGCCCCGGCCCCGTGCGCCCGCGCCGCGTCGCGCAGGGACGGCTGGATCTGCGACACCGACCCCACCAGCACGCGCGCGTTGGTCGGCAGCGACGACGCGATGTAGGCGATGACCAGCAGCTGCACCGTCTGGTAGAGGTTGACGTGCAGGGCGGACATGACCGGCAGGTTGTAGGCGAAGATGTAGCCGGCCCCGAACACCACGCCCGGCAGCGCCACCGAGGCCAGCAGCAGGTAGTCCATCGCCCCGGTGGCGGCCGTCCGCCGCTGCGACAGCAGCCGGGCGGCGATGAACCCGAGGACCACGGTGACGGTCGCCGTGATCGCGCCGTAGGCGATGGACCGCTGCAGCGGCCCGATCAGGTCCGGCGACTCGAACAGCGTCGAGTAGTTCGACCAGGTGATCGTGAAGGAGCCGCCGAAGTCGCCAAGCAGCGACCCGGATACCGCCCCGAACCCGGGGATGCCCAGGATGACGAGGAAGAACAGCGCCAGCCCGGTGCCGGCCGCCACTGCCTCGACCCGGCCGAGGCGACGCCGGACCGCCTGCCTGGTCCGCCCGGACAAGATCGCGTACGACCGGCCGCGCAGCGCCCGTGCCTGCAGCAGCAGCGGGATCGCGACCGCCGCGACGAGCAGCCAGGACATGCCGGCCGCGAGGGGGAACGACGGCGGGAAGTTGCCGATCGCCGCGTACAGGGCGTAGGTGGCGAGCGAGAAGTTGGAGTTGTAGGCCAGGGTGGCGGCGACGCCGAAGTCGGAGATCGACTCGGCGAAGCCGATCGCCAGGGCCGACATGATGGCCGGGGCGAGGATCGGCGTGATCAGCCGCAGCGCCTGCCAGCGGGACGCGCCGTGCACCCGGGCCGCGTCCTCGAACTCCTGCCCGAGCCCGTTCAGGGCGGCGCTGATCGCCAGGTAGGTGAACGGCACGCAGCGCAGCCCGAGCAGCAGGACCACGCCGGCCGGCCCCATCACCGCGTGCGTTACCCAGGGCCAGTTGAGGCCGAGCCGGTACATGACGCCGTCCTGCTGCACGATCCGCTCCCAGCCGAGCGCGGGCAGCCAGGAGGGCAGCAGCAGCGCCAGCCACATGCCGCCGGACACCCAGCGGCGGCCCGGCATGGTGGTGCGCGCGGCCAGCCAGGCGACCGGGAAGCCGACGACCAGGCCGATCCCGGCCGCGGCGGCGGACACCCACAGCGAGTTGACCACGGCCACCGCGGTGGAGCCGGTCAGCGCCTGGCGCAGGTAGGTGAGCGTGAACCACTGGCTGCCCTGGCCGAACAGCCGCGGCGAGACCGCCAGCAGCAGGAAGGCGGCGCACGGGAGCAGGATGAAGGCGCACAGGATGATCCAGAACAGCGGCATGCCCAGCCGCGCCGGGCGTAGCCAGGCCGGACCGCCGCCGGCCGGCGAGAAGCGCGATGCTCCTCGCCGGCCGGGAACCAGCGCCGTTGGCGGCGGGGTTACCCCTATCAACGGACGATGTTGGAGTCGAACCAGGTGTTGACCGTCGCCTCCTGCGGGCCCCACTTGTAGGGGTCAATGCTCTGCGTCACGCCGCTGGGCAGCGGGGGCACCGTCGGCAGCGCGCTCACGCCGCTGACGACCGGGTAGTAGAGCGAGTCGCCGGTGGGGTCGCCGGTCTGCATGACCTGCTGGCCCGCGGGGGACAGCACGAACGAGATGAACTTCTCCGCCTCGGCCTGCACCTGGGGGGATGCCTTGGCGTCGATCCCGATCGCGCTGGGCAGCAGGGTGGTGCCCTTGAGGTACTCGATGCCCAGGTTCTTGTCCTGCAGCACCGCGCCGACGCCGGCTGAGCTCTGCACCAGCGCCAGGTTGATCTGCCCGCTGGTCAGCGCCTGCAGCGTCGGCCCGTTGGTCGGGTGGATGACCAGGCCGTTGGCCTTGAGCTGGGTGAAGTAGCTCTCGCCGGCCGAGACGCCGCCGAGGTAGTTCATCATGCCCGCGATGAAGGGGAAGGTCGGGCCGGACTGGGACGGGTCGTTCATCCCGACCTGGCCCTTCCATGACGCCGAGAGCAGGTCCTGCCAGGTCTTGGGCGGGTTCGGCACCTTGGCCTTGTTGTAGACGACGGCGGCCATCATGGTGACGCCGGTCGGGGCGTAGCTCTTGTCGGCCGGGATCGAGGCGGTGCCGAGGGCGTTGTAGGCGACGCCGCCCGGGATGACGTTCTTGGCCAGCAGTCCCTGCTGGTCAAGGCCGGCGAACGCGGTCGCGCCGTCCACCCACAGGACGCCCCAGTTGGGGTTGTTCTTGGACGCCTCGATCTGGGTCAGCAGCGGGCCGGTTGAGTTGTCGTCGAGCTTGACCGGGATGCCGGTGGCCTTGGTGAATGCCTCGGTGGTGACCTTGTCGTAGCCCTGGGCCGAGTAGACCACGAGCGGCACCGCCGGCCCGGTGGCGGACGCGGAGGCGGCGGCGGCCGAGGAGGAGCCGGCCGGGGCGGACGGCGTGGACGCGGCCGACGACGAGGAGCTCGACGAGCACCCGGCCACCGCGAGGACAGACAGTGCGACGGCGCCGGACGCGCCGGCGAGCAGGCGCACCCGAGTGCGCCGGAACGTGCTGTTCATGGAGCCGAGTCTGCGGACCCGAGGCATCACCAGAGTGTCTGGAAGTTAGCCAGCCGGTGAATCGATTATCACAACCTGGAACTAACGGCTGTTATGCTCTCGGATCTAACGGCTGTTACAATCGAGCCGTGTCACTGTCCCTCGCCCTCCTCGGCGTAGACCCGGGCGGCGTACGCCTCGAGCGACTGCTCGCACTTGACGAGGAAGTCCTCGCAGGCAGCGCGCCCGCTGGCGCCGAACACGTCCCGCTCGACGATCTTGGCGAACCAGTTCTTCAGCTTGACCAGGTCGACCTCGTTCTCCTCCAGTTCGGCGTAGGTGAAGTGGTTCTGGTCGTACTCCTTCTGCACCTGCCCGAGGAAGTCCTCGCACTTGTCGACGATCTCCTCGTACTCGTCGTTGCGCGCGGCCTGGAACGAGCCCCGCACCTCCGACTCGCCCGCCAGCACCGCGCAGGACATCAGCATCGCCGTCCCCGACATGTCGGTGATCTCGCGCCGCAGCTTGCGCAGTGCCCGCTCGTTGGCGGTCGAAGCGGGCAGCGCGGCCACCGAGTTCTGCAGGTAGATGGCGCCGAGCGACTTGATGCGGCGCCACACGGTGGAGCGCAGCCGGGTCGGCTCGGGCGGCACCCGGTAGATAAGCAGCAGCCAGCCCGCGGTGGCGCCGTCACCCGGCGGCGTCCCCTCCGGCCGGTCCTGGTCAGTCGTCATGAATCTATTGAACCGCTTCAGGAGACTCGTTGAATGCGCTCCCCTTGGTCATCACCGTCTTCATCGCCTGCGTGGTGGAGGCGGTCGAGGCCCTGACCATCGTCCTCGCGGCCGGCCTCACCCGGGAGTGGAGGTCCACCCTGCAGGGGATGGCGGCGGCCCTGGTCACACTGGCGGTGATCACCGCCGCGATCGGGCCGGCCATCGGCTACCTGCCGCTCACCCCGCTCCGGGTGGTCGTCGGCGCGCTGCTGGCGGTCTTCGGACTGCAATGGCTGCGCAAGGCGGTGCTGCGGGCGACCGGCTACAAGGCACTGCACGACGAGGCCAGCGCGTACCTGCGGGAGGTGTCGGCGGCCAGGGAAGCCGCCCCCGAGCGCAGGCGCGGGGTCAACGACTGGTACTCGTTCACCCTCGCGTTCAAGGGCGTGCTGCTTGAGGGCCTGGAGGTGGTCTTCATCGTGATCACCTTCGGCGACAACCAGAAGAACATCGGCGCCGCCGTCATCGGCGCGGTGGCCGCGATCGCGGTGGTGACCGTCGTCGGCATCGCGGTCCGGGCCCCGCTGACCAAGGTCCCCGAGAACTGGATGAAGTTCGCGGTGGGGGTCATGCTCACCAGCTTCGGCACCTTCTGGGGGGCCGAGGGCGCGGGTGCCCGCTGGCCCGGCAACGACGCCGCCCTGCTCGTCATCGTCCCGGTGGTGGCGCTGGCCGCCGCCGGCTACATCGCCTGGCTGCGCTCGCGCAAGGTCGCCGCCAGCCCCGCCAGGGAACCGGAGGTTGTCGGCTGATGAAGCTGCTCAAGTCGTTTGGCGCGTTCTGGTACGACTTCATCGTGGGCGACGACTGGCAGGTCGCCGCCCTGGTGGCGGCCGGCCTCGGCCTGACCGCGGTGCTCTGCCACCTGGCCGGGGTGAACGCGTGGTGGCTGCTCCCGGTGGTCGCCGTCGCCGCCCTCGGCTGGTCGCTGCACCGGGCCACCGCCCGCCGGTGAGCCGGCCCCGCCGCCCGCGGGTACCGCAAGTCAACCCCGGGCCATCCCGAACGGGTGCGCGCGCCGCCTGGCCGTTCCGCTGACCGCTACCCGCGGGCCGGGCGCAGCCGCTTGCGGATGCGCCCGGCCCGCGCGTAGCGGCGGAATGCCCGCGCGTCGGCGGCGGAGTCCCCTGGCGGCTGCCGCTGGGTGGCGGCGTAGCGCTGGAAGGCCGGCCAGAACTCCTCGCCCAGCCGCGCCGCGACCCCCGGCTCGCGCCGGGCAGCCGTCCTCGCCCGCTTGCCCAGCAGCGCCAGGGCCTGCGCCCGGACCCGGTCCGGCGCCACCCCGGCGGGCGCCGCCGCCCCCGTCACCAGCGCCGCCACCAGCGCACGCTGGCGCGCGGCGAGGCCAGCGGGCGGCTGGGCGGGCGGCTCGGCGGCCGGCCGCTCAGCCGACGGCGGCACGGTCCACCACCGCGCGGATGGCGGCCAGCTCGGCCGCCAGCTCGGCGTCGGACGGGTAGTCGTCGTCGCGCTCGAGCAGCACCCCGGGGAGCGCGGTCCGCTCGGCCAGTGCCGCCAGCAGGCCGAGGATCTCCGGGCTGACCGGGTGGGCGTGGGTGTCGTGCCACAGCCCGTCGCGCCGCGCCCCGCCCGCCACGTGCGCGTAGCCGACCTGGGAGAGCGGCAGCCGGTCGAGCGTCTCCAGCGGGTCGGTGCCGAAGTTGACCTGCGCGGTGTACAGGTTGGCCACGTCGAGCAGCAGCAGCACCCCGGTCCGCTCGACCAGCTCGCTGAGGAACTGCGCCTCCGTGAGCTCGTCTTCCGGCCAGCTCACCAGGGCGGCGATGTTCTCCAGGGCCAGCGGCGCCGGCAGCTCGGCCTGCGCGGACCTGATGTTGGCGGTCAGCACCGCGAGGGCGTCGGCGGTGCGCGGGACCGGCAGCAGGTGCCCGGCTTCCAGGCCGCCCGCCCGGCAGAACGCGACGTGCTCGCTGACCAGCGGTGACCCGAAACGCTCGGCCAGCTCGGCCAGGCGGCCGAGGCGCCGCGGGTCAAGCCGCTCGGTGCCGCCGAGCGACAGCGACACGCCGTGCGGCAGCACCGGCAGGCCGCCGGCGTGCAGCGCGGCCAGTGCGCCGGGCACCGCCGCCGGGTCCACGTTCTCCGCTACTACCTCGACGAAGCCGATCCCGGGCAGCCGCGGCACGGTCAGGTCGATCTCCGGGCGCCAGCCGATGCCGAGGGCGGGGCCGAGGGCGGAGCCGGGGCCGAGGGCGGGGGCGGGGGCAGGCAGCGCGGTCATCCGCCGCACCCGCCGCCGCCGCAGCCGCCGCCGCCGCAACTGCTGCCGCCGCCGTCACCGCCGCCGGAGGAGGCTGACGGCATCCCGGCCAGCAGCGCGTCCCGTAGCTGGGTGTCGGCCACCGCGCCGAAGCCGAGCAGCGCGACCCCGAGCAGCGCCCCTTCGAACCGGGCGGTCCCGGCCGCGCCCGGGTAGTCCTGGTCGTACGGTCCGCCCGCGGCCCAGCCGGCGGCGGCGGGCTCGCTCACCGCGTCCTCGTTCGCCCGCTGTAGCTGCTGCAGGGACCGGGCGCCGCGCGGGGTGCGCAGCGACGGCGGCGCTATCGCCAGCACCAGGAACCCGGACACGATCAGGCTGAGGATGAACAGCCCGGTCAGGTTGCCGGCCGGCCGGTGGTTGGCGGCCGCCTCCGCGAACCGGGCGATCGCGGTCACCAGCAGCGCGACGGCGGCCGCGCCGGTGATCGCCTGCGCCGCCCGCCGGCGTCCGCGGCTGACGATGAGGCCGGCCGCGCTGAGCTGCTGCCCGATCCCGGTCAGGCCGGGGTCGCGGGCCAGCGCCCGCAGCACCGACTTCGTGCTGGTCCCGGCGGGCAGCCGGTCGATCCGCAGGCCGTACAGGGTGGCCGGGGGCGAGGCGGCGGCGAGCCGGGCGTCGGCCAGCATGACGTTGCCGGCGCTGCTCACCCGGAGCGCCCCGGCCTGGGTCAGCTCGGCCACGATGACCTCGGCCGCCCGGTGCGGCCCGCTGGCCAGGTAGCCCGCCTGGTAGGGGTTGAGGTCCCCGGGGGCGGCCGGCCCGAGCGGGCCGGCCAGCGCCGGATGAGCTGCCGGGCGAGCAGCGCGATGACGATGACGGCGGCCAGCCCGGCCGCGTACACACCGAGGAACTGCGGGCCGGAAAGGCCCCACGGCTGGTTCATGGCTGCAGTGTGGCAACCGGCCGGGCCGGGATCGCCCGCGCGGTTACGGGGTACCGGACCGGCCTGGAAGGCCCTAGCGGCCGAGGAAGCGCACCGGGACCGCGGTCTCGGTGTAGTCGCCCGCGCCGTCCGCTTCCACCCGGAACGCGTGGCCGTCCGCGTGGTCGGCCACCACCTCCGCCAGGGTCTCGTCGACGTAGTGCGCGCCGACGCCGTCGTCACAGGCCAGCCCGCCCGGCAGGGTGCCCTCGGCGACCAGCCGCCGGTACAGCGGGCGCCGTTCCGCCTCGGAGTTGTAGTGCGGGCAGAACGACCCGGGCAGCATCCCCAGCGCGTCGGTGTACGCCCGCAGCTTGGCGCCGAAGGAGTCGGTCGTGCCGCCCTCGAACCAGCAGATGCCGCCCGCCGACGAGCCGGCCAGCACGATGCCCGCGTGCCAGGCCTTGCGCAGGATCTGGTCGATGCCGTGCACCCGCCAGACCGCGATCATGTTGGCCACCGAGCCGCCGCCGACGAAGATGATGTCCTGCGACAGCAGGAAGTCCTCGGGATCGGCCACGTTCGGCATCGGGAACAGCGACAGGTGGCGGACCTCGGCCGTGGAGTCGGCCAGCCGGTCGTAGAAGCGAAGGTAGTAGGCGGGGTCGTCGCCGACGGCCTGGTTCAGCACGCACAGCCGCGGCGCGGGCTTGCCGCTCAGCGCGATCGCGTGCTCAACGTGGTACGGGGTGCCCGCGCGGGGAAGCATCATGCCGCCCCCGATCGCCACCACGTGCCGCCGTCCGTCTGCCGCCATGCCGTGACCGTATCGGCGATTGCGGGGCACTGCAAACGTTGACCGTGGTGACGGCCCTCACAGCTTAAGATTCCAAATCTATAACGATTTGTCGGTATGTGCTTTCGTTGTCAGCGGTGTACGAAAGGGGATTTTCAGCCCGTCCAAAAAGACGTACTATCTTGACATTGGATCCGCGAGGCGGGACGGCGGCGACGCTCATGGCTGGCATGGCGCAATGGTGGTCCATCGAGGTCTTTTCCTCCGACAAGCTTCCGGCCGCTTCCTGGCGCTACGCCTACGAGGACGAGCTGACCGAGGCGGCGATCACCAACGGCGCGCTCTACTACGAGTGGCACGACACCGGTTACGGCGTCATCTTCGAGGTGCTGTTCCGCGATGACGACGCGTGGGACGGGTTCCGCTGGCTGCCCGCCGTGCGGGCCGCCCTCGACGGGGTGCCCGACCCGGTGAACGGCCTGCTGGTGTACCGCGGCCGGGGCGGCGCGGCCGGCGGCCGCCAGCCGCGCAAGCCCAAGCCGTCCCCCGGCGCCGCGTCGGCCGAGCTGGAGGAGCCGCGGCGGCGGGTGATCGCGCGCGCCCTGGGGGTCCGCCGGGAGGCCGCCGACGAGGCGCTGCGCGAGCCGGGCGGCCCGGAGCCGCTGGTGCCCGATCCGGCCGGCACCGAGCCCATCACCCCGGACCAGGCTGATGCGGGACGCGGTGAACCGGTATGGCGTGATATCGCCGCCTTTGACCGTTCCGCGGGCTAGGTTAGCCGGACCCTTTCGTTGGCTGGCGGGTGAACCACGCCCCGGCACAGTGCAGGATGGAGTAATGACGGAAACCCGAGTCATGACCGAGGACCTGCGAGCGGCGATCGAGCGCAGCGGCTACTACCCGGGGCTGGTGACCGACGCCGTCGCCAGTGCCCTCGGCCGGGAGCCGGTGACCGCGTTCTTTGCCCACCATGACGCGATATTCGACCCCGGCATGGAAGTCCGCAGGCACATGACCGTGCTCGCGCTCACCCCGACGCGGCTGGTCTACTCGCACACCGACGAGCACCCGGCCGATGACCCGCAGGGCCGCCCGCGCGCCGAGACGTCGACCGAGGCGATCAGGTTCTCCCGGGTGTCGTCGGTGTCGCTCACCCGGGTGGTGCCCGACCCGGCGACCTACGTGCCCGGCGTGACCACTCCCTCCGAGGTGATCTTGACCATCGGCTGGAACGTGCTGTCGCACGTCGAGCTGGAGCCGGCCCACTGCGGCGACGAGAGCTGCGAGGCCGATCACGGCTACCTCGGCACGATCACCGCTGACGACCTGACGCTGCGGATCAGCGAGGCGGCCGACGGCGCGGAATCGGTCCAGCAGGTGCTGGCGTTCGCGAGCGCGCTCAGCGACGCCACCGCGCGCTCCGGGAGCTGATCGCGTGCCGCGTGAGCCACGGACCAGTCCCATCGTGCCCTCGTACGGCGAGTCGAGCCTGGCCGACCTGTCCGCCTCGCTGCTCGCCTCGCTGACCGGCGACAGCGCCGCCAACGTGCTCGGCCTGCCCGAGACCGGCCGGGCGTGCCTGCTCATCGTCGACGGGCTCGGGCACGAGCTGCTGCGCGCGCACCAGGCCGCGGCGCCGTTCCTGGCCGAGCTGGCGTTCAACTCGCGCCCGCTGACCGCGGGCTGCCCGTCCACCACGGTGACCAGCCTCGCCTCGATCGGCACGGGGGAGCCCCCCGCGGTGCACGGCATGCTCGGCTACGAGGTCGCGGTGCCGGGGGAGGGGCGGCTGCTGAACGGCCTGCACTGGCCGCAGGACGTCGACCCGGTGTCCTGGCAGCCGCGGCCGACGGTTTTCCAGCGGGCGGCCGCGGCCGGCCTGCTGGCGGTGCAGGTGTCCGACCCCCGCTACGCCGGCCACGGCCTGAACGAGGCCGCGCTGCGCGGCGCGGACTACCGGGGGGCGCGCTCGCTCGGTGCGATCGCCGCCCTCGCGGCGGACGCGCTCGGCGAGGCGGACCGGGTGCTGGTGACCGCCTACCACGGCGACCTGGACGGCGCCGGCCACCAGTACGGCGTCTCCTCGGCCGCCTGGGTGAACCAGCTCGCGCACGTGGACCGGCTGGCGGAGCAGATCGCGAACAGCCTCCCGTACGGCGCGCTGCTGTACGTGACGGCCGACCACGGCATGGTCGACGTCGGCCCGGAGGACCGGATAGACCTGGACACCGAGGCGGCGGTGCTGCGCGACGGGGTGGCGCTGCTCGGCGGCGAGCCGCGGTTCCGGCACGTCTACACCGAGCCCGGCGCGACCGACAGCGTGCTCGCCGCCTGGCGCGAGGTGCTGGGCGAGCGGGCCTGGGTGCTGACCCGCGAGGAAGCGGTCAAGGAAGGCTGGTTCGGCCCGGTCGGCACCCCGGTCAGCGACGCGATCGCGGCCCGGATCGGCGACGTGGTCGCCGCCTGCGCCGGGACGTGGGCGGTGGTCGCGTCCAAGGCGGACCCGAAGGTGGTCGACATGACCGGCATGCACGGCTCGCTGACCTCGGCCGAGCAGCTTGTCCCGCTGCTTACCCCGGCCCGGTGACCGGCCAGCCGTCCGGTCACCCGGCTGGGGCCGCCCCGGTCACTCCGCTGATCGGGGTGCCTGAGCTGGCCCGGCTGCTTGACGCCGGCTCGCCCGACCCGGACCGGCGGCTGGCCGCGCTGCGCGGCATCACCCTGCTTGACGTGCGCTGGCGGCTGGGCGGGCCGCCCGGCCGTGAGCTGTACGCGGCCGGGCACGTGCCCGGCGCGGCCTTCGTCGACCTGGACGCCGACCTGGCCGGGCCGCCCGGCCCGGGCGGCCGCCACCCGCTGCCGCCGGCGGCCGGCTTCGAGCGGGCGATGCGGCTGGCCGGGGTGTGCGACGGGCTCCCGGTGGTGGTGTACGACGACGCCGACTCGACCGCGGCCGCCCGCGCCTGGTGGCTGCTGCGCTACTTCGGCCACCGCTCGGTCCGGGTGCTCGACGGCGGCTTCCGCGCCTGGGCCGCCGCTGGCTGGCCGTCCAGCCCGGTGGGCTACTCGCACGGCCGGATCGGCGACTTCACCGCCCGCCCGGGCCAGCTCGGCGTGCTCGACGCCGACGGCGCGGCCGCCCTCGCCCGGTCCGGGCTGCTGCTCGACGCGCGGGCGGGGGAGCGGTACCGCGGCGAGACCGAGCCGGTCGATCCGGTGGCCGGCCACATCCCGGCCGCGGTCAGCGCTCCCACCGCCGAGAACGTCAACCCCGACGGCACCTTCCGGCCGCCCGCGGAACTGGCCGCCCGGTTCCGCGCGCTCGGCGCGGGTGACGACGGCGGGCCTGACGGCAGGCCGGTCGGCGTCTACTGCGGTTCTGGCGTCACCGCCGCCCACCAGGTGCTCGCGCTCAGCCTGGCCGGCATCCCGGCCGCGCTGTACCCGGGCTCCTGGTCGGAGTGGGTCACTGACCCCAGCCGCCCCGTCGCCACAGGGCCCAGCCGCTGACCGTCAGCGCCCCGGTCAGCAGGCCGATGGTGGCCGGCGTCACCCCCACCGCGGCTACCGTGGCGGCCGCGGTCGCGGTGGCCACCGCGGGCGTGACCGCGGGACGCAGGTCGAGCCCGTGCCCGGCGAGCCGGTGCGCGCCCAGCCGCCGCACGTCCGCCCGGCCCGCGTCCTGCCGGTGCGCTCCCGGCTGCGGCCCGGCCAGCCAGGGCGGAACCAGCCGCAGCGGGGCTAGCGGCGGCGCCAGCCGCGTCGTGAACCATGGCGGGGTCACCAGCCGGTGCGCCCCCAGCCGCGTGCCCGCCGGCCCGCCCGTGCATTGGGCCGGTCGGGCCGCGCGTGCCGCCGGGCCGTGCCCGCCGTGCCTGCCCGGCCCCACCGCGGGCGTCCCCGGTGCGTGCCGCGCTCGGCCCGGTCGGCCAGCGCCTCGCCGCGCCCGAACGGCGTCCGCAGCGTCACGTAGGCGGCCGCCGCGGCCCCGAACCGGGCCGGGTCGCCGCCGTCTTCCCGGTCGGGGTGGGTCGCCGCCGCGATCCGCCGCCACGCCGCCCGCACCTCGTCATCGGTCAGGCCCGCCCGCGGCGGCAGCCCGAGCAACCCGAACGGATCATCTCGCACGGCCCTCTCCCTTCTCATAACCCGCCCAGCCCCGCCCCAAAACCCGCCCATCCCCGCCCCACCCCGCCCAGCCCAGCCCCACCCCGCCCGTCAGTCACGCCGCGCGCCGAACGCCTCGTCGAGCACCTCGCTGGCATCCGGCAGCGCGGGCACCGGCACCGGCGTGGCCGGCACCGCCACCGCCGCCCGCCCCGGCCAGCCGGCCGGGGCGGTCCCGGTGGCGGCCGCCCCGGCCGGGAACTGCGCCAGCGGCGCGGTCGCGGCCAGGCCTCGGCCGATCGCCGCCTGCTGCCCGGTCAGCCGCTTGATCTGCAGGAACGTCACCCCGCCGCGGTACACGTAGCAGACCTGCCCGACGTCCAGCCGCCGCACCAGGTCACCGTCGAGCACCGGGGTCAGCCGGGCCCGGGACAGCCCGTCGTCCTGCCACGGCCCCGCGCCGGAGAAGCGGCGGCTGGTGTCGACCGACGGCAGGTTCCCGGCCAGCGCGGCGACCGGCTCCGGGTGCGGCGTGCGCAGCAGCCAGATCCCGCCCTCGGCGGTGGCGGCGACCCGCTGGCGCTCGTCCTCGGTGCCCGCCAGGCCCTCCCAGGACTGCGCCGAGACCTGGACCGCAAGCCCGAGCGAGCGCGCCCGCTCGTACAGCCGGGAGATCGGCAGCCGCCGCGACACCGCCGAGAACTCATCGACGCACAGCAGGATCTCCCGCTCCCCGCCGAGCGCGTGGAACGCCAGCAGGTCGGTCAGCGCCCGCGCCTGCGCCTCGGCCACCGCTCCCTCCGCGGTGCCCTCGAGCACGCAGTACCAGGCGTCGTAGTCGCCGAACGAGGCGCCGCCGTCCAGCCCGCTGCCGAGCCGCCGCCACAGCGCCCGGAACCGCAGCCGCACGTCGTCCAGCGCCCGTTTCCCCGAACGGATGATGCTGACTGCCTCCCCGTCACCGCTCGCACCGTAGGCGGCCGCCAGCCAGTCGGCGTCGAGCCGGGCGAGGAAGTCGGCTGAGCTGGCGGGCGGCCCGCAGGGTGCCCCCACCGCCAGCGCGACCAGCGACTCCATCACGTCGGTGTAGTAGGCGGCGCCGCCGGTGCCGTGCTCGATGAGGTCGAGCAGGGTGGTGATGAGGCGGTCAGGCGGCAGCGCCCACAGCGACAGCGCGGCCTCGTCCGGCCAGACCGCGGTCGACCGGGCGCCGGCCTCGCGCAGCACCCGCCGGGTCCGGTCGGCCACCTTGCGGGAGGAGGCGCCGCCCTTGCAGTCGAGCACCACCAGCAGCGGCCGCCGTCCCGCTCCGGCCCCGTAGCGGCGCAGCCCGGCCGCCATGAACCCGGCCCACAGCCGCAGCAGCAGGGTCGTCTTCCCGGTCCCGGTCGACCCGATGACCACCTGGTGCGCGCGCATCCGCGCGTACGGGATGGCCGCCACCCGCCCCGCCCGGTGCCGCACCGAGCGGATCGCCGCCCCGGTCACCAGGTGCCCCGACCGGGACAGCAGCGGCAGCGCCCCGGGTGCGGCGATCAGCGCCCGGGCGGCCCGCGCCTGGTGCCGCCACTGCCGCGCGTCGAACGCGCCCGGCGCCTCCGGGGTGAGCCCGCCCGCCCCGCTGCGCATCCGCAGCCGCCGGTACCACCAGCCCAGCCCGCCGACCGCGAGCCCCAGCGGCACGGCCGGCGGCGCGGCCGCGATCACCGCCGCCACCGGGTGCCCGTGCCCGGCCAGTTGCCACATCGCCTGCCACGCCCGGTACGGCGCGGCCACCACCCGGAACCAGCCCGCCCCCGGCCCCGCCCCGGCCGCCCACACCGCGGTCCCCGCCCCCCGCACCGCGGTCCCGGCCCCCCGGCCCGCGCCCCGCCCCGGTCCCGGTCCCGGCCACACCGCCACCGCCGTCAGCCAAGCCACCACCATCGGCAGGCACCACCCGGCCGCCGCGCACACCCGACGTGGCGGCACCCCGCGCCACCACCCGTAACAGAACGCCCCCGCCGCCACCACCGTCACCGGCGCCAGCGCCACCGCCCCGGCGACCACCACAACCACCCGCACCAGCCAGAGCACCCCGCGCCCAACCGCCCGTCGCACGGGACGCCTGACCTCCGCTGCCCGGTATCGGCCCACTCATCCACTGCACCACACCCCGCCCGCCCCCCGCGTGCTTCATCCCTTACGGTTCCCTTACGCCCCCCCACACCCCAAAACCCCCCAATGCCCCGCTTTCACCCACCCCCAGCCCCACCCCCCACCCCCACCCCTCACCGCGCCCCGGCCCGTATGCTGCCCTGCCCTCACCCCGCCCCAGCCCCGCCCCGGCCCTGCCCCTCACCCCGCCCCTCACCCCGCCCCCGCCCCGCCCCTCAACCCCGCCCCGGCCGTCATGCTGCTCTGCCCCTCACCCCGCCCCCGCCCCTCACGCCGCCCCGGATGTCACCCGCCCCGGGCACCCCTTTCCGTGCCCCGTCCCTCCGCCCTCCGCGCCCCGCCCCGCGGCCCGCCCCCACTCCCCGCGACTTCCCATCAGTTTCGACGGAACATTTCCGACATAACGCATGCCAGACCCGGCCGAACTGATGGGAAGTGGAAGAAAGCTGCCGAACTGATGGGAAGTCGACCGTCAGCGCGTATCCCCGATCTCTCGCTCCCGCCGCCCCCAGGCACCCGGCTCCCGCCGGGGACACCGTTCAGGCGGTGGCGCGGGCGATGATGTCGCGGGGTGTCGCGCCGGGAGCGGTCGCGGCAGCGAGGACCCGCTGAACTAGTGCCGCGTCCGCCTCCAGTGCCTCGCGGGCGCCGAGGCAGCCGATAGCGGCCGGCAGGGTGACGTGCGGCCATGGCATCGCGACGCAGTTGATCGCTGGATCGAGGCCGCCGTCGTCCACGGCCAGGCCGTCAGCCCGGATAGCGGCGAGTTGTACCTCCAGTTCCGCGTGCGTCGACGGGAGCCCGCCCGCGCGGTCAGTGTGGGCCGCGGCGGCGGGCGGGTTGCTGAAGAGCGCCTCCGCCGAGGTTCCGGTCATGGTGGCGACGATCTTGCTGGCATCGGGGAATGGCTCTTCGGGAAGCAACTCGGTCAGCCGGCCGGGAGGGAGCAGGGTGGCGATGGCCCGCCCCCCAGCGGTCGCGTGCAGCGGCGCCCGGACCGCCAGGCCCGCGGGCACGGGCGGTTCGCGCCCAGCGGCGGTGGCGATCAACACGGAGTCGGCCCCGATCAGCGCGTAGGCATGAGTGAGCAGGCCAGTCAGGCCGGCGACCGCGTGCACGAGCAGGGCGGCGCGTGCGATCAGGTCGGCGGTTGGTCCGTTGTGACCCAGGAGGCTGCAGCGCGGCCCTATCGCCACTCGCCCGCCGACGCGAGTCAGCCAGCCCGCCGGCTCGCAGGCGGCGACAGTGCGCGACACGACGGTGACGTCCAGCCCGCTGTGGTGGGCCAGCTCGGTGATGGTCAAGGGGCCGAGCAGGTCGAGCACCTCGAACATCGCCAGCCGGTTGAGCAGTGTCTTCGACACCGGCGTAGATCACTTCCTTCCGTGGGCCCAGGCTGTGTGGCACACTATCGACGCGACATTTTGCAAACTATTCTTGCTATTTTAGCAAGTCGTGACGACTTTAGGGGACTGCCATGCGCTTGGCGCTAACCCATCAGCTCGGTGCTGGCCGCGGCCGGTGGCAAGGGATCACTATCAGCAGCGCGGCCGTTGCCGCGATCTCGCTGGCGGGGTGCAGTTCCGCCGCGTCGACGCAGCCGCCCACGGCGACGGCTAGCGCGACGGGGCAAGCGGCGGGTAGCGCGCCCGCCACGGCGGTGGCCTCGGGCGGGGGCGGCTTGAGTCCCGCCTGCCCCAGTGCCTCATCGGTCAGCACGGTTACCGGCAGCACTTACACCGGTCCGCAGTCACAGGCCGGCCCGGGCTCGGGAACCACGGTGTGCACCTACCTCGCAGGCACCGCCACCGGCCTGAAGCTCACCTACTACCCCGCCGGCACGCCCATCAGTGTCCTTACCGCCGGCGTTTCCGGGCCGCTCTCGCCGATCAGTTCCGACGGCAAAGAGGAGACGAACGCCAGCGGGCAGATCGACTACGTGTCGCGGAACCTGCAGCCGAGCATCGTCATCGACGACCACGCAGACGCTCAGGGACTAGCCCCTACCCAGCTAACCCAGCTGCTCGAACTCCAGTAGCCGCGCATCGGCGGTGCGGCGTCGCAGCGTTCGCGCCCGCTACGACGCCGCCAGCGGCGCGCCCGGCGGCAGGTCGCGTACCTCGACCCGGGCCGCCAGCGGCCCCAGCGCGTCGCGGGCCCGCAGCACGGTGCCGAGCGCGCCGGGCGAGCACAGGTAGAGAACCCGCGCGTGCCGTGGCGGGCGCCCGGGCACGAAGGCCTCGGCCGCCGGGCAGCCGTAGTCGCCGGTCCGGGTGAGGATCTCGCGCATGATGGCGGTGGTGCGGGCGGCCGTTTTCCGCGTCACCTCGGCCTCGACCGCCCAGCACTCGCCCGCCCAGCCGACCGGCGTGCCGTCCGGCCAGTGCACCTCGCCGTCGGGCAGGTGCTCTCGCTGCCCGATCCGGTACCCGGACCTGATCCGTCGCTCGGACCGCCAGAACGCCTCGGCCGCCTGGTAGCTCCTGGTCGCCTCGAGCGCCAGGCGGACCGCGGCCACCGCCCTGGTGTGGGCCAGCGCGCCAAGCCCGGGCCGCGCCTCCTGGTAGGACCGCCCGCAGGCGGCCAGCCCGGCCTTCGTCACCCACAGCCAGGCGGGCCCCTGAGTGAGCCGGGCGGTCTCGGCGTAGCCGAGCGCGCGCCACCGCGCCGCCGCCGCCCGGGCCGCGCGCTCGTCGCCGACCAGCCGAGCCAGCTGGTCGAGCTGGACCGCGTACATGTCGGCGGCGAAGATCAGCGCGTCCGGATTGCGTACCGCCAGCCCGCGCCCGCCGGCCCGCGGGTCACGGCGGGCAGCGTCGACCGTGCGGGGCGAGGCATCGGGGGAGTGAGTCAAACCCGGTTCCTGTCGGCTGGACGGCATGGAACAGCCGCCCCGGCCGCAAACGGGGCTCACCTCATAGTTGCACACCGCCGCGCAGGCTCGCAGCGCGGCTAAGCAGCCGCCGGCAAGCAACGGCCGGGAAGCAACCGCCAGACCGCCGCTAAGCAGCCGCCGGTAAGACCTGCAGCGCCAGCCACAGGCAGAGCACCGCCAGCGCCAGCCCCGGGACGACGGTGGCCACTCCCAGCCGGGTGAACTCCCCGAGCGGCGCGTCGGTACCGGAGTCCCGCAGTACCCGTCGCCACAGCAGGGTGGCGAGCGACCCGGTGTAGGTCAGGTTCGGGCCGATGTTGACCCCGATCAGCACCGCCAGCACCGGGCCGGCCGATGACGCCCCGCCCGGCACCGCCACCAGCGGCAGCAGCACCAGCACGGCGGGCAGGTTGTTGACCGCCGCCGCCAGCACCGCCGACAGGCCGGCCACCGCCAGCAGCGCGGGCAGCGACGACCCGGACGGCACGGCCGGGCGCAGCGCGGCGCCGAGCCCGTTGTCCACCACCGCGGTGACCACGATCCCGAGCGCCAGCACGAACAGCAGGAACGGCACGTCCGCGCTGCGCGCGATGTCGGCCGCCGAGGCCTGCCGGCGGGCGAGCGCCCGCACCGCGAGCAGCAGGGCCCCGCCCAGCGCGGCCCAGGCCGGGTTCACGCCCGCCGCCGACGCCAGCACGAACCCGCCCAGGGTGACCGCGACCACGGTCAGCGAGTACACCGGGACCGCTTCCGCCCGCCCGCCGCCGTCCGGCCCGGCCGGCTCACTCCCAGCAGGCTCGGCGCCCCCGCCCGGGCGGTCGGCGGCCGGCCCCGCCCGCGCGGCGGACACCGCCACCGCGCCCGCCGGCGCCGCCAGCTCTCCCGCGAAGAACCAGCTGATCACCCCGTACTCCACCCCGATCGCCGCCAGCCACGGCATCGCCATCAGCCCGGCGAACCGCGCGAAGGACAGCCCGCTGACCGAGAACGCCAGCAGGTTGGTCAGGTTCGACACCGGCAGCAGGAGGGAGGCGGAGTTGGCCAGGTGCCCGCAGGCGTAAGCGTGCGGCCGGGCCTGGACCCGCAGCTGCCCCGCGGCGATCAGTACCACCGGGGTGAGCAGCACGACCGTCGCGTCCAGCGAGAGCACCGCCGTCGTCACCGCCGCGACCGCGAACACCCGTACCAGCAGCCGCCGGGCTCCGGCGGCGCGGGCGCCGCCGCCCGCCCGGCCGCGACCACGGCCAAGCCAGCCCCCCAGGTAGCGGAACAGCCCGTCGTCGTCGCACAGCTGCGACAGCACCAGCACGCAGCCGAGGAAGCCGACCACCGGGCCCAGCCGCCGCGCCTCGGCCGCGGCCCCCGATAGCGACACCGCCCCGGTCGCCACCACCAGCACCGCCGCCGGCACCGCGGCCACCGCCTCCGGCCAGCCTCGCGGCCGCCGTACCGCCCAGGCCAGCACCCCGGCCAGCGCTACCGCCGAGATGACTTCGGCCGTCCCCGACGAAAGCATCTCGCCATTGTCGCGTCCCGGCCAGCCCGGCTGGCCACCAGGGGCGATGCGGGCCCGCCGGCCCGCATCGCCCCTGGTAGCCAGAAAGCAGGCAGCACGGCCGGTAACCGGGACTGGAATATCCGGCTAGGGCGGGGGTTGGATAGTGGGCGTGTCGGCGGACAATGGGAGGGTGAGGTTGCGCAGCAGGCTCCTTCGGCCGTTCAAGTACCCGGTGCGGTGGCTGGCGTTCTTCGCGGGCGGTGTCCCGGCCATCCTGGTGTTCCCCGGGCCGTCACTCTCTTACCTGGCCTGGTTTGCCCTGGTCCCGGCGATGGCGCTGTTCACCCGGGCCGCTACTGCCCGCGAGGCGGTTGCCCGCGGCTGGTGGTTCGGGGCCGGCTACCTGATCGCCATCCTGCAGTGGATGACGCCCGAGATCGGCCCGGGAGTGGTGCTGATCGGCGCGGTGTTCGGCTGCATGTGGTCGCCGTTCGCGGTCGCCGTCAACCAGTTGCTGCGGCCGGCCGTGAGCTGGCCGCGCGCCCTCGCCGCGGTCCTGGTGGTCCCCGCGACCTGGCTGGTCCCGGAGTGGATCAGGTCGTACCAGGGGCTCGGCGGACCCTGGGGCCTGTACGGCGCGTCCCAGTGGCAGCACCCGGCCGTGCTCGCGCTGGCCGGCCTGGGCGGGGTCTGGCTGGTCAGCGTGGCCCTGCTCATCGCCAACGCCGGGCTGACCCTGGTGCTCGGCGCGGTCCGCCCCTCGCTCCTCGCCCCGCCCGCCGCCGCGAAAGCCCCGCCCGCCGCCGGGAAAGCCCCGGCACCTGCCGGGAAAGCCCCGGCGCCAGCCCAGCCCCGCCGCCGCGCCGCGCTGGCGGCGGCGGGCGTGGCCGCGTTCGTGGCCGCCGCGGGCTCCGGCCCGCTCGCGTTCGCGCTGACCGCCCCGTTCCCGGCCGTCCGCCAGGTCACGGTCGCGCTGGTGCAGCCGGGGATGGCCAGCGTGCACGACCCGGTCAAGCGGGTGGACGCCTCCGAGACCCTGACCAGGCAGTTCGCCGCCACCGCAAAAGAGCACCCCGACCTGGTGGTGTGGGGCGAGTCCAGCGTCGCCTACGACCTGGCGCTCGACCAGAGCCTGCTGCACGGCATCGAGCAGCTCTCCGCCCAGGACCAGGCGGAGATCCTGGTCAGCCAGGATTCCACCATCCCCGGCCCGGACGGCGGCCAGGAGAAGGTAGCGGTGCTGGTCAGCCCGCAGGGCATCGAGGGCCGCTACGTGAAGACCCGGCTGGTGCCGTTCGGCGAGTACATCCCGTTCCGGCAGCAGCTCAGCTGGCTGACCAAGGTCAGCAAGGCCGCGTCCTCCAACATGATCCCCGGCACCGGCGCGCGCACGCTCACGGTGACCAGCCCGTCCGGGGCGGTCCCGCCGCTCGACGTCGGCGTGCTGGTCTGCTTCGAGTCCGCCTTCCCGGACATGTCGCGGGTGGAGACCAGCCAGGGCGCCCAGCTGATCGTCTACCAGTCGTCCACCTCCACCTTCCAGGGCACCTGGGCACCGGAGCAGCAGGGCAGCCTGGCGGCGCTGCGGGCGGCGGAGACCGGCCGCCCGGTGGTGCAGGCCGCGCTGACCGGTGACACGGTGGCATTCGACGCCCGCGGCCGCCAGGTCGCCTGGCTCGGCCAGGACAGCAGCGGCGTGGTGCCGGTCACGCTGGGCCTCCCGGCGCAGGCCACGCGGACCTTCTACGACCGGGCAGGCGATTACGTAATGTGGACCGGTGTGGGTATTACCGCGCTTGCCGCGCTGGTCATGCTGCTAGGCCGGCGACATTTTCTAGGCAATACCACTGGTGCGGCCGCGGATCGTACGGCAGAATATGACGCGGATACAGAGGATCCTGTGCGGAGCTAGTGCGCCTGGGTCCGCCCAGGCAGTGGTGTCACCTGATGCAAGTGAGGTCGCAGGGGAAGGCGAACCTCGTCTTACGCAGGGAGGCACCGGTGTCGGTATACGGCGTTCTGCAGGTCCATTCGGCGCCACCCGCGCTCTGCCCGCACATTGAGTGGGCGGTGGCGGGGACCGTCGGGACTGCTGTCAGCATGCCCTGGGTCAGCCAGCCCGCTGCCCCGGGGTCTCTTCGTGCTGAGCTGACCTGGAAGGGTCGGCCGGGCATGGCGGGTGCGATCACGTCTGCCCTCTCGGGCTGGAACCGGCTGCGCTTCGAGGTAACCGAGGAAGCCTCGCCCGGCTGCGACGCGATGCGCTACTGCTACACGCCCAACCTCGGTGTCTTCTCCGCCACCACCAGCGCTAACGGCGACGTCCTGGTCCCGGAGAACAAGCTGCGGGCCGCGCTCGCGCTGTGCGCCACCGGCACCTCGGTGCTGGAGAGTGAACTGGACCGGCTGCTCGGCTCCGCCTGGGACCACGAGCTTGAGCCGTTCCGCCGGGCCGGCGACGGCGCCCCGGTGCGCTGGCTCAACGCCACCGGCTGAGCCGCGCCCGGTAGTCCCGCGCGCTTCCCGCCCGCCGCCCGAACGTACGGTTGATGTCAGCGCCCGCGCGCACCGCCTGCGCGCGTGCGCCCGACGCTGGTGGGCAGCGCCAGCACGGATTTCAAGCGCCAGGGAGTACAGATGAGCATCAGCGAGCTCACCGGCATCGACGTCCCGACCGGAATGCTGATCGGCGGCGAGTGGACCAAGGGCGCGGCGACCTTCCCGGTCCTCGACCCGGCGACCGAGGAGCCCCTGGCCGAGGTGGCCGACGGCACCGTGGCCGACGCGCTGGACGCGGTCGGCGCCGCCCAGGCGGCGCTGCCCGGATGGGCGGCGACCCCGCCGCGGCAGCGGGCGGAGGTGCTGCGCAAGGCGTTCGAGCTGATGACGGCGCGGGCGGAGCAGTTCGCCCGGCTGATGTCGGCCGAGAACGGCAAGTCGCTGCGCGACGCCCGCGGTGAGGCGGCCTACGCGGCCGAGTTCTTCCGCTGGTACGCCGAGGAAGCGGTCCGGGTGGAGGGCACGCTGCTGCGCGCGCCGTCCGGCGCCAACCGGATCATCACCCTGCACCAGCCGATCGGCGTGGCGCTGCTGATCACGCCGTGGAACTTCCCGGCCGCGATGGCGACCCGCAAGATCGGCCCGGCGCTGGCGGCAGGCTGCCCGGTGGTGCTCAAGCCGGCCGAGGACACCCCGCTGACCGCGCTCGCGCTGGCGGAGCTGCTGAGCGAGGCGGGGGTGCCCGACGGGGTGGTGAACGTGGTGACCACCGCCAGCCCGGCCCCGGTGGTCAGCGCGATGCTGGCCGACCCGCGGGTGCGGAAGCTGTCGTTCACCGGCTCGACCGAGGTCGGCAAGGTGCTGCTCGGCCAGGCGGCGCAGCAGGTGATCAGCAGCTCGATGGAGCTCGGCGGGAACGCGCCGTTCATCGTGTTCGAGGACGCGGACATCCCCGCCGCGGTCGAGGGCGCGCTGATCGCGAAGATGCGCAACGGCGGCGAGGCCTGCACCGCCGCCAACCGGTTCTACGTCCACCAGGCGGTCGCGGACGAGTTCGTGGCCGCGTTCGCGGCCCGGATGCGCGCCCTGGTGGTCGGTCCCGGCCTGGACGAGGCGACCGAGCTCGGGCCGCTGGTCAACGAGGCGGCCCGGGCCAAGGTGGCCGGCCTGGTGGACGACGCCACCGGGCACGGGGCCGCGCTGGTCACCGGCGGCCGGAAGCCGGACCGGCGCGGTTACTTCTACGAGCCGACGCTGCTCGACGCGGTGCCGGCCGACGCCGGGCTGCTCGGCACCGAGATCTTCGGCCCGGTCGCCCCGGTGGTCCGCTTCAGCGACGAGGCCGACGCCGTGCGGTGGGCCAACGCGACCGAGTTCGGCCTGGTCAGCTACGTCTACACCGACGACCTGGGGCGCGGCCTGCGGGTGGCGGAGGCGCTGGAGACCGGCATGGTGGGGCTCAACCGCGGCCTGGTGTCGGACCCGGCCGCGCCGTTCGGCGGGGTGAAGCAGTCCGGCCTCGGCCGCGAGGGCGGCCACGACGGGCTGCTCGAGTACACCGAGACCAAGTACATCGCCACCGACTGGTAAACCGCAAAACAGCCCATTTCATGATCACGGAAGATTAGTGGCGTAATAGCACTACTAATCTTCCGTGATCATCCGCTATGCGACGAATTTCCGCAATTAACAGAGCGCCTGAGCAATTTCCTGGATGCCGCTAGGGTGAGGGCGCGAATTAAATCGCGGAATTCGTGGGGCGAATGCGGCGGGGGTTGTATTGGGCATGGCGGAGCCGGCGGTGCGCGAATTCGACCGCGACGTGGTGGTGATCGGGGGCTGCGGGCACGTCGGCCTGCCGCTGGCGATCGCGTTCGCCGACCGCGGCGCCCGGGTGGTCATCCACGACGTGAGCGAGCCGGCCGTGGCGGCGGTGAACGCCGGGCGGCTGCCGTTCGACGAGCCGGGGGCGGCGCCGCTGTTCGCGCGGGCGGTGGCCGCGGGGCGGCTGTCCGCGTCGGCCGACCCGGCCGTGGTGGGCACCGCCGAGCACGTGGTGGTGGTGATCGGGACGCCGGTAGACGAGCACCTGAACCCCGACCAGACCGCGATACCGAAGGCCCTGGGCGGCTGCGCGCCGTTCCTGCGCGACGGCCAGCTGCTGGTCCTCCGCTCGACCGTCTTCCCCGGGGTGACCGCCCTGGTCGAGAAGATGGTGGCCGGCCTGGGGGTGGACGTGCCGGTGGCGTTCTGCCCGGAGCGGATCGCCGAGGGCAAGGCGATGACCGAGCTGTTCAGCCTGCCGCAGATCGTCTCCGCCCGCGCCCCGCAGGCCGCGAAGCGCGCGGCGGCGCTGTTCGGCCTGCTCACCGACCAGACGGTGGAGCTCACCCCGGAAGAGGCGGAGCTGGCCAAGCTGTTCACCAACACCTGGCGCTACATCAAGTTCGCCGCCGCCAACTCCTTCTACATGATGGCCAACGACCGCGGCCTGGACTTCGAGCGCATCCGCGAGGGCCTGTCCAGGGACTACCCGCGGGCGGCCGACATGCCCGGGGCCGGCTTCGCGGCCGGGCCGTGCCTGTTCAAGGACACCATGCAGCTGGCCGCGCTATCCAACAACAACTTCGCCCTCGGGCACACCGCGATGACCGTCAACGAGGGCCTGCCGCTGTACCTGGTGAGCCGCCTGGAGCAGCGCTACGACCTGGCCGCGCTGACCGTGGGCATCCTCGGCATGGCATTCAAGGGCGGCTCCGACGACACCCGCTCCAGCCTGGCCTACAAGCTCAAGCGGGTCCTGGAGTTCAAGGCCGGGAAGGTGCTGTGCGCCGACCCCTACGTCACCTCCGACCCGCGGCTGCTTCCCCAGCAGCAGGTCGAAGAACAGGCCGGCCTGCTGATCATCGCCGCCCCGCACCCGCAGTACCGCGACCTGGCCACCAGCAAGCCGGTGGCCGATATCTGGAACGTGCTCGGCCAGGGGGTGCGGGTATGACCGGCGAGGTACCCCGGGTCTCGGTGGTGGTGCCCGCCTACAACGAGGGCGGCCACATCGTTCCCGTGCTCGACCGGATATTCGAGTCCGTCCGCCTGCAGTGCGAGGTCCTCGTGGTGGTGGACTCGCTGGGTGACAGCACCGTGCCGGTGGTGGACACCTACGCCGACAAGGAGCCCCGGCTGCGCTGCCTGGTCAACACGTTCGGTCCCGGGCCCGCCAACGCGATCAGGTACGGCATCGCCGCCGCGGCCGCCCCGGTGGCGGTGGTCACCATGGCCGACGGCTGCGACGACCCGCGGCAGATCGACGACCTGGCCCGGCTGGTGGACCGGGGGGTGGCGGTCGCCGCCGCCTCCCGCTACATGCCCGGCGGCCAGCAGGTCGGCGGCCCGCTGCTGAAGAGCCTGCTGTCGAGGTCGGCGGGCCGCTCGCTGTCGCTGCTGGCGCGCATCGGCACCCGGGACGCGACCAACTCGTTCAAGGCCTACTCGACCGACTTCGTGCGCAAGGTCGGCATCGACTCGCGGGCCGGCTTCGAGATCGGGATCGAGCTCACCGCCAAGGCCCGCCGGCTGCGGCTGCCGGTGGCGGAGATCCCCACCATCTGGCTGGACCGGCAGGCAGGGGTGTCCAACTTCAAGATCGCCCAGTGGATCCCCGGGTACCTTCGGTGGTACCGGTTCGCGTTCGGCCCCCAGCTGACCGCCGAGCAGATCCGGGGCAAGGGAAAGGAAGTAGCGAGCTAGATGAAGGTTCTCGTCAGCGGGTCGGCCGGGTTCATCGGCGGCTACGTGGTGGAGGAACTGCTCGGCCGGGGCCACACGGTGGTCGGCATCGACAACTTCTCCAAGTACGGCAAGGTGGCCAAGTCCTACGACAGCCACCCGGGCTACCGCCTCATCGAGGGCGACTGCCGCGACACCGGGCTGATGACCGAGCTGCTGAGCGACTGCGACCACTTCATCGCGGGCGCGGCGATGATCGGCGGCATCTCCTACTTCCACACCTACGCCTACGACCTGCTGGCCAGCAACGAGCGGATCATCGCCTCGTCCTGCGACGCCGCGATCCGGGCGCACAAGGAGGGCAGGCTGCGCAAGGTCACCTACCTGTCGTCGTCGATGGTGTTCGAGTCGACCCTGGAGTGGCCGTCGCATGAGGGCCAGGAGCGCGAGGTGCCGCCGCCGCTGTCGTCCTACGGCTTCCAGAAGCTGGCGGTCGAGTACTTCGCCCGGGCCGCCTGGGAGCAGTACCAGCTCCCGTACACCATCGTCCGGCCGTTCAACTGCGTGGGCATCGGCGAGTCGCGGGCGCTCGGCGACGTGGAGATCATGTCGGGCAACGTCAAGCTGGCGATGAGCCACGTCGTCCCCGACCTGGTGCAGAAGGTGGTCAAGGGCCAGGACCCGCTGCACATCCTGGGCACCGGCGAGCAGGTGCGGCACTACACCTACGGCGGTGACCTGGCCCGCGGCATCGCCACCGCGGTCGAGCACCCGGCCGCGCTCAACGACGACTTCAACCTGTCCACCGCCGAGTCGACCACCGTGCTCGAGCTGGCCGAGGCGATCTGGCGCAAGATCAAGGGACCGGGCGTGCCGCTGCGGGTGGTGTCGGACGACCCGTTCGAGTACGACGTGCAGCGCCGGGTGCCGGCCACCGAAAAGGCGAAGCGGGTCCTCGGCTTCGAGGCCACCACGACGCTGGAAGCGATGCTGGACGAAGTTATCCCGTGGATTTCCGCGGCGGTAGAAAACGGGACGCTCTAATCGCGAGCGCGCCCGCCGCCGGGAAAAGTCAAAACATTTCGGGCGCCGAACGGGTGCGCCTTACTGCCCCGGCCGGCAATGACCGGGCGGGGCGCCGGCCGTGGTGGGTGTGGGCGGCACCGTTCGGGGTGACCCTGGGCGTGCTGCTGGCCAGGAACGCGTTCCTGTTCACCACCCGGGAGTACGAGCGGGCCGACATGGGGGCCAACTCGATCCTGATCGAGCAGGCCCGCCGGTTCAGCCTGCTGACCGGCAACTACTCGCGGACCGGCTTCAACCACCCGGGGCCCGCGTTCCTGTACGTCGAGTCCTGGGGCGAGTCGGTTTGCTGGGCGCTGCTGCACCTGGTCCCGACCGCCTGGAACGGGCAGCTGATCGCCCTCTACGGGCTGAACGCGCTGTTCGCCGCGTGCGTGGTCGCGGTCGGCTACGGCTGGACCCGGTCGGCCCGCGGCGCGCTCGCGGCCGGCGCGGTGACCGGCTGCTTCGCCGCCCTGCACCCGCCCGCCTTCAGCTCCGACTGGATGCCGTACGTCTACGTGCTGCCCTTCCTGGTGTTCCTGGTCTCGGCGGGCTCGGTGGCGGCCGGGCAGCACCGGGACGCCTGGATCGCCGCGCTGTCCGGCTGGTTCCTCGTCCACGGGCACGCCGCCTTCCTGTTCATCGTCCCCGCCCTGGCCCTCAGCCTGCTCGCGCTGCGCGCCGCCCCCCGGCTGGCCCGCCGGGCCCCGCGTACCCCGTCAGCCCCCCAGGCCGGGACCCGCCGCAGCTGGCTGGCGGCCGCGGTGATCAGCGCCCTGTTCGCGCTGCCGATGGTCCTCGAGCTGGCCCTGCACGGTGACGGCAACTTCGCCAAGTACTTCGCCTACGGGTCCTCGCAGTCGGCCGGCGGCCACAGCGCCGCCCAGGTGACCGGGTTCGTGCTGTGGTTCTGGTGGCCGGGGGCGAACGCCTGGCTGGTGCCTGCGCGCTGCTGGCGGGCGCCGCGGCCGCGCTTGCCTGGCGGCAGCCACCCGGGCCGCCCCGCGCGTTCTGCCGCTGGCTGCTGGCCGCCAGCGCCCTGGCGGCGGCGCTGGTGGCCGGCTACGCCGCGGCCGGGGTGGACGTGATCACCGACCACTACATCGGCTACTTCGCCTGGGGCATCCCGGCCGCCCTGCTCCTGGTCATCGTCACCGCGCTGGCCGAGCTGCCCCGCCCCCGTTCGGCGGGCTCCCGGGTACCTGCCGGGGCCGGCACCGCGCTGGCCGCGGTCGCCGCGGTGACCGCCGTCGCGGCGTTCGCGGCCGCCCCGGCCGCCCGCACCTCCACCGCCGAGGTCGACCCGCTGAACCCGCGGGCGGGCTACCCGACCGACCCGGCCCTGCCCGCCGTGGTCGCCCGGATGGCCGCCCTCGCCGCCGGGCGAACGATCGTGCTGAGCTTCCCGCACGACGGCTGGACCGACGTGACCGGCATCCTGGTGCAGGCCAGCCGGACCGGGGTGGCCGCCTGCGTGGCCGCGCCGCAGTGGGCGTTCATGATGTCGCAGCCGTCCATCTGCACCCCGGCGCAGGCCCGCGGCGGCTACCGGATGACGGTCTACCCGGACGATCAGGCCCCGCCCGGCGCGCACCCGGTAGCGCGGCTTCAGCGTGCCCTAGTGACCAGCGGCAGCAAATGAACGTAGCCTAGGGACGTGGACAGGCGAATATTCGGGCTCGAGAACGAGTACGGCGTGACGTGTACCTTCCGGGGACAGCGGCGGCTGTCACCGGATGAGGTCGCCCGGTACCTCTTCCGCCGGGTTGTCTCATGGGGGCGGAGCAGCAACGTCTTCCTCCGAAACGGCGCGCGCCTGTACCTGGACGTGGGCAGCCATCCGGAGTACGCCACCCCCGAGTGCGACAACGTGGTCGACCTGGTCGCCCACGACAAGGCGGGCGAGCGCATCCTCGAGGGCCTGCTGGTGGACGCCGACCGGCGGCTGCGCGAGGAAGGCATCGCAGGCGACATCTACCTGTTCAAGAACAACACCGACTCCGCGGGCAACTCCTACGGCTGCCACGAGAACTACCTGGTCGGCCGGCACGGCGAGTTCGGCCGCCTGGCCGACATCCTGATCCCGTTCCTGGTCACCCGGCAGATCATCTGCGGCGCGGGCAAGGTGCTGCAGACCCCGCGCGGCGCGGTCTACTGCGTCAGCCAGCGGGCCGAGCACATCTGGGAAGGCGTGTCCAGCGCCACCACCCGCAGCCGCCCGATCATCAACACCCGCGACGAGCCGCACGCCGACGCTGAGCGGTTCCGCCGGCTGCACGTCATCGTGGGCGACTCCAACATGAGCGAGACCACCATGCTGCTCAAGGTCGGCTCCACCGACCTGGTGCTGCGCATGGTGGAAGCGGGCATCGTGCTGCGGGACATGACGCTGGACAACCCGATCCGGGCGATCCGCGAGGTCAGCCACGACATGACCGGGCGGGCCCGGGTGCGGCTGGCCAACGGCCGGGAGATGTCCGCGCTCGAGATCCAGTGGGAGTACCTGAACCGGGCCAAGGACTTCACCGACAAGAACGGCCTCGACCCGATCAGCAAGCGGGTGCTCGAGATGTGGGAGCGGGCGCTGACCGCGATCGAGGACGGCGACCTGGACCGGATCGCCCGCGAGATCGACTGGGTGACCAAGTTCCAGCTGATCGAGCGCTACCGGGCCAAGCACGACCTGCCGCTGTCGGCGCCGCGCGTCGCCCAGCTCGACCTCGCCTACCACGACGTGCACCGCGGCCGCGGCCTGTACTACCTGCTGCAGCGGAACGGCGCGGTCGACCGGGTGACCACCGACCTGAAGATCTTCGAGGCCAAGTCGATCCCCCCGCAGACCACCCGGGCCAAGCTGCGCGGCGAGTTCATCCGGCGGGCGCAGGAGAAGCGCCGCGACTTCACCGTCGACTGGGTGCACCTGAAGCTCAACGACCAGGCCCAGCGCACGGTGCTGTGCAAGGACCCGTTCCGCTCGGTCGACGAGCGGGTGGAAAAGCTCATCGCCGGCATGTAACCCGCCACCCCGCACGTGGTTGCGGCAACCAGGCGGCTATAACCGCGTGGTTGCCGCAACCACGCGGCCCGGCCTGTCGCTCCATGCTGGATAACAGCAAGAAGCGGGCGCTGGGCCGCCCCCCGCGGAGGCGGCTCACTGGAACAGGATGCGGCGGCGGGCGACCACGACCAGCGCGGCGACCGCCACCGCCGCCAGCGCGCCCAGCCGCCTGCTGGTGACGACCTGGCCGGGCGCCGACACCAGCAGCACCAGCGCCATCAGGTAGGCGTCGATGAAGGTGCGCCCGTCGCCGAAGATGCTGTACCAGAACTGGCTGGACGCGATCACCAGCTCGAGCAGCACGAACCCGGCGAACGCCAGCCGCTCGTGGGCCGGGGCGGCCGTCGACCGCAGCGCCGCGCAGGCGGCCAGGATGAACAGCGCGACCGCGGCGAACTCGACCAGGTTGTAGTCGTAGGTCCCCAGGTGGGTGAGGCTCATCCGGCCGACGTCCCGTCTCAGCCCGGGCACCAGGGCCCCGAACGGCCAGGTGAGGTTGGCCGCCGCGTCCGCCACCCCGCCCGGCTGGCCGTGCACCGCCAGCCGCTGCACCCCTTGCAGCAGCAGGTACAGCAGCCCCGGGACCGCCCACACCAGGTCGGGCAGCCCGGGCGTTACCCGCCCTTGCCCCCGGAGCCGCCCCCGGAACAACTGCCACAGCCGGGTCAGCGCGAGCGCGACCGGCACTGCCAGCACCGGCTCGTTGGTGAACACCGCGTAACTGACCAGCGCCGCCGCCAGCCGGTAGCGGGACCGGCGGTAGGCCAGCAGCCCGCCCAGCAGGCACGCGTCGGCCAGCGGCTCGGAGGTGTCCCGGCCGACGCTGATCACCAGGCCGAAGTACGCGGCGAACAGCAGCCCCCACAGCGCGTGCCGCCCCGCGTCCCGCGCGAACACCGCCCCCAGCCAGCCCATGGCCGCCACGCAGGCCAGGTTGACCAGCACCAGCACGGCCGGCAGGAGGCGGCCGTGGCCGAGGCCGGACAGCAGCCAGGCGGCCACCGAGTAGCCGATCCGGGTGTAGCGGTAGGGGTGGTCGATGGTGATGCCGTAGGCGGTGGCGTGCCAGTTGACCGGGTTGAGCGCGAAGCGGTAGTAGAACTGCCCGTCGTAACCCTTGCCGCGCACGTGGTGCAGCGGCGGGAACATCTGGGCCGGGTGGCTGTAGTACGTGCCGGACTGGATGAACAGGCTGAGCTGCCCGTGCGCCCAGCCGGCCAGCCGGGCGGCCACGAAGGCGGTCCAGCCCGCGAGCGCGATCAGCCCGGCCGCGGCCGGCCGGTTGACCAGGGACAGCCGCCCGCTCGTCCCACGCGGCGCGTCCGTGATGTCCGTGGTGGGGGTGAGCTGCACCGCGCGTCCGTCCTCGGAAGATTCCGGCACCGCCTGCCGTGGCCGCGGTGCGTGGTTACTGTGTGACACATTATGACTGCGCTGCGTTCTGTGCCGGCTGTTTCGCCGCGCCCGCCGCGGAACCGCGTCCGGCGGCGGGCCGCCGTGGCCGCCTTCGCGCTGCTGCTCGCGCTGCTGTTCGTCGCCTACCTGCGGCTGTCGCGGACCTACCCGGAGAACTCCGACGAGGCCAACCTCCTGCTGATGGCGGGCGACCTGGGGCACGGCAACCTGCTGCTGTCCGGCTGGAACGTCTCCGACGTCCCCTTCATCACCACCGAGCTGCCGGAGATCGCGCTGCTGGTCCGGCTGCTCGGGCTGCACCTGGAGACCGCGCACGTCGCCGCCGCGCTCACCTACACGGTGGTGGTCGCCACCGCGCTGCTGCTGGCGGCCGGCGGCTCGCCCGCCCGGCGGCGGCACGCGCCGCTGCGGATGGCGGTCGCGCTGGCGATCATGCTGGCGCCGCAGCCCGGCGTCGGGGTCTTCGTGCTGCTGTTCTCGGTCGGCCACATCGGCACCGCCGCCCCGGTGATGCTGACCTGGCTGTTCCTCGACCGCTACTGGCCGCCGGGCGGGCCCGCGACCGGACGCGGCGGCTGGCGGGTCCCGGGCATCGCGGCCGCGCTGCTGACCTGGGCGCTGCTGGCCGACCCGCTGGTGCTGGTCATCGCGATCGTGCCGCTGCTCGCGGTCACCGCGGCGCGGCTGGTCACCGCCCGCGGCCGGCGTGACCTGCCGCTGGCGGCCGCGGCTGGCGCCGCCTGGCTGGCCGCCTGGTGCGGCCGGCGGCTGCTGCGCGCCGCGGGCGGCTACACCCAGCAGCCGGTCCCGTTCCGGCTCGACCCGGTGCGGACCTGGTGGGACCACGCCGGGGCGGTGACCCACGGCCTGCTGGAGATGTTCGGCGCCTTCCCGGTTCCCGGCAACGCGATCAACCAGCTCGGACCGGGCGACACGGTGGCCGCGCCGCCGCTGGCCGGGATCGCCGAGGCGGTCGCGGTCACCCGGCTGGCCTGCGTCGCCCTGGCCGTGCTGGCCGGCTGCCTGGCGGCCCGCGGCTTCTTCCGCCGCGACGCCGACCTGGTCGGCCAGCTGCTGCTGGCCGGGATCGTCGCCAACCTGGCCGCCTACCTGCCAAGCTCGCTGGCCGAGCACACCGCGCTCAACGCCCGCGAGTTCGCCCCGGTGCTGCCGCTGGCGGCGGTGCTCACCGCCCGCACCCTGGCTGACCCGCTCGCCCGGCTGCTGCCAGCCGGCTCGCCCGGCGCGACCACCGACTGCGACTGCCCGCGACCGCCCCGGGCGCTCGCGGGCAGGCGGGCGCTGGCGGCGGTGCTGGCCGCGCTGCTGGGCTGGTTCGGCTTCGGGCTATGGCATGAGGCCGCCCTCCCGGCCGCCCCCGACCCGTTCGCCCGGCTGGAGGCGTTCCTGCTGGCGCATCACCTGCGGGCGGGCATCGGCGGGTACTGGGACGCCAGCGTCATCACCGTCGGCACCGGCGGCGCGGTCACCGTCCGGGCGGTCACCGCGGACTGCCTGCAGCCGTACGCCTGGGAGTCACGGCCGTCCTGGTACGACCCCGGCGGCCCGAACCGCGCCGCCACCTTCCTGCTTACCTCGGCCGCGCCCGGCTACTTCGGCCGCTGGCAGGCCTCGCCCGCGGCGCTGCGGCAGCTCGGCTCGCTGCTGCGGCCGGCCGGGGCGGCCCCCCTGCTGCCCGCGGCGGGCTTTCAGGTTCGCGCCTACCAGGGCAACCTGCTGGCGGCGCTACCGAAGCTGAGCGTTTCCTGTTGACCTCGGCCGGCGGCCCTGAGCTGCCCCGGCCGGCGGGTAGCCTGTTCACGTTTACCCCGCCAGACCCGAGAGGCTCTCATGCGACGCGCCGCCGCGCTTGTCTTCACCCCCCTGATCGCCGCCCTGGCACTGGCCGGCTGCAGCTCGTCCTCGTCGTCGACCGCGGCTTCCTCGTCCAGCTCGGCCACCAGCGGGGGCACCGCCCCCTACCAGTCGGTCACCGTGTCCGGGACGCTGAACAAGGTGCCGACGGTGACGATCCCGAAGGCCAAGGGCACCGGGGACCTTTACATCAAGACGCTGATCCAGGGCACCGGCGAGACGCTGAAGTCGACCACCAGCGAGGGCGCGATCAGCAACTACGTCGCCTACGACTGGTCCGGCGCCACCAGCAAGGAGCTCAGCTCGTCTTACAGCGTGGGCGAGCAGTCGGTGTTCGCCGGATCGCTCCTGCCCGGCCTGGCGAAGGCGCTGACCGGGCAGAAGATGGGCAGCCGGGTGCTCGCGGTGATCCCGCCCAAGGACGCCTGGGGCACCCAGGGCGCGCCCAACGCCGGCATCAGCGGCACCGACACGCTGGTGTTCGTCATCGACCTGAACAAGACGTTCCCGTACCCGACCGCCGTCACCGGCAAGCAGACCAGCAACGGCGGCGGCGCGCTGCCGACGGTGACCGCGCCGGCCAAGGGCAGCACCACCGGCCCGACCGTTAAGGTCAACACCAAGGCCGCCCCGCCCAAGAAGCTGGAGACCTCGGTCCTGGTCAAGGGAACCGGCCCGGTGGTCAAGAAGGGCCAGACCATCGTCGCCCAGTACACCGGCCTGATCTGGCGGACCGGTCAGGTCTTCGAGACCTCCTGGGGCGCCTCGCCGTTCCTCACCCCGATCGGCGTCGGCAAGGTCGTTCCCGGCTGGGACCAGGGCCTGGTCGGCCAGACCGTGGGCAGCCGGGTCCTGCTGGTCCTGCCGCCCGCCGAAGGCTACGGCTCGGCAGGCAGTGCCCAGGCCGGCATCAAGGGCAGCGACACCCTGGTCTTCGTGGTCGACATCCTCAAGGCGTACTAGCTAGCTAGTCCGGCTGGGGCGCCGAAGCTGGCCGCGCGCGCCTGCAGGTCGCTCAGGGCCGCGGCGGCGTGCGATCCGGGCGTGCTTGAGCAGTCCCCGCTCCTGCACCTCGGTGCTCGCCGCGAGCACCAGCACCCGGGTGGCCGCCTTGGCCCGCTGCCGGGGGGTCATCACCGGGCCGGCGGCGGCGAACGCCGCCTGCAGGCACTCGGTGAGCGTCGCGTCCGGGGCGGCCGCCCGGATGCCGTCGGCGAACAGCCCGGCCAGCTTGTCCTCACCGCCGAACAGCACCTCCCGCTTATCGGCGAAGTGCCGGAAGAAGGTGGCGCGGTTCAAGCCCGCGCGGTCCGCGATCTGCGCGACGGTCGTCTCCTCGTACCCGTTCTCCGCGAACAGGTCGAGCGCGGCCGCCTCCAGGCGTTCCCGCGCGTCCGGTGCCGTCACGCGGTCGGCGACGAGGGCGTGCCCGTCCGCGCGATCGCCGAGGCCATCGGCCGGGGCCTGGGCCTGCCGGCCAGGTCGCTGCCCGCCACCGAGTACGCGGGCATGCTGGTGCACCTGCTCAGCACCGACATGCCCGCCTCCAGCGCCATCACCCAGGAGCTGCTGGGCTGGAAGCCCGCCGGCCCCGGCCTCATCGAGGACCTCGAGCAGGGGCACTACTTCCGCTGACCAGCCGGTCAGTCAGCGGCCAGCAGGGCGGCGGCGTGCCGGCCGGCCGCGGCGGCCGCGAGGAAGTACTCCAGGTCCTGGTCGAGGGAGCGGCCCATCGTCGACAGCGGGACCGGGCAGCCCCGCAGCGCGTCGGCGAGCCCGTCCACTGGTACCGGCACCAGCCGGTGGCGGCCGGCCAGGGGCGCGGCGGCGGCGGAAAGCAGGGCGCCGGGCGGCCCGGGCAACTCCGGCAGCACCACGTCGGCCGGCGCCAGCGCGACCCGGCCGTAGGCGGTCAGGCTGTGGTGCGAGATGCCCTGGTGGCGCTCTCGCGGGTCGGCGAACGAGACGCGGAGCGAGGCGACCGGACGGCCGCCGAGCACCGCGGCGGCGTTGACCGCTTCGCCCGCCGCGACACCGGAGTAGCCCCAGCGGGTGCCGGTGCCGAGGTTGCCCGGGCCCTGGGCGACCACCGCCACGTCGGCGCCGACCGCGTGCCGGGCGGCGAGCAGGCCGCTGTGCACGGTGACCGCCTCCAGGTCGCCGCCGAAGGCCTGGCCGACGGTGATCGCCGCCGCTAGCCAGCCCGCCTCGCGCAGCCCCGCCACGGTGCGGGAGAACCAGGCCGGGAGCGCCCCGCCGTCGGTCATCAGGTAGACGGCCCGGGGCGGGTCAGCCGCACCCGTTCGGGCGGAATCAAAAAGGCCGGCCAGGATGGCGGGCAGGGCCGAGTGCAGGTCGGCCACCACCACCGGCATGCCGTCGACCGAGTCGGCCGCGGCGAGCCGCTGGTGGTAGGGCGAGCCCTGCTCGTCGGCGCTGGCCGTCATCACCTGCAGCGGGGTGTACCGCGCCTTCACCATGTGCCCGGTGACCTCGGGGTCTGGCGGCAGCCGGTCAGGCAGCGCCACCACCAGGGCGTAGCCGCCGGTGCCGAGCCCCGCCTCCAGGGCGGTGACGTTGAGCAGCACCCGGTCGCCGACCCGGGGCGACCCGACCAGCGCCGGGTAGGCAAGCGCGCGAATCGACGCCCCGTCCACGGTTACCATGAGTTCGGCTGCTCCGGGCCACTCCCGCCGCAACGCCGTGACAGTTCCGCTGCGCCATCGGATCACCACGGCAGACTAGCGGCAGGCCGGCGCCCGGGGGGCCGCTCTGGCGGGTGAATCTGCGAGGAGGTCGCGTTGTCGAAGCGCAGGACCGAACGCCTCCTGTCCATCGTCGTCCTGCTGCTCTCCTCGCGCAGGTACCTGACCGCGGAGCAGGTCCGCGCGGCGGTCAGCGGGTACCCGCCGGAGCAGGAGGCATTTAAGCGCATGTTCGAGCGCGACAAGGAGGAGCTGCGCGACCTGGGCATCCCGCTGGAGACCGGCCGCGCCTCGTCGGCCGACGACGACCTGGGGTACCGGATCAGCCGCCAGGACTACGAGCTGCCCGAGATCCACCTGGAGGCGGACGAGGCGGCGGTGCTCGGCATCGCCTCCCGGGTCTGGCAGTCGGCCGAGCTGGCGGGCGCGGCCGCCGGGGCGGCGCTGAAGCTGGTGGCGGCGAGCGGCGACGCCGACGGCGACGCGGCGACCCCGCCGCCGGTCATCCAGCCCCGGCTGACCACCCAGGAGCCCGCGTTCGGGCCGCTGTGGGAGGCGGTCCGCGACCGCAGGCCGGTGTCGTTCGACTACCAGGCCAGCGGGCGGTCCGAGGTGACCAGGCGGACGCTGGAGCCGTGGGGCGTGGTCAACCGGCGCGGCCGCTGGTACGTGGCGGGCCACGACCGGGGACGGGACGCGCCGCGGGTGTTCCGGCTCAGCCGGATCACCGGCCCGGTCAAGCTGGCAGGCCCGCCGGGCAGCGTCCAGGTGCCGCCAGGGACCGACGTGCGTGAGCTCGTGAAGGGCATGGACATGCCGCTGACCAGGGAGCACACCGCGGTGCTGCGGGTACGGGCGGAGGCCGGCTCGGCGCTGCACCGGTGGGGCCAGGTCACCCCGGACGGCGCCCACCCCGGCTGGGACCAGGTGTCGATCGCCTACTCCGATCCCGACTGGTACGCCCGCTACCTGGCCTCCTTCGGTCCCGACGTGCTCGTCATCGACCCGCCGGAGCTGCGCGAGGCGGTCATCCGGCGGCTGAAGGGATCCCTCGCGTGAGCCCCCAGCCGAAGGCCAGGAGCGCCCAGCCGCGGATGGTCACCTCGGCCGAGCGGCTGCGGCGGCTGCTCGCGCTGGTGCCGTACGTGTCCGCCCGGCGGGTGGTCGGGCTGGCCGAGACCGCCGCCACCTTCGGGATGACCGAGCGGGAGCTGATCGACGACCTCAACCTCGCCTGGTGCGTAGAGCTGCGGGCACCCGAGCCGTACTGCCCGATTGACCTGTCCTACGAGGACGGCGAGGTCTCCATCAGCCAGGCCGAGTCGATCGCCCGGCCGCTGCGGCTGGCCGCCGACGAGGCGAGCGCGCTGCTGGTGGCGCTGCGCATGCTGGCCGAGGCGGGCGGGGCCGGCCAGCCAGGGACCGGCCAGCCGGAGGCCGGCCCGGCTGGCGACGGTGACGCGGTGGCCCGGCTGATCGCCAAGATCGAGGACGCGGCCGGCGCCGCGGGCGCGGCCAGCACCCAGGTGGCGATCCAGCTCGACAGCGCGGGCGCCCGCGGCACCGCCGCCGCGCTGAACACCGCCCTGTCCACCGGCCGCCGCGTTCACCTGCGGCACTTCAACCAGGGCCGGGACGAGGAAACCGAGCGCGACGTGGACCCGATGCGGCTGCTGGTGGTGGAGGGGCGCACCTACCTGGAGGGCTGGTGCCACCGGGCCGAGGGCGTCCGGCTGTTCCGGCTCGACCGGGTGCTCGCGGTCGAGGTGCTCGACGTGCCCGCCGCGGTCCCCGATGAGGCGGAATCGGTCGACGTGGACGCCGGGCTGTTCCGCCCGTCGCCCTCGGACGTGCTGGCCGAGCTGGAGCTCGCGCCCGGCGCCCGCTGGGTGGCCGAGTCTTACCCGTGCGAGTCGCTCACCGAGCTGCCGGACGGGCGGCTGCGGGTGGGGCTGCGCACCCCGGACACCACCTGGGTGCGCCGCCTGGCGCTCCGCCTGGGCGAGGACGCTCAGGTGGTGTCGCCGCCGGCGCTGGCGGAGGAGGTGCGGGCCGCCGCGGCGGCCGCCCTCGCCCAGTACGCCTGACGGCACCCGGGCCGCCCCGTAACACCATTCCGTAATCGCCTGACTACGATATGCTCCCGCTCATGCGAGCGCGGGGCGGGCACTCGTGCCAGACGACCTGATCGTGGATGTTCAGGCACCCCGGGGGGTGCCTGAACATCCACGATCGTCGCCCCGGCGCGCGCTCACCCGCCGCCTGGGCGCGCTGGCCGCGGTGGCGGCCGCCTGGGCCGGGCTGGGCGCGCTGTACTGGTGCCAGTCGCGGACCGCGCCGTTCAACTCCGACGGCGCCGCCAACGTGCTGCAGGCCCAGGCGATCCTGGGCGGCAACCCGCTGCTGCACGGCTGGTGGACCTCGGACGTGTCCTTCTACACCACCGAACTGCCCGAGTACGCCTTGGTCACCGCCGTCCGCGGGGTGACACCGGACGTGGTGCACGCCTGCGGCGCGCTCAGCTACGCGCTCACCGTGCTGCTGGCGGCGCTGCTCGCGCGCGGCCGGCCCGGCGCCCGCCCCGGCCCAACCCCCGGCGGCTACCGAACGGGTGCGGGCTGGCTCGGGCCGGCCCTCACCGTCGCCGTCATGCTCGCCCCGAGCCTGCTCGGCGGCACCGAGGTCTTCCTGGAGAACCCCGACCACGCGGGCACCGCCGTGCCGGTGCTGGCGGTACTGCTCATCCTCGACCGGGCGGGGGACCGGCGGCCGGCCTCGCTGGCCCGGCTGGCCCGCTGGCCCGCTGGCCCCGCTGGCACTGCTGGCGATCGGCCTGCTGCTGGCGCTGGCCCAGCTCGGCGACGAGCTGACGCTGGCCGCGGTCACCGTGCCGCTCGCCCTGGTGTGCGCGGCCCGGCTGCTGTCCGGGCGCCTTCGTTCCCGTCGCTCCCCTCGCGGCGGCGGCCCCCGTCCCGATCCAACCCGGTCCCGCCTCAACCGGTCCCGCCTCAACCGGTCCCGGCTCGCCCCGTCCCGGCCGGCTCAGCCCCGATGCCGCGCTGCTGGCCGCGGCGGCCGCCGCGGCCGCGCTCGCCTGGCTGGCCGGCCGCGGGCTGCGCGCGGCCGGCGGGTTCACCCAGCCGCCGCTCGGCGGCGTCACCCTGGCCCGGCCCGGCGACCTGCTGGGCAACGTGCGGACGCTGTGGCAGTCGCTGCTGCTGCTGTTCGGCGCCAACCAGCCGGGCACGCCCCGCCTGGGGCCGATGATCGCCGCCCACCCGTTCCTGGCCGGCCTGGCCTGGCTCCACCTGGCCGGCCTGCTGGTCGCCGGCGCGGGGCTGGCGGCCGGGCTCGCGGCGGTGGCCGCCCGCCGGGCCGACCGGGTCACGGCGGTACTGGTGACCGCGGTGGCCGTGGTCACCGCGGCCGCCACGGTGACCACGCTGCTGCGGTCGCTCAGCAACGCCCACGAGGTCGCGGTGCTGCTGCCGCTGAGCGCGGTGCTGGCGGGCCGCGCGCTGCCGTCCCGGTCCGGCCGGCCCGCCGTGCTGCCGTCCCGGTCGGATCGGCCCGCCGCGCCGCCGTCCCGGTCCGGCCGCTGGCGACGCTGGCGGCCGGCCGCTGGCTAGCGTCGCCCGCGGCCGGCCGCGCCCTCGCGGCGCTAACGTGCTGCTGGCTGGCGCTCGGCCTGGCCGGGCTCGGTTACGCCGCTAGCTGGCCCGCCGCCGCGCCTGCCCAGCAGGCGGTGGCCGCCTGGCTGGCCGGGCACCACCAGCGCGCGGGCCTGGCCGGCTACTGGCAGGCGGCCGCGACCACGGTCACCAGCGGCGGCCGGGTGCTGGTGGCGCCGGTAACGCTGGCCGGCCGCCGGGTCGGCGGCCGGCCGCGGACCAGCGCCGAGCCGGACCGCTGGGAATCCGCGGCCGGCTGGTACCAGCCCGGCCAGCACGCCGCCACCTTCGTCATCGCAGCGGCCGGCCAGCCCAGCGTCGGCCAGCCCAGCGCAGGCCAAGGACTGCCCGCCGCGGCCGTCCGCGCCGCCTTCGGCCCGCCCGCCGCGCAGCACCAGGTCGGCCAGCAGCTCATCATGCTGTACCGCTACAACCTGCTGACCCGGCTCAGCGGGTCCGGCCAGGGGGCCGGGGACACCGATACCGGGAGCACGGAGTCCGGGAGCACGAAGTCCGGGAGCACGAAGTCCGGGGGCACGGAGTCCGGGGGCACCAGGTGAGCGGCACCTCGGCCCCGGCCCGCACCCCGGCCGCGGGCACCGCCCCGCCCCGGCGCGGCCGCGCTACCGCGCTGGCCTGGGCGGCCGGCACCGCCGTGGCCGCCCTGGCGCTGTTCGCCTGCTACCTGTGCCAGTCGCGGACGGTGGCGGTCGGCTCGGACGGCGCGTCGCAGGCCCTGCAGGCCTGGGACCTGGTGCACGGCAACCCGCTGCTGCACGGCTGGTGGATGACCGACGTGTCCTTCTACACCACCGAGCTGCCCCAGTACGCGCTGATCGAGCTGGCCCGCGGTGGTGCCACCGCCGACGTCATCCACCTGGCGGGCGCGCTCACCTACACGCTGCTGGTGCTGGCGGCGGCGCTGCTCGCCAGGGGCGGCCGGCCCGGCCAGTTCGGCCAGCCCGGCCAGCCCAGCCAGCCCGGCCAGCCCGGCCAGTTCGGCCAGCCAGCCCAGCCCAGCCAGCCCGGCCAGCCAGCCCAGCCGGGCCAGCCCAGGCGGGCCGGCCTGGCCCGCGCGCTGACCGCGGCCGGGATCATGCTCGCGCCGCAGCTCGGACCGGGCACCCAGACGCTGCTGCTGTCGCCCGACCACACCGGCACCTGCGTCCCCGTGCTGCTGGTGTTCCTGCTCATCGACCAGTTCCCGCCCGGTCGCGCGGCCACCGCCCGGCCCGGGCCGGGTCGCTGGCTCCTCCCGCTCCTGGTCTGGCTGGCGCTGACCTGGACGGCCGTCGCCGACGCGATGACCATCTTCATCGCGGTGATCCCGCTCGTCCTCGCCTGCGCGGTCCGCCTGGCCCGCCCCAGGCTCCGGCGCGTTACCAGAGTGTCCCCTGAAGCCGGGCACCCGCGACTCCGCCCGCTCCCCGCCGCATGGTTGCGGCAACCAGACGGTCCTGGCCGCATGGTTGCCGCAACCATGCGGGGCCGACCGGCTGACGGCGCCACCGCCTGGCTGGCCGTCGCCGCGCTGCTGGTGGTCCCGTCCGAGCTGGCGGTGACCGCGCTGATCAGGGCGCACGGCGGCTGGCAGGTCAACGGACTGCGCACCGCGCTGGCGGGCACCGGGCAGCTGGCCGGCAACGCCCGGCTGGCGGGCCAGGGGCTGCTCGAGCTGTGCGGCGCCGACGTGCTCACCGCCCCGCCCGGCGTCGGCACCGCGCTGGCCGTCGTCCACCTGGCCGGGGCGGTCCTGGCGGCGGCGGGCGTGCTCGCCGCCGCCCGCGGCTTCTTCCGCCGCGATGAGCTGGTCGAACAGGTGCTGCTGCTCGGCATCGCGGTCGACCTGGCCGCCTACCTGTCCGGGGTGCAGGCGGTGAACATCCTGTCCACCAGGGAGATCGTCCCGGTACTCCCGTTCGCCGCGGTGCTGGCCGGCCGCCTCCTGACCCCCCGCGCCAGCCTCGCCCCCCGCACCAGCCTCGCCCCCCGCACCAGCCTGAGCCACCGCGCACCCCGGGCCGCCATGTGCGCGCTGCTCGCCGTGTACGCGGCCGGCCTCGGCTACGCCGCCGCCCAGCCGACGGCCCCCTCCCAGGACGCGGCCCTAGGCGGCTGGCTACGCGCGCACCGGCTGACGGCCGGGCTCAGCGGCTACCACCAGGCCAACATCGTCACCCTCGCCACCGGCGGGGCGGTCACCCTGCGCCCGGTCACCGCCGGCCCGGGCGGGAAGCTCATCGCCTACCAGTGGAACGCGAGCAGCGCCTGGTTCGACCCGGCCCGCGCCACCGCCACCTTCCTGGTCCTGGCCACCCCGGCCGCGCCGGGCTCGCCCGCCACCCCCGGCTCGCCCGCCACCCCCGGCTCGCCCGCCACCCCCGGCTTGCCCGCCACCCCCGGCTTGCCCGCCACCCCCGGCTCGAGCAGCACCCCCGGCCCGGCAGCCCCGTCAAGCACGCCCGGCCTCACCGTCGCCCGGGCCACCGCCACCTTCGGCCCGCCCGTCCGCCGCTACCGCTACCAGCAGTACACCGTCCTGGTCTGGCGGCCCGGCACGAACCTGCTGAGGCTTCTCCGCCACCCCACGGAGCTCCCGTCGCCCTCCGCGAGATAACAGCAAGAAGCGCGGTGCGCCGCGCGGCAAGGCCCGAGTTCTCGTGGCCGGCCCGCCAAAGAGAGTGGCCAGGCTTGCGGCCGCCCGGCAATCCGGCGGCGCCACCGCTCCGAAGCAGCAGTACCAGGACGGTTAACGGGAAAGTCGTGGCACCGTAACTTTGATGCCCGGTTTCGGTGCATATGGTCAGGTCAAAGGCCATGCGCGCGGCAGCCCTAGTTGTTTCCGTGCGGGAGTGTAGACTCAACCGCGAGGCGAGTCTCGGCGCAGGGGACTCATCCCCCAGTAACTTAAGGACGCAAATGATTGGTGACCTGTTCGACAGCCCGCTGAAGATCGCGATCATCGCGGTTGTCATCATCGTGCTGTTCGGGTCGCGCAAGTTGCCGGCCGCGGCTCGTTCGCTCGGCCAGTCGATGCGCATCCTGAAGACCGAGGTGCAGGGCCTGCACCAGGATGATGACGCCCCGGCCCCCGCGGCCGTGCAGGCGGCCCAGTTCCAGGCTCCGGCCACCCCCGCGGCGCCCGCTGCCGTGCCGGCTGCCACCCCGGATCACCAGGCACAGATCGACGCGCTGAGCAAGCAGCTGGCCGAGCTCAAGCAGACCGCGAACGCGTCGGACAGCGCCCAGGCCCAGTAGCCCGGGCCGGCTCCCGCGCCCCGTCTAAGCATCGCCGGGAAGGCAGCGACCATGGCCTCGAAGCCTTCCGCCCTCAGGGGTGCCCGCGTTGTCGGCACGCGTTACGTGCGCTTCAAGCGGCGGCAGAACCCTGACGGGCGGATGCCCCTGTTCGATCACCTGCGCGAGCTGCGCAACCGCCTGGTGAAGGTCGTCCTGGTGATCGTGGTCGGCATGATCGCGGCGCTGTGCTTCTCCAACCAGACCTGGACCTTCGTCACCTACCCGTTCTGCTCGGCGTCCATCAACGGGCACAGCGGCTGCCACGCGGTCGGCGACCAGCTGGTCATCAACGGGGTGTTCGACCCGTTCTTCCTGCGCATCAAGATCGCTTTCTTCCTGGCCCTGATCGGCACCTCGCCGGTCTGGCTCTACCAGCTGTGGGCGTTCATCGCCCCCGGCCTTTACTCGCGCGAGAAGCGCTGGGCGTACGTGTTCACCGGCACCGCGGTGCCGCTCTTCGTCGGCGGCGCCGCCCTCGCCTACCTGGTGATGGACCGCGGCCTGCACTACCTGCTGAGCCTGGCGCCGCACGGCACGCTGGTGCTGCCGAGCGTGGACACCTACCTCAGCTACTTCACCGGGATGGTCGTCGGCTTCGGCATCGCCTTCGAGCTGCCGCTGGTCATCGATCATGCTCAACGTGGTCGGCATCCTCACCCACGAGCGGTTCCGCAAGTGGCGCCGGATGATCATCTTCGGCATCTTCCTGGTCTGCGGGATCGTCAACCCGAGCCCCGACCCGTGGACGATGCTGCTGCTCGGCGGCCTGGCGGTGCTGCTGACCGAGATGGCCGAGGTCTTCGTCTACTTCAACGACAAGCGCCGCGCCCGGCTGCGCCCGGACCCGTACGCGGGCCTGGCCGACGACCAGCTTTCCCCGCTCGACGACGCGGCACCGTCGGACGACCGCGAGCGCGTCGACCAGTAACCGGCCAGCGACCAGGTACCGGCCAGCGACCAGTTACCGGCCAGCGAGGCGCAAAAGCCCCAGGATTACCAGCTGAGACCGCGTTCCCCTAGTCTTAGGCCATGAGCACACCGGCGGTGAGCCCAGCCGATAGGTACGCGCAGTTCAAGCAGCGGCAGGCCGCCCCCGAGCTCACGTCCTTCCGTGAGCTCTACGACTTCGACTTCGACCCGTTCCAGGTGGCCGCCTGCGAAGCGCTCAGCGACGGGCAAGGGGTGCTGGTGGCCGCCCCCACCGGCAGCGGCAAGACCGTCGTCGGCGAGTACGCGGTGCACCTGGCGTTGCAGAAGAACCGCAAGTGCTTCTACACCACGCCGATCAAGGCGCTGAGCAACCAGAAGTACAACGACCTGGTGCGCCGTTACGACAGCAGCCAGGTCGGCCTGCTGACCGGCGACAACGCCGTCAACGGTGACGCCCCGGTGGTGGTGATGACCACCGAGGTGCTGCGCAACATGATCTACGCCGGCTCCGCCGCCATGAAGAACCTGGGCTACGTGGTGCTGGACGAGGTGCACTACCTGGCCGACCGCTCCCGCGGCGCGGTCTGGGAAGAGGTGATCATCCACCTCCCGGACACGGTGCGGGTGGTGGCGCTGTCGGCCACGGTCAGCAACGCCGAGGAGTTCGGCGACTGGCTCGCCCAGGTCCGCGGCGGGACCGAGGTCATCGTCGACGAGCACCGGCCGATCCCGCTGTGGCAGCACATGCTGGCCGGGCGGCGGCTGTATGACCTGTTCACCGACGAGCGGCACCGCGAGGTCAACCCCGAGCTGACCCGGCTGGCCCAGCGCGAGGCAATCCGTCAGGGCGGCGGGCGCCCGCGACCCGGCCGCGGCGCCCCCCGGCCGCGGCGCAACGCCCCGCCGTACCGGCCGGAGATCATCGACCGGCTCGACGCGTCCGGTCTGCTGCCCGCGATCACGTTCATCTTCAGCCGGGCCGGCTGCGACGCCGCCGTCCAGCAGTGCCTGGCCGCGGGCCTGCGGCTGACCACTCCGGACGAGGCGCAGCTGATCGAGGAGGTCGCCGCCCGCCGCACGGCCGACCTGCCCGAGGAGGACCTGGCCGTCCTCGGCTACCACGACTGGGTACTCGCCCTCAGGAGGGGCATCGCCGCCCACCACGCCGGCCTGCTGCCGGTGTTCAAGGAAGTGGTCGAGGAGCTGTTCACCGCGGGCCTGGTCAAGGCGGTGTTCGCCACCGAGACCCTCGCCCTCGGCATCAACATGCCCGCCCGCACGGTGGTGCTCGAGAAGCTCGACAAGTGGAACGGCGAGGCCCACGCGGCGCTCACCCCGGGGGAGTACACGCAGCTCACCGGGCGGGCCGGGCGCCGCGGGATCGACGTCGAGGGGCACGCGGTGGTGCTCTGGCAGCCGGGCATGGACCCCGGCGCGGTCGCGGGCCTGGCCGGCACCCGCACCTACCCGCTGAACTCCTCGTTCCGCCCGTCCTACAACATGGCGGTCAACCTGACCGCCCGGGTCGGCCGGGCCAAGGCCTCGGCGCTGCTCGAGTCGAGCTTCGCCCAGTTCCAGGCCGACCGCGGGGTGGTCGGCCTGGCCCGGCGGCTGCGCCGGCTGCAAGGGGCCGCCGACGACCTGGCCAAGCAGGTGAGCTGCGACCGCGGCGACTTCATGCAGTACGCGCAGCTGCGCCGGCGGCTGACCGACGCCGAGCGCGGCGCGTCCCGCGGCCGGGCGTCCGCGCAGCGGGCGCAGGCCCGCCAGTTGCTGTCCACCCTGCGCCGGGGCGACATCATCCGGGTGCCGACCGGCCGCCGGGCCGGCCTCGCGGTGGTGCTCAACCCGCCCCCGGCCAGCGGCGAGTTCTCGCCCAACCGGGCCGACGGCCCGCTCGTGCTCACCATCGGCGGCCAGCTCAAGCAGCTGTCGGCGGCTGACTTCCCGGTGCCCGCCGACCCGGTGGAGCACCTGCGGATCCCCGCCTCGTTCAGCGAGCGTTCCCCCAAGCACCGCCGCGACCTGGTCTCCGCGATGCGGTCCAGGGTCGAGGGCCGCAGCCCGGACCCGTCGGCCCGCCGCCGCCGGCCGTCCGCCGGTGACGACGAGGATTCCGCCGAACGGGGGCGGCGCTACGACCACGACGACGATGATTCCGCCCGGGCAGCCAGCGGCACCCGTTCGGATGACTCGGCGGGCGATGCCGGGGACGAGGCGGCGGGCGACGCGGACATCGCCGAGCTGCGGCGGCGGCTGCGCAGGCACCCGTGCCACAGCTGCCCGGACCGGGAGCAGCACGCGCGGTTCGCCGAGCGCTACTTCCGCGCGCGGAAGGAAGCGGACGAGGTCGAGCGCCAGGTCGCGGCGCGCAGCCACGTGATCGCGCGGACCTTCCAGCGGGTCTGCGCGGTGCTCGACGAGCTCGGCTACCTGGACGGGGACGCGGTCACCGCCGACGGCCAGCGGCTGACCCGGCTGTACTCGGAGCTCGACCTGCTGGCGGCCGAGTGCCTGCGCCGCGGCGTGTGGGACGGCCTCAACCCGGCCGAGCTGGCCGGGGTCGTGTCGGTGCTGACGTTCGAGTCGCGCAAGCAGACCGACGACGCCGGCCCGGCCCGGCTGCCGCAGGGCCCGGTCCGCGACGTGCTCGACACGATGGCCAGGACCTGGGCCGAGCTGGATCACCTGGAGCAGCGCAACGGCCTGTCGTTCCTGCGCGAGCCCGATGCCGGGTTCGTCTGGGCGGCCTTCCGCTGGGCCCGCGGGGCCAAGCTTGAGGACGTGCTCGACGCGGCCCCTGGGCTCACCCCCGGTGACTTCGTCCGCTCCATGAAGCAGCTGATCGACCTGCTCGACCAGGTGGCCAACGCCAGCCGCGGCCTGCCCGCCCCCGCCCGCGCGGCGGCCGCGGCCGACGGCTCACCCAAGAACCGGGACGTCGCGGCGACCGCCCGGGCCGCCATCGACGTGCTGCGCCGCGGCGTCATCGCCTACACGACGCTGACCGACTGAGCCGGGACCGCCGTCCCGGCTCAGCCCGGCCCGCTTCCGCTAGTTCAGCACGTCGTTGGGGTCGTGCAGCACGACCACGCCCGAGAGCAGGTCGTACAGGGTGCGCCGGTCCTTGTTGACCAGGAACATCACGAACGAGACGACTCCGCCGAGCACGGAGCCCTCGGCGGCCATCACCAGGCCCCGCAGGAACATGGTGGGCCAGCTCGCGATGGTCATCTCCCGCGTGTTCCAGCAGCGCATGTGCAGTAGCTGCTGGACCGGGGTGCGGCCCTTGCCCCAGGTGATGAGGCCCCAGATCGCGTAGCCGATGACCAGCGTGACGATCCACAGCAGGCTGGCCAGGAAATACGCCCCGACGCGGCGCCCGTGGCTGGCCAGCTCGGTGCCGTTGGGCAGGGTGAGCATGGCTCTCGCGTCGTAGTACATGCCCGCGGGCACTGGCGCCACCAGCATGCCCGGCGGGGTCAGGCCGGGCAGGCCGGTGACGCCCGCGTCGGCCGGCTGGGCTGGGCTGGGTATCTCCGGGGCGGGCGGCGCCCACCCCGGTGCGCCCGCGGGCCCTGTGCCCGCGGGCTGGGGCGGTGGAACGTCGCCGGAAGGGTTCCAGCCGGGTTCCTGGGTCATCGGGAGTCTCCTTCGTCGTACTTGCTCGTGCCGGCGAACCGGCCAGACATTCGACGCAGGCCATCGTGGAGGTCCTGCCCGTTCTTCACTCATACCCCATATCGGCGATGTCGCACCATGAGTCACATGAGCACTACAGAACGTACCTAGCACACTTGAGTCTCAGCCTCCCCGCAGCTTTCATAGATGCTGGCTATAGGTCTGGGGAAACACTGGCATTAGTGCTAATGACTAGCTGGCGGTTAGCGTAGGCAGTGAGCCGCTGTGGAGGTGCCAGCCATGACCAGTCCCGTCGCTGAACTGCCCAAGGTCACCGGTGCGTGTCCCGCGCTGCTGACCGCCGCCGTGCGCCGCGCGGTGCGGGGCGGCGGCTCCTGGCAGCAGACGGCCGACCGGGTGGTGTCCGCCCTGCGCGGCCGCCTGCCCGCCCCTGGTCAGCTCGCCGCCGCGTTGCTCAGCCCCGAGCAGCTGGCGGGCGACCCGGGCGGCTACCAGACCCACCTGGTGCACGCCGAGCCCGACGGCTCGTTCTCGATCGTGGCCATGGTCTGGCTGCCCGGCCAGCAGACCCCGGTGCACGATCACCTGTCCTGGTGCTGCACCGCGGTGCTCGACGGCACCGAGTACGAGGAGGTCTACGCGCTGCGCGGCGACCACCTGGCGGTGATCGCCCGCAACGCCAACCCGCCCGGCACCGTCAGCGGCTTCGCCCCGCCCGGCGACGTGCACCTGGTCCGCAACATCGGTACCACGACCGCCGTCTCCATGCACGTCTACGGCACCGACATCAGCCGCGTCGGCTCCAGCGTCCGCCGCACCTACGACCTCCCGGTCCGCTAGCCCGGCCCACGGCCTCCGCGGCCCACGCCTCCCGCCGGCCCACTGCCTCCGGGCCTCGCCCCCCGCGGCTCCGGCCCCGGCCCACGCGCACTGGCCCGCGGCCTCGGCCGCCGGGCCTCACCCGCGCCTGGCGGCCTGCACCCGCTACCGCTGCCCTCGCACCCACGCACCCTCCGGCCTCGCGCCGTCCCTTACCCGCGCCCCTGGCCTTACCCGCGCCCCTGCATTCCCGCGCCCCCGACCTCTCGCGCCCCTGGCCGCTTCCCGTTGCCCCGGCGCTGTCCGTCTGGCGGCGGCACCGGAGCCCGCCGCCCCTTCACTTCCCATCACTTTGGCCGTTGCGGAACCACTTCCCATCACTTCTGCTGCCGCAAATCGGGTCATAACGGTCAGAAAAGCGGCCGAACTGATGGGAAGTGCCGGATCGAGGCCGAACTGATGGGAAGTCGCACCGGCAGTCATCGGATAACAGCAAGAAACGGCGGACCGTCACCATCCGGAGTACCCGCTCACGCCCCGACGGACGGAACTTTCCTGTCGACACATTTGCACTCCGATGCATAGCGATATATCGTTGAGCTGTCGAAGAAGACACAACGACTATCGAAAGAGGTAAGCGTCATGCGCGAAGAGCACCGACGCGGAAAGCGTGAGGAAGGCTGGGGCCCGTCGCCCCGGCCGGGCGGCCCCGAGTGGGGACCGCGGCCCGGGCGAGGCTCGGGCAGGTTCGGCGGCGAGCGCGGAGAGCGCGGAGAGCGCGGCGAGTTCCGCGCTGAGTACAGCGGCCCCGGCTGGGGTCCCGGCGGTCCCGGGCGGCACGGCGGCCCGGGGCGTCGCTGGCGCGGCGACGCGCCCGGCCTGCCGCCCTTCGGTCCCGGTGGCCCGGTGGCCCCGGTGATTTCGGCCCTGGCTTCCCGGGCGGCCTGGAAGGGTCGTTCGGCCGGGAGCGGCTGCGCCGCGGCATGCGGGCCCGCAAGGGTGACGTCCGGGCCGCCATCCTCGACCTGTTCGCCGAGGAGGAGGGCCGGACCTGGAACGGCTACCAGCTGATCCAGGAGATCCCGGCCCGTACCGACGGCGCCTGGCGGCCCAGCGCGGGGTCGGTCTACCCGGCCCTGCAGCAGCTGGAAGACGAGGAGCTGATCGCGCCCGAGGGCGTCGGCCGGCGCCGCGTCTACTCGCTGACCGACAAGGGCCGGGCCTACGTCGAGGCGCACGCGGACGAGCTGCGGGCCTCGTGGGACGCGGCGGCGGGGATGACCGACGATGACGCCATCGAGTTCAGGAACCTGATCCGTCAGGTGATGATGGCGGTCATGGAGGTACGCCGGGCCGGCTCAGCCGAGCAGGTCGCCCGGGCGCGCGCGGTGCTCACGCAGGCGCGCAAGTCGCTGTACCTGATCCTGGCGGCGGACGGCCCCGACGGGCTCGACGACGCCACCCAGGACGCGGCCCCGCAGGACACCGCGCCGCAGGACACCGCGCCCGGCGACGGCCCGGTGACCGGCACCGTGGGAGACGGCGAGTGACCGAGCCCGTGGTCCTGGTTGACCAGCGGGCACGCCCGTCAGCAGCAAGGTCGGCGCGCCCGCGCGGACTCCGCCCCGGAGTCCGCGCGGGCGCCCGCGCGTGAACCCCGGCTACCCGCCTGTCGGCCGGATCGATTTCAGTAGATCCCTATAGCCCAGCCGGCTGTCGATGTCAGTGCTGTTCAGGGCCCTTTTCCCGGCCGCCTCGATTGCCGGCCACGGGAGTTTCACCGCCCGGGAATCACCATTCCGGCACCGACCGACACCGCGATTGAGTGACAGCTCACATATGCCAACAGCCTGCGGGCAAAAAAGGGCGACGCCGGGTGGCTACGGGGGCAAACCACCCGGCGTCGCTATCATCGGCGTTCCGACGGGGGCCCGGAACGCCGGCAGTGGTGCCCCGACGGGGGACCAGGACACCGATATGAATGGTACACGGCCGACCCCTGGTATGTGTAGAGACTGAATGACAACCAAATCTCGGAACGTCATTTTCGCCACATCGCTACCGGCCAAGTACGTTCTATCGGTGGTCAACTTAAGCCGCTGACCGGCTATTTTCCAAAATCGCTTACAGAAAGTATTCGATCAGAAACTTTCCGTATCCAACACGGCGCGACGACCGGAAATAACCGAAACGGAGGAAAAGTTCAGTTTTCGCCGTCGGCTGAGTCGCGCTTGACGGGGAGGTTCACCCGGTGCTCGAGGAACCCGCGCGTGTTGTCCGGCTCACGGCCGCCGTTGGCGAAGATGACCGCTATGTAGGGGATCAGGACCGCGCCGACGGCCGGGATCAGGATCAGCCACCGCAGGTGGTTGACGAACATGATGATCGCGATCGCGAAGCAGGCCGTCCTGATGGCCATCATGAACAGGTACCGGTGCTGCCGGTAGCTGATGTCTTCGGACAGCGGCTTGCGCGCCTGGGTGACCAGGTGCACTTGCTCTCCGCGTGCGTGGCCCATCCTCATCCTTCAACAGTAGCTCGGTTCCGTGACCCCTCCTACACACTAGCCCGCCATCGACGGCGGGCAGGCGGCCGGGGCGCCCCGGCCAGGGCCTTTTCCCGGCGCGGGCGGCAGGCCCGGGGCCGGGGCCGGGTGCGGTTAGCTCGCCTGGCTGACCGAGGACATGTTGAACGCCTCCACCCGAAGCGCCGGCATGGCGGCCCGGTTGAAGTAGTCGCCCCACTCGCGCGGCAGGGTCGGCTGGGTCGCGCCGACCTCGAGGACGCGCGACAGCATGCCGACCGGGGACTCGTTGAACCGGAAGTTGTTCACCACTCCGGTCACCTCGCCCTCCTCCACCAGGTACACCCCGTCCCGGGTCAGCCCGGTCAGCAGCAGCGTCTGCGGGTCGACCATCCGGATGTACCACAGGCAGGTGAGCAGCAGCCCGCGCTTGGTGCTGCCGATCATGTCGTCAAGCGATGCGCTGGCGCCCGGCGCCGACAGGATCAGGTTGTCCACCGCGGGGGTGGCCGGCAGCCCGGTCAGCGACGCCGAGTACCGGCTGCTGTGCAGTGCGGTCAGGGTGCCGCCAGAGATCCACGACGCCCGCGGCGATGCCAGCCCGTTGTCGAACACCGAGGAGTCACGGCCGGAGGCATGCGCGACGGTGAACGGCGCGCACTCCAGCCCGCGGTAGGCCGGGTCGCTTACCAGGTCAAGCGGCTGCGAGGAGAGCCGCTCGCCGACCCGGGTGCCGCCGCCTGACTTGGAGAACACCGTGCGCCCCTCGCCCGCGTCCCGCGCGCCGGCCGACCAGTACAGGTAGATCATCAGGTCGGAGACGGCGGTCGGCGGCAGCAGGGTCTCGTAGCGGCCGGCCGGCAGCTCGAGCCGCCGCTCCTGCCAGGACAGCCGCTGCGCCAGCCCGGCGTCCAGCGCCGCCACGTCCACGTCGTGGAAGTCCCGCGTCGCCGCGCCGTCCCAGGCCGACCGGGTGAGGTCGGCTGACTTGGCGTTCAGCTCCAGCCGCCCGGCGGGCTGGTCGTAACGGGCCCGCACCCCGGCCGAGGTGCCGAGGAAGGACGAGGTCACGCCGTGCTCGGCGAACCCGTACAGCTTGCGGCCGGCCGCCTCGGCCCCGCGCAGGGTGTCGCCCAGCTGGGCGGCGAAGGAGCGGAAGACGGTGAAGTCGGTGCCGGCCGGCGGCGCGGACCAAACCGAGGATTCCGAACGGTTGCCGGTTTCACCGGGTACCAGCGCACCCGCGTCCTCGGCCGCCGACGCCTCCGCGGCGGCCTTCTCCGCCTCCCGCACCAGGTCCTCGACCTGCCCGGGGAGGACGCCGGAGCGGCTGACGGTGCCGACGCCCGCGGTACCGTCAGCTCGCCGGTCGATCGCGATGACGGTGAGCGAGCGGGTAGCCGAGACCCCGTTGGTGGTGAGCGTGTTCCCCGCCCAGCGCAGGTTGGCGGTTGACGACTGGTCGGCGATGACCACGGTCTCCCCGCCCGGCCGGGCGGCGGCGAGGGCCTGCTCGACCGTGTCCTGCGGCGTGCCGGCGCTCTCGTTGAGGCTCACTGTTCTACTTTCCTTCCTCGGCCGTGTTGAGGATCCGCACCTGCCGGAACAAAGCCGCCGGGGCGCCGTGGCTGACCGGGGCGACCTGCCCCGGCTGGCCCTTGCCGCAGTTGAAGGCGCCGCCGAGCACGTAGGTCTGCGGGCCGCCGACCGCTTCCATCGAGTTCCAGAAGTCGGTCGTGGTCGCCTGGTAGGCGACGTCGCGGAGCTGGCCGTCCAGGCGGCCGTTCCTGATCCGGAAGAACCGCTGCCCGGTGAACTGGAAGTTGTACCGCTGCATGTCGATCGACCAGGACTTGTCGCCGAGGATGTAGATGCCGTTCTCCACCCCGCCGATCAGCTCGTCGGTCGAGGGGCCGTCCGGGGCCGGGGCGAGCGAGACGTTGGCCATCCGCTGCAGCGGCATGTGGCCCGGTGAGTCGGCGAACGCGCACCCGTTGGACCGGCCCAGCCCCTTCAGCTGCGCCATCCGGCGGTCGAGCTGGTAGCCGACCAGCACGCCGCCGGAAATGAGGTCCCAGGACTGCCCGGCCACGCCCTCGTCGTCGTAGCCGACCGAGGCCAGGCCGTGCTCGGCGGTGCGGTCGCCGGTGACGTTCATCACCGGTGACCCGTACTGCAGCCGGCCGAGCTGGTCGAAGGTGGCGAAGGAGGTGCCCGCGTAGGCGGCCTCGTAGCCGAGCGCCCGGTCAAGCTCGGTGGCGTGCCCGATCGACTCGTGGATGGTCAGCCACAGGTTGGACGGGCTGATCACCAGGTCATAGCGGCCCGCCTCGACCGACGGCGCCGCCAGCTTGGCCGCCAGCAGCTCCGGCAGCTCGGCCAGCTCGGCCGGGAAGTCCCACGTGGCTATGCCGGTCAGGTACTCCCAGCCGCGGCCGACCGGGGGCGCCAGGGTGCGCATGTCGTCGAACCCGGACTCGGTGACCGCGGTGGCGGTCAGCTCCGGGTGCAGCCGGACCCGCTGCTGCGTGCTCGTGGTCCCCCCGTCGGTGTAGAACTTGCACTCTTTCACCTGGTAGACCGACGCGTCGGCGTGGCTCACGGCCGGGTGCGCGAGCAGCCCGGCCGACCAGCCGGCCAGCAGCTCCACCTTGTCCTTGGCCGGCACCGTGAACGGGTCTACTTCGTAGGCGGACACCCAGCTGACGTCGCCGTAACCGGGCTCGGGCGCGAGGTCGATCCGCTCGGTGTTCATCGCGGCGGACACCTTGGCCACCTCGACCGCGTGCCGGGCCGCGTCCCGCGCCGCCTCCGGCGTCAGGTCCACCGCGGCGGCGAACCCCCAGGTGCCGTCGACGATGACGCGGACCGCCAGCCCGCTGTCGTCGCCATCGGACAGCGACTCGAGCTTGCCGTCGGACAGCGCGATCCGCTGCCCGCGCACCCGCTCGACCCGGAAGTCGGCGTGATCCGCGCCGAGGGTCCGCGCGGCGTCGAGCGCGGCGTCCGCCAGGTTCCGCAGCGGCAGCGCGGTGAACTCGGCATCGATACGTCCGTCATGATCTCCCACGCCACAAGAACCTATCCCACCGGCCGGCTGGCCTCCTAGCGCTTAACCGCCCGGCTGCCTTTGTGGCGGATGTCTACAACCCGGCCGGCCGGAACTTGGCGGCGACGGCCTCGCCCGCGGCCTGCCAGGTGCGGCAGGGTGAATGCGGGTCGCGGTTACCGGGCGGGCTAGCGGTACGCTCGGGGCGCACATCGTGGACGGCATACGTGCGAAGGCGGAGGGCGCGGGTGAGCGAGGGGCGTTCGGTGCTGGTGACCGGCGGCAACCGGGGCATTGGGCTGGCGATCGCGCGGCGGCTGGCCGGCGACGGCGACCGGGTCACGGTCACCTCCCGGTCCGGCGAGCCGGTCGAGGGGCTGTCGGTGGTCCGCTGCGACGTCCGGGACACCGCGTCGGTCGACGCCGCGTTCACCGCCGTCGAGCGGGACCAGGGGCCGGTCGAAGTGCTGGTCGCCAACGCCGGCATCACCGCCGACCAGTTGCTCGCGCTGATGAAGGAGGACGCCTTCACCGACGTCCTCGACACCAACCTGACCGGCGCCTACCGGGTCGCCAAGCGCGCCGTGCGCGGCATGATGAAGATGCGCCGCGGCCGGATGATCTTCATTTCCTCGGTCGTCGGCCTTTACGGCTCGGGCGGCCAGGCCAACTACGCCGCGTCCAAGGCCGGCCTGGTCGGCCTGGCCCGGTCACTGGCCCGGGAGCTCGGCTCGCGCGCCATTACCGCCAACGTGGTGGCCCCCGGCTTCGTGGACAGCGACATGACCGCGGTGCTGGGCGAGGAACGCAAGGCGCAGATCATCGGTGCGGTGCCACTCGGCCGGTACGCGTCAGCCGACGAGGTCGCGGGCACGGTCGCCTTCCTGGCCGGACCGGACGCGAGCTACGTCACCGGCGCGGTCATCCCGGTCGACGGCGGCCTGGGCATGGGACATTAAGGAGCAGAGATGGGCATTCTCGACGGTAAGCGGATCCTGGTAGCCGGGATCCTGACCGACTCCTCGATCGCCTTCCACGCGGCCCGGGTCGCGCAGCAGGAGGGCGCGACCCTGGTGCTCACCGCGTTCCCGCGGCCGTCGCTGGTCGAGCGGATCGCCAAGCGGCTACCGCGGCCCGCCCCGGTCATCGAGCTCGACGTGACTTCCACCGAGCAGCTCGAGTCGCTCGCCGGCAAGGTCAGGGAGCACGTCGACGGCCTCGACGGCGTGCTGCACTCGGTCGCGAACGCGCCGCAGTCCGCGCTCGGCGGCAACTTCCTCGCCACCCCGTGGGAGGACGTGGCCAAGGCGGTGCACGTCTCCGCCTTCTCGCTGAAGTCGCTCACGATGGCGGCCCTCCCGCTGATGACCGGGGGCGGCAGCGTGGTCGGCCTCGACTTCGACGCGAGCGTCGCCTGGCCCGGCTACGACTGGATGGGGGTAGCCAAGGCGGGGCTCGAGTCCTGCGCCCGCTACCTGGCCCGCGACCTCGGCCCGCAGCGGGTCCGGGTCAACCTGGTGGCGGCGGGCCCGCTCAAGACGATGGCGGCCAAGTCCATCCCCGGCTTCGAGAAGTTCGAGGACGTGTGGGCGCAGCGGGCGCCGCTCGGCTGGGACATCGCCGACCCGGAGGCGGCCGCGCGGGCCTGCGTGGCCCTGCTGTCCGACTGGTTTCCCGCCACCACCGGCGAGATCATCCACGTAGACGGGGGCGTGCACGCCGTCGGCGTGTGACCCCCTGGCCCGCCCCGACCGGATTTTGTTGCGCCGCGGGCCGATGGTCCCGATACTGCATTTCATGGGAGGTTCCGCGGCCGAGGTCCCCGCCGTGCCGCAAAACCAGCCAGGCGACCAGCCGGGCGACCAGCCGGCCGCCGGCCTGCGCGCCTCTGACGCCGACCGCGACCAGGTGGTGGCCCGCCTGCGGGACGAGTTCGTGGCCGGGCGGCTGTCGCACGACACCTTCCTGCACCGGATCGGGGTGGTGCTCGAGTCCCGCCGGCAGGCGGACCTGCCGCCGGTGGTGGCCGACCTCCCGGCCCCGCGCCGGAGCTGGTCCAGCCGGCTGCGCGGCCGCTGGCAGCGCCTCAGCGGGGCGCCGCGGGCAGCCGCGCCGTCCGCCGCTTCACCTCCGCCCGCGGTGCCAGCGGCGGCGCGCCGTGCCGTCACCACCAACCTGAGCGCGACGCCCGACCGCGGGCGCCCGCTCACGCTGCGGTTCCCGCGCGGCCGCGGCAGCCGGTTCAGCATCGGCCGGGACGCGAGCTGCGACCTGGCGATCCCGGACATGACGGTGTCCCGGCGGCACGCTGAGCTCGAGCGGACGCAGGACGGCTGGCTGCTGAGCGACCTGGCGTCGACCAACGGCACCCGGGTCAACGGCTGGCGGGTTCGCGACAAGGTGCCGGTCCGCCCGGGTGACCTGGTGCACTTCGGCGACCTGCAGGTCTTTTTCCGCGGCGATGACCCGGCCGGCCAGCCGTAACCGCCGGGCATAGCGGCGGCACCAGGGAAAGGCGGCCCCGCCGGTTCGCTAAAGTCTAAGCGTGACAACGGTTCTGCTGGTGCGCCACGGCCTGACCGCGTCCACCGGGCAGCTGCTGACCGGCTGGACGCCGGGCGTCGGGCTTGACGAGCGCGGCCGGGCCCAGGCCAAGGCGGTGGGCGAGCGGCTGGCCGCGGTGCCGCTCGACGCGATCGTGTGCAGCCCGCTCGACCGCTGCCGGCAGACCGTGGACGAGATCATCGCCGCGCGCGGCGGGCAGGCGCCCGCCCCGGTCATCGACGACCAGGTCGGCGAGTGCAAGTACGGTGACTGGACCGGCCTGCCGCTCAAGGAGCTGGAGAAAGAGCCGCTGTGGCCGGTGGTGCAAGCGCACCCGAGCGCCGTCCGGTTCCCCGGTCCGGCGGGCGAGTCCATGCTCGACATGCAGCACCGGGCGGTCTCCGCGGTCCGGGGGTGGAACACCCGGCTGGGCAAGGACGCGACCTACCTGGTCTGCTCGCACGGCGACGTCATCAAGGCGATCGTCGCCGACAGCCTGGGGCTGCACCTGGACCAGGTGCAGCGCATCGTCGCCGATCCCTGCTCGCTGACCGTGATCCGCTACACCCCGCTGCGTCCCTTCCTGCTCCGGCTGAACGACACCGGCGGCGGCGTCGAGGACCTGCTGCCCCGGCCCGCGCCGCCGGGCGGCGAGAGCGACGCCGTGATCGGCGGCGGCGCGGGAGGGGGCGGCACCGGGGACAGTGCCGCCGCCGTCCGGCCGCGGCCGGACCCCGGCGCCGGCCTGGCCGACCCGGGCCAGGTCGCCGGCGCCCACCGCGACGCGGAAGGATAGGACTCATGCCGGTCTTTTACTATGACCCGCCGGACAGGTTCGTGGCCGGCTCTGTCGGCCAGCCCGGGGACCGCACGTTCTACCTGCAGGCGACCTCGTCCGGCCGGATTACCAGCGTGGCGCTGGAGAAGTTCCAGGTGAGCCTGCTCGCCGAGCGCCTCGACGAGCTGCTCGACGAGGTGCTCCGGCGTACCGAGGGGGGCGAGATCCCGCCCAGCGCGCCCGCCGGGCTGCGCGACGACGCTCCGCTCGACCTGCCGCTGACCGAGGACTTCCGGGTCGGCGCGATCGCGCTGGCCTGGGACAGCGACGGCGACCGGGTGGTGATCGAGGCGCAGGAGGAGAGCGACGCCCCGGTCGAGCCGCTGTCGGACGACATCCCGGTCGACGGCCCCGGGGTGCTGCGGGTGCGGATCTCGCCCAGCGCGGCCCGCGCCTTCGCGCAGCGCGCGCTCAGCCTGGTGGCGGCGGGCCGGCCGCCGTGCCCGCTGTGCGGGCTGCCGCTTGACGCGGCCGGGCACGTCTGCCCGCGGCAGAACGGCCACCGGGCAGCGCGTGCCTGAGCAGCCAGTGCCCGACAACTCAGTGCCGGAATTCAGCGGAGCGGCGGACGATGAGCTGCCCGAGGGCGAGCAGGAGGCGCTCGAGCTGCTCGAGCGGGGCACGCTCACGGTGGAGGGCCGGCTGGTTGACGCGTCCAACGCGACGCTGTTCTGCACGGTCAAGTCGCACGGCAGGCAGGCGCAGTGCGTCTACAAGCCGGTGGCGGGGGAGCGCCCGCTGTGGGACTTTCCGCACGGCACGCTGGCCGGGCGCGAGGTGTCCGCCTACCTGGTCTCCCGGGCGGCCGGCTGGAACTTCGTGCCGCCGACGGTCATGCGGGACGGCCCGTTCGGTCCCGGCATGTGCCAGCTCTGGATTGACCTCGATCCCAGCGTGGACCTGATCGCGCTGGCCCGGCGCGCCGACTACGCGCCGCTGCGGGAGATGGCGGTCTTCGACGCGGTGATCAACAACGCCGACCGTAAGATCGGCCACCTGCTTCCGGTGGCCGGCGGCCAGCTCTACGGGTGCGACCACGGGATCTGCTTCGCCGAGGAGTACAAGCTGCGCACGGTGCTGTGGCAGTGGCGGGGCGAGCCGCTGCCGGAGCGGGCGGTGGCGACCCTGGGCCGGCTGTCGGCCGGGCTGGCCGACGGGTGGCTCGCCGCGGAGCTGGCCGGGCACCTGACCCGGGCCGAGGTGGCGGCCACCGCCGCGCGCGTCGAGCTGCTGCTGACTAGCCGGGTGCACCCGCTGCCGCCTGACGACTGGCCCGCGGTGCCGTGGCCACCCTACTGACCTCGGCCGCCCCGCTGGGCCGGCCGGGCCGCTAGAACTCGCCTGGCCCCTGGTCGCCGCGGCGGCGCAGGTAGCGCTCGAACTCGCGGGCGATCGCGTCCCCGGACGCCTCGGGCAGGTCGGTCGCGTCCTTGGCCTCCTCGAGCGTGCGCACGTACTCGGCGACGTCGGAGTCCTGCTGGGCCAGCTCGTCCACCCCGCGCTCCCAGGCCCGCGCCTCCTCGGGCAGGTCGGCCTGCGGCAGCGACGCGTCGAGCACGTCCTCCACCGACCGCAGCAGCGCCAGCGTCACCTTGGGGGACGGCGACTGCGCGACGTAGTGCGGGACCGACGCCCACAGTGAGACGGTGGCGATGTCGGCCGCGGCGCACATGTACTGCAGCACGCCGACGATCCCGGACGAGCCCTTGTAGTCGGTCGGCTCGGAGCCCACGCCGCGCAGCAGCTTCGACTCGGAACCGCTCACCTGGACGGGAACCGGGCGGGTGTGCGGCGAATCGGCCAGCAGCGCGCCCACCAGCACCAGCATCTCGACCCCGAGCTCGCTGAGCCCGCCGATCAGCTCGTCGGTGAACCCGCGCCAGCGCATGTTCGGCTCGACCCCGTGCACCAGCACGATGTCACGGGACAGCCCGGTGTCGGCGGCGCGGGCCAGCGACAGCCGGGTGGTCGGCCAGACCAGCCGCTCAGTCTTTCCCGCCACCACCTCGATCACCGGGCGGTTGACCTGGAAGTCGTAAAAGTCATCGGGGTCGATCTCGGCGATCGGGGTGGACTCCCACGCGATGCCCAGGTGGTTGACGACACCGCTGGCCGCCTCGGCCGCGTCGTTCCACCCCTCGAACGCGGCGATCGCCACCGGGTTGACGAGCGGGCCGTCGACGTCGCTGAACTTGATGACTTCACCTCCGCTTGAGCCGCGGGCCTACGCCCGCGACTACAGCCTACGTCTCCATGAGGGCTGGACGTGTGACCTGTGGGAGCCACAGTTTCGGGGCAACTCGCTTGTGGCATGGTCACTAGTTACTACGCACAGTAAGAAGATTGCCCGCTCCGTCTACGGATTGTTCATCAGCCGCGCCGCAGCGCGGCCCGGCGGCCCCGATAGCCTGGCGGGTGTGCCAGATGAGCGTGACCCGCTAGCAGGCGGGCGTGACCGGGGCCAGGACGAGCTCGCGGCGGTCCTCTTCGACATGGACGGGCTGCTGGTGGACACCGAGCCGTTGTGGTTCGAAACCGAGTCTGAGGTAATGGCCCGGCTCGGTGGTGCCTGGGGCCACGCCGACCAGGAGAAGCTGCTCGGCGGCTCGATGGCGCACACCGTGGGCTACCTGCTGTCCCGGGCGGCGACGCCCGCCGCACCGGAAACCGTGGCCCGCTGGATGATCGAGGGGATGCTCAGCCGGGCGGCCGAGGGCCGGGTGACCGTCCGGCCCGGCGCCCGCGAGCTGCTGGCCGAGGTGGCCGCCGCGGGCGTGCCGCACGCCCTGGTGACCGGGTCGCAGCGATTGATCGCCGACGCGGTGCTGGCCGGCACCGGGCTGAGCTTCCCGGTCACCGTCACCGGGGACGACGTCACCCGGGCCAAGCCCGACCCGGAGCCGTACCGGCTGGCCGCCAAGCTACTTGACGCCGACCCCGCCCGGTGCGTGGCCCTGGAGGACTCGCCGAACGGCGTCGCGTCCGCGGCCGGGGCCGGCTGCCTGGTCGTCGCCGTCCCGTCGCTGGTGCCGATCGCGGCCGCCCCCGGCCGCCTGGTGGTCCCGTCGCTGAGCGGAGTGACGCTGCCCGCGCTGCGGGCCCTGCTCGGGTAACCAAGCCTGGCGTTCCGCGCACCACTCGAGATATGTCACGATGGAGAGAGCACTAGGGAGGCGCGACCAATGAACTACAGCGACATCCCCTGGCTTGGGCTCGCCGCGGGCCTGACCATTCTCGGCCTCGTGCTGAGCTATCTCACTTACCAGCGCCGCGGCCTGCGCCCGGCCCTGCTGGGCACCGCGGTCTCGCTGCTGCCGATCGCGGCCTACCTGACCGGCTCGATCCAGATGTTCTGGAAGATCGGCGTCGCCATCGGCCAGTTCGCCAGCGGCTTCGTGTTCTCGCCCGAGAAGTGGGCCGGCATCGGGGTCACCGGCCTGGCGGTGGCGCTGTTCCTGGCGGCCGGCGGCCGCCAGCGCCGCAAGGCCGCCCGTGAGGGACGGCGGGCCGCCCGGGCCGAGCGGGCCCAGCCGCCAGGGGCGGCCGAGGGCGGCCGGCCAGCGCCGGCCTGACCGCGGCCGACCGGACCACGGCCCTCGCCACCACCCGGGGCGCCGACCGGGCGGCAGTGCCGGCCGAGCGGCCCGCCGGGCGCGGTTCCCGCCGCCAGCCGCCGGCCGACGACGACATGAAGGACATCGAGGACATCCTCCGCCAGCGCGGCATCTGACCGCGGGGCCGGCGCGAGCTGGCTACGCGGTCGGCCCGCGAGCGAGCCGGGCGGCCGTCATCGTTACCCTCCGTCACCGGTAGCCGCCCCGGTTGCGACGTGAGCTGGCCCCGCTAACCACGGCCCCCCGCCGCGGCTGCGCGGCCGCTGAGGGCCGGGCCGGCGTTAGCTGACCCTCAGCTCACGATGCCGTCTGCGCCGCCGGACCCGTCGCGGGCGGTCTCCGCGCGGCCGCGTTCAGCTGATCCTCGGGAAGGATCGTCGCCGCCGGGGCCAGTGGTGATAGGGCGTGCTGCCGTGACGATTACGCCGGTGTTAAATCTTCGTACCTACTGGGTGCTCGCGGGAAAATCTTCCGCCTTGCGGCCCTGTGCCGTGGCTTGTCCTTAGATCACCGTCGCATCACGATTACCTGGCGTGAGATGCACTTTGTTTGCAAATCACTGAGCGCACCTTAAGCTTGCAGCGTTTACCACGCGTTGGTGCGCCCTACATTGGGAACCTTGTGGTGCACTGGACACGAAGAGTGACCGCCGGGAGGCTTGTTAACCCCTCGGCTATACCTCTCGGCGAACGATCTTCGCCGAGTAGAGCTATTAGGAGGATCAGGGTGGTGAAACACCTCAGGCTGCAGGCCGTCGGTGCGGCGGCAGCCGTGGCTGTTACCCTGCTCGCTGCCGCGTGCAGCAGCTCGGCGTCCAGCAGTGGCAGCGGCGGTTCTACGTCCGGCTCCACGCCGGCGGCGTCGGGTGCGGCGACGGGCGGGGCACTCAACCCCGGAACGCCGCAGACGGGTGGCACGCTCAACGAAATCGGCGTGAGCGATGTCGAGTTCATGGACTACGACGTGGACTACTACAGCACTGACGGCCAGGTGACCCGGCTGACGGTTCGCGGGCTCTACGGCTGGGGGAACACCCCCGCCACGGCCACCACCGCCGAGCCCGACCTCGCGTCCGGAGCGCCGGTCGTGAGCGACGGCGGCAAGACGGTGACGGTGACCCTGCGCAGCGGCGTCGACTGGAACACCAGCCCGGCCCGGGCGGTGACGGCGGCCGACGTGGCCCGCGGCATCAAGCGCGCCTGTAACCCCAGCCCGGTCAGCTTCGGCGGCATGGCGGACATCGAGGGCACGATCGTCGGCCTGTCGGCGTTCTGCAAGGGCTACCCGGCGGCTGCCGCGACCAGCGCGGCCGCGCTCAAGAAGTACGTCGAGGGCACCAACGTGCCTGGCATCGTCGCCAACGGCGAGACCCTCACCCTGCACCTGACCCAGCCCGCCGCGTGGCTGACCGGCGCTTTCACGCTGGCGGCGTTCAACGCGACGCCGATCGAGGCGGAGAGCGCGCTCCCCGGCTCCCCGGGCGTGTACAACCACATGTACTCCGACGGTCCGTACGAGATCGCCTCGTACACCCCGAAGAAGAGCATCAAGTTCGTCCGCAACCCGGTCTGGAAGGCCAGCACCGACCCGCTGCGGCACGCCTACGTCAACGCCATCAACGTGGACGAGACCGGCGACCAGACCACGATCTACCAGCAGATCAGCACCAACTCGCCGGCGCTCGGGCTGACCTGGGACTCGCTTCCGCCCCCGGCTGACACGCCCAGCCTGTACAACGCCTACAAGTCGGGCAGCGACACGGTCAGCCTGAACCAGACCTACGGGTCCAACCCGTACCTGGTGTTCAACACGATCTCGCCCAACAACGGCAGTGCCCTCGGCAAGACCGCGGTCCGTCAGGCACTGTCCTACGCGATCGACCGTACCCAGCTGCAGAAGACACTGGGCGGCGAGCAGACCAACCCGGCGCTGACCCACATCCTGCCCCCGGGCACCGACGGCGCGCAGGACGTTCCGGCCAGCTACAACCCCTACCCGCTTGACGTCGCCAAGGCCAAGTCGATGCTGACCGCGGCCGGGTTCACGCCCAGCCACAAGCTGACGATCAAGTACCTGTACCGCAGCGACAGCCAGGGCGGCACCAAGCTGTTCCTGAACGTCCAGTCGCAGCTCAACGCGCTCGGCAACGTCGCCGTGACCGGTGTGCCGACCAACCAGTCGGACTTCTACGGCAAGTACCTGTACGCCACCGCGTCGCCGACCCCGGCCGCGCAGGGCGTCTGGGACATGACCGGCGCCGGCTGGAGCCCCGACTGGTACGGCAACTCGGCCGTAACCTGGTTCAACCCGCTGTTCTCGAGCCCCGGCGGCTTCCCGCCGAACGGCGGGAGCAACTTCGGTTACTTCGCCAGCCCCACCGTCAACGCCGACGTCAAGACGGCGCTGGCGCAGACCACCGAGGCGGCGGCCGACAAGTACTGGGCCAAGGCCGACGAGGACACCATGGCGGCCGCGGCGATCTACCCGATCACCGCGACCGAGGAGTTCGCGGTGCACGCCTCGTACGTGCACAACGCGGTCTACCTGCCGATCAACCAGCAGTTCGACGCCGCGAATGTCTGGCTGAGCAACTCGTAGCTCACGCTGCCGCCGGCCGCCCCTCCCGGGGCGGCCGGCGGGACGTCCACTGAGGCAAGATGGTGTTCCGCGCGGCGGTCCCCGCCGCGCGGAACTGGCGAAGCGTTGAGAGGCGAGCTGCGTTGGCTCTGCTTGAAGTTGAAGACCTGAACGTGTCGTTCCGCACCGCGGACGGCGTCGTGCAGGCTGTCCGCGGAGTTACCTACAACGTCGAGGCCGGGCAGACCCTCGGTATCGTCGGTGAGTCGGGCTCCGGTAAAAGCGTTTCCACCCAGACCATCACCGGGCTGACCCGGGGGGCGCAGGTGACCGGCCGGGCGGTGTTCCAGGGCCAGGACCTGCTGACCGCCAGCCCCGGGCAGATGCAGTCCATCCGCGGGGCGAAGATCGGCATGATCTTCCAGGACCCGCTGTCCAGCCTGCACCCGTACTACAAGGTCGGCTGGCAGATCGTCGAGATGATCCGGCTGCACGAGCGGGACGTGAGCAAGGACGACGCCCGCAAGCGGGCGGTCGAGCTGCTGCGCCTGGTCGGCATCCCGCAGCCGGACTCGCGGGTGAACGACTACCCGCACCAGTTCTCCGGCGGCATGCGCCAGCGGGCGATGATCGCCATGGCGATGGCGCTGAACCCGGCCCTGCTCATCGCGGACGAGCCCACCACCGCCCTCGACGTCACCGTCCAGGCCCAGGTGCTGCGGGTGATCGGCCGCATGCAGGAGATGTTCGGCACCGCCGTCATCCTCATCACCCACGACCTCGGCGTCATCGCCGACGTGGCCGACGAGGTGCTGGTGATGTACGGCGGCAAGGTGATGGAGCAGTCCGACCGCCGGACGCTGTTCTACGCCAGCCACCACCCCTATACCGAGGGGCTGCTGCAGTCGCTGCCCGCCTACGGCGGCGGCCGTGAGCGGCTGCACCCGATTCCCGGCCAGCCGCCGAGCCTGCTCGACCCGCCCCCCGGCTGCCCCTTCATGCCGCGCTGCCCCTACGCGTTCGACAAGTGCACCGAGGTGCCGCCGCTTGAGCCGGCCGGCGGCGAGCCCGGGCACCTGTCAGCCTGCTGGCTGCCGCACGACCAGGCCGGCCGCGCGCAGGCACGGCAACGCGTGCAGGCGGCCCCGGCCGGTTCCGCGGGAGCGTGAAAGAGACCATGAACGACGTGAAAACCGTCCCGGCGCAGGCCGCGGACACCACCGAAGGCGATGTCCTGCTACGGGTGGAGAACCTGGTCAAGTACTTCCCGGTGAAGTCGAGCGGGTTCCTGAAGCCGCGCGAGTTCGTGCACGCGGTCGAGAACGTGAGCCTGGACGTGCGGCGCGGCGAGACCTACGGCATCGTCGGCGAGTCCGGCTGCGGCAAGTCGACGCTCGGCCGGTCCATCGCCCGGCTGCATGACATCACCTCCGGCCGCATCGTCTTCGACGGCCAGGACATCTCCAAGCTGTCGCAGCGGCGGATGCGGCCGCTGCGCCGCGAGATCCAGATGATCTTCCAGGACCCGATCGGCTCGCTGAACCCGCGGCGCCGGGTCGGCTCGATCATCGGCGACCCGTTCGCGATCCATCACACCGCCTCCGGGACCGAGCGCCGGCGCCGGGTTCAGGAGCTGATGGAACGGGTCGGGCTCAACCCCGAGCACTACAACCGGTTCCCGGCCGAGTTCTCCGGCGGGCAGCGGCAGCGGATCGGCGTCGCCCGGGCGCTCGCCTTCCAGCCCAAGCTCATCATCTGCGACGAGCCGGTGTCGGCGCTCGACGTCTCGATCCAGGCGCAGGTGGTCAACCTGCTGGCCGACCTGCAGGCCGAGTTCGGGCTCACCTACATCTTCATCGCCCACGACCTGTCGGTGGTCCGCCACGTCAGCAACACGGTCGGCGTGATGTACCTGGGCAAGCTGACCGAGACCGCGCCGTCGGACACGCTGTTCACGGTGCCCCGGCACCCCTACACCGGGGCGCTGCTGTCCGCGGTGCCGCTGCCGGATCCCGATCAGTCAGCCCAGCGGAAGCAGATCGTCCTGGTCGGCGACGTCCCGTCGCCGATCGCGCCCCCCTCGGGCTGCCGGTTCCACCCGCGCTGCCCGAAGGCGGCCCCGGTCTGCGTGACCGACGACCCGGTGCTCGAGCCGCAGCTCGGCGACGGGCCTGACCACCTGGCCGCCTGCCACCTGCCGATGGCCGAGGGGGAGAGCCTGGCCGACTTCAAGCCCACCATCGGGGCTGAGGAGCGGGTCATCGAGCCCGAGGGCGTGCTGGCCGAGGACGTGCTGCCGGGCGGCAAGCCCGCCGGCGGGGACGCCAGCCCAGGGAGCGGCAGCATCGGCGCGGTGCCGACCACACGGGAAGGAGGCCAGGCATGAGCATGATCCCGGACATCACCGGGGGCGCGGGGGACACCGCGGCCGAGCTCGCGGTCGAGGCCAGCGAGCCGATCCCGGTCGGCCGCAAGATCATCCAGGGCCGCAGCCCGTTCCAGCTCGCCTGGGAGCGGCTGCGCACGGACAAGGCGGCGATCGTCTCGATGGCCGTCATCGCCGCGATCGTCATCATGGCCGTGATGGCCCCGCTGATCGCCGCCTGGATCGGGCACGGTCCCAACCAGCAGTTCATCGACACCGGCGAGAACGCCAACGGCGGCCCGGTCGCCCCCAACGGCACCTTCTGGCTCGGCACCGACTCCTCGGGCCGCGACCTGTTCGTCCGGATCGTCTACGGCGCCCGGGTCTCGCTGTCGGTCGGCGTGCTCGCCACCCTCATCTCGATCGCCCTCGGCGTCGTCTTCGGCCTGGCCGCGGGTTACCTCGGCGGGATCGTGGACGTGATCATCGCCCGCGTCATCGACGTCATGCTGGCCATCCCGTTCCTGGTGATCGCCATCTCCATCGCGACGATCCTGCACCCGAGCTTCTGGCTGGTCATCTTCGTGGTCGGCATCCTGAGCTTCACCTACCCGGCCCGGATCGTGCGCGGCCAGGTGATCTCGCTCAAGGAGAAGGAGTACATCCAGGCCGCCCGGGCCCTGGGGGCCGGGCCGTTCCGGATCATGTTCATCGACCTGCTGCCCAACGTCATCGCCCAGGTGATCGTGTACGGCTCGCTGCTGATCCCGGCGTCGATCGTGCTCGAGGCGACGCTCTCGTTCCTGGGCGTCGGCATCCCGCCGCCCACCGCCGACTGGGGTCAGATGATCAGCGACGCGTCCGGCTACTACCAGTACGGCTACTGGTGGTACCTGCTGTTCCCGTCACTGGCGCTGCTGATCACCACGCTCGCCTTCAACATCCTCGGCGACAGTGTCCGCGACGCGCTTGACCCGCGCGGCGGCGGCCTTTACGTGTAGGAGCCCCTCATGATCCGTTACCTGACCTTCCGGATCGGGCAGGCGATCCTGGTGATGTGGGCCTCGACCGTCGTGGTCTTCCTGCTCTTCTTCGTCGGCCCCGGCCCCGACAACGTGGCCAGGACCTTCGCCGGACGGCTGGCCACCCCCGCCCGGCTGGCCCAGATCAAGCACGACCTCAACCTCGACCAGCCGCTGATCAACCAGTACTGGCACTGGGTGTCGAACCTGCTGCAGGGCAACCTCGGCTACGACTACTACAAGGGCCAGTCGGTCAACTCGGTGGTCGCGGCGGCCCTGCCCGAGACGGTCTCGCTGGTGGTCGGGGCGGCCATCATCTGGATCGCGTACGGCGTGTTCAGCGGGGTGGTGTCGGCGGTGCGGCCGCGCACGCTGCTCGACCGCGGCTTCACCACCGGCGCGCTGGTGTTCTACTCGATGCCGACGTTCGTCCTCGGCCTCGGGCTGATCTGGATCTTCGCGTACAAGCTGAGCCCGGTGACGCAGTACTTCCCGTTCCACGGGTACGTCTCGATCACCAGTAACCCGGCGCAGTGGTTCGAGTACCTGATCCTGCCGTGGCTGACGGTGGCCATGGTTACCGCGGCCGGGTACACCCGGCTGACCCGGACGTCGATGCTCGACGTGATGGGCGAGGACTACATCAGGACCGCGCGGTCCAAGGGCATGGCCGAGGGCCGGGTGATCCGGGTGCACGGGCTGCGCGCGGCCCTCACCCCGGTGGTCACCCTGGCGGGCCTGGACATCGGGACCGCGCTGGGCGGCGTCATCATCACCGAGACGCTGTTCGGCATCCCCGGCCTCGGCTGGACCATCGTTCAGGCGATCCAGTCGCAGGACCTGCCGGTCATCCTCGGCATCGCGGTGCTCGCGGCCGCCTTCGTGGTGTTCATGAACCTGGTGGTGGACATCCTCTACGCGGTCCTCGACCCGCGCGTCCGGCTCTACTGAGCCCGCAGCCCGCCGCCTGGCCGTACGGTGCCCGGCGGCGGGCATTATCACCGCCCCGCGGCATCGCTTGCGCCGGGCGGGCAGGCAAGCAGCGGCCTCGCCGACTCCGGTCGGCGGGGCCGCTGTAATTTCTGCGGTCCCCGGCCAAGGATTAACAAATTTTTCACAGATTACGCCTGTGTCACGTAGATGACGACGAGATGGGGGTTGTGTCACGATCCGGCCACGATGATGTCCGGTATCTGGTGCCACGGCCCGGAATGCGGAACGTTATCCCTGATGTTGGGCGGCCTTCACCCGGGCGAGTCCGTCCAGCTCGCCGTCGAGTTACCGACTGGTAACCGAGCGGCGCCAACAGCAGTCAGGCGGCCCGCCGAACGAGCAGATGAGGTAGGACGTGGCTATTTCGCTAGAGCCGTCACCAGGACCTAGCGAATCGTCGGCCGAAGCCATCGTCGCCGCCGGCGGCGCCGTCATCGAGGGCCGCTCGCTCGGCCAGATCGCCTGGCGGCGGCTGCGCCGGGACCGGGTGGCGATGGCGGGCGGCGGCTTCATCGCCTTCCTGATCCTGGTCGCGGTGATCGGCCCGCACCTGGTGCAGAACCCGAACCTCTACAACTCCAACCTGATCGACCCGACGTTCAGCCGGCCGATCGGGCCGTGGGGCGGGATCAGCCTGGCCCACCCGCTCGGCATCGAACCGGTCACCGGCCGCGACCTGCTCGCCCGGGTCGTCGTCGGATCGCAGTACTCGCTGCTGATCGGCTTCCTGGCCACCGTGCTGGCGGTGGTCATCGGGGTGTTCTTCGGCATCATCGCGGGTTACTTCGGCGGCTGGATCGACGCGCTGATCGCCCGCGCGATGGACGTCTTCCTCGCGTTCCCGCTGCTGGTGTTCGCGATCGCGCTGATCGGGGTGATCCCCAACTCGGCCTGGGGGCTGTCAGGGAACACGCTGCGAACCAGCCTGCTGGTGTTCGTGATCGGCTTCTTCGCCTGGCCCTACATGGGCCGGATCGTCCGTGGCCAGGTCATCTCGCTGCGGCAACGGGAGTTCGTCGACGCGGCCCGCAGCATCGGCGCGCGCGGCCCGTACATCCTGTTCCGTGAGCTGCTGCCCAACCTGGTGGCGCCCATCCTGGTCTACTCGACGCTGCTGATCCCCACCAACATCCTGTTCGAGGCGGCGCTCGACTACCTCGGGGTCGGCCTGGTGCCGCCCACGCCGAGCTGGGGGCAGATGCTGTCCAACGCCGTGACCAACGGGTTCTACTACATCGACCCGATGTACATGGTGATTCCCGGCGTGGCCATTTTCCTTACCGTCATGGCATTCAACCTGTTCGGCGACGGGCTGCGGGACGCGCTTGACCCGCGTGCCCGCTGACCCGCGCCGTTCGTCAAGAATCTAGAAAGGAAGTAGCGCCGCTTATGAAAAGACGCAGAACCCTTGCGTTCTCCGCCGCCGCCGCCGTGGTGGCCGCGCTGACCCTCGCCGCCTGCTCGAGCAGCGGGAGCAGCACGGGCAGCGGGGGTAGCACGGCGGGCACCGGATCCTCCGGCGGTGCCGCGGCCTACAACGCTGCCACCACCGGCGTGGTCAACCCGTCCACCAAGAAGGGCGGCACGGTCTCCTTCGCGCTGAGCAGCACGCCCGACTCGTTCGACCCCGGCAACACCTACCTGGCCTGGGTGTGGAACTTCAGCCGCCTGTACGCGACCCCGCTGACCACCTTCAAGTCCGCCCCCGGCAGCGCCGGCAACACCCTGGTGCCCGGCCTGGCGACCAGCCTCGGCACGGCCAGCGCCAACGGCCTGGTGTGGACCTACCACATCAGGCAGGGACTGAAGTTCTCCGATGGCGAGCCGATCACCTCGGCCGACGTCAAGTACGCGGTGGAGCGGACCTACGACCGCTCGGTGCTCGAGAACGGCCCCAACTACTTCCAGACCCTGCTGGCCGACCCGACCTACAAGGGCCCGTACAAGGACCCCAAGGGCAACCTGACCTCGGTCACCACGCCGGACAAGTACACCATCCAGTTCCACCTGGTGGCGCCGTTCGCTGACTTCAACTACGTGGCCTCCATCCCGCAGGACGCGCCCGTCCCGCAGGACAAGGACACTGGCGCCAACTACCAGCTGAACCCGGTCTCCAGCGGCCCCTACATGTTCTCCAGCTACACCCTGAACAAGCAGGCGACCCTGGTCGACAACCCGAACTGGACCCCCAGCGAGGACCCGCAGGCGCAGCAGAACGCCACCAAGGTCACCGTCGCCCTGAACGTGAACTCGGACGACATCGACAACCGGCTGCTGGCCGGCGACCTCGACCTGGAGGCGCAGGGCCTCGGCGTCGGGGCGGCGGCGCGGGCCAAGATCCTGTCCAACCCGTCGCTGCAGAAGAACGCCGACGACGCGTTCATCAACCGGCTGTGGTTCATCTACCTCAACACCAAGGTCGCTCCGCTGAACAACCTGGCCTGCCGCCAGGCGATCGAGTTCGCGGCCGACAAGACCGACATGCAGACCGCCTTCGGCGGCCCGGTGGCGGGCGGCGCGATCGGCACCACCGCGCTGCTGCCCGGTCAGGGCGGCTACGCCAAGATCGATGACTACAAGGCGGTGAGCCAGCCGGCCGGCGACGTCACCGACGCCAAGGCCGCGCTGGCCAAGTGCGGCAAGCCGAACGGCTTCACGATCGGCGCGTCCTACCGCAGCGACCGGCCCGCGGAGACCGCGTCGGCGCAGGCGCTGCAGGCGTCGCTGGCCAAGGTCGGCATCACCCTGCAGCTGCACGGCTACCCGTCGGGCACCTACTACAGCGACTTCGCCGGGGTGCCGAACTTCGTGCACAGCCACAACCTGGGTGTCCTGTTCGGCGGCTGGTCGCCCGACTGGCCCGACGGCTACGGCATGCTCGACGAGCTGGTCAACGGCAACACCATCGTGCCGGCCGGCAACACCAACATCAGCGAGGAGAACAACCCGAAGGTCAACGCGCTGTTCGCGGACGCGGCCAAGACCACCACCACCACGGCCCAGGCGAGCGCGGACTACGCCCAGATCGACCAGCTGGTCATGGGCGACGCGGTCATCCTGCCCGAGGTGTACGCCAAGGCGCTGTACTACCGCAGTCCCAACCTCACCAACGTCTACGTTGAGGCGGCCTTCGGTGAGTACAACTACGCCGTACTCGGCACTAACAGCTAACCGCTAGCTAGCAGCAAGGAGAACGCGCACCCGGCCGGTTCAGCCCGGCCGGGTGCGCGCCCAGGCGCCCATGGTCACCTTCGTCATCCGCCGCCTGATCACGGCGATTTTCCTGCTCGTCGTGGTCAGCATCATCACCTTCGCGATCTTCTTCCTGATCCCGCGGCTCGCCGGGCAGAACGCCTACGAGCTGGCGACCCAGTACGTCGGCCGGAACCCCACCCGGGCGGCGATCCTGCAGATGGAAGCCAAGCTCGGGCTGAACGAGGCGCTGCCCGTGCAGTACTGGCACTTCCTGGTCGGCATCGTGGCGGGCACGCACTACAACGACGGCCCGAGCGTGACCTACTGCCCGCCGCCGTGCTTCGGCTACTCGTTCCGCAACCAGCAGCCGGTATGGCCGCAGCTGGTGGCGGCGCTCCCGGTCACCGTGTCGCTGGCGATCGGCGCGGCGATCTTGTGGCTGGTCGGCGGGGTTGCCATCGGCGTGCTGTCCGCCCTGCGCCGGGGCACCTTCTTCGACCGCTTCTCGATGGCGGTGGCGCTGGCGGGCGTGTCGCTGCCGATCTTCTTCACCGGACTGATCTCGCTTGAGCTGTTCAGCTACAAGTGGGCGCTGTTCCCGAACGTCACCTGGGTGCCGATCACCCAGAACCCGGCCCTGTGGGCGCGGAACCTGGTGCTGCCGTGGGTGACCCTCGCCTTCCTCTACGCCGCCCTGTACGCGCGGCTGACCCGGGCCGGCATGCTGGAGACGATGAACGAGGACTTCATCAGGACCGCCCGGGCGAAGGGCCTGCGAGAACGCACCGTCGTGGTCCGCCACGGGCTGCGGGCGGCGCTCACCCCGATCCTCACCATCTTCGGCATGGACCTGGGGCTGCTGCTCGGCGGCGCGGTGCTGACCGAGACCACCTTCTCGCTGCCCGGGCTCGGGCAGTTCACCATCCTCGCCATCCAGAACCAGGACTTTCCGGAGATCATGGGCGTGGTGCTGCTCGCCGCCTTCTTCATCGTGGTGGCCAACATGCTGGTCGACATCCTCTACGCGGTGGTCGACCCGAGGGTGAGGACCTGATGGCGCTGCTCGAAGTCAGCGACCTGCGGGTACGCTTCAGCACCGACGACGGCCTGGTCAAGGCGGTCGACGGGCTCACGTTCAGCCTGGACCGCGGCCGCACCCTCGGCATCGTGGGCGAGTCCGGCTCCGGCAAGAGCGTGACCAGCCTGGCCATCATGGGCCTGCACCGCGGCCGGGCCGGCCAGCAGGGGGCAGGCAAACAGGGCGGCACCGAGGTCACCGGCGAGATCAGGCTCGACGGCGAGGACCTGGTGACCGCCAGCGACGAGCGGGTGCGCCAGCTCCGCGGCAGCAAGATGGCGATGATCTTCCAGGACCCGCTGACCGCGCTGCACCCCTACTACACCGTCGGCGCGCAGATCATCGAGGCGTACCGGGTCCACAACAACGTCTCCAAGCAGGTGGCCCGCAAGCGCGCGGTCGACCTGCTCGGCCGGGTCGGGATCCCGCAGCCCGCGGTCCGGGTGGACGACTACCCGCACCAGTTCTCCGGCGGCATGCGGCAGCGGGCGATGATCGCGATGGCGCTGTCCTGCGACCCCGGGCTGCTGATCGCGGACGAGCCGACCACCGCCCTCGACGTCACCGTGCAGGCGCAGATCCTCGACCTGATCGTGGACCTGCAGCAGGAGTTCGGCTCCGCCGTCGTCATCATCACCCACGACCTCGGCGTGGTCGCCGAGCTGGCTGATGAGGTGCTGGTGATGTACGCGGGCCGGGCGGTGGAGAGCGGGCCCGCCCTCAACGTCTTCCAGCAGCCGGCCCACCCCTACGCCTGGGGCCTGCTCGCCTCCATGCCGCGGCTCGACGTGGCCCGGGTGGAGCGGCTGAAGCCCATCCCGGGCACGCCGCCGAGCCTCATCAACGTGCCGTCCGGCTGCCCGTTCCATCCGCGCTGCGCCTACCCGGCCGAGGTGGGCGGCGACCGCTGCCGCACCGAGGAGCCGGCCCTGAACGAGATCGCCGCCGGTCACCGGGCGGCGTGCCACCTGACCGCGGCCAAGCGCCGGGAGATCTGGGTCAGCATCGACCCGGCCAGGGCACCCGAACCAGGCGAGGCACCCGACCCCGCCGAGCCCCTGGCCGACCCGGCCGAGCCCCTGGCCGACCCGGCCGAGCCCCCGGCCGACCTGGCCGAGGTAGCAGACCCGGCCGAGCCGCTGCCCGAGGACGACCGGCCGGCGCCGGAGGCGGGCACCGTGACCGAGGTGGAGGCACCGTGAGCGACGACCTGCTCCAGGTAACCGGCCTGACCAGGCACTTCCCGGTCAGGCGGGGTGCCATCCTGCGGCGCACGGTGGGCCGGGTCCGCGCCGTCGACGGGGTCGACTTCACCGTCGCCCGCGGCCAGACCCTCGGCATCGTCGGCGAGTCCGGCTGCGGCAAGACGACCACCGGGCGGATGGTCGCCCGGCTCGACGAGCCGACCAGCGGCAGCGTCGTGTTCGACGGGCGGGACATCACCCACCTGCGGGCCGGCCGGATGCGGCCGCTGCGCCGCGAGATCGGCATGATCTTCCAGGACCCGTACTCCTCGCTGAACCCGCGGCACACGGTCGGCACCATCGTCGGCGCCCCGCTGCGGGTGCAGCACGTGGCCACCGAGCACGGCGTCAAGCGAGCCGTGCAGGAGCTGCTTGAGATGGTCGGGCTCAGCCCCGAGCACTACAACCGCTACCCGCACGAGTTCTCCGGCGGCCAGCGCCAGCGCATCGGGGTGGCCCGGACGCTGGCGCTGCGGCCCAAGCTGATCGTCGCCGACGAGCCGGTCTCCGCGCTCGACGTGTCCATCCAGGCCCAGGTCATCAACCTGCTCGACGACCTGCAGGACGAGCTCGGGCTCAGCTACGTGATCATCGCCCACGACCTCGCGGTGGTACGGCACATCGCCGACCAGGTGGCCGTCATGTACCTGGGCAAGATCGTGGAGCAGGCGCCGCGGGACGACCTCTACGCCCGCCCGATGCACCCGTACACGGTGGCCCTGCTGTCGGCCGTGCCGGTTCCCGAGCCGGTGGCGGCGGCCGAGGGCCGCCGGCTCCGCCGCGAGCGGATCAGGCTGGTCGGCGACGTGCCGAGCCCGCTCAACCCGCCGTCCGGCTGCCGGTTCCACACCCGCTGCTGGAAGGCACAGGACGTGTGCCGGACGGCCGAGCCGCCGCTGGCCGAGCTGGCCCCCGGCCACCGCGCCGCCTGCCACTTCCCGGAGAACGCCGCCTAGCCGCCCGGCTGTTAACCCGAGCAGCCCCGACCCGCCCGCCGAGCACTGGGAACCTTTTGTCGAGATGGAAATAAATTAGTGCTGTAGCGCCAATTTATTTCCATCTCAACCGCATGACCTGCAGCTACGCGGCCAAAGTGACGGTGGTGACGCCGCCGCCCCGGCCGCCCGCCGCGCCGCCACCCGCCGCGCCGGTGACCGTCCACGATTAGCCCGAACGGGTGCGGCTGTCCCACCCAGCCGACTTTCCGCCCGCCGCCCCTAGCGCCACCTTCCGGCAGTGGCACCGGCCAGCTACGGACAGGCCAGGGCCGGGCGGAAGGAACATCAGCCGTCCCCGCTCCGGCGCTACGCGTTCTCGTGGACGAACACCCGCGAGCCGAGCCAGAGGAAGACCGCGGCGGTCCCCACCGCCACGCACAGCCCCTCGACCATGATCGAGTTCCAGTACTGCCCGGCGTAGGCCGAGCGCATGGCGTCGATGATGTAGCGGTAGGGGCTGATCCGGGCGATGCCCTGGAGCCAGCCCGGTCCCAGCGTCATCGGCAGCATCACCCCGGACAGCAGGATCAGCGGCACCACGACCGAGTTGATCAGCGGCGCGAACGCGTCCTCGCTCTTCAGCCGGAGCGCCACCGCGTACGACAGCGACGACAGCCCGATCGCGACCAGCACCAGGAACAGGTAGGACAGCAGGACCGCGGCCACCGGCGCCCGCAGCCCGAACGCTACGCCCGCCAGCACCAGCACCGTCGACTGCACCAGCAGCGTCACCACGTCACGCAGCACCCGGCCGGTGAGCAGCGACAGCCGGGAGACCGGGGTCACCCGGTACCGCTCGATGACGCCGGACCGCCACTCGGAGATGATCGCGAACCCGACGAACGACGAGCCGAACAGGGCGAGCTGGATCAGCAGCCCCGGCACGAAGAACCGGTACGCCTCGGCCGTCCCGCCGGTGCCCGAGCCGCCGGACAGCGTGCCAGCAGGCAGCTTGGTCAGCAGCGGCCCGAACAGCGCCAGGTAGAGGATCGGCTGGATCACGCCGACGATGAGGAACACCGGCACCCGCAGGATCAGCCGCTGCTGGCGGCGGAACACGAACAGCGTGTCGCTGACGAAAGCCATGCCCTTACTCCTCGCCCTGAGCGTCAGTGGTGCTGTCCGTACGGCTGGCCCCGCCCGGGCGCCCGGCGCCCGCCAGCTCCGGCTGCTGCCCCGCCCCGCGGCCGGCCCCGCCCGGGCCGCGGGGGGAGTCGTCCCGCAGTGAGCGCCCGGTCAGCGTGAGGAACACGTCGTCCAGGGTCGGCCGGGACAGGCTGATCGCGCTCATCGTGATGCCCGCGCCGTCAAGCACCCGCAGCAGCGCGGGCAGCGCCTCCTCGCCGCGCTCCACCGTCAGCCGCAGCGCGTCGTCCGCCACCGTCACCTCGCGCACGATCGGCGCCGCCGCCAGCAGCGCGCGGGCGTGCTCGGCGGGGCCGTTCACCCGGAGCGTCACCACGTCACCCGACACCCGCCGCTTGAGCTCGTCGGGCGTCCCCTCGGCCACCGTTACCCCGTGGTCGATGACGAACAGCCGGTCGCACAGCGCGTCCGCCTCGTCCAGGTAGTGCGTGGTGAGGAACACGGTGGTGCCCAGCTCGGAGCGCAGCCGGCTGATGTGCTCCCACATGTTGGACCTGGACTGCGGGTCGAGCCCGGTGGTGGGCTCGTCGAGGAACACCAGCGGGGGCTGGTGCACCAGCCCGAGCGCGATCTCCAGCCGCCGCCGCTGGCCGCCGGACAGGGTCTTCACGTACCGCTGGTCAAGTCCGCCCAGGTCGAGCTGCTCGATCAGCGCCGCCGCCCGCCGCCTGGTGTCCTCCCGGCCGATCCGGTAGGCGGTGCCCTGGTCCAGCAGTTCCTCGATGACCAGGCTGTTGTCGCTGGTACCGCCTTGCGTCTGGCCGATCGCCTGCGGGACGAAGCCGATCCGCTTGCGCACGCCGAGCGGATCGCGCAGCAGGTCGGCGCCGGCCACCGTCGCGGTGCCCGCGGTCGGCCGCAGCAGCGTGGTCAGCATCCGCAGGGTGGTCGTCTTGCCCGCGCCGTTCGGCCCGAGGAAGCCGACGATCTCGCCCTCGGCTACGCTGAGGTCGACCCCGCGGACCGCCTGCACCGTGCGCTTCCTGCTGGTGAAGTCGCGTGCGAGGCCCTTCGCCGCGATGATTGCCATGTCTCGTCCCCTCGGAGGTCCCGCCCGCCGGCGCTGTCACTGGTATGACGTCGGGCGCCCCCGTCATTATCGAGTAATATCGCGAATCATTTCAAGTACTATCTCAATCTTTGATCGGCACGCCGGGCGGCCCGGCCGCACCGGAGCCGGCCAGCGGCAGCCGGATGACGAAGGCGGTACCCGGCCCTGGCTCGGCGCCGCTGACCGCCACCTCGCCGCCGTGCGCCGCGGCGACCTCCCTGACGATGGCGAGCCCCAGGCCGCTTCCCGCGCCCGCCCGGGACCGGTCGTCGTCCAGGCGCACGAACCGGTCCCACACCCGTGCACGGTCCGGCTCGGCGATGCCAGGCCCGTCGTCGGTGACGCAGACGCGTGCCCAGCCCGGCGATACCGTCACCGAGAGCCGCACCGCCGACCGCGCGTACCGCAGGGCGTTGTCGACCAGGTTGGTGACCATCCGGCTGAGCTGGAGCTCGCGGCCGAGGACGACGGCCCGTTCCAGCGGGCCGACGTGCAAGCCGAGGCCCGCGGGCACGCTCCGCCGGGAGCAGTCGGTCACTACGCCGGCCAGGTCCACCGGCAGCAGCTTCTCGTGGGCGCGCCCGTCCAGCGCCGCCAGGACGAGAAGGTCGTTGAGGGTGCGGGACAGCCGCCGGTGGCCGGCCAGCAGTTCCGTGATCAGCGTGTCGCGGGAGATGTCCTGATGCTGCTGGGCGAGTTCGAGCACGGCGATGACGCCCGCGAGTGGCGTGCGCAGTTCGTGCGCCGCGTCCGCGACGAACCGGCGCTGCCGCTCGACGGAGGCCTCAACCGAGGCCAGCATCGCGTTGAGGGTGCCGGCGAGCTTGCTCAGCTCGTCGGTGCCGGATAGCGGACAGGCCGGCCGGGTCGCCGCTCGCGGTGATCGCGGCGGAACGGTTCCGCATCAGCTCGACCGGGCGCAGTACCCGGCCGGCGGTCAGCCAGGCGACCACGCCGACCACGACCAGGGCGACGGCGCAGGCCGCGGCGGAGACGGCGATCGCCGCGGTCACCTGCGCGGTGACCGCGGCCAGCGGCAGCGCGGCCACCACGGTCTCCGGGCAGGCCGGCGTCTCGACCCTGACCGCGTAGGCGGTAGCGCTCGACCCGCCGAGCTGCGGGGAGCGGCCGATCGTCACCTGCTGGCTGGGCAGGCCGGCCGGCAGCCGGTAGATGGCGGCCTCGCCCGCTGACGACGGGTCGCCCGTCACCACGCTGCCGTGCCGGTCGAGCACCTGCACCCGGGGCACGCCCGGGCCGGTCGGCATCGGGATCGGGTCCGGCAGCCACTGGCTGGTGATCCGCGCGGCGACGGCGGTGGCGGCCTGCGCGGTGTAGTGCTGGACCGACAACGTGAGCGACCGGCTGTACAGGCCGATCGTGACGGCCCCGCCAACCGAGAAGATCACCGCGGCCAGGCCGACGCCGGCCACCGTCAGCCGCAGCCGCAGGCTCGACCGCCACCGCCACCGCCACCGCGGCCGGAGGGCGGGCGTCACCGCTCGCCGCGCATCCGGTAGCCGACCCCCCGCACCGTCTCGATCAACGAGGGCTCGCCCGCCCGGTCGACCTTGCGCCGCAGCGAGCTGACGTACACCTGGACGACGTTGAAGTCGGCCGCGTCGTTGTCGCCCCAGACGTGATCGAGCAGCTCCTGCTTGCTGACGGTCGTCCCGGCCTGCGACATGAGGTACCGCAGCACCGCGAACTCACGCGGGGTCAGCTCGAGGACGGCGCCGTCCCTGGTACACACGTGGCGGGCCGGGTCGAGTGCGAGCTCGCCGTTCCTGAGCCGGGCGGGCAGCCGGGCGGGCCCGCGCCGGAGCAGGGCGCGCAGGTGGGCGAGCAGCACCGGGAACGTGAACGGCTTGACGATGTAGTCGTCGGCGCCGAGGTCGAGGCCCGCGCTGTGGTCGGCCGGGTCGCCCAGCGCGGTCAGCATCAGCACCGGCAGGTCGCGTCCGGCCGCCCGCAGCTCCGAGCACACCGCCAGGCCGCTGATCCCGGGCAGCATCAGGTCGAGGATCATCGCGTCGTAGCAGAACTCCGACGCCCGGTGCAGCCCGTCGACGCCGTTGGCCGCCACCTCGACCGCGTAGCCTTCCGCGGTCAGCCCCCGGTGCAGGGCGGCGCGGGTCAGCTCATCGTCCTCGACCACCAGAATGCGCATGTCACCAGCTTGTCCACGGCTACCTGAGAAATCGGTTGGGGCGGCCTTCAGCGGTTATTCAAACCGGGCCGACGACGCTGGGCCCATGCAGCGAAATCACATCGCCGTAGCCGCCCTTTCCGCCGCGCTCGCCCTTGGCGCGGCCTCCACCGGTTACGTGCTGGCCGAGTCCGCTTCCGCCGCCGGCGACAAGTACGCCAGGACCAGGACCAGGGCGCGGGTGCCAGCCCGGCCGCGCCGCCGCCGCCCGGCCCGCGCGGCGGGCAGGCCGCGACCCCGGCCGTGCCCCCGTCCCCGGCCGCCGGCCGCGTCTTCTCCGACCCGTCGCTCGGGCAGTTCATCGCCCGGCAGGCGGGCGCCGGCCTGGCCGGGCGGGGGCCTCAGGTCGTGCCGGCCGGCCAGGTCCGGGCACTGAGCGAGCGGCGCCCGGCCGGCGCCAGCGTCGACTCCCAGAGCAGGACGATCGACTTCTACACCGGCCAGGTGGCCTTCACGGTGGTGGCGATCGCGCCCGGCGCGCCCGACATGACCTTCACCGTGGCCGGGCTCGCCAATCCCACGATCATCGTCCCGGCGGGGGCGCGCGTCACCGTTCAGTTCATCAACAACGACACCGACGAGGCGCACGGCTGGCTGGTGACCGCCCGCCAGCCGCCGTTCGAGTTCGGCCAGCCGGCCGCGCCCGCGATCGCCGGCGCGGACGCCGGCGTCATCGGCAACCCGACCGCCGCGGGCGACGGGGCTAGCACCGTCACCTTCACCGCCACCGCGGCCGGGCGCTACCACTACGTCTGCCCCATGCCCGGCCACGCCCAGATGGGCATGGCCGGGTCGTTCATCATCCACTGACCGGTCCTTCGCCCGTCGGCCCGGGCCCGGCCAGGCGGGCCCCGGGCCGTGGCCGGCGGGCGATTCCCGGCAGCCACCAGTTCGCGTCGCCGAGGAGCTCCATGATCGCCGGCACCAGCACCAGGCGGACGACGGTCGCGTCGACCAGCACCGCGACCGCCAGCCCGAGGCCGAAGACGTTGAGTACCCGCAGCGGGTCGTTGACCACGAACGAGCCGAACACGCAGACCATGATGGCGGCGGCGGCCGTGATGACCCGCGCCGTCGCCGCCAGGCCCTGCGCCACTGAGGCCGCGTTGTCAGCGGTGGCGAGCCAGCGTTCCCGGATCCGGGAGACCAGGAACACCTCGTAGTCCATCGACAGCCCGAAGACGATCGCGAACATCATCAGCGGGATCCACGGGTCGATCGGCCCCGGCTGGCTGACGCCGAAGACCGCCGACAGCCAGCCCCACTGGTACACCGCCACGATCACCCCGTAGGCGGCGCCGATCGACAACACGTTCATCAGCGCCGCCTTGAGCGGCACCAGCAGCGACCGGAAGGCCGCTACCAGCAAGATGAACGCCAGCCCGACGATGAGGCCGATGACCCACGGCAGCCGCCCGGCCAGGTAGGCGGCGGTGTCCACGCCCGCCGCCGTCTCGCCGCCCACGTACGCGGTGACCCCGGTGCCCGCGGTCACCTCGGGGATGACCTGGTTCCGCAGCGCGGCGACGAGCCGCGCGGTCTGCGTCGCCTGGGGTGCCGTCGCGGGGTAAACGACCAGGACCGCCGCGCTGCCTGCCGGGTCGAACCGCGGCGGGGCGACGGTGGCCACGCCGGCGGTGCCGCGGACCCGTGCCGCCAGCGTGCCGAGGACGGCGGCGCCGTCGCGCCCCGGAGTGTCGGCGGCGACGACCAGCGGGCCGTTGAAGCCCGCGCCGAACCCGTCCGACAGCAGGTCGTAGGCCTGCCGGGTGGTGAGCCCGGCCGGGTCGTTGCCGGCGTCGCTGAAGGCCTGGTGCATGGAGAACAGCGGGACGGCGAGGATCACCAGGACCGCCAGCGCGGCGCCGCCGCAGGTCCACGGGCGGCGCTGCACGGTCCGGCTCCACCGGGACCAGAAACCGTCCCCGGGCCGGGGCGCCCGGGCGCCGGGCGCCGGGCGCGCGCCCAGCCCCGGTACCCGCAGCCGGTCAATGGCGTGGCCGGCGAAGCCGAGCAGGGCGGGCAGCAGGGTGACCGCCCCGGCCAGCACCATCAGCACCGCGAGGATCGTGCCGGCCGCCAGGCCCTCCATGAACGGCAGGTTGACGAGCAGCAGCCCGAGCAGCGCGATCAGCACCGTGGCCCCGGCGAACAGCACCGAGCGGCCCGCGGTGCCGAGCGCGGCCACGGTCGCCTCGCGGGGGGACAGCCCGTCGCCGAGTTCCTGCCGGTACCGGGTGACGATCAGCAGCGCGTAGTCGATGCCCACGCCGAGGCCGATCATCGCCATCAGGTCGGGCCCGAAGGTCGGGACGGTGAGCAGGTGGCTGGCCGCGAACACGATGCCGAAGCCCGTCCCCACCCCGGCCAGCGCGATGACCAGGGGGAGCCCCATGGCCACGACCGACCCGAACGCCAGCAGCATGATGATGACGGCGGCGGTGATCCCGATGCCCTCGCTCGACCCGGGCGCGGCCGAGACGACGTTCTGCGCGGGGGTGCCGCCCACCGCGACCTTCAGGCCGGGGCGCGCGAAGCGCAGCGCGGTGCCGATGACGGCGCTGGCGGCGGAGCCCGGCAGCAGCGCGTCGGTGCTGTCGAAGCTGACCACCGCGAACCCGGTCCGCCCGTCGGCCGCGAGCTGGTCCTGCCCGTCGGCCGCGAGCGGGCTGGTCACCGAGGTGACATGGGGCAGCGGCCGGAGCGCGGACACCAGGCGGTCGATGCTGGCGGCGTTCGCGCGCCCGTCCAGCCGGCCGGGTGACTGGAGCACCACGTCCGCGGTCGCGCCCGCCTGGGCCGGGAACCGCGCGTTGAGCAGGTTCTGGGCCTGCTCGGCGGGCAGGCCGCTCGACGCGTAGTTGTCGGAGAAGCTGCTGCCGATCGCCACCGCCAGCCCGATCATGGCGGCCACCGCCGCCACCCAGGCAAGGACGACGACGCGGCGGTGGTCGTAGCACGCGCCGGCCACGGTGCCCAGCACCGACCTGCGATCCCGCTGATCAGCGGCAATAGTATTCACGGGTGTTGAATATAGCATGCAAATTCACGCCTGATGAATTTCTGGCGGGACGCCGATGCCGCCAGCCTGCCGCCGCCAGCCCGCTGCGCGCGCCCGGCTGACCGGTCCGGCCTTACCCCGCCCGCCGGGCGGTGAGGTAGATGCCCGCCAGGTAGCAGCCAAGGGACAGGGCGAACAGCCCCGCCATGATCAGCGAGCTGAAGTCATGGCCGAACACCAGGAAGCTCGCGCCGTTGAACCCGGCTCCGATGATCAGCATGGAGCCCGCGAACGAGAGCCACGTCCACAGCCAGTCGCGGGCGCGGTACGCGACCACGATCAGGGCGAGCGAGCCCGCGGCCAGCGCCATGCCCAGCGCCGCGTGAATCGCCAGCCAGGCCGGCCCCGACCCCACCGCCCACCCGAGAGCGGCCGCTGCGCCCGCGAAGAAGTCGCTCGAGCCCGCGCCCGGATGCGAGCCCGGGATGGTGACGTACAAGTTGGTGATCATCCCGGCGAAGAACTGCACCAGCAGCAGCACGCAGATGATCGCGGCCAGCCCGGTCAGGCGGCGCCTGCTCGCCGACCTGCGATCCCGCTGATCAGCGGCGATAGTATTCACGGGTGTTGAATATAGCATGCAAATTCACGCCTGATGAATCTCTGGCGGGACGCTGATGCCGCCGGCCGGCCGCCGCCAGGGTGACCCGGATACCCGGGGGGCCATCGTCAGTGCCGCCAGGGCGGAATTCAGCCAGAGCGGCTACAACGCGGCCACCATGCGGGCCATCGCCCGCCGGGCCCAGGTGGACCCCGCGCTCGTCTACCACTACTTCAAGGACAAGGCGGCCCTCTACGCCGCCACCCTGTCCCTCCCGGGCGACCCGCAGCAGATCATGCAGCAGGTCAAGCAGGCCCCCGACTCGCCCGGGGCGCGACTGGTGACCGGCTTCCTCGCCCAGTGGGAGGCCAGCGAAAACCCGGGGACGGCGTTCGTGAACCTGGTCCAGGCCATCTCCTCGTCACCCGACGCGGCCCGCGGCCTGAGCGAGTTCCTGGCCGACCGGGTCTGGGCCCCGCTGGCGGAGAACGAGCAGGCTCGCTGGCGCACGACGGTGATCTCGGCCGAGCTGATGGGCCTGGCCTGGAACCGGTACGTGATGCGGGCCGAGCCGCTGGCGTCGGCCACGCTGGCGGAGATCGCCGAGCGGGTCGGCCCGGTGCTTGAGGGCATGATGCGCGGCCGGGCCGGGGAACCCGGCGAACCCGGCGAACCCTAACTGGCGGCCGCGGGCTCCGGCCGGGCCTGCTCAGGCAGTGCCTGCGCAGCCGGCGCCCGCTCAGCCGGCGCCTGCGCGGTCGGTGCCTGCCCCGGCAGGGGCGGCAGCGTCCCGCCGAACTCCGGGCACAGCGCCTTGTGGCGGCACCAGTCGCACAGCCGCGACGGCCGGGGCCGGAAGTCGCCGGACTCCCGCGCCCGGGAGATCGCCGCCCACAGCGCCTCCAGCTTGCGCTCGGTCGCCCGCAGGTCCGCCTCGTCGGGGGAGTAGCGCAGCACCTCGCCGTCGCCGGACAGGTACATCAGCTGCAGCACCCGCGGGATCACCCCGCGCAGCCGCCAGATCACCAGCGCGTAGAACTTCATCTGGAACAGCGCGCTCGCCTCGTACGCCTCGAGCGGCACCTTGCCGGTCTTGTAGTCCACCACCCGCAGGTCGCCCGCTGGCGTCGCGTCCAGCCGGTCGACGTAGCCGCGCAGCCGCAGCCCGGACTCCAGCTCGGTCTCCACGTACCACTCGCGCTGGGCGGGCTCCAGCCGCCTCGGGTCCTCCAGCCGGAAGTAGCCCGTGAGGGCGGCGTGGGCGTCGGCGATGAAGCGCACCCGTTCGGACTCCTCATCGAACAGCGCCGCCAGGCCCGCGTCCGCACCGCACAGCCGCAGCCACTCCGGGTCCACCATGCCCGCCGCCGCGTCCGGGGTGCGCTCGGCCGGGGGACGGTCGAACAGCCGCTCGAGCACCGCGTGGACCAGCGTGCCGCGGGCGGTGGCGGGCGTCGGCGGCTCGGGGATGCGGTCGATGACCCGGAACCGGTACAGCAGCGGGCAGGTCATGAAGTCCGACGCGCGCGACGGCGACAGCGCGGGCGGCCGGGCCGCCGCGCCAGGGGCCTCCGCGGGTTCGTCAACCGCGTTTTCGATGTCCACACCGGCCACCGTAGGGCAGCCCGCCGACATTTTTTATGAATTCGCGGCGGCACCAGTTCGCCCGCCGCAAAAAGGTGCCGCGGCGGCGCAGCCGGCCCGCGTGGCGGCCCGGTGCACGTAGCATCGGGCTGTGGCAAGTGGCCAGGAAGACCAGCCGGACCGGCGCGAGCAGCACGAGCACCGGAGCAGCGGCATCGTCGTGGCGCGGCCGTTCGGCATCCCGGTCTACGTGTCGCCCTACTGGTTCATCATCGCCGGCGTCTTCATCATCATCTACGCCAACGACCTGTCCGCGCTCAGCCCCACCATGCGCTACGTGGTCGCGGCCGCCTTCGTCATCCTGCTGTACCTGTCGGTGCTGGTGCACGAGCTGGCCCACTCGGTGGTGGCCAGGAACTTCGGCCTGCCGGTGCGCCGCATCCTGCTGTACCCGCTCGGCGGCATATCGGAGATCGAGCGGGAGGCGCCCACCCCTGGCCGCGAGTTCGCGGTGGCGGGCGCCGGTCCCGCCCTGTCGCTGGTGCTCAGCGCGATCGGCTGGGGCCTCTCCGAGTTCACCAAGTACGGCGTGGCCGGCGCGCTGACCAGGCAGCTCATGGTGGCCAACCTGATCGTCGGCCTGTTCAACCTGCTGCCAGGGCTGCCGCTTGACGGCGGCCGGATGCTGCGCGCGGTGATCTGGAAGTTCACCGGCCGGCCGACCAGCGCCACCATCGCCGCCGCCTGGGTCGGCCGGGTGCTGGCGCTGGCGCTGCTCGCCATCCCGTTCTTCTTCGGCGGGCTGGCCGGCGGGGACATCGTCAGCATGCTGTGGGTGGTGGTGATCGCCGCGTTCATGTGGACCGGGGCCACCCAGTCGATCAAGGCCAGCCGGTTCCGCGAGCGGCTGCCCGCGCTGCAGGCCCGCCGCCTGGCCCGCAAGGCGATCTCGGTGCCCGCGAGCACGCCGCTGGCCGAGGCGATCAGGCAGGCCGACGAGGCCAGCGCCCGGGCCGTGGTGGTGGTGGACCACGAGGACAAGCCGATCGCGATCGTCAACGAGGCGGCCGTGCTGGCCACCCCGCCCCAGCGCAGGCCGTGGGTGGAGACCGGGGCGGTCGCCCGCACCATCGACCCCGGGCTTGTGCTCAACGCCGACCTGCAGGGCATGGCGCTGCTTGACGCGCTGCGGCGCGCCCCGGCGGGGGAGTACCTGCTGGTGGAGCCGTCCGGCCAGGTGTACGGGGTGCTGGCCGCCCGTGACCTGGACCAGGTGCTGGCCGGCGGATGAGGGGCGCGGGCCCAGTACCCTAACGGCCGTGAAGGCAAGAACTCAGCGGGGCCCGTTCGCGGCCGGCGACCAGGTGCAGCTCACCGATCCCAAGGGCCGCATGCACCAGATAGTGCTCAGCGCGGGCGGCACGTTCCATACGCATCGTGGCTCGCTGAACCACGATGACCTGATCGGCCAGCCGGAAGGGTCGGTGGTGACCGCCTCGAGCGGCACCGCCTACGTCGCGCTGCGCCCGCTGCTGGCCGACTTCACCCTCGCGATGAAGCGCGGCGCCACCATCGTCTACCCGAAGGACGCGGCCCAGATCCTGGCCTACGCCGACGTCTTCCCCGGTGCCCGGGTACTCGAGGCGGGCGCGGGCTCGGGCGCGCTGTCCTGCTGGCTGCTGCGCGCGGTCGGCCCCGAGGGCGAGCTGGTCTCCTTCGAGGCCCGGGCCGACTTCGCCGAGATCGCGCGGGAGAACGTCAGGAAGTACTTCGGGGAGGTCCCCCCGTGGTGGCGGCTGGTGACCGGCGAGCTGTCCGCCCGGGTGGCCCTCGATCCGGCCCTCCAAACGGGTGCGGCTTACTCCCGGCTGGCCCGTGACCCGGAGCTGCCCGCTGAGGACGGCCACCCGGGCACCTTCGACCGGGTCGTCCTCGACATGCTCGCCCCCTGGGAGAACGTCGCGGGCGCGGCCAGCGCGCTCATTCCGGGCGGGCTGATCTGCTGCTACGTGGCCACCACGACCCAGTTGTCGCGGGTGACGGAGGAGCTGCGGGCGCACGGCGGGTTCTTCGAGCCGGCCGCCTGGGAGACGCTGAACCGGGGCTGGCACGTGGACGGGCTGGCGGTGCGGCCGGACCACCGGATGATCGCCCACACCGGGTTCCTGGTGACCGCCCGCCGCCTGGCGGACGGGGTGACCGCGCCGGCCCGCCGCCGCCGCCCGGCCAAGGGCGCCCACCCGGAGGCGGCAACCCCGGAGGCGGCAACCCCGGGAGCGGTGACCCCCGACGCGGTCGCCCCCGACGCGGTGACCCCGGAGGCCTGAGGCGGCGCCGGAAACGCCGGCCGGGCCGGCCGTCCCGGCGCCGGGACGGCCGGCCCGGCCCGCCCGCGGCGGCCGCCGCACCGCTTCCCGGTAGCGGTGAGCTGTCGTCTCGGTGAAGAAATGACGCAAAGTGACCACCCATAACTCTGTGTTGACATTGCGCCGTTGTCCTGCGGTAACGCGACCTCGCCCGGTAGTAGTGAGGAATCGAATACCCGCGGGGATGATTGGAAAGACCGTCAGGTAGGTAGGGTCTGGACTAGTAGTTCAACTCCCCGGGAGGAGGTGAGGGCCGTGGCAGCAAGGGAAGAAAGTGGACGGGCTTCGCGGCACGAGGATGAGGTGAGTAGCCTTACCGCACAGATCTCCTTCCTCGATGAGGAGATCGCAGTGTTGCGTAGGCGCCTGGCCGATTCACCGCGTCAGGTCCGTCTTCTAGAGGAACGGCTCCGCGAGACAGAGGCGTCACTGACTTCAGTGTCGTCACAGAACGAACGCCTGGCGTCAACGCTGCGCGAGGCACGAGACCAGATCGTCGCCCTCAAGGAAGAGGTCGACCGGCTAGCCCAGCCACCGTCGGGATTCGGCGTTTTCCTCGCCGTGTGCGAGGACAACACCGCCGACGTCTTCACCGGCGGGCGCAAGATGCGGGTCAACGTCAGCCCCAACGTCGACCTGGACGCGCTCCGGCCCGGCCAGGAAGTCGTGCTCAACGAGGCACTGAACGTCGTCATCGCCCAGGGCTACGAGACGGTCGGCGAAGTCGTGATGCTGAAGGAGCTGCTCGCCGACGGCGAGCGCGCCCTCGTCATCTCGCACGCCGACGAGGAGCGGATCGTCCGGCTGGCCGCGCCGCTGCTCGACGAGGTGATCCGGGCGGGCGACTCGCTGCTGCTCGAGCCGCGCTCCGGTTACGTCTACGAGCGGATTCCCAAGTCCGAGGTCGAGGAACTGGTCCTCGAAGAGGTCCCGGACATCGCCTACACCGACATCGGCGGCCTCAGCTCGCAGATCGAGATGATCCGCGACGCGGTGGAGCTTCCCTACCTGCACGCTGACCTGTTCCGCGAGCACCAGCTGCGCCCGCCGAAGGGCATCCTGCTGTACGGCCCGCCCGGCTGCGGTAAGACGCTCATCGCCAAGGCGGTGGCGAACTCCCTGGCCAAGCAGGTGCAGGCCAAGGCGGCGGCCGCGGGCGGCCCGGACGCGACCAAGCACGAGGGCAAGTCCTTCTTCCTCAACATCAAGGGTCCCGAACTGCTGAACAAGTACGTCGGCGAGACCGAGCGGCACATCCGCCTGGTCTTCCAGCGGGCCCGTGAAAAGGCGTCCGAGGGCATGCCGGTGATCGTGTTCTTCGACGAGATGGACTCGATCTTCCGCACCCGCGGCTCCGGGGTGTCCTCCGACGTGGAGAACACCATCGTGCCGCAGCTCCTGTCGGAGATCGACGGCGTTGAGGGCCTGGAGAACGTCATCGTCATCGGCGCCTCCAACCGCGAGGACATGATCGACCCGGCGATCCTGCGGCCCGGCCGCCTGGACGTCAAGATCAAGATCGAGCGGCCGGACGCCGAGGCGGCCAAGGACATCTTCACCAAGTACCTGGTGGAGAACCTGCCGCTGCACCCCGACGACGTGGCCGAGCACGGCGGGTCGCCCAAGGCGGCGACCGTGGAGATGATCCAGCGCACCGTAGAGCGGATGTACTCCGAGTCCGAGGAGAACCGCTTCCTCGAGGTCACCTACGCCAACGGCGACAAGGAAGTCCTCTACTTCAAGGACTTCAACTCCGGCGCGATGATCGAGAACATCGTGGCCCGGGCCAAGAAGATGGCCATCAAGCAGTTCCTCGACACCGGGCAGAAGGGCATCAGGGTCGCGCACCTGCTCGCCGCCTGCGTGGACGAGTTCAGCGAGAACGAGGACCTGCCCAACACCACCAACCCCGACGACTGGGCCCGCATCTCCGGCAAGAAGGGCGAGCGCATCGTCTACATCCGGACCCTGGTCCAGGGCAAGCAGGGCACCGAGGCCGGCCGTTCGATCGACACGGTGTCCAACACCGGCCAGTACCTGTAGATCGACCCAGTTGAGAGGCCAAGGGCGAGCGATGCCGGCATACAAGGGTGTTTGCCGGCATTACGCTGGACGACTATGAGCGTGCTGCGGGTCATGAGCGTCGAGACCGAGTACGGGATCTCCGTACCGGGCCAGCCGGGTGCCAACGCGATGGTGACCTCATCGCAGATCGTCAACGCCTACCAGGCGGCCACGGCCGCGCGGGCGCGCCGGGCCCGCTGGGACTTCGAGGAAGAGAACCCGCTGCGTGACGCGCGCGGCTTCGACCTGGCCAGGGAAGCGGCCGACTCCACCCAGCTGACCGACGAGGACCTGGGCCTCGCCAACGTCATCTTGACCAACGGGGCGCGGCTGTACGTCGACCACGCGCACCCGGAGTACTCCGCCCCCGAGTGCACCAACCCGCTGTCGGTGGTGATCTGGGACAAGGCGGGCGAGCGGATCATGGCCGAGGCCGCCGCCAAGGCGGCCACCGTGCCGGGCGTCAACCCGATCCAGCTCTACAAGAACAACACCGACAACAAGGGCGCCTCCTACGGCACCCACGAGAACTACCTGATGCGCCGGTCGACGCCGTTCGCCGACATCGTGCGCAACCTGACCCCGTTCTTCGCCACCCGCCAGGTGATCTGCGGCGCGGGCCGGGTCGGCATCGGCGCCGACGGCCGCGGCACCGGGTTCCAGCTCAGCCAGCGGGCCGACTTCTTCGAGGTCGAGGTCGGCCTGGAGACGACGCTCAAGCGGCCGATCATCAACACCCGCGACGAGCCGCACGCCGACCCGGAGAAGTACCGGCGGCTGCACGTGATCATCGGCGACGCCAACCTGAGCGAGGTGGCCTCTTACCTCAAGATGGGCACCACCGCCCTGGTGCTGGCGATGATCGAGGACCGCTTCTTCCCGGTTGACCTGTCGCTCGAGGCGCCGGTGGCCGACCTGCGCGCGGTCTCCCACGACCCGACGCTGAAGTACCTGGTGACGCTGCGGGACGGCCGTAAGATGACCGCCGTCCAGTTGCAGACCGAGTACCTGGAGCTGGCCCGCAAGTACACCGAGGACCGCTACGGGTCCGACGCCGACCCGATGACCCGCGACGTGCTCGACCGCTGGGAGTCGGTGCTGACCCGGCTGGCCGAGGACCCGATGCAGCTGTCCCGCGAGCTCGACTGGGTGGCCAAGCTGGAGCTGCTCGAGGGCTACCGCCGCCGTGACGGCCTGGCCTGGGACGCGCCCAAGCTGCAGCTGTTCGACCTGCAGTACTCCGACGTGCGGTCGGAGCGCGGCCTTTACAACCGGCTCGCCGCCCGCGGCCGGATGGCACGGATGACCGACGAGAACGCGATCACCTGGGCGGTCGACAACCCGCCGGAGGACACCCGGGCGTACTTTCGCGGCCGCTGCCTGCGGCAGTACGCGGACTCGGTGGCGGCCGCGTCCTGGGACTCGGTGATCTTCGACATACCGGGCCGCGAGTCGCTGCAGCGGGTGCCCACCCTGGAGCCCCTGCGCGGCACCAAGGCGCACGTCGGGGACCTGCTCGACCGCTGCAAGACGGCGGCCGAGCTGGTCTCCGCGCTCACCAACCAGTAGTAGCCGCGGCGGCGACTTTGCCACGAACTGTCCCGCAGCAGGGTTGGGCGGGCACGCTGCGGGCGAGGATAACGTTGAGCTGTTCGTGGGCATAAGCCCGCAGGGACGGAGGAACCGCAGATGGCAACGAATAAGGACACCGGGGGTCAGCGGCAGACGACGCGCCGCACCGACGAGACCGAGGAAGAGCAGGCGGCCGCGACCGAGGAGGTCAAGGAGCGGCACGAGAAGCTGTCCGACGACGTCGACTCGATCCTGGATGAGATCGACGAGGTGCTCGAGGAGAACGCCGAGGAGTTCGTCCGCTCGTACGTCCAGAAGGGCGGCCAGTGACGGCTGCGGCTCGTTAGCTCTAGGCGAAAAAGATAGGGCTACAGGCACGTCTGGAACACGCGGAACGGACGGTAGTGTCTGCTCAAGGACAACGGAATCAGCGGTATCAGCAGGGAGGCGGCGGCGTGGGAGGCTTTTCCAACGGCACTGGACGGGACCAGGCGGCGTTCATGGCGGCACGCATCCCGTCGTTCTCGCACTTCCTCTCCTCCTACGACCCGGGCCTGCTGCCGGCCCGGGACCTCGGGCCGCTGGCGGGCGGCTCGGACACCGCCAGCGAAGTGATCAAGAGCCTGCCGCACGCCACCACGATCGTCGCCGCCGTCTGCGAGCACGGCGTGGTGATGGCGGGCGACCGCCGGGCCACCATGGGCAACATGATCGCCAAGCGGGACGTCGAGAAGGTGTTCCGGGCCGACGAGTACTCCGCGATCGCCATCGCCGGCGTCGCCTCGATCGGGCTTGAGTTCATCCGCCTGTTCGGGGTCGAGCTCGAGCACTACGAGAAGATGGAGGGCCGCGCGCTCTCGCTCGAGGGCAAGGCCAACCGGCTCGGCAAGATGATCCGCGACAACCTGATGCTGGCGATGCAGGGGCTGGCGATGATCCCGCTGTTCGTCGGCTACGACGAGGACGCCGGGACCGGCCGCATCTTCGGCTACGACGTGGCGGGCGGGCCGTCCGAGGAGCAGCGGTTCCACTCGATCGGCTCGGGTTCCATCTTCGCCAAGTCAGCGCTGAAGAAGCTCTACCACGACGACATGCCGGTCGCCGACGCGATCCTCGCCTGCGTGCAGGCGCTGTACGACGCGGCCGACGACGACTCGGCCACCGGCGGCCCCGACCTGACCAGGCGGATCTTCCCGGTGATCACCACGATCACCGGCGACGGCTTCCGCCGGCTGTCGGACGCGGAGGCGGCCGACTACGCCCAGCAGGTCGTGGACGAGCGGATGACCTCGCCCGACGGCCCGCCTGCCCCGCTGCGGGCAGCCCAGTAACTGTCCGCCAGACCGAGTGATTCGAGGGAGCGCCCGCGGTGTCCATGCCGTTTTACATGTCGCCCGAGCAGACGATGCGCGACAAGGCCGACTACGCGCGCAAGGGCGTGGCGCGCAGCCGGAGCTCGGTCGTGCTGCAGTACTCGGGCGGCATCCTGATGGTGACGCCCAACGTGTCGAGCGTGCTGCACAAGATCAGCGAGATCTACGACCGGATCGCGTTCGCCGCCGTGGGCCGCTACAACGAGTACGAGACGCTGCGGAAGGCGGGCGTCACCTACGCGGACGTGACCGGCTACCAGTTCGACCGGGGCGACGTGACCGCCCGCGGCCTGGCCAACTGGTACGCGCAGGCACTCGGCGCCAACTTCAGCGAGCCGGCCGGCAAGCCCTACGAGGTGGAGATCGTGGTGGCCGAGGTCGGGCTGAAGCCGGACAGCGACCAGATCTACCGCATCTCGTGGGACGGCTCGGTGTCCGACGAGCCCGGCTTCGTCGCCTTCGGCGGCCAGGCCGACCAGGTCGGGGCGGCGCTCAAGGAGCGCTTCGCCGACGGCCTGTCACTCACCGAGGCCCTCGCCGCCGCCCTGGCCGCGCTGACCGCCCCGGCCGCCGCGTCCGGCTCCGCGGCCGGCTCCCCGGCCGCCGCCGCCAACGGCACCCAGCCCGAGCTGACCGCCGCCAACCTCGAGGTCGCGATCCTCGACCGCGCCCGCGCCCACCGCACCTTCCGCCGCCTGCAAGGTCCCCGCCTCGCGGAACTGATCACCCAGTCCCGCGCCGCCGCCACCCCGGCCGAGCCGGCCGAGGCCGACTCCGAGCCGGAGACCCCGGCCACCCCCGCCTCGCCCCCGCCCGAGCCCCCCACCGGCCCGCCCGCGGCCGGCGGCGACGGCATCCCCCGCTGACACCACCCAGCCCACGCCACAGCGCCCGGCGCCCCCCAGGGGGCCGCCGGGCGCTGTCGTGTCCCCGCCCAGTCCCCGCCCCCGCGCCCGCCCGCCCCGCGCCCACCCCACCCCCCGCGCCCACCCCACCCCCCGCGCCCACCCCACCCCCCGCTCCCGCGCCCCCCCGCCGAGCCCGGCACCACTTCCCATCAGTTCCGCAGCCGCAAACTAGGACAAAAGCATCAGAAGGCAGCGCCGAACTGATGGGAAGTCGCGAGAACCAGCCGAACTGATGGGAAGTCGGCGGCCAGCATCGAGATAACAGCAAGAGGCGCCGGAGGCGCCCGCCCGCAGCCGGGCCGGGCCGGGCCGGGCCAGGGCAAGGCGGCGCGGGCAGGCGGTAACCGGAAACGGCGGCGGCGGGTCCCGGAACCGGGACCCGCCGCCTTCAGGAAGCCGTGCGCCCGGTCAGTCGTTCTCGTCCGGCGCCGGGACGTACTCGGTGAAGGTGAGCGCCACGTTGTGGCCGCCGAAGCCGAACGCGTCGTTGAGTACCGCCATCGGCGCCCCGGGTACCCGCGGCGCGAGCGGCCGGGGCTTGCTGGTGACGTCGATGACGAGGTCGTCGTCCGGGTCCTCCAGGTTGATGGTGGGCGGGGCGGTCCGGTCAACCAGCGCCATGATCGACGCCACCGACTCCACCGCGCCCGCCCCGCCGAGCAGGTGCCCGGTCATCGACTTGGTGGCCGACACCACCACGCCGCCGGCGTCCTCGCCGAGTGCGGTCTGGATCGCCCTGGCCTCCAGCGGGTCGCCGCCGGGGGTGGAGGTGGCGTGCGCGTTGACGTGCACCACCTGGGCCGTGCTGACCCCGGCGTCGCGCAGCGCGGCGCTGATCGCGAAGGCGATGCCCTCGCCGTCCGGTGCGCCGAGCGAGATGTGGTGCGCGTCCGAGGAGTAGCCGGCCCCGGCCGCGACCGCGTAGATGCGCGCGTTGCGGGCCCGCGCGTGCTCGAGGGACTCCAGGATGACGATGCCGGCCCCCTCGCCGAGCACGAAGCCGTCCCTGCCCTTGTCGAACGGCCGGGAGGCGCGCTCGGGGTCGTCGTTGCGGGTGGACATCGCCCGCATCACCGCGAACGCGCCCACGTTGAGGGCCATGATGGCGGCCTCGGCGCCGCCGGCGATCACCACGTCGGCCCGCCCCGACCGGATCATGTCGATGCCGTAGCCGATCGCCTCGGCCCCCGACGCGCACGCGCTGACCAGCGCGTGCGCCCCGGCCTTGGCGCCGAACTCGATGCTGAGCCAGCCGGCCGCGCCGTTTGGCATCAGCATCGGGACGGTGAACGGCGAGATGCGGTTCCAGCCTTTTTCCCGCAGCGCGTCGTAGGCGGTCAAGGTGGACCCGATGCCGCCGATGCCGCTGGTAACGGCGACGCCGAGCCGGTACGGCTCGACCGCGGGGGCGCCCGCGTCGGCCCACGCCTCCCGCGCCGCTACCAGCGCCAGCTGCTCGTAGCGGTCCATCTTGCGCGCCTGCGGGCGGCCGACGATCTCGACCGGGTCGGCCACCGCGGGCGCGGCGATCTTGACCGGCAGGTCATCGACCCACGACTCGGTGAGCCGGCGCACGCCGCTGGTCCCCGCGAGCATCGCCGACCAGGTTGACGCCACATCGCCGCCGAGCGGCGTGGTCGCGCCGAGCCCGGTGACGACGACGGTGACACGATCGCTGCTGCCCACTGAAAACACCTTCCCGCTACGACATACGACGGTTCACGCTCCGGGGGACGGGCCCCGGGCCGGTTACGAGTTCTTCGATACGAAGTTGACGACGTCCTGGACCGTCTTGAGGTCCTTGAGCTGCTCGTCGGGGATCTCGACGCCGAACTTGTCCTGCGCCGCGACGGCGATCTCGACCATCGACAGCGAGTCGATGTCGAGGTCGTCGACGAAGTTGGCGGTGGGGGTCACCTCGTCGGCCGGGGTCCCGGCGATCTCCTCCACGATCTCCGCCAGCCCGGAGAGAATCTCCTGGTCAGTCACTGTGTCTCCTTATCGGTAGCTGCCGCCCCGGCGTCGCGGGGCAGGTCTGAGTTGGCCCAGTGCAGGTGAGAGTGCAGCTAGGGTAGCGTGATCACCTGCGAGGCGTAGGAGAGGCCCGCGCCGAACGCGATCAGCAGCGCGGGCGTGCCCGGCTGCAGGCGGCCCTGCTCGGCCATCCGGGCCAGCGCCAGCGGCACCGAGGCCGACGACGTGTTGCCCGCGGTGATGATGTCATCGGCCACCCGGTCACGGGGGATGCCGAGCTTCCTGGCGATCGCCTCGATGATCCGCAGGTTGGCCTGGTGCGGCACGAACGCGGTGATGTCGGCGGGCGTCACCCCGGCCCGGCGGCACGCCTCCAGCGCGACCGGCGCCATCGCGGTGGTGGCCCAGCGGAACACCGCCTGCCCGTCCTGGGTGAGCGCCCCGGTCCGCCCGGTGATGCGGATCTTGTCGGCCTGGTCGCCTGCTGTCCCCCAGACCACCGGCCCGACCCCGGACGGCTCGCCCGGCTCGGTCCGGCCGACCACCGCCGCCCCCGCCCCGTCGGCGAAGATGATGCAGGTCGAGCGGTCGGTCCAGTCCACCCAGGAGGTCATCTTCTCCGCCCCGATGACCAGCACGTTCCGCGCCGAGCCGGCCCGCACCGAGTCGGCCGCGGCGCCGAGCGCGTAGCAGAACCCGGCGCAGGCGGCGTTGAGGTCGTAGCCGCCGGGGGACGGGATGCCGAGCCGGTGCGCGACGACGGCCGCCACGTTGGGCAGCGGGGACTCGGGGGAGCAGGTCGCCACCACCACCAGGTCAACTTCGGACGGCTCGAGCCCGGACGCGGCGAGGGCCTTGGCCCCGGCCACCTCCGCCATGTCGGCGACCGTCTCGTCGTCCCCGGCGACCCGGCGTGACTCGATGCCGACCCGCGACCTGATCCACTCGTCGTTGGTGTCGACCAGTGCGGACAGGTCGTCGTTGGTGAGCACCTTGTCCGGCTGGTAGCCGCCGAACCCGAGGATCTTCGCTCCGGGCTGATCACTCATTTACTGCTCTCCTCCGCGGGGGATGCGGCCCGGTGCGCGCCGATAAGCGCCCGGGCGGAGTCCAGCTGGTCGGGGGTCTTGATCGCGAGCAGCTCGACTCCCCGCATCGCCCGCTTGGCGATCGCGGTCAGCGTACCGCCGGGCAGCAGCTCGATCAGCGCGGTGACGCCCAGGCCGGTCATCGTCTCCATGCACTGGTCCCAGCGGACCGGGCTGGCGACCTGGCTGGCGACCCGGTCGGTCCAGTCGCGGCCGGAGGTGACCACCGCCCCGTCGCGGTTGGACAGCAGGGTGATCGCCGGGTCCTTGACGTCGGTGCTGGCCGCGGCCGCGGCCAGCGCGTCTACCGCGGGGGCCATGTGCCGGGTGTGGAAGGCGCCCGCCACCCGCAGCGGCCGGATGCGCGCGCCGGCGGGCGGGTGCTCGGCGAACTTGGCGAGCTGCTCCAGGGTGCCGCCGGCCACGATCTGGCCGGCCGTGTTCACGTTGGCGGGGGTCAGCCCGGCGTCGGCGATGGCGGCCAGCACCGCCTGCTCGTCGCCGCCCAGGACCGCGCTCATCCCGGTCGGCTCGGCGTCGCAGGCGGCGGCCATCGCCTCGCCCCGGACCCGGGTCAGCCTGATCGCGTCGGCGGCCGAGGTCACCCCGGCGATGGCGCCCGCGGCCAGCTCGCCGACGCTGTGCCCGGCGGCGATGTCCGGGGTGCCCAGTAGCCCGGCGACCGCCAGCGCGGCCGCGACCAGCAGCGGCTGCGCGACCGCGGTATCGGTGATCTCTTCCGCGCTGCCGACGGTGCCGAGCCGGATCAGGTCCCGGCCGGCCAGCTCCGACCAGGTGCCGAGCTGGTCGGCCAGTCCGGGCAGCTCGAGCCAGGGGGCCAGGAAGCCAGGGGCCTGCGCACCCTGTCCGGGCGCGGTGAAGATGAGCACGTTGTTTACCTTGCCCTGTAGAGACCCGCTACACCGATAGCGAACGTTACGAAGTTCACCGGCGAGATCTTGTGGATCATCTACAAATACCATGATCTATCCAGTCACCGGGCAGTTACCCCCGGCGGCCCGCCAGGCGGCCCAGGATGATGGCGGCCCAGATGGTGAAGCCGTCGCGGCCGTCGGACGGGGTGTACCCGGTCAGCTCGGTCACCCGGCGCAGCCGGTAGCGCACCGTGTTGGGGTGCACGAACAGCAGCCGCGCGGTGGCCTCGAGGGACGATCCCTGCTCGAGGTAGGCGGTGAGCGTGTCGAGCAGGGCGCTGCCGCCCGCCAGCAGCGGCGCGTACGCCCGGGCGACCAGCGCCTGCACCGCGTCCGCGTCGCCGTCGAGCGCCCGTTCCGGCAGCAGCTCGTCCGAGCTGACCGGGCGCGGCGCGTCCGGCCAGGCGGCGGCCACCCGCAGCCCCGCCAGGGCCGCCCGGGCGGAGGCGTGGGCGGCGCGCAGGTCGCGGACGGCCGGTCCGACCACCAGCGGGCCGGGTCCGAACAAGCCGGCCAGCTTCTCCGCCGCCGCCATCGGGTCGCCGGTGCCGCCGAGCACCACGATCAGCCGGCCGCCCTGCACGCCGGCCAGCAGGTCGAGCCGGGCCCGCCGGGCGGCCGCGCGCAGCTCGTCGATGGCGGGCTCGTCATCGTCGCCGTCGACCGCCCCGGCCAGCACCGAGACCGGGGCCGACGACCAGTTCAGGGCGGACGCCCAGGAGTTGAGCGACTCCTGGCCCTCGCCGCGCACCAGCGAGTCCACCACCAGGGCCTCCAGGCGGGCGTCCCAGGCGCCGCGGGCCTCGGCCGTCCGCGCGTACACCTGGGCGGCGCTGAACGCGATCTCCCGCGCGTAGACCAGCACCGCCTCGCGCAGCTCGGCCTCCGCCCCCGGCGCGGCCAGGGTGTCGACCTGGCCCTCGACCACGTCGATGATGACCCGGACCATCTCCACCGCCTGCTGCAGCCGCACCGCCCGGGCTAGCTCGCGGGGGGCGGTGCCGAATACCTCGGTGGCAGCGGGCCGCATTCGTTCGGGATGCTTGATCCAGTCCACGAACGACGCGATGCCGGCCTGCGCCACCAGCCCCAGCCAGGACCGGTTTTCCGCGGTCATCTTGCGGAACCACGGGAGGCGCGCGTCCATCGCCGCGATCGCCGCGGTGCCGAGCGCCCCGGTCGACCGCTCGATCCGCGCCACCGTCTCCGGGTGCACCCGCGCGGCTTGCCGCTTCACCTGCATGCCCCCCAGCGTAAGCGCGACTTGCAGGCACAGCGTAAGCGCGACTTGGCAGGCACAGCGTAAGCGCGACGTAAGCGCGGCGCGCCGGGCAGCTCCCGGCGCGCCGCGCTTGCGGCTGAGGCGGGACTAGCCGAGTGCCTCCGACACCGGCAGGTCTAGCTGGTACTTGGTGATCGCCTGGGCGGGCAGCGACGGGTCGACCTGGCCCTGCTTGGCCAGCTCGGCCAGCACCGCCAGGGTGATCGACTCCGCGTCCACGTGGAAGAACCGCCGGGCGGCGGGCCGGGTGTCGGAGAAGCCCCACCCGTCGGTGCCGAGCGAGGTGTACGGGCCGGGCACCCAGCGGGAGATCTGGTCGGGGACCGCCCGAATCCAGTCGGACACCGCGACCACCGGCCCGGGCGCGTCGGCCAGGGCGGAGGTCACGTAGGGCACCTGGGTCTCCGTGCCGGGGTGCAGCAGGTTGTGCGTCTCGGCCGCCAGGGCGTCGCGCCGCAGCTCGGTCCACGAGGTGACCGACCAGACGTCGGCCGCCACCCCCCAGTCCTCGGCCAGCAGCCGCTGCGCCTTCAGCGCCCACGGCAGGGCGACCCCGGAGGCGAGCACCTGGCCCCGCGGCGACGGCACCGCCTCCACCGAGTCCGCCGCCTCCGCCGGGTCCGGCAAGGTGGCCGGGGCGTAGCGGTACAGGCCGCGCAGGATGCCCTCCTCGAGCCCGTCCACGGCGGGCGCGGGCGGCTGCGGGTAGGGCTCGTTGTAGACGGTCAGGTAGTAGAAGATGTCCTCGCCGTCCGGGTGCTCGGGCGAGGAGTCGTACATCCGCCGCAGCGCGTCCTTGGTGATCACCGCGATCTCGTAGGCCCAGGCCGGGTCGTAGGAGATGCACGCCTGGGACACCGAGGCGAGCAGCTGCGAGTGCCCGTCGTTGTGCTGCAGCCCCTCGCCGGTCAGGGTGGTGCGGCCGGCCGTGGCCCCGAGCAGGAAGCCGCGGCCGAGCTGGTCGCCGAACGCCCACATCTGGTCGCCGGTCCGCTGCCAGCCGAACATCGAGTAGAACACGTAGACCGGGATCATGTGCGTGCCGTGGGTGGCGTAGGAGCTGCCGGCCGCGATCACCGACCCCATCGCGCCCGCCTCGGAGATGCCCTCGTGCAGCAGCTGCCCGCGCTCCGACTCCTTGTAGGAGAGCATCAGGTTGCGGTCGACCGCCTCGTAGGTCTGCCCGTGCGGCGAGTAGATCTTGGCCGTCGGGAACAGCGAGTCCATGCCGAAGGTGCGCGCCTCGTCCGGGATGATCGGCACGAACCGCTCGCCGATCACCGGGTCCTTCATCAGGTCCTTCAGGATGCGGACGAAGGCCATGGTGGTCGCGACCGACTGCTTGCCCGAGCCGCGCTGGTACTCCTCGAAGACCGAGGCCGGCGGCTGCGGCAGCGGCTTGGCCCGCACCAGCCGGCGGGGCAGCGCGCCGCCGAGGGCGGCCCGCCGCTCCTTCATGTAGCTGATCTCGTCGGAGTCCGGGCCCGGGTGGTAGTACGGCGGCAGCTCCGCCTCCAGAGCCTCATCCGAGATCGGCAGGTAGAGCCGGTCGCGGAACTCCTTCAGCTCGGCCACGGTGAGCTTCTTCATCTGGTGGGTGGCGTTGCGCGCCTCGAAGTCCTTGCCCAGCGTCCAGCCCTTGATGGTGTGGGTGAGGATCACCGTGGGCTGGCCGACGTGCTCGCGGGCGGCCTTGAACGCGGCGTAGACCTTGCGGTAGTCGTGCCCGCCGCGGGACAGGTTACGGATCTCGTCGTCGGACAGCCCCTCCACCATCTTGCGCAGCCGCGGGTCGGCGCCGAAGAAGTGCTCGCGGATGTACCCGCCCGACTCGACGCTGTAGGTCTGGAACTGGCCGTCGGGGGTGGTGTTCATCTGGTTGACGAGCACGCCGTCGGTGTCCTGGGCGAGCAGCGGGTCCCAGTCACGGCCCCAGATCACCTTGATGACGTTCCAGCCGGCGCCGCGGAAGTACGCCTCGAGCTCCTGGATGATCTTGCCGTTGCCGCGGACCGGCCCGTCCAGCCGCTGCAGGTTGCAGTTGATGACGAAGGTGAGGTTGTCCAGCTCCTCGCGCGCCGCCAGCCCGATCGCGCCCAGCGCCTCCGGCTCGTCCATCTCGCCGTCGCCGAGGAACGCCCACACGTGCGACCGGGAGGTGTCGTGCAGCTCCCGGGCGAGCAGGTACCGGTTGAACCGCGCCTGGTAGATGGCGTCGAGCGGGCCCAGCCCCATGGAGACGGTGGGGAACTCCCAGAAGTCGGGCATCAGCCGGGGGTGCGGGTAGGACGGCAGCCCGCCGCCGCGGTGCGACTGCTCCTGGCGGAACCCGTCGAGCTGGGTCTCGGTCAGCCGTCCCTCGAGGAACGCCCGCGCGTAGATGCCGGGCGCGGCGTGCCCCTGGAAGAACACCTGGTCGCCCGATTCCCCGTGGTCCTTGCCGCGGAAGAAGTGGTTGAAGCCCACCTCGTACAGCGACGCGGCCGACGCGTAGGTGGCGATGTGGCCGCCGACCCCGGCCCCGCCGGGGTGGTTCGCCCGGGACACCATGATCGCGGCGTTCCACCGGATATAGGCCCGGATGCGCCGCTCGACGTACTCGTCGCCCGGGAACCAGGGCTCGCGCTCCGGCGGGATCGTGTTGATGTAGTCGGTGGAGCGCAGGGCGGGTACCCCGACCTGCTGCTCGCGCGCCCGTTCGAGCAGGCGCAGCATCAGGTAGCGGGCACGCCCGCGGCCGCGGGTGCGGGTGACCGAGTCGAAGGAGTCGACCCACTCCCTCGTTTCGTCCGGGTCGATGTCGGGTAGCTGAGTCGGCAGCCCGTCGCTGATGATCGAGTAACGCTGACGTCCGGAAGTCACGCCGCCTGTCCTCGCCTTCCGCATTCGGCGGCTGTTTGCCGCGCGTAGTTCACCTGAGCTCGTGCTCGTTCAGGTCAATCGTCGTACGTCTTGGCCTGATTTTCATCTCTACCAAACGGTAACTGGTCGGGCCCGGTGACCTGACTGGCCGGCCGGGGCCGAGCGTCCGCGATCCCGCCCCGCGGCCGCGTCTTTTCCGCCTCCCGGCGGTGATGACCGGCCCGATGTCGCGGATAGCGACCCTACCGGTTACCGTACGTACAAGCGCACCGCCCGGTGACGGCGATTCGTGCTTCACATAAGGTCAACAAAAGGGAGCGGTTTCCCGCGCCAGGCAGATTGCCACTTGCGCGCGGGCCCGACTGAGTGTGAACTGTCCCAACAAGAAGTACTGACGCGGCCACTGACGCAACTCAAGCGACCGGGGGGCGCGGGGAAGGATTCGGGAGGAACGTCAGTGAGCGCGACCGCGCGCCAGGCGCACGATGAACGCGGCCAGGCCGAGCGGCTCGGTATTAAGCCGGGCCAGGTAGTGCAGGAACTTGGCTATGACACCGATTGCGATGAGCAGCTGCGCGAGGCGATCACGGCAGTCGATGGCGTCGAGCTTGTCGATGAGGACTACGACGACGTAGTCGACGTAGTGCTGATGTGGTTCAGGGAGGACGACGGCGACCTAGTGGACGCCCTGGTCGATGCCCTCGGGCCACTGGGCGACGGAGGCTACATCTGGCTGCTCACCCCCAAGGCGGGCAGACCAGGGCACGTGGAGCCGAGCGACATCGGCGAGGCGGCCCCCACCGCCGGGCTGGCGCAGACGTCAAGCGTCAGCGCGGCCCGGGACTGGTCCGGTTCCCGGCTGGTCGCGCCGAAGGCGCGCCGTTAGGCGGCGACCCGAGGGCGCGACGCGAAAACCCAAATACAGCATCCCGAACGGGTGCGGCTGCCCCTGGCCGTTTCATGGCCCACTAAGCTGGCGTGCGAAAGCGCGGACTGCGCGTGGACCTAGCCAAGGGATGCAGCCATGTCAGTTGAGATCGGGGACGAAGCCCCGGACTTCGAGCTCCCCGACCAGCACGGGACCCCGGTGAAGCTGTCCAGCTTCCGCGGCGCCAAGAACGTGGTGCTGGTGTTCTACCCGCTGGCGTTCAGCCCGGTGTGCAGCGGCGAGCTGTGCGCCCTGCGCGAGGAGTTCCCTGAGGTCAGCCGGGACGACGTGGCGCTGCTCACGGTGTCGGTCGACTCGCTGTTCACCCACCGCGCCTGGGCTGACGCCGAGCACTTCCAGTTCCCGCTGCTGGCCGACTTCTGGCCGCACGGCGCGGTGGCCAAGCAGTACGGCGTGTTCGACGAGGCCAAGGGGCTGGCGGTGCGCGGCACGTTCGTCATCGACAAGGCCGGCGTGGTCCGCTGGTCGGTGGTCAACCCGATCCCGCAGGCCCGCGACATCGCCGACTACCAGAAGGCGCTGGCGGCGCTGGACTAAGGGGCGTGGCGGGCGGCGGGGAGGAGATTCCTCGCTCCTCTCCTCCGGAAGGGAGCGAGGAAATCTCCCCGCCCGCCGCCCTGCCCCTTCGGCCAGCTTGCGGATAGGTCGCGAGTAATCCGGCCTGCGGCCGGCCTTAAGAGGCTGACGCGAGGCGTTAAAAGGGGGGCAAGGTGCCCTGTTACCGCTGCGGTGCCCGGCAGGGTGACCCGGCGCCGGGTAAGCCGAGTGCCTGGCACCAGGGCGTGGTCACCCGTCCGCCGGCCGGGGAGCGCCAGGTCCTCATCTGCCCGGACTGTTACCCAGCCGCGCAGCCCGAGCTGGCCCGCTGCCCCGGCTGTGCCGGCAGCCGCCTGGTCAAGCGGCTCGACCAGGTGGAATGCCTCGGTTGCCAGCTGACCAGGGACGCGCTGGCGGCCGACCCAGCGGCCGAGGCCGACCCGGCGGGCCCGCCCGGTGCCGGCCCTGACCCGTCCGTCCCGGCAGCCGCACCCGCACCTTCCAGCACAGGCACCCCGTCCGGCCCAGCCGCCCCCGGTGGCCCGGACTCCACCCTGGCGGCCGAGGTCGCCTCGGCCCTGGACCGCATCCTGCGCAACAAGAACCCCGGTCCGTGACCCCGCATCCCGCCCGCGCCACCCGCGCCACCCGCGCCACCCTGCTGCCCGGGCGCGCAGCCTCAGCCGCCGCGAAACTGCCGATCGGAAACTTTTTAGGGTCATAGCACCTGCGAACTTCCATCTGGATAAAAGTTTCCAAATCACCAGCCTGAACAGTCACAGTGTCATCACCCGCCACGATTCCTCGGCGATTCCAGCCGCCGCGGTCACACCGGCCAGGTGGCGGGCAGCGCGGGCACGCAGTTGTCCCGGGCCACCTGGGCGAAGAAGGCGGCGCTGGCCTTGGGGATCCGCTGCTGGGTGGCGAAGTCGACGTAGACGATGCCGAACCGCTTCTGGTAGCCGTAGGCCCACTCGAAGTTGTCGAGCAGCGACCAGACGTAGTACCCGGCCAGGGTGGCGCCGTCCCGGGCCGCCCGCGCCGCCGCCGCCAGGTGCAGGTGCAGGAACTTGATCCGCTCCAGGTCGTTGACCTGGCCGTCCGGGTTGACGTAGTCCTCGGCCGCGCAGCCGTTCTCGGTGATGTACAGCGGCAGCCCGGGGGCATCGGCCGACAGCCGCAGCAGCAGCTCGTACAGCCCGTCGGGGTCGATCAGCCAGCCCATCGGGGTGTGCTCCATCCCCTCGGGCTGGTACTGCACCACGCCCCCGTCGACCCCGGGCGTCGGCCGGTCCTCGCCCCGGCGCAGGTCGTCGGGGTCGCCCGCGCGCAGGTGGGCCGGCGAGTAGTAGTTCACCCCGAGGAAGTCCAGCGGCGCCGCGATCGCCGCCAGGTCGCCGTCCCGCACCAGTTCGGCCGGCGGCAGCATGACCGGCGGCGCGTCCTGCGGGTAGCGGCCGGACAGCAGCGGTTCGAGGAACAGCCCGTTGAGCGCCGCGTCGGTGACCCGCCGGGCCCGCTCGAGTGCCTCAGCGGTGCCATTCAAGCTGGGGCCGCCGGGGCTGGCGGTGACCCGCACCGGGGTGAGGTTGAGGGTGATCCCCACCTCCGCCCCGCTCGCCGCCGCCCGCACCGCGGCGCTGCCGAGGCCGTGGCCGAGCAGCAGGTGGTGGGTGACGGCGGCCGCGACCGCGTTGTCGGCCACCCCGGGGGCGTGCACCCCGATGCGGTGCCCGTTGTGCGCGACGACCAGGGGCTCGTTCACGGTGATCCACCGGTTGACCCGGTCGCCGAGCGCGCCCGCCACCGCCGCCGCGTAGTCGGCGAACCGGAAGGCGGTGTCCCGCGCGGCCCAGCCGCCGCGGTCCTGCAGCGCCTGCGGCAGGTCCCAGTGGAACAGGGTGGCGGCGGCGGCGATGCCGCGCTCCTCCAGCGCGTCCAGCAGCCGCTTGTAGTAGTCGAGCCCGGCCTGGTTGAGCTGCCCGCCGCCGGCCGGGAAGACGCGCGGCCAGGAGACCGAGAAGCGGTAGGCGCGCAGGCCGAGCCCGCGCAGCAGGTCGGCGTCCTGCGCGTAGCGGTGGTAGGAGTCGCAGGCGACGTCGCCGGTGTCGCCGCCGCGCACCTTGCCCGGCGTGCGGGCGAACGTGTCCCAGACCGAGGGGCCCCGGCCGTCGGCGCCGGTGGCGCCCTCGATCTGGTAGGCGGCCGTCGCCGCGCCCCAGGTGAAGCCAGGGGGGAATGCGAGCGGTTCGCCCGGTGACGTGACGTTGGTCATATTTTCTCCTTGACGCGACCTTTGGCGCGGTTTAGCGTAAGCGCTTACATCCGATCTTGTAAACGCTTACATGTAGGCCAGGTAACAACGTGGTTACGCTCTATGACGTCGCTCGCCGGGCGGGGGTGTCGATCGCCACCGTCTCCCGGGTGCTGCACGGGCCGGACGCGGTGCGCGAGACCACCCGGACCCGGGTGCGGGCGGCCATCGAGGAGCTCGGCTACGTGCCCGACGGCGCCGCCCAGTCCCTCGCGCGCAGCCGCAAGGACGTGATCGGCCTGGTCTGCGTGGAGCACACCGGGCTGAAGCCCAACCAGTACGACATCGAGTCGATGAGCCTGCTGTTCTACGACGAGGTGATGCGCGGGGTCGAGGCGCGGATCAGGGAGGACTCCTGGTCGCTGCTGATCACCTTCCTGCGCGAGGACGAGAACAGCGGGACCACGCTGCCCGAGGACGGCCCGGTCGCCACCCGGCTGCTCGCCCTGTCCGGCAAGGTGGACGGCCTGCTGATCGGCGAGGGCGTGGTCGCGCCGGCCGTGCTGGCCCGGCTGGCCCGGCGGATCCCGGTGGTGGTGGTGGCCGGCGACACCGCCCAGCGCGGCGTCGACGTGGTGTCCTGCGACAACTGGTCGGGCGCGCACGCGCTGGTGGAGCACCTGGTGGCGGCGCACGGCCGGCGCCGCCTGTTCCACGTGGACGGCCCCGCGAGCGCGCCCGACGCGGCCGCCCGGCGGGCGGCGATGCAGGCGGTCATCGACGCGCACCCGCACGTCGAGCTGGCCGGCACCTTTCCCGGCCGGTTCACCGTGCACTGCGGGCAGGAGGCGGCCGAGTGGCTGCTGGCCGATACCGCCGAGGCCGGGCCGTTGCCGGACGCGATCGTCTGCGCCAACGACCAGATGGCGATCGGCATGGTGCGCGCGCTGGCCGCGCGCGGGGTCCGGGTGCCGGACGACGTCGCGGTGGTCGGGTTCGACGACATCTTCCCCGCCAGCCTCACCGAGCCCCCGCTGACCACGGTGCACCAGCCGGTGCGCAAGGTCGCCGAGCGCGCCTCCGACCGGCTGATCGAGCTGATCACCGAGCCGGCCGGGCGCCCGCGGGTGGAGCTGCTGCCGACCGAGCTGGTGCTGCGGTCGAGCTGCGGCTGCCCGCCGGGCACGATGACCCGGCAGCCGGTGCCCACCATAACCCGCCGAAAGGCAACAAACGCCGCTAAGCTGCCCTCCTCGGCGCCCAGTGTGGCGCCGGTCACACCCCCCGGCCCGGTCAGCCGCGAGAGCACAGAAAGGTAGGTGGAAGGCATGCCGTTCATACTCCGCCGCCTGGCCTTCTACGTGGTGGCGGCGTGGGTGGCGATCACCGCCAACTTCTTCATACCGCGCGCCATGCCGGGCAACCCGGCGCAGTCCATCGCGGCCAAGTACCCCACGCTCACGCCCGACGCGATCAAGCAGCTTGAGCTGATGCTCGGCGGCGGCCAGCAGGGCTCGCTGTGGTCTCAGTACGTCACCTACCTGGGCCACGTGTTCACCTTCAACTTCGGCACCGACGTGGCCGAGTTCCCGACCCCGGTCTCCACCCTGCTCGGGCAGACCATCCCGTGGACCCTGGTGCTGGTCGGGGTGTCCACCCTCATCGCCTTCCTGCTCGGCACCGGGCTCGGCATCCTGGCCGGCTGGCGGCACGGCGGTTGGCTCGACCGCAGCCTCCCGGCGCTGATGTTCCTGCAGGCGGTGCCGTACTTCTTCCTTGCCCTGGTGCTGGTCGACGTGCTCGGCATCGAGCTGCACTGGCTGCCCACCGGCAGCGGTTACGACGGGCAGTTCTACACGCCGGGCTGGAACCTGGGGTTCATCGGCAGCGTCCTGCAGCACGCCCTGCTGCCCGCGTTCACCATCGTGATCACCTCGATCGCGGGCTGGATGCTGCAGATGCGCAACGTCATGATCACCACCGTCAACGAGGACTACGTGGTGGCGGCCCAGGCCAAGGGCCTGCCGAACCGCCGGGTGATCTACACCTACGCGGCCCGCAACGCGCTGCTGCCCCAGCTCCAGGGCTTCGGACTGGCCCTCGGCTTCGTGGTATCCGGCGCGCTGGTGATGGAGATCGTGTTCGGCTACCCCGGCATCGGCCTGCTGCTGCTGAACGCCGTGGCTTCCGACGACTTCCCCCTGATGCAGGCGATCTTCCTGGTCATCACGTTCACCGTGCTGCTCGCCAACCTGATCGTGGACCTGGTGATCGTGTTCTTCGACCCGCGGGTGCGGGCCCGGGAGGGAGCCCGATGAGCGCGCTTGCCCGCACCTGGCGCAACCTGCCGGCCAAGGCCAAGGTCGGCGTGGTGCTGTTCGGCCTGTTCCTGCTCGCCGCCGTCATCGGCCCGCAGGTGGTGCCGTACGACCCGTCCTACGCCAACCCGGACCCGAGCCTGCTGATGGCCCGCCCGTCGGCCCAGCACCTGCTCGGCACCACCCAGACCGGCCAGGACGTGCTGTCCCAGTTGCTGGTCGGCATCCGGCTGACGATCGAGCTGGCGCTGCTGGTCGGGGTGATCGCCACCACGGCGGCAGTGCTGGTCGGGGTCACCTCGGCCTTCCTCGGCGGCTTCTGGGACGAGCTCCTGTCGCTGGTCAGCAACGTGTTCCTGGTCATCCCGGCCCTGCCGCTGCTGATCCTGCTGCTCGGCTACCTGCCGCAGAAGGGGCAGCTCCCCACCATCATCGTGCTGAGCGTGCTCGGCTGGCCGTGGGGCGCGCGGGTGGTGCGGGCGCAGACGCTGATGATCAGGAACCGCGACTTCATCGCCGCCGCCCGCGAGTCGGGCGAGCGGGGCTGGCGGATCATCGCCTTCGACATCATCCCCAACGAGGTCAGCCTCATCGCCGCCAGCTTCGTCAACACGGTGCTGTACGCGATCGGCGCCTCGGTCGCGCTCGCCTTCGTCGGCCTGACCGACCTGAACAGCTGGTCGCTCGGCACCATCTTGTACTGGGCCCAGAGCCAGCAGGCCCTGCAGCTCGGCGCGTGGTGGTGGTTCGTGCCGCCGGGACTCGCGATCGCGCTCATCGGCACCTCCCTGGTGCTGCTGAACACCGGCATCGACGAGCTCGGCAGCCCGCGGCTGCGGGCCGCCCGGGGCGCGGCCCGGATCGCCGGCCGCCGGGTCTGGCCGACCGACCCCACCCCGGTGCTGGCGCAGCTCAGCGCGGGCCGCGGCCGGCTGGGCGGTTTCCTGCACTCCTTCTCCCGCGGCTCGCTGCTTGAGGAGACCACGCCAGCCGGAGGTGAGCTGCGGTGAGCCCGCTGCTGGAGATCGAGAACCTGTCGGTCGCCTACCGCACGCCCGGCGGTGACATCCGCGCGGTCGAGCAGGTCAACCTGACGCTGAACGCGGGCGAGGTCGTCGGCCTGTGCGGCGAGAGCGGCTCAGGCAAGTCCACCCTCGCCTACGGCGCCACCCGGCTGCTGCGCCCGCCCGCGGTGGTCACCGGCGGCAGCGTGCGCTACGGCGGCCGCCGGGTCACCGCCGGCGGCGAGCCGGCTGACCTGCTGACGATGAGCCACCGGGAACTGCACCGGATGCGCTGGCGGGAGATCTCCATCGTCTTCCAGAGCGCGATGAACGCGCTCAACCCGGTGCTGCGGGTGGAGGACCAGCTCCTCGACGCGGTCCGCGCGCACCTGCGGCTGACCCGGGGGGAGTCCAGGGAGAAGGCGGCGGCGCTGCTGGACCTGGTCGGCATACCGCGCGGCCGGCTGCGCTCCTACCCGCACGAGCTGTCCGGCGGGATGCGGCAGCGGGTGATGATCGCGATGGCACTCGCGGCTGACCCCGAGGTGGTGATCATGGACGAGCCGACCACCGCGCTCGACGTGGTGGTCCAGCGGGACATCCTGGCGCAGGTCGTGGAGCTGAAGGAGACGCTCGGGTTCGCCGTCCTGTTCATCACCCACGACCTGTCGCTGCTGCTCGAGCTGGCTGACCGGATCGCGGTGATGTACGCCGGGCGGCTGCTTGAGACCGGCAGCGCGCAGGCGATCATGCGCGAGCCCGCCCACCCCTACACCCGCGGGCTGCTCAACTCGTTCCCGTCGCTGCGCGGACCGCGCCGGGAGCTGGCCGGCATCCCCGGCTCGCCGCCCGACCTGCGCGAGCGGGCGGCCGGCTGCCCGTTCATTCCCCGCTGCGGGCACGCGGTGGCCGCCTGCGGGCAGGTGGACATGTCGCTCGCCCCGGTCGGCGGCCCGGCCAGCGGCACCGCCAGCGGCACCGCGGGCCGCGGCCCGGACCGGGTCCGCCACCTCACCGCCTGCCCCATCGTGGCCCCGCAGGTCAGCCAGGAAGGGGTGCTGTCATGAGCGAGCCCATCGTCGGCGGGCTGCCGGTGAGCGGCCTGGGCGAGGGCGAGGAGGCGGTCCCGCCCCCCGACGCCTCGGCCGCGCCCGCCGTCAACGCCGACGCGGAGCAGGCCGGCGACCCCGCCGCGGTCACCTCGGCCGCGGCCGCCCGCGGCCCGCTGATCATGGAGGCGGCCGGGCTCAACAAGGTGTTCCGGCTCGGCCGGGGCGCGTCGCTGCAGGCGGTCAGGAACGTGTCCTTCGGCCTGTACCAGGGCGCGGTGGTCGCCCTGGTGGGGGAGAGCGGCTCCGGCAAGTCGACCGTGGCCAAGCTGCTGGCCGGGCAGGAGCAGCCGACCAGCGGGCAGGTCCTGCTGCGCGGCCAGCCGGTCGACGTGCGCGGCGGGCGGGCGTTCCGGGCCTACAAGGCCGCCGTGCAGTACGTCTTCCAGGACCCGTTCAGCTCGCTGAACCCGGTGCACACGGTCGGCTACACGCTGACCCGCCCGGTGAAGCTGCACCAGCGCGACGTGCGGGACGTCACCGGCGCCGTCACCGCGCTGCTTGAGCAGGTCAGGCTGACCCCGGCCGCGCAGTACCGGGCGAAGTACCCGCACGAGCTGTCCGGCGGCCAGCGCCAGCGGGTCTCGTTCGCGCGCGCCCTGGCCGCGCAGCCGGCCGTGCTGCTGGCCGACGAGCCGGTGTCGATGCTCGACGTTTCCATCCGGCTGGAGATGCTCAACCTGCTCGACGACCTGCGCACCCGGCTGGCGCTGGCGCTGCTCTACATCACCCACGACATCGCCTCCGCCCGCTACTTCGCCGACGAGGTGCTGGTGATGTACGGCGGCCAGATCGTGGAGCGGGGCCCGGCCGAGGAGGTCACCCAGCGCCCCGCCCACCCGTACACCCAGCTGCTGGTCGCCTCCGCCCCCGACCCGGACAACCTGGGCAGCGCGCTCAAGGGGGGCCGCGCTGGCCAGGCCGGCCCCGGCCCCGCCCTCACCGCGGGCGCCGCGGTCAGCGGCGTGACCGGGCCGGCCGGGAACGTCGGCCCGGCCGCGGCCGGGCTGCCCGTTCAGCAGCCGCTGCCCGCTCGCCGACGACAAGTGCCGGCGGGAGAACCCCGCCCTGCAGCCGCTGTCGCCCGCCCGCGCGGCGGCCTGCTGGCGGCTGGACGTTGCCGTGCCGCCCCCGGCCGCCGGCGCCCGCTGAACCGGGCGCGGGCGGGGCCGCGACGCGGAAAAGCCCTCCAATCAATCATTAACCGCGAGAGGGAAGGTCAAAGTTGACTATCAGGAGATTCACTAGCAAGAGAGTGCTGGCGCTGACCGCGGCCGGCCTCCTTGCCGCGGGCCTGGCGGCCTGCTCGTCGGGCGGGTCGAGCGCGACCAGCTCCGGCGGCACGTCGTCGGGCAGTAACGCCGAGCTGGTGATGGAGAGCTCGCCCGAGAACACCATCACCGACGACTTCAACCCCTTCCAGCCCACCGCCGCCGCCTACGGCATGGGCGCCACCGGCGTGGTCTACGAGCCGCTCATCCAGTTCGACCTGGCCAAGCCGACCGTCAGCTACCCGTGGCTGGCCACCAAGTACGCCTGGAGCAACGGCGGCCGGTCGATCACCTTCACGATCCGCCAGGGCGTGAAGTGGAACGACGGGCAGGCCTTCACCGCGGCCGACGTGGCCTTCACGTTCAACTACGTCAAGGCGCACAGCACCGGCACCCAGGACATCAACAGCGGCGGCCTGCAGGTCAGCAGCGTGTCCACGGCGGGCGACACGGTGACCGTCAACTTCCCCAGTCCGCAGTACATGAAGCTGGAGCAGATCGCGGGCCAGGCGATCCTGCCCCAGCACATCTGGGCCAGCGTCAGCAACCCGGCCACGTTCACCGACCCCAAGCCGGTCGGCACCGGCCCCTACGTCCTGGGCAACTTCTCCTCCCAGGGCTTCACCATGACCAGGAACCCGGACTACTGGCAGAAGGTCCCGGTCGGCCGGGTCTACTTCAAGGTCTTCCCCTCGAACACCGGCGCGCTGAACGCCCTGTTCGCCGGGCAGCTCGACTGGACCGGGAACTACATACCGGACCTGCAGAAGCTGTTCGTCGACAAGGACCCGGCCCACCACGGCTTCTGGGAGGCGGCGGGCTCCTCCAACGCCCTGTGGCCCAACCTGAACCAGTGGCCGACCAACCAGCTCGCCGTCCGGCAGGCGATCGACGTGGCGATCAACCGCACCGTCGTCGGCTCCGAGGGCGAGTCGGGGCTTGAGTCGCCGCTGACCAACGCCTCCGGCATCACCCTGCCGACCTACCAGGCGTGGCTGGCGGACGAGGTGGCCGGGATGACCGTGCCCGCCAGCGGCAGCGCCGCCCAGGCCGGGCAGATCCTGCAGCAGGCCGGCTACAAGAAGGACAGCGCCGGCTACTACGCGCTCAACGGCAAGGAGGTCGCGCTGAGCATCGTCGACCCGTCCTCTTACACCGACTACGCGCAGTCCGCCGCGCTGATCGCCCAGGACCTGAAGGCGGCGGGCATCAATGCCACCTTCAACGGCATCACCGTGAACTCTTGGAACGCCGACATGGCCAGCGGCAACTTCCAGCTCGCGATTCACTGGAGTAACGGCGGCATCACCCCGTTCCCGCTGTACGACACGTGGCTGGATGACGCGCTGATCTCTAGCGGCTCGGGTGACTACGAGCACCTCAAGAACCCGACCGTCGACGCGGAGCTGGCCAAGCTGAACGGCGACCAGACCGTCGCACAGCAGAAGGCCGACCTCGGGCCGATCGAGAAGTACGTGGCGCAGAACCTGCCGGTCATCCCGACCACCACCGCGGCCGACTGGTTCGAGTTCAACTCGACCCGCTTCACCGGCTGGCCGACCCAGGACAACCCCTACGACAGCGGTCAGCCCTCGGGCACCAACAACAGCCCGAGCACCGGAACTGACGAGGTAGTGCTCCTGCACCTCACGCCCGTCTCTTAATGCCGGATAACAACAATTAAATAACCAGGCGAAAAGGCAAGCGGTATCCGCCGCTGCCACTCGCGGCGGCCCGTCCGGTCATCCCGGGCGGGCCGCCCTGCTTCCCCCCGAACGGTTGCGTTTCCCCGCTTCGCTCGCCATTCGGCGTGAATAAAACCATTGCCCCCGGGTAGCGGGGGGCCATGACAATTTCTGCCATTATCACGTGGCTGATCATCGGTCTGGTGATCGGCGGTCTAGGTCACTTGCTGGTACCCGGCCGGCAGCGCATCGGCATCCTGCTGACGCTGCTGTTCGGCATCGTCGGCGCGCTGGTCGGCGGGTTCATCACCGCCGCCATCCTCGGGGCTGGTCACCTCGTCATCACCGTCATCGTCTCGGTCGTGGTCGCGGCGCTGCTGATCGCCGTGGTCACCCACCCGCGCAGCCGCCGCTACGTCACCGGCAGCACCCGCCGCCGCCGCACCTACGGCCGCCGCCGCGGCGTGCTCCGCTAGCCCCGCGCCCCCTGCTCAGTTAGCCCCCCGCTCCGCTAACCCCGCGCCCCGGCCCCGCCGCTCCCGCTGCGACGGCGCCCGCGACGACCCCGCGAGTCCCCCGCCCGCTTCGGGCGGGGGACTCGCTTTTCGCGCCCAGGTGTCGGCTCGCGGCCGGGCGGGACCGCCGGCCTGGTTGTTTAGGCCGCCTGCGGGCCGGTAGCGAGGGGGAAACAGCCGAAACGAGGAGGACGCATGGACGAGTCGAACCGCAGCGTTACGCCCCCCGGTACCGGCCAGGAGACCCCCGTTCCGCCGGACACGGGCACCGCCCGGATCCCGGCCCAGGGAGGCCGGGTACGCGACATCATGACCCCGGCCCCGGTCGGCGTCTACTACAGCCAGACGATCGGCGAGACCGCCCGGATCATGCGCGACACGCAGGTCGGCGCCGTCCTGGTGGTCACCGACGGGGCGCTGTCCGGCCTGGTGACCGACCGCGACCTGGTGATCCGCGGCCTGGCCGACGGGGCCGGGCCGGACTCCCCGGTCGGCCCGCTGTGCAGCGGCGACCTCGTCGGGGTGGCGGCCGAGGCCGAGGTGGCGCAGGCCGAGCAGCTCATGCAGCAGCACGCGGTCCGCCGCCTCCCGGTGATCAGCGACGGCCAGGTGGTGGGCATCGTGTCGCTGGGCGACATCGCCGTCACCACCGAGGCGGACTCGCCGCTGGCGGCGCTCAGCCAGGCCCAGGCCAACGACTGAGCGAGCGGCCACCCCAGCCCGACCCGTCCCGGGCCGCACCACGGCGGCCCGGGACGCGTCACGCCTGACGGCGGTTCCCGCCGCCTACCGGTCCAGCGGGCTGTTCCCCGGCTCGCGGACCGGCACCGTGGGCGCGTTCGGGTCCTCGTCCGGTACCACCTCGGCGTCCCGCCGCGGCCCGACCGACCGGCCGCCGCCGGCGTGAGTGCCCCCCTGCACCTGGGCCCGCCGGCGCTCGGCGCGCGGGTGCCGCTTCCCGCCCGGGTTCCGTGCGGCCAGCCTGACTGACAACGGCCAGGCGGACAGGGCGACCACCGCGACCACGACGATCACCACGATCAGCACTACCGACATTGCTGCCTCCCCTACCTTGATCTTTCCCGGCCGCTACCCGGGCGCACCCGGATAACCCCTCCCCAAGGGTGTAAGCGGCCAGCTCACGGGCAGCGCAGAAGCGAGACCCGAAGGCTAGACCGAGGGAGGCACCTGATGACGACGTCGTTCTTGCCCGAGCACGAAGTCCCCCGGTCCCTGCACGAGGTCGCCCAGCAGCTGAGAGCGGACGCGGTGCGGTGCAGCGCCGCCGCCGCGGCCGGGCACCCGGCCGCCGCGCTGTCGTCGGCCGACCTGGTGGCCGTCCTGCTCGCCCGCCACCTGCGCTATGACTTCGCCGACCCCACGGCGGCGGGCAACGACCACCTGGTGTTCGGCCAGGGGCAGGCGGCCCCGCTGTACTACGCGATGCTGCGCGCGGCCGGCGCGATCAGCGAGCACGAGCTGCTCAGCTACCGGCAGCTGGACAGCCGCCTGGAGGGGCACCCGACGCCGCGGTTGCCGTGGGTGGACGTCGCGGCCGGCTCGCTCGGCCACGGCCTGCCGATCGGCACCGGCATGGCCCTGGCGGGCAAGCGCCTGGACAAGCTGCCGTACCGGGTGTGGGTGCTGTACGGGGACAGCGAGCTGGCCGAGGGATCGACCTGGGAGGCGGCCGAGCAGGCGGCAGGCTCCGGCCTGGACAACCTGACGCTGATCGTCGACCTGAGCCAGGCCGGCCAGCACCGGCCCGGGCGGGACGCGGCCGCCTACGCTGCCCGGTTCCGGGCCTTCGGCTGGCACGCCCAGCAGGTCGACGGGCATGACGTCGAGGCGGTCGACCGGGCGCTCGGCGCCGCCGCCGCCCACCCGGGCGCGCCGTCGGTGATCCTGGCCCGGACGCACGCGGGCCCATCGGCCGCCGCGGCCGGCGGCGCCCGCGCCATCCGGGTTGAGGTGGCGCCGCCGCTGCCGGTGCCCGCCGCCCGCCGCCCCCGGCCGGTTCTTCCCTGGTCAGAAGACCGCTGGTCAGACGACCAGTGGTCGGAGGAGTGGTGGGAGGCGGTGAGCTGGTCGGGTGATCCCTGGTCGGATGACCCGTGGTCGGAGCTGTCCCGCCCGGGGACCCCGGGGTCGGTGCGCTGGCTGCCGCCGGCGTTCGAGCCCGGCTCGACGGAGTCAACCCGCACCGGCTTCGGCGAGGCGCTGGCGGCGCTGGGCAGCGCCCGGCCGGGCCTGGCGGTACTCGACGCGGCGGGCAGCGACGCGACCCGCACCAGCTTCTTCGCCCGGGCGCACCCGGACCGGTTCTTCGAGTGCTACGCCGAGCAGCAGATGCTGGCGGCGGCGGTCGGGATCCAGGTGCGCGGCTGGGTGCCGTTCGCGGCCACCTTCGCGGCGTCGCTGACCCGCGCCTACGACTTCATCCGGATGGCGGCGGTCAGCCAGGCCAGCATCCGGCTGGTCGGCTCGCACGCCGGCGTCTCGGCCGGCCAGGACGGCCCGGCGCAGATGGCCCTGGAGGACATCGCGGCGATGCGCGCGGTGTACGGCAGCACCGTGCTGTCCCCGTGTGACGCCAACCAGGCCGCCTGGCTGACCGGCGCCATGGCCGACCTGCCCGGCGTCAGCTACCTGCGCACCGGCGGCGGCCCGCTGCCGGTCATCTACCAGCCGCGGGAGCGCTTCGCGATCGGCGGCAGCCGGGTTCTCCGGTCCGGCCCCGACGACCAGGTAACGCTGGTGGCGGCGGGCATCACCGTGCACGAGGCGCTGGCCGCGGCTGACCTGCTGGCTGAGGACGGCATCGCCGCCCGGGTGATCGACGCCTACTCGGTCAAGCCGCTCGACGTGGCGACGGTGCGCGCCGCCGCCCGGGACACCGGGCGGATCGTGACGGTCGAGGACCACTGGCCGGAAGGCGGGCTCGGCGACGCGGTACTGGGCGCGCTGGCGGCCGACAGCGCCCGGGCGGGCGGCGGCCGGCCGCTGCCGGTGGTCAGGAAGCTGGCCGTGCGGTCCATGCCCGGCTCTGCCGCCCCCGCCGAGCAGGTGCAGCTCGCGGGCATCGACATGGCCTCCATCGCCACCGCCGCGGCCGAGCTAGTTGGCGCTGACCTTCCCTGACACCCGTTTTATCCGGTACTCGTGGGTAGTGGTGAAGCTGTGTTTAGCGACGTGCAAATGGACCTGGCAGAGCTGCAAGGCGCCCTGCTGAAGTCCGATGGCCTCGAGCAGTTCCTGCACGAGCTCGCCGTGCTCGCGGCGCGAACGGTCGAGGACGGGATGTCCTGCGGCCTGGCCCTGCGGCAGCGGGGACGGCCGCCGACCGCCTCAGCCTGCAGCGACCCCCTCGCCTCAGCCGTCGACCAGGCGCAGGACCAGGCGGGGGAGGGGCCGACGCGGCAGGTGCTGCGGACCGCGCGGCCGGCCCGGGTGCACGACACGGCGACCCACGACCGCTGGCGGCGGTTCTGCCGCCAGGCGGCGGAGCTCGGCATCCGGTCCTGCTACGCGCTACCGCTGATGTCGGCGGGCGAGCCGGCCGGCGCGCTGGCGCTCTACGCGCGGCGGCCGGGCGCCTTCGGGCCGGAGCAGGCCAGGCGGGCCGAGGAGTTCGCCCGGCAGGCGCAGGGCGCGCTCACGCTCGCCCTGCGGATGGCGTCCTGCGCCGACCAGAACGACCAGCTCCGGTCGTCGATCGTGTCGCGGGCGGTCATCGACCAGGCGCTCGGCGTCATCATGGCCACCGAGCACTGCCCGCAGGACAAGGCGTTCGCGATGCTGCGCACCGTCTCCCAGAACACCAACGTCAAGCTCCGTGACCTGGCGGCCACGATCGTGACCAGGGTCAGCGGCGAACCGCCGCGGCTCACCGCACCGTTCGAGGATGGCTGAGGCTGATGTACAGCCGGATACGTGACGGCTGGCAGGCCAGCGAGGGCCGGCTGCCGTCGATGGAGGCGCGCGGGCTGGCGCAGCGGGCGTTCCGGCAGGGCGACGTCCCGGCCGTGCGGCGGTTCGCGCACTCGTTCTGCGCACGGGCCGGGATCGCGTCCGGCCGGGTGTCGGACTTCGTGCTGGCGGTCAGCGAGGCCTCGGCCTGCGCTACCGCCTGGGGTCCGTGCACCGCCCGGGTCCGGCTCTGGCTTGCTGGCGGCCGCGCGTTCTGCGAGGTGAGCGGCGACGGCATGCTAGTACGGGAGGCGGCGCGGGCCGACCGGCCGGCCGGCCGGGCGGACGAGGCGGAGGCGCTGCGCCGCCTGGTGCTGCGCCAGCTCTCCGATTACGTGTCGGTGGCCGCCAGCCCGGGCGGCGTCCGCGTCATGCTCTCCATGACGGTGGCCTGAGCCGGCTGGCCGCCGATCGCTCAGGCGGGCAGGCCGCGGCCGGTCTGATCGGGCAGTGAGGCCAGCGCGGCGGCCACGCTCGGGTGCACCGCGACCAGCTGGTCGATGCCGACCAGGTTGAGTACCCGCAGCACCGGCGCGGCGGCGGCCGCCAGCCGCAGCGTCGCCTCGCTCGCGGTGGCCCGCCGCGACGCCCGCACCAGGGCGGTGACCCCGGCCGAGTCGAGGAACGTGGTCATGGTCATGTCCACCACCAGGCCGAGGGCGCCGTCGTTGAGCGCTGAAAGCAGCGCGTCGCGCAGCCCTTCGGCATTGGTGATATCGACTTCTCTGGTCGCCGTGACCACGGCGGTCCGGCCAGACCACGTAACGGGAAAACCCTCATCAGACATGCAACCACCGCCACTCCGTGCGGACAGGGGGGCAGGCCACGTCTCCGGACCCGTTCGCGCGGCCGCCCTGCGGGGGAGCGAGCCGCGGCCGGCCGATGCCGGGCCCCGCCGCTCATGGCCGACCGGCGGGTATAGCGACAGCTTACGACAGTCCGCCCAGTTCTACGCGCCGCAACGAGCAGCTCAGGCAAGTTCCGCGCACCGCGTTTCCCCTTCCCCACGCGGGTAGTCGATAGAGCGTGCGGTTAAGCCGACGCGGTCCGGAGGAGGGCACCCGATGAAGCTCGCTCAGCCCGGCGTGCGCTCTTTCCCGGCCCCGCCCGCCGCCGTACCCGCACAGCCGGCCGGGGTCCCCGCACTACCCGCCCGGCTACTGGCCGCACCCGCGCGGCCTGCCGTCGCACCCGCCTGGTCGGCCGCCGCACCCCTCCGCCTGCCGGGCGCACCTGCCGCCCGCTCGCCCCGCGCCGTCAGCCCGCCTGGCGACGCCCCCGCTCGTTCCTCCCACACCCGCAACATCACCTCCCCTTGAGATAAAAGAAGAAAGTCGAGGCCCCCGTGAGAATCGGCTCCGTCATCCTGGTGATCTGGCTCGTCATCGGGCTTATCGCCGCAGCGCAGCGCAACTATTTCAACGAAAAGGTGAGCTGCGCGAGCGCGGGCACCGTGGTCGTCACGGTCCTGGCTGGCCCGCTCAACTACATCGGCGTCAACCCCAAGCTCTCCTGCCACTCCTAGCACGCCAAGGCCCTTAGCGAGATAAGGCCCGGGCTCGGCAAGGCCCCCTTCCAGCAGACGGGAAGGGGGCCTTGCCTTGCCCGCCGACCCTGACCCGGTTTAGGGCTGTTGGTGGCCATCGCGGCGCTGGATGCTGAGTCCGGGTAGGGTCGGCCGATTGTCCGTGCCGAAACGCACGCCTGCAAACCTGCCGAGGCTAAAGTTGCGAAAGTTACGGACTAACACCAGATGTTCGCCGTCATTGCTTGGAAATCTATCGGGAAGATGGGTACCGTTTAGTGACAGTCCGTGCAGCGCAGGGGGGCCTCGATGGGGTTTATAAGGGGAGTCGCGGAATTTATTGTCATTCTCATACTGGCACCCTTTGCATTGATGATTATTGGTGGCGTAATACATGCCGTCTATTTTTACGTCGGCCCAGGAAAAAGGCGCGCAGAGGAACGGGCAAGAATTCAGCAAGAAGCTAAAAGGCTAGAAGATCAACGAAAAGCGGCCCATCAAAGGGCAGAGGCCCGCGCGCGGCATCTGCGGAGCTCCCAGAGGATGATGGACCGGAGAACTCCGGAGAAGTTCAATCAAGAACTGGCAAAAGCTATATCGAAGTCCCACGTGAACCAAGCCGTTAATCTGGTAGGAGCCTTGCCGGAGCCGGCAGAACGCCAGTCAGTTGAGATCATCCGCACTTTCGACAGCTTGAAAAGGGCCTGTGCCTCTGCTGCTGGCCCCGAAGATCTGGGGACTCTTGCTAAGACTGTCATGGGCGGCGTCGCGGATCTGGAAATAGATTTCCTTGAGGCCGTGACGTGGGTTTTCCGCATAATGAAGGCGCATGATACTGCGGACTACAATCGTTTGTCCGAAGGTGATCAATCTAAGCTTATGATGCACTTCGATGAATTGGAAGAAACACTTGATCGCGCCGAGAAATGGCTGGCTTATATTAGGTCGGCAACTTCCAATCTATCAGTAAAGAGGGATGCGGCAGTAAATTCGGCGTGGATTGACAATTATCCCCCTATTGGCGATCCAGGGCCTGGGCGTTATCTGGAATCGTAAGTCCAGAAGGACCGCTGTGCTGCGGCTACTCGATCGTCCCCTCCTGCGACGCCTTGCGGCGCAGTGACTCGACCAGGGCCGCCACGTGCTTGCGGTCGTCCGGGGAGAGCTCGTCGATGCTGGCGATCAGCAGGTCCCGCTCCTGGTTGCCCGGCGGGCGCTGACCGGACGGCGCCTCGTCGTAGTAGTGCAGCCCGGTGGACTCGGCGGCGGCGGTGCGCACCACCGCGACCGGCACGTCAAGCCCGCGGGCGAGCGCGTCGATGGTGGCCGGCCGGGGCGGCCGGACCAGGTTCCTGGTGGTGGCCAGCGTGTAGATGGTGGACCTGGGCAGCCCGCCGCGGCGCGCGACCTCGCCGTAGGACCACTTGCGTTCCTTCAGCCGCTCCTGAATCAGCCGTTGCAGGGGGGTTGCCTCAGGTGCCGCCGGCTCTGCCGGTTCCCCGCCGGACAGCTCCGGTCCGCCTCCTGCCGCCTGCGCCGTCATACCCATCAACTTAACCCGTCCGTCAGCTGCCAGTCCCGATCGCCGTACAGCGCTGTTGACTCCTGAACGACCTGCTGTTGACCGATGGATGATCCTACTGTACGGTGATGACCGTACAGATTGTACGGTTAAATCCGTACAGAAGTCCACGGTAAATCGTTCAGAGGGAGGGACCCGATGTCAATCGAGTCGTCAGTTTCGATGCGGGAGCTCGAGCTGGAAGGTGCCGAGCTGCTGCCGAACCGGGAGACCCTGTGCGTCCCCCAGTGCTACTCGCCCTGCAGCCCGTGTGGCCCGTCGCTCTTCATCGGCGTCGGCGTGGTCATCGCGCTCTAGCTCGGCCTTGTCCTGAGAAGGGCCGCCCGGTCAGCCCGGGCGGCCCCTCCCGCTCCCACGCTCATCGAAAGCGGTGCGGACCCGTGACCAGTAACACCCTGGACCAGGCCGAGCCGCCCCGGCTCGCGGCCGGGGTGCGGCTGCTCGGCCCGCTCGAAGACAGCGGCTTCGCCGACCCGCCGTCGCTGCTGCGGCGCGGCGACGGCCAGGTGATCCAGCTGCCGCGGATGATGTACCTGGTCGCCCTGCTGATGGACGGCATCAAGGACCCGGAAGAGATCGCCCTGCTGGCCAGTGCCGACCTCGGCCGGACGCTCAGCGCCGACCAGGTCCGCTACCTGATCGACGTCAAGCTGGCTCCCCTCGGCATCGTGGCCGGCCCCGCCGACGGCGCTGACTCCGGGCCTGCCGACGCCGGGCCGGGCGCGGCAGGCCCGGTCAGCCCGGCCCGCCGCCAGCCAAGCGCCAGCCCGCTGCTGGCGCTGCGGGCGCGGGTTACCCTGCTGCCGGAGCCGGCCGCCGCGGCGGCCGGGACGCTGCTGCGGCCCCTGTTTCACTGGCCGGTGATCGCGGTGGTGGTCATCGCCACCGGGGTGCTCGACTACTGGGTGCTGACCATCAGCGGGCTCAGCGCCGGGCTCCGCCAGCTGCTCGCCAACCCGGTCGACCTGCTGCTGGTGGCCGCCCTGACGATCGTCTCGGCGCTGTTCCACGAGTGCGGTCACGCGGCGGGCTGCCGTTACGGCGGCGGCCGGCCCGGGCGCATCGGAGCCGGCCTCTACCTGTTCTGGCCGTCGTTCTTCACCGACGTCACCGACTCCTACCGGCTCAGCCGGGGCGGGCGGCTGCGCACCGACCTGGGCGGGCTGTACTTCAACCTGATCTTCATCCTGGTGCTGGCCGGCGTCTACGCGGCCAGTTCCACGCCGCTGCTGCTGCTGGTGATCGTCATCGGCCACCTGGAGATACTGCAGCAGCTGCTGCCGGTCGTCCGCTTCGACGGCTACTTCATCCTCAGCGACCTGGTCGGGGTCCCGGACCTGTTCAACCGGGTGGTCCCGGTGGTCCGCGACACGCTGTCCCGGGCCGCGGCCGGCGGCAGGGACCCGCGCGCAGCCGGGCTGCGCCGCCCCGCCCGGATCGTCATCACCGCCTGGGTGCTGCTGGTCGTCCCGCTGCTGCTGACCGCCCTCGGGTACCTGCTGCTGCGGCTGCCGGCCGCCGACCGGGCGCTGTGGCACTCCGCGCAGCGGGCGACCGACCTGGCCCGGGCCAGCCTCAGCGGGCACCACTACGCCGCCGCGGCCGCCGACGCGCTCGGCGCGGCCCTGGCCGCCGCCTCCGTCGCGGGCACCCTCTACCTGCTGGCCGGCCTGGTTCGCCGCGCGCTGGCGGGCGGCTGGCGCTGGTCGGCCGGCCGGCCACGGCGCCGGCTGGCGGCGGCCGCCGCGCTGGCCGCCTGCGCCGCCGCCCTGATCCTGCTCTGGCTGGCCACCGGCCAGCTCCGGAACTGGTGACCGTCATGGGAAACCCGCTCGCCCGCAGCACGCGGCCCGGCCCGGTCACCGGCCAGCCGAACACGTCATCGAGCACCGGCCTAAGCCCCTCGCACGGCCGGCGCTCCTCCGAAGCGCTCTGGACAAGCGGGGTCCAGGGCGCACCCGCGGGCGGGGAGCTGGCGGGCGTCGTCGCCAGCCCCCGCCCGCGGCCCCTCAGCCGGCCGGGGCGGCCTGTCACGGTCGACGTGGCGGGCGCCGTCACCGCCGGATAGGCCGCACCCCGCCCGAGGAGGGGCGGGCGGGGTGCGCGGCCGTCCGCCCCCGTTCGGACGATCCTGCTGGCTGAACCGCGGCCGTCTAGCGCGCCCGCCCGGTCACCGGCGGCCGCCCGCCCGCCGTGGCCGGGGCAGCGGCACCGGCCGCGCCCGTGTCGGCGCGGCCGGCGTCGTCAGCGGCGGCGTCGTCAGCGGGACGGACGTGCGGCAGCCGGGCGAGCACGGCCGGGGTCACCCGGCGGTACGCGGCCGGGTTGACCGGCATCAGCCAGTGCCAGGCGCGGACCACCGGGCTGATGTTGACCCCGAGGTCGCCGAGCACCTCGTCCACGTTGTGCATCGAGAACGGGATGATCTTCCCGCCCTTGCAGTGGTGGGTGCCGGTCGCCTCGTCCATGAACGCGAGCTGCGCCGCCACCTGCTCGCGGACCGCGGCGGCGTCCGGCCGCGGGATCGCGCCCGCCAGGTCGGCCGCGATCCACACCGCGGCCATCTCCGCGTTCAGCGGGCTGAAGAACGAGGAGTTGTAGCCGTTGAAGTACAGCCCGGCCACGTCGGCCGGGCGGATCTGCCGGTAGAGCTGGAAGTTGCCGCGCGGGTCGAGCACCCGGCCGGTCACCTCGGCGGGCAGGAACGGGACCGCCTGGATGAACCCGGTGGCGCACACGATCAGCTCGGCCGGCCGCCGGGTGCCGTCGTCGAGCTCTGCCGTCGGCACGCCGTCGACCGCCAGCAGCCGGGTGATCACCCGGTTGCCCCGCACGGTGATCCGGCCCTCGGCCACCCCCTCGAAGAAGCCCTCGGTGGCCAGGCCGATCGCCCCGCGCACGATGTCCTCCAGCTGGCCGGGCGGCACCAGGCCAAGCCGCCGCAGGCCGAACTGGCGGACCGAGGCCGAGCCGATGGAGTTGATCATGCTGGCGCGGATCCGGTTGCCGGGGCCGTGCAGGAACTTCTCCACCCCGCGCAGGTGCAGGTACCTGAACAGCGCCTCGCCCATCCGGGTGAGCAGCAGCAGCTTGAAGTTGAGGAAGCCGCCGATCCGGCGCGGCACCTTCCACAGCAGGTGCCGGGCGATGACGTCGGTGCTGGCGGCGACCTTGCTCAGCGGCACGGTGACGTCGCAGGCGGACTTGCCGTAGCCGACCACCAGCACGTGCTTGCCGCGGGCCTGCTCGGCGTCGTGCAGCTCGGGGCCGGCCAGCACCCGGCCGCCCGCCGCGGTGAACTCGGCCTCGCCCGGGTAGCGCGGCACCGCGGGCTGGCAGAAGATCCCGTTCGCCACTACCAGCGCGTCCACGTGCTCGGTGCGGCCGGGCGAGCCCGCCTCCGGTGAGCCGCCGTCCGCGGTCACCGCCCAGCCCCCGTCGGGCACCGGCACCGCCGCCGTTACCTCGGTTGACAGCCGCAGCGCGGGCTCGAGCCCGAAGTGGCTGGCGTAGGCGGCCAGGTACGCCTGCACCTGGGCCCCGGTCGGCCACTCGGGGTAGTCCCGGGGCATCGGGAAGTCCGACAGCGAGTACTGCGCGGCCGGGCTCTGCGTGGTCAGCCCCGGGTAGCGGCGGGTACGGCTCCACACCCCGCCGACGTCGGGCGCCTTGTCGTAGACGACGACCTCGTGCCCGGCCTGCTTGAGCACCTTGGCGGTGGCCAGCCCGGCCACCCCGGCCCCGATGATGCCGACCCGCATGGTCAGTGCACCCCGGGCGGGAGCTGCAGCTCGAGGCCGAAGTCGGCCATGATCTGCTTCATCCGGTTGAGGTCCTTGGGACCGGGCGGCAGGTCGGCCAGGGCCTGGTAGTAGCCCTCGAGGCCGGCCGGCGAGACGACCGAGATGACGCGGGCCTCCTCCTCGTAGGTGTTGCGGAAGGTGTGCACCACGTCGCGCGGCAGGAACAGGTAGTCGCCGAGGCCGATGGTGAAGTCCTCGCCGCCCAGGTGCACGTCCAGCTTCCCGGCCAGGCAGATGAACGACTCGTCCTCGCGGGTGTGCACGTGCGGCGGCGGGCCGTCGGTGCGGGCCGGGATGGCGTACTCGAACAGCGAGTACGCGTCGCGGGTGGACTTGCCGTTGGTCTTCACGGTGATGCCGAGACCGATCGCCGCGATCTGCTGACCTTCGCGGTTTGGCAACATGTAGCCGCCGCCCAGAGTCATCGTCGCCTCCTTCTCGCGCACCGCGACGTCACCGTGACGCCGCCACACGTGCGTAATGTCACAGCGTGCGGCGGCACGGCCAGCACCGCAACGATGAGTCCCAGTCAGTGAGACTGTGCGGGCCGAGGCCGGCTGTAGGCGCGGGTCACCGCGGCCGCCGCCATCCGCACCGCGGGCCCGATCCGGTCGGCCCGCACTAGCTGGCTGGGGCCGGTCACCGACAGCGCGGCGGCGACCTCGCCGAGCGGGCCGAAGATCGGCGCGGCGACGCAGCTGACGCCGATGTTGCCCTCTTCCCGCTCCACCGCCCAGCCGCGCTCGGGCACCGCCGTCAGCTCCCGCATGATGGCGGTCTTGCTGGTCAGCGTGCGCGGGGTGCGCGGGGGCAGCGGCCCGGTCAGCGCCGTCTCGATGACCGGCGGCTGCGAGTAGGCCAGGATCGCCCGGCCGAGCGCCGAGCAGTAGGCCGGGATCAGGCCGCCCACCTGCGAAAGCATCGGCATCGCGCGGTGCCCGGTGATCTTCTCCACCACCAGCACCGCCGACCCGTCGAGCACCCCTAGCTGCGCGGTGATCTTGGTGGCCTGGTGCAGGTCCTGCAGGAACGGCAGCGCCGCCTCGCGCAGCTCAAGCCGGATCGGTGCCAGGCTGGCGATCTCGAACAGCCGGTTGCCGATCCGGTAGCGCTCGCCCGGCTTCTCCAGCCAGCCCAGCCCGACCATCCGCATCGCCGTCCGGTGGGTGGTGGACCGGGGCAGCCCGCACCGGGCGACCAGTGCCGCCAGCGTCAGCTCGCGGTGGGCCGGGTCGAACGCGCCCAGGATCGCCGCCGCCCGGTCGAGGCCGCTGTCCGGCGGGGCGCCTTCCGGAACAGTCGCGTCCCACTGGCTGGGACTCATCGTTGGTTCCGCGCGCTCATACCAGTCAGGCTAAGCCCAACCGAGGACCACCCGCGAGACCAGGGAGGCATCATCAGCGCCAGCAGTGCACCCGCCACCCCGCGGACCGCCCTGGTCGGCGGCGGCGCGGCCGGCATCGGCTTCGCGGTCGCCGCCCGGCTGGCGGCCGACCACCGCGTCGTCATCGCCGGCCGTCACCAGCAGTCGCTGGAGAAGGCCGCCGCCCGGCTCCGCGAGCAGACCGGGGCCGAGGCCGGCATCCTGGTGGCCGACATCGCCGCCGCGGACGGGGCGGCGGCGCTTGACGCCATGCGCGACCGGGTCGGCCCGCCCGACGTGCTGGTGCTGAACGCCGGCGGCCCGCCGCCCGGCCGGGTGCTCGACGTGACCGACGACGCCTGGCGGGCCGGCAGCGAGCTGCTGCTGCTCGGGCCGCTGCGGCTGGCCCGGCTGGCGCTGCCCGGCATGGCGTCCCGCGGCTTCGGCCGGCTGGTCTTCGTCACCTCCACCGCGGTCCGCCAGCCGCAGCCGGACCTGGCCGTCTCGGTAGTGCTGCGGGCGGCGGTGACCGCCGCCGCCAAGCTGCTGTCGCGCGAGTACGCGGCGCGCGGCGTCACCGTGAACTGCGTGGCCCCCGGGGCCACCGACACCCAGCGGCGGCGGGACATCCTCAGCGCCCGGGCCAGCGCCTCCGGTACCGCGTACCAGGAGCTGGACGCGTCCGACACCGCCGCCGTGCCGGCCGGGCGGCCCGCCGAGCCGGACGAGATCGCGGCCGCGGTCGCGTTCCTGGCCTCGGAAAGCGCCAGTTACGTCAACGGGACCGTGCTCACGGTCGACGGCGGCCGGACGGAGACGATCTGATGGCAACCGCCGGGCCCGGCTTCGAGCTGGCTGACTTCCTCGGCGCGATCAGCGGCAGCGTCCGCCCGGGCACCGCCCGCCCGGTGGTGGTGCACGCGGCCGAGCTGGAGCCGCTGCCCGCCGGGCAGGTGCACAACCCGAGCACGCTGGCGATCGCCGGCCGGCTGCCGACCGTCGCCTTCGAGCTGTTCCGGCAGACCATCCCGCCCGCGCTGAGCTCGGACATGCAGCGGCACTACCACGAGACCGTGCACTACGTCATCGCCGGCCGGGGGCACAGCGACATCGAGGACGACAAGGAGTCCTGGGCGGCGGGCGACTTCATCTACACGCCCCCGTGGACCTGGCACCGGCACTACAACGACGCCGCCGACGCGCCGGTCGAGTTCCTCACCATCGAGAGCTCGCGGCTGCTGGCGGCGCTCGGCATCACCCGCCGGCAGAGCGCGGGCCTGTGCACGGTGGCCGAGGCGCGGGCCCGCTACCCCGAAGACCCGACACCGACGGGAGACAGTCATGAGTAGCGACCTGCCCGAGCACATCAGCATCTGGGGCGAGCTGGCCGACACCGACCACGAGCTGCGCCACGTCGACGTCAGCGGGGTGCGCACCCGGGTGCTGCGGGCCGGCTCCGGCCCCGACCTGGTGCTGCTGCACGGCACCGGCGGCCACCTGGAGGCCTACGCACGGGACATCGCCGGGCTGGCGGCCGACTTCACCGTGACCGCCTACGACATGGTGGGCCACGGCTGGTCGGACCTGCCCGACCGGCCCTACACGGTCGACGTCCTGGCGGACCACCTGACCGGGCTGATGGACGCGCTCGACATCCCGGCCGCGCACCTGTCGGGGGAGTCGCTCGGCGGCTGGGTGGCCGCCTGGGCGGCCGCGCACCAGCCGCACCGGGTACAGCGCATGGTGCTCAACACGCCCGGCAACATCACCAACAAGCCCGAGGTGATGGCCCGGCTGGTGCAGAGCACCACCGCCGCCGTGCGCGACCCAAGCGACGCCGTGGTGCGGGCCCGGGTGCAGTGGCTGTTCCACCACCCGGAGATGGTCACCGACGAGCTGGTGAACCTGCGCCGGGCGGTGTACCAGCGGCCCGGGTTCCTGCGCGCGATCGGCAACACGCTGGTGCTGCAGGACCCCGCGGTCCGCCGGGACTTCGCCTGGGACCCGGGCTGGGTCGGCAAGATCGGTGCCCCGGTGCTGCTGCTGTGGACCGACCACGACCCCACCGGCGGCCTGGACGAGGCGGAGCTGCTGCTGAGCTGGCTGCCCGACGCCCGCCTGACGGTGATCGAGGACGCCGGGCACTGGCCGCAGTGGGAGAAGCGCGAGCAGTTCCTGCGGGCGCACCGCGACTTCCTGCTCGGCGCCGGGCCCGCCGGCGCCGGCGCCGTCCCGGCCGGGGCCGCGCGGTGAGCGAGATCGTCGGCCTGGTCGGCATGTCGCACTCGCCGTTCGCCACCATGCTGCCGCCGCCCGGGCCGGCCGCGCCCGGCGGCCGCTTCCTGGCCGACACCGCCCGGGTGGCCGCCGCCGTCCGCGCCCTGAGCCCGGACGCGGTGGTGGTGATCGGGCCTGACCACTTCCACGCCAACTTCTACGACGCCATGCCGCCGTTCACCCTTGGCGTGGCCGAGGCCGAGGGGTTCGGCGACTTCGGCAGCCGCAGCGGCCCGCTGCCGGTCGCGGCCGACCTCGCCTGGGCGGTCCGCGACGGGCTGGCCGCCGACGGGTTCGACATCGCGCTGTCCTACGCGCTCACCGTCGACCACGGCATCGTGCAGAGCTACGACATGGTCCGCGGCGGCGCCGACCTGCCGCTGGTGCCGCTGGTGGTGAACACCGCCGCCCCGCCGCTGCCGTCGATGCGCCGCTGCCTGTCCCTGGGCAGGTCGCTCGGCGCGGCCGTGCGCGCGGCCGACGCCGGCCGGGTGCTGGTGGTGGCGAGCGGCGGCCTGTCGCACTGGCTGCCGTCCAACGACCCGCGCGACGCCGCGGTGCCGGCCGACCGGCGGGCGTCGATGATCCACGGCCGCCGCGACGTGCGGACCGCGTCCGCCGCCCGCGAGTCGCGGGTGCGCGACCTGGGCGGCAACCCGGACGCCCCGGTCAACCCGTCCTGGGACGCCTGGTTCCTGAAGCAGCTGGTCGCGGCCGACCCCGACCCGGTCACCGAGCTGGGCGACGCGCTGCTTGAGGAACGAGCGGGCAGCGGCGGCCACGAGATCCGCAGCTGGCTGATCGGGTTCGGCGCGGCCGCCCGCCCGCTGGTGTGGACCAGCTACGAGCCCGTCCCCGAGTGGATCACCGGCATGGGCATCGGCGCCACCTTCGCGGTGGGCTGACTCCGGTCACCCCGCCGAAAGCCATTATCAGCCGGAACGGGTGCGGCTGGCCCCGCCCGGCCCCCGCCCGAGCGGGCGCCTACCAGAGAACGCCCTGGCGGGGTGCCAGCCGCAGCGGCCTGATCTCCGCCACCGCCAGGTGCGGCAGCGTGCGGTGCCGGGCCGGGTCGAGGCCCGCGAAGCCCGCCTGCAGGATCTGCAGCGTGTCCCCGTGCGACACCAGCAGGATGTCGCGGTCGCGGTAGCGCCGCTCCAGGCTGGCCACCAGCGCCGCCGCCCGGGCGAGGACGGCGGACGGCGGCTCGACCCCCGCGCGGCCGGCCGTGCCGTCGCCGTCGGCCGCCCAGACCTCGGCGTAACGGCTGGCCGGGCCGCCGTCGAAGTCGCCGAAGAACCGCTCCCGCAGCGCGGGCTCGAGCTGCACCGGGGCCGCCCCCAGGCAGTCGCGGACGATCTGCGCGGTCTGCCGCGCGCGGGCGAAGTCGGATGAGCAGATCACCGTGCCCGCGGGCAGCGCGCCGCCGCGGGCCGCGGCCCGGGCCTGCTCCCGGCCCGTCCCTGACAGCCCGTAGTCACCCCGCCGGTCGGTGTCGATGCTGCTCACGATGATGCCGGCCACGTTCGCCCGGCTCTGCCCGTGCCGCATCGCCAGGTAGCGGTTGGCCAGCGGCGCCGCCCGGCCCAGCTCGTCCGCGCTCACCCCAGCATGAAACCGCATCCGGCCGGGGGGCCGGCCGGGCCCCCCGGGTTATTCCGGTTGACGTGATCGCTAAGGAGTAGGGCGGGCCGGCCGGGGTACTCGACAGCGGTTGACGCACGCGCAACCCCGCACGCGCAACCCCGCGCGCCGGGACCGTTGGCAGCGCGCCGCGGCCGGGGCCGGCAGTGACCGTTTGCGAGAGAAGAGCTAGTGATGAGCCTTCGAGAGCCGTCGCCCCGGACCGGCCGTGACCCCGCTCGCCGTTCCCGCCTGCGAACGCTCCGCAGCCGGTTCCGGCCGCGACCGCCCGGCCGGGCGGCCCGGGCGGCCCGGGCCGGCGCCGGCGACTGGGCGACCAAGCGCGAGCGGCGCCGGCTGGCCGCCCTTGACCGTCGCCTGTCGGCCGAGACACCCCAGCTAGCCTCGATGTTCTCGATCTTCGAGCGGCTTTACCGGGACGCGGAGCTGGCCGGGAGTGAGCGGCTGCCGCCCGCCCCCCGGCCGCCCCGGCGGTGGCGCGCGGCGCCGGTCGCGGCGCTGATCGCGCTGGCGGCGGTGGCCGCCCTGTGCTTCGCCCTCAGCACCCAGGTGGTGCACTCGGCGGTGCGGCCGTGCGTGGCCTCGCCCGCCGCCTCGCCTGCCACCCCGGCCGGCGGCGCCGTGCCGGTGCACACCGTAAGCTGCTCCCGCGTACCCTGACAAGAAGTAGCTCCGCGCGCTCACGGCCGCCGTCCGGCCGGCCGCGGGCCGCGAGCCCGACCGGACGGAGGGCGGCATGACGGTCGAAGACCTTGGCTTCGAGGCCACCGAGCTGGTCAGCCTGTCCTACGGGGAGGCGAAGTCGCTCGGCAAGCTGGCCGAGCTGGCGGTCAGGCAGGTTCCCGGCTGCGCGGCCGCGCACGCCACCATCTGGCGCGGCGGTGAGCTGACCACGGTGGCGGCCAGCCACCCCGACCCGGCCGAGATGATCGAGCTTGAGCTGCGGACCGGGCCAGGCCCGCTGACCGCCGCGGTGCGCGAGGGGCGCCCGGTCAGCTGCCGGGACGCGCTGCAGCTGATGTCGGACGACGCGCGGTGGCCGTGGTGGGCGGCCGAGGCCCTGCGCCGCGGCCTGCGCAGCTCCATCCACCTGGTCCGCCAGTCGCCGTCGATCACGCTGGTGCTGGCGCTGTTCGGGGTGCGGCCGGGGGCGCTTGACGCCGACGGGGTGCCGATGGCGGAGACCCTCGCCCGGTTCGGCAGCACCCTGTTCGCCAACAGCCAGGCCTACGGGCAGGCGCAGCGCACCGCCACCCAGCTCAAGGACTCGGTGGCCGCCCGCGCGGTCACCGACCAGGCCAAGGGGATCCTGATGCACGCGCTCGGCTGCGACGCGGAGGAGGCGCTGCGCTACCTGCGCCGCGAGTCGCAGCGGCGGCACGTGAAGGTAACCGAGGTCGCGGCCCGGGTGATCGCCACCTACGGCCAGGGCGGCCGGGCCGCGCCCTCGTCCTGAAACGGCCCGTCAGGAATCCTGGTTTCCCGGCCTGGTCAGGAAACCAGGGCAGCTGACGGCACCTCTCGCCAGTCCCGGCGGCCGGGACGGCGGTTCCGCCCGCGCAGCACCCGGACCCGCTCTTCCGGCGTGGTCCCGCCCCAGATGCCGTTGGCCTCGCCGTGCCGCATGGCGAAGTCGAGGCACTGCCGCTTGACGGCGCAGCCGTCGCAGATCCGCAGCGCCCGCTCGGCCTCCGGGCCGGCCGCGCCGCCGGCCCCGATCGGGAAGAACAGGTCCGGGTCGGCGGCGAGGCAGGCACCTGCTTCGCGCCACTCGGTGGCGTATTCGGTCATCTGACGCCCTCCGTGGGGTCGTGAGCTCGGACGTGATCGGTGACCAGTCGCTGCCCCGGGCGAGGCGGACTATTCCCCGCGAATGCCGGAATCTTGCGCTCTGACCTGGCCCGCTGTCCCCGGGCGGGAACCGCCCGGCCGGTGCCCGGTGCGGCCGTTTGCCTCCCCGGTGGCCGGGTAGGCGCGTTGACGTCGAAGAAAAAAAGCAGGTCAAAGCAGCTAACAGCCGCTAACGGAAGGGGTTGACGATGACCACCGAGCCCAACCGAAGCCAGCCCGACGGCCAGTACCCGGCCGCCCGCTACGGGGACCAGCAGGTGCCCCGGGCGCGCGGCGGCGAGACCCACCAGCAGGCAGGCGACGGCGCCCCGGCGGCCGGGCGGCTCACCACCGCGCAGGGCGTGCCGGTGAGCGACGACCAGAACACCCTGCGGGGCGGCGACCGCGGCCCCGCCCTGCTCGAGGACTTCCACTTCCGGGAGAAGATCTTCCACTTCGACCACGAGCGGATCCCGGAGCGGGTGGTGCACGCCCGCGGCTACGGCGCGCACGGCTACTTCGAGTGCTACCAGCCGCTGACCGGCATCACCCGGGCTGACATCTTCAGCGAGGCGGGGCTGCGCACGCCCGCCTTCGTCCGCTTCTCCACCGTGGCCGGCAGCGAGGGATCAGCCGACCTGGCCCGGGACGTGCGCGGCTTCGCGGTGAAGTTCTACACCCGCGAGGGCAACTGGGACCTGGTCGGCAACAACATCCCGGTGTTCTTCATCCAGGACGCGATCAAGTTCCCCGACCTGATCCACGCGGCCAAGCCGGAACCGGACCGGGGCTTCCCGCAGGCGCAGACCGCCCACGACAACTTCTGGGACTTCGCCTCGCTGATGCCCGAGTCCACCCACATGCTCCTGTGGGTGATGTCGGACCGGGCCATCCCGCGCTCGTTCCGCTTCATGGAGGGCTTCGGGGTGCACACCTTCCGCCTGGTCGACGCGGCGGGCAAGTCGACCTACGTGAAGTTCCACTGGAAGCCGAAGCGCGGGCTGCAGTCGGTCACCTGGAACGAGGCGGTCAAGATCAACGGGGCCGACCCGGACTTCCACCGCCGTGACCTGTGGGAGGCGATCGGCAGCGGCGACTACCCCGAGTGGGAGCTGGGCCTGCAGCTGTTCGACGACCAGTTCGCGGACGCGTTCGAGTTCGACGTCCTCGACCCCACCAAGCTCATCCCGGAGGAACGGGTGCCGGTGACCCCGGTCGGCCGGCTGGTCCTCGACCGGGTGGTGGACAACTTCTTCGCCGAGACCGAGCAGGTGGCGTTCTGCACCCAGAACATCGTGCCCGGCATCGACTTCACCAACGACCCGCTGCTCCAGGGACGCAACTTCTCCTACCTGGACACCCAGCTCAAGCGGCTCGGCAGCCCCAACTTCAGCCAGCTCCCGGTGAACGCGCCGAAGTGCCCCTACGCCAACTTCCAGCAGGACGGCCACATGGCGCTGGCCAGCCGGGCGTCGCGGGCCAACTACGAGCCCAACTCGTGGCCGGGGGAGCAGGGCGGCCCGCGCGAGGACCCGGCGGCCGGCTTCCGCAGCTACCCGGCCCCGCTGGCGGGCGACAAGCGCCGGCTGCGCCCGGAGAGCTTCGCTGACCACTACAGCCAGGCCAGCCAGTTCTACCGCAGCCAGACCGAGGTCGAGCGCCGGCACATCGCCGACGCGTTCACCTTCGAGCTGAGCAAGTGCCAGCGCGAGGAGATCAGGACCCGGATGGTGGCCGGGCTCCGCAACGTGGACGAGGACCTGGCCGCGGCGGTGGCGCGGGGCCTCGGCCTGCGCGAGCTGCCGCCGGCCACCGAGCCCGCCCGCCGCCCGGCCCGTGACCTGGCGGAGTCGCCCGCGCTCAGCATCCTGCGCCAGGGTCCGGACAGCTTCGCCGGGCGCAAGCTCGGCCTGCTGCTGACCAACGGGGCGGACGCGGCCACGCTGGCGTCGCTGCGGGCCGCGGCCGAGGCGGAGGGCGCCACCGTGGAGGTGATCGCGCCCGCGGTCGGCGGGGTCGACCTCAGCGACGGCACCCGGGTGCCGGCCGACCAGCAGGTCGACGGCGCGCCCGCGGTGCTCTACGACGCGGTGGCGATCCTGGCCGAGCCCGGCGCCGCCCGCGTGCTGGCCGCCCGCCCGGCCGCCCGGGACTTCGTCACCGACGCGGTCGCGCACTGCAAGTTCATCGGCTACACCAGCGGCGCGGCCGCGCTGCTGCTGGCGGCGGGCCTGCCCGCCGACCCGGCCGGGACCGACCACGGCTTCGTCGACCTGGCAGAACACGCGCCCGCGGCGTTCATCGCCCGCTGCCGGGCGCTGCGGCACTGGGCGCGGGAGTACGTACCGATCTCCTAGGAGTGTGACCGAGGTCACAAAAGACAACGTTTAGATGCCTCCCAGGGGGCACAACAGCTCCGTCCGGTATTCCCGACCGACGGAGACGACGGCCATGACGAAGGCAACCTCCCCCGCACCCCCGCTCGGCGAGCGCGCTGAGCTGGCACTGCTTTCCGATGACGAGCTGCTGCTCCGCTTCCGTGAGCTGCCGAAGGACAGTCACGAGCGCTCGCTGATCTGCGAGCTGCTGGTGGAGCGCTACGAGCGGCTGGTCCGCGCGTGCGTCCGGCAGTACCGCGGCAGCCCCGAGCCGGTCGAGGACCTGATGCAGGTCGGCTACGTCGGCCTGCTGAAGGCGATCAACAACTACGACCCGACGTTCGGCAGCGGCCTGTCCGCCTACGCCGCGCCGTGCGTCAGCGGCGAGATCAAGCGGCACTTCCGCGACAAGCGCTGGCAGGTGCACGTCCGCCGGGCCGCCCAGGAGCTGCTGCTCGAGCTGCGCAAGGCGACCGAGCAGCTCACCTCCACCCTGAACCGCACCCCGACCGACGAGGAACTGCTCGAGCGGCTCGGCTGCACCCCCGAGGACCTGCTCGAGGCGCGGCAGGCGGACATGGTGTTCAGCAGCTACTCGCTTGACGCGCCGCTGTCCGACCGCGATGACCCCGCCCAGCTGAGCGACGTGCTCGGCGACGAGGACCCCGACATGGAGCAGGCGATCGACATGGAGGCGGTCTCCACCCACTGGGACGAGCTGCCCGAGCGCGAGCAGCGCATCCTGACCATGCGCTTCTACGGCAACCTGACCCAGGCCGAGATCGGCGCCAAGCTCGGCATCTCCCAGATGCACGTCTCCCGGCTGCTCACCCGCGCGCTGAACCACCTGCGCAGCCGCCTGCTTGACAGCCCGGAAGAGCTGGCCAAGTCCGCCTGACGCCCCCGCGTCCAGCCGGCCCGCTCTCCGCCCCCCGCGTTCGACCGCCCAACCCCCGCCTCCTGCGCCCAGGAGACCCTGCCCTCCACACCTCCACGGCGGCCCGAGACCCGCCAGGAAGGGACTTTCCATGAAATACGGAACTGGGATCGCGCTGATCGCCGTGGGCGCCATCCTCGCCTTCGCGGTCACCACCAACACGTCGTTCTTCAACCTGCACACGGCAGGCTGGGTACTGATGATCGTCGGCCTGATCGGGATCCTGCTGCCCGCCCGCTCCTACGGGTGGCTCGGCCGGCGGGTCGTGCGCCGCAGCTACCCGGCCGGCCGGGTCGAGCAGACCACGTACCCCGCCCGTTACCCGAGCACCCAGGCGCTCGAGGCGGGCGTCCCCACCCGGCCCACCCTGCTCGACCAGGACCTCATCGAGGACCCGGCCGACCCGGGGGTGCCCCGTACCCCCTCCGGCCGCCCGGTGGCCGGCGCCACCGAGGTGGTCGAGGACCTGTACGAGCAGCCGTAACTCGACCCGCACGGCGACGATGGTGACGTCGTCCTTGAGCTCGCCCGCCGAGAACTTGGTGACGAGCTCCTGGACGGCGCGCACCACGTCCGACGCCTTCCGGCCGGCCACCTCGGCCAGGGCGTCCGCGAGCTGGTCCTCGAAGAACGAGTGATCGCTGCCGCGGGCCTCGGTCACCCCGTCGGTGTAGAAGAACAGCACGTCGCCCTTGGACAGCTCCACGTCGTTGCGACCGGGGACGATGTCCTTGAACAGGCCGAGCGGCAGCCCGTCGCCCTCCAGGATCTCCACCCGCCCGTCGGCCCGCACCACCGCGGGCCCCGGGTGGCCGCAGCCGCCGATCTCCACCCGCACCCGCTGGCCGCGCTGCCGCAGGAACGCCAGCGACGCGGTGACGAAGCGGTCGTCGTAGTCCTCCGCCACCAGCACCTGGTTGGCGGCGGCGAGCACCTTGTCCGGCGTCTTGTGCACGTGGACCAGCGCGCGGATGGCGTGCCGGGCGGCGGCCGTCATCGCGGCCGCGTCCTGGCCCTTGCCGCACACGTCGCCGACCGCGATCGCCCAGCCGTCGCCCGCCTTGAACACGTCGTAGAAGTCGCCGCTGATCTCCTGGAACTGGGTGGCGCCGACGTAGGCGGCGGCGAACTCCAGCCCGGGCACGTCCGGCAGCCGCGCGGGCAGCAGGCTGGCCTGCAGCGCGTCGGCCACCTGGGCGCGCTGCCGGAACAGCCGGTCCACCCGGATCGCGATCGCCAGGTGGCGGCCAAGCTCCTCGGCGAAGCCGAGGTCGGCCACCCCGAACGGCCCCTTGTCGGCCATCCGGGTCAGGGTGAGCGCGCCGTAGCTGACCGTCCCGTCGGAGATCGGCACGCAGATCAGCGAGGTCGCGCCGAGCAGCATCAGCAGCGGCGTCCCGTCCGGCCCGCGGCCCAGCGCGGCCGGGTCGTCCGGATGGGCGAGCAGCACCGACTTGCCGGCCGCGTGCACCTGGGCGGGTACCGACTCCAGGGCGGGGTCGATTCCCCGGGCCACCCGGGCGAGCTGGTCGGCCTTGGCCGCCCGCGGGCCCGCCGCGAACTGGCGCAGCAGCCGCCCGCCGCGCTCGATGTCGATCAGCACCCAGTCGCCGACCTCCCCGGCCAGCAGCCGGGCGCACCGCTGCAGGGTGACCGCCTCGCTGAACGTGCTGTTGTCGAGCAGCAGCCGGGTCACCGAGGTCACCGTGTCGAGCCGCCGGGTCATGGCGGCGACAGCCCGGTCGGCCGCGCCCTCCGCGTCGTCCCCGCCGGGGGCCGCGCCCCCGGCGCCCTTACCGCCAGCGGCCTTGCCCGCGGCGGGCCTGACGGCGGCGGCCGCCTTGTCCCCGCTGGCCCTGTCCCCGCTGGCCTTGTCCCCGGCGGCCTTGTTTCCGGCGGCAGCGGCCCGACCGGCCGGCTTGACCTCCGGCCCGGGCGTCCCCTGGGCCGCCCGGACGGCCACCGTGACGATGAGCACCTGCGGGTCACCCGGCAGGTCGGCGGCGGCCGCCGCCAGCACCGCGTCGACCGGCCCGGTCGCGGTCAGCAGGCGTCCGCCCGCCGAGCGCGGCTTCCCGGTCCGGATGACCGCGGCCAGCTGGGTCTGCACCGCCGCCCGGAACGGCAGGTCGACGAACACGCTGAGCGGCTTGCCGGTCGCGTACCCGGACGGCGCGCCGAGCAGCTCGGCCGCCTTGTTGTTGGCCCGCCTGATCGTCCCGTCCTGCTCAAGCAGGAACATGGGGACCGGGGCCTGCTGGAAGACCGCGTGCAGTAGCCGCCGCTCGGTGCGCACCGCCTCCGGCAGCACCTGGTCGGGCGGGTCGCCGTCCCCTGGGCCGGCCGCCGGCGGCGCGCCGATCGCCTCGATCGCGGCGTCGATCTCGGTGAGCGCCGCTTCCATCAGCGTGTGCAGGTCAGCCCCGGGCAGCCCGGCCGCCTGGCGCAGCGCGTCGCGCCGGGACGCGATGTCCGCCGCTGCCTCATCCGGCCGTCCGCTTCGCGGCATAATCCCGCCATCCCTGCCCGTCGCTACTGGTCAATGGAACCCTATGCCACCAGCCGGGCGGGCGCGCCCGCCCGCGCGCGGCCGCCCCGGTGGCCCAGGGCGGCTTGGTAGTTTAACGGCCCTTGCCCGGGTAGTCGTTACAGCACTGGAAACCGTAACGCCAGGAGCGCCAGTCATGGCTCTGATTCTGCTGACAGCCAAGCGCCCCGCGACACCCGGGTAAACGTCCCCGCACGACCCGCCGGAGCTTTGTGACCCCAGGCTCCGGCGGGTCTTTTACCGCCCCGGTCTTTTGCTGCCCCGGTCTTTTGCTGCCCAGGCCCGGTCCCGGCCAGCCGGCCCCCCGGGGCCGGCCCGGCGTAAAATCTGCCATGCGCATCTGGTGGCCGCGTTGACCCCGGCCGACTGGCACGATTTCGCCGTTACCACCGGCGGGGCGAGCGGCGCCCTGACCGGGCTGCTGTTCGTCGCCCTGTCGCTCAACGCCGGGCGCATCGCCGGCCGTCACGGCCTGCGCGCGAGCGCGGCGCAGACCCTGGTGCTGTTCATCGTGCCGCTGGTGATGGCCACGGTGCTGCTGGCGCCGGGCCAGCCCGACTGGCTGCTCGGGGCCGAGCTGACCGCCGTCGGCCTGATCACCAGCTGGGTGCTGCGCAGCCTGGCGCGCGGCAAGCGCAACCTGGACGACGACGAGCAGCTGCTGGTCGCCCTGTTCAACCGCGCCGCGGTCAACGTCGCGGTCATGCTGCTGTTCACCGCCAGCGGCGTCATCCTCGCCTGCGGCGAGCCGGACGGCCTCTACCTGCTGCTGCCGGCCACCCTTATCGCCCAGGTCAGCGGCGTCCTCAACGCCTGGTACTTCCTGCTCCCGCCGCCCCCCAAGGAGCCCGGCTACGGTGCTTCCTAGCGCGAGCGGGCTGCCTCAGCGGCCGACGATCTTCCCGGTCAGCTCAGCCAGCCCGGCCGCGCGCAGGCCCGGCCAGCCGTGCACCTTCTCCCGCCACCCGGCCGGCACCGCGGCGGCGCCGCTGGCCGCCCCCGCCAGCCCGCCCGCGATGGCGGCGACGGTATCGGTGTCCCGCCCGCCGCGCACCGCCGCCTCCAGCGCCAGCCGGGGCTGCCCGGCCGCGCCGGGGCCGCTGCGGGCGATCGCTGACCAGGCGCCCTGCAGCGCGTGCACCACCCAGCCGTTCTGCTCGAAGTCCCGCGGCCGGCCCCGCTCGGCCGCGGCCAGCCGGTCCGCCCAGCCCGCGCGCCGCCCGGCCGGCAGCCCGGCCAGGCCGGCCCGGGCATCCAGTTCCCCGGTCAGCACCGCGTGCCTGATCGCCAGGCACCACAGCACGCACGCCTCGCCCGCCACCGGGTCGTAGTGGGTGAGCGCGCTCAGCGCGGTCGCCGCCGCGGCCAGGCCCGCCGGGTCACCCAGGTAGGCGAGCGCCACCGGCGCGGTCCGCATCAGCGAGCCGTTCCCCGCCGACCGGCCGGTCGCCTCGTGCAGCCGCCTGGCCGCCTCCCGCGCCCGCGCCGCCGCCCCGCCGCCGCCCCGCCCGCCTGCGCCCCGCCCGCCGCCGCCCCGCCTGCCGCCGCCCCGCCTGCCTGCGCCCCGCCCGCCGCGCCCCGCCCGCGCGCACCGCGGCCAGCACCTGCCTGGTCTGCGCGCCCACGTCAGACGCGTCGACCGCCCAGCCGGCCCAGCGGTCGGCCACCGCGTCCTGGGCGGCCTCGTCGCGCAGGTCCGCCCCGGACGCCGCGACCTCGGCGATCGCCAGCGCCATGGACGTGTCGTCGGTCCATTCGCCCGGGGCCCAGTTGAACGGCCCGCCGCCGTTCATCTCGACCGGCACGTCGTCCTCCAGCGGCGGCCCGAACTCGTAGCCCGCGCCAAGCGCGTCACCCGCGGCCGTGCCGAGCAGCACCCCCTGCGCCCGGTCGAGCTGCCGCGCGGTCAGTCCCGTCATCGCCCGCCTCTTCTCATCCCGTGCCGCCGGCGCTGGCCGGCTGCCGCCCGATCAGGTCGACAACCCGATCAGGTCCACGTGCCGCTCGAACCGGGCAGCCCTGGCGCCGCGGCCGTCCGCGCGCTCACGGTAGCGGCATTATTGCGGAACTTTTTGGCAGTTTGGAAATAATTTGGCGTGATAGCACTAAATTATTTCCAATCTAGCCAACTGGCCTGCGGTTACGTGACCAGAGTGGCGGTGGTGGCGCTGCTGTCGTGGCACGACCGTCCGGGGCCGGTCGTCGCACGACCGTCCGGGGCCGCCACCCGGCCCGCTTACGCCTTTGTCAGCCACCGCTCCATGCAGGCCAGCAGCTCGTCGGTGTCCACCGGCTTGGTCACGTAGTCGTTGGCCCCGGCCGCCAGGCTCTTCTCCCGGTCGCCGGGCATCGCCCGCGCGGTGACGGCGATGATCGGCAGCCGGCCGAACTGCGGCATCTGCCGGATGGCGGCCATGGTCGCGTAGCCGTCCATGCCCGGCATCATCACGTCCATCAAGATGAGGTCGGTGTCCGGTGCCGCCCGCAGTTCCTGGATGCCGCGCGCCCCGTCGGTGGCCTGGGTGACCCGCAGCCCGTGCAGGTCCAGGGTGCTGGTGATGGCGAAGACGTTGCGCGCGTCGTCGTCGATCACCAGCACGTGCTTGCCCTGCAGGCTGGGGTGCTCGGACAGCGGCGTGACCTGGCCGCCGGTGCCCGCGGTGGCGGCCCGCGAGGGCGCGGGCGCGTTGGTGACCAGCGCGGGTACCTGGCCCGCCCGGGCCGCCGACAGGTGCAGGGTGATCCGTTCCCGCAGGTCGTCGATTGACGGCAGCAGCTCAAGGGCCGGGTAGCTGCCGCGCAGCGCGGTGACCCGGTTCCTGGCGGCGGCGCCCTGGTGCCCGGGCGCCTGCTGCTGGCCGGGCGCGTGCGCCAGCACCGGGATCTCCCGCAGCTCGGGCTTCTCCTGCACCTGGTCGAGGAAGTCGAGGGCGGCCGGCATGCCGAGGTCCACTACCACGCAGCGGAACGGCTCGGCCGCGAGCTGGGCGGTGCCCTGGCCGGCGGTGGTGGCCGTGCTGACCCGCACGCACCCGCTGAGCTGGGCCAGGTCCGAGACGGCGCTGTGCGTCAGCAGGGTGAGCAGGCCGCCGCTGGTCGGCTCGAACACCAGCACGTTCCGGTCGGCCTGACTGGCCTGCCCGGCGCCGCCGGTGGTCATCCGGCCGGCCGTGCCCGCGCCGTCAAACGCGCCCCCGAAGGACCCGGCGCCGCTGGCCCCGTACCCGCCCGCGCTGCTGGCCCCGCCCGCGCTGCTGGCCCCGCCTGCCTCGCCGTCGAGTCGCGGGGGCGCCGGCGGCTGCCCCGCCGCCGCCAGCGCGGCGGCATGGCTGGTCACCGCGCGCATGTGGTCGATGGTGTCCACCGACGGGCCGGCCCGTCGCCGCGCGGCCAGTCGGTCCCGTACGCGCCTGCCTGGCCGCCGGCCGCCGGCCCGCCGTCGCGCCCCCTGGTGCCGTGCGCGGTGCCCGCGGTGCCCGCGGTGCCGTGCGCCGGGCCGTGCGGCAGCGTGCCGCCGTCCTGCGCCCCGGCCGCCTCCGGCGGCACCCCGGCGCCTTCCGGTAGCGCGAACGCGGGCTCGGGCGCCGGCACCGGCAGCAGGTCGGGCAGTTCGGCGGGCACCGACAGGGTGAAGGTGCTGCCGTGCCCCAGGTCGCTGGTGGCCGCGATGGCGCCGCCGAGCAGCGCGCTGACCTCGTTGGCGATCGACAGCCCGAGGCCGGTGCCGCCGTACCGGCGGCTGAGGGTCCCGTCGCCCTGCTGGAACGCGCCGAAGATGACCGCCAGGTTCTCCGGCGCGATGCCGATGCCGGTGTCGGTGACGGAGAAAGCGGCAACCGTTCCTTCGGCCGACGGGGCACCGCCGGCGACCCGCAGCGTGACCCGGCCCCGTTCGGTGAACTTGACCGCGTTGGACAGCAGGTTGCCGAGCACCTGGCGCAGCCGCTGCCGGTCGGTGACCAGCTCGGCCGGGGCGGACGCCTCGACCGAGACGTCGAAGTCGAGCCCCTTCTCCGCGGTGAGCGGCCGGAAGGTGGCCTGGATGTCCTCCAGCAGGGCCTCCAGGGTGAACCGCTCCGCCCGCACGTCCATCCGGCCCGCCTCCACCTTGGACAGGTCGAGGATGTCGTTGATGAGCTGGAGCAGGTCCGAGCCGGCCGAGTGGATGACGTTGGCGTACTCGACCTGCTTGGCCGAGAGGTTGCGCCCCGGGTTCTGCGCCAGCAGCCGGGCCAGGATGAGCAGGCTGTTCAGCGGGGTGCGGAGCTCGTGCGACATGTTGGCGAGGAACTGCGACTTGTACTGCGAGGCGAGCGCGAGCTGCCGGGCCCGGGCCTCGATCTCTTCCCTGGCCCGCTCGATCTCGGAGTTCTTGGCCTCGATGTCCTGCTTCTGCGCGGCCAGCAGCTCGGCCTTGTCCTCCAGGTCGGCGTTGGACTGCTGCAGCTCCTCCGACCGTGCCTGCAGCTCCGACGAGCGGGCCTGCAGCTCAGCGGTGAGCCGCTGCGACTCCTCGAGCAGCGCGTCGGTGCGCGAGTTGGCGATGATCGCGTTGACGCTGATGCCCAGCGTCTCCGCCAGTTGCTCGAGGAACGCGAGCTGGATCGGGGTGAACTTGGTGAACGAGGCCAGCTCGACCACCCCGAGCACCTGGTCCTCGAACATCAGCGGCATGATCGCCAGGCTGGCGGGTGACGCGTCGCCCAGGCCGGAGGAGATCTTGATGTACCCCTGCGGGATGTCGTCGACCACGATCGGCCGCTTGCTCTTGGCCACCTGGCCGATCAGCGACTGGCCGATCCGGTACTGGATCGGCGCGTCCTTGTCGGCCGCCAGGCCGTAGCCGGCGATCAGCCGCAGCCGCCGCTCGCCGCCCCAGTCCTCGGTCAGGAAGAAGGTGCCGTGCTGCGCCCCGAGCAGCGGCGCCAGCTCCTCCATGATCAGCTCGGCGACCACTTCCAGGTCCCGGTGCCCCTGCAGCATCGAGCCGATGCTGGCCAGGTTGGTCTTCAGCCAGTCCTGGTCCTGCGACGCCTGCACGGTCTCGCGCAGCGACCGCACCATCGCGTTGATGCTGTCCTTGAGCTCGGCCACCTCGCCCTCGGCCTCGACCGAGATGTTGCGGGTCAGGTCGCCCGCCGCGACCGAGCTGGTCACCTCGGAGATCGCGCGCACCTGGCGGGTCAGCGTGCCGGACAGCTCGTTGACGTTCTCGGTCAGCCGCTTCCAGGTGCCGGACACGCCCTCGACCTCGGCCTGGCCGCCGAGCTTGCCGTCCCGGCCCACCTCGCGGGCCACCCGGGTGACCTCGGCCGCGAACGAGGAGAGCTGGTCCACCATCGTGTTGATCGTGGTCTTGAGCTCGAGGATCTCGCCCCGGGCGTCGACGTCGATCTTCTTGGACAGGTCGCCCTGCGCCACCGCGGTGGTGACCTGGGCGATGTTCCGCACCTGCCCGGTCAGGTTGTTCGCCATCGAGTTGACGTTGTCGGTCAGGTCTTTCCAGGTGCCGGCCACGCCGTGCACCGTCGCCTGGCCGCCCAGGTTGCCCTCGGTGCCGACCTCGCGGGCGACCCGGGTGACCTCGTCGGCGAACGAGGAGAGCTGGTCCACCATCGTGTTCAGGGTGGTCTTGAGCTGCAAGATCTCGCCCTGGGCGTCGACGTCGATCTTCTGGCTGAGGTCGCCCTTGGCCACCGCGGTGGCCACCTGGGCGATGTTCCGCACCTGCCAGGTCAGGTTGCCGGCCATCGCGTTGACCGACTCGGTGAGGTCCTTCCAGGTGCCGGACACCCCGGGCACGCTGGCCTGCCCGCCCAGCTTGCCCTCGGTGCCGACCTCGCGGGCCACCCGGGTCACCTCGGAGGTGAACTGGTCAAGCTGGTCGACCATGCGGTTGAACACGGCCGCGATCTCGTCGACGAGCGGGTCCCCGGTCAGCGCGAGGCGCGTGCTGAAGTCGCCGCCGCGCACCGCGGTGAGCCCCGCGAGCAGCTGCTCTAGCGCGGCCCTGTCGAGACGCGGCCGCTCGTGGTCGACGTCTGTCATCGGCACTCCGTTCCTCGACCCGTCCGGAGGATCCGTCAAGACTTACCGTTACACAATAGTCGCTTTTCACTGGGCAAGTGCGCCGCAATTGCCGATATAATCCACGGTCCGCCCAGGTCTTTGCGTTAGCGGAATTAAAATCAGGTTATCCCGAACGGGTGCGGCCGCCCTCGCATCCCCGACCGTTCCGTGCCCGGCGATGCTAGAGTTCGGGCAGGCGCTGCCCATTACGTTAGGTAGATAGCGTTCAGATGACTCGCACGGTAACGGCGGACTGCGGGCCAGCGCCAGTAAGCAGTCACCGGTAGCGGAGGCGATGCCCTGTGACAGACGGCGAGGACACCCCGCGCCTGTCCGCGGTCATCGAACGCCAGCGGCTTGAGCTGGCCCGGGTCCGGGCCGACGGCGAGGCGGCGATCGTCGTCGCGGTCGCCCGGGGCGTACTCATGGAGCGGCACGGCTGGTCGCTGGCGGCGGCCGCCCGCCAGCTAGCCGGCCTGGCCGCCGCCGCGGGCCTGCCGGAACCGGAGATGGCCGCCGCGGTCCTCGCCCAGGAGGCCGCCCAGGGGGCGGAGCCCGCGCCCCGGCCAGGGCAGGCACAGCCGAGCGGGCCGACGTCCGCGGCCCCATCAGCCTCCTCGGGCTCCTCTTCCACGCCCGACGCGTCTTCCACGCCCGACGCGCCCGCAGCCGCGCCCGCGCCCGCGCCCGCGCCCGCACCGCCCGGCACAGCAGCCTCTTCAGCATCCGCAGCCGCACCCGCCTCGCCGGCGCCGCCAGCCCCGGCTACCCCGTCAGTTTCAGAGCCCAAGGGCGGCCGCCCGGCCGACGTGACCCTGGCGGCGCCGATGGAGTGGATCGAGGCGGGCCAGGCGCTCGGGCCCGCCGACAGCCCGGTGGCGATCGCGGCCGCCGAGCGCGAGAAGGACGGCGCCGAGCTGGTCGGCGCGCTGGCCGGGCAGCTGCGGTCCCGGTTCGGCGCCGCCGGGGTCGCGGTGTGGCTGCTTGACGCGGACGGCGCGCTCGACCTGTTCGGCGCGGAAGGGCTCGGCGCGGCCGAGGCGAGCCGCTGGCGGCGGCTGCCACCGCAGTTCGACTGCCTGGAGCAGCGGGTGGTCGTCGGCGGTACGGACCGCTGGTGGCCGGCCGGGCTGCCCGCGCACGACCGGGTGGCCGCGGCCGCCCCGTGGGGGAGGAGCGGTGCCCGGGCGGTGCTCTCGCTGCGCGACCGGACCGGCATCCTGCTCGGCGTGACCGAAGCCTGGTGGCGGGCCCCGCGGGCGGAGTTCGACGCCAGCCTCCGGGCCTCGGTGGCGGCCGCGCTGGCCGGGTTCACCGATGTGCTCGCCCTGCGGCTGGCCTACGGGCCGGTCGGCTCGGCCGCGCCGTCGCCCGCCGTGTTCCGGGTGCTGGACCAGGTCACCGAGTCAGCGCTGGTGGTCAGGCCGCTGTGGGGGACCGACGGCACGCTGACCGACTTCGGCCTGGTGCACCTGAGCCCCGGCTACGTGGACCCGGCCGGACGGCCCGCCGCCGAGCTGGCCGGGCTGACCCTGCTTGAGGCCTACCCGGCCTCGTCCGAGGACGGGCTGTTCGCGATGGCCCGGCGGATCCTGGCCAGCGGCCGCCCCGAGCACGTGGCCGGCCCGGGCACCGCGCTGACCGGCGACCTGGACCCGGTCCAGGTCGTGGCGGTGCACGCGGTCCCGTTCTTCGCCGGGGTGGCGTTCATCTGGCGGCCGATGGGGGAGGCGGAGCGACTCGGCGAGCTGCTCGAGCACGTGCAGCGGCTTGGCCGCATCGGTGCCTGGGAGGAGAGCCTCGCCACCCAGGACGTCCACTGGACCGACTCGGCGTTCGCGGTGTTCGGCCTCGACCCGCGGCACGCGGTGCCGATCCCCACCGAAAGCCTGCACAGCTTCGCGATCGCGGCCGACCGGACGACGCTGCGCCGGTTCCGCCAGTCGCTGCTGCACCGGCGCGAGCCGACGGTCGCGGTCTTCCGCATCGTCCGCCCGGGCGACACCGCGATCAGGCAGATCCGCGTCTTCGCCGAGCCGGTGCTCGCCGGCGACGAGGTCACCGGGCTGCGCGGCGCCTTCCAGGACGTCTCCGCGCACTACCACACCCAGGTGGCGCTGGCCGCCACCCAGGACCAGCTGGCCGACAGCGAGCAGCGGGCCGACCAGGAGCAGGAACTGGCACTGCGCCTGCAGCGGGCCATCATGCCGGAGGACGAGACGCCGGTGGAGGTCGCCGGGGTGGACGTGGCGGTGCGCTACCGGCCCGCCGAGCAGGGCCGCCTGGTGGCGGGCGACTGGTACGACGCGCTGCTGCTGCCGGACAAGGAGCTGCTGCTGGTGGTGGGCGACATCACCGGGCACGGCATCGACGCGGTCACCGGCATGGTCGCCGCCCGCAACGCGCTGCGCGGACTCGCGGCGACCGGCGAGGGCCCGGCTGAGCTGCTCAGGCACCTCAACTACGCCTCCTGCTACCTGACCGAGGGCATCGCCGGCACGGTGGTCTGCGGCCGCTACAACCCCGAGACCCGGGTGCTGCGCTGGGCCCGGGCCGGCCACCTGCCGCCGGTCCTGGTCCGGGACGGCCAGGCCGAGATGCTGCCGCTGCCCGGCGGGGTGCTGCTCGGCCTCGACCCGGACGCGGAGTACGAGGAGGCGGTCCTCCCGCTGAAAAGCGGCGACACCCTGCTGCTGTTCACCGACGGCCTCGTCGAGCGGCGGGCCGGCTCGATCAGCGACGCGCTGCGCGAGTTCACCAGCGCGTCGGTGCCGTCGGGCCCGGACGCGGCCACCCACGCCGACCGCATCCTGCGCGAGGCGCTTTCCGACACCGGCGACGACGCCTGCCTGGTCGCCGTCCGCATCGTCTGACCACTCTGACCACGCGGTCAGCCGGTCCGCGGCTGGCGGGCACCCGGCCGGCCATCGCGAGGCATGCGGAAGCGCCAGGCTTGCAGGGGCCAACTGTCTCCCTCGCCCGGCGCCCGCCCCCGCGCACCGCTGCCACGTACTGCCAGCGGCGCCCGCGCACCGGTTTCCCGTACCGGCTTCCGGTCCCTGCTACCCGGGGCGGGGTGAGCCAAACGGGGGCGCGCTAGACCCCATCAGGCCAGTGCGGCCGGCAGCGTGAAACCGACCGAGACGACCGAGCCGGCCGGGCTGCTGGTCACTTGCACCTGGTCAGCGGTGCGGCGCACCAGCCACAGCCCGTGGCCGTGCGCGACTGGCCAGGACGGCGGGGCGCCGTTCATCACCCGGTCGTCGAGCACCGGGCGGCCGGGCGGCTGGTCGCCGGCCGCGCCGTCGCCGTTGCCGTCGCTGTCGCTGACCTGGCAGCGCAGCGTTCCCGCGGCGACCTGCATCAGCAGCCGCCCCCGGCCGGTCCCGTGCCGGATGACGTTGGCGGCCAGCTCGTGCATGGCCAGCATCACGTCGATCGCCCGGTCATCGCGCAGTCCCGCGGCCGACGCGCACTCAAGCACCAGCCCGCGCAGCACTGACAGCGATGAAGCGTCGAACTCCTGGTCAAGCATGGTCTTACCGCCCCTCGCACTGCCCGCGCCGGACGGTTGCATCCCGAGGACCTCAGCGGACCCCGGCGCTGCGCGCAGCATGTCGGTCGCCGCCTCCCAGCCCCGGCGTCGATGTGGTGCTAGTCGATGTGGTGCTAATAGCCGATCGCCTCCCCCGCGACCTTGTTGGCCGGACCGCTCCGGCCTAGACCATTGCACGCTACCCGCCTGCGGCGGTCAAAACCACGAAGCCCCCGCTATGTCCCGCGACCCCCCCGCCCCCCGCCCCCCGCCCCCGCCCCGCCCGCCCCGCGCGCCCGCGGCGGCCCGCCGCATGGTTGCCACAACCAGGCGGCCCTAGGCGCCTGGTTGCCGCAACCATGCACCTGGGGCCCCCGCGAGCCCGGATAGGGTGACCGGGTGCGGCCGGAGGGAGATGTCACCAGGGGCACCACCAACCCCAGCCGGCTGCGCCGGGCCGACCGCTGGATCACCCAGGCGCTGGCGCCGGTGCTGGCGCAGGACCCCTGCCCGCTGATCGTGGACCTCGGCTTCGGCGCCTCCCCGGTGACCACCCTTGAGCTGTACCGCCGGGTCCGCGCGGTGGCGCCGGGGGCCGAGGTGACCGGGCTCGAGATCGACCCCGGGCGGGTGGAGCACGCCCGTGGCCGGCTGGCGGCGCTCCGCGCGGCCGGGCAGCAACTGCCCGGGCTGTCGTTCGCCCCTGGCGGGTTCGAGCTGCCGGTAGCCCGGCCGCCTGTCCTGGTCCGCGCGTTCAACGTGCTCCGCCAGTACCCGGAGGACCGGGCCTGGGCGGCCTGGTCCCGGCTGCGGGCGGGCCTGGCCCCGGGCGGTGTCCTGGTCGAGGGCACCTGCGACGAGATCGGCCGCCGGGCGGTCTGGGTGACGCTCCCGGCCCCGGGCAGCGCGGGCGACGGGCTGATCACCTTCTCCGCCCGGGTCGCGGCGCTTGGCCGGCCCTCCGACCTGGCCGACCGGCTGCCCAAGGTGCTCATCCACCGCAACGTGCCGGGCGAGCCGGTGCACCAGTTCCTGCGCGACTTCGACCGGGGGTGGGACACCGCCGCGCCCTACTCCGCCTTCGGCCCCCGGCAGCGCTGGCTGGCCGCCGTCACCGCCCTGGCCGGCCGCTGGCCGGTGCTCAGGTCGGCGCCCGCGGGCGGCCCCCGGCGCTGGCGGCTGGGCGAGGTCACCCTGCCGTGGGCGGCCCTCGCCCCGCCGGTCCGCTTAGCGGGCGCGGAGGCAAGCAGGGTGACATGATAAGTACGTCACAAACTGCGCGCCGCTGGCGAATGCCCGCTGACAGCGTCATCCGCCACAGACCCCCGGCGCACCGGCGACGATGAGGTGGATGGCATGTCGGTGGCGACCGAGACCGGCCAGCAGGAGCAGATGCAGCAGCTGCTAGCCGGGCTTACCGCGGTGCGCGGCGGTGACTTCAGTATCCGGCTGCCCGCCGGGGCCGACCCGCTGATGAATGACATCGCCGGCGTCTTCAACGCCATGAACGAGCAGCTTGGCGTGTTCACCTCGGAGGTGACCCGGGTGGCCCGCGAAGTGGGCACCGAGGGCCAGCTCGGCGGCCAGGCCCAGGTGCCGGCCGTGGCGGGCACCTGGAAGGACCTCACCGACTCGGTGAACGCGATGGCGGGCAACCTGACCGGCCAGGTGCGGGCGATCGCGCAGGTCACCACCGCGGTCGCCCGGGGCGACCTCAGTCAGAAGATCTCGGTCGAGGCCAAGGGCGAGGTCGCCACCCTGGCCGACACCATCAACGGGATGGTGGACACGCTGTCCGCGTTCGCGGGCGAGGTGACCCGGGTGGCCCGCGAGGTGGGTACCGAGGGCCGCCTCGGCGGCCAGGCGGAAGTGCCCGGGGTGGGCGGCACCTGGCGCGACCTGACCGAGTCGGTCAACTTCATGGCGGGCAACCTGACCAGCCAGGTGCGGAACATCGCCCAGGTCACCACCGCGGTCGCCAAGGGCGACCTGAGCCAGAAGATCACCGTCGACGCCCGTGGCGAGATCCTTGAGCTGAAGAGCACCGTGAACACGATGGTCGACCAGCTCTCGGCGTTCGCGGGCGAGGTGACCCGGGTGGCCCGCGAGGTGGGTACCGAGGGCCGCCTCGGCGGCCAGGCGCAGGTGCCCGGGGTGGGCGGCACCTGGCGCGACCTGACCGACTCGGTGAACTTCATGGCGGGCAACCTGACCAGCCAGGTCCGCTCGATCGCGCAGGTCGCCACCGCGGTCGCCAAGGGCGACCTGAGCCAGAAGATCACCGTCGACGCCCGCGGCGAGATCTCCGAGCTCAAGAACACCATCAACACGATGGTCGATACGCTGTCCGACTTCGCGGGCGAGGTCACCCGGATGGCCCGCGAGGTGGGCACCGAGGGCCGCCTCGGCGGCCAGGCCGACGTGCAGGGCGTGTCCGGCACCTGGAAGGACCTGACCGAGTCGGTCAACGTCATGGCGGCCAACCTGACGGTCCAGGTCCGCTCGATCGCCGAGGTCACCACCGCGGTCGCCAAGGGCGACCTGAGCCAGAAGATCCGGGTGGACGCGCGCGGCGAGATCCTGGAGCTGAAGGAGACCATCAACACGATGGTCGACCAGCTCTCGGCGTTCGCGGGCGAGGTCACCCGGGTGGCCCGCGAGGTGGGTACCGAGGGCCGCCTCGGCGGGCAGGCGATCGTCCAGGGCGTGTCCGGCACCTGGAAGGACCTGACCGACAACGTCAACGTGATGGCGTCCAACCTGACCGGGCAGGTCCGGTCGATCGCCTCGGTCACCACCGCGGTCGCCAAGGGCGACCTGAGCCAGAAGATCCGGGTGGACGCGCGCGGCGAGATCCTGGAGCTGAAGGAGACCGTCAACACGATGGTCGACCAGCTCTCGGCGTTCGCGGGCGAGGTGACCCGGGTGGCCCGCGAAGTCGGCACCGAGGGCATCCTCGGCGGCCAGGCGACGGTGCCGAACGTGGCCGGCACCTGGAAGGACCTGACCGACAACGTCAACTCGATGGCGAACAACCTGACCAACCAGGTGCGGAACATCGCCCAGGTCACCACCGCGGTCGCCAAGGGCGACCTGACCAAGAAGATCGACGTCGACGCCCGGGGCGAGATCCTCGAGCTCAAGACCACGATCAACACGATGGTGGACCAGCTCTCGTCGTTCACCGCCGAGCTCACCCGGGTGGCCCGCGAGGTGGGCCGGGAGGGCCGCCTCGGCGGGCAGGCCGAGGTCGAGGGCGTGTCCGGCACCTGGAAGCGGCTGACCGAGAACGTCAACGAGCTGGCCGGCGCGCTCACCCGCCAGATCCGCGCGATCTCGCAGGTGACCAGCGCGGTCGCCACCGGCGACCTGACCCGGACGATCGCGGTCGAGGCGGCCGGCGAGGTCGCCGAGCTGAAGGACAACATCAACACGATGGTGGGCTCGCTGCGCGAGACCACCGAGGCCAACCAGCAGCAGGGCTGGCTGCAGACCAACCTGGCCCGGATCGCCGGCCTGATGCAGGGCCAGCGCGACCTGGCGGTGGTCGCCGAGCTGATCATGGAAGAGCTGATCCCGCTGGTCGGCGGGCAGCACGGCGCGTTCTTCCTCACCGACAGCAGCGAGGGCGATACCCGGCTGCGGCTCATCGCCGGGTACGCGCTGCCGCGGTGGGTCGGCCAGCAGGGCGCCGGCCAGCCCCACTCCGGCCAGCCCCACTCCGGCCAGCACAGCGGCACCCCCGGCCAGGTGCTGCTGGGCGAGACGCTCATCGGCCAGGTGGCCAAGACCCGCAAGCCGATCGTGCTCAACGAGGTGCCCGCCGGGTACGCCCGGATCTCCTCCGCGATCGGCGAGTCCCGCCCGGTCAACCTGATGATCGTGCCGGTCCTGTTCCAGGACCAGGTGCTCGGCGTCATCGAGGCCGGCTCGCTGTGGCCGTTCACCCAGGCCCACCGGGACTTCCTCGAGCAGCTGATGGAGACCATCGGGGTGAACGTCAACACGATGATCGCCAACGCCCGCACCGACGCGCTGCTCGAGCAGTCGCAGCGGCTGACCGCGGAACTCCAGTCGCGGCAGATGGAGCTGCAGAGCTCCAACGCCGAGCTGGCCGACAAGGCGGCCCTGCTGGCCGCGCAGAACCGCGACATCGAGACCAAGAACGCGGAGATCGAGCAGGCCAGGCAGGAGATCGAAGAGCGCGCGAAGCAGCTCGACCAGGCCAACCGCTACAAGTCGCAGTTCCTCGCCAACATGTCGCACGAGCTGCGCACCCCGCTGAACAGCCTGCTGGTGCTGGCGCGGCTGCTGGCCCAGAACCCGCACGGCAACCTCACCGTCAAGCAGGTGGAGTACGCCACCGTCATCCACTCCTCCGGGTCCGACCTGCTCCGGCTGATCAACGACATCCTCGACCTGACCAAGGTCGAGGCGGGCAAGATGGACATCAACCCGGAGCGGTTCGCGCTGACCGGGCTGATCGAGGACCTGCGCGGGGTGTTCGGCCCGCTGACCGAGGAGAAGCGGCTCGGGTTCACCATCACCACCGCTCACGGGGTGCCGGCCGACCTGGTGACCGACAAGCAGCGGCTGCGCCAGATCGTCTACAACTTGCTGTCCAACGCGGTCAAGTTCACCGAGCGGGGCCGGGTGGAGCTGCGGATCGATACCGTGGACGCGCCGCCGGACAGCCACCTGGCCGAGGCCCACGACGGCCCCTGGATCGTGTTCGCGGTCACCGACACCGGCATCGGCATCAGCCAGGACAACCTGACCAGCATCTTCTCCGCCTTCCAGCAGGCGGACGGCACCACCAGCCGCCGCTACGGCGGGACCGGGCTCGGGCTGGCGATCTGCCGCGAGGTCGCCGCCCGGCTCGGCGGCGAGGTCACCGTGTCCAGCGAGCTCGGCCTGGGCAGCACCTTCTGCCTGCACCTGCCGCTCACCCAGCACGGCGGGCCGCACCCGCGGACGCTGCCCGGCGACGGCAGCGTCCGCCCGGTGCCCGCGGCCATGCCGCACGAGGCGCTGCGCGACCACAAGGTCCTGGTGGTCGACGACGACCCGCGCAACGCCTTCGTGCTGACGGACGTGCTGGAGATGCACGGCATGACCGTGGTCCAGGCGACCGACGGCCGCCAGGCGATCGCCGAACTGGCGGCCGGCGACATCGACCTGGTGCTCATGGACGTGATGATGCCGCAGATGGACGGCTACGAGACCACCCGCGCCATCCGCCGCATGCCGCAGTACACCCGGCTGCCGGTGATCACCGTCACCGCCCGCGCCATGCAGGGCGACCGGGAGAAGAGCATCGACGCCGGCGCCACCGACTACATCACCAAGCCGATCGACATCGAGGAACTCCTCAACAGCATGGAGCGCTGGCTCTAACCCCCACCCGCCTCAGCCACCCCGCCCCCGCCCCCGCCCCCGCCCCGCAACCCGCCCCCAGCCCCGCCGCCCGCGCTGCCCGCCGCCCCCTGGCCCCGCCGCCCGCGCTGCACCGCCGGGGCCCGCCCACGTGCCCGTGCCCCGCGCCCGGCCCCGCGCCCGGTCGGCCCGCGCCCGGTCGGCCCGTCGGCCCGTCGGCCCGCGCCCGGTCGGCCCGTGCCCCGCGCCCGGTCGGCCCGTGCCTCCCGCGCCCGCCGCCCCGCGCCCGCCGCCCCGCCACCTGGCGGGATAACAGCAAGAAGCGGGCGCCGCCCATCATGATGGATGTTTGTGCACCCTCTGGGGTGCACAAACATCCACGCTAATCAGCCGGGCCGCCTCGCTCGCGATAACAGCAAGAAGCGGCGGAGCCGCTGCCGTGCCTTAGAAATAACAGCGGTACCGAACGGGTGCGCCTTGCTCCGCCCGTCCAGGCGTCATCGCCACGGCGGGCAGGCCAGGGGGTGACCGGCGGGTCGGCAGGCCGGACGCGACCAGGGTGCGGACATGATCGTGCCCGCCCTGCGCTGGGGCGCGCCGGGCGGGCACGAGGTCAGGTCGGGGAGGTACCCCGGGTCAGGCCGCCAGGGCGGTGTCGTACACGGAAACCGTCTCGTGCGCGATCCGGTTCCAGGAGTAGCGGGACTGCGCCCGGTCGGCCGCGGCGACGCTGAACGCCTCGAGCAGCATCGGGTGCTGCAGGAGCTGGCGGATCCGCTGGGCGAGCAGGGCCGGGCGCCCCGGGGGGACCAGGATGCCGGTGGTGCCGTCCACTACCGCGTCGACCTGCGCGCCGACGGCGGAGGCGATCACCGGGGTGCCGCAGGCCATCGCCTGGATCGAGGTGAGGCCGGTCGGGTCGTACTCGGTGACGCTGACCAGCAGGTCGGCCGAGCGGAAGAGCGGGGGCAGGGCGCCCCGGCCGACCTGGCCGGCGAAGGTCACCTGGCTGCCCACGCCGAGGCTGTCGGCCAGCTTGACCAGCCGGCGGTAGCCGAGGTCGTCGCGGAGCTGGTCGCGGGACGGGCCGCCGGCCACGATCAGGTCGGCTCCCGGCACCTTCGACATCGCCCGCAGCAGGTTGGCCAGCGCGTCGGTCTCGGACAGGTCGGCCACGGTCACCAGGCGGGGGCGGGCGGCCCGCTCGGCGGCCGGGCCCTCCGGGTTGAACTCGTCGGTGTCGACGCCAACCGGAACCACCCGGATGTGCCGGCGCGGCACGCCCAGCCGGGTCAGGTCCAGCTGCTGCTCGGAGCTGCCGGCCAGCACGGCGGTGGCGCTGCGGCCGATGGCGGGCTCCAGCCGGATGCGCTCGGTGCCGGCGTCGCTCGCCATCACGTGGTGCCGCTGCTCCGCCACCCCGAGGGAGTTAAACGACTGCACGACCGGGATACGCAGGTCGCGGGCGGCCGCAAGGGAGGCAAGGCCGCTGGTCCAGCGCGTCGCGTGCACCACGTCGGGGCGGTCGGCGGTCCAGCGCTCGTGCAGCGGGCGGCTGAACGCGGGCACCTGGGCAAGCAGCTCCGACTCGCGGTGGTCGCCACTGTCAGTGCTGGCCGGGCTGGCGTTGGCCGGGCCGACGTACTCAACAGTGACGCCAGGCTCGACTTCAGTGCGGGCAGGCTGCCCGGCGGTGCCGTTCCGCTGCGCGTACACGGTCACCCGGTGCCCTTCACCCGCCAGTGAGTGGCTCAGCTCGCGCAGCCGCGTGTCGTTCAGCTGTCCGGCGCTGTCACCAGTCATTGAGGTGGCGTGCTGTGCAACCAGGGCGATCTTCATTGGGAAGCTCCTTACCGCGGGGATTCCCATCACGGCGAGCGGTCCGAGGGGCCGGGAGCTTCAACTAAGACAGTGGCCACGCGAGCACGCACGCCAGGATGGCGTGGAACGTGCCTGCGTCGTAGGCACCACTGGGAGAGAGCATATCCCACGCGGGCCGCGGATGAACAGCCCCCGGCGCGAGATTTATCCGGCGCTCGCATCGGACACGGTCGGGTAGACGGGAACCAGCTGGTCAGCGGCGGTCAGCCGGAGCATCTTGGCTACCGGCTCGCGCGGGCCGGCCAGCGACAGCACACCGCCGAGGCGGTCCATCGCCCGGTTGGCCCGCAAGATGACGTGCAGCGCCGACGAGTCCATGAAGCGCAAGCCGGACAGGTCGATGATCAGCGTGCGGGGTTCTTTGGCCACTTCAGCGTCGAGCACGTCGCGCAGGGCGTCGCTGTTGGTCACGTCGGCCTCTCCGACAAGCTCCACCAGCGTGTACGGCTCGCCTTCCGACTCGACCGTCGCGACAGAGGTCGTGAGCAGGTCCACCCCCGTGTTGTACCACATGCGGGCGCTGCCCGGGGCGGGTCAGCCCGCTGGTTCCGGTCGCCGCAGCGTCATGTGCATGCGCACTGTCGTGCCGCCGGCACCCGAGGTGATCTCCACCCGGTCGCACACCTGGTTGACCAGCCAGAGCCCGTGCCCGCCGGGCGCGTCAAGCCCCGGTTTCACCTGGCCGACCCGGGGGTCGGTGATAATCCCCGCATCGCGCACCTCGCACACGATCTCCTCCGCGTCGTGCCAGACCGCCAGCGTTCCCGCCGAGCCGGTGTGCCGCAGCGTGTTGGCCGCCACCTCGCTGACCGCGAGCACCAGGTCACTGGCCCGGCCCTCAGGCAGGCCCGCCTGGCGGGCGCGGGTCAGCACCAGGGCGCGGACCGAGGACAGGTCAGAGCGGTAGGTGAGGTACGCGGCGTCGTCGGCTGGCCTGGTGGACAGGCCGGGGCTGGCCGGTTCCGGGAACTGCACGGGTGAGTCAGCCACACTGTTCCTCCGCGGCGCCCGGGCCGGCCGTCCCGGGCGCCGCGCCAGCGTCACGGAGACCGGACGTCGCGGCACCTGGTGCAGCCCAGGCGGCATGTCGATATCGGATCTGACGATACACCGGGGTGACGCCCTCGTTGCCGGTACTGCCGATGCGCACGGCCCGATTCGTCCGGTGCCTGCGGTTGGGCGCCCTCGGCCGGGGTAGCCGCCGTCTTACTGAGCATCACAGATCACACCGCGCAACAGGAGGTCTCCCGTGTCGCCCAGCGTGCTGACCCTGGTCGCGTGCACTCCGATCGTGGCCGGCTGGCTGGCCGCCTGCCTGTGCCAGTACCGCTACGACCGCCGTCGCCGGCTGAACGCGGCCCGGTGGGCGCGGCTGGCCGCCAGCCTGACCGAGCTGGATGCCGAGCTGGACCGCACCTGGACCGCCGAGCAGGAGCGGATCAGGCGCTACGGCTGAATCCGCCGACACACGAGAAAAGCGCTTAACGCCCCGTTCGGTGCGGTTTGCGTAACAGCGCGCCGGTCGCCGGTACTATCACCGTGACCACTAAGGCGGAGCCCTGGGGAGCGGCAATGCCGGAACTGCGGATCAGCGACATCCCGGGGGCGGCGGGAGCCACCGGGCGCCGGGTCGAAGTGACCTGGCAGGACGACCGGGCCCGGCGCGTAGCGGTGGCCGAGTTCGGCCTGCCGCCCGACCGCAGCGACAGCGAGCTGCTCCGCTGGTACCTGGAGGAATACGCCGAAGCGCCCGCCGACCCCGCCCCCGCCCTGGCAGCCAGCGCCGAACGGGTGCTCGCGGATGCCGGCGCCGAACTGTTCCGCCAGGTGTTCTCGAGCCCGGACGCGGCCGGCATCTGGGAGCGCGCGCGGGACCAGCTAGACGAGGTCCGGGTCGAGGTGGACGCCGATCCCGGTGACGGCCCCGGGCTGGCCTGGGAGCTGCTGCGCGACCCGGCCCTGGACGCCCCGGTGGCGCTGGGGGCGGGCGCGTTCGTCCGCACCCATGCCCGCGCGGCCGGGCACCCGCGCCTGCCCGCGCCGGCGGGCGACCGGCTGCGGGTGCTGCTGGTGATCTGCCGCCCCGGCGGGCGCGACGACGTGCCGTTCCGCTCGGTCGCCAGCCGCCTGGTCCGCGGCGGGGCCGACCAGATGGCCGGCCTCGACCTGGACGTGCTCCGCCCGCCCACCTTCGCCCGGCTGGCTGCAGGTGCTGCGCGCCGCCAAGGCGGCCGGCCGCCCGTACCACGTGGTGCACTTCGACGGGCACGGCGACTACCTCGACGTCGCCGACTTGAACCTGGACGCAGCCGACGACGGCCAGGTCGGCGGCGCGGGCGGGATCGGGCTGTCACCGCTGCGGTACGGAATCTCGGTGGCCGGCCAGGTTCGCTCCGGGCGGCACGGCTACCTGCTGTTCGAGGCACCGGCCAGCGCAGCGGAGAACACCCAGCTGGTCGACGGGCCGACGCTCGGGCGGCTGCTGACCGAGACCCAGGTGCCGGTGCTGGTGCTCAATGCCTGCCGGTCGGCCTACGCCGAGGCCAGGTCCCAGCCCGCCGACGACGGCCCGCCCGGTGACGACGCCCCGCACCCGGCTACAGGACGGCCACGACGAGATGGCGGACGACGTGCACGCCCGGATCCGGGCCTACGGCTCACTCGCGGCCGAGATCGCGGACATCGGCGTGCCCGGCGTGGTGGCGATGCGCTACAACGTCTACGTGGTGACGGCCGCCCAGTTCATGGCCGACCTCTACGCGCACCTGCTGTCCGGGCGGTCTCTCGGCGAGGCAGCCAGCGCCGCCCGGCGGGCGCTCGCGGCCGACCCCACCCGGCAGATCGGCGCGGTCCCGGTCGCCCTGCAGGACTGGGCGGTGCCGCTGGTCTACGAGTCGGCGCCGCTGGTGCTGCTGCGGCCAGCCGAACGCGACGCCCCGGTCATCCGGCTTACCCCGGGCGAATCCAGCCAGGGTGCGGGCGGCGCCGCCGCGGACGGGGCTGCCCCGTCCGCCCGATGCGGGGTTCTTCGGCCGGGACGAGACCCTGCTCGCCTTTGACCGGGCGTTCGACACCCAGCGGATCGTGCTGCTGCACGCGTACGCGGGTGCCGGCAAGTCCACCACGGCGGCCGAGTTCGCCCGCTGGTACCAGGCCACCGGCGGCCTCGATCACCCTCAGCTAGCGCAACCGGGGCCGACCCTCTGGTCCTCGTTCGAACATCACCTGACCGCCGACCAGATGATCGGCCAGGCGGGCGACATGTTCGCGCCGCTCATCGAGGGCGGCCTACGGGAAGGCCTGGGCGGCGATCACCGACCCGGCCGAGCGGCGGCACGATCGTCCTGCGGGTACTCGCACAGCTCCCGGTGCTCTGGGTGTGGGACAACGTCGAGCCGGTCAGCGGCTTCCCGGCCGGGTCAGCCCAGCGCCTGGACCGGCGCGTGAGCAGGCGGAGCTGGCCGACCTGCTGCGCGACCTGGCCCAGCGCACCAGCTGCAAGGTGCTGCTGACCTCCCGCCGCGACGAGCGCGGCTGGCTCGGCGAGCTGCCCGCCCGGGTGCGGCTGCCCCCGATGCCGATGCGGGAGAGCCTGCAGCTGGCCGCCGCCATCGCCGCCCGCCATCGCCGGACCGTGGGCCCGGAGTGGCGGCCGCTGCTGCGCTTCGCGGTTGGGAACCCGCTCACGATCACGGTGGTGACCGGCCAGGCGCTGCGCGAGAACCTCGCCACCGGCGAGCAGATCACCGCGTTCGTCGGCCCGGCTGCGGGGCGGGGAGACGGCGCCCGAATCGGGCCAGGACGCGGAGCTCGGCCGCACTCGCTCGCTGGCCGCGTCACTCGAGCTACGGGTTCACGCGAGCCTTCACCGACGCCGAACGGGCGCAGCTGGCGGTGCTGCACCTGTTCCGCGACACGGTCGACATTAATGTCCTGCGCCACATGGGAGATCCCGCTGCGGCCAGGGAAGACGCGGTGCCCGAGCTTGCCGGTCTGAGCCAGGCCGCGTGCGCCGCGCTGCTTGACCGGGCGGCGGACATCGGGCTGCTGACGCAAATCGCCGGCGGGTCTCTACGCCATTCATCCCGGCCCTGCCCTGGTATTTCACCGCGCTGTTCAGCGCGGCCTACGGCCAGCCGGGCGACCCAGCAGCCCGCCGTGCGTCCCGGGCCTACGCGAGCGCGGTCGGCACCCAGGGCGAAAACTATTCCTCCTGGTTCCAGCAGGGCTTCGCGACCCAGATCTCCGAGATGCTCGCGGCCGAGGAAGCAAATCTGCTGCACGGGGTGGAGATCGGACGGGCCGAGGGGCAGCGGGGCGTCATGGTTGACTGCCTGCAGGGACTCTTATGCCTCTACTACGCGACTGGCCGCAACAGTGAATGGGCGCGACTGGTGGCCGACGTCACCCCCATCGGTGACCGACGCCGAGACCGGGGAGGCGCTAGCCGGGTGCGCGGATCAGGTGGGCGGTCATCACCCGTTACCGTGCTCGCATCGCGGAAGATGCGCGCGACTGGTCGGCCGTCATCCCATTGCGCGGCCGCCTTGTCAGCTGGCGCAGGGAACAGGCCAAAGAGGCGCTGGCCAAGCCAGCGGACACTCTCACCCCGGCTCAGCGTAACCAAATCTGGAATTACGGCGTGAGCCTGGCGGATTACGGCGACCTGCTCTTCCGGCAGAACGATCCGGAGTGCCTGCACTATTACCTGGAATCGTTGGACATGGCCGAGCGGCACGGCGACAAAGTGTGGCAGGCGCAGCGCGCGGGCGGCCTCGGCAACGCCTACCAGACCGTCACGCTCGCTTCGCGATCTGGACGAAGCCGAGCGCTGGTTCCGGCGTAGTCTCAGCCTGCGCCCCGAGGAGGACCAACTGGGCCGGGCCAGGTGCCTCAGTTCCCTGGCGGGCGTGGCCCTGGAACGCTTTCCGGCGCCCGCGCCGCGACGCACCCGAGTCGGTTCTGCTGAAGCACCTTAATGACGCACTCCGTGACGCAAGGAAGGCGCTGGAGCTATTTCCGCCTGACAACCACGCGCCGCGCGCCGTATGCGAGAGTCCAGACTCGGCTCGGTCTTACCAGTATGCGGGCGAGGTGGTCACCGCGCTCCGCCACTACCAGCGCGCTGTCCATCATTACGAGGTCTGCGGGGATGTGTACCAGGCCGGCAGCATCCGGTACAACGTCGCGCTGGCGCTCGCCGGGGACGGCCGCACCAGGAAGCGTTCAGTATGCGCGCGCCGCCCACGAGAACTTTCGCCAGGTCGGACAGGGTGCCGAGGCGAGGATAAACGTCGTGGAAAGGCTCATCGCAGCGCTAGACAAAAGGCGTGAGGAAGCATCGGGGTAACCCTGGGCCGGTCCCTCAGTCGGGTGGGCCCGCGGCGCAGCCGCCGGCCCGGTGACCGCTCTTCGCAGGCACCGCCGTCAGCAGCGCCGTCGCCGCCGTCGCCCCCGCCAGCAGCGCCGCCACGATCAGCAGCACCGTCGCCGCCTGGGTCGCGTAAGCGCGGACCGAGAACTGCCGCCGGTACCACGCCTTCACCGCAAGCAAGTCAGCCGGGTTGAGATGCCGGCTGATCGTCAGCACCTGGGCGACCAGCGCGCACGCCACCGCCAGGGCCGCGGTCAGTGCGGCCGCCACCGCCAGGCTGGTAGCCGCGGTGCCGTCGGCCGCGAACTGGTCCGCGCCGAGCGCGCCCAGCCCGGTCAGCAGCAGCCCGATCACGGTGACGGTGGTGACCGCGCGGGCGGTGACGGTGTCGATCCTGGTGATCGACGCGGCCGGGGTGAGCTGCTTGGCCAGCTCAGCCCAGGCGAGCTCACCCGGGGAGGGCGGGCGGACCGAGGTCAGGCCGGCGGCCGGGGCAGGCGGGACTGGCGGGGGAGGGTTCCCCGCCCCGGGGGCCGGTCCGGCTGGCGGCGTCACTGGGTCCAGTTTCCCGCGCAGGTGAGCTGGTGCGCGGCCGCCCCGCCAGCGCCCGGGCAGGTGACGATCACCTGAAACGGGCGCGGCCCGGACGGCTTCCTCCGCAGCCCGAAGAAGGCGACCGGCGGCGCGTCGTCGTCGAGCGCCTCCGTCACCAGCGGGGTGAGGTCGGTGTGGTGCTTGGGGCACTGGTACGAGAGCGGGTCGAGGGTCATCGTTGATCGGTCTCCGGCGTCGCGGCAGGCTTACTGGGCTGGACTTTACTCGCCTGGCGGCCAAGGCTTCCCCGCATCCCGGCACCGGGGTAGAGATGAGGCCATGACGACACGCAGGCGCAGCGCCACCTGGTTCGCGGCGACCGGCCGGTCCGGGATGAACCACCGGGCGTGGATGCGCAGCCAGGGGTTCACCCCCGAGGTATTCGACGGCCGCCCGGTGATCGGCATCGCCACCACCTGGTCGGAGCTCGCCCCGTGCAACGTTCACCTGCACCGGGTAGCGGAATCGGTCAAGCGCGGTGTGTGGCAGGCGGGCGGCTTCCCGCTGGAGTTCCCGGCCATGGCGCTCGGTGAGACGCTGCTGCGCCCGACCGCGATGCTGTACCGGAACCTGCTCGCGATGGAGGCCGAGGAGCTGATCCGGGCCAACCCGCTGGACGGGGTGGTGCTGCTTTCCGGCTGCGACAAGACGACCCCGGGCCTGCTGATGGCGGCCAGCAGCGTCGGCCTGCCCGCGATCATGGTGACCGGCGGCCCGATGCTGTCGGGCAAGTACCAGGGCGGCGACGTCGGTTCCGGCACCGCGGTCTGGCGCTGGGAGGAAGACCTGCTGGCCGGGCGGATGACCGAGGCCGAGTGCGCCGTCGCCGAAGGCTGCATGGCCCGCTCCAGCGGGCACTGCATGACGATGGGCACCGCGTCCACCATGGCCTCGATGGCGGAGGCGCTGGGCATGCAACTGCCGTACTCCGCCAGCTGGCCCGCGGTCGACGCCCGCCGCTACGAGACCGCGCAGCGGGCCGGGCAGGTCATCGTCGGCCTGGTCGAGCGCGAGGTGACCCCGGCCGCGATCATGACCAGGGCGGCGTTCGAGAACGCGATCCGGGTGAACGCGGCCATCGGCGGCTCCACCAACGCGGTCATTCACCTGCTGGCCATCGCCGGCCGTCTCGGCGTCCCGCTCGCCCTGGACGACTTCGACCTGCTCGCCCGGGACGTGCCGACGCTGGTGAACCTGCAGCCAAGCGGCCGCTACCTGATGGAGGACTTCTGCTACGCGGGCGGCCTGCCGGCCGTGATGCGCGAGCTGGGCGAGCAGTTGCACGCCGGCGCGCTGACGGTCACCGGCCAGACGGTCGGGGAGAACGTCAAGGACGCGCCGTGCTGGAACCGCGACGTCATCACCCCCTTCGGCCGGCCGTTCCAGCCGGCCGGGCGGGGCACCGCGGTGCTGCGCGGCAACCTGGCGCCGGATGGTGCCGTCATCAAGCAGTCGGCCGCCTCGCCTGGCCTGCTCAGGCACCGCGGCCGGGCGCTGGTGTTCGACTCGCCCGAGGCCTACCACCAGGTCGCGGCCGACCCGGAGCTGGACGTAGACGAGGACACCGTGCTCGTCATCCGCTACTGCGGCCCCAAGGGTTACCCGGGGATGCCGGAGACCGCCAACGTGCCGCTGCCGGCCCGGCTGCTCAACCGCGGTGTCCGCGACATCGTGCGGATCTGCGACGGCCGGATGTCGGGCACCGCCTACGGCACCGTAGTGCTGCACGTGGCGCCGGAGGCGGCCGCCGGCGGCCCCCTCGCCCTGGTCAGTACCGGCGACTGGATCACGCTTGACGTCCCCGCGCGGACGCTCAGCCTGGAGGTGCCCGCCGACGAGCTGGCTCGCCGCCGGGCCGCCTGGACGCCGCCGCCAAGGCCCGCCGCCCGCGGCTGGACCTGGCTTTACACCGAGCACGTGCAGCAGGCGGACAGCGGCTGCGACCTCGACTTCCTCCTCGGCGCCAGCGGCGCCGAGGTCGGCCGTGACTCGCACTGAGCCGGACGGCCGGCCGGACGGCCGGCCCAGACGCGTGAAACGTGTGCCCGGGGTAGTTAGCATCGGGGCTGATCGCTCGCTTGGAGGAGGTTTCCGTGTCAAGGCAGCACCAGGCGAGCCGGCCAGCAGGCAGTGCGCCCGGACCAGATCGGTCGAGGTGGCCGGTCCTGGTGACCGGCGGCCTGGTCTACGCCGGCGCGCTGCTCGGGGTGTGGATCGTGCTGGCGGGCCAGCCGGACGCGCAGGACCTGGTGGCTGGGTCGGCGGCGGCGCTGGTGGCGGTGGGCCTCGGGTACCTCGTTAGCCAGCGGGGGAAGATGGTTCCCAGCGTCCGGGCCGCCGACCTGCGCACCCTCGCGGCCCTGCCGTGGCAGGTGGTGACCGAGACCGCGCAGGTATTCGCGCTGGCCGCCGGTAAGGCGGCTGGCCGCCCGGTGACGCCGAGCGCGTTGCGCACCGTGCCGCTGGAGACCGGGCCGGACGCCAGCGGCTGGCCGGCCGCGCGGCGGGAAGCGGTACTGACCGCGCTGCTGTCCGCGGCCCCGAACACGATCGTGCTGAACATCGACATGGCAGCCGGGACGGCGCTGGTGCATCAGCTGGTCGGCGCCTCCGCTCCGCCCCGGCCGCATCCGGCCGACGCCGCCCGCCCGGCACCGCCGGAATGAACTGGTTCCTGGCTGCGGCGCTGGTGCTCCAGGTGGCGCTTGTTCCCTGCGCGTGGGTGTGCTGGCGTTCCGACGCCGAGCACCGGGTGGTCGCCCTGGGGCTGGCCGGCACCGTCCAGGCGCTCGCCGTGCTGTGCCTGGCGGTCGGGTACCGCGAGCCGGGGCTGGCGTCGCTGGCGGTGGTGCTGGCCGCGTTGTCCAGCGGGGGCTCGGTCGCCTTCGCCCGCTTCCTGGAGCGCTGGCTGTGACCGGGGTCATCTCGGCCGTCCTGCTGGTGGCGGGGCTAGCCGTGGTGGTCGGCTCGTGCATCGGGATGGCGGTCCTGGACGACCCGCTGGACCGGATGCACCTGACCACCCCGGCCGCGATGCTCGGCTCGACCGGGATCTGCGCCGCGGTGGTCGTCCGGGTCGGCCTCTCGGCATCCGGACTGGCCGCCATCGGCGTCGCGGTGATCCTGATCGCCGCCAACCCGCTGGCCGGCCACGCGGTGGGCCGCGCCATCGCGATCCGGCGCGGCGCCACCTGGACCGATTCCGCGGACGAGTCCGCTGGCCCAGCCGGGGACGAGGGTCATGAGTGAGGCGCTGATCGCGGTCGCGCTGGTCTGGGTGGCCGCCTCGGGCACGGCCGTGGTCTTGACCAGGGACCCGTTGCGGCAGGCGTTCACGGCCGGGTTCTTCGGGCTGGCGCTGGCCTTCCTCTACCTGTCGCTGCAGTCCGGTGACGTGGCGCTGTCCCAGATCGTGGTGGGCGCGATCGCGCTGCCGCTGATCGTGCTGCTCAGCCTGGCCAAGGTCAGGAAGGACCGTGAATGACCCGCCGAGCGCGCCTGATCTTCTTCGCCGTCGCCGCGGCCGGGCTGGCCGCGGTCCTGGGCGCCGGCCTGGCCGGCTTGCCGTCGTTCGGCAGTCAGACCAGCGCCTACGCCCGGATGCTGAACGCGGTGGCCCCCGTGCAGCGGCACGTCACCGACGTGGTGTCGGCGATCAACTTCGACTACCGGGGCATCGACACCCTGTTCGAGGAATTTATCCTGCTCGCTACGGTGGCCGGGATTTCGGTGGTCCTGCGGCCGCTCAGCGACGAAACCCGCCAGCTCCCCAAGGACAAGGCGCCGGACCGGGCGATCCCGCCGCCCAGCCCGGCGGTGTGGCTGCTGTCGGTGTTCCTGAGCTCGCTGCTCTTGCTGGTCGGCCTGGAGACGGTCACGCACGGGACGCTCACCCCGGGCGGCGGCTTTCAGGGCGGGGTCATCCTGGCCAGCGCGTTCTATGTCGTTTACCTGGGCACCAATTACCGAACGGTGGAGCGGTTCCAGCCGCCCCTCCTGCTTGAGGCCGCCGACGGGGTGGGCGCCTCCGGGTACGTGCTCATCGGGCTGCTCGGCCTGCTGGCCGGCACCGACTTCTTGAGTAACGTGATCGGACTCGGGGGGACCGGCAACCTGCTCTCGGGTGGCACCATCTGGGCGCTGAACATAGTCGTCGGCGCGGAGGTGGCGGGCGGCTTCGCGATCCTGGCCTCGGAATTCCTCGACCAGACGGCGGTCATCCGGACGAGGCCCAGATCGGGGGAGCAGCGGTGAGCGTGCTGGCCTACGGCGTCGTCGCGTGGCTCTTCCTCATCGGCATATACGGCGTCGTGACCAGCCGCAACCTCATTCACCTGGTCGTCTGCCTGTCAGTCGCGCAGTCCGCGACGGATGTCCTGCTGCTGGAGATCGGGTACCGCAGCGGGGGGCACGCGCCGGTGTTCGTCGGCCTGCCCGCCCGCCCTGGGCCGGCCGTCGACGCCGTCATGCAGGCGCTGGCGCTCACCGACGTGGTGGTGGGCGCCGCGGTGACCGCCCTGCTGCTGGCCCTGGTCGTGCAGGTCCACAAGCGAGCCGGGACGCTGGATCCCGACAAGCTCCGGGCGACCAGGGAATGACCGCCGTGGACCTCGCCGTATCCGCTTCGGCCGTCATTCCCGTCTCGGTCGTGGTTCCGCTGACCGGCGCGGCCCTGCTGACCGGGTTCAGCCGCCTGCTGCCCCGGTGGGCCCGGGACCTGGGCGCCACCGCGGTCGCGCTCGCCACGACCACCTTGACCGTCATCTTGATGTTCGCCAGTACGGGCCGTCCGCTGGTCTACTGGTTCGCCGGCTGGCACCCGTCGGGGGGCATGGTCATCGGGATCGACTACGCGGTCGGCCCGCTCGGGGCGGGCATGGCGTCCCTGGCCGGGCTGCTGGTCTGCGCGGCCCTGGTCTACTGCTGGCGGTACTTCGACAGCGCCCGCGGCCGCCACCACGCGCTGGTCCTGATCTTCCTGGCCGGCAGCGTCGACTTCTGCCTGACCGGGGACCTGTTCAACCTGTTCGTCGCGTTCGAACTGGTCGCGGTGACCGCCTTCGCGCTCACCGGCTATAACGCCGGGCAACCGGGGCCGCTGCAGGGCGCGATCAACTTCGCGGTCACCAACAGCCTCGGCGGCATGACCGTCCTGATGGGCATCGGCTTCCTGTACGCGCGCACCGGCACGCTGAACCTGGCCCAGATCGGCCAGGCGCTGGCCGGACGGCACGCCGACGGGCTGGTCGTAGTCGCGTTCGCGCTGCTGGCGGCCGGCTTCCTGGTCAAGGCCGCGGTCGTGCCCTTTCACTTCTGGCTGCCCGACGCCTACGGCTCCGCCCCCACCCCGGTCTGCGTGCTGTTCGCCGGGGTGGTGAGTGAACTCGGGCTGTTCGCCCTGATCCGGGTGTGGGACACCGTCTTCTCCGGCCTGGCCGGCGGGGTCGGCCCGCGGATGCGGGCGGTGCTGCTCGGGCTCGGGATCCTCACCGCGGTGGTCGGCGCGGCGATGGCCCTGGCTCAGCTCCACCTGAAGCGGATGCTGGCCTTTGTCACCATGAGTCACCTGGGCATTTACCTGATCGGGGTCGGCCTGCTCACCCCGCTGGGCCTGGCCGGCGCGTCGCTGCTGGTCATCGGCGACGGCCTGGCCAAGTCGGCGCTGTTCCTCGGGGTCGGCGTCCTGCAGCACCAGCGGCGCAGCGTCAGCGAGACCAAGCTGCGCGGGCGCGGCCGCGGGCTCGCGGTCACCGGCGTCACGATCGCGCTGGGCGCCCTGGTCCTGGCCGACCTGCCGCCCTTTGTGTCCTCGGCCGGGCACGCGCTGCTGGCGGACGCGGCGGACCAGGCTGGCCTTCCGTGGCTGGAAATCGTGATCGCGGCATCCCTGATCGCCTCCAGCGGAGCCGTGCTCAGGGCCGCGGCCCGGGTCTGGCTGGGCTGGGGAGACAGCGAGAGCCCGGATGCGGGCACCGGGACCGCCGACGACCCCGGGGAAGAGTCCGAGGATCGGCCCGACACCTCCGGCGGGGAACGGGCCCAGGACAGCCGGGAGCAGTCTGAGCGGCCGCGTCGGGTGCCGCTGACCATGCTGCTGCCGCCGCTGGCGCTGCTCGCGGTCGGACTCGGGCTCGGGCTGACAGCCGGCTTCGAGCAGCACGCCGCCGGCGCCGCGGCGGCCTTCTCGGACCGGGCGGCCTACGCCGCGGCAGTGCTCGGCGCTCCCCGCGAGGCCGTTCCCGCGCTCGCCGTCCCGGCCTCGCCGGCCGCGTCTGCGGGCGGTGTCCTCACTGACCTCGGCCAGGTGCTGGCCGCGCTCTGCCTGGCCGGCGTCGCCCTGAGCCGCCGGGCCCGGCGGCTGCGCCGGGCACTGGCCGCCGGCACCGGATGGCTGCGCCGCCTGCACAGCGGCCTGGTCGGTGACCAAGTTACCTGGCTCGTCGCCGGCCTGGCGGTGCTCGCCGTCCTCGCCGAGTCGGCGCTGCACTGACCGGCCGGCGCGGGCTTCAGGCGCGCCGCAGGGCTCGCGCGCTGCAGGCGGCGACGATGACCTTGGCCCCCGCCCGTCTACCCGGGGGAGCCGATGGAGCCGGGGGAGCTGATGGAGAAGGTGGCGGTGACGGTCGTGCCGGCGGAGGCGCGGTCGAGGCGGACCTGGTCGGCCACCTCGTCGATGAGCCACAGTCCGTGGCCGTGCTCGCGCCGCCAGCCCGCCGCGTCCGGGCGGGCGGGGCCCTGGACGGCCGGGCCGTCGTCGGTGACCTGGCAGTGCAGTCCCTGGCTGTCGGTCCACAGGCGGAGCTGGCCGTGGCCGGCGCCGTGGCGGACCGCGTTGGCGGCCAGCTCGTGCGCGGCGGTGACGATGTCGTAGACACGCTGGCGGGGCAGCCCGGCGCTGGCGGCGTGGGCCGCGACCGCGGACCGCAGCGCGTACAGGGAGTCGCCGTCGAAGGCCTGCTCCAGGACCGTGGTGCCGGCCGGGGAGGGAGCCCGGCGGCTGCCGTCACCGTTCACTGAAGGTCACCAGCCTGACGCCGGGCAACTGGCCGAGGCCGAGCCGGGCAAAGGCGGCCGCGACCTCAGGCTGGCACTGCAGGGTGACAGTCCGGTCGGCGGCCAGCATCTTTGCGGTGTCGGCGATCATCCGGGCACAGAACGCGTCGGTGAATGCGAGGGCGCCCATGTTGAGGGTGACGTCGCCGTCGAGGCGGACGGCCTCGGCCAGGGCCAGCGCCAGCGGCTCCTCGGCCTTGTAGTCGATCTCCCCGGCGATGCGGATGCCGGGCGGGGCGTACTGGCGGCAGATCCGCAGCACCGCGTCCGCGTGGTAGGTGGCGGTGGCGACCGAGCGGGTGTGGAACGCGGCCACCGAGGCCAGCGTGACCGGGTCGAAGCGGTCCCGGTCGTACTGGCACAGTACCGACGCGGTGGTGCCGGCCAGTGCCGCCGCGATGCCTTCCTCGAACTGGGGCAACTGCTCGATCCCGGTCACCGGCCGCAGCGCCCAGCTCATGTCGACCGCGATCCGCAAGCCGGGGAACCCCTGTTCCCGCGAGGAGGCAACCTGCCGGGTCAGCCAGCTGACGGCCGCGCCGGCACTGAACACCTGCCCGGTCAGCAGGTGCCCCTCGCAGCCGTCCGCGGTCATCTGCCCGCCGGCCATGGCCGGCTCCACCGCGATTCCCCGCCGGGACAGCTCGCTCACCGCCGCACCCGGTCCCGTGTCGCTGAGCCATATCACCTTCAGCCCGTCGGCCAGCCCGTCCCGGACGAACGCGGCGGTCACGTCGAACAGCTCGTCTTCCTCGCCGAACGTGAGGCACGCGTGGTCATCCACGGTCAGCTCCGTGATCTGCGCACTCGCGTCTGCCGCCACCGTGGTACCTCCGCCTGCCCGGCCCGAACCCGCTCAGTACCCGACCGTACCGGCTTGCGCCCGGCGACCACGAGGCCTTCGCTGGCATTGCGCCCGTCCTGTTCCCTGCCATGCTCACCGCCAGCCGCGCAGGCCACGAAAGCCCGCCAAGGCCGTTCTGCTACCCGCCGGCGGCGGGCTCATGCGCCTGGCCAGCCCTGAGCCGGCCCCGGCCGCCGCAGGAGCCAGGGCGGGACGGCGGAGTGCCCTTCTTCGCAGTCGGCGCGCGGCGGGCTCCTGGCAGGAGCCCGCCGCGCGCCGCTACTTGGTTCAGTTTGACTTTCCCGCCAGGTCTCCTTTCGTGCTGGCCCGGTTCAGGGGCCCAGGCGGTTGCAGGCAACGGGAGCGCGTACCCCGCTTCCGGGGCCCGCGGCGGTCATGCCGGGGGCGAGCGCTGGCGGCGGCGGCCTTGCGCGGCGCGCGCGGGGGCGGCGCGTTCCGGGTCAGCTCCGGGCCGCCGTCCGGAAGGCGGGCGCCGCGGCCCGCGGCCCGGCGGAACCTGAGGCGGCGCTGGCCGGGGCGGCGCGGGCGGCTGGCCGAAGGACGCGGAGACCAGCTCGTCGAATTCCTCCCGCAGCCACTGCGGGTCAGCGCAGATCACGTCCACGAACGCGGTGTCCAGCTCACGGACGGACAGGGTGTCCATGCCGATCAACCCCCAGGAACCTTCGGAAGCGTTGCCAGGTCAATGACCGATATGCTTTTTATATAGCCTGCATTGGAAGAAACTGTCAAGTGGAATTGGAGGTTTCTGGCGTCGACGGCCGAGGCGTTAGCCGCCGGAAGGACCGGGCTCCGGCCGGGTGCTGCCGTCCGCCTGCTCGCGCAGCGCGGCCAGCTCGGCCCGCAGTGGGCGGGCTCCGGCCGCGGCGTCGCCTGCCTCGGCGGCTCCTCGTCCTGATCGTCCGCTAGCCCCGGTCCGCCTCCTGCTCAGCCGGCCGTTCGGGTGCGCCGTGCCGCTCGGCCAGCGCCACCAGCTCCGGCTCCCGCTCCACCTGGGCGGCGTTCATGAACATCGACAGGCCGGTGTAGCAGCCGACGACGAAGATCAGCTCCATCGTCTGCTGGTCGGTCAGTTCCGCCGTCAGCGCGTCCCAGGTGGGGTCGCTCATGAACGAGCGGCCCTCGAGGCCGTCGACGGCGACCACGACGGCGCGCTCGATCGGGGTCCAGTGCGGCGACTGCGGCCCCAGCGCCACCGCGTCGAAGTCCTCCTGCGTCAGCCCGAGCGGCAGCGAGACCCGCAGGTGACTCGACCACATGTAGACACAGTGCCGGTTCCAGGCGACGCGCTGGATCGCGATCTGCCGCAGCCGCACCGGCAGGCTGAGCTCGGCCGACAGCAGGTAGCCGTTGAAGTTAAGGAACGCCTTGGCCAGCGGCGGGTGGTTGGCGAGGGTCTGCAGCACGTGATTCGCCTGCGCGGACGGCCTCGGCCCGGACAGCGCCGGCTTGGCGCTGTCCGAGCCGGCCCGCACCGTCCCGAGCGCGCCGAACACGCCGCGCGCGTCCTCCGACAGCTCCTCGGGTCGCAGTCGCGCTATACGTGCGGGCGGATCGACCATGGGTGCTTCCTCGCCTTCCGGTGACCTGGCCCGGGCGCGGGTGCTGGCCCGGCCTCGCCCATCATCCGCTCAACCCGCTGTCAACCGCCAGCCAGCGTGCCGGACAGCGGTCCGAGGATCGTGTCCAGTGCGGCCAGCGCCTGCCCGGGGTCGGTCCCCCGCCAGGCGACGACATGGTCGGGGCGGAGCAGGACGAGCTCGTCGCGGCCAAGGAAGTCGATGCCGCGGAAGCCGGCGCTGTCAACCTGGTCCAGGCTGGCCCGGTGCACGCCCGCCAGCGGGCCGCCCGGCCGGACCGGGACCGGGGCGGCCCGGTCACCGGCCAGCACCGCCCAGCCGGGCCCGGCCAGGTCGATGGTGGACCGGGTGCGCCCCGGGTCAAGCCAGCGGTGCGGCACCCGGGTGCCCACCCGTCCGCGCGGCTCGAACCGGGTGACCGGCTCCGGGTCGTCGAGCAGGTCAGGCCCGGGCACGAGGGCACCCGCGGTGTACTGGAACCCGCCCGCGGACAGCACGTAGGGATGGGCCAGGGCCGGATAGGGGGCCCCGCCGTCCGTCAGCATCCGGGTGCGGCCGGTCGACTCCTGCGCCGCGAACCAGCCGGCCGGGCGGCGCTCGGCCTGGTAGCTGTCGAGCAGGGCGTCTCCCGCCCGCCCGGACAGCACCGCCGCCAGCTTCCAGGCGAGGTTGTGGGCGTCGGCGATCCCGGTGTTGGCGCCGCTGGCCGCGTACGGCGGCATCACGTGGGCGGCGTCGCCGGCCAGTAGCACCCGGCCCGCCCGGTAGGCGTCGGCCACCAGCATCTCCGGCCGCCAGCTGAGCACGCTGAGGATCTCCAGGTCGGGTGCGGCGACCCCGAGTGCCCGGCGCAGCCGGCCCGTCCAGTCCTGCGCGGGACCGGGGTCAGGGCACATGAACACCCACCGGCGACGGCCGTCGACCGAGGCCAGCGCGCCGGCCGCGTCCGGATTGGTGATCTGGCAGAGGTTGAACTCGCGGCCGCGCACCACCTCGGCCAGGTCAGCCTGGAAGTACACGTTCACGTGCGGCGCCCCGCGGTAGCCGTTGCCGCTGCGGGTGATGCCGAGCGCCTCCCGCAGCGGGCTGCGGGCCCCGTCGGCCGCGATCAGGTAGCGGGCGGTGACCTGGCGGGTGCGGCCGTCCCGGCGGCACCGCAGGAGAGCGTCAACCCAGCCGCCGTCTTGCCCCGGGCCGGGCAGCCCGGGGACGGGCAGCCCGGGGCCGGCTAGCCCGGTGGGGTCGAGCTCGGTGCCGAAGCGGACGTCGGCGCCGGCCTCGACCGCCGCCCGGCGCAGCAGCGGCTCGAGCAGGTCCTGGGCGAGCAGGCAGGGCAGCTCGGGGCTCGGCTCGGCGGTCCCGCCCGCTCCGCCCGGCGGCCGCAGCGGCAGCTGCTTGGCGCTGCTGAGGGCCTCGCCGGCCGCCATGTGGTCGTGCCCGGCCAGGTCGCGCGCGGCCTCGCGGACCAGGCTAGCCAGCCCCAGTTGGCGGAAGATCTCCATGCTGCGCATGTGCAGCCGCCGCGCCTTGGGCTGGGATGAGGTCTCCGTACGCTGCTCGGCCAGCATGACCGTGACGCCGTGGGCGCGCAGCAGCAGGGCCGCGGTGAGGCCGGTGAGGCCGCCGCCGACAACCAGCACATCCGTCTGTGTACGCCGTCTACTCATGATGTACAACGTACACTCAGACGTGGACTATGTACAACGCGGCCGGTAGCGGCCGGCTTAGGATGGGCGGGTGACCGCAGCCGACAGCCAAGCCCCCGGCCTCATCTGGTACGACCAGCCCGAGCCGCCCGCCGGGCCGGAGCGGCTGAGCCGGGACCGTATCGTCGCGGCGGCGATGGCCCTGGCCGATGAGGACCCGGGCGGCGCCGTCACCATGCGGGCGGTCGCAGCCCGGCTCGGTGCCCGCAGCCCGATGGCGCTGTACCGCTACGTCGCCAGCAAGCACGGGCTCGACGACCTGCTGGTCGACGAGGTGTACGGCCTGTTCGCGGTCCCAGCCGGCCACGGCTGGCGGGCGGCGCTGCGCGGGCTCGGCGGCAGCGGCTGGGCGGCGATGCAGCGCCACCCCTGGGCCGCCCGGCTGGCCTTCAGCCGCCCGCCGCTCGGCCCCGGCGCGCTGCGCCTGTACGACGCCGCGCTGGGCGAACTGGACCCGCTCGGCCTCGACCCGGCCACCCGGATGGGCTTCGTCAACACCGTCCTCGGGCACGTCCTCGGCTCCGGGCTGGCCCTGGGCGAGGAGCGGGCCATGCGCGCCAGGACCGCCCAGCCCGCCGATGCCGACCTCGACCGCTCCGCGGCCCCCTACCTGGCCCGCATCGCCGCGGCCGGGCGGTACCCGCACTTCTCCCGCTGGGCCGCCGACCCCGCCCGCCACCAGCCCGCCCCGCAGACCTTCGAGCAGATACTCGAGTGGCTACTCGACGGCCTGGAAACCCTAGTCAGCGCCGCCCCGTGGTAACCACCGAGGCCCGCCCGGCCCCGCCCCGCGCCGGCGCCGCCCCGCCCGCGCCCGCGCCCCGCCCCCCTCGGCCCCACCTGGCCCCGCCCAGCCCGGCCGGCCACCGCCCCCCGCCTGGTCAGCGCCGTCATCTGGCATTGGGATGGCAAATGCAATTGCATTCCCGTAGCCTAGCTGCTCAGAATGCACATCCGAATTCGCACGTGCAATGGCAATGATTCTTTCTCTTGAATCGCTCGCGTTAGCACACGGAATTCCAGGCGCGGTGATAACGTGCTGGAAATGTCACGTGGGGTAACGGTCAGGCCAGGAATTGTGGCGCCAGCGGTTGCGCGGCCAGGGGTTACCGGGGCGGAAGAGGGGTGACGGTGGCCGGCGGCGGCGAGCTGCTCGACCAGACTAGGGCCGCGCTCGCGGAGGCCAGGAAGCTGCTCGCGGAGAGTGAGCGGCGGGCGGACCAGCAGCAAGAGCTGGCGCTCCGGCTGCAGCGGGCGATCATGCCGCCGGGGGTGCGACTGCTGGCCGCCGCCGGGGTCGACGTCGCCGCCCGCTGCCGCCCGGCCCGGGCGGACTCCCTGGTGTCGGGCGACTGGTACGACGCGCTGTCGCTGCCCGGCGGCGACCTGCTGTTCGTGGTGGGCGACGTCGCGGGCCACGGGGTCGAGGCGGTGGCGGGCATGGTCGCCGCCCGCTACGCGCTGCGCGGCCTGGCCGCCTCCGGGGCCGAGCCGCAGGCGCTGCTCAGCGCGCTGAACCGGGCCGCCTGCCTGGAGGGGGAGGGGTACGCGGAAGGGTTCACAGGGACGGTGATCGCCGGGAGGTACACCCCCCGTACCCGGGAGCTGCGCTGGGCGCGGGCGGGGCACCTGCCGCTGGTGCTGGTGCGCGGCAACAGTGCGACGGTGCCGCCGATACCGGACGGGATGCTACTCGGCGTCCGTCCCGACTCCGCCTACCAGCAGCTCGGGTTGCAGCTCAGCAGCGGCGACACGGTGCTGCTGTACACCGACGGGCTGATCGAGCGGCGGGCCGCCTCGATCACCGACGCGCTGGCCGAGTTCGCCGCCGCCGCGGCCCCGGTCGGTCCCGACCTGGACGGCTACGTGGCCCGCATCCTGGCCGGGGCGGCGTCCGACACCGGCGACGACGCCTGCCTGCTGGCGGTCCGGGTCCGCTAGCCCAGGCGCGGGCCGGCCAGGCCCAGGCCCAGGCCGGACCGGTCCGCCCTGGCTCAGCCCAGTTCCGCGTACAGCGCCGCGGTCTGCGCCGCCACCGCCGCCCAGGAGAACTCGGCCACCGCGCGCTCCCGCCCGGCCTGGCCCATCGCCTCCGCCCGCCCCGGGTCGCGCAGCAGCAGGTTGATCGCGTCCGCCAGCGACGCGGGGTCGTCCGGCGGCACCAGCAGCCCGGTCTCCCCGCCCGCCACCACCTCGGGAATGCCGCCCACCCGGGACGCCACCACCGCGGTCGAGCACGCCATCGCCTCCAGGTTGACGATGCCCAGGGGCTCGTAGACCGACGGGCAGGTGAACGCCAGGGCGTGCGTCAGCAGCTGGATGATCTCCGCCTTGGGCAGCATCTCCGGTATCCAGGTCACTCCCGACCTGGTCTCCCGCAGCCCGGCCACCAGCTCCGCCACCTCGGCGCCGAGCTCGGGGGTGTCGGCCGCCCCGGCGCACAGCACCAGCTGCGCCGACGGGTCGAACTGGGCCGCCGCCCGCAGCAGCACCGGCACGCCCTTCTGCCGGGTGATCCGCCCGACGAAGATGACGTACGGGCGCGAGGGGTCAACGCCGTGCTTGACCAGGACGTCGGTGTTCGGGTCGGGCGCGTACTCGGCGGTGTCGATGCCGTTGCGTATCACCCGCACCCGTTCGGGCGCTATCTCGGGGTAAACCCGCAGTACGTCGGCGCGCATCCCGTCGGACACCGCCACCACCGCCGCCGCCGCGGTCAGCGCGGTCCGCTCGGCCCACGATGACAGCGCGTAACCGCCGCCGAGCTGCTCGGCTTTCCACGGGCGCAGCGGCTCGAGCGAGTGCACGGTGGCCACGTGCGGTATCCCGTGCAGCAGCGAGCCGAGGTGGCCGGCCAGGTTGGCGTACCAGGTGTGCGAGTGGAGCAGGTCCGAACCGGCGAGGGCGTCCGCCATCGACAGGTCGGCCGAGAAGACCTTGAGCGCGGCGTCGTTCAGGGCCGGCCAGGCCTGGTGGGCGACCGCGGTGTCCCGCGGCGCTCCCTGGCAGTGCACGGTTACCTCAACCGGCCAGCCGGCCAGGCCGGACAGCGCCCGCGCCAGGTACTCCACGTGCACGCCCGCCCCGCCGTACACCTCCGGCGGGTACTCCCTGGTCAGCAACGCCACCTTCACCGGGTTACTTCCTGCCCCTTGCCGACCACGGTGATCCCGCCGGGCGAGACGACGAACCCCCGGGCCAGGTCGTGCTCCTTGTCCACGCCCACCTTGGCCCGTTCCGGGATCACCACGTTCTTGTCGATGATGGCGTCCCTGATCTCCGCGTGCCGCCCGACTATCACGTTGTGCAGCAGTACCGTCCGCTCCACGGTGGACCAGGAGTTGACCCGCACGCCGGGGGACAGCACCGACTCCTTGACCAGGCCGCCGGAAACGATCACCCCGTTGGACACCAGCGAGTCGACCGCCCGGCCGACCCGGGTGCCGTCGTCGTGCACGAACTTGGCGGGCGGCAGCGGGTCCATGTGGGTGAGGATGGGCCAGCGGTCGTTGTACAGGTTGAACATCGGCTCGACGGTGCGCAGGTCCATGTGCGCGTCGAAGTAGGCGTCGATGGTGCCGACGTCCCGCCAGTAGCCGGCGTCGCGCGCCGTCGCCCCGGGCACGTCGTTCTTGAGGAAGTCGTAGGCCTGCGCCGCCCCGTCGCTGACCAGCGCCGGGATGATGTTCCCGCCGATGTCGTGCCGCGAGGCGGAGTCGGCCGCGTCCGCCTGCAGCACGTCGACCAGCACCTTGGTGTCGAACACGTAGATGCCCATGGACGCGAACGACTCGTCGGGGGAGTCGGGGATGGCGGGCGGGTTGGCCGGCTTCTCGAGGAACTTCTCGATCGTCCGGCCGTCGGCCCCCACCCCGACGATGCCGAACGCCTTGGCGTCCTGCCGGGCCACCGGGATCGCCGCCACCGTCACCCCGGCCCCGTACTCCCGGTGCTGCTCGATCATCTGCCCGGGGTCCATCCGGTACACGTGGTCCGCGCCGACCACCACCACCAGGTCGGGCTTCTCGTCGTTGATCAGGTTCATCGACTGGAAGATGGCGTCGGCCGACCCGCTGTACCAGTGCGCGCCGAGCCGCTGCTGCGCGGGCACCGGCGTCACGTAGTTGCCGAGCAGGTCGCTCATCCGCCAGGTGACGGAGATATGACGGTCCAGGCTATGGCTCTTGTACTGGGTGAGGACGCAGATCTTCCTGAGGTTGGAGTTGGCCAGGTTCGACAGTGCGAAGTCGATCATCCGGTACACCCCGCCGAACGGCACCGCCGGCTTCGCCCGGTCCGCCGTCAGCGGCGCCAGCCGCGTCCCGGCCCCGCCCGCCAGCACGATCCCTAGTACCCGCGGGTCCGCCATGTTCCCCTCCAGTTGTCGTGCGCGATGCCATGCTCCACCCTCTGACTCCCCTAACGGAACCCCGGCACGCGGGCAAAACGCAAAAACAAGAAGATATAAGCACCCGTTCACCGAACGGGTGCGGCCGCCCTCAGCCCCCCGCCACCCGCACCCCCCCGGCCACCCACGCCCCCGCCGCCACTTCCCGCCCGGCCCCCCCGCGACCGCCCGGCCCCCCCGCGACCGCCCGGCCCCCCGCGCCCGCCCGGCCACCCTGCGACCGCCCGGCCACCCCGCGACCGCCCGGCCACCTTCCGCCTCACTGCCACCTGCCACCCCCGCCACCCGCCACCCCGCGACCGCCCGCCGGTTATTGAGGTAATTAAGGGGTGCTATCACGCACCGGAATTACCGCAATAACCCGGACTGGGGAAGACGTGACTCCAGTGTCTGACGCGATCCCGCCACCCAGGCCCCTCAACGGGATAACAGCAAGAAGCAGCGGCTGCCAACGTAACCGGGATGTTCCTGCACATCCCGGTGTGCAGGAACATCCACGCTGATCGGTCAACCGGGCCAGCGCGCCCCCGCTCGGCGGGATAACAGCAAGAAGCGCGCGGCGCGGCCACCAGGCGAAGCCCAAGGCCAGGCCCCGGCGGGCCAGGGCAGGATCTCGCCCGCTAGCCGGCGGGCGAGGTGATGATCCCGTACTCGCGGATGCGCCGGTAGATCGTCGCGCGGGACATGCCGAGCGCGCGGGCGGCGCGGATCTTGTTGCCCTCGTGGTCGAGCAGCGACTGCACGATCGCGTCCCGCTCGATCGACTCCAGCGGCGACAGCACCCGGCGCGATACCGTCCAGCACTCCGGCGGCAGGTCCTCCGGGTTGATCTGGCCGACCCGGCGGCGGTGCACCACCTGCTTGAGCACCTGCCAGAGCTGGGCGGCGTTGCCGGGCCAGGTGTGCCGCAGCAGCAGCTGGGTGGCGGCGGGGGAGCAGCTGACCCGCCCCTGGGCGCTCAGCTTGCCGAGGAAGAACGGGATCAGCTCGCGCAGGTCCTCGCTGTGGTGCCGCAGCGGCGGGACCTCGACCGTGCCCGGGAACAGCCGCAGCAGGCTGGTCAGGTCGGCCCGGAGCGCGGAACGGTCCAGGGTGACCGCCACCCGCAGCTCGCTCGCCCGGCCAGCCGCGCGAGCCTCCTGCAGCGCCCCGGCCAGCGTCCTGACCTGCCGCGCATTGAGCGCGTGGACGTGCCGCAGTACCAGCAGCCCGGTGCCGCCGAGCAGCTCGGCGCGTACCTGGCCGAGCCAGTCGTGGTCGACGGCGGCATCGGCCGCGTCGAGCACGTGGCACGGCGCGGCCGGGTTGCGGCGCTGGTGCACCGCCCGTACCAGCGCGAGCTTGCCCACGCCGTGCTCGCCCTCGAGGGCGAGCCACTCGCCCCGCTCGTAGCCCGCCTCGGCCAGCCGGCAGGCCCGCCGCCAGGCGGCGCCCGCGCCGACCAGGCCGGGCAGCGCCATGGCGCCGCGGCCGGCCGCGGCCTCGGTACCGCTCAGGCCGCTCGCGGCCGGGGCGACCAGCTTGACGTGCACTACCCCGTCGGCCAGCAGCCCCGCGTCGGCCGACACCGCGATCAGCCCGAGATCACCGACCGGGCGGCAGAACATCCGGGCGACCGCGCCGCTTGGCAGGTCAACCGTGACCGCGCCGGGCGGGCGCCACCGGCCGCGTGCCTCGGCCGCGATCAGCTCGGCCGACAGTGCCTCGGTCGCCTGGGAGATCAGCGCCGCCTGGTCGGCCGGGGACAGCGCCTGGCGGGCGTGGTCGTTGAGCATCACGACATCGTTGCCAAGCGCGAGCACGATCCCGCCGGTATGGCGGCAGGCCCGGGTGTACTCCTGCAGCAACCGCAGGTCACGGCCGTTGCTGGTCTCGCCGAGGGCCTGGTTGATCTGCTCGGCGGTGGACCGCACCAGGGACAGCATCAGCGGGTCGGCGTCCCGCCGCCAGCAGGTCAGGTCGATGACGCCGAGGGTCTTGCCGGATACCGGGTCGCGGACCGGCACCCCCGCGCAGGCCATGCCCTCGAGCCGCTCGGCGTAGTGCTCGTGCCCGAACACGTGGGTGGGGCCGCCCGCCTCGAGCGCGGTACCGATGCCGTTGGTGCCGACCACGTCCTCGGCGTAGGAGAAGCCAGGGATCAGCATGATCCGGTCGAGCTGCCGCTGCAGCTCCCGGTCGCCGGTGAAGCGGCGCAGCACCAGCCCGGTCGCGTCGGTCAAGATGATGCTGATCGGCTGCCCGTCGAGTTGCTCGAACAGGTGCCGCAGGACCGGCTCGGCGGCGCGGGCGAGGGTGGTGTCCAGGTTGGGGTCGCCCAGGTAGCTCAGGTCGAGCTGGTTGGCGGCGACCTTCCACTCCTTCGACCGCCACCAGGACGCCAGGATCGGCTCCCGTACTACCCCGCGGCCGACCGGTTCGGCCGCCAGGAAGCGGTCCCGCGCCTCGGCCAGCGGGTCGCGCGCACCCGGCAGGCCGCCCGGCAGGCCGCCCGGCAGGCCGGGCGGCAGCCCGGTCAGGGGCTCGGCCGGGCCGGGCACGACGGCGTTGAGTAGCGCCCCTTCCGGCGCGGCCCGGTTCGGCCTGCCTCCGCCTTCCGGCACGCCCGTGTGCAGCCTCGTTGATGCACGTCCCATTTTTCGCCCCCTGCCTGCTCGTTCAGTCGGAGGACCACCCGCAGCGCGGGGGCGCTTGTAACCTCCGCGTTGCACAAAAGATAAGCCCGTTGACTCTTCGCACTGTCTCAAGTTGAGATCCCGGGCGCAATCCCGCCGGCGTCGGATCGGCCGCATGAACAGCAGCGACGCCACCGGCCGGGACCCGCGGGTCGCGCCGGAAACCCACAGTCCGGAGACCTACAACCCCTGGACCGTCGTCAACCTGGTGTTCCGGCACCTGGCCGACGAGGGCCTGCACCCGGTGCTGGGCGACGCGGGCCATCCGGGAGAGCCCGCCGCCGAGTTGCTCCGGGCGCTCGGGATCGAGCCGTCACCCGACCGCAGCAAGAAGGTCAGCCGCCGGGTGAACGAGGAGCTGGCGGCACTGCGGGCCGCCTTCGAGGCCGACCGGGACGGCTGACGGCACTCGATCGGCACTCGATCGGAACTCGATCGGCACTCGATGACCACCCGGGGGCCGTGTCTCAGGTTGAGAGCACAGCGGCCTTCCATCCGAGGTGTGATCCAGGGCACAGGCCTTCTGAACCAAGAGGGACTTGCCCAGCTAGGGAGGGATGCCGATGAGCCGCCAGAGCGTGGCCAGGGCCCACCAGAAGATCCAGGAGCTTTCCTGGGATCCCCAGTACCACTCGCCGGTCAGTCAGTACGGAACCGACTACACGTTCCAGAAGGCGCAGAAGAAGGACCCGCTCAAGCAGGTGCTCCGGTCCTACTTCCCGATGCAGGAGGAGAAGGACCACCGGGTCTACGGCGCCCAGGACGGCGCGATCCGCGGCAACATGTTCCGTCAGGTGCAGGAGCGCTGGCTGGAATGGCAGAAGCTGTTCCTGTCCATCATCCCGCTGCCGGAGATCTCGGCTGCCCGCGCGATGCCGCTGCTGTTCCGCACCGTACCCAACCCGGAGCTGCACAACGGGCAGGCTATTCAGATGATCGACGAGGTACGGCACTCGACGATCCAGCAGAACCTGAAGCGCCTGTACATGAACAACTACATCGACCCGGCCGGGTTCAACTCGAGCCTGCGGAACTTCCAGAACGACTACTGCGGCACGATCGGCCGCCAGTTCGCGGAGGGGTTCATCACCGGCGACGCGATCACCGCCGCCAGCATCTACCTGACGATCGTGGCCGAGACGGCGTTCACCAACACGCTGTTCGTGGCCATGCCCGCCGAGGCCGCCGCCAACGGCGACTACCTGCTGCCGACGGTGTTCCACAGCGTGCAGAGCGACGAGTCCCGGCACATCTCCAACGGTTACGCGACGCTGCTGATGGCGCTGGCCGACGAGTCCAACCACCAGCTGCTCGAGCGCGACCTGCGCTACGCCTGGTGGAACAACCACCGGGTGGTGGACGCGGCGATCGGCACGTTCATCGAGTACGGCACCAAGGACCGGCGCAAGGACCGTGAGTCCTACGCCGAGATGTGGCGCCGCTGGATCTACGACGACTACTACCGCTCGTACCTCGTCCCGCTCGAGAAGTACGGCCTGGTCATCCCGCACGACCTCATCGAGATGGCGTGGGACCAGATCTGGAACAAGGGCTACGTGCACGAGGTCGCGCAGTTCTTCGCCACCGGGTGGCTCGCCAACTACTGGCGCATCGACCCGATGACGGACAAGGACTTCGAGTGGTTCGAGTACAAGTACCCGGGCTGGTACGACAAGTACGGCGCCTGGTGGGAGAACTACAACCGGCTGTCTAAGCCCAACGGGCACCACCCGATCGTGGCCGAAGACGTCGACTACGTGTACCCGCACCGCTGCTGGACCTGCATGGTCCCGTGCCTGGTGCGCGAGGACATGGTCATGGACAAGGTGGACGGGCAGTGGCGCACCTACTGCTCCGAGCCGTGCCACTGGACCGACGCGACGGCCTTCCGGCCGACGTACCAGGGCCGCGACACCCCGAACATGGGCCAGCTCATCGGCAAGCGGGAGTGGGAGACCCTGTACCACGGCTGGAACTGGGCCGACGCGGTCTCCGACATGGGCTACGTCCGCGACGACGGCAAGACGCTGGTCGCCCAGCCGCACCTCGACCTCGACCCGTCGAAGATGTGGACGCTCGACCACCTGCGCCGGATGCCGCACATCGCGTCGCCCAACGTCGTCCTCAACGAGATGAGCGACGCCGACCGCACGGCCTTCGCGGCCGATTACAACCGGCAAGGCCCGGCCGGCCTGCGCCCCCGCCGCCAGCTAAAAGGCCAAAAACCCTTTAGCCGAACGGTTCCGTGTTCCACCTGGAAGCCAGGCCCGCCCGACCCGAACCCGGGCGGGCCTGGCCAGGGGAGCTTAGCAAGGGGCAAACAGTGACAGACAAGCACAAGGTGCGCTTCGAGCCGGTCGGCATCGAGATCGACGTCGACGAGGACCAGACGATCCTGCGGGCCGCGTCCGAGCAGGGCATCATGCTCATGCACGGCTGCAAGGAGGGCCAGTGCGCCGCCTGCAAGTCGTTCGTGCTCGAGGGCGAGGACATCGAGCACGACCGGTACTCCACGTTCGCGCTGCCCGACTACGAGAAGGAGGAAGGCTACACGCTGCTGTGCCGGGCGCACGTGTACGAGGACGTCACGATCGAGCTGCTCAACTACGACGAAGAGATGATCCGCTCCGGGCTGCCGATCCAGCAGGCGGTGGCGGAGGTGGTCTCGATGGACCGGGTCACGCACGACATGTGCCACCTGGTGCTGCGCCTGGTCGAGCCGGCCGAGGTGAAGTTCTTCCCCGGGCAGTACATGGACTTCGCGGTTCCCGGCACCGGCCAGGTCCGGTCGTTCTCGATGGCCAACACCTCGAGCAGGGACGGCCTGCTGGAGTTCGTGATCAAGGTGTACCCCGACGGGCTGTTCTCGGGATTCCTCGACCAGCGGCTGGCGGTCGGCGACCGGCTGGAGCTGAGCGGCCCGTTCGGCGTCTTCACCTTGCGCGACAGCGACGCGGACCTGGTCTTCGTGGGCGGCGGAGCGGGGATGGCCCCGATCCTGTCCCTGCTCCGCTCTATGGCCGACCGCGGCATCGACCGCAAGGCCACCTTCTTCTACGGTGCCCGCGGGCAGCGCGACCTCTGCTTCGAGGAGGAACTGCGGGCGATCGCCGTGAAGCTACCCAAGTTCACCTATGTCCCCGCCCTGTCCGATGAGGACTGGGCGGGCGAGAACGGCCTCATCACCGACGTGGTCAAGCGCGCCACCGGCGGCCTGGCCGGCGCGCACGCCTACGTCTGCGGGCCCCCGCCGATGGTCGAGGCCGCGATCCCGCTGCTCGAGACGCTCGGCGTCGAGGACAAGCGCATCTATTACGACAAGTTCACTACCACGGGAGAGCCCTCATGACCGAGACGACTCAGACCGGCGTTCCGACGCAGCGCAGCGTGCCGAAGCCGGAGTTCACCGACGCCGAGGCGGGGGCGAAGGTATTCCCCGACTCCACCAAGCGCAACTACAACTACTTCGTCCCGGCCAAGCGCAAGCAGACCCACTACGAGGACGTGACGGTCGAGGTCCAGCCCGACCCGCGGCACTACCTGGCCCAGGGCTGGCTGTACGGGTTCGCCGACGGGCGCGGCGGCTACCCGCTGGACTGGACCGCGCTCAAGGCGTGGGGCTCCGACCGGCCCGAGCCGGAGCGCTACCCGGGTTCTGGCGGCAAGGGCTACGAGTGGCCCGCGACCGGCTGGCATGAGTTCCGCGACCCCAACGAGGAGTGGGAGCTCACCTTCTACCGCTACAACTCCAACTCGGTGCGGCAGGTCAACCAGAACATCGAGAACGCCCGGCAGGCCAAGGCGTTCGAGCAGTGGAACCAGAACTGGGTGCACTTCGTCGAGCGCAACATCGGCGCCTGGATGCACGTGGACCACGGACTTGGCCTCTACCTGTACGCCAACGCGCAGCGCCGGGCCCCCACCAACATGCACAACAACGCGATCTCGGTTAACTCGATGCACCGGATCCGGGCCGCCCAGGACCTCGCGCTCTACAACCTCACGCTGGTCGACGAGGTACCCGGCTTCGACGGGGCGGCGCACCTGGACGCCTGGAACTCCGACCCGGCCTGGCAGGGCGTGCGCGAGGCGGCCGAGACGCTGACCTCGATCTGGGACTGGGCGGAGGCCATCTTCGCGGGCAACATCGTGTTCGAGCCGCTGGTCGGCGAGCTGTTCCGCAGCCAGCTGGTGCAGCAGATCGCGCCCCGCAACGGCGACTTCGTGACCCCGACCATCATCGGCGCGGCCGAGTACGACTTCGCCGAGCGCGACCTGCGCTACACCACCGCGATGTTCGGCCTGCTCACCACCGACCGCGAGTTCGCCGAGCACAACAAGTCGCTGATCAACGGCTGGCTGGCCACGTACGTGCCGATGTCCATCGACGCCGCCCGCCGGATGCAGCCGCTGTGGTCGCAGACCGACGCCAAGCCGCCGAAGTTCGAGGACAGCCTCGACGCGGCCAAGAGCCGGTTCGCCGGCATCCTGACCGATCTCCACCTCGACGTGCCGAAGGAGCTCAACCAGTGACCACGCCCAGGTTCAAGACGGCGCAGTCGCCGTTCAAGTCCGACAGCACCGCGTCCAACCAGTGCGGCGTCACGCTGATGAACAACCAGGTCGGCGCGGTTGTCGCCCAGGTCATGGCGGCCAAGGACAACGTGACGGTGCGGTACCTGCCGTCGATGATCCGGGTCGACGCGATCGGCCGGATGGACTTCGTCTACGACGAGATCTCCGAGGCCCTCGGTGAGGAGCCCGGCTTCTTCGACTCGGCCGAGTTCGAGGAGAACATGTCCACCCACTACGGCCGGATGATCCACGAGGACGACCGGACGATCATGTTCGCCAACCCGGAGGAAGCGGCCGACTTCCTCGGCTTTGACCTGACCGCCAGGAGCTGAGCCGTGTACACCAAGGACGGCGAGAAGTACTTCATCGTCGACTCGCACATGCACTACTGGAGCGCGGGCCCGGACAACTGGGTCAAGGGCGCCGAGCAGTACGCCAAGGGCTGGATCGAGTGCTTCCACGCGTACCAGCACCTGGGCCCGCCGCAGACGCACTGGCCGATCGAGAAGTTCCAGTCCTACACCGAGGACGACCTGATGAAGGACGTCTTCGAGGACGGTCACGTGGACGTGGCGGTGTTCCAGCCCACGTACCTCAAGGAGTGGTACGAAGCGGGGTTCAACACCACCGAGCGGAACGCGGCCCTGGGGGACAAGCACCCGGGCAAGTTCATCGCCAACACCCGGTTCGACCCGCGTGACGGCGACGAAGGGCTCAAGGAGCTGCGCCGCAACGTCGAGCGCTACGGCTCGATCGGCGTCAAGCTGTACACCGCCGAGTGGAACAACGGGTCGCGCGGCTACAAGCTGTCCGACCAGGCCACCTACCGCTACCTGGAGGAGGCGCAGCGGCTCGGCATCAAGAACGTCCACGTGCACAAGGGCCCGACGATCTGGCCGCTGGACAAGGACGCGTTCGACGTGTCCGACGTGGACCACGCCGCGACCGACTTCCAGGGGCTCAACTTCATCGTCGAGCACGTCGGCCTGCCGCGGATCGAGGACTTCTGCTTCATGGCCACGCAGGAGCCCAACGTCTACGCGGGCCTGTCGGTGGTGATCGGCGGCCTGATGCACGCCCGGCCGAAGTTCTTCGCCAAGGTCATCGGCGAGCTGATGTTCTGGGTCGGCGAGGACAAGATGACCTTCGGCAGCGACTACGGCATCTGGGAGCCGAAGTGGCAGGTCGAGGGCTTCGTCGACTGGCAGATGCCGGACGACGACGAGCTGTCCGACTACGCCAAGCTCACCACCGCCACCAAGAAGAAGATCCTGGGGCTCAACGCGGCCAAGCTCTACGGGATCGAGGTGCCCAAGGAGTGCCAGCTCCCGGCCGCGGACGGCACCCCCGCCGCCCAGGACGACGCCCAGCTGGTCGAGCGGTGACGATGACCGTCACCGGTGCTGTCGCCAGCGCCGCCCTGGCGGCGCTGGCGACGGTGCGCGACCCCGAGCTCGACACGCCGATCACCGCCCTGGGGTTCGTCGCGTCCTGCACGGTGTCGGCGGGCGGCGAGGCGGTGGTGCGGCTGCGGCTGCCCACCTTCTACTGCGCGCCCAACTTCGCCTACCTGATGGCGGCCGACGCCTACGACGCGGTCACCGGGGTGCCCGGGGTCAGCGCCGCGCGGGTCGTGCTTGAGGATCACTTCGCCTCGGCCGAGATCAACGCCGGGGTGGCCGCCCAGTCCGGCTTCGTGGCCGCGTTCGACGGCGAGGCCCTGGCCGAGCTGGGCGACCTGCGGGCCCGCTTCCTGCGCAAGGCGGTCATGGCCGGCACCGACCAGGTCTGCCGACCGCTGGTGAACGCCGGGGCGAAACCGCACGAGCTCGTGGTGCTGACCCTCGGCACGGTTCCTTCCTCGCCCGAGCTTGACCGGCTCAGGCAGCGCCGGCGGGAACTCGGCCTGCCGGCCGGCGACGACGCCCCGCTGCTGCTCAACCCGGAGACCGGGGAGCCCGTCCCGGTGCAGAACGTGCCGCTGCACCTGCGCAAGGCCCGCGTCACCCAGGCCGGCATCGAGGCCAACACAAGCATCTGCTCCGGCATGTTCGAGGCCCGGTACGGGAGGACCACGTGAAGGCAGTAAGGATTCATGAATTTCATGAAACACCAGTGATCGACGACGTCCCCGAACCGAGGATCAGCGGCCCGTTCGACGTCATCGTCAAGGTCGGCGGGGCGGGCGTATGCCGGACCGACCTGCACATCATCGAGGGGCAGTGGGACTCGCGGATGCACACGCCGCTGCCGTACATCCTCGGCCACGAGAACGCCGGGTGGGTCCACCAGGTCGGCTCCGCGGTTACCAACGTCGCGGTGGGGGACACCGTGATCCTGCACCCGACCCCGACCTGCGGCCTCTGCCCGGCCTGCCGCGCGGGCGACGACATGCACTGCGAGAACTCATCGTTCCCTGGCCTTTCGACCGACGGCGGGATGGCCGAGTACCTGCTGACCTCCGCCCGCGCCTGCGTGAAGCTCGACCCGAGGACCCAGCCGAAGGACGTCGCCGCCCTGGCCGACGCCGGCATCACCGCCTATCACGCGGTCCGCAAGGCGCTCCCGCTGCTCTACCCGGGGACGACCGCGGTGGTGATCGGGGCGGGCGGCCTCGGCCACATCGGCGTGCAGTGCCTGGCCGCGCTGTCGGCGACCGACATCATCGTGGTCGACCGCAACCCGGACGCGCTCAAGCTGGCTGAGCAGCTCGGCGCCCGGCACACCGTGGTCGCCGACGGCACGCACGTTGACGCGGTCAAGGACCTGACGAACGGCAAGGGCGCGCATGCGGTTCTCGACTTCGTCGCCGAGCAGGGCGCCGAAACGGACGGCTGGAACATGACCGCCAACGGCGGCTCGTACTACGTCATCGGCTACGGCGGCACCCTCACCATCCCCACCCTGGACATCATCTCCACCGAACGGAACGTGATCGGCAACATCGTCGGCAGCTACAACGAGCTGGCCGAGCTGATGGCCCTCGCCCAGGCGGGCAAGGTCACCCTGCACACCCGCGCCTACCCGCTCGACGCCGCCCCCGACGCCCTGGCCGACCTGGACGCGGGCCGGGTCCGCGGCCGGGCGATCCTCATCCCTTAAGGAGCCCCACGATGGCAAAGGAACTGCGCTTCGGCGCTGAGGCGCGCGCCCTGCTGCTCGCCGGGGTGGACCAGCTGGCCGAGGCGGTGAAGTCGACCCTCGGCCCCAAGGGCCGCAACGTGATCCTGGAGAAGATCACCGGCTCGCCGGTGGTCACCAACGACGGGGTCACCATCGCCCGCGAGATCCACCTGCGCAACCAGTTCGAGAACATGGGCGCCCAGCTGGTCAAGGAAGCCGCGATCAAGACCAACGACGTGGTCGGCGACGGCACCACCACCGCCACCGTGCTCGCCCAGGCGATCGTCCGCGAGGGCATGCTGGCGATCGACCGCGGTGCCAACCCGGTGCTGGTCAAGCGGGGCATCGACCTGGCCGTGGGGCGGCTGGACGAGTACCTTCGCTCGGTCGCCCACCCGGTCGACTCGGAGGAGGACTACCGGCGGGTGGCCGCGATCTCCGCCAACGACGACTACATCGTCGGCGGCGTGATCGCCAAGGCGCTGCACACGGTGGGCGACGGCGGCATCGTCACCGTCGAGGAGACCCCGGCGGCGGGCATGGGGGTGGACTTCGTCGAGGGCTTCCAGTTCGACAACGGCTACCTGTCGCCCTACCTGGTGACCTCGCCCGCGTCGCTCGAGGCGGTGCTCGACGACCCCTACATCCTGCTCTGCAGCGAGAAGATCAGCAAGGTGCAGCAGCTCATGCCGCTGCTCGACAAGGTGATGCGGGCGCCCCGGCCGCTGGTCATCATCGCCGAGAACGTCGAGGGCACCGCCCTGTCGATGCTGGTGCACAACCACGTCAACGGCGTCTTCCAGTGCGTGGCGGTGCGCGCACCCGGCTTCGGTGACCGGCGGCTGCACAAGCTGGAGGACATCGCCGCGCTCACCGGCGGCGCCGTCTACAGCAAGCACTCCGGGTTCTCGCTGGAGACGATGACCACCGAGCACCTGGGCCGGGCCCGGCAGGTCCGGGTGACCGCCGACAGCACCGCGATCATCGGCGGCCGCGGCTCGTCCGAGGCGGTCGAGTTCCGCCTCGGCCAGTTGCGGGCGGAGCTGGAGCGGGCCACCTTCGGGGTCGACGAGGACGTGCTGACCGAGCGGATCGGCGCGCTGAGCGGGCGGGTCGCCGTCATCCGGGTCGGCGCCCCCACCTCGGCCGAGCTGAAGGAGCTGCGGCACCGGGTGGAGGACGCGCTGTCGGCCACCCGGGCGGCGATGGCCGAGGGCATCGTGGCCGGCGGCGGCTCGGCGCTGCTGCACTCGGTCGGCGCGCTCGACACCGTGTTTGCCGACCAGGGAACTAGCGACCTCGACGTCACCGGAGACTACGCCATCGGCGTGCAGATCGTCCGCCGGGCGCTGTCCGAGCCGGCCACGCTGATCGCGTCCAACGCGGGCTACGACGCCGCCGCGGTGGTGGCGCAGTCGGCCGCGCTGACCGTCGACGAGGGCTTCGACGCGCTGTCCGGGCGGCACGGCAACATGGTCGAGATGGGCATCGTCGACCCGCTGCGGGTGGTCCGCTCCGCCCTCGCCAACGGCGCGTCAGTGGCCGGCCTGCTGCTCACCACCAACACCCTGGTGGCCGAGGAGCAGACGCCGTGGGGCGGCTCGGCCGCGCTGATGACCGAGTACGGGTCGCTCGACGAGGGCCTGCACCAGCCGTCACCCGACTCCTCGACCCCGCAGTCGCTCGGCCTCGGCCCGTCGGTTGGTTGACACCGCCATAGCCGCCCAGCAGGCCCTGTCCGGAAAGCGGCGGGGCCTGCGGGCGGTCATGCCCTTCCTCGGGCCTGCGTTCATCGCCTCCGTCGCCTACGTCGACCCGGGGAACTTCGCCACCAACGTGGCGGGCGGCGCCCAGTTCGGCTACGCGCTCGGCTGGGTGGTGCTGGCCGCCAACCTGATGGCGATGCTGGTCCAGTCGATGTCGGCCAAGCTCGGCATCGCCACCGGCAAGTCGCTGCCGCAGGTGTGCCGGGACACGCTGCCCGGCTGGGCCGTCCGGGTGCTGTGGGCGCAGGCGGAGCTGGTGGCGATGGCCACCGACCTGGCCGAGTTCACCGGCGCCGCGCTCGGGCTGCACCTGGTCTTCGGCCTCTCGATCTGGACGTCGGCGCTGCTGGCGGCGCTGGCCACCTTCGCCGTCCTCGCCCTGGAGGTGCACGGGGTGCGGCGGCTCGAGGCGGGGATCACCGCGCTGGTCGGCGTGGTGGTGCTCGCCTTCTGCCTGGAGCTGGTGCTGAGCCGCCCGCAGCCCGGCGCGGTCGCCAAGGGCGTGTTCCTGCCCCAGTTGCCCGGCGGGGCGGCGCTGCTGGCGGTCTCGATCGTCGGCGCGACCGTGATGCCGCACGTCATCTACCTGCACTCGTCCCTGGTGAGGGGCCGCGTGACGGCCGACAGCGACCAGGCCAAGCGGCGCGTCTTCCGGTTCGAGATCGTCGACGTGGTGTGCGCGATGGGCCTGGCCGGGCTGATCAACCTGGCCATGCTGGCGATGGCGGCGGCGGTGTTCTTCACCCGGGGCGACACCTCGGCCGGGCAGGACCTGGGCGCGGTGGTGACCGGGCTTGACACCTTCGTCGGCGACCACGCGGGCGCCCTGTTCGGCGTCGCCCTGCTGGTCTCCGGCATCGCCTCGTCCTGCGTCGGCACCATGTCGGGGCAGGTGGTCATGGAGGGCTTCCTGCACCGCCGCGTCCCGGTGTTCCTGCGCCGGGCGGTGACCATGGTGCCCGCCCTGGTCGTGCTGGCGCTCGGCTTCAGCCCGACCAGGGCCCTGGTGCTGAGCCAGGTGTTCCTGTCCTTCGGCATCCCGTTCGCGCTGGTGCCGCTGGTCGTCTTCACCGCCCGCCGCGACATCATGGGCACGCTGGTGAACCGGCGGCTGACCACCGTCGCCGCGGTCGCGGTGTCGGCCGTCATCGTCGGGCTGAACGTCTACCTCCTGGTCACCATGTAACGCCGGCCAGCTCGACCGGGAGCTGGGCCAGCGCGGCAGGGTCCCCGATCAGGTCGATGACCGTGATCCGGCCGTCGGCGGCGACCGTGAAGCTGAACGCCACCCGGACCGTGCCCCTGACCGGCCAGGCCGCGCCGGGCTCGTCGCCGACGGTGGCGGGCACCGCGCCCTTGGCCCGGCCGGCTATCCACCGCGCGACCACGTCCGCTCCGGTCACCGACTCGTCCGCGCCCATCCGGGCCGCCGCCGCGTCGGCCCGCAGCACCACGTCCGGGTCGAGCACCTCCAGCAGGGCCGCGAACTGGGCCTCGCGCGCCGCCGCGAAGAACGCGTCCACCACCGCCCGCTGCCGCTGCGCCCGGGCCGCCAGCGACGCCGCGACCGGCGCGGGCGCGGTCGACCGCAGCCGCCGCCGGGCCCGGCTGGCGAGCTGCCGCGCCGCCGCCGGGCTGCCGTCGACCACCGGGGCGATCTCGTCGAACGACACCGCGAACAGGTCATGCAGCACGAACGCCAGCCGCTCGCGGGGCTCGAGCGTGTCCAGCACCACCTGCAGCGCCGCCCCGACCGCGTCGCCCAGCAGCGCCTCGTTCTCCGGATCGCCCCGTCCCAGCGGGCCCGGGCCCGCGGCCGGCCCGGGGTCCATGTCCTCGCGCCTGGCGCCGCGCGCCTCCAGCATGTTCAGCGCCACCCGGCCGACCACCGTGGTCAGCCACGCGCGCAGGCTGACCACGCCGGTCACGTCGCTGCGGCTGAGCCGCAGCCAGGCTTCCTGAACCGCGTCCTCGGCGTCACCGGCCGAGCCGAGCACCCGGTACGCGACCCCGCGCAGGTACGGCCGGTGGCCCTCGAATTCGAGCGCGAGCGAGTCGACGTCTGCCATCTGGTCACATTCCTCTCCCCGGAACGGTCTTCCTCGATGGCGGCACCGTGTGCGAGCGGGGCTACCGCCAACAGTACCCAACGAGGAAAGAGAGCACCGACATGGAAGCACGCATGCAGAACCCGGCCGCGGTCCTGCCCGGCGCCTGGCCCGCGATCAGCGAGCTGAGCAAGGCGGTCAAGGCGGGCGGGCTGCCCGAGGACACCTTTGAGCTGGTGCACCTGCGGGTCAGCCAGATCAACGGCTGCAGCGCCTGCGCGGCCGCGGCGGTCAAGAGCAAGCAGTCGGTCGAGCGCCTCACCACGGTCGCGGCCTGGCGGGACGCCCCGTACTTCACCGACGCCGAGCGGGCCGCCCTCGCCCTGGCCGAGTCGGCCACCCGGCTGGCCGACGACCCCGACGCGGTGCCCGACGCGATCTGGGCCGAGGCCGCCAGGCACCACGACGAGCAGGCGATGGCCACCCTGGTGCTGGCGATCGCCCTGACCAACCTCTACAACCGGCTCAACCGGGTCACCAGGCAGCCGGCCGGGCTCTGGTAGCCGCCCCCGGGGCCCGTCCGGAGCCGTCGTCCCGGTAACCGCCGTCAGCCTCGCCCGCCAGCCGGTATGCTCCGGACCACGCAAGGCTGAGCGGGCCGCCCTATGTCACGAAATGGTGCAACACCGGCGTCAAACCCGCGAAAAAGCCGTCGCGTGCCGGGCCAGACAGTAGACAATGAGGCGCGCGTTAACGGAATATGCCTGCCCGCGGATGGCCCGGTATCAGATGACGGCGTACCGGACGCGCGGCGGGATCTCAGAGGCGGTTACATGAGTGTTATCGAAGCGGCGGGCGCGCGCGTACTCGCCGGCCACACGGGCGCCGTTAACTCGGTGGCCTTCAGCCCGGACGGTGCCCGGCTCAGCACCGCCAGCGAGGACAAGACGGCCCGGGTGTGGAATGCCAGCACCGGCGAGCTGCTGCACACGCTGGACGGGCATACCGACGCGGTGTTCGCCGCGCCGTTCAGCCCGGACGGCGCGGTGGTCGCCACCGTCAGCGCCGACCTGACCCCCCGGCTGTGGGACGCCCGCACCGGCGCCTGCATCCGCGAGCTGACCGGCCACACCATCGCCGTGTTCGGCGTCGCGTTCAGCCCGAACGGCCGGATGCTCGCCACCACCAGCTACGACGAGACCGTCCGGCTGTGGGACACGATCAGCGGCAGTTGCCTGCAGGTGCTCGAGGGGCACAGCGACATCGTCTACGGCGCGGCGTTCAGCCGGGACGGCAAGATGCTCGCCACCGCCAGCGGCGACGGCACCACCCGGCTGTGGGACACCGCCACCGGCGCCTGCGCCCGGGTGCTGACCGGGCACACCGGGATCGTGTCGGCGGTGGCGTTCAGCCCCGACGGCGCGCTGATCGCCACCGCCAGCTTCGACGGCACCGCCCGCCTGTGGGAGGTCGGCACCGGCAACTGCCTGCGGATACTGAGCGGTCACGCGGACACCGTGTGGTCGGTCGCGTTCAGCCCGGCCGAGCGGGTGGTCGCCACCGCCAGCGAGGACGCCACCGCCCGGATCTGGGACGCCGCCTCCGGCACGGTCATCCGTACGCTGGAGGGCCACACCGACTCCGCGTTCGTGGTCGCCTACAGCCCCGACGGCAAGCTGATCGCCACCGCCAGCTCGGACACCACCGTGCGGATGTGGGAGTCGGCCACCGGCCGCTGCGCGCGCACCCTGGAGGGCCACGCGGGCGCGGTCAGCTCGGTCGCCTTCAGCCCCGCCACCCGGCAGCTAGCGACCGCCAGCACCGACGAGACCGCCCGCATCTGGCCGCTGTAGCCGCCGCCCGCGCTAGCGGTGCGGGATGACCGCGTAGGTGGCCACCGCGGCCGCCATCCCGAGCACCGACCCGGCTACCACCTGCGCGGCCGTGTGGTCCTTGAGCAGTACCCGGGACCAGCCGGTGAGCGCCACCAGCAGGTAGCCGGGGGCCAGCCAGGGGCCGAACAGCAGTGCCAGCATGGTCACCGAGCCGGCCGCGACCGCGCAGTGAATGGAGATCTTCCACACCGTGGTGATCGCGGCCAGCACCGCGACGCTGCCCAGCATGCAGCCGACGTACCCGGTCAGCTCGCCCGGCGCGCCCAGCCCCGCCAGCAGCGCCAGCCCGGCCGTGACGGAGCCGATGATGAACGACAGCACGATCAGCCGGGGCCGCTTGGCGCCCACGTAGCGGTCGTCCCACTGGCCGCGGCGCACCCCCCGGCTGATGAACACCGTCGGCAGCACCCCGGCGAACAGCGCCGCCACCGCCCCCCAGGCCAGTCCGGCCGCCCCGGCCGCGTGCCAGCCGACGGCCAGGGTGGTGACGATGATCCAGTTCTTCGGCTCGAGCAGGTAGGACACCAGCTCGGCGGACGACCTGCGGCTCACTCGGTCTTCACGGTGACCAGGCAATCATCCGACCGGGGCCGCTGGCAAGCATCGGCCCGGTGGCGGCCGCCGGGCCGTACCGCCCGCGCTCAGGCGACCTGGAACGACCGCTTGGCCAGCCCCATCCAGTACCCGTCGATCACGGTGGCGGCCGGCCGGGCCGGGTCGGCCGCCGTCCCCAGCGTGATGAACAGCGGCAGGAAGTGCTCGGCGGTCGGGTGCGCGTACGGCATCCCCGGTGCCCGCTGGTAGCCCGCCAGCGCGTCCACGTCCCCCCGGGCCAGGGCCTCGGCCGCCCACTGGTCGAAGTCGGCCGACCACCCCGGCACCGACTCGCCGGTGAGCATCTCGGGGGTGAGGAACGGCAGCCCGTGGGTGAGGAAGCCGGACCCGATGACCAGTACCCCCGACTCGCGCAGCGGCCGCAGCCGGGCTCCCAGGGCCAGCAGCCGGCCCGGGTCGGCGGTGGGGATGGACAGTTGCAGCGCCGGGATGTCGGCCAGCGGGTACATGACCTTGAGCGGTACCCAGGCGCCGTGGTCGAGGCCGCGGCTCGGGTGCTGGTGGACGGGGGCGGTGTCCGGCATCAGCGCGGCGACCTCGGCCGCCAGCGCGGCGGCGTCCGGGGTCGGGTAGGTCAGCGTGTAGTACCGCGGCTGGAACCCGCCGAAGTCGTACACCAGCGGCGTCCCGGCGGCCGGGGCGGACAGCATCAGCGGCGCCGCCTCCCAGTGCGCGGACACGATCAGCACCGCCCGCGGCTTGGGCATCGCGTGCGTCCAGTCGGCGAGCTGGCTCATCCACAGCGGGTCGTCAAGCAGCGGCGGCGCCCCGTGCCCGATGTACAGCGCGGGCAGCGCCCCGTCGGACGGCTCCCAGCGCCGCTGCGCGGCCGACCGGGGCGCGGCCCGCTCCGCGAACGCGTCGTAGGCGCCGGCCGGCACCAGCGGGTCGAAGATCGAGCGTCCGGCCATGAGGACCTCCAGCAGCCGCATACCAACTTGATGCTTCAACTATACCAGTTATAGAATCCTTTCCATGGACTGGCTCAGCGATGAACAGCAGGCGGCCTGGCGCCCCCTGGTGGCGCTCCTGCTGCGCCTCCCGGCCGCGCTCGACGCCGAGCTGCAGCGGGACGCGGGCATCAACCACTTCGACTACCTGGTCCTGTCCGGCCTGTCCGAGGCCCCCGGCCGCACCCTGCGGATGAGCGAGCTGGCGGCGATGGCCAACAGCTCGCTGTCCCGGCTGAGCCACGTGGTGACCCGCCTGGAGGCCAGGGGCTGGGTACGCCGCGAGCCGTGCCCGGGCGACGGCCGCTTCATCAACGCCGTCCTCACCGAGGACGGCTGGCAAAAGGTCCTCGCCACCGCCCCCGGCCACGTCGCCGCCGTCCGCGAGCTCCTGGTAGACACCCTCACCCCCGAGGAATTCGCCCAGCTAGGCACCATCAGCGCCAAGGTCCTCGCCGCCCAGGGCATCACCGTCGTCATCCCCAACGGCAGCAGCTAACCCCCGCCTCCCCGCCCGCCCCGCTCCCCGCCCGCCCCGCTCCCCGCCCGCCCCGCTCCCCGCCCGCCCCGCCGCCCACTCCCGGCCCGCCCCCCACTCCCGGCCCGCCCCCCCTCCCGCCCCGCCCCCCACTCCCGGCCCGCCTCTTCCTCCCGGCCCGCCTCCCCCTCCCGGCCCACCCCCTCGCCCGGCGAGGCGAACGAACCGCCAGATTCCCTCACCCGGTCGCATCTTCGTGGAACTTATTGGCGAATTGGAAATAATTTAGCGCGATAGCACCAAATTATTTCCATAAAAAATCACTGGCCTGCAGCTACGTGACCAGAGTGGCTATGGTGGCGCCTCCGGCGCCCCCTCATCGGCGCGATAACCCGATCGCCGAGATAACAGCAGCAGCGCAGGCGCCGCTGCGGCAGCGACCCGGCCCGCTGGATAACAGCAAGAGGCGGCGGAGCCGCTCAGGCGGGCCGTCAACGGCCGGCCGGACGAGAGCCGGCCGGACGAGAGGCCGGACGAGCCGGCCGGGCCAGAGCCGGCCGGACGAGGGCCAGACTCGCGGCGGCGGCCACCGTCCGGGTGCGGCCGCGCGGCGCGGCGCGATCAGCGCCAAGGTCCTCGCCGCCAGGGGCATCACCGTCATCATCCCGAACGGGAGCAGCTGACCCCAGGTGGCCCAGCCGCTTCTTTCCCGCCTCGAATGTCGGACCCATTAGGTAAATTGGAGCCACGCCAAATACGGCGTGGCTCCAATTTTTGGCCTCACCTGGCCCCGAATGGCAACGAGTTGCCATTCGCAAATTACGCAGTAGGCGGGTTAACGACGTGTGGGCAAAAAAATAGACGGCCCCGCGTGCACGCAGGGCCGTCGGGTCGGGGTTACTCACCCTGACCGGGTACGCAGACAATATCACTCCTCCCCCCTCATCGCAAAGGCAGATGCACGATGGATCGCGTGGTCGCCTACATCGACGGTTTCAACCTCTACTACGGCCTCAAGGCGGACCGCGGCCGCCGGTACCTCTGGCTCGACCTGCAGGCCCTGGTGGAAAGCCTTGTCTGGCCGGATCAGGAGCTACAGCAGGTCTGGTACTTCACAGCCCGGGTGCTGGACGGCCCGGAGGGCAGCCGACGGCAGGCAGGTTACCTGGACGCGCTCGCCGCCCACTGCGACAAGGTCATCCGGGTAGAGGGGCGGTTCCAGGAAAAGAACCGCAGTTGCCCAACCTGCAGTGCGCGATGGGCTGGCTATGAAGAGAAAGAAACCGATGTCAATATCGCCATCGCGCTCGTTGAGGACGCCGTGCGGGACGTTTACGATACCGCCCTGCTGATATCGGGTGACACCGACCTGCGCCCGGCTATCTCATCGGTCAGGCGCTTGTGCCCGGACAAACTCGTGGTGGTGGCATTCCCGCCCCGGCGTTTCTCCGGCCGCCTGGCGCAGTCGGTCGACGCGTACACCAGGATCGGCGCGGACAAAGTCCGCAACGCACAGCTGCCCTCGAAGGTGACTACCGCCGGCGGGGTGGTGCTCGAGCGCCCCGCGCACTGGTGCTGACCGGCTACCGCCCCGGCACGACCAGCCCGGACTCGTAGGCGGCGACCACCGCCTGGGTCCGGTCGCGCAGCCCGAGCTTGGACAGGATCCGGCTGACGTGGGTCTTCACCGTTTCCTCGGTGACGAACAGCCGCGCGGCGATCTCGGTGTTGGACAGGCCCGCCGCGACCAGCCGTAGCACCTCGGTCTCGCGCGGGGTGAGCGCGGTCAGCGCCGCCGGGGCCGCCCCGGGCCCCGCCGCCTGCCGCCGGGTCTTCGCGAACTCGCTGATCAGCCGCCTGGTCAGGCCCGGCGCGAGCAGCGCCTCGCCCGCCGCCACCACCCGGACCGCCTCGAACAGCAGCTCGGCGGTGGCGTCTTTGAGCAGGAACCCGCTGGCCCCCGCCCGCAGCGCGTCGAACACGTACTCGTCCAGGTCGAAGGTGGTCAGGATGAGCACCCGGGGCGACGCCTCCCCGACGAGCTGCCTGGTCGCCTCGATCCCGTCGGTTCCCGGCATCCGCACGTCCATCAGCACCACGTCCGGCCGCAGGTCACGGCACACCCGGACCGCGGCCGCCCCGTCGGCCGCGGTGCCGAGCACCCGGAAGTCGGGCTGGGTGCCGAGCAGCGCCGCGAACCCGGCCCGCACCACTTCGTGGTCGTCCGCGACCACCAGGCCGATCGGCTCGCCGGTCACCCGTCCCTCGTTCACCGCCCCGCTCCCGCCAGGCCGCTGGAGCCCGCCAGGCCGCTGGAGCCCGCCAGGCCGCTCGAGCCCGCCAGGCCGGCCGGGAGCACCGCTTCGACCAGGAAACCCCCGCCCGGCGCGAGCCCCGCGTAGAGGGAGCCGCCGGCCGAGAACGCCCGTTCACCCATCCCGGCCAGCCCGTGCCCGCTGCCCGCGGTCGGTCCCGGCCCGTTGTCCCTGACCCGCAGCCGCAGCGACCCGGGGGAGTAGCGCAGCTCAACGTCGACCGCCGCGCCCGGTGCGTGCCGTCGCGTGTTGGTGAGCGCCTCCTGGATGATCCGGTAGGCGGCCAGCTCCACCCCGGGGTCGAGCGGCGCGACCGGGCCGGAGATGATCAGCCTGGTGCCGGCCGCCGAGGCGTCGCGGGCGGCGTCGACCAGCTCGGTCAGCTGCCCCAGCCCCGGCTGCGGCTGCCGGCTGGCCCGGCCCGCCGGCGGCCCGGCCAGCCCCGCCCGGTCCGCCGCCGCCCGGTCCGCCGCCGCCCGGCCCGCCGCCGCGGCCTGGTCCGCGCCGGCCGGCGGCCGCCCCGGCCCTTCCGGCGCGTCGGGGCCGTCGCCCGGCCCGGGCAGCGCCGCGTCTTCCCGCAGCACGCCGAGCAGCCGCCGCATCTCGGTCAGCCCCGCCCGGGCGGTGTCTCCGATCTCGGCGAACCGCCGGGCCCCCGCCTCGGGCAGCCCCGGCGTGGCCAGCCGCCCGGTCTCGGACAGCACCGCGATCATGGAGATGTGGTGGGCCACCACGTCGTGCAGCTCCCGCGCGATCCGCGCCCGCTCGGCCTGCGCGGTGTGCGCCAGCAGCGTGTCCGCCAGCGCCTCGCCCGTCGCTGACCTGGTCCGCGCCAGCCGGCCCGCCCATACGGCGATGCCGGCCCCGCCGCCGCTGGCACCGCGGCCGCCAGCAGCACCGCGGGCCATCCGCCGCCCGCCACCGCGCTGGCGGCGAAGGGAATGGCCAGCGCCAGCGCCAGGTAGCGGCCGGGTGTCGTCCCGCCCGCGGTCTTGCGCCAGGCCCCGCCCGCCAGCCCGAGCCAGCCCGCCGCGGCCAGCTCGGCGACTGCCCCGGCCGCCGTCAGCTGACCGAACGAGAACAGCGCGACCGCGTTGCCGAAGGTGACCGCGGCCGCGGCCGCGGCCGGCCGGTAGACCGCCAGCGGCACCGTCGCCAGCAGCGCCAGCAGGCTGAGCGGCAGCACGTACTCGGCCGCGAGCACGGCCGACGGCCCCGCCGTCCGGGCGCTGCCGCCGCCGCTGAGCGTCACCGCCTGCGTGATCGCCTGGCCGAGGGCGGCCGCGGCCAGCAGCGTCACCGCGGCCGCGCGCGCGTACGGCGCACTGGTGATCCGCTTCAGCCGGCCTGCGGCCGGCCCAGTTCCGCTGCCCATGTCGGTTCTATTGTCGCCGCGACCGCCGCCCCGCGCGTCCCCCCAGCTAATGAGGAGCGGGGTAGCTCGGACGGGGGACCGCGCCCCCGTTCCGGCGGCCGGAAGCAGGCCACCGAAGACCGCTCTGCCGGGGGACGACCCCGGCCACCGCCCCGGCCTACCGTGACTGCCCATGGAAGCCACCATCGAAGTCGCCGGGCTCCGCAAGCGGTTCGGCCCGGCCACCGCCCTTGACGGGATGACCTTCACCGTCGAGCCGGGCCAGGTCACCGGATTCGTCGGCCCCAACGGGGCCGGCAAGTCCACCACCATGCGGGTGATCCTCGGCCTGGACGCGGCCGACGCCGGCACCGCGCTGATCGGCGGCCAGCCCTACGCCGCCCTGCGCCGGCCGCTGACCCGCATCGGGGCGCTGCTGGACGCCGCCGCCCTGCAGCCGAGCCGCTCCGCCCGCAACCACCTGCTGTGGCTGGCCCACTCCCAGGGCCTGCCGGGGCGGCGGGCGGATGAGGTACTCGAGCTGACCGGGCTCACCGCGGTCAGCAAGCGCAAGGCCGGCGGCTACTCGCTGGGCATGCGCCAGCGGCTTGGCGTCGCCGCCGCCCTGCTCGGCGACCCGCCCGCGCTGGTCATGGACGAGCCGTTCAACGGGATGGACCCCGAGGGCATCGCCTGGATGCGCGCCTTCCTGCGCGGGCTGGCCGGTGAGGGCCGGGCGGTGCTGGTCTCCAGCCACCTGATGAGCGAACTGGAGGACACCGCCGATCACCTGGTCGTGGTCGGCCGGGGCAAGGTGGTAGCCGACCAGCCGGTCGCCGAGCTGATCGCGGCCGCCTCCGGCGACCGGGTGCGGCTGCGCACGCCGGCCGCCGCCGCCGCGATCGCGGCCCTCGCCAACGCGGGGGCTGAGGTCGCCGCGACCGCCCCCGACGTGCTGGCCGTCTCCCGGCTTGATCCCGAACGGGTGGTGGCGGTCCTCACCGCCGCCCAGGTTCCGTTCAGCGAGGTCGCCGCGCACCGGGCGACCCTGGAGGAGGCCTACATGGAACTGACCCGCGAAGCGGTCGAGTTCCATTCGGGAGCCCGCTCATGACCGCCGTCACCCCCTACCGGCCGCGAGTCGGCGCCGGCCGCGCCGGGTTCGCCCAGCTCCTGCACTCGGAGTGGACCAAGTTCCGCTCCGTCCGCGGCTGGGTGGCCGGCCTGCTGCTGGCCGGCCTGCTGACCGTCGGCGTCAGCCTGCTCTACCACGGCGGCTGCGGCAGCTTCGTCAACGGGACGCAGGTAGCGGGCTGCCCCGCCGCCCCGATCGGCCCGGGCGGCGAGGCGGTCACCGACTCCTTCTACTTCGTCCACCGGCCGCTGGCGGGCGACGGCACCCTGACCGTCCGGGTCACCTCGCTGACCGGGCGCTACACCGCCAACGGGGGCATCAGCCAGGCGGGCAGCCCGCTGGCCGGGTACCAGGCCGGCCTCCAGCCGTGGGCCAAGGCGGGGATCATGATCAAGGCGTCCGCCGCCCCCGGCGCCGCCTACGCGGCGATGCTGGTGACCGGCCAGCAGGGCACCCGGCTGCAGTACGACTACACCGGCGACGTCGCCGCGCTGCCCGGTCCGGTCACCGCGTCGTCGCCCCGCTGGCTGCGCCTGGTCCGGGCGGGGGACACGGTCACCGGCTACGACTCGGCCGACGGGACCCACTGGACGAAGGCCGGCCTGGTCACGCTGCCCGGGCTGCCGGCTACCGCGCAAGTAGGCCTGTTCGCCACCTCACCCACCTACGAGGTGTTCAGCCAGTCGCCCGGCAACGGCGGCGGCACCGGCACGGCGACGCTGGCGACCGCCTCGTTCGACCGGCTGACCAGCTCCTGGCCGGCCGGCGGGTGGACCGGGACCTCGGTCGGGGCCGGTGACGGCACCGGCCCGCTCGGCCAGAACGGGCTCGGTGCCGGCCCGGCCAACCCGTTCTACGGCTCCTACCGGCAAAGCGGGGACGCGTTCAGCGTGACCGGCTCCGGTGACATCGCGCCCAACGTTCCCGACGGACCGGACGGCGTCGGGCAGAGCCCCACCCGGGCGATCGCCACCGGCACCTTCTTCGCGCTGCTGGCGATGGTCATCGTGGGGGCGGTGTTCGTCACCGCCGAGTACCGCCGCGGCCTGATCGCGACAACGCTGACCGCGACGCCGCGGCGCGGCCGGGTCCTCGCCGCCAAGGCGGTCGTGCTGGCCGCGGTCATGTTCGTGACCGGGCTGATCGGCACCGCGCTGGCGCTGCCGCTCGGCGAGTGGCGGTTCCGGGCGGGGGGCTACTGGATCCCGCCGCTGTCCGCCCTCGCCACCGTCCGGATGGTGGCGGGCACCGCCGCGGTGATGGCGATCGCCTCGGTGCTCGCCCTGGCGGTCGGGGTGATCGCCCGGCGCGGGGTCGCCGCGGTCAGCGGCGTGATCGTGCTGATCGTGCTGCCGTTCCTGTTCGCCGTGATCCCCGGCCTGCTCCCGCTGGGGGCCGAGGACTGGCTGCTGCGGCTGTTCCCGGCGGCCGCGTTCGCGGTGCAGCAGGCGTTCCCGGCCTACCACCAGGTGCTCACCCAGTACCTGCCGGGCAACGGCTACTACCCGCTCTCCTGGTGGGCGGGCATCCTGGTGCTGTGCGCCTGGACCGCGGCCGCCCTGGGCGCCGCCGCCTGGCTGCTGCGGCGGCGGGACGCATGAGACGGGCGGTGCGCGCGGAGTGGACCAAGCTTCGCACCGCGGCCGGAACCGGCTGGCTGCTGCTGGCCGCGGCCGCGCTCACCATCGCGGTGGGCGCGGCCGCGGCCGGGGCCTTCGCCTGCCCGGCGGCCCGCGGCGGCTGCCGGTCGACGGCCGCCGACCCGGCCAAGATCAGCCTCACCGGGATCTACCTGGGCCAGGCGGTCATCGCGGTTCTCGGTGTGCTGGCGATCGGCGACGAGTACGGCACCGGCATGATCCGGGTGACCCTGGCGGCGATACCGCGCCGGCTGCGGATGCTGGCGGCCAAGGCGGTCACCGTCACGGTGGCGGCGCTGCTGGCCGGGACGGCCGCGGTCGGCGGCTCGCTGCTGGCCGGGCGGCTGATCCTGCCCGGCCGCGGACTGACCGCCGCTCACGGCTACCGGCTGCTGTCGCTCGCCGACGGCGCCGACCTGCGGGCCGCCCTCGGGTCAGTGCTTTACCTGGCGCTGATCGCGCTGCTCGCCCTCGGCGTCACCACCGCCGTCCGTGACTCCGCGGTCAGCGTCGGGCTGGTGCTGGCGCTGCTTTACCTGTTCCCCGTCATCACCTCAGTGCTCCCCGACCAGGTGCTGGCGCGGCACCTGGATCAGCTGTCCCCGATGATCGCCGGGTTCTACGTCCAGGCCACGGTCGGGGTCAGGGCGCTACCGCTGACCCCGTGGCAGGGCCTCGGCGTCACCGCGCTGTGGGCGGCGGGCGCGCTCGTCCTCGGCGGCGCGCTGCTGCGCCTGCGCGACGCCTAGCCCGCCCGCAGCCGCCGGGCGAACCCGGCCGCGGCCGCGGCCGGGTCGTCCGCCTCGGTCAGCGCCCGCACCACCACCACCCGGGTCGCGCCCCCGTCGAGCACCGGTCCGAGGCGGTCGTAGCTGATCCCGCCGATCGCGAACCACGGGCGGGCGGTCCCCAGCCCGGTGACCGCGGACAGCAGCCCGAGGCCGGTGCCGGGGCGGCCCGCCTTGGTCGGCGTGGCCCACAGCGGCCCGGCGCAGAAGTAGTCCACCCCGTCCTCGGCCGCCGCGGCCGCCGCCTGCCCCGGGCTGTGGCTGGACCGGCCGATCAGCGGCCCCGGCCCGAGGATGCGCCGCGCGGCGGGCACCGGCAGGTCGTCCTGGCCCAGGTGGAGCACGTCCGCCCCGGCCGCCAGGGCCACGTCGGCCCGGTCGTTCACCGCCAGCAGCGCGCCGTGCCGGGCGCAGGCGGCCGCGAACACCTCAAGCAGCGCCAGCTCTTCCGCCGCCTCCAGGCCCTTCTCGCGCAGCTGCACGATGTCCACCCCGTGGCCGAGCACCGCGTCGAGGAAGGGCGCGAGGTCCCCCCGCGCCCGCCGCCCGTCGGTGCACAGGTACAGGCGCGCGTCCGCCAGCCGTGCTCGCACGTCGTTCACCCGCCCATCATGCCCGCCCGTGCCCCGGCCGGTCCGGCCGGGAGCGGTCACCGGGACCAGCGTTACACTTTGGTTAAGTGACACAGCGGTGAACATGCACGGGAGCCCGGGCGCGGGCTGAGAGGGAGGCGGGTGGCCTCCGACCGTCGAACCTGATCCGGGTAATGCCGGCGAAGGGAGCGGGAAGACACGTGGACGCGGACGTCATCGTCGCGGGCGGCGGGGTGATCGGCACCGCCGTCGCCTGGCGCGCGGCCCGCGACGGCCTGGCCGTCATCATGATCGACCCGGCCGGCGACAACCTGCACTGGGCCGACCCGCGGGCGGGCGACCCGCGCGCCAGCGACACCGCCAGCCTGGTCGCCGCGGGGATGCTCGGCCCGGTGTCGGAGTCGGTGTTCGGCGAGCAGCGGCTGCTCGAGCTCAACCTGCACGCGGTCGAGCGCTTCCCGGCCGTCAACCAGGAGCTGGAGACCGTCACCGGCCAGCTCACCGGGCTGCGGGGCGAGGGCACCCTGGCCGTCGCGTACGACAGCGGCGACCTGGCCGCGCTCGACCGGCTGACCGAGTTCCGGCACTCGGCCGGGCTGCGGGCCGAGCGCCTGGACGCCCGGGAGACCCGCCGCCTTGAGCCGTTCCTGGCCCCGTCGACCCGGGGCGGCGTGCTGGCCCCGGGCGACCTGTCGGTCGACAACCGCCGCTACCTGGCGGCGCTGCGGTCGGCCGCCGCCGGGGCGGGCGTCAAGCTGGTGACCGGCACCGTGCTGCGGGTCGCGGACGCGGGCGCCGGTGACCACGGGGCGGGGACGGCAACCGCCGAGGTGGCGCTGCCCGGCCCCGGCGGCCTGGTGCTCACCACCTACCAGGCGCGGCACGTGGTAGTGGCGGCCGGCCACGCCACCCGCGCCATCGAGGGCGTGCCCGCCGCGGTCCGCGCGGCCATCCGCCCGGTGAAGGGCCAGATCCTCCGGCTGCGCCACCCCGGCGGGCTGCCGCAGCTGCTCACCCGCACCGTGCGCGCCCTCGTCCAGGGCCGCGACCTGTACTTCGTGCCCCGCGCCGACGGTGAGCTGGTAGTCGGCGCCACCCAGGAGGAACGCGACGACCGCGAGGTGACCGCGGGGGCGGTGCACGACCTGCTGCGGGACGCCGCGACCGCCGTCCCGGCGGTCAGCGAGCTGCTGTTCGCCGAGGCCAGCGCCGGGCTGCGGCCCGGCACGAGCGACAACGGCCCGATCGTGGGCCGGGCCGGGGCGGGCGGCCTGATCATCGCGGCCGGCCACTTCCGCAACGGCATCCTGCTGTCGGCGGTCACCGCCGACGCGGTCAGCGCGCTGCTGCGGGACGCCGACCCGCACCCGGCCTGGCGGCCGTTCACCCCGGAAAGGCTCTCATGATCGTCACCGTCAACGGCGACCCCCGCGAGCTGCCGGCCGGCGCCACCCTGGCCGACCTGGTCGCCCAGCTCGTCCCCTCGCCCAAGGGCGTCGCCGCCGCGGTCGACGGCGCGGTGGTGCCGCGCCGCGCCTGGCCGGGCACCCCGCTGGCCGAAGGCACCGTGGTCGAGGTCGTCACCGCCGTCCAGGGAGGATAAAGACAATGAACAGCCCGAACGGGGGAGTGCCCGCCTGGCCGGCCCGCTGGCACCTGGCAGGCCTGGAGCTGACCTCACGGCTCATCGTCGGCACCGGCGGAGCACCGTCGCTCGACGTCCTGGGCAAGGTGCTGACCGCCTCGGGCACCGAGCTGACCACCGTCGCCATGCGGCGGGTGAGCGGCACCGGGGACGGCTCGCTGATCGGTACCGTGCAGCGGGCCGGGGTGGCGCTGCTGCCCAACACGGCCGGCTGCCACACCGCCGCCGAGGCCCTGCTGACCGCCCGGCTGGCGCGCGAGGCGCTGGAGACCGACCTGGTCAAGCTGGAGGTGGTGGCCGACGACGTGACGCTGCTGCCGGACCCGGTGGAACTGCTCGACGCCGCCCAGTTGCTGGTCGCCGACGGGTTCACGGTGCTGCCCTACACCAACGACGACCCGGTGCTGGCGCTGCGCCTGGAGGAGGCGGGCTGCGCCGCGGTGATGCCGCTGGGCGCGCCGATCGGCTCCGGCCTCGGGATCAGGAACCCGCACAACATCGCGATGATCACCGCGCGGGCCGGGGTGCCGGTGATCCTCGACGCCGGCATCGGCACCGCCAGCGACGCCGCCCAGGCGATGGAGCTGGGCTGCGCGGCGGTGCTGGTCGCGTCGGCGATCACCCGCGCCGCCGACCCCGAGCGGATGGCGGTGGCGATGGCGCTCGCGGTCGAGGCGGGCTACGCCGCCGCCCAGGCCGGGCGGATACCGCGCCGCTGGCACGCGGTCGCCTCCAGCCCGGCCGGCGGCCGCGGCGGCCCAGCCGGCCGCCCGGCCGGGCCGGTGCCGGCTAGTAACTGGCCGGCCGCCACCGGGTTCAGCGCGTGATTCCCCGGGTGCTGACGATCGCCTCGTCCGATTCCGGCGGCGGGGCCGGCATCCAGGCCGACCTGAAGGCGTTCGCCCGCTGCGGCGCGCACGGCACCAGCGCCATCGTCGCGCTGACGGCGCAGAACACGCTGGGCGTGACGTCGATCGCCGAGCAGGACGCCGGGTTCGTCCGCGACCAGATCAGGGCGGTGCTCAGCGACATCGGGGCGGACGCGGTCAAGACCGGCATGCTGCTGTCGGCCGCCATCATCGAGACGGTCGCGGCCGAGCTGGCCGGCACCGGCCTGCCGCTGGTGGTGGACCCGGTGATGGTGGCCAGCTCGGGCGCCGCGCTGCTGCGCCCGGACGCGGTGGCCACGCTGACCGGGCGGCTGTTCCCGCTCGCTACCGTGGTCACCCCCAACCTGCCCGAGGCGCAGGCGCTCACCGGCCTGGACACCGAGGACCGGGCGGTGCTGGCGCAGCGCCTGGTGGCCATGGGCGCGGGCGCCGCCCTGGTCACCGGCGGCCACGGGGCGCAGCCCGCCGACCACCTGTTCGACGGCCGCGCGCACCTGACGATCCCGGTGCCCCGCTACCCGGTCGCGGCCACCCACGGCGCCGGCTGCACCCACTCCGCCGCGCTGGCGGCCGGCCTGGCGGCCGGCCTGTCCCTGCCGGACGCGGCCCGCCAGGCGGCGGCGGTGGCCAGCGACGCGGTGGCGCACGGCCTGGCCGGCCTCGGCCGCGGCGACGGCCCGGTGCACGCCCTGCACAGCGCCCGCCCCGACTAACCCCCCGCACCGACTAACCCCCGCCCCCGACTAACCCGCCCCGCCCGCTCCGGCACCTCCGGCGCCCCGCATGGTTGGCGCGTTCAGCCGCCTATCACCGGCTCAACGCGCCAACCAGCCCCGGTGACCTGTGCGGTTGTGTTGAGGCGGCGTTCAGCCAGCTTCCAGTTCCGCTGCCTACCGTGTGCCACGTAGGTATTAAGCGCAGCGTGACCATGGAGGCGAGACCGTGCCGGATAAGGCGGTCATCTCGCATCGGGGCGAGAAATACGAGATCGGGCGGGGCAAGCGGTTCTACGGCATCTGGGTGGTTGGCGCACCCTACGAGGCGCCGGTCGACCGCTGGCCGGAGAACCGTGACGGCTGGCAGCAGGCGTGGTCGCGGTTTGCCTCGATCGAGGTGCCAGGCACGATCACCGCGACTGCCCCCGAGCGGGGCGGCCGCCCCGCCCGGCGGCCGGGCCGGCCGCGCGGTGGCGGCGCCCTGCTGGCCGGCGAGATGCTGCTGGTCCTCGGGGTGGTGCTGGGCCTGGCGGGGCTGTTCCCCGCCTACCAGAGCGGCCAGAGCCTGCTGTCGCAGGCCAACCTGGTGGTGCCGCACCTGGCCTACGTGCTCGGCTGGGCGGTGACGGCGGCCCTGGTCGCGCTCAGCGTGGCCCGGCCGAGCGACGCCGCCCGGCGCGGGGCGCTGTTCGGGCTCGGGCTCAGCGCGGTGACGCTCGGCTTGTTCATCGCGGACCTCGGTCAGGTGGTCTCGGCCGGCGCGTCGCTCGGCTCCGGCCTGGTGATAAGCCTGGCCGGCTGGCTTGCCTGCACCGCCGGCTCGGCGCTGGCCCTGGCGGCGGGGCCGCTGCGGCCAGCCGGGCAGGAACCGCGGGCGCCGCGGCAGCGGTCAGGACTGGTGCGGCCGGGCCGCGCCCACGCCGGGCCGCTGGCCCTGCTGGTGCTGGCCGGGATCGGCGCGGCGGTCGCCTTCGCCCCCTCCTGGGACAGCTACACGCTGGTGGCGACGGCCCAGGGGACGAGCCAGACGGTCACCGCGGGCAACGCGTTCGACAACCCGGCCATGGTGGTGGCGGGCAACGTGCTGGTGATGGTGGCGGTGGTCGCGGTGGCGGTCGTCGCCGCGCTGTGGCGCCCGGCCCGGCAGGGCGGGCTGCTGCTGGCGGGAGCGGTGGTGGTGCTGGCGGGAGAGGCCGTGTCCGCCTTTATCCAGGCGGGCCAGCAGGCTTCTCCGGCCCTCTTCGGAATTTCGTCAGCACAGGCCAGTGCGCTCGGCTTGTCAATCTCTTCCGGGCTGACGGCGACCTTCTGGGTGTTCCTGGTGTTCGTGATTTCGCTGCTCGTTTCCTGCGCGTGGCTCTTCACCGAGCGGGATCACCCGGCCATGGGCGGATTCCCGGGCTCACCCTGGCTGCCGGTCGGCGGGGACCAGGGGACGGCAGAGACGGCCGGCGCAACTGCGCGAGAAGGCGCGGATACCCGCGATCCGGCACAAGAAGACACGGCCCGTGATGACGCGGTACCGGAAGACAACGATAGCGACCTGGGCCGGCCGGACCGCGATGTTAGCGATAACGCGGATAGCCATCCCGCTGATACCGGACCGCGCGAAAGCCTGGCCGATAGCTGGCCGGCCGAAAGCGGGTCAGTCGATAGCAGTCCGGCCGATACCCGCGGCGGCCGATAGCACAGTGGGCGGCTGATAGCACAGCGGGGTCCGAAGGTGGCTGGCAATCCGCATATGCTCGAAAGCTCTACGTGAACCCTGGCCTAGCTGTAGAAAAACGCCCCCGGCGATCCGTCGCCGGGGGCGTCATCTTATTCGGCCAATCGTCAGTAGACGAACGGTAGAAAATCGGTATTTCTACGTAGCGCTACTTGCCGGTCGCAGCCTGGTACTTCGCAACCAGATCGGCGGGAACGCGGCCGCGGTCCTTAATGTCGTAACCGTTCTCCCGCGCCCAGTTCCTGATCTCGGTCGTGTTCAGCGCCGAGCTGCCGCCGCGGCTCACCCGGCCTGCGGCGCGGCCGCTGGTCCGGCGGGCGGTGCCGCCAACCTTGCGGGCGTGCGAGACGTACTTTCCGAGGGCGGACCTGAGCTCCTCCGAGTGCTTCGCGTTCAGGTCGATCTCGTAATCAGTACCGTCGAGCGCGAAGCGCACGGTCCCGTCCGCCTCCCCGCCGTCAATGTCGTCTATGAAGAGTGTTGTGATCTTTTGGGCCACTAGAATCCGTCCGCCTTTCCTGGTATCGACAGCCATCATGGCGAGGCTGCGTCGTAGCGCGCCAGGAGGACCCACCCCGTCATCCCGCACTCAGCTGGTAAATACCGGGTCCCCGCAGCCCGGCTGCCATGGCTTTGTGCATGCGCTAACACTAGTTAATCATATCTCCACTGATGGAGTAAGCTCTCCGCCGGATCCGGTAAATCGGGTCGCTTGGACAGCGCCGTCGTGATGGCTTTGCCCCCGCCTGATGATCGGCTATCCGGGTAAGCGGCCGTGCCGCGGGCCATAGTGCAATCGCACGGGGGGGCGTCCTGGCCTGCGCGGCCCGTCAATTTTCATAAACTTCAGCGGTTTCCGAGAAGCCGCCTGGCCAGTAGAACTAGCCGGTCTGCGTGATGTCGGCCCCGACGATCGTGCCGTTCTCCACGGTATCGGTGCCGCTGTAATACTGCGTGACGCCGGTGCAGCTATCGACCGCGGCGAGGTCGAAGTTGACCTGATCGGCTGATTCCCAGTTCTCCGACACCGTCTCCCCCCCGGTGCAGGCATATCCGTCCGCGAACTGCTGGTATGACTGTCCGGTGGTCGCCCCGTTACCGATCAGCGCGTAAGCCTGGGCGTAGTTCCCGGATTCGATGTCTCCGTAATAGGCGGAAACCACCGCCCACGGATCGGTCACATTCGGACCACCGGCCGGCTGGGCGGCAGGCGCCTGCGGGGCCGGCGGGGCCTGCGCCGCCACGGTCGACGGTGGCGCCGCGGCGACCGTTTGCACCTTCGTCACCGTCTGGGTGGCGGCCGGCCTCGTCGCCGGCGCCTGACTCGCCGCCCGGCTAGCCGCGGCCGGCGAAGAAGACGACGGCGCCGCGCTCACCGTCACCGGCTGCGCCCCGCAGCCGGCCAGCCCGATCCCGGCCCCCACCGCGCCCAGTGCAAGAACAGCCGGCAGCCTCTTCATCTCATCCGCCTAACTCACGACAATGACTCCCTGTCCCCATTTAACTACTATTAGTAACAACAGCTTCACCCGGGGTACCGGCCTCACCCGGGGTGCCGTCCCCGGCCCGGGGACGGCAGGATGAGGGAATGACGGTACTCGGCGCGACGTGCCTGCCGCAGGTCCCGCCGGAGCGGCTGCCTGAGGTGGCCCGGGCGGCTGAGGACGCGGGCCTGGCGGAGCTGCGGCTCTGGGAGCTCGCGGACGTGGCCCTCGGCCTGCCGCCACGGGCCGCGCCGCCGCTGCTGTGCGCGGCCACCGGGCTCGGCCGGGACGGCACCGCCGCCGTCGCGGGCAACGCGGAACAGGTCGCCGCGGCGGTCCGGTCCTGGGCGGCGGCCGGGGCGGACACCGTGGTGCTGCACCCGGACCCGGCCGGCCAGGATCCCGCCAGCCAGGACCCGGCAGCCTTCGTCCGTTTCGCCGCCGAGCAGGTCCAGCCGCTGCTCGGCTGACCGCGCGCCCGCTGCCCGGCGGCCAATGGCCAGCGGCCGCCGGCGCTCCTACTGCCCGCTGTCGTAAGGGTTCGGCCCGTACCCGCCCGGACCGGGATCACCCGGACCGGGCCCGCCGCCCGCGGGCCCGTACCCGCCGGGCTGGGGGTAACCGCCCGGCTGCCCGTAACCCCCGGGCGGCCCGTACCCGGCCGGCTGGCCGTAGCCGCCGCCCGGCTCCGCCTGCTCGCCGTGGGCCGCGGTGAGCCGGTAGTAGATCAGCGTCACCAGCGCCGCCAGGAACGGCGTGACCAGGGCGCCCGCCACCAGGTTGGCGAAGAAGCTGCGCCAGCCGTAGGGCAGCGCCAGCAGGATCGCGGACAGCACGATCTCGCCGACGATCAGGATCAGGAACACCATGATGAAGGTGCCGAACACCTGCCACCCGTAGCCGCGCACCGTGCGCCAGCTACGGCCGAACGACTCAAGCGCGCCCGCGCCGCCGATCACGATCTCCGGCACGATCAGCGACCAGAACGTCAGCAGGACCAGCCCGGGCACGATGATCAGGATGAACCCGATGCCGATGCCGATGCCGGCCAGGATGGACGCCACCGCGACCGCCCCGATGTAGGGCGAGGCGGCCGACAGGGTCCCGCGCAGGTCGAGGTCGGCCCGGCCGTCGCGCACGTCCTGCACCGCCTTCACCAGCGCCGCCTGCAGCAGGAACATGCCGATCACGCTGAAGATCAGCCCGAGGAAGGCCCCGAAGGAACCGAGCGCCCAGCTCAGCAGGGCACTGACCACCGCGACCACCAGGTAGATCGCGAAGGAGATAAGGATGAAGTGCGGGGCGTGGCGCCGGTACAGCGCCCATGCCTCGCTGAGCACTCCAGAGAGCGGGTTCATGCGGTCATCGTAAGCCGGCCGCAGTCGCCGCTGGCTAGCCCCGCGCGGGGCCGGCCGGCCAGGCCCGCCGCCCGCGCGCCGTCGCCCCGAGATCGCTACTTTCTGTTACCGTCACCCTCGTTGTGGCTGCTCATGGCAGGTATCGGGGGCGAGGAAACCGTGGGAAAACGAGCGTTGATATCCGCTGCGACCGTCTCGGCGACGGCTGCGCTGCTCGGTGGCGTCCCGGCGGTGGCCACCGCGGCCGCCGAAAGCACGGCCGCGACCGTGACGGCGCCAGCGGCCGGGCTCGCCCGGCTCACCCCGGCCATGGCCGCGGCGCTGTCGCAGGACGCCACCGACCCGGTCATCATCGTGCTGCGGAGCCAGCCCGGCCAGGCACCCGCGGGCAGCGCGGCCGCGCGGGCCGCGGCGGCCGCGGCCGACGCCGCCCAGACGTCGCTGTCGGCTGAGCTGGAGCAGGTGCACGCGACCGCGGTCAAGCGGTTCACGCTGGTCAACTCCATCGCCGCGACCGTCTCCTTGCTCGAGGCGCAGCGCCTGGCGGCCGACCCGGGCGTCGCCCAGGTCATCCCGGACGGGGCCTTCACCGTGCCCGACCCGGCCGCCGGGCAGCCGTCCGCCCCGGCATCGGCCTCCTACCCGGCCGCCCCCGGCGCGGTCACCGCCAGGTCGACCTCGCTGCGGGCCCGCGACATCCCGGGTGCCTGCGCGCCCGCCGGCCACTCCCTGCTGGCGCCGGAAGGACTGGCGCTGACCAGCACCGCGGCCGCCGGCCGGTCGGCACCGACCGCCCGCTCGCTCGGCTTCACCGGCGCCGGGGTGAAGGTCGGCTACATCGCCGACGGCGTCGACCCGGGCAACGCCAACTTCAAGCGCGCCAACGGCAAGTCGGCGTTCGCCAGCGCCCAGGACTTCACCGGCGACGGCCCGGGCGCGCCGACCTCCGGCGGCGAGGCGTTCCTCGACGCCAACACCATCGCCGGCCAGGGCCTGCGCACCTACAACGTCAACGGCTTCTCCGCCCAGGGTTACCCGGGGAGCTGCGACATCAAGATCCAGGGGGTCGCGCCCGGGGCGTCACTGGTCGGGCTTGACGTGTTCTCCGGTGACCAGGGCGACCTGCTCACCACCACCACCTCGATGTTCGCCCAGGCGATCAACTACGCGGTGGAGACCGCCAAGGTGAACGTGCTGAACGAGTCGTTCGGCGGGCAGCCGATCCCCGACACCGCGCGCGACGTGATCAAGCTGTTCGACGACGCCGCGGCCAGGGCGGGCGTGGTGGTCAGCGTGTCGACCGGCGACGCGGGCACCGCCAACACCATCGGCTCGCCCGCCACCGACCCGAACCTGATCTCGGTCGGCGCGACCACCCAGTTCCAGGCCCTCGCCCAGGCCAACATCGGCGGCTCGCGCTACTTCGCCCGCAGCGGCTGGCGCAGCGGCAACATCGGCTCGTTCAGCTCAAGCGGGTTCGAGCAGGCGGCCGGCACCGTTGACCTGGTCGCACCGGGCGACCTGAGCTGGGCGTCGTGCGACGCGAACCTGGCCCGGTACTCCGACTGCGCGAACAACCAGGGCCAGCCGAGCGACATCGAGGAAGCGGGCGGCACCAGCGAGTCCGCCCCGTTCGTGTCCGGCGCGGCGGCGCTGGTGATCCAGGCCTACCGCAAGTCTCACGGCGGCAAGACCCCGTCCCCGGCCCTGGTCAAGCAGATCCTGCTGTCCACCGCGAGCGACCTCGGCACCCCGCCGCAGGAGCAGGGCGCCGGGCTGCTCGACAGCTACCGGGCGGTCCAGCTCGCGCGGTCCTACGGGCGCACCGCCAGGACCGGGTCGACCCTGCTCGCCTCGGCCGGCCAGCTGACCGGCGTGTCGCTGCCGTCGGCCGCTAAGAGCTGGAAGGTCACCCTGACCAACGAGGGCACCCGGGCGCGCACCGTCACCCTCGACACCCGGACCCTCAAGGCCGCCCCGACCAGCGAGGCCAGCGGCAGCGTGACCCTGAGCGACTCCCGCAGCGACCAGTACACCGCCGACACCGGCGACAAGGTGAACTACGCGACGTTCAAGTTCCGGGTGCCCGCCCGCCAGGGCCGTCTGGACGTCTCCATCGCGTACGCGGCCAACGTCAGCAAGGTGTTCGCCGCGCCCGCGGTCGCCCTGTTCACCCCGGGCGGCCGGATGGCGGCCGACAGCGAGCCGCAGGGGGTGGCCAACTTCGGCGACGTGGACGTCCGCGCCCCGGCCGCCGGGGTGTGGACCGCGGTCGTCTCCGGCTACCCGGCCAGCCTCGGCGGCTACAACGGCAAGGTCGGCTGGCAGGTCCAGACGCAGAACTACACCACCTTCGGCTCGGTCTCCCCGGCCAGGCTCACCCTGGCGCCCGGCCAGGCGAAGAGCTTCACGCTCTCCGTCAAGTCCCCGGCCAACCCCGGTGACCTGGCCGGCGCGGTGCTGCTGCACGCCGGCCCCGACCCGGTGACGTCGATCCCGGTGGTGGTGCGGTCGGAGGTCAACGTGGCCGCCGGCGGCCGCTTCAGCGGGGTGCTCACCGGCGGCAACGGCCGCGGCGCGTTCGGCACTGGCGACTCCTACCAGTTCACCGTCCCGGCCGGCACCAAGGCAGTGCGGGCCGAGCTGGCGCTGCACAGCAACCCGAGCCCGGGCAACCCGGTCGGCGCTTACCTGGTCAGCCCGGACGGCAACGTGATCGCCTACGGCCAGAACTCCGACCTGTCCGGCGCGCAGCTCGGCATCACCGACCAGACGCTGACCGCGACCGCGCTCAGCCCGGTCGCCGGAAGCTGGTCGCTGATCGTGGCGTTCGGCCAGCCCACCGCGGGCGCGGCCGTGCGCGACCCCTACACCGGCTACGTCACCTTCGCCCCGGCCGGGACCCTGGCGGCAGGCAAGGGGCTGCCAAGCGGCGGCACCCTGAAGCCGGGCAAGGCGTACACGGTGCCGGTGACCATCACCAACAAGTCGAACGCGCCGCAGGACTACTTCCTCGACCCGCGGCTGTCGACCGCGGGCGCGGTCACGCTGACCCCGCTCGGCTACGGCGACGGGGCCGCCTTCGCGGCCCGGCCGGCCACCGTGCGGCTGCCGCTGACGGCGGACACCAGCACGCCGTTCTACTTCGTGCCCAGCCGCACCGCGGCGATCGCGGCGCTGCAGACCTCGTCCGTGCCGGCCATGACCGACCTGTCCACCGCCATCGGCGACCCCGACCTCGGGCCGTCCGGCCCGAGCAAGGCGTCGCTGTGCGGCCAGTCCGGCTGGGAGGCCTACACCCCGCCCGGCGGCACCGTCACCTCGGGCGGCTGGATCACCGCGCCGACCGAGTGCGGGCCTTACCGGGCCAGGGCGGTGGCCGGCGCCGCCACCGACAAGGTGCTGGTCGACACGGCCGGGTTCGACCGGAACGTGCTGGTGCAGACGGGTGACCTGGAGCGGCTGGCGACCAGCGCCGCGGCCGGCGACAGCGCGCTGACCCGGGCGGTCGAGCTGCAGCCGGGCAAGTCCGCCACCGTCAACGTCACCTTCAAGCCGGCCGGCCCGGCGTCGGCCGCCCTGGTGTCGGGCACCCTGTACCTGGACACGGTGCAGGGCGGCGTGCCGCCCTACGGCCAGGTCGCGGCGGACGAGGTGGCGGCCCGGCCGTACTCCTACCGGGTCGGGTAACGGCGTCGCGCTAGTGGCCGCGGCCCGCACCCGTTCGGGATAATTCTCCCGGGCCATGCAACCTCGCGACGGCGGCGCGGGGTCTGTACTGGCGAGGGAGGTGGGCCGTGGGCGCCACTGCGGACGAGGAGTTCGACCAGTTCATGCGGGGCCGCTGGCCCGCGATGGTACGGCTGGCGTACGGGCTGACCGGCGACGCGGGCCATGCCGAGGACCTCGCGCAGGCCGCGTTCGCCCGCGCCTACGCGTCCTGGGGCCGGGTCAGCCGGGCGGGCGACCCGGACGCCTACGTGCGGCGGATCGTGATCAACGCCAACCGCACCCGGCTGCGCCGCCGCCGGGTGGCCGAGGAACTGCGGGCCGACCTGGCCGACCACCTGGCGGTCCAGCCGGCCGAGCCGGAGCACGGGGCACTGCTCGACGCGCTGCGCCTGCTCGGCCCGCGGCAGCGCGCGGTGGTGGTGCTGCGCTACTGGCTCGACCTGTCGGAGGCGGAGACCGCGGCCGCGCTCGGCTGCTCGGTCGGCACGGTCAAGAGCCAGGCATCACGGGCGCTGGCCACCCTCCGGTCAACCGCGGCGCCTGGCGCCGCCGGCCGCCCGGCCCGGGGCGAGGACATCATCGAAGGGGGCCTGCGGTGAACGAGCTGCGCGAGGACCTGGACCGGGCGCTGCGCGCCCTCCCGGTGAACGAGGCACCAGTCGAGCGGGCCCGCCGCGACGGCCGCCGGCTGCGCGCCCGCCGCCGCCTCGGCCTGCTGGCCGGGGCGCTGGCGGTCGCCGCGGTCGCGGCCGGCTACCCGGCCCTGGCCCACGGCACCGCGTCGGCCCCGCCCGCCCCGGCCACCGGCCGTCCCTACGGCGGCGACCCGGTGCTCACCGACGGCCCGCCCGCGGCCGCCCAGCAGCGGTCAACCGGCCTTACCAGCGGCAGCGGCATCATCGCGGAGGGTGCGGTCGGCGCTCGCCGCTGGCGGCTGACGGTACTGACCGGTCCGCTGGCCGAGGCGGCGGGCGAGACCTGTTTCGTCTCGCTCAACCTCACCGGCGGCGGCCAGCTCGGCCCCAACTGCGGAACCGGGCCGGGCCTGGTCGGTGACCTGAACGGCAACCCGGCCGGGTTCCTCGACATGACCGACGACAACGGGAACGTGGTGGTCATCGGCCAGGCGGCCGCCGACGTCACCTACTTCATCCTCACGTTCGCTGACGGGCAGCGGCTCAAGCTGCTTCCGGTGACCGTCGGCGGGTACCGCTACATCGGCTGGGAGGCGCCGCCGACCCTGGCCATCCGCCAGCTTGAGGCGCACCTGGGCGGCCCCTACTCCGACAGCGGCCAGGTCTCCGTCGCCGTCCCCTACCAGCCAGCCGGGCAAACGCCGACATTCGGCCTCTGGCAGCGGGCCGGCCAGGCCGCGCCGCCGCGCGCCTCGCAGGTCATCGGCACCGGCAGCGGAGACGGGCCGAGCTGGTCGGTGACTGCCGCCGAAGGGCCGTGGGGCACCTGTTTCGTGGCCGCCGTCGGCCGTGACTGCCTGGAAGGCAGCCACTTCACCACCACCCAGGTACTGGGCGGTTTCGGCCGGACCTACGCCCAGTTCAGGTTCGGCTCGGCCGCCCCCGGGGTGGCCACTGTCCGCATCGCGCTGTCGAACGGCAAGACCGCGGTGGTGCACCCGGTCGGGGTAGGCGACGAGGACCTGTTCGCGTTCTCGGCCGGCCACGGGGTCACCCCGCAGCAGCTGGACCGCCTACGCAAAGGACGGCTCCCAGGTCGGCCAGGGCACCGTCCGCCAGTGAGCGGGGTTCAGCCGGTGAACGTGACCGCGAACCTTCGGTAACAACCGGCCGCACCCCCTGTGCGGGCCCGAATCCGCCCGGTTACCCTTGGTGCCGGGCGGATGCGGGCGGTGGCGACGGGAGCGGCAAGAACGATGAGCGGACTCAGCTACGGATCGGTGCGGCCCGCGGTGGCGCAGTCGAACCTGGCCACTCTGGCCAGGTACATGTTCTGGCTGATGTACCGGAACGTCGCCTCCGACGGCCTGGTGTTCGACGACCCGGTGCACCCCGGGATCGTGTCCGCCCCCGGCTGCGTGCTCGCCTCCCCGTCCTGGGAGAACACCGAGACGCGGGTGACCCAGGATTACGTCTACCACTGGACCAGGGACGCGGCGGTGGTCGCGATCGAGCTCGCCTACGCCTACTCGGCGGGCACCCTGCCCGACAACCAGCCGCTCATCGACTACGTGACGTTCTCCGCGACCTGCCAGCAGGCAGGGCAGCAGGACGGGGGCGGCGACTTCGACCGGGCGAGCTTCTACATTAACGGCACCCAGCGCCCGTGGACCAACCAGACCGACGGCCCCGCGCTGCAGACGATCGCCCTGCTCACCATGTACCCGCAGCTCGACCCGGGCACCCAGGCGACCGCGCTGACGCTGGTCAACGCCAACCTGAACTTCCTCGCGAACGCCTACCAGGGCCAGACGTTCAACCTGTGGGAAGAAGAGTACGGCTACTCCTTCTTCGCCCGCTCGGTCCAGCTGCGCTGCTTCCAGGCGGTCGCGGCCAACACCATCGGGATCGCCGTCCCGTCCTGGCTGCCGTCCGCGATCGGCTGGCTGACCAGCGCCCTCGACGGTCACTGGAACGGCACGCTGTACCAGTCGATGCTCCCGGTCCCCAGCGACTACCGGGCACCGTACGACCCCAATATCGACATCGTGCAGGCGGCCGTCTACGGCGCCGAGTCGGTCACCGACCCGCGGCTGCTGGCCACCGCCGCGCAGCTGCGCGCCCAGTGGGCCGACCCCGCCTCGAAGTACTACTACCCGGTCAACGGCACCGACGCCGCCAACGGCCTCGGCCCGATGCTCGGCCGCTACCCGGGCGACGTCTACGACGGCGACACCGACGCCCAGGTGGGCGACCACCCGTGGGCGCTGACCACCGCCAACTTCGCCGAGCTGTACTACCGCCTGGCGGCCAAGATCACGGCATCCCGAACGGTTGCGGCTGACCCGCTCAGCGCGTCATTCCTCTCCCAGGCCGGGGTGACCTCCGCCACCGACCCCCTCGCGGCGGCGGCCGCACTGCGCGCGGCGGGCGACGCGATGCTGCAGGCGATCGTCTACCACAGCGACCACTTCGAGCTGTCCGAGCAGTTCGACGCGGTCACCGGCTTCGAGAAGTCGGTCTCCAACCTCTCCTGGTCCTACGCCGCCTTCCTCTCCGCCGTCCGCGCCCGCGGCTAACCCCCAACCACCCCCACCCGTGCCGCGTGGTTGCGGCAACCAGGCGCCTATGACCGCATGGTTGCCGCAACCACGCCCTGGCCGGGGCGGAGCCACCGGCTAGGCGGCGTTGCCGGGCTTGGCGGTCTGCAGCGGGGACCTGGCGTGGTCGGCGGGCAGGGTGGCCGGGTTCACGAACGTCGCAGCCGGCCGCGTTGGCCACGACCGCCTCATGAGTGGCGGAGCCCTCCAGTAGCTGCTGCCAGCTCAGGAACCACTCCGTCCACCCGTTGTCCCACTTCCCGGCCTTCGGGCTGTCGCTGATGGTGATCGGGTCGCCCGGCACCGCCAGCTTGTAGTAGGTCTCGGCGTTGGCGGGGGCGAGGTTCACGCACCCGTGGCTGACGTTCTCGAACCCCTGCTGGCCGACCGACCAGTAGGCGTCGTGGTAGTAGTCGCCGCTGAAGGTGAACCGCACCGACCAGGGCACCAGCAGGTTGTAGCCCGGGCCGACCATCCGCACCGGGTTGCCCTTCTCGATGGTGAGGTAGGAGCCGTTGGGGGTGGCGTCGCCCGGCTTGCCCGAGCTGATCGGCCAGTCGTACTTGAGCTTGCCGTTGAGGTAGATCTGCGTCTTGTGGGTCTTGGTGGACGCGACCGCGATCACCGAGTCGCCGATGCCGAAGGTCTGGGTCAGCGTGTGGTAGCCGTACAGCCCGGGGCCGGCCTTGACCCCGTCGAAGTGCCCGGTGAAGGACACCGTGGTGTGCGCGGGCCAGTAGTCACGGGGCCGGAAGTCGAGCGTCTGGCTGCCGTCCCAGTACCAGGCCCCGGTCACCGGCCGGGAGGTGCGCAGGGTGATCGCCCGCTCCACCGCCGCCTTGTCGGTGACCGGCTGGCTGAAGGTGAGGATGATCGGCATCCCCACGCCGTAGCTCTGCTGGTAGCCCTCGAAGATCTGGGTGGTGAACGTCTGGGCCGGGCTGAGGGTCCGGAACGCGCTCGTCCTGGTGGTGGTGGCGCCGCTGGCGGCGGCCGCGGTGGCGGTCACCGTGTAGGACTGGGACACGTTGAGCGCCCAGTCGCTGTGCCAGCTCGTGCGATCGGCTGAGTAGCGGCCGGCGACCGGGTCGCCCGCGGTCTGCACGGTTACCGACCGCAGCGCGCCGCCGGCCGCGGTCACGGTGATGCCGGACGACGGGTCGGCCTGGCCGGAGCCGTTGCCGGGGGTGATGGTGACCGCCGGGCCGGCGGGCGCGGGCGACGCCGGCGGCGCGGCGCTAGCGGCGCGGGCGGACTGGCCCACGGTCGACTGGCCCGCGGTCGGCTGGGGGCCGGCCGGGGACGCGGTGCTGGCCGCGCCCCCGGTGCAGGCGGCCACGGTTACCGCCAGGACCGCGCCGGTCATGGCGGAAAGCACCCGAATCGCCCTCATGGCAACACCTTACGAGCCGTCCACCGCCGTGGCGACCCGGGAGCGGGCCTACGAGAACGGGGTCGCGCCCGCGAAGTCGGCCTTCAGCACCGCCGATACCGCGCTGATGACCGTCTTGTTGGTGGTGCGGATGCCGAGCTCCCGGTTGCGCCGCAGGCTGGCCGAGGAGAAGTTCTCCGAGCCGACGAAGAGCTGCTGGTCCGACCGGCCGGCGTCGGCCACCACCGCCTTGGCGTGGATGTAGATCACCGTGCTGCTGTCCTTGTACAGGTGCACCTTGACGCCCGCCTTCTGCAGCGCCCTGAACGCGCTGTCCCAGCTGCTGTCGGCGGTCATGGTGACCTGCACGGCGACCCCGCGCCCGGCCGCCGCCTCGAGCGCGCTGGTGATGACCGAGTCGCCCATCTCCTCGTTCTCGACCGACAGCGTGTGCCTGGCGGCCGCGATCACCGCGAGGATGGCGGCCTGGGAGTTGGTCGGCGACCAGACCAGGTCGGCCCCGTTCGGCGGGGTGATCTTGGTGTGCGCGAAGTCGGCGTTGAACGTGGTCACCACCGCGGCGACGTCCGCCTTGCTGGTGTCGATGACCGCGAAGTCGCGGGTGCCCGCGTAGTCGGCCGAGTTCATGTTCAGCGTCATGATGGCCGAGGTCTTGTTGTCGACCGTGAGCGTCTTCTGGTGGTAGGTGACGCCGGACGGCGCCCAGGTGACGTGCACCCCGTGCCCGGACAGGAAGCTGTAGGTCGCCGTGTTGAACTTCTTCTCCAGGTGCTGGTCGAGGATGACCCGCACGTTCACCCCGCGCTTGGCCGCCGCCGCCAGGTCGTTCTCGGCGGTGGTGTCGCGCAGCGTGTACATGGTCAGCTCGATCGACGACCGGGCGCCGTTGATCAGCGAGTAGATGAAGCCGAAGCCGGCCTGCGGCTCGCTCAGCACCCGGAGCGAGCCCGACCCGGCCGAGACCGGGCCGGCCGCCTGCACCACCGGGGTGCCGCCGCCCGCCGGCTGCGAGCTGCCGCCCGCGTTAACCGATATGCCCTTACAGCCTGCCAGGGCGACCGCAACGCCCACCAATACCGCCGGAACCAGCAACCGTCGCATAGCGCCCATCTACCCGTGAGAAACCGCAAAGCACGTCAGAAGCGGCAAAAGAATAGCGGGGCGCCGCCGCCAGGGCGTGGCCTGGGCGGATAAGTCGGGTAATGCGCTCAGCCGGGGAAGGCCGCGGTCCCGCCGAAGACCTCAGTCGCGAACCAGCGCCACAGGGCCGGGATCCCGTCGGCGATGCGCACCGAGGGGGCGTAGCCGAGCAGCTCCCGGGCGAGGTCGTAACGGGCGAAGTTGCGGCCCACCTCGCCCGGGCGGGCCGGGCGGTACTCGACCGGGTGGTCCGGCCGCCCGGCTGCCCGCCGGCAGCGGTCGGCCAGCTCGCTGACCGTGGTCTCCACCCCGGACGCGGCGTGCAGCACGGTGCCGCCGGGGATGGCCGGGTCCTCCACCGCGAGCTGCAGCGCGGCGGCGATGTCGGTGACGTGCACGTAGTCACGGGACGAGGTGCCGTCGCCGTAGATGACCAGCGGCCGCCCGTCGTGCAGGGCGGCGAAGAAGGCGTTGAGCACGCCTCCTTTACGGGCGCACCAGGGGCCGTAGACGTTGCCGAACCGCACCGCGACGGTGCGCAGCCCGTAGGTCCGGGCGAACGCGTGCGCGTACCCCTCGCCGGCCAGCTTGGACGCGCCGTACGGCGACAGCGGCCGGGGGAGCGACCGCTCGTCCACCGGGGGCACCGCGTCGCCGATCAGCGCGCCGCCGGTGGACGCCTGCACCACCCGGGGTATGCCGTGCCGCCGGGCCGCCTCAAGTACCCGGAAGGTGCCGGTCACGTTGACGTCGAAGTTGGCGGCCGGGTCGGCCACCGAGCCGACCACCGAGCCGGCCGCGGCCAGGTGGATGACGGCGGTGCAGCCGGGGACCGCCTCGTCCAGCGCGGCCGGGTCGCGGATGTCGCCCTTGACGAGGTCGGCGGGCACGCCCGCCAGGTGCGCCGGGTCGCCGGTGGACAGGTTGTCGAGTACCCGCACCTGGTAGCCGCTGGCGGCTAGCCGCCGGACCAGGGTCGCCCCGACGAATCCGGCCCCCCCGGTGACCAGAATCGTACCCTCGGTAACCGTGCCGCCCATGGAAACCGGAGTCTAGCCATTGGCTCTCCGTAGCGCCGCGGATACGCGAAGGCTCGCCCCAGAAACAACGTGAGTCACAGGACAAACACGGGCGAAGCCGATCACGAGGTAATAACGCGCTTTTTACGGTAATGACGCGCATAATCGCCCGGGCGGACGGGCGGCGGGCCGGTGTGACAAACGACACAGGTTAGAACCGCCCGTCCGTCGCATAGACCCCATTCTATGACAACGATTCGTAAGCCTCTGACCTGCGTAGATGATGCGCTACAACATTATCGCGACAACGTTGGACGGTGAAGTTACCGAAGCGTGATTGGCGCGGCCAATCTGTCACGAACAATCCGGCATTGCCTGACAAGCCGGACGTGCCGGTGATAGCAAGTACGACGCCGGGGAAAACTCAGTGTCATCCGCAGGCAACTGAATACGCAAAGTAAAAACGCAGTGAAAGGCCGTGACATGACTAGTACGACGCTTATCTGGTGCTCTGATACCTACGTCCGGGTCCGCGGCGACCTCGGAGGCGCCTAAGGTGCGGCGCAACTGGCTGGCCGGCGTGGCCGCCGCCGCGGCGATCACCATCCCGGTTACCGCCCTCAGCGGCACCGCCCTCAGCGGTACCGCCCAGGCGGCCACCGTGAGCCAGCAGGCGGCCGCCAGCTCCAAGATCCGGGTGCTGGTCAGGGCGGTGCCGTTCAACACGGCGGCCGCCGCGGCGGCGCGGAAGCTGGTGGGCGACGCCTACCGGTACGGCGGCACCACCCCGGCCGGCTTCGACTGCTCCGGGCTCACCCAGTACGTCTACCGGCACTCCGGCGCCGGCAAGTCGATCCAGCGCACCGCCGACGCGCAGTACCGGCAGTTCCGGCGGATCGCCAAGAGCGCCGCTTTGCCAGGTGACCTGGTGTTCTTCCATGACACCAGCAGCCCGGCCAGCTACGTGTACCACGTCGGGGTGTTCGAGGGAGGCAACGACATGGTGGCCGCTACCACCCCCGCGGGCGGCGTCCAGTTCCAGTCGTTCACCTGGGCGGGCAACACCGTCACCTTCGGCACGATCAGCCACTGAATCGCCCGGGTGCCCGGGGCGAGCCGCCCGCACCCGTTCGGCGTGATCTGTTCACCGGTAATACCGTCGCGGTCGCCGCCGCGCTGGGCGACCGCGTGCCCGGCGACCGCGGCGGTATGCTACTTGGATCTTGCCGAACGGGAGCCTTTCAGTGGAATCAGCCGCATCGGCGCACGCCGTGCCGGCCCTGTCGCGCCGCCATGAGGCCGGCGCGGGCTCCGCCCGGGGCATGCTGTTCACCCTGCTCGGCGAGTTCGTGCTGCCGGACCAGGGCGGGGCGTGGACCAGCGCCGTGCTGGCCGTGTTCGAGCGGCTGGGGGTGGCCGAGAAGGCGACCAGGCAGGCGCTGATGCGCACCGCCAACGCGGGCTGGCTGACCCCCGAGAAGTCCGGCCGCCGCACCCGCTGGCTGCTCACCCCGGCCGCCACCGCGCTGCTGACCGACGGCGCGCGGCGGATCTACTCGTTCGGCCCGGCCCGGGCCTGGGACGGGCAGTGGGTGATCGTGCAGGTGCGCATCCCGGAGACTGACCGGCGGGCCCGGCACGTGGTGCGGACCCGGCTCGCCTGGGCGGGCTTCGGCTCACTGGGCCCCGGCCTGTGGCTCAGCCCGCACGCCGCCCGCGAGGCCGAGGCGGTCCGGGTGCTGCGCGAGGCGGGAGTGGCGTCCGGCGCGCACGTGTTCGCCGCCCGGCGCACCGGCCTGGCCGATACCCGCGACATGGTGGCCGCGGCCTGGGACCTGGCCGGGATCGAGGCGGCCTACGAGCGCTTCGTGGCCGAGTTCCGCGGCCCCGGCGTTCCCGGCGACGTGCTGCTGCGCCAGCTCGAGCTGGTGCACGCGTGGCGCCGGTTCCCCGCCCTCGACCCCGCGCTGCCGCGCGAGCTGCTGCCGCCCCGGTGGACCGGCGCGGTGGCGGCGGAGCTGTTCGGCGACCGGCGCCAGCGCTGGCTGGAGGACGCCCGCCGCGAGTGGAAGCGGCTCAACCCGCAGGACTGAGCGCCGGGCGCAAATATTCTACGAACCATTGACGAAGCCATTGGCATGCGTAGAGCATGGCCGGTATGACGCGCGTCGAATTCCGTACCTCACCGGAGCGGTACCGGCACTGGCGGCTGGCGGTCGACGGCCCGGCTGCCACCCTGACGATGGACGTCGATGAGCAGGGCGGCCTGGTACCCGGCTACGAGCTGAAGCTGAACTCCTACGACCTCGGCGTCGACATCGAGCTGTACGACGCGGTGCAGCGCCTGCGGTTCACCCACCCCGGGGTCAAGGCGGTGACGGTGACCAGCGGCAAGGAGAAGATCTTCTGCGCCGGGGCCAACATCCGGATGCTGGCCGCCTCCGGGCACTCGTGGAAGGTGAACTTCTGCAAGTTCACCAACGAGACCCGCAACGGCATCGAGGACGCCACCGAGCACTCCGGCCAGGCCTACCTCGCCGCCCTCAACGGCACCGCCTCCGGCGGCGGCTACGAGCTGGCCCTCGCCTGCGACCAGATCCTCCTCGTCGACGACCGCTCGTCGGTGGTCTCGCTGCCGGAGCTGCCGCTGCTCGGCGTGCTGCCCGGCACCGGCGGGCTGACCCGGGTGGTCGACAAGCGGCACGTCCGCCGCGACCTGGCCGACTACTTCGCCACCCGGTCGGCCGGGATCGGCGGCCAGAAGGCGGTCCAGTGGAAGCTGGTGGACGAGGTAGTGCCGCGGGCCCGGTGGCAAGAAGGAGTAGCCGAACGGGTGCGGGCCGCCGCCTCCTCCTCCGATCGCCTGCCCGGCGGCCCCGGGGTCGAGCTGCCGGAACTGGCCAAGGAGCGCACCGCCGACTCGATCAGCTACCGCTACGTGACGGCCCGGCTGGACGCCGGGCGGGCGGTGGCCGAGATCACCGTGGCCGGCCCGGAGGGGGACGCCCCGCCGTCGATGGACGAGGTGTACGCGCAGGGGGCCGGCTGCTGGCCGCTGGCCGTCGCCCGGGAACTCGACGACCTGATCCTCGACCTGCGCACCAACGAGACCGAGCTCGGCACCTGGGTGCTGCGCACCGCGGGCGACCCGGCCCGGGTGCTCGGCTGGGACGAGCTGCTGCTCGACCACTACGACCGCGACTGGCTGGCCCGGGAGATCGTGCTGTACTGGAAGCGCACCCTGAAGCGGCTCGACGTCACCTCCAGGTCGCTGATCGCGCTGATCGAGCCCGGCTCGGCCTTCGCCGGCTCGCTGCTTGAGCTGGCGCTGGCGGCCGACCGCTCCTACATGCTGTTCGGGGTCTTCGAGGACACTGACCCCGATGCCCTGCCCGCCACCGTCACCGTCGGCTCGATGAACCTCGGCCCGCTGCCGATGGGCAACGGCCTGACCCGGCTGCAGACCCGGTTCCTGGGCGACCCGGCCGCGCTCGCGGCGGTGGAGAAGTCGGCCGAGGAACCCCTCGGGGCCGAGGAAGCCGAGCGGCTGGGCCTGGTCACCTTCGCCCCCGACGACATCGACTGGGAGGAAGAGGTGCGCATCGCGGTGGAGGAGCGCGCGTCGTTCTCCCCGGACGCGCTGACCGGCCTGGAGGCGAACTACCGGTTCGCCGGGCCGGAGACCGTCGAGACCAAGATCTTCGGGCGGCTGACCGCCTGGCAGAACTGGATTTTCTACCGTCCCAACGCATCCGGCCCGGACGGCGCGCTGCGCGCCTACGGCACCGGCAAGCGGGCCGACTTCGACCGGAAGCGGGTCTAAGCACGATGACCAGGCCGGATTACGCCGAGAAGATCCCCAACAACGTCGGGCTGGCCGAGGACCGGCGGCTGCAGCGCGCGCTCGAATCCTGGCAGCCGGACTTCCTGTCCTGGTGGGAGACGATGGGGCCGACCCTGCCGACCCAGGACGTCTACCTGCGCACCGCGATCGACGTGCGCGGCGAGGGCTGGGCCCAGTTCGGGCACGTGCCGATGATCGACTACCGCTGGGGCATCTTCCTGGCCGACCAGAACCCCGACCGCAAGATCGCCTTCGGCGCCCACCAGGGCGAGCCCCCCTGGCAGAAGGTGCCGGGGGAGTACCGGGCCGAGCTGCAGCGGCTGATCGTCATCCAGGGTGACACCGAGCCCGCCTCGGTCGAGCAGCAGCGCAACCTCGGCGCGACCGCCCCGTCCCTGTACGACCTGCGCAACCTGTTCCAGGTGAACGTGGAGGAGGGCCGTCACCTGTGGGCGATGGTGTACCTGCTGCACGCCTACTTCGGCCGCGACGGCCGCGAGGAGGCCGAGGAGCTGCTGCACCGCAACTCCGGCAGCGAGGACTCGCCCCGCATCCTGGGCGCGTTCAACGAGGAGACACCCGACTGGCTGTCGTTCTACATGTTCACCTACTTCACCGACCGGGACGGCAAGTACCAGCTCGGCACGCTCAAGGAGTCCGCCTTCGACCCGCTCTCGCGCACCGCCGAGTTCATGCTCAAGGAGGAGGCGCACCACATGATGGTGGGCACCACCGGGGTGGACCGGGTGGTGGAGCGGACCGCGCAGGTGATGGTGGCCCACGACACCGACGACGTGGCCGCCCACGGGGCGATCCCGCTGGACGTCATCCAGAAGTACCTGAACTTCCACTACTCGGTCTCGCTGGACCTGTTCGGCGGCGAGACCTCGACCAACGTCGCCAACTACTACACGGCCGGGCTGAAGGGCCGCTGGCTGGAGGAGCGGCGCAAGGACGACCACCGGCTGACCGACGACTCGATCATGGTGGACGCGCTCCTCGAGGGGACGATCGGCCAGGTCGAGGTGTCCGCGCTGGTCGGGCTCAACACCGACCTGCGGCGCGAGTACATCGCCGACTGCGCGGGCGGCGTCAAGCGCTGGAACCGGATCCTGGCCGACGCCGGGCTGGCGCAGCGCCTCTACCTCCCGCACGTCGCCTTCAACCGCCGCGTCGGCGCGTTCGCCTCCATCGAGGTCTCGCCGTCGGGGGAGCAGCTGACCGTCGGGGAGTGGCAGCGGCGCCAGGGGCAGTGGCTGCCGACCGACACCGACAAGGCGTTCGTGCGCTCGCTGATGCAGCCGGTCTACCAGCGTGGCAAGATCGCGGCGTGGGTCGCGCCGCCCAGGAACGGTATCAACGGGCAGCCGTTCGACTACGACTACGTGCACCTGGCCTGAGGCCTGGTTAAGCAGAGCGCGAAGGGACCTGCGATGGCGCAGTTGTTCAACGCTTCGGAGTACCTGCTCGACCGGCGGCTGGCGGCCGGGGACGGCCACCGGACGGCGCTGGCCGGCCCGGCCGGCGAGCTCAGCTACGCCGCGCTGTGGGACCGGGTACGGCGCACCGCCGCGGGCCTGCGGGCCATCGGCGTCCAGCCGGAGCAGCGCATCCTGATGGTGATGGCCGACTCACCGCACTTCGTGACGCTGTACCTGGCCGCGATGCGGATGGGCGCGATCCCGGTGCCGGTGTCCACCATGCTCCGCAGCGACGGCATCGCCGAGCTGCTGCGTGACTCCCGGGCCCGGTACCTGGCGGTCAGCGCTGAGTTCGCCGCCGCGGCGGAGCCGGCCGCCGCGGCGGCAACCGAGCTGGCCGGCATCCTCGGTGAGCATGCCCAGGCAACCAGCTCGCTGCCGGTCCACACCTTCGACGACCTGGCCGGGGCCGCCCCGGATGACGCCGTCTACGACTCCAGCCCCGACGCGCCCGCCTTCTGGCTCTACACCTCGGGGACCACCGGCAGCCCCAAGGCGGCGATGCACCGGCACGGCGCGGTCCAGGTCGTCTGCGAGACCTACGGCCAGCGGGTGCTGGGCATCCGGCCCGATGACCGCTGCCTGTCGGCCGCCAAGGCGTTCTTCGCCTACGGCCTCGGCAACACGGTGCTGTTCCCGCTGTCGGCGGGCGCGGCCGGGGTGCTGCTGCCGGCCGCGTCCCGGCCGGACCTGATCGCCGAGACCGCCGCCAAGCACGGGGCGACGCTGTTCTTCGGCGGACCCACCTTCTTCGCCAACATGCTCCGCGCCCCGCTGCCGCCGGATGCCCTCGGCGGGGTCCGGCTGGCCGCCTCCGCGGGCGAGGCACTGCCCGCGGCGCTGCAGCAACGCTGGACGGCGCGGTTCGGGGTGGAGATCATCGACGGCATCGGGATGACCGAGATGCTGCACATCTTCCTGTCCAACGCCCCCGGCGCGGTGCGCCCCGGCACCACCGGCACCGCGGTGCCCGGCTACCAGCTCAAGCTGCTGGACGAGGACACCGGGCAGGAGGTACTCGAACCCCGGCGGGCGGGCACCCTGTTCGTCCGCGGCGCGTCCGCCGCGACCGGCTACTGGTCCCGCTACGACGCCTCCCGGCTGGTGTTCCAGGGCGAGTGGCTGCGCACCGGTGACACCTACGTCCGCGACGCCGACGGCTACTACGAGTGCCTCGGCCGGACCGGCGACATGATCAAGGCATCGGGGATCTGGGTGTCCCCGATGGAGGTGGAGGCCCGGCTGCTCGCGCACCCGGCGGTCGCCCAGGCGGTGGTGGTGGCCGCGCCGGACGCCGACGGGCTGGAGAAGCCGGTCGCCTACGTCGTCCTCGCGGCCGGCGGCGGCGTCACCGAGGCGGAGCTGATCGAGCACTGCCGCCAGGCGCTGCCGTCGGTCAAGCGGCCCCGCGCGGTGGTGTTCACCGACGCCTTCCCGGTCACCGCGACCGGCAAGATCCGCCGGGTGGAGCTGCGGGCGCTGGCGGCCACGGTACTGACCGGCGGCGCCTGATGCTGGACGGCTACCCCCTAATCGACGTGCACCTGCACGCCGCCAGCAAGCCCTCGCTCAAGCTGCCCTGGGACACCTGGATCCAGGGCTTCGGAGGCGACATCGAACGGCTCTACGACGACGCCGGAATGGTCGTCCCGGCCGCGTTCGCCGCGCTGCTGGCGGCCGAGGGGGTGGACACCGCGCTGCTGATGTGCGAGTACTCGCCCAAGGTGACCGGCACCCAGGCGATCGAGGACATGCTGCCGATCGCGGCCGCCGCGCCGGACCGGGTCAAGGTCATCGGCAACGTCAACCCGCACCTGCACTACCCGGTCGACGAGGAGGTGCGCCGTCAGCTCGCGCTGGGCGCGGTGGCGCTGAAGATCCACCCGGTGCACGCCGGCGCGGCCGCCAACGACCGGATGCTCTACCCCGCCTACGAGGCCTGCCAGGCGGCCGGGGTGCCAGTGGTAGTGCACTGCGGCACCTCGACCTTCCCCGGCTCGACCAACGCCTACGGCGACCCGGTGGCACTGGACGACGTGCTGCGCGACTTCCGCTCGCTCACCCTGGTCCTCGCGCACGGCGGCCGCGGCTGGTGGTACGACGCGGCCGCGTTCCTGGCGCTGTCCCACGACCGGGTGTGGATCGAGCTGTCCGGCCTGCCGCCGTCCCGGCTGCGCGACTACTACGCCCGGCAGAACTGGCGCCGCCTCACCCAGCGGATGATCTTCGGCACCGACTGGCCGGGCATCCCCGGCATCGCCGCCAACGCCCGCGCGGTCGCCGCGCTGATGCCGGACGAGGACACCACCGCCGCGGTGCTCGCGGGCAACGCGGTCCGCGTCTACAACCTAAAACCATCACGGAACTAGCCCTCCGCCGCTACTTTACGTAGCGACAAGGGGGCTCTTCCATGACCATGCTCAACCGCGCCGCCCGCGCGGCCGCGGCCGGCGCGGCCGGCGCGGCCGCCTGCGGGATGCTGGCGCTCGCCAGGCCCGGCCGCCGCCGCTCATGCCAGCACCGCCAGCACCGTCAGCAACTGCAGCTCCACTGACACGACGCTGGCCCTGGGCGCCATCCCTAGCTGCAGCTCGCAGGGCAGCGTCAGGTACCCGACCTCGCTCACCCTCACCGTGGGCTCGCCGCAGCTCACCGAACTGCTGAACCAGGGCGGCGGGCAGGGCCTCGAGGACCAGTGGACGGTCAGCTGCGACGAGGGCGGCCACGTCACCGACACGCACTCCGGCACCCTCACCGTGACCTCCGCCAGCCCGGGGGCCGGCACCGCTGACCTGCCGACCGGCGGCAGCGTGGCCAACTCGTGCGCGGTCACCTCCACCGTGCGGATCATCCTCGGCGTCCCGGTCGGCCTGCTCAGCCTGCCCGCGCTGGGCGTGCGGCAGGCGGTCACCGCCAGCGTCGCCGCCCCCGGCGCGCTGTGGACCCGCACCGCGAGCGGCGGTGCCGTGTGCGCCGACGACACCGGGAACCTCAGCCAGAACGCCAACCCGGTCCAGGCCTACACCTGCCTGGGCGACCTGGCGCAGTTCTGGGCGCAGGACAAGTTCGGCGAGTTCGTGCACGACGGCCTGTGCATGACCGAGAACCTGTCGGCCGCCGTCGTCCTCGGCCAGTGCTTCCAGTCCCACGAGCAGGAGTGGACGCGGCTGGCCAGCGGCGAGGTCACCCTGACGTCGACCCCGGGTGAGTGCCTGACCGCCCCGTCCAGCAAGCCGTCCACCTCCCCGCCCGCCGCCCCCCGGCTGCGGGTGAGCGAGTGCGCCGGCGCGGCCGGGCAGCGCTGGACGGTGCCCGGCCTGTCGTCCTGAGGGCTGTCCTCCTGAGGGCTGTCCTCCTGAGGGCTGTCCTCCTGAGGGCTGTCGTCCTGAGGGCCGGCTAGCGGCGGCGCCGGCTAGCTAAGGGGGCGGGCCGGCTCACCGAGCAGGCCGGCCGCCACCGACACCGGGGCGCCGGTGATCGCGGCCAGGTTGAGCGCGTCGCTCGGCCGCGCGTCCACGCAGCCGCCGCCGCGCAGCATCACCTGCGCGTAGAAGATGCCGCCGCGCTGGCCGGTCACCCGCACCGCCCGCACCCCGGAGCCCGCCGCGGTCACCAGCGACGCCATCAACTGGTAGGTCATCGGCCGGGGGAACTCCTGCCCCTGCAGGCTGAACGCCAGCGCGGCCGCCTCGGCGTCGCCCACCCCGATCAGCAGCCGGCGGCCGTCACCCTCGGCCGTCGCGGTGAGCTCGATCGAGAACCGCTCCCGCTGCCGCGGACCGTCCTGCGTTTCCGCCCGGACGACGCCGGTTATGGTCACTGGTACCAGTTCCGTCATACCAGGCCGCCTTCCTGGCCCTTTGCCACCCTCAGGGTAACGCGCGGCCAGCCCGGCCTAGGCTCAGGGCATGAGCATCCTGATCGTCGGGGCCGGGGCAACCGGCGGTTTCTTCGGCTCCCGGCTGGCCCGGGCCGGCCAGGAGGTTACCTTCCTGGTCCGGGAGGGCCGGGCGGCGCGGCTGCGCCAGCGCGGCCTGCGGGTCACCGGCCCCGACGGCACCACCGAGGTAACCCAGCCCCGCCTGGTCACCGCCGGCCAGCTGGCGCGGTCCGGGCCGGTCCCGGCCGACCTGGTGCTGGTCACCGTCAAGGCGGACGGCCTGGCCGCGGTGACCGGCGAGATCGGCCCGGCGGTGGGCGCCGGCACCGCGGTGGTCCCGGTGCTGAACGGGATACGGCACCTGGAGACGCTCAACCGCGCCTTCGGCCCCGCCCGGGTGCTCGGCGGCGTCGCGCTGATCTCCGCCCACCTGGACGGCGACGGCGACATCAGCCTCAACAGCGAGTCGGTCACCCTGCGGATCGGCGCGCAGGACCGGCAGCGGACGCCGCTGGTCGAGGGGGCCGCCCGGCTGCTGTCCGGCGCCGGGTTCACCGTCCAGGTGAGCGGCAACATCGTGGCCGACATGTGGTCCAAGTGGGCGTTCATCGCGTCCGCGGGCGCGGTGAACTGCCTGCTCGGCGGCACCGCGGGGGAGATCGTGGCGGTCGGCGGCGGCGAGCGGGCGGCCCGCGAGATCATCGACGAGGCGCTCTCGGTCGCCCGGGCCGCGGGCTACCCGGTACCGGACCCGTGGGTGCGGCAGGCGGTCGGCCTGCTCACCGCCGCGGGCTCGTCGTTCGCCTCCTCGATGTACCGTGACCAGCGGGCGGGCCGGCCGGTGGAGGTCGAGCCGATCCTCGGCGACCTGACCGCGGTCGCCCGCGAGCACCAGCTGGACACCCCGCTGCTCGACGCGGCGACCGTCGCCCTGCGGGTCTATCAAGGAGGCATCACATCGTGACGTTGCGCTGGGGCATCATCGGGACCGGCGGCATCGCCCGCCAGTTCACCCAGGACCTGCTGCTGGCCGGCCACACGGTGGCGGCGGTGGGCTCGCGGAGCCAGGAGGGGGCGCGGCGGTTCGCGCGGCGGTTCGGCCTCCCGGCCGCCCATCCCAGCTACCAGGCGCTGGTGGACGATCCCGCGGTGGACCTGGTGTACGTGGCCACGCCCCACCCGTGGCACTACCAGAACGCCTCGCTGGCGCTCCAGGCGGGCAAGCACGTGCTGGTGGAGAAGCCCTTCACGCTCAACGCGGCCGAGGCCAGGCAGCTAACCGAGGAGGCCGCCGGGCGGGGCCTGCTGGTGCTGGAGGCGATGTGGACCCGCTGGCTGCCGCACATGACCCGGCTCAGGGAGATCATCGCGGCGGGCACCATCGGCGAGGTCCGGTCGATGAGCGCCGACCACACCCAGCTGCTGCCGGACGACCCCGGGCACCGGCTCAACGACCTCGCGCTGGGCGGCGGCGCGCTGCTCGACCTCGGCGTCTACCCGGTCTCGTTCGCGTTCGAGCTGTTCGGGCCGCCCGCGTCGATCCAGGCGGCCGCCACCTTCAAGCAGACCGGGGCGGACGCCCAGGTGGCCACCATCTTCCGCTACCCGGGCGGGCAGATCGCGACCAGCTACTCGGCCAGCACCACCCGCGGCCCGAACGTGGCCGTCGTGCTCGGCACCGGCGGCCGCATCGAGGTCGACAGCGTCTGGTACACCGCGACCGGGCTACGGGTCTACGACGCCGCCGGGACGCTGACGGAGCAGTTCGCGCCGGCCGTGGCCGGCCGGGGCATGCAGTACCAGGCGGCCGAGGCCGAACGGCTGGTCGGCGAGGGCAAGACGGCCAGCGCGGTGCTGCCGCCGCAGGAGTCGGTCGCGATCATGGCCGCGCTGGACGAGATCCGCGCGCAGATCGGGCTGCGTTACCCGGGGGAGTAGCGCGGGGGACTAGCGCGGCCACGGTCAGCCCGCGCCGGGCAGGCGGCCGGGCGAGCGGTACTCAGTGCGGCTGCCGCTGCCTGCCGTCGGCCTCGGCGTCGTTGCCGGATTCGTCGACCGTCGTGTCATCGTCCACGGTCGGCCGCACCCGGTCGCGGGCGTCGGCGGCGGCCTCCTCGGCCGCGTCGTCGCCGAAGCCGACGCCGATCGCCTGGTCGTCGCGCCGCTTCTCCTGGTGCACCAGGCTGGACAGCACCCGCAGGTCGGCGTCGGTCTGGTCGCCGCCAAGCGGCAGTGCCCGCGGGTAAAGCCGCCGGGAGAGCACCGGGTTGAGCTCGGCCGCGTACAGGCTCACCTTGGCCAGCAGCAGCAGGAAGGCGACGATGCCGATGACCGCGCCGAACGCGCCGTAGGTGGCGTCCGCGTGCTTGAGCTGGTGGGTCAGCAGCCCGGTGCCGACGGTGATCAGCGCGGTGAACGCGACCCCGCCCAGGACCGCGCCCGGCAGCAGCCCTCGCGGGCCGATCACCTTGGCCGTCAGCAGGAAGAAGGAGGCGAAGTAGAGGCCCACGTTGATGAGCACCAGCCCGGCGATGACCGGGATCCTGATCGCGTAGCTGCTCGTGCCGCCGGAGGCGTAGGTGGTGACGAACGCGTTGATGAGGAAGGCGCCGCCGATGGTGATCAGCGCGGCCACGCTGCGGCCGAGCCGGGGCAGGAAGCCGGTCCGCTGGTCCTGCGGGATGTTCCACACGGTGGCCATCGCCAGCTGCGCGGTCTGGGTGACGCCCTGCGCGCCGTAGGCCAGGCCGACCAGGCCGACCACCAGCCCGAGCGTGCTGCCGTGGAGCGAGCTCTTGTTGGCCGGGTTGAAGTTGGCCCCGATCACCGGGAACTGGTGCAGCGTGTTCAGCAGCTCGTTGCCGAGCGACCCGGCGCCGATCGACGCGAGCACCGTCACCACCACCAGCAGCAGCGGGAAGATGGCGGTGAACCCGTACCAGGCCAGCGCGACCACCACCAGGTTGGCGTTGTCGTCGCCGAACTTCTTCTGCACCGCGTACGGCACGCCTGCCCAGCGGTAGCGGCGCTGGAAGCCGTCGGCCGCCCCCATCACCTTGCGCACCGGATCCATCGGACTCATCGGCCGCCCCCTCTCACGGCACGCAGTTACCCCGCGGCACGGGAGATAATCCGCCGGGCGACGGCATTCCCCGCGCCGGCCTGGTTACGAACGCCGGCCGCCGGGTAGTCGGCCGCCTCATACGGAACTGCTAACGGGGAGGGACGCTCTCATGACGGAGACGGTGAACGACTCCACCGGGCCGGCCGGGGCAACCGAGCGCTCCGCCGCTGACCTGGTCAAGCTGGTGACCGAGCAGGCGTCATTGCTGGTGCGGGACGAGGTGAAGCTCGCTCAGCTGGAGATGACGCGCAAGGGCAAGCAGGCTGGCCTCGGGGCGGGCCTGCTCGGCGGCGGCGGGCTGATCGCCCTGTACGGGGTGGCCTGCCTGATCGCCTGCGCCGTCATCGGCCTCAGCCGGGTGATTCCCGCCTGGCTGGCGGCCCTGGCGGTGGGCGGGGCGCTGCTCGCGGTGGCGGGCGGGGCCGCGCTGGCGGGCAAGACGCGGCTCGGCCGCGCCACCCCGCCGGTGCCGGAAGAGGCTGTCAGCGGCATCAAGTCGGACGTGGCGGAGATCAAGGAAAGGGCACACCGATGACAACCAGGGGCCGGTCCGGCGAGGCCGTGATCCTGCTGCGGAGGAAGCGGTGAGCGCGGCCGGCAAGGCCGGCTACAAGGCGCTCAGCCTGGGCACCAGCGTGCTCGGCGGGATCGTGGCCGGCGCGATATTCAAGCGGCTGTGGAAGGTCACCGCGGGCGAGGACGAGGCGCCGAACGCCACCGACGCCCGCCGCGGCTGGCCGGAGATCCTGCTCGCGGCGGCGCTCCAGGGCGCGGTCTTCGCCGTGGTCCAGGCGGCCATCGAGCGCGGCACCGCCGAGGGCACCGCCAAGCTGACCGGCACCTGGCCGGGTGAGGGCGGCCAGCCCGGTGAGGGCCAGCCAGGAGAAGGCTGAGCCCCGCGTGAAGCGGCGGCCCGCCCCCGTCGCGGGGGGCGGGCCGCTTTTACTAGGCCGGGTGATGACCGGCCGGGTGATGACCGGCCAGCCTATGAGGCCGGCTTGGTCAGGTCGTACACGGTGCTGCCGCCTACGGTCTGCGCCGTGTAGTGGGCGGATACCCAGGAAGCGATCGAGGCCGAGCCCGCCCCGCCGCCGAAGCTGTTGGAACCCTGGCCCACGTAGTAGTGGATCTCGTGCCTGGCCACCATCGCCTCGAACTGGCTGAGCGTGGGCGACGGGTCCGACCCGTTGAAGCCGCCGATCGCGACCACCGGCAGCCCGCCGGTGGCCAGCTCGATCGGCGCGGCCTCCTGGGTGCCCTCGGTCGCGGCGATCCAGCGGTAGCCGGACGCGCCCTGCTCCAGCAGCTTGATCAGCGCGCTGCTGACGGCGGTGCTGCCGGACAGCCCGCCCGCGCCACCGCCGCCGAAGCCACCGCCACCACCGCCGAAGCCACCGCCGCCGGCCGGGCCGGCCCCCCGGCGCCGGAAACCCGAGCCAGGCGCGGCGTTGCCGGCCCCCGTCCCGGTCCGGTTACCGGCCCCGGTCCCGCCGGGGAACCCGCCCGCGGGGAACCCGCCCGCGCCGGCCCGCGCCCCGCCGGTCCCGGTGCCCGCCCGGCCGGGGAAGCCGCCGAGCCGGCCGCCTCCCGGGCCGCCGCCGAACGCCCCGGTCACCGTCGGCCCGGCGCTCGGGATCGACCCGGTGTAGCTGGTGTTCACCGTGTCGACGGTGTACGCGAGCGGCCCGGCCAGCCCGGCCGCCAGGGCGGCCCCGGTCGCGGTGGCGGCCGCGGCGGCCAGTCCCCACCGGGGCGCGGGCCACCGGGGCGCGCGGCCCGCCAGCACCGCGGTGGCGGCCAGCGCCAGGACCGCCACCACGGCCGCCGCCAGCACCGCCCAGCGCAGCCAGGGCAGCCAGCCGGGCGTCCGGTCGAGCAGCTCGTAGGACCACCAGGCGGTGACCGCCACCGCGACCGCCGCGGTGGCCCGCCCGGCCCAGCCGACCCGCGCCTGCCACAGCGCCGCCGCCCCGACGCCGACCAGCGCGCCGATCGCGGGCGCGAGCGCCACCATGTAGTACGGGTGGATGATGCCCTGCATGAAGCTGAACACCAGCCCGGTGACCAGCAGCCAGCCGCCCCAGACGGCGGCGAAGGCCCGCATCCGGGTCACCGAGCCGCCCCCGTCCCCCTTGCCCGGCCGCGCCACCCACACCAGGGCCACCAGCGAGATCAGCGCGGCCGGCAGCAGCCAGCTCACCTGCCCGCCGAACTCGGACTGGAACAGCCGGAAGATCCCGGTCGCCCCGCCGAAGTTGGCGCCCGCGCCTGCCCCGCCGACCGAGCTGCTGTTGAACCCGATCGACCCGGTCTCCACCCCGTTCAGCCGGCCAAGGCCGTTGTAGCCGAACGCCAGCTCGAGGATGTTGTTGTTGGTCGAGCCGCCGAAGTAGGGGCGTGAGCGGCCGGCCATAGCTGGGCGACCGCCACCCACCAGCCGGCCCCGGCGATCATCGCCAGCCCGGCTACCAGCACGTGCCAGATCCGCCGCGGCCAGCCCGCCGGCGCGGCCACCAGGTAGGCGATCGCGAACCCGGGCAGCACCAGGAACGCCTGCAGCATCTTGGCCAGGAAGGCGAAGCCGAGCAGCAGCCCGGCCAGCGCCAGCCAGCGCAGCGCGCCCGGCCGCCGTTCCACCGCGAGCTGCACGCAGTACCCGGCCGCGGTCATCAGCAGCGTCAGCAGGGCGTCGGGGTTGTTGAACCGGAAGATCAGCGCGGCCGCCGGGGTGAGCGCGAACGCGACCCCCGCCACCAGGCCCGCGCCGGGCCCGAACCAGCGCCGGACCGCGAGGAACAGCAGCCAGACGGCGCCGATGCCCTCGAGCGCCTGCGGCACCAGCAGGGTCCAGGACGAGAAGCCGAACGCCCGGGCGAAGATCTCGTCGACCCACAGCGACGCGGGCGTCTTGTCCACCGTGATGAAGTTGGACGCGTCGAACGACCCGAAGAAGAACGCCTTCCACGACCGCGTGCCCGCCTGCACCGCCGCCGCGTAGAAGTCGTTGGCGTACCCGTTGCGGCTCAGGTCGGCCAGGTAGAGCAGGCCGGTGACCAGCAGCAGCGCCAGCAGCGCGGGCCGCGCCCAGGCGGGGTCACGGGTCGGCCCGCGCCACAGCCCGCGCAGCCGGCCCGGCAGTCCCCGGCCCGGCGGCCCGGCGTAGCCGGGGGCGGTGACGGCGGTAGCACTCACGACGGGCTGCCCTCGATCCCGCGGTCCAGGGTCAGGGCGGCGAGCGGAAATGGCCCGCAGTCCGGCCCGTTCACCTTGATCGACCCGGTCAGCAGCCCCAGCCGCAGCCGCCCGATGCCGCGCAGGTTGGCCAGGGCGGTACTCGCGATCCGTACCCGCGAGTCGAGCGTGTTGGGGGAGTCGGTCCAGTCCACCGGGACCTCGCGGATCCGCAGCCCGCACCGCTCGGCCAGCACCAGCAGCTCGGTGTCGAAGAACCAGGAGCGGTCGGCCACCAGCGGCAGCAGCGCCGCCGCGGCCTCCGACCGCAGCGCCTTGAACCCGCACTGCGCGTCGGAGAACCTGGTCCGCAGCGTCAGGTGCAGCAGCCGGTTGTAGGAGCGCGAGATGAACTCGCGCAGCGCGCCCCGCACCACCCGCGCCCCCGGCGCCAGCCGGGTGCCGATGGCCACGTCCGCGTGCCCCGCCAGCAGCGGCGTGACCAGCGGGAGCAGCCCGTCCAGGCCGGTTGACAGGTCAACGTCCATGTAGGCGACTACCTCAGCGTCGCTGGCTGACCAGACGGTGTGCAGCGCCCGGCCGCGCCCCGGCCGGTCCATGTGCAGCGCCCGCACCTGCCCCGGGTAGCCGAGCACCAGCTCCTGGGCGAGGGACCAGGTCCCGTCGGTGGACCCGTTGTCCGCGATAGTGACCTGCCAGGCGCAGGGGAAACCCTCGGCCAGGTACTCGACCAGGCGCGTCACGTGGTCGACGAGCTCGCGCTGCTCGTTCTTGACCGGGATGACGATCTCCACCAGGGGGAGCTCGGGGACCGGGGGGACGACGTTCATGCCGCCGAGTATGCGAACTCGTTATTAGCGCTGGCTGCGGCAACGGTGAGAGAAAGCTCAGCACTCCGCCGGCTGAGAGCGTGACCACAGTGCCCTGGCGGTTCGATCGTGGCTGTGCGGGTAGCGGGTAAGCATGAGTGGCCCAGGACTGCGCGAGACCCAGGACCGGCCGGTGATCGCGGTGGCGAACCGGCTGCCCGTGCAGCAGGGCGAGGACGGCTGGGAGCTGTCGCCCGGCGGGCTGGTCACCGCGATGCGGCCGGTGATGGCCACCCACCCGGGCGCCTGGGTGGGCTGGGACGGCGGCACCAGGGGGATGCCGGACACGCTGCCCGAGTCCGACGTCAGCCTGCAGCCCATCAGCCTGTCGGCCGCGCAGGTCCGCGACTACTACCGGGGCTTCGCCAACGCCACCATGTGGCCGCTGCTGCACAACGCGATCGAGAAGCCCCGCTTCGAGCGGTCCTGGTGGCGCGCCTACCAGGAGGTCAACCGGACCTTCGCCGAGCGGACGCTGGCCGCGCTTGACGAGCTGCCGGACGCGCTCGCCTGGGTGCACGACTACCACCTGATGCTGGTCCCGCAGCTCATCCGCAACCGCCGCCCGGACCAGCGGATCGGGTTCTTCCTGCACGTGCCGTGGCCGTCGCCGGACATCTACGCCCGGCTGCCCTGGCGCGAGCAGGTGCTGTGGGGCCTGCTCGGGGCGGACGTGGTCTCATTCCACACCGACGAGTACCGGCACAACTTCCTCCGCTCCTGCGTCCGCCAGCTCGGTGACTCGGGGCTGAAGGTGCGCGGCTCGTCGGTGGTGCTGCCGGACGGGCGGGTGGTGGCCACCGCCACCGCGCCCATCTCCATCGACGCCAGGCAGTTCGCCGCGCTGGCCGACGACCCCGACGTGAAGCGGGGCGTCCAGGAACTCGAGGAGCAGTTCAGCGGGCGCACGCTGCTGCTCGGGGTGGACCGGCTCGACTACACCAAGGGGATCGTAGAGCGGCTGCTGGCGGTCGAGATGATGCTTGAGCGAAACCCGGAGCTGCGCGGCAGCCTGGCGTTCCTGCAAGTCGCGGTGCCCAGCCGGGACGACGTGCGGGAGTACCGCCAGCTCCGCAGCGCCGTCGAGCAGCACGTGGGGCGGATCAACGGCGTCTACACCAAGCCGGGTCACGACGTGCCCGTCCACTACCTCTACCGGGGGCTGAAGCAGCAGCAGCTCGCGGCGTACTACGCGGCCGCCGACGCGCTGCTGGTCACCCCGCTGATCGACGGGATGAACCTGGTCGCCAAGGAGTACGTCACCGTGCAGGACGCGCACGGCGGCAGCGGCCTGCTCATCCTCAGCGAGTTCACCGGCGCCGCGGTCGAGCTGCCGCAGGCCGTGCTGTGCAACCCGTTCGACGTGGAGGGGCTTTCCTACCGGATCGAGCAGTCGCTTGGCCTGGCCGAGAAAACCCGCCGCAAGGCGATCGAGAAGATGGCCCGGCAGGTCCGCGCGCACGACGTCCACCACTGGGTGTCGAGCCAGCTCGACGAGATCGCCGCCCAGGGGGCCAGCCCGGGCTAGCGCGCCGCGGTCGCCCCGTCCCGGCCCCCCTCATGTGGGGGTGCGCCGGTTGGTTCCCCCTGACACAATGCCCCCTGGCGGCGCGGTTTCGCGCCGAAGGTACCGCTTACACCCGTTTCAGCCACCCGCACCCGTTCGGGATCCCGTGCTTGCAAGTCGCTGAACTGGACAGATAGCCAATGAGCGGGATGATGGACGCCGGGGGGAGGTCCATGGGGGGCGGCCGGGTGACGACGCGGGGCCTGCTGGCCGGCTACGCCGGCTGCATGGCCCTGCTGCTGGCTGCCCACTTTGCCTTCGACGGGTCCGCGGGCGGCCTGGCGGTGCTGGTCAACATCGGCGCCGCGGCCGCCATCGCGGCCGGCCTCATCTACTACCGCCCGGCCCGGCGGGCGCCCTGGCTGCTCATCGCCGGCGCCAACCTCACCGGCGCGCTCGGCCAGCTCACCGCTTGGTTGCAGGTGAAGGCCAGCCACGCGCCGCTGCCGTTCCCGTCCTACGCCGACGCCGTTTACCTGGTGGAGTTCCCGCTCTTCATCGTCGCCCTGGCGCTGTTCAGCCGGGCCCGGTCGGCCGGCCGGGACTGGCGCAGCCTGACCGACGCGGTCGTCCTCACCGTCGGCCTGGCCCTGCTTTCCTGGCTGTTCCTGGTCCTGCCGGGCACGATGAACCAGGCCTTCACCTGGCCGCAGCGGATCGTCTCGACCGCCTACCCGGTCGGTGACCTGCTCATCCTGATCGCGCTTGGCCGGCTGCTGGTTTCGGGCACCTGGCGCTGCCCCGCGCTGTGGCTGCTCATCACCAGCGCGCTGGCCGGCATCGTCTCCGCCCTGGGCCACGACCTGATACAGAACTCGCCCGCGGCGGCCGGCGGTCAGTGGCTCAGCCTCGTCTGGCTGGCCTGCTACGCGGCCTGCGGCGCGGCCGCGCTGCACCCGTCGATGACCGAGCTGACCCGCCCGGTTAGCCGGGCCTCGGAGGCGGCCGTCGGCAGCGTGCTGCTGCTGGTGGGCGCGTCGCTGATCCCGCCGGCGATCCTGTTCGCGCACGCCGTGCAGCGGCGGGACGGGCTAGACGGAGTCGTCGCGGTCACCTGCGGAGTGCTATACCTATTCATGCTCTCCCGACTGTGGGACGTCGCCGGCTCGCAACGGCGCAGCCTTTACCGTGAACGGACGCTGCGGATGGCCAGCGCGGCGCTGGCGTCGGCTAACACCGTCCAGGAGATCGCGGCCGCGGTCCGGGAGGCGGCCTCCGCCATCCTCACCGACACGCCGATCCAGCGGACCGCGGTGCTGGCCGTCAAGGAGGGCGACTTCCTGCGCTACGTGGTCCCGGCCGGGTCGGACGAGCCGACCTACCCGCGCGAGCCGGCCGACCTCTGGCTGGCGCTGGCCGAGGGACGGGCGGTCAAGTTCGTCCCGTTCCGGGAGATCACCGCGGTCAGGCACCGGACGATACCGGCCCAGCCCGCCCCGGACGACGCGCCGCCGGTCCCCTACGAGGGCGGTCTCGTGTGCCCGCTCACCCTCAAGGACCGGCCGGTCGGCGACCCCTACGTCGGCCTGATCGTGTTCTTCGGCAGCCGGCGGACGCTCAGCGACCTGGCCGCCGCGCTGGAGATCCTGGCTGGCCAGGCCGCCCTGGCGGTGGACCGGGTGGGGCTGACCCAGGAGGTGGTCCGCCAGCGCGGTGAGGCACTGTTCCGCACCCTGGTGCAGGACACCTCCGACGTGATCCTCATCATCGGCGACGACCGCCAGGTCCGTTACGCCACGCCGTCGGCGGTGGACATCTTCGGCGACGTCCCGGTCGAGGGCGCCCGGCTGACCAGCCTGGTCGCGCCGGGGGCGCGGGAAGACGTGGACCGGGTGCTCGACCTGATGCTCTCGCTCAGCGGGGATGGCGCGTCGCCCGGCTACCTGCTGCAGATCGAGCGGCTCGACGGCCGCACGGCGGTGCTCGAGGTCCGCTGGAGCGACCTGCGGTCGGACTCGACCGTCGGCGGGCTGGTGCTCACCCTGCGTGACGTGACCGAGCAGCATGAGCTCGAGCAGGAGCTGAAGTACCGGGCCTTCCACGACGCGCTGACCGGGCTGCCGAACCGCTCGCTGTTCGCCCGCGAGGCGGGCGCCGCGATGGACGCGGCCCGCTCGGCCGGCCGGACCGCGGGCGTGCTGTTCGTCGACCTGGACGACTTCAAGGTGGTCAACGACACGATGGGACACGCCGTGGGCGACGAGCTGCTGGTGGCGGTGGCCGCCCGGCTGGCGGCCGCGGTGCGCGAGTCCGACACCGCCGCCCGGCTCGGCGGCGACGAGTTCGCGCTGCTCATCGATGACGCCGCGGACCCCGAGGCGGTGGACGCGTTCGCCGAGCGGATCGTGGCCGAGTTCACCCAGCCGTTCACCCTCAGCGAGGCCAAGGTGCTGGCCACGGCCACCGTCGGGGTGGCCACCTCGGCCGACAGCGGCGACGTGGACGAGGTGCTGCGGCACGCCGACCTCGCCCTCTACGCGGCCAAGGCGGCGGGCAAGCGCCGCTGGCGGCACTACCAGCCGGTGCTCACCAGCGGCATGCTGCGGCGGCGGGAGATCCAGTCGGCGCTCGAGGACGCGGTGCAGCGCTCCGCCTTCACCCTCGTCTACCAGCCGATCGTGGCGCTGGACAGCGGTGAGATCGCCGGGTTCGAGTCGCTGCTGCGCTGGCCCCACCCGCGCTGGGGGATGATGCTGCCCGGCCAGTTCATCTCGCTGGCGGAGGAGACCGGGCTGATCGTGCCGCTCGGCAGCTGGGTGCTGCGGCAGGCGCTGCGGGACATGGCGGCCTGGCGGCACGAGCTGCCGCCGGGGCACCCCGGGGCGCAGCCGCCGGAAGGGCCGCTGTCCGGTGCGCCGCACGTCTCGGTCAACGTCTCCGCCCGCCAGTTCCGCGACCCGGGCTTCGCCGACAGCGTGCGGCAGGCGCTGCGGGCGGCCGGCCTGCCGCCCTCGGCGCTGCTGCTCGAGCTGACCGAGTCCATGCTGCTCGGCCAGAGTGACCGGATCCGGGCCGACCTGGACGAGCTGAAGGGCATCGGGGTCCGGCTGGCGATCGACGACTTCGGCACCGGGTACTCCTCGCTCAGCTACCTGCTCGAGCTGCCGATCGACGTGCTCAAGGTCGACAAGACGTTCGTCACCGGGATCGCCTCCTCCTGGCGGCGGCACGCCCTGGTCGAGGGCATCATCCGGCTCGCGCGCACGCTCGAGGTCGAGGTGATCGCCGAGGGCATCGAGAGCGAGACCGAGCGGGAGCTGCTGGCCAGCATGGGCTGCCAGTTCGGCCAGGGCTACCTGCTGTCGGTCCCGGTCGACGCGGCCGCGGCGGTGGCCATGCTCAAGATCGGCCGGAACCTGGTGTCCGAGCTGCCCCGGCCGCGCCGCCAGCCGCCGACCGGCGTCGCCTGACCGCCTGCTCGGGCACCTGACCGCCTGCTCGAACGCCGGCCGTCCGGCTGCTTGGTAACCTAGCCCGATGCGGACCAGCCGTCTGGAGGCGTTCAGCGACGGCGTGCTCGCCATCATCATCACCATCATGGTGCTCGACCTGCGCGAACCCGACGGCAAGACGCTGGCCGCGCTGTGGCACAGCACCGGCACCAGCCTGCTCAGCTACCTGCTCAGCTTCGTCTACGTGGGCATCTACTGGACCAATCACCACCACATGTTCCAGCTCACCGAGCGGGTCACCGGCGCCATCCTGTGGGCCAACCTCGCCCTGCTGTTCTGCCTGTCGCTGTTCCCGTTCACCACCCAGTGGACCGACACGTCCGGCTACGCGCGCACCCCCGTCTTCGTCTACGGCCTGAACCTGCTGGCGGCCGGGGTCGCGTACTGGGTGCTGCAGTCGGTGATCATCCGCAGCCAGGGCCCCGGCTCGCCGCTGCGCCGGGCGATCGGCCGCGACGTCAAGGGCAAGATCTCCCCGGCCGGCTACCTCCTCGGCTGCGTCGCCGCCCTGTTCGCCACCGGCACCGGGCCGGGCCGTCCCGGTATCTGGATCGCGGTCGCCTGCTTCGTCGCGGTCGCCTGCCTGTGGGTCATCCCCGACCGCCGGATCGAACGGCGGGTAACCGCGGTCGTCGCCAGCCAGCAGGCGGACCGCGAAGCTGATCAGGAGGATCCGAGATAACAGCAATAAGCATCAGGCCGCTGCCCGCCCGGCTTACCGCGACCGCGACCGCACGCGCGGCGACCGCACGCGCGGCGACCGCACTCGTGGCGACCGCACTCGCGGCGGCCGCGCTGAGCGGCTGCGCGTCCGCCACCGGAAGCGCCGCCACCGGGACCGCCACCGCCCCCGGGACCGCGTCGTCGTCCGGCGCGCCCGCGCTGTCCGGCTGCAACGGCGACTACTGCCGTCCGGCCGACTGGGACACCGCCCGCGCCAGCACGCCGCTGACGCAGATCCCGCCGTTCGCCGAGCCGCTCAACGTGGTGATCAGCGCCCGCTCCACCGTCTCGCTGGCCGCCATCCAGCAGGCTCTCGGTGACTGGAAGACGGTCTCCACCGCGACCACCGTCAGCGTGGCCGGCATCCATCTCAAGTGCATCTCCTCCGAGAACGCGGACGTGACCGGGCAGGGCTACCGGCCCCAGCAGGCGGCCTGGCGGCTCGGCGGCTGCCTGGACGGCAACGAGCTGTCGATCAGCGGCAACGAGGACCACGTGCGGATCTGGAACCAGCCCGACCCGGGCAGCCGCTACGGCGCCTGGTTCATCGCCGCCAGCTTCGAGACCATGTGCCTGGTCCGCGACGGCAGGCTGCAGACGGTCAGCGCCAACAAGGGCTACGCGGTGCTGCACCCCGGCAGCGCCTACCACTGCGTCGACGGCGGGCCCGGCAGCATCACCGCCGCGCACCCGGACGGCTACGACGACGCGGCCGCCGCCTTCGCCGCCGCCGTGGCCGCGGCCGGCCGCGGCCACGGCTGGCAGGTCAGCCAGCGGACCGTCACCGTGCCGCGCGGGGCGGGGGCGGGCGAGGGCGGGGTGCCGTTCAGCCGGACCGTGCAGGTGGTGACCGTCACCGCCTGATTAGGGTGCTGCGGTACGACCGACATCGCGATCGTCGGCGGGGGCATCGGCGGCCTCGCCGCCGACGCGGCGTAACCGCCAAGGCCGGGCGGCTACAGCGAAGCGATCCACTCGTCGGCGCTGGTGACCAGTGCCTGGCGGGGGAACACCTTCTCGGTCAGCACCCGGTGCAGCTCCGCGTCCGGGTCGCCGCAGGCGTCCGCCAGCACGGTGAGCCGGAAGTCCAGGTCGGCCGCCTGGCGGACGGTGGACAGCACTACCCCGCTGGTGGAGATGCCCGCCAGGACCAGCGTGTCCGCGCCCGCGCCGCGCAGCAGGACATCCAGGTCGGACCCGGTGAACGCGCTGATCCGCCGCTTGACGATGACCGGCTCGCCCGGCTCGGGGGCAAGCGCGGGGTGCAACTGGGTGGCCGGGTGGTCCTGGGTGTAGGCGTCGCCCGACCGGGCCGCGGCCGCGAACGTGTTGTTGCTGTCCGCCACCTCGGGGTAACCGGGCCGGAACGCCACCCGGACGAACATCACCGGGATGCCCGCCGCCCGGGCGGCCTTGGCGGCGCGGTCAGCCGCGGCGACGACGGCCGGGTTGTCGAGCCGCTCGACGATGCCGTGCTGGAAGTCCATCAGCAGCAAGACGGAACGGGAACCGGGGGTGCCGGACATGAGCATGCCTCCACGCGGGTCAGCCTGATAGTAAACCTCAACTTATCAGATTCAACTGATCAAGGAGACCGTAAGGTAACGCGTCCGCCGCCCCGGGCACCACCGGCGGCAGCGTCGACCACGGGAAGTTGATCCAGCGGTCGGTCCGCTTCCACACGTACTCGCACTTGACCAGGGAAGTCGGCTTCTCGTAGACGACCGCCGAGCGCACCTGGGCCACGTGCCCGGCGATGAAGTCACGCACCAGCTCGATGGTCTTGCCGGTGTCGGCCACGTCGTCGGCGATCAGCACCCGCTTCTGCGAGAAGTCAACCGCGGACGGCACCGGCGGCAGCATCACCGGCATGTCGAGGGTGGAGCCGACCCCGTTGTAGAACTCGACGTTCATCAGGTGCAGGTTCTTCACCGAAAGGGAGTAGCCGAGGGCGCCGGCCACGAACATCCCGCCGCGGGCGATCGCCAGGATCAGGTCGGGCCGGAAACCGTCGTCCGCGATCACCCGGGCCAGCTGCTGCGCCGCCTCGCCGAAGGTCTCCCAGGTCAGCGTTTCCCGCTCGGGGTCCATAGCCCCTGACCCTAACCGGTCGGCGATTCAGCGCGCAGTCCCCGGCCCGGCTCCCGGTCCCTGGTTGACGGCGGCGGCGCGCCCCTGATGTCATCGGCCTAGCCCGCGCGCGTACGGCCGTCGTCCACCGCAGGACACCCGCCCCGGGCTGGAAGGAGGCCGCGGTGACCGCGACTTCGGTCAGGGATGGCTCCGACGCCGGCCAGGTCGGCCCGCCGCCTCCGTTCGACGCGGACCTGCTGCCGGCCATCAGCGCCCTGCCGCCGGGCTCGCTGGCCGGGTTCACCGCCGACGACATTCCGCGGATGCGGCAGGCCCCGCCGCGGGCGCCGCTGCCCACCGACGAGGACCTGCGCCGCGGCGGCACGTACGAGCTGAGCGACGAGCGCGTGCCGGGCCCGGCCGGAGCGCCCGACGTGCCCCTGCTGATCTGCCGCCCGGCCGCGGCCGAGACCCCCGTGGCCTGCCTGTACTACATCCACGGGGGCGGCATGATCATGGGCGGCCAGCGCAGCGGCGGCTTCGCCGAGATGTTCGGCCATGCCGCCGAGCTGGGCCTGGCCGTGATCTCGGTCGAGTACCGGCTCGCCCCCGAGACCCCCCACCCCGGGCCGGTGGAGGACTGCTACGCGGGCCTGGCCTGGGTCGCGGGGCACGCGGCGGAACTCGGCATCGACCCGGCCGGGCTGATCGTGGGCGGGGTCAGCGCCGGCGGCGGGCTGTCCGCCGCGGTGGCCTTGCTGGCCCGCGACCGGGGCGGCCCGGCGCTGGCCGGGCAGCTCCTGGGCTGCCCGATGCTTGACGACCGCAACGACACGCCGTCGGCCCGGCAGATGGCCGGGCTGGGCGCCTGGGACCGCGCGGCCAACGCGGTCGGCTGGACGGCGCTGCTTGGCGACGCGCGCGGCGGGCCGGACGTGTCGCCTTACGCCGCCCCGGCCCGCGCCACCGACCTGTCCGGCCTGCCGCCCGCGTTCATCGACGTGGGCTCGGCCGAGACGTTCCGGGACGAGGACGTGGCCTACGCCACCCGGATCTGGCAGGCCGGCGGCCAGGCGGAGCTGCACGTGTGGCCGGGCGGCGCGCACGGCTTCACCGGCCTGGTCCCCGGCGCCGCGCTCTCCCTGGCCGCGCGGGCGGCCCGGCGCGACTGGCTGCGCCGCCTGCTGGCTTAGCCCCGCTAGGCGCTAGCGGACGGCCGCCTCCAGGGCGGCGTACTCGCTGTCCGACAGCGTGATCCCGGCGGCCGCCACGTTGTCCTCCAGGTGGGCCACGCTGGACGTGCCCGGAATCGGGCAGCATGACCGGGGAGCGGTGCAGCAGCCAGGCCAGGGCCAGCTGCGACGGCGACGCGTCCCGCTGCCGCGCCAGCTCCGCCAGCGGGCTGCCCGGCTCGGCCAGGCTGCCGGTGGCGAGCGGGAACCACGGGATGAAGCCGATGTCGTTGGCCGCGCTGTAGTCGAGCAGTTCCTCGGCGTCGCGGTGGGCCAGGTTGTACAGGTTCTGCACGGTGGCGACAGGCGTGACCGCCTGCGCCGCCCGGAGCTGGTCCACGGTGACCTCGGACAGCCCGATAAACCCGATCTTCCCCTCGTCCTGCAGGTTCTTCAGCTCGCCGACCTGGTCCTCCAGCGGTACCTGGGGATCGATCCGGTGCAACTGGAACAGCGGGATCTGCTCCAGGCCAAGGTGGCGCAGGCTCATCAGGGCCTGCTGGCGCAGGTACTCCGGCCGCCCGACCGGCTTCCAGATCCCGGGACCGTGCCGGGTGAACCCGGCCTTGGTCGCGATGACCAGGTCAGCCGGGTAAGGGTGCAGCGCCTTCCTGATCAGCTCCTCGGCTACCACCGGGCCGTAGGAGTCGGCGGTGTCGAGGAAGTTAACGCCCAGCTCGACGGCACGGCGCAGCACGCGCACGGCCTCGTCCGGATCCTTCGGGTCGCCCCACACGCCAGGGCCGGTGAGCTGCATGGTGCCGTAGCCGAGACGGGTTACCGGCAGCTTCCCGCCGACCGAGAACTCGCCCGATGCCTTCGCGGGCTTGCCTTGTGCGGCCATAACCGATGCTCCCTTCGCTGCGGAATCGGACGCCTGCACTAACAGCGCAGGTGGGGAGGCTGTTCCCGGTGCTCGCGGTCACGGCAGGCCCGGCTGGCTTGAGACGTTGGCCGGGATGAAGACCTCACTGGCCGGCGGCCGCGAGACCGACACCAGCCTCCCGAAATCGCTGAACGTCATCTCGACCGTCACCCGTTCGGGCGGCGCGGATGCCTGCGCGGGCACCGTGTAGGCCGCGTCCAGGCGGCGCACCCGGCCACGGCTGTCGACGGCGACGGTGCCCGTGGCCGTCACCGCAGGGCTGCTCCCGGCCGGGTCGAACGTGATCCTGACGGTGAACGCGTAGCTGGTGCCGGCCCAGCCGTCCCCCGACGTGCTGCCCTGGCGGCCAACCGTGCTGGCCGACTTCAGAAGCGCGAACAGGTTCTGCGGGTTGGTTTCCGCCAAGCCCCCTGCCCCCGCCCGGATCGTGAGCCCCGGGCCGGCCGTGGCCGGCTCCCACGGCTGCGCGCTCGGAGTCCTGACCCAGGACTTACCGGCGGACAGGGCCGGGCGGTCGGCCGGCGTCCGCAGGTAGACGTAGGGGCCCAGGATCCGGATCTGCCCGCCGTCGCTGGTCGTCTCCTCGCCCGCCCGTTGCGCTGGGTCAAACGCCCCGGAGACGCGGGCTGGCTTTCCCGGGGGCGGCCCGCCCGCCCGCAGCGGCACGATCGTGGCGGTCGAGCTGAAGTCGTAGCTCAGCCCCGCGGTCGCGGTAGCGGCACTGGTGAGCTGGGCGAGGGCCGAGGGCGCGGTCTCGATCGCCAGCGCGACCGCCGTCGCGGCGGCCACGAGGCTGGCAACGGCGGCGGACAGCACTACCCGGCCCCGGACGCGGTGCGCGGCTCGCCGCGTCCGGAAGCCGCGCAGCAGGTCGACGCCGGGCGGGACGTCGCCCGCGGCTTCGCTGAGCAGCGTGCGGAGTTGCTGGTCGTCGTCGGGCACGTTCGGCTCCTTCACAGTGGACTTAACCCCTGTCACGCTCATGAGCCGGGCATCCGGTTGACCGCGGACGAAGGCCAGTCGCCCCCCAGCAGCTCACGGAGCGCGCGCAGCCCGCGGTGCGCGTGAGTCTTGACCGATCCTGGCGAGCAGCCCAGCACGGCGGCGATCTCGGCTTCCGGCAGATCTTCGAAATAGCGGAGCACCAGCACCGCCCGCTGCTGCCGGGGCAACTGGGCCAGCGCCTGCCTGACCATGATCCCGGTGGCGTGCGTGTCAGCCATGTCCTGGGCGCAGGCACCGTCCGGCAGGCCCGCGACTGGTTTCTCGCGCCGCCACCGGGCGCGCCACCACGAACGGTGCGTGTTGACCACGATTCGGCGCAGGTAGGCATCAGGGTCAGCCGCAGTGTCAAGCCGCGGCCAGGCCTGGTAAAGCTTGACCAGGCTGGCCTGGACAAGATCCTCAGCCGCGTGCCAGTCGCCCGTGAGCAGGACGGCTAGCCGCAGGTGGCGCTCCCCCCGCTCGCGTACGAAAGCGGCGAAGCGCTCGTCCAGCTGATCGGCGTCTCGGTGCATCCCGGCTTCTTCCTGTTGACCGTGGCGTAGCCCGTATCGCCTACACGCCGCCACCCCCGCCGGAGGTTGACCGCCGCCTGCTTTCTGTCGGTTATGGCGGCATTTGTCACTTCCTATCAGTTCGTGCCATTTCACCGCCCTTTATGTCCGGTGCCCGCGGCCCGAATGGATAAGAAGTCGCGTTAATCAAGGCGAGACAGGGCTGGACCAGCGCCGGCCGGGTATTCACTGTCCCCGTGAGCCAACTAACGTCCGGTAACCCGGTACTTCCCGTCCAGCCCGGAATGTGCGGCGGCTGCCAGCACGCGTCGGTCAAAGGCACCGGCCGGGGGACGGCGTACCTGCGCTGCACCCGGGCCGCCTGGGACGCGCGGCTGGTCCGCTACCCGCGGCTGCCGGTACGCGACTGCCCCGGCTTCGCCGCCGAGGGCGACCCGGCCGACCGCCCGCACGGCTAGGCGCCATTGCCGTTGACTGAGTCCAGCATTATCGTTGACTCAGTCAACGATAATGGAGGCGCCCGATGACCGCACCGGCCCGGACCGTCCCACTCGTCCCGGGCGCCGGGCCCACGCCCGACCAGGTGGCGCAGGTCCGCGCGTTCAACCGCTTCTACACCAACCTCATCGGCGCGCTGCACGGCCTGTACCTGGACACGCCGTACACGCTGACCGAGAGCAGGCTGCTGTTCGAGGTGGCCAGGCACGGCACCGTCGGGGTGTCGGCGCTGCGCCAGGCGCTGGACATCGACGCCGGCTACCTGAGCCGGGTGCTCAGCCGCTTCGCGGCCGACGGGCTGGTCACCAGGCAGCGTTCGGCCGTCGACGCGCGGCGCCAGGAGGTCGGCGTCACCGCGGCGGGCCGCGCGGCGATGGCCGAACTCGACCGCCGGGCCGCCGCCCAGATCAGCGCGCTACTCGGCGGGGTGGACTGCACGCCGCTGCTCGACGCCATGGCCTTCATCACCAGGGCGCTCGGGCAGCCGGAGCCCGCGGCCGAGGAGCCCGCCGGCCGGCCTGGCCCCCAGGCAGGCCGGGCAGTCACGCTGCGCCCGCTGCGCAGCGGCGACCTGGGCTGGATCCTGCACCGGCACGGCACCCTCTACGCCGCGGAATTCGGCTGGGACGACACCTTCGAGGCGTTCTGCGCCACCATCATCGGCGAGTACGCCGCCCTGAGGCGCAGTCACCCCGGCCGCACCGCGGGATGGATCGCGGAAGTCGACGGGGTACCGGCCGGCTCGGTCTGCTGCGTCCCCGACAGCGATCCCACTACCAGCGATCCCACCGTCAGCGACGCCACCGCCCGGCTCCGGCTGCTGGTGGTGGAGCCCTGGGCCCGCGGTCTCGGCCTCGGTGCCCGGCTCGTCGGCCGCTGCCTGGAGTTCGCCCGCCAGGCCGGCTACGCCGACATCGTGCTGCTGACCTACAGCCAGCTCGCCGCCGCCCGGCGGGTCTACCAGGGGGCCGGCTTCACCCTGGACAGCGAGCACCCCGAACTGGCCTTCGGCCAGCAGCTAACCGGCCAATCCTGGTCGCGCCCGCTGTGAGGCAAATGCTTGGATAGGACCATGACCGCTGAGCCGGACCAGCCGCGGGTGGTGAGCGTCAGCCGGGACATCGCGGCGCCACCGGAGCGCATCTTCGAGCTGATCGCCGACCCGTCGCGGCAGCCCGGCTGGGACGGCAACGACAACCTGGCCGCCGCCGCCGGCGGGCAGCGCGTCCACCGCGTCGGCGACGTCTTCACCGTGACCCTCACCACCGGCAGCGACCGCGAGAACCACGTGGTCGAGTTCGAAGAGGGCCGCCGCATCGCCTGGTGCCCGTCCGAAGTGGGCCGCCCCCAGCCGGGCCACCTCTGGCGCTGGGAGCTCACGCCGCTCGGCGGGGCCGGCACCCGCGTCACCCACACCTACGACTGGACGCTGCTGACCGACGCCAGCCGCCTGCAGCGCGCCCGGCGAACCACCCCGGACCGGCTGCAGGCGTCGATTGACCGCCTGGCCGCCCGCGCCGAATCCGCTGAGTAACCGCGGAAAATCTAAATACGCTATTCCGAACGAATTCGGCGTGACTCTTAGCCGGAATTATCCTGACCACGGAGATCCTGGTTCCCCTGGGCAAGCCCGGACCTCGGGCCGGCCGGAACCCCCGGCTAACCGGACCGGCGGGGTGGCTGACTCACCACCCCGCCGTTCCTATGATCTTGCTATGCCGGATGGCGCGGGAGAGCTGGTCGCTGGGCGTTACCGGCTGTCCGGGCGGCGCGGCGCCGGAGCCGCCTGGCAGGCCCGCGACGAGGTGCTCGACCGGGCGGTGACGCTCAAGAAGGTACCGCTCCCGGCCCCGGCCGCTGCTGAGCAGGCAGGGCAGTCCGGCCAGGCAGGGCAGTCCGGCCAGGCAGGGCAGTCCGGCCAGGCAGGGCAGTCCGGCCAGACGGGGCAGGCTGAGGTGACCGACCGGGTGCTGGGCGAAGCCCGGGCCGCGGCCAGGCTCGATCACCCGAACGTGGTCACCGTGTACGACGTGGTCATGGACGACGGCGTCCCGTGGATGGTGCTGCGGTTCGTCTCCGGCCCCTCGCTCGGCGAGGAGCTCAGCCGCGGCGCGCTCCCCTGGCAGCGCGCCGCACAGATCGGCGCGCAGGTCGCCGACGCCCTCAGCTACGCCCACGAGGCCGGGATAGTGCACGGCGGCCTCACCCCGGACGACATCCTGCTGGCGGGCCCGGCCGCCGGCCAAGCGCTGGTGACCGGCTTCGGCCTCGCCCGCGTGGCCGGCCTGGTCGAGCAGACCAGTTCCGGCCCCGGGCTACGCACCGGCGCGCTGCGCTACCTGGCGCCCGAGCAACTCGACGACGGCTGCGGTCGGCCCGCAGGTCGGCCCGCAGGTCGGCCCGACGGTAGGCCCGCCGGCCGACCTGTGGGCGCTCGGCGCGGTCCTCTACGCCGCGGTGCAAGGCAGGCCGCCGTTCGACCAGCCCACTCCGGCGGCGACCGTGACCGCGATCCTGAGCAAGCCGCCGGCGCCGCCCGAGCAGGCCGGCCCGCTCCGCGGCCTCATCGAGGCGATGCTGTCCAAGGCCCCCGGCGAGCGCCCGGACGCGAAAACCACGGCCGTACTGCTGGCTGACGCCCTGAAGCCAGCCAGAGGTGCCGCCGGTCCCCGCCCCGCCAGCCCCGGCCCGCACCCAGCCGGCCCACGCCCGCCCCGGTCCCCGCCCCGCCAGCCCCAGCCCGCACCCCAGCCCCGGCCCGCGCCCCGGCCCAGGCGGGCGGCCCGGCCGGCCTGTCCGCCTCGCTCCGGTCAAGCCCCCGGCTGCTGGTCGGCGGGATCACCGGGATCGCCATGGTGCTGATCTTGATCCTGGTCGTCTCACTGTTCTCCACTGGTCACGCCCGGACACCGGCGGCCGTGTCGGGGACGCTGGCCGGCACGCTCGCCGACCCAGCCGGGTACCAGGCCCGGGCAGTGGCGATCAGCGCCGACGGCAAGACCGTGGCCGGCGCCTTCGCCGGCAGTGACCCGGGCGCGGGCCGGGTGGACATCTGGACGACGGCCAGCGGCCGTCCGGCCTCGGTGCTGGCCGATCCCGCGGCGGCCGGCCGCGTCGGCGTGGCCTTCAGCCCAGCCGACCCGAACAGCCTCGCGGTCGCCGGGAGCGCCGGGGTCGACCTGTGGAACCTGGCTTCCCGCCAGCTCCGTCGCTACGCCGACCCCGGCCACCAGGCTGCGGCCGCCGTCACCTACGCCAGTGACGGCCGGTCCGTCGCCGTGTCCGCCAGCGGCGGCGTCATCTACCGGCTCGACCAGGCAACCGGGCAGCGGCTGCCCGGTTCCTATGCCCTGCCCACGACCGCCCTGCCGGCGACCGCCGCCCTGCCCGCGACCGCCCCGCCCGCCACCGCCCCGCCCGCGACCGGCCCGGCCGCCCCGGTAGCCCTCAGCCCCGACGGCACCCGGCTCGCGGCGGTTGACGCGAGCGGAACGGTACGCCTGTGGCGGCTGTCCGGCGGCGGCCCGGCGGCCTTCCCGGGGGCCGCGGTCGGCACTCCGGCTGGCACCGCGCAGGCAGTGGCGTTCAGCCCGGACAGCAAGACCCTGGCCATCGCCAGCGCCAACGGACAGGTCCGGCTGCTGGACGTGGCCTCCGGGACCTTCACCGCCCCGCTGCGGGCGCCCGGCGAGTCGCCGCGGTCGGTCGCGTTCACCCCCAACGGGGCGAGCCTCGCGGTCGGCAACGCCGACGGCAGCATCACGCTGTGGAACCTCGCTACCCGTCAGCAGGCCACCCTGCCGGCCGCGGTCACCCCGGCCCCGGCCGCGGTGACCAGCCTGGCGTTCAGCCCCGACGGCAAGGTGCTCGCCGTCACCGGCCCGTCCGCGGCCATCGACCTGTACAGCATCAGGTACGCGGGTTCCTAGCCGGTCAGCCGGTGTAGACGCCGGTCGGCCGTTCGTGGTACCCCTTCGAGCCGACCGCGCGGGCAAGCGGGCTGCGCGGGTCCTGGCCGGCCGCCAGCGCGTCAAGCACCGTGCCGAAGTCGTACCGGGGTGACCAGCCCAGGTCAGCCCGCGCCCGGGCATTGACGTATACCCGGCCGATCGACGGGAACATCCGCCAGCCCCGCCGGGCGTACTCCGCCCGGTAGCCCGGGAACAGCCGCGCCACCACCGCTGGCGCGTCCCGGTGCAGCTCAGCCAGGTCACCGAGGCCGAACGGGGTGGTCGCGCTGACGATGTACCGCCCGAACCCGATCCGGGGAGCCTGCTCCATCGCCCGCAGGTGCGCGTCTACCACGTCAGCCACGTCGACCCGCCGGTACAGGAACTCGTTGGCCTTGACGTTGGCGTCGTCGTAGGCCGCGCGGACCGTGTCGCTGTCGTCCCCCTCGGGGAAGAACCGTGCGGTCCGCAGCACGATCACGGGCAGCCGGTGCTCGGCCTGCACCAGCTCGCACAGGTCTTCGGCGGCGGTCTTGGTGACCCCGTAGATGTTGCGCGGCCGAGGCGCCAGGTCCTCGGTGATCCACCGGGCGGGCTCGCCCGCGGCCGGCGTCAGCGCCCGGCCGAACGCGCTGGTGGTGCTGGTGAACACGAAGCTGCCCACCCCGGCCGCGACCGCCTCCTCGAGCAGCGTCAGCGTACCGCTGACGTTGGCGTGGACGAAGTCTTGCTTGCCGTGCGAGCCGACGTGCGGCTTGTGCAGCGTCGCCGCGTGCAGCACCGCGTCGGCCCCGGCCAGGCAGCCGCGCACCACCGCCCGGTCGGCGACCGACCCGGTCACGGTCGTGTAGGGCGAGGGGCGCAGGTCGATCCCGGTGACCGCGTACCCGCGGTCCCGCAGTACCCGGACCAGCGCCTCGCCCAGGTGACCGGAGCTTCCCGTCACTACCACCTTGGTCGTCACGCCGGCCAGCGTACCGCCAGCTAATGGTCATACCGGGTTGGCGTCGTGGTGTGGACCCGCCCGCTGGGCAGTGTCCAGCGGACGACTCCCGGTTCTGGCTGGTCGACCCGCCAGCCGGGTGCCTGCTTGACCCGGTGGTGCCGCCGGCACTTCGGGCCCAGGTTGCACTGGTCGGTCGGGCCCGCCGGGTAGGGGACGGTGTGGTCAAGGTCGGAGTGCACGGCCTGAGCCGCGCAACCGGGGGCATCGCAGGTGACAGTGCGGGCGCGCACCAGGTGACTGAGCACACGGCTCGGCGTATAGCCGGCCTCGGCCGTCGTATGGTCGCAGCGGCCCCGGGCGACGGGCCGCAGGGTGAGGCTGAGCCCGCTGAGGAACCGGGCCAGTTGACCGGCCTGATCGGCGGTAGGCCCCCTGGGCTGCCCGGATTGAGTCCACGCGGCGGACCGCTCCGGTGGCGGCCGCCAGCGGTGGCGTCCGGCCGCGCAGCCGTGGGCGGTAGCGGTGCCGTCGGGGCGAGTGAGTGTCACGCACCAGCGGGTGGCGGGGTGCCGGGATGCGGCCGCGACGAGGTCGCGGGTCTCTTCCGCGTCGAGCGGTCCCCATCCGCCGGCGTCGGCCGGGGCGGTGCCCCAGCCGAACAAGGTACCGGCGGGGACGATCAAGTTGATCATCGCCGGGACTGGCCAGCCAGTCCCGGCGGGCCCGCCGGCCGGACCGGATCCGGCGTGTTCCTCAAGGTCCAGCTCGTCGTGCGGGTAGTCGAGGCCGGCCCCGGGCGGTGCCGAAGCACCGGGGCCGGCCGGAGCCTGGTCCTGGGCGCCCGGGCGGTCCGCGCGGCGGAGCGGGTCACGGCCGGCCACCAGGTCAGCGAAGACGCGGAGGCGGAGCTGGTCGAGGGTACCCGGCAGGCCGGCCCGGCGCAGCCGCAGGGCGAGGGCGTGCAGGTGAGCCTTGGCGACGAGGGCGTCGCCGATGTCCATCTCCCGGCCCGCGACCGAAGCGTTCCCGGAGTCCTCATGGCGGATCTCAACCCGCTGCGACGTGCGGCGGGCATGCGCCCGGCGGGCCTTGACCGCCTCCGGTGCGAGCTTTATCTCCAGGGCGGCCGCCTTGCGGGCGAGCTGGTCGATGCGCAGTGACGGCGCCAGCGCGGCCAGGATGCGGTCGGCGAGGGCGGCGTCGGCGGCGCTGAGGCTGCGCGTGTAGCGCGCGATCACCCCGGCCCGGTCCTCGTCGATGAGCCCGGCCCGCATCCCCGCGAGGGTCTGGGGCAGGCGGGTCACCAGGTCGGTGGCATCCTCGATGGCGTACGAGGCGTGGACCGGACCGAGGAGCAGCTCCATCGCCAGTTCCTCGCCGGGGAACTGGCCGGGCCTGCGGTGGACCGGGGCGCCGTTCGCCTCGGCCTGCTCAAGCTCGGCCGCCCGGCGCTGCGCGAACTCCGCGATCAGCAGCGACTTCTTCCAGCCCTCCCGGTTCTGTTGCCGCCGGACCGCGTGCATCGCCCCGATTAGCTGGTCATCGTTCAGCCGGCCGGCGTCGGCGACCGCCGCCTCGGTCAGCTCGGCCAGGGGCGGCCCGGGTGCCAGCCGATCCGCCGCGCCCCCCTGTTCGAACAGCGGGCCCGGCCCGTCCGGCGCGGCCTCGTCAAGGGCTGACGGTGCCGGGGCTGGTGCGCGGCCCGCTGCCTCCTCCCGGTCGAGCCAGTCCGCGAACTGCTCGAAGTCGGAGTCAGGATCCTCATCCGGGTACGGGCCGGGGTAATCGGGCTCATTCATCGCCGGCCCTCCTCCCGAGTGATCTGTGGCGGTTGCTGACTTTCAGGAACACGCTATCGAGCACCCCCGACATTCCGGCTGCCGTGGCAGCGCAAGCCGTGGCAGCGCAAGCCGCGGCTTACCCCGCCCCGCCCCCCGGCACCGTCTGCAGCACGCCGGTCACCAGGCACCGGGCCAGCAGCAGGCACGTCGCCGGGGTGACGCTCCCGGGCGGGGCGGCGGTCAGGGTCAGCAGCGTGCCGTTGTACAGCGCGATCAGCGCCTGGACCTGTTCCGGGGTGGTGGCCAGGCCGAGGAGGCGATGCTCGGCGACCGTCGTCCCCAGGGCGGCCGCGCCCAGCCGGGACATCGCCGCCGCCAGCCCGGGCTGCCGGGTCGACTCCAGTGCCAGCTCGAAGGCGGCCAGGTAGCGGGTGCGGTGCCGGGTGGCGGCGTCATGCAGCGCCGCGCCGATCAGCCGGGCAAGCGCGTCCAGGCCGCCATCGGCCGCCGCCCGGTCGGTGCCCGCCCAGTTGGCCGCCGCCCGGTCGGTGCCCGCCCGGTCGGCGCCGGCCATCTCCGCCAGGGCCAGCTCCGCGACGCGCTCGGCCGCCGCCGCGAGCAGGTCGTCCCGCCGCGGGAAGTAGTTGACGGCGGTCCCCGCGGGCAGGCCAGCCTGCTGGTCGACGGCGCGGTGGCTCAGCCGGTGCATCCCGCCGGTGCCGAGTACCTCGAGCGCCGCGTCGGCCAGCGCGTTCCTGCGCTGCGTGTTCCTGGGCGGGGCCATGGCACCGCACAATACCACGACACAGATAGTACTATTGGGGGGCCAATATAAACGTCCAGGCCGGAGGTTGCGGTGAAGGTACTGGTCAGCGGGGCAGGGATCGGGGGCCTGGCCGCGGCCCGGGCGCTGGCGGCCGACGGCCATCAGGTGACGGTGTTCGAGCGGTCACCGGAGCTGCGCCTCGGCGGCGCCGCGGTGACCTTGTGGTCCAACGGCACCGGCGTGCTGTCCGACCTCGGCGTCTCGGTTGACGGCGCGGGCGCGCCGATCGAGTCGCTCGACACCTATGACCACCGGGGCCGGCTGCTGGTCAGCACCGACGTCGCCCACGCGGCCGCGCGCTACGGTCACCCGCATGTCTGCCTGCCCCGCAGCCGGCTGCTCGGCCTGCTAGCGGCCGGCCTGCCCGCTGGAACGGTCGTCTTCGGCCGGGCAGCGGCCGGCTGCCGGACAGCCGCCAGCGAGCCGGGCGGCCGTCCGCGGCTGACGTTCGAAGACGGCCGGTTCGCCGACGGTGACCTGCTAGTCGCCGCCGACGGCCGCGCCTCGGCCGTCCGCGACCAGCTCTGGGGCGGCGACCCGGGCGAGCCGACCGGGTGGGCGACCTGGCAGGGCGTCAGCCCGCTGCCGGGAGGCATCGCCGCGGGCCGCCGCGGCGCGCTGTTCGTCGGCCAGCCCGGCACCTGCGGCCTGATGCCCGCCGGCAACGGCCTGCTGCAGTGGTGGTTCGACCTGCGGTGGGCGCCGGGCGCCGCGCCGCCCGCGGCGCCGCTGGAGATGCTGCGCGAGCGGTTCGCGGGCTGGGCGCCGCCGGTGCGGGACGTGCTGGCCGCCGTCAGCGACGCCGAGACCGGCTTCTTCCCGCACTACCGGCACCGGGTGCCAAGCACCTGGGGGAGCGGCCCGGTCACGGTGATCGGCGACGCGGCCCACTCGATGCCGCCAACCCGGGCCCAAGGCGCCAACCAGGCGCTGGAAGACGGCTGGGCGCTTGCCCGCGCGCTGCGGCCGCTGGCCGGGCAGCCGGACGCGGACCTGCCCGCCGCGCTGCGCGCCTTCGAACGCTCCCGGTCCGCCCGCGCGTCGGTGGTGGCGCGGCAGGCGGGCACCGAGGACTACAACCGCCACGGCGTCGCCATCTCCCGGCTTGGCCGCCTCATCCCCCCGCCGCTGGCCGCCCGCTACTACACCCGCTGGCTGGCCCGGGTCAGCAGCTACCTCGCCGTCAGCCCGGTCCCCGCCCAGCGCTAAGGTGTGCCCCGGGACAGGAGAAACGATGATCATTGACTGTCACGGCCACTACACCACGGCCCCCGCTGCCCTGCAGGAGTTCCGCGAAGCCCAGCTCGCCCGGCTGCGCGACCCGGCCCTTCCGGTCCCGCCCGAGCCGGAGATCGGCGACGAGGCGATCCGCGCCTCGATCGCGGACAACCAGCTCCGGGTCGCCCGCGAGCGCGGCCACGACCTGACGGTGTTCTCGCCGCGCGCGTCGCACATGGGCCACCACGTCCCCGACCTGGCGACCGCGGCCGAGTGGGCCCGGGTCTGCAACGACCTGATCTACCGGGTGACCACGCTGTTCCCGGACAGCTTCGCCGGCGTCGCGCAGTTGCCGCAGGTGGCGGGGGAGCCCCTCGACGCCTGCGTCAGCGAGCTGGAGCGGACCGTCAACTGGCTCGGCTTCGTCGGCTGCAACCTCAACCCGGACCCGTCCGGCGGCTACTGGGACTCGCCGCCGCTCACCGACCCGTACTGGTTCCCCCTGTACGAGAAGATGACCGAGCTCGACGTCCCGGCCATGATCCACGTCTCCGCCTCCCGCAACCCGGCCGCGCACACCCTCGGCGCGCACTACCTGAACGCCGACACCACGGCGTTCATGCAGCTCGTCAGCGGCCAGCTGTTCGACCGGTTCCCGACGCTGCGGCTCGTCATCCCGCACGGCGGCGGCGCGGTGCCCTATCACTGGGGCCGCTTCCAGGGGCTGGCGGCCCGGGAGGACCTGCCGCCGCTGGCGGACAACGTGATGGGCAACGTCTGGTTCGACACCTGCGTCTACCACCAGCCCGGCATCGACCTGCTGACCAGCGTGATCGCCGCCGACAACATCCTGTTCGCGTCGGAGATGCTGGGCGCGGTACGCGGCCAGGACCCAGGCACCGGCTTCCCCTGGGACGACACCAGGCGCTACATCGACGCGGCCCGGCTGTCGGCCGAGGACCGGGCGAAGATCTTCGAGCGCAACGTCCGCCGGGTCTACCCCCGGCTCGACGCCCGGCTCAGCGCGGGCGGCCGTTAAGCACAGCCAAGATCAACACCAGTCATCCGAACGGGTGCGGCTGACTCCCCGGACCCGCCGCCGCGGCCGCCTGCTGCCCGGCCGGACGGCGGGAGAACTCCAGCTCCGGCCCGTTGACCGGGCCGCGCAGCATCCGGGCGTCGGCGTGGTAGTAGGGCGCGGTGCGCCAGGGGCCGCTCACCCCCTGCCGCGGCAGGTCGCCGAGCGCCCGGGTGAGGTAGCCCGAGCTGAGGTCGAGCAGCGGCCGGACCGGCATCCGGGGGCCGGGATCGGCTGGCCGGACGGCGTCGTAACCGTGCTCATTGAGGTACCGCAGCAGCCGGGTGAGGTGCTCGGCCAGCGGGCCGACCCGCAGCGTCCAGGACGCGTTGGTGAAGCCGAACACGAAGTTGCAGTTGGGCACGCCCGACAGCATCGTGCCCTTGTAGGCGACCGTCTCCGGCAGCCGCACCGGCTCCCCGTCGACGGTCAGCCTGATCCCGCCCATCGCCTGCACGTTCAGCCCGGTGGCGGTGACGATCACGTCGGCCGGCACCGGCCGCCCGTCCCGCAGCAGCAGCCCGTCCTCGGTGAACGTCTCGACCTCGCCGGTGACGACGGTGGCCGAGCCGTCGCGGATGGCGCGGAACAGGTCACCGTCGGGCACTATGCACATCCGCTGGTCCCACGGCCCGTAGGGCGGGTTGAAGTGCTCGTCGACCGGATAGCCGTCCGGCAGTTGCCTGGCGTTGATGTCCCTGATCACCTTGCGCGCGGCCAGCGGGTACTTCTGGCACAGCCGCCACAGGGCGACCTGGCGGAAGATGTTCAGCCGGCGGGTGACCGCGAACGCCCGGCCGGCGCCGATCAGCCGGGTGAGCCGGGCGTTGAGCTTGTCCCTGGTCGGCACCGGCAGCACGTAGCTCGGGGTGCGCTGCACCATGGTGACGTGGGCGGCGGTGGCGGCCAGGGCGGGCACCAGGGTGACCGCGGTCGCGCCGCTGCCGATGATGACCACCCGCTTGCCCGCGCAGTCGAGGTCGGCCGGCCAGTGCTGCGGGTGCACGACCGGGCCGGCGAACCGCTCGGTGCCGCCGAAGGGCGGGGTGAAGCCCTGGTCGTAGCGGTAGTAGCCCGCCGCGCAGCACAGCCAGCGGCAGGTCAGCTCGGACCGCTGGCCGGTGTCGGCGTCCGCCACGGTCACCGTCCAGCGGGCGTCGGCCGATGACCAGGCGGCGCCCTCTACCCGGGTGCGGTACCTGATGCGCTGGTCGATGCCGTACTCGGCCGCGGTTTCCCGCAGGTAGCGCAGGATGCTGTCGGCGTCGGCGATCGACCGCGGTGACCGCCACGGCCGGAACTGGTACCCGAAGGTGTGCAGGTCTGAGTCGGACCGGACCCCCGGGTAGCGGAACAGGTCCCAGGTCCCCCCGGACGCGCCGCGCGCCTCGACGATCGCGTAGCTGCTCCCGGGGAGGTCCCGTTGCAGGTAGTACGCGATGCCGATGCCGGATAGCCCGGCCCCGACGACCAGCACGTCAACCGACTCGGGCGCGTCCATGCGCCTCACCTCCCCGCGGCAGCTCCCAAACTAGCCGGGCAGCGCCCTGGTGAATAGCGGCGCCCTCGTGAATAGAAGCACCCGGTTTGGACAGTTGCCCCTGCATGGCGGATCAATCGGCAGACGTGCGGCGCCGGGGCGGCTGGCTGCCTGGTGAGCAAGATGACCTGGAAGCGTGGCTGGCCGGGCACTCGGAGCGGGTGGCGGCGACCGGCGAGCACGCCCCGCTGCACCCGGTCATCGAGGAGTTCAAGGCGCTGATCGACAGCGACCCGGTCATCCGCATGTACCTGAACCAGATGATCGCCCAGGTGCCGCGGGGGCGGGACTACCGCAAGCGGCACCTGCAGAGCGTGCAGCAGATGCTGCGGCTGATCAATGAGGTGCTGACGATGGCGCCCGAGTACAGCCCCGACGCGATGGTGATGCTGCCGCTCGGCGCGATCCTCGACTGGACGATGGCGACCCCGGCCGGGTTCGCCGCCTACCGCGACGGTCGCGTCAACGCGATGATCAAGAAGATCCTCACCGCCTGGTGCGAGTTCCTCAGCGGCCCCGATTCGCGCTACGTGCTCAACGACTCGCCGTCGGGCTGGCAGTCGGCGGCGGCCCGGCAGGCGATCGGCATCGAGCAGTTCCAGTACGACCCGGACGACAAGTACTGGGGCTTCACGTCCTGGAACGACTTCTTCACCCGGCGGCTGGCCGACGGGGCCCGCCCGGTCGACTCGCCCGACGACGACCGGGTCATCGTCAGCGCCTGCGAGTCAACCCCCTACGGCCTGGCCACCGACGTGCAGCGGCGGGAGCGGTTCTGGATCAAGAGCCAGCCCTACTCCCTGCACGACCTGCTGGCCGGGGACGAGTCGGTCGACGCGTTCGTCGGCGGCACCGTCTACCAGGCGTTCCTGAGCGCGACCGAGTACCACCGGTGGCACAGCCCGGTGGCCGGCACCATCGTGCGCGCCTTCGTCAAGGAAGGCACCTACTACTCCGAGCCGGACTCCGAGGGCGCCGAGGCGGCTGAGCCGAAGAACTCCCAGTCTTACCTGGCGCACGTGGCCGCCCGGGCGGTCATCATCATCGAGGCCGACAACCCGGCCATCGGCCAGGTCGCGTTCGTGCCGGTGGGCATGAGCGAGGTGTCCTCGTGCCTGATCGACCAGCGGGTCCGCCCGGGCTATCACGTCGCCAAGGGCGATGAGCTCGGCTACTTCCAGTTCGGCGGCTCCACCCACTGCCTGGTGTTCCAGCCGGGCGCGATCGACACGTTCGCCCTGCAGGCGGTCCCGCAGCCGCACGACCCGGACGCCCCGGTGGTCCGCGTCCGTTCCCGGCTGGCGGTCGCGCGGGCTCGCTAGGAGCGGCGCCGGCCGGAGCCGGCATCTGGTTGGCCAACCGGCGCTAGCCGGCGATGAAGCGGTGGATGGCCTGGTTGGCGTTGTCCTGGTAGGCGGCATTGCTGAGGTCGGGGAAGATGTCGGCCTGGTCGACCACTGGCCCGGTGATCGCGCTGGCGGCGCTGGCATAGAACGCGCCGCTGCGCAGGGCGGGGTCACTAATGCCGTCGACGAGCCGTTCGGCGCCGGCCGCGGGCTGGTGGGAGAGGCCGAGGGCGGGCATGACGTATCTGGCGGCGATTCGCAGCGGGAGCGGCTGGTCGCGGAGGGTTCCGGTGCCAGAGGTGTTGCCGGGGCTCATGGTGATGAACCGCTGCTTGGGGTGCTGGCGGGCCATGGCTCCCATCCACAGCGCCGCGATGTACTTAGCCTGCCCGTATGCCAGGGCCGGACTGGGCTTGCGGCCACGGAAGTAGCTGCCGTCGATGACAGTGGCGAGTTCGTCGGCGGAGGTGGTGGCGAACGCTGGCCGTTGCATGCGGAACTTGGGAATGCCCCGGGCCGCTTCGCTTCCGGCGTAGACCGCCACCTCGGTCAGGCGGTCCTCGGCCAGGAGTGCGTCGAGCAGGACGACGTGGCCAAGGACGTTGACGGCGAAGACACTGGTCGTCCCCGACCTGGTCAGGGCCAGGGGGTTGGCGCCGCCGCTGCCGCCTGCGTTCATGATGAGGGCGTCGAGGGGGCCGTCGACGGCGGGGAGGGCCGCGCGCACGGACTCAGGCTCGGACACGTCCATGACCACGATCTCGAAGATCTGCCGGCCGGTTGCCGCTTCGAGGTCCTCCTTCGCTGCTCGCGCCCGGCCGGGGTTCCGGCAGGCCAGGTAAATCCGGCCGGTGTCGCGTCGCAGCGCCAGCTGCCGCGCGGCCTCCTTGCCGATCCCGGCGTTCGCCCCGGTGATGAGAACTGCCTTGCCTGCGTCGTGGTGGCCCATGCCAGGAACGCTACGGCGAATACCGGACAATATCCGCCCGGTATTTGGGAAAATGTCAGCCGCTAGCCCTGGCCTGGGGTGAAGTAATGCCCCTGCTCGAGGTCGGCGATCAGCCCCGGCTCGACCGGCCGCCAGCCGAACCGTTCCCGGGTGACCGCGCTTGAGGCCGGGACGTCGAACGCGGCGAAGCCGGCCAGGGTGCCGAAGTGCTCGCCCGCCGCCTGCGCCGTGAGCGACCTGGCGGGCACGTCGAGCTGCCGGCCGATGACCTCGGCGATGTCCCGGAACGGCACGCCCTCGTCGGCGACCGCGTTGAGCAGCGTGCCGGCCGGCGCCTGCTCGAGGGCGAGGCGGAACAGCCGCGCCGCGTCCACCCGGTGCACGGCCGGCCACACGTTGCCGCCGTCGCCGATGTAGGCGGAGAAGCCGGCCTTCCTGGCGACCCCGATGAAGATGGGGATGAACCAGTAGTCGCCTTCGCCGTGCACCGACGGGGGCAGCCGGACGACCGAGGCGCGGACGCCCCCGTGTTGACCAGCACTGGCGGCCACCGCGAGGGCGGCCGGCTCCGACTCCCGGGGGTGCGCCGGGTCGACCGACCGGGTCTCCTCGGTCACGATGCCGCCGGGCGGCGGGTGCGGCAGCCCGGACGCGACGACCAGCGGCTTGCCGGTTCCGGCGAGGGCGTCGCCGAAGGCGGCGATGGCCCGCCCGTCGACCGCGGCGGCGGCGGCCGGGTCCCCGGTGGAGGAGAAGTCGTGGATGTAGCCGGTGTGGATCACGCCGTCGGCCGCCGCGGCCGCTTCCCGCAGCCCGCCGGTGTCTTCAAGCGAGCCGCGGATGACGGCGGCGCCGGCCGCGGCCGCCCGCTCGGCGCTGCGGTCTGACCGGGCGAGCCCGGTCACCTGGTGCCCGGCGCCGAGCAGTTCGCGGACGACCACCGAGCCGATCCAGCCGGCCGGACCAGTGACGAGCACGTGCATGAGCATGCCTTTCCCGAGGGTGGTGGTGCCTCCACCTGGCTTGCCTCAACCCTGCCCGCCGGGCGCCCGGCGCGTCCAAGGCCGGTTGCGCACCGCGTGATGCAGATCAGGCATCACCACAGATCAGGAGCTACGATGGAGCTATGCCAGCGGACCCGGTGGAGCTGCCCGCCGACCTCGACCTGCGGCTAGTGCGCTACTTCACGGTGGTCGCCAGGCACCGCCACTTCGGCCGCGCCGCGGCTGAGCTGCTGATCGCGCAGCCGTCGCTGAGCCGGCAGGTGCGCCGCCTTGAGCAGCAGCTCGGCGCCCGGCTGCTTGACCGCACGCCGCGCGGCACCGAGCTGACCGAGGCCGGCCAGGTGTTCCTGCTCCAGGCGCGGGCGCTGCTCCGGCTGGCCGCGCAGGCCGCGGCGGCGACCCGGGCGGCGGCCGAGCCGAGCCGGATCACCGTCGGCTACACCCCGGGCATCATCATCACCCCGGCCGTCCGCCGGCTGCGCCAGCAGCACCCGGAGGCCGCCGTGCAGAGCCAGCACCTGGAGTGGAACGAGCCGCGGGCAGCGCTGCTCGACCACCGGGTGGACGCGGTGGTCACCCGGCTGCCGCTGGCGACCGAGGGCCTGCGGGTGACGGTCCTCTACCACGAGCCGCGGCTGCTGCTGGTCCCGCTCGACCACCGGCTGGCGGGCAAGGAATCGGTCAGCCTGGACGACATCGCCGCCGAGCCCATCCCGCGGCTGCCCGACCCGGCCTGGAACGCCTACTGGCGCATCGACCCGCGCCCGGACGGCCGCCCGGCCCCGGACGGGCCGCTGGTCACCGCGCTTGAGGACAAGAACGAGCTGATCGCCTCGGGCCAGGCGGTCGCCATCGTCCCCGCCGGGGTGTACTCCGGCCAGGTCCGCCCTGACCTCACCACGGTCCCGCTGCACGACGTCGAGCCGAACCAGGTCATCCTGGCCACCCGGGCGGGCGACCGCGGTCCCCTGGTCGCCGCGTTCCGCCAGGCGGCCCGGGCCTGCCTGACCGGGCCGCCCGCGCAAATCCAGGCGTGACCAGCGGCCGCGGTCCGGATAGCCTTGACCGCATGACAACGCCGCAGCACCGGGCCGACCTGTTCATCAATCCCGTCGACGACCCCCGCGAGGGCGGGCCGCGGCTGGGCGGGGAGCGAGCGACGCTGACCGAGTTCCTGCGCTGTCAGCGGCTCACCCTGGAGCTCAAGTGCGAGGGCCTGGACGCCGAGCAGCTGGCCCGCCGGTCGGTCCAGCCGTCCACCATGTCGCTGCTCGGCCTGGTCCGGCACATGGCCGAGGTGGAGCGGAGCTGGTTCAGGATCCGCTTCGCCGAGCGGGACGAGCCCAAGCGCTACCAGACCAAGGACGACCCCGACGGCGACTTCAACGGCGCCGTAGCCGACCCGGCCGTGGTCGAGAACGCCTGGGCGGCCTGGCGTGAGGAGATCGCCTTCGCCGACGCCTTCATCGCCGATCACGACTTCGACTTCGTGGGCAAGGACTCCGAGGGCGAGCCGGTGTCGCTGCGCGAGCTCCTGGTGCACATGATCGAGGAGTACGCCCGCCACAACGGCCACGCCGACCTGCTCCGCGAGAAGGTCGACGGCCGGGTAGGTCAGTAAGCACCGGGCAACGGGGCCGGCGCCGGGAGCCCGCTACTCCCGGCACCGCCACCCCGTGCCCCCGGTTCCGCCGCTGGCCGCCGGGCGTCAGGCGCCGTCAGTCCCCGCGACGCCCTCGCCCGGTGTGAGCCGCACTCGTCACCGGCCAGCAGCGGCCCCGTCTTGATACGGAGCCGCCGCCGCCGCGGATTGGATTTTCCGCGATAAGTTTTTGCCCTCCCGCGTCCCCCGTGCCCCGGCCGCCGTCAGCGGTAGATTCTGGCCATGGCCCGGCCCACCGCGCACGTGCTCGCGCTGCTCGAACTGCTGCAGTCGGGCGGCACCAGGACGACCGCCGAGCTGGCCGGCCGGCTGAGCGTGGACGAGCGCACCGTCCGCCGCTACGTAGACCACCTCATCGAGCTGGACGTCCCGGTCGAGTCGGTCCGCGGCCGCTACGGCGGTTACCGGCTTGCCCCCGGGTACCGGCTGCCGCCGCTGATGCTGAACGACGACGAGGCCCTGGCGGTGCTGCTCGGCCTGCTCGCGGGCCGCCAGTCAGGCCTGCTGACCGCGGCCGGCCCGGCCAGCGAGACGGCGGCGGCCAAGATCCGCCGGGTGCTCCCGGGCCGGCTCGCCCGGCGGCTGGACAACCTGCTCGGCGCGCTTGCCTTCACCACCCCCCTCCAGCCCGGCAGCCAGCCCGGTCGCCAGTCCGGGCCCGGTCCGCCCGGCACCGCCCCGGAGACCGCGGTGCTGCTCACCATGGCCGACGCGGTGCGCGGGCACCACCCGGTGTCGGTCAGCTACACCGCCGCCGACGGCCGCCGCAGCGAGCGGGAGCTGTACCCCTACGGCCTGGTCGCCCACTCCGGCCGGTGGTACGTGACCGGCACCGACCCGGGCATCGGCGAGGACCGCACGCTGCGGCTCGACCGCATCGCCAGCGCCCGCACCCTGCCCGGCTCGTTCGAGCCGCCCGCGGACGTCGACCCGGCCCAGCGGGTGCTCGACGGGCTGGCCACTGCCCCCTACCGGCACCAGGTGGTGCTGCACGTCCAGGGGGCGCCCGCGCAGGTCCGCACCCGGTTCCCGGCCAGCGTGGCGGTGATCACCGAGCCGCCGCCGGGGCCGGACTCCGGGGCCGGGCCCTGGCTCCGGGTCGAGCTGCGGGCCGAGGAACTGCACTGGCTGCCGCCGCTGCTCGCCTCGCTCGACCTGCCCTTCGTCATCGAGCAGCCGGAAGAACTGCGCGGCCTGGTCGCCGCCCTGGCCAGGCGGCTGGCCGCCTCGGCCCGCCGCACCCGGCCGCCGCCGGGCGGCTAACCGCCCAGCTCGGCCGCGATCCGGAGGACGTGCGGTTCCGGGTCCCCGAGGTTGTCGACCACGATCCGGCCGGCCAGCTCCGGCGGCCACGGCTCGAACCGCCGCCCCCGCACCTGCTCCCAGGTGGGGATGCCCTGTCCCGTCATCTCGGGCTCGCGGCCCTCGACCCGGCGGCGGTGCTCGGCCGGGTCGGAGCACCGTACCTCGACGAACCGCAGCGCCGCCCCGGTCCTGGCCGCCAGCGCCACCCAGCCGTCGCGGGCGGCGGCCACGCCGTTAACCGCGTCCGCCACCACGTCCCGCCCGGCCGTGAGCTGGTCGGCCGCGACCCGCTCGGCCACCACGTAGCCGACCGGGTTGCCGCTGAACGGGGTCAGCGTCGCCGCGATGGCGGACTCGATGCTGTCGATGCGCAGGTAGGTCGCGCCGAGCGCGGTCGCCGTGCCCCGGGCGAGCACGGACTTGCCGGACCCGGGCAGCCCCGCGAACACCACCAGAAGAGCCACCCCAGCAGGCTAGCCGCCCGGCCCGGCCCCATAACCTTGCCCCGCGCGATTACACTCACCTACAATGTAAACATGGTAGCCACCAGTCCGTCCTCGGTCCGGTTCGACCCGCGCGTGCTCGACCGGCTCACCGCCTTCGTCGCCGTCCACCAGGACCTGACCCTGTCCAGCGCCACCAGCAGGCTGGTCGACGAGGCACTGCGGGCGCGCGAGCACCCGCTGATCACGTTCAAGGACGGCCCGGCCGGGCGGCGGGCCCGGCTGGTCGGCGGCCCCGACGTGTGGGAGGTGGTCGGCGCGGTGCGCTCGGTCCGCCAGGCTGAGCCCGGGCTGACCGGCGAAGAGGTCCTCGCGCTGGTCGCCGAGACGTCCGCGGTGCCGCTGCCCTTCATCCGGGCGGCCCTGGCCTACTGGGGCGACTACGCGGAAGAGGTCGACGCCTTCCTCGAGCGGGCGCTGGCCGAGGCCGCGCAGGCGGAGGCCGGCTGGGAACGGCAGCAGGCACTGCTCGGCCGCCCCCGGTGAGCCAGCGGCCGGGCGGCGCCGGGGACAAGCCGGACGCCCTGTTGCTCGATGAGGTGCTCTCCCCGGTCATCGCCGCCGAGCTGACCGCCCGCGGCGTCGACTGCCGGGCGGTGGCCGCCGACAGCCTGCTGCGCGCCCACTCCGACCTCGAGGTGTTCGAGACCGCGCTACTAGAGGCCCGGGTGGTGGTGACAAAAAACGTCGCCGACTTCGAGCGCCTGCGCCGGGCCAGGGACGCGGCCGGCGGGCAGCTCCCTGGCCTCATCTACACGTCCGACGCGACCTTCCCGCGGACCAGGAGCTACACCGCGCGCCTGGTGGCCGCGCTGGAGGACGCCGCCGCCGGCCACGCGGCGGCGGCCCACGGCGGCGTCCTGTGGCTGCGACCGCTCTAGCACAGCCCCGCGTCGTGCGCCAGCAGCGCGATCTGGGTCCGGTTGGCCAGCCCCGCCTTGGTCAGGATGTGGGTGACGTGGGCCTTGACGGTGGGCACGCTCATCAGCAGGGCGGCGGCGATCTCGGCGTTGCTGCGGCCCGCGGCGACCGCCTTGACCACGTCCAGTTCCCGCGGGCTGAGCGCCGAAAGCTGGCGGCCGGCCCGTTCCCTGGTGGCCTCCTGGTCGGCCGCCCGGCGCATCAGCCGCCGGGTCACCGCCGGGGACAGGATCGGGTCGCCCGCGGCGACGCGCCGGACGGCGGCGGCGATCTCGGCCGGCGGCGAGTCCTTGAGCAGGTAGCCGCTGGCGCCCGCGCGCAGCGCGGCGAGGACGTTCTCGTCCGCGTCGAAGGTGGTCAGCACGATGACCTCGGGCGGCGAGGGGGCGCCGCGCAGCCTGCGGGTGGCGGTCACCCCGTCGACCCGCGGCATCCGCAGGTCCATCAGCACCACGTCGGGGCGGTGCCGCGCCACCGCGGCCGGCACCTGGTCGCCGTCCCCGGCCTCGCCCGCCACCACCAGGCCGTCGGCCCCGTCCAGCATCATCGACAGCCCGGCCCGGACCAGGGCGTCATCGTCCACCAGCAGCACCCGGATCTCCCCGCCGGAGCCGCTCACCCCCGCCCTCACCGCTCCCATGGCAGCCACGCCCGCAGCACGAACTCGCCGCCGCGGCGGCCGGCCTCAAGCCGCCCCCCGGCCAGCTCCACCCGCTCGGCCAGCCCGATCAGCCCGGTGCCGGCCCCCGGCAGCGGGCCGGGAACCGGGCCCGCGGGCAGCCGGCTGGCGATCACCAGGTCGAGCCCCGCGGCCGGCCCCTCGCCCGGCGAGAGCCGCACCCGGGCGGGCTCGCCCGGCGCGTGCTTGCGCGCGTTGGTCAGCCCTTCCTGCACCACCCGGTACACGGTCCGCCCGAGCGCGTCCGGGACCACGGCCGCGTCCCGTCCCTCGTCCGCCAGCAGGCCCGCCAGCTCGACCGGGGTGCCCGCCGCCCGCGATTCCCCGACCAGCCCCGGCAGCGCGGCCAGCCCCGGCAGCGGCCGGCTGTCCGCGCTGAGGTCGGGCCGGTCGTCGTCCCGCAGCACCCCGATCACCTCGCGCAGCTCATCGAGCGCCTGGTGGGCGCCGCCGCGGACCACCTCGGCGGCCCGGGACAGCTGCTCGGGGGGCGCGTCCGGCCGGTAGGCGAGCGCGCCCGCGTAGGTGGCGAGCAGCGACAGCCGGTGGGCGAGCACGTCGTGCATCTCCCGCGCGATCCTGGTCCGCTCGGCCGTCCGCGCCTCGGCCACCCGGCGGGCCTGCTCGGCCTCGGCCTGCTCGGCCCGCTCCCGCAGCGAGGAGATCAGCGCGCTGTTCGCCCGCAGCAGCATCCCCCACCCGGCCAGGGCGGCGTAGACGGCGCAGACGATCACCGCCCACCACCCGTACGGCAGCCCGCTGGCCGGCCGCCAGCCGCCGCGGACGAGGTGGGCGGCGATCCCGGTGCCCGCCACCGCCAGCGCCAGCGGCAGCCGCTGCCAGCGCGCGACCACCAGCACCGCCATGGTGGCGGGCGGGGTGGCGGCGGGCGACAGCGCGCACAGCACCGACAGCAGCAGCGCCACCGGCACCAGCCAGCGGCTGAGCAGCGGCACCAGGGCGACGCAGGCCGCGCCCACCGCGATGTCAAGCCCGAGGTCCGGGTCCGGCGGGCTGGTCTCGCTGAGCAGCACCAGCGCCACCAGCACGGCCATCGCCCCGGCCCAGGCGGCCGCCGCCGCCCGCGGGCGGCGCATCCCGCCGCCGGCCGGCGGCCCGGCCGGCGGGCCGGCGGCGGCCCGCAGCCTCGCGAGCGGGCTGGCGAGCGGGGTGACCTGCATAGCTGCCAAGTCTAGGAGCGGACCAGGCGGCCGGCCACCGACCAAAGTATGACCGTTCGCGACCAAGGCAGGTCACGGTACCGACCGCGGGCCGATGCGGCGGGCCCGCCCCGGCGCCAACCATAAGGTCATGAGCGAATCACCAGTCAGCAGCCCGCCGTCCGCCCGCGCCGTCCCGGCCGGCCGTTACCGGGTCGACCCCGGGCAGTCCACCATCAGCTTCACCACCAGGCACCTGTTCGGCCTGGCGCCGGTGCACGGCACGCTCGCCCTGCGCGACGGGTCGCTGCACGTCGCCGACCCGGTCACCGATTCGGCCGTCCGCGCCAGCGCGGCCGCGTCGACGTTCGCGTCGGGCAACCCGGCCAGGGACGCCGCGGTGCTGTCGGCCCGGCTGCTCGACGCCGCCCGCCATCCCAGCCTCACCTTCGCCTCCACCGGGCTGACCGGCGCGGCGGGGGAGTGGCAGCTGTGCGGCGACCTCGCCGTGCGCGGGGTCAGCGGGCCGGTGCGGGCGCGCATCACCGCGGTCAGCGTCCGCGAGGGCGGGGCCGTGGTGGGGGTGCACGCCCGGTTCGACGTCGACCGCTACGCGTACGGCATCACCGCCTTCCGCGGCCTGGCCGCCCGCTGGCTGCGGGTTGACGTCGACGTCATCGCCCACCGCGACGAGCGGCACGAGCGGGGTGCGGGGGCATGAGCGGCGGCCTCCCGGCCCTCGACATCAGCGGCCTGACCAAGCGCTACGCCGGCCAGCCGGTGGTTGACCAGCTCAGCCTGCGCGTCTGCGCGGGGGAGATCTTCGGCCTCCTCGGCCCCAACGGGGCGGGTAAGACCACCACCGTCGAGTGCGCGGCCGGGCTGCGCCGTCCCGACGGCGGCAGCGTCCGGGTGTTCGGCGTCGACCCCTGGGCCGACCGCCGCCGGGCCCGCGCCCTGGTCGGCGTGCAGCTGCAGGAAAGCCAGCTCCCTGACAAGATGACGGTGGCCGAGGCGGTGGGGCTGTACGCGTCGTTCTACCCGCACCCGGCCGACCCCGGCCCGCTGCTCGAGCGCCTCGGCCTTGACCGCAAGCGCGACGCCCGCTACCGGAAGCTGTCCGGCGGCCAGAAGCAGCGCCTGTCGATCGCCCTGGCCCTGGTCGGGCGCCCCCGGCTGGTCGTCTTCGACGAGCTCACCACCGGCCTCGACCCCGCCGCCCGGCGGGAAAGCTGGCGGCTGGTGCGCGAGCTGCGCGACGACGGGGTGACGGTCCTGCTGGTCACCCACTACGCCGACGAGGCCGAGCGGCTGTGCGACCGGGTGGCGATCATCCAGGCCGGGCGGCTCGCCGCCTGCGGCCGCCCGGCCGAGCTGCTGAACGCGGTCCCGGCCGGGGCCGGCCACGAGCCCCGGGCCACCCTCGACGACGCGATCGTCGCCCTCACCGGAGGAACAGGAGAACCGTCATGACCGCCACCACCGCCCTCGTCCGGACCGAGGCCAGGCTGCTGGTGCGGGAGGTCGTCCCGCTGCTGTGGGGCACCGGCTTCCCGCTGGTGCTGCTGTGCATCATGGGCGCCTTCTCCGGCTCCCCTGACACCAAGCTCGGCGGCGTCACCCTGGTCGCCGCGTACGAGCCGATCCTCATCGCGTTCACCGCCGCCACCTTCGCCCTCCAGGGCCTGCCCGCGGTGCTGGCCGGCTACCGGGAACGCGGCATCCTGCGCCGGCTGAACGCCACCCCGGTCGGGGCGGGCCGCCTGCTGGGCGCCCAGCTGGCCGTCAGCCTGGCGGTCACCGTGGTCTCCGCGGCGGGCATCCTGGTGGTCGGCCGCCTCGCGTTCGGCGGTGGCGCTGCCGCGCCAGCCGGCCGGCTTCCTGCTCGCGTTCCTGCTCACTGCCGCCGCCATGCTCGCCCTCGGCCTGCTGGTGGCGTCGCTGGCCCGCACCGGCCGGGTGGCGGGCGCGGTCGGCACCATGCTGTTCCTGCCGCTGATGTTCTTCGCCGGCCTGTGGATGCCGCAGGCGACCATGCCCGCCGGGCTGCGCCGGGCGGGCGACGACACCCCGCTCGGGGCGGCCGTCACCGCCCTCACCCGCGGCATGGCGGGCCAGTGGCCGCCGCTGTCCAGCCTCGGCCTGCTGGCCGCCTACGCGGTCGTCCTCGGCCTGGCCGCCTGGCGGCTCTTCCGCTGGGAGTAGCCGGCGCCGCGCCGCCGCAGCCAGCCGCCCCCGTTCGGACAAAAGCCCTTGATCATTCCGAACGGGTGCGGCTGACCCCGTCCGGCTACGGAAACTCACCGTCCTCGCCGCCGGCCTCGTGCTCGGCGTAAATCCGCCGGTTGAGGTCGTCCGACCAAGCTTGCGCCCATCGCCGCAGGTCCGCGATCTCCTCCGCGGACAGGCCGTAGGCCGAGAACTCCTCGTCCGCCCGCCACTGAGCGGAGCTGAGCCTGGTCGCCAGCCCCTCGAGGCTGAACTCGTCCCAGGCGGCCTTGCGGCCAAGCGACTCCAGCTCGCCCTGCGAGCGGATCTTGGCCGCGGCATGGATGTCAACCAGGTCTCGCGGGTAGCCGCGATCCGCCAGCGCCCGGACCTTGGTCCCGATCACGTCGTCGAGGTCGAGGACCGGACCCCAGGGCGTGGCCTGTGGTGGCCGGTTGAATCCCTCTTTGAGGATGTCCACCTCGCAGTCCTCGCCGGTTTCCGGATCGGTGACCATGAAGCGGGCGGACACGGGATCGACTCCGATGACCCGTGTCCGCCATCCTCGCCCGGCTAGCCCGGCTACTAGCTGGTCAGCCAGCGCCGCCATCGGGATCTGACTGTTGGTCGCCACGTCGATGTCCCGGCTCAGCCGATCGACCAGGCCGTGAGCCTGAACCGCGTAGCCCCCGGTGATGACGAATGGGAAAGCGTTGCCAATTTCCAGAACGTCCCGCAGCAGTCGCTTGTGCAGGGCGCTGAGGTTCATGGCTAAGTTGAAAGCCCTTCGGTGAGTTCCGGGAAGGCCGACTCCCAGACGTCGCGGATCGCCCGGCCGACCACCGTGCGCAGCTTCGGCCAGTGGGCGAGCAGCAGGCTGCGGTTGAGGTACGCCGCTAGGTCCTCGCGCAATCCCTCGGTGAGCACGACCTGGTACATGCTGGTGCACAGCGACGGGCGGTCCACGTCAAAGGCGGTAAGGCCGGACCAGGCGATGTGCCCGGGCAGCTGGACGGTCCCCTGGCCGGGTCCGGCCAGGTCGTCCAGGGTCGCGGGCAGCCTGCCACGGTACCGCTCCTCCAGGACCGCGGCCCGTGAGCTGAACGCTGCTTCCGGCACGCTCCCCATTATGCCCGCCGCCACCGACATTCGCGGGCGCTGACCGCCCAACGTCGGCCCCGCGCCGCTGACCAGGCGGGCCGCTGGAGACAATGCGACTGGACACGCGATCAACGAGGAGAGTCAATGAAGCTCGGCATTCACTTCATGAACTTCACCCACCCGGACGGCGCGGCCCCGCTGCGGGCGGCCGTCGCGGACACCGCGGTCGCCGCCGACGAGGCGGGCATCGTCCGCTTCACCGCGATGGACCACTGGTTCCAGATGGAGCACTTCCAGACCGCGCTCGACCCGATGCTCGAGGGCTACTCGGTGCTCAGCTTCGTCGCCGCCAAGACCGAGCGGGTGCAGCTCGGCCTGCTGGTCACCGGCGTCACCTACCGCCACCCGGGGCTGCTGGCCAAGACCGTCACCACGCTGGACGTGCTGTCCGGCGGGCGGGCGTTCCTCGGCATCGGCGCGGCCTGGTACGAGCGCGAGCACCTGGCCCTCGGCGTGCCCTACCCGCCGGTGGCCGAGCGGTTCGAGCGGCTGGAGGAGACCATCCAGATCTGCGAGCAGATGTGGAGCGACAACGACGGCCCCTACCAGGGCAAGCACTACCAGCTGGCGGAGACGATCTGCGTGCCCGGGCCGATCCAGCGGCCCCGGCCGCCGATCCTCATCGGCGGCGGCGGCGAGAAGAAGACGCTGCGCCTGGTGGCCCGGTACGCCGACTCCTGCAACCTGTTCGGGGCGGGCACGGACATGGTCAAGCACAAGCTGGAGGTGCTGCGGGCGCACTGCGACACCGAGGGCCGTGACTACGACGCCATCGAGAAGACGATCATCGGCCGGGTGGACGCGGCCGGCGACGTCAGCGGGTTCCTCAAGGAGATGGAGGAGTACGCCGCCCTCGGCGTCGACCTGGTCGAGGTCGCCCCGGCCATGCCCGACCCGGCCGGCTACGTCCGGCTGCTGGGTGAGAAGGTCGTCGGCCCGCTGGCCGAGATCGGGTAGCCCGCCATGAACAGCGTCCGCCCGAACGGTGGCGCCGACCTCACCTACGGCCGTTACCTGTGCCTCGATGAGCTGCTCAGCGCCCAGCGGCCGCTGACCGGCTCGCACGACGAGCTGCTGTTCGTCATCATCCACCAGGTCTACGAGCTGTGGTTCAAGCAGCTCCTGCACGAGGCGGAGCTGCTGCAGGCCCGGCTGGAGGGCGGTGACAGCGCGGGGGCGCTGGCCACCGCCCGCCGGGTCGCCAAGATCCTCAAGACCGTGGTGGGGCAGCTCGACATCCTCGAGACGATGACGCCGCGGCAGTTCGCCGCCTTCCGCCCCGAGCTCGGCGGCTCCAGCGGCTTCCAGTCGGCCCAGTTCCGCTACCTGGAAGCGGTGCTCGGCCGCCGGGACTTCGGCCGGGCGGTGAACGACCCGGTGCTCGACGCGATCTGCGCCCGGCGGCCGGTGTTCGCCTCGCTGCTGCGCTACCTGAGCGGGGCCGGCTGGCCGGTGCCGGCGGCGCTGCTCGACCGCGACCCGCGCGCGCCCTGGTTCGGGGAACGGCCGGGGGAGCCGCCGGGTGACCAGGCGGCCCAGGAGGCGGTGCAGCGGCTGCTGGCCGACGTGTACGCCGCCGCGGGCGCCGCCGCCGAGGTGTGCGAGGCCCTGGTGGACATCGACGAGGGCGTCCAGGAATGGCGCTACCGGCACGTGAAGATGGTGGAGCGGATCATCGGGGCGCGGCCGGGCACCGGCGGCTCGGCGGGCTCGGCCTACCTGCGGGCCACGCTGTTCCGTTCCGCCTTCCCCGACCTGTGGGAGGTCCGCTCGCGGCTGTAGCCGGGCCGCGGCAGGGCCCGCCGCGGCTCAGCCGCCGAGCAGCCCCGGCAGCGCGCCGGCCACCACCGCCCAGTCGGGGGAGGCCGGGTCGACCAGCGTCATGTGGTCGCCGTAGGTCTCGGTCAGCGCCGCCCGGCCGCCCGCCGCGGTGGCGGCGGCCACGTAGCGCTCGCTGTACGCGAACGGCACGGCGGCGTCGGCCCGCGAGTGCAGGCAGTGGACGGGCGCGGCCAGCGGCACCGCGGCGAGCGGGTCGGCCAGCCGGTACTCTTCCGGCCGCTCGTCCGGGCCGCCGCCCATCAGGTCAAGGGCGGCGGTGCCGCCGGTGCCGTCCCGGGTGGAGTCGGCCAGGGCGAGCACGCCCGCCAGCGAGACCACCGCGGTCACCGCGACGAACGCCGCCGGCCTGGCGCCCCGGGCGCCCCGGTTGTCCCTGGCGTCCCGGTTGTCCCTGGCGCCCCTGGCGTCCCGGCGGGCAGCTTCGCCCGGCCCGCGGCCCACGTCGCCAGGTGCCCGCCCGCGCTGTGCCCGACCGCGGCCACCCGGGCGGTGTCCACGTCCAGGGTCGCCAGCAGGTCGAGGCCGGCCGCCACGTCGGTGAAGGTGCCGGGCCAGCCACCGCCCGTCCCCACCCGCCGGTACTCCAGGTTCCAGGCGGTGTAACCGCGGGCGGTCAGGTCGGCCGCCAGTGGCCGGCCGAGGCGGAGGTCGTACCGGGCCCGCCAGAATCCGCCGTGGATGATCACCACCGTGCCCCGCGACGTCCCGGCGGGCCGCCACAGCTCGCCGTACTGATCCGGGCCGGGCCCGTAACGGTGCAAGGTCGGCTGTTCCACGGGCCACCAGCTTAGCCAGCGGCCTGGGCCGACGGCGCGGACTCAGCAGCGCCGCCGCCACCGCGACCGAGACCGCCGCGAGCACCGCCCCGGCCGCGAACGCGAGGTGGTAGCCGCCGGTGAGCGCCTGCGCGGAGGTGCCGCCGCCGGTGCGCCAGGCGGCCAGGCTGGTGAGCAGCGCCACCCCGACCGCCGCGCCGACCTGCTGGGTGGTGTTGAACAGGCCGGAGACGACGCCGGCGTCCGCGTCGGTGGCGTCCGCCAGGCCGAGGGCGGCCAGCGCGGGCAGGGTCAGCCCGCCCCCGGCCCCGAACACGACCAGCGGGGGCAGCAGCCACGTCGCGTACTGCGCGCGGGCGGGCACCTGGGTGAGCACCGCCAGCGCCACGGTGATCATCACCAGCCCGGCCAGCAGCGGCCACCGCGGACCGAAGCGGCCGGCCAGCCGGCTGGACAGGCCGAGCGACACCGCCGCGATCACCGCCGCGGCGGGCAGCAGCCCGAGCCCGGCCGCGGCCGGGCCGTAGCCGAGCGCGCGCTGCAGGTACAGCGTCACCGTCACCTGGAAGCCCATCGCCGCGCCGATGACGAGGAGCTGGGCCAGGTTGGCGCCGGCCACGGCGCGGGAGCCGAGCACCCGCGGTGGCAGCAGCGGCGCGCGCCCGGCCGCCTGCAGCCGCGCCTGGCGGACAGCGAACGCCGCCAGCAGGACGGCCGCGGCCGGCCCGGCCCACCAGTCAGCGTGGTCGGCGATGGCGAGCACCGCGAGCATCACCCCGGCCGTGGCCAGCACCGCGCCGGGCGCGTCGGCGCCCGCCCGCAGGCCGATCCCGCGGTCGTCCGCCAGCGCCCGCCAGCCGGCCCCGCCCACCGCCAGGCCGGTCGGCAGGTTGACGAAGAAGATCCAGTGCCATCCGACGTACTGGACCAGCAGCCCGCCGATGACCAGGCCGACCGACGCGCCGACGGCGCCGGTGAACGCCCACCCGGCGATCGCCCGGTTCCGCTCGTCCGGCTGGCTGAACAGCCGGGCGATCATGCCGAGGGTGACCGCGGACGCCATCGCGGCGCCCGCGCCCTGGGTGAACCGGGCGGCCACCAGCAGCCACGGGCGGTCCGCCAGCCCGCAGGCGAGCGAGGCAAGGGTGAACAGCGCGATCCCGGCCAGGAACATGCGCTTGCGCCCGAGCAGGTCCCCGAGCCGCCCGCTGAGCAGCAGCAGGCCGCCGAACGCGATCAGGTAGGCGTTCATCACCCAGCTCAGGCTGCCCGCGCGGAAGCCGAGGCGGGCCTGGATGGCGGGCAGCGCGACGGTCACGATGGTGCCGTCCAGAATGATTACTTGTGCTAAAGGAATGCTAATGGCACAATGTCGCGAAGGAGAGCTGTGAGCGCGACCGGCAAGGCGGCTCCTCTTCTCAGGGGAGCGCAGGACCGCCCGGCCAGGACGGAGCGAGACGGACGTGAGGGTCAATGGGGAACCCGAGCGATGGCTGCTCGCCGCCAGGCTGAGCCGCGTGTCCAAGAAGGACCGCGAGCGCGGCGACGAGCTGATCAACGGAATCCAGACGCAGGACCTGCGGTCCGCCGAGTGGGCACAGTACGAAGGCCACAAGATCATGCACGTGACCAAGGACCGCAACATCTCCGGCGCGGTCGCCCCGTGGGAGCGCCCCGAGCTGGGGCCGTGGCTCACCGACCCGGTGAAGCTCGTCCAGTACGACGGGATCGTCGCCTACGACGTGTCGCGGCTGTCGCGCGAGCACTTCGACCTGGCCTGGCTGCGAAAGTGGGCCGAGGAGAACCGCAAGAAGCTCTACGTGATCAAGGAGCGGCTCCACTGGCCCGACAACCGCGACGGCACTCTGTGGGGAGTGGCCGCTGAGCGTGCCTACGAGGAACGTCAGGACATCATCGAGCGAGTGACCAGGGAACTCGCCGCGCTGAGGGACGTCGGCAAGCTCGTCGGCCGCTTCCCGTTCGGGTACACCTCCGCAGGGGACAAGTACGACCGCTACCTGGTTCCGACCGATACGGGGCGCGAGTACGTTCCGCTGATCTACTGCCACTGCATCGACGGCTGGTCGTTGAGCAGGATCGCGCGGTGGCTGGACGACGAAGGGGTCAAGCCCGCGTCGGGCGGGAAATGGTGGGGAAGGACCGTCGCGGCCATCATCAGGAACCCGACTTACATGGGGCACCATTGCCAGCGAGACGCTGTCCCCCCGGACGAGGTCGAAGAGAGCGACGGTAAGGCTGTCCGCTACCGCTACCGCAGTACCTGGGTCGACGCCCCCCGCTACCAGTATGGCAAGACCATCCACCGCTGCGAGCCCCTGGTTGATGCCGCCGTCTGGAAGCACGCGAATGAGGCCTTGTCCAGCCGCCCCAAGCGCGGCCACATCGATCCCCAGGCCCGCGCCATGCTCACCGAAGCACTGTTCTGCCCCGTCTGCCCGGACAGCCCCATGTACCGGCAGAAGACCGACGGCGGCATGAGCCGCGATCTCTTCTACTACCGCTGCTCCGGCCGAGGCAGCCAGCGCAAGGGCTGCGGTAACACGGCCCGGATGGAACTCATCGACACGGCCGTCAACGAAATCATGGCTAGTACGTTCGACGTGCCGGTCATGCGGCACGAGATCGTCTACGGCAACGAGGCCGAAATTCAGGCCGAAACCGAGCGCATCAAGTTCGAGCTGAGGCAGTTGCCCGCCAGGGACTTGGACTGGGAGGAAGAGGACCGCGAACGAGCCCGACTGCGAGCCGAGCAAACCCAGGTCGCCAACACCACGGTGATAGAAGATCACGTGGAACTCGTAGAGACCGACGACACCTACCTTGAACTGTGGGAACGGCAAAGTATCCAAGACCGTGGGTCCTGGCTCACCGAGCACGGCTTCCGGATTACCGCCAGCAAGGAACGCGTGACCGTCTCCCAGGGAGACGTATCGGCGACAGTAGAACTGGGCAAGCCGGAACGCATAACGCCTACCCGGCACACGGAACAGACGTACTGGGGAAAGTGCGGATGCGGATGCGGCACCGACCTCTACGGCGCCAGGTGCCGCCGCAAGGTGTACGCTAACGCCTCCCACAGAGAGAAGGCCAGGCGCCAGCGCGCAGCCTCCAGCCCCCAGGAGCAGGAGGAACACGAGCAGCCGCGTAAGTGCGAGTGCGGATGCGGCACAGAAATTCGCGCCGCCAGCAACGCGGCCCGGAACCATAAGCGGTACGTCAACGCCACCCACAAAAAGAGGGGTGAGCGCCAGCGCGCAAGGGCTGAGCGCCAGCGCGCAGTCGCCGACCCACAGGAACCGTGACCCGGCCCTCATCTGCCCCGTGTTCCGCGCCGGGCGAGCAGGCACCCTCCCGTGCTCTGCGCCGCGTACTCGACATGGAACCCGGCCCGGCGCAGCGCCCGCTCGCAGTTGCGGAGCTTGCCCGCTGGCTCGTCTGGGCCGCCAGCGGGCGTGCCGTCTTCGTACCAGGTGACCGCAGCGCGGGGGGCCGCCGCGCCCGCCACCGGGACGACTAGGAACCCGGTCCCCGCGCTGCTCCCGTTTTGGCGGCCGGTCGCCCGCGGTAGCCCGGCTCCGGTGAGCACGAGCCCGATCGCGGCGATCAGGACATCACCCGGCGACGGCATCCGTGTGTTCCCTCGCGAGCCCGGCCGTCGGCTCTCTCCCACTTGGGGTCCTGGCGTCGTCATGCGCTCCTCGTGAGCTAGCTGACTTGTTCGAGGCGCTGGCGGGCGCAGGGTGCTAGGGCTCCGGCCAGGAGCGCGTGGGAGACCGCCACGATCGAGCGCTGCAAGTTGGGCAGGGATGATCTTAAAGAGCTGATCAACCAGGCGGTTAGCCAGTCAGCTCGGACAGCGGGGGTGGCTAGTCCTGTTCTTCCCGGGCATATCCGGGGGGTGATCCGCAGGTGTGGTAGTCGACCTGGACGCCACCATCGTGATCGCGCACTCGGAGAAGGAGCAGGCCGCCCCGACCTGGAAGAAGACGTTCGGGTTCCACCCCATGACCGCCTGGGCCGACCACGGCGCCAGCGGGAACGGCGAGCCGCTGGCCATCGTGCTCCGCGCCGGCAACGCCGGGTCGAACACCGCCGCCGACCACGTCGAGGCTGCCCGCCTGGCGCTCGCCCAGCTCCCCGGCACCTGCGCCGCCGGGTCCTGGTCCGGGCGGACTCCGGCGGCGGGACGCACGAGTTCCTGAAGTGGCTAACCGCCAGGTCCCGGCGGCTGCACTACTCCGTCGGCATGACGATCACCGAGGACGTCCAGGACGCGATCGGCAAGGTCCCGGAGGACGCCTGGACCCCGGTATGCGACGGAGACGGCCAGGTCAGGAAAGGCGCCTGGGCTGCCGACGTCACCGGCCTGCTTGACTTGGGCGACTGGCCGGCCGGGATGCGGGTCATCGTCCGCAAGGAGCGCCCTCATCCCGGAGCGCAGCTGCGCTTCACGGACGTCGACGGGCACCGGTTCACCGCCTTCGCCACCGATGCGAAGAAGGGGCAGCTCGCCGATCTGGAACTGCGGCACCGCCGCCGGGCCCGGTGCGAGGACCGGATCCGCTGCGTCAAGGACACCGGGCTGCGGAGCCTCCCGCTGAAGGGCTTCGCCCAGAACCAGCTGTGGTGCGAGGTCGTCGCCCTGGCCTTCGACCTGCTGGCCTGGACCCAGATGCTCGCCCTGACTGGAGCCGCCCGCCGCTGGGAACCGAAACGGCTGCGCCTGCGGCTGTTCTCCGTCGCCGCCCGCCTGGCCTCCAGCGGCCGCCGCTTCCGGCTTCGCCTCGCCGAACGCTGGCCCTGGGCCCAGGAGATCACCGGCGCCGTCACCCCGAAAACAACCCCAGCCGAACACCTCAGGCCAGCAGATCACGGGTGCGAAAGATCGAGGCTAGAGGATCTACGGAAGAACGAGATCTACAGGAAAACTAGAAGCAGTAGGCCGGTCGCTGTCATTCGAGTGGGTTTCAACGCAAGCCAAGGGTCAACCCTGAGTCGGTCGCCGCGCTACCTTTGAAGCTGCGATTCTGTCTGAAAGAGGGGACGATGACGGAGCAAGGACCATCCGCAGAGGTCCCGGGCATCATCAGGGTAGCGGTGTCACAGGCTCGGGCAACCAGTACAACACATGGATGCACGAACCTCCGCTTGACCCGGGGTCCCTTGCGGCGCTGAACCCCCATACCGCAGCCGACCGGATTCGGGTGACGTCCCACGCCCGTGCGGTAGATGCGTTGGCTAAGGCATCACCGCATGACGTGACCGAAGCCATAAGGGTGCTGCTGGCAGTGGATGAGGACAAAGCTGTAGCCCTTCTGGCCGACGTAAGCCCCGGCAAGGCAGCAGAACTCATAGAGCCACTATCACAGGAAGCGCCGTGGCTGAACTTTCTGCCACGGGCAGCCTTGGCGACCGCCAAACACGTTACAGACCTCGGATGGGGACGGGGAAGATCGGGCTTCTTGAGCATCACCTGTCGTCGCCTGGCACGAACGGGTTCATGCGGGACTGCGACAGAGGCTTGGTCTACTGGTCCGACGCCTACGGTATACAGACAGTCACGGGGAAAATCAAAGAGCTGCATGAAGACGAATTTGCCTCGTATGACGGATTCCCCATCACCACTGAAGGCTCAGCCGGGGAATCACCTTACGGCACTAAAGGAATATTTCAGGAGTTCGAGGATTGCGCAATCTTCTCCTCTTCCCTAGGAACCTACCTCGTCCCAACTGAATACACCATGAGTGCGTACGAGCGTGCAGGGAAGATCGGCGGCAGGCTGGGATTCCCTCGGTCAGAAGTGCTCTTCTGCAAGTACTGGTCATTTCAGCTATTCGAGAGCGGCGCCATCTGTGAATCTATCTCAACGAAGATGACGCCTATGCCGTTTTCTCTGATGTGTTGGCGTATCTGGAGGATATCGGTGGTGGCTTGACTCGTTGGCTAGCGCTGTCTCCTGAGAGCGTAGGCAAGGCGTCTCTATCTCAAGAGTCTTTCCGGGTACAGAATTTCGATGAACCCGAGGGTGAAAGGCTTGCCGTCTACGCCTCCGAGAAGCACGGGGTACATGGCGTCTTGGGGATACTCCGCGACTACTACGTGGTTAACAAATCAGCAGGTTCCTGGCTCGGTCTACCAGTAGGCGAGCAAGACGAGTTCACGCCGGGACTAAGGCAGAGTTTCGAGTTCGGAACTGTGTTTGCTCGGATGGGGGGTGAGACGCTAGCGGTTCCTGCTGAGACCGTTGAGCTTTACTCGAAGGACCGGAGAGTTTCCGAACGGCTCGGATGGCCAACCTCCGATGAATTTTCCGCTGGTGGCGGCGAGGTTCGTACCCAGTTCTTCGACAGGGGCGTTGTCACTCTTCGGAACGGAATGCGTGAGATATGGCTTCACTCGGACCTGTGACTGCAAGAACATCACCGATGCGGGATTTAGTAAGTATCAGTCCGAGTGTCATCTCGGATTAGTACACGGAAGTGGTAGCGGAAAGAGGAAAATGCCAGCACCGAACCGCCGGGCGAGAGCCCTGGCGTCCGCAACAGCCAAGGGGTGGTGATCGGCTCGGGCAACTCCCAGTTCAACAACTGGGGTCCGAAGCCGCCGCTCGACCCGGCGGTCCTGAGCGGGCGTAGCCCTCACACTGCAGTCGCTTTGTTGCGGCAGCTCAACCACGACGAACTCGTGGACTTCTTCATCAGAGCTCAGCCGGGCGAAGTGTCCGAGATTCTCGATGTCTTCTTCTACGCTGACCTGGCTACGCTCACTACTGCGCTGGCTGACATCAACCGTCGTAAGGCGACAGAGCTGATCCGAGCCTCAAGCGAGGACTTCCATGCAGTCCTTAAAGATTTGCCGGAAGCAGCGGAAGCGATTGCCCGCGAGGCTGCGAGACTAGCTTGAGTCGATGCCGGAACCGTTGACTCCTTCTCCGATGAGTACACGCGGAAGTACAAGATGGGCATATCTTCTGGTCGGCGGAACGCGGCGTGCGGACGACTGTCGGAGCGATAGACCGCTGCATACCAGATGATGACGATGATGACATCTTTGGGGATTTCCAATTAGTGTTCAAGAGACCGCGTCAGCCTCGCCATCCGGCACAACAGGAGTCAGGCAAAAATTCCAGCTTAGCATAGTTTATTCATCCGAGCACAGCCTCTACTGCGTAGAGGATACTGACTGCCACGAGGAAGCGAGAGGCAGTGGAGGCTAGCTGAGATTTCCTCTGGGAAACGAGAAGAAAACAGTCCCGCCGAGAAAGTTCAATGGTTTGAAAGCGGCTGTATATTTTCCGATGGGTATTCGGAATAAATGGCAGTCCATCGCGGTGCCCAGTTCGGTAGTCGATGCTTTGCCTGATTCCGTCTCCGGATTGTGGCGGCCACGCTCGAAGCAGACCGCTACGGAGTCGTCGTTCGAACCCGTGGGACCGCTCAGGTATTTGAACTTACGCTGCCTGCGCCCCTTGCAGAAAGGGAAACTGAACCGAAGAGTTATTAGTCGACGAAAGTGCAGTTTTCACATCTTATTCTCACAGCACAATCCCAGTCGAGGGGATGTATGGGAATACTACAAAGCCATAGGTGCAGAGAAATCACAGCTTAGTTTCCCTATAGAAGCAGGAGATTCATCATTTTCCCCTCGTGGGCGCAGTTCTTCTAAGGAGGTCGAATTTTCTGGCAGAGTGACACAGAACCGATTTCAGTTCTTAGCGGAGCTTTGGAATTCACGCAAGATAGCGAACATACAGGTCGCTCAGCTACCCGTTGACCGAAGAAGAGCCCGTAGGCGCGGACGGTTCGGGTCGCATCCAGTTCTTCGAGCGCGGTGTCCTCACCTGGGGGATGGTGAGTACGAGGAATGGCTACGCCCTGACGAGAAAGCCGCCGAGCCCGATCCAGCCGCGCACGCCAACGACGACGGCGCTCTGCCGCTGGCGAACTACGACGAGATGACGGTCACGTCGCTGAGTGCCTGGCTGGGTGCTCTCCCCGTGGGGCAGCTAAACCGGCTCATCGAGTACGAAAACAGCCACGCCGCCCGCCCGGACGTGCTCGCCATGCTCAAGCAACATAGGCCCCCTGAGCCTTACCTGCAGAGACGCTGGATCCAGGACCGTTCAAAGCGGGAGGGTTGAGGGTGCAAGAAGTCACGCTGATACTGACGGCGCTTGCCACCGGAGCGAGCCAAGGGGCCCTGGAAGCGCTCAAGGACGATGCCAAGGCTGCCTACACGAAGCTGTACGGTCTCGTGAGCCGTCGCTTCCGGGGAACCCGAGCGCAGAGATCATCCTGGCTGAGCACCAAGCGGACCCGGAGACCTACGCGGCACCGCTCGCCAAGAAGCTCACCGAGGCCGGGGCGGGAGATGACGCCGAACTCGTCGCCATGGCGAAGGCGCTCATGGAGCTTGTCGACCAGCAGAGCGCGAAGTCGGGCAAGTACAACGTGACGATCAGGGGCTCCAAGGGTGTCATCGTCGGTGACAGCAACTTCCAGGTGAACAAGTTCTAGCCCGATATTGGGGCGAGAGCAAAGGGGTAGACGCCCGGTCCCCGCTGAAAGCCGCGAAGGTTGGTGACTTGATCCTGTGTTTGGTACACCTAGGGCATAGGCGAAAGAGGGGAAGATGGCGGAGCGAGAATCCTCGGGGGAGGTCAACCTCAGTGTTGACGGCAGCCAGGGCGTGCAGGTCGGCTCGGGTAATGTTCAGTACAACAACTGGGCAGCCAAGCAACCGCTTGACCCGGTTGCCCTGGGAGCACTCAATCCCCAAGTAGCGGTAGCCCGTTTGCAGCGGGTTTCTCACGATGAACTCGTGGATTTCTTCGCCAGGGCGAAGCCGGGCGACGTGTCCGAGATCCTTCGGGTCTTGCTTCGGGCTGACGACCGCAGACTCCTTGCGACCCTAGGTGACATTAACCGCCGCAAGGTGACGGAGCTGTTTAAGGCTATAGGCATACCCGTTTCTCGGCAGGCGCTGCCCGAGGCGGCGGAAGCGATTGCCCGTGAGGCAGCGCTCTTGAGATGGACTCACCCGGAACCCCTGTCCTTTCCTAATGGAGGGTATGCCCGGAAGTACAAGAACGGGCACGTCTTCTGGACTAGAGGACACGGTGTAGTAACGACCGCTGGCGTAATAGATAAATATTTTATGACAATGAGCCCTTTCTTGGAGTGTGCAATTAGCGGCCAAGAAACGGCTGCGTCTTCGCCATATGGAACCCAAGGGATTCGGCAGGACTTCTCACTGGGCACGGTTTACTCGTCCAAGCACGGCACCGTCCTTGTAATAGATCACGGGTGCTACGAGAGAGAGGGAGGGAGTGGCGGTTGGCTCGGTTTCCCGTGTAATGCTACCGAACCCTGCCGCGGATTCACGCGGCAGCGTTTTGAAGGCGGCATTATCTGCCAGTCCACGCATGGGATATTCCCGGTACGGTCAGCGATAGTTAAAGGTGCCGTCGATGTGGACAATGACCTCTTCCCTGTCGACTATGAGGTTGATGCTGCCCCCTCACCGCAAGGGACGACAGGGCATCTGCAACGATTCGATGATGAAGACCATAGGCCGCTTGTGATTTATTTGTCAGAAAGGTATGGGCTGCATGTAATCCAAGGACGCGTAATACTGGCACACGACCGTCTCGGCGGCACCGGCGGCTGGTTGGGCTTCCCGATAGGTGGAGCTATTCCAGATAGGTCAGATATTGATCGAGGCTGGGCGCAGGAGTTTGAAGAAGGGACCGTATTCGAGCTGGACTCGGCTTGCTTTGCTGTTTCGCGCGAGGTCATTGATTTCCTCGAAGAAGCTGAAGTTGATCAGCACCTAGGTTGGCCAACTACCGAAGAGTCTTCTGCTGGCACCGGAGACGGTGACCGCATCCAGTTCTTTGAGAACGGCGTCGTCACTTGTCGCGACGGCAAGTACGAGGTATGGGTTCGCCCAGCCATAGACCTTGCGCCTTCCCACAATGAGCGTGCCCCTCTTGCGGCTCCTGTGGCTGATTACGGACCTTCCCGTCCTGAGCCATTTATCTATCGGGCCGTTTCTAGACGGAGAATCTATCGTGCTTCGCCCCCTCGGAGAGAGAATGGCAGGTAGCCCGACTACGATTCAGACGAGTCGCCATGGTTAACAGGCGTCCGTCTTATTCTGTATGGTGAGTTCCCCGCTCTGGATCGCGGTTGACTCGGCGCCCTCGCCCGGATTGATCGCTTCGGCTGGCGGCATGCAGGCAGGCGCATTGACCAAGATCACGGATGGCTGGCGTCCGGGGCTTGCTCTGACAGTTCCGCGTATTCGTCGATGATGATTACCAGCGCGGTCATTTCCGAGTAGACGCTCCTGTCTCCCACGTCGGCGACCGGCGTTCTAGTCGGAGAGGGATTGGCGCCAGCCGATTGATCAAGGTTTGACAGCGTACATTGTAGCTGTGGTAGTTCGGGTGGGCGTTGGCTCCGCGCTCGCTGCTGCATTCGCTGGCAGCAACCAGTCCAGCGGCCCCTTGGCCGCTTTCACCTTGGGCGTAACTGCCCCGCCGTGGTGGCACGCCTGGCTAAAGCAGTGCCTGTGACTGCCGCCGGCGACGATGAAGACACTGCAAGACGCACACTGGTCGCCGCGCATAGCCCTATCGACCCCATGGTGATGCTCGATATTTCGACGGCTGAAAGTGGGCGCTGCAACCAGGCCATCTGCGACTGGGCCGACCGAATACTCCCCGAAATGGCCGGTACGACCTCACGGAAGACCATGCTGACCGGGCATGACGAGGTGATATAGGTGGCCCGCGAGGACGTAGGCGTGTACTTCGAGAAGTTTGCGCCAACCGTCCTGCGCTGGAACAAACAGACGGGCACCCTGGGCCTGCGCGCTATAAACATGAAGGCTTCAAAAGGCTATGCCTACGATCGGGTGCTGATCTTCCCACCCAAAACCATGATCAAATTCATAGCCGCTGACGGCCAGATCCCTCTTAAAGCAGCAAGAGAAGCATTGTATGTCGCGGTCACCCGTGCCCGATACAGCCTGGCCTTTGTCGTTGATCGCAAGTGCGCTACCTACATGCCGTAGGGGCCCTACGAGAAAACGTCGCCGCCAATACCTTCATCGAGCAGCCTGAGCAACGATGTTACCAGCATCAGCCCTATTACTGCATTCATACGGGAGTACTGCGCCTTTGAGACAGCATGGGCACTCGGGTGTCGACCAAACACCCGCGGAACTGGATCTCCGTTCTTCTCCCAGACGTGTCGCAGTCAGGACACCCCGGCACCTGCGTCACGGGCCGAGCCGCGCCAGCCAGCGGCGGTGGAACAGGCGGGACATGCGGTCTCCCTGGGCGGGTGGGCCGGGCAGGCCGGTCAGGCCCTAGAAAGACCGTAACAGATAATCTAAAAGTAGACAATCTAATAATGTTCTACTGTCGCGCCGCTACTGACTGCGGCTGCGGCGGACCACCGGGCCGCCCGGCGCCGCCTGGGCCAGCAGCCCGCCCGCGAGGGTGGACAGGGCGCCGGTGAAGGCTTCCCGCTGCTCCGGCGGCAGCGCGTCGAGTACCTCCTGGTGCACCCGGTCGGCGACCTGGTGCCCGGCCGCGACCAGGGCGGCGCCGGCCGGGGTGACGGTGATGATCCGGGCCCGCCGGTCGGCCGGGGACTGCGTCCGCTCCGCGTACCCGGCCCGCTCCAGGTAGTCCATGGTGTTGAGCATGGTGGTCTTGTCCAGGTCGGCCAGCTTGGCCAGCTCGATCTGGGTGTACTGCCCCTCGAGCGCGTGCGCCAGCACGCAGTACTCCCGCGGCGTGACCTCGGTCTCGGCGAACGCCGCCGCCATCCGGGTGGCCAGCACGTGCGCGGTGTGGTTGAGCAGGAAGCTCAGGTCGAGCACCCGCCGCCCGCTGGTCGGCTTGGTCGCGAACGTCATGACCTCATGTTACGTCCGCCGGTAGCCGGTCCCGGGGCCCGCGCTCAGCTCCGGTAGCTCCTGACCTCGACGTCGACCGTGACCGTGACCGGGTCCGGCAGCGCGGCGATCCGCGCCTGGAGGGCGCCCGGGTCGACGTGCCGGGCGCTCGGGCCCATCGCGACCAGGCTGGCCAGGTCCGGGTGCCCGAGGCGCAGCGGGTAGCGCACCGAGGTGAGCGGGCCGTCGGTGAAGTCGCGGTGGGCGCGGGCCAGCCGGGCCGCCTTGTCCTCGTCGATGCCGATCAGGCCGAGTGCCGCCCGCAGCTCCCGGTGGTGGTCCGCGCCCGGGCTGGCGACCACGAGCAGGCCGCCGGGCGCGAGCAGGCGGCGGGTCTCGGCCGGGTTGCGCGGCCCGAAGACGCTCAGCACCAGGCCGGCCGAGCCGTCGGCGAGGGGCAGCGGCTGCCAGGCGTCGGCGCCGACGGCGGCCGCCCGGGGATGCGCCCGGGCGGCTCGCCGCAGGGCGGGAACGGACGCGTCCAGGCACACCCCAAGCCGCCCGGGGAGCTGGTCAAGGACCTGGGCGAGGTAGTAGCCGGTGCCGCCGGCCAGGTCGATCACCAGGCCGGGGCCGGCCGGGAGCCGTCCGGCCGCCGCCGCGAGCGCGTCCGCCACCGGCTGGTAGTGCCCGCCACCGAGGAAGGCCTCCCGGGCCAGCACCATGGGGGCGCTGTCGCCGGTCCCCGGCCCGGCCTGGCGGCCGGCGGTCAGGGTGACGTAGCCCTGCCGGGCGATGTCGAAGCTGTGCCCGCGGTCGCAGCTCACCGCGGTGTCGCCCGCCCGGACCGGTCCGGCGCAGACCGGGCAGCGGAGCGCGGCGGCGACGGCCGCCAGCGCGGGAGGCTGGGCCACCGGCCAACTATAGGGCGCGCCGGCCAGCTACCGTGCCCGGCCCGGGCGGCTGCGGCACCCGCCCTGGGCGGCTGCGGCACCCGGCCTGGTCGGCCCCGGGGCGGGCCCGGTTGCGCTTGGGCGGCAGCCTCGTGACGAGCGGGCCGGGCGGGGATGAATAATCAGGAACATCAGAAATCTCGCAGGATAACCGGAGGGCCGGCACTCGATGCGCGTCATCATGCTCGCCCCGCCAGGGGCGGGGAAGGGAACGCAGGGCGAGCGGATCGCCGCCCGGTACGGGGTGCCGCATATCGCCAGCGGTGACCTGTTCCGTGACGAGGTGGCGCGGCGCACCGACCTCGGGAACACGCTGCGCGGCTACCTGGAGGCCGGCGACCTGGTCCCCGACGACCTGGTGCTCAGCCTGGTCATGGACCGGGTGGTGCGGGCGGCGCGGGACAGCGGCGGCTACGTGCTTGACGGGTTCCCGCGTACCCTGCCGCAGGCCGAGGCGGCCGCCAAGATCGCCGCCGAGAGCGGCACCAGCGTGCAGGCGGTGCTGTACCTGGACGCGCCGCAGGAGGTGCTGATCGAGCGGATCGCCGGCCGCGGCGAGAACCGGGCGGATGACTCGGCGGCCGTCGCCCGGCACCGGCTTCAGGTCTACGCCGAGCACACCAAGCCGCTGCTCGACTACTACGCCGGCCGCGGGCTGGTCGTCCGGGTGGACGCCGCGCCGCCGGTCGAGGAGGTCAGCGAGCAGATCTTCGCCGCCCTCGACCGGCTAGCGGGCTGAGCAGCAGCACGTCGAGGACGGGGGCACCGGGTAGCGACTGGTCGCCGCGGCTTCGCGCCACCTTCTGCCAGCCCCAGGAGCGGAAGGCGTGCTGGGCGGCACTGGCGCCGGGCGGCACCGTCAGCGTCGCCCGTTCCTCCGGCCGCCCGGCCAGCAGCAGGTCGTGCAGGTCGCGGCCGATGCCCTGGCGCCGCCAGGGCGCCCGCACCAGCAGTTCGGCCAGCGCGAAGGTGCGGCCGGGGTGCTCGGCCGTCACCTCCTCCGGCAGCGGCGTGGTCAGCCCGCGCCACCAGGAGGTCGACGGCCGCAACGGCATCCCCGCAGCGTACCCGACCAGGTAGCCGCCGTGCCGGGCCTCGGCCAGGGCGAAGCCGGGCTGCCGCCGCCGCACCCGCGCCTGCCGGGCGGCGTCCGGGCCGGGCACGGTCCCGCGGGCCGCGCTGTCACCGTGGACCTCGGCTGCCAGCGCCAGCAGGTCCGCTTCCCGCTCGGCGGCGGCGGCGCCGTCGAGCAGCCGCAGGGCGAGGCCGGAGGCAGGCAACCGAACCGGGTCCCGCTAGTAGCGGGCGGCCTCGCCGAGCCGGACGCCGGCCTCGTCGAGCCGTTCGAGCATCTGGGCCGGGTCGGCGTAGACCCGGTAGGCGCCGGCCCGTTCCAGCTCCTCCCGGCCGTAGCCGCCGGACTGCAGCCCGATGCCGAGCGCGCCGGCCCGGCGGGCCGCCAGCAGGTCCCAGACGCTGTCGCCGACCACCATCGTGTGCCGCGGGTCCACCCCGAGCAGCGCGGCCGCCGCCAGGAACAGGTCGGGGTCCGGCTTGGCGTGGTTCACCAGGTCCCTGGTGACCATCGGGGTGTCCTCTGGCAGGCCGAGCAGCTCCAGCGCGGGCCGCGCGGTGGCCGCGTACCCGCTGGTGGCGATGCCCCAGCGGACGCCCGCGGCGGTGAGCGCGGTGAGCAGCTCACGGGCGCCGGGCAGCGCGGTGACCGAGGCGGCCTGGTTGCGGAACTCCTCGGCGTGCGCCTGCTGCAGCAGGTCGATGTCGCCGGGGGACAGCGACCGGCCGGTCTCCCGCAGCAGGGCCTGCACGAACAGGCCGCCGCTCATCCCGATCCGGCGGTGGATGCGCCAGACCGACAGGTCGATGCCGATCGCGCTGAGCGCCGCCCGCCAGGCGATCACGTGCTGGTAGACGCTGTCGATGAGCGTCCCGTCGAGGTCGAACAGGAACGCGGGCACGGGGGGTTGCGGGTAGTCCACGGCAGTTATTCTGGCACCAGCCGGCCTGCGGCTCGCCGTCAGCCCGCGTTAATCGGTAAAGATTTCCGATCCGCCCGCCGGCTGCCTGAACCCTGGCCCGGTTCGCCTATGCTGAGCCGCGTGCGCACCAGGAGCCGCCAGAAGCGGAAGCTGCTGATCGAGTCGGCCGCCCTCGGCGTCGGCTACGCCGCGACGCTGGTCTGGATCGGGTCGGCCTTCGTCGGCAGCTTCGGTGACTTCGACGACGCCTATCCCTACTGGCCCGCCATCCCCGGCCTGCGGACCGACACCGCCGGGGCGCTCGCCTTCGCCGTCGCCGTCGTCACCCTGGTGGTCAGCCGGTACCTGCAGCTACGGCGGCGGGCGGCCGGCCCGCCCCGGTCGGGGCGGTTGCCCGCCGTCAGCGCGGAAGGCAGCGCGGGCACGGCGGCGGTGCTGGCGGTGGCCGACATCGGCGCGGTGCTGGGCACCGGGGTCGTCCTCTACCTGTCAGTCAACGCGGCCATGCACCCGTGGACGCTGCCGATCCAGCTCACTCACCTGCTGCCGTGGCCGACCGAGGGCACCGTGCGGGTGGCCGCCCTCGTCGTCTGCCTGGCCGCGATGGCCGCCCGCCGCTACCTGCGGGGGACCGAGACCCTGGGCGCCGAGCCCTCGGCCCCGGCCCAGCCGGCCATGGCCCAGCCGCCGGTAGCCGAGCCGGCGGTAGCCGAGCCGGCCCAGGAGCAGCCGTCGGCCGGGCAGGCGGCTGGCTTCGCCCGCGGTCGCTAGCCGCGGCCCGGCCGCCCGGCCCCGGGTCGCCACCAGCACGCAGCCGGCCAGGATGAGGCTGAAGCCGGCCACCGCCCAGCCGGTGACCGGCTCGCCCAGGATGGCCGCGCCGGCGATGAGCGCCACCGCCGGGTTCACGTAGGTGACGGCGGTGGCCCGCACCGGGCCGGCCTCCTTGACCAGCGCGGCCATGATGGTGAGGGCGGCGGCGCTGCACACCACCGCCAGCACCGCCACGCTGGCCAGCACCGACGCCGACGGCCAGGCGGACGGCCAGCCGTGGGTCAGCGCCACCACCGGGGCGTAGACCACGGCCGAGATCGCCAGCCCGAGCGCGGTGATCCCGGTGCCCGCCAGGTCGGGCATCCAGCGGGCGAGGATGGCCGGGCCGAGCGCGTAGCAGAGCACGACCAGCAGCACCTCGCCCGCCGCGCCGAGGTCGGAGCCGGAGACCGCGAAGCCGGCCAGCATGGCCACCCCGGTCATGCCGAGCGCGATGCCGGCCCAGTTGGCCGCGGCCAGCCGTTCCGGGCGGCCGAGCAGGAACGCCACCCCCACCCCGGCCAGCGGCACCGCCGCGATCAGCAGGCCGGTGGTCGAGCTGGGCAGCCGCTGCTCGGCCGAGCCGAGCAGGAACTGCGGGATGGTGATCTCGGCCAGGGTGAACCCGAGCAGCGGCCGCCAGCGGCGCAGCACCGGGCGCAGCTCGCCCCGGGCCGCCGCCACCGGCAGCAGCAGCGCGGCCGCCAGCGCGACGCGGGAGAACACCAGCATGGCCGGGCTGAGCTGGCCCACCGCGATCTTGATGAGCAAGTAGGGGATGCCCCAGGCCACGCCGAGCGCGATGAACAGCAGGAGGCCGCGTCGAGTCACGCTCACCATCGTTACCGGCTCAAACAATCATGTCTAGCTAGACTATTTTCGTGAAAAGCGTTAGCTGGGACTTCACGGTTGACTGGCGTAAGCTCCGGCTGCTGTACGAGCTCGACCGCCGCGGCACCATCGCCGCGACCGCCGAGGCGATGCACCTAACCCCGTCCGCGGTGTCGCAGCAGCTAGCCGGCCTGGCCCGGGACATCGGGGTGCCGCTGCTCGAGCGGCGCGGCCGCACGGTGGTGCTCACCGGCCAGGCCCGGCTGCTGCTCGACCACGCCGAGCGCATGCGGGAGCTGGCCGGCCGGACCCGGGCCGCCCTGGACGCCTGGTCGGACGGCACCGTCGGCCGGGTGCGGATCGGGTCGCTCGCGACCGGCATCACCGCGCTGGTCGCCCCGGCCATCGTCCGGCTGGCCAGCGAGCGGCCCGGGCTGACGATCCGGGTCAGCGAGCAGGAGCCGGCCGAGGCGCACCAGCTGCTCGACGCGGGCGAGCTGGAGATCGCGGTGACGGTGGACTACCCGGGCGCGCCGTCCCGGCAGGACGCCAGGTACCGGCGGGTCGACCTGATCGCCGACGTGATGGACGCGGCGGTGCCGCTCGGCCACCCGCTGGCGGGCCGGGCCTCGGTCGAGCTGACCGAGCTGGCGGGTGAGGTGTGGGTGGGCGCGGCCGAGAGCGACGCCTGCCGCCACATCGTCACCGGGATCTGCGCCGCGGCCGGCTTCGCGCCGGACATCCAGCACTACTGCCGGGAGTGGGACGCCGTCGCGGCGCTGGTCGCGGCGGGTACCGGGGTCTCCCTCATCCCGCGCTCGGCCCAGCCGCTGCGTCCCCGCCTGGCCATGCTCCCGGTGGCCGGCGCGCCCGCCTCCCGGCTGCTGTACGCCCTGGTCCGGGCGGGCACCGAGCAGGACCCGGGCACCGCCGCGGCGCTGGACGCCCTCGGCGCGGTCGCCACCGCGCGAGCCGACGGCATCACCGGCTGACCGCCCGCTAGCCCACTCGCCCGGCGCGCGGCATTCCACTTCTTAACCGTCCGTAACCACCCATTGTGAGTGATTGACTCACTTACCGCATATAGTCGGGAACATGACCGGCAAGCGCAGCGCCCACCAGCGGTTCCCCGAGGTAATCGAGGCCGCGGTGCGGGTGTTCGCCCGGGACGGCTACCGGGCGGCGCACATGACCGACGTGGCACGGGAGGCGGGCCTGTCCGAGGCGGCGCTCTACCGCTACGTGGACAGCAAGGAAGGCCTGTTCGTGCTCGCGATCAGGCACGCGCTGCTGCTCGAGCCGCTGCCCGGCGCGGACGACCCGGCCGGCGCGTTCCCGCTGGCGGCGCCCTCGCTGGAGGAGATGATCAAGCAGGCGCGTGAGTTCGTGGCGGCCGAGGTGCCGTTCGGCTCGCTGGCGCAGGCGCTGCGCACCGCCGACCCGGCCGACGCGGCGGGCGAGCTGGAACTGATCATGCGCGAGCTGTTCACCCTGGAGGAGCAGACCGCGCGGGCGGCCGACATGATCGAGCGGTCCGCCCGTGAGCTGCCCGCGCTGGCCGACCTGCTCAACAGCGGGCTGCGCCGCCCGGTGCTCGACGCCCTGACCAGCTACCTGGACAGCCGGGTCGCGGCCGGGCGGCTGCGGGCCACCCCGGACACCGCGGCGACCGCGCGGCTCGTGCTGGAGACGCTGACCTGGTTCGCCCGGCACCGGCACTCCGACCCCTACGGCGCCGCCCTCGGCGCCGCCCTGGCCCAGGAGACGGCGATCGACGCGCTGCTGCACGCCCTGGTGCCGGCGGGCGACCGCCCGGCCGGCCGGAACCCGAGAGCGGACCGCGACCCGGTGGAGCAGACGTGAGCAACGCGATCGAAGTATCCGGCCTGACCATGAGCTACGGCCGCCGCCAGGTGCTGCGGGGCGTCGACTTCGAGGTCCGCGCGGGGGAGGTCTTCTGCCTGCTCGGCCCGAACGGCGCGGGCAAGACCACCACCGTCGAGATCATGGAGGGCTTCCGGCGGCGAGACGGCGGCACCGTCCGCGTGCTCGGGATGGACCCGCAGGAGCAGCCGTCCCGGCTCCGCGAGCGGATCGGCATGGTGCTGCAGGAGTGCGGCTTCCCCCGCCAGGCCCGGGTGGCGGAGCTGATCGACTGCTGGCGCGGCTACTACCCGCGGTCGCGCGACCTGGCCGACCTGCTGCAGGTGGTGGAGCTGACCGAGGAGCGGAACACCCCGGTGAAGCGGCTGTCGGGCGGGCAGCGCCGCCGCCTCGACCTGGCGCTGGCGCTGGCGGGCGACCCCGACCTGATCTTCCTCGACGAGCCGACGACCGGGTTCGACCCGGAGTCGCGGCGGCGCTGCCTGGCCGCCATCGAGAACCTGCGCGCGCTGGGCAAGACGATCGTGCTGACCACGCACTACCTGGACGAGGCGGAGCGGCTGGCGGACCGGGTGGCGATCCTGGCCGACGGCCGCATCCAGGTGGCGGGGACGGTGCGGCAGGTCGCCCGCCAGGCCGGGATCGGCACCACGATCAAGTTCGCCGCCCCCGAACGGGTGCGTGACGGCTCACTGCCGCCCCCCGCCTCCGTCACGGTCGTGATCAGCGGCGAGACCGCGGTCTGCTCGTCCGCCAGCCCGGCCGCCGCGCTGCGCGACCTGCTGCACTGGGCCGCCGTCAACGACCTGGGCGACCTGGAAGACCTGGCGGTGGAATCGCCCACCCTGGAGGACGCCTACCTCCGGCTCAGTGCCCGGCCCCTGGTAACTGACTCGCTGCTAACTGAGCCGCTGGTAACCGAAGGGACCCGCTGATGTCGTACCCGCTCGGCCGCTGGCCCGGCGCCGCACCGTCGGCCTCGCCTTCCGCCAGGCGCTGCTCGAGCAGCGGTCATTCTGGCGCAGCGCCGAGTACGCGCTGTTCACCTTCGCCTTGCCGCTGGCGCTGCTGCTGCTCATTGGTTCCACCACCGCCGCCGGGCACCTGCCGGGTACGCACGTGGCCGGGCAGATGGTCTTCGTGCCGTCGATGATCGCGTTCGGGGTGATCGTCGCCGCCTACGTGAACCTCGGCAGCAAGCTGGCGACGCTGCGCCATGACGGGGTGCTGAAGCGGATCAGGACCACGCCCCTGCCGGCCGGCGCCTACCTGTCGGGGGTGCTCGGCAGCACCGCCGCCACCACGCTCGCCATCACCGCGAGCATCATGGCCCTGGGCGCGCTCGCCTTCGGCGCGGTGCCCCGAGCGGCGGGCCTGCCCGAGCTGGCGGCGGGCCTGCTGCTCGGGGTGGCCTGCTTCGGCGCGCTCGGCCTGGCCCTCGGCTCGGTGGCGGGCAGCGCGGAGTCGGCCGGGCCGATCGCCAATGCCAGCTACCTGCCGCTAGCCATCATGTCGGGCATCTTCGACCCGACCTTCCCGGTGCCGCACTGGCTGTCGGCCGCGATCGGCTTCTTCCCGGTGCGGGCCCTCGCCCAGGTACTCGGCCAGGCCTACACCCCGGTCCAGCACGCGCCGCTGACCGACTGGCTGGTCCTGCTGGCCTGGGCCGGAGCCGGCGCCGCGGTCACCGCCTGGCGTTTCCGCTGGCACTAGGCCGTCCCCTGGGCGGCCGCCTGCTCGGCCGCGGGCGGGGGCCGGCCGGGCCGCCGGCCGGCCGGGCGTCCGGGCGGTGGAAGTCCTTGCTCCGGATCAGCACCACCGCCGCCAGCGCGCCGACTAGGGCCACGCCCGCGGTGACCCAGAGCAGCTCGTTCAGCGCGGAGGCGAAGCTGGACCGCAGCGCCAGGCCGACCGCGCCGCGGTCGGCGGCCGGCGCGGCCGCGATGAGCTGGCCGACCGAGCCCTGCCTGATCGCGCCGATCATGCTCCCGGCCTGGTCCTTCAGCCCCGCCGGGAGCGCCCCGGCCAGGTGGCCCTGGATCGTCGCGGTGAAGATCGAGCCGTAGGCGGCGATGCCGGCCGCGATGCCGATCTGGCGGAACGTCGAGTTGATGCCGGCCGCCATGCCCGCCTTCTGCGGCGGGGCCACGCCGATCGCGGTGGACGCCAGCGGCGGGTTCACCAGGCCGGCCCCGAACCCGGCCACGATGAACCCGGGGACCAGCGCGGTCCAGGTGGACGTGCCGGTCAGCCCGGTCATCACGATGAGGCCGATGCCGGTCAGCAGCAGGCCGGGCCCGATCAGCCAGCGCGGCTGGACCTTGTCGCTCAGCCGCCCGGCGACCACCGAGGTGACCAGCTGGGCGGCGCTGAGCACGGCCAGCCGCAGGCCGGCCCCGAGGGCCGAGTAGCCGAGCACGTCCTGCAGGTAGATGACGAAGTAGAGCAGCACCGCGTACAGCGACCCGTTCATCGCCAGCGCGGCGATGGAGCCCCCGGTGAACGTCGGCACCCGCAGCAGCGACAGGTCGAACATCGGGTGCTTCACCCGGCTCTCGGCCACCCCGAAGGCGACGATCAGCGCCGCGCCGGCCGCCAGGCAGGCGATCACCCCGGGGTCGGACCAGGAGTTCTCGCCCGCCCGGATCAGCCCGTAGATCAGGCTCACGAGGCCGGCCGTGAACAGCACGAAGCCGATCCAGTCGGGTGAGGTGGCGTCAGGCAGCCGGGACTCCTCCACCCGCCAGATCGTGACCGCCAGCGCGAACACCCCGATCGGCAGGTTGACCAGGAAGATGCCGCGCCAGTCCCACTCGGTCGTGATCAGCCCGCCGAGCACCGGGCCGAGCGCGGTCGAGATGCCGACGATCGCGCCCCACACCCCGAACGCGGTGCCGCGTTCCCCGCCGCGGAAGGTAGTGCCGAGCAGTGCCAGCCCGGTCGCGAACATCATCGCGCCGCCGACCCCCTGGGCGCTGCGCGAGATGATCAGCATCAGCGGGTCGGCCGCCAGGCCGCACAGCAGCGAGCCGAGGGTGAAGATCGTCAGCCCGATCGAGAACATCCGCTTGCGGCCGTAGCGGTCGGCCAGCACCCCCGCGGTGAGCAGCAGCGACGCCAGCGTCAGGGCGTAAGCGTCCAGCGTCCACTGCACGTCGCTAAAGCTCGCGTGCAGCCCCGTCTGGATGGCCGGCTGGGCGACGATGACGATGGTCACGTCGAGCAGCAGCATGAACGTCCCCGCGCAGACCGCGATGAGGGTCCACCATTTCTTGTCCACTGAAATCCCCGTTCTTACTTGGCGGTTCATCGTCCATCGTGCACGCGATGGTGCCACTGACCCGGATTCAGGCGCTATCGCGCCGGATCTCGACATCGCTAAGCTGGAATCCGTGAAAACCAGTCAGCTCGACGAGGTGGACCGCCAGCTCCTCCATGCGCTGATGGTGGCACCGCGGGCCTCGTTCCGCCAATTCGCGTCGGTGCTCGAGGTGTCCGACCAGACGATCGCGCGCCGCTACCGGCGGCTGGCGGAGACCGTCGGGCTGCGCGTGTTCGGCCTGATCGACGGGCAGCGCGCGGGCTGGGTGGACTGGATGGTCCGGCTGCAGGCCGCGCCGGGCAGCGCCCAGCGTATCGCCGACACCCTCGCCCGGCGGCCGGACACCCGCTGGGTGCGGCTGTACTCGGGCGGCAGCGAGATCGTCTGCACGCTGCAGGCGCGCAGTCCCGAGCAGCGCAACGCGCTGTTCCTGCAGGGGCTGCCGGGCAGCCGGCACGTCACCGCGATCACCGCGCAGATGATCCTGCACGTCTTCACCCCGGTCGCCTACCAGGCAATCGCCAGCGCCTTGTCGGCCGGGCAGCTGCACGCGCTGCGGGAGTTCGCGCCGGAGCCGTCGCCCGCCGCGGCCGAGCCGGGTCCGGCCCTCGGGACGGGCGGTGCCTGGGCGCCGGCCGCCGCCCTGCTGCTGCGGGCTGAGGACGACCCGCTGCTGGCCGAGCTGGCCCTGGACGGCCGGGCGCCGGTCGCCGACCTGGCCGCCGCTACCCACTGGCACGAGTCGACCGTGCGGCGGCGGATCGAGGAACTGCGCCAGGCCGGGCTGCTGTACTTCGACCTCGACGTGGATCACCTGGTGCTCGGGGTGCGGGCGAACGTGATGCTCTGGCTGAAGATCGAGCCGGCCAGCCTGGACGCGGCCGGCCGGGCGGTGGCCGCCCACCTGGAGGTGCCGTTCGCCGCCGCCACCACCGGCCCGACCAACCTCGCGGTCAGCGCCGTCTTCCGCGACACCCGCGAGCTGTACGCGTACACCACCAGCAAGCTGGCCAGCCTGCCGGGACTGCAGTCGGTGGAGATCGCGCCGATCATCGGCACGGTGAAGCGAGTGGGCAGCCGCCCCGCGACCGCCGACTAGCCGCGCCCCGCAGCGGCCTTGCCGCGCCGCCCCGCCGCCCCGCTGCCCGGCCCGCCCCGGCTGGTCGCCACTTCCCATCAGTTTTGTCGCCCCCATCAACTTCCCATCGGTTTTGCAGGAACAAAAGCGGCAAATCACCCAGAAAACCCATCCGAACTGATGGGAGGTCGGAATTCCAAGCCAAACTGATGGGAAGTGGAGCGTGCCGGCCGCTCCGCGCCGCCGCTCCGCGCCGGCCGCCGGGCGCGCGAACAGCTAGCCGTCCGCGCCGCTGTTGGTGGCGAACAGGTCCACCCCGTGCTCGGCCGCGTGCGCGACCAGCAGCCGGCTGACGATCTGGCCGAGGGCCGCCCGGTCGCCCGGCGGCAGCCGGCCGAGCAGCGCCGCCACGTCGTCCGCGAACCGCGCGGCCGCGCCCGAGATCAGCTCCCGGCCCGCGTCGGTCAGCCGGACCAGCACCGCCCGCCGGTCGGCGGCCGACGGCGCGCGCGCCACCAGGCCGCGCCGCTCCGCCCGGTCGACCAGCCCGGTGACGCTCGACTTGTCCAGTTCGAGCAGCCGCGCCAGTTCGTTCATGGTGGGCTCGCGGTCGCGCAGCACGCCCAGCAGCCGGGTCGCGGTGAGCGACAGGTCGTGCTCGGCCGCCCGGCCCTCGATCAGGCCGGTGACCAGGAAGGCGAGCTGGGCCAGCCCGTCCACCAGGTCAAGCTCCGCGTCGCCGGCGGGCAGCGGCTCTGGCGGGGAAGACGAAGGCATATACCGAGTCTAGTTGATTTAGTACGTGACACCAACTACATTAGTACGTGACACCAACTAAATTACCGAAGCCGAAGACAGCGAAGGAAACAGGAAATGACCATGATGAACGCGGCCGTCGTCACGTCGTTCGCCGAGCCGCCGCACTACCAGCCGTTCGCGATGCCGGCCCCGGCCGGGGACGAGGTGCTGGCCGACGTGCTGGCGGTGGGCCTGCACCCCCGGGTCCGCAGCGGCGCGGCCGGAAGCCACTACACCAGCCGCGGCACCCTGCCGATGATCCCCGGGGTCGACGGGGTCGGGCGGCTGCCGGACGGCCGGGTGGTCTACTTCGCCGCCGACGACGACGTGCTCGGCACGATGGCCGACAAGGCGCTGGTGAGCCCGCGGCGCTCGGTCGAGCTGCCCGCGGGCACCGACCCGGCCGAGGTCGCGGCGGCGATGAACCCGGCCATGTCGTCGTGGGTGGCGCTGCGCCGCCGGGTCCCGCTGCGGCCCGGCCAGAGCGTCCTGGTGCTCGGCGCGACCGGGAACGCCGGGGCGATGGCGCTGCGGATCGCCCGGCGGCTCGGCGCGGGCCGGGTGGTCGGCGCGGGCCGCGACCTCGGCCGCCTGCAAGCACTCGAAGCCGACGAGGTAGTTCAGCTGACCGACGACCCGGATGCCACCGCCCAGGCCCTCGCCGCGGCCGCCGCCGAGGTCGACGTGGTGGTCGACTACCTGTGGGGGGTGCCCGCCGCGCAGGCGATGACCGCGCTGCTGACCGCCCGCCCGGACCGCGGCCAGCAGCTCGACTGGATCCAGATCGGCTCCGTCGCCGGGCCGGACGTCGCGCTGCCGTCCACCCTGCTGCGCTCGGCCAACTTCCGCCTCCAGGGCAGCGGCCAGGGCTCGGTCACCCCCCGGGGCTACCTGGCCGAGCTGCCGTCGCTGCTGGCCGAGATCGGCGCGGGCACCATCGCGGTGCGGGTCAACCCGGTGCCGCTGGCCGCGGTGGAGCAGGCCTGGACCCAGCCCGAGCGCCCCGGCCAGCGCACCGTGCTGGTGCCCTAGCAGCCGGCCCAGTCAGATCGGGAAGCTGCCCGCCGCGTCCCGCGTGGTGATCCACTGCAGCTCGGTGAAGTCGGTCATCGAGTGCGGGCCCGACCGGCCCCAGCCGCTGTCCTTGATCCCGCCCAGCGGCAGTTGCGGCTCGTCGGCGATCGTCTGGTCGTTGACGTGCACCACCCCGGCCTCGATGCGCCGGGCGAGCGCGAACCCGCGCTGGCTGTCGCGGGTGAGCAGGCCGGCCGACAGCCCGTAGCTGGTCGCGTTGGCGACCGCGACCGCCTCGTCGGCGTCGGCCACCGGCTGCGCCACCAGCACCGGGCCGAAGGTCTCCTCGGAGTGGATGCGCGCGCCGGCCGGCACGTCGGCCAGGATGGTGGGCCGGTAACAGGGACCGTAGGCGCGCCCGCCCGCCAGCACCCTCGCGCCGGCCGCGACCGCCTCGTCCACCTCCCGGCTCACCCGCGCCAGGGCGGCCGGGTTGATCAGCGGCCCGATCACCGTGCCGGCGTCGGCCGGGTCGCCCGCGGGCAGCGCGGCCGCCCGCGCGGCCAGCCGCGCGACGAAGGTGTCGTAGACCGGCTGCTCGACCAGCACCTTGCGGGCGTTCATGCAGATCTGCCCGGAGTGGAAGAACGCGGCGAACGCGGCCGCCTCGACCGCGTAGTCGAGGTCGGCGTCGGCCAGCACGATCAGCGGGTTGTAGCCGCCGAGCTCGAGCACGCAGCGCTTCAGCGCCCGCCCGGCCCGCTCGGCCAGGATCCGGCCGGTCGCCGACGAGCCGGTGAAGTTGATGCACCGCACCTCGGGCCGCTCGAAGAACTCGTCCGCGATCGGCACCGCCTCGCCCGGGGCGTGGGTGACCACGTTGAGCACCCCGGCCGGGAACCCGGCCTCCTCGATGATCTCCGCCACCAGCAGCCCGGCCGAGACCGGTGCCTCCTCCGATGGCTTCAGCACCATGGTGTTGCCGAAGGCCAGCGGGTTGACCACGGTCCGCCAGGCCAGCACGTGGGCGCCGTTCCAGGGCGAGATGCCGGCCACCACGCCGAGCGGCCGCCGCAGCGCCAGCGCGAACGTGTCCGGGATGTCGGACCGGATCACTTCCCCGGCCGGCAGGTACCCCCAGTTGGCGGCCTGGCGCAGCAGCCGGGTGGCGGTCAGGATCTGGAACCCGGCGAAGGCCCCCGCGCAGCCGGTTTCCTCCGCCAGCAGCGCCGTGATCTCACTCGCCCGCCGTTCCACGATGTCGGCCGCGCGCAGGAACAGCGCCTGCCGCTGGGCCGGGGGCATGGCCGACCAGGCGGGGAAGGCAGCCGCGGCCGCGTCCACCGCGCGGGCGGCGTCGGCCCGGGTGCCGGCCGGCACCCGGGCCATCACCGTGCCGCGGTACGGGTCGAGGTCGTCGAACAGCCGCCTCTCCCCGGACCGCGCCCACTGGCCCCCGATGTACTGCTGGTACTCGCGCATCGCGGTCCTCTCGTCAGCCCGCGGGCCCGCCCGGGGCGGTCACGCCTGCGACCACGATAGCGGGCCTAATCGTCCGCGATCGCCGGCTGCGCAAGGGTTTGCGCGGCCGGGCGCCGCAGCCCGCTCGCGGCGACCAGCGCGCCCGCGGCGGCGACACCGGTGATCAGGAAGAGGGCCGGCCGGTAGGCCGCCAGGGTCGCGGCCGGCCCGGCCAGCCTGCTCCCGCCCGCCGCGTCCACCACCGCGGTGACCACCGCCAGCACCAGCGCGCCGCCGACCTGGAACGAGGTCTGGAACAGGCTGGCCGCCAGCCCCTGCTCGTCGTTCGGCATCCCGTCGGTGGCGGCCACGCTCAGCGCGGAGAAGCCGAGCCCGAACGCCAGCCCGACCAGCAGCATGGTCGGCAGCACCACTCCCGGGTAGTCGGGCGTGACGCCGGCCCGCAGGAACACCGCGTAGGCGGCGGCGAGGGCCGCGAACGCCGCCAGCGTGAGCCGGGCGGTGCCCAGCCGGCCGAGCAGGCCGCCCGCGGCCACCGACATGACCGCCACCATGACCCCGGCCGGCAGGAACCCGAGCGCGGTCCCGATCGGCGACCAGCCCGCCAGGCTCTGCAGGTACTGGGTGGCGAGGAACTGGAACGACACGTACGAGCCGAACAGGGTGACCGCGCCGATGTTGGCCCGGCGCAGCGCGGGCGACCGGAACACGCGCAGCGGCATCAGCGGGTCGGCGCTGCGCCGCTCGATCCCCAAGAACGCCGCCAGCCCGGCCGCGACCAGCACGAACGAGCCGATCGTGCGGGCCGACGCCCACCCCGCCTGCTGGGCCGAGACCACCGTGTAGACCAGCAGCAGCATCGACCCGGTGATGGTCAGCGCCCCTGGCAGGTCAAACGGCCGCCGGCCGGGCGCCGCGGCGCCCGGCTCGCGGGCAGCGGCGGGGGCGTCGCCGGGAAGCAGCCACCAGCCCGCGGCCAGCACGATCAGCGCCACCGGGGCCGGCACCAGCAGCGTCCAGCGCCAGTTGACCGCCGTGAGCAGGCCGGACAGCACCAGGCCGAGGGAGAACCCGCTGCCGCCGAAGACCGAGTAGATGCTGAACGCCCGGTTCCGCATCGGGCCCTCGGGGAACGTGGTGGTCAGCAGCGACATGCCGGCCGGGGCGGTGAACGCGGCCGCCACGCCCTTGACGAACCGGGCCGCGATCAGCAGCCCGATCGAGCTGGTGAGCCCGCCCAGCAGGGACAGCAGCGCGAACGCGGCCACCGCGGCCAGGAACACCCGGCGCCGCCCCAGCAGGTCGGCCGCCCGGCCGCCGAGCAGCAGCAGCCCGCCGTAGCCGAGCACGTAGCCGCTGACGATCCACTGCAGCGACGAGGTGGACAGCCCGAGCGAGGCGCGCATGGACGGCAGCGCGACGCCGACCATGGAGACGTCGAGCGCGTCCAGGCACAGCGCCCCGCCGAGCACCATCAGCACCCCCCACAACCGGGGTGTCCAGGTCAACGGCAAAGACGAGGAGGAGGAACGGTTGGCAGTTGCTGTCGACGGCTCAGGCCGCTGCGTTGCCTGCTTTGCTGGCTGCATGGGCACAACCGTATGCATGCACAAGCAATGAATGCAAGTGCAATTAATGTACTTGCAAGTAATACGCGGAGGCCGCTAGAATGCGACCGTGAGCGTAGTACCGGAAGCGGGCGCGCCCGGCGGCGTGGTCCCGGGTGCGGTTCCTAGCGTGGTGACCGACGTGGTCGCCGCCTGGCGGGAGATGATGGCCCGCCACACCGCCATCTGCGCCAACCTCGAGCATGAGCTGGGCGAGCGCCACGGGCTCGGGGTGAGCGACTTCGAGGTGCTCGACCGGCTGGCGGAGAGCCCGGCCGGCCAGGTCCGGGCGCAGGACCTGGCCGAGTCGGTCCACCTCAGCCAGAGCGCGCTCTCCCGGCTGGTCGACCGCCTGGTCAGGAGCGACCTGGTTGAGCGCTGCTCCTGCGACAACGACCGGCGCGGCATCTACGTGGTGCTGACCGACCCCGGCAGGCGCCGCCAGGCCGAGGCGGCCGTCACCCACCGCGAGGTACTCGCCCGCCTGCTCCCCCCGCACTAACCCCCCCGCCCCCGCCCCGCCCCCGCCTCCGCCCCCGCGCCGCGTGGTTGCGGCAACCAGGCGGTCATAGCCGCGTGGTTGCCGCAACCACGCGGGTGATTCGCCCCGTGCGGCCGCTGCCGCCCCGTCTCCGCTCGGTTATAACGATTCAATTGCGGCGCCCAAATGCCCCATTGACACCCCCAGGGGGCAAGCCGAAACTACAGGGCAGATTGAAACGTTCCACAAGATGCACGCGGAGGTGCGCCCGGTGGACAGCGCGGGAAGCGAGCCAGGCCAGTCAGACCAGGCCGGCCGGGGGGAAGCGCCCCCGGTGCTCGCGCTCAGCCACGCGGCCAAGTCCTTCGGCGCGGTCCGGGCGCTGACCGACGGGTCGGTGGAACTGCGCGCGGGCGAGGTCCACGCGCTGCTCGGGGAGAACGGCGCGGGCAAGTCCACCCTGGTCAAGATCCTGGCCGGGGTGCACCAGCCGGACCGCGGGACGCTGACGGTGGGCGGCCGGGCGGTCACCCTGCACGGCCCGGCCGCCGCCCGCGAGGCCGGCCTGGCGGTGATCTACCAGGAGCCGACGCTGTTCCCCGACCTGACGGTGGCGGAGAACATGTTCGTCGGCCGCCAGCCGCTGGCCTCGGCCGGCCTGCTCAAGGGCGGCCGCCGGATCGACCGGCGGGCGATGCAGCGGGACGCGGCCGCGGTCTTCGCCCGGCTCGGCGTCCCCCTTGACCCGGCCCGCCCCGCCCGCGGGCTGTCCATCGCCGACCAGCAGGTGGTGGAGATCGGCAAGGCGCTCAGCCTTGACGCCCGGGTGATCGTGATGGACGAGCCCACCGCGGCGCTGTCCGCGGCCGAGGTGGACCGGCTGTTCGAGGTGGTCCGCACGCTGCAGGCGCAGGGCGCGGCGGTGCTGTTCATCTCGCACCGGCTGGAGGAGGTCTTCGCGATCTGCTCGCGCGTCACCGTGATGCGCGACGGCGGGCACGTGCTCACCAGCGACCTGGCCGGCCTCACGGCGCAGGACCTGGTACGCGCGATGGTCGGCCGGGAGCTGGCGGAACGGCCACCGGAGGCGGCCGGGGCCGAGCCCGGCGAGCCGGTGCTGGCCGTGCGGCGGCTCACCCGCGAGGGCGTGTTCACCGACGTCTCGCTCACCGTGCGGGCGGGCGAGATCGTCGCCCTGGCCGGCCTGGTCGGCTCCGGCCGCAGCGAGGTGGCCCGGGCGGTGTTCGGCATCGACCGCTACGACGCCGGCCAGGTCACCGTGCACGGCCAGCGGCTGAGGCGGGCGAGCCCGGTCAGCGCGATGGCGGCGGGCATCGGCTTCGTGCCCGAGGACCGCCGCCAGCAGGGCCTGGTGATGGACATGTCGGTCCAGCAGAACGTGGCCCTGGCCTCCCTCGGCGCGCTCCGCCGGGGCGGCCTGATCAGGGCGAGCGCCGAGCGGGCGATGGCCACCGACTGGGCGGCCCGGCTGAAGATCAAGTACGGCCGGCTGACCGACCCGGTGTCCATGCTCAGCGGCGGCAACCAGCAGAAGGTGGTGCTGGCCAAGTGGCTCGGCCGCAGGCCCCGGGTGCTGATCGTGGACGAGCCGACCCGCGGCATCGACGTCGGCACCAAGGCCGAGGTCCACCACCTGCTGACCGACCTGGCCCGCGACGGCGTGGGCATCCTGATGATCTCCTCCGAGCTCCCCGAGGTGCTCGGTGTCAGCGACCGCATCCTGGTGATGCGCGAGGGAGCGCTTGTGGCCGAGTTCAGCCATGCCGACGCCTCCGAGGAGGCGGTCATGTCCGCCGCCATGGGCCAGGCGGCCGGGGGAGCCGAGTGAGTACCGCCACCGTGGCGGGCAGCGGTCAGCGGGCCGGCCGCGGCGGCGGGGCCGGCCTGGCCGAGCGGGTGTTCCGGATCCGCGAGTCAGGCATCGTCGCCGTGCTGATCGTGTTCGTCGCGGTCACCACCGCGGTCCGGCCCCGCTTCCTGGACGCCGCCAACATCCAGTTCGTGCTGGTCGACACCGCCACCTTCGCGCTGCTGGCGCTGGGCCAGACGATGGTAGTGATCAGCCGGAACGTGGACCTGTCGGTCGGCTCGGTGGTCGGGCTTTCCGCCTACCTGTCGGCCACCCTGTTCGCCGATCACCCGGGAATCCCCATCCCGGTGGTGTTCCTCGCGGGCATCGGCATCGGCCTGGCCTGCGGCATCGCCAACGGGGTGATGGTCGCCGGGGGCCGGGTGCCCAGCCTGGTGGTGACGCTGGCGACGCTCTACATCATCCGCGGCATCGACATCCTGATCGTCGGCGGCAACGAGGTCGACGCCTCGTCGCTGCCCAACGCGTTCATCGACATCCCCAAGGACACCGTGGCCGGCATCCCCGTGATCGCCATCGCGGTGGCCGTGGTGATCGCGCTCGGTGCCTACTACCTGCGCAGCTACCGATCCGGGCGGGACTTGTACGCGATCGGCTCGAACCCGCCCGCCGCCCGGCTGGCCGGGGTGCCGGTCGGCCGCCGGGTGTTCACCGCCTTCGCCGTCAGCGGCGCCGTCGCCGGGGTGGCCGGGGTGCTGTGGGCCTCGCAGTACCCCACCATCAACTCCACCGCCGGCAACGGCTACGAGCTGCAGGTGGTGTCGGCGGTGGTGGTCGGCGGGGTGGCGATCTTCGGCGGCAGCGGCACCGCCACCGGCGCCGCCCTCGGCGCGCTGCTGCTGACCACGATCAACTCGGCGCTGTACGTGCTCGGCATCTCCTCGTTCTGGGACCAGGCGATCTGGGGGTTCCTGCTGCTGGTCGCGATCGCCCTCGACCAGGCCATCACCGAACGGCTGACCAGCGCCCTCCGTAAGATCAACACCGGAAAGCGGGGCAGCCGGCATGCCTGACCTGACCGACCGCCTCCGCCCCGCCCTGCGCTGGGAGTCCGGCCTCGCCGCGGTCGTCATCCTCATCCTGATCATCGGCTCGGCCGCCTCGCCGCAGTTCCTGACCGGGAACAACCTGTTCAACCTGGGCCTGTCCAACGGCGAGATCGCGATCATGACCCTGCCGATGACGCTGATCGTGATCAGCGGGGAGATCGACCTGTCGGTCGCCTCGATCCTCGGCATGAGCAGCGCGCTGCTCGGTTACCTGTGGTCCAAGGGCTGGCCGATGCCCGCCATCTTCGTCTTCGTGGGCGTGGTCGGCCTCGCGGCCGGCGCGGTCAACGGCCTGCTGGTCACCCGGCTGCGGCTGCCCAGCCTGGCGGTGACCATCGGTACCCTCGCCCTCTACCGCGGCATCGCCACCATCGTCCTCGGCCCGAACACGGTGTCCAGCTTCCCGGCCGGCTACACCAACCTGGGCATCAACGCGGTCCCGTTCACCGGCAACGACATGACCTGGTCGACGCTCATCTTCCTGGTGGGCGCGATCATCTTCGGCGTGGTGCTGCACGCCACCCCGCTCGGCCGGTCGGTCTACGCGATGGGCGCCAGCGCCGAGGCCGCCCAGTTCGCCGGGATCCGGGTGAAGCGGATCAAGACCGGCCTGTTCATGCTGTCCGGCCTCGTCTGCGCGCTGGCGGGCGTGCTGTGGACGTTCCGGCTGGACACCGCCGTGCAGAACAACGGCCTCGGCCTTGAGCTCAGCGTGGTCGCGATCGTGCTGCTGGCGGGCGTGTCCATCTTCGGCGGCAAGGGCTCGGTGATCGGCGTGGTGCTGGCGGTGCTGGCGTTCGCCGGCATCCAGAACGCGCTGCTGCTGACCAACTTCAACCAGGAGGCGACCGGCATCGTCACCGGCGCCCTGCTGCTGGCCAGCGTCTTCCTGCCCACTGTGTTCCTGCCCCAGGCGGTCCGTCTCGCCCGCCGCCTGAGCCACCACTAACCAGCCGATTCACCGCTGGCCAGCCCGGCCAGCACCCAGCCACCCCAGCCGACGGCACCGAATTGAAAGGATACAAGGATATGAACCTGAGACGAGCAAGGAAGCTCGCGCTCGCACTCCCGGTTGTCGCCACGGTCGCCCTGGCGGCCTGCTCAAGCTCATCCAGCTCATCCGGCTCATCCAGCCCAGCCGCGTCAGCCACCGCGGCCGGCGGCTCGTCAGCCGCCGGGTCGCCGGCCGCGGCCGGCGGCAGCCTGAAGACCGGCCTCAAGGTCTTCGTCATCCCCAAGAACCTGGGCAACTCCTACTTCACCACCGCCGACAGCGCCAACTCGGGCGGCGCCATCTCGGCGCTGAGCGCCCTCGGCGAGACCGGCAGCGAGACCAGCGGCACCTCCGCCACCCCGTCGGCGCAGATCCCGGCCATCCAGGCGGCGATCTCCAAGGGGGCCAACGCCCTGATCGTGTCGGCCACCGACCCGACCGCGCTGTGCCCGACCCTCAAGTCGGCGATGAGCCGCGGCATCACCGTCGTCACCTATGACTCCGACGCCCCCACCTGCCGCTCAATGTTCATCAACCAGGCGTCGACCGCGCAGATCGGCACCAGCGAGGTCGACGTGCTGGCCAAGGAGATCGGCGACAGCGGCCAGGTCGCGATCGTCTCCGCCGCCGCCAGCGCCACCAACCAGAACGCCTGGATCGGCTACATGAAGACCGAGCTGAAGAAGTACCCGAAGATGTCGCTGGTCTCCACCGTCTACGGCAATGACGACCCGACGACCGCCACTCAGGTCACCCAGGGCCTGCTGCAGCAGTACCCGGACCTCAAGGGCATCATCTCGCCGACCACGGTCGGCATCGCCGCCGCGGCGGGCGTGCTCGACAGCGCCAAGTACCGCGGCAAGATCGCCCTCACCGGCCTCGGCACCCCCGACGAGATGAAGAAGTACGTCTCCGACGGCACCGTCAAGCAGTTCGAGCTGTGGAACCCGGCCGACCTCGGCTACCTGGCCGCCTACGCCGCCGTCGAGCTGGCCTCGGGCAAGATCAGCGGCTCGTCCGGCCAGACCTTCACCGCCGGCAAGCTCGGCAGCTACACCGTCGGCGCCGACAGCACCGTGCTACTCGGCCCGCCGTTCGTCTTCGATTCCACCAACATCGCCAAGTTCAACTTCTAGCCCCCCGCCAACCCCGGTCATCCCGAACGAGTGCGGCTGACCCCCGCCGCCCACCCCCCTGGGCGGCGGGCCAGCCACCCGCCCGCTAGCCACCGGCCACCGTCAACGAGGGAGATGAACCCGAATGCGTGACCTGACCGCGGTCAAGGACGCCCTCAAGCATCACCAGATCGAGCTGCCGTCCTGGGCGTTCGGCAACAGCGGTACCCGGTTCAAGGTGTTCGGCCAGCCCGGCGTGCCGCGCAACGCGTTCGAGAAGGCGGACGACGCTGCCCAGGTGCACCAGTACACCGGGGTCGCGCCGGCCATGGCCGTGCACATCCCCTGGGACCGGGTCGACGACTACGAGGCCCTCGCGGCGTACGCCAAGGGCAGCGGGATCAGGATCGGCGCGGTCAACGCCAACGTCTTCCAGGACGACGACTACAAGCTCGGCAGCGTCTGCCATCCCGACCCCCGGGTGCGCGCCAAGGCAACGGCCCACCTGCTGGAATGCGTCGACATCATGGACGCGACCGGCAGCCGGGACCTGAAGCTGTGGTTCGCCGACGGCACCAACTACCCGGGCCAGGACGATATCGCGGCCCGGCAGGACCGGCTGGCGGAGGCCCTCGCGGCGGTGTACGGCCGGCTCGGCCCCGGTCAGCGCCTGCTGCTTGAGTACAAGCTGTTCGAGCCGTCTTTCTACACCACCGACGTGCCCGACTGGGGCGCCGCCCTGCTGCACTGCACCGCCCTCGGTGACCAGGCGCAGGTGGTGGTGGACACCGGGCACCACGCGCCCGGGGTCAACATCGAGTTCATCGTGGCGCTGCTGCTCAAGGCGGGCAAGCTCGGCGGCTTCGACTTCAACAGCCGCTTCTACGCCGATGACGACCTGATGGTCGGCGCGGCCGACCCGTTCCAGCTCTTCCGCATCGTGCACGAGGTGGTCAAGGCGGGCGCGCTCTACCCCGGCCAGCCCACCGCCGACAACGTGGATAGTTCAGCACACGCTGGTGTGCGGGATTATCCACGTTCTTCGCCCGCCGTCGCCGCCGGTGAGATAACAGCAAGAAGCGCGGGAGCGCAACCGCCGGGGATCGCGTTCATGCTCGACCAGTGCCACAACATCGAGCCGAAGATCCCGGCCCAGATCCGCTCGGTCATGAACGTCCAGGAGGCGGTGGCCAAGGCGCTGCTGGTCGACCTGCCGGCGCTGCGCGCCGCGCAGCGGGCCGGGGACGTGCTGGCCGCCAACGCGGCGCTGATGGACGCCTACAACACCGATGTCCGGCCGCTGCTGGCGGAGCTGCGGGAGGAGATGGGCCTGGCCCCGGACCCGGTCGCCGCCTACCTGGCCTCCGGCTACGCGGCCGCGATCGTGTCCGAGCGCGTCGGCGGCTCCGCGGCCGGCTGGGGAGCCTGATCAGCCATGGCCGACACCAACTACCAGGCCCCGGCCGCTGACGCCGTCGCCGCCCTGCTGGCCCGGTCCAACCGCCTCGGGGCGGACCCGGAGAACACCAACTACGCCGGCGGCAACACCTCGGCCAAGGGCACCGCCACCGATCCGGTCACCGGGCAGCCGGCCGAGCTGCTGTGGGTCAAGGGGTCCGGCGGCGACCTGGGCACGCTGACCGCGGACGGCCTGGCGGTGCTCCGGCTGGACGCGCTGCGCGCCCTGGCCGGCGTCTACCCGGGGGTCGACCGCGAGGACGAGATGGTGGCCGCGTTCGACTTCTGCGCGTTCGGCCGGGGCGGCGCCGCCCCGTCGATCGACACCGCCATGCACGGCCTGGTCGAGGCGGCCCACGTGGACCACCTGCACCCGGACGCCGGCATCGCGTTCGCGACCGCCGCCGACGGCGAGGCGCTGACCGCCGAGTGCTTCGGCGGCCGGGTCGCCTGGGTGCCGTGGCGGCGACCCGGCTTCCAGCTCGGCCTGGACATCGCCGCCATCAAGGCCGCCCGCCCGGACGCGATCGGGGTGATCCTCGGCGGGCACGGCATCACCGCCTGGGGGGACAGCAGCGACGAGTGCGAGGCCCGGTCGCTTGAGATCATCGCCGCCGCGCAACGGTTCATCGGCCAGCGGGGCAGGCCGCAGCCGTTCGGGCGGATCGTCACCGAGCCGCTGCCGGAAGCCGAGCGCCGTGCCCGGGCGGCCGTCCTCGCCCCCGCTGTCCGCGGGCTCGCCTCCACCGACCAGCCGCAGCTAGGGCACTACAGCGACCACCCGGCGGTGCTCGAGTTCACCGGCAGCGAGCGGCTGGCCGCGCTGGCCGCGCTCGGCACCTCGTGCCCGGACCACTTCCTCCGCACCAAGGTGCGGCCGCTGGTCCTCGACCTGCCGCCGTCGGCGCCGGCTGACCAGGCGGTCGCCCGGCTGCGCGAGCTGCACGCCGCCTACCGGGCCGACTACCAGGCTTACTACCAGCGGTACGCCACGGCCGACTCGCCGCCGATGCGCGGCGCTGACCCGGCGATCGTGCTGGTGCCGGGGGTGGGCATGTTCAGCTTCGGCGCCGACAAGCAGACCGCGCGGGTGGCGGGCGAGTTCTACCTGAACGCGATCAACGTGATGCGCGGCGCCGAGGCGATCTCCCGGTACGCGCCGATCCCGGAGAGCGAGAAGTTCCGCATCGAGTACTGGCAGCTCGAGGAGGCCAAGCTGCGCCGCCGCCCGCCCCGCAAGCCCCTGTCCGGGCGGGTCGCCCTGGTCACCGGGGCCGCCTCGGGCATCGGCCGGGCGACCGCGCAGCGGCTGGCGGCCGAGGGCGCCTGCGTGGCGGTGGCCGACCGCGACGCGGCCGCGGCCAGCGCGGCCGCCGCCGCCATCGGCGCCCGCGGCCTGGTGCCGGCCGATATCGCGGTCGCCCTGACGGCCGACGTGACCAGCGAGGACGACATCGCGGCGGCGTTCGCGGCGGCCGCCCTGGCCTTCGGCGGGGTCGACCTGGTGGTGAACAACGCGGGCTTGTCCATCTCCCGGCCGCTGACCGAGACCAGCGCCGCCGACTGGGACCTGCTGCACGACGTGATGGCCCGCGGGTCCTTCCTGGTGTCGCGGGAGGCGGCCAGGCTGCTGACCGCGCAGGGCATGGGCGGCGACATCATCTACATCGTCAGCAAGAACGGGGTGTTCGCCGGGCCCGCCAACATCGCCTACGGCGCCGCCAAGGCCGACCAGGCGCACCAGGTACGGCTGCTGGCGGCCGAGCTCGGCGCCATCGGCGTCCGGGTCAACGGCGTCAACCCGGACGGGGTGGTGCGCGGCTCCGGCATCTTCGCCGGCGGCTGGGGCGCCCAGCGGGCCGCGGTGTACGGGGTGCCGGAGGAAGAGCTCGGCGCCTTCTACGCCCAGCGCACGCTGCTGAAGAAGGAGGTGCTGCCCGAGCACGTCGCGGCGGCGGTGTTCGCGCTGGCGGGCGGCGACCTGCCGCTCACGACCGGGCTGCTGGTGCCGGTGGACGCGGGCGTGGCGGCAGCGTTCCTGCGATGACGGCGGCCCGGCGATGACAAGCGGGGCCGTGGTGGCCGCGGTCGACCTGGGGGCCTCCGGCGGGCGGGTGATCGCGGGCCGGGTGTCGCCCGACGGCGTGACGCTGCACGAGGTGCGCCGGTTCGGCAATGAGCCGGTCCGGGCCGGCGGCACCCTGCACTGGGACGTGCTGCGGCTGTACGCGCAGGTGACGGCCGGGCTGCGGCAGGCCGCGGCGGACTTCCCGCTGGCCAGCGCGGGTATCGACTCCTGGGCGGTCGACTACGGGCTGCTCGACGCCAGCGGGGCGCTGATCGGGAACCCGGTGCACTACCGCGACGGGCGGACCGACGGGGTCACCGCGGGGGTGCCGGCCGACGAGCTCTACGCCGTCACCGGCATACAGCACCTGCCGTTCAACACCATCTACCAGCTACGGGCGGCGGCGGGCAGCCCGGCCCTGGCCGCGGCGCGGACCCTGCTGCTGATCCCCGACCTGCTCGGCTACTGGCTGACCGGGCGGGCCGGGGCGGAGGTCACCAACGCGTCCACCACCGCGCTGCTCGACGTGTCGTCCCGCCGCTGGGCGACCGGGCTGATGGACCGGGCCGGCATCCCGGCCGGGCTGTTCCCGGCCCTGCGGCAGCCGGGGGAGCTGATCGGCCCGGTCACCGCCGGCCTGGGGGCCGGGGCGGAGCCGCTGGCGGCGGCCGGCGGCGGCCCGCTGCCGCTGGTCGCCGTCGGCTCGCACGACACCGCGTCGGCAGTGGCGGCGGTGCCCGCCGACGGCCCCGGCTTCGCCTATATCTCCTCGGGTACCTGGTCGCTGGTCGGCCTGGAGCTCGACGCGCCGGTGCTGTCGGCCGCCAGCCAGGCGGCCAACTTCACCAACGAGGCCGGCGTCGACGGGACCGTGCGCTACCTGCGCAACGTCAGCGGCCTGTGGCTGCTGCAGGAATGCCAGCGGCACTGGGGAGCGGGAGCGGGCCCGGTCGGCTCCCTGCTGCGGGCGGCAGCCCAGGTGGAGCCGCTGCGGTTCGTGGTCGACGCCGACGACCCGGTGTTCCTGCCGCCGGGTGACATGCCCGGCGCGGATCGCCGCCTGGCTGGCCAGCCGGGACCGCCCGGTGCCCGCTACCCCGCCCGAGTTCACCCGCTGCGTCCTCGACAGCCTGGCCATCGCCTACCGGCGCGCCCTGCGCGACGCCCAGGCGCTGTCCGGCCGCCACGCGGACGTGGTGCACGTCGTCGGCGGCGGCGCCCGCAACGACCTGCTGTGCCAGCTCACCGCGGACGCGGCCGGGCTGCCGGTGCTGGCCGGGCCGGCCGAGGCGACCGCGCTCGGCAACGTGCTGGTGCAGGGCCGGGCGCTGGGCGCGGTGCACGGCGGGCTGGCCGAGCTGCGGGCGCTGCTGCGGGCCGGGGCCGGGCCGCGCCGCTTCACGCCCGCCGGGCCGTCCCGGGCCTGGGACCAGGCCGCCGCCCGGCTGGACCCGCGGTGACGTTCACCAGCCAATACCAGCCAGCCAGGCAGCATGTATCGTTTCATCACCAAGCCCTGTGATCCGAGAAGCGGGTAAGCGTGCCGGTCAGCATCAGGGACGTCGCGGCCCACGCCGGCGTCTCCGTCGCCACGGTCTCCAACGTGCTCAACCGGCCCGACATCGTCGCCCGGCCGACCCGCGAGCGGGTGAACGCCTCGATCAGGGAGCTCGGCTTCGTCAGGAACGAGTCCGCCCGCCAGCTGCGGGCCGGCCGCAGCCGGACGATCGGCCTGGTGGTGCTCGACGTGGCCAACCCCTTCTTCACCGACCTGGCCCGCGGGGTGGAGGACGAGGCCAACAAGGCGGGCCTGGCGGTCATCCTGTGCAACAGCGACGACCAGGAGCGCAAGGAGAAGCGCTACCTGGAGCTGCTCGAGGAGCACCGGGTGCAGGGCGTGCTGATCACCCCGGTGGTAGGCGCGGGCTCCCGGCTGGCCCGGCTGCAGCGCCGCGGCACCCCGGTGGTGCTGGTGGACAGCCGGTCGCCGTCCCGCGGCCAGTGCTCGGTCGCGGTCGACGACGTGCTCGGCGGCGACCTCGCGATCTCCCACCTGCTGTCCGGCGGGCACCAGCACATCGCCTACGTCGCCGGGCCGCGCACCATCCGCCAGGTCGCCGACCGGCACGAGGGCGCGCTGCGGGCCCTCGCCCGGGCCGGGCGCGGCCCGGACGACCTGCACATGATCGACGTCGGCTCGCTCAACGTGGCCGCCGGGCAGAAGGCCGGGGCGGACCTCGCGGCGATGCCCGCCGCCGCCCGGCCGTCGGCCGTGTTCTGCACCAACGACCTGATCGCGCTGGGCGTGCTGCAGGAGATGACCCGGCACCGGATCCGGGTGCCCGAGGACATCTCGATCGTCGGCTACGACGACATCGACTTCGCCGCGGCGGCCGCGGTGCCGCTCACCTCCGTCCGCCAGCCGCGCCAGCAGCTCGGCCGGATGGCCGCCCGGATGCTGCTGGAGGAAGCCGCCGCCGACGAGACCCACCAGCACCAGCAGGTGATCTTCGAGCCGGAGCTGATCGTCCGGCAGACCACCCGGGCGGTGCAGCCCGCCCGGGGCGCCGCCCGGCGCCGCTAGCCGCCTGGCGCCGTCAGGCCCGGCCGGCCGCCTGTGCCGCGGCCAGGTCGCGGAGCTGCGCCGCCACCGCGTCGAGCGGCTCGAGCGAGCGCTCCGCCCGGCACAGCACCACCGCGCCCTCGCACCCGGCGATGAGCGTCAGCGCCAGCGCCCGCGCCCGGGTCGGCTCCACCCCGGCCGCCGCGAACGCCTGGCCGAGCCGCTCGCGCCAGGCCCGGAAGATCGCGGCCGCCCGCTCGACCAGCTCGGGCGCGTCCGCGCTGACGGTGACCGCGAGCAGCGCGCAGCCCGCCCGGAACTGCGACCGGACGAGCACCGCCCGCCACAAGTCAGCGAACGCGTCGACGATCTCCGCCGCCGGCAGCCCGGAGAAGGACTCGGTGAGCGTCAGCGCCCGCTCGCCCGCCACGTCGATGGCGGCGGCGACCAGCTGGTCCTTGCCCGCCGGGAAGTGATGGTAGATCGACCCGCGGGGCGCCCCCGAGTCATCAAGCACGGCGGAGAAGCTGGTGGCCTGGAAGCCGTGCACGGCGAGCAGCTTCACCGCGCTGGCGACCATCCGGTCCCGCGCATCGCCCGGCACGGCCGCTCACCTTCCCTCTTAGTCGGAGCGCTTGCCAACCTACCGCGCTCCCGGGCTATGATGACCGTCATACTATTATGACACTCGTCATAATGGCAGGTCAACGATGGGGAGTGAACCCACCATGCCGATGATCGACGTGTACTGTGCCCCGGGCACCTTCGCCGACGCGCACGCCCTGGCGGCCACGCTGGCCGCCACCCTGATGCAGGTCGAGCAGGTACCCGACATCCCGCTGTTCCGCCGCAACACCGCCGCCTTCGTGCACGAGCTGCCCGCCACCGCGATCTCCAACGTGGACGGCGCCAGTGACTACGTGCGGGTGCAGGTGCTGACCAACGCGGGCGCGCTCGACCGCGGCCAGCAGCTCGACGTGGTGGCGCGGTTCACCGCGATCGTCGCCGAGGCGGCCGGGGACGCGTCGCTGGCCGGGCGCACCTGGGTGCTGCTGACCGAGGCGCTCCCCGGCGGGTGGGGGCTGCAGGGCCACGCCAGCACCAACGAGGAGCTGGTGGCGGCCGCCCGGGCGGAGATCGCCAGCCTCCGCGGCTGACGGCCGTGGCGCCGGCCTGGCCGGGCCGGCTCAGCGCTGGCGGTCGCGCTGCCCGGGCTCGGTTCCCGGCCCGGGCCGGTGGCCCGGGTCGCAGCGGCAGCGGCAGGTGAGCGCGGCCCGCAGCGAGACCGGCACATCGTCCAGTGCCGCTACCGGCCCGTCGGGGAAGGACAGCCGGACCGCCGCGATCCCGTCGGCGGTGAGCACCAGCAGCTCAAGGCCGTAGCGGTCCAGGCCGCGCGGCACCACCCACTCGGCCCGGGTCATCCCGTGCGCGCGGACGCAGCGGACCAGGTCACCCGGGTGGCCGTGCTCCAGGTGGTGCAGCAGCCGGGGCGCGACCCGCCACAGCGGGTCGGGCGCCGCCGCCCGGTAGTCCGCGACCGGCACCGGTGCCTGGCTGGCCCCGGTGAACTCGATCGCGTCGACCGCGACCGCGCAGGCGGTGATGCCCGAGTCGCCCGCCGCCGCGACCCGGCGGACCCTCCCGGTCAGCCGCAGCGCGGCGAACGGCGGGCCGGCCGGCAGCGAGACCCGCACGTCGTCCGGGCCGCCCGCCAGCCAGGCCGCCACCAGTGACCCGGTTCGCGGCAGCAGCAGCGGGCTGCCGTCGCGCGTCGCCCGGACGGGCACCTGACTGGTCACCGGGGGCGCGCCGGGCACGCTGGGGTCGCTCACGAAGGCGGTCGCCGCCCGCGCCAGCGCGGTCCTGGCCCGCTCGGGCAGCGAGGGGCCGGGGAGCACGTCGAAATCCATGAGCCCAATTAAATTAGGTAAGGCTTACCTAAGTCAACGTCTCGGCGCCGGCCGCTCGGTACCGCCCCGGCCGGGTGGCCGTCTCCGCCGAGCCTGCCCGGGGCGTGGCCGGGCGCGCGCTTGGCGTGCCCTTGGCGGCAGGCCCGCCCCGGAGTATCACTAGAATCAGCCAGGCTCCAGACGTCATGACAGTTCCAAGGGCGGACACGATGACAACTGCGCCGACCACGGTAGCGACCGGTTTCGCTTTCCTTGAGGCCCCGCGCTGGCGCGACAACCGGATCTTCTTCTCCGACTTCTACGCCCACCACGTCCTTTCGGCCCGGGAGGACGGCTCCGACCTGCGTACCGAGGCGGTCGTCCCCGGTCAGCCGTCCGGCCTCGGCTGGCTGCCCGACGGCCGGCTGCTGGTGGTGTCGATGCTCGACCGCAAGGTGCTGCGCCGGGAAGCCGACGGCACCCTGGTGACGCACGCCGACCTGCGCGGGTACGCCACCGGGCACGCCAACGACATGGTGGTCGACGCCGCCGGCCGCGCCTACGTCGGCAACTTCGGGTTCGACCTGCACGGCGGCGGGCCGCTGGAGACCGCGTCGCTGTGCCGGGTCGACCCGGACGGAACCGTGTCCGAGGCGGCGGCCGGCCTGTGGCTACCCAACGGCTGCGTGTTCACCCCGGACGGCACGCTGGTCGTCAACGAGACGTTCGGCAACCGCTGCACCGCCTTCGACGTGACCCCGGACGGGCGGCTGGAAAACCGCCGGATCTGGGCCGAGTTCGCCCCGCTGCCCGCCGGCCGGGCCATGGACAAGCTCTTCGCCCAGATCATGGTGGCACCGGACGGCGCCTGCGCGGACGCCGAGGGAGCGGTGTGGATCGCCGATGCGTTCGGCGGCCGGCTGCTGCGAGTGAAAGAGGGCGGCGACATCGCCGACGAGTTGCGGCCCGGCTCGCCGGTCTTCGCCTGCGCGCTCGGCGGTGCCGACGGCCGCACCCTGTTCGCCTGCGCCGCGCCCGATTTCAGCTCGGCCGCCCGGGCGGCCGCCCGCGACGCCAGCCTGCTCGCCTTCCGGGTGCCGGTGCCCGCGGCCTGACCCGGCTGCCTGACCAGCTGACTGACCCGGCCGACTGACCCGGCTGCCTGACCCGGCTGCCCGCCCCGTCGCGCCGGGCTGCCCGGCGCGACCATGGCGCCGGCTACTTGGGCGGCAGCGAGCGGGCGAAGGCGATGCCGCGCTCCACCCAGGGCTCCAGGTCGTCGTCGGTGGCCAGGTCGCCGGCCGCCACCCGCAGCCAGCCGGGCATCTCCCGGCCGCGCATCACCGCCACCGTGGCCGGGGTGACGGCGACCAGCTCATCCGCCTGTCCGGGGTCGACCCGGGTGAGGATGCCGCCCTGCCCGCTGGCGCTGATCGCCAGGTGCCCGCGGATGAGGAACCCGAGGCCGCCGAACATCTTCTTCTCCGTCAGCTCCGGGTCGGGGCCGACCAGGTCCCTGATCCGGCCGGCAAGGACTTCGTCATAGGCCATGCCGCCGATGCTAGCGAACGGGTCTGACAGCGGCGCCGCACCCGTTCGGGCTGATGTCCTTATGTTTGTCGGCGTGCTTGGATGCTAGTAAGGGCAGACCAGGAGGCGCGGTGACGGCAGGGCTGTGGAACTGGTCAGGTAACTACCAGTACACCGCGCGGGAGCTGGTCGCCGCGCGCACCGTCGACGACGTGCGGCGGGCGCTCGCGGCGGGCGGGCGGGTGCGGGCACTGGGCACCCGGCACACGTTCAACGACCTGGCCGACAACGGCGCCACCCTCGTCTCGGTGGCGGGCCTGCCCGCCGACCCGGTCATCGACCCGGCCGCGGGCACGGTGACGGCGGGCGCGGGGATGACCTACGGCAAGCTCGCCGCCTGGCTGCAAGACCGGGGCTGGGCGCTGGGCAACCTCGGCTCGCTGCCGCACATCTCGGTCGCGGGCGCGACCGCCACCGGCACCCACGGCTCCGGCAGCCGCAACCAGGTGCTGTCGGCCGCCCTGGCCGGCCTGGACTACGTGGCGGCCGGCGGCGAGCTGCGCCGGGTGACCCGGGCCGACCCGGACTTCGCCGGGCTGGCGGTCGGCCTCGGCGCGTTCGGCATCGTCGTCCGGGTTACCCTCGACATCCAGCCCAGCTACCTGGTCCGCCAGGACGCCTACCCCGGGCTGGGCTGGGACCGGGTGCTTGACGAGCTGGAGGCGGTGCTGGCCGCCGCCTACAGCGTCAGCCTGTTCACCGACTGGGCCGGCGACACGCTGCGCGCCGCCTGGGTCAAGCGCCGGGCCGAGCCCGGCGACGAGCCCGGGCCCGGCCAGGACGAGTTCTTCGGCGCCCGTCGCGGAACGGACCGGGAGCAGTTCCTCGACGGCCCGGCCGACAACCTCACGGTCCTCGGCCAGGCCGTCCCGTGGCTGGCCGCGCTCCCGCACTTCCGGCTTGAGGCGACCCCGAGCAACGGTGATGAGATCCAGTCGGAGTACTTCGTCGACCGGCGGCACGGCCCGCGAGCACTGGCGGCGATCCGGCGCCGCGCCCACCGGATCGCGCCAGCGCTGATGATCTCCGAGATCCGGTCGACCGCGGCCGACCGGCTGTGGCTCAGCGGCTCCTACCTCCGTGACACCGTGGCCCTGCACTTCACCTGGTACAACCGCCCGGACGCGGTGGACGCCGCGGTCCGCGAGGTGGAAGCGGCCCTGGCACCGTTCGAGGCCCGCCCGCACTGGGGCAAGGTGTCCCGCCTCGGGCCCGCCCGGCTGGCCGAGCTGTACCCGCGGCTGGGCGACGCCCGCGACCTGTTCGAGCGCCTCGACCCCGGCGGCCGGTTCAGCAACCACCGCCTGGAACGCCTCGGCGTCCGCCGCCCGCGCCCCTAGCCGCGGGGCGCCGGGACGCTAGCCGCTGGGGCGTAGCCGCGGGCGGTACCGGCCAGGCCGCCCCCTCCCCGCCCCCGCCCGGCGGCCGCCCCGCTCCGCCGCCACCCGGCAGCCAGGCGCACGGCCGTCCCTCCAGCCACTTTCGCGCGGCCCGCGAGCTTGGCGCGTGAAATAGGGGCGCCATAGCCCAATGCCGCTGACTTAAGTCGCCGACGAGGGCCACTGACCACCAGATTCCCTCCGGTAGCGGCATTCTCGTGGAACTTCTGTGCAGGGTGGAAATAAATTGGGGCAATAGCCCTAATTTATTTCCACCCTAAGGCTTGGGCCTGCAGCTACGTGACCAGAGTGGACCTGGTGGCGCTGCCCGCGCAACGGCCGCCCACCCAGGCGCCGATTGCCCGCAAATAATTGCGAAATGAACATTTCATCTGGACTGCCGATTATCGCGGTGTTTCTCCGTCAGTCGCTAAATCGTGCGGGTTACCGTCAACGCATGAACAAGTGGAAAGACGACTTCGTCGAGGGCTTCGTCAACGAGGGACTCGCCAAGGGACTCGCCAAGGGCCTGGCCCAGGCCAAGGTCACCGACCTCATGAAGGTGCTCGCCGTCCGCGACCTGCACCCCACCAAGAAGCAGCTCGCCCGGGTGGCCGAGTGCACCGACCTGGCCACGCTCGACCGCTGGTTCGACCGCTCCCTCACCGCCGCCAGCGCGGCCGAGGTCTTTGCCGACTGAGAGTCGCTCAGGACTTCCAGATCCGAGCCGAGGCCAGCGCGGCCCCCTCGGTCAGGGCCGCCAGCTTCGCCCAGCCCAGCTCGGGGTGGATACGCGAGCCGAAGCCGCAGTCGGCGCCGGCGATGACGTTCTCGGCCCCGAGCCGGTCGGTGTACCGGGTGATCCGCTCGGCGACCAGCTCCGGGTGCTCGACGATGTTGGTCGCGTGGGTCACCACGCCGGGCACCAGGATCTTCCCGGCCGGCAGCTTCACCCGCTCCCACAGGTGGTACTCGTGCTCGTGCCGCGAGTTGGCCGCCTCGACCAGGTACGCCTGCGCGTTGACCCGCAGCATGATGTCGGCGAGGTCCGCCAGCGGGACGTCGTTAGCGTGCGGGCCGTGCCAGCTTCCCCAGCACAGGTGGTAGCGGATGCGATCGGCTGGCAGCCCGTCAAGCGCCTGGTTGAGCACGTCGATGCTGGCAGCGGCGTAGCGGCGGTAGGTGTCCCGCTCCCAGCCGGGGTTGCGGTCCCAGTTGGCGGGCACCCAGGCGTCGTCCACCTGGAGGATGAAGCCGGCCTCGATGATGGCCCGGTACTCCGCCCGCAGCACGTCCGCCAGCGCCCGCAGCAGCTCGTCCTCGCTGCCGTAGTACTCGTCCTGCAGGGCGACCACGATGCTGGCCGGCGCCACCGTCGGCAGGAACGCCTCCTGGCCGGGATACCCGGCCAGCGCCGCCCGCAGGTTGGCGATGTCCCGGTCCACCGCCTCCGGCCGGTACCGCAGCGGCCCGGTGACCACCGGCTGGGTGAGCATCGGGGTGAAGAAGTTGCTGTCCTCGGTGTAACCGAAGAGGGTGGCGTTGCCGTCGGCCCAGGCGTAGAACCCGGGGAACTGCTCGCGGTCGCGGCCGCGGAAGACCGGGTTCCTGGTCAGCGACTTGTCCCGGGCCGTCACCCCGTCCAGCCGGTCAAGGACGTACCGGCTCCACATCGTCTTGCCGAACTCGCCGTCGTCGACGATGTCGATCCCGGTCTCGACCTGGCGGCCCACCACGCGGGCGACGCCCGCGGTGAGCTGGCCGAGCACGTCGGCCGCCCACTGGCCGTGGGCGGCCATCGCCTTCGACAGCTCGGGCGGCCGCTGCAGCGCTCCGACGTGCGTGGTCAGAATCCGGTCGGTGCTCCGTCGCATCCGCTGCCCCTTACCGCCGAAAACCAGCCCGCCGAAAACCAGCCGGCCGAAAACCAGCTCGCCGGAACCGGCTGGCAGAACCAGCCGGTTCCGACCCTAGTCCTCGTAGCGGGTCGGCGGGAACGGGTCGCTCTCGCTCGGCTGCCGGAACTCGCCCTTGTCGATCTCGCGCAGCAGCTCGGCCCGCTCTTCCTGGTACGCCTCGTCCTGGCGGGGGTCGGACACCGGCGGGGCGTCGGTGGCGGGCGGCACCCGGTCGGGGTCGTAGGCGTCGATTCCGGCGTCGACCCGCTCTTCCTCAGCCAGCTCGGCTAGCCGGTCATCGTCAAGCCGCTGCGACGCTCCGCCGTGCTCGCGCCGCTCCCGGTGGAACTCGGCCGGGAAGTCGTCTTCGTTCCGCTGCCCCATCACGCGCTCCTTTGACGTCCGTCGCTGGTCTGGTGACCTCACCAGCATGCCACGGCAGAGAACGCGGGGAACAGCGGAGGGACCTCAGGCCGGGCCGAAGCGGACCCGCAGGCCGCCGCGCCGCATCATCCGGATGAACCAGAGCACCGACGCGATGGTCCCGGCGGCCACCCCGGCCACCGTCACCACCGTGGACAGCAGCAGGAAGACGGCGGCCGGCTCGACCACCAGCAGTGCCGTCAGGCCGACCGCGGACGCCGCGAAGATCCCGGCCCACAGCCAGGTCACCCCGCGGAAGAAGCGGTCGAGGCCGGGGTGCGCGGCCCCCGCCTGGCGCAGCGCCACCACCTCGGCCGCGAGCTGGGCCACCAGCGGCTTGCCGGTCGGCGCGGTCCGCGCGAACAGGATGCACAGCGCGAGGTTGGCCACCGGGAACTGGAGCAGGAACAGCAGCATGCTGCCGGTGGCCAGCACCAGCGCCGCCTGCAGGGTGAAGACCAGGCCCGAGATCACCAGCAGCCCGGGAACGCTGCCGGTCAGCAGCTTCCTGGCGATGGCGGTCAGCCAGATGACAACGGTGGCGGCCGCCATCCCCGCCCCCTGGCCGCCGAACCGCTCGCCCGCCAGGTACCCGAGCACCGGCAGGCCGAGTGACTCGGCCAGGTTCCAGCCCGCGGTGAGCGCCAGCCGGGCCGGGGCGGGGAGCTGCAGGTAACCGGTCACCGGCGGCTCGTCGAGCCCGCTTACCGCCAGCAGGCCGGCCGGGTCCGCGGCCAGCAGCGGGCGCGGCCGGGTCCGCGGCCAGCAGCGGCGGGCCGGCCGACGCCTGCTGCGGTTCCCGCCGCGCACGCCATCGCAGCCTCATCGCGCTCCCTTCGACCCCGGGCCAGCCGGGCGGCGGATCGTCCGCCATCGGACCGGCTACTTCCCGCCTTTTCGCGGGTCATGCGCGATGGGCGTCTCTACCGAACTGTGCGGCATTACCGCAGGCCACGTCAACTCCGGGGGCTGATACGTAAGAGTTCCGCTAGCAGCGCAGGCGGCGCCGGCTACCCGACGCTGGCCGTGGCCGGCTCGGCACCAGGAGCCTCGGCCAGGACCGTGTCGGCGTCCCGGTTGACCAGCGCGGCATAGCGGCCGCCGCGGGCGAGCAGCTCGGGGTGGGTGCCGCGCTCGGCGACCTCCCCGTGATCGAGCACGATGATCTCGTCCGCGTCGCGGATGGTGGACAGCCGGTGGGCGATGGTGATGGTGGTCCGGCCCGCGCTGGCGGCGTCGATCGCCTGCTGCACGGCCTGCTCGGTCTGCGTGTCGAGGGCGCTGGTGGCCTCGTCGAGGACCAGCACCGGCGGGTCGCGCAGCACTGCCCGGGCGATGGCCAGCCGCTGCTTCTCGCCGCCGGAGAACCGGTAGCCGCGCTCGCCGACCACGGTGTCGTAGCCGTCGGGCAGCGACATCAGGTGGTCGTGGATCTGCGCGACCTTGGCTGCCGCGACGATCTCCTCGTCGCTGGCCGACGGCTTGGCGAAGCGCAGGTTCTCCGCCACCGAGGCGTGGAACAGGTAGGTCTCCTGCGCGACCACCCCGACCGCGCTGGCCAGGTCGTCGAAGGACAGGTCGCGCACGTCGGTGCCGTCGATGGTGACGCTGCCCGCGGTCACGTCGTAGAGCCGGGGGATCAGGTAGCTGAGGGTGGTCTTGCCCGAGCCGGTCTCGCCCACGATGGCGAGCGAGTGCCCGGCCGGCACGGTCACGTCGATGTCCCGCAGCGCCGATCCGGGCCCGGGCGCGGATCCGGAGTAGCTGAACCCCACGTGGCTGAGCCGGACGTCGCCCCGGGCCCGGCCAGCCAGCTTGGCCGGCGAGGCGGGCTCGGCGATGTCGACCGGCAGGTCCAGGTACTCGAAGATGCGGCCGAAGAGCTCGAGCGAGCTCTGGATGTCCACCCCGGTGCTGAGCAGTTGCACGGCCGGGCGGAACAGCGCCTGCTGCAAGGTGGTGAAGGCGACCAGGGTGCCGATCGAGATCGCCATGTGCGAACCCCGGCCGGTCAGCCCGGTGACCCAGTAGATGACCGCGGGCATGGCCGACATGACGATCTGGATGGTCGACTGGCGCCACCGGCCGGCCATGCTCGAGCTGACCTCGAGGTCGGACAGCTTGGCCGACTCATCACCGAACGACGAAGCCAGCGAGGCCGAGCGGCCCATGGTGTGGCCGAGCAGGATGCCGCTGACCGACAGCGACTCCTGCACGATGGAGGACAGCACCGCTAGCTGGCGCTGGCGGTCGCGGGTGATGCGGCGGCGCTCGCTGCCGACCCGGCGGCTGACCCAGACGAAGAACGGCAGCATGACCAGCGAGGCGATGGTCAGCCGCCAGTCGAGCACGATCATGGCGATGACGGTGGCGATGACGGTGGTCGCGTTGGACACCAGGGTGGTGGCGGTGGTGGTGACGGTCGCCTGCATGCCGCCGATGTCGTTGGCGATGCGGGACTGCACCTCGCCGGTGCGCGTCCGGGTGAAGAACGCGAGCGACATGCGCTGCAGGTGGGTGTAGACGGCGGTGCGCAGGTCGTGCATGACCCGCTGGCCGATCCGGGTGGAGACGTACGTCTGCGAGACGCTGAAGCAGCTGTTGGCGATCGCCACCACGATCATGGCCGCCGCCAGCGCGGTGAGCAGGCCGGTCCGGCCCTGGGGGAGCGCGGTGTCGATGACCGCGCGGATCAGGAACGGGTTGACCAGCGAGACGAGGGACGAGGCGGCGACCAGCACCGCCACGAAGAGCAGGTTCCATCGGTAGGGGCGGAACAGCGCGGCGATGCGCCGCAGCGGGACACGGGGATTGCTTGCGGTACCCAAAAGGCCTCCAGGGCGTTAGTCAGTCATGCTCGCTCAAACAGAGCCTAACTCATAATTGTTCCTGGCTCAGTATGAGTGAGGATCCTGGTACGCTGGGACCGTGGGCGACGAGGATCCGGTGCAGCTGGCGGACCAGCTGCACGGGCTGACCAAGCGGCTGCGGCGGGCGCAGTGGGACGGGCTGGCGCCGCTCGGGCTGACCCCGGCCCAGGGCCGGGCCCTGCGGCTGATCGCCCGCGGCCAGCAGCCGCTGCGGATGGCCGAGCTGGCCGACCAGCTCGGCATCGTGCCGCGCTCGGTCACCACCGTGGTCGACGCCCTGGAGGACGCCGGCCTGGTGCACCGCGAGGTCGACCCGCGCAACCGCCGCGCCATCCTGCTGCGGCTGACCGAGCGCGGTGCCCGCGTCCGCGAGGACCTGCGGGCGGCCCGCGAGCGCGCCGCCGAGGACCTGTTCGCGCCGCTCGACGCGGCCGACCGCAAGGCCCTGGCGCAGCTGCTGGCCCGCCTCGGTGACGGCTGAGAGTATTCCGAACGGGTGCGGCTGACCCCGGCCGGCCCAGTGTCCCGCGCGGGCCGGTAGGGTCGGCCGGTGCCCGAGTTGCAGCCACTGGAAGCCGGCCACGCCCCCGCCGTGCTGGCGTTCGAGCTGGCCAACCGCGCCTACTTCGCCGCGTTCATCGCCGACCGCGGCGATGACTACTTCGCCCGGTTCACCGAGCGGTTCGCCGAACTGCTGGCCGACCAGGAAGCCGGCACCGCCGCCTTTTACGTGCTGGCAGCAGCGGACGGCTCGGTCCTGGGCCGGTTCAACCTGGAGTTCACCGCCGACGGCGGCGCCGTGCTCGGCTACCGGGTGGCCCAGTCGGTGACCGGCCGCGGCGTCGCCACCGCGACCGTGCGGGAGCTGTGCCGGCTGGCCCCGGCCCGGCACCGGCTGCGGGTGCTGCGGGCCGCCGTCGCCAGCCAGAACATCGCGTCCCAGCGGGTGCTGGCCAAGGCCGGCTTCGCCGAGGCGGGCCCGGCCGACCCGGCCCACCTCGGCGGCAAGGCCGGCACCTGGTACCAGCGCCGCCTCGGCCGAGACGGCTAGCCCGCGGCGAGCAGCTTCTCCGACAGCTCCCACAGCCGGGCCGCCTGCCCCGGGTCGAGCGCGAAGTCCGCCACCCCGCGCCGCGGCCCCCCGGGGACGAACGGCGCCGCCTCCTGGCAGTCCTCGAAGTACTTGCCGGTGACCCCCTCGACCAGCGGCGACGCCGCCAGCAGGACCTGGGTGGCGGCGCCCTGGGGGATGTCCTTCTCCGCGCTGTCGCTGCCGCCGCCCCCCGGGTCCACGTGCCGGTACAGGGCAGTGCTGGTGATGCGGCCGGGGTGCGCCGCGTTGACCGCGATCCCGTCCCCGGCCCAGCGCCGGGCGGCCTCCACCGCGAACAGCACGTTGGCCGTCTTCGACTGGGCGTAGCCGGCGAACGGGCTGTACGGGCGCCGCTCGAAGTTCACGTCGTCCAGCTCCAGCCCGCCGATCACGTGGGCGAGCGAGCTGACCGACACCACCCGGGCCGTTCCGCCCTGGCCGGGTTGCGCCGCGCCCGCTGCCAGGCTGGGCCGCAGCCCGGTGGCGAGGGCGAAGTGCCCGAGGTGGTTGGTGGCGAACTGCAGCTCCCAGCCTTCCGGGGTGCGCAGCTCGGGGGTGGCCATCACCCCGGCGTTGTTGACCAGGATGTGCAGCGGCCCCTGCCAGCCGGCCACGAACGCGGCCACCGATGCCTGGTCGGCCAGGTCAAGCGGGGCCACGGGCAGGCCGCCCGGCCGCTTGGCGCCCGCGCGGGCCAGCCAGTCCTCGATCTCGGCGGCCGCCCGCTGCCCGGCCGCGACGTCGCGGACCGCCAGGGTGACCTCGGCTCCCGCCCCGGCCAGGGCCCGGGCGGTCTCCTGCCCGATCCCGGACGAGGCCCCGGTGACCACCGCCCGCCGCCCGGCCAGGTCCACGCCCGCGATCACCTCGGCCGCGGTCGAGGCCGGCCCGAAGGGCGTGCTGATCAGGGTGCTCATGCGGTGACCTCCGTTGGCCGGCCAGGACTGCTCCGTGTCACCCCCAGTCTAACCGGAGCCTCCTCCGTTTGTGCTGCGGCCCGGTTAGCTGGCGGTCAGCCGGGTGGGCGCCTGGCCGGTGACCCCGAGCTGCCGCAGCACCGCGCGGGCCGCCCGTCGCCCGCTGACCAGCGCGCCCTGCAGGGACGGGGTGTCCCGGTGGTCGCCCGCGACGAACAGGGTGTCGGTCAGCCTGACCGGCTGGCGCAGCGTGCCCTGCGGTGGCGGGGCGGTGACCAGGCCGGGGTCCGCCCGGACGGTCGCGATGTGCTCCCAGCCGGTGGTCGGCTGGCCGTACAGCTCGGCCAGCCGGCGGCGCAGCGCGGGCTCGTCCAGGCCGGCCTCGGCGGTGGCGGTGGTGGCGATCAGGTGCCGCCCGGGCGGCGCGTAGCCGGGGGCGGCCAGCGTCAGCACGATGCTGTTGGCGATCCCGGTCTGCCCGGTGCCGTCGAGCAGCAGCACCGGGCGGCGGGCGGGCGGCTCGTCGGCGGCGTGGTAGGTGGTCACCAGGATCCGCTGCCCGGGTACCGCCAGTCCCGGGACCAGCCGGGCGGCGGTGCCCGGGTCGGTGGCGACGATCACCGCGCGGGCCTGCACGGTGCCCGCCGGGGTTACTACCTGCTGCCCGTCGCCGTGGGCGGTGACCGCGCTGACCGGGGTGTCAAGCCGCACGCAGCCGGCCGGCAGCGGCGCCGCCAGGGCCTGCGCCAGCCGCTGCATGCCGGACGCGGGCACCCCGATCCGGCCGCGCGCGAACGAGCGCCAGATCATCGTCAGCACCCGGCTGGAGACGTCGAGCGGGGCGGCGCCAAACACCCCGGTCAGGAAGGGCTCCACCAGCACCCGCACCGTCCGCTCGTCCAGCCGGGCGGCCAGGTAGGCGGCGGCAGTGGCCTCCGGCTCGGCCCGCAGCCGCCGCGCGTCGCCGTAGCCGAGGCGCAGGCTGAGCAGGGCGAGCCGGGCCAGCCCGGCGGCCGGGACGGGCAGCCGTCCCGGCCACGGCAGTACCGGCAGTGACCGGGCCGGCCCCGACTGGCCCCGCGTCCGTCGCGGGTCGGCCAGCAGGTGGCGGCCGCGGGAGTCCACCACGAGGGCCGCGTGGTCGAAGAACCGCAGGTCGAGCGATGGGATGTCGACGAAGTCGGGCAGCGCCGGGTACCCGGTGTTCACCACCTGGAAGCCGCGGTCGAGCAGGAAGCCGTCCACCTGGTCGGTCGCGATCCGCCCGCCGGTCCGCCCGGCCGCCTCGAGCAGCAGCACCTCGGCCCCGGCCGCGGTCAGTTGCCGGGCGGCGGCCAGCCCGGCCGCGCCCCCGCCCGCGATCACCACGTCGCACCGGCGCGGCAGCTCACCCGCCTCACTCATCGCATCCCCCTCACAATCACACTCGCCCGCCTGCGTGGTTGCGGCAACCAGGCGGTCAGGACCGCCTGGTTGCCGCAACCACGGTGCCGCGGCACTAGTCCCGGGCCATCATCCACCGCACGGCGCCGACCACGCCGTGCCCGACCGGCGGCACCAGCACCGACCCGGCCAGCCGGGGCAGCGGCAGCCGCAGCTCGCGCCGCGCCCAGGCGGGCAGCTCGGCCACCGCGGTGGCCGCCAGCAGCGCGTAGGGGCCGCGGGCGAGCAGCGGCAGCGGCGGGTTCCAGACCAGGAACCGGGCCGCCTCGCGGGCCTCGGGGATCGCCCGCAGCTCGGGCTGGTACTCGCGCAGCGCCAGGTCGAGTTCCGCGGTGCTGCGGGGCGGGTCGGTCACCCCGAGCGCGGCCGCGATCCGGGCGGCGTCGGCGACGTAGCCGTCGCAGCCGGCCGCGTCCAGCGGCTGCGCGCCGTAGCGCTGGTGGCAGCGCAGGAAGCTGTCCGCCTCGGCCACGTGCACCCAGCGCAGCAGGTGCGGGTCGTCGGCCCGGTAGGGCAGGCCGTCCGGCCCGGTCCCGGTGACGTGGGCGTGCACCCGGCGGACGTGGTCCACCGCCGCCTGCGCGTCGTCGGCCGGCCCGAACGTGGTGGCGGCGAGGAAGGTGCTGGTGCGCTGCAGCCGCCCCCACGGGTCGGTCCGGTAGTCGGAGTGCTGCGCGACCGCGGTCATCGCCTGCGGGTGCAGTGACTGCAGCAGCAGCGCCCGCAGCCCGCCGACGAACATCGCGGCGTCGCCGTGCACCCGGCGGATCGGCCGCCCGTCAGCGAACCAGCGCGGCCCGTCGGCCGCGAACCGCGCCCGGTTGGCGGGCCCCTGCGGGCCCGCGACCCGGGCGAACAGCGCCGCCCCGAGCCGCCGCTGCAGCGTGTCGATACGGGCGCTGATCGGTTCCGCGGTCATTTTCGTACCTCCCCCGCCCTGGTAACTAACCACGGTAGGGCAGGCTAACCGCGGGCGGCCGGCCTAATCGCGGCCGGCCGGCCGGGCGGCGGGCGTCAGCGCCGCTTCTCCAGCAGCAGGAACAGGCTCGGCCCGAAGTGCAGCCCGGCCAGCGGCCGCTGGGCCGCCCGCTCGGCCGCCAGCAGGGCGCGCGGCGGCACCAGGGCCTTGGCCAGCGGGTGCCGGAAGTTGGATACCGACAGCGTCTGCCGGACGTTAAGCCCGGCCGCGGCGAGCTGGCGGGTGATGGTGCGCGGGTGGTGGTTGACGTAGGGCGCGGTGCCGCGGGCCCGGGAGTCGGCCGAGCGGATGTCGACCGGGGTCGCCGGGACGCGCTGCCCGCGCAGGAAGGCGGCCAGGCGGCGGCCGGCGTGGGCGGAGTTGGCCGCCTCGACGATGGCCTGGCCGCCGGGGCGCAGCACCCGGCCCAGCTCGGACAGCTCGTTCTCGGGGTCGGGCAGGTGGTGCAGCACCCGCACCATGACCACGAGGTCAAGGCTGGCGTCGGCGAACGGCAGCTTGGCCGCCTCGGCCAGCTTCCGCTCGAAGGGGTCGCCGGGGAACTTCTCCCGGGACAGGCTGAGCTGCTGGGTGCTCGGGTCCACCAGCGTGACCCGGTCCGCGTACTCGGTGAGCACGATCGCGAGCCGCCCGAAGCCGCCGCCGATGTCGGCCGCGTGCGTGTAGCGGTGCCCGGCCAGCAGCCGGCGCACCGCGCTGATCTCGGACTGGTGCTCGTAGTCGCGACCCGACCAGAACTGCGCGTAGTTGAACAGCGGGTCGTTGTAGATGCCGGTCTTGCGCCCGCTCGTGCTTTCGGTGAACTCAGTGCTCTCAGTTGTCACGTGTACCCCCCGGCTAGCCGTTACCCGGCCGCGTGGCGGGGCACGCGTCGCGAGCACGAAACAGTTACTGAATGTAGTTAAGCATAACTGCATGTAATCACGGGTAGATCGCCGCTCGCGCAGCAAACGGGGTTGCAATCTTTAAGGGACTACAGGGGGATCCATGCACCGCAAGCTCGACATCCTCGCGTCGACCGGCTTCGCCGTGCTCCGCGACTACGACGGCCCGGCCATCGAGCCGGCCGAGTGGGAGTCGCTCGAATACTTGGACTGGAAGAGCGGCGGCGACACCAACTTCGCGCCGCTCGCCTCGGCCACCGGCGAGATGGACTGCCGCGGCTTCTGGGATCACGGCAAGGCGGACAAGGACGGCGTGTGGACCGTCAACCGGGAGATCGCGCCCAGCCTGGCCCGCTACGTCGAGGACATCGGCGGCAACTACGGCCGGGTCCGGGTGATCAAGCTCAACCCGAGCAGCGAGGCGCAGGCCCTGCGCCAGCTGCACCGCGACGACAACAACCGGCTCAACCCGGACGGCACCGGCTGGGTAGTCCGGTCCTGGCTTGAGCTCGACGACGCGGCCGGGCAGTCGGTGTTCATCTTGCGTGAGGACAAGGACGACCCGCGCACCGAGAGCCGGGTCGTGCTGCACCCGGGCATGCAGCTGGTGATCGACACCGAGCGGCTGTGGCACGTGGTCTGGCACCCCGGGCCCGCGCCCCGCTACGCGCTGATCACCTCCTGGGAGTCCGGCCCGGTGGTCGACGCCTGGATGCGCGCCAGCCAGGGCGCCCCGGTGCCCGCGCAGGGCGCCCCGGTCAGCGTGCCCGCCCAGGCCCGGCGGGCGGTAAGCCCGGTCAGCTAACGCTGGCCGACCAGGCGAACGGGCCGCGCCGGCAACGAAGCCGGGCGGTCCGTTCACCGCGTCCGGGCGCCCCCGGGCGCGGGCGGCCGGCCCATGACCCGCGGATTGCCCATGACCCGCGGATTGTCAGCCAGACCCGCTACGGTGTTACCCACTGCACCTAGAGTCCTGTCCGTTTCACCTGCGGGGGTACGAAACTGTGGCTGATCGCGTCGCGCCGCTGGCGGCCGGGCCGGCTGGCCTCAGCGAGCAGGCCCTGGCCACTCAGCTACCCGCCAGCGCGCCCGACGGCCCCGCCGACGAGGTCGGCCTGGTCGCCGGGACCGAGGACTCCACCCCGCTGCAGTTCGCGGTCGCCCTCGACGAGGCGTCGTACCTGCAGCTTGACGACGTGGTGGTGACCGTCCGGCCGGTCCCCGGGGTGGGGCCGGTGCTGACCAGCGGCATCGTCACCCAGGTGCGGGCCCGGCAGGAGGGCGCCAGCTACGGCTCGGACGTGTTCCTCATTTCCGAGGGCGTGCTGCCGGCCAGGATCCAGGAGATCGCCGAGGTCAGCACCACCCGGGTGGAGCCGGAGGTCTACGTGCCGCCGCGCCCGGGCGAGGTGGTCCGCCGGGCCACCGGCGCCGAGCGGGCGCAGGCGCTGTACTTCGACCAGATGGCCAACCGGGTGCCGGTCGGCCGCGGCCGCGACGGCGCCCCGATCTACCTCAACATGGAGTTCCTTGACGGCACCAGGGGCGCGCACGTGTCGATCAGCGGCATCTCGGGGGTGGCCACCAAGACCAGCTTCGCGCTGTTCCTGCTGCACTCCATCTTCCGGTCCGGCGCCCTCGGCGCCCGCGCGGTCAACGCCAAGGCGCTGGTGTTCAGCGTCAAGGGCGAGGACCTGCTGTTCCTCGACCAGCCGAACGTGCGCCTGGACGACGAGCTGCGGGCCGGCTACGCCAGCCTCGGGCTGCCGGCCGAGCCGTTCGCCTCGGCCGGCTTCTGGGCGCCGCCGGTCCCCGACGACACCACCGGCCGCCCCAACGTCACCGGCCGCACCAGCGGGGTGGAGGCGTTCTGGTGGACGCTGCTGGAGTTCTGCGACCAGCAGCTGCTGCCGTACGTGTTCGCCGACGCGGAGGACGACCGGCAGCAGTACACCATCGTCATCCACCAGGTCGCCGCCCGGCTCAAGCGCTACGCCGAGCCGTTCGGCGACAACGGCGCCGTGCTGCTCGAGGGCAAGGTGCTGACCAGCTACGCCGACCTGGTGGACCTGATCGTGGACCGGCTGACCGACGACGACACCCGTGCCGACTGGGCGGGCCCGGTCACCGGCACCGGCACCGCCAACGCGTTCGTGCGGCGGCTGCGCTCCTCGCTGCGGCCGCTCGGCCCGATCATCCGGGCCGACCTGGCGGGCGGGCCGCGGCGCGCCATTTCCACCGCCGGCCAGCAGCTCACCGTGGTCGACCTGCACAACCTGCACGAGCGGGCGCAGCGGTTCGTGGTCGGCGTGGTGCTGGCGGCCGAGACCGCGCGCAAGGAGGACGCGGGCGCGGGCGGGCTGCTGTTCACCATGATCGACGAGCTGAACAAGTACGCGCCGCGCGAGGGCAGCTCGCCGATCAAGGACGTGCTGCTGGACATCGCCGAGCGCGGCCGGTCGCTCGGCATCATCCTCATCGGCGCGCAGCAGACCGCCAGCGAGGTGGAGCGGCGCATCGTGTCCAACTCGGCCATCCGGGTGGTCGGCCGGCTGGACGCGGCCGAGGCGGGACGGCCCGAGTACGGCTTCCTGCCCGCCGCCCAGCGGGTCCGCGCCACCATCGCCAAGCCGGGCGCGATGTTCGTCTCCCAGCCGCAGATCCCGGTGCCGCTGGCGATCGAGTTCCCGTTCCCGGCCTGGGCGACCCGGCTGTCGGAGTGCGCCGGGCCGATCGTGGCCCGCGCGGGCGGTCCTGGCGCCCCCGCGAGCCCGCCGCCGGACCTGCTCAGCAGGCTGCCGCCGGAAGACGACATCCCCCCGTTCTAACCGTCCCACACCGTCCGTGCCTTTCCGTCCGCCAGGACACCGGGGGGTACGGGGGGTCGCTCCCCCGGGAGATGATGATGCTTTTCCTGCATACCGCTGACTGGCACGTCGGCAAGACGCTCAAGGGCCGCGACCGGCTGGAGGAGCAGCGCGCGGTGCTGGCCGAGATCGTCGCCCTGGCCGAGGCTCACCAGGTGGACGCGGTGCTGGTGGCGGGCGACGTCTACGACCTGTCGGCCCCGTCGGCGGCGGCCCAGCAGCTGGTCGTGCAGACGCTGCTGCGGCTAGCCCGCACCGGCGCGCAGGTGATCGTCATCGCGGGCAACCACGACCACGGGCCGACCTTCGAGGCCTACCGCCCGCTGATGGGCGCGGCCGGCATCACCGTGTCGGGGATGTACCGCAGCCCCGGCAATGGCGGCGTGGTCGAGTTCACCGCCCGCTCCGACGGCGCCCCGGTGCAGGCGGCGGTGCTGCCGTTCCTGTCCCAGCGGTACGCGGTGCGGGCGGCCGAGATCGTCGCCAACACCCCGTCGGAGAACGTCCGCGCCTACGACGAGCAGGTCCGCCAGGTGATCGGCGCGCTCACGGCCGGCTTCCGGGCCGAGACCGTCAACCTGGTCATGGCCCATGCGACCTGCCTCGGCGGCAAGTTCGGCGGCGGCGAGCGCTCGGCCCAGTCCATCTTCGAGTACAGCGTGCCCGCCGCCATCTTCCCCGTCTCCGCGCACTACGTGGCGCTCGGTCACCTGCACCGGCGCCAGGAGCTGCCGGCCCCGCCCCGGTGCACTACAGCGGCTCGCCGCTGGCGGTGGATTTCGGCGAGCAGGACAACACCAGCGTGGTCTGCCTGGTCGAGGCCACCCCGGGCACGCCCGCGCGGATCACGAACATCCCGGTCACCTCCGGGCGGCGGCTGCGCACCGTGTACGGCACGCTCGATGAGCTGGCCGCTCAGGCCGATAGCTACGGCGAGGCTTACCTGCGGGTCTACCTGCGCGAGCAGAGCCGGGCGGGGCTGCGCGACGACACCGTCGCGCTGCTGCCGAACGCGCTCGAGGTGCGCATCGACCCCGAGTTCGCCGCCCCGCTCCGGCCGTCGCGCCCGGCCGCGGACCGCGGCGTCCGCACCCCGGGGCAGCTGTTCGCCGAGTACTGCGCCGCCCGCGAGGTGGCCGACCCCCGGGTGGCGGCGCTGTTCGCCGAGCTGCACGACGAGGTAACCGCGAGCGGGGGCGGTGCCTGATGCGCCCGGTCACGCTCGACCTTGACGGTTTCGCCTCGTTCCGCGCGCCGGCCCACGTCGACTTCGCCGACGCCGACTTCTTTGCCCTGGTCGGACCGACCGGGTCGGGCAAGTCGACGGTTATCGACGCGATGACGTTCGCGCTCTACGGCTCGGTGCCGCGCTGGGGTCGCAAGGGCATGGTCTCGCTCGCCCTCGCCCCCAGCGTCCACCGCGGCACGGTCAAGCTCGTCTTCGAGGTCGCGGGCGAGCGCTACGTCGTCGCCCGCGAGCTGCGCCGCATGGGCAGCGGCGGCGGCGCGGTCAACCAGCGTGCCGCCAGCCTGGAGAAACTAGCCGACCGGGCCGGGCTGGCCGCCCCCGGCGAGCAGACCGTGCCGCTGGCCAAGGACCTGGCCGGCGTCAACGAGGCGGTCGAGAAGCTGCTCGGGCTCAGCTACGAGGATTTCACCCAGTGCGTAGTGCTGCCGCAGGGCAAGTTCGCCGACTTCCTGCAGGCTAAGCCAGCCGACCGGCAGGAGATCCTGCTCCGGCTGCTCGGCGCCGAGCACTACAAGCAGATGATGGTGAAGGCCAACCAGCGGTCCGCCGCGGCCGGGCAGCGGGCCGACACCATCGCCGAGACACTGCGCGGCTACGCCGACGCCACCCCCGAAGCCGAGCAGGCCGCCCGCGCCGCCGCCGCCGCCCTTGACCGGCTTGGCCAGCGGGTCGCGGTGGCGCTGCCGCGCATCGCCGAGGGGCAGCGCGAGCTGGCCGCGGCCGACGACAAGCTTGGCCGGCTGCGGGCCGAGCACGCCGCGCTGGCCGGCCTGCGGGTCCCCGACGGCGTCGCCACCCTCGACGCTGACCTCGCCGCGAGCAGGCAGGAACTGGGCCGGCTGCGGTCGGCCGAGCGCGCGGCCGAGGACGCCGACCGCGCCGCCCGCGCGGCCCTCGCGGCCGGCCCGCGCCGCGCCCCCCTCGAGCTGGCCCGCGAGCACCGCGCGGAACGCGCCCGCCACACCGCTTCCCTCCCGGAACTGCAGGAAGCTACCGAACGGGGGCTTGCCCAGGCCGAACGCGCCGCCGCCGACGCCTCGGCGGCCGGCGCCGCACTCGAGGAACTCCGCACCCGCCGCGACGAAGCGGGTAACGCCGCGCAAGCGGCCCGCACCCGGGCCGCCGACCTGGCGGCAGAGCACGCCCGCCTCACCGCCGTCGCCGTCCCGGCGGGCGTCGCCGAACTGGACCAGCGGCTCGCCGGGGCGGCCGGTGCCGCCGTCGCCGCGGCCGAGGCGCTGGAGGCGGCCGAACGCGCAGCCGCCGCCGCGGGCGCCGCCCGGGACGGCGCCGCGCCCGCCGCCGCGCTCGGGCAGGCCGCCCGTGACCTGGCCGACCTGCGCAGTGCCGGGTCCAGCCTGACCGCGGCCGGCGCCGCCGCGGCCCGGGCCCGCGCCGCGCGCGACGAGGCCGAGGCCGCCCTCGCCGCGGCGGAGGAGGTCCTCAGCCAGCGCCGGGCTGAGCTCGACGCGGCCCGGCGGGCCAACGTCGCCGCCGAGCTACGCCCCCACCTGGTCGCGGGCGAGCCCTGCCCGGTGTGCGAGCAGCCGGTCGCCACCCTGCCCGCGGCCCTCGACGCCCCGGCCGCGGAGGCCGCCGCCGAGCGCCTGCTGCTGGCCGAGCGGCAGGTCAACGACGCGCGGACCGAGGCCGGACGGTCCGCGCAGGCCTGCGCCCGGGCCGAGGCCGGCCTGGCCGCCGCCGCCGAGCGGTTTCCGGCCCTGGCCCGGTCCCTGTTCCGGCTGCTGGCCGGCCCCCTGGCCGGAGCCAAGCTGCCCGGGGTCGCGGCCGTGGCCAGTTTCGGCGCCGCCCCCGAGCCCGCCTGGGCTGACCTCGACGACGACCTGCTCGCCCAGGCGGCCGCCGAAGTCGGCGCGCTCACCCGGGCCCGGGACGACCTCGAGTCGTCCGCTGCCCGCGCGACCGCCGACGCCCAGGCCGCCCGCCAGCGGCAACGCACCGCGGCCGACCAGGCCCGGCAGGCTGAGGCCGACCAGGCGAGCGCCCGCTCCCGGCTCCGGGCCGCCCGCGATCCGCTGGTCGCGCTGGGCGCCCCCGCCGTCGAGGAGGCCGGGCTGGCCGACGGCTGGGCCGCGCTGACCCGGTGGGCAGCGGACCAGGCCCAGGCCCGCGCGGCCGCCCTCGACCAGGCGCGGCCGGCCGCGGCGGAGGCGGAACGGAGCTACCGCGCGCTGACGGCCGACTTCGGCCGTCAGGAGCAGGAGGTGACCCGGCTCGGTACCGCGGCCCGGGCCGCCCACGGTGAGCAGCAGCGCGCCAGGACCCGGCTCGACCAGGTCACCGGGCGGATCGCGGAGCTGGACGGGCTGCTGGGCGACGCGCCGGACGAGCAGCAGATCGCGGCCCGGCTCGCGGAGCTGTCGGCGCTGGAAGCCGCCGCGACGGCGGCCGAACGGGAGCTGTCGGCCGCCCGCACCGGGCGGGCCGCGGGGGAGCGGGCGACCGGGGAACTCGAACGCGCGGAAGGCGCCGCCCGCGGCCGGCTCACCGCCGCCCGCGACCAGGTGGTGTCCCTCGCCGCCCCCGCCCCCGCCGGCGCGGGCCTGCTGCGCGACTGGACCGACCTCGTGGACTGGGCATCCGGGCAGGCCAGGCAGCGCGCGGCCGAGATCACGCAGGCGCAAGCCACGGCCGGCGCGGCCCGGGCCGCCCTCGCCAAGCTGGCCGCCGAGCTGGCCGCCGACCTGGCCGAGGCCGGTGTCAGCCTGGTCCCCGGGTCGCCCCCGGGGACCATGACCCCCGAAGCGGTCACCCCGGAACGGGTGGCGGCCACGGCGCCCGCCGCGGTCGCCGCCGCGGCCGAAGGGGCCCGCAATGCCGTCAGCCGGATCGCCGAGCGCCGGGCCGAGGCCGCCGCGCTGACCGCCCGCCAGCAGGCCGCGGCGGGCGAGCAGCAGGTAGCGGGGATGCTCGGCGACCTGCTGCGGGCTAACCAGTTCCAGCGCTGGCTGGTCACCGAGACCCTCGACGACCTGGTGCTGGAAGCATCGGCGACCCTGAACGCGCTGTCCGCCGGGCAGTTCGACCTCGCCTATGACGACGGCGACTTCCAGGTGGTGGACCACGCCGACGCCGACGCCCGCCGCTCGGTCCGCACCCTGTCCGGCGGTGAGACCTTCCAGGCCTCGCTCGCGCTCGCCCTCGCGCTGTCCTCGCAGATCTCCGCGCTGGCGGCGGCGGGCGCCGCCCGGCTCGACTCGATCTTCCTCGACGAGGGCTTCGGCACCCTCGACCCGGAGACGCTGGAGGTCGTCGCGGCCACCCTGGAGGCCCTCGCCGAGGGCGACCGGATGGTCGGCGTGGTCACCCACGTGGCCGCCCTGGCCGAGCGCGTCCCGGTCCGCTTCCGGGTCGCCCGCGACGCGCTGACCTCCACTATCACCCGTGAGGGACTTGCCACCGAGACGGCCGGGGAGTGACCGGGATGCGGTTCAGCGTGGACGGCTGGGACCCGAGTTACGGCTCCAGCCTGGAGACCGACGGGGAGCTGTCGCAGTCTTCCGCTTCCATCGACACCGACGTCGAGCTGCCCGCGAGCCGCTGGCGGCCCGTCGACCGGTCGGGAACCGGGCCACTGCCCGGCGCGCTGCTTTTCGTTGACGGCGTGCGGCGCATCGAGGCGCAGGTCTGGGTGGATGACCTGCCCGACGCCGACGGCGTGGCGGCCGGCGACGCGACGGCGGCGCTGTGCGCGTCGTACGCGGCCGGCGTGGTGTGCTGCTGCGCCGCCGGCGCGCACCTGATGGCCACCGAGCGGCGCCGCGGCCTGTTCTCGGTCGCGCCGCACGCGCAGGGTATCCGCACCCCGGCGGGCGACTACGAAGCACACTGCGTGAAGCTCAAGAACGGCAACGCGCCGGTGATGCCGGCCTTGTCCAACTCGCTGCAGCTGGACCTGGCCGCGATCGAGGTAAAGGTGTCGAACGCGGCCCGCGCCGCCGCTGACGCCGACTTGCCGGTACCGGACCGCCATGTCAGCGACGGCGCCGATGACCTGCTGATCGTCGACGGCGTACTGTACGGGCGACAGCACCTGCCGCGTGCGCTCGGCTACATAAAGTCGCACAACACCAAGTACCTCCGGCCAGAGCTCAACTCGCTCGTCGGCCGGCTAGCGCCGGGACAGCGAACCCCCGTGTTCCACATCAGCGCGCGGTGGGACCGCTACAGCTGGTACCTGCGGCTGCCTGGCCCGCCGGGCTCCCCGTGGGCCGGGATCGTCCGGATCGAGTGCGCGTCGGTGCTCCCGGTGCCCGAGGTGGTCAAGCTGGCCGGGCTCAGCCAGCGCTGCCTCGGCCGGTTCGCGTCCGAGGCGTACAAGGACACCCGCGCGCCGCAGAACCTGTACCCGATCGCTGGCCTGGAGCGCGAGCTGCGCCGCCGCCTTGGTGACCCCCAGCTGCTTTACCGGGCGCTGCGCAAGGCGGCGCGCGCGGACGCGCTCCCGGCCGGCGTTTCTCCCGCCCGCACGGTCACCAGTACCAGGGAGTTCAGCCTCGGCGCCCCAGCGTGACGATCCGCGTGCCGCGGATGTGCAGGTCGGTGCGGTGCAGCAGCGAGTGCGGCCCCTGGGGGTCGAGCAGCGCCGCCAGCGTCGCCTGGTCGGCCGGGTCCAGCCGGTCGGCGAACCCGGCCGCCAGCCGGGCGAACCAGGCGCGGGCGTACTGGCCGGCCTGCGGGCGGCCGGCCGGTTCAGGTCGATCGCGAACGTGCGCTCGCCGGTGACCTGCCAGCCCGCGTCGGCCAGCCGCGGCGCCCAGGCCGAGCCGAGGGTCGGCATCTGCTCGGCGTGCGCCTGGCTGAGGTCGGCCGTCACCCGCTCCTCGAAGCCGGCCGGGCCGACGCCGAGGTCGGCCGGCAGGAAGCGCAGCGGCTCGGGGAACTCGGCCACCGCGATCAGCCCGCCGTCCCGGGTGGCGGCCAGCACCTCGGCCAGCACCGCGCCGGGGTCGGCCATGTGGTGCAGCGACATCGACGCCCAGGTCAGGTCGAGCGGGCCGAGGCCGGGCCAGCCGGCGTCGAGATCAGCCTGGACCGGGCGGACCCGCTCCGCCAGGCCAAGCTCACCGGCCCGCTCGGCCAGCCGCCGCAGCGACTCCGGCTCGATGTCGACCGCCGCCACCGTGGCCCCGGGGAACCGGGCGGCCAGGCCGAGCGCCCCGGTGCCGGTGCCCGCGCCCAGGTCGAGCAGGCTCCGGGCCGGCCCAGAGCCGGCCGCCGCGTCCCGTACCCAGTCGAGGGCGGCCGTCCAGTAGCCGTGCAGTACCTCCCCGTCCAGGTCGAGCAGGTCGGTCATCCCCTCGCCGTCGGCGTGCCCGGCGTGCCCGTGCTGGTGCTGGTGCTGGCCGTGGTCATGAGTGCTGGTCATGACCCTCACGCTATGCGCTCTTTGCTCTGATGGCATAGCATCTTGCCAATGACGCAAGAAGAGGACGCGCTCGACGCCACCATCCGCGCCCGCCTCCGCGGGCTGCGGCTGGCCCGCGGCTGGTCGCTGGACGCCCTGGCCGCCCGCTGCCAGCTCAGCCCGTCCACCCTCAGCCGGATCGAGACCGGCCACCGGCGCATCGCCATCGACCAGCTAGTGCTGCTCGCCCGGGCCCTTGGCACCAGCCTGGACCAGCTGGTGGAGCCGGTCGGCGCGGAGGACGTGATCATCAGGCCGCAGCGCGACGCCGGGCGGGGCGCGGTCACCTGGATGCTGACCCGGGCGGACGAGCCGCACGGCCTGTCGGTGGCGAAGGTGCGCATCACCGAGACCCAGCGCCGGCGCCAGTTGCGGGTGCACCCGGGTACCGGCTGGTTCACGGTGCTCTCCGGCACCATCAGGCTCCAGCTCGGCGACCGCGTGATCGAGGTCGAGGCGGGTCAGGCGGCGCAGTTCTCGGCGATGTCACCGCACGCGGTCACCGCCGAGGGCGGCCCGGCCGAGGTCATCTTCATCCTCGACCAGGAAGGCCGCCGCGCCCACCTCAACGCCGCCGACTACACCGAGCCGGATCCCGTCGACCCCGAGCCTCCGGCCCCCGAGCCTCCGGCCCCGAGCCTCTCGGCTGACAGCCCACCCGCCACCCGGTCAGCAAGCCCCGAGCCCCCGCCCGCGTCCCAGTCGGATAACAGCAAGAAGTGACGGGCATGGCGGACCTTGCGAGTGTCCCGCCACCGCGCCACCGCCCAGATTCCCCCCACCACGGCACCGCCTAGAGTTCCCGTCACCACGGCACCGCCTAGAGTTCCCGTCACCGCGGCACCGCCTAGAGTTCCCGTCACCGCGGCACCGCCTAGAGTTCCCGTCACCACGGCACCGCCTAGAGTTCCCGTCACCGCGCCACCGCCCTCATTTCCCGCCACCGCAGCACCGCCTTCATTTCCCGCCCCCGCGCTGCCGGCCAGAAAAAGATCTTGGAAACTTTTGGTCAAATAGCACCTAAAAGTCTCCAATTCGATAATTATTTCCGTAACAGAAGCCGCAGCGGTCGCGCCAGAAACAGGAGCCGCAGGCATCAGCGCCCCCGGCCCGGGGACGGCGCCCTCAGCCGAGGAAGTCGAGCACGGCGGCGGCCAGCTCGGGCGCGTCGACCGAGCTGCCGTGGTCGCCCGGCACCGTGACCACCCGCGCGTCGGGCAGCAGGCTGGCCAGCTCGCCCGCGGTCGCCCCGCGGCTGTCCTGGTCGCCGACGGCGATCAGCACCGGCACCGGCACCAGCCGCAGGGTGTCGCGGGCGGTCGGCACCATCGCGCCGAGCAGCAGGCGGACCGCCCGCGGGTCGGTGCCCGCCTGCGCGAGCCACTGCGCCATGCCCGCCGCGGGCGAGTCGGGCGCCACCTCGCCGCTGGCTACCGCGTCAAGCAGCTCCCGGTAGCCGCCGGTCCGGCTGCTTTCCGCGTCGAGCGCGTCCACCCCCTGGGCGATCACGAACGCGCGCGCCGGGCGGGCGCCGCGGGCCAGCAGCCGCAGCGCCAGCTTGCCGCCGAGCGAGTAGCCGCCGAGGTCGTAGTCGTCCAGGCCGAGCTGCTCGATGAGCGCGAGCCCGTCGTCGGCCAGCACGTCGGGCGGGTAGCGGGCCGGGTCGTGCGGGTGCCCGCTGGCGCCGTGCGCGCGCAGGTCGGGCAGGATCACCCGGCGGCCGGCGGCGGCCAGCGACCGGGCCAGGCGGCCGTCCGCCTCCCGGGCACCGCTGCCGAACAGCGGGTGCAGCAGCACCACGGGCCGCCCGGTGCCGATCTCGTGCCAGGCCAGCTCCACCCCGTCCCGGCCGGTGAACCGGTGGGCCGGCCGCCCGGCCGCGGCCGGCTGCTCCGCTGTCACCGCTAACCGACCGGCCGGTCCGCGACCAGGTAGCCGGGCACGTCGCCGCCGGTGCTGACGGCCAGCCCCCGGCCGACCAGTTCGAGCACGTGGGCGGCGGTCTCGGTGACCGCGCTGATCCGCATCCGGCCGCTGTACTGGTCCCAGGACCGGGACCAGGTGAGCTGGCCGGCCAGGATCCACGGGGTGGCGCCGGGGTTGGCGGCGATGGCGGCCAGCAGCTCGGCCAGCCGCCGCTCGTGGTGGGCGGCGATGCCGTCGACCCGTTCGGCCAGGCCGCGGAACCGCCACTCGTGGGCCGGGAAGATCTCGTCCACTTCCAGGTCGCGCACCTTGGCCAGAGAGGCCAGGTACTCCGCCAGCGGCGGCTCCTGGGTTCCCGCCAGCAGCGAGATGTTGGGCGTGATCCGCGGCAGGATGTGATCGCCCGCGAAGAAGCGCTGCGACAGCTCATCGACGAAGCACAGGTGCCCCGGGGTGTGGCCGGGGGTGTGCACCGCGCGCAGCCGCCAGCCGGGCACGTCGGCGATGTCGCCGTCGGTCAGCTCGCGGTCCGGCAGCGCGATCCGGCTGAACCCCTCGTAGGCGGCCGGGCCGCCGACCGCGGCGACCGCCTCGGCCGGCTCGGCCCCGAGCATGCGCAGGAACGCCTCCTCGCGCACGACCGCGCTGGCCGGGTCGCGCACGCCGACCGCGGTCAGCATCACCCGGTCGGCCGGGTGCATGGCGATCCAGGCGCCGGACTCCGCCTGCACCCGGCCGGCCAGCCCGGAGTGGTCGAAGTGCATGTGGCTCACCAGCACGCCGCGCACCTCGCCCGGCCCGGCGCCGATCGCCCGCAGCCCCGCCACCAGCGCCTGCCAGGACTCGTCGGCGTCCCAGCCGGTGTCGAGCAGCACCAGGCCGCCGCCGGACGCGAACGCGTAGCTGGACACGTAGCGCAGCGGGTTGTCGGGAATCGGCACCGGGATCGACCAGAGGTCCGCCGCCAACTGCTCAACCGGTGGCAGCACCCGCTGGCGCCACGCTTCCAGCTGCCGCAGGCCGGTGACGTCCTGCCCGGCCGGGAGCGCGGTCACCGGGCACCGGCCCGGCCAGCGGCGGGCTCAGTACCCGCAAGAGAAAACAACTGCACCACGCCATCATGCACCAGCGGCATCGCCGCGCCCGCCTCCGGCCGGCCGCAGTACGCCGCGATCTACGAGCTGAGCAGCCACCCGGACGAGGTGATGGCGGCCATGTTCGCCCGCGTCAGCGACGGCACGATGCACATGTCGGACGCGGTCGACCCGAAGTCCGTCATCATGACCTCGCTCCTGCCCTGCTGAGGCCCGCCCGCGGGTGACGGGCGGGCCTCAGCGTCGCTATCAGAGCTCCCGGTAGCGGTCGGCGCCTTTCAGCAGCCGCTCGGAGATCGCCAGGTACTCGGCCCGCACCGATTGCAGGTCGGCGCTGGTGGCCGTGAGCTTGGCGGCTATCTCCACGCAGATGCGCCCGCGGCGCTCCCCGTGCTCCGGCCGCCCCGCCAGGATCTGCTCGGCAATGGCGAGATCCTCGAGCCCTCCTTCCAGGCAGCCGCGGTGCAGGTCGTCGGCGGCCTGGAACTCCCAGCCCTCGGCCAGGGCGGCGGCCTCATCGGAGGGCAGGTGCCTCCCGTCAAGCGGGAGATTCTGCCTGGCCCTGATTACCTCCGCCAGCGCCTCCGCGGTCTGGCCCGCCTGGCGCATCGCCACGGCCCGTGCCATCGCCGAGCGCAGCGGTCCCTCCCCCTGCCTCAGCATCCCGCACCTACCCGGCCCGCGCTGGCCGGCCAGGACGCGCGAGCGGCCGCGGCCGTCGCGCCCCTCGCCGGGCGGACATCACTGCCGCCGCGCGCCCGCGGTACCGCGACGAATTCACCATCGAACGAAAGATATGCCCCGTTTCCGCTGGAGTCAGCACTAAAAGCAAAGAATTCCGCCATGCGAACGATCGCCATCCGAACCCCCTCAATTCTTGCTGAGGAACATGTTCGCACTTGCGACGGAAATTGCAAGGATTGCATGAAAATAACGAGCCGGCGGAAGTCGGGGAAACCCGCCTTGTCCATGGCGAAGTCTCGAACAAACCGTCCCTAATCACGGCAAGGGAAGGCATAGCCTCAAGAACCGCGGAATTACCTGCCTAGCGAGGGATTCCCCGCAAAGGGGACGGCGGCCGCCTGCGGCACCAGGCCGCCGCAGCCAGGCCCCGGTAAGTGCGCCGCGGGCCAGTCAACGGGTAAACCCGTTGACTGGCCCGCGGCGCGACGGTCCTCAGCCGGTTACCGGAAGGTTGCTCCCGGACGGACCTGACCCGGTTCCCGTGCCAGTCTGCGTCGGCGGGGGCGGCGTCCTAGTCGGCCGCCCGGTGCTCGGCGGCGGGCTGGTCGGCGGCCCGGTGGTCGGCGGCGGGCTGGTCGGCGGCCCGGAGGAGCTCGGCGGCGGGCTCGTGGGCGGCGGCACGATGGAGCAGCTAGACGCGGTTATCCGGTCGTCGTCCAGGGTCACCGCCCCGTTACGGGCCAGCGCGCGCCCGGCGATGGTGTCCCCGGTCAGGACCGAGATCGAGGTCAGGGCGAGGACGGTGCCGGTGAACGAGGAGTGGGTGCCGAGGGTCGCCGAACTGCCCACTTGCCAGAACACGTTGCAGGCGCGCGCGCCCCCGGTCAGGGTGACCCGGCTGGCCGAGTCGGTGACGAGCGTCGACGGGGCCTGGAAGATGAACACCGCGTTCGGGTCGCCGCCCGCGTCCAGGGTCAGCGACCCGCCGACGTCCAGCGAGGAAGAGGCCTTGTAGACGCCGGGCGCGAGTGTCTGCCCGGCCCCGATGAAGGCGGGAACGCTGGCGGTCCGGCTGCGCCCGGCGGCGTCGTTGTACGCGGTGGTCAGGTCGGACTGGGCGCCGTTGGCGACGCCGTCGGTGCGGTGGATGGTGCCGTGGGACACGATGCCGGGCGGGAACCCGGTCACCGCGCTGCCCGGGCTCACGCCGAGGTTCCCGCTGACCGTGCTCGGGCCGGTGTTGGTGACCGTCGTCCCGGCCAGGACCGCGAAGCTGCCGGCCGTCCCCAGGCCCACCGTGGCCGTCGCCGCGCCGGCCGACTGAGCGGCGAGGACTACGACGACCACGCCCACGCTGCCCGCCACGACCGCCGAGCCCCCGGCCAGCCAGGCATAGCGCGGCTGTCGGCGTTCACCCTTCCTGCTGGTGGTAATAGTCATATGTGGCACCCTTCTTTAACGGCTGATCTCGGTAAATTAAGAGTCACGCTGGCCGTGATGCCGGGCACAAGGTGGCACAGCGGGAATCCAATTTTCAGGTCTCAGCCAGGTCGCCGGCGATGATCCCGGTACCAGCACCAGGCCCGGGAAACGCTACCGGAATTTATTGCGGACGGAATGCCGACAGGCCGCGAGTACGGGGAATTATATAGTCAGAATTAACCATGGAATATCACTGCGAACTAGGAAGTTCCCGGCGGCAGGCCGCCGTCGCGGGCCGGTCGAGCTGAGCGAGACGACCGGATTCGCCTCGCTAATCCCGCCGTGATTGCGGGTGCCCGCGTAAATCCGCGGGTCAGCACCGGGCCGGGGCGTCGGTCTTACGGCAGGAATGCAGCCGTCCGCCATTTGCGACCGAAAGATCCGGCGAATGCGTCCAGGCGGGCCCTTTCGGCCGGCGCCGGTCCTCCCATTCCGCGAGCCGCCGCTTATGCTGGCCTGAGCGCTCCTGGTGCGCCCGCCGGCGAGGAGGAGGATCACGGTGCCAGTCCTCGACGGGGTGATCGTGGCCCTGCTCACCCCGGTCGACCGGGCCGGCCGGGTGGACCACGGAGCGCTCAGGGAGCTGGTGGCGAAGCTGCTCGACCGCGGGGTGACCGGGATCAGCCCGCTCGGCTCGACCGGCGAGGGCTACAGCCTCGACCTGGACCAGCGGCTGGCGGTGGTGGACACGGTGGCGGCGGCGGTGCCGCCGGGGACGCCGGTGGTACCCGGCCTGTTCGCGCCCAACCCGGACCAGGCGGTCGCCGAGATCGCCGCCTACGCCGGCCATGGCGGCACCGCGGTCCTCGCCGCCCCGCCCGCCTATTACCCGCTGACCGCGGCCGAGCAGCAGGCCTACTTCAGCCGGCTGGCGGACGCCGCCGCGCTGCCCCTGGTGCTGTACAACATCCCCGTCTTCACCAAGATCGTCATCGACCCGGCGGTCGCGGCCGGCCTGGCCGCGCACCCGCGGGTCGCCGGGCTCAAGGACTCCGGCCGTGACCTCGACTACGCCGCCCGGCTGCTCGACCTGCTGGCGGCCGGCCAGGCAGCCGGCCCAGCCGACGCATCCAGCCCAGCCGACCCATGCGACCCAGCCGACAGCGGCTTCTCCGTCCTCACCGGCACGGACACGATGCTGGTCAGCTACCTGCTCGCGGGCGCCCGCGGCACCATCTGCGCCAACGCCAACATCGTGCCGGAGGTGGTGCGGGCCGCCTACGACGCGGTGCTGGCGGGCCAGCTGGCCGACGCGCTGCGGCACGAGGCCAGGCTGCGCGCGGTGCAGCGGCTGTTCCCTGGCGGTGCGACCGCCGCCTACAAGGCGGCGATGGCGGCCTCCGGGACCGGCGAACGGTGGCTGGTCCCGCCCCGGCTGGCGCTCAGCGACGCGGCGGCCGCCCGGCTGGCCAGCGAGCTGGCGGCGCTCGGGGTGGGCTAGGTCACCCGCGGCGGAGAGGGTTAGCCCGCCCGGCTCGCGGTAGCAGCCAGGGATCACGATCCGCGAACGACCCAAAGGAAGGATGGGTGTCGCCATGGTGGCCTACACCGTCCCCGGGATGAAGACCGGCAACGCCGAACGAGTGAACAAGCTCCTGCAGGACCGGCTCAACTCGCTCAACGATCTCGCCCTCACCCTCAAGCACGTGCACTGGAACGTGGTCGGGCCGAACTTCATCGCCGTCCACACGATGCTCGACCCGCAGGTGGAAGCGGTCCGCCTGATGGCCGACGCGACCGCGGAGCGGATCGCCGCGCTCGGCGGGTCGCCCGTCGGCACCCCGGGAGCGCTGGTCAAGCAGCGTGACTGGGACGACTACTCGGTCGGCCGGGCCGACGCCATCGCCCACCTGGGCGCGCTCGACGTCGTCTACGCCGGGATCATCGAGGCGCACCGGGCCGCGATCGACGCCACCGACGAGCTCGACCTGGTCACCCAGGACCTGCTGATCGGCCAGGCGCGCCAGCTCGAGGAGTACCACTGGTTCGTCCGCGCCCACCTGGAGTCGGCCGACGGCACGCTCAGCACCGGCGGGGCGACCACCGAGCGGTCGGCCGCCAAGCGGGCACGCAAGACCAAGTAGCAGGCGGGCAGGTAGCGGGCTGACCGCCCCGGCCGCGGCCGGGGCGGCCTGTGCCCGCAGGCCGGGGCGGCCTATGCCCGCAGGGCGGCCGCGCTGATCAGCACCTCGGCCGCCGAGGACTGCCTGCTGGCGTCGGCGGCGTCGAACGGGCCGCCCCAGCGCAGCCCGAGCTGGCCGTCGCCGTTCCTGGCGTGGCGCCAGACCGAGTCGGCGTTGGCGCGCAGGAACGCCTGGTAAGCCGCCCCGCCGTCCAGGTCCGCCAGCTCGAGCAGGTACCGGGCGAAGATGCCCTTGAACTGGGTCTGGTCGCCGTCGCAGCCGGCGTCCTCGTCCGGCTCGGCCAGGATGCCGGCCGGGCTGGTGAGGTCGCGCAGCGCCGCGTCCGCGATCACCCGCGCCTGGCGCAGGTAGCCGGCTTCCCCGGTGACCTGGTGCAGCGCGGTCAGCCCGCCCAGGATCACCCCCTGGTTGTAGGTCCAGGTCGGCCCCTGGTTGTTGGCGCAGCCGGCGTCGAGCCCGTCGTTGACCAGGCCGCCGGGGCCGATCAGGCCGCTGGCGTCCAGCCACTGCCACGACCGCAGCGCCCAGTCCAGGTACTCGCGGCTGCCCAGGTTCTCCCCGCTGCCCGCCACCCGCTGCCGCAGCAGCGCCGCCAGCAGCAGGAACAGCTCGTTGGTGACCGCGTTCTTGTACCGGCGGTCGGTGTTCCACCACAGCCCGCCGCCGCAGGTGCCGTCCCAGCCGGTGAGGTTGTGCGCGAAGATGCGCCGCGCCGCCGCCAGGTAGCGGGCGTCCCCGGTCAGGTCGTAGGCGGCCACCCAGGCCAGTGCCCACCAGCCGTTGTCGTCGAAGTAGCCGTTGATGAAGCCGGCCCGGCGGCGCTGGGCGCGCCGGAAGGTGTTGTCGACCACGCCCAGGTACGCCCGGTCCCCGCTGACGTCCATGTACCGGATCACCGCGGTGAGCGCGTTGGCCGCGTTCCACCAGCCGGTGCCCCGCCACAGCCCGCTGCGGCGCGAGTACCACCGCTGCAGCACCGCGATTCCCGCCGCCGCCCGGTCCCGGTCTGAAAGGTCAAAGTCATCCACGGCCGCCGAACGGGTGCTGGGTCCTCGCCTCGCCCACCTCATCCTCCGAGTCTGCCCTACCGGCGGGAGCCAGCCGAACCCGTTCCGGATGATCGAAAAGACGGGTGTGACCAGGCACACGCCCGGGGAGGGAAAGAAACGAAGCCCGAGGCTGCGTTTCCACCCAGGTAAGCGCAGTAGGTTACTTCGTTTTCGGTTACGGGGACTTTGATGGCACACGACCTCAACTCGACCGGGGCTCACGAGGCCCAGCAGGCCCGGGCGGCGGACAGCGCTAGCCCGGCCGCCGGTGCCGGCCCGGCGGCGGACCCGCACTACGACCGGCGCTGGTGGATTCTCGCGCTGCTCGGCACCGCCCAGCTGATGGTGGTGCTCGACGCCACCATCGTCAACATCGCCCTGCCGCACGCGCAGGCCGCGCTCGGCTTCTCCAACAGCGACCGGCAGTGGATCGTCACCGGCTACTCGCTCGCGTTCGGCAGCCTGCTGCTGCTCGGCGGGCGGATCGCGGACCTCTTCGGCCGCAAGCAGGTGTTCATCATCGGGGTGATCGGGTTCGCGGCCGCCTCCGCCTTCGGCGGCGCCGCGCAGAACTTCGGCATGCTGCTGACCGGCCGGGTCATCCAGGGCGCGTTCGGCGCGCTGCTCGCGCCGGCCACGCTGTCCCTGCTCACCACCACCTTCACCAACCCGGCCGAACGCGGCAAGGCGACCGGCATCTACGGCGGCATCGCGGGCATCGGGGCGTCGGTCGGGCTGCTGCTCGGCGGCGTCCTCACCGAGTACCTGGACTGGCGCTGGGTGATGTACGTGAACGTGCTGATCGCCGCGATCGCCCTGGCGGGCGGCCTCTGGCTGCTCAAGACGGTCCGGGTGACGCACCGCCCGCGGCTGGACCTGGTCGGCACCGTGCTGGCCGGGGTCGGGCTGTTCTGCGTGGTCTACGGGTTCTCCAGCGCGTCCATGGCGTCCGGCAGCAGCGGCTGGACCAAGCCCGCCACGCTCGGCACGCTGATCGGCGGGACGGTCCTGCTGGTCGTCTTCGTGCTGGTGGAGCGGCGGGTGGCGCACCCGCTGCTGCCGCTGCGGGTCGTGCTCGACCGTAACCGGGCCGGCTCCTACCTGGCGATGTTCTTCTCCGCGATCGGCATGTTCGGCGTGTTCCTGTTCCTGACCTACTACCTGGAGGAGACCCTCGGGTTCAGCGCGGTGAAGACCGGCCTCGCCTTCCTGCCGGTCACCCTGCCGCTGATGATCACCGCCGCGGTCGGCAACACGGTGCTGCTCAGCCGGGTCAGCGCGCGGGTGCTCATCCCGCTCGGGCTGACGCTGGGCGCGGTCGGCATGGGGCTGCTGACCCATATCGGCATCGGCTCCAATTACGCCGCCGACGTGCTGCCCTCGCTGCTGCTGCTCGGCTTCGGGCTCGGCCTGGTGTTCGCCCCGGCGTTCACCCTCGGCACCTTCGGGGTGGGCTCGGGCGACGCGGGGGTGGCGTCGGCCACGCTCAACGTGGCCCAGCAGATCGGCGGGTCGATCGGCACCTCGCTGCTGAACACCATCGCCACCACCGCCGCCGCGGGCTACCTGGCCGCCCACGCCGCGTCGGTCACCAGCGCCGCCAGCAAGCAGCTAGTCCAGGCGAACGCGCTGCTCGACAGCTACCACGTGGTGTTCTGGGTGGCGGCCGGCATCTTCGCCGGCGCCGCCGTGATCTGCGCGCTGCTGCTCCGCTCCGGCCTGGCCCTGGCCGACGGGGAGGCAGACGGGGACCTCGCCGCCGCCGTCCCCGCCTGATGACGGCCATCCCGGTGGACCCCGGGCCACGGCGGTTGCGGGCGGACGCCGCCCGCAACCGCCAGCGGCTCATCGCGGCCGCGGCCGAGGTGTTCGCCGCCCGCGGGCTTGACGCGACCCTCGACGACATCGCCCGCCAGGCGGGCGTCAACGTGGCCACCGCCTACCGGCACTTCGCCAACAAGCACGAGCTGGCCCGCGAGTTCCTGCGGCAGTGCATCGACGCCGCCGCCGCGATCGCGCAGCAGGCGGCCGACCAGCCCGATCCCTGGGCCGGGCTGACCCTGTTCCTGGAGCGGTCACTGGACCTGATCGCCGCCAACCGGGCCCTGGTCGACGTGCTGACCCGGGCCTATGACGGCGAGCACTTCGCCGAGCTGCTGGCGCGGACCACGCCGCCGCTGGAGCGGCTGCTGGCCCGCGGCCGGCAGGCCGGGGTGATCAGGGCCGACGTCGCGGCCACCGACTTCGTGCCGGTGCTGGCGATGCTGGGCGCCGTTACCGCGGACGGCGCGCCCGGGCTGCCCTCCCTGCCGCACCGCTACATCGGCCTGATCCTGGCCGGGCTGCGCCCCGGCAGCGTGCCGCTGCCGGGCGACCCGCCCACCGCCGACCGGCTGCGCCGGGCCGCCGCCGGCCAGGCCAGCCCCGCGGCCGGGCCCGCCCGCGGCCCGCTCGTTCCGCCTGCCGGAGCACGGTTGCGCGGCCGCCCGGCCGGTCTGGTTGACTGCTGATCATGACCGTGAATACCGAACCCGGCACCGCCGTCCCCCCGGCCTGGTTCATCGACGCGCTGGCCGCCCCCGTCACCGAGCACACGGCGGTGCACGACGGCGTCCCCGTCGCCTACCGCCAGTGGGGCCAGAAGACCGGCCGCGGCATCGTCCTGGTGCACGGCGGTGCCGCGCACTCCCGCTGGTGGGACCATGTCGCCCCCCTGCTGGCGGCGGACCGTCAGGTCATCGCGGTCGACCTGACGGGGCACGGGGAGAGCGGCCGGCGCAGTTCCTACGACTTCAACACCTGGGCGGGCGAGATCCTCACGGTCGCCGCCGACGCCGGCATCACCGCGCCGCCCATCGTGATCGGGCACAGCATGGGCGGGCTGGTCACGCTGCGGCTGGCGACCCTGCACGGCGCGCGCATCGAGGGCGCGGTGGTCATCGACTCACCGATCCGCGACCTGGCGCCGGAAGAGCACGCCGCGCAGGGCTCGCGGGTGTTCCGCCAGTTGCGGGTCTACCCGACCCGGGAGGCGGCCGTGGCCCGGTTCCGCCCGGTGCCCGACCAGCCGGTGCTCGGTTACATCGCCGGCCACGTGGCGGCGACGTCGGTCCGCCCGGTCGAGGGCGGGTGGACCTGGAAGTTCGACCCGCGGATCTTCGCCCGGCTGGTGCCGCAGCCGCCGCTGAGCCGGCTGGACTGCCGGGTGGCGCTGTTCCGGGCCGAGCACGGCATCCTGTCAGCCGAGATGAGCGACGTCATGTACGACCGGCTGGGCCGGGTCGCCCCGGTCATCGAGATCCCCGCGACCGGCCACCACGTCATGCTCGACCAGCCGATCGCGCTGGTCGCCGCGCTGCGTACGCTGCTGTCTGACTGGGACCACTCGCTGCCCGCCGAGCCGCGCCGCTAGCTCACGGCTTACGGGCGACGCCCGCGTAGCAGTTCACCTCGAACGGCTGCGGCCGCGGGCCGAGGCGGGCCGGCCGCCACTCCGACGCCAGCACGACGCCCGGCGGCACCAGCTCGAGCCCCGAGAACGCGAGGTCGCCGAACACCCCGGAGTCCCGCTTCTGCATCGTCATCCCCGCCTCGCGCATGGCCTGCTGCCCGGCGGCGGTGGCGACCGGGTCGTGCTCGGTGGTCAGGTGCGAGGCGGCCAGGTAGCTGCCCGGCGGCAGCGCGTCCAGCAGCGTGCCGATGACTTCCGCGGGCTTGGCGTCATCGGGGATGAAGTGCAGGATCGCGACCAGCATGAGCGCGACCGGCTGCCCGAAGTCGAGCACCGCGCGGGTGTCCGGGTGAGACAGGATCGAGGCAGGGTCGCGCAGGTCGGCGTGCAGGTAGGCGGTGCGCCCCTCGGGGGAGGAGGTCAGCAGGGCGCGGGCGTGCGCCAGCACCAGCGGGTCGTTGTCGACGTACACCACCCGGGCGGCCGGGTTGACCTCCTGCGCCACCTCGTGCACGTTGCTGGTGGTGGGCAGGCCGGTGCCGATGTCGAGGAACTGGGTGATGCCCGCCTCGGCGGTCAGGTACCTGACCGCCCGGCCGAGGAACGCCCGGTTCTCCCGGGCCGCGATGTTCGCGGCCGGGGAACGGCGCAGTACCCGCTCCGCGGTCTCCCGGTCGGCCGCGAAGTGGTTCTTGCCGCCGATGAAGTAGTCATAGATCCGCGCCGGGTGCGGCTCGGTGGTACTGATCTCCGACGGCAGTTCCGGCGCTTCCACGCTGGCAGTTTACCCGCGTAGGATCGGGCCGGTGGACGAGCAGACGACACTGGCCGGGGGAGCGGTGCTGCGCCCGGCCCGCCCGGGCGACGCGAACGGCATCCTTGACTGCATCCGCGCCCTGGCGGAGTACGAGAAAGAGCCCGACGCGGTGCAGAACACCGCCGATGACCTTGACCAGGCGCTGTTCGGCCGGTCGCCCACCGTGTTCGCGCACGTGATCGAGAAACAGGACGAGGTCGTCGGCATCGCGCTCTGGTTCCTGAACTACTCCACCTGGACCGGCCGCAACGGCATCTACCTGGAAGACCTGTTCATCCGCCCGGCCGAGCGGCGCCACGGCTACGGCCGCGCCCTGCTGGCCGCCCTCGCCCGGCTGTGCGCGGAGCGCGGCTACCGCCGGCTCGAGTGGTCGGTCCTCGACTGGAACGAGCCCGCCATCCGCTTCTACCGCTCGATCGGCGCGGCCGGCATGGACGAGTGGACCGTCCAGCGACTATCCGGCGACGCCCTGGCCGAGCTGGGCCGTACCACCGACGGCGCGAAGCCGGTAACCTAGCAACGATTCTGTGCGCCCGCGGACCGCGGAGGCCCGTGCCGAGCGCGCAAGAGGGCGGTTAGCTCAGCGGTTAGAGCGTCCGGTTTACACCCGGAAGGTCACTGGTTCGAAACCAGTACCGCCCACCAAAAGGACACGTGGTCCTGCGCGAAGAAATCGCGGCCTCCGCGAACCTTTCCGCCGCGGTGTGCAATAGAGACGCGATGGACGACGACGAGCTGATCACGCGCCTGGCGGGCGGTGACGACACGGCCCTGCGCGAGCTGTTCACCCGGCACGCGCCGATGCTGGCGACCCGGCTGCGCGCGGTGCTGCCGCCGTCCGACGTCGAGGACGTGCTGCAGGAGACCTTCCTCGCCGCCTGGAAGGGCGCCGGGTCCTACCGCCCGCAGGAGAAGGCGGGCGGCTGGCTGTGGGGGATCGCCCGCCGCCAGGCCGCGCTGCTGCTGCGCAGGAGGGGACCGGTGACCGCGGCCCTGCCCGGCCTGCTCGAGCCCGCCGTCGCCGGGCTGCCCGGCCCGGGCTTCCCCGGCGATCCCGCCCAGCTCGTCAACGCCTCAGCCGAGCTCGCGTCGGCGGTCGGCACGCTCAGCCCGGCCGACCGCGTGGTGTGGCAGCTCATGTACGTCGAGGACCGGCCGGTGGCTGAGGTGGCGCGGCTGACCGGCGTCCCCGAGGGCACGGTGAAAAGCCGCGCGCACCGTGCCCGCCGCCTGCTGCGGGCCGCCCTTGGAGGGGGACTCGGATGAACGATGACTCTGGCCACCAGGTGAGCGGCGTCGACCTGGGCCGGGTCTGGACCAGCGTCGCGGCCGAGGTCTGGCGCAGGCACCCCGGCCCGGTCGAGCGCCTCGCGGCCCGGCTGCTGCGCTCGCCCGGCCTGGCTCGGGCCCTGCTGACCACGCCCTCGCTGCTGCTGCCGTGGCTGATCTCGACCGCGGTCGTCTTCGGCGTCGGCGGGCTGGTCAACCTGGTCGGCGGCGAGCCAGCGGCCTGGCTGCTGGCCCCCGGGCTGGCCGCGGTCGGCATCGCCTACGCCTACGGGCCCGGCATCGACCCGGCCTGGGAACTGGCCTCAAGCATGGCCGTCAGCGACCGGATGGTGCTGCTGGTCCGCGCGGTCGCGGTGTTCGCGGTCAACGCGGGGCTGGGCCTGGTGGCCAGCGGCGTCACCTACTGGGCGACCGCGCGCGGCCTGCACGGCGTCGGCGGGTACCACACGGCGGCGGCGGCCACCGCCGTCACCTTCGCCTGGCTGATTCCGATGACCGCGGTCTGCGCCCTCACCCTCGCGGTCGCCGTCGTCACCCGCTCGGCCAGCGCCGGCGCCCTCACCGGAGTACTGGCCTGGGCGGGCACCGTGCTCGCCAGCCGGGCCGCAAGCGGCGCGTTCACCGCCGCCGTCACCGACAGCGCTACCTACCTGCCCTACCTGGCCGTCGCCGCCTGCGCCACGGCCGTTGTCGTGTACGCGAGTCATGTCCCGAGGAGAATGCAGTGAATGTAGAACTGACGAGCGTGAGCCGGCTGTTCGGCCACCACAAGGCCGTCGACTCGGTCAGCCTCGACGCCGGGCCGGGCGTGCTCGGCCTGCTCGGCCCCAACGGGGCCGGCAAGACCTCCCTGCTGCGCATGCTGGCGACCGTGCTGCCGCCGTCTTCGGGCGAGATCCGCTTGCTGGAGCGGGACCCGGGCCGCACCGCCGACCGTCGTGACATCCGCCGTCGCCTCGGCTACCTGCCGCAGACCCTCGGCTACTACCCGGCGTTCACCGTGGTGGAGTTCATCGAGTACTTCGCGCTGCTCAAGGAGGTGCCGCAGGCTCGGCTGCCGGGGGCCGTCGCGGCGGCGGTTGAGCGCGTTGACCTGGGCGCCAAGGCCAGGTCCAGGCTGCGCACGCTGTCCGGCGGCATGCTCCGCCGGGTCGGCATCGCGCAGGCCATCGTCAACGACCCGGACCTGCTGCTGCTGGACGAGCCGACGGCCGGGCTCGACCCCGAGCAGCGGGTCGGCTTCCGCGCGCTGCTGCGCTCGCTCGGCGAGACCTCGACCGTGATCGTGTCCACCCACCTGGTCGAGGACGTGGGCGCGGCCTGCTCCGAGGTCGCCCTGATGGACAGCGGGCACGTCGTCTTCCGCGGCACCCCGGACGAGCTGGTTGCCCGGGGCGAGGGGCACGGGATCGGCGACGCCCCGCTGGAGCGCGGCTACAGCGCCGTCCTGCAGGCCACCCGCGCGGCTGCCCGCGGAGACGGGGTGGCGGCGTGACCGCCGCGACCGTCTCCGAAGCCGCGCCCGCGCCGTCGCCGGCGCCGGCCGGCCCGGCCGGTGGCGGCAGGCCGCCCGGATGCTGCGCCTCGAGGTCCGGCACAGCGCCTTCGTCTGGTGCCTGCCGCTGCTCGTCGTCCTGTTCATCTACGACCCGTACCGGACCGCGGCCGGCTATCCCGCGCTGTGGCCGCTGCGCTCCACCGTGGTGCTGAACAAGTTCTGGCCGAACATGGTGGTCTTCACGGCCGGCTTCTCGGCCTGGGCCGGGTCGCGGGAGGGCCGCCGCAACGTCGGCGACCTGCTGGGGACCACCGCCCGCCCGGCCTGGACCCGGCAGCTGTGCTCGCTCGCGGGCACCGCGTGCTGGGTGGTGGCGGCGTTCCTGGCCGGGGTGATCGCGATTTACCTGCGCACCTCGCAGCAGGCCACCTGGGGCGGCCCGCCCGTCGCGCCGGTCATCGTCGGCGTACTCGGGCTGTGCGCGGTCTGCGCGGTCGCGTTCACCCTGGGCGCGCTGTTCCCCGGCCGGTTCACCGCCCCCATCGTCGCGGTCGCCCTGATGATCATCACGCTGTACGCGTTCCGGCAGGCGGTCGGGGACACCGGCGGCGCCGCCGGCCTGATCGGCGTGCTGTCACCGGACGGCGGCGTGCCGGGGGACGACTGGGGCTTGTTCGCCCCGGTGTCGGTCGGCGTCCCGGTCGTCCAGGGCGCGTTCCTGGCCGGGGTGGTGCTGGCCGCGCTCGGCGTGCTCGGCCTGTCCGCCCGGGCCGGCGGCGCGGGCTGGCGGGGCGGCCGGTCGGCGGTGGCCGCGGGCGGCGCGCGGCTGCGGGCGGTCGCCGGGTCGGCCGTCGCGGCCGGCGCGGCCCTGGTGGCGGCGGCCTGCGTGCTGGCCGGGACGGCCAACGTGGCCGACGGGACCGCCACCCTGCAGATCCCGCTGATCGACAACGCGCTGGCGGGCAGTCAGCCGATCCCGTATACCCCGGTGTGCTCGGCCGGCCACGGCCAGTCCGCCCTCACCGTGTGCCTGCACCCGGCCTACCGGGATTACCTGCCGGCCGTCACGATGGCGTTTAACCAGGTCCTCGGCGAGCTGTCCGGCCTTCCTGGCCTGCCCGACCAGGCTAGCCAGGTCTCGGCCGCCGCGGTCCCGCAGTGGGCGCAGGGGATGCCGGGCAGCGCCCAGCTCGACGGCCGTACCTACAAGTTCGCCCTGTCCGGCGCGGTCGGCTGGTCGTCGGACCCGGCCCTGATCGAGACCGACCTCCGGCAGGACCTCACCCGCGCGATCATCATCGGCACCGGCCAGGTGGTCACCCTGCCGGACGGCACCCGGGGCTGGGCCCTCGGCCGCCCGGCCCAGCAGGCGGTCGTGTACGGCCTCCTGAAGCTGCTCGGCACGCCGGCCTACCCGGTGCCCGAGTCCCTGAACGGGCCCGCGCAGGCCGGCCAGTCCACCCCGGCCCAGCAGGCCCAGGTGATGGCCGTCGCCGCCCGGTTCGCGGCGCTGCCCGCCGCGGCCAGGCACGCCTGGCTGGCCGCGAACCTGACCGCGCTCAAGGCCGGCACGATCACCCTGGCGCAGGTCCCGTGAGCGCGCTGCCCGACGTCGCGGGGGGTTCCGGGGCCGGCCCGGCGGCGGCAACGCGGTCACCAGCGGCGCGCCCCGGGTGGCGCCTGGCGGTGGTCACCCGGCTGCTGTGGCTGCACCTGCGCAGCCGCCGCGTCCCCTCCGCGCTGATCGGACTGCTGGCCTGCGGCCTGGCCCTGTCGGCGGCGCTCGATTACCACTGGTGGTACGGCACCGGCAACGCGGCCGAGGAAATGCCCAGCCTGCTTGAGGCGTGCGCGGCGGCGATTATCGGGGTGACCACGCACAGCCCGTTCGGCGAGCCGGAGCGGGCGACCGGCCGCTGGCTGCCGTTCCTGCGGCCCGCCCTGATCCTCGCGCTGGGCGGGGCGGCGATCGGCTTCCTGGCCCTGGGCGCGGCGGTCGCCGATGACCCGCAGGCTGGCATCGGCCTCGTCCACGGCCTGCTCCCCGTGGCGCGCAACGTGCTGGGCTTCACCGGCGTGGCGCTGCTGTGCTCGCTGGCCGTCGGCGGCCTGCTGTCCTGGATCGGCCCGCTGGCCTACGCCGGGATCTGCCAGTGCGCCGCCATCGCGAACTATTCCGAGCCGCTCACCTGGGCGGCGCGACCGCCCGCGGACCGGGGCGGCTGGATCGCCGCCCTGGTGGTTTTCGCGGCCGGGCTGGCCGCGCTCACGATCAGGGGGCCCCGCACCCGCCGCTGCGGCGAGTAACTGCCGACAGGCCCCTGCGGCTGGTCACCGCCGGGGGCGATACGGTACTTTCACGCTTCATCGAGACTCAGAGATAAGAGGTGCTAACCGATGGCATCACGGTCGCCGGGACACGAACTGGCCGGGGTCCTGCTGCGGGCCAGCGTCGGCGCGACGATGATCGCCCACGGCGTCAAGCACGCGCGGACGCTGGACGGGACGGCGGGCTGGTTCGAGTCGATCGGCTTCCGTAAGCCGAAGCTGCAGGCGCGGCTGAGCGCGGCGGTGGAGATCGGCGCCGGCGCGGCCCTGATCGCCGGGGCGGCGACCCCGCTCAGCGCGGCCGCGGTGGTCGGGACGCTGGCGGTCGCGGCGCGGTCGGTCCACGTCCCCAACGGCTTCTTCATCACCAAGGAAGGCTGGGAGTACGTCGCCGCCCTCAGCGTCGCCTCGGTCGCGATCGGCGCCCTCGGCGGCGGCCGGTTCAGCGTTGACGGCGCGCTCGGGCTGGACGAGAAGCTCTCCGGCCACGCGGGCGCGGCGATCGCGGCCGGGGTCGGCCTGGCCGGGGCGGCCGGGCAGCTCGCCACCTTCTGGCGCCAGCCGGAGCCCCAGCCGCAGGCGTAGTAAAAAAACCGAGGATTCATCCGAACGGGTGCGGCTGACTGCGGCCGCACCCGCCGGCTAGTCCGCGTCGGGGCGTATGTAGGTGTACTGGGACACCGTGCGGAACATCGTCTCGGTGTGCGCCGCGGTGCCGAGCCGGGCCGCGAGGGCGTCCTGCAGCGCGTCGATCAGCAGCATCTGGCCCACCCGGATCCGGGTGGTCGAGTCGGCCATGACCTCCGGGTGCGGGGTGCCGACGGCGAGGTGGATGTCGGCCAGCTCGGCCAGCGCGCCCCGGGCGAACGAGGTCACCGCGATCACGGTGGCGCCCGCGCCCGCGGCGGCCTGGCAGATCCGGATGGTGAGGCCGTTGGTCCCGGTGTGCCCGACCGCGAAGCACACGTCGCCGGGCCCGAGCATGCCCGCCAGCGCGTGCATGGTGATGGGGTCCGCCGGCGCCTCGGCCGACCGGCCGACCAGCGCGAAGTGGAACACCGCGTACTGGCCGAGCATGGCCAGGTCGCTCATGGTCACCATCAGCACCCGGCGCGCGTCGGCCAGCGCGGTGACCGCCCGCGCGAACTCGGCCCGGTCCAGGATCGAGGCCATCGCCTGCAGCTGCTCGACCCCCGCGGCCACGATCCGGTCGAGCGCTGACCCCACGTCGTCCCGCTGGCCGGCCCCGCCCCCGTCGCTGCGGGCCTTGGTCATGGCGTCGCGCAACTGGTTCAGGCCGGTGTAGCCCAGGCTCTGGCACGCCCGGATGACGGTGGCGGGCGAGGTCCCGGTGGCCGCCGCCAGCCGTCCGGCCGACCAGGAGGCGATGTCGTCGGCGTGCTCGAGCAGGGCACGGGCGACCGTCGCCTCGCTCGGGATCAGGGAGGGGATGAGTGCCCGGATGTAGGCCTGCATCCGGTTTGCTGGCGGTTCGACCGTTCGCTCCAAGTGTTCACGTCATGTTACGAAGTGCTTCAATGTACATCGTAGGCGCTATTTCCTACGTTTGGAAATATGCGGAATATGAAACTGCTGAACAGCTCCAGCCGGTGGCGGCTCGCCGCTGCCGTGCTGGCAGTTAGCGCCTGCGCGCTCGCCGCGGGCTGCTCTTCGGCGAGCTCCGGCCAGTCTTCGGCGGCCGCCGCCACCAGCGCGATCCCGTCCAACCAGAAGGTCTCGCTGACGATGGTCAGCTACCTCCCGTTGATCAGCCCGTCGGCTAAGAGCACGCTCAGCGAGCTGATCTCCGGCTTCGAGGCCGCCCACCCCAACATCTCGGTCACCGTCCAGCCCACCGCGGCCACGACCGGCGCCGCGACCACCGCCGTGGTGCAGCGGGACGAGGCGGCGGGCAGCCCCCCCGATGTCGTGCAGACCGGCCTTGACATGCTGCGCTACCTGGCCACCGGCGGCCTCGGGGCGCAGAACCTGACCAAGCTGGCGGGCGCGGCGGCGATCACCAAGGAGTGGGGCGGGCCGAACCCGTACCCCGCGTCGATCCAGAACCTGGGCAAGGTCAACGGTGATCAGTACGCGATCCCGTGGGTGCTGTCCACCCCCATCCTGTTCTACAACGCGGCCCTGTTCACCAAGGCCGGCCTGGACCCGGGCAAGCCGCCGGCCACCTGGGACCAGGTGAAGGCGGACGCGCTCGCGATCAAGAAGGCCACCGGGGCCGACGGGTTGTCGAGCTGTGCCGCGGGCGAGTCGTCAAGCAACGTCGACTGGTGCACCCAGGCGGTGATGCTGTCCAACGGCGGCTCGATCCTCGGCAGCGACGGCAAGTCGCTGAACTGGACCAACCCGGCTAACGAGGCGGCCGTGGCCGAGCTTGGGTCGCTCGGCACGTCCGGTGCGATGGTCAACCTCACCACCCCGCAGACCGTGCAGGAATTCCTCTCCGGCAAGCTCGCGATGGTGCTGACGTCCAGCGCGGCCGAGTCCGCGCTGTACGACAAGGGCAAGATCGACCTGAAGGACACCGTCCTGCCCTCGTTCGGCTCGAAGCCGAGCGTGCCCACCAACTCCGGGTCGGCCCTGTCCATCCTGTCCAAGGACCCGGTCAAGCAGCAGGCCTCGTGGGAGCTGATCCAGTACCTGACCAGCGACTCCGCTTACCGGATGATCACCACCCAGATCGGCTACGCGCCGCTGCGCACCAGCCTGGCCAACGACCTGGGCAGCGGCTCGGCCGCGGCGACGGCGCTGACCAAGCCCAACATCGATCAGCTGAACCGGCTGGTGCCCTGGACGGACTACCCGGGGGCCAACTTCGGGCAGGTGCAGAAGGTGCTGGAGACCGCGGTGTCCGCGGTCGCGTTCCAGAACCAGTCCGCCGCCAGCGCCCTGAGCTCGGCTCAGCAGCAGGCGACCGCCCTGCTCGCGCCCTGACCGATCCGGCGCCGGGCCGCCCGCGTGACCGCGGGCGGCCCGGCGCCCTTACTTCCTCCGAGGGGCTGACCAGACCATGGCTGGCATCGTTCTCGACCGCATCGGCAAGTCCTTCGGCGGCAGTGTGGCGCTCGACGGCATCAGCCTGGACGTCGCCGACGGCGAGCTGCTGGTGCTGCTCGGGCCGAGCGGCTGCGGTAAGAGCACCCTGCTGCGCATCATCGCCGGGCTGATCGAGCCCGACGCCGGCCGGGTGATCATCGGCCAGCGCGACATGACCGGGACCCCGCCGCGGGACCGCGACGTCGCGATGGTGTTCCAGAGCTACGCGCTGTATCCCCACCTGACCGTGCGGCGCAACCTCGGGTTCGGGCTGCGCGCCCGGCGCCGCCCCCGGGCCGAGGTGGACGCGAAGGTGACCGCCACCGCGCGCCGGCTGGGCCTCGACGGCCTGCTCGACCGCCGCCCGCGCGAGCTGTCGGGCGGCCAGCGCCAGCGGGTCGCGGTCGGCCGGGCCATGGTCCGCGACCCGGCCGTGTTCCTGATGGACGAGCCGCTGTCCAACCTGGACGCCCAGCTCCGCACCGCCACCCGGGTCGAACTGGCCGAGCTGCACCGCAGCCTGGCGGCCACGTTCGTCTACGTCACCCACGACCAGGTCGAGGCGATGACGATGGCGACCCGCATCGTGGTGCTCAACCACGGCCGGATCGAGCAGGTCGGCACCCCGGCCGACATCTACGACGAGCCGGCCAGCGTGTTCGTGGCCGGGTTCATCGGCGCCCCGCCGATGAACCTGCTGCCCGCCACCGCGGGCGGCGCCCGCGGGCAGGTCCGGCTGCACGGCCCCGGGATCGAGGCAACGCTGTGGGCGGGCACGCTGGACGAGCGGCCGGTCATCGCCGGGGTGCGCCCCGAGCGGCTGCGGCTGGTCAGCGAGGAACCCGGCCAGCCGGCCGCGGGGGAGGTCAGCCTGAGCATGACGGTGACCGCGGTGGAGAACCTGGGCGGCGAGGAGATCGCGATCGGCCAGGTCGGGGAGCAGCGCGTGTGCGTGCGCGGGGAGCGCCCGCTCGCGGTCTCGGCCGGCCAGCCCGTCCGGCTCCGCTGCCCGGCCGCCGACCTGCGGCTGTTCGACCCCGGCAGCGGCCGCAGGCTGCGCTGGGTCCCCGACGCCGGCGTTCAGCTGCGACGCCGGCGTGCGTGACACCGGCCTGCCCGACCCGGTGGGGGAGGCTGGCCGTGTTTCTCGTTGACGAGCCGCCCCCGTCCCCGCCCGCGCCGGCGGTGACCACGGCCGCGGGCCCGTCCCGGGCCCGCCGGGCCGGCGCCGCGGCCGTGCCCTACCTGTACCTGCTGCCGGCCCTGGCCGGCTTCGCGGTCTGGGTCTACCTGCCGCTCGGGGACACTTTTCGCTACTCCACGGTGAGCTGGAACCTGCTGCCCACGGTGCCCAAGGTCGGGGTCGGGCTGGCCAACTACCACCGCGTCCTCGACCTGCCCGAGCTCCGCCAGGCGCTCGGCACGACCGGGTTCTACCTGGCCGGCCTGGTGCTGCTCGGGGTGATCGTGCCGGTCCTGCTGGGCGCGGCGACCAGGAAGCTCGGCCCCCGGGCGCGCGCGGTCTACCACGGCGCGCTGTTCGTCCCGGTGCTGATCTCGCCCATCGTGGCCGCCACGGTCTGGACCTTTCTCCTCGCGCCCAACGGCGGGGTGGTCAACGAGCTGCTGGCCCACGTCGGCGTCGGGGCGCACAACTGGCTGCTCGATCCGGGGACCGCCCGCGGCACCGTGGTGGTCATCGCCGGCTGGAAGGTGCTCGGCGCGTCGGTGCTGATCGTCACGGCCGGCCTCGCCTCGATCAGCCCGGAGTACCACGAGGCGGCGGCGATCGACGGGGCCGGGCGGCTGCGCACGTTCCGCGAGGTGACGCTGCCGCTGCTGTCACCCACCCTGCTGTTCCTGTTCACCACCGCCGTGCTGCTGTCGGAGAGCCAGCTCGTCTTCCCGCTGATCAACGGCCTGACCGCGGGCGGCCCGGGTAACGCCACCACCGACCTGTACTACCTGCTCTACAGCTTCGGCTTCACCAGCTTCGACGTCGGCCTCGCCTCCGCGGCCGGCGTGCTGTTCTTCGCCGCGTTCGCGGTGATCGCCGTCGGCTGCGTCGCGCTGCTCGACCGATTCAGCCTCTACCAGGACTGAGCCGTCATGTCGCTGATCACGATCGATGACCCGCCCCCGCCTGGCCCGCCTGGCCCGCCTGGCCCGCCTGGCCCGCCTGGCCCGCCTGGCCCGGCGGCCGGCCGCGCCGCCCGGCCCGGACCGCTGCGGCCGCGCCGGGTCCGGCGCCCGCGCTCGGACCGGCTGACCGCCCTCGCCGGCCACCTGGTGATGATCCTGCTGGGGCTGTTCGCGCTGGTCCCGATCGCCTGGATGGTGCTCGGCTCGCTGCGCAGCCCGGCCGACGTCTTCGCGGGCGGCCTGCCCACCCATCCCGACATCGCCAACTACCGCGATGCCGTGCACGCCCTGCCCTGGGGCGAGCTGCTGTTCAACACGGTGGCGATGGCGCTGGGGGTGTCGTTCGGCCAGCTGCTGACCGGGCTGCTGGCCGCCTACGGCTTCTCCTGCTGGCGGTTCCGCGGCGAGCGGGTCCTGTTCCTGGTGGTGGTGGCCACCTGGCTGGTGCCGCTGCAGGTGACGATCCTGCCCAACTACGTGCTGCTCGGCCGCCTCGGCCTGATCAACTCGGTCGCGGGCCTGGTGCTGCCGCAGCTCAGCTCGGCCTACGCGGTGCTGCTGCTGCGCCAGCACATCAAGGGGTTCCCGGCTGAGCTGCTTGAGGCCGCCCGCCTCGACGGGCGCTCCTCCTGGTCGATCCTGTGGCGGGTGATCGTGCCCAGCCTCGGGCCGGCCCTGGCGGCGCTGGAGATCCTGCTGTTCGTCAACGCCTGGAACGAGTACTTCTGGCCGCTGGTGGTGTTCAACAACCCCGGCTCGGTGCTCCAGATCGGCATCGGGGACCTGCTGAGCGCCGACACCGTCGACTACGGCGGCCTGATGGCGGCCAGCAGCCTCGCCACCCTGCCGGTCCTTATCCTCTACCTGCTGCTGCGCCGGCGGGTGGTCAACGCGTTCGCGCGCTCCGGGATGCGCTAGCCCGGCCCGGAACCTCGCGGCCGGCCGGCGGTACGATCCGAGCGGCGAGAACGAGCTCGCCCCGCTGGACGATTCCGGGCGGCAGCACCTCAGGGCGGCAAGGAGAATTCCTGATGCGTATCGGGCTGACCGGCGCGGGTTCGACCGCTGACCGGATCGTCGAGCAGGCCAGGCGGGCCGAGGCGGACGGCTTCACCAGCATGTGGTACCCGAGCGCGGCCGGCGGGGGCGACCCGCTGCCGGCCATGACGCTGGCCGGGCGGGCCACCAGCGCCATCGAGCTGGGCACCGCGGTCCTGGTCAGCTACGCCTGCCACCCGGTGCTGCAGGCCAGCCGGGCCAACGCGGTCGTGTCGGCCATCGGGGTCCCCGGGCGGGTCAGCCTCGGCGTCGGCCCCTCGCACCAGGTCGTCGTGGACCGGCTCGGCCTGTCCTACGACGCGCCGGGACAGCACACCGACGAGTACGTCCAGATCCTGGCCGGGCTGCTGCGCGGCCAGCCGGCGAGCTTCGCCGGGCAGCAGTTCCGGGTCGAGGCGGCCCCGCCCGCGCTGCTGGCCGGAGCGGAGATCCCGGTCCTGGTGGCCGCGCTCGGGCCCCGGCTGCTGCGGGTGGCCGGCGCCCACGCGGCCGGCACGATCTTGTGGATGGCCAACGCCACCGCGGTCGAGCGGCACGTCGCGCCGCGGATCCGCGCGGCCGCGGCCGCCGCGGGCCGCCCGGCGCCGCGGATCGTGGCCGGGCTGCCGGTGGCCGTGCACGACGACGTCGCGGCGGCGCGGGAAGTCGCCGCCCGCCAGTTCACGGTGTACGGCCAGTTGCCCAACTACCAGCGGATCCTCGCCCACGGCGGGATCGCCAGCCCGGCCGAGGCCGCGATCGTGGGCGACGAGGACAGCGTGGCCGCCCAGCTCCGGGCGCTGTTCGCGGCCGGCGCCACCGATGTCTGGGCGGCCCCGTTCCCGGTCGGCGGCGACCCGGCCGCATCCCGGGCCCGCACCCGCGCCCTGCTGGCCGGCCTGGCCCAGGGGCAGTAACCCCAGGGCCGCCCGGCAAGCTGATCGGCCAGATTCCCCCAGGCAGTGGCATTATTGCGGAACTTCTTGGCATTGCGGTAATAAGGGGGCGTCATGACGCCCCCTTATTACCGCAATAATTCCTGGGCCTGCTTCCTTGTGACCAGAGTGGCTGTGGTGGTAGGCAACCGGCCGCAAGTGCCTGGCAAGCCGGTTACCCTGGGCGCGCCGGTCACCGCCGGTTGTCGGGTACCCCTGGGCCGCGGTCACCGCCGGGTGTCGGGTACCGCTGGCCGGCCTGGCCCAGGGGCAGTAACCCCAGGGCCGCCCGGGCCGGTCACCCCTGGCCGGCCGCCGCCCGGCTGCGGTCGTCGGGGGCCGCGCGGAGCGGCCCGCTCCCGGCCCGCACCTCGAAGTGCCGGCCGGGGGCGGCCAGGTGCACCGGGCCGTCGAACGCGCGCTGGGCGTCGGCCCGCCGCGCCTCCAGCCAGGTGGGGTCGGCGGTGATGAAGTGGGTCAGCACCAGCTCGCCGGCCGCCGCCGCGGCCGCCGCCTCGCCTGCCTGGGCGGCGCTCAGGTGCCCGTGCACCGAGTCGTCGGTCAGCTCGAGGGTGGACTCGCACAGGAACAGGTCCACCCCGCTGGCGAGCTTGATGAGGCCGGGCACGTCGAACGTGTCGCCGCTGTAGGCCAGCAGGCCGGCCGGGCCCTCTACCCGCATGCCGCAGTTGGCCAGCGAGTGGTGCAGCGGGTGCAGCCCGATCTGGCAGTCGCCGACCGTCAGCACGTCCCCCGGCTGGTACTCGATCACGTCGAACGCCAGGTCAAACGACCGGTCGAGGAGCGGGTAGGTCGGGACCGGGAGCGCCGCCGCCAGCGCGGCGAGGGCGGCCTTGCCGCCCGCCGGCACGTACAGCGGCAGCGGCGGCCACTCGACCGGCCGCGCCTGCGGCAAGGTGGGGAACCGGCGGGCGTCCCGCATCCGCGCCGACAGCAGCGTCTTGCCCAGCGGCAGCAGGTCGTAGCAGTGGTCGGAGTGCAGGTGGCTGATCACGATGGCGCTGAGCGTGCTGACGTGGGTCACCGCGGACAGGGCGGCCGCGGCCCCGGGGCCGCAGTCGAGCAGTACCCGGGTGGCACCCTCGGTGACGAGATAGGAAGAGCTGGCCTGGCCGTCGGCCGGCATTCCCTGGCGGCATCCCAGAATGGTGAGAAACACGGGGGCGGGCTCCTATCGAATAAGAGTTGATTTTCTTGCAACAATGGCGGCAAAAAATAGGCCGGGCAAGACGGAATTAATGAACGCGCGATTGGTAACGCCGATCGTCAAAGACAACGCCTGATTGCTCCGGGTAGCATATTTAGGGTAATCGCCTGCATAGCGCGCGTACCGCCGCCGTGACCCCTGGAGGGCCATGACCAGCACCGACGTCACCATTGCGGACTATTTCGCCCCGGCTACCAGAAACAACCCCTACCCGGTCGCGAAAGCGCTGCGGGAGAGCGCCCCCCTGCACGCGACTCCGCAGGGCCTGCAGCTCGTCACCCGTTACGGCGACTGCGCCCTCATCCTGCGCGACCCGCATTTCGGGCACGGCTACGGCGAGGGCCTCAACCCGCTGCGCCCGACCGTCGAGCCCGATGAGGTGTTCGGCTCGTTCCTGCGGATGGACCCGCCGGACCACACGCGGCTGCGGCGGCTGGTGGTGAAGGCGTTCAACCACAAGACCGTGCTGGCGCTGCGGCCGCGGATGCAGGCGCTGACCGACGCGTTCGTCGGCCGGCTGCTGGCCGACGGCGGCATCGACCTGGTGTCGGAGCTGTCGTTCCCGCTTCCGCTCACCATCATCTCCGAGATGCTCGGGGTGCCGGCCGCCGACCACGCCCAGTTCCTCACCTGGTCGGCCGCGATCGCCCGCGGCCAGGACCCGGACGAGCTGCTCACCGCCCAGGAGATCGAGGCCCGGGCGACCGCGCTGCGGGAGTTCACCGCCTACTTCCGCGCCTACATTGCCCGCAGGCGCGCCGAGCCCGCCGGTGACCTGGTCAGCGCGCTGGCGGCGGTGGAGGAAGCGGGCGACGCGCTCACCGAGCGGGAGCTGATCGATATCTGCATCCTGCTGCTCGCGGCCGGCCACGAGACCACCGCCAACCTGCTCAGCAACAGCGTGCTGAACCTGCTGCTGCACCCCGAGCAGGCCGAGCTGCTGCGGGCGCGGCCGGAGCTGCTGCCCGACGCCATCGACGAGCTGGTGCGCTACGACCCGCCGGTGCAGATGTCGCTGCGGGTCGCGCTGGCCGAGCACGAGGTGGCGGGGCACCAGTTCCGCCGGGGCGAGGCCGCCCTGATCCTGCACGCCTCGGCCCACCGCGACGCGGCCGCCTACCCCGATCCCGACCGGCTGGACGTCCGGCGGTTCGCGGGACAGCCCGCCGCCACCCGCCACGTCGCGTTCGGCACCGGGATGCACTACTGCATCGGCGCCAGCCTCGCCCGCCTGGAAGGCGAGGTGGTGGTGGGCACGCTGCTGCGCCGCGTGCCCTCGCTGCGGCTGGCCGCGCAGTCCCGGGACCAGGTGAAGTACCACCCGCACGTCGCCCTGCGCGGCCCGCGGGAGCTCTTCGTGCAGGCGGGCGGCTAGCCCCGGGCCGGCGGCAGCAAACGGCCGCGGCAGGCGCCCCCCAGGGGACGCCGGCCCGCGGCCGTTTGGCGCTGGCTCAGCGGCTCAGCTTCACCGGCAGCGAGTGCAGCCCGCGGACCACCAGGTTCGGCCGGTACGGGGGCGGGTCGGCCAGCAGCTCCAGCCGCGGTGCCCGGTCGGCCAGCGTGCGCAGCACGGCCTCCATCTCCACCCGCACCAGCGGCGCGCCGATGCAGTAGTGGCGGCCGACCCCGAAGCCGAGGTGACGCGGCACCGAGTCGCTGCGCCCGTAACGGGCGAGGTCGAGCCGGTCGGGGTCGGTGTAGGCCCGGAAGTCCCGGTTGCCCGACGCCAGCAGCATGATCGCGCCCTCCCCGGCCTCGAACACGCGCCCGCCCACCTCGACCCGCTTGGTCGCCTCGCGGGTGGTGAAGTGCGACGGGCCGTCGAAGCGCATCAGCTCGTCGATGGCGGGCCTGGCCAGCTCCGGGTCGGCGCACAGGGCGGCGTACTGGTCGGGCCAGCGGATCAGCGACAGCAGGCCGTTGCCGATGAGGTTGACGGTGGTCTCGTGGCCGGCCACCACCAGCACCACCAGCGTGGACAGCATCTCGTCGGTGGTCAGCCGCTCGCCTTCCGCCTCCACCCGCGCCAGGTCGCTGATCAGGTCGTCCTTCGGGTTCTTGCGCCGCTCGACCACCAGCTCGCCGAAGTAGTCCTTGAACGCCTTGGCCGAGGTCGCGCGGTTGGCCAGCTCCTGCGGGGTGAGCATGAGGTCCGGGTCGAGCCCGCGGGCGATGCCGTAGGACATCGAGCGGACCAGCCCGTGCGCCTCGGCCGGCACCCCGAGCATGTCGGTGATCATCGTCAGCGGCAGCGGGTAGGCCACCTGCTCGACCCAGTCCACCTCGCCCGCGTTGATGACGTCGTCGATGAGCTTGCCCGCCACGCCCTCGACCTGCTGGCGCAGGCCGTCCACCCGCCGGGCGGTGAACGCCTTGCTCACCAGCCGCCGCAGCCGGGTGTGGTCCGGCGGCTCCATCCACAGGAACGACGCGGGCAGGTCGGACCCGTCGCTGTCCGGGTGGAGCAGCTTGGGCTCCTCGGCGTGGCTCCACGACGGGTCTTCCATGATCACGTCGATCTCGGCGTACCGGGTGGCGAGCTGCAGCCCGAACGGGCCGGGGACGAACGGGCCCGCCTCCCGCAGCACCTCGTAGCTCGAGTAGGGATCGTGCTTCCAGGCCGGGTCGAAGATGCGGTGGCCCGCTTCCTCGACCGTCGGCGGCTCGGTCGTCGGCGGGGCCGGGACCGCGGCCGGGGCGGTGGCCGCGGCCGTGCTCACGTGCGGTTCGGTGGTGGTCACTGCGATTACTCCTTTGTGCTCAGGCGGCTGTGCTCAGGCGACCGTGCTGCTCAGGCGACCGCGACCGTGCGGGCCGCCTGGACGAACCGGGCCAGCTCGGCGGCCCGGTCGGACTTCGCGTCGACCACCCCCTGCACGGTCCTGACCAGGTACTCGTAGGCGTCGGTGTGGTCGTAGTGGGCGGTGTCGGCGATGCGCAGGGCCCAGCGCCAGTAGCCGCGCATGGTGTCCGCCAGCGGCATCCGGAACTGCGCGATGACGTCGCGGATGGGGTCGATCACGGCCTCGCCGCCGTGCTGCAGGTACAGCTCGACCATGTCCGCCATGAACGTGAAGTGCCTGGCCTCGTCGCGCGACAGCCGGGTCAGCACCCCGGCCAGCACCGGGTCGTCGACCACCGCCCGCAGGTTCTGGTAGTAGATCTGGGTCGCCTTCTCCTGCACCAGCGCGTAGGCGAACACGGTGACCGGGTGGTCGTGCGGCAGGACGAAGTCCTTGCGGCCCTCCGCGGCGAGCCGCCGCCGCAGCACCTCCGGGTCGGTCATGCCGGTCGCCACCTGGTAGCGGAACAGCGCCCGGGCGTGCGTGTCCTCTTCCTGGGCCCAGCGCACGGTGAAGTGGTAGATCTCGCGGTTGTGGATGAACTCGTCCGCGCTGACCGAGTTGTCGACCGGGAACCGGCGCTGGTACTCGTAGAAGTAGCCCGGCAGGTGGTCCTCGATGAAGGTGATGAACTCGACCGCGGAGCGCTGGCCGTCGCTGAGCCGGTCGGCGTTCGCCGCGTCCCAGTCGAAGCTGGTCTCGACGTCCCAGCGGCGGTCAGGCGGGGTGGACCGGATGAACTTGCTGACGACCGACTCGACGTGTCCGGGCGCGAGCAGCACGGGCGCCATCTCAGCGCGCCTTCTTGCACGTCAGGGCGTAGTGCTTGGTGGTGTAGCCCCAGCCCGCGTTGGCGATCTCGAGGTAGTGGGCGAGGGTGGCGGCCATGCCCGGCTGGATCGCGTCGATCGCGTCCGCCCGGGCCAGCACGTTGGCGTGCCAGTCGTCGATGGTGCGCCGGTAGTCGTCGGTCAGGTCGTCCACGCTGACGACCGAGAAGCCGGCGTCCTCGGCCGCCCGGACCAGGTCCGAGAGCGGCCGCATGTCGCCCCAGCCGAAGATCGCCTGGCGGACGAACTCCAGGCCCGGGCCGGTGTCGAAGGTGGCCCGGGTGGCGGCGTTGCGGAAGCAGCTCTCCGAGACGTAGAACCGGCCGCCGCGCCGCAGCAGGCTGCGGGCCCGGCGCATCGCGTGGTCGAGGTCGGGCATGTGCACGATCGAGCCGAGCATCGACACGCCGTCGAAGCCGCCCTTGGGCACCTGCGCGGCGTTGAGGTCGACGTCCTCGAAGTGCCCGGTCACGATGTCCACCCGGCCGCCGAGGCCCAGCTCGGCCACCCGCCCGGTGATGTAGTCGTGCTGCCGCCCGGCCGGGCTGACCCCCACCACCTGGGCGTGGTACTCGCTGGCCATGAACAGCACCAGCGAGCCCCAGCCGCAGCCGACGTCGAGCAGCCGGGCGCCGTCGCTGACCCGCAGCCGGTCGGCGACGTAGTGCAGCTTGGCGACCTGCGACTCCGCCAGCGTGGTCTCGGGGGTGGCGTACAGGCCCGAGGAGTACTTGCGCAGCGGGTCGAGGAACAGCCCGAAGATGTCGGGGTTGAGGTCGTAGTGCTGGTTGGTGTCCGCCGGGGCGGGCGCGGTACTGGTCATGAGGCCTCCAGGGCCTGGTGCACGACCCGCGCGATGTCGGCCACGGTGGACGCCTCGAAGACGTCCTCGTCCTCGAGCTCGATGTCGTACTCGCGCTCGATCTTGGCCACGGTGCGCAGCACCTTCACCGAGTCGGCCCCCTCCATCGTCCGCAGGTTCGAGTCCGCCGAGATGGACGCCTCGGGCACGCCCAGCTCGGCCGCGACGATGCGGGTGAGGGTGGCGGTGATGTCGGCCACGGAGGCCGTGGTGGCGGCGTGGTTCTGGCTGGTGGTCATCGCTGCACTCCCGGGGTGGTGTTGGTCAGGGCACGGTCGAGCCGGTCCGCTTCCTCGTCGCCGAGGGCGATGCGGTCGCGGGTGGTGGTGAACGGCACCCGGCGGTAGGTGGCGCTGCTGGTGGCGGCGAGGTCGCCCGCGCCGTTGAAGATCTCCGCCCGGGTCGAGGTGAGGCCGGCGTCGCCTTCCGGTGAGGTCAGCGACGCCACGCAGGTGGCGGTGTCGCCGACCAGGATCGGCTGCAGGTAGCGCATCCGCATGCCGGTGGTGAAGGCGACCAGCCCGGTGCGCAGCACGATGAGGTTGCCCATCGCCTCGTCGCAGATCACCCCGAGCAGGCCGCCGTGCACCACGCCGGGGTAGGACTCGTAACCACGGTCCAGGCAGAACCGGGTCACCAGGCCGTCGGGGTGCTCGGCGAACTCCAGGCCGAGGCCGAACGGGTTGTGCGGGGAGCAGCCGAAGCAGCGGTAGTCCTCGAGCACCCGCCACGGCAGGCTCACCACGGGGACGTCGGGGGCGGTCACGCCAGCGCCTCGGCCAGCCGGCGGCGGACCCGGGCGTTGGTGCTCAGGTCCAGGTCGGTCAGCGCGCCGAAGGTGCGGCGGATCTTGTCCTGCAGCCGGTCGAGCTCGCCCGCCGCCGCGACCTTCTCGATGAACATCTCGAAGGCGGTGTCGATCGTCTCGTGGTCCTTCACCGCCGCCAGCTCACCCTTGAACACCCCGACCGGGTGCTTGATGCGCTCCTCGGAGGTGTAGACGTAGAGCGTCTCCAGCACCGACGGGAGCTCGTCCGGGTACCGGCTGAGCCGCCGCCGGGTGTAGTGGATGAACTCCCGCGCGTGGCCGGCCTCGTCCAGGCTGGCGCGGCCCATGATGTCGGCCAGCACCGGCTCGTCGACCCAGGTGGAGACGGCCTTGTAGATGTGGTTGACGGTCAGCTCGGAGATGATGTTGGTGGCCAGCGTGGCGCACGGGGTGGTGCCGGGCGCGTAGGCCTCCCGCTGGGCCTCCACCGGCGCGGCCGTCATCGGGTGGCCGGCCGCCTCCAGCCAGGCCCGGAACGCGAAGTGGTGCTGGATCTCCTCGTAGCCCCAGATGGCCACGAAGCCGGAGAAGTCGTAGTCGTCGAACTCGTTGTAGAAGCCGTGCTGGGCGGCGATCGAGTTGGACTCGCCCATCACCGCGCTCTTGGCCAGCGTTACGTACTCGGGGCGGACCCTGGCCGGGTCGATGGTGTCGAAGGGGATGTCGGCCAGCCGCCAGTGGTTGCGTTCGTAGTGCCGGAAGACGTCGTAGCTGTGCACCGGTTCTCCTCGTTCCGTCCGTTACTTTTCGATGGGCTCGTGGGCGAGCTCGCGCGCGGCGGACCGGCGGAACTTGCCGCTAGAAGTACGGGGCAGGGCGTCGGGCGCCACCAGGTGGACCTGGACCCGCCCGCGGTCCAGGTCCAGGGCCCGGCAGACGGCCGCGTGGATCTCCGCGCGGAGGCGGTCGGCCGCGTCGGGGTCGCTGAGCGCCGTCTCGCCCAGCACGGTGATGACCTCGGCGCCGTCGGCGGCCTGGTCGGCTACTGCCACGCAGCGCCGCCGGTGGAGGCCGGGCAGGTCACGGACCGCGGCCTCGGCGTCCCCGGGGTAGTAGTTCTCCCCCCTGATGATGATCATTTCCTTGCGGCGCCCGGTCACGTACAGGTCACCCTCGTGCACGAAGCCGAGGTCACCGGTTGCCAGCCAGCCGTCACGGGCGACGGGCGCCTGCCCCGTGCCTGCCAGCCCCGTGTCCGCCGTGAGGTAGCCGCGGGTCACCGCCGCCCCGCGGATCTCGATCTCGCCGACCGCGTCCGCCGCCAGCACCGCGCCCGCCTCGTCGACGACGCGCAGCTCCATGCCGCGGACCGGGCGGCCGAGCGCGACCAGGGGCCGGGCCCGCCCGCTGCCGCCTGGTACCTCGGCCACCTGGCCGGCCGCCAGCCGGTCGCGGTCCACCCAGGCGGTGACCGGCGCCCGCCCAGGCGGCGGGAAGGTCACCGCCAGGGTCGCCTCGGCCATGCCGTAGACCGGCTGCATGGCGGCCGGGGCGAATCCGGCGGGCGCGAAATGGGCCAGGAAGCGGTCGACCGAGCCTGGCAGCACCGGCTCGGCGCCGTTGAACGCCACCCGCCAGCGGCTCAGGTCAAGGCGGCTCACCTCGTCGGCCGGGACCGCGTCCAGCAGCGCCTCGTAGCCGAAGTTGGGCGCGGCCACGATCGTGCAGCCGCGCTCGGCGAAGTCCCGCAGCCAGACCGCCGGGTCCTTGACGAACGCCGACGGCGTCCAGACGGTCATCGGAATGGGCTTCAGCAGCGCGCTGAGCGTGCCGAACAGCCCCATGTCGTGGAACAGCGGCAGCCAGTTGGCACCGCGGTCGGCCGCCGTCATCGCGATGCCCTCGCAGATCGCGGCGCAGCCGTGCAGCACGTTGGCGTGGCTGAGCAGCACCCCCTTGGGCAGCGAGGTGCTGCCCGAGGTGAACTGCACCACCGCCACGTCGTCCGGTGCCACCCGGGGCAGCGTGGTGCCGGCCGGGCGCGGGCCGGCCTGACCAGTCCCGGCCGGGCCGGTGAGGGCCGCCGCCGGGATGAACTCGACCCCCGGCTGGTCGCCGGCGATCCGCCGGGCGGTCGGCTCGGTGCGCGCGCCCACCACCACCAGGCGGATCCCGGCGGCCGAGATGATGGCCGACAGCCGGGCGGTGTAGCCGCCGAGGTCGCTGACCGAGGTCGGCAGCGGCAGCGGGCAGGCGGCCGCGCCGGCCGCGCCGGCGGCGAACAGGCCGACCAGGAAGTCGGCGTTGTTACGGCTCAGCACCCCGACCCGGTCACCGGGGGTTACCCCGGCGGCGACCAGCCCGTGGGCGGCGGCGGTCGCCCGGATGTGCAGCTCGTGCAGCGTGAGCTGTTCTTTTGAGCCGGGGAAGTTCAGCGGGCAGTTTGGGGCCTGCGCGGCGGACGCCGCGAACGCCTCGTGCAGCGTGGCGGGCGGCATACTCGCCACCTCCATCCCGGTTACGTTACCGAAATCAGAATTAACAAAGCCGAATTCAGGCACCGAACGGTTGTCAGATTTCCCGGAACACGTCGATGACACTTCGATTGTCCCAAGGAGAACGTAGGCAGCCTGCCTCGATATCGTCAACGCGCATTCCAGGGATCTATTGATCCATTCCCCTGGGCTATCGCGAAGGCGGAGCCGGGAGAAATTGTGACCCCGGTCTCATCCCAAAGATTATTCAGGGAGCGTTCATTTCCATTTCGTCAACGCGTAGCAATCCGGGGCGAAAACGTTTCCCGCTTCACATGTTCGCTTCACCGGCAGTTGTCGGCGTTGCCGTACCGTGATAGGCGCGTAGGAAGGTGTCGCTTCGTGGAGAACAAGCTCGAGTTCCGGTACATCAGGTCGTTCCTCGCCATCGCCGAGGAACTGCACTTCGGGCGCGCCGCCGCACGGCTCCACCTGGCGCAGCCCTCACTCAGCCAGCAACTGCAGCGCCTCGAGCGCCAGGTCGGCGCCGAGCTCGTCACCCGTAACTCGCGGGAGGTCAGGCTCACCGCGGCCGGCCTGGCGTTCGAGGCCGAGGCCCGGCGGCTGCTCGAGCACGCTGACCGCGCGGTCGCGGTGGCCCGGGAGGTGGCGGCCGGGCGGAGCGGTTCGATCTCCATCGGCTTCAACTTCGACGCCGGGCAGCGGGTGCTCGCGCCCACCCTCCGGCGGCTCAACGTGGAGTACCCGCACCTGTCGACCACCCTGTGGGAGGCGCGCAGCGGCGCGCTGATCGCCGCCCTGCACGAGGGGAAGATCGACGTGGCGCTGTCGTTCGCCAGCGCCCCGACCGAGCCGCTGCGCTCCCACCGGCTGCTCACCGTCCCGCTCGCGCTGCTGCTCGGCCAGCAGCACCGCTGGGCCGAGCGCAGCCACGTGCCGTTCCGCGACCTGGCCCGCGACCGGGTGCTGCTGTTCCGCCGCGAGGCCAGCCCGGCCATGTACGACGCGATCTTGTCGACCGCCGACCGCTGCGGCATCTCGCTCCCGGTGTCGGGCTACGTCGATGACTCCGGCGCCACCGCGCTGACGGTGGCGACCCGGTCGGTGGTCGCCTTCGCGTCGTCGGTCCGGGCCCGCGTGCCGGCCCAGGGCCTGGTCGCGGCGCAACTGGTCGACCCCCAGCCGATGGTCGGGGTCTACGCGCTGTGGCGGCCCGACCCGCGGCCCCCGGTCGGGATGTTCCTGCGCAGCCTGGAAGCGGCCGGGCCATTTACCGAATCGGTCAGTGCCTGATCACCGGGGCCTGATCAATTGCCGCCGTTAATCGGCGGTCGTCAGTTGCTTATCAATACTGGCGGCCCTGACCGGAACCGGCATGATGAAACTCGTGGGAAAGCGCCGAGGAAAGGACTGCCCGTGACGCAGACGCACCAGCGGCCGGCCAACGCGCCCGCCGGGCCGGGGATCGAGACCCGGATCCGCGACCTGCGGGCCCTGCTCGACCAGGGCATCGCCGACGGCATCGGGGTGGGCAGTTCCCTGGGCATCCTGGCCGAGGTGCTGGAGGCCGGCCGCACCGTCTGGACGCTCACGCCGTCCCCGGCCGCCGCCAACGCCATGTTCATCGTGCACGGCGGCGTGATCGCGACGCTGATGGACACCGCGATGGGCAGCGCCGTTTACACCATGCTGCCCGACGGCGCGCTGTACACCACGCTCGAGTTCAAGGTCAACTTCATCCGCACGCTGGCGCTTGACGCCGACCCGGTCTCCTGCGAGGCCCGCACCGTGCACGTCGGGCGCCGCACCGCCACCGCCGAGGCCCGCGTCACCGGCGCCGCGGGCGCCGTTATCGCCCACGGCAGCTGCACGTGCCTGGTCATTCCGCCCCCGACCGCGGGCTAGCGGCTCCCGGCTCCGGTTCCGGCTCCGCTCCGGCCGCCGCCCCCGCCCCGCCGCGCCCGGCCGGCCTGCTGCCGGTCGTGCTGACCGGCGTCGCGCTCGTGGTGCTGGACTCGTTCCTGGTCAACATCATGCTGCCGGTGATGCGGCGCGACCTCGGGGCCGGCCCGGCCGCCCTGCAGTGGACGGTGGCCGGCTACGCGATCACCTTCGCGGCCGGCCTCGTCGCGGGCGGCCGGCTGGGGGACCGCTGGGGCCGGCGCCGGCTGCTGACGGCGGGCTTCGCGGCGTTCGCGCTGACGTCGGCCGGCTGCGGCCTCGCCCCCAGCGCGGCCGTGCTGGTGGCCGCCCGGCTGGCCCAGGGCGCGGCCGCGGCGGCGCTGCTGCCGCAGGTGCTCGGGATCATCTCGGCCGCCTACTCGGGGGCCGCCCGGGCGCGCGCTTTCCGCAGCTACACGCTGGTCATCGGGCTGTCGGCGGTGGCGGGCCAGCTCGCCGGGGGCGCGCTGGTGCAGCTCGACCTGGGCGGCCTCAGCTGGCGGCTGTGCTTCCTGGTCAACGTGCCGGTCGCGCTGGCGGCGGCCGTGCTGGCGCGCCGCTGGGTGCCCGAGTCGCGGCGGCCGGACCCGCCCTCGGTCGACGTGGCCGGCGCGGTGGCCCTGACCGCCGTCCTGGTGCTGGTCCTGCTGCCGCTGAGCGCCGACAGCGCTGACCGCTGGCCGGGCTGGGCGACCGGCTGCCTGCTGGCGGCGGTGCCGCTGCTGGCCGTGCTTGGACTGACGCAGCGCCGGGCCGCCGCTCGCGGGCAGAGCCCGCTGGTGCCGCCCGGGCTGCTGCGGCGCCCGGCCTTCGCGGTCGGGCTGCCGGTCGTGCTGGCGATCTACGCGACCTCGGCCGCGGTGTTCTTCGTGCTGGCGTTCTACCTGCAGGACACGCTCGGGCTGAGCCCGCTGGAAGCGGGCCTGATGTTCTGCCCTTACGGCCTCGCGTTCCTGGCCGGCTCGCTGGCGGCCGCCGGGGCGAACCAGCGCTGGGGCCGGGCCGGGCTGGCGGCCGGGGCGGCGCTGCGCGCCTGCGGGCTGCTCGCCCTGGCCGGGCTGGCGGCCGCGGTGGCGGCGGGCGCGCCCGCCGCCTGGCTGGGGGTGCCGCTGGCGGTCGACGGGGCCGGGCTCGGGCTGGTGGTCGGGCCGCTGCTGGCGACCGTGCTGCTCGGCGTGCCCGGGCGCGACGCGGGGGCGGCGTCCGGGGTGCTGGCGACCGCGCAGCAGTTCGGCGGCGCGCTCGGGGTGGCCGTCATCGGCGGGATCTACCTGCGGGGGGCGGGCAGCCTGGGGGGCCTCCAGGCCTGCCTGTGCGCGCTGGCCGGGCTGTGCGCGCTGGCCGCGGCGGCGATCCGGCTGCTACCCGCGGCTCCGGGCACCGGCGCCGCGGACCGCGACTGACAGCTCGGCCGGCCCGCGCACGTTGATGCGGCCGTTCCAGCGCAGGCCGGCCACGCGGGCGGCCGGGAACCGCTGCGCGAACCGGGCGAAGGCGACCTCGGCCTCCACCCGGGCCAGGTAGGCGCCCAGGCAGTGGTGCGCGCCCGCGCCGAACGACACGCATCGGTGCGCGTTCGGCCGGTCCAGCCGCAGCTCGTCGGCGTCCGGGCCCCAGAACCGGGGGTCGCGGTTGGCGGCCGCCAGGGCGGCCACTACCCAGCTGCCGGGCGGGATCACCGCGTCGCCGACCGGCAGCGGCTCGACCGTGATGCGGCGCATGAGCTGCACCGGGGTGTCGTAGCGGAGCAGTTCCTCGACCGCGTTGCCGGCCAGGCCCGGGTCCCGCCGCAGCCGGGCGAACTGGTCAGGATGCCGCAGCAGCGCCAGCAGGCCCCCCGCGATCAGGTTGGTGGTGGTCTCGTGGCCCGCGACGTACAGGAACATCACCTGGGCGACCAGCTCCTCCTCGCTCAGCCCGCCGTCCCCGGCACCGGCCGTGCCGTCCGTGCCCGTGCTGTCAGCGGCCGCGATCAGGGCCGAGAACAGGTCATCGCCCAGGTGCCCCCGCTTCCAGCGGACGAGGTCGCGCACCAGCCCGGTCAGTTCCTCGTTGGCCGCCCGGACGGCCGCCTGCCGCTCGGGCGACGCCAGCGGCTCCAGTCCAAGCGCGAGGGTTCCCGCCAGCTCGCGCAGCGGGCCCTGCCCGGCCACCGGCAGGCCGAGCACCTCGGAGATCACCGTGAACGGGAGCGGGAACGCGAGCTCGGCCACCACGTCGGCCTGGCCGGCCTGCTCGATCCGGTCCAGCCCGCCGTCCACCAGCGCCTCGATCCGCGGCCGGAGGCCGGCCACCGCGGCCCGGCTGAAGGCCCGGGCGACCAGGCGGCGCAGCCGGGTGTGGTCCGGCGGGTCCTGGTCAAGCAGGGCGAGCCCGCGCATCATCCGGTTCTCCCGGCCGAGCGCGGCCGAGTCGCTCTTCCAGCGGGGCAGCCGCGTCAGCCGGCGCTCGTCGACCGAGTGCCCGGACCGCTGCAGCGCCGCCACGTCGGCGTAGCGGGAGATGATCCAGAAGCCGAGCGGGTGCTCGTAGGCCGGCCCGGCCGCGCGCAGCTCGGCGTAGTGCGGGTACGGGTCATCGCTGAACCCCGCGGCGAACGGGTTGAAGGTGAATGGTGCGCTGGTCATGAGTCATCACCGTAACGGGAGTCAGCCGCATTCGTTCGGAATGATAATTCTAGCGGCGCGGGCGCTGATTGAGGCGACCATGCATTTATCCGATCCGTTCATTGGCAGTTCGAATGGCGTATTCAGGATCACGCGGGCGGCGGTTAGGCTGGGCCGGACGACCAAATGAGAGGGCGTGTGAATGGCCGGTTTCAGCGCGGCCGCGGCCGCTTCGGTTCCGGCCGGCGGTGAACGACCCGATCACCGCAGGAAAACGATCAGTAACAGTTACCTGCACCGTTTGCAACGGCGTCATTTCCTGCTATTCGACATCGCCCCGATTATCGGCACCGCGGCCGCGTTCGGTTTCCTCGTCGTGCACCCCTTCGGCGTGACCGAGGCGGTCCTGCTGCTGTCCCTGTGGCTGGTGACCGGCCTCGGCATCACCGTCGGTTACCACCGGCTGTTCACCCACCGGACGTTCCAGGCGTCACGGCCGGTCGTCATCGCGCTCGCCGTCGCGGGCTCGATGGCGGCCCAGGGGGGCGTGGTGTCCTGGGCCGCGCTGCACCGGCGGCACCACGAGTGCAGCGACGCCGAGGGCGACCCGCACTCGCCCAACCAATCGGGCGGCGGCCTGGCCGGGCGGCTGCGCGGGCTGGCCCACTCGCACTTCCTGTGGATGCACCGGCACGACTACCCGAACGTCGTCCACTACGCGCCCGACCTGCTCAAGGACCGCGCGGTGGTGCGGGTCTCGCGCGCCTACTACTGGATCGTGACCGCCGGGATCGTCTTTCCCGGGCTGGTCGGTGCGCTGGTCTACCAGAGCTGGAGCGGCGCGGTCAGCTGCCTGCTGTGGGGCGGCCTGGTGCGGATCTTCCTGCTCGAGCACATCGTCTGGGCGATCAACTCACTGCTGCACTCGTTCGGCCCGCGGCCCTACGACACCCGCGAGCAGAGCCGCAACGGCCCGCTGTTCGCGCTGATCACCCTGGGCGAGGCGTGGCACAACAACCACCACGCGTTCCCCGAGTCGGCCTCCTTCGGGCTGGACTGGTACCGCGCCGACCCCGGCTACTGGCTCATCCGGCTGCTCGCCTCCTGCGGCCTGGCCTGGGACGTCGGCCTGCCGTCGGCCCAGCGCCGGGCGGCCAGGCGCCGGGCGGCAACCCCCTGAACGGATCGGAGACACCATGAACACCAGCAAGGCGTCGGTCGCCGCGTGGTGCCAGGAGCACGTCGCGAAGCTGCTCGAGGTGCCGCCCGGCACCGTGGACCCCGACGCGACCTTCGACCGGCTCGGCGTCGATTCCGCGATCGCGGTCTCGCTGCTGATGGAGGTCGAGGAGCAGTACGGCATCGAGCTCCCGGCCGAGGCGGTGTTCGACAACCCGACCGTGAACGCGGTGGCCGAGTACATCACCGGCCACCGCGAGCCGGACGTGGCCTGACGATGACCGCGCCCGCCGTTACCCCGGGCAGCGCCGCCCCGGACGCCGCCGCGGCGATCCGGTACCACTACGACGTCGGGAACGAGTTCTACCAGCTCTGGCTGGACCGCTCGCTGACCTACTCCTGTGCCATGCCGGCCAGCCCGGCCGACACGCTGGAGGATGCCCAGCAGCGGAAGCTGCGCTACCACCTGGACGCGGTGGGGGCCGTCGGGCCGCTGGAGCACGGGGTGCTCGACATCGGCTGCGGCTGGGGATCGCTGCTGCGCGAGCTGTCGCGGCCCGGCGGGCGAGCGGTCGGCCTGACGCTGAGCGACGCGCAGGCCGCCTTCATCCGGTCCCGGGGCTATCCCGGGGCCGAGGTGCGGACCGAGAACTGGACCAGCTACCAGCCCGGCCGGCGCTTCGACGGGATCGTCTCGATCGGCGCCTTCGAGCACTTCGCCCGGCCCGGTGACGCCCCGGCCGCCAAGGTCCGCGTGTACCGGGAGTTCTTCGGGCGCTGCCGGGACTGGCTGACCCCCGGCGGCGCGCTGTCGCTGCAGACGATCGCCTACGCCAACATGGCTCCCGGCGACGCCAGCCGGTTCATGCAGCGGGAGGTGTTCCCCGACGCCGACCTGCCCACGCTGGCCGAGATCGCGGCCGCCGCCGAGGGCACCTTCGAGATCTGCTCGCTGCGCAACGACCGGCTCGACTACGCGTGGACCTGCGAGCAGTGGGCGCGGCGGCTGCGCGCGAACCGGGCGGCGGCGCTGCGGCTGGCCGGGCCGGAGACGGTCGCCCGCTACCAGCGGTACCTGAAGATGTCCGCCCTCGGCTTCCTGATGGGCAAGATCTGCCTGCTCCGGCTGGTGCTGCGGCCGTACCAGGGCGGTTACCTCAGCGGCGGTTACCCCGGCGGGCGGGCGGGCGATGACGGCTGAGCTGACCGCCCGGTTCAACCCGTTCGCGGCCGAGTTCCGCCGCGACCCCTACCCGATGTACCGGGTGCTGCGGGAGACCCGGCCGGTGCACAAGACGATGGGCCTGTGGGTGCTCACCCGGCACGCCGACGTCCGCGCGGTGCTGCGCGGCGGTGCGTTCAGCGCCGCGCTCATCCCCGCGCTGGTCAGCCGGCAGGCCGCCCGCCGGGCAGCCGCCCCGGCCGACGCCGCCCGGCTGCGCCAGATCGCCCGGCTGGGCGAGAAGTCCCTCGTCTTCACCGACAACCCGGAGCACGCCCGGCTGCGCGGCCTGGTCAACCGGGTGTTCACGGCGGAGGCGGTCGGCCGGCTGCGCCCGCGGGTCGAGCGGGTCGCCCGGGAGCTGACCGGACGGCTGCGGCGCCGCGGCGAGCTGGACGCGATCGCCGACCTGGCCGCGCCGTTGCCGCTGACGGTGCTGTCCGGCTGGATGGCGCTGCCGCCCGCGCTGCGCGACCGCGCGGCCGAGTGGACCAGCGACATCAGGTTCCTGCTGGAGCCGGGGCTGCTGTCGGGGGAAGACCTCCACCGCACCGGCCGCGCGGTCGAGGCGTTCACCGCCGGCCTGGCCGACCTAGTCGCCCAGCGCCGCGCCCGGCCCGGCCCCGACCTGGTCAGCCAGCTCGCCGCCGCTACCACCGGCGGCACCGACGGGGACCGGCTGGACGACGAGGAGGCCGCGTTCATCTGCGTCATGTGCTTCGTGGCCGGCCACGAGACCACCAAGTCACTGATCGGCAACGCCCTGCTGGCGCTGCTGCGCCACCCCGAGCAGGGCGAGCGGCTGCGCCGCGACCCGCGCCTGGCCGGCCCGGCGGTCACCGAGGCGCTGCGCTACGACAGCCCGCTGCAGATGACCAAGCGGGTGGCCATCCGCGACACCGAGATCGGCGGCCACCTGGTCAGCGCGGGCGAGCAGGTGCTGCTCTGCCTGGGCGCGGCCAACCGCGACCCGGAGGCGTTCGGCCGGCCCGACGAGTTCGACATCAGCCGCGGCGCCCCCGCCTCCGCCCCCACCCACCTCGGCTCGTCCTCCTCCGCCCTCACCCACTCCGCCACCACCCACCTCGGCTCGTCCTCCTCCGCCCCCACCCACCTCGCCCTGGGCCACGGGATGCACGGCTGCCTCGGCGGCGCCCTCGCGCAGCTGCAGGCGACGGCCGCCGTTGAGTGCCTGTACCGGCTGCCCGGGCGGCTGGAGCCGGCGGTCCCGCCGTCCGCGCTGGAATGGCAGGACCGCAGCCTCATCGTGCGCGGGCTGAAGCGCCTGCCGGTCACGCTGCGAGGAGATTCATGACGAACGGGTGCCCGCCAGATGCGCTACTCCCGCAGCTTCTCCAGTACCGGGCGGCCACCACGCCGGCCCGCCGCGCGTACGTGTTCCTGGGCGAGCGCGGCGACGAGGAGGCGGTGCTGACCGACGGGGAGCTGCACCGGCGGGCGCTGGCGACCGCGGCCGAGCTGGCCGTCCGCTGCGCGCCCGGGGACCGGGCGCTGCTGCTGTTCCCGCCCGGCCTGGACTTCATCGTCGCCTTCTTCGCCTGCCTGTACGCGGGCGTGGTCGCGGTCCCGGTCAACCCGCCCCGGCACGGCCGGCTGGGCACCTCGACCCACGGCATCGCGGCCGACTGCCAGCCCGCCGCGGTGCTCAGCCCCTGGTCCATGTTCGACGAGGTGAAGGCGGTGCTGCCGCGGGCGGGCGCCAGCGGGGCCGGGTACTGGGTCCCGGTCGGCCCGGCGGGCGACCGGGCGCCCGGCCTGACGGGAACCCCGGCGGGCGTCCCGGTCTTCCGGCCGGTGCCGCCGGCGCCCGACTCGATCGCGTTCCTGCAGTACACGTCCGGATCGACCGCGCACCCCAAGGGGGTGATGGTCTCGCACGGCAACCTGCTGGCGAACGAGCGGATGATCGCCCGCGCGTTCGGCCACGACCAGGACTCCACCGTGGTCGGCTGGGCGCCGGTGTTCCACGACCAGGGCCTGATCGGGAACGTGCTGCAGCCGCTGTACACCGGGGCGACCTGCGTGCTGATGTCGCCGATGACGTTCGCCCGCTGGCCGCTGCGCTGGCTGGCGGCGGTCTCCCGGTACCGCGCGCACACCAGCGGCGGCCCTAACTTCGCCTACGACGCGTGCGTCGCCCGGGCCGCCCGCGGCCCGGTCCCCGCCGACCTCGACCTCAGCCGCTGGCGGGTCGCCTTCAACGGGGCCGAGCCGGTGCGCCCGGACACCCTCCGCCGGTTCGCGGAAACGTTCGCCCCCTACGGCTTCCGGGCCGAGGCCCTGTACCCCTGCTACGGCCTGGCCGAGGCCACGCTGCTGGTCACCGGCAGCCGGAAGGACCGGGGCGCGCGCACCCTGGAGGTCGACCCGGCCGAGCTCGGGCGGCGTCGCGGTCGGCCGGTGCCGTCCGGCCAGGGCCGGACGCTGGCCGGGTCCGGGGAGATCGGGCCGGACGACGACGTCCAGATTGTCGACCCGGCCACCCGGGAACAGCGGGCCGAGGGCGAGGTCGGCGAGATCTGGGTCGGCGGCCCGCAGGTGACCCGCGGCTACTGGCGCAACGCCGAAGCCACCGCGGCCGCCTTCGGCGCCCGCTCGCCCGACCTGCCCGGGCGGCGCTACCTGCGCACCGGCGACCTCGGGTTCACCGCCGACGGCGAGCTCTACGTGGTGGGCAGGCTGACCGACCTGGTGATCATCCGCGGGCGCAACTACTACCCGCAGGACATCGAGGAGACGGTCGCCGCCGCCCACCGTGCCCTGCGCCCCGGCGGCTGCGCGGCCTTCGCGGTGGCCGCCCCCGACGGCGACCAGCTGGTAGTGATCCAGGAGGTCAACCCGGGCGAGGCGGCCCGCTCCGGCCCCGCCGACATCGTCGGCGCCATCCGCGCCGCCCTCGTCCGCGAGCACCAGGTCGCGGCCGCCGACCTAGTCCTCGCCCTGCCAGGCCAGCTGCGCAAGACCAGCAGCGGCAAGATCATGCGGCGGGCCGCCCGCGAGCGCTACGAAGCGGCCGAGTTCCAGCGCTGGCCGGCCGTCCGCACCCCGAGCGTCCCCGCATGACCGGCTGGCAGGCGGCCAACCCCGCCTTCGAGTCGGCCGTGCGCGACGCGCTGGCCACCCTGCCGGCCGCCCGCCACCTCGGCTTCACGCTCGGCCGCCTCACCGCGGGGGAGGCCGAGGTCATCCAGCCGCTGCGCCCGGAACTCACCCAGCACGACGGCTTCGCCCAGGGCGGCGTCCTCGGCTCGCTGGCCGACTTCGCAGCCGGCGCGGCGGCCGGCACGCTGCTGCCGCCCGGCTGGGTGAACATGACCGTCGACTACACGGTCAAGCTCATCGCCCCCGGCCGGGGGATGCGGATCGTCGCCCGCGGCCGGGTGCTGAAGCCGGGCAGCGTGCTCACCGTCGCCGCCGCCGACGTCTACGCGGTAGGCGGCCCGGCCGGGGAGGAGGCGGCGGGGCCGGAGGAGACGGCAGGGTCGGAGACGCTGTGCGCCACCGCCCTGTGCACCTTCCGCAACGTCCGCGTCCGGCCCGGCCTGACCATGAGCGTCGGCCTGAAAAGCGGAAGGTCGGCGGTTCGACCCCGCCCCTGACCACCCCCACCAGAACCTAAGCGCCAGCCCTCCTACCTGCGGAAACGCAGGAAGCGAGGAAGTGAAGATGACGCAGGCACCCGTCTCGATCTTCAAGATCCCCACAACTCGCCCGGGGTGCGGTTAGCCGCGCCCGTAGGCCCGCGGGGAAGTCCAGGCCGACGCGCTTGGCGGCCAGCCGGGTGGCCGGCGTCGAGACCCGCGCCGCGACCCGGGGCGACGGGGAGGTCATCGAGCTGGACCTCGGGATCACCGTGTACCCGCCGCGGGATGTCAGCGGGCGGCTTGCCACGGGCGCGTCGAACATGACCAGGCCGGGCACGGACCTGATCGCCTGGTACCTCAATCCCGACCGGCTGCCGGTGGCGGGCCGGTGGTCGCGCAAGCACGCGGACACCCAGCGGCGGCTGTGCGAGCGGTTCGCCACCCCAGTTATCGGCGCGGTCACCTGCCAGGACATCACGGCTGCCCACACGCAGAAGATCGTCAACGCCGCTCCCACGGCGAGTGAGGGCGGCCGGGTCCACCGGATGCTGTCGGCCCTCGTCAGCGCGGGGATCAAGGGCGGTTACCTAGTCAACCCGGTGCTGGCCGAGGTCCACTGGCAGGCCGGGGACGCCCGGTGCCCGCGCCGGCGGTCGGCGTCGCGGGGAGTCATCGCTATGGGTCGACCCCGCCGAGATTCCCTCCGGTAACGACGTCGGGGGCCTGGGGAGGGCGCTGAGCGCCGCCGCGCACGGGGAGCGGGACGAGCTGATGGTGGTCAACCTGGCCGCCTACAGCGGGCTGCGCTGGGGCGAGCTGTCCGCGCTCACCATCGGCCAGGTCGCCCCGGCCGCCCGGGTGGTCACGGTGGACCGCAAGGTGGTCGAGATCGGTGGGCGCCTGTACGTGGAGGCGCCGAAGAACCGCAAGTTCCGCCGGACGGTCTACCCGCGCCGGACCCCGGCCGCCTACCCACTCGCCGAGCGGCTCACCGCCCGCATCGAGGAGGCCCGGGCCGAGCAGCAGGCAGGCACCAACCCGCTGGGCCTGCTGTTCCCCTCCCGGAGCGGCGGGCACTGGCGCTCTTCGAACTTCAACCGCCGCATTCTCCAGTCCGCCTACTGGGCCGCCGGGTGGCGCGACAGCTCCGGCGCGGGCCGGTGGACCTGGCACAGCCTGCGGCACGTGTTCTGCACCACGGCGCTGTTCACCTGGAAGCTAGAGCCAACCGACGTGTCCCGGATGGCAGGGCAAGCCAACTACCGGATCACGCTGGACATGTACGTCGGCACTACCGCCGGCGTCCTTGACCGCGCCCGTGCGGCGACCGAGTAACCGTCCCGGACCTGTATGAGGGGCCGGGACGGCCGCGCTGCGACTGTCCGGCTCCTCATCGCGCCTCGCGGGGGAGGAAGCATGTCAGCTCCGTGCGGTGGCGCTTACCCCAAGGTAGGCGAGCCGCCGTATTTGGTCATTCCGCGTAGGTCCTTAGCCGTCCGACATTTTGATCTGCAGACCATCCGAGTTCTGTGCAGGCGTGGTAGAGGTCGGCGGCGGCTTTGTGGACTGCTGCCAGCAGCGCGCCGCGGTCTACAGTCCCGCGAAAATTGGAACGAACTGGCGAGCCGTCCAGCGACACCTCAACAACGCCTGGCGCTGTTTGCGTGAATGTCACAGACAGCGGCCCATCGAAGAATCTCACAACCTCAGGCGAATCAGGCTTCAGCTGGCTGGCCGCTCGGGCGAATTCGACCAGCAGCGCGACTGGCATGTCGTTCCAGCGTTCTTCAGGAAAGGCCTCGTCGCCCAGGGTGATCCAGACCGGGCCCCATATAGTCCCTGATGCTGATCTTTCGAGGTCACGGAGATCGTACTCAAGCGCGAATCTCATCATCGACGCCGATGGCCGGGACTGGGCGGCACCTAGATCTCTCGGCCGAGGTGAGATGCCAGCCTTGTGCAGGGCAGCACTGGCGCGGAACTGGACCCGGGCGCAGCGTTGCCGCTCTTCAGCGCTGGCGTCATCGCCGCAATGGCAGCGTTCGCCCAGCCAGCGCAGGTCCCCGGGATCGAGCCACAGCGCGACCCGGCCGAGAGCGGCTTCGCGGTCCGGATCTGCAGCTGCTGGCGGATCCTGCGGCATGTCCACATTGTGCCAGATAAGAAGCTGGCCGTCCGGCTTGGTTGGGGCGCCCCGCCAGATCCAAGAGCAGGCCGCCGGCCACCGCCAGGATCGCAGGACAACGCAGCCCCCGGCCCCCGCCGAAAAGCCGAGCCCGGTCACCACCTGCCCCGGCTTCCGCCCGCCCCAGGACCGCGATCCTTCGGTCGCCCTGGATCATGACGCCGCCGAATGCAGCGATCAGGTCGCTGGCCAGTCGTGGGCGGTCCGCCTAATGGTGAGCAAGGGCAAATCGTCCAGCGCCCTGCGCGTGTCGTTGCCTAGGCTGACCTCATGGGCATGTACACGTCCGTGCGCGGCTGGCTGCAGGCTGACCATCAGCAGCGGGGGGCTCTCGAAGAGGTCATTGAGGCGGCGCGCCATGACCTGTACTCCGGCGGGTGGGCGTTCCCGCAGCGCCCGTTCAACTGGGCGCTGTACGTCTTCTACGGCGGCGACATCCGGGAGGCTGAGCTGCCGTGGCTACGCGGGCAGGTCGAGCGCATGGCCGTCTTGCCTCCGGTTGATGACGACGGCGACCTGCCGGCCGGCCAGTTCGTGGTCAGCAACGAGCGGGGAATCGTCAGCGCCTGGGAGGTCCGCGACGGGATGGTCCGCGACCGGCCCGCTCCCGAGCTGTCCTGGCTACTCCGCCAGTGAACCTGCTGGCTGCGGCAGCACGCGACTGCTCAAGAGCAACCCCCGACGCCACGGCCCTCGCCAACGCCACGGCCGTGCCCCAGCACGGGTGGTCCAGTTGACGTAAAACACCGCCCCGGTCAATCCCCGGCACCGGAGCGAACCGGGCTGTTCGGCATCGCGGCCGCCGGTCCGATCCACGACCGGCTATCGCCTGTCAATCGCCCGCCGGGTCACAAACACAACTTCCGGAACTACCCGAACGGGAGCTTATTTCAAGCACACGGCTAACTTCCAAAGAGCCGCCAAGCTGGTCACGTCATTAGCCGAATCTGAAGTACTCGCAAACGCGAAAGTGGGGACAGGCTGCGGCAAGTACGGTGACGGCTTCCTGTATGGTGCTGAGATGCCTTATAAGCCGGCGGCGGGCGGTCGAGGATCTTTAGGGGCAGGTCGCCGGGTAAGGCAGCCCGGTGCTTATACGGGCCGCTTCGGCGCGCATTCGGCACCAGTCGTACGACCGCCTCTTCGGCGCAGCCGTGCTCACCATCGCGGACGCCCTCGAACGCACCCGGGGCTTCGGCCCGGTCGGCCAGGTCCCGCTGACCAGGAATGAGATCGACCGCGTTGGCTCGGACGGTTTCAAGATCCCGCAAGAAAAACCATAACGGCCGGCTCCACAGCACTTTCCGTAAATGATCATGCTCGCCCTTCTTGTCATCATCGGCTCATGGACAGCGAGAGCCCGAAGCACAGCGATCCGGATTTCACAGCGAACCACTTCCCGGCCCCCCAGCCGGCAGATCCGAGCTGGCCCGAGACCATACGGAACGCCTGGGAGTCTTACCGGCTGGCCTGGACGATGCCGTGACACACGAGGCATGGTGGCAGGGCCTCGATGCGTTTCATAACGCCGAAGTCGCCTATGACGATTACACCGCCGTCTGGCACGAGTGGCACTTCGGGCCGGAAGCCTCAGCGGAGCACGAAGAGCCCGAGGCAGGCTGATGGTCGAGCGAGCACGACCAGCGACTCACGTTCGGCGGGCCTCCAGCAGCGCCTCCAGGGTCACTGCCCATAGCTCGGGGACGTCGCAGCAAGCGACCTGGCAGCAGGAGCGATCGTCACCACCGCGCGGGACCGGATCCGAATCCGATCACTGCCCATCCTTTCCGTCGGCTGACCCGCGCGGCGCTCAAGCTGATGAACCGACTCCGCGCGCGTAGCCGCCGTTATGGCGTAGCGACGAATGGAGGACCTGACTCACTCGCGCGAGGCGCATACTTGGGTTCTCTGCGCCCGCCGCGTCGGCCGGCTCAGCGGCCGCGCGCCCCGGAGACCAGCCGACATGCTGGCTCCTACCCTCGCTTGATCCACGCCGTAACGGCCGCACCCGGTGCGGACCCCCGAAGCATCAGTGCCGCGAGCTCGTCGAGCGCCATCTTGAGATCGTCCGGACCGGCGAGGTCGTAGTGCTTGTTGACGATCCAGCCATCTGCCAGCCGGGCGACACTGAGTTCGGCCTCGCCTGTGATCCAGATGGTCATGTCCCCAGCCCACGCTACGGACTCGAACTCACCAGCCACGACAGGCTTGCCGTAGTTCGGCGAGACGGGCTTAAGGTGCCACCTCGCTCCAAGCGCCGACCAGGTAACGGACCTGGCCTCCACGGCGGCGGAGAATGACTCAAGGTCGAAGGTCACCAGCCGACTATCGCATGATGACGGCACGATACGGCTGCGTCCCGTTCTGGAACGGGACGCTATGCGCGCGATCGCGTGCTCCCGTCGGAATAATTACGGATCACGGTAAATCGGCGCTGTGGCGGCCGTGAGCTGCGGGACGTGCAGGCACCGTGGAAGCTGGGTAGCTTGCGGTCGTGACATCGAGGCCGGGCCCTCATGGGTGGCTGGAAGATACGCGGGCGTCTTACGACACCGTCGCTGACAGCTACGCGGGCCTGACTCGCCACCTGCTGGACGAGGCGCCAGAGGAGCGCGGGGTCCTGGCGTCGTTCGCGGACGTGGTGCGCGCCCGGGGCGGGGGGACTGTCGCGGACGTGGGGTGCGGGCCGGGGAGGATCACGGCCTACCTGCGCCAGCTGGGCGCGGACGCATTCGGGATCGACCTTTCGCCCGGGATGATCGAGGTGGCCCGGCGTGATCACCCTGGCCTGCGGTTCGATGTCGGTTCCATGACCGACCTCGCCCTCGCCGACGCCTCGGTGGCGGGCCTGGTCGCCTGGTACTCCCTGATCCACGTCCCCGATGAGGAGGTCGGAGCGGTCCTCGGGCACTTCCGGCGGGTGCTCCGCCCCGGCGGCCCACTGCTGCTCGCGTTCCATGCCGGCGACGAGTCGCAGTTGAAGGCCCGGGGCTACGGCGGGCACCCCATGAACGTTCTTGTCCACCGCCGGCAGCCGGACCAGATGACCCGATGGCTCAACGACGCCGGCTTTACCGTTGAGACCTGCAGAACCCTCACCTCAGCCGAGAGCAGGCTAGGGGGAATCATTCTCGCGCGCCGCCAAATTACAGATCCTGGCGGGTAAGTGCGCTTCGAACTGGTGGTTCGGCCGTGGCGATGTCGTCATGAGGGAGCGCTCCCGAACCGCCGTTACGGGCGGCATTTGCTATGTGGTGGGGCCAGTCGAGATAAGCGCATGACTGGCCGTTCTGTAGCGTGCTCAAGGTCTCCCGTCAAAGCGGTGGGCTTTACGGGCCTTGATAGGTCGTGCTGCCACCCGCACTTCCAGCTCGAGGTTAGGATATTTCGCCGCGTCGCATCTCCGCGTGCTTGGCCCCGACCACCTCGACACCCACGCGACACGTCAAGCGCTTCACCGGTGGCGCGGCAACTCAGCCGGAGGTAATGCCGCAACTCCTGTCGGCAAGACCCCTAGAGCAGAAAAGGGAAGGCGGCCCCGTATCAAAAATGAACACGGCTGGCTGCCCAGACTCTGGTGAGTGATGGAATACCAGCTGTAGTCGCAGGCTACATTTCAGCATCAGGTCGCACCAAACCCTTACTGAATACCATTTGCAGAGATCTATCGACCTCGGACTATGTTGCTGCGCGGAATCTAATCAAACCTAAATATAATCAGGTCATGCCGCGCGAGGTGTCCCGAACACGGGTTGTCGCCCGCTGAACCTGCCGATCTGCGTGGGCCGACGAAGCGCAAACAATCCATCAGGTCGCGTCCCGAATCGGCGATAGGGCGGTGGTTGAAATACCGCTGCTTGGTCCGATTGTCGCGGCCTGCGGCCAGGTGTGATGTGGTCAGCGGGGTTAGTCTCGGGCGAGGATTTCGGCGGGCACGGTGGTGCGCTTGGGGACGGGCTCGCTGCGGAGCATCCGCTCCATCAGCGCCACGGCTGCCTCGGCGACCTTATAGGACTCTGAGAACTTCCCGAACGGAAGATGCTTTTCAGCACTCAGCCAACCTCCCGGGATGCCGCCCAAAACCATGTCATAGACGAGTCACGGAATATCAGCCGCGATAAGCAGTAAACTAATCGCCCCTCCATGCGTGCCAGCGGAAGCCACCATGACGATGACCGGCGGGCACACGATCCGTCCGCCCGCTGCCAGGACCGGGTGGGGTCGGGTTCATCGGTGCGGCCTGCCCGCAGCCTTTTCCAGCACCGCTCATGGCCGCTGACGGCTGCGGAAAAGCCGTCGCGGCGCAGGTCGCCGTAATCCATACTCAGCTGTCATGAACAGCTATGAGGTAGCAGGGTGAAGCTCGCCGAGGGGCTAGCCCTGCGGGCCGATGCCAGCCGCCGGATCGAGCAGCTGCGCACGCGCATCGTGGCTAACGCCCGTTTCCAGGAAGGTGAAGAGCCGCCTGAAGACGCACGGGCGCTGCTGGCCGAGGCCGGCCGGGCGCTAGATGAGCTCGAGGACCTGATCAGGAGGATCAACCGGACAAACGCGGCCATGCGGATCGGGCCTGAAGGCACGATCACGGACGCGCTCGCCCGCCGGGACGTTCTGCGCACCCGCCATTCCCTGGTGACCGCCGCCGCCGACGCGGCGGCCGGCAAGAGCCACGCGGGCATGGGACGCCAGCTACGGTCAGAGCTCAAGATGCTCGCCGCGCTGCCGGTAGCGGAGCTGCGATCGCAGGCTGACGACCTGGCCAGGCAGGTCCGTGAGCTTGACGTTCGCATCCAGCAGTCCAACTGGGAGTTTGATCTCATGGACTGACAAGCGGCCGGGCGGAGCAGGTAATCATTGCGGAGGCGTGCACAACCCGGGCCGGCGGGCAATCCGGCCTCCTTGTGGCGCGCAGCGGGCAGCGCGGGGGTTCGATTCCCCGGTTCACAGTGCAGCCCAGCACGGCGCACAGGTGACAGGGCACAGCGCACGGCACACCACCACGTGCAGATCCGCGGTGATGAGGGCGGGAACGGGGAACTCCACCCGGTCGACAGCAGAAGCCGACCATGACTAAGCCGATAACGCGGGCCCCTCGGCCACCACGGCGAAGCATGCTGCCTGCGTTGTCGCCGGCAGCATAAGTCGGGCCGGGCCCGCCGGACGTGCATGCGCCCGGCATCGGTCACTGCCCACCTGCCCCCGGGCCCTCCCCGGCTGTCGTCCCGGGTAACCAGCCCGAGCCGCCCGAGCCCCGCAAGCTCGCTCAGCACGGTGCCATCCCCGGGCCCGAGCCGGGCACTGACGATCAGGTCGACCCGCCGGGCGTCCCAGTCCCCGCCGCCCTCGGCGACCACCACCAGCAGCTTCACCTGACGATCGTCAATCCGCGGGTACTGGTCCACCACCTCGATCAGCCCGACGATGCTGGCGTTAAGCGACCCCAGGTCCTCAGCCGGGATCCAGTACTCCAGGATCGTCCGCCCGCCGGCCTGCTGAACCTCATACCCGTCAAGGAAGCTGCGCAGCACACCGAACCGGGTCACGTACCCGTGCCCCGAGTGCCTGACGTTCCAGTCGCGGGCGATCCGCGTCGCGTACTCCTGGTTGAGCACCGGGTAGAAGATCGGCTGGTCCGGCAGCCGAGGCGGCCACTCCCGCCACCCGGACGCCTCGACCAGCGCAAGCTCTTCCGGCCCGGTCGGCCGCCACAGCGTGACAACATCCACGTCAGTATCCATTGTTCACCTCTGCTACCGGTGCCGTCGCCGGGCGGGATGCGGCGGAGTGCGCCTCCGGTTCCTGCGCTGCAGCCTCTTCCGAGCGGCCGCCGCCGGGTCCCGGTGAGCCTTGTCCGGGCTCGACGGCACAGCGCAGGCGAGGAAGAAGTCCGACATGGCAGGCGAGAAAGGGATGTCGATCAGGAACCGGGCCGGCTTGCCAACCGGGTAGTACACCCGGACCGGCGCGCCGTAGCTCATCGCCGCCTCGAACCGCTGCGCGTGCCGCGAGAGGCCGCGCACGGTGAACTGGGTGAAGTGGTACCTGCGCTCCCCGTGCCAGCGCACCCCGGTCGCCGGGTCCGTCCAGGAAACCCCGGCGGTGTAGAAGATGTGGCTCATCCCCCGGACGGGAACCTGCGCGTGGAGTCGAGGAACCCGGCCTCCGCCGTCGACGCCCACCCCCCAGCCGCCGAGCAGGGCCAGCCGCAGGCGGCGGACCCACCCGCGGGCATAGTGATTGACCGCCAGGGCGACGCCGACGCCGACGCAAAAGCCCCCCTCGATCCAGGCGTCAGCTGACCCGCCCGGGAAGACGTGCAGCGAGAGCCAGTAGCCCGCCAGCGCACCGCCGACCCATCCGGCAACGATGATCGCGAGCTGGATGACCAGCCACGCCAGGTCGAGCAGCAGGCGGTGCAGCCGGGATCCGCAGGACGGCCGGCCAAGGTAGCCGTACATCGGGCGCTGGAGCCTCCCCTGTAGCCGGAAGGGCCGCCCGCACAACGATAGCCCGGCATCGCCCGGTCTGCGCCGGTTACAACCCGGTCAGCGCCAATACCGCCAAACACCCAAAACCCTCATCCCGAACGGGTCCGTGCTGACTCCCGCCCCCGCACTACTCACCCCGCCCCAAGACAAGATTACGAACAACTGCTCGTTACCCAGCCAGTTCCTCCAAGTGACATAAAACTCCAGTTCCAATACCATAACCTCATCAGCCTGGAAACCCAGGCGGGCCGCCGAGGTGCGGGAACACCACCGACGGCCCTAGACCCCCACCAGCAGCAACTGGAGGAGACCATGTCGCCCATCATCGCCCAGCCCGGCGTGCCCGCGCACCCGGACGAAGCCGCCCGCCACCGCCGCGACCGGCTGGCCCGCGCCACCCCCGGGCAGACCGACGCGGCCTTGGCCTACCTGAGCATGATCGACCCGCTGATGTTCGAGATAGCGATGGACGCTGCCGACCAGGCGGCCGCCGAGCCCCCCGAAGACGAGGAGCCCGTCCCGGTCTGCCGCCGGTGCGGCGGCCAGGTAGGGATCTTCCTCCGCGAAGACCTGGAGTGGCACCACTTCCACGGCGACGGCACCACCGCCGGCGCCCAGCAGATCTACCACCCCGGCCACCCGGCCGAAGTCACCTGGCGCCTCCCCAGCGAGGACCCGGAACAGCCCTAACCGCCCGCTTCACCCGGTGCCCCGCTGGCTCATCCCGGCTCAGCGGGGCACCGGGAGCGGCTCAGCCGCCCGCAGTCGCTCGCGCAGGATATAAAGCCCCCCGTTGCCATGCGAGGTTCGCTTTCCCGGCGGGTATGCCTGACGGGGCGAGGCGGGGACCTGAGCTTGTCTCGTTTGATCAGGCGATCCCCGGCTGCGCAGGCCGTGGCCGCCGGCCCGCCTGGGCGTCCGGCTCGACGGCGCGTGATACTTCCGCCAGGAGCGATTCCACCTCCGCTCCCCAGCGCGAGCTCACCACCAGGTCCCGTGCGGGGTCGACCCACAGCAGGTGGCCGCCGCCGTTCCCCCGGGCGCAGCGGCCGGTGGACGGGGCCCCGGGCCAGACCGTGCGGTGGTCGTTCAGCCACCACGACAACCCGTAATTAGGCTTGACCGGGCAGGGCCGCCACATCTCCTCGATCCACCGGGCGGACAGCAGGCGGCGCCCGCCCCACTGCCCGTCCCGGAGGCAGAGCTGGCCGATCCGGGCAAGGTCGAGGGCGCTGATCCACAGTCCGCCGCCCCAGTGCGCTCCGCCGGACACCACCGGGACGCTCCGGCCGTCGAGTTCGACCACGGAGTTGGCGTAACCGTGCCAGGACCAGCCGGACGAGGCCCCGGCCGGGTCCATGATCCGCTCGCGCAGCACCTCGGGCAGGGAACGGCGGAACAGCACGGTAAGCGCCAGGGCGGCCAGGTTGACCCGGACGTCGTTGTAGGCCCAGCCCGCCCCGGGCGGCCCCCCGGCCGACTCGGTGCCCTCGCGGGTGCTCTGGGCATCGACCCGGGTCGGCTTGCCCCAGAGTTCTCCCTCCCACTGGCTGGTCTGGTCCAGCAGGTGCCGCCAGGTGATGCCCTGCCCGTGCGCGCCGCCGAACTGCGGCAGGCCGACCGACCGGCACACCGGCTCGTCCAGCCGAAGCAGCCCGTCGTCGAAAGCCAGCCCGGCCACCAGCGACAGGACGCTCTTGGTGGCGCTGAAGGCCATCTCCGCCCGGTGCGGGTCACCCCAGGCGGCAAGCACCACGCCGCCCCGCACGACGACGCCGCTCGCTCCCTGCCCGTCCAGCAAGGGACCCGTCACCTCCCGGTGCGAGACGTCGGAGACCGCCGCGTCCAGGTAAGACGCCATGTCCTGCACCCCCGGCACCGGACGCTCGCCCTGCCCCTTCACCGCCCGCGCCAGGCGGACGGCGTCCACCCCCAACCAGGGATCGGACAGATCGATGCCACCGTCCAGGCGCTCTCCAGCGGTCCCCACCGGCCAGCCTCCTCGTTACCGATGATCCGGGTCTACCGGACGAACATCAATGAGACAAAGGCCGCTACTGATAAGGGATCGATGAGAACGGATACCGATACCTGAGACAGGACAATGGTCGTCCCGCCGCCCCGCGCTCGGGGTGGTGGCTTCGTTAATGAGTTTTGACCGCGTTGTTCGTGAGTTGTCCCGTCGCTGATAAATCGGCCCTGTCTCACTGAATCCGGCCCGTTATTGCTTTGGTCTCAGTTAACTCGGCCCGCTTGGCCCAGGCGGAGACGATGTCGGCGGCCAGCTAGTGTCCGAGTTCTGCATCGGCTGCCGGGCCTGTGCCGCGTCCTTGTCGCAGCGCGGGCGGCCGGCGGCGAGGGCGCGGCAGCGCTCAAGCCGGACTGTGGGCGGTCATGACGGGCTGGAAGAATCCCGACTCGCGGGGCATGTGCCAGTTGACGCCCTCCAGGCCGGCGGCCGTGGCGAGGCCGGTGAGCGCTGCGCGCGTGTAGGCGCGGTAGGTGGCTGTCCGGCGCTCGGTGGTCCGGGTGCCGTCGGGGCTCTCGCGTACCTGGAAGTGCTCTAGGTCGTAGGTGCCCTCCTTGTCGTGCCAGTCCCACAACTGGAACGAGATGATGCGTGTCCCGTGTGACTGGAAGACCTGGGGCAGGGTGCTGGCGGGAGGGTCTGCCAGGATGCGGTCGTAGTCCCGGGTGGTGACGATCGCGGTGCCGCCGGGCCGCAGTACCCGGTTCATCTGCGCTAGGGCGGCCAGGGCGTCGTTATCGGCTAGCAGGTGCGGCAGGGCGTTGTCGGCGCAGATGACGGCGTCAACGCAGGAATCGCGCAAGGGCAGGTCTTGCATGTCGGCTACCAGCAGGCCGGCGCGAACGCCGGCCCCGGCGCATTCCCGCTGGGCTCTGCGGACCGCGCGGGCGCTGATGTCGGAGCCGGTCACGCGGTGCCCGAGGCTCGCGAGGCCGATGAGCTGGGTGCCGATTCCGCACGCGACGTCAGCGACGTCTGCAGGCTCGCGGTGCCAGCGGCGCAGCAGCCGGTGCAGGGCCTCCGCCTGGGCCATGCCGGCGTTGCGCCAGTCGGGATACAAGGCGTGATACGTATCCGCGAGCCCGTCGTAAAACTGCGCAGTCGACATCCGGTAAGCCTAGGCTGCAGCCGATCCGGGCTGCCAGACCGTCGAACGCGACCAGGATGCGCTGTCGCCGGAGAATCGGCCCTGTCTCACTGAATCCGCACCGTCACAGAACGTGTCTCATTATTGTTGGCCGTGGGCGGATTCTCTGACGGCAGGCGGGGGCTATGACTGTCGCTGCACTGGATCTTGGTTCGGGTGCTGGCCTGCGGTTCTTCCTGGAGTTCACCGAGGCCGGCGGGACAAGGCGCCGGGAGCCGCTGGCGGCCTGCGTGACGGCCCGGCTTGAGGACACGCGGCCGGTGCGGTCGTTTTCCTGGGCGCCAGTCGCTGTCCCCGGCTCATCAGGCAGTCTCAGACCACGACCTGAACCGCCTGCGTGACCTGCTCAACGACGGCCACGACGTCGAGGACGACAACGGAGACGGATGGTCCCTGCTCCGCCGGGCCATTCACGCCGAGGCCGACCGCCACGCCAGGACAGACGAGCCCCTGCACGCAGACATGACCGCGCTCCTGCTCGCCCGCGGCGCCAAACCACGCGAGGACAGTGCCGGAACAGCAGCCGAGGCTGAACTACTCGGACACTGGCTGGCCGCCGACATCGTCTCCGCCTGGCCCGCCGGCGGGCCGAGTTAACTGAGACCAAGGCAATAACGGGCCGGATTCAGTGAGACAGGGCCGATTTATCAGCGACAGGACACCTGGTCGGCGGTTACTTCCGTCAGGAGCTGCTGCGCCCACTGGATTGCCCGGGGTTCGCCGGCTTCCAGCAGGTGGATGGCCTTGATGACCTTGTACTGGATCCGGTGCGGGGGGCGGGCGCGGGCGTAGCGGCGATCGAACTCGGATTTGGAGGCCAGGTCGTGGCCCGGTGTCCGATACCACTCGGTGGGCATGGGCATATGCTCCCACCCGAGCGGACCTCTGCGGCTATGACGGACTCTTTCAGGCTCCGCCCTTGCCCCGTGGGGGCCGGTTATTTGTCGTGGCCTGGCCGAAGAGTTCCTCGCCGTCGCTGCCTCCGAGGAGGAAGGTGAAGCGGTCCAGGTCCGCGCGGAGCGCGTCCGGCCCGTAGGCGGGGTGGCCGATGAAGTCGAGCAGTGAGGCGGTCAGGCGCTCGGGGTCGGCGGCGAGCCCGGCGCAAGTCCCAGTCGGGCACCTCGCCACCGCCGTGCTGGACGATTCGGACCGTTAGCCACCCAGTTACGATGAGTTACAATAATGTGACATTATGTGTTCATTGTGTGGCGCGGATCTCTCTGGGCGTCATGCTTCCGGCGGGTGCAGCTGCGCCCGGAAGGGGGATAACAGCATGCCGAACGTACGGAGCCGCAGTGGGGGCCGGTCGGGCCGGCGCCGCGGAAGAAGCGCCGGGTGTTCCTGTGGGTCTTCCTGGCCGTTCAAATCCTGTTCCTGATCTGGCTCATCACAGGCATAGCCAGCACGGGCAGCTCTGGCGCCGACGCCCACACGCAGGCAGTCCAGTGGTGCGCCACCCCGGCGAACTGGCAGAGCCTCTACAGCTCGCAGGCGGACTGCGTCACCCACTACGGCAACACACTCAACGCCGCGAGCGACGTCGGCAAGGGTATAGGCGTCGGGCTCATCGTCGCGGTCTGGGTTGCGGTCGACTTCTTCCTCGGCCTCGGTTACGGCATCTACCGGCTTTCCACCCGCAGGTAACCGTGATACCGCGGCCGCCTGCTGGGCGGCCGCGGGTGCCTCGCGGAGGTAAGTCGTGCCGGGAAAAGGCAGCAAGGTGAATGTCTACAATTCGAAATGCGAAGCATGCCGCTGTCTCATGTCAGACCATGACCCGGTCACCGGGTCATGCCCACCGTACGAGTCGTGGGGCAAGACGATTCTCCGGAGCGCCGCTACGGTCCTGCTGATCTTCGTCGTGATCGCGGTTGTCCTCGGGTTCGTCGGCTACAGGGTGCTGGGCAACCTAGAGACGAGGAACAACCCGCCCGCATCGTGTCAGCTATTCGGCGGCTCGTGGTCATGGTGGTCGGGCTGGCACTGCGACTAGGCAGTCCTCCACCAGGCAGTCCAAAGGGGAAGCTAGGTGGATTCGCAGCCTCGCGCACGGCCATTGCACGCTGAGATACCGCCCGCCCCGGTCACGCGGTGACAAATAACGGAATTGTCACTTCGGCGCCGAAATCAACTGGCCGCGCGAGCCAGCAGGCCTAACCTGCGATCTGAGGGAATTGCTTTGGGGGGAAGATGTCAAGATCATTTACGCAGGCATCAGGGCTGACGACGACCAGCCTCACCCGCCGCCCGGCCGGACCTGATGGCCGTGGCTTGGTGTTCACCGCGGTCGACGTCGAGACGACCGGCCTGGACGACAAGGACCGGATCGTCGAGCTGGCGGCGGTGGTGTTCCGCGGTGACGGCGAGGTCCTGGACGAGTACGCCACCCTGGTCGACCCGCTGATGCCGGTGAGCAGCGGCGCCCGCGAGATCCACGGCTTGTCCGACGCGGATCTGGCCGGCGCGCCGCGGGCGGGCGCGGTGCTGCCCGAGCTGTGGGCGCTCAGCGCCGGCACGGTCCTGGTCGCGCACAACCTGGAGTTCACCAGCCGGTTCCTGCTGGCCGAGTCGCAGCGGTCGGGCCTGCCGGTCCCGCCGATGCTGGCGGTGTGCTCGCAGCGAACCGCCCGGGTGCAGTTGGACGGCCGCACCTTCAACCTCGGCCCGCTGTACCGCACGGCGACGGGGGAGTGGCTGGATGACCAGCATTCAGCCCTCGCCGACGCTCGCGCCGTCTCTACCGTGCTGCGCTGGATGCTGCGCCAGGCCCCGGGCGGCCTGCACCTGGAGCACTGGCCGCCGCCCCCGCCCGACCCCCGCTACAGCCGGGTTCTCCCCAGCCGCCTGGCCCCCCGCCCGGTCCCGGCCAGCAGCAACGAGCTGGCCGCGTTCGTCCGCCGCTTCCCCCGCTCCCGGATCCGCCGGCCCACCGCCCCCGGCGCCGAGGACCGCTACCTGCGGCTGCTGGACGAGGTCGTCGCCGACGAGCGGGTCAGCGTCCAGGAAGCCGCCGACCTCGAAGCCTGCGCCCGCGCGGGCGGCCTCACCCAGATCCCGCTGGAGGAACTGCACCGGGAGGCCTTCTTCCGCGTCATGGGCGAGGAGGTCCGCGTCCCGCCCGGTGCCCTCAGCCCGGTCCGCCGCCGCGAGTTCCTCGCCCTGGCCAAGGCCCTCGGCGTCCCCGAAGTCATCGCCGTCCTCGCCCCGCTGGTCGAAGCCGACCAGGCTGTCGCCCGCAAGCCCGCCGGGACCGGCTACCTCAAAGGCTGGCGCATCGGCCTGGACCCGGCCGGCGACCCTGGCCTGGCCGGCTTGGTCGAACTATCCGAGCGGCACGACGCGTCGGTCGCGAAGAAGCTCACCAAGACCGTCCGCTTCCTCGCCACCAACACCAGCGGCACCACCGCCCAGGCCAGGGCCCGCGAGCTCGGCATCCCGGTCGTGACCCCGCACGAGGGCCACCGGATCATGGACGAGGCCATCCGCGCGGCCGACCTCGCCGCCTTCGAGCGCCGCCAGGAGCGCGCCCACTGGGAAGCCGAGCGCGCCGAAGCCGACCGCCAGTGGCGCCACACCTGGAAACGCGCCGAAGACCCCGCCGCCGCCGAGTACCAGTACCGCTGAGGCAGTCAGCCGCACCCGTTCGGAAGATCAAAAACGATCAGCCCGAACGAGTTCGTGGTTCCCCTCGTGGTACCACTGCACGCTTCTGGTGCCAGAATTAGCCAATTTCGCATGCCTTGAACCGCAAGCTATTGCTGTGCGTGTCCAATGTAGTGCTTACGGTGGGATAGCCGTTTTGGCAACACGGGAGCGGACAGCGTTGACGGAACAGGAACCGCTGGTGGTCGTGCCCGCGCACCCGGGAGCCGGCGATCGGCTGCTCTTCGAGGCCCGGCAGGAGCCGGACGGGCTGGTGCTGCCGGTGTTCAGCTCGGTCCGCACCTTGATCGCAGCCCTCGGGCACGCGCAGCCGTGGGCGGTCCTTCCGCTCGCGCGGGTTGTGGACGCCGCCGCTGACGCCCGGGTGCACCAGGTGGTGCTGGACCCTGAGGTTGCCGACGGCGCGTGGCGGTGGGAGCAGCAGGACCTCACCGGGTTCTCCTGGGGGCGACCGGCGTGAGCGACGGGTACCAGGTGCTGCTGGGTGACCTGCTGGGCATGGCGCAGGCCTTCGGGAACGAGTCCCGGACGCTGTCGGGGGCGGTGAGCGCGGCCGGGGTGAGCGACCCCGACGCCGGTGACGGCACTGCCAACCGGGCGCTGTCGAACGCGCTGAAGTCCGCGGGCATGGCGACCGGGCAGCTGGGGGCGGTGGTCGGGAGCCATGGCGACAAGCTGACCACTGCGTACCGGAAGTACCAGGACGCGGAGCAGAGTAGCGCCCAGCTCTGCCAGGACCTGACCAGCCTGATCAGCGGGAGCTGAAGATGAGCGGGAGTGCGCTGGCCGCGTGCGCCTACGACTGGGTGGGCGGGAACTTCGCCGGCCTGAAGTCGCTGGAGAACCAGTGCTCCGCGGTCGCCACCACCATTTCCGGGGCCGATCGCGCCCTGTCCCAGCAGGTCTCGCAGGTGGTGCACGCGGGCGGCTGGTCCGGCGCGGCCGCGAGCGCGTTCACCGCCGCCTGGGATCGCGACTCGGTCGCGGGCGCGCAGCTGGCCGGGGCGTGGCAGCAGATCGGCGCCATCGCCGGGAACCTGGCGAGCGTCCTGGCCTCGCTCGAGAGCGCGCTCGAGCAGGCGGCCTACCAGGTAGAGAAGCAGGGGCTGGCGATCGACAAGGCGACCGGGGCCGCACAGCCGGATATTGTCCCCAACGGGCTGGCCTGCCCGTCCCCGCAGGTGGTGGCGCTCGCGGGCCCGTACGACGCCTACCGGACGCGCATCCTGGACCAGGCTTCGGTCGCGCGCGGGGAGGCGGCCCTGGCCCTGGACGCGATCACCGGGTCCCTGCTTCCGTCTCAGCCGGACTACGGGGACCCGGTCAACGGGCTCGACTCCGTGCGCAACCTGTGGGCCGTGCCGACCGTGTACCGCAGGGACCTGGCCGAGGCCCTGGTCGTCGCGCGCCGGACGACCGCGGAGACTCAGGACGCCGCCTGGCAGAACCTGCTGGCCAAGAAGGCGGTAAGCGGCAGCGCCGCCCGGCTCGACCCCAAGGTCAGGGCGAGCGCGGCCAAGGCGCTGCAGAAGCAGGCGGAACTGCAGGGCGAGCTCGACCACGCCCCGCCGGAAACCCCCCTCACGGCCGCGGCCGACGGGGACTTCGAGGTTCTCGGCCTGGCGGGCGTGGCGGCCGGCGCCGTCCGTGCCATCCCGTTCATCGGCACCGCGATCGGGGGCGGCATCACGGTCTGGCAGGACCGGGAAGAAGGCGAGTCCTGGAAGCAGTCCCTTATCGACGGCGCCGCCTCCAGCACCGTCGCCCTGGCGGCCGGCCTCGGCGTGGGCGCGGTGATCGGGACCGGCTCGGTCGCCGCGATCGCGGCCGGGGTGATCGGCGGCGGGGTCCTGGCGGTCGGCGCGGGCGACTTCGTGCACAACCTCGCCCAGGAGAACTGGACGGCGGAATGGCACGCGCACGGCGTGGTGGCCGGGACCCTGGACGGCGCCAAGGACGCCGCCGTCGAGACCGGCCACCAGGCGCTCCACCTGCTCGACGACCTCAACCCGTTCTGAGCCCGTGACCGGCTACCAGCACGTCACCTTCCCGCCCCGGGCCGAGCTGCCGCCCGGGGTGACCATCGCCCGGATCCCGGGGGTCGGCCGGACCTGGTACCGGCGCGGCTTCCTGTACTGGTGCCGCCGTGCGGGCGCTACGCTCCTGCTCGCCGCCATGCTGACGATGTACGTGCTGATCATCGCCGGGGTGGTGCTCGCGGCGGGCCGCCCCGGGTCACCCGGCTTCATCGCCGCGCTGACCGTTGAGATCGTGTTCTCCCTGGTAAGCGGGGTATTCGCGTTCCGGCACCTGTGGCGGATCGGGATCACCAGGCCGACGCTGCTCACCAGCCGCCGCAACGCGGCGGCCGGGGCGGGCGCCGCCTACACGGCTTTCCTGGTCGGCGGCCTGGGCGCGCTCCTGCTGGTCGTGTCGGTGCTGCTCAGCTCCGGGTTCGCGCTCGCCGCGTTCGCGATCTGGCTGGTGCCGGTGCCGCCCGCCGAACGGCGGGCCCGGCGGTTGCTGGCCGAGGAACTCACCTACTACGGTCGTGTCGGGCACCCGCCCGGCACGCACGGAGGGCACAAGCGATGACCTACCGGATCACCATCAACGTTCCCCCCGGCGACGGCTGGGTCCAGTTGCCGGCCGGCCAGCCCGGGCGCTCCGGGCTTTTCTCCGGTCGGCGCGGTAATGACCAGGACCTGCCCGGCTGGGCAGACGCCACCGCCCGCGAGCTGCTCGGTCCTCAGCCTGACCCCGAGGTGCTGAGCCGCTATGTCGACACCCTGAGCGGGAGCGCGGCCGACGCCCGGGCCCGCGGCATGAAGCTGGCCTGGGCGTGGATGTCGGAGCCGGCCGGGCAGGTGGCCCGCATCGAGGTATCCACCCTGCACGTCTCGCGCGGGCAGCCTGCGCTGGAACTCGACGCGCTGGAGAAGCAGTACGCCGAGCGCGACGAGCAGACCGCCGAGCTGGAGGTCAGCCGGGTCGAGCTACCTGCTGGGCCCGCGGTCCGGCTGCGGCGCGAGTGGCACCAGGCGGGCGGCGGGCCGTCGGACGCGGTGGTGTCGGTGACCTACGTGTGCCGGCCGCCGGGGATCAAGGACGCGATCGTCTACATGATGTACTGGGTGCTCGTCGACGACGACCCGCTGTTCACCGAGATTGCCGACAGCCTCGCTCCTACGCTCCGCGTCACCACGTGAAGGCAGGGCTGATCATGACCCGGTTCTCCGGAACCGGGAGTTCCGGCAGCGGGCGCTGGACCTGGTCCGCTCAGGCCGTCCCGTGGCTGGCGTGGTCTTTACCGTCGAGTGCGAAGTACCGCAAGGCCGTGAACGGCGCCTCGTCTTGCGGGGCTTGACGTGCCCGAACAGCTTTTCCTTGCCCAGTTCGTAGGCGGCGAGCAGGTGTCTGCGCCCGCCGTCAGGTCACCACCGACCCGCAGCCCCAATCCTTCTGCCGGTTGTTCCGGGCCAGGGCCGGTCATTACGATGGATGGAGCGTGCGAGGGCGCTGCCAGTCCGCGGGCAGGGATTTTCCCACCTCGATCAGCAACTTCAGCGCACCGGTAAGACCAGCCTCTTTCCGGCCGGGCGAGCGGACCTCGGCGACGGAGGAGGTTGTGATGCCTGATCGTCATTTCGAGCTGCCGGCTCACCCGGACCTGGAGTACTACCGCAAGCAGGCCAAGCACCTGCTGCGCTCGTACGAGGCGGGGGATGCCGCCGCCCGGGACCGGGCGGCCGAGGTGCTGGGCGACCGGGCCGCCGGGCGGTTCCTGCTCAGCGACGCCCAGTTCGTCCTGGCCCAGGAACACGGATTCCGGACCTGGGCCGAGTTCCGGGCGGACGTCCAGAGCCAGCGCACCACCGGCGACCGGCCGGTCTCCCGCCTGTGGGGGCGAGGGGCAGGCGACTATGCCTCGTGGGCCGACGACCTGCTCACTGAGCTGCGCCGCGGCGACCCGGGCGCGCTGCAACGGCTGCGGGCCTCCGTGCCCAGGTGCGCCGCTGCTACCGACGCCTCCACCGCTGAGCTGCGCGACGCGCGGCTGGTCGTCGCCCGGGAGGTCGGCTTCCCGACTTGGCGGGAGCTCGTGGAGGGCGCCGAGAAAGCCCAGCGTGATGACGCCGAACGCCAGGAGGAGCGGCGGCGCATGCGCCCGGAGGCCGAGGCCCTGCTGGCCGGCGACACCGCCCGGCTGGCCCAGCTGACCCCCGGGCAGGCCGACACCTTGCTGCAGATGCTCGCCATGCGGGAGTTCCTTGGCACCAAGCTCGGCGAGGGACTCGGCGTGCCCCGCGCCGCCGTCGATGTGCTGATCGGCAAGGCCACCAGCCTGGACCTCCCGCTGCCCCAGGCCATCCGCGGCGACCGGGTGGAGTACGTGCGCCTGCTGCTCGGCGCCGGCGCCGGCCCCGGCACCCGGACCGAGGGCATCACGCCGCTGGAGACCGCCATCTACTTTGGCCGCCCGCGGATGGTCGACCTGCTCGCCGCGCACGGCATTGTCCCGGCGGCGCTCTGGACCTATGCCGCGTGCGGCCGGCTGGATCTGGTCCGGGCCTGCTTCGATGCGGACGGCAGGCTGCGGCCCGATGCCGCGCTGTCGCGCCCCGACCCCGCCGGCTTCTCCCCGATCCCAGCCCGGAGACCGGCGGCTGACGATCCGGAGCAGATCATGGCCGAGGCGTTCGTCCACGCCTGCCAGCACGGCCGGACCGAGGTCGTTCGCTGGTTCCTCGACCGCGGCCTGAACCCCGACGTCGCGCCCTACTACGGGCGGACCGGCCTGCTCTGGGCGGTCATGTACCAGCAGGTTGAGGTGGTCCGCTTGCTCTTGGAACGTGGTGCCGATCCGTCCCGTCACGAGGAGCACCTCCCCGTCGGCGCCGAGGGCCTGGTGGCCGTGTTCTTCGCCGCCGACCGGCACGACCCCGTTATCCGGCAACTCCACGAGCTGCTCAAGCCTCGATCCGCTGAGTTACCGCCGCAGGTCCCCAGCAGGCGGAGTCCGTCCGTAGACCGAACGACCGGCGCGGTCCGCTTTGCTAGGACTTAACGGATTGCACGCCGTCCGGGCCCGCGACGGTGTCACAGCGGCCACGCCCAGGCAGGGACGCTTCACAAGTCCCTGACCTCATCGGTACTTATGCCCCCACGCCCGCCCGCTCGACCGTGTCCAGGAACTCCGCCAGCAGCCCGCTGATCACGGCCGGCTGCTCCAGCGCGCTGGAGTGCCCGCAGTCCGCCACCACCTCCAGCCGCGCCCCCGGGATAAGCGCGGCGATGCGCTCGGCGTGGGCCGGCGGCAGTGCCCGGTCGTCGGCCCCCGTCACCACCAGGGTCGGTACGGTGACGCGGCCGAGTTCGCCGTCCACGGCCGGCCGCCTGGCCACCGCCAGCACCGCCTTCCTGATCCCCGACCGCTGGCTGGCGCCCAGCCGCCGCCGCCACTGCGCGATCACCGCCGCGCTGGCCGGGTCGCCCAGGAAGGCCGGGCCGAACATCAGCGGCTTGACCTTGCCGAGCACCGGCCCGATCCCCGTCAGGGTGTGCACCCAGGCCAGCAGGGTCTCCTCGCGCGCGGTGGCCGGATCGTCGGCGTCGGCGCTGCTGCCGAGCAGCGTCAGCGAGCGCAGCCGCTCACCGTGCCTGGCCGCCAGCCGCTGGCCGACGAAGCCGCCCATGGACAGGCCGACCCAGTGGACCGGGGCCAGCCCGAGCGCGCCGATCAGGCCCACCGCGTCGGCGGTGAGCGAGTCCATGTCGTACCCGCCGCTGGTCGCGGGGGTCTCGCCCTGCCCGCGCCAGTCGATCGTCACGCAGCGGTAGCGGCCGCGCAGCGCCTCGACCTGGGCGCGGAACATCCAGCCGCCGAACAGCACGCCGTGCCCGAACACGACGGCCGGTGCACCCGGGTTCCCGGCCGGCGCCCCGCTGTCGGTGTAGCCGATGGCGGTGCCCTGCACGTCAATGATTGGCATTAGCGTGTCCGTTCTCGTGAGTGCCGGCCAGGCCAGCTGGTCATGTCAACTGGTCAGGTCAGCCGCGCGAACGCCCGGCCGAGCACCGCGCGCTCGGCCGCCGCGGCCGACTGCGGCCGGCCGGCCGAGATGCCGCCGTCGACGCCGATGTCCTGCCCGGTCACGAACGCGGCCGCGTCGCTGGCCAGCCAGGTGATCACCTGCGCGACGTCGTCGGTGGTGCCGGCCCGGGGGATCGGCTGGTATCCGGCCAGCGCCTCGGCGAACGTCGGCGCGAGCGACCCGGCCGTGCGGTCGGCGTCGGACGGGTTCATGCCCGCCCCCTTGCCGAAGATCCCGGTCGGGATCGGCCCGGCCGACACGCTGTTGACCCGGACCCCGGACGCGCCCAGCTCGACCGCGGCGCACCGGGTCAGCTGCACCACCGCCGCCTTGGCGGCCGAGTAGTCGGCGCCGCTCCAGCCCGCCAGCCGGGCGGCGATGCTGGCCTGGTTCACGATGCTGCCCGAGCCCTGGGCCGACATCACCCGGGCCGCGTGCTTCAACCCGGCCAGCACCCCGCCCACGTGCACCGCCAGCACGTCCCAGAACCGTGCGAGGTCCATCTGGGGGATGTCGCCAACCGCCGCCCCGCCCGCCCCGGCGTTGTTGACCAGCACGTCGAGCCGGCCGAAGCGCGCCACCGTCTCGCTGATCAGCCGCTCGACGTCGGCCTCAACGGTCACGTCGGCGGCGATGAAGCACGCGGCCGGGCCGATCCGGTCCGCCAGCTCCTTGCCCTCGACCTCGCGCCGGCCGCCCACGGTGACCAGCGCGCCCTGGGCCGCGAAAAGCTCCGCCGTCCGCGCCCCGATCCCGCTGGTCCCGCCGGAGATCACCGCGACCTTGCCGTCAAGCACACCCATGAGTTGCCTCCATGACTAGTGATCCCGGCCCACCTTGCCGACCTTGGACGCGCCGCCGGGGGAGCCCAGCTCCGCGAAGAACCCCGCGTTCACCTGCCGGTCGCCGGCCTGCTGGGCGGGCAGGTCGTCCTCGTAGTAGATGGCCTCGACCGGGCAGACCGGCTCGCAGGCACCGCAGTCAACGCACTCGTCCGGGTGGATGTACAGCCGGCGGTCGCCCTCGTAGATGCAGTCCACCGGGCACTCTTCGATGCAGGCCTTGTCGAGCACGTCGACGCATGCCTGCGTGATCACGTACGTCACGTGAGCCATGGTGCGGTGCCGCCCGCCCGGCGGCAATACCCGCGCCCGCTCATTGATAATTCGTTTCGGTCAATCCGGCTCTTCAATCAGGCAATGGCAACCTGGACAATTCCTATCATCCCAGTTCAAGGGACACCTTTTATTTGAATGGGGGAGTGGCACCCTTGGCCCGGGTGCGCGCGGACACTTAGAATCCCCAGGGAACTGGCGAGAAGGGGAACGGCGATGCGAACTAATGAGTGCGCCCCTGGGGCACGGATACTCGCCCTCGGCGGGTACCAGCCCGCGCGGGTGGTAACCAATCATGATCTCGCCCAGACGGTGAATACCGATGACGAATGGATCCGCAGCCGGGTCGGAATAGCCAGCCGCCGTATCGCGGCGCCGGAGGAGACCGTGGCCGACATGGCGGCCGCGGCCGGCGCCAAGGCGCTGGCCGGGAGCGGCCTCACCCCGGCCGACATCGACCTGGTGGTGGTGGCGACGTCCACCACCGAGACCGCGATACCGAACGTGGCCGCCACGGTGGCCGCGCGCCTCGGCATCCCCGCTCCCGGTGCCTTCGACATCAACGCCGCCTGCGCCGGCTTCGCCTACGCGCTCGGCGCGGCCAGCGACGCGGTCCGGGCCTGGCACGTCCCGGCACGTGCTGGTCATCGGGGCTGAGAAGTACTCGCAGTGGATCGACTGGACGGACCGCACGACCTGCGTCATCTTCGCCGACGGGGCCGGCGCGGCGGTGGTCGGCCCGACCGCGGCCGGCGCCGCGCCGGGCATCGGCCCGGTCATCTGGGGCAGCAACGGCGCGCTGGCCGACAAGATCCGCATCGACGACCGCCGGTCCTTCTACACCCAGGACGGCCAGGCGGTCTTCCGCTGGGCGACCACGGCGCTGCCCCCGGTGGCGCGCAAGGCCTGCGAGGCCGCGGGGGTAGCGCCGACCGAGCTCGCCGCCTTCGTCCCGCACCAGGCCAACCTGCGCATCATCGAGTCGGTCGCCCGCCAGATCGGCGCGCCCCAGGCCAAGGTCGCCACCGACATCGTGCACTCGGGCAACACGTCGGCGGCATCCATTCCGCTCGCCCTGGCCGCCCTGACCAGCCACGGCGAGGTCCCCTCGGGGGCGCTGGTGCTGCTGCTCGGCTTCGGGGCCGGCCTCTGCTACGCGGCGCAGGTCATCACCACCCCGTGAACGAGGACGCGGTACTGCGCTTTTTCCTCCCCGAGGCCCGCGGCGAGCAGTACGACCTGCTGCGCGAGCTGCGCGCGGCCGGCCCGCTGCACCCCACGCCGCTCGGCCCCTACCTGCTGACTGGTTACCACGACTGCGCCGAGGTGCTGCAGCACGCCGCCTGGAGCCACGCCAAGGAAGCCGAGCTGCTGCACCCGGGCGTCGCCCAGCAGGAGGCGAGCAGCGAGCTGCCGACCTCGTTCCTGTGGATGGACCCGCCCGACCACACCCGGCTGCGCGCGCTGGTCGCCAAGGCGTTCACCGCGCGGCGGGTGGCCGGGCTGCGCCCGCGGGTCCGCCAGCTGGCCGGCCAGCTGGTGGACGACGCGCTGCAGGAGGGGGAGTTCGACCTCATCCAGGCGATCGCCTACCCGCTGCCGCTGACGGTGGTGTGCGAGCTGGTCGGGGTGCCCGCCGAGGCGCACGGGTCGGTCAGGCAGTGGGCGTCCGCGCTGGCCCGCGGCTTCGACCCGGACGTCCTGCTGTCGCCTCAGGAGCGGGCGGACCGCAGCGAAGGCGCGCGATCGTTCCAGGCCTACTTCCGCACGCTGATCGACCAGCGGCGGGCCCGGCCCGCCGACGACCTGCTGAGCGCGCTGGCGGCGGCCGAGGACCAGGGCGACGTGCTGACCGAGAACGAGCTGCTCGCCACCTGCGTCACGCTGATCGTGGCGGGTCACGAGACGAGCGTCAACCTGGTCGGCAACGGCCTGCTGGCGCTCATGCGCCACCCGGACCAGCTGGACTTGCTGCGCGACCGGCCGGAACTGGTCGCCCCGGCCGTGGACGAGCTGCTGCGCTACGACTCGCCGGTGACGATGACGACCAGGGCCGCGACCGAGCCGCTGACGGTCGCGGGACGGAAGTTCGCGCCCGGCGAGGGCGTGGTCCCGCTGATCGCCTCGGCCAACCGCGACGAGCGCGCCTTCCGCGACCCGGACCGGCTTGACGTGACCCGCTACCACCGCCGCCAGCCGCCGCCCAACCGCAACCTCTCGTTCAGCCTCGGCATCCACTACTGCCTGGGCGCGCCGCTGGCCGCCCTGGAGATGGAGGTGCTGCTGCACGAGGTGCTCACCCGGGTGCGGGTGCTCGAGACAGTCGGCGACCGCCCGCGCTACAAGCCCAACATCGTGCTGCGCGGGGTCGCCGAGCTGCCGGCCCGCTTCCAGGCCTTAACGGCGCTGAGCCTGCACGGTGAACATCGGCACGCTAGCCAGCAGCGTGCTCCGGTCCCGGCTGAGCGACCACCACGCGGCTACCTCCGGCGGCGACAGCAGGCCGGCCCCAGCACCGCGTCCTGGAACCGCCGCACCAGCAGCTGCCAGGCCAGCCAGGCGTCGTCAGTGCTGGCCGACTGGCTGCCGTGGTACCGGGCCGAGGTGCTCGCCAAGCCGAGGCCGAGCATGTCACCCAGCAGGCGGCGGCCGTAGGTGGCGTCGAACCCGCCGTCCTGCCCCGCCAGCTCGCCCAGCGCGCGGACCATGGCGGTGTGCGCCGGCGCGGCCGGGACCACCACGTCGGACCAGGTCCAGTCGACCTCCTCGACCAGCAGCCAGCCGCCGGGGGCGACCGCGGCCGCCAGCTTCCGCAGCGCGTCGGCGTGCGGGTGCAGGTGGGCGACCAGCAGCCGCGCGTGCACCAGGTCGAACTGGGCGGGCGGCAGCTCGTCCGTCATGATGTCCACCGCCCGGACCTCGACCGGGTCCGGTAGCCCGTCCAGGAAGCGCGGGTCGTGGTCGGCCGCGAGCACGTAGCCGCCCGGCCCGACCAGTTCCGCCAGCGCCCGGGCGACCGAGCCGGCCCCGCGCCGGCTTCCAGGCAGCGCCCGCCCGGGCCGATGCCCAGGTCCCGCACCGACCGGATCGTCTCCGGGTCCCACAGCCGGGCCATCGCCTCCAGGCGCGCCCGCTCACCCGGGTGCGCCTCACTGAATATGTACCGAGACAATAAAGCTCCCGTGGTCGGCGAACCTGGCGTTATTGTATAAATACAGAACGGGCCAGATAGCGTCGATCGGACTTCTCGATCGGATGATTGCCTTTCAGGCGGCGGGCTGTACCAGGACCAGCCAGGTAACTATGCTCAGCGTGGCGGCTAGGTCTCCGGAAGGTGCTGGAATGTCCAATGCGCAGCAGGTCGTATTCGACGCCTTCCTGCCTCAGCACCGCGCTAACCCGTACCCGCGTTATGCCCTGGTCCGTGAATACGCCGCGCTCTATCCGCTCAGGCCGGACATCCTCATGGCCACGCGCTACGCGCAATGCTCGGCGGTTTTCACCGACCCCCTCTGGGGCCACGGCTACGAAGAGGGCATCAACCCGTTCCGGCCCGGCGTCGATCCCGACGACGTGCCCGGCTCGATGCTGCGGATGGACCCGCCCGACCACACCCGGGTGCGCAACCTGGTCAAGCGCGCGTTCATCCCGCGTAACTCCCAGGGCCTCAGGCAGCGGATCGAGGGCCTGGTCGGCGAGCTGATCGACGCGGCCCTGGCGGCGGGCGAGGTCGACCTGATGGAGGCGTTCGCCCGGCCGCTGCCGCTCACCGTCATCGGCGACCTGATCGGACTCCCGCGCGAGGACCACGGCCTGGTGATGGGCTGGTCCCTGGAGATCGTCCGGGGCACCGACCCGGACATCCTGCAGGCGCCGGAGAGCCTGGCCCGGCGGGCCGACGCCATGCGCGAGTTCGAGGCGTACTTCGCCGAGCTGCTCGGGCAGCGCCGTCAGGATCCCCGCGATGACATCCTGACCGGGCTGTGCCAGGCGCGGGAGCGCGGCGAGCTCAGCCGCCGCGAGCCGCTCGGCCTGGCCGCGGGCCTGGTGATCGGCGGCTACGAGACCGTCTCGGACCTGATCGGCAAGGGCGTGGTGGCGTTGCTGCGCCAGCCCGACCAGATCGCCCGCTGGCTGGCCGATCCCGGGCTGGCCGGGCCCGCCGTCGACGAGCTGCTCCGCTACGAGCCGCCGGTGCAGTTCACCCACCGGGTCGCGCTGGCCGACCGGGAGCTGGCGGGACGCACGTTCGCCCGGGGGGACGGGATCGTGCTGCTGACCGCCGCCGCCAACCGGGACCCGGCCGTCTACGCCGACCCGGAACGGCTGGACATCACCCGCTTCGCCGGGCGCAGCCCCGCGCCCCGCCACCTGTCCTTCAGCGAGGGGCTCCACTTCTGCCTGGGCGCGCACCTGGGGCGGCTGGAGACCGAGCTCGCGATCGACGCGCTGCTGCGCCGGGCCCCCGGCCTGTCGCTGACCGACGAGCAGCCCCGGTGGCGCGACACGGTCGCCATCCACGGGCTCGACACCCTCCCGGTGCGGCTCCGTCCATAAAACACAGGGCCCGTAACGGTGGTCGGCACCCTCGATAATGGTCAGGTGCCCCACCCGACAGTGCCCTGCCCGGCGGCCGGGCGCGCCCGCGGATGATCGAGCAGATCCTGCCCCCGGGCGCGGCCAGCGCGGAAGCGTTCGCCGACCCGCCCGGGGTGGTGCTCTTCCCCGAGGAACAGGCGCTGGTTGCCCGCGCTGCCGCCAAGCGCCGTCAGGAGTTCACCACCGCCCGCGACTGCGCCCGGCGCGCGCTGGCCGCCCTGGGGGTGGCGGCGGTCCCCGTCCTGTCCGGCGAGCGGGGCGCGCCGCGCTGGCCGGCCGGCATCGTCGGCAGCATCACCCACTGCCCCGGCTACCGGGCCGCCGCCGTCGCCCGGGCCAGCCAGCTGCTCACCCTGGGGCTGGACGCCGAGCCCGACGCGCCGCTGCCGGACGGGGTGCTGTCCCGGGTCGCCACCCCGGCCGAGCGCGCCCGGCTGCGCGCGCTGGCCGCGGCCGCCCCCGGTACCAGCTGGGACCGGCTGCTGTTCAGCGCCAAGGAAGCCACCTACAAGGCCTGGTTCCCGCTCGCCCGCCGCTGGCTCGGCTTCGAGGACGCCGAGGTGACCGTCAACCCCGCCGACGGGACCTTCCAGGCGCGGCTGCTGGTCCCCGGGCCGGTCGTCGGCGGCGCCCCGCTGGCCGGCTTCAGCGGCCGCTGGCTGGCGGCCGACGGGCTGCTGGTCACCGTGGTCACGCGGCCCGCCTAGCTGAGTGTCCGACCGCGCCGGGCGGCCGGGCTGGCCGCCGGCAGCAGGACCGCGGGCTCCCGCGAAACCTTCCGCCGCCGTCTGAATAGATATATAAACATACTGAAAAGTCACCAAAGAAGGCGGTCGGGATGTCGCATCCAGTCATTGTCGGTGCCGCGCGGACGGCCGTCGCCACCGCCCGCAAGGGGTCGCTGGCCAACACCCCGGCCGAAGAGCTGGCGCCGCTGGTGCTGCAGGAAGTGATCCGCCGGGCCGGCCTTTCCCCGGACCAGGTCGACGACGTGATCTTCGCCGAGTCGCTGTACGGCGGCGGCGACCTCGCCCGCTACGCCGCGGTCGTCTCCGGCTATCACGCCCTGTCCGGGCAGGCGATCAACCGGCACTGCGCGGGCAGCCTGACCGCCATCGGCAACGCGGCGGCGGGCGTCAAGTCCGGCATGGAGCGGGTGGTGGTCGCCGGGGGCGTCCAGTCCTCGTCAACCGCGCCGCGGCTGCGGCGGCGCGTGCTCGGCACGCCCGACCAGTTCACCGACTGGTACCCGCCGACCCATCCCGCCACCGACGAGGCGCCCAACCTCGACATGTCGATCTCCGTCGGCTGGAACACGGCCAAGGAGCTGGGCATCAGCCGCGAGGAGCAGGACGCCTGGGCGCTGCGCTCGCACCAGCGGGCCATCGCCGCCATCGACGCCGGCCGCTTCGCCGACGAGATCTTCCCGGTCAAGGTGACCACCCCGGACGGCGACGTGCGCGAGTTCGCGGTAGACGAGCACCCCCGCCGCGACTCGACCATGGAGAAGCTGGCCGCGCTGAAGGTGCTGCACCCGGAGATCCCCGGCTTCACCGTCACCGCGGGCAACTCCAGCGGAGTCAACGACGCGGCGGCGGCGGTCGTCATCGCCGACGCCGGCCTCGCTGAGGCTGACGGTCTGGCCCCGATCGCCAGGGTCAGGGCCTGGGCCGCGGCCGGCATCGAGCCGAGGCTGATGGGGCTCGGCGCGGTCCGGGCCGCCGTCAAGGTGCTCGACCGGGCCGGGCTGGCGCCCCGGGACGTCGCGCTGTGGGAGGTCAACGAGGCGTTCGCGTCGGTGCCGATCGCCGCCTGTCGCGAGCTCGGCCTCGACGAGGAAACCGTCAACGTCAGCGGTAGCGGCTGCAGCCTCGGCCACCCGGTCGCCGCCAGCGGGGCGCGGATGGTCATCACGCTGGCGAATGACCTGCGGCGGCGCGGCGGCGGCATCGGGCTCGCCTGCATGTGCGCCGGCGGCGGCATGGGCGGCGCGGTCCTGATCGAAGTCAGCTGACCCGGACTGAGCTAAAACGCGTCAGGCGGAAGCGCTGGCGTACGGCGGCGGCAGCAGTCCCGGCCCGTCGGCGGCGGCCGGGTTGTCGCCTACGTGGCGGATCTTGTTCGACGCGTCGACATGCACTACCCGGGGGCGGAAGGTGCGGGCCTCGGCGTCGATCACGGCCTGGTAGGCGATGATGATCACGGTGTCGCCGACGGCGACCAGGTGGGCGGCGGCGCCGTTGATGCCGATCACCCCGCTGCCGCGGACCCCCTCGATCACGTAGGTCTCCAGCCGGGCGCCGTTGCTGACGTCCACCACCGAAACCTGCTCGCCGGGCAGGATGTCAGCCGCCTCCAGCAGGTCCGCGTCGATGGTGACCGACCCGACGTAGTGCAGGTCGGCGTGGGTGACGGTGGCACGGTGGATCTTGGCGCTGAACATGGTACGGAACACGGGGCTCTCCGTTTCAGTCGCATCCTCGGCCGAGGTATGCGCTCGCGTGGGCGGCTTCCATTCTCCTTCCCCGGCCACCGGAGGGAAAGGGAGAGGTTCCGTCAGGCGGCCCGGCGCCCCGCGGCGCCCGCACTGGACGAGTCCGCCGCAAAATCATAATATTCAGATAACTAATTGAGATATGGGCGGTTCGATCGGAGGCTGGCGTGACCGTGCTGTCTGACTACGCCGGGCGCTACCGCTGCCTGCTGATGGAGCGCGACGACGACGGCGTGCTGATCGTCCGGCTGCACACCGAAGGCGGCCCGTTCGCCTTCGACGAGCCCACCCACCACGTGCTTGGCGAGGCATTCGACGCCATCTGCGACGATCCCGGCAACCAGGTGGTGGTGCTGACCGGGACCGGTGACGCGTTCTGCACCGGCGCCGACGGGGCCAGCTTCGCCGGCGCCCGGGCGGCCGGCCCGGACGCGCTCTGGGTGCGGCTGCGGCGCGACGGCGACCGGATGCTGCGGTCCTTCGTGGACATCGGGGTCCCGGTCATCTCGGTGATCAACGGGCCGGTCGCCGCCCACTCGGAGCTGCCGCTGCTGGCCGACGTGGTGCTCGCCGCCGACGACGTGAGCTTCTCCGACCCCAACCACTACCTGGGCGGGCTGCCGCCAGGCGACGGCATGCACATCGTCTGGACTCAGCTGGTCGGCCTCAACCGGGCGCGGTACTTCCTGATGACCGGGCAGCACATCAAGGCCGACGAGGCGCTGCAACTGGGCCTGGTAGCTGAGCTGCTGCCGCGCCCGGCGCTGCTGCCGCGGGCCCTGGAAATCGCCCGGACCTGGGCGGCGCTGCCCGAGTGGACCCGCCGCAACACCCGGGCGGTGCTCAACCAGCCCTGGCGCAAGGCCCTCGCCGCCGAGCTGTACAGCGGGCTGACCATGGAGGCGATGGCGAGCCTGAGCCAGCGGCCGGCCGCGCTCGACCGGCCGGCCGGGCAGCGAGACTAGGGGAGGGTCGGTGCGGCTGATCGTGGCGGACTTCAAGGACGGCAAGTCCTGCGTGACCGAGGAGACCGACGTCACCCCGGAGGGCGACGGGATGTCGCCGCTGCCAATGCTCGACCTGGTGCTCGACCCGCCGTCGGTCCGGCCGGTCGGCGTGTCGGAGTACCGCGACCTGGGCATTCCGTTCCGAAGCATGCGCTGGCAGCGCACCCGCTTCCCAGCCAGCCAGCTCCGCCCGTTCCACTACACCAACACCATCGACTGCCACACGGTGATCGACGGCTGGATCGAGCTGCTGCTCGACGACGGCCCGCACCGGCTGATCCCCGGCGACATGGCGATCGTCAAGGGCGTCGACCACGGCTGGCACATCGGCCCGGACGGCTGCACCGTCTCGATGATCCTGCTCGGCACGCCGGGCCCAGAGTAGCCGCGCGTCACAGAGAGGTGCCCCATGGCTGAGTTCGACCTGGTAATCAGGGGCGGTACCGTCGTCGACGGCAACGGCGGCCCGCCGCGGGTGGCCGACGTCGCGGTTCGTGACGGCAAGGTGGCCGCGGTCGGCGCGGTCAGCGGCCGCGGGGACCGGGAGATCGACGCGGCCGGCCTGCTGGTCGGTCCCGGCTTCGTCGACATCCACACCCACTACGACGGGCAGGCGGTGTGGGACGACCGCCTCCAGCCCTCCTCCTTCCACGGCGTCACCACCGTGGTCACCGGGAACTGCGGGGTCGGCTTCGCGCCGGTCAAGCCGGAGCACCGGATGAGCCTCATCCGGCTGATGGAAGGGGTCGAGGACATCCCCGGCACCGCCCTGCACGCCGGCCTGAGCTGGTCGTGGACCACCTTCGGTGAGTACCTGGACACCCTCGGGACCCGGGCCTGGGACATCGACCTGGCCACCCAGGTGCCGCACGCGGCGCTGCGGTTCTGGGCGATGGGCGACCGGGCGGCCGCGCTCGAGGCCGCCACCGAGGAAGAGATCGCCGAGATGGCCGAGCTGGCCGCGCAGGCGGTCAGGGACGGCGCGCTCGGCTTCACCACCTCGCGCTCGATCAACCACAAGAGCCGCTCGGGCGAGATCACCCCGACCTACGGCACCGAGGCCCGGGAGCTGGCCGGCATCGCCGCCGCGGTCGGCGCCACCGGCACCGGGGTGCTGCAGCTCATCACCGACTACCCCGACCTGGACGAGGACTTCGCGCTGATGCGGGCGATGGTGACCGCCTCCGGCGGCCGCCCGCTGTCGGTCTCGCTGACCCAGAAGAGCGACCTGCCCCGGCTCTACCAGTCTGTCCTGCGGCGGGTGGCCGAGGCCAACACGGCCGGGCTGCCGGTCCGGGCGCAGGTGGGGGCGCGGGGGATCGGGGTGATCCTGGGCCTGCCGTGCGCGCTCCACCCGTTCGTCACCAACCCGGTCTACCAGGCGATCAGCCACCTGCCGGTCAGCGCGCAGGCCGCGCGGATGGCCGAGCCGGAGACCCGGGCGGCGATCCTGGCCGCGCAGACCGGCGAGCTGCCCGCCCACCTGCCCGGCGGCCTCCGGATCAACCAGTACCACCTGCTGTGGGAGCTGGGCGAGTACCCCGACTACGAGCCGGACGTCAGCGACACCGTGGCCGGCCGGGCCGCCCGCGAGGGCCGCGCCCCGGAAGAGGTGGCCTACGACATCCTGATCTCCGGCGATGGCCGCGGGATGCTGCACAGCCCGTTCACCAACTACGCCGACGGCAACCTGGAAGCGGTCCGGGAGATGCTCACCCACCCCTACTCGCTGCCCGGGCTCGGCGACGGCGGCGCGCACGTCGGCGCCATCTGCGACAGCAGCTTCACCAGCACGCTGCTGCAGCACTGGGCGCGCGACCGCGCCGCGGGCAGGCTGCCGGTCGAGTTCGTCTTCCAGAAGCAGTCGCGCGACACCGCCCGGGCGGTCGGCCTGAACGACCGGGGCCTGCTCGCGCCCGGCTACCGGGCCGACATCATCGTCGTCGACCTGGACAACCTGCGGATGCGCCGCCCGGAGATCATCTACGACCTGCCCGGCGGCGAGCGCCGGATGCAGCAGCGGGCCGACGGCTACCGGCACGTGTTCGTCACCGGGGTGGAGACCTACGCCGACGGCACCCCCACCGGGGAACTGCCCGGCCGCCTGGTCCGCGGCGCCCGCCCGGCCCCGGAACCCGCTCCGCAGTGATCATCGACGCCCAGGTCCACGCCTACGCCGCCAACTGCGCGGCCTATCCCTGGCTGCACCCGAAGGCGACGCCGACGCTCCCCGAGGTGACCGGCGAGCAGCTGGTCGCGGCGATGGACGCGGTCGGGGTGGACGGGGCGATGCTGGTCTCGCCGTGGGAGAGCTACCGCGACGACACCCGGTACGCCGAATCGGTCTACCGGTCCCAGCCCGCCCGGTTCCGGCTGGTCGCCCCCATCGATCCGAACGGGAGCGGGGTGACCGCCCGGATCGAGCGGTGGGCCGCGACACCGGGCGCGGCCGCGATCCGGCTGCTGTTCATCCCCGGTGACGCCGACCGGGACCAGGTGGCGGTCGACCGGGCGGTCGGCGCCGCCGCCGAGGCCGGCCTGACCGTCAACGTACTGTGCTGGGACCAGCTGGCGGTGATCGACGACCTGGCCCGCCGGTTCCCCCGCGCCCAGCTCGTGCTCGACCACCTGGGGCTGCGCCAGCCGCGGCACCCGCCCGCGCCGCCGGACCCGTTCGCCGCCCTCGGCCAGGTGCTGGCGCTGGCCCGCCATGCCAACGTCGCGGTCAAGCTGACCGGCCTGGCCACCTACTCGCACCGCCCGTTCCCGTACGCCGACCTGTGGGAGCCGGTCGGACGGGTGATCGGCGCGTTCGGGGCCGGCCGCTGCCTGTGGGGCACCGACTGGCAGCGGGTGACGCCATTCCTCAGCTACCAGCAGGGGGTCGGCGCGTTCCGTGACATCTGGCCGCTGTCCGACGCCGACAAGGCCGAGCTGATGGGCGCGACCGCCGCCCGCATCTACCACTGGGATCGGTAACCCCCGATGCGGTAGGGTACCGGAATACGGTTTTTGGTTTCGCTAGTCGAAACTAACGGATTCTGGAGCCGCATGAGTGGATCGCTGGCCGGCGGCCGGGACGGACACGGACCCGGGCTGCGCGTGGTCGACAGCATCACCGACCTCCCCAAGCTGAGCCCCGACGTCCCCGGCAGCGGGGGAACGCCGACCCGGGGCGCGGCCCGGGTGGCGGTGGCGGGATCGCACGGCGGCGAGTACTCAGGCCGGTTCGCGCTGTCGGCCGGCCTGTCCGGGGTGATCTTCCACGACGCCGGCCTTGGCCTGGACGCGGCCGGGGTGGCCGGGCTGGCGCTGCTGGACCGCTCCGGGGTGGCCGCCGCCGCCGTGGCCGCCGCCTCGGCCCGCATCGGCGACGGGGGCGACGTGCACCGCCGGGGTGTCATCTCTCAGCTCAACCAGGCCGCCTGGCGCTGCGGCGTGCGGGCCGGGATGCCCTGCCAGGAGGCCGCCCGGCTGATGCTGAGCCAGGCGGCGGCCAACCAGGCAGCGCGGCCTAAACGGGCGGAAGCGGGCAGCCGGGCGACCGCCCGTTCGCTGGCCGGGGACACCGGCCAGGCCATTGACGAGGTGACCCGGGTCCGCACGGGCGGCCGCCACGACGTCTGGGTGCTCAACTCCGCCTCGGCGGCCGGGCCCCGGCAGGACGGCGCCATCGTGCTGACCGGCTCGCACGCCGCCCTGCCGGGCGGCCATCCCGCCCGCGCGCTCAAGTGCGACGCGTTCCTCGCCGCCTTCAACGCGGCCGGAGCCGGCCCTGGTACTTCCCCCGGGACGGCGCGGCTGCCAGCACTCGACCAGCGCGGTATCGCCGCCGTCGCGGTCGACCCGATGTCGGCCCGCATCGGCTCGGGCCGCTCCACCCTCGACCAGGGCGTGGTGGCGGTGGTGAACCAGCGGGCGGCCGCGCTCGGCATCCGGCCGGGCGACCGGCTGGCCACCATCCTGCCCGCCCTGGCGGACGGCACCGAGGGAGAAGACACGCGATGACCGACGGCACCCGGGAGATGACCGGCGGCCGGGCGGTCGCCGAGATGGTGGCGCTCACCCGCCCCGGGCCGATCTTCGGTATGGGCGGCTTCCAGCTACTGCCGTTCTACGACGGCGTCCGCGCCCTCGGGCTGAACCACGTGCTGGTCAACGACGAGCGCAGCGGGGCCTTCGCCGCCAACGCCTACGCGGTGCTGAGCGGCCGGCCCGGGCTGTGCGACGCCACCCTCGGCCCCGGCGCGACCAACCTGGTGACCGCGCTGACCGAGTCGCTCAACGCGGGCATCCCGGTCGTCGCCGTCGTCGGGGAGCAGGACCGGCTGCACGCGGGCAAGCACATGACCCAGGAGGCGCGGCAGGCGGCCATCCTCGAGCCCGCCTGCAAGGCGTACCTGCGGGTGGAGCGGATCGAGCGGGTGCCCGAGCTCGTCCGCCGCGCCTTCACCATCGCCACCTCCGGGCGGCCAGGGCCGGTCATCGTCGCCGTCCCCGAGGACATCGCCCACGGCCGGCACGCCTTCCCGGCCGACGAGTTCTGGCTTGACCAGCGTTACACCCAGGTGCCCGCGGTCCGCACCCGGCCCGACCGGGGCGACCTGGCCCGGGCCGCCCGGCTGCTCAGCCAGGCCGAGCGGCCGGTGATCGTGGCCGGCGGCGGGGTGCACCTGTCGGGGGCCGGCCGGGAGCTGGCCGCGCTGGCCGAGCGGCTCGACGCGCCGGTGGCGCACACGCTGACCGGCAAGGGCGCGGTCGCCTGCACCGACCCCCGCTCGATCGGGCTGCTCGGGCGGTTCACCCGCTACGCCAACGACGTGCTGCCGGACGCCGACGTGATCCTGGTGGCCGGCAGCAAGCTGGGCGAGATCGCCACCAAGCGCTACACCGTCCTGCCGCCGCACGTCCCGGTCATCCAGCTCGACCTGGTCCCGGAAGACTTCGGCCGGACCACCCCGGTCACGGTGCCCCTGTGGGGTGACGTCAGGGAGACCCTGGCCGAGCTGCTGACCCTGCTACCGGAGCCGGAGCCGGAGCCGGAGCCGGAGCCGGAGCCAGAACCGGGGCGGGCGCCCGCCCGGTCAGCGGCCCGCGCGGCCCGGTGGCAGCGGATCGCCGGGCTGCGGGCCGGCTGGGCCGAGCAGGCGGCCCCGGCCTACGAGTCGGCTGAGCGCCCGGTCGCCATGTCGCGGCTGATCGGCGAGCTGCGCCGGGCACTGCCAGACGACGGGGTGCTGATCGCCGACGGGGGGTTCGCCAGCCACTGGTCCGGGCTGCTGTTCGACACCACCCGGCCCGGCCGCTGGTTCGTCACCGACCGGGGCTTCGCCTCCATCGGCTACGGCCTGCCCGCCGCCATCGGCGCCCGGCTGGCCCGCCCGGAGGCCGCCGTCGTCTCGATCACCGGCGACGCCGGGTTCAACATGTCGCTCGGCGAGCTGGAGACGGCCCGCCGCCTCGGCCTGGCATTCACGCTGATCGTGGTCAACAACGCGGCCTCCGGTTACGTGAAGGCACTGCAGCACGCGCTGTACGGCCCGGGCGGCTACGAGTCGAGCGACCTGCTCGAGCTGGACTACGCGGGCATCGCGCGGGGCTACGGCTGCCGCGGCATCCGGGTCGAGGAGCCCGGCCAGCTCGGGCCGGCCCTGGCCGCCGCGCTGGCCGAGGACGCGGTCCCGGTGGTGCTCGACGTGGTGGTCACCCGCGACCCGGCCCAGATGCTGCCCGCGGTCGACAGCCGGCTGCTGGCGGTGACACCGGGCGACCGGCCGGTGTGAGGGCCGGCGGCCGCCCGCGAGCTGTTCGATTGAAGGATCACCGGGGCCGCCCGGGCGGCTACGATGCTGCGGAGACAGGCCGCCGACCGGACGGGAGGGACGCCGTGGCTGAAACGGCCGATGCCGTCCAGAGCATCGAGCGGTCCGCGCGGGTCGTCGCCGCCATCGCCCGCGGCGAGGCCGACGGCGTGCGGGCGGTCGACGTGGCCGCGCGCACCGGCCTGCACAAGACGACGGTGCACCGCATCCTGGCGACCCTGGAGGGCCTCGGCTGGGTCGAGCACAACGACGTCGGCCAGTACCGGATCGGGCTTGAGCTGGTCGCGCTCGGCCTGGCGGGCGCGCGCCGCCGTGGCCTGGTGGAGCTGGCCGGCCCTCACCTCAGCCGGCTCGCCGAAGAGACCGGGGACACCGTCTACCTGCAGGTACGCATGGGAGGGGCGGCGCTCTGCGTGGACCGGGTCACCGGGTCGTTCCCGATCCGGGCGCTGACCCTCGGCGTCGGCGACCGGCGGCCGCTCGGCGCGGGGGCAGGCAGCCTGGCGCTGCTCGCCTGGTCGCCCGCCGAGGAGGTCACCCGCGCGGTCGCGGCCACCGTGCAGGGCCCGTACGAGAACTTCCGCAGCCGTCAGGCGATCAGGGAGATGGTGGCGGCCGCGCGGGCGGCCGGCTACGCGCACAACCCCGGGCTGATCATCCCCGGCGCCGAGGGGGTCGGCGTCCCGGTGGTCGACGCCCACGGCAACGCGGTCGCCGCGATCAGCATCGCCGCGATCTCCTCCCGGTTCGCCGACGGCCGCCTCGCCCGGCTGGCCGCCCTGCTGCAAGCAGAAGCCGGGCTGCTCGGGCAGCGGCTGCTCGACGTGCAGCCCGGGCTCAGCGCGTCCAACTCGCGCGGCCTGCTGCGCGACACCGACCAGCCAGGCCCCCGGGCCCGCTGGCCCGAGGCACCCGCCGGCCGCGCCAGCCAGCCCGCCCGCTAGTCAGCCCGCCCGCCAGTCAGCCCGCCCGCCAGTCAGCCCGGCCGCCAGCTCCGCTACCGCCAGCTCACTCCGCGACCACCGGGAAGTTGGGGTGGTCGAACTCCCCCCACTGCCGCAGCCCCAGCCCGTCGGTCCGCGAGAACCGGGCCGTGGTGTACAGCGCGTTGCCCGGGATCCGCAGGCTGGTGTACACCCAGCGGATCCGGTCGGTGGTGTTCGCCTGCGCGTAGTGCAGGGTCAGCGAGTCGTGGCAGAGGGCGTCGCCGACCGCGAAGGTGCGCGTCCCGGACCGCGGCATGGTCGCCAGCTCAGGCGCGATCTGAAACGGGTCGTGGTCCCGGCGGTACTGCACGCAGCCGACCGGGCCGACGCGGTGGGAGCCGCTGATGTACTCCATCGACCCCATCTCGGGGGTGATCTCGCACAGCGCGATCCAGATCTGGATCGCGCCCCGCCGGTCCACCGGCATCGCGCAGAAGTCCTGGTGCCACGGCGTCACGCTGGTCCGCAGCTCGTCCTTGCCCTGCACCCAGTTGGGCAGCTTGCACATGATCGCGTCGCTGAACAACCGGATCGGCCGGATCCCGGTCAGCCGGGCGGCTACCTCGCCCAGCTCCCGCGAGTAGGCCAGGTCGTGCACCAGGTCGTCTTTCTCCCGGGGGTTGAGGAACAGCGACGGCCCGTCGGCGGTGACCCGGGCGGCCACCTCGGCCGCGTCCGGTGCGTCCGGGCTGAGCGTGTCGCGGTCGACCCCGCAGACCGCCTTCAGCCGCCCGAGCAGCTCCCCGGCCAGCCCGGCGCTGATCAGGCCGGGCAGGAACGCCCATCCGTGGGCGCGGAAGCGGGCCGCCTCCTCGTCGGTAACCGCCCGGACGCCGTTCACCGGCCCTCCGCCGCTCATCGGCTCACCGTCACGGTGTCAGCCGGCCCCGTCGCCGGCGCACCCGCCAGCAGCCCGCGCGCCGCCCGGGCCACGTCGCCGGCCGACGGGAACACCGCCGCCTCCAGCGGCGGGCTGAACGGCACCGGGACCGGCGCGGCGCACACCCGGGCGGGCTGCGCGCGCAGCGCGGCGAACGTCACCGGGTCGGTGGTCACGTCGGCGACGATCTCGGCCGCCACCGAGCAGACCGGTGGCGACTCGTCGACCACCACCAGCCGGCCGGTCTTGCGCACCGAGGCGCGGATCGTGGCGGTGTCAAGCGGCGCGATCGTCCGCAGGTCGATCACCTCGGCCGCGATGCCGTCCCGGGCGAGGGCGGCGGCCGCGACGAGGGCGACCGGCACCGCGTGGGCGGCGGCCGCGATGGTGACGTCGGTGCCGCCGCGCGCGATCGCGGCGGTGCCGATCTCCACCAGGTGCTCCGGGTCGACCTCGGCCACGTCCTCCGCCAGCCACGCTGACTCGACGAAGATGACCGGGTCGTCGCTGCGGATGGCGGCCCGCAGCAGGCCGTAGGCGTCGGCCGGGTTGGCCGGGGCGACCACCCTGACCCCGGGCACGTGCGCGTACAGGGCGTAGGAGGGCTGGCTGTGCTGGGCGGCCATCGCCTGGCCGGCCGAGTAGAAGCTCACGCAGAACACCGCGCTCACCCGGGCCTGGCCGCCGCTCATGTAGCGCATCTTGGCGGCCTGGTTGAGCAGCTGGTCGAAGGCGAGGTAGGAGAAGGTCGCGTTGCGCAAGATGACCACCGGCCGCAGCCCGGCCATGGCGGCCCCGACGGCGAGGCCGCTGACCCCGTTCTCGGCGATCGGCACCGCCCGGGACCGCTGCGGCCCGAACCGGCGCAGCGCCGACTGCACCACCTCGGTGCCCATCACGATGACGCCGTCGTCGTCGCCCATCTCGCGCAGCAGGGCGGCGTCGAACGCCTGCGGCCCGTTCCACCGGGGGAGCTCACTCATGAGACCGGCACCTCCGCGTACACGCCCTCGAAGGCCGTTTCCGCGGCCGGGTAGGGGCTCGCCAGGCCGAAGTCGAGCGCGGCCGCCAGCTCGCGGGTGATCTCGCCCTGCAGCGCGGCGTCGGATTCCGCGTCCAGCCACCCGGCGGTGGTCAGGTACTTGCGGTGCCGGTCGATCGGGTCGCGGCTGGCCCAGTGCGCCCGCTGGTTAGGGTCTCGCGGGTCGGGCGGCGCCTCCTGGCGCATCGAGTGCTGGGTCATCCGGTAGGTCACCGCCTCGATCAGGGTAGGTCCGTGGCCGGCCAGCGCGCGGTCCCGTGCGGCCCCCGCCGCCTCGGCCATCGCGGTGACGTCGTTGCCGTCGGCGACCACCCCGGGGATGCCGTAGCCGGCCGCCAGCCCGGCGATCGGCCGGGGCGCGATCGTGTCCCGGGTCGCGGTCCGCACCGCCCAGCCGTTGGCCTCGCAGACCAGGACGAGCGGCAGCTTCCACAGCGCGGCCAGGTTCAGCGTCTCGTGGAACGCGCCCGCGCCGACCGCCCCGTCGCCGAAGAACGCCACCACGACCGTGCCGTCCCCCCGTACCGAGGCCGCCAGGGCGGCCCCGGCCGCGATCGGCAGGCCGGCCCCGACCACGCCGTTGGCGCCGAGCATGCCCACGCTGAAGTCGGCGATGTGCATCGAGCCGCCCTTGCCCGCGCAGTAGCCGTCCACCCGGCCGAGCAGCTCGGCGAACATCCGGTCGGCCCGGGCGCCCTTGGCCAGGCAGTGCCCGTGGCCGCGGTGGGTGCTGGTGATCCGGTCGGCCGGGGCCAGCCGGGAGCAGACGCCGGCCGCGATCGCCTCCTGGCCGACGTACGGGTGCACCGTGCCGACCGCGGTCCGGTTCAGCATCAGCTCCATCGCTAGCTGCTCGAATCCCCTGATGAGGAGCATGGTCCGGTACTGCGAGACTTCCAGTGACCCGTCGCTGGCCAACGGTCCTCCGCCCATCTTCGGAACTGAGTTTCGCTATGTGGTACCGGATCATACGGCGAACCACCGTCCCCGCCAAGGGCCGGCCCGCGGGCGGGTCGCGAGCCGGGCTCAGTTGGACGGGATCATCGCCCGCAGCGCGGCGTGCCGTTCCGGCGAGACCTGCATGTACTCCAGGTAGTGCCCGAGCTGGTCGCGGGTGTCCACGTAGAGGTAGGACAGCGACCCGAGGGATGAGCGGGGCGACTCGAACACCAGCGCCGCCGGGTCCACCCGGTCGCGGAACGCCTGCCAGTCGGCTGCCTCGTCGACCAGGTAGGCCAGGTGGTGCAGCACGATCGCGAACCCGCTGGCCGGCAGCGCCGACGTGTACAGTTCCGCGTCGCCCGAGACCGGCTCGATCACCTCGATCATGACCCCGTCCAGGTACGCGAACCCGATCTGGCAGCGGATGGTCAGCGGCCCGCGGGGCGAAACCGGGGTCAGCGTCATGTCCCTGACCGCGAACCTGGTGATGCCTAGCTGCTGCCCGAACTGGCCGATGGCGCGCTGCACGTCGTTGGTCACGTAGCCGTGCTGGTACGGCAGCCGGGACGCGAGCAGGGCCGGGTCATGCTGGTTCATCGCACCGATCCCCTATCAGGAAGAGTAAGAACAGGCGCCGAACGCCTGCTACCAGCATCTGTGCCTGCCCATCAATCCGCAATAGAAGTCAAATAGGTTAGCTGATAGTGTTATTTATGGTATGTCGGGCGTAACTCAGGAGGAGTGGATCGTGACCTCGAGCGAGACCGAGTCCGGGTCCGGCCCCGGGCGACCAGGGCAGGTCGACGAGGCGTTCATCCGCCGGGCGCTGGACCAGTCGGACCTCAACGCCGTGCGCATGGCGCTCTACCAGGCGACCGGCGACGAGTCACTGCGGGACGTGAAGCTCGCCCGGGTGTCGGTCCGCGGCGGCCAGCTGGTACTGGTCGACGTCGACGAGCTGGACCGGCAGCGGGTCAAGGACCGGGCCGTCCAGTTCCTGACCCGGGAGCTGGACAGCTTCGTGCCGTCCCGGCCGAATGACGCCGAGCTCCGCCTGCTGATGGAGTCGCTGCGCGACGAGCCGGTCGCCGACCGCTCCTTCCTCAGCCGCAAGGAGAGCCTCGGCTTTGACGAGCTGCCGCGCTCCGCCTCCTGGACCAACGGCCAGCCCGAGCTGCCAGCAGGCTTCCAGGTCGCCATCGTCGGGGCCGGGTTCAACGGCATCCTGATGGGCGTCCAGCTGGAGCGGCTCGGCATCCCGTACCAGATCTTCGAGCGGCGCCACGAGATCGGCGGCACCTGGAGCGTCAACCGCTACCCGGACGTCCGGGTGGACATCACCAACTTCGTCTACCAGTACAGCTTCGCCCGGGACTACCCGTGGGAGTACTACTACGCGCCCGGCGCGGAGATCCGCAAGTACCTCACCCACGTGGCCAAGCAGTTCGGCGTGTTCGACCAGATCCACTTCAACCACGACGTCTCGGCCGGCACCTTCGACGAGCGGTCGGCCACCTGGACGCTTCAGGTCACCGGCCCCGACGGCACCGCCCGCGACGTCGTCGCCAACGTCGTGGTCAGCGCGGGCGGGCTGTTCAGCGAGCCGAAGCCGCTCGAGGTCCCGGGCATGGCCGACTTCGGCGGCCGGGTGTTCCACACCGCCCGGATGACCGGCGACGAGGACTTCACCGGCCGCACGGTGGCGATCGTGGGCAACGGCTCGACCGGCGTGCAGCTGCTGTCCGCGGTGGCCGAGTCGGCCGGGCAGGTCTACGTGCACGTGCGCACCCCGCAGTGGATCGCCGCCCGGGAGAACTACCGGGACCGGCTGAGCGCGGAGAGCCGCTGGCTGCTCGCCAACCTGCCGTACTACCCCAACTGGTACACCTACTCGCTGCTGGCGATGCAGGAAGGCAGCCAGAAGCTGCACACCATCGACCCGGACTGGGTCGCCGCGGGCGGCCAGGTCAACGAGGTCAACGACAAGTTCCGCGAGGCGCTCGAGGGCTACATCGCCAAGCAGCTCGAGGGCCACCCCGAACTGATCAGGAAGCTCACCCCGAAGCACCCGCCGATGGCCCGCCGCCAGGTAGCGGACAACAACTGGTACAAGACGCTGCTCGAGCCGCACGTCGACCTGGTCCTCGGCACCATCGACCACGTCACCGAGACCGGCATCGTGACCGGCGACGGCACCGAGCGGCCGGTCGACGACATCATCACCGCGACCGGCTTCGCCATCACCAAGTACCTGCACCCGGCCACCTACACCGGCACCGGCGGCCAGACGCTGAACGACTTCTGGGACGCCGACCCCGAGGGCCCCAAGGCGTACCTGGGCATGACCGTCCCCGGCTTCCCCAACCTGTTCACCTTGTACGGTCCCAACGCCCAGCCCCGCTCGGGCGCGATCGTCGGCTGGTTCGAGACCTGGACCCAGTACATCGCCCGCGCGATCGTGTACCTGGTCGAGCACGGCTACCGTCAGCTCGACGTCAAGCCCGAGGTGTTCGAGCAGTACAACCTGGACCTGGTCAAGGAGTCAGCGGACAAGGTCTGGCTGCACCCGGACGCGATCGAGAAGAACTACTACGTGAACGACGCCGGCCGGCTCCAGGTCGGCGTCCCGTGGAACCTGGAAGACTACTTCGACTTCTTCCAGCGCACCGAGTTCAGCCAGGACTACCGCCTCAGCTAGCCCGGCGCGCCGCCCCCGCGCCGGCTAGCGCCAAGCAGAGGTACGGAACGGGTGCCGGTTACCCCGCACCCGTTCCGTACCTCTTCAATGCGCGGCGGGTTGAATGCGCGGCGGGCAGCCGGCGCACGGGCGGGTGAGTGTCCCGGCCCCGGCTGCCACCCCAGTCACGGCCGCCCCCTCGCCCCTGCCCGTCACCCAGTCACGACCGCGTCGCCCTAGCTGCCACCCGGTAACGGCCGCCCCCTCGCCCCGGCCGCCACCCGCCACGGCCGCCCCCGCCACAGCCGCCTCCCACCGCCTGCGGATAACAGCAAGAAGCGCCCTCCGGGCGCACAAGGTGGATGTTTGGGCACCCCTGGGTGTACCCAAACATCCACTCTCTGCCTGAAGGGCGCACTGTGAGCGGATCGCGGTCCGGTCTGTTCAGATGTTGTACTGGTACTTGCGCCCGGCCCCGCCGTCGACCACCAGGGTCTGGCCGGTTACCCACTGCGACAGGTCGCTGAGGAAGAACAGCAGGCCGGACGCGATGTCGCTCGGCTTACCGACCCGGCCGAGCGGCACCTGGAGGCCCTGCTTGTCGAAGTAGTCCGGCTCCGGGTGCCGGTCGGTGATGCGCGGGGTGGCGGTCTGCCCGGGCGCGACCGCGTTCACCCGGATCGACGGGCCGAGCTCGACCGAGGCGGTGCCGAGCATGTTCATCAGGCCGGCCTTGGCGGCGCCGTAGATGCCGTGGTTGGGGGCGGAGCGGAAGCCGGAGACCGAGGCGACGAAGGCCATCGAGCCGCCCCCGGTCATCGCCCGCGAGCCGATCTGCAGGGCCAGCCACACGTGCTTCAGGTTGAGCTCGATGCCCCGCTGGAACGCCTCGTCGGTCGCGTCCGCGAGGGGCCCCCAGTCGGAGATCCCGACGATGTCGGCCAGGCCGTGCAGCGGCCCGAAATGCCCGACCGCGCTGTCGATCACCCGCTGCAGGTCCTCCCGGCTGGTGATGTCGCCGGTCAGCGCGAGCCCGTCAACCTCGTCGGCCACCGCCTTGGCCCGGTCGGGGTCGGTGTCGACCACCGACACGTGCGCGCCGACGCTGGCGGCGGCGATGGAAGTCTGGCGGCCGATGCCGAGGCCGCCGCCGAGCACGATCACGTGCTTGCCGTCCAGCCGCAGCAGCTGGGAATAGTCGGGCGTCGCTTCGAAGATGCTCATGTAGCTCCCTGGCCAGGACCGTCACCGGCCGCGCTTCTGTTATAGACAAGTTAGCTGAGATAGATTAGCTCACTATATTCGGCTAAGGTGGCGGTGTGAAGATCGGCCCGTTCGCGGGCCCGGTGGCGCAGGCCCGGGATGTGAGGACGACATGCCAACTGACGAAAAGACCACGGTGGACGAGGCGTTCATCCGCCGTGCGCTCGACGAAGCCGACCTCAACGCGCTGCGCATGGCGCTGTACCAGGCCACCGGCGATGAGAGCCTGCTGGCGCTGAAGCTGCAGCAGACCCCGGCCTTCGGCGGGTCGAGCACGCTCACCACGGTGGCGGTCGAGGGCCAGGAGGAGCTCAAGGCCAAGGCGGTGGCCTTCCTGCTGGCCAACCCGGACGGCTTCGGCGAGGTCAGGCCGTCCGACGACGAGCTGCGACGGCTGTTCGAGGCGTTCCGCAACGAGGCGCTGACCGACAAGGACTGGCGCTACCGGCGCGACCTGGCGGCGTTCGACGAGCACCCCCGGCTGGCGAGCTGGACTGACGGCAAGCCGCGGGTCCCCGAGGGGTATCAGGTGGCGATCATCGGGGCCGGCTTCGGTGGCATCGCGATGGGCGTGCAGCTGGAGAAGCTCGGCATCCCCTACACGATCTTCGAGCGCCGGGCGGAGCTGGGCGGGACCTGGAGCCGCAACATCTACCCGGACGCACGGGTGGACACCACCAACTTCATGTACCAGTTCTTCTTCGAGAAGAACTACCCGTGGCGCGAGTACTTCGCCCGGGCCCCCGAGGTGCGCGACTACCTGGAGCACATCGCCGGCAAGTACGGCGTCAAGCAGCACATGCAGTTCAACACCGACGTCCGCCGGGCGGAGTTCGACGAGGGCTCAGGCACCTGGACGCTGACCCTGGCGGCGGACGGGACGGAGCAGGTCCGCACGGTCAACGCGGTGGTGGCCGCCAGCGGCCTGTTCGCCAACCCGAAGCGGTTCGACGTGCCGGGCGCGGAAGACTTCCGCGGCCAGCTCATCCACACCGCCGAGTGCACCGGCGAGGAGGACCTGGACGGCAAGGACGTGGCGATCATCGGCAACGGCTCCACCGGGGTGCAGATGATGTCGGCCGTCGCCAAGCGGGCCCGGTCGGTCGGCGTGTTCCAGCGCACCCCGCAGTGGATCTCGCCCCGCGAGCGCTACGGCGAGCTGCTCAAGCCCGAGACCCGGTGGCTGCTCGACACCATGCCGTACTACTGGAACTGGTACAGCTACTCCATCTCGACCATGCGGCTCGGCATGCAGAAGACGCAGGAGTTCGACCCCGACTGGCAGGCGGCGGGCGGCCTGGTCAGCAAGGCCAACGACGAGCTGCGCGACCTGCTCACCAACTACATCAAGGCCAAGGTCGGCAGCCGGCCCGACCTGGTGGAGAAGCTGACCCCGCAGCACGCGCCGATGGCCCGCCGGATGATCGTCGACAACAACTGGTACGCCTCGCTGCTTGAGGACCACGTCGAGCTGGTGACCGACAAGATCGAGCGGATCACCCCGGACGGCATCCTCACCGCCGACGGCCAGGAACGGCACTACGACGTCATCTTCACCGCCACCGGGTTCGACGTGGAGAAGTACCTGTGGCCGACCGACTTCCGCGGCCTGGGCGGCGAGCGCATCGAGGACCTGTGGACCGACCCGGCCGGCAGCGGTCCCCGCGCCTACCTCAGCCTCACCGTGCCCGACTTCCCCAGCCTGTTCATCATGTACGGCCCGAACTCGCAGAACCGGGCGGGCTCGCTGATCGTCTGGATGGAGGTCTGGGCGCGCTACATCGCGCAGGCGCTCATCGCCACCATCGAGGGCGGGCACCGCTACGCCGTCGTCAAGCCCGAGGTGTTCGAGGACTACAACCAGCGCCACGACGCGGCCATGCGCGAGCTGATCTGGTACGACAAGGCATCCATGGGCCGCAACTACTACGTCAACCACTGGGGCCGCCAGCAGGTCAACACCGCCTGGCGGCTTGAGGACCAGTACGAGTCGCTGGAGCAGTTCAACCCCGGCGACTACACGTTCGGGTAGCCGCACCGAACGGCTAACCGGCACGACTGCCCCTGGCTGCCTGCAACCGCAGGCCGGCCGGGGGCAGTCGCGTTTCCGGCCGGCCCGGCCTGGCGTCCCTCCGCCCCTGCGGCCCCTGCGGCCCCGTGCCCCGCTCCCGGCTTTCTCTCGGCTCCGCGCTCCGCGCACCCGGGCTCCGCGCACCCGCGCCCCTCCGCCCGGCCGTTCTTGACGCTCGGGCATTAGTCAAAATAAGATAACTAAATACAGTGATTCGGTCGGCCGCGCCGGCCCGCGCACGGCGCGGCGCCCCTGGTCGGCGAGGTGCCCCCAGAGGAGTGTGCTCATGTCGAGCGTCATATCGGACAACGCGGTGATCAGCGTCGTCGACCCGACCGCGGACAAGATCGGCGCGATCGCCACGCCGCTCGCCGCGCGCCTGGAGACCCTCAACGGCAAGGTGCTCGGCTTGCTGTCCAACAGCAAGCCCAACGCCGAGATCGCGCTCCAGGCGGTCGCGGAGAAGATCAGGGAGACCTACCCGGAGGTGGAGATCCGCCTCTACCACGGGTCCATCCGGTTCGAGCCCAGCCTGCTCAAGCGCGCGATCGAGGAGAGCGACGCGCTGATCGGCGCGACCGCCGACTGCGGGGCCTGCACCTCGTGGCTGATCCACGACGGCGCCCAGGCCGAGAAGGGCGGCGTGCCGCAGGTCACCATCGTCGCCCGCGGCTTCGAGCACGACACGGTCAGCAGCTCCAAGGTGTTCGGCGTACCGGACCTGCGCTACGTGGTGGTGCCGCGCGTGTTCACCGCGCTGACCGCCGAGGCGGCGATCGAGCAGGCACTGCCCGCCGTTCCCGAGATCATCCGGCTGCTCACCATCGGCGGGGAAGACGCGGAGCTGGTCGAGGCCGACACCGAGCTGGACGACACCGACAAGGAGGAGACCTACACGTTCAGCGGCCTGAACGCGGTCGAGGCGATCGAGGCCTTCAACTCCTACTTCCTCGAGCATGACTTCAGCGACGGGTACCCGGTGCACCCGCCGACCCAGGAGCGGGTCGACGAGATCGTCAAGGCCCTCGGCCTGCCGGCCGACGAGCTGATCCTGACCGTGCCGCCGGCCCACGGGCACGGCACTGCTGCCAAGATCGCGGCCAGCGCGGCGATGGCCGGCTGCAAGCCAGAGGAAGTGCCGGTGGTCATCGCCGCGCTCAAGGCGATCGCCGCCTGCCCGCCGCCGATGAACCTGTCCACCTTGATGTCGACCGGCGCGTTCGCCCCGGTGCTGCTGGTGGGCGGCCCGATCGCGGCCCGGCTGGGCATCAACTCCGGCCGCTGCCCGCTCGGCCCCGGTCAAAACAACCAGGTGGGGCTGCGCATCGGCCGGGCGGTCGGCCTGGCGCTGCGCAACCTGGGCCTGTGGATCCCCGGCAAGATGGACCTGGACACGATCGGTACCGTGCGCAAGTTCATCCAGGTCTTCGGCGAGAACACCGAGGAGAGCCCGTGGGAGCCCTACCACGTGACCGAGGGCTTCCGCACCGAGGACAGCACCGTCACCGTCTTCCACACGACCGGCGAGTGGGACCTGGGGTCGAACCACGGCAACTCCGACGTCAGCATCCGCGGGCTGGCCGCCCGCACCCCGATCGCGCTGCAGGTCGGCTACATGACCACCACCCTCGGCGGGCTCGACAAGGAGCAGGACGGGCTGTGCTACCTGCTGCCGCCGGAGAGCGCCAAGCGGTTCGCGGCGGCGGGCCTGTCCAAGGCCGCCGTGCAGCGGTTCCTGCTGCACAACATCCGCCCGCGGATCAGCGACGTGGTCGCCCCGTTCATCGACTTCCGCGCGCGCGGCCTGATCAAGCCCGAGTGGGAGTGGCTGTTCCAGCTGACCCCGGAGGAGCAGCGCTCGCAGACCATCCAGGCGTTCCTCGACCCGGAGTCGATCAAGGTGGTGGTGGCCGGGCACGGCACCACCAAGGACTTCGTGTTCGGCACGATGACGGCCAAGATCACCGAGAAGATCACCCCGCTGGCGGCCAGGCACTGACCGCCCGGCCGGCTCGCGTGGCCGCCGTCCTCCGGTTACCTGGGGGCGGCGGCCACGTCGCTGATCGCCTGGTCGATCGCCCGGCCGGTCATCACCCCGGCGTACAGCCCGGCGTGCAGCGCGACCTCGCGCAGGGCGGTCACGTCCAGGTCGCCGGAGTCGACCGCCGCCGCCAGGTGCGCCCGCAGCTCGGCCAGGTAGCCCTGCTTAGCGAGCACGGTGATGGTGATCAGCCGCCGGTCGGCCCGCGGGAGCTGCGGCCGTGCCCACACCTGCCCGTACTCGAAGCCGCCTGCCAGCAGCTCGGACACCGGGGTGCCGAGCGGGGCCGGGTCGCCGGCCGGGCCGAGCACGGCCGCCCGGATGCCGGCGCCGGGAGCGGCCAGCTCTTCCAGCGGCGCCGGCGCCAGCGGGTCGAATGCGGGGCCGGGCTCGGGGCCGGGCGCGGTGCCCGACGTCTCGCCCCGCTCGGCCGCGATCCGCATCTGGGCCTCCCGGAAGGTGGCGTCGAGCGGGTTAGCCTGCGGCCAGCCCGCGTAGCAGGCGAAGTGCAGCAGGAACTCGCCCATCTCCGCGACCGAGATGTCGCCGCTGTTGAGGGCGCCGTACACGTGGACAGAAATGCCGACCTGGGTGCCCGCCATCCCCGCCGCGCTCAGCGACACCCACCGGCGCTGCCTGCGGCTGAGTCCCGGCCTGGTCCATACCTGGCCGAAGATCACGTCGATGGCGGCCTGGCGGAACACGTTCGGCGGCGCCGCGGGCGGGTAGGTGTTGACACTCTCGAAGCTCGCGAGCGCGGTCTGGTCTGGCACGTGATCGCCGGTCCTCTCTAGTCCTTTGGCAGGCCCTCTTATCCGGCCGGGTTACCCGGTTGGGTGGCCACTGGTAACGCAGCGGCGGCCGAGCTCGGCGGGAGAGCCCACCCCCAGCATGTACATCGTGTTCACCAGCTCCTTGCGTAGCTGCTCGAGCACGACGGTGGCACCGTGCTGGCCGCCCGCGGCCAGGCCCATGACCGCCGGACGGCCGACGAACACCGCCCGCGCGCCCAGGGCGAGCGCGATGGCCACGTCGGTGCCCCGGCGGAACCCGCCGTCCACGTACACCTCGACCGCCGCCCCAACGGTGTCGACGATCTCGCGCAGCACGCTGATCGTCGCGGGCGCGCGGTCGAGCTGGCGTGCCCCGTGGTTGGACACCCAGACCGCGGCCGCGCCGGCCTGGACCGCCTTGGCCGCGTCATCGGCCGTCAGGATGCCCTTCACGATCACTGGGATGTCCGCCGCCGCGATCAGGCGCCGGATATCGGGCCAGGTCACCCGGGTGCGGGCCATGTTCGCGGACAAGTCGGCGCCCGGGTGGGTGTAGGTCCAGGTGCCGCGGTACAGCGGGTGCCCGGGGTCGGCTCGCTGGCCGCGGAACTCACGGTCCCGGTGGCCCGCCACCGGCACGTCGGCGGTCAGCACCAGCGCCTGGTAGCCGAGTTCGGCTGCCCGGCCGATCCCGGCCGCGCCGCTGGCCGGGTAGCACTGGTACCACCAGGCGTCGCCCGCGGCCGCCGCGATCTCCTCGACCGGGCGCGACGAGGAGGATGACGCGCAGTACATCGCCCGCGCCGACCGGGCCGCGCCCGCCGTCGCCAGCTCGCCCTCGGGACAGGCCAGGGCGTGGGCGGCGCTCGGGGCGATGCCGACCGGCATGGACACCTCGGTGCCCAGCAGCGTGGTCGCGGTCGAGACCAGGCCGCCCTCGCTGATCCGCGGCAGCAGCCGGTACCGGTCGAAGGCGGCGCGGTTCTCCCGCAGGGTGTGCTCGTCGCCGGCCCCGCCGAGGTAGTAGGCGAGCACGGCGGCGCTCAGCCGCCGCTCCGCCAGGGCCTCGACGTCGCTCAGGCTGACGATCTCGTCCAGGCTGAGCAACGGGCCGTCGGCCCCGCTGCCCGTGGTCCGCCCGGGTTCCGTGGTCATGCGCCGGTGTCAGCTTTCCGGTGACGTCAGCTTCGCGGTGATCGGCGCGTAGACGGCCGAGGTCGATCCGATGCGGCCCGGTGACGGCGACGGGCTCAGCTTGCCCGCGTCACGGACCGCGTGCAGCGCGCTGATCGCCGCCGCCGGGTCGCCCGCGATCTCGTAGACCGCCAGGTACGGCCGCAGTTCGGTCGGCTTGGCGCCCACTTGCACCGAGGACAGCTGGAAGATCTGCCCGGAGACGACACCGGGCACGTTGGCCACCACTTCCGGGATGTGCACCGTCTGCCACCACTGGCTGAAGCCCTCGTCGTGCTCGCTGTTGACGAGGAACAGGTGACGCTCGCCGCTCAGGTCGGACACCGTCTCATCGCTCCCTCTTCGCGCACCGGCCCGACCGCATCTCGTCGAGCTAGGTTAAATGAGTTACCTATATCGGGATCTTCCCAGATCCCGCGGGCGGGGGGAAGTCCCTGCGCAGCGCCAGTTTGCGGACATTCTGGCGTTACCGTACCGTGCCATCTCATATCGTTGACATCGGTTTAAATAGTAATCTAATCTACCGTGAACAACGGTAATAGCCTGGAGGAAACATGCGCCGACTGATGGTGGCCCTGGCGGCGAGCGGCCTGGCCGCGGTCGCCGTGACCGCGTGCAGTTCGTCGGGCGGATCCGCGAACGCCGGCGGCGGCGGCAGCGGCGGCGACTACGTGATCGGGTACGTGAACGGGATGTCCGGCCCGGTGGCGGTCTACGGCCAGTACTCGCTCGCCTACCTGCAGGCGGCGGTGAAGGACGCCAACGCCAGCGGCGGCGTGAACGGCAAGAAGATCGTCATCGACGTGCTCGACTCGGCCGCCAGCGGTTCGAACGCGGTGGCGGCGACCGAGCAGATGATCACCAGCAAGCACCCCGACGTCATCTACGGCATGACGCTGAGCGCTGACTGCACCGCCGTCGGCCCGGTCGTCAAGCGGTACAAGACGCCGCTGGTGTGCGCGTCGACCTCGGACGGCTCGGTCAACCCGGTGCAGCCCTACGTCTTCGCCAGCCAGGCGCTTGAGGGCGCGCTCGCCGCTCCCGCCGTCAACTTCGCGCTGCAGAACCTCAAGCTGCCCAAGGGCTCGACCTACGAGACGATCATCAACCCGGCCCAGGGCGGCGAGGACTTCGCCAGCGGCGTGGACGCCACCGCCCAGGCGGCCGGCCTGACCAAGGCCGGCAGCGAGTCGATCGCCTACACCGCGGTCAACCCGGCTACCCAGGTCTCGCAGGCAGTCTCCAAGAAGCCGGCCGTGGTCTTCATGGACGCCATCGGCCCGGACATCCAGGCGACCGCGCAGGGCTTCACCGCGGCGGGCCTGAACACCCCGATCGTCGCCATCTTCTCCTCACTCGGCTACGACGGCTTCACCAAGCTGGCCGACCCCAACCTGTACGAGGTCATGCAGACCAACTACGTGACCCCGGCGCTGGCCGCGCAGTCGGCTGGGGTCGCCCAGGTGCAGAAGATCCTCGAGGCGGACGGCATGAGCACCCCCTCGGTGCAGGACCAGCAGCTGGGGCCGCAGGCGCTGCTGCCCGGTCTCGCCATCGTGCAGGGGCTCAAGGCCTGCGGGGCGTCCTGCACCCCGGAGAAGATGGCCACCGCGCTCGAGTCGGCCACCGTCAACCTGGACGGCTTCGCCAAGAACTTCACCTGGAGCGCGTCCGACCACGTGCCGGTGCACTTCGTCGACGTGGTGGGCTACGACGCGGCCGCCAAGTCAGTGAAGACCGTCGCCACCGACCTGTCGGTCACCTCCGGCAGCTAACCGGGATAACGCCGCGCCGCCCGCAGCCTCCCTGCGCGGGCGGCGTGGCGTTATTGCTGGCCCGGCGGATGAGGCGCCAGTTCCGGTTGGCGGATTTCGAGCTGACCGCCGCCGTTCAGGAAGACGCCGAAGGTGATCAGGCTGGCGTCGGCCGGGATCTGGGCGGTGACCGCGTAGTGGGTCCACCCGCCGGTCCCGGTGGCGGAGGCGACGTGGCTGGCCGGGTCCTCCCGGAGATCCGGGCTGGCTGCCCGGGGCGGCGCGGACCGGCCTGGGCGGGAGACGCGGAGTACCAGCCCGGCCCGGCCGTCCGCCTCGGCGGTGCGCAGTTCGGCGCGGAAGGTGACCGCGCGGCCGCGGTAGTCATCGGGTTCGATTTCCTGGGCGAGGAAGGCGAACCCGGCCGGCTCGGGGCGGGCCGCGGCCAGCACCGCCCGTCCGTCCTCGGTGCGGGCGGAGTAGTCGAGCCCGGTGTCCTGGCGCAGGAAGGTGCCGCCGAGCTGCCAGTGGTCCAGGCCGTCAGTGAACGCCATGTTGCGGGGCTCGAACCGCCGGGGCAGCGGCCGGGGGGATGTCTCCTCGCGCCGGAACTGGCTGAGCAGGTCGGGGCCGGTGACCGGTTGGGCCAGCCGGTCCATGACCGGGTCGTCGGCGGCCAGCGGCGCGCCGGTGATGACGGCGAGGGTCAGGCCGTCGGCCAGGCTGGCGGTGACCGGGTGGGTTCCGCCCGGCCCGGCGACGTCGACCCGGGTGGCGGTCACTCCCGGGCCCAGGTCGGTGACGGTCACGCCGGCCAGGCTGACCCCGGCCGCCTCCAGCAGCCGGCCGGTCATCTCCTCGGCCTGATCATCGTCGAGTTCGTCACGGTGGTCGCCGGGGCGGCTGAGCAGGCGCCAGAGCTTGACGTCGTGGCGGCGGAGCCGGACCGGCAGCGCCCGGTGGCCAGCGTCGTCGGCGAGCACCACGAGCACGCTCTCCGGGCGGGTCAGCCAGAAGACGGGGTCGGCGTGCGCGAGGCGGACAGTGGTCATGGGGACTCTCCGGGAGACGGCGGGGATGAGGTCGGGGCGGTGCGCGGTGATGTACTCGCGCAGCCGGCGGCGGGCCTTGTGCAGGCTGGCCTTGGCCGCGCCGGGAGTGACGGCTGCCTGCCCGGCGGGCTGGTCGTCGTAATAGAACGCGGTGACTGCCTGCCGCTGCCCCGGGGGCAGCCCGGCGACCGCGCGGCCAAGCACGTCGGCGCGGTCTAGGTCCTCGGCCGACGGCAGGCTGCCGGCCGCGGCCGGGTGCAGGTTCTCGGGCCACTCGCCGAGCAGGGTGAGCGGCGGGCGGCGCCGCTGGGCACGGCAGACGTTGGCCACGATGCCGCCCAGCCAGCCGGCGAACCGGTCGGGGTCGCGCAGCCGGTCCAGCGCGAGGAACGCCTGCAGGAACGCGTCCTGCACGGCGTCGTCGGCGTCTTCCGGCTGCGGGCACAGCCGGGCCGCGCGGGCGCGCGCCATCGGCTGGTGCCGTTCGACCAGCAGCCGGAACGCGGCCGGGTCGCCGTCGCGGGCGAGCCGGACCAGGTCGCCGTCGGGGATGTCCATGCCCGGCCGCTACTCCGGGGTGCCCGGCCGCGCCGGGGTGAGTTCCGGGCCGCGCAGCTCGATGCGGCCGCGGCCGTCCAGGCAGATCCCGAACCGGATGACGGTGGCTTCGGCCGGGACCGGCACCGTGACCTCATGCCAGGCCCAGTCGCTGCTGCCCGGCTCGGTCAGGCTGCTGCCGTGGTCGAGCAGGGGGCGGCTTACCGGGCCGTCCGGCGGCCCGCTCACCGCCAGGTGCAGCCCGGTCTGGCCGGCCGTGCCGGTGGCGCGGAGCTCCCCGCGGAAGGTGACTTCGGCGCCGCGGTAGTCGTCGGCGTAGATGGCCTGGACGAGGACGGCCGAGCCGGCCGGTTCCGGGACCGTGGCGGACAGGACCGCGGACTGGCCCGCGGCGGCGCAGGTGTAGTCCTGCCCGGCCGGCTGTCCGTCACCGGAGAAGCCGCCGGCCAGTTCCCAGTAGTCCAGGCCGCCGGTGAACGCCATGTTCCGTGGCTCGAAACGCCGCGGCTGCCCGGGACCTCCCGGCGCCCGGGCGTCCGCCAGCGGCAGGAACGGCGCCAGCATGTCCTCGCCCGGCACCGGAACCGCGAGCCGGTCCATTACCTTGTCGGCCACCCGGACCGGCGCCCCGGCCACGGCCGCCAGCGCCAGGCCGTACTCGGCGCTGACCGTGACCGCCCGGGTTCCGCTGGCCGTGGCCAGCCCGACCCGGGCCGTGACGGTATCCCAGCGCAGCTCGGCCACGTCGTCGCTGTCCGGCTCGATGTCCACGGCGCTCACGGCCGTCCCGTCCGCCCGCAGCAGCCGGACCGCTGTCTCCAGCAGGCCACTGGCCGCCTCGGCGTCCGCGGCGGGCAGGTCCAGCCGGCTCAGCCGGGCCACCCGGCCAAGCAGTTCCTTGTGGCCGAAAACGCGCAGCCACAGCGGTACCGCCCGGTGGCCCCCGTCTTTGCCGGCCCGGTGTCGGCAGCACGGTGTCGGCCAGCACGATGAGACGCTGGTGCAGCCGCCAGTCGGGCACCTCACTCCCGTCCGGGGCCCGTGCGGCCCGGAGGCTTCGCGGTGCGAAAACGATACGGACAGTCGTCACGGCGGTCCTCCAGCAGACGGCGAGGCAGCGACTCGGCTCACACTTATTAGTGTCCGACGGCCCGCCACCGGTTACCCGCCCGCCGCGTAACGCGACCCCGCTTCGAAAAAAGATCTTGTATTGATCCGTTGCGGCCTATCGATCGAACTGATACTCTAGTCGCAGACCTTGGATAGTTAGCAGCCGGTTCCGGCATAGGCGCGCGTAGCGCGGTGTCCGCTCAGCGGAAGTTGATGCGCAGGACAGCTGCAACCATTTCAAGGAGGTGAGCCGCCATGTGCAACGCCGATGCCGTGCTAGCCCGCGGCGCTGCCTTCGACAGCGCTGCCTTCATAGCGCGGCCGATGCGCTGCGGGTCGCCAGCGCCGCGCTGGACTACGTTATCTCCACTGGTGGCGCTGACCCGGCTGGAGCGGCCGACGGGGACTTGCTGATCGTCATGGGCGAGGTTCAGGGGAAACTGGCCGCCGCCCACGCCGCCACCCTGCGCCGTTTCGATGCCGCTGACGCGCATGACGCCGACGGGTACGGCTCGTCGTCGGCCTGGCTGACCGCGAAGGCGGGCATGCCCAAGAAGGCCGCCCGGGCCGCGGTCCGGCAGATGCGCCAGCTCGGTGAGCACCCAATGCTGGACAGCGCCCTGGCGGCCGGCGACATCACCGGCCCCCTCGCCTTCACCATCGCCGGCTGGACCGCCAGGCTCCCGGCCGCGGTGCGCGCCGAGACCGACCGCATCCTGCTGGAGGCAGCCGCCGCCGGCGCCTCCCAGGACGACCTGGCTGCCATCGCCGGCTGCGCGGTCGAGCGGTGGCGCCAGCAGCAGCCCGATCCCGACGACCCCGACGACGGCTTCGATGACCGCTTCGTCCAGCTCGGCACCACCTTCGGCGGCGCCGCCGTCATCCGCGGCGACCTCACGCCGGAGTGCGCGACCGCGGTCCGGGCGGTGCTGGAGTCCCTGGGGAAGAAGGCCGGGCCCGAGGACGACCGCACCGAGAAGCAGCGCTTCCACGACGCGCTGCAGCTCGCCTGCACCCTGCTGCTGCGGGCCCGGCTGGTCCCCGCCCGGGCCGGCGCCGACACCCAGGCGGTCGTGCACATCCCGCTGTCCCAGCTACGGCAGCTACCCGGCGCCGACGAGCTGGAAGACTCCTGGCTGCGGGCCCGCGCGGGCGAGGACGGCTACCTGGCCGGCCAGGATGCCGCGGCCGCCGCCTGCGACGCGCAGACGGTGCCGGTCGTCACCGGCACGATGAACCAGGACGTCATCGACCAGATGATCAGTCTGGCCGAGGCGGCCTCCCGGCCCCGGTCACCGGAAGCCCGCCGGGCCCTGCGGAACGCGCTGGCCCGCCTCGCCGTCGACCTAGTCTCCGGTCCCTCCGGGGTCGCTGCCGCCCTCCGCACGGGCCTGCTCGAAAAACCCTGGAACATCCCCAGCCTCCCCCTCGACATCGGCTACAGCCGCACGATCCCGGCCCACATCCGCCGCGCGGTCCAGCTCCGCGACCGCCATTGCGCCTGGCCGAAGTGTGACCGCCCCGCCGTCTACTGCGACGTCCACCACCTACGGCATCTCGCCGACGGCGGCGAGACCTCGGTCGCCAACTGCGCCCTGGTCTGCCAGTTCCACCACGACGTCTGTATCCACCGCCGCGGCTGGCAGCTCACCCTGCACCCCGACGGCAGCACCGAGGCCCGCAGCCCCGACGGGCGGCAGACCCTGAGATCCCGTCCGCCCCCGGGCCGGCTTACCGGGTAATGGGGTTAGCGGGGCGGGCTGGCGGGCGCGGGTCCCCGCTAACCGCCAGCCCGACCTCCTCGATACCCGGCGCCGCGAACAGCTCGCTGGCGACCTCGAAGACGGCTGGGCCGCTGACCGTGGGCCGCTGACCGTGGGCCGCTGACCGTGAGCCGCTGACCGTGGGCCGCTGACCGTGGGCCGCTGGCCCATCGGAGGCGGTGACACTCACGGCGCGCCCGTGAGGACCGGGCCGGCGGCCGACAGCCCGGCGGCCGGGTCGGGGACCGCGGCCGGGTCGAGGCCGGCCTGCACCTCAAGCGCGCGCACGATCGGCAAGACGTCCCGGCCGAACTGCTCCACTTCCTCGTGGTAGTGCAGGAACCCGGTCAGGATGAGGTCCACCCCGAGCTTGCGGTACTCGACGATCCGGGTGGCGACCTGCTCGGGGGTGCCGATGAGCTGGGTGCGGAAGCCGTCGTTGTACTGCACCAGGTCCTCGAACGAGGAGTCGGCCCACATCCCCTGCTTGTCGCGGGTGGACGCCCCGGCCTGCTGGACGGCGGCCCCGAACCCCTCGACCGCCTCGACGTGGGCCTTGGCGATGATCTCGCGCAGGGTCTCCCGGGCTTCCCGCTCGGTGTCGCGGACAATGACGAACCCGTTGAGGCCGAACCGCGGCCCGTCGCTGCGCCCGGCCGCGGTGGCGATCCGGCGCAGGTCGATGAGCTGCTCCTGGACCCCGGCGAAGTCCTTGCCGTTGGAGAAGTACCAGTCCGACAGCTGGCCGCCGTTGCGCCGGGCAGCCGAGGAGTTACCGCCCTGGAAGATCTCCGGGTGGGGTCGGCCGGGCCAGGACAGCGGCTTGGGCTTGAGGCTGAAGTCCCGGATCCGGTAGAAGTCGCCCGCCAGGTTGGCCTCGTCCTGCGTCCAGATCCGCTTGAGCGCGAGGATGAACTCCGCGGTGCGCCGGTACCGCTCGTCGTGCTCCAGCCACGGCTCGCCGAGCTGGCGGAACTCATCGGCGAACCAGCCCGACACGACGTTCACCGCGACCCGGCCGCCGGACAGGTGATCGGCCGTGGCTACCCACTTGGCCAGCACCCCGGGGTGCCACAGCCCGGGGTGGACCGCGGCTATCAGCTTGAGCCGCTCGGTGGCCAGCAGCAGCGCGAGGCTGAAGCTGGTGGACTCGTGCTGGTACTCGGCACCGTAGCTGGCGGTGTAGCGGACCTGGCTCAGCGCGTACTCGAAGCCGGCCCGCTCGGCCAGCCGGGCGAGCTTGCGGTTGTACTCGAACGACCAGTCCGTCCGCTGCTCGATCGTGCTGGTCACCAGGCCGCCGCTGACGTTGGGCACCCAGTAGGCGAAGCGCAGCGGCTCGGTGGCCGGGTCGGTGGTCGGGTTGGTCGTCATGGCACAGCCTCCAGGGGCTAGTCGTCTGATTCGGGTGATGCCATCAGGCCGCGGCGGCGCAGCACGGGGATCAGGCCCTCGCCAACCTGGTAGGCCTCTTCCAGGTGCGGGTAGCCGGACAGGATGAACTCGTCGATGCCGAGCGCGTAGTACTCGGCCACCCGTTCGGCTACCTCGTCGTGGCTGCCGACCAGCGCGGTGCCCGCGCCGCCGCGGACCAGCCCCACCCCGGCCCACAGGTTGGGCGACACCTCCAGGTGGTTGGTGCGCCCGCCGTGCAGCGCGGCCATCCGGCGCTGGCCCTCGGACTGCGAGGCCCGCTGGATAGCCTGCGCCCGCTCGATCGCGGCCGGGTCGAGGCCGTCGAGCAGCCGCCGGGCCTGCGCCCAGGCCTCGGCCGCGGTGTCCCGGGTGATCACGTGCAGCCGGATGCCGAAGCGTAGCTCCCGGCCGGCCGCCTTGGCCCTGGTCCGCACCGCGTCCAGCTTCTCGGCCACCGCCTGCGGCGGCTCGCCCCAGGTCAGGTACACGTCGGCGTACATGGCGGCTACCTCCAGGGCCGGCTCCGACGAGCCCCCCAGGTAGATGTCCGGCCAGGCCGGGGCGGGCACGATCTGCCCGCCGCGGATGTCGTAGTGCCGGCCGGCGAACGTCACCGGGTCGCCCCGCCAGAGCTCGCGGACGACGTGCAGGAACTCGCCCGCCCGCTCGTACCGGGCCTCCTTGCCCAGGTGATCACCGAACCGCTGCTGCTCGACGTCGTCACCGCCGGTCACCACGTTGAGCAGCAGGCGCCCGCCAGAGATCCGCTGGTAGGTCGCGGCCATCTGCGCCGCCACGGTGGGCGACACCAGGCCCGGGCGGAACGCGACCAGGAACTTGAACCGCTCGGTGAGCTGGGTGAGCCCGGCGGTCATGATCCACGCGTCCTCGCACCAGGAGCTGGTCGGGGTCAGCGCGCCGGTGAAGCCGAGCTGCTCGGCCGACCGGGCGATCTGCCCCAGGTAGCCGACGGTCGGCGCGCGCTCGGTACCCCCCTCGGTGACCCGGCTGCCAGCCGCGCCGACCGCGTTGCCCAGGCTCAGGTCGGTCCGGGAGTCACCGTTGGTGGGCAGGAACCAGTGCAGCACGACGCCCATCGGCCCTCCTAGCGGTACAGGGAGAACTCAGGGGCGCGCCGGTTCAGCACCCAGTCGCCGACCTCGCGCGCCTTGTAGGCCACCGGGTCGTGCACGGTGTGCGTGCGCAGGTTGCGCCAGTGCCGGTCGAAGCCGTAGGCGGCGGTCGTCGCGCGGGCACCCTGGATCTCGAACAGCCGGCTGACCGCGTCCAGCCCGACCTTGGTCGTGACCACCTTGGCCTCGTAGATAGCCACGGCCGCCTCGGCCCGCTGCTCGGCGGAAAGGCCGGGTCCGAAGTCCAGCGCGGCCTGGAGGGCGTCGCCCGCGCGGTCGGCCAGCAAGGCCGCCGCCCGTACCTCGCTGACGATCTCCCCGACCCGCTCCAGGATGTAGGCGTCGTCGGTCGCGCGGTCTACCCCGGAGGTCTCCCACGGGGCCGCGTGGGCCCGGGTCCAGTCCAGCGCCTCTTCGATGGCACCCTCGGCGGTGCCGATGTAGAAGTTGACGAAGGCCAGCTGCCAGTGCGGCGTCACCAGGGTCTGGTAGGCCGTCAGCTGGTGGCCGCCGATCGGGTCCGGACCGAGGATCTCGGACCGCTCGATCCTGACGTCGCGGAATTCCACGCCCCCGGAGTCGGTTAGCCGCTGGCCCATGTTGTCCCAGTTGTCCAGCGCGGTGAACCCTTGACGGCCGCCCGGGATCGACACGAACGCCAGGTTCCCGTCGTAGACCGCGGTGATGGAGAGCTGGTCGCCCAGGCTGGCCCCGCTGGCGAACGTGCGCTGCCCGTTCAGCCGGAACCCGTCACCGTCCCGGGTCAGTTCCAGGCCGGAGGCGCCGCGCGGGTTCTGCACGCCGCCCCAGAACAGGCGCTGCTCACCGTTCCGGCGGGACTGCGCGTCGGCCTGCTCCGGCGTGCCGAACAGCCGGGCGATCCGAGTCTGCGCGTAGTGGTAACCGATCAGGTGCGCGATCGAAGTGTCGCCGCGGGCGATCCGCCGGGTGATCTGGGCGGCCTGGGCGTAGCTGAGGCCGGCCCCGCCGTACTCGGGCGGCTCTTGCACCTGGAGCAGGTCGTTCTCTCGCAGCAGCTCGATCTCGGCCCGCGGGGCCTGGTTGGCCCGGTCCCGTTCGGCCGCGGTCGAGCGCAGCCGTCGCGCGACGTCGTCGGCCCGCTCCAGGATTGCGGGGAACGGGTCGGTAGCGAGAGTGCTCAGGGTTGAACTCAGCGTCGGAGCCGTCATCAGGTGTCCTTCCGGCCGATCCCTCGGCTATTCCTATGTTGTCGATCGACTTTATAGGAGATGCGGGTCGATTGCTACCTCGCCCACTTGGCCCGGCCGCCTAACTCGCCCGCGCGGCACCCCGGCCGACCGGAAGCGGAGTTAGCTTCAGCATGCGCCCCGGCCGGGGCGCTCGTCCAATACCGATCGGCGGGGGCGTGATAAGTTTTTCCTATTAAAACGATCGGAATTTTCGTATTGTGCTTGGCGGGGTGATGCGTGGTGCGGGCCGAACAGCTCGAGTACGTGTCCGCGGTTGCCCGGCTGGGCTCGTTCCGGCGCGCCGCCGAGGAGCTGCACATTTCCCAGCCCGCGCTGAGCGGCTCGGTCCGCAGCCTGGAACGGGAACTCGGCGTGAACCTGCTCGACCGAGGCCGGCACGGAGCGCGGATGAGCGACTCCGGCCGAGAGCTGTTTCCTTACATACTCACCCTGCTCGACTCGTTCGACCGGCTCCGGCAGGCGGCCGACGAGCAGCACCGCAGCGTCCGGATGGTGCGACTGGGCACGGTCAGCGCAGCCAGCGCGCCCCTGCTGGCGCCGGCCATCCGGCAGTTCCGCCAGGGCCACCCGCTGACTCAGGTCGAGGTGATCGGCGCCCAGCAGGCCGAGATCCACCGCGGCGTCCTCGAGGGCAGCTTCGACCTGGGCCTGGTGAACTACCTCGACGGCGACGACATGCCCCCCGAGCTTGAGACCACCCCGCTGCTGCGCGGCCGCCCGGTCGTCGTGCTGCGCCCGGACAGCGGGCTGGCCCGGCAAGCGGCGGTTCGCCCGGCCGACCTGCTGGCCGAGCCGCTGATCGTGATGCGGCCCGGTTATGTCATGCACCGCTACGTGCACCGCCTGCTGCAAGGAGAGCGGCCGGCGTTCTCCTACTCCGCCGACGGCGCCGAGATGGGCAAGCTGATGGTGGCCGAGGGCCTGGGCCTCACCGTGCTCCCGGACTACAGCGTGCTCGGCGACCCGCTTGACCAGCACGGGGTAATCACCTGGCGGCCGCTGGCGGGCGAGCACACCGGAGTGGAACTGGTCGTCCAGCGGGCGCGGTCCGGCTCCCCGCCGCTCGCCGCCCGTGACCTGCACCGGATCTTCGTCGAGCGGGCCCGGGCGTGGACCGCCACCCGGCCGGGTACCTAGGCGGCGTCCAGCTCGGCCGCCAGCGCGAACGTCTCCGGGCGGCTGGCGCCCGCGCTGACCAGCGGGCGGTAGCGGGCCAGCAGCCGGGGCGCGCCGAAGGCGGCCACCGTCACCAGCCGGCCGTCGGCGAAGTAGCCGAGCACGGTTCCCTTGACCGGGCCGCCGTCCGGGCCGGACCCGTGCAGCAGCTCGGCCTGCCCGCCCGCCCCGGGCAGGCCGATCAGCTGGATCTTGAGCCCGAACTGGTCCGACCAGAAGTAGGGCAGGCCCGTGGCCGGCGACGGCAGCCCGAGCATGTCGTGCGCCACCGCCGTGGCCTGGTCCACCGCGCTGGTCCAGTGCTCGGTGCGGTGGTGGCCGCCGCACCGGGCGCACTCCCAGGCGGCCACGTCGCCCACCGCCCAGACCTGCGACGCGCCAAGCACCCGGCCGGACGGGTCGCAGCGCAGCCCGTCGGCGCTGTCGGTGATCCACGGCAGGTGCGGTGTGCCGCCCAGGGCGACCAGCACCACGTCGGCCGACATCGAGCCGCCGTCCGCCAGCGAGACCGTGTGGCTGTCCTCGAAGCCCTTGACCAGGGTGTTGCACCGCAGGTCGATGCCGCCCTCGGTCAGCAGCCGGGCGCACAGCGCGCCGCCGGTGTCGCCGAAGACGCGGGTGAGCGGCAGCGGCAGCGCCTCAAGCACGGTGACGTCGACTCCGGCACCGCCAGGACCGAGGCCGCGGGCGGCGCTGGCGACCTCGGCCCCGACGAAGCCGGCCCCGAGCACCAGCAGCGAGCGGGCCTCGCGGAGCGCGTCCCGCAGCCCGATCGCGTCGTCCAGGTCGCGCAGCGTGTGCACGCCGGCCGGCTGGCCGGCCAGCGTGCGGGCGCGCAGGCCGGTGGCGAGCACCACCGCGTCCCCGCGCACGGCGGACCCGTCGGCCAGGGTGACGGTGGTGTCCTCGAGGCCGGCCGCGGCCGCGCCCAGCCGCCACGCCATGCCCTGGGCGCGCAGCTTCTCCTCGGTCGCCAGCAGCGTCCGCGGCGGCTCCCAGGCGCCGGTCAGGATCTGCTTGGACAACGGGGGGCGGTCGTAGGGCAGGTGCGTCTCCGCGCCCACCAGCGTGATCGGCCCGTCGTGGCCGGCCGCGCGCAGCCGTTCGGCGGTGCGCAGCCCGCCCAGGCCCGCGCCGACCACGACGACGTGTCCGGGCTGGCTCATCGGGGCAGCCTGCTCAGCCGGTCAGAGGGCACTGTCTTCTCAGACCGCACTGTCTTCTCAGACCGCACCGTCTTCTCAGACCGCACTGTCTTCGGTCAGCTCGATCACCAGGGCCGGGCAGAGCCGGGCCGCCTCGCGGACGTTCTCGTACTGGTCCGGCTGCGGGGTGTCGGTCAGCAGCACCACGATGCCGTCGTCCTCCCGCTGGTCGAACACCTCGCGCGCGGCGAGCACGCACTGTCCGGCTCCCAGGCACCGGTCCGCGTCGACGCTGACCTTCATCGTTCCAGGCTCCTTACCACGCCACCGGCAGCTCGTAGGCGCCGTAGACCGTCATGTCGTCCTTGAACGGGACCTGCTCGGCCGGGACGGCGAGGCGCAGCGTGGGGATCCGCCGGTACAGCGTCCCGTAGACCACCTGCAGCTCGACCCGGGCGAGCTGCTGGCCCAGGCACTGGTGCGCCCCGTAGCCGAAGGCCAGGTGGTGCCGGGCCTTGCGGTGCAGGTCGAAGGTGAACGGGTCCTCGAAGGCGGACTCGTCGTAGTTGCCGAGGTCGTTGGCCACGATGACGCCCTCGCCCGCGCGGATGACGGTCCCGGCGATCTCGATGTCGGCCGTCGCCACCCGGCGGCGGCCGATGATGTTGATCGTGAGCAGCCGCAGCAGCTCCTCGACGGTGCTGTTGACCAGCGCCGGGTCGTCCGTCGCGCGCAGCTCGGCGAGCTGGTCGGGGTGCTGCAGCAGGGTGAAGGTGCCCAGCGAGATCATGTTGGCGGTGGTCTCGTGGCCGCCGACGAGGATCAGGATCCCCATCACCGCGGCTTCCTTCAGCGTCAGCGCGCCGGCGGCGACCTGCTCGGTGGCCAGCCTGCTGAGCAGGTCGTCGGCCGGGTTGGCGGCCTTCGCCTCGATGAGCCCCTGCAGGTAGCCCATCAGGTCGGCGTAGGCCGCGGCGACCTGGTCGCCGGGCATCGTCTGGGAGACGATCGCGTTGCTGCACTGCTGGAAGAAGCCGTGCTCCTGGTACGGCACGCCGAGCAGCTCGCAGATCACCAGCGAGGGCACCGGCAGCGCGAACGCCTGCACCAGGTCGACCGGCGGGGTGGTCCGCAGCATGTCGTCGATGAGGCCGTCCACGATCTGCTGGATGCGGGGACGCATCCCCTCGACCCGCTTGGTCATGAAGCTCGAGGTCAGCATCCGGCGCTGCAGGCTGTGGCTGGGGTCATCCATCTTGATGAAGCCCTTGTTGTCGTTCCGCCGTTCCCAGCTGCCCGCGTGGGCGTGCGGGTACCCCGGGTTGGCGGTGTTGACGCTCAGCCGGGGATCGGCCAGCAGGGTGACCTGCTCCGCGTAGCGGGTGACGAGCCAGGGCGTGCTGCCGTCCCATAGCTGCACCCGCGCCAGCGGCCCCTCGTCCTTCAGCTGCATGAGCGCCGACGGCGGGTGGTACGGGACCTCCCGCGGCAGCGGGAACCGGGTGACATCGGACGCCACGTCCGTCATCGTGTCCTCCTCTGGCGCCTGGCCCGGAGTCCGAACCAATCAGCTTACCTATTACACCATTCAGAGGAGAGCCTGGCAAGGCAGCCGCCGGCGGCAGGCCGCGAACACGCGGACGGCCAGGTAGTTGCGGAAAAGGAGCCGCCTTGCCTCAATCATAGTAATGAGTTAACTTTATTGCCATCCGGCCGCCGACAGGGACAGGATTCAGCGTGAGCGACACCAACCTTGAGCAGGAACTTGAGCGCGCCAGGCAGCGGTACGCGGCCGAGCGCCAGCGTCGGGTCCGCTACGACCGCAACGCGCTGGCCGACCTGTCCGACAGCGACCTGTCCGGCTACCTGGAGGACCCCTACACGGAGGTCACCCCGCGGGCGGCGCTGGCGGAAGAGGTCGACGTCGTCGTCATGGGCGGCGGGTTCGGCGGCCTGCTGTGCGGCGCCAAGCTGCGGGACGCGGGCGTCGCCGACATCAGGATCATCGACCAGGCCGGGGACTTCGGCGGCGTCTGGTACTGGAACCGCTACCCCGGCGCGCAGTGCGACGTCGAGTCCTGCGTCTACCTTCCGCTGCTGGAGGAGCTGGGCGCGATGCCCAGCGAGAAGTACGCGCACCAGCCGGAGATCTTCGCGCACGCCCGCGCGCTCGGCCGTCACTACGACCTGTACCGCTCGGCGCTCTTCCACACCGCGGTGACCAGCGCCGACTGGGACCCGGAGCAGGCGCGGTGGCAGGTGCGGACCGACCGCGGCGACCAGCTCCGCGCCCGCTACCTGGTGGTCGCGGTCGGCAACATCGACAAGGTGAAGCTGCCGGCCGTGCCCGGGATCACCGACTTCGCCGGCCACTCGTTCCACACCAGCCGCTGGGACTTCGGCTACACCGGCGGCGACGGGACCGGCGGCCTCACCGGCCTGCAGGACAAGCGGGTCGGGATCGTCGGCACCGGCGCCACCGCCCTGCAGTGCGTGCCGCACCTGGGGGAGTGGGCGCGGGAGCTGTACGTCTTCCAGCGCACCCCGTCCACCGTGGCCGAGCGGAACAACCACGCGCTCGACGGGGCCTGGCTGGCGGCCCAGCCGCCGGGCTGGCAGCGGCGGCGGGTGCAGAACTTCACCGCCGCGCTGGCGGGCCAGACCGAAGTCGACCTGGTGTGCGACGGCTGGACCACGATCGCGGCCGAGCTGCGGGCCAGGCCGGCCGGGGCGGCCGACGAGACCGACCCGGCCGCGGTCGCCGAGCTGGCCGACTTCGCGGTGATGGAGAAGATCCGGGGGCGGATCGACCAGGTAGTCACCGACCCGGCCAAGGCGACGTCGCTCAAGCCGTACTACCGCTACAACTGCAAGCGCCCCGGTTTCCACGACGCTTACCTGGCTACCTTCAACCGGCCCAGCGTGCACCTGGTCGACGTGGCCGACACCGGCATCGAGCGGGTGGTCGCCGACGGCCTGGTCGCCGGGGGCAAGACCTACCAGCTCGACCTGCTGATCTGGGCGACCGGGTTCGAGGGCAGCCCGGAGATCGGGCGGCGCACCGGCGCGGACCTGCGCGGGGTGGGCGGGGTCAGCCTGGCCGGCAAGTGGCGGGACGGGCTGCGCACCCTGCACGGCCTGACCACCAGCGGGTTCCCCAACCTGTTCGTGCTGCCGGGCCCGCAGGCGCAGGGCGCCGTGACCGCGAACTTCATGCACATCCTGGAGGAGAACGCCGACCACCTGGCCTACATCGTGCGCGCGGCGACCGAGGCCGGCGCTCGCGGCTTCGAGGTGTCCCAGGCCGCGGAGGACGCCTGGGTCGCCACCATCCTGGAGAAGGCCAGGTACAACGAGGAGTTCCAGGCGGCTTGCACCCCGGGCCGGTTCAACAACGAGGGCAGGCCCGACCAGAAGTCCCGGCTGAACGCCGCCTACGGCGGCGGCCCGATGGCGTTCTTCGGCCTGCTCGAGCAGTGGCGCCAGGCGGGCGACCTGCCCGGCCTCGAACTGATCAGTTAACAAACCCGGTCATCCCGAACGGGTGCGGCTGACTCTTACCGCAGCACGATGTCCGCCAGCTCCGCACCCGCCAGGTAGCGGCGGAAGTTCGCCGTGAACCGGGCCACCGCCCGCTCGGTGGAGTCCGGCCAGACCGCCGCCACGTGCGGGCTGAGCATGACCCGGGGGTGGCCGCGCAGCCAGTGCCCGGCGGGCAGCGGCTCCGGGTCCACCGTGTCCAGCGACGCCCGCGCGACGTGCCCGGAGTCGAGGAACGGGCGCAGCGCGTCCTGGTCCACCAGCGAGCCGCGGCTCACGTTCACCAGGTGCACCCCGGGCCTGGTCAGCGCCAGCAGCGCCCGGTCCACCAGGTGCCGCGTCTGCGCGGTGGCCGCCGCCGCGACCACGATGTGGTCGGCCGCGGACGCCAGCTCCTGCCTGGACACGAAGCTGACGTCCGGCGTGTCCGGCCGCGGGGTCCGGGTGTGTGCCAGCACGGTCATCCCGAAGGCGCGCGCCCGGCTGGCGACGGCCTGCCCGATGTGCCCGTAGCCGATGACGCCGAGCACCCGCCGCTCGAGGGTGTCCAGCCGGAAGTCCGACCAGCGGGCACCCGGCCCGGCCTGCCACGTTTCCGGCAGCCGCTTGGCGTGGGCGAGCACGGCGGCGAAGGCGAACTCGGCCACCGGCACCGCGTTGGCGCCGGGGGAGTTGGTCACCACCCGGTGGTCAAGCAGGCCGGGCGGCACGTTGTCGTGCCCGACCCCGGTCAGGTGCACCCAGGCCGCCCCGTCGGCCCAGGCCAGCGCGCTCTCGTCGACCAGGTTCCCGCCGAGGCAGACGTCGGCCCGGTGCCCCGGCGGCGGCGCCTCGCCCGGCCGGAACGCCACGATGTCGCCGCCGAGCCCGGCCTCCCGCAGCGCCGCCGTCAGCGCCGCCGCGGTGCCCGGGCGGAACACCACCACCACCGGCGGGCGCCCGGCCGGCGGCGTCAGCTCAGGCATGCGGCGCCCCGCCCGCACCCGCGCCCGGCTCCGCTGCCGGCTCCGCTTCCGGCTCACCGTCGAGCGCGGGCAGCACCCGCTCCACGAACAGCCGCAGGCTCTCGTGCCCCAGCTCCGGTGGCAGGCCGCCGCACAGCGGGTGCAGCAGCAGCGAGCTGCCGGGGGCAAAGCCGCGGATCAGCCCGACCGCCGCCTCGGGGGTGAGCACCTGGTGGCTGCCGACCCGCCAGACCGACTCGAGCGGGATGTCGCGGGTGCCGGCGAAGTGGTGGCTGGCGGCGTCCCAGGACGCGTACTGCTGCATCTCGTGCTGCACGTAGCGGCCGAGCTGGTCGGCCGAGCGCTCGGGGTCGTCCGACACGAACAGCAGGAACGGGCCCTCCCGGCGCGAGCACTCGCCCGGCTCGCGGCCCAGGTCGGCGCAGGCCCGCAGGTAGTCGTCGATCAGGCTGGCGTTGCTTGGGTCGTACCCGTCGGCGATCTCGGCCGCCCGGCGGGCCGAGGCCGGGGTGCTGCCGCCCATGATGACCCGCGGCCCGCCCGGGGTGAGCGGCCGCGGCCGGACCAGCACCGGGCGGCCCTCGAAGGTGCACGGGTCGCCCGTCCACGCCTGGCGCAGGAAGGTGACGGCCGCGCGCATCCGGGCGCCGCGGCCCGCGAACGGCCGCCCCAGCATCTGGAACTCGACCTCGCGGTAGCCGGCCCCGACCGTGAGGTCGAGGCGGCCGCCGCTGATGTTGTCGAGCACGGCCGCGTCCTCGGCGATCCGCACCGGGTCATGCAGCGGCAGCACCAGCGCGGACGGCCGGATGCGGACCCGTGCGGTGCGGGCGGCGATCGCGGCCAGGGCGACGAAGACCGACGGCAGGTAGCCGTCCTCGGCGTGATGGTGCTCGGAGACGTGCACCCGGTCAAGCCCGTGGGCGTCGGCGTAGGCGGCCTGGTCGAGCATGGCGGCGAACAGCTCCGCGTGGCTGGCGCCGAACGGGGTGGCCCGCAGGTCGTAGCGCAGCGCGATGAGGGGCCTGCCGCGGGTACCAGTGGTGGTAATGATGCCGCTCCCTTGCTGCGCCGGCCCGGGCCGCGCCTCGCCGACCGGGTGGCGGGTATCGATTTATTAGACAAATAAGTTTACTCTATGAGCTATGACTAGCACAGCCTTGGCCCCATGACGAGCACAGTCTTGCACGACAAGCGGCTGCTGGTCACCGGGGCCTCGGGGCAGATCGCCAGCGCCCTGTGCAAGCGGCTGGCGGCCAGCAACCAGGTCTGGGGCGCGGCCCGGTTCGGCGACCAGCAGCGCCGGGCTGAGCTGGCCGCCGCCGGGGTGCGGACCTGCCCGGTCGACCTGGTGGACGGCGACCTGTCGGCGCTGCCGGGCGACATCGACCACGTGCTGCACCTGGCCGCCTACATGGGATCCAACCCGGACACCGACTACTCGATCGACGTCAACGCGGTGGCCACCGGGCGGGTGCTGTCCCGCTACCGCCATGTCCAGTCGGCCCTGGTCATGTCCACCTCGGGGGTCTACCGGGCGCACCCCGACCCGTGGCACCCCTATGCCGAGTCCGACCCCCTGGGCGACCCGGCCAGCCCGGCCAGCCCGGCCTACGGGGTAAGCAAGGTCGCCCAGGAGGCGGTGGCCAAGTTCTGCGCCCGCGACTACGGCCTGCCGGTGGTGATCGCCCGGATGAACGTCGCCTACGGGGCCGGCGGCGGTGTGCCCGCCCGGCACCTGGGGCTGCTGCTGGCGGGCGAGCCGATCAGGCTGCGCCATGACCCGGCGCCCTACAGCCCCATCCACGAGGATGACATCGCCGGCCACGCGGGGCCGTTGCTGGCCGCGGCCGCGGTCCCGGCGCTGGTGGTGAACTTCGGCGGGGACGAGCCGGTGTCGGCCCAGCAGTGGTGCGGCTACCTGGGCGAGCTGGCCGGGGTGGAACCCCGGTTCGAGGTCACCCCGCTGCCCGGCGCCCAGCCCGGCAGCGCGCTCGACGTGACCCGCCGCCGGGCGCTCACCGGCCCGGGCCGGGTGAGCTGGCGCGACGGGATGCGGCGGATGTTCGAGGCCCGGGCTCCGCTCGGCGGCAGCCGCCGGGCCACCCGGTTGTAACTGATCACAGCTGATCAGGGCTGATCAAGGAGGACATGGCAATGGCGAACGACCCAGTAAAGCCCGATTCCCAGAAGGTCCGCGAGTACATCGAGCCGCTGCCGGATGACCCCTGGTGGGGGAACCCGAACCGGGAGGGCCCGTACTCCCAGTTGCCGCTGACCGGCTCGCACGAGGTGGGGGTCGGTCACGCGCTGATCACCCTGGTCGAGCCGGACCCGGGCTACGAGAGCATCTACAACCGCTGGTACGAGGACTACCACTTCTTCGACGGCGCGATGGCGCACCCGTGGATGTTCGCCGGGCGGCGCTGGGTCGCGCCGTACTGGCTGCAGTCGCTGCGCTACCCGAAGGACACCCCGCTGCTCAAGGACGTTACCGACGGCAAGTACCTCGGCACCTACTGGATCACCCAGGACCGGCTGACCGACCACCGGGACTGGACCTCCTCGTCCAACGCCCGGTTCCGCAAGATCGGGCACGCCAACTCCGACCGGACGACGGTCTTCACCACCTTCAACGACTCGGTCGGCAACGTCTACCGGGGCAAGGACATCCCGCGCGCCCGGTACGCGCTGCACGACCCGGCGGCCGGGCTGGTGCTCCAGGTGCTTGACGCTCCCGACGGCGCCAGCCGCCCCGAGCTGGAGCGCTGGCTGCTTGATGAGTACCTGCCGAGCCGGGTGACGCCGGACGGCCCGGTCACCCTGGCGATGGTGTTCCGCCCGCTCGACCCGGTCGTGTACTACCACAGCAAGAAGAACTACGACACGCTCAAGGACATCGTGAACGACGGCCGCAGGCTCACCGTGCTGTGGTTCCTCGACCAGGACCCGCAAGCGGCCTGGGCGGAGCACTTCGCCGCCGACCAGGACCAGGTGGCGGACGGCGGCCACGGGGTGACCGTGCTGGCCGCCCCGTTCGTGCCGGCCAAGATGGGCACTTCCCTCTACGAGGACCAGCTCCGCCCCCCAGCCCCCGCCCCCCGTTAAACGCGTGGTTGCGGCAACCAGGCGCCGGTAACCGCCTGGTTGCCGCAACCACGCGGCATGCGGGCTTACGGGCGCGGGGTGAGGCGCAGGCCGGCCAGGTCGCCGTCGTTCAGCCACTCCTTGAGCATCCCGAAGTAGGCCGACGACAGGCCGGGGTAGTTGACGTTCTTGCTCGGCCGGGCGTCCAGCGCCCCCTCGTTGTTCCACCGGCTCGGCGTGCAGCTCTCCAGGAACGCGCGGCTGCCCATCAGCGCCAGGCCGGCCCCGGCGGTCAGCTTGGTCACGTAGTCGCCCTCGGCCGCCCGGTCGGCCTCGCCGATCGCGCCGCGCCGGTCCAGCTCCGCCACCAGCTGCGCGATGTGCTCCCCGGTGCTCTCCAGGTTGTGCACGAAGTTCACCGTGGCGGTGCCCTGCATGTTGTTGGTCGGCAGCAGGAAGAAGTTGGGGAAGCCGTTGCTCATGATCCCGTGCAGGGTCTCCGGCCCGTCCGCCCACTTGGCCGAGAGCCGCTGCCCGTCCCGCCCGGTGACGTCGAACCCGATGCGGTCGGTGTAGGCGGCGTCCTGGTCGAACCCGGTGGCCAGGATGAGGCAGTCGAGCTGGTACTCCCGCCCGTTGGCGATCACCCCGTGGGCGGTGACCCGCTCCACTCCCTTGCCGTCGGTGTCCACCAGGGTGACGTTGGGCAGGTTGAAGGCGGGGAGGTACTCGTCGTGGAAGGCCGGCCGCTTGCACATGTAGCGGTAGTAGGGCTTGAGCGCCTCGGCCGTCTCCGGGTCGTTCACCGTCGCCGCCACCCGGGCCCGGATCTTCTCCATGTGCTCCAGGTCGAGCAGCTCCCGCCGCTCGGCCAGTTGCTCGGGGGTCAGGTCGCCGTAGCCGTCGCTGTTCATCATCGCCTTGTAGAACACCGTCCAGCCGTCCTGGACCAGGTCCTCGGCCACCGTGGCGCCGTTGGTGACCGCGGTGAAGTTCTCCCGGCGGCGGCGCTGCCAGCCCGGCTCGAGCGAGGCCGCCCACACCGGGTCGGTCTCCACGTTGTCCCGCGGCGCCACCGTGGACGGCGTCCGCTGGAACACGTACAGCTGCTTGGCCGACTCGCCCAGCGGGGCCACGATCTGGATGGCGCTCGCCCCGGTGCCGATCACCCCGACCGTCTTGTCGTGCAGCTTGGTGAGCCGGCTGCTGGTGTCGCCCCCGGTGTAGTCGTAGTCCCAGCGGGAGGAGTGGAACAGCTTCCCGGTGAAGTCGTCGATGCCCGGGATGGCGGGCAGCTTGAGCGAGGTGAACGACCCGTGCGCGACGACCACGTAGCGGGCCAGGAAGTCGTCCCCGCGGTCGGTGCTGACCTGCCACGCGCCGTCGTCGGCGGACCACTGCAGCCCGCTGACGGCGGTGTGGAACAGGGCCAGGTCGTACAGGCCGAAGTGCTCGGCGACCTGCCGGGCGTAGCCGCGGATCTCCTCGCCGTAGGAGTAGCGGTGCTTCGGCATGTAGCCGAGCTCCTCCAGCATCGGCAGGTAGATGTAGGACTCGACGTCGCACATCACGCCCGGGTAGCGGTTCCAGTACCAGACCCCGCCGACGTCCCCCGCCTTGTCCACCACCCGGATCCGGTTGATCCCCGCCTTGCGCAGGTGCGCGGCCGCCATCAGCCCGCCCCAGCCGGCCCCCACCACCAGCGCGTCCACCGCGTCGGTGGCCGGGTCCCGGTCGGCCACCGGGGTGTAGGGGTCGGCCAGCAGCTCCTCGCGCCCGCGCAGGTCGAGCAGGTCGCGGCGGTGGGGGTCCTGGCGCTTGTCGCGCTCCTGCCGGTACTTGGCCCTGGCCTGGTCGAGTTCGCCGCCGCCGAGGCCGGCACCGCCCGCGTTCGTGCTCGTCATCACCGATAGTCCTTCGCGCTCTGGCCAGGTTCGCATCTATTGCCGAGACTAGGAGAAGAGTATATTCATGTAAAGGATTCAACTGAGTAATCTGGAGACAGCCATGGCACAGCCGGACAAGGTCATCAGCGAGGTGCTCGGCCTGCTTGAGCCGATGGTCACGCAGGACGGCGGCTCACTGCGGGTGGCCGAGTTCTCGGCTGAGCGGTCGGCGCTGGTCGTCGACTACGTCAAGGGCGTCAACGAGGCGTGCGCGTCGTGCATCATCGACGGTGAGTCACTGAAGGCCTTCATCGACGAGGGGCTGCAGACCCGCGGGGTGCATCTCAGCGAGATCACCGTCAGCGAGCCGGTGGCCTGAGGGTGGCCGGCGTGGTTACCGTTGCCCAGTGGGACGACCTGGCGGCGAAGGTCAGCAACTGGGGCCGCTGGGGCGCCGATGACCAGCGCGGCACGCTGAACCTGGTCACCCCGGAGGTCGTGCGCAAGGCCGCCGCCACCGTGCAGGCCGGCGACACGTTCTCCCTCGCCATGTCCCTGTCGCTGGACGGCCCGCAGAACGGCACCGGCGTTCCTGGCCGGATCAACCCGCTGCGCACCATGCTGGCGGTCAACGCGCCGATGGGCGAGGGTCCCGACGCGGCCCGCTACAGCGACGACATCGTGGTGACGCCGACTCAGGGCGCCACCCACTGGGACGCGCTGTCGCACGTCAGCCACCGCGGGAAGATGTACAACGGCATCCCCGCGGGCGCGATCGACGCCTTCGGGGCCTGGAAGCTCGGCATCGAGGACGCGGGCAACATCGTCTCCCGCGGCATCCTGCTCGACGTGGCCGGCCACCAGGGCGTGGGCCGGCTGCCGACCGGCTTCAAGGTCACCAGGGAAGTGCTCGAGCAGGTGGAGGAGGCGCAGGGGGCCGGCGTTGAGGAAGGCGACATCTTGCTGGTCCGCACCGGGCAGGCCGGGTTCTTCCTGGACGGCGACGTCCCCGGGTACCGCAAGCACCCGGTGCCCGCGCTCGACTGGGACGCGCCGCTGTACTTCTACGAGCGCGGCGTGGCCGCGGTGGCGCTGGACAACATGTCGTTCGAGCTGCTGCCGTCGAGCGTGCCCGACCTGACACTGCCGGTGCACGTGCTCTGCCTGGTGATGATGGGCCTGCTGCAGGGGCAGAACTTCGTGTTCGAGGACCTGGCGGCCGCCTGCGCCGCCGACCGCCGCTACACGTTCCTGCTGCAGGCCACCCCGGAGCGGTTCCTGCGCAGCACCGGCGGCCTGGTCAACCCGGTGGCGATTCGCTGATGGCGGCCGACTTGCCGGTGACCGGGTTCCTGCGCGGCGTGCTGCCCGCCCTGTTGCCTGACGCCGCGGGCTGGGCGTCCGGGTCGCGGCTGCCCGCCGCCGCCACCGCCAAGCTGACCAGCGACACGGTCCGGGCGGCGCGCGTGCCGGCCGGCGTGCACCTGGCGTTCTCCGGGTCCGCCGAGGCGGTCGAGATCACGGTTCGGCCGGGGGAGAGGACCAGCGTCCCGGCCCCCACCCTGGCGGGAGAGGCGTTCGTCGCGCGGGTCCCCGGCCAGCCGGCCGTCACCGTCCCGGTTCCCGGCCAGCCGGCCCGGATCCGGGTACCGCTGCCCGCGCGCGACCCGGACACGGTGGTCCGGCTGTACCTGCCGGAAGCGGTCGAAGTCCAGCTCGACCGCCTGTCCGCGATCGGCGGCGGGTTGGCGCCAGCCCCCCGCGGTCCGCTCTGGGTGGTCTACGGCGACTCCATCAGCCAGGGCTGGTCGGTGACCGAGCCCGGCCTCGCCTGGCCTTCCCTGGTCGCCCAGGAACTCGGCCTTGACCTGGTCAACCTGGGGTTCGCCGGGTCGGCCAGGGGCGAGCTGCTCGCGGCCGACGTGGTCGGCGCCTCCGGGGCGGACGCGGTCGCGCTGGCCTGGGGCACCAACAACTGGTCCTCGCTGCCGACCGACGCCACCGTGATCGGCGGGACCATGCGGCTCTTCCTCACCGCGCTGCGCCAGGGGCTGCCCGACGCGCCGGTGGTGGTGGTCAGCCCCATCGTCCGCCCGGACGGCGAGGACACCCCCAACCGGTTCGGCGCCACCCTGCGCGACCTGCGGGCCGCCCTGGAAGAGGCGGTGCTCCGCTTCGCGGCCGACACCGGCGACCAGCGAGTTACCCTCGTCCCCGGCCGCGACCTGGTGGCGGCCGGGCAACTGGTCGACGGCATCCACCCCGGTGACGACGGGCAGCGGAGCCTCGCCGACGGCGTGCTGAAGCACGTCGCGGCGGGACTCGGGCTGGCCGCCGCTCCCCATCACCAGTAGGAGACAGGCATGGACAGCGGCAAGGCGTTCCGGCTCGACGGCAGGGTGGCGATCGTAACCGGCGGCGGTGGCGGCATCGGCTCGGCCAGCGCGGCCGTGCTGGCCGGGGCGGGCGCCCGGGTGGTGGTCGCCGACCTCGACCCGGACAAGGCGGAGGAGGTGGCCAAGCAGATCACCGGCGACGGCGGCGAGGCCGCCGCCCGCGCGGTGGACGTCACCGACCCGGCCGCCCTGCGTGCCCTGGTCGACTGGACGGTAGCCGAGTTCGGCCAGCTCGACGTGCTGCACAACAACGCGGGGATCATGATCCGCACCCCGCTGCTCGACGTCTCCCCGGAGGAGTTCGAGCAGATCCTGTCGGTGAACATGAAGAGCATCCTGTACGGCACCCAGGCCGCGGCCCCGGTGATGCGGCCCGGGTCGAGCATCGTCAACACCCTGTCCAGCATCATCGACTACAGCACGGTGGGCACCGGCTCCTACGCGGCCTCCAAGAAGGCGGGCGAGGCGCTCACCCGCACCTTCGCCATCGAGCTGGGGCCGCGCGGCATCCGGGTCAACGCCGTCGCCCCCGGCTGGACCGAGTCCGGGATCACCCGCGGCAAGCACATCAACGAGGCGGGCGAATTCAACCAGCAGTCGTTCGACGACGTGGCCGGGAAGATGGCGGCCACCTCGCCGCTCGGCAGCATCGCCGAGCCGCTCGACTCCGCCTACGCGGTGCTGTACCTGGCCGCGGACGCGTCCCGGTTCGTCACCGGCCACGTCGTCCGGACCAACGGCGGCGCCTCGATGGCCTGAGCCGGCCGCCAGCACCAGACAAGAGCTACCGGAAGACAGGACACGCACATGGGCAGGCTGGAAGACAAGATCGCGCTCATCACCGGCTCGGCCCGGGGCATGGGGGCCGCCGAGGCGCGGCTGTTCACCCGGGAGGGCGCGCAGGTGGTGGTCACCGACGTGCTCGACGACCTCGGCGCGCAGACGGCGGCCGACATCGGGGCGAAGTACCTGCACCTGGACGTGACCTCGGTGGCGGAGTGGGAGAGCGCGGCCCAGTACGTGACCGACACCTTCGGGCGGCTCGACATCCTGGTCAACAACGCCGGCATCGTGTCGGCCGGGCTTGGCCGGCTCGACGAGATCTCGGTCGAGGAGCACCTGCGGCTGTTCGACGTCAACGTGCACGGCGCCTTCTACGGGATGCGCGCGATGCTGCCGCTGCTCGAGCAGGGCCACGGCGCCTCGGTGGTGAACATCTCCTCCATCGACGGCCTGGCCGGCGTCGCCTCGCTGGCCAGCTACGTCTCCACCAAGCACGCGCTGCTCGGGCTCAGCCGCTCGGCCGCCCTCGACCTGGGCCCGCTCGGCATCCGGGTGAACACCATCCACCCGGGGATCATCGAGACGCCCAACGTGCTGTCCCGCGGCGACGCCAAGCTCGCCCGGCTGCACCGGACGCTTGAACGGCAGCCGCTGCGCCGCATCGGCCAGCCCGAAGAGGTCGCCAGCATGGCGCTGTTCCTCGCCTCCGACGAGGCCTCGTACTGCACCGGGGCCGCCTTCACGGTGGACGGCGGCCACCTGGCCGGTCCGTACCGCGAGCCCCCGGTCTGACCGCGCCCGGGTTACCGCGACCGCTGGGTCGACCCGGCGTCCACCGGCAGCGAGACCGACGTGACGTACCGGGCCTCGTCGCTGAGCAGGAACAGCACCGCGTTGCTGATGTCGCGAGGCTCCACCCAGGGCACCGGGAGCGCGTTGAACCGCGTGTAGGCGGGGATCGCGTCCTCCAGCGTCGGGTTCTCCAGGTCCGGGCGGAACACCCGGTACAGCGCGTCGTTGAGCAGCATGTCGGTGCTGACGTTGGTCGGGTGGACGGTGTTGACCCGGATCCGCTGGGGCGCCAGCTCGTTGGCCAGGCTGCGCATGAGGCCGACCACGCCGTGCTTGGCCGCGGCGTAGTGCGCGATGTTGCCCCCGGTGCGCAGTCCCGCGGTAGACGAGATGATGACGACCGAGCTTCCCTCGCCGAGATGGGGGAGGGACGCCTGGCAGGTGTTCCAGACCCCGGTCAGGTTGATGTCGATCATGGTGCCCCACATCTCGGCCGACATCTCCGCGGCCGGCGCCGCGCTGGAGATGCCGGCGTTGGCGACCACCCCGTCGAGGTGCCCGAGCTCGGCCACGGCCGCGTCGAGTACCGCCCGCAGCCCGGCCGGGTCGCGCACGTCGGCCTGGGCGGCGATCATCCGCCGGTCGAGCGCCTCCACCTGCTTCACCGTCTCGGCCAGGTCGGCCGGGGTGGCGGCCGGGTAGGCCACCGTCGGCACGGCGGCGCACAGGTCGATGCCGATGATGTCCGCCCCCTCCTCCGCCAGCCGGATCGCGTGGCTGCGGCCCTGGCCCCGCGCCGCGCCGGTGATGAACACGACCTTGCCGGCCATCCGGTCACCCATGGCTGGCTACCTCCTCGTTGAGTGTGCGATTAGAGACAAATCAGTTATCTAAGTATAACGGCGAATCGTTGACACGGGTTTAATGAGTTATCTAATGTAAACCTTCACGGAACTGGGTCAAACCGGGAGGTGCCGTGCGCAAAGGGGCGGCGGACGCTACCGGGGAAGGGGGTGCCTGACGCATGTCCACCGCGATTGAGATCATCATCAACGCGCTGACCCTGGGCTGCACTTACGCGCTGGTCGGGGTCGGATTCGTGGTGATCTTCCGTGCGACCAAGGTGATCAGTTTCGCGCAGGGCGTCTTCATGATGATCGGCGCGCTGCTGTTCGCCGGCTTCGCCCGGGCCGACTGGCCGACCTGGCTCGGGATGCTGGTCGCGATCGTGGCCATGGCGGCCCTCAGCGCGCTCACCTACCAGGTGGTCTTCGGCCGGCTGGCCGGCCTTGAGCCGTTCGTGGTGGCGATCGGCACGGTCGGCCTCGGCACCCTGTTCGAGGCGATCGGGCTGATGATCTGGGGCCCGTCGACCATCTCGCTGCCGCAGCTCTTCAGCATCAAGCTCTACCACGTCTACGGATCGGCCGGCCTCAACGCGGTCGACATCCTCACCCTGGCCGCCACCGCGGCGGCGTTCGCCCTGGTCGGCGCCGGCCTGTACTTCACCCCGACCGGGCTGCGGATGCGCGCGGTCGCCAACGACACGCCGCTGGCGGCCTACCACGGCCTGGCGGTGAACCGGCTGTCGGTGGGCGCCTGGGCCATCGGCGGCGGCACCGCGGCCCTCGCGGGCGTCATCTTCCTGCTCGGCACCCAGCCGGACCCGGCCACCATCGACTCGCTCGGCCTGCTGGCCTTTCCCGCCATCCTGCTGGGCGGCTTCGACTCGATCATCGGCTGCCTGGTCGGCGGCATACTCATCGCCCTCGTGCAGACGATCACCGTCCAGTACGTGGGCGGCAACTACCAGGATGTCGTGGGGTACGTCGTGCTGCTGCTGTTGCTGACCGTGCGCCCGCAGGGCATCTTCGGGCGCGTGGATGCGAGGCGGCTGTGACGACCAGCGAGGTGCGGGAGCAGGAGAACCGGCCCGTCCCGCCCGCGGTGGCGTCCGGCTGGCGGGCGCTGCTCACCGACCGCCGCCCGCTGTGGGCGGCCGGGTTCGTGGTCGTCTCGGTACTGGTGCTCACCGGCGGCCAGTCGATCGTCTTCCAGGGCACCCTGATCACCATCTACGCCATCGTCGCGCTCAGCCAGGAATGGCTGTTCGGCCGGGCCGGGCAGATTTCCCTCGGCGCGTCCGCGCTGATGGCCGTCGGCGCCTACATCACCGCGCTGACCAGCGAGACCTCCGGCTTCCCGTTCCCGCTGCCGATGGTGCTGAGCGTGCTCGGCGGCGCCGTGGTGGGGCTCATCATCGGCGTGCCCGGGCTCCGCTTCCGCGGCCTGTACCTGATGCTCACCACGCTCGCGCTGCAGTTCATCGTCAGCTTCCTCGGCCAGGACATCGAGGGCACCAGCCACCAGTCCGGTTTCACGGTTAACTCGCCCGACTGGCTGACCAACCCGCAGTGGATGCTCTTCCTCTGCCTGGCCCTGCTGGCGGTGGTGATGCTGCTACTCGACGGCATGTACCGCAGCGCGCCCGGCCGGGCCTGGAACGCCATCAAGCAGAACGAGGTGGCGGCCGCGGTGATGGGCGTGTCCACCGTCAAGTGGAAGATCCTGGCGTTCGTCGGCAGCTCGGCCATCTGCGCGCTCGGCGGGTCGCTCTACGCGTACAACCTCGGCAACGTCGACTACAACTCGTTCTCCCTCGACCTGGGGCTGACCATCGTGGTGATCGTGTTCGTGGGCGGGGTCGGCCGGATCTTCGGCGCGATCGTGGGGGCGGTCTTCATCGGCTACCTGCCGACGGTGCTCGGCGACATCAGCAACCTGTTCCCGTCCGGCGGCACCGCGTCGACCTGGCTGCAGACCAACGAGCCGCTGGTCGCCTCCGCTATCTACGGCTTCCTGCTGCTCATCGTGCTGCTGTTCGAGCGCGGCGGCATCGCCGAGCTGATCGCCCGGCTCATCGACTTCGGGCAACGGCGGAACCGGTGGAAGAAGAGGGCGGCCTGATGAGCGGGCAATCGCCGGAGCCGGACAGCCGGGCGCCGCAATCCCCGGCCGCCGCGCCGCTGCTGCGGGTGAGCGACGTCCGGGTCACCTACCGCAACGGCGCGGTCGGGGTGGAGGGGGCCGGGCTCACCGTCGAGCCGGGCCAGATCGTCGCGGTGGTCGGCCGTAACGGGGCCGGGAAGACCAGCACGCTGCGGTCCATCGCCGGCTTCCTGCGCAGCGAGCACGTGAAGGTGGCGGGCTCGGTCCAGGTCCGCGGGCAGGAGCTGGCCGGCCGCCCGCCGGCCAAGTCGTTCAAGGCCGGGGTGGTGCTGGTCGCCGAGCGGGACAAGGTGTTCTCCGAGCTGACCGTGCAGGAGCACCTGCGGCTGGTGTGGCGCGCGGGGGCCGACACCCCCACCCAGTTCCCGGCCCTGGAAAACCTCCGCGGCCGCCGGGCCGGCCTGCTCAGCGGCGGCGAGCGGCAGATGCTCGCCCTCGAGCTGGCCTACCGGCACAAGCCGTCGCTGATGCTGGTGGACGAGATGTCGCTCGGCCTGGCGCCGGTCGTCATCCGCACCCTGATGCCCCAGCTGCGCGACCTGGTCGAGTCCACCGGGGCCGGCCTGGTGCTGGTCGAGCAGGACATCGTCAACGCCCTGCAGGTCGCCGACTACGTGTACGTGCTCGACCACGGCCTGCCGGTCTGGGAAGGGCCGGCCGCGGACACCTCGGCCGAGGAACTCGGCCGCCGCTTCCTGGGAGCAGCAGTCTCATGACCGACGCCAGCACCGGCGGCACCGGCGGCACTGCCGGCACCGGCAGCCCGGGTTTCCTGCGGGTCGAGTCGCTCAGCATCGCCTTCGGCGGGGTGCGAGCGGTCGACGACGTCAGCTTCACCGCCGCCCACGGCTCGGTCGTCGGGATCGTCGGCCCCAACGGCGCGGGCAAGACGACGCTGCTGAACGGCGTCTCCGGGGTGCTGCCGCTGGCCGCCGGCCAGGTCTGGCTGGAAGGCACCCGGCTGGACACGCTGCCCGCGCACCGGATCGCCGAGCACGGGATCGCGCGGACGTTCCAGGCGGTGGAGGTGTTCAACGACTTCAGCGTCCTCGACTACCTGCTGCTTGGCCGGCTGCGCTTCCAGGTGACCTCGCTGATCGCCACCGCGCTGCAGTTGCCGCGCACCCGAAAGTCCGAGCGCGCCGAACGGGTGCGGGCGATGAGTGCCCTCGCCCAGTTCGACCTGGCGGCCACCGCCGGCGTCCCGCTCCGCGAGCTCGGCTACGGCCAGCGCAAGCTGGTCGACCTGCTGCGCGCCCGGCTCGCCGAGCCCCGGCTGCTGCTGCTGGACGAGCCGACCTCGGGCACCTCCACCCAGGACCGGGAGCAGCTCCGCCGGGTGCTGCTTGACTCCCGTGAGCAGGGCGTCACCACCGTGGTGGTCGACCACGACGTCCGGTTCGTGTCCGACACCTGCGACAAGATCGTGGTCATCACCTCCGGCCAGAAGATCGCCGAGGGGGAGCCGGAAGAGGTGCTGCAGCGCCCTGACGTCGTGCAGGCCTACATCGGCGGCTGAGCTGGCCGGCGGCTGGAGTCAGCCGCACCCGTTCCGGATCATCGAAGGGGTCAGCGGGCGCGCGGGAAGTCGACCCGGTCGGCCGACTCGCCCCGGCCGATGAAGGCGGTGGCCACCATCTCCGGCGGGAACAGGCCGTGCCCGACCAGCCCGGGCACCGCTGACAGGCGGGCGGCGAGGGCCGCCGGGTCGTCGACCGGCCCGTGGTAGTCGGCGATCACGCCGCCGTCCGGGCTGAGCGGCACGTCCCGCAGCGACGCCGGGCTGACCAGCCGCAAGCTGGCCCGCAGCCCGAAGGAGAGCAGCTCAAGCGGTACCGGGGCGCTCAACGCGGAGACCGGCTTGGACGAGTCGGCGATGACGACGAACCGTTCCGCCGCCCCGGCCACGATCTTCTCCCTGGTGTGGGCGCCGCCGCCGCCCTTGACCAGCCAGCCGTCGGGGGCGATCTGGTCGGCGCCGTCGATGGTGATGTCGAACCGGTCGATGCTGGTGACGTCCTCGATCCGCAGCCCGAGCTCGCGCGCGGCGTGCTCGGTGCGCGGCGAGGTCGCCGCGCAGAGGATGTCGAGTGACCGCTTGGCCAGGGCCGGCAGCAGGTAGGCGACGGTCGAGCCGGTGCCGAGGCCGACCGTCATGCCGCTCTCGACCAGCTCCGCCGCCGCTTCCGCGGCGACCTGCTTCTCTCGCTCAGTGCTCATCCCCGGTGCCCTTTCAGCCGCCAGCGTCCCAGCCTAGTTCCTGCTGCACGAGAAAGGCCGCCCAGTCCGCCGTTAGCGCGGTGACGTGGCAGAACTTAAAGCCCGCGAGCCCCGCGTAGTACTCATCGGTGGCGGTGTCGCCGATGTGCAGCATCCGGGTGCAGCCGAACTGGGCGGTGGCGTCCGCCAGCCGGTGCTTGTTGCAGATGAAGTCGACGCTGATCCCGGCGGGCGCCCAGATCGCGCGCTGCTCGGCCAGCGTGCGGTCGGACGCGCTGCCGACGACGTGCCCGCGCGCCCGGGCTGTGCGCACCATGTCAAAAGTAATCGGCCCGGGCGGGTCACCGGCGCTGAGGGTCCCGTCGATATCGAAGCTGATCAGCATCCGGTTCAGGTCGTCCTCCCTTGGCGTCCTCGTGCACGCGGCCGCCCATGCCCAGCGGAACGCTACCGGCGGCCCGCGGTGGTCTGGCCTCGGTTACGCGGTGGCCGGCGGGGTGGTGTCGCCGGTGCCGTCGCGGTCGCGGTGGCGGTGGCCGTCGGGTGGTCGGGGTCGGTGGTGGCGGCGGGGTCGGGTGGGCGGTTGGCGCAGTGGGGTCACGGTGGGAGACGTCGGCGGGGTCAGGTGGTCGGCGGGTCTGCACCGGGGTGGTCGCGGGACGGTGATCGGTGGTGCGTGTCGACGTGCTGGCCGACGGCGAGGTGCTGGCGGTGGCGCTCTTGCTGGCCGACGTGCTGGCCGAGGCCTTGGCGCTGGCCGGCGCGGTGGCGGCGCCGGACGTGGCGGACGTGGCGGACGTGCTCGGCGTGGCGGTGACCGGGTGGTTGCACGCCACGCTGTACGCGGCCGGCGCCGAGGCGGCGTTGACCGGCCAGCTCGCCACCAGCACCGCCTCACCGGAGGCGGGCAGGGCGGGGGCGGTGAACGCGAGCGGGGGCACCGCCTTGGTGCCCGGCGCGGTGAACGTCACCGTGCCCACGGCGGAGTCGTGCATGCCCGCCAGCGCCCAGTAGTAGTGCACGGTCCCCGCCTTGGTGCTGGTGATCGAGCCGCTGGCGGTCAGGTGGGGCGCCGCCGTGGCCGCGCACGAGGACACCGTCTGCTTGGCCGGCTGCACCGCCGCCGACAGTGACAGCTGGCCGTTGCCGCTGCCGCAGAGTAGCTGGTAGGTGGCCTTGTCCGAGGTGGTGGCGACCGGGGTGAGCATCTTCAGCTCGGCCCAGCCCTTGCCCGCCTTAACGGCCTTGACGGTGCCGCCGCTGATGGTCTTGTCCCCGGCCGCGGTGAACCGCAGCGTCTGCACCGGGCCCGGCTTGCCCGACGAGTACAGCCACTGGTAGGTCACCGTGCCGGGCATGGTGGCGGTCACCGTGCCGTGGTAAGCGAAGGCGGTCGCGGTGGTGCACTTGGACGCCGCGACCGGCGGCGTCACCGTCACCTGGGCGCTGAAGGCGGACCCGGCCGCGCTGCTGAGCTGGGCGTTGTCGGACATGCGGGACAGCGCGACCGCGCCCGCCGCGCCCAGCACGACGACCGCCGCGGCGGCCGCCCCGGCGAACGCCAGCAGCCGGCGGCGGGCGCGCCTGGTCTCGGTGGCCGAGCTGCCGCCACCGCCCGCCAGCAGCGGCAGCACCGCGGCGGCGCGCTCGGCGAGCTCGCGGCGGCCCTCGTCTTCCCAGTGCGGCCCGTAGCCGGCCGCCGCCGTCTCGTCCAGCCACTGCAGGAACGACCGGGCGCTGCTTGGCCGGTCGGCCGGGTTCTTGGCCAGGCCCCGCTTGATGAGCCCGCGCAGCGGCCCGTCCACCCGGTCCAGTGCCACCGGCGCGGACTCGTGCTGCGCGCGTAGCTGGCCGAGCCGCCCGGTGAACGGCGGCTTGCCGGTCACCGCCTCGTAGAGCACGGCGGTGGCCGCGTACAGGTCGCTGGCGGGCAGCGCGGGCGCGCCGTTCCACAGCTCGGGCGCCAGGTAGGCGGGCGCGCCCGCCGCGGCGAGCTGCTTGTCCGCCTTGACGGCGACCCCGAAGTCGGTCAGCGTGCCCCAGCCGCTCACGTCGACCAGCATGTTGTCCGGCTTGACGTCGCGGTGCGGTACCCGCCGGCCGTGCGCGGCGGCCAGCCCGAGCAGCATGTCCTTGAACGCCACCAGGGCGCCCGGGGGACTGAGCGGCCCCTTGCGGGCGATCATCTCGCGCAGCGAGACCCCGTCCAGCAGCTCGGTCACCACCGCGGCGCCCTCGCCCGGCTGCTCCACGTAGTCGAACACCCGCGCCACGTGGTGGGCGTCCAGCGTCCGCAGCCGCTCGACGTCGGCCCGGTACCGGCCGATGAACTCGGGGTCGCGGGCCAGGTTGTCGTCGAAGTACTTGATCGCTACCCGGCGGCCGGTCGCCTCGTTCTCCGCCGCCACCACCCGGCCGGAGATCCCGTGGCCGAGCAGCCGCTCCTCGGTGTAGCCGGGAACCGCCCACTCCGCGTAGCTCGGGATGGTCCACGCAGTCATGGAAGAACTCCTTGCCGAGCCAGGTACTGGGGTTTGATCACCCGTATGACGCCTGGTAGCGACGTTAGGTTGTCTTGTCATGCGGGAATTTGCGAGAGCGTGCCAGTCAAAGGTACGCTCCGGCGGCCCGCCGCCGCGGCGATTTAGCCGGGTACGCCCGCGGTCAGGTGCGGCAGCAGGGCCCCCGCGTCCACCCGTAGCTGCTGGCCGGTGACCCACCGGGCGGCGTCTGAGGCCAGGTAGAGCACGGCCTCGCTGATGTCGACCGGGTCGAGGGTGTTCACCGGCAGCTTGTGCATGGAGCCGAAGCCACTCTCGGCGTCCTCCCGGGTCGGGTTCTCCAGGTCGGGCCGGAACTGGCGGTACATCGCCTCGTTCTGCAGCATGTCGGTGTTGATGTTGCCGGGGTGCACCGCGTTGACCCGGATGTTGTGCGGGGCGAGCACCTGCGCCAGGTCATGGACGAACCTGGCCACCCCGCGCTTGGCGTGGCTGTACCCGGCCGGCCCGGGCGTGGCGCCGGCCCCGCCGGGGAAAAGCGCGGCCATCGAGCCGGTGCAGACGATCGACCCGCCCGACCCCAGGTGCGGTAGCGCCGCCTCGACGGTGTTGATCACCCCGACCAGGTCGACCGACACCGCGTCGATGAAGGCGACCGGCGGCAGGTCCTTGCCGAGCGAGATGATCCCGGCGTTGGCCACCACCGCGTCCAGGTGCCCCAGCTCGGCCACGCCCGCCGTCACCGCGGCCGCCAGCGGCCCCCGGTCACGCACGTCGGCCACCTGGGTGACCACCCGCCGGTCGAGCGCTTCCACCAGCCGGGCGGTCTCCGCCAGGTCCGCCTCGGTCGCCATCGGGTACGGCACCGAGGCGATCTGCGCGCACACGTCCACCGCGATGATGTCCGCGCCTTCCTCCGCCAGCCGTACCGCGTGGCTCCGCCCCTGCCCGCGGGCGGCCCCGGTGACCAGCGCGACCTTTCCCTCCATGCGACCCTGCATGCGTCCAGGCACAGCGCGCCCCTCTCAATAGCGAGACCTTTTGTCTCGTATATGCCGGGAGCATACTCTGTCACCGTGCAGCACACCCGCCGGGGCAGGACCCGAAGCGAGGCGGCCCGCGCGGCCATCCTGCGCGCCACCCGCGACGAGCTTATCGCCAGCGGCTACGACAAGCTGTCGGTCGACCGGATCGCGGCCGCGGCGGGCGCGGGCAAGCAGACCGTGTACCGCTGGTACCCGGCCAAGAGCGCGCTGGTGGCCGACTGCATCCTCGGCGGCTACCTGCTGGCCGACCTGGGGGAGGTGCCAGACACCGGTGACGTCCAGCTCGACCTGCGTAACTGGCTGCGGGCGTTCGCGGGCAACGCCGGCCAGCCGCGGACCGCGCTGCTGATGCGGGCCGCGGCGGCCGCCGCGGCCGAGAGCGAAGAGGTCGCCGAGCGGATGTACCAGCACGTCACCGCGGTCGCCGAGGCGACCCTGGCGGCCCGCTTGTCCGCCGCCAGCCGGGCCGGGCAGCTCCCCGACGGCTCTCCCGCCGCCGCCCTGCTCGCCCAGGCGCTCATCGGGGCGGTGGTCTACCGGCTGCTCACCCGCCTGCCGGTGACGGCCGCCCTGGCTGATGACCTGCTCGCCGCCGTTTGCGGGCCGCAGCGGCCGTGAGCTGGTGCGGCTGGCTCACGACGGGCCGGAAAGCACCTGCTCGGCCGAGCACCACCAGGTGGTGCGCCCGCCGACCGCGGCGGTCCGCATGGGCGCGTGGTCGCGCGGGCAGCTGGCCCCCCGGCGCCGGTAGGGGATGATCGTCAGCGTGTGCACGCCCCCGTCGCGCAGCGACTCCCTGATCGCGCCGCGGGTGGCCCGCAGCAGCCGGGCCTGCTCGGCCGCGCTCAGGCCGCCGGCCTGGCGGGCCGGGTGCAGCCGGGCGCGCCACAGGATCTCGTCCGCCAGCAGGTTGCCGATACCCGCGATCCGGTGCTGGTCCATCAGCCGCGCCTTGACCGGCGCGCTGCTGCCCGCCAGCACCGCCCGGAACTGGGCGGGGGTGATCAGCTCGGCGTCCGGCCCGAGCCGCTCGACCGGCGGGTTGAGCCGGACCCGGCCGAGCCGCCGCGGGTCCACCAGCAGCAGCCGGCCGCCGTCGGCGAAGGTGAGGGTGAACCGCGCCCAGCGGTAGTCGCCGGACTGGCGGCGGCCCTCCCAGTAGTCGCCGCCGTCGACCTCGGTCCCGTCCGCGTCGGCGATCACGATCTTGCCCGACATGCCCAGGTGAATGCCCAGGGTGATCTCTCCCGTCCCGGGGCCGGCGTCCGGTGAGGTGACGCACCACATGCTCTTGCCCCGCCGCTGCGCGCTGACCAGCTCGCCGCCGAGCAGCGCGTCGCGGATCTCGCCCGGCTGGTGCGGGCGGCAGACGAACGTGTCGGAGTCGTCGACGTCCACGATGGGCCGCCGCAGCCCGCGGCGCTCGATCACCGCCCGGGCCGACTCCACCTCGGGCAGTTCCGGCATGCTGGCCGACCTATCCTGTCAGCGGGGGCTCAGCTAGTACCAGCACAGCCCGTCGCCGTCGATGAACATCGGCTCGAAGCATTCCTGGCAGCGCGCGTGGACCGTGTCCCCGGCGGTCCGGTGCAAGCCGCGAACGAAGAAGAACAGGCTCGCGAACGGCGCGCGGCAGGCCGGGCAGCCGTCCTCGACCCGCCCCGGCGATAGCCGCCCGGCCGCCTCCGTGTTCGAGACGTCGTGCAGCTCCCGCGTTGGGATGTAGCAGAGATCCTCGACCTTGGTGAACTGGATGATCTTCTTCGCCCCGTCCGGTGGCAGCCGCCGCGGTTGCTCGGAAGTGCCGAGCACGACGTCCGGGGGCGCCGGGCGGCCGTCCGCGGCCCCGGCCTGCGTCGCCGCTCCCTGGCCAGCACCGCGCGTACGGCGTGGCCGAGGTAGCCGGCGAACTCCGCCTGCGCTCGGGGCCACTCCAGCCTGCCCGGGTCGAACGGGACGATGCCGTGGGCCCGCTGCAGGCTTACCAGCTGCCGGTCGAGCGGCGAGACGCGCGGGGTGAGGGCATGCAGCCGGCCGCGCTTGATCCGGAAGACGTACCCTTAGGCCTGCGGGCTCCCGTCGGCACCGATCACCGGGGAGCTGATCGCCCGACCGACCGAGCCCAGGTCCCTGCGGTCGCACAGCAGGACCGTCTGCTCGAGCTTGCCCAGGCGGCGCAGATAGATGATTTCCCGCAGCAGGCCGTCCCCGGAAGAGCCGCCGGCGTAGCGGGGTCGCGTAGAAGTCGGAGTAGTCCCGGTGCCTGGTCGGCCGGTGCAGGCGGAACCGGCCGCGCTTGGCCGACAGATAGAAGAGAACGCAGTCGGCCCGGCTGATCTGCCAGTGAACGTCCGTCCGCCAGCTTTCGCCGCTGCTGACGACGTAGTCGAGGCGGTCACCGGGGTCGGCGTCGCCGTAGCGTCTCGCCCAGTCGCGCCTCAGCGCCACCTCGGCGTCGGCCGGGCCGATGACGATCAGTTGCGCCAGCCCGCGAAGCACCTCCGCGACCGCCGCCACCATGTCGTTGTCTGATCGGCTGCCGCGGAAGGTGCGCAGGTAGAGCACCCTACTGGTGGCCTTGGTGGCCTTGGTGGCCGGTGGCACCGTGCACCTTACCGCCGCGTCCGTCCCGGCCTAGCGCCAGGCGAACACCGGCTGCTCGTAGTGGGCGACCCGGTGCACCTCGCCGTGGCAGGCGAGCCGGCAGAACTGGTACACGATCGCCCCGGTCGGCGCGTGCAGGTACCGGCCGAGCAGCGGCAGCTGGATGACCGGGGCGTCCGACTCGGGGATGGCGATGAACCGCGGCTCGACGTCGAGGTCGGCCAGCGGTATCTGGTGCACCGCCGCGACCTCCGCCTCCGCCCCGGTCAGCTCGCCCACCGGGCCGGCCCAGCAGACCACCGGGGTCATCACGTAGCCGGACCGGGTCACGTAGTCGTCAAGCAGCCCGAGCACGGCGTCGGGGGAGAGGGTAAGCCCCACCTCTTCCGCCAGCTCGCGCAGCGCGCCCTGGGCCGGGGTCTCCCCGGGCTCCCGGCGGCCGCCGGGCAGCGCCCACTGGCCGGCGTGCGCCCGCAGCCGGGGCGCCCGGCGGGTGAGCAGCAGGGCCGGGCTCCCGTTGTGCTCGGTGACGCACACCGCCACCGCCGACTGCCGCAGTTCCGGCCTCGCCGCCGCCACCCGGGGGAAACCGGCCAGCCGTCCGGCCAGTACCGGCCGGTCAACCGCGTCTGTATCACTCATGCCGCATCGCTCACCCGGTCGAGCATAACCGGCGTTCCGGCTCAGCCGTCGCGGCTGAGCGGCCGCTGGTCCCGCTGCCCGCGCCCGGCTCGTCGCCTCCCCGTCACGTTCTCTTATCTGTCGGGCCGTAGTGTAGCTGACCTTGATCCGACACCTAGATGCCGGGTGTTGCGGGCCGGGCCTTCTCAGTTGACGTGTCGGTTTTCGGGTCCGAGACCCCGGCGTGCAGGCTCACCTGAAGAGCTCGGGAAGGGAGCGGGCGCCTGCCCCAGGACTGCCTGCGGATGCGCTCAAACTTGTCGTAGGCGCGTGGGCCCACCTGGCGCCGGGTCGTTGTAGGTCCAGCCCGGCCGCGGGCTCTCGCCGAGGGACGCGCCGATCCGCTGGTAAAGCGCCGAGGCATCCCAGTTCAGGGCGGCGTGGCGGCGGATGCCGAGGTCGGTGATGATCGCGGTGAGGGCCACTGCCTCGGGGAAGGCGACGATCGCGGACGCGGTGGTCGTGGTGCCGCTGCCGGTGAACACCGGGATGCCGAAGGCGGCGGCCCGGTCGTGCCATCGCTGTCCTGGGCTGGCATGTACTTCATGGCGTACTCGGCTGGCGGCGGGTGAGTTCCCAGGCGCGGGTGAACTCTTTCCATGCCCAGGGGCGGTCGCCGCTGCGGGCCAGGACCTGGCGAGGCGGCGGCTGGCAGCGAGGATGTCGGGCGCCGCGGACAGGTCGTGCTGCCAGCTCGTGGTCGCGGCCGAGCCAGCGCCGGTGGCGGTGGCAGACGAGGGGCGTCCAGCCGGGCCGTATCTGGGCGTCGGGCCCGGCCGGGCCTGATGAGGCCAGCTGGCAGCGGCGGCAGGCGGACCGGGTGCGCATGGCGTGGAAGGAGAGGGCCGGCCGGTCTGCTGGCAGCGGCTTGCCGAAACAGGGATCTTGCAGGCCGGGCAGCACGCGGGCGAGGCGGTCCCTGGGCCTGCCGGTGTATTCCTCGAGGCGGGCGGCGGCGAACTCGTTGGGCTGGGCCTCGAATCCGGTCAGCAGCTGCGTTCCGCTGCCTTTCCCGTTGAAGTCTCCCAGCGCGCGCAGCATCGTGGTGCCGGGCAGGTCGTTGGCGGCACCGAGGCGGCAGGCGTAGGAGGGGATGGTCTCGCCGGCGATCGGCCGGACGCTCACGGGCAGCCGGCGGGCCGGCAGGTGCCAGACTCTCACGGGCCGGCCCTCCGTCCTGCCGTCGCGGCCTGGCGGGCCGGGTGCGGGCGGTACTGCTGCTCGGCGGCGGTGTCGAGGGTGATCGCGGCCAGGTGCTCGCGGGTGACCTTCTCGGTGCCGTCGGCGATGGCCTCGTTGGCGGCGTCGTGGATGAGCTGGTCGAGGCTGCCGATCATGCCGCCGGTGCGCTGGTGCAGGTAGGCGGCGTCCTTCACCAGAGCTCCGGGCTTGTGGCGGTGCAGCCGCAGAGCGGCCTCCAGGGTGGCGACCAGCATCCGCCAGTCGGCCTTCTCCTTGTCGGTGGCGTAGCCGAACGCGGTGGTGTCCAGGGTGATGAACCGGCTGGCGAGCTGCCGGCCTCGGGTGCCGGTGAACATGCCGTTCTCGGCCAGGTCCAGGCCCGCGTAGACGAACGTGGCGCTGACGGAGTCGAAGAGGTACTTCAGCTCGTCAGACGCGGCGGCTCCCTTGCGGGTGCGCAGGTCCAGCCGGTGGACCTCGTCGACCAGGATCATGCTGCAGCCGACCTTGCGCAGCACGCTGGCGACGGAGTGGGTGATGAAGTGCGGGTTCTCGTGGCTGCTGTAGGGCAGGCCGAGGAACGCCGCGATCTCGATGGCGAGGTTCTTCGGGGTGGCGTCCGGCGGGACGATGATGTAGACCACCGGGATGCGGCCGGTGCCGCGGGGCGCCCGCCGCTCGACGTCGACCTGGTGGATCTTCCCGAGCTGGGTGATGGACGTCGACTTGCCGGTGCCGGACGCCCCGGACACCATCAGCCCCTTGCGGCCGAGCTGCTTGCCCCGGTTGCTGGTGACCAGCCGCTGCCCCGCCCTGGTGATCTTGACGATGTCGGGGGTGGCGACCAGGGTCAGCTCGCTGTGGTAGTCCTGGCGGGCGCAGTCGTAGAGCTCCCGCTCGTCCGGCTCCAGGCGCTCCAGGTCGGCCGCGGCTAGGAGCCGGGGCGGCTCTGGCAGCGAGGAGCCGGACACGAACGCGTTCCATCCCTCCTTCGTCGCGAGCGGGCTGCTGGGGAACTCGGCGCTCACCGGCGGTTCCCCCTGTCCTCGCCGAACGGGTCGAACAGGCCGAAGCCCACCACGGTCCCGGTGACCTCCCCGTCCCCGCCCGCCTCGCTGTCGCCGTCGCCGCCGCCGGCGGCGGCGGGCAGTGCGGGCAGGGCCGCGGGAGCGGGCAGAGCCGCGGCCGGGCCTCGTCCGGCAGCGGGGGCGGCAGGGCTGCCACGGCTTTCTGCCGGGCCAGGACGCGGCTGGCCTCCGGGCCGCCCGCGGCCCGGCGCAGCAGGGCGCCGAGCACGGTCGCGACGGCGGTCTCGTTGGTGTGGTCCAGGCCCCGCTCGGCGGCGATCTTGCGGGCGTGCCGCCAGGTGAAGTCCGCGAACGGCTGGGTGACCATCGAGCGGTGGGTCCACGGGACGGTGAACCAGGCGGGCCCGCTGCCGCGGTCGTGGTGGTTGCGGACCCAGACGCGGCTGACGTCGTAGGGGTCGGCGTGGACCTCCCAGCGGGTGCCCTTGCCCGCGACGCCGGACGGCTGGTGCGCGTAGGGGCGGATCTCGCGGGAGTTGTAGGTGCGGTAGTCGACCTGGATGCCGCCGTCCCCGATCGAGCGCCAGTCGGCTGGCATCAGCTCGATGTAGTCCTCGCCGGTCAGCGCGACCGGGACGTAGCCGGCGGCGGCGACCAGCGCGGCGTAGGCGTCGTTCGGGGAACACGGCTGGTCCGGGGTGAACGGGTGCCGCAGGCCCTCGTGCGGACGGCACTGCCAGCCGGCTATGACCCACTCGTCCAGAAGCTCCTGGAGGTCGGCCAGCGACCACAGGTCATCGGGGCTGCCGGCCCCGCGGCGGGTGACGTCCCGGCCGGTGTAGCCGGCGACGTGCTGGCAGAACAGCGTGTTGACCGACCCGAAGGTCCGCTCGATGTTCGCCTTGTCGGTGGGCGTGAGCTGGTGGGCGGGCTCGACCGAGATGCCGAGCGTGCCGGCGGCCCGCAGGAAAACCTCCGACAGGAACACCTTCCCGTGGTCGATCACCACGGTGTCGGGGACGATCACCGGCTTCGCCGCCGCCAGCTCAGCCCGCTGGTCGATGCTGGCCAGCCGCCGGAACGGGATCCGCGACGCCGACAGGCGCAGGGCCTCGTCCCAGCCGGGCCGCATCGGCTCGGGGACCATCATCTTGGCCAGCAGCACCGCGGCGTCGACGGCCTTGGCGCCGACCGGCCGCAGGACAGCGGCGGCCAGGGTGCGGGTGCCGATGTCGATCGCGGCAACCAGCTCGGGCCGCCCGGGGACCCCGTCGTCCATGACCGCCATCACGTCCAGCAGGGTGCCGTCCATCAGGACCAGCTCACCGGGCCGGGCCGCGGTGATCGGGGTGAACGCCCCGTCCGGCCGGTTCGCCGCCTGCCGGCGGGTGGTCGCCGGCCCGAAGGTGTGCTTCCCGGCCGACAGCACGTCCAGGAGCCGGTAGAACGTCGCGTCCGACGGCATCGGCACCGCCCCCGGGCCGTGCTCGGCCTCCACCTTCTCCCGGATCTGGCGCACCGCCCGGGACTTCGTGCCGGTCGGGGCGGTCCGCTGGCCGTCGATGACCTCGACCGCCGCGGCGACCACTCTGGGATCGACGTTCCCCGTCGGCCTGGCGGCCTTCGCATGCCGGGCGTCGACCAGGCCCCACAGGCCCTGGCGCAGGTAGCGGCGGCGCATCCGCTCCACCGTCCGCACGGTCACCCCCAGCTCGCCGGCCTTGGCCTGCTGCCGCTCGGTCAGCGTCCGGGCCGCCGGGTCATACTCCGGCCGCGGGGCCGTCCCCGGCGCTGCGTCCTTCGGCAGGCCGGTCTCGACCTCCACCAGGTGCCGCTCGAGTTCCCGCGCCGCCTCGGCCGCCTTCGCCGGCAGGGCATCCAGCAGCCCGGACGGGGCCAGCCGGGTCCGGGGTCCGGCCCCGACCACGGCGAAGTCAAGCGCCCTCGCCAGGTAGGCCATCGCGACCACGACGGCGTCCCCGGAGTCCGCGAGTAGCCGCACCAGGCTGCCCGACAGGGCGACCACGCTGTACTCGGCGCCGGAGAACACCACCCGGTCGCCGATCCGGACCTCTCCCCGCCGCTCAGGCACGCCCTGCCCGCTCGACCAGCGTGCGGTGACTGAGCACGAGCGACAGGTCCGCCACCAGTTCCCGCCTCCACATCAGATGAAATAGGACCGGGAGGACGGCGATCGGGTCCCCGGCCGCCTCCGCGCCCTCCATCAGTGGCAGGCCCGGCCCGAAGACCTCCAGCAGCCGGGCCTCCGTCTCCGGGTGCCCGCAGCGCGGGTGCCGGTAGCCGGCGAGCCACCGCTGGTTCGCCGCGGCCACCGGGTCCATCTCGCCGCAGACCGCGTAGTCCCAGCCGAGTTCCTCGCACGCCAGCTTCGTCGCGGCGAACGCCGCCCGGTCGCCGTCATCGGCGACGTCGCGGGGCCGGGAGTCGATCACCAGTGCTCCCCCGCCGGCGAGCCGCGCGTAGAAGTCGGGCGCGTGCCGCGACACCTTCCCCGCCGGGGTCCGCCAGCACAGCCAGAACGGCTGGGAAGCGACGGCCGTGACCTCGGGCGCGAAGTCGAGCGCGACCAGGTGCCCGCGTTCCACCCACGACTCGAACCCCACCAGCCGCCCCATCGTGGCCGACCAGAACCACCCCGGGTAGTTCCGCTGCCCCTTGAACGACGGGAACGACCGCACCGGAAGGCACGACCCGAGGTCCACCCGCGGCAGCCGCTCCAGGCCGGCCCGGACCTCCCGCCCGCCCGGCTCGGCGTACTCGACCTCCAGCCCCCCGGGCTCCCACACGCCCGCCAGCCGGCCTCGCCCGGGTCCCACCTCGAAGCCAGCAGGTCAGCCGTCACCCGGCAGCCCCTTCCATAAACCGTACGTGCCGGCTGCAATCCTGGCCAGCCCGGCAACAGCCCGCCACCTGTATTCCGACACGTCGAATGAGGAAACAGCCCGCTGCCGACAGGTCAGACGAGAAACCTGGACTCGCCGGCGCCCTCAGGCGGGTCCGGGACCGCCTCCGGGTGCCCTCCACTGGAGACTGCCGGCGTCAAGCCCGGCCAGGATCTGCCGGGCGACATCCTCCGGGGTAGTCGCAGCGTCAGGGACGAGGTGCCTGGCATCCAACGCGGCCTGCGTGAAGTCACGGTGCATGGCGCGCGTGGCGTCGACGCTGGTAAACCCGTGCCCGGTCCGCGATGCCACCCGGTCCGCGCACGTCGTCTCCGGCGGGAGGATCACGGCGTAGTGAAGAACGGAGAGTCCGGCCGCTGCCGCGAACCCGGCTAGGTCTCCCGGCAGGATGAACCCGTCATAGACCACCCGGCAGTCAGCACGGGCGAATGCGCCCGTCGCCGCGGCGGCAGCACCGGCAGCGACAGTGGTCTGCGGCAAGGCCTGCGGAAGCCAGGGACTGATTGCCCCGCGGTGCCACAGGCCGAAGAACCAGTCGCCCGGGATCAGCACAGAAGAGTCAAAGCTGTCTGCCACCAGCCCGGACACGGTTGACTTCCCCGCCCCGGGAGGGCCCGTCACGATGATCAGCTCACCCACGTCGCCGCCACGGACATCGAGTTCGTCATCAGCACAGCTTCGCAGGCCGCGCTAGCTGCTGTCGGGTCTCATCGGATCTGGCCAATTGGCGTTTGCTGAGCTGATGATTGGCCAGGTCAGTTGAGACCGTTGTCGCATCCCGTCTCATCTGATCTGGTTTTTCTGGGGAGCTGGCTCGGAGGCCTTATGGCGACGGGGCCGGATCTCGATGGTTCGACCGTCATCTGGGCCACCGGGGCCTTGCCCTGTCCGGTGCAGTGCTTGCTGGGCTGGGCAGGGAACATCCGCTTACCGAAGCGTAATGACGTTTGCCGTGATGAGGGCGGCTTCCTCGGAAGCGAGGTAGGCGATCACCTGGGCGACCTCGTCCGGGTCCGCGATGTGGATGAGCGTCGAGCTGGATGCGACGTGCTCGCGGACGGCGGCGGTGACCCATCCGGTGTCGGTGACGGGCGGGTAGACCATGTTAGCGGTGACGCCGAACCTGGCGAGCTCGAGCGCGGCGGACATCGTGTAGTTAACCTGGGCGGCCTTGGCGGCGCCGTAGGTGACTTCCTCGGGGAAGCCGAGGTCGCCGCCGGAGGTCAGGCCGATGATCCGGCCCCAGGCGGCCTGGCGTGTGATGTGGCGCTGCGCGAACTCGCTGATCATGAGGGCCGCGCCCATGGCGTCGACCGTGAACTGCCGGGTCCACGTCTCGGCGGTCACCGGCTGGAGGGACCTGCCGAGCCGGTCGGTCTGGCCGGGGGCGAAGGTGTCGGCTAGCCATCCGGTCGCGTTGTTGACCAGGATGTCGACGGGGCCGAGGTGCTCTTCGGCGGTGTCGAAGAGCATGGCTGGCGTGGCCGGGTCGGACAGGTCGGCCTCGATAGCGACTGCGGTGCCGCCTTCTTCTTTGATGCGCGCGACGACGGCCGCGGCGTCCCGGGCACGGCTGTCGCGGTATGCCTGCGGGATTCCGGGATCGGGCGCGTCGTTGACCTGCAGGAACGTGCAGAGGACTGCGGACCCGCGGCGGGCCAGGGCGTGCGCGGTCGCCGCGCCGATGCCGTGGTTAGCGCCTGTGACGATCGCGGTGTGCCTGGCTGTCATCGGGTCCCTTGCGGGGCCGGCGTCGGTGGACACCGCGACAGTATGCGTGAGGCGGCCACCGTCAGCAACAGGTTAACCGCTGAAGAAGCGCCAGGTGAGGTTGCCCCCGTTCGCCGGACACAGCCCCCGGCCGTCCCGTTCCCGACAACTCAGATGAGAATCCGCCACCTGGGCCGACACTCTGGCCGAGAACCGACAGGTCAACTGAGAACTGACACTCCCCGTCACGTTCCTGTAAACAGCAGCGCACTCCCCTTGACGAAAATATGTAAGTAGGGTCAACTAACAAAAATCCGGCCGATGTCGGCCCCGCTCTCCTCCCGTCTAACCCCCCTTGTACAGAGAAGAGACCCCGATGGATAAGAAGTTCGCGAGGCGCATCTGCGGCGGCGCCGCCCTCGCGGTCGCCGCCACGCTGGCGCTGGCCGCGTGCAGCAGCGGCGGCGGCGGGTCGTCCGGCAGCGGCGGCAGCACCACGCTCAAGCTGGTGGTGGCCGACTACGGCACCGGCCCGGCCAACGCGAGCGCCAAGTACTGGGACGGCATCGTCACCGCCTTCGAGAAGGTGCACCCGGACATCAAGGTGAACGTCACCTCGATCCCCTGGACGAACTTCGACCAGGAAGTCCAGACGATGATCCAGAACAAGCAGTACCCGGACATCACCGAGGGCGACTACTTCTCCAACTACGCCAAGGACGGCCTGCTCTACCCGGCCTCCGACGTGCTGTCCGACCCGGCCAACCTGCTGCCGGCGTTCAAGACCCAGGGCACCTACAGCGGCACCCAGTACGGGATGCCGTTCACCACCTCGAGCCGCACCCTGTTCTACAACAAGAAGCTGTTCAGCCAGGCCGGCATCGGCTCCGCCCCGCAGACCTGGGCCGACGTGCAGGCGGACGCGGTCAAGATCAAGGCGCTTGGCGACATCGGCTTCGGGCTGCCCCTCGGCTCCGAGGAGGCGCAGGCCGAGTCGCTGCTGTGGATGCTGGGCGACGGCGGCGGTTACCAGACCAGCGGCAAGTACACCATCAACAGCGCGCCCAACGTCGCCGCCTTCACCTTCCTCAAGGGCCTGGTCGCGGCCGGTGACACCGAGCCCAACCCCGGCACCGTCAACCGCACCGACCTGTGGAAAGAGTTCGCGCAGGGCAAGGTCGGCATGATCAACGGCTCGCCCGCCCTTATCCCGACCATCCAGACGGCCGGGGTGCTGACCGCCACCGACTGGACCTCGGTGCCGATCGCGGGCAAGAGCGGCCCGCTGGCCACCACCCTCGGGGTATGCGACAACGTGGCGGCGTTCAAGCCCAACGGCCACCAGGCGCAGATCAAGGAGTTCCTCGACTTCGCCTACCAGGACAAGTACCAGGTCGCCTTTGACAAGGAGTACGACCTGCTCCCGGCGACCACCACCGCTACCAAGGCGCTCGCCTCGGACACGGTATTCGCCCCGTTCCTGACCGCGCTGCCGCAGTCGGTCCAGTACCCGAGCGACACCGCCTGGGCGAACGTGAAGACCAAGATCCAGCAGACGATCGGCCTCGCGGTCACCGGCAGCCCGTCGACCGAGCTGACGCAGCTGCAGCAGGCCGCCACCACGTCGGCCAGCTGAACTAGCTGAGATAGCGTCAGCTGACTGACGCCGCGCGGGACCCGGTTGCCCCCCCGCCCGGGTCCCGCGCGGCCCCCGCTCGCTTGACTCGCCCCTGCCCCCCGCTGAGGAAGACCTGATCCGATGCCCGCCCTCCGCCGCCTGGTGCCGCTGCTGTGGCTCGGCCCCGCCATCGCGCTGATCGGCGTGGTCGTGCTGTGGCCGGTCGTGGTCATGGTGCAGTCGTCGTTCCAGCAGATCGGCGGCGAAGGCTTCGTCGCCGGCTACAACGGCACCACCAACTACGGCAACCTGTTCCGCGAGCCCGACTTCGTGCCCGTGCTGCTGCGCACCCTGGTCTGGGTCGTGGTGGTGGTGGTCGTCACCGTGCTGGTCTCGCTCGCCCTGGCCCAGCTGTTCCACCAGCGGTTCCCCGGCCGCCGGGTGACCCGCTGGGCGCTGATCATCCCGTGGGCCGCCTCGGTGATGATGACCGCGCTGATCTTCAAGTGGGCGCTCGACCCCAACGTCGGCGTGATCAACGTGATCCTGCACCACCTCGGGGTGGTCAAGCAGCTCGGCTCCAACCAGGCGGACTGGCTCGGCAACCCGACCAGCGCGCTCGCCTGGATGATGGGCGTCGCGGTGTTCGTGTCACTACCGTTCACCACCTACGCCATCCTGTCCGGCCTGCAGGGCATCCCGGCCGACGTGTACGAGGCGGCCTCGCTCGACGGCGCCACCCCGTGGAAGTCCTACCTCGGGGTGACCCTGCCGCTGCTGCGGCCCGCCATCCTGGTGGCGACGCTGATCAACGTCATCAACGTGTTCAACTCGTTCCCCATCATCTGGGAGATGACCCGCGGCGGCCCCGGCTACGAGACGTCCACCTCCACCATCTACATGGTCGACCTGAAGCAGGGCGACGTCGGCCAGTCGGCCGCCATGTCGGTCATCAACTTCCTCCTCGTCATCGTCATCGTGCTGGTCTACCTGTCCACCACCCGCTGGAAGGAGCAGGTCGACCAGTGATCACCACCACCAAGCCCGCACCCCGGCTGCGCGCCGCCGCCCGGTCCGCGTCCCGGCCGCGCCGCCCCCTGCGCACCTGGCTGATCGCCTGCGCCGCCTACCTGGTCGCCATCATCTTCCTCCTGCCGTACCTGGAGATGCTGGTCATCGCGGGGCGGCCGAACAGCGAGCTGGGCCAGCCGACCATCTTCCCCAGCCACTTCACCTTCGCTAACTTCACCACCCTGTGGTCAGCCGGCGGCCTCGGCGGCAGCATCGGCACCAGCCTGCAGATCGCGGCCGGCGCCACCGTCATCGTGCTGCTGGTCGCGCTGCCCGCCGCCTACTGCACCGCCCGCCGCCGGTTCCGCGGCCGCACCGCCTTCCTGCTGCTGGTGCTGGCCACCCAGATGTTCCAGCCGGCCGCGATGCTGGTCGGCATCCAGCGCGAGTTCAGCAACTTCGGCATCCCGCCGACGCTGTCGCTGGTGATCATCAACGCCGGCTTCAACCTCGCCTTCGCGGTGTGGATACTCAACGCGTTCTTCTCCTCGATCCCGGTCGAGCTGGAGGAGGCGTCGATGGTGGACGGCCTCGGGCGGGTCGGCGCGCTGCTCCGCATCACCCTGCCGCTGGCCGCGCCCGGCATCGTGACCGCGCTGATCTTCACCTTCATCTCCGCCTGGAACGAGTTCCTGGTCGCGCTTACCCTCAGCCTCGGGCAGTCGTCCTCCCAGCAGCCGCTGACGGTGGCGATCAACCAGTACATCGGCGAGTACTCTGTCGACTGGGGTCACCTCTTCGCGGCTGGCCTGGTCGCTACCGTCCCGGTGATTATCTTGTTCGCCTTCATCGAGCGGCGTGTCGTGAGCGGCCTGACAGCGGGAGCGGTTAAGTGAGTACTGGCGGCGTGCGCCCGCGCCCCCTCCACCGGCCGCTGCGCCCCATCGGCAAGCTGCTGGCCGAGGACACCAAGCGGCACCACCGTTCGCTGATCCTGCAGCACCTGTTCGCCGCGGGCCCGGCCTCCCGGGCCGACCTCGCCCGCGCTACCGCGCTCACCCGGGTGACCGTGTCCGACCTGGTCGGCGGGCTCATCGCGGACGGCCTGCTGGCCGAGCTCGGCGCTCCGGCCGAGAGCAAGGTCGGCAAGCCGCCGACGCTGGTCGGCCTGCGGCCCGACGCCGCCCACATCGTGGCCCTCGACCTGCCCGACGACCGGATGACCGGGGCCGTGCTCGACCTGTTCGGCCAGGTCAAGGCGCGGGCGGAGCTGCCACGGGAAGGCGCCGCGGGCCAGGACGCGGTCCGCCTCGCCATCCGCCTCGCGCGGCAGCTGCGGGCGGCCACCGGCCGGCCGCTGCTCGGCATCGGCGTCGGCTCGCCGGGCGTGGTCAACCGGGACGGCGTGGTGCTCAGCGCGCCTAACCTCGGCTGGTCCGGTCTCGACCTGACCAGCATCCTGCGGGACGAGTTCGGTGTCCCGGTGTACGTCGCCAACGACGTCAACACCGCTGTCCTCGGCCAGCACACCTTCGGCAAGACTGCCGCCGCCGACCTGATGGTGGTACGGATCGGCTCCGGCGTCGGGGCCGGCCTGGTGGTTGGCGGTGCCCTGATCGAGGGGCACAACTCGGCCGCGGGCGAGATCGGCCACGTGGTCGTCGACCCGGGCGGCCGGCAGTGCGCGTGCGGGCGGACCGGCTGCCTGGAGACCGTGCTCGCGGTCCCCCAGCTGCGCCGCGGCGAGCGGTCGCTGAGCGACGTCGGCGCCGTCCTGGGCGGGGTGCTCGCCCCGGTCGTGGGCGCGCTCAACCTCAGCGAGATCGTCCTGGCGGGGCCGTCCGACCTGCTCGACGGGGAGCTGCGGGACGCCGTTGAGGCGACGATCGGCAACCGGGTGCTGGCCGCCTTGTCGGCCGACCTGGTGGTACGCACCTCGCCGGTAGCCGACGACCTGGTCCTGCTGGGCGGGGCGGTGCTGGTGCTGTCGGGCGAACTGGGGGTCTCGTGAACGCCGGCATCCGGGTCGGCCTGGATATCGGGGGCACCAAGATGCTCGGCGCGGTGGTGGAGGCCGACGGCACCGTGGTCGCGCAGGTCCGCGAGGCCACCGTGCGGGGCCCCGACGGCGTGCTGGCCACCGCGGCGACCGTGCTCGGCCGGCTCGCGGCCGTGCTCGACGGCGCCCGGCCGACCCACGTCGGCATCGGGTTCCCCGGCCTGGTCGACCGTGACCGGGGCGCGGTCTGCCACGCGGTCAACGTGGGCATCGGCGGCGACTGGTTCCCGCTGGCCGAGCGGCTGGCCGAGCGCACCGGCGCGGTGGTCGTGGTGGAAAACGACGTCCGGGCGGCGACCTGGGGCGCTCACGTGCTCAGCGGCGCCGACGACCTGGGGTACATCAGCATCGGCACCGGCCTGGCGGCCGGCTTCGTCTTCGGCGGGGTGCTGCGGCGCGGCGCGTCCGGCGCGTCCGGGGAGATCGGCCACGTGCCGGTGACCCCCGGCGGCCCCCGTTGCTCCTGCGGGCAGTACGGCTGCCTGGAACTGAGCGCGGCCGCGTCCGCGGTGACCGCCGCCTGGCCGGCCAGCGGCGAGTCCCTGCCCCCAGATGCCCTGCCCGCGGTGGCCCTGTTCGCCGCGGCCGCCGCGGGCGACCCGGTCGCGGTCGCGGCGCGGGACCGCTACGCGGCCGGGGTAGCCGACGCGATCCGGATGGTCGGCCTGGTGGTCGACCCGGCGGCGATCATCCTCGGCGGCGGCGTCACCGACGCCGGCCAGCCGCTGCTGGCCGCCGTCAGCGCCGCCCTGCGCGCCCAGGAGGCCGGCTCGCCGTTCCTGGCCGCGCTTGACCTGCCCGGGCGGGTCAGCCTGCTGCCCGGGCAGCTCCCGGTCGGCGCGATCGGCGCCGCGCTGATCGACGGCGCCGGCTGAGGTGGGCCGTGCGTCCCGTCGCTGACTTGCGCACCACCGTTCGCGCCGAAGGAGGCCGCTGATGGAGGTTGTACCGCTCGGCTCGGCCGACGAGATCGCGATGGTCGCGGCCGACGTCATCGACGCGCTGGTGCGCCGCAAGCCAGTGGCGGTGCTCGGGCTGGCCACCGGCTCGACCCCGCTGCCGGCCTACCAGGAGCTGATCCGTCGCCATGAAGCCGTCCTGGGACCTGATTACGCCGCGGTGACCTGCTTCAACCTCGACGAGTACGTCGGACTGGCGGCCGGGCACGGGCAGAGCTACCGGGCCACCATCGCCCGCGAGCTGACCGACGGCCTCGGCATCCGGCCCGCCCAGGTGCACGGCCCCGACCCGGACCCGGCCGGCCTGCCGTCGGCCGGGGAGCGCTACGAGGCGCTCATCGCCGCGGCCGGCGGCATCGACGTGCAGTTGCTCGGCATCGGCGGCGACGGCCACCTGGCCTTCAACGAGCCCGGGTCGTCGCTGGCCAGCCGCACCCGGATGAAGACGCTCACCGCGCAGACGCGCAAGGACAACGCGCGCTTCTTCGCCTCGCCCGACGAGGTGCCGACCCATGTGCTCACCCAGGGCCTCGGCACCATCCTGGAGGCCCGTCACCTGCTGCTCATCGCCACCGGTGAGGCCAAGGCGGCGGCGACCGCGGCCGCCGTCGAGGGGCCGGTCTCGGCGTCCTGCCCGGCCTCCGTGCTGCAGCTCCACCCGCACGTCACGGTGCTGGTCGACCCGGCCGCGGCGTCCCGCCTGGACCGGCTCGGGTATTACCGCGAGGTCTACGCGGCCAAGCCGGAATGGCAGGGCCTGTAGGCAAGCGTCAGTGCGGCCGCTGCTCGAGGAAGATGGCCGGCTGGCCCGCGTGGATCTCGATCCATTCGGCCCCTTCCTCGCCCGCTCGCCACGAGTACAGCAGGTCCGGCGTGAAGAAGCCCATGCCCGCGCCCACGTGCCGCCGGCCGAAGATCAGCTCGCCGCGCAGGATGTAGTTCAGCTGGTGAGTACCGTGCCGGTGCGGTTTTACCTGTTCTCCCGGCTTGGCGGTCTCGTGGTAGACCGACAGCTCCGGCGAGTTGACCAGCGTCCTGGTCACCAGGTCGGATCCCAGGTACTCGAGGAACTGCCCGGCCCCGGGGACGCCGTCGAACAGCTCAGCGTTCGTCTTGCCCGGTATCGCGCTGACATCGAAGAAGAGCTGGCGAGGCCGCTCGTCCGTACCCGGTGCCTCCGGTTGATCCGCCATGATCACGTCCCTTTCCGGCGAGGTCGGCAATGATGCGGGCGCATCCAGCCCGCCGCGGCGCCTTACGCGGAAGGTACCAGCGTGATCTGCCGGTAACCAGTCCTCAGCCGGTAACCAGTCCTCACCCGGTAACCGGCCTTGGCGGCGGCCCCGGGCGGGCCGTGGTGCTAGACAGTGCCGTGGTGATAGACATAGGACCCATGAGCCTGACCGTGCTCGAGGCGCTGCACTCGACGCCAGCGCGCCGCTACCTGTTGCCTGACCCGATCCCCGACGACGTGCTGTGGGCGATCCTGGACGCCGCCATTCGCGGGCCGTCCGGTGGCAACACCCAGCACTGGGGCTGGGTGGTGGTGACCGAGCAGGCGGTCAAGGACCGCGTCGCGGCCTGGTACCGGGACAACTGGGAGGCCGCCTACGGATCGCGCCGGGACGAGATCCTCGGTGCGCCGGCCGACTCGCGCGGCGGCATGACCGCGCGCGGCTTCCTCGGCGCGGAGCACCTGGCGCACCATATTCAGGAGGCGCCGGTCTGGGTCTTCGCGGTACTCCGGGGCGCGGCCGAGGCCACCAGCCCGCGGGTCGGGTCGTCCATCTACGGCGCGGTCCAGCAGCTGTGCCTGGCTGCCCGCGCCTACGGCGTCGGCAGCTCGCTGACCACGCTCTACAGCGGCGGCCACGAGGAGGAGCTGCGCGAGCTGCTCGGCCTGCCGCCGGACGCGCTGCCGATGGCGCTCATCCCGCTGGGCTACCCGGCCAAGGGCCGGTGGGCACAGCCCCGGCGGCGGCCGGTCGAGGAAGTCGTGCACTGGGGGCGCTGGGGCGCCACCCGTACCCGGGACGAGTGACCCCGGTTACCCGATCGGGTCGAGGTCGCGGTAGGCCGAGCGCTTCTGCCCCTCCGGCGGGGCGAAGCGCCGGGTGTCGTACGGGCCGGTGCTGAGGAACCCGCCGTCCACCGCCAGCGTCTGCCCGGTGATCATCGCGGCCATGTCGGATATCAGGAAAACGGCCGCGTTGGCGATGTCCACCTGCTCGATGCGGCGGGCCATCGGCACGCCGGCCACCAGCGCCGCCTCTTCCTGCGGGGTACCCAGTGGCCGGGTGGCCTTAACGGTGACCCCCGGCGCCACCGCGTTCACCCGGATCCCGTAGCCGGCCCACTCCACCGCGAGGCTCTTCACCAGGTTGATCAGGCCCGCCTTGGCAGCGCCGTAGCCGACGTGCAGCGGGGCGCTGCGCTCACCGTGGATCGAGGTGATCGCGGTGATCGCGGTTCCGCGCTGCCGCGCGACCGAGGCCCGGGCGACCGCCTGGGCGGCGACGAAGAAGTAGCGCAGGTTGAGCCGGTAGTCGTGATCGAAGTCGGTGGCCTCCAGCTCAAGCGAGGGCAGCCAGGTAGAGCCGCCGACGACCGAGATCACCCCGTCGATCCCGCCCAATCGCTCGTCGACCTCGCTGACCACGGCCCGTAGCTGGTCGTCGTCGAGGACGTTGGCGACGAACGGCAGCGCCTCGCCGCCCCGGTCGGTGATCGCCTGAGCGGTCGCGGCCGCCCGCTCGGGCGCGAAGTCCACCGCGGCGACCCGCGCGCCGGCCAGGCTCGCGACGTCGGCGCAGGCCGCTCCCATGCCTGGGCCGGCCCCGATCACCAGCACCGCCTTGCCGCCCAGCCCGAGCAGTGAGTCCGTCATTGGGCCGCCTCCGCTTCCAGTCGGCCGGCGGTGCCGCCGGATCGCGGCCCCAGCGGCGCATTCATGCAATTTAGTTTAATTAGTTTACATCTTAGGGAGCAAGCCGCCCGGCCGTGGGCGACGGGCGGCACTACCACTACGCGAGGGCCGGCCTGCCAGGACCGGTGCGGCTAAGGTAGGTCCGTGCGGGTCGCCACCTGGAACGTGAACTCGGTCAAGCAGCGGATGCCGCGGTTGCTGCCGTGGCTGGACCAGCGCGCGCCCGACGTGGTCTGCCTGCAGGAGACCAAGCTGGCTGATGACGCGTTCCGCGCACTGCTCGCGGACGAGCTGGCGAGCCGGGGCTACCAGCTCGCGCTGCACGGCGAGCCGCGCTGGAACGGGGTGGCGATCTTGTCGCGGGCCGGGCTCGACGACGTGACGTCCGGCCTGCCCGGTGCGCCCGGCTTCCCGCTCCCGGAGGCCCGCGCGGTCGCCGCCACCTGCGGGGGCATCCGGGTCTACTCGGTCTACGTGCCGAACGGGCGCCAGCCGGACTCCGATCACTACCACTACAAGCTGGCCTGGCTGGCGGCGCTGCGGGATGACGTCAGCGCGCGCCACGCGGCGGGCGCCAGCGTGCTGGTGTGCGGCGACATGAACATAGCGCCGGCCGACGCGGACGTGTTCGACCCGGCCGCGTTCGTCGGCCAGACGCACGTCACCCCGCCGGAACGGGCGGCGCTGGCCAGCCTGCAGGGGGCCGGACTGCGCGACGTGGTCCGTGACCGCTGGCCCGACGAGCGCGTCTTCACCTACTGGGACTACCGGGCCGGCATGTTTCACCAGGACCTGGGGATGCGGATCGACCTGGTGCTGGCGAGCGACCCGGTGGCGGACCGGGTGCGCGCGGCCTGGGTCGACCGGGAGGCCCGCAAGGGCACCGGTCCCAGCGACCACGCGCCGGTGATGGTCGATCTCGACGAGGCCCCGGACGGCGACATCGGGCCGGTGGTCCCGCCGCCGTCCGCCCGGCCCGGGCAGTCCCGGTCCCGGCCCGCCCGGCTGCCGCAGGCCCCGCGCCCCGAGTAGCCCGCCCGAGTGGCCCGCCCGCCCGAGTGGCCCGCCCGCCCCGAGTAGCCCGAGTAGCCGCCGGCCACGGCCAGCGCCCGGGTCAGCCGGCCCGCGCGAGGGCGAGCAGCTTGAGCGCGTCGTGGTCGGCCGTGCCCGGGCTGGCTTGCAGCACGCTCAGCCGGAGCCCCTCATCGACCTGCAGCACCTCGAAGCCAAGGGTGATGTCACCGATCCAGGGGTGGTGGAACGACTTGGCCTGGCTGCGCCGGTAGCGCAGGTCGTAACGGTCCCACAGCCGGGCGAACTCGGGGCTGGCGGCGGAAACCTCCGCTACCAGGGCGGCCAGCCCGGGTGAGTCGGGCGCCTCAACCGAGCGCGCCCGCAGGTTGGCGACGGTCGCCGCGGCGGTGGCCGCCCAGTCGGGGTACAGCGTCCGGGCGGCCGGGTGGCAGAAGATGTACCTGACCGTGTTGCGCTGGCGGGCCGGCCAGTCCTCGAGCCCGGCGAACAGCGCCAGGCCCTCGGGGTTGGCCGCGAGAATGTCGTTCACCCGGTTCTGCACGTAGCCGGGGCAGGGCCGCACCGTGTCAAGCAGCAGCCGCAGCCCCGGCCGCACCGTCCAGCCCGGGTCGGGGTCCTGGCCTTGTGCCGGGCGGCTGCGCCGGGCGGTGTGGTTGGCCAGCCCGTACAGCAGCCCGTGCTCTTCCGCGGTGAGCTGCAGGGCGCGGGCCAGGCCGTCCAGGATGGCGGTGCCCGGGTTGGTCTCCTTGCCCTGCTCAAGCCGGATGTAGTAGTCGATGCTCAACCCGGCCAGCGCGGCCAGCTCCTCCCGGCGCAGGCCCGGCGTCCGCCGCCGCCCGGTGCCGGCCGGCAGGCCGACGTCGGCGGGCCGCAGCCGTCCGCGCCGTGCCCGGAGAAATTCCCCCAGTTCGGTCGGTGCCGTCATAGGAGGTGCCGTCATAGGACGAGTGTGACACCGGCCCGGCCGCCGTGGGTAACCGCGCGACGGCCAGGAACGACGCCACCTTCCTGGCCGCGGCGGGCCGGGGCAGGCTGAACCGCATGAGCTACCCCACCGCCCGTGAAGTCGTCCGCGGGCACGACCTGTCCCACGTGAACGTGATCGTCACCGGCGGCACATCGGGGCTCGGGGCGCATACCGTCGAGGTGCTCGCCGCGGCCGGGGCCCGGGTGGTCGCGGCCGGCCGCCGCCCCGGTACCGCCGGGCTGCCCGCGACGGCTGAGTTTCGCCACCTGGACCTCGCCTCACTCGCGTCGGTGAACGAATTCGTCCGCCGCTGGGACCGCCCGCTGCACCTGCTTGTCAACAACGCCGGGGTGATGCGGACGCCGTTCGGCCGGACGGCGGACGGCTTCGAGCTGCAATTCGGCACCAACCACCTCGGGCACTTCGCGCTCACCACCGGGCTGCTGCCCGCGCTGCGGGCGGCAGGCCGGGCGCGGGTGGTGGTGCTGACCTCGCGTGGGCACCGCCGCTCCGACGTCGACTTCGACGACCCCGATTACCGGGCCCGGCCGTACGACCCGTGGGAAGCGTACGGGCAGTCCAAGACCGCCAACTGCCTGTTCGCGGTCGGTCTGACCCGGCGCGGCCTGCCGGCCAACGCGGTCGCCCCGGGCGCGATCCAGACCCCGCTGATGCGGCACCTGCCCCAGTCCGAGCTAGCCGCCCGCGGCTGGCTCGACCAGGACGGGAACCGGGTCAACGGCCCCGGCCCAGGCTGGAAGACGGTCGAGGAAGGCGCCGCCACCACCGTCTGGGCGGCCGTCGCCCCGGAGCTGGAGGGGGTGGGCGGCAAGTACCTCGACAACTGCGCGATCGGCCAGCCGTGGACCGGGGAAGGCGAGGTCCCCTTCGGCTACTACGCCCCCTACGCCCTCGACCCCGGTCACGCCGAGCGCCTCTGGACGCTCTCGGAGAACCTCGTCGCCCGCGCTCAGGCGGGGTAGCGCTTGGGTCCTTGGGTGTAGGTGCGGCCGGCCGGGGTGGTCCACTGGTGCCAGCCGGGTCTGGGCTGGGTGACGGTCCAGCCCCTGGCCTGCTTGACCTGGTGGCAGGCGCGGGAGCGGGCGCCGGCGTTGCACGCGCAGGTGGGGCCGCCCTGGTGGTGGGGGATGGCGTGCTCGAAGTCGCATTCTCTGGCGTGTCGTGAGCAGGTGGGGAAGGTGCACTCGTAGTCGCGGACCTGGACCAGGTGGCGGAGGGTGTCGCCGGGCTGGTAGGCGGCCGTGTGGTGGCGGTGGTCGCAGGTCTCGGTGGGGACGGGCTGGAGTTTTATGAGCATGGTGGTGCCGCCGGGCACGGTGAGGTGCCAGGCGCCGTGTCCGCCGGCCGGGCCCGGGGTGGGGGCGGGGGTGAGGGTCCAGGGCGGGGGCGGTTCGCCGGGGGGCCTGGGGTCGGGTGCGGTGAGCTGGTGCAGGAGGGATGCGGGGATGGTGAGGTGGAGGCGGGCGGGGAGCTGTGTCAGTGGCGGAGCGGGCGGGCCGTTGCCTGGTCCGGCTCGCGCCGGTTGGCGGGTGCTGCGGGCGGGGCGGGCGCAGCCGTGCCCGGTGGCGGTGCCGTCGGGGTTGGTGACGGTGAGGCAGATGGTGGTGTGCGGGCTGGCGGCAACCTGGACGGCGAGGCTGCGGCACAGGCCGGGGTCGAGCGGCCCGAGCCCGTGTCCCTCGCCGGGCCGCTCGGCCAGGCCGAGCAGGGTGGCGAGGGGGATGACGAGGTCGGCGGGCCGGGGGGTCGGCGGGGGCGCTGCGGGCGCGGGCCAGGCTGGCCGGCGCGCCGGGCCGGCCGGGCCGTGCCGCCGGCGCGCCGTCTGCGCCGCCCGGGTCACCTGGTCACCGGGCTCGCCGGTCACCGGCTCCCGGTCCTGCCGGTCGCTGGCCGGTCACGCCGGGCCGTACTCGTTGGGGGCGCCGAGCCCGGCCGGGGGCTGCCCGGCCGTGATCCGGGCCTCGGCGGTGACCGCGTTCATCAGGTCGAGGTAGGCCATCGCCCGGAACTGGTCCATCCGCGTCCCGGGGAACGCCCCGGACTCCTTGTACTGGGCCGCGCGGGCGCACACGCTGGCGTAGGCGGCCAGCGACTCGTCCGTCGGCAGGTCGTAGCCGGACAGGTTCACCGCGCCGGACGGGTCGCGGCGCAGCGCGACCCGGGCCCGGTTCCGCTCGGCTTCCTCCCGGCGGCGGGCGGCGGAGGCCGGGTCGACGGTGACCGCGGCCTGCACGGCCAGCTTCTCCGCCTGGGTGTGGGTCTTACCGGGCAGCTCGCCGGCGATCAGCGCCTCGGCCCGGGCCGCGTCGGCCTCCGATAGTGAGGCGAGGGCGTCGGCGACCGCGCGGGCCTTGGGGAAGGTGAGCTCCCCGGCTGCGAGCAGGGCCCCGGTCAGCGGGAGGCGGTCGTGCAGGTCCCACGCGGTTTGCAGGAGCCGCTCGGCTGACTGGGGCGGCATGGCCAGGGCGAGGGCGACCTCGTGGGTCAGTGACCGGGACCAGCCGCCGGCCGGGTCACCGCCGCCGGGGAGGGGCTCCTCGTCGTCGCGGATCAGGCCGCGCAGCTCCGCGAGCTTGCCCGCCGCCGCCCAGGACTCCAGCGCCTGCCAGCGGGCCGCCCGCCCGGCCCGCTCGTCACGGGAGGCGCCCGCGTCGTCCCCGGCCGGCCCGGCGCCCGCCTCGAGGGCCGCGGCCAGCGCGGCCGACGGGCCGGGCTCCCCGCCCGTCCCGTGCCCCGTGCCCGGCTGCCAGCCCATCAGGCCCCCTGTGGAAGTGTTCGAGTCCGCGTCCGCATACCCGGGCGCGATCAAGTAGATACTCGAATATTACTCCGAATTCAAGATCAACGGTGCAGCGACGCCCTTACCAAACAGCCATAGTTTGCTAACCCGCCGAGCCGCGCGCGACCCGCGATCGATCATCGGGCCTGACGGTAAGCGAAGCGGCGTTCCAGCCAGGTGGAACTCAGGTACTGGCCGTTCCTGACGGCGTACTCGTGAAAGGTGCCCACCTCGGTGAAACCGAGCTTGCGGTGCAGGGCGACCGATGCGTCATTGGGCAGGATGATGCCCGCGAGGGCGACGTGTACCGGCTCACGGGCTAGGCAGTCGAGCAGGACGCGGTACAAAGCGGTGCCCACGCCCTGGCCCCGGCTCGCGGCGTCGAGCGCGATGCTCACCTCGACGGTCTCGCCGAACCCGGCCAGTTCCCGGTAAGGCTGGCTGGCGGCATAGCCGAGTACCTCGGTCCCGCGCCGGGCGACGAACAGCCGGTAAGGGCCGGTAGCCGCGAAGCGCCCGAACCACTCGCGCCGGCCGTCGACGGTGAAAGGCTCGGTCGCGAGCGTGGCGTTCGAGTTCGCGATCGCGTAGTTCAGGACAGCCGTGATGGCCGGCAGGTCGCTCTCCTTGCCCGGCTCGACGGTAACTGGTTCAGGGCCAGCGGGTGACTGCTGCCCGGGATCGTGACGCATGCCGGAATCAACCCCAAAACCTCGGAACCCGGGATCTGAGCTTCAATTTAGCGGGAGCCCTGGCCGCGTTCAATCGCGGGCGGTGCCGCGGCTGGCCGCACGGTACTCGGTCAAGCGCGCCCGAAGGAATTGAACCGAAGCGTGAGCGGCCGTAACGTTAGCCTTAGCTGGGCGGCCGCGCGGCACGACCCGCAGGAGCTCACCGCGTCGGCAGGCCCGCTGGAAAGCCCTGCTTCCCGACTGCCCCCGACAAACCCCCGAGCGAGCCCGCGATGCCGCCTGAACAGCACGTTGACCCCGCCGAAGGACCCTCGCCGATGGACCCGGCCGCGGACGGCGCTACGTACACGCCGGGGGCGCTCCGCGAGCCGGCCTTGCGGGTCCGGATCCAGCCGCCGGTCAGGCGGATCGGCCGCCACCCGGGCAACGACATCGTCGTCTCCGACCTGGGCGTGTCGAAGCAGCACGCGGAGCTGCGCCGCTCGCTGGCCGGCCGCTACGAGATCATCGACCTGGGCAGTCATCGCGGCACGTACGTCAACGGCACCCGGGTCAGCCAGCAGGAGCTGAGCGAGGGTGACATCATCGGGATCGGCCATGCCACCCTCCGGCTGGCCGACGGCGAGCTGATCGCGTACCCCGATGACCGGGCCGAAGCGGCCGATGACCGGGCCGAAGAGCGCGTGCCCGCCGAGGCGAGCACCGCGCCGCCGCGTGAGCAGGACCTGGTGGCCGACCTCCGCGGGCAACTGGCGGCGCGCGAGCGCCGCATCGAGTCGCTGCAGGCCGAGCTGCGCGCCCTGGCCGCGGGGAACCCGGCCCTGCTCCCGGTGCTTGACCGGCTCGGAATCAGGCCAGAGCCCGGGGACTGAGCTAGGCCGGGGGACTGAGCTAGGGGAGCGCCGGCGCGGGGTCAGCCCGCGTCCGGCCGTGCACCAGGCACAATGGTCGCCGGGAAGCCAGGGGCCGCCGGGAAGCCGGATCCGCCGGGAAGCCAGCGAACGAGGCCAAGGCCGTCGCGATCAGCTCGGTGACGGCGTCAAGCGGCACCGCGGTGGAGTCGATGACCAGGTGGTACAGGCCCGGGTCGGCTGGGTTAGCCCGGTACAGGCGGCGCACGTAGGCGTCGCGGGCGCGGTCGGCGACGGTCATCCGGCTGCGTGCTTCGTCCGGGCTGATGCCCTCGATCGCCGCGCCCTGCGCCGCCCGCAGCGCGGGCGGGCCGTCCAGCCGCACGTGGTAGCCGCGGTCCCGGCCCAGCACGACCGCGGCGCCGCGGCCGAGTATCACCCCGGCGCGGTCGGCCGCGAGCTGGCGGATGCCCGCCTCGCAGTACTGGCGCAGGCTCTCGTCGTGGTGCCGGGCGGGCAACGGCGACTGGGTGGGCCCGAGCGGCACGGACCCGCCGAGCGCGGCCAGCAGCCGGGGGACCGGGTTGAGCGCCGCCTCTTCCGGTTCCAGCCGCTCGAAGCACTGCTCGCTGGTGTCCCCGGTGCTGGTGGTCGCGCGCTGGAGGAACGGCACCCCGAGCCGCCGCGCCAGCGCCGGGGCGACCACGCTGCCGCCCGCGCCGTACGAGGCCGACACGGTAACCAGCCTGGCCTGACCGGAACCCATGCGCGTCTCCGTTCGCTCGCCCCTGCTGGTCACCCCTACCCGCTGGCGGCGCAGGCAGAACAGATAAACAGCAAAGAGGAGCCCGAACGGGTGCGTGTTTCCGCCACCCAGGCAAAGCCCGCACCCGTTCCGCTGGCTTCCCTGACCCCGTGACCGGGTTAAACCCGGCCGCCGCGGCAACCACGGGCTAGCGGTACGACCAGATTTTCAGGTACCGCACGGACATAGTCGCGGGAGAAGGGCTCGAATTAATCGGCGGTGACCCGATCATCTTCACGATGGCGCTGGTGTTGGGCGTGTTAGCCATGGTGAAGTACACGTTAAGCGGTGAGCCGGGGATGTTGCTGCTGGTGTAGCTGGTGAACTGGTCACCGTCGTAATACACCGCGAAATAGCCCTTGGTGTAGACGATGTCCACCACGTGCCAGCCGGGGCTCAGGTTGTCGCCGGTGGCCGGCAGCTGCACCGGGGCGAAGCCGCTGGTCGACGCGCTGAACTCGTCTGACCGGGTGCCGCTGTGCCAGGTGACCGCGTTGGCCGCGTTGACCGGCTCCACCTCGACCCCGTCGAGCTCGCCGTCGGTCGGCCAGGCGGGCCCGTTGGTTAGCCAGAAGCCCGCCCAGTTGGCCATCGTGTCGGGCTTGCCGGGCAGCGCCGGGAAGTTGATGTCGGCCTCGATCACCCCCGACGAGTAGGCCCCGGGGCTGATCAGCGCGACGCAGCTGCCCGCCTTGCCGCTGGTCGTCAGGTTGACCGCGCCGGTCGAGTCGGTGCCGACGGTGCCGTTGCCGATCATGCCGGTGGTCTGCGGGCAGTACGAGGCGGTCTTGTTCCACGACGTCATCTGCGCGCCGGAGGCGTCGAGGACCAGTGATCCCTTGTAGCTGCCCACCCCGGCCGCGCCGCCCGCCGGGGTGCCCGCAGCGGAACCGGCGGCGGCCGAGGAAGCCGGCGGCGGTGCCTGGTCTCCCGGCACCTTCGCGGTCGCGACCGCCATCGGGGCCGGCGGCGCGGCGGCCGACGGGGCGCCGTTCCCGCCGCTGGCGCCGGGGGAAACGGTGGCCGAGGTCGGGTGCACGATGTACGAGCAGCCCGCGGTCGCCCCGGTGACCAGGGCGGTCAGCGTGAGGCAGGACCAGCTAAGGGAACGGGCGCGCATTTTCGCCGCATGGCCCCGCCTCGCCGAAGCGGGCGCGGACCGAATTGTCGCGTGAAAGCGTCCCACGAAGAGAATCCATCCAGAGCGCGCAACATGGATAGGCGTCAGATAACCGACCCTTGACCTGACCGCGGTTACTCTATCGTGATGACGTGCCTGTTTGTCGCCATATGAGACAAACTGGGCGACCGCCCGGGTCGACCGGCAGCGCCGCTGACGGCGTCCTGGCTGGTTAAGGGCTGGTTAAGGTCGTGCCTGAGATGGCGGGTGACCGTAGTTCTCCCGGAACAGCCGGCTGAAGTGGGCGGCGTCGAAGAAGCACCAGCGCGCCGCCAGCGCGGCCACGCTGCGCTGCCGCAGGGCCGGGTTCTCCAGGTCGCGGCGGACCGCCTCGAGCCGCTGGTGCCTGATGTACCCGCTGACCGTCCAGGCCTGGCCGAGAAACAGCCGGTCGAGGGTGCGGGGCGACATCCGGTGGGCGGCGGCGACCGTCGCCCGGCCCAGCCGCGGGTCATCCAGGCGCACCTTGATGTAGTCGAGCACCCGGTTCAGTACCGCGTCGTTCAGTACGGTGTCGCCGCCGGCCGCGGTGATGTCGCCGTCTCCGGCCAGCGCGCCGGCCAGCAGGCAGGCGGCGGCCTCGCCGAGCCTGCCCGCCGCGTTCGGCCCGGCCGCGCCGAGCTCGCCCACGGTGGCGGTGATGAACTGGGAGAGCAGCAGCCCGGGGCCGCGGTCGGCCCGGTACGGCCGCGTCATGGCGCCGTCGAGGCGGGCGGCCGGCAGTGCCACCTGGTCGCGCCGCAGCGCCAGTACCGCGCAGCTCCAGCGGCCCTCGAGGCGCAGCTCGTACGGCCGGCCGATGTCGTACAGGGCGAGCTGGCCGGGGACCAGGACGATCTCCCGGTCGTCCTGGTGCACGGTCGCCCGGCCGCGCAGCTGCACGCACGCCTTGACCATGTCGGCCGGGGAGCGCCGGACCGCGGTGGTCGTCCGGCGGACGGCCTGCGGGCTGCCCGACACGGTGAACACCGCGGCCGCGCCGAGTTGGCCGCCGCGGAGCGTCCCCGCCGGTGGCGGCTCGCGGTCGAGCGGGGCTGGCACCAGGTCGCTGAACGCGGCCCCTAGCTGCACCCGCCACCGCTCCGGCTCGTCGAATGCCCTGGTCGTCGCTAGCGCGCCGCCGGCTGCCGCCATGGCCTCCTCCGTACTGGCCCCTTTCGTGCTGGCCCTGTCGGCCGGCCGGGGTTAGCCTGTCGTGAAACGGCAATGAACGTGACTCAATTAGTCAACACGCTGGTAACCGTTTCGACAAGAGTGTGTCGCACGTAGCGGCGGACGGGGACCCGGCGGGGAGCCAGCAGGGAGCCAGCAGGGAACCAGCAGGGAACCAGCAGGGCCCGCGACAACGAGGTCGAGGAGGCGTGACATGGCCGAGGTCCTTGACGGCCTGGACTGGCAGGGCAAGGTGTTCAGCGGCGGCTGGACGGTGCCGCGGGGCGGCGAGATCGAGTCGGTCGAGCCGGCCACCGGGCACGTGCTGGCCCGGGTGGGCCTGGCCAACGCGGCCGACATCGACGCCGCCGCGGCGGCCGCCCGGCGGGCGCAGCCGGAGTGGGCCGCGGTGCCCGGGCCGCAGCGGGCGGCGCTGCTGCGCCGCGCGGCGGGGGTACTCGAGGCCAACCGGGCCGAGTTCGAGCGCTGGCTGGTCCGCGAGGGCGGTGCGGTGCCGGGCAAGGCCGCCTTCGAGGTGGACCTGGTGCTCAGCGAGCTGTGGGAGGCGGCCGCGCTGCCGACCCAGCCGTGGGGGCACCTGCTGCCGGCCAGCGAGCCCGGCCGGCAGAGCATCGCCCGGCGGGTGCCGCTCGGCGTGGTCGGCGTGATCAGCCCGTGGAACTTCCCGCAGATCCTCTCGGTCCGGGCGGTCGCCCCGGCCCTCGCGCTCGGCAACGCGGTGCTGCTCAAGCCGGACGTGCAGACCGCGGTGTCCGGCGGGGTGCTCATCGCCCGGCTGTTCGAGCTGGCCGGGCTGCCGGACGGGGTGCTGCACATGCTGCCGGGCGACGCCGGGCCCGGGGCCGCGCTGGCGCAGAGCCCGGACGTGGCGATGATCTCGTTCACCGGCTCGACCGCGGTCGGCCGCCTGGTCGGCGAGGCCGCCGGGCGCACCCTGAAGCGGGTCAGCCTGGAGCTTGGCGGCAACAACGCGCTGATCGTGCTGGACGACGCCGACGTGGACGTGGCCAGCTCGGCCGGCGCGTGGGGGGCGTTCCTGCACCAGGGCCAGGTCTGCATGACGGCCGGGCGGCACATCGTGGTCGAGGCGGTGGCCGACGCCTACCTGGAGCGGCTGGCCAAGCGGGCCGACAACCTGCCGGTCGGCGACCCCTACACCGGGCAGGTCGCGCTCGGCCCCCTGATCAGCGAGAAGCAGCTCGCGCGGGTGGACCGGATCGTCAGCGAGACGGTGGCGGCGGGCGCCACCGTGCGGGCCGGCGGCAGCCACCAGGGCCTGTTCTACCGGCCCACCGTGCTCGGCGACGTCACCCCGTCGATGGCCGCGTTCCGCGAGGAGATCTTCGGCCCGGTCGCGCCGGTCATCGTGGTCAAGGACGCCGACGAGGCGGTGCGGGTCGCCAACGACACCGACTACGGCCTCGTCGCCGCCATCCAGACCGGCTCGGCCGAGCGGGGCCTCGAACTGGCCGAGCGGCTGCATACCGGCATCGTCCACGTCAACGACCAGACGCTGAACAACGACGCCTACGCGCCGTTCGGCGGCACCGGCGCGTCCGGCAACGGCAGCCGGTTCGGCTCGCAGAGCAGCTGGGACGAGTTCACCCAGTGGCAGTGGGTCACCAGCCGGCCGCAGGCGCACGGCTTCCCGTTCTGACGCCCGCCCGCTACTAGCCGAACCGACCAGTCCCCGCCCGCCCCGACCGCCCGCCCGCCCGCCCGCCAGCTCCCCGCCAGCCGCCCGACCGCCAGCCGCCCGACCGCCAACTCGCCGCCGAACCACCCGCGGCCCCACCAGCCCCCACCCGCTCAGTATCAACCGAAGGAGAACGCCCATGAAGACCCGCGCGGCGGTGCTGTGGGACCGCAACAAGGACTGGTCGGTCGAGGAGATCGAGCTCGACCCGCCCAAGTCAGGCGAGGTGCTGGTCGCCCTGAAGGGCAGCGGCCTGTGCCACTCCGACGAGCACGTGCTCACCGGCGACCTGCCGTGGCCGCTGCCGATGATCGGCGGGCACGAGGGCGCCGGGATCGTGCAGGAGGTCGGGCCGGGGGTGACCGGGCTCGCCCCCGGCGACCGGGTGATCTTCAGCTTCCTGCCGGTCTGCGGCCGCTGCGACGCCTGCGCGCGCGGCATGAGCAACCTGTGCGAGTACGGCATGTACCTCGGGTCGGGGATGCAGATCTCCGACCAGACCGCCCGCCATCACGCCCGCGGCCAGGACATCGGGCTGATGTGCCTGCTCGGCACGTTCGCCGAGCACACCGTGGTCAGCGAGGCGAACTGCATCCGGGTCGAGGACGACCTCCCGCTCGACGTCGCCTGCCTGCTCGGCTGCGGGGTGATCACCGGCTGGGGCGCGGTCGCCTACACCGGCGAGGCGCGGGCCGGGGACACCGTCGCGGTCGTCGGGGTAGGCGGCATCGGCATCAACGCGGTGCAGGGCGCGGCCGCGGTGGGAGCCGAGTACGTGGTGGCGGTCGACCCGGTGGCGTTCAAGCGGGAGCAGGCCCTCGCCCTCGGCGCCACCCACGCCGTCGCCACCAGCCAGGAGGCGGCCGCGCTGCTGACCGAGCTGACCCGCGGGCGGATGGCCCAGGTGTGCGTCAACACCATGGGCCTCGGCGAGGGCGACCAGATCGCGGCCAGCCTGGCGCTGGTCGGCAAGCGCGGCCGGGTGGTGGTCACCAACCTGCACCGGGCGGCGGAGACCCAGGTCGCGATGAGCGCGCTTGACCTGACCCTGTTCGAGAAGCAGGTCCGGGGCTCGCTGTTCGGCTCGTCCAATCCCCGGTCCGACATCCCGCGCATGCTCGAGCTGCACCGCAGCGGCCACCTGAAGCTGGAGGAACTGCGCACCAGGACCTACCGGCTTGACGAGATCAACGCCGGCTACGACGACATGCGCAACGGCCGCAACCTGCGCGGGGTCATCACCTTCTGAGCAGTGCTGCCCGAGTGACCCCGAGTGACGCTGTGCTGCCCGCGACCGCCGCCCGTCCCGCGCCCGTTCCCGGGCCGGGCGGGCGGCGGTCATCACCAGTGCCTGACCCTGATCCACACGAACGCGACGATGCCAAGCACCAGGTGCACCGCGCACAGGGTGAAGACGAGGACACCGACCCCCACCGCTCTCACCTCCCGCCCGCCGCTCCAGCCCGCTGCCCCGGGTCGTTGCCCGGGCCGACATTAGTTAACGAACGAATCGTTACTGCACTAATTATTAGAGCATACATGGATAGTTGAAGGGGCTAACATCGGGGTCATGGACACCACCGCGGACACGGCGGGCGCACCCGCCCCCCAGGAGATCCCCGGCGACCCGCTGGTGCTGGAGCGCCAGGTCTGCTTCGCCCTGTCGATCGCGGCGCGCAGCGTGCTCAGCGTCTACCGCCCGCTGCTCGAGCCGATGGGCCTGACCCACCCGCAGTACCTGGTGATGCTGGCGTTGTGGGGCCGCTCGCCGCTGGCGGTCAAGGAGCTCATCGAGATGCTGCAGCTTGACGGCCCGACGCTGTCACCGCTGCTCAAGCGGCTGGAGTCGGCGGGCCTGGTCACCCGGCAGCGCGACCCGCTGGACGAGCGGCAGCTCCGCATCGACCTGACACCGCGCGGCCGCGCGCTGCGCGAGCAGGCGCTGCCGATCCCGTCCTCGGTGGTGGCGAAGCTCGGCCTGAGCCTGGGCGACCTGGAGGAGCTGCACAAGAACCTGACCGCGGTCAACGAGGCGGCCCGCCGGGCCGGCGTCAGGCCGCTGCCGGCCCCGGCCCGTGACGGCGTCTAGCTCAGGCGGCTAACGCCGAAACCCGCGCCCCGGCCGCAACTTCTTTACCGCCACGCAGCCGCGACGGCCGGTTGCAAGGGGGCCGTAAAGCGGCAATGAAAGTAGCACCAACACGTGTAAATCAACCCACGCGGGTAGATCCGTTTCATGCTCAGGATCAGGCAGTGGTTCGGCAAGCGGCGGCAGGTTATCTGGGCCGAGCCGGAGCTCCCCCCGTTCGTGAAGATCAACCCGATGGCCACCGCCAACCCCACCGCCACCATCCAGCCTGGCGACATCACCATGGGCATCATGGCCCGCGAGTTCCTCGAGGCCCCCGACGAGTAAACCCGGCTCAGGTCCGGCGTAGCCCGGCCGTCAGCCGTGCCCGGGGTATTAGCGCTACCCCGGGCATAGCTGTTCCCCGGGCGTTAGATGTGCACCGTGCCGTCGGGCGCGATCGTCCAGCCGGGATTGTGCGCGACCTCCCACACGTAGCCGTCGGGGTCGGCGAAGGCCCCGGTGGTCCCGCCCCACTCCGCCGCCGCGGCGGGCCGGACGATGCGGCCGCCGGCCCGCTCGGCCTCGGTCAGCAGGGCGGCGACCTGCTCCGGTGAGCGCACGTTGTGCGCCAGCTCGATGCCGGGGGCGCCGTGGCCGCCGAGCGCGGTCCACAGGCCGAACACCATCCCGCCGGCCTGGAAGAAGCACACCTCGTCGTCTGGCTGCTGCGCCCCGCCCCAGCCGAGCGCCTGGTAGAACCCGCGGGCCCGGGCGAGGTCGGTGACGCCGAGCGTTACCAGGCTGATGCGTTGTTCCATTCGCGGTCCCCCCGTTGATCAGGTCACCCCAGGCGGGGTATCACCAGCGTAGAATCCGGGCATCACCGGGGCAGGCGCGGGAGGGTGCCGTGGCAGTGGGGGCTGTTGGCGCGCCGCACCTGCTCGCCGTCGGCGGGGTGCACCTCCCTTCCCGGGTAACCGTCCCCTCGGGGGTGAAAGTACAGGTCGGGCGGGGTGATCTGACGCTGCAGCCGATGATGTGGATGTTTGTCGCGATCCTGGTCACCTTCCTGGTGACCCGGGTCGTGACCCGGCTGATCCGGTCCGGCAGCGGGTCGGGGGCCGGGCTCGGCAACGTGAACATCGGCGGCAACCACATCCACCACCAGGTGTTCGGGATCCTGATCATCATCGGCACCGGCATCGTGCTGGTGTCCCAGCAGCCGCGCGGGGCGGCCCTCGACGTCGCGGCGGCGGTGTTCGGGGCCGGCATCGGCCTCACCGTCGACGAGTTCGCGCTGTGGCTGCACCTGAAGGACGTCTACTGGGCCGACCAGGGCCGCAAGTCGGTCGACGCGATCTTCTGCGTGCTGGTGATCACCGGGGTGCTGATCGGCGGCGCCAACTTCCTGACCGGCAACATCGGCAGCACGGCGTGGTGGTCGTCGGTCGCCGCGATCGGCGTGAACTTCGTCCTGAGCCTGATCTGCCTGCTCAAGGGCAAGGTCGTGACCGGCGTGATCGGCCTGGTGGTGGGCCTGGTGGCGCTGGTGGGGGCGATCCGGCTGGCCAAGCCGGGGTCATGGTGGGCGGTGCACCGCTACGCCAGCCGGCCGCGCCGGGCCGGCCGCGCCCAGCGCCGCTACAACGAGCGCTACAACGAGCGCTGGAACCGGCTGCGGGACCTGGTGGCCGGCGCGCCCTCACAGGAACGGTCGGGCTGACCCGGGGCGCCCCGGGCCGCGGTCCAGTCTCCGGGCGGCCGCCCGGCCGCGGCTCAGGTCACCCGGTAGGCGGTATACGCCACGCTGTCCGCGCCGCGTACCGCCGACGCGATGAACAGCGACCGCTCCAGCCCGGCCAGCCGCGGCGCGGCCGTCTCCAGGTGCACCGCCAGCCGGAAGTAGTAGTCGGCCGGGTCCACCGGCTCCCCCCGCAGCAGCGCCGCCAGCACCGGCGGCGGCCCGCTGCGCACGCCCGCGGTCCGCAGGTGCACGTACTCGCCGGCCGCGGTGCGGGCCGAGTACCTGGTGTCGATGTCGACCGTGCCGTCCGGCCGGACGAGCTGCCAGTCCGCGCCGCCCGGCAGGATCTCCGCCTCGAGCAGGCCGCTGACCTGGCCGCTGACGATCGGGACGACCCGCCGGTGCCCGGCCCGGGTCATCCCGTGGTCCTCAAGCGGGCCGAGCGCCGCCTGTACCGTGAAGGCGGGCTCGAGACCGGGTACCGGGCCGGCCGCCAGCCGCCCGCCGGTAACCGGATCCTCCGTGCTGATCGCGATTCGACGGCATTAATACTCATGGAGCATTAAGTCCCATCCCCAGAAGGTTCAGCTACCTTATGCTAAACCCTCTACATACGAGCTTTCCTCGTCAGTCATCTCGAGGCACGCTAACCAGGCGAAACAGCCTAGTCTGCATCAGTAACGGGGAAAGCTCCAGGTAACGAGCTATACGCCCGGTTGAGATTGATCGACGAGGCAGGGGAGCAGCGCGGTGAAAGCTTGGCAAGTGACGGAGCACGGGGAGCCGGAGAAGGTTCTCGAGTTCACTGACATCGAGGTCCCGCAGGCCGGGCCCGGGCAGATTCAGGTGCGGGTGCTCGCCGCCGCCGCCAACTTCCCCGACATTCTGCTCTGCCGGGGTGTGTACCAGGAGGATTTCGGGCTGCCGTTCACCTTGGGGGTTGAGCTGTGCGGCGAGGTTGTCACGGTGGGAGCGGGCGTCACCGGCTTCGCCCCGGGGGACCGGGTGATCGGCGACACCGCGCTGCCGCACGGCGCGTTCGCGGAGTACGCGATCATGGAGGCGGCGGCCGCGCTGCCCGCGCCCACGGCGCTTGACGACGCCGAGGCCGCGCCGTTTTTCGTTACCTATGAGACCTGCTGGGTTGGACTGCACCGGCGGGCCCGGCTCCAGGCGGGCGAGACGCTGCTGGTGCACGCGGCCGCGGGCGGCGTCGGCACCGGCGCCATCCAGGTCGGCAAGGCGGCCGGCGCCCGGGTGATCGGCGTGGTCGGCGGGGCCGACAAGGTGGCCCTGGCCAAGGAGGTCGGCGCCGACGTCGTCATCAACCGGCACGATGAGGACCTGGTAAAGGTGGTCAAGGAGGTGACCGGCGGCCGGGGCGCCGACGTCGTCTTCGACCCGGTGGGCGGCGACTCCTTCTACAAGTCCACCAAGTGCATCGCGTTCGAGGGGCGGATCCTGGTGGTCGGCTTCGCCAGTGGCGACATCCCCAGCGCCGCGCTGAACCACGCCCTGGTGAAGAACTACGACATCATCGGGCTGTCGGCCCGTGCCTACCGGATCAGGCAGGTCAGCGCGGTCCGGGAGTACTACGAGGACCTGCTCAAGCTGACCGAGACCGGCGCGGTCCGCACCGTCGTCACCGAGCGGCTGCCGCTCGACCAGGTGGCCGACGGGCTGCGCCGCCTCGGCGCGGGCACCACCACCGGGCGCATCGTCTTCATCCCGTAACCCACAGCGGATGCGGCCGCCGGCCTAGCCGCCGATCGTGTCCAGCTCGGCCAGCGTGGCCGCGTCCAGCGTCAGCGCGGTCGCGGCGACGTTCTCCCGCAGGTGCGCCACCGAGGACGTGCCCGGGATCAGCAGCAGGTTCGGCGACCGCTGCAGCAGCCAGGCCAGCGCCACCGCCAGCGGGCGAACGCCGAGCCGGGCCGCCACCGAGTCCAGGGTGCCGGACTGGAGCGGGCTGAACCCGCCGAGCGGGAAGTAGGGCACGTAGGCGATGCCCTGCCCGGCGCACTGGTCGACCAGCGGGTCGTCCTCCCGGTGGGCCACGTTGTAGAAGTTCTGCACGCACGCCACCGGCGCGATCGCCTGCGCCTCGGCTAGCTGGGCGGCGTCCACCGTGGACAGGCCCAGGTGCCTGATCAGCCCCTGCGCCCGCAGCTTGGCCAGGGCGCCGAACTGCTCGGCGACCGAGCCGGGTACCGGCGAGTGACCGTCGTCGCCGCCGCCGACCCGCAGGTTGACCACGTCCAGCACGTCCAGCTTGAGCCGCCGCAGGTTGTCGTGGACCTGCCTGCGCAGCTGCTCGGGGGACCGGGCGTGCACCCAGCCGCCGGCCTCGTCGCGGACCGCGCCGACCTTGGTGACGATGTGCACGTCGTCCGGGTACGGGGCCAGCGCCTGGTGGATGATCTCGTTGGTGACGTGCGGGCCGTAGAAGTCGGCGGTGTCGATGTGGGTGATGCCGAGGGCGACCGCCTCGCGCAGCACCGCGACCGCCTCGCCGGGGTCGGCGGGCGGGCCGAACACGCCCTTCCCGGCTAGCTGCATTGCCCCGTAGCCGACCCGGGTCACCGTCAGGTCGCCTAGCTGGTAGGTGCCGCCCGGTAGAGCTGTCGCCGATGACATGTGGTTTCTCCTTCGTGAGGCCGGTACGGCCGCTGTTCCCTCAGCTTCGTCCGGGCCGGCCGCGACAGGCAGCACCCTGGTCATCCTGGGGGCGGCAGGGCCAGGCTGGCCGGCCGCCGGGCGCATAGCCTGGACTGGTGACGGGATCCAACACGCTCGGTGAGTACCTGCGGGCGCGCCGCGAGCTGACCGACCCGCGCGCCGTCGGGCTGCGGGTGGCGGGCGTTCGCCGTACCCCCGGGCTGCGCCGCGAAGAGGTGGCGACCCTGGCCGGCATCAGCGCCGACTACTACCTGCGGCTCGAGCAGGGGCGCGACCGCCACCCCTCGTCGCAGGTGCTCAGCGCGCTGGCCGGGGTGTTCGGGCTCGACCCGACCGCCACCAGCTACCTGCTGAGCCTGGCCGCGCCCCGGCCCGCGCGCTCCCGGCGCCCGCGCCGGGAGGCGGTGCCGGCCGGGATCCGGGCGCTGCTGCAGGCGCTCAGCCTGCCCGCGTTCGTGGAGAGCCGGAGCTTCGACGTGCTCGCGGCTAACCCGCTGGTGACGGCGCTGCAGCCGGCCATCCGGGCGGGGGAGAACCGGCTCCGGTCGGTCTTCCTTGACCCGGCCGAGCGAGACCTCTACCCCGACTGGCCCAAGGTGGTGGCCGACCTGGTGGCGTCGTTCCGGGCGTCCATCGGCACCGACACCGACGATCCGGGCGTGGTTCAGCTGGTCGGCGAGCTGTCGCTGGCCAGCGAGGACTTCCGGCGGCTGTGGGCGCGGCACGACGTGCGGCCGATCGGCGGCGGGGTATTCCGGATGCGCCACCCCGACCTCGGTCACCTCGAGCTGCGCCGGGAGAAGCTGCCGCTGGGGGATACCAACGGGCAGATCCTGGCGATCTACTACGCCGAGCCCGGCTCGGCCGCCGCCGCCGCGCTCGCCCGGCTGGCGGCCGGCCAGGCGGGGGAGCGGCACCCGGCCGGGTTCAGCGGACCGGGGGACGCCGCCGCAGCCGCACACCGAAGCCGATCAGCGCCAGCACGAACACCACCGCCCCGATGACGAGCAGGTAGAACAGCCCCTTGACGACCGCGCCGATGATGCCGAGCGCCACCGCGGCCAGCACCAGGAGCAGGAAGACGACCATGACGCGCGGGCGGGGTCAGCGACGGGCCAGGCGGCGCTCGCCGCTGGCACCCGGCTGGTAGGGAATCCCGTAGTGGCCGAACACCGTCGCCTCGTCCGCGGCCGCCAGCTCACCGTCGGTGTCGATCGAGAAGGCGTCCTTGACCTGTCCCTTGGTGTAGGCGACGCGCAGGTGGTCAGGCGACACGGTCGCGCCCTCGAGCGGCACGAAGGCCAGCCGGTGCCTTCCGATCATCCCCACCCGCACGGTGCCGAAGGCCGGGTTGTCCGTGCCGGTGTCCACGTAGACCGCCTCGAGGGTGCCGATCTTGTGACCCTCTGAGTCGACCACGTCGTGGTTGCGCCAGTCGCGGATGTTGTCAGCCTCGAACATGCGCGTTAACTGCCCGTGCTTCCGTTGTGTAAACGTTCCCGCCTGGCAGGTGCGAACCCCGGTGCTGGGGGCAGATCACCCCCATGACTACCGAAATGTGGCCGGGGCAGCCATACCCCCTTGGTGCCAGCTACGACGGGGTTGGCACCAACTTCACGCTGTTCTCCGAGGTAGCCGAGCGCGTCGAATTGTGCCTGTTCGACAAGGAGGGCAAAGAACAGCGAATCAACATGACCGAGGTCGACGGGTACGTCTGGCACTGCTTCCTGCCCGGTGTCGGCCCGGGCTGGCGTTACGGCTACCGGGTGCACGGGCCGCACGTCCCGGAGGAAGGACTCCGCTGCAACCCGTCCAAGCTGCTGATTGACCCCTACGCGCGGGCGCTCGACGGCGGGATCAAGTGGGACCCGGCCGTCTACGGCTACCCGCTCGGCGGTGACGACCGGGTGGTAGCCGACGCCGACAGCGCCCCGTTCATGCCGCACTCGGTGGTGACCAACCCCTGGTTCGAGTGGGGCGACGACCGCCCGCTGCGCACTCCCTGGCACGAGACCGTGCTCTACGAGTGCCATGTCAAGGGCCTCACCATGCGGCACCCGGAAGTTCCGGAGCCGCTGCGCGGCACCTACGCCGGGATGGCGCACCCGGCGGTGATCGAGCACCTGCAGCGGCTGGGCGTCACCGCGGTCGAGCTGATGCCGGTGCACCACTTCGTGCACGACCACTACCTGGCCGACAAGGGCCTGCGCAACTACTGGGGCTATAACTCGATCGGCTTCTTCGCCCCGCACCTGGACTACTCCGCCTGGGGAGTCGAGCAGGTCGTCTCGGAGTTCAAGTACCTGGTCAAGAGCATGCACCAGGCCGGCATCGAGGTCATACTCGACGTGGTCTACAACCACACCGCCGAGGGGAACCACCTCGGTCCCACGTTGTCATTCCGCGGCATCGACAACCCGGCCTACTACCGGCTGGCGGACGGCGGGCGGTACTACTTCGACACCACCGGCACCGGCAACTCGCTCAACATGCGCCACCCGCACGTGCTGCAGCTCATCATCGACTCGCTGCGCTACTGGGTGACCGAGATGCGGGTGGACGGGTTCCGCTTCGACCTGGCCTCGGCCCTCGCCCGGCAGTTCCACGACGTGGACCGGCTGTCCGCGTTCTTCGACCTCATCCAGGTCGACCCGGTGGTCAGCCAGGTCAAGCTGATCGCCGAGCCCTGGGACCTGGGCGAGGGCGGCTACCAGGTGGGCAACTTCCCGACCCTGTGGTCGGAGTGGAACGGCCGCTACCGGGACACCGTGCGGGACTTCTGGCGCGGCGGCGACGGGTCGCTGGGCGACTTCGCCTACCGGCTCACCGGCAGCTCCGACCTGTACGGGCGCAGCGGACGGCGCCCCTACGCCAGCGTCAACTTCGTCACCGCGCACGACGGGTTCACCCTCACCGACCTGGTCTCCTACGACCACAAGCACAACATGGCCAACGGCGAGGAGAACCGGGACGGCACCGACGACAACCGCTCCTGGAACAGCGGGGCGGAGGGCCCGACCGACGACGAGGGGATCCTGCAGATCCGCGAGCGCCGCCGCCGCGCGATGATGACCACCCTGCTGCTCAGCCAGGGCGTGCCGATGATCAGGCACGGCGACGAGCTCGGGCACAGCCAGCGCGGCAACAACAACGCCTACTGCCAGGACGACGAGCTGTCCTGGCTCGACTGGGACAACGCCGACCAGGAATTCCTCGCCTTCTGCGAGGACCTGGTGGACTTCCGCAGCAGGCACGCGGTGTTCCGGCGGCGCCGCTTCTTCGAGGGCGAGCCGATCATCGCCAGCGAGCTGTCCGACATCGGGTGGTTCCGCCCGGACGGCGCCGAGATGACCGACGACGACTGGCAGGCGGGCTTCGCCAAGTCGGTCGGCGTCTTCCTGAACGGCGACGCGCTGCCCGACCCGGACCCGCGCGGCCGCCCGGTCAGCGACGACAGCTTCCTGCTGCTGTTCAACGGGCACCACGAGGACGTCATCTTCGTGCTGCCAGGCAAGGAGTGGGGGCGGCGCTGGGAGACCGCGCTGACCACCGTCAGCGACCCCGGCGTGCGCCGCCCGAAGTCAGCCGGCGCCAAGATCACCGTGGCCGGGCGCAGCGTGCAGGTGCTGCGCCGCCTCGAGCACCCGGCCGGCGCCGACCCGGCTCCCCGGTCCCGCGCGCAGCGCCCCGAGAGCTGGGGGCGCGCCTAGCGGCAGTCGGCGTCAGGACCTACCCGGCCGGCCCGGCCCGGGCCGGCCGGGGGTGTCCTCGGGCGCGTCAATCCCCGACCGCGACAGGTAAACGAAGGAGGCCAGCACCAGGATCAGCGTCACCACCGAGACCGCCCCGTGCCCGAGCCCCATGCCACTGACGCCCTTCGGCATCCCGAAGTAGTCAGCGAACGAGGCGCCGATCGGCCGGGTAAGTATGTACGCCGTCCAGAACGTGAGCACCGGGTTGACCCCGAGCCGCCAGGCCGCCAGCGGCACGCAGATGAGCGCGGTGAACACGAACGCCGAGGCCAGGTAGCCGAGGTGGAAGGTGGTCGCGAACAGGTCGCCCAGGGCGGTGCCCATCGCGAAGGTGAAGATCACCGCCAGCCAGTAGAACACCTCGCGCCGCCGGGTCACGATCGAGTGGATGTCGAGGGTGCCCTCGGAGCGGTACCAGGCGGCGAAGGTGACCGCCAGGCAGATCGCGTAGAACGCCGCCGACACCAGGTAGGGCAGTCCGAGCACGATGTGCAGCACGTCCGCGCACATCGTGCCGAAGACCGCCACCATCGCCACCGCCGACCAGTACGGCCAGGTCCGGTAGCGCGGGGTGCGGAACTGCCAGGTGATCGCGATCGAGAACGCCACCAGGCCGACCAGGACCGCCAGGTACTTATTGACGTCGTTCACCAGGTAGTCGGAAACCGCCTCGCCCATCGCGGTGGTCAGCAGCTTCACCACCCAGAAGTAGGGCTTGACGGCCGGAACCTTGGACTGGCCCGGCTGCCGGGGGTACTGCTGTCCCGCGTACTGCTGTCCCGCCTGCTGCTGTCCCACCCGGGCGGAGCTGGCGGCTTGGTGTCGACCTGGCATAGCCGACAGGGTGCCACAGCCGTGAAGCGCTCCGGACCCAACCGCGTCCCCAGCGAGCTGAGAATTCGCTGTGAGGTGCTAAAGATCTTACTAACAGGCGGTTTCCGGTTCCCCGCGGGCCGGGCTGCCCGCCCGCGGCGGTCACCCCCCGGCCCGCGCCGGGCCGATGACGGCGGCGCCCGTTCGGCCGCTAGACTCGCTGATCATGGAGGGCGACGACGCGGCCGGGCAGCGACGGCGGGCGCCGGCATGATCGTCGGCGCCGCGATCTGCCCCTGCTCGCCGCTGCTGGTACGTGAGCTGACCGGGCAGACGGAGGTGCTGCCGGAGCTGCGCACCGCTTGCGCGGCCGCCGTCGCCCGGGTCATCGCGGCCGGGCCCGACCTCATCGTGGTGACCGGTCCGGGGCCGCGGACCGACGGCTGGCCCGCGAGCGCGCGGCTCAACGTGGCCGCCTACGGACCGGGCACCGCGCTGCCGGGTAACACCGGGCTGCCGGGTAACGGGGCACCCGCGGGGCTGGCGGCGCCGGGGCTGCCGCTGGCGCTCGGCGTCGGCGCGCGGCTGCTGGACGAGGCGGGCTACGCCGGCCCCCGCGAGTTGCACGGCGTCGCGGCGCTGGCGCCGGCCGCCGACTGCCTGCGGCTGGGCGCCCGGCTGGCGGCGTCCGCCCCGCGGGTGGCGCTGCTGGCGATGGGTGACGGCTCCGCCCGCCGCTCGGTGTCCGCCCCCGGCTACCTGGACGAGCGGGCCGGGCCGTTCGACGCGGCGGTGGAGCGCGCGGTCGGCGACGGTGACCTGGCGGCGCTGGCCGCACTCGACCCGGGCCTGGCCGACGAGCTGCTGGCGACCGGGCGGCCGGCCTGGCAGGTGCTGGCGGGCGCGCTCGGGCCGGACGGCGGCGCCGCCGCCCTGCGGCCGGAGATCCTGTACGCCGACGCCCCCCTCGGCGTGGGTTACCTGGTCGCCGCGTTCACCCTGGTACCCGCGCCCAGCGGTCCCGCAGCAGGACGGTGAGCTGCACCCGCGAGGAGATCTCGAGCTTGCTGAAGATGTGATCGACGTGCGCGTCGACCGTGCGCTTGGAGATGAACAGCCGCGCGGCGATCTCCCGGTTGGACAGCCCGCTCGCCACCAGCTCGGCGATCTCCCGCTCGCGCTTGGTCAGCGCCGCCGTCGCGTGCCCGGCCGCCGTCACCTGGGCGCCGGCCGCGCCCGGCGGCTGGCCAGGCCGGCTGGCCGGCTCGCCCGCCTCGTCGACGGCGTCCCGCACCACGGCGTCCAGGCTGAGCCCGGCCCCGTGCGCGCAGGCGGCGGCGTACCGCCGCTCGCCGAGCGACCGCTGGGTGACCTGGACCGCGAGCTGGCGGGACTCCTCCATCCGGGCGATACCGCTCAGCCGCCGCCCGGTCCGCGACCAGAGCTGGTCGGCCGCCGCCAGCAGCCACCCGGCCCGTTCGAACTGCTCACGGCGGGCGGCCAGCCAGCCGAGCGCCTCGACCGCGTAGGCGGTGCCCATCACGTCGCCGAGCTGGTGCCAGCCGGTCAGCGCCTGGCGCAGGGCGGCGGCGCACTCGTCTTCACGGCCCGGGCCCGGCAGCAGCGCCAGCCCGCGGATGAGCTGCAGGTAACCGCCGAGCCAGGCGGTCCGGCCCGGGGACCAGGGCGCCGCCGGGGGGTAGCCGGGCCCGGGGCCGGCCTCGGCCGGGTCCAGGTCGCCCGCCGCGGCCTCGCTGAGCCGGGCCAGGCCGCGCTCGCAGCAGGCGATGGCCGCGTCGGCGTCCCCGGTGAGCTGGTGCAGCAGCGCGAGCTGGGCGTCAAGGCCGATCAGTCCGGCCTGGTGCCCGCAGGCGGCCAGCCGCTGGCCGGCGATGCCGGCCGCCGTCAGCGCCTCGGGGTAGCGGCCCGCCAGGGTGAGCGCCAGGTTGAGCCGCAGGTAGCCGCGGGCCACGGCCGGCTCGCCGCCCGGCCCAACCGTCTCAGTCGTCTCGGCTGCCTCAGCCGCCTCGGCCAGCCGGATCGACTCGGTGATGTCGGCCAGCGCGCTGTCCAGGTCGCCCGCGAACGTGGCCAGTTGCCCGCGCGCGCCGAGCGCCAGGCCGCGCTCTCCGGCGGGCTCGGGGAACAGGCCGATCACCTGGTCGAGCCACTGCCGGCCCTCCCCTAGCTGCCCGGACACCTGCCAGTAGCCGGACAGCCGGACCGCCAGCTCCGCGCCGAGCCGCCACCGCAGGGCGAGCCCGAGTGACCGCCGCCCGGCCGCGGTGTCCAGCGGCTCAGCGACCCGCAGCGCCCAGCCGAGCGCGGCCCGCACGTTCTGGTACTCCGCGTTGAGCCGCCGGAACGCCGCCGCCAGGGCGTCGTCGCCGGCGGGCAGGCCGGCCGGCGCGGCGGCGTCAGGGCCGGCCGCGCGCGCGGCCGCGCGGTGGGCGCTGCCGGTGAGCGCCGGCCCGCCGGGCGGCGGGCCGCTGCGGAACCGCTGGTCGAACTCGCGGGCCAGCTCGAGCGCGCTGGCCGCGAGCCGGCCGAGGAAGAAGTCTTCCTCGGCTGCCTCCGCCAGCCGGTCGGCCCCGAACTCGCGCAGCGCGGCCGGCAGCCGGTACCGGGGAGACTCCGCCCCCGCCCGGAGCAGCACCGACTTGTCGACCAGGCCGACCAGCGCGGGCAGCACCTGGGCGGCCGGCAGCGGGTCTCCCGCGCACACCCGCTCGGCCGCGGCCACGTCGAACGTGTCGGTGAACACCGAGAGCCGCTGCCACAGCGCCTGCTCGGCCGGGCTGCAGAGCTGGTAACTCCAGTCGACCGCGGCGCGCAGCGTCTGGTGCCGCGGCGTGGTGCCGCGGCGGCGCGGAGTCAGCGTCCGGATGCCCGACTCGAGCTGGCGGGCCAGCTCGGTCAGCGGCAGCGCGCGCAGCTGGACGGCGGCCAGCTCGATCGCCAGCGGGATGCCGTCGAGCCGCTGGCACAGCCGCACCACGTCCGCCCGGTTCTCCGCGGTGACCGCGAACCCGGGCAGCACCGCCGCCGCGCGCTGCGCGAACAGCTCGACCGCGGCGGTCTCGGCCGACAGCGGGAGCAGCGGGAAGGCGTGCTCACCGGGGGTGTCGAGCGGCTGCCGGCTGGTGGCCAGCAGGGTGACCCCGGCCGCGCCGCGCAGCACGTTGTCGGCGAACGCCGCGCAGGCGTCCACCAGGTGCTCGCAGGTGTCGAGGATGATCAGCAGTCGCTTCCCGCGCAGGCGGCTGAGCAGGGCCGCCTGCTGGCTAACGGCGGCGTCGGCGGTCCCGCCGCCAGGCGCCCCGCGGCTACTGCCGCCAGGCGCCCCGCTGGTACTGCCGCCAGGCGCCCCGCTGGTACTGCCGCCAGGCACCCCGAGCTCGGCCGCGACGACGGCGGCGATGAGCGCGGCCCCGGACGCCTGGCCGCGCCCGCCCCCGGGCGGCTCCCTGGTCTCGCCGAGGTCGGTGAAGCACACCCCGTCCGGGAACCGGTCGGCCACCAGCGCCGCGGCGGCGATGGCGGCACGCGTCTTGCCGACCCCGGGCGGCCCGGTGACCGTCACCATGCGCGCGGTCCGCAGCAGCTCGGTGATACCGTCCACCTCGGCCGGCCGCTCGATGAAGCCGGTGGCCTCCGCGGGCAGGCCAAGTCGTCGCGGGCCGGCGACCTGGCCCCGGCTCACGATATTGGCCATGGTTACCTCACGGGGGAGTATAAGGACGCCGTCACCTTAACACCGGGCCGACCTGATTGCACGTGCATCACGTGCGATTTCGAAGCGTGACCAGCTCTCGGCCGCCCCGGGCGGCCCAGCCCGGGGCGCGAGCCCAAGCCGCCGGCCCGGAGCCGGGCAGCCAGCCGGCCGCATGTCCCAGCCAGTGACAAGACTGGAAACTTTTATCCAGATGGAAACTTTTTCGTGCTATCACCCGAAAAAGTTTCCAAGATCTGCTACCTCGCCCGGATAACAGCAAGAAGCGCCGAGCGGGCCGTCTCGCCGAGCGGGCCGTCTCGCCGAGCGGGCCGTCTCGCCGAGCGGGCCGCCGCGCCGCGGTTCAGCCTGGGCCGCGCCGAGCGGGCCGCCCCGCCGCGCCGGGGCCAGGCCCGGTGCCGCGAGGTTCAGGCCTGCTGGACCGCGCCCGCGGCGAGCAGGTCGTCCACGTCGGCGAAGCCCAGCCCGGCCAGCACCGCCCGGGTATGCGCCCCCGGGTGCGCGATCGGCCCCGGGGGCAGGGCGGCGATCGCCTGACCGGGAACGGACGCGGACCCGGACCCGAGGGCGGGAGAAGGGGCGGGGAGGGGGCGGGGGCGAACCGGGGGGCGGAGCCGGCTGCAGCACCCCGTCCACCGTCAGGTAGCTGCCGCGCGCGGCAAGCTGGGGATCGGCCGGCGCCTCGGTCATCGCGCGCACCGGGGCGACGCAGGCGTCGGTGCCGCTGAACGCGGCGGTCCAGTCCTGCTGCGAGCGCTGCCCGAAGCGGGCGGCGAACAGCCGCCGCAGCTCCGGCCAGCCGGCCTGGTCGAGCTGGCCGGGCAGGCCGCCCGGCACCGGGTCGGGGGCGAACAGGCCAGCCAGGAAAGCCGCGTAGAACTGCGGCTCGATCGCGCCGACCGCCATGTGGCGGCCGTCGCTGGTCGGGTAGACGTCGTAGAACGGCGCCCCGGTGTCGAGGATGTTCACCCCCCGCTGGTCGGTCCACCGCCCGTCGGCCAGCATCCCGTAGCTCATCGCCTGCAGCACCGCCACCCCGTCGACGATCGCGGCGTCCACCACCTGGCCCTGCCCGCTTGCGCGGGCCCGCAGCACCCCGGCCAGCACGCCGAGCGCCAGGAACAGGGCACCGCCGCCGAAGTCGCCCAGGTAGTTGACCGGCACCTGGGGCGGGCCGCCGGCCCGGCCGATGGCGTGCAGCGCGCCGGTCACCGCGATGTAGGCGATGTCGTGGCCGGCCGTCGGCGCCAGCGGCCCGTCCTGCCCCCAGCCGGTCATCCGCCCGTACACCAGGGCCGGGTTGACCGCCAGGCAGTCGGCCGGGCCGACGCCGAGCCGCTCGGTCACCCCCGGCCGGTACCCCTCGATGAGCGCGTCCGACGCGGCCGCCAGCCGGAGCACCACCTCGGCCCCGCGCGGGTGCTTCAGGTCGACCACCACCCGCCGCTTGCCGCGGCTGGTGACGTCGCCGCGCCGGGGAGCCAGCGTGGACGGGCCGCCCGGCCGGTCCACCACGATCACCTCGGCCCCCAGGTCGGCCAGCAGCATCCCGCAGAACGGCCCCGGCCCGATGCCGGCCAGCTCGACCACCCGTACCCCGGCTAGCGGCCCGGTTGTCTCAACCACGGATACCTCCTCGCCTCAACTGGGAACACTCTAAGAGGAAGCGTTAGGAGGCGCGATGACAACCGGGCTGACCTGGACCAGGGAGCACGCACCACGCTGGGACGCGGACAAGCAGCGGCTGTTCGGCCCGGCCGAGCTGGCGGCCACCGGCCTCAGCGCGCCCGCGCCAGACACCCCGGTGGCCGATGAGTGGTGGCGCGTCACCGACCAGTCGGGGCAGGTCGTCGGGTACGGCTGGCTGGACAGCGAATGGGGCAACGCCGAGATCACCTTCGTGGTCGCGGCGCCCCGCCGGGGCGCGGGCATCGGCGAGTTCATCGTGGACCGCCTCGAGGAAGAGGCGGCCGCCCGCGGGTTCAACTACGTCTACAACGTTGTCCCGGCCGCCAGCCCGCACCGGGAGCGGGTCACCGCCTGGCTGCTGCGGCGCGGCTTCACGGCCGGCGACGGCGACCTGCGCCGTCAGGTCCGGCCGGGCCTCAGTGCCCCAGCGCGGTCTGCACGATCTTGACCACCACCATGATCATCGCGATCGCGAGGTAACCGCGCAGCCCGAGTAGCCCGAGCCGCCGGGCGCCCTTGATCACCGGGGCCGGCAGCTCGCTCAGCGGCGGCATCCGCCAGCTCAGCTTGTCCACCGGGGTCGCCGCGGTGGTCGCCGCGCCCGCCGCCCGCTGCCCCGCCGCCCGCTGCCCCGCCGCCCGCCCCCTGGCCGCCCGTCGCCTGGCCGCCAGCGCGCCCCCGCCCGCCACGGCGGCCGCCGCCGCGCACGCCGCCATGATCGCGAAGATGGCGGACGCGCTGATGTGCGGGAACATGACCGAGGCGGTCAGCACCACCGACAGCGCGATCAGCGCCGTGATCACCGCCCCGGTGAACGCGTTGGTCCGCGGCGAGTTGACCCACGGGCCGAGCACGGCCTTGTCGTTGCACAGCATGAGCAGGAACACCGTCGCCGCCGGCAGCAGCACCCCCGCCAGCACCTGCACGCCCTCGGTGATCAGCCCGAGCGGTGAGCCCGGCAGCAGCACGATGACCGCGGCCGCGCCGATCAGCGCCGCGTACAGCGCGTAGAAGCCCTTGGCCTGGCCGACCCCGCGGTGCAGCGAGTGCTTCAGGCCGAGCACGTCGCCGATGGCGTAGGCCGACGACAGCGAGACCGCGAACGCCCCGATGACGCTCGCGTCGAGCAGCGCCACCGCGAACAGCGCGCCCGCCACGTGCCCGGCGTAGCCGGCGATCCCGTGCGCCAGCCCGGCCGAGTCGGTGAAGGCGGCCCCGGAGTGCGCGAACGCGGCCGCGGTGGTGCCCATCAGCGCGGCCGCGCCGACCACGACGATGCCGATGCCGATCCACAGGTCGGCCTTCTCGTACCGGATGAAGCGGGGGGTGATCCGCTTGTCGATCACGTACGACTGCTGGAAGAAGAGCTGCCAGGGGGCGACGGTGGTGCCCACGATGCCGATGACCAGCAGCATCACCGCGGCGGTGCCGCCGGGGATCGCGCCGCCGCCGCCCGCGCCGGAAACCGGCCCGCCCGGCAGCCCGACCGAGCTGAAGCCGCGCAGCATGGCCGACGGCGCCGGGTGCGCCATCAGGTACAGCGGCACCAGCAGCAGCGTGCCGGCGCAGAAGAACATCGCGATCCGCTCGAACGCGCGGAACGAGCCGGTGAACGCGGTGGCGATGATGACCCCGGCCGCGAGCGCCACCGCCAGGACCTTCGGCACCCCCAGGTAGCCGGCCGCGAGGGTGATGCCGATGAACTCGGTCACGATCGTCAGCCCGTTCAGCAGGAACAGGTCGATGACCTCGAACGTCCCCCAGAACTTGCCGAACCGGGAAAGGATCAGCCGCGCGTGGCCGACCCCGGTGACCGCGCCCAGCCGCAGCACCATCTCCTGGTTGACGTACAGCACCGGGATGAGCAGCAGCAGCGTCCACAGCAGGCGGGTCCCGTAGACCTGGCCGGCCTGCCCGTAGGTGGAGAACGCGCCGGCGTCGTTGTCGCCCACCATCACGATCAGCCCCGGCCCGACCACCGCCAGCAGCGTCTTCAGCTTGGCCGAGACGGTGGTGCGGGGGGCGTGGTCGTCCAGGCTGATCGTGCCGAGGGCGCCGCGGATGTCGCCCGTGTGCGCCTCGTCGAGCACCGCGGTGCGCGCGGCACCGTCTACCTCAAAGTCAATCGCAGTCACTGGAATGCACCTCTTTCGCGCTTTCACTCAAGCGGGAGCGGGGCACGCGCAGGACGCGGCGTCCGGCCGCGCGCCAGCGGAAGCAGGCGTGGAGGACCGGAAATCAGCTAGCTCAGTGCGTCAGCGCGCGCCCGGGACGGGCGGGAACAGCCGGGGGCGGGGCCGACTTCGGCCCGGACTATCAGAGTCCATCGCGCGCCTCCCTTCGTCCGCGGCGCTTGTGCACGCCTTCACAAACCCAGCCGACATGAAGAGTCGGCCAGGCGGTCACCGCCCGGGCGGTCCCGGGCAATGAGCGGGGTCACCTCTCTCGTAAGAGCTTTGGCACTCCACGGCGTAGCGATGCTGCGCAGCCACTTGGCCTCACCCCTTAGGCCGGGGAGAGGTGTCCTGATCCGGAGCGTCTCTCGACGGTTGGGATCAGTGGCCTGTGTCCGTGAAGACGCCTCACCGAACGAGGTGTCCAACTAGAACAACCAAAGGATGCCGGGTCCGCTTCCCCCCTGTCAAACCGGGAGCAGCCGTCAAACCGGGAGCAGCCGTCAAACCGGGGCAACCCATCGGTCAGCTTCAACTGATCAGTGACCCCGGAATAATCCTGCCGTACGATTACTTTGCAATAAGCAACTAATCGGGGCCCGTCGTCGTGCCCGCTCGCGCCCAGCCGCGCGGAACCGCCTGTCCAGGAGGAAGCCCAGTGCCCGCCGCATTGACCAGCCCGGAGCCAGCCGGGACGCCCAGCAGCGCCAGCGGCGTCGGTCCCCGCTACAAGTGGATCGCCCTGTCTAACACCACCCTCGGCGTGCTGATGGCGACCGTCAACTCGTCGATCATGCTGATCGCCCTGCCGGACATCTTCCGCGGCATCGGCATCAACCCCCTCGCGCCGGGCAACACCACCATCCTGCTCTGGATGATGATGGGCTACCTGGTGGTGACCGGGGTGCTGGTGGTGAGCTTCGGCCGCCTGGGCGACATGTACGGCCGGGTCCGCATGTACAACCTCGGCTTCGCCATCTTCGCCTTCTTCTCGATCCTGCTGTCGGTCTGCTGGCTGACCGGCACCGCGGCCGGCTGGTACCTGATCGGGATGCGGATCTTCCAGGGGGTCGGCGGCGCCATGCTGATGGCCAACTCCAGCGCGATCCTGACCGACGCCTTCCCGGTCAACCAGCGCGGCATGGCGCTCGGCCTCAACCAGGTGTCCGGCATCGCGGGCAGCTTCGTCGGCCTGGTGCTCGGCGGCCTGCTCGGCCCGGTCGACTGGCGGCTGGTGTTCCTCGTCTCGGTCCCGTTCGGCGTGCTGGGCAGCATCTGGTCCTACCTCAAGCTCCGGGAGCTCGGCCTGCGCAGGCCGCCCGCCTGGACTGGTGGGGCAACCTGACGTTCGCGGCCGGGCTGATCGCGGTGCTGGTCGGCATCACCTACGGCATCCAGCCCTACGGAAACCACGTGATGGGCTGGACCAGCCCGCTGGTCCTCAGCCTGATCATCGGCGGCCTGGTGGTGCTGGCGGCCTTCTGCTACATCGAGACGCAGGTCGAGGAGCCGATGTTCCGGCTCAGCCTGTTCCGCATCCGCGCGTTCGCGGCGGGCAACATCGCGTCCCTGCTGTCCGGCCTCGGCCGCGGCGGCCTGATGTTCATCCTGATCATCTGGCTGCAGGGCATCTACCTGCCACTGCACGGCTACAGCTTCGAGAACACTCCGCTGTGGGCGGGCATCGCGATGCTGCCGCTCACCCTCGGCTTCCTCATCGCCGGGCCGGTCTCCGGCTACCTGTCCGACCGCTTCGGCGCCCGCCCCTTCGCCACCGGCGGCATGCTGGTCACCGCCCTGTCGTTCGGGCTGCTTGAGATCCTGCCGGTGAACTTCAACTACCTGGAGTTCGCCCTCATCCTGTTCCTCAACGGCATCGGCAACGGCCTGTTCGCCTCCCCCAACCGGGCGGGCATCATGAACGCGCTGCCCGCCCAGCGCCGCGGCGTGGGGGCCGGCATGTCGGCCACCTTCCAGAACTCGTCCATGGTGCTGTCCATCGGCATCTTCTTCAGCCTGATCATCCTGGGCCTGTCGGCTTCCCTGTCCACCCACCTGTCATCCGGGCTGACCGCGCAGGGGGTGTCCGCGGCCGACGCGAGCCGGCTGGCGCACCTGCCGCCGACCGCGGTGATGTTCGCCGCGCTGCTCGGCTACAACCCGATCCAGATGCTGCTCGGGTCGGCCATCAGCAAGCTCCCGGCCAACCACGCCGCCTACCTGACCGGCCACTCCTTCTTCCCCGGGCTGATCAGCGGCCCGTTCCATTCCGGCCTGCAGATCGCGTTCGACTTCGCCATCGTGGCCTGCCTGGTGGCGGCGGTCGCCTCGCTGCTGCGCGGCAAGCGCTACGTGCACGACCTGCACAGCGGGCCGGCGCTCGCGGCCGCGGGCGAGGTCGCCGCGGCCGACATCGCCCCGGTCGGCATCTCGGCCGGCGACATCGAGGCCGAGAACGAGGCCGGGAACGAGGCGGAGAACGAGGCGGGGGCCGGGGCCGCGCCAGGCGCCCGGCCGCGGGTCGCCGTCGCCGAGGAGATCCAGGAGCACTCCGAACGGGGGCATGCTGCGCCCGCTCCCGCCACCCGCTTCCGCCAGGAGCGGTAACCAGGCCGGTGCCCGACGGGCTGGCCCGCGGCTGCCGTCGGCCAGCCCCGGGCGGCCCGGTTCCCGGTGCCGCGTGCCCGGGGGCGGGACGGCGGCCGGAACATGGCTGTCAGTGGCCGGAGTGGACCACGGTGACGGCCGCGTTGTACGGCTCAACCCGGCCGTCGGCCCGGGTGACGATCAGCAGCGGGGTGAGGTAGCCGGTGCGCAGCTCCTCGCGCTCCTCCTCGGTCGGCATCCGCGAGGTGACCCGGTCGCCCGGGCGGAGGTGCACCACCTGCCGGGCCGGGGTGGCGGCGACGAAGGTGCCGACGCCGGGCCGGGTGACCACCAGGCCCGCCTTGCGCAGCTCCTCGACCGCCATCGCGCCGGTCAGCCGGTTGACCCCCCACTCGCGCCGCATCTGCGCCCCGCTGGGCACCTGCGCGCCCACCGGCAGCTCACCGTTGATGATCCTGTCACGGATGATGCGGGCTATCTGCAGGTAGACGCGTTCGCCGGATTCGTAATCGACGCGCACCTGATGCTCCTGCTGCACGGGCGGCACCTGTTCATAAGTCACGGTCACTGAACCTCCCGGGAAAATCGGGAACATTACTTGTTCGGGTGACTAGACAGCTAGACAGGTGCTGAGTATCGTTGCTTCCGCGCGATAGGTATACGGATACAAACCATCCGGATACGTAGCGTGCACGTGCACAGGTCTCCGGGGAGCTTGAGGGGGAGCCCGGGAGACGGTGTAGCTGCGTGTCCGGCCTGCGGTTCCCGCTGTTCCCCGCCTGTGGGCCGGACACGTCCCCCTCAGCGTCCGTTTTCTCGCTGGATGGACCTGGATAGGGAGTGATGCTGTGGCTGGCGTAGTGGGCCGCGGGGGAGCCGCGGCGGATCCGCACGGTCGTATCTTTTGTCGGCCCGGACGGCTGCCTGCACTGATGCGCAGGCTTTTGGCCGCCGAGGCGCAAGCAATTCATCGACATTAATTATCGTCCGTAATTGAGCGTAGGCCCGCGGCTATTGGTCTGGGGCTAAACGAAGGCGTCGGTAGCGGCCACGTTCCCGAGACTGACGGCAGCGTACCCTAAAGCAGGATGGCGCGCACGCGCCGACCGGTTCCGTGATCACTCTGTGGCGCGCCCGAAATGACTTACGCCTGAGCGTGTGACTGCGCACAGGCGCGTGCTTACGCGCCGCTGGTGAAGCAGGCTACCAGGTATGCCGCCTGGTGTGATTGCGGTGCTCAAACGAGCGTGGCCGGGAGGGCGGTCATTGCCCCCAGCCCGCCCCGTCAGCCCCGCTGCCAGGTGAGATTCCAATCTCCAGGCCTTTTCTGGGCGTGTCGATCTAAAGCGAATAGTTTCGGTGCCAGCATTCAGATGCGTGCAAGCTGGCTGGCGCCGTGTCTCGCCGGTTGCTTTACGGGGGCATCGGCGAGCGGTGCAGCTTCCCGCGCCGGGCGCCCCCCGGCGCGGGAAGCCCAATCCCTTTACCGCTGGCGATCTCGCCCCAAGGCCCCCAGGTTACTCTTAAGTAAACCTTTAGATTTACTATAGGTTTGCTCCGCGGAAAAGTAAGAGGGCCATAAAAGTAATGCTGGGAAAGCCGTGAGCGGGCGCGTTGGCCGTGAGACGTTCGGCAACCGTAACTTTTACCTTCCGCCGTCCGCGGGCACGCTCTTGCCCGGGTAGCGCCCCCGGTACCCGCAGCGATCGCAAGGGGAAGCGGCAATGACGCCCGAGCTGACCGTGGCCCAGCAGGCGGCCCTCACCAGCGGCCGTGACTTCTGGCAGACCAAGCCGGACGAGGCGGCCGGGCTGCCCGCGATCACCGTCACCGACGGGCCGCACGGCGTCCGGCTGCAGGCCGACCCGCGGGTGATGCTCCGCGGCCAGCCCGCCACCTGCTTCCCGCCCGCGGTGGCCAGCGCCGCGACCTGGGACCCGGAACTGCTGCGGCGGATGGGCGAGGCCCTCGGCCGGGAGTGCCGCGCGCTGGGCGTCGCGGTGCTGCTCGGCCCGGGCGTCAACCTCAAGCGCAGCCCGCTCGGCGGCCGCAACTTCGAGTACCTCTCCGAGGACCCGCTGCTGGCGGGCACGCTCGCCACCGCCTGGGTGCGGGGACTGCAGAGCCAGGGGGTCGGTGCCTCGCTCAAGCACTACGCGGTCAACAGCCAGGAAACCGACCGGATGCGGGTCAGCGCGGAAGTGGACGAGCGGACGCTGCGGGAGATGTACCTGCGCGCCTTCCAGCGGGTGGTGACCCAGGCAAGGCCGTGGACCGTGATGTGCGCCTATAACAAGGTGAACGGCGAGTACGCCAGCCAGCACCACTGGCTGCTCACCCAGGTGCTGCGGGACGAGTGGGGGTTCGACGGGGTGGTGGTGTCCGACTGGGGCGCGGTCGCCGACCGGGTGGCGGCGGTGGCGGCGGGCCTCGACCTCACCATGCCCGGGCCGGACGACGCGGGCGACCAGCGGCTGGCCGACGCGGTGGCGTCCGGCCGCCTGCCGGCCGCGCGCCTGCGGCAGGCCGCGGGCCGGGTGGCCGCGCTGGTGCGGAAGTCGCCGGCCCCGGGCGGCCCCGGCTACGACCAGGCCGCGCACCACGCCCTGGCCCGCGAGATCGCCAGCCGCGCCATCGTGCTGCTGAAGAACGAGGGCGGCCTGCTGCCGCTCGACCCCGGCCAGGCCGGCTCCCTCGCCGTCATCGGCGAGTTCGGGCGCACCCCGCGCTACCAGGGCGGCGGAAGCTCGCAGATCACCCCGAGCCGGCTCGACGACGCGCTCACCGGGATCATCGCCGGTACCCAGGCCGACGTCAGCTTCGCTCCCGGCTACCTGGTCGCCGAGAGCCCGTCCGAGCAGCGGGTCGCGGCCGCCGACGGCGTGGGCGGCCCGGCCGACCAGGACCGGGACCTGCTGGCCGAGGCGGTGGCGCTGGCCCGGGGGTGCGACACGGCGCTGGTCTTCGTCGGCCGCCTGCACGAGACCGAGGGCGCCGACGCGGACGGCATCGACCTCAGCCCGCTCCACCAGGAGCTGATCCGGCAGGTGGCGGCGGCCAACCCGCGCACGGTGGTGGTCCTGTCCAACGGCGGCGTGCTGCGGACCGCCCCCTGGGACGAGGCCGTGCCCGCGATCGTCGAGGGCTGGCTGCTCGGCCAGGCGGGCGGCGGCGCGATCGCCGACGTGCTGTTCGGCCGGGTGAACCCGTCCGGGCGGCTGGCCGAGACGATCCCCCTGCGGTTGTCGGACCACCCGTCCTACCTGGACTTCCCGGGCGAGCACGGGCACGTCAGGTACGGCGAGGGGCTGTTCGTGGGGTACCGGGGATTCGACGCCCGCGACCAGCCGGTGGGCTACCCGTTCGGCTTCGGCCTGTCGTACACCACCTTCAGCTACGGGCCGGCCAGCGCGACCGTGCTCGCAGCCGCGGCGGGCCAGCCCGACGGGATCGAGGTGCGGGTCCCGGTGACCAACACTGGTGACCGGGACGGCCGGGAGGTCGTCCAGCTCTACGTGAGCCTGCCCGGCGCGCGGGTCAGCCGCGCCCCCCGGGAGCTGAAGGCGTTCGCCAGCGTGCCGGTCGCGGCGGGCGCGACGGTCGAGGTGGCACTCACCGTGCCGCGCGAGGACCTCGCCTACTGGGACACCCGGCTGAACCGCTGGGTGGTAGAGGGCGGCGCCTACCACTGCGCGGTCGGCTCGTCCTCCCGCGACCTGCGCGCGGTCGCGGTCGCCGAGGTGGCCGGCGACGACACCCGGGTGCCGCTGACGGCCGATTCCACCCTGGGGGAGTGGCTGGACGACCCGCGCGGCGCGGGGCTGGTGACCGACGCGCTCACCGGGACCAAGGACGGCGCGCCGGACAGCGGCTACGGTGACCCGGCGCTGCTGGTGCTGCTGCGCGGCATCCCGCTCGCGCGGCTGGCCCTGTTCCCCGGCAGCCCGCTGACCCCCGAGCTGGTGGCCGCGCTGGTGGCGGCGGCCAGCCGGTAAGCAGCCACCCCGCCACCCCGCCATCCGGCCACCCCGCCACCCCGGCCACCCCGGCCACCCCGGCATCCCGGCCACCCCGGCCACCCCGGCCATCCCGCCACCCCGGCCACCCCGCCACCCGGCGGCCTGCCCCCGGGCCAGCCAGAGCCAGCCGCACCCGTTCGGGATCATCGGCTTGGGTCGGCGGCGGGAAGAGCGGGCGTCGTTAATACGTTGTGCTCTGCTGACTCCATCGCCTACCCTTTGCCGCCGGTGAACGAAACTTCCACGCAGCCCAGGCGGTCCCGCGCGCGCGGGACGGCCTCCCGCGGCATGCGCGCCGAGGCCCGCCGGGCCGCGCTGGCCGGGCTGGTGGTCGATTACCCGCCTGAGCTGCCGGTCAGCCAGCGCAAGGACGACATCGCGGCCGCCATCCGCGACCACCAGGTGGTGATCGTGGCGGGTGAGACCGGCTCGGGTAAGACCACCCAGCTGCCCAAGATCTGCCTGGAGCTCGGCCGCGGCGTCACCGGCCAGATCGGCCACACCCAGCCCCGGCGCATCGCCGCCCGCACGGTGGCCGAGCGGATCGCCGAGGAACTGCACACCAGCCTGGGTGAGGTCGTCGGCTACAAGGTCCGGTTCACCGACAAGTCCGGCGACGCCACCGCGGTCAAGCTGATGACCGACGGCATCCTGCTGGCCGAGATCGGCACCGACCGCGACCTGCGCCGCTACGACACGCTGATCATCGACGAGGCCCACGAGCGCAGCCTCAACATCGACTTCATCCTCGGTTACCTGCGCCAGCTGCTGCCCCGCCGGCCCGAGCTCAAGGTGATCATCACCTCGGCCACCATCGACCCCGAGCGCTTCGCCGAGCACTTCAAGGACCAGCGCACCGGCGAGCCCGCCCCGATCGTCGAGGTCTCCGGGCGCACCTACCCGGTCGAGGTCCGCTACCGGCCGGTCAGCGACGCCCCGGCCGGCGATGCCAAGGCAGAGGACCGGGACCAGGTCACCGCGGTCACCGACGCGATCGCCGAGCTGGAGCGCGAGGGCCCGGGCGACATCCTGGTGTTCTTGTCCGGTGAGCAGGAAATCCGCGACACCGCCGACGCGCTGAAGGGCCGGCCCCGCACCGACGTGCTGCCGCTGTACTCGCGGCTTTCCTCGGCCGAGCAGCACCGGGTTTTCGAGGTGCCGGCCGGCCGCTCGCTGGCCAGCCGCCGGGTGGTGCTGGCGACCAACGTGGCCGAGACGTCGCTGACCGTCCCCGGCATCCGCTACGTGGTCGACCCGGGCACCGCCCGGATCTCCCGCTACTCGCTGCGCACCAAGGTGCAGCGGCTGCCTATCGAGGCGATCTCGCAGGCGTCGGCCAACCAGCGCAAGGGCCGCTGCGGCCGGGTGGCCGACGGCATCTGCATCCGGCTGTACTCCCAGGAGGACTTCGAGAGCCGTCCCGAGTTCACCGACCCGGAGATCCAGCGCACCAACCTGGCCAGCGTCATCCTGCAGATGGCGGCCGCCCGCCTGGGCGACGTGCGCCGGTTCCCGTTTGTCGACCCGCCGGACCCGCGGGCGATCACCGACGGCGTCAAGCTGCTCGAGGAGCTGAACGCTGTCTCCAGCGAGCAGCTCACCGAGACCGGCCGCCAGATGGCCCGCCTCCCGGTGGACCCGCGCGTCGCCCGGATGATCATCGAGTCAGGCAAGCAGGGCTGCGCCCGGGAGATCCTCATCATCGCGGCCGCGCTGTCCATTCAGGACCCGCGCGAGCGGCCGACCGACAACCAGCAGGCCGCCGACACCGCGCACCGGCGGTTCGCGCAGCCCGAGTCGGACTTCCTCGCCTTCGTCGCGCTGTGGGACTACCTGGCCAAGCAGCAGCAGGAGCTGTCCGGTTCGGCCTTCCGCCGCCTGTGCCGGGCCGAGTTCCTCAACTACCTGCGCGTCCGCGAGTGGCAGGACCTGCACGGCCAGCTGTCGGCGCTGGCCCGCGAGCTGGGCCTGGACACCAAGTCCTCCTCGTCCGAGCGCGTCCGGGTACACACCGCCCTGCTGGCCGGGCTGCTCTCCCAGGTCGGCATGAAGGTCGTCTTGTCGCTGGCCAAACCGGGCGCCGCCCGGCCCGCGGCCGGTCCCGAGCGCGGCCGCCGCCCGCTGCCGGAGTACCTGGGCGCCCGCGGCACCAAGTTCGCCGTCTTCCCCGGCTCCGGGCTGGCCCGCAAGCCGCCGGACTGGGTGGTGGCGGCCGAGCTGGTGGAGACCTCCCGGCTGTGGGCGCGGACCGTGGCCGCGATCGAGCCGGAGTGGGTCGAGCCGGTCGCCGCGCACCTGGTGAAGCGCTCCTACAGCGAGCCCCGCTGGTCTCGCGGCCAGGGCAGCGCGGTGGCGAGCGAGAAGGTCACCCTCTACGGTATCCCGCTGATCGCCGACCGGACCGTGCTGCTGCAGCGCGTCGACCCGGTGCTCGCCCGCGAGCTGTTCATCAGGCACGCCCTGGTGGAAGGGGACTGGGAGACCAGGCACCACTTCTTCCGCGACAACGCCAGGCGGCTGGAGGAAGCGGCCGCCCTGGAGCAGCGCGCCCGGCGGCGCGGCCTGGTCGCGGGGGAGGACGCGCTCTACGCCTTCTACGACGCGCGGGTGCCGGCCGACGTGGTGTCCGCCCGGCACTTCGACAGCTGGTGGAAGCGGGCCAGGCACGAGACGCCCGACCTGCTCACGCTCACCCCGGGTGACCTGCTCCTCGATGCGGCCGACGAGCTCGACGCCGGCGCCTACCCCGAGGTCTGGACCTCGGAGTCGTCCGGGGCGGGCGGGTCAGGCGGGGCGGGCGGGTCAGGCGGGGCGGGCGGCCGGCCGGGTAGCCGGCTCACGCTGAGCTACGCGTTCGAGCCGGGCAGCGAGTCCGACGGCGTGACCATCGACATCCCGCTGGCCACGCTCAACCAGGCCCGCCCGGCGGAGTTCTCCTGGCAGGTGCCCGGCCTGCGGCTGGAGCTGGTCACCGAGCTGATCCGCGTCCTGCCCAAGAGCCTGCGGCGTGAGCTGGTGCCGGCTCCCAACGTGGCCCGGGAGATCCTGGCCGGCCTGGACGGAGCCGTTCCGCCCGGTGACGTCAGGGACGTCATGGCGCGCGAGCTGCTCCGGCTGCGCGGCGTGCGGGTGCCGCCGGATGCCTTCGACCTGGACCGGCTGCCGCCGCACCTGCGGTTCACCTTCCGGGTGACCGACGGGGACAAGGTGGTGGCGGCGGGCAAGGACCTGGCGGCGCTGCAGCGGCAGCTGCGTCCCAAGCTGCGCGCCACCCTCTCCGCCCGCGCCACCGCGCTCACCCGCAGCGGCGTTACCAGGTGGGACTTCGGGCCGCTGCCCGCCGTGTTCACCGACGGCGAGGTCAAGGCCTACCCGGCCCTGGTCGACACCGGCCAGCAGGTGGACATCCGGCTGTTCGAGACGCCCGCCGCGGCCGCGGCCGCGATGCGGGCGGGACTGCGGCGGCTGGTCCTGCTGGCCGTCAAGTCGCCCGCCAACGACGTCGCCAAGCGGCTCACCACGGCCCAGAAGCTGGTGCTGAGCGACAACCCCCACGGCTCGGTGGCCGCCCTGTTCGCCGACTGCGTCGGCTGCGCCGTCGACCGGCTGGTGGCCGAGGCGGAAGCCCAGTCGGGCGGCCCGGGCAGCGTCCGCGACGCCGACCAGTTCGCCCGGGTCGTCGAGCACGTACGGCCGCGGCTGCACGCCGCCAGCTACGAGGTCGTGACCTGGGCCGAAGAGATCCTGCGGTGCGCCCACGAGGCCAGGCTGCGGCTGGACGGCCTGGCCGGCCAGGCGGTCGCGCCCGCGGCGGCCGACATCCGGGCGCAGCTCGACGACCTGATCGGCCCCGGCTTCCTGACCGCGGCCGGCGCCGCCCGGCTGCCCGCGCTGGCCCGCTACCTGAAGGCGGTCGGCCGCCGGCTGGACAAGCTCACCGACAACCCGGGCCGCGACGCGCAGCAGATGGCGGTGGTGCACCGGGTGCAGGACGCGTACGCCGCCGCCCTGGCCGCGCTGCCGCCCGAGGCGCGGGTGACCGACGCCGCCCGGGAGATCCGCTGGCAGCTGGAAGAGCTGCGGGTCAGCCTGTTCGCGCAGACGATCGGCACTCCCCAGCCGGTCTCCGAGCGCCGCCTGATGACCGCGATCGGCCAGCTCGCCTGACGCCCGCCAGGGCCGGCCGCCGCGCTATTAAACAGGAAACCTGATAAGCGCGATTAACAGGAAACCTGATAGGTGCCTGTTGGCGTCCGTTTGATTGACAGGAAGCCTGGCAAAAACCAGGGAAATCCAGGGTCCTGCGATTAACAGGAAACCTGATGAATTCCGGAAACAAGCAGGTAACACATCCGTCCGCAAACCCTGAGCGGCTGCCACTGAACTGCCCCTGAGCTGCAACGACATCTGTGATCGATGTGTGTGAATATTAGTGGTATCGCTTCAGGGTCATTCCGGAGAACGCCTTCGGCAGAAATTAATTACTGCCGAATTGTGAATCTGGCTGCCTTGCCCGAGTTTGGGCTGTAGCGTGACTGCATCAAAGCAAGTAAGAAGTCACAGGGACCATTGGGGAGCACAGCATGACGGAAGCACTGACTGTACGCGGACTGTCACTTGACGGCTCGTCGCTGACCACGCGTGCGCTGGCGGCGGCGGCCCGCTCGGAGACGCCCGAGGCTCAGCTGTCAGACGCGGCCGTCACCCAGATGGAAGCCGCGCTGCCGCTGAAGTGGTCGCTGATCGAGCAGGGGGTGCCGATCTACGGGGTGACCACCGGCTTCGGTGACAGCTGCATCCGTCAGATCGGTGCTGACAAGGCGCACGAGCTGCAGCGGAACCTGGTGCTCTACCACCTGAACGGCACCGGCCCGGCCGCCAGCCCCGAGGTCGCCCGCGCCACCATGATGATCCGCGCCAACTCGGTCTCCCGCGGCACCTCCGCCATCCGCCCGGAAGTGGTCCGCACCCTGCTTGAGCAGCTGAGCCACGGCATCACCCCGCGCATCCCCGAGCGCGGCTCGCTCGGCGCCAGCGGCGACCTGGTCCCGCTCTGCTACCTGGCCGCCGCGCTGATCGGCGAGGGCGACGTCAACCACCACGGTGAGATCCGCCCCGCGCTCGACGCGCTGCTCGACGAGGGCATCGAGCCGGTCCGGCTCGAGCCGAAGGAAGGCCTCGCGCTCATCAACGGGACCTCCTACACCGCCGCCTGGGCGGTGCTGGCCCTGTGGGACGCCCGCGAGATCACCATCGCGGCCGAGCTGTCCACCGCGATGACGGTGGAGGCGCTGCTCGGCAACGCGTCCGCCTACCACCCCTTCATCCACCAGAACAAGCCGCACCCCGGCCAGGTCGCCAGCGCGGCCGGCATCCGCGCCCTGCTGGACGGCTCGCAGCTCGCGACCTCCTTCGAGGAGATCCTCATCCGCCGCGAGATGATCGGCGACCGCGGCTACGTGCAGCTCGCGGAGGAGCACCGCATCCAGGACAAGTACTCCGTCCGCTGCGCCCCGCAGATCATCGGCATCCTGCGCGACACCATCGAGTGGGCCGACCGCTGGGTGGAGATCGAGATCAACTCCTCCACCGACAACCCGCTCTTCGACGCCGCCGGCGGCGGCCTGCACCTGGGCGGCAACTTCTACGCCGGCCACGTCGGCCAGTCCATGGACAGCCTCAAGACCGCCGTCGCCAACATCGCCGACCTGCTTGACCGGCAGCTCGAGCTGGTGGTGGACGAGAAGTTCAACGAGGGCCTGCCGCCGAACCTCATCGTCGCCCGCGACGCCGACGACCCGGAGGCCGGCCTGCACCACGGCTTCAAGGGCATGCAGATCGCCGCGTCCGCGATCACCGCCGAGGCGCTCAAGCAGACCATGCCGTCTTCGGTCTTCTCCCGCTCCACCGAGGCGCACAACCAGGACAAGGTCAGCATGGGCACCATCGCCGCCCGCGATGCCCGCACCATCAACGGCCTGGTCCGTGAGGTCACCGCGATTCACCTGCTCGCCCTCTGCCAGGCGATCGACCTGCGCGGCGCCGAGCTGGCCTCGCCGTCGGTGCGCGCCGCGCACGCCCTCATCCGCGAGGTCTCCCCGTTCGTCGACCGCGACCGCCGCCTCGACCGCGACGTCACCGCCGTCATCGAGCTGATCGAGAGCGGCGCCCTGCGCCGCGCGGTCGGCCTCAGCGACGAGGACTTCATCGCGGGCAAGGACCTCGCCGACCTGGCCGAGTAACACCGCCAGCCGCCAGCGGCCGGGCGGGGGACCACAGGGTCCCCCGCCCGGCCGTTTTGCTGTGCCCGCACCGCGTTGCCATTCGGCCAAGCACCGCCCTGGTAATCGAACACCAGGCACAGCCGTCCGCCAATTTCCGCCCCTCCTTGGCGAGTCGTTTCGACCCCCGGACTACCCAAAGTGCTAGGTTTACCCCCATCTAGCACTCTCACCCCCACCGCGATCCCCGCGGGTGAGCGTGCCCCCGGGCCCCGCCCGGGCCCCGCGGAATCCCCCGGCCCGGCCGGGACCCCCGAATCCCCGAATGAGGAGGCACCATGCCCGGAATACCCCCCGTCCGGCGCCGGCTGCTCGGCTCGGCCCTGCGTGACTACCGCCAGGGCCTCGGCTACAACCTCGACGAGGCGGCGGCCATCCTCGAGTGCGACCGCTCGAAGATCAGCCGGATCGAGACCGGCGAGCGCGGCATCCGCCCCAAGGAGCTACGCGAGCTGCTGACCGAGTACGGCGTTCCCGCCGCCGAGCAGCAGGCGCTGCTCGCGATCGCCCACCGCGGTCGCGACAGCGGCTGGTGGCTGGACTACCGTGACGTCCTGTCGGCCGCCGCCCAGGACTACGTGATCATGGAGACGGCCGCCACCCAGATCCTCGCCTACGAGTCGAATCAGGTACCCGACCTGTTGCAGACCCCGGCCTACATGCGCGCGGTGGCCGCGGCCGACGCCCGCTACGGGTCAGCCGAGCAGCGGGCGCACGCGGTCGAGGTCAAGCGGAACCGGCAGCGGATCGTGGTCGCCGGGCGGGCGCCCCGGCTGGACTTCGTGATCACCGAGGGCGCCCTGCGCCAGGTGGTGGGGCCGCCCCGGGTGATGCGGGAGCAGCTCCGCTTGCTGGCGGAGCTGGCCGAGGCCGGCCACGCGGCCGCCCTGACCGACGAGGCCAGCCGCCCCGGAGGTGACCCTGTTCCCGCGAGCGTTCCTGTTCCCGCGAGCGTCCCAGTTCCCGCGAGCGTCACTGCCCCGGCGCGGCCCGCGCACGTCGCGCTGCGGGTGCTGCCGTTCGCGGCCGGCGCGCACGCGGCGGCGGGCAGCGGCCCGATGACGCTGCTGCGGTTCGCGGAGGCACCGGAGATCGGGGTGGTGCACCTGGCGGCGCTGTCCGGCGGTGTCAGCCTCGAGAGCAGGGAAGAGATCGCGCGCTACCTGCGGACGTTCACCCAGCTCGGCGCGGCGGCGCTGGCACCGCCGCGGTCGGCCCAGCTGATCCGGGATATCGCCGCTGGCTTCGACCGCTAGGCGGTCGGCACCTCGGCCACCGCTGCCTCGGCGGGCGGGACCGAGCCGGTCCGGATCGGCAGCGCGAGCTGTCTGTTGACGTCCTTCAGCTTCGCGATCAGCTCTTGGATGTCGCGTAGCTGCTGGCTGTCATCTCGCACACCGTTGCCATATGTCATGGACCGGAACTCCAGGGTCGAGAGGGGGGACTCGACGGCTAGGCAGGCGCCCTTGGTGCCTATCTGGCGCTATCTTACCGTGATCTGACGGACTTGTCGCCATCGGAAGGGCCTGATTTACCTATGGCGGGAAACTCCGGAAGGAGTTCCGGTGTCCGACTCCTACAGCCTATAGGGGGCGGTTGAGTGCTGCCGCCAAGATGATCAAAATGCCCGTTGGATAGTTAAATCTGCAGGTCAGACTGGGTGCATGGGGGATAACGTCGGAGTGCAATTTGTCCCTTTGTAATGCAAATGCACATTGGCCGATGCACGCGACCCGGGCAGCGTGCGTTTGCACGTGCAGCGGGATCTGCGACCCATGAAAGCGGCACGGAGTTCCCTATTGTGCACGACCGAAATGCACCTGAAAGTGCACGCAAACTAAGCGCGTGCGGATGCACGTGCACCAGTACTGGCCGGCGGGCCGGGCGGCCTCACGGCATTGGGGCTAGCGCCGGCCGTGGGCCCCGCGCAGCCCGTGGGCGCCCTGCATCAGTGCCCCGAGCTCGCGCATGCTGGGGCCGGGCACCGGGAGCGGGGTAACGCCGTCCCGGGACGGGCGCAGCCCGTCGATGAGCAGGCCCAGGTACCGCCGCCAGATGTGCGGGGCGACGGCGGCGGCGTACTCGGCGATGGAGCCGAGCATGAACGCGATCATCTTGACGTCGGCGGCGGCGAAGTCGGCCCGCAGGTCGCCGGAGTCCTGCGCGCGCTTGACGAGCTTGCTGATAACCGGGCGCATGCGGTCCCGGGCGTAGCGGACCTGTTCCCGGTCGTAGGTGCCGAACATCATTAGCTGCCGCAGCCCCTGGTCCGCCGCCATCGCGGCGGCGGCGTACTCCAGGTAACCGACCAGCCCCTGCCACGGGTCGGGGTCGGCGCAGGCCTCCTCGGCGACGGTCACGAGCGCGTCCACCCGCTCGCGGAACAGCTCGGCGACCAGGGACTCCTTGTCGGGAAAACGCCGGTAGACGGTGCCGACGCCGACGCCCGCCGCCCGGGCTACCTCGTCCAGGGTGGCGTCGAGGCCGTGCTCGGTGAACACCCGCGAGGCGGCGGCGAGGATGCGCCGCCGGTTGCGCTCGGCGTCGCGCCGCAGCGGTCGCTCGCCAGCCACCTCGGCCAGCACGGGCTCGGCCAGCACGGGCTCGGCCAGCACGGGCTCGGCCAGCACCGCCTCGCCTGGACGGCCCAGCCCCAGGCGGTGCCATGTCGTCGTGCGACGTTTCCTCGGTTCCAGCCGTCATGATGATCAGCCTACCCCTGAACGGAGGGAGCTCCTCCGCTTCGTGTTATGCTCTCCCGATAAACGGAACGGTACTCTCCAGATTGGCGGTTGCAATGTCCGAGTCAAGGGCCCCCCTCGCGGCGGGGGAGAGCGGGACGACGCCGGGCTGGGGCGCGGCCGACGCCCAGCCGGACCCGCGGCGCTGGCTGATCCTGGTGGTGATCGGGATCGCCCAGCTGATGGTCGTGCTGGACATGACGGTGATGAACCTGGCGCTGCCGTCGGCCCAGAAGGCGCTGGGGTTCAGCGACGTGGACCGGCAGTGGATCGTGACGGCCTACTCGCTGACCTTCGGCAGCCTGCTGCTGTTCGCGGGCCGGGTGGCGGACCTGATCGGCCGCAAGGTGATCTTCCTGATCGGGCTGGTCGGGTTCGCCGCCGCGTCCGCCATCGGCGGCGCGTCGGTGAACTTCGCGATGCTGGTGACCGCGCGCGCCTGCCAGGGGGTGTTCGGCGCGATGCTCGCCCCGGCCGCGCTGGCCTTGCTCACCACGACGTTCAGCGACTCTAAGGAGCGGGGCAAGGCGTTCGGCGTGTACGGCGCGATCGCCGGCGCGGGCGGCGCGGTCGGTCTGCTGCTCGGCGGCGCGCTGACCGAGTACCTGTCCTGGCGCTGGTGCCTTTACATCAACCTGTTCTTCGCCGGGGTCGCCGTGGCCGGCGGTTCCGTGCTGCTGAAGCGGCACCCGCGCCAGCCCGGCGCGCGGCTGGACGTGCCTGGCGTGATCGCCGTCTCCGGCGGCGTGTTCTGCCTCGTCTACGGCTTCTCCAATGCGGCCATGCACTCCTGGTCCACCGCGTCGACCTGGGGCTTCCTGGCGGCCGGGGTGGTGCTGCTGGCCTTCTTCGCCATCTGGCAGGGCCGGGCCGCCCACCCGCTGCTGCCGCCCCGGGTGGTGCTCGACCGCAACCGCGGCGGCGCTTACCTGGCGATCTTCATCGTCGGGGCCGGGATGTTCGGCATCTTCCTGTTCCTGACGTACTACATGCAGGAGTCCCTGGGCTACTCGCCGGTGGTCAGCGGGCTGGCGTTCCTGCCGATGGTGGTGTGCATCGCGACCGCCGCCAACGTGTCCAACATCGTGCTGCTGCCGCGGATCGGCCCCCGCCCGCTGGTGGTGGGGGGCATGCTGCTGCTGGCGGGCGCGCAGTTCTGGCTGACCCACATCGGGGTCAAGGGCGACTACGTGGGCGACATCCTCGGCCCGCTGATGATCACCGGGGTCGGCATGGGGCTGCTGTTCTCCACCGCGATGAACACCGGGACGTACGGGGTCTCCCCGCGCGACGCAGGCGTCGCGTCGGCCTCGGTCAACACCGGGCAGCAGCTAGGCGGTTCGATCGGCACCTCGCTGCTGAACACGATCGCGGCCAGCGCCACCGCCAGCTACATCGCGGCCAACCTGGCCGGGGCCACCAAGAGCGGCAAGGCGGCCGTCAGCCTGGTCCAGGCGCAGGGGCTCATCCACGGCTACACCAGCGTGTTCTGGTGGTGCATGGGCATCTTCATCGGCGGTGCGGTGATCGTGGGCGCGCTGCTGCGCCCCGGCCCGCTGCTCCCGGTTCCCCGGGACGCCCCGGGGGGCGAGTCGTCCTCGGCCTCCTCGGCTTCCGCCCCCGCGCTGGCGGACGGCGCCCCGGAGGCCGAGCCGGACTCGGCCCCGGCCGCTACCCCAGCCCCAGCCCCAGCCCCCGAGCGCTAACCCCGCCCGCCCGCCTGGCCGCTAACCGATCATCAAACGCGCTGCCGTCAGTCAGGCGAGCGTCCTCACCTGGCCGACGTGAGGGCGCTCGCCGCTGGCCAGGGCCATGAAACGGAAACTTTGTGGTGTGATCACACCAAAAAGTTCCCATACGCACAGGGAAGTTCGATTCGTGCCCTGGGGCAGTGCCCTCTGACATTGCACAAGCACCCCGACGGCACCAGCGGCCCCTTAGTTCGCTCCGGCGCCCGGACGTGGGGTGCTGTGCACCGCGCGAATGCCGTCCCCGGATAACAGCAAGAAGTGGCGCAGGGATTCGTCCCTCGTGCTGCCCGTCGCTGCCGCCGTCCGGCGGCGGCGCGAGCGTGCCACCGCGTTACGGCCGGGCGGGCTGCAGGCCGGCGCCAGGCTGGAGTCCCTGGTTGCTGACTATTGCCTGCAGGGCGGCAACGTGCCCGGCGTAAGCCGCCCGCCCGGCGGGAGTCAGCGACACGCTGGTCCGTACTCGCCCGGCCCAGGTGGCCTTGTGCACGTCGACGTAGCCGGCCTCGTGCAGCACCCGGATGTGCTTGGACAAGACCGAGTCGGCGACTCGGAGCGCCTCTCTCATCGTCGCGAAGTCAGCCGAGTCGACCGCGGAAAGTATCGCGCAGACCTGCAGCCGGTTGGGCGCGTGCACGATCTCATCGAAGCGGGCCGCCGTACTCATCAGCCTGCCCGCAGCCGCACCTGGAGCAGCCGGTCGGTCCAGCGGCCGAACGCGACGGTGAGGGGCACGGCCGTGATCCCCGCCGCCAGGAAAGCCCCGGGTACCCCCCGGCCGAGCCCGAGCCAGCAGGCGGCTGCGATCAGTCCGGTCAGGGCCAGCACCTGGGCGGCGTAGACGGCCCGGGTGCGCCAGTCGAAGTACTGGATCGCGACGCCTACGCGCTGCTGGTTCCACCACATCAGCGCACCGCAGGCAATGGTGTAGACGGCGACCGACCAGGCGAGCAACAGCACGCTGCGCGTCGCTGCCTCCGCGATCACCGCCCCGGCGAGCAGCCCGAACGCGGGGTGGTACCAGCATGGCGCGATGGCGCGGTCAGCTAGCCAGGAACGGCTGGCGTCGATGGCCGCGAGGGCGGTTGCCGCCTCGCCCGTCCCCATCCCGGTAGCCCCGTTGCCGGGACCCGCATGACTTTCCATGAAGGAAAACGTACTCCCCACTTTCCATCATGGCAAGCCAGTGCGGCCCGCTAGCGGTTCGGCGGGCCGGCCGCCCGCCGCCCGCGCGCCGCGCCGCCCGCCGCCGCTGCTGGCGGCTCCTCGGCGTCCTCGGCGAGCCGGCCGAGCACCAGCGTGAACCGGGTCAGTCCCGGTCCGCTGGTCACCAGCACCGCACCGGAGTGGGCGGCGACCACGGCGTCGACGATGGCCAGCCCGAGCCCGGTGGAGGCGACGTTGACGGCGTGCGACCGGGACGTGTCGGCCCGGGTGAACCGCTCGAACAGGTCGGGCAGCAGGTCGGCCGGGATGCCCGGGCCGTTGTCGGTCACCGAGATGACCAGCCGCGGCTCGGGCGGCAGGGTGCCGCGGCTGACCGTGCCCGTCCCGCTGCCGGCCGCGCCCCCGGGGTCGTCGTCCTGCAGCTGCTCGGCCAGCCGGACGGTGACCACGGTCCCGTCCGGGGTGTGCCGCCCGGCGTTGGACAGCAGGTTGCCGAGCACCTGGCGCAGCCGGTCCTCGTCGCCCCGGGTGAGCACCGCCTCGTCGGGCAGCTCGAGGATCCACCGGTGCCCGGGCCTGGCCGCCTGGGCGTCGCTGGTGGCGTCGATCGCCAGCCTGGTCATTTCGACCGGCTCGCTGCGCAGCGGCCGGCCCGCGTCAAGCCGGGCAAGCAGCAGCAGGTCATCGACCAGGGTGCTCATCCGGCGGGACTCGGAAAGCACCCGGCCGAGGGCGTGGGTGACCGCTTCCGGGGACTCGCCCGGGCGGAGCAGCGCGAGTTCCGCGTAGCCGCGGATGGCGGCCAGCGGGGTGCGCAGCTCGTGGCTGGCGTCGGCGGCGAACCGGCGCAGCCGGGCCTCGCTGGCGGCGCGGCGCTGCAGCGCCGCCTCCACGTGGCCCAGCATCCGGTTGAAGGCGATGCCGACCTGCCCGGTCTCGGTGTCCGGGTCGGTGTCCGGCACCCCGGCCGGCAGGGACACGTCGCCCGCCTCGAGCGGCAGCTCGGCGACCGCGGAGGCGGTGGTGGCCACCCGGCGCAGCGGGCGCAGCGAGAACCGCACCCAGAAGGTGCCGAGCACCCCGGCCAGCAGCAGCACCCCGCTGAACACGGCCGCCTCGGCCAGCGCCACGTCACGCAGCTCGTCGTGCAGGCTGCTGAGCGACAGGCCGGTGAAGTAGGTGCCGCCGTCCCCGTCCGGGTCACTGATCGCGGTGAGTTCGAAGGTGCCCTTCGCCTGGCTCAGGTAGCGGGTGGCGGTGGGCACCGGCGCGCTGCCGGCCGACCCGTTGCCGGGGGCCGCGGGCGGCACCGGGTGGATGCTCAGCAGGGTCTTCTTGTCCGCCGCGGACAGCGTGACGTTGCTCGGGCCGATCAGCCCGCACTGCCACTCGTCGTTGTACACGTAGGCGATGAAGGTATCCTCGCCGAGCCCCTGGCAGTAGGCCATGGAGGGCGGCACGGTGCCCCTCCAGGCCGTGGTCTTGGCGCTCTTGGCGGTACCGGTGGCGGTACCGCTGTCGTCCTTGCCGGCTGTCGTCCTTGCCGCTGGCGGCCGGGGGAAGCGCCGTACCGCCGGCCGTCGAGGCGGGCGCGGAGTCGTCGCCCTTGTCGTTCCGCCAGCAGTTATAGGCGAGGCCGGTGGCGGTCTGGAGCTGGTTGTTCAGCTCCCGCGCCAGCGAGCCCTGGACCGCGAAGTAGGTGACGAGCCCGACCGCCGCGCAGGCGACGGCGAGCAGCGCTACCAGGCCGGCGATCAGCCGGCCGTGCAGCGTGCGCGGGACCACCTTCCTCGGTACCAGGGACGGCGGCATCAGCCCGCCGGCTTCAGCACGTATCCCACCCCGCGGACGGTGTGGATGAGCGGCTCCCTGCCCGCGTCGATCTTCTTCCGCAGGTAGCTGATGTACAGCTCGACCACGTGGGCCTGGCCGCCGAAATCGTAGTTCCACACCCGGTCCAGGATCTGGGCCTTGGACAGCACCCGCCGCGGGTTGCGCATCAGGAACCGCAGCAGCTCGAACTCGGTGGCCGTGAGGTCGACCAGGTCGCCCGCGCGGCGGACCTCGCGGGCGTCCTCGTCCATGGTCAGGTCGCCCACCGTCAGCGCGCCCTCGCTGCTGGTGGAGCGGGCCAGGTTGGCCCGGCGCAGCAGCCCGCGCAGCCGGGCGAGCACTTCTTCCAGGCTGAACGGCTTGGTGACGTAGTCGTCGCCGCCCGCGGTGAGTCCGGCCACCCGGTCCTCCACCGCGTCCCTGGCGGTCAGGAACAGCACGCAGATGCCGGGCAGCTCGGCCCGCAGCCGCCGCATGACCTCGACCCCGTCGAAGTCGGGCAGCATGATGTCGAGCACCACCGCGTCCGGCCGGAAGTCACGCCCGGCCCGCACCGCCTCGGCCCCGCTGCCGGCCGTCTGCACCGCCCAGCCTTCGTAGCGCAGCACGCTCGACAACAGCTCGGCCAGGCTCGGCTCGTCGTCCACCACCAGCACGCGGACCGGGCTGCCGTCCGCGTGCTGCGTCCCCGCGCCGCGGCCGAGCGTCGCGGTGGCAGTGCCGCCGGCGCCCGTCCCGTCGGCACCCGGGCCAGGCCCGCCCGGGCCGGGACCGCCGGCGCTGCCAGCGGCAGCACTGTCCGGGGCGTGGTCCCTCAGGTCATCAGGAGTCATCCAGTAGCTCATTCATAGGAGCGGTTAACGGAATCGCAACTCCAATATGGCAAGGTCACCGACCCCGGGCAGGGAAAATTTCATATGGATTCCCTCTGAGAATCTGCGCTGCCAGCGCTCAGCCCCCCCATCTCGGCCGTTTTCGGTCAGCTGTCGAGCAGCCGGGCGAGCTTGGATCCGTGCCCGGCTGGCCGGGCGCCCGCCTCGAACAGCCGCTCGGCGGCGGCCCGCTGCAGGTCAGGCGCGGCCTCCGGCACCTCCACCTCGATCTCCCGCCAGCGCTGGACCCCGCCCGCCGCGGGCAGCCGCCGCGCGGTCACCGTGTCATCCGCCACCTCGGCCAGCACGCGGCCGTCGTCGCCGCGCAGAGTCACCACCACCCGTTCGGTGTCAAGCACGGCGATCGGGGCGAGCGGCTGGCCGCCGGTGACCCCGGCCACCCGCGCGGCGAGCTCGTCGGGCACCGCTGACCCGGCCGCGCTGAGCGGCGAGTGCACCTCGCGGCGGGCGTCCGGGCCGGCCGGCAGCTTCAGGTGCCAGCCCGCGTCGGTGCCGCCGGTGCGCCGCCGCAGGGTGATCTTGCTGGCCGCGAGCCGCCCGTCGGGGGTGTCGTAGTAGGTGGCGGACAGCTGGTGGGTGACCGGCTCGTCCGCGCTGACCCCGGCCAGGCCCCCGAAGGGCGGGCGGGTGAAGCCCGGGTCGACGTCGAACTTCTGCTCGATTTCCAGGTGCTCTGCCATGTCCGCCTCGCCTCTCCGCTGGTTGCCAAGAGTTTAGTAAGTACCGAACGGGTGCGGTCTTGCTCTGGCCGTCATCCGGGTCCCGCCTACCCGACTCACGCCAAGTAGCAGGCGTGTGACCATGCGTGTGCAATAAGCTGCGGCGCATGCGAGCATCCAGCTCCCGGCTCCCGGCCGCCCGTGCCCGCTCGCAGCCAGACGGTGCCCCCCAGCCAGACGGTGCCCCGGAACCACACGGTGCCCCCGAGCCACACGGTGCCCCCGAGCCCGGCCGCCGACCGGGTGCCCGGACGCTGGCCTGCGCCGGGACGGCGGTCGCGGCCGCCGCGGCCGCCGCCTACCTGACGGCGCTCGCCGCCCATCCCCTGGCAGCCCTGCTTAAGGGCTTCGACCTGCGGGTCTACCTAGGCGGGGCCCGGCTGGCGCTCGCGCACCCCGGCCAGCTCTACAGCTGGACCTATGCCGGGCACCCGGGCATCCAGTTCACCTACCCGCCGTTCGCGGCGCTGCTGTTCGCGGCCGGGCTGGCGCTGCCCTTCACCGGGCTGATGTCGGTGGTGACGGCGCTGTCGCTGGTCGCGCTGTGGGTCACCGTGTCGGTCACCTTCCGTGCGCTCGGCTGGCGGGGGAGCGCCCGGCTGGGCGGGACGCTGCTGGTGGCCGGGCTGGCGCTGTGGACCGAGCCGGTGCAGCGGGCGCTGTTCCTCGGCCAGGTCGAGATCGTGCTGATGGCGCTGGTCACCTGGGACCTGGGCCGGCCGGAGGGACGGCGCTGGCAGGGGGCGGCGACCGGGCTGGCGGCCGGCGTCAAGCTGGTCCCGCTCATCTTCCTGGTCTACCTGCTGCTGACCGGGCGACGGCGGCAGGCGGCGATGGGCGCGGCGGTATTCGCGGCGACGGTGGCGGCCGGCTTCGCGGTCCTGCCGTCGGCCTCAGTGAACTGGTGGCTTGGCGGTGACTTCCTCGCCGCCGGGCGCACCGGCTTCGTCGGCGGCCAGCAGAACCAGTCGCTGCGCGGCCTGGCGACCCGGCTAGCGGGCACCGTGCTGGACGGCGAACACTGGTGGCTGCCGCTGGCGGCGCTGGCCGGGACGGCCGGGCTGGCGGCGGCGGCCCGGCTGCACCACCGCGGGTACCCGGTGGCCGGGCTGCTCGGCTGCGCGCTGACCGCGCTGCTGGTCTCGCCGGTGAGCTGGGACCACCACTGGGTGTGGGTCGCGCCGGGCCTGGCGCTGGCGGTCGATGCCGCGGCCCGCCGGGCCGGCAGCCGGCCCGGTGCCTTCGGCTGGGTCGCGGCCGGCGCGGCGCTGTGGGCGGTGTTCGCCGCCTGGCCTGATTTCTGGTCGGCCCGGGCGGGACTGCTCGGCGGCGGCCTGATCAACTACGCGCCCGCCAGCGCCTGGGCCTACGGGGACAACCCGGCCTACGGCGAGTACCACTGGCACGGCCTGCAGCTCGTGGCCGGGAACCTGGAGGTCCTGGCCGGCCTGGCCGCGTTCGCGCTGCTGCTGCTGGCGGCGGCGGCGCCCTCTGCCCGGCGGGCGTAGACCTGTCCCGCGCCGCGCTGGCCGGGCGGCGTCGGAACCGGCCGGAACGTCCGCCCGAACCACGCCCGCAGCCCCGGCGTCCAGGGGATGCGGCGGCCGCTGGCGCCCGACAGCCAGACATAGCGGGCGCGGCCGAGCAGCGCCTTCCAGGTGGCGGCCTCCCGGGGAAGCGCGGCCGCCCCGCCCTGCACGCTGACCCCGTTATCGGTGACCAGCGTGACCGCGAGCGCGTCGAGCACGTCGGGGCAGTTTCCGCGGCCGGCCGTGAACCGGTCGGCCGCGATGGCGAGCGAGATCTCGTCGGTCAGCACGCAGGCACCCGGCGGTATCAGCGCGGCGTCGGGCCGCACGTCGGCGGCTGACAGCCCGGACAGCTCCCACGCCTGGAAGCTGGCCACGAGCAGCAGGGCGGCGGCGGTGACGGTGAGGCCCCGCCCCCGCCACCTCAGCCGGGGACGCCAGGCAACGCGGGGGTAACCCCGGGCCGCGTATCCCGCCGTGATCGCCAGCCACGGGGCGGCGAAGTCGGCGTAGTGGTAGAAGAAGGCCGAGTAGCAGAGCACCGCCAGCAGCGTGCCGCCCAGGGTGAACAGGGCGTACCAGGCCAGCGGATCGGCCGGCCGGGCAGCGCGGAAGCCGGCCCACAGCACCGCCGCCAGGATGACCGCCACCAGCACCGGAAGCCAGCTGGTGGCCCAGGTCGCGGTCGCCGTGACGTCGCCCCGGGCGAACAGCGAGCGGGGGGCGCCGGACAGCGTGAGCCGGCCCGCGTCGTCGAGCAGGTCGGCCAGCCCGGTGAGGTGCGCCAGCCGCAGCGACAGCGGGACCGCTGAGCCGGCCCGGGACGCCTGGTCGAGTAGGGTGGACCGGATGAAGCCGCCCGGTGCGGTCAGCGCGAACGGCAGTACCGGGACGCAGAACCCGGCCGCCGTGCCGAGGGCCAGCCGGGCCGCGGGCCTCCGGCCGTGCGCCCGCAGGCACCCCGCCAGCAGCACCAGCGCCGGGATCACCGCCCAGTACTTGACCGACCCGGCTATCCCGCACGCCACCCCGGCCCACAGCAGCCGGGACGCCGCCAGCCGCCCGTTCTGGAACGCTAGCCGCGCGCCCGACAGCACCAGCAGGTTCATCCACGGCTCGAGCAGCAGCGTGTGCGCGGAGGCGATGTCGTCCGGGTAGACCGCGAGCAGGCCGCAGGCCACCAGGGTCACCAGCGGGCCCCGGGACCGGACTAGCGACCCGGTCAGCGCCACGCAGGCGGCCGAGGCGGCGACCGTCAGCAGCCGGGCGGTCGCCAGCGCGGCGCTGATCCCGGACACCTTCGCGATCAGCGCGGCCGGCCACATCAGCAGCAGGATGCCGGGTGGCTGGACGAACGCGAAGTCATGGTACGGGAGGCCGCCCGACAGCAGGCTGACCGCGCCGCCCAGGTAGACGCCGTCGTCGTACTCGGTGATCCCGGTCAGGTACCCAGGCCTGCTCAGCAGGTAGAGCCGGAGGGCGAGCGCCAGCGCGGTCGCGGCCAGCATGATGCGGCCCTGCGGGGCTAGCCAGTAGCTTCGCAGGGCCGCCGCACGGGTGGTGAGCGCGGGTAGCGCGTCCCGGGCGGACGACGCGGCAGCGCCGCCGTGGGGACTCGCGTATCGGGTCACCGGCCGTGCTCCACTGAACTCCAGACGCTCCGCACTCCAGACGCTCCGCGGCCGCTTGCCGTTGGCCAGTTAAGCGCGATGCCTACTAAGCGTGGCAAAGATAGCACGCGGAGCTACTGAAGTAGCCGCGGTCGCGCGGGCTGGACCGTGGCCGCCGCGGACGGCTAGATGGAGATGTCGCTCTCGATCCGCTTGAGGCTGTGCCGGGCCAGCGCGAGGTTGGCCCGCGTGCGGTCGAGGACCAGGTAGAGGAACAGGCCCTGCTCGTTGCGGGAGTTCCGCAGCAGCCGGATGAGGTGGTACTGCTTCGACAGCGTGATGAGGATGTCCTCGATGTTGTCGTCGAGCCGCAGGGACTCCATGGTCCGCATCTTCGCCCGGATCACCTCGGTGTTCCCGGCCGCCGCGACGTCGAGGTCAAGGTACTTGCCGCCGCCGACTGCGCCGAGCGACATGCCGCTCTCCCAGTCGACAAGGCAAGCGCCCAGCGCGCCGTCTATGTTCATGGCTTCCTTGAGAGCCGCCTCGATATTCACGTAAATGCCCCCTTCTGCTAACGCCTGCCTGGGTGTGGTGCCACGTTAGCGAAAGCAAGAGCGGCATGCCGGTAATATGCGAAGAAAACTCAATACCCAAAGATTATGCTACATTACTCTCGGTAATTATTTTCGGGTGAGCTGCGACTATCCGTACGTGTCGATCGCTACCTGTCCCGGGGGCTACATAACCCTAACCAGGGGGCCCGGTATTGTAGGTGCGCAGAACGGTACGCTTGGCGTGAAGCATTCGACCTTGGGCAATACAGTTAATGTCCGATTTGAGCGGTATGCAATGAAACGTAGGCATACCGCTCCTTCATGCGCGAAATTAATTAACCATTTCCCGTGCCTGCCCGTCCGTTGGGCGGAAGGGGTAATTCGTGGTTGCGGCACACGAAGAGTTGGTCAGGCCACGGGTCATGACCGCGGTCGATGACCTGGTGGCCCGGGGAGCGTCGGGAGTCCTCGAGGTGACCGGGGACCCGGCTGGCGCCATCTACCTGGACGGCGGGCGTATCGCGTTCGCGCGGGCGTCCTGGGTGCCAGGGCTCGCGGTCCGGCTGTACGCCGCCTGCCCGGCGCTGGCGGCGCACGGCCAGCCGCCGCCCGGCGGTTCCGGCGGTGACGCCGACGACGCCGCCATCGCGGCGGTGGCCGTGCAGCAGGGCTACCTCACCCCGGGCGCGCTGCACGAGCTCATCGGGTCCATCGTCGTCGACGCCTTCCTGGTGCTGACGATCCCGGTCGCGGTGGACTCGTCCGTCGCCGCCATCCGGTTCACCTCCACCCGCACCTACTGGACCGAGATCTTTCCCCGCTACGGCCTGGAGGCGGTGCGCGGCGAGGCGCTGCGCCGGGCCGAGCGGATGGCCGGGCACGGGCTGGCGCCCACCACCGCGGTGGCCCTGCGCGACCTGCGGGCGCCGGCGGCGGTGCTGACCAGGGAGCAGTGGGCGCTCGCCTGCCAGATCGGCGAGGCCGCGTCAGCGCTTGAGCTGGCCGCCCGCCGGGGCGCCGCCCTGTCCGACACGATCGACTCCCTCGGCCGGCTGACCCAGGCGGGCCTGTGCACCCCGGTGCGGGTCCCCCGCCGCGGCCAGCGGCAGGTGGCGGGCCGGGCGGCGCCGGTACACCCGGTCGAGGGGCACCCGGCCGAGCCGCACGGCGGGCGGCTGCCCGCCCGCCACCCTGGCCAGGACCACGGCCCGCGGGAGCATTTCGCCCGCGGGGATCGCAGCCCGGCCGGTCAGTCCCCGCCGGTGGACATCCTGCGCCAGGTCCTGTCCGGGCTCAGGAAGCTCAGCTAGGACCCCTGCTCCGTCCGCGGCCTCTTGGCCAGGGCGGCCGCGTGCTCGGTGATGCGGTCGATCATCTTGCGGGCCTGGAAGTTCAGCATGGCGACGTTGAGGTCGCTCACCCCGAGCACCGCGATGATCGCGGCCGGGCCGGCCGAGTAAACCGCCAGGTACCCGTCGCTGCCGCGGGTGATGACTTCCTTGAGCTGCCCGCACTGGGTACTCAGGCTCGACCGCACGGCGACCGCGTGCGTCGCGGCGACCAGCGCGGCGACCTGAGTGGGCTCCATGTCCTGCAGGTCGTGCGCTACCAGCAGCCCGTCCGCGGTGGCGGTGATGCTGCCGCGCACCCCCGGCACGTTGCTCCTGATCAGCCGCAGCTCGTCGGCGATCAGGTCGGTCGCTGACGGCTCCTCACCCATCGCTGCCCCTTTCCCCAGATATCGCGCGGATGAATGACATCGCCAGGCCGGGCCCCTGGCGCTGACCCGGCTGCTCGGGCTGCCCTGCCCCCGGGTGCTCGGCTGGCCCGGGTGCTTCTCCCGGCCCGCGCGGTTCTCCCCGCGCTGTCAGCAGGCCCAGCTCGACCAGCCGGTATACCTCGATCGTGGTACCGAAGACGCTGCGGCCCAGGTGCATCGCCAGCCCGCGCGGGGTGCTGCCCTGGCCCGCGCGCACCAGCAGCGCCCACTGTGCCTGGGTCACCTGCAGGGCCGGGGAGTCGAGCGACGGCTGACGGGCGATCGCGCTGTCCGGGGTGATGACCGGGGCGAGCTGGCGCAGCACCTCGTGGCGTCGCTGCACCTCGGCCAGCAGCGTCTCCACCGGGATCGGGCGCACCGGCACCGGCGGCCGGTCGTCGGCGGGCCGGAACTTCGCGTAGCGCGAGTCGTTCGCCAGCAGCTCGGTGACCGCGTCGATGACGGCCTCGGTGACCGCGAGCGTCCCCGCCAGCCGGGCGACCGAGCGCGCGGCGACCAGCTCGCCGTGCCCGGGCCGGTCCTGGCCCGCCGGCTGGCCTGGCCCGCCGCCAGTACCGGCCGGCTGCTGGCCGGCCGGGAAACCGGGAACTTCTGCTAATCCGAGCGCGGCCAGCCCGGTCGCGCTGGGCACGGGCAGCGGCGTACGGCCCGACTCCGCGTACACGACCTGCCCGCCGCGGAAGTAGATGGCCCCGTCTCCGTGCCCGGTCACCGGGAGCATGCCGGTGCCTCCCTCGTCACCGAGCTTGCGCAGCCGTGCCGCGATCAAGTTCGCGTATCCGTTCACTGTCCTCCCTGGCCACACCGATTCGGCTAGCTGGCGTACCCGGGTACGCCGGGGGACCTGGCTCATGCGGGGATGCTCGCGCAGATGTCCCGGAGCGCCCGGTGCGCCAGCGCGAGGTTGGTGCGGTGCCGGTCGGCCACGACCAGCAGCAGAATGCGCGGCTCGGGATCCCGGCCGACCGGGTGCACCATGAAGAAACTGTCGCTAAAGGTAATCATGACGTCTTCAAGGATCTCCCCGGTCGCGAGTTTTGCGTTCAGCAGGGCGAGCACGTTAACGACGTCGGCCGCCCCCGCCGCCGCGGTCGGCGGGGAGAGCGCGCTCGAGTTTTCCAGCGACGCCAGGATCATCCCGGTGGACGCGTCGACCAGGCAGCCTAGCCGGAAACCGTCGATCGCCATGGCAGGCGTCAGGAGCTCGTCGGCTTCCGGCAAGATCATGAGCACACTCCTCTTCCGATACCGCCGAATCGTAATCAATCGCGGCCGTGCCCGTTGCCTATTCGCAGGCGATCGAGTCCGACATGTCATAGCGAGCTGATTCGGCAATCACATAATCGCGCGACCGCTCGTGGCCGGAGAAAGCTGAGAAATAGGATCATAAAAGACATTTTGCGGGAGCGGGCGGCCGGGTACCCGGTGGCCGGCGCCCGGTCCCGGCCAGCGCCGCCTGCACCCCAGAAACCCCACCTGTCAGTTACATCACGTACGTAACGGGTAGCAACCGGTGAGAATACGGGGGAGGGCAGCATGGTTCCAGTGAGGCTTCCGGCGCTCCGCGCTGTTCCGGTCATCGCCGCGGCCGGCACCGTCGCGCTCGCGGCGGCGATAACCGCCTGCGGCTCGACCGGCTCAGGGAGCGCCACCACCACCCGGATGGCGGGAACCGCCCACGCCTCCGCCGCCCCGGTCTCGCACCAGGCCTCCTCCCCGGCCGCCCCCTCCCCGGCCGGCACCGCCCGGCTGACCGGCGCGGCCGCCACCGCGCTGGCCGATAAGGCGGTGACCAACACCGAGAACGCCGCCAGCGTCCGGGTGTCCGGCCACGCTGTCAGCACCGGCAGCGGCAGCCAGGCCGTCTCCTTTGACCTGGTGCTGGTCAAGAACGACGGCTGTGCGGGCACCATCGCGCTGTCGAAGGCGGAGACCTTCCGCATCGTGGAAACCGGCGGCTACGTCTGGATGCTGCCGACCGAGGCCTTCTACAGCAGCCTGCACCCGCGGCTGAGCCAGGCCGCGCTGGCGCTGGTGGCGGACAAGTACATCCGGGTGAAGTCATCCGACAAGCAGATCGCCGACCTGGCCCAGATCTGCACGTTCAACGGCCTGTTCGGCGGGTCGGCCAAGCCGGCCGGCACCGCCTACACGGCTACCCCCGGCACCTACCACGGTACCCCGGTCTACCTGCTCAGCCAGGCCGGCCAGGCAGGCACCGCGGTCATCGCCAACGCCGCCACCCCGCTGATGCTCAAGCTGACCGACCCGTCGTCCGGCGGCGGGACCATCACCTTCACCGGCTACGGCGCCGTCACCAAGATCACCCGGCCGGGCGACGCGGAGACCATCGACGGCAGCAAGCTCGGCGTCTAGCCGCCGATCGCTGACATCGGCCGGTCCGGCTGCAGGAAGGCCGGCTCGTTGATCCCGTGCCCGGGCAGCTTCACCGCCACCGCCGCCCGCCACTGGTCCGCGATCGCCTCATCGGACGCCCCGGAGCGCAGCAGTGCCCGCAGGTCGCTTTCCGACCGGGCGAACAGGCAGTTGCGGACCTGCCCGTCGGCGGTCAGCCGGACCCGGTCGCACGAGCCGCAGAACGGCCGGGTCACCGACGCGATCACCCCGACCCGGCCTGGCCCGCCGTCCACCAGGAACGTCTCGGCCGGGGCAGCGCCACGCACCCGTTCGGGATCCTCGGACAGCTCGAAGGCGGCCGACAGCAGGCGGAAGACCTCCTCGGCGGTGACCATCTCGGCCCGCTTCCAGCCGTGCTGGGCGTCGAGCGGCATCTGCTCGATGAACCGCAGCTCGTACCCGTGGTCCAGGCAGTAGCGCAGCAGGCCCGGCGCCTCGTCGTCGTTGAGGCCGCGCATCAGCACCGCGTTGACCTTCACCGGCGTGAGCCCGGCGGCGGCCGCCGCGGCCAGCCCGGACAGCACGTCGGCCAGCCGGTCGCGGCGGGTCAGCTTGCGGAACACCTCCGGGCGCACGGTGTCGAGTGACACGTTGACCCGGTCAAGCCCGGCCTGGCGCAGCGCCGCCACCTGCCGGTCCAGCCCGATCCCGTTGGTGGTGAGCGAGATTTCCGGTCGCGGGGTGAGCGCCGCCGTGGCCGCGATGATGGCCGTCAGGTCGCGCCGCAGCAGCGGCTCGCCCCCGGTAAACCGGACCTCGCGGATACCGAGGGACTCGACCCCGATCCGGACCAGCCGCGCCACCTCGGCGCCGGTCAGCACCTCCGGGGCCGGCAGCCAGTCGAGTCCCTCGGCCGGCATGCAGTACGCGCAGCGCAGGTTGCAGCGGTCGGTGAGGGACACCCGCAGGTCCGTCGCCACCCGTCCGTAGGAATCGCTGAGCATCTAACCAGCGTACGTGCCGAAAGTGACATAAAGAAATGACGCTATCCCTGGTTGCGCGGTGCTGTTCTAGTGGCGGAACCGGGCCCGGCCTGGCTCGCTCGCCGGCGAGCGAGCTCAGCCCTTCCGCGGCCTGCCGTGCACGCCCCACAGCGCGCGGTTCCACCAGCGGCGGGTGAGCAGTACCGGCAACCGGACGGGGCGCCCGGGCCGGTCGTTCCAGCCGTGGATGCACTGGCCGTCGCCAAGCAGGCAGTCACCGGGGCAGTTGCCCAGGCAGTGCCGGCAGTGCCTGGGCTCGCTGGCTTCGGGCATCGGCAGCTCCACGGAGGTGCGGCGCGGCGGCGCGGCCGCGCGGCCTGACGCTGACGCCGATCCTAACGCCGGGTCCCGAGGCCGGCGGCCCAGGGTGAGCCGTGCCCGGGGGTGCCTTGTGGTGGCGGGGTGGCTATTGAGTACTTTGATTCTAGAAATGAATTGCTAGTTTTGGCGTTCCAATATAGGCTTAGCCCAGAGACTCCGGAAGACGCAGGGCCGATCGGCCTGGCGCCCGGGTCGGCGACGGGCAGCCCGGACAATTGCCTCCCGTTTTCCCCGTTCGCAGTGGAAGAAGCACCATGACTGAACCAGTCGCACCGTCCACCGCCACCTTGCCCCCTGCCTCAGCCGGCGGCGCGACGCCGCCGGGGCGGCGGAAGATGAACTCCAGGATCAGCGGTCTGCGGGTCGCGCTGATCGCGGAGCTGCGCCAGGTCATCCGGCGTGACCGGCACAAGTCCGATGCCAGGTAAACCAGTGGGACCATGGGAAGGCAACCTAATGACGCCACCATCGCCCGGCCAGCCACCGACCGACGGCCTCTGCCCGTGCGGGCACGACTCCGCCGAGCATGACGCCCTCGCGGCCCGCTACTGCCGGGCGACCGTCCTCGGCGCGCTCGACCGAGGCTGCATGTGCCACCCGGTGTCCATGCGCTTCTCCTACGACGGAGTAGCCCGCTGATCCCGACTCCCACTCCGGGTCCGGTCCGGTCCCCGTCCCGGTGGAGATGGGTGATGATGGCCGCGATCGGGATCGGCTTCGTTGGGCTGCTGTTCTTCCGCCCGGGCAGCGGCGCGCCGCCGGCCCAGGCGCTCAGCTACACCAGCTTCGTCAGCGCGGTGAGCGCGAACCAGGTCGCCACCGCGGCGATCACCCAGACCGGGTCGGTGGACGGGAAACTGCTCGACGGCAAGGCTTACACCTCCCAGATCCCGACCGCGCTGACCGATGACGCCCTGCCCGCCCTGCTGCTCAGGCACAAGGTTCAGGTAACGGCGACCAGCACCGGGACGAACCCGATCTACGGGATACTCGGCTGGGCCCTGCCGCTGCTGTTCTTCGCCGGTGTCTTCGTCTGGTTCGCCCGGCGCAGCAGCAAGCAGCTCGGCGGCCGGCTCGGCGGGATGATGGCCGTCGGCAAGTCCAAGGCCAAGGTCTACGACGAGGACCGGCCCACCACGCGCTTCGCCGACATCGCCGGCTACGAGGGTTCCAAGGCCGAGGTCATGGAGGTAGTGGACTACCTGAAGCATCCGGCCAGGTACGACCGGGCCGGCGCGGTCGGACCGAAGGGCGTGCTGATGGTCGGGCCGCCCGGGACCGGCAAGACCCTGCTTGCCCGGGCGGTCGCCGGGGAGGCGGGCGTACCCTTCTTCGCCCTGAGCGGCTCGAGTTTCGTCGAGATGTTCGTCGGCGTCGGCGCCTCGCGGGTCCGTGACCTGTTCGTCGACGCCAGGAAGCGGTCACCGTCGATCATCTTCATCGACGAGATCGACGCCATCGGCGGCCGCCGCGGACCCGGCGGGTTCGGCTCCAACGACGAGCGCGAGCAGACGCTCAATCAGCTCCTGTCGGAAATGGACGGGTTCGAGCCGGGCGCGCGGGTCGTCGTCATGGCGGCGACCAACCGGGCCGAGATCCTCGACGCGGCGCTGCTGCGGCCCGGGCGGTTCGACCGGACAGTGGAGATACCGCTGCCCAATTACCTGGAGCGGACCGCGATCCTGACGATCCACGGCAAGGGCAAGACGCTCGCGCCGGACGTGGACTTCGACGTCCTGGCCCGGGGCACGCCCGGATTCTCCGGTGCTGACCTCGCCAACCTGGTGAACGAGGCCGCGATCAACGCCGTGCGCGACAACCGCCGTGTCATCAGCGCGGCCGACTTCGGCGCGGCCAGGGACCGGCTGCTCATCGGCCGCCGGGACGCGTCGAACGCGCTCATGCCCGAGGAGAAGCAGGCGGTGGCCGTCCACGAAGCCGGGCACGCACTGGTGGCCGCGCTCTCGGAGCACGCCGACCCGGTCGCGAAGGTCACCATCCTGTCCCGCGGGGCCGCGCTCGGGGTGACCGAGCAGCTCCCGGCCTTCGAGCGCCACCTTTACCCCCTCAGTCACCTGACCGACTCGCTCGCCGTGCGTCTCGGCGGTCGTGCCGCGGAGATGATCGTCCTCGGGGAACCTTCCACCGGCTCGGCCAGCGACCTCATGGGTGCCACTGAGCTCGCGACGCACATGGTGCGGGAGTGGGGGTTCTCGGCCAAGGTGGGGCCGATCAGCTACGGGCCGGAGGGGCCGAATCGCGACAACCCGTTCGCCGGCCGCCCGTACGCCGAGGAAACGCAGCGCTCGATCGACCAGGAAGTGGCCCGGCTGCTCCGGGAGGCGGAGGACACGGCGACCCGGCTGCTGCGCGAGAACCGTGACACCCTGGACCGGGTTACCGGGCTGCTGCTTGAGCGGGAGACCATCGACGGCGCTGACCTGGCCGCCATCGTCGCGGCGGTGCCCGGGCCGGCCGGGCGCGCGCCGCTGGTGCCTACAGGCCGGTGATGCGGGCCGTACCGCGGATGACGTCGCCGGACAGTTCGGTGAGCGGGTAGTTGTGATCGCGCGCGTAGCCGCGCAGCATGAGGAAGGCCTCGTCTGGGCTGACCCGGAGCCGCTCGGCGAGGACCCCCTTGGCCTGCTCGATGATGACGCGGCTGTTCAGCGCCCGCTGCAGTTGCCCGGCCACCACTTCCTGCTCCCGCACGGCGCGTTCCTGCAGTATGCCGATGGTGGCCACGTCAACCAGCGCCGTGGCGGCGACCACGACCGCCGGGTCCAGTCCGTCGGGCTCCGTCTTGAACAGGTTCAGTGTCCCGATGACCTGGTCGCGCAGCCGCATCGGGATGGCGTGCACCGCGGCCAGCCCCATCTCCTGGGTGGCGGCGGCGAACCGCGGCCACCGCGCCGCGGCCTGGTCGGAGCGGATGTCGCTGACGATGACCGCCTGCCCGGTGCGGTAGCAGTCCAGGCACGGTCCCTCGTCGTTCTGGATCTGGAACAGCTCCACCACCCGGGCCTGCTCGGTCGAGGCCGCGATCAGCCGCAGCGCACCCCGGCTGTCGGCCAGCAGCAGCCCAGCCGCGTCCACCTCAAGCAGTTCGACGCAGCGGTCGGTGAGCGTCTGCAGGAACTCCATCAGGTCGTACCCGGCGACCAGCGTGTCCGCTAGCTCCACGAACGCCTGCGCCAGCCGCTCGTCTACTGTCGCCGCCATAATTGGAGAGTAGCCCTTCCGGTCGCGGGCCCGCGCGCTGCCCGTCCCCTAGTGCCGATGTTCACCTCAGGTCCGGTCGGGGTCGGGGTCGAACCGTAGCGTGCGGCGGACCACGTTGTCCGCGATAGCGTCCAGCGGCGTTCCGGCCGCGTACGCGTGCGCGCGCAGCCGCACGAACGCCTCTTCAAGGCTCACGCTCAGCTGCACCGAGACCATCCCGGTGGCCTGGTACACCTCGGCCCGGCGGTCGGACAAGCCGTCAAGCGGCAGGTAGTCCGCGGGCCCGCTGATGCCCGCGTAGGAGTCGAGCAGTAGCTGCAGCGCGATGTCGGCCAGGGTCAGCGCGTCCGTCAGCTGCTCGGCGGTGAGCGGCCCCGGCCGCGCCCGGTACAGCGAAAGCACGCCCGCCCTGATCGCCCCGGCTTGCAACGGGAACGCGAACAGTGCCCTGGCGCCGGCCGACACCGCCGCTGGGGCGAAGCCAGGCCAGCGCTCCGTCAACGGCGCCAGGTCCGAGATCAGCATCGGGGCCCCGTATGCGAGGTCCTCCGCGCCCGGCCCTTCCCCGGTCGTCAGCAGCAGCTCCTCCAGCCGGGCGCTCAGCTCATCGGTAGCGAACAGCGGCTCGCGCACGGCCGGGCCGCCCACCGCGGTCACGCTCGCGCCGTCCGCCCCCAGCAAGCCGGTCGCCGCCCGGCACAGCGCGGCCAGCGATACCGGTGTATCGCCCTCGCGGGCCGCGACGATACGCGCCCACACTCGCGCCGTCTGCTCGGCTGCCACGTCACCGTCCTTGACCCAGCAGCCCGCACCGGGTGCCGACCCGCTGATGGCGGCGGAGGCCCCCGCCGGTTACCGCGGGCCGTTGCGGAGCAGCCGTGTTCGCGGCCGTGCGCTGCCTGCGCATCCTAGCGGGGCCGCTGGATTGGCACGACCGCCGGATCAGGCCTCAGGTCCAGGCTGAGCATGACGGCTTACCCCCACTTTTCTCACCGCAAAGCGGGGTCCGGGCCCGGCAGCTAGGCTGACTTGCTTCTGCCCGCCACACTACTCCCAGTACACGGTGGTGTGCTATCCGGGATGTCCGGCGGCCCAGTCCGGCGGCCCCGTCCGGTGGCCCAGTCCGGCCGCGCTTGGGACGCGTCTAAATGGCAGCTGCCTAGGGGGGAGCTTTTAGCGCCAATAGGGAGTCCGGGCCGCCCGAGGGATTTCCTCAGCCAGCTTATTGCCGTCGGCCGGACGGATCCTTGATTGGACGGCAGGGCCGGCTAAGGCGTACGATAAGGTATCGCTCCGGACACTGGCGGCCGACCCGGGAAAATGGGCCGGCAGTGCAGATCCGGGGTTTTTCTTATTCGGGTCGGCGCCAGCCAGGCGCGGTGACCGAGAAAAGGGCAAGCGCCCGCGGGAGTTCACTTCTCCCACCGCGACCCGTCGCGCAGGACCGGCTACCCCGTACGTCACTTTCCTTACTGACTGAGGAGTCGGTTATGAGCATCCTCGCGTGGATCATTCTTGGCCTGGTAGCAGGCCTGCTGGCAAACCTGCTGATTCCGGGCCGAAGATCGCAGGGCCTCATTCTCACCTGCGTGATCGGGATTCTCGGGGCACTGGGCGGCGGCTGGCTTGCCACGCAGCTGTTCCACGTCCACACCCTGCACGGGTTCTTCAACCTCTCCACCTGGCTCACCGCCATCGTCGGGGCTGCCGTCCTGCTGCTGCTGTTCCACCTGTTCAGCGCGCGGCAGAGCAGTAGCCGCCGGAGCACCGGACGGCGGCGGACCAGCCGGGCGCGCCGGTGACCAGGCCGCCGTTGCCGCCGCTGCGGTGACGGCAACGGCCGGCTACGCCCGGGGGAGGGCTTCGATCCCCGTCCCGGCCGGCTCGCCGTCCGGGACGGGGATGTTCGGCGTCGCGGCTGACGGTGCCGCGATGAGCTCTTCGAGCTGCCGGACGATGGCCGCGGGCGACATCGGCAGCGGCCGGGTGAACACGTCGAGCAGCGTGTCGACCGACTGACTGACGGTAAACCTGGTTCCCGCCTGGTGGCGGCCGGCCGGGGTGATCGCTCCGGCGACCGCGGCCCGGCGGATCCCCCAGGCCAGTGCCTCGGCGTTGTCAGGGGCGATGAGGGTTATGCCGCCGCAGTCGGTTTCTGGCAGGCCGCCGTCGTCGGAGGCGACGACCCGGCAGCCCGCGTGCTGGGCCTCGATCGAGACAATGCCGAACGTCTCATGCCAGTACTGGCTGTTGGACGGCATGACCACGACGTCGTGCCGGGCCATCAGGGCTGCCATCGCGGCCGGGGTCCTGCGGCTGGCGACCAGGGAGATCGCGGGGTGGGCGCGCAGCAGCCGCTCGATGATCTTGCCCGGGGGCTTATCGGCGCCCGCGGTCGTCGCGGTGAACGTGAGCCCGGAGTCCTCGTCGATGATGTCGCTGTGCAGGGTCTCGAGCAGCGTGTAGACGCCCTTTTCGGGGCTGAGCCGGCCGGCGAACAGGACGCGGGTCTTGCCCGGCGGGCGGGGCGGCCGGGGCTGGGCGGCGAAGCCCGGCTCGGCGAACGGGTAGACGACGCTGATCGTGGCGGCGTCGACATCCAGGTAGCTGGCCCACAGGGCGGCGGCGTAGCGGCTGGTGGCGATCAGTGCGCGGTCCCTGGTGCCGGCGACCGCGAACGCCCGCTTGTGCTCCCTGATAGGCGGCGGGTTGTGCAGGATCAGGAAGGCCGGCTCCCTGGTCGCGACGGTGTGCGGTTCGTTGACGAAGACGACGGTGCCGTCAAGTTCGCTGACGCGGGCCAGCGTTGGCAGCGACAGGAAGGGGACGCGGGCGAAGCCGTCCCGGCCGTCCCTGGCGCCGAGCCCGACGGTGACCACCTGGGCCGCGATGCCGCGCCGGGTCAGCTCCCTGACCTGGCCGACTGTGTAGTTCTCGGAGCCGCCGGTGCCGGCCGGCAGCGCGTTTCCCGGGGACCAGATGAACGATATCAACGTTTGTCGCCTGCGTTTCTTGGTGGCTGAAGGGCCGGGAGGAGAGGGAGATTGCGCGCTGGCGAGCCGGGTCCGGGGCGTGCTGTGCGCGTGACAGAAAGTGCGAGGCGGACTGCGTTCAGGCCCGCGACGGGGCTGCGACTGGTCCTTCAGCGAAACGCTCAAACCGAGATGCCGGCCAGAAAACACACGGCACCGATAACGACGAGCGGAACAGCTAGTGTGAGCTTAGCACGCCTCGCGTTAAGCCACTGCTGACCTCTTTCCTGGCGGCACTTATTCCGGGCGGCGGTAATTCTTCCCGTTCCTCTTTCCTGAAAATCGAAGTTTCGGTCAGGCGTTATTGGCGTCCCGGGGCGGGGCCAGGCTGGCGGTCCCGGCCACCCGGGCCGGCCCGGTGACCCCGGCCAGTCCGCCCGGGCGTGTTCCCGGCCTGTCACCTCGCGTATTGTCTGGGGGTGCGGCAGGGGGTAGGCAAGCCGCTGACCGCCGAGTTCCGATCGCGAAAGGGCTGACCTGCGCATGGACATGGCGACCTGGCTGAACGACGCCGTCCTCTACCAGATTTACCCGCAGAGCTTCGCCGACTCTGACGGTGACGGGATCGGGGACTTGCACGGCATCGCGGACCACCTCGACTACCTTGCCTGGCTCGGGGTCACGGCGGTGTGGCTCAACCCCTGCTTTGTCTCTCCCATGCGCGACGCCGGCTATGACATCGCCGACTACTTCACCGTCGACCCGCGCTACGGAGACAACGACGACCTGGCCAAGCTGGTCGACCAGGCCCGGGCACGCGGCATCAGGCTGCTGCTTGACCTGGTGCCCGGACACACCGCCGACACCCACCCGTGGTTCGTGGCCTCCGCCCACGACCCAGGTGATCACCGCTACATCTGGTCCGGCCCTGGCCCTGACGGCCGGCTGCCGGAGCGGTTCGTCCGCTCTCCGGGCAGCCGCCCGGGTGGTTACCTGCCGAACTTCTTCGACTTTCAGCCCGCGCTGAACTTCGGCTACGCCCGCCAGCAGGCAGACCAGCCCTGGCGGCAGGGCACGGAGGCTGAGGGGCCGCGTGCCAACCGCGCGGCGCTGCGCGCGATCATGGGCCACTGGCTCGGGCTCGGCGTGTCCGGGTTCCGCGTCGACATGGCCTACTCGCTGGTGAAAGATGATCCCGGCCTGGCCGAGACCTCCCGGCTGTGGCGTGAGGAGCGGGCCTGGCTTGACCGGACGCACCCGGACGCTGCCCTGCTGTCCGAATGGGGCGACCCGGCCGTCGCCGTGCCCGCGGGGTTCCACGCCGACTTCTTCCTCCACTTCGGCGGCCCGAGCGACGGCCGTCCGCTGCGCTCGCTGTGGAGCAACGGCACGTCGACCGAGCGCCCGGAATGGGCGACCGAGGTTTGCTACTTCGACGCCGAGGGCCGGGGCACCGCCAGTACCTTCCTGGCCGCGTACCACGATGCGCGGGCCGCGATCGGCGAGTCCGGGCACATCGCGCTGCCCACCGCCAACCACGACTTCGCCCGGCTGAACGCCGGGCCGCGCGTCCCGGAGCAGCTGCCGCCCGCCTTCGCGTTCCTGCTCACCTTCCCGACCCTGCCCGCCATCTACTACGGTGACGAGATCGGCATGCGCCATCTTCCCGGGCTGCCGGGCATCGAGGGCAGCGTCATGCGCTCCGGCTACAACCGGGCCGGGTCACGCACCCCGATGCAGTGGAACGCGACCGCCAACGCGGGATTCTCCGCCGCCCCGGCTTCGAGCCTCTACCTGCCGGTGGATCCTGACCCGGGACGCCCCACCGTCGCCGGGCAGCGCGCCGACCAGGACTCGCTGCTGAACACGGTCAGGGACCTGATCGCGCTGCGGCGCGCTCACCCCGAACTCGGGTACGGCGGCCGCCTGGAGATCCTGGGCGACCAGTACCCCCTCGCCTACCTGCGCGGCGACCGGTTCCTGGTGGTCATCAACCCCAGCGACCGGGTGCGCGTCCTGCCGCACGACCGCCCTGAATTGACCCGCGCGACGGCGGTCAAGCACACTGGCGTCGAGGTCGGCCAGGCAACGATCACGGCCGCCCCGTTCTCCTTTGGGATCTTCCAGCGTTAGGCACTCGGCACCTGCGGCCGCGCACGTCGGTCGATGAGGTCCGAGCGGACAGCGGAGGGACGCCGATGGCCAGGGTCCGGGTGCCGCGCACCGGCATCACCGAGGCGGAGCTCGCCACCGTGCTCCGCCAGCGGCTCGGCCCGCAGTGGGAGGTGGCCGGCGCCAGCGGGAGCCACCCGGGGGAGGTGGTGGCCCGCCGGTCGCTGCTGACCGCGGTGGTGGTGCGGATCAGCGCCGTGCCCGGCGCCACCGTGCTCCGGGTCCGCGGTGTCGGGATGCCGGTGGTCAGCCTGCTGACGGCGCGGACGGTGGCCGACGCGCTGCGCCGGTCACCGGAGTTCCGCGGCGTCTGAGCTGAACTCCGGCGGCGAGCTGAGCGGCCGGGCGCTCAGTCAGCGGTCCGGGCTTGGCCGGTAGGCCGGCCCGTGCGCGTCCTCGCAGTGCGCGGAATGCCCCTCGTCCGCCCGGTGCTCGTGATCGTGCGGGTGCCCGTCCGCCTCGCTGGCGGGCGGCTGGTGACCGAGGTGGCCCGGCTCGTCCGCCCCGGCCCCGGCCCCGGGCAGGTGGTCGACTTGCAGGGTGAGGTGGCTGATGCCGTACTGGCGCGACAGCAGCTCCTCCAGGTCGGCGCGGACCGCGTGGCAGTCCTGGCGCGGCTCCACCAGCACGTGGGCCGAGGCGGCCGGCATGTCGCTGGTGATCTCCCAGATGTGCAGGTCGTGCACCTCAGCGACGTGCGGGCGGGCGGCCATCGCCACCCCCAGCGCGGCCGGGTCGAGCCCGGCCGGTGCCGCCTCGAGGAAGATCCGCCCGGACTTGCCGACCAGCCCGGTGCCCGCCCGCAGCATCAGCGCCACCACGACCAGGGTGGCGATCGGGTCGGCCCGGTTGAACCCGGTGACCAGCACGACGACGGCGGCCACGGCGGTGGCCGCGAACGCGTAGAGGTCGGTCAGCACATGGGCGAGCGCGCCCTCCAGGTTGAGGCTCCGGCGGCCGCCGGCACTGTTCGCCCGGGCGATCAGCCAGCTCGCCGCCACGTTGACCGCGACCCCGGTCAGCGCCACGCCGAGCATCAGGCCGCCGGCCACCGGCTGCGGGGTGACCAGCCGGCGGATGGCCTCCCACGCCAGCCAGATCGCCAGCAGCACCAGGGTGATGCCGTTGGCCTGGGCGGACAGGATCTCCAGGCGGCGCAGCCCGTAGGTGTAGCCGCCGCGCGGCGGTCGCACCGCCAGCCGGGCGGTGACCAGGGCGAGCCCGATCGCGGCGGCGTCGGTCAGCATGTGGGCGGCGTCGGACAGCAGGGCCAGGGAGTGCGCGGCCAGCCCGGCCGCCACCTCGCCGACCATGAAGGCCAGGATGAGCGCGACGGCCGCGGCCAGCCAGCGCCAGTCGGCGTCCGGCGCCGGGCCGTGCGCGTGACCGTGCGCTCCGTGCTGGTGTTCCGTCATTTTCGTCGGCCCGCTTACCTAACCTGCCACTCGTCCATGCTCCCAGGGTAGTTACCCAGCCGCGGTCAGGCTAAGGCCGCCGGCCGCCCCGGGCCGGGGCGTGGCCCGTCCGGGCCATATCGCCGCAAATCCCCGGCCGCCAAGGTCACGAAACGCTAACGTTAGCCTGCCGGAGTGCCCGTGGGCTGCGGTTACCGGATTCTTACGAGATTCACGGTGATCACAGCCACGCGGCCTGATTGCCGTAGAAGTTAACCCGGGCGGCCCTACGAGCGAAGGATAATCGATGACGGACGAGTCCCAGCGGGATCAGCACGCGACCCGGCGCTGCGTACTGCTAGGCGCGGGAGTCCTGGGCGCTACCGGCGTGCTGAGCGCGTGCAGCACCGCCGCCGTGCCCTATAACGCCAACGACGCCGGGCAGGCGCCGTCGACCGCGGCCGCGCCCACCACGGCGACCACCAGCGCGGCGGGCGGCGGCATGGCCAGTCCCGGCGGCTCCGCCGCGGGCGGCGGCATGGCCGGCGGCCAGGGCGGCACCGTGCTCGGCATGGCGGCCGAGGTGCCAGTGGGCGGCGGCAAGGTGTTCACCGCGGCCAAGGTGGTGGTCACCCAGCCGACCAAGGGCGAGTACAAGGCGTTCAGCGCCGTCTGCACGCACGTCGGGTGCCTGTGCAACCAGGTCGCGGACGGCACCATCAACTGCCCCTGCCACGGCGCGAAGTTCAAGATCTCCGACGGCTCGGTGGTCACCGGCCCGGCCCCGACCGCGCTGGCGGCGGCCACCTCGGTCACCGTCGCCGACGGCAAGATCATGATGGCGTAGCGCGGCTCCGCGGGCCGTCGGCCGGGCGCGGATCAGGAGCTGGCGATGATGCGCGGTGTCCGCCCGGTCAGCAGCAGCCACAGCGCGATCATCAGCTGGAGCAGCCCTACCAGGCCCAGCGCCAGCGCGATGATGACGCCGAGCACGGTGAGCACCGGGCTGCCCCAGTGCACCCGGACCAGCAGCGCGCCCGCGATGGAGACCGCTCCCGCAACCGCCAGCAGCGCGGTGGCCAGCCGGGACCGGGTGACCGCGGGCGTACCACCGGAGCCGGCCGTGCTCCCACTGCCAGCGGCCCGGTCAGCGCGGCCCGGGCCGCTTCCCTCCGGTCCCTCCGCATAGGCCTGGGTCAGCGCGACCGCGCGGGAGATCGCGTGCCCGATGTCGCCCGCCACCACCGGCACCCGCAGCAGCGCGTCCAGCGGTCCCTTGCGCCACGCGTAGAACGAGATCTCCGGGCCCTTGGCCCTCCTGATCGTCACCTTGGTGGTGTCCACCAGCACCCCGGTCACCTCGGCCAGCCGGACCCGGCGGACGATCCAGCCCAGCCGCAGCGTCAGCAGCCCGGCCTCCTCATCCACCCGCACCGACCCGCCGAAGGCGCTGAGGCTGACGGCCCAGGCCGCCAGCAGCGCCCCGAGCGGCAGGCCGAGCCAGCGCGGGAAGAACACCGCCGCGATCGCCGCGGAGGCCGCGTACTGCAGGAGGAACTTGACCCGGGGCACCGCTGGGATGCGCCAGCGCTGCCCTGGTGTCTGCTTCGGCATGGGCTGATTATGCCGCATCCCCGCCTCCCGCTTGCACCGTCGCGCCCGCCCGCCCGCGGCGACGTGGCAAGATGACCGGGTGGGCTCGTTGATGCTGCTTGACACGGCTTCGCTGTACTACCGCGCGTTCTACGGGATGCCGGAGACGGTGACGGCACCGGACGGCACGCCGGTGAACGCCATCCGCGGGCTGCTCGACGCGATGGCCCGGCTGGTCAGGGACCACCGGCCGGCCCGGCTGATCGCCTGCCTGGACGCCGACTGGCGGCCGGCCTTCCGCACCGCCGCCATCCCCGGCTACAAGCAGCACCGGGCCGAGCCCGACGGCTCCGAGCAGACACCGCCCGGCCTGGCCGTGCAGGTCCCGCTGATCACCCAGGTGCTGATCGCGGCCGGCATCGCCCTGGCCGAGCATGACGGCTACGAGGCCGACGACGTGATCGCCACCCTGGCCGCCCGGGCCGCGCAGCCGGTCGACGTGGTCACCGGTGACCGTGACCTTTTCCAGTTGGTCGACGACGAGCGCCAGGTCCGGGTGCTCTACACGGTGAAGGGCCTGGGGCGCCTTGAACCGGTCACCGAGGCGGAGGTGGCCAGGAAGTACGACATCCCGGGTGACCGCTACGCCGACTTCGCCGTGCTGCGCGGCGACCCGAGCGACGGCCTGCCCGGCGTCCCCGGCATCGGCGAGAAGACCGCCGCCGCCCTCATCAGGGCCTTCGGTGACCTCGAAGCGGTCAAGAACGCGCTCGACAAGGGCCACGGCGGCTTTCCGCCTGGCACCAGGAAGAAGCTCGAGGCCGCCCGCGGCTACCTGGACGTCGCCCCCCCGGTGGTGCGCACCGCGACCGACGTGCCGCTCGACACCGGTGCGGCCGACGGCACCCTCCCGGCGCTGCCGCCCGACCAGGCGCTGCTCACCGACATCGGCGCTGAGCTTGGCCTCGGCTCCTCCCTCAGCCGCTTCCTGGCCGCGGTCACCCGCCGCTAACCCGCCGACGACCCCTTGAGATAACAGCAAGAAGCGCGCAGCGCCGCCGCCGTTAGCCGACACGACCGGCCAGCAGCACCGAAGGAGACCCGTGACCAGCGACACCGCCCTTTACCCGACCGAGCGGCTGAGCCGCGTCGCCGCCGCCGTCCGGGAGGCCGGCCTGGACGTGCTGCTGCTCACCCCGGGCCCGGACCTGCGCTACGTGACCGGTTACGACGCCAAGCAGCTGGAGCGGCTGACCTGCCTGGCGGTGCCGGCCGACCGGGACCCCTTCCTGCTGGTGCCCGCCCTGGAGCTGAAGGCGGCCCAGGCGTCGCCGGCCGGCCCGCTCGACCTGGAGATCCTCAGCTGGGGAGAGACCGCGCACCCGTTCGGGATGATCACCGGTGCGCTCGGCGAGGTGCGGTCGCTCGCCCTCTCGGACCGGATGTGGGCGCTGCACGTGCTGCAGTTCGCGGACGCCTTCCCGGCTGCCACCCAGCAACTGGCCAGCACGGTGCTGTCGCCGCTGCGGATGCGCAAGTCGCCGGCCGAGGTCGCGGCGCTGCTCGAGGCGGGGCAGGCGATCGACCGGGTGCACGCCATGGTGCCCGACTGGCTCCGGCCGGGGCTGACCGAGCGGCAGGTCGGCGCGCGGATCGCCGAGGCCATCCTGGCCGAAGGGCACGTGCAGGTCGACTTCGTGATCGTCGGCTCCGGCCCCAACGCGGCGTCACCGCACCACGAGGTGTCCGACCGGGTGATCGCCGACGGCGACGTGGTGGTGGTGGACATCGGCGGCACGATGCCGTCCGGTTACTGCTCCGACTGCACCCGGACGTACGCCGTCGGCCATGCCCCGGATGAGTTCCTCGCCTACTACGAGGTGCTCAGGCGCGCCCAGGAGGCGGCGACGCTGAGCGTCCGGCCGGGCGTCACCGCGCAGAGCGTGGACCGGACCGCCCGGGAGATCATCGCCGACGCCGGGTACGGGGAGTGGTTCATCCACCGCACCGGGCACGGCATCGGGCTTGAGTCACACGAGGACCCCTACATCGTGGAGGGCAACACGATCCCGCTGGCGCCCGGAATGGCCTTCTCCATCGAGCCGGGCATCTACCCTGGCCCGCACGGCGCCCGCATCGAGGACATCGTGGTCTGCGCCGACCCGGCCAGCGACGGGGCGGGCTGCCTGCGGATGAACAACGGGCCGCGGGAGCTGGCGGTCGTGTGACCCGGGCCCGCGCTCAGCGGCCCACTCGGGTGGCAACTCGCCCCGGTGGCTACTCGTCGGTGCCGTTCTGCTCGGCCAGGAACTGCTCGAACTGCGCGGCGAGCTCGTCCGCGGTCGGCATCTCCTCGCCTTCCGCCAGCAGGTTCTCGCCCTCGTGGGTGACCGCCGCGTCGTACTGCGTCTCCAGGCCCTGGACCAGCTCGGCGACCTCTGCCGACTCGGCCACCTGGCGGTCGATGAGGGTGTTGGTCCGGTCGGCCGCCTCGCGCAGCTCGAGCGCGGGCAGGTCGAGGCCGGTCGCCTCGGTCAGCGCGTCCATCAGGGTCAGCGCCGCGGTGGGGTAGGCGGCCTGCGACAAGTAGTGCGGCACCTGGACCACCAGGCCGATCGCGTCCCGCCCGGCCTCGCCGAAGCGGTGCTCCATCAGCGACGTGGCCGACGCCGGCACCTGGAGCTTCGACGGCAGCGGGACCTTGGAGGTGACCAGGCCGGGCCGGGTGGCGTGGGTGATCACGCCGAGCGGCCTGGTGTGCGGTATGCCCATCGGCACCCCGAAGTAGGTGATCATCGTCCCGGCCCCGAGCCGCTCCGCCACCGTCTTGGCGGCGGTGATGAAGCCCTCCCACTCGTGGTCCGGCTCCGGGCCGGTGAGCAGCAGGAAGGGCTTGCCGGCGGCGTCGGCGAGCTTGAACACCGACAGCTCGGGGGCGTCGTAGCTCTCCCACTTGCCGCCGTCGAACGTCATCAGCGGCCGCCGGGAGCGGTAGTCGAGCAGCCGGTCGGCATTGAACCTGGCCACCGTGGTGTGCTCGAAGGAGTCGAGCAGGTGCTCGGTGAGCAGCCGCCCGGCCGCGCCCGCGTCCATGAAGCCTTCCAGGTACACGAGCAGGGCTGGGCTGTCAGCGGCGCCGTCAGCGCCGTCGTCGGAACCGTCGCCGGCCCCAGCGTCACCCGCCTCCGCATCGTCTAGTTCGAAGAGTTCTTCCGGCTCCATAATCCCAGTCTCTCACCCCATAGGAGGGCTTTGGACGAGCAACGCGGTTTACGTCCCGGTGGACGGGAGCCGAACGTTCCCGAGACTAACCCGTTACCCCGTGCTGTCACGGTCCGCCCACATTTCACGTTAAGTTGTCGTAGTGGAAGAGATCGATCGCCGGATCGTGTCCCTGCTTTCCCGTAACGGGCGGATGAGTTTCACCGAACTCGCCAGGCAGGCTGGCCTTTCGGTGTCCGCCGTGCACCAGCGGGTGCGCCGCCTGGAGACCGAGGGCGTGATCACCGGCTACGTAGCGCTGTGTGACCCCGAGGTCATCGGGCTTCCGCTGACCGCCTTCGTGTCGATTAAGCCGTTCGACCAGGCAGCCCCGGACGACGTGCCGGAGCGGCTGCGGGACCTCGAGGCGATCGAGGCGTGCCACAGCGTGGCGGGCGACGAGAACTACATCCTGAAGGTCCGGGTCGCCTCGCCGACCGCCCTGGAGGACCTGCTGCAGCAGATCCGCACCCTGGCCAACGTCTCCACCCGGACCACGGTGGTGCTGTCCACCGCCTACGAGAACCGCCCGCCCGGCATCTAGCCGCCCGCACCCGCCCCGGTGCCGGGGCCGGCGTCCTTGGTCCGCAGCCCGTCGAGCATCAGCCCGAGCAGCCGGTCGGTCTCGTCCGGCACCTGCTCGGTGGCGATCACCACCCCGTGCACCAGGCGCAGCACGTCGAGCGGCTTGATGTCGTCGCGCAGCGTGCCAGCCTGCTGCGCGCGGGTCAGCAACCGCTCGGTGGCGCCGTTCATCGTGTCCCAGCACCGGGTCATCAGCGGGGAGTCCTTGCCCAGGCCGTCGACCAGCACTCGCGACAGCCCGCGCTTGGTGACCAGGTAGGCCACCATGGCCCGGAGCCAGCCGGTCAGCGCCTGGTCGGGGGGCGTGTTGCTGGTCAGGTAGGCGTCGGCGGCCGCGCAGACGCTCTCCACCTGGCTGCGGAACACCGCCGCCTGCAGGTCGAGCCGGGCGGGGAAGTGCCGGTAGAGCGTGCCGATGCCCACCTCGGCCCGCCGGGCGATGTCCTCAAGCGGCGCGTCGGCCCCGCTCTCGGCGAACGCCGCGGTCGCGGCCTGCAGCAGCTTGGCGCGGCTGCGCCGCGCGTCGGCCCGCATCCGCGGCTCTTCCTCGTCGCCCGCGTCGGTGCGGGACTTGTCAGTCATGTCCATCGGCCCTCGAACACTACCGGTTTGCAAAACGGAGGCACCCTCCGTATAGTAACCGGAGTGAACCTCCGTATCTTTCCACATGGTACCTCGGGCCTGGCTGCCCGGCGAGCGGCAGCCAGGGACGGCCGGAAAACGGTCACGCGCCCCGGAGTCGCGCTCGCCCTTATGCTTGGCGCCCAGCTGATGATCATCCTGGACGCGACCGTGGTGAACATCGCCCTGCCGCACATCCAGGAGGGGCTCAACTTCTCCCCCACCAGCCTGTCGTGGGTGATGAACGGGTACACGCTCACGTTCGGCGGCCTGCTGCTGCTGGGCGGCCGGGCCGGCGACATCCTCGGCCGCCGCCGCATGTTCATGTACGGCATTGTCTTGTTCACCCTTGCCTCGCTGGCCGGCGGCCTCGCCCCGGACGCCGGGGTGCTGCTGGCCGCCCGCGCGCTGCAGGGCGTCGGCGGCGCGCTCGCCTCGCCCGCGGTGCTGGCCCTGGTGGTCAGCGGCTTTTCCGAGGGCAAGGAGCGGGTCAGGGCGCTGGCCATCTACACCGGCGTGGTGATGGGCGGCGGCTCGCTCGGACTGGTGCTTGGCGGCCTGATCACCGAGTGGGCTTCCTGGCGCTGGGTGCTGTTCGTCAACGTGCCCATCGGCATCGTGGTCACCGTGCTGACGCCCCGCTTCGTGGCCGAGACGCCGCGGCTGCCGGGCCGGTTCGACCTGCCGGGCGCCGTCACCTCGACGGCCGGCGTGGCCGCCCTCGTCTACGGCTTCATCCGGGCCGCGTCCAACGGCTGGGGCGACCAGCTCACCATCGCCTCCTTCGTGACCGCGGCGGTGCTGCTGACGGCGTTCGTGGTGACCGAGACCCGGGCAGCCCAGCCGATCACGCCGCTGCGGCTGTTCGCCAGCGCGACCCGCTCAGGCTCGTTCGTGGCGCGGCTGCTGATCGTGGCGGGCATGTTCGGCATGTTCTTCTTCCTCACCCAGTACCTGCAGGTCGTGCTGGGCTTCGGCCCGCTGCTGGCCGGGGTGGCGTTCCTGCCGATGACCCTGCTCGTCTTCGCCGTCTCCCGGCTCGCGTCCCGGCTGATCCCGCGGTTCGGCGGCTGGCGGCTGATGCTGGCGGGCATGCTGCCGGTGGTCGCGGGGATGGCCTGGCTGTCGCGCGTGTCGGCCGACACCGGCTACTGGGCCAGCGTCTTCGGCCCGATGGTGCTGATCGGGGCGGGCATGGGGGTGGTGTTCGTGCCGCTCACCACCGCCTCGCTGGCCGGGGTGCGGCCGCAGGACTCGGGTGCCGCGTCCAGCATGGTCAACGTCACCCAGCAGCTCGGCGGGACGATCGGCCTGGCGGTGCTGGTAGCCGTGTTCGGCACCGCCACCAGGGGCTTCCACCCGTCGGCGGGGCTGACCGCGCAGGCCGCGCACATCCAGACCCTCGCCCACGGCATGTCCACCGCCTTCGGCCTGGCCGCCATCTTCGACGCGGTCGCCCTGGTGGTGATCGCGGTCCTGCTGCGCGACCGCAAGCCCAAGGTGCCCGCCACCGCGGCCGAGCTGGCGGAGGACGACGCGGTCGCGGCGGGCGCGGTCACCGACTAGCGGCGAGGCGCCTACGTCCGGAGGCACGACCAAGGCAACGTGGATATTCCTGCACCCTCCGCGGTGCAGGAATATCCACGTTGTTGCGCATCCGGGCGCGGAGCCGCGCCGCACCCGGATAACAGCAACAAGCCCGCGGTGGCGGCCGAGGCGGCGGAGGCGCGCCCGCCCCGTCAGCCGACGGTCAGCGGCACCGCGGCCGAGTAGCGCACCCGGCCGAAGTACATCAGCTTCACCAGCAGCCACGACTCCCAGCCGGCTTCGGCGGTGGCCGGGACGGTGACGGTGAACCGGACGGTGGCGGCGCCGCCCGGCTCGACCGCGACCGGCTGGGTCCACGGCCCGGTTCCCGGCCAGGTGCCGACCGGGGAGACGAGCTGCGCCTCGCCCCGCAGGGCCGACGCCAGCCGGCTGGCGACCCGGACCGCCAGCTCCCCGGTCTCGCCCGGGGCAAGCCGCACCGCCGGGGTGAGCACTTCCAGCTCGGCCTCGCCGGCCAGCGCGGTCAGGTCGGACTGCAGCCGCTCGAACAGCTCCTCCGGCGGCAGCTCGGGGTCGGGGGCGCCCGCCTCGCCCACGGTGACCAGCGCGGTGTCTTCGAGCGACTGGCCCTGGCGGTCGCTGATCCGGGCGGTCAGGAAGTACCGCCCGCCCGGCGTGCCGGGCGCGGCCCCGGCCGTCACCGTCCAGGACGCGAAGCCGCTGGGTGCCAGCTCGTAGTCGAGCACCGTCCTGCTCCCTTCAGCCGTGCCCGCGACCGCTCCGCCCGCGCGCCCGCCCGCGCCCGCCGCGCCCGCGCCCGCGCCGGGGTCGACCGTGACGCTGAGCCCGTCCGGCACCAGCAGCTCCACCTGGCCCGCGGCGGCGGCAGGCCCGCAGGCCACGGTGAGGGTCAGCCGGGACCCGCCCGGGTCGGGCCGCGCACCGCCGAGGGTGACCCGGGCGGGCGAGAAGTGCACCGCCACCGGCAGGTTGCCGGCCGGGGCGGGCCCCTTTCCGTGCAGCCAGTAACGGGTGTGGACCGGCTGGGCGGGTTCCGGCAGTCCCGCCGCCAGCACGGCCGCCGTGCTGGCGGCGTTGCCCGCCGGGTCGTCCGCGGCCGCCGCGGCCGTACCCGGCCCGCTGCCCAGCCGCACCCGCAGCGTCACCGTCTCGAACGGCTGCACCGGCACCAGCGCGGTCCCGTCGGTGACGGTCAGCGCCTCCCCGCTGGCCTCGTCAGCGGCTGCCTGGCCGGGCGCCCGCTGCCCGTCGAGCTGCCCGTCGAGCTGCTCCTCGAGCAGGCTGGCGCGCCACGCCGCCTCGATCCCGGCCGCCAGCCGCAGCCGCGCCACCGCGGGCAGCCCGTCGGTCTCCCGCAGCCGCACGGTCACCTCCCGGGGCGACCGCCCGGGGGTGCCCGGGCGCCCCGCCGCCAGGGGGTTGCCGGCCGGCTTGAGCGCCGACAGGGTGACGCTGGCCGGGCTGACCGAAACCAGCCCGCCCGGCTGCCAGCCCCGCGCCCCGCCAGGCCCGCCAGGCCCGCCAGGCCCGCCTGCGCCAGGACCGCCCCCGCCCGGCCCCACCACGGCGGTCAGCTCGTGGTTGTAGTCCTCCGCGGCCGCGCTGAAGCCGGCCGTGCGCCAGTCGCCCGCCCCCGCTGACGCCAGGGCATAGCCGAAGGTGTGTGACCAGTGCTGCCAGGCGAACGACGAGCCGTCCGGCGCGGTCCGCGGGTCGCCGTCGATCCAGACCCCGCTTGGCCACCCCGAGCAGGAGCGGAACAGCGACATCCACAGCGTCCCGTCCGGGCTGACCACGGCGCCGGGGGTGCCCCGGTTGAACACCGCGACCGCGCCGTCGGCCAGCGGCGCGTCACCCGGCGCGAGCGCGTCCGACTCGCAGGTCCCGGCGGGCAGCCGGCTGGCCGCCAGGTCGTCCGACAGCCCGGCCACCGCCCGGTCGAGGCCCGCCTGGCCGTCCGCCGCCACGATCAGCACCGGCAGGTCGCGCGGTCCCCGCAGGTCCGCGCCCGGCCCGAACGCGGTGCTGCGGGGCTTGACCGCGGGTACCCAAAGCCGGGCGCTGCCGTCCTCCGCGACCAGCGCCGACAGCCGCTTGGCGACCCCCGGGTGGCAGGCGGCGAGCACCTCGGCGGTGAACTGGTTGGCCGACGGCCCGCCCAGCGCGATACGGAAGTCAGGCAGGTTGGAGTCCAGGTCGATCGACCCGTAACGGGTGCCGGAGGACCGGCTGCAGGTGGCGGTGACCCCGCGCCGCGCCAGCGCCACCAGCAGGTCCCGCACGCCAGGGCGGGACCCGGGCGCGATGCCGTCCGGGGTGACCACCTCGGCCACCCCGAGGGCAACCGGCACGTCGCCGTCGGCGGTGGCGAGCGTCGCCTTGGCCACCGCCCCGAGGCCGAACCAGTGGTTGGCCGGGTTGTCGAGCGTCCACCAGTGCTCGGCCACGTCCGCCTCGGGCGCGCCGAACGGCCGCCCGATCACCGCGGTGGCGGTCTGGTACACCGGCAGCCCGCCCGCCAGCAGGGCCGGGAACCGCACCCGGAGCAGGTGCTCCTTGCCGATGGAGCCGGACACCTGGGTGCGGAACTCGACCCGGTCGGCCCCGTCCCACAGCAGGGTCTCCGCCGTCACCGACAGGTCCCCGAGGGTGTACCGGGCGACCAGCCGCGAGCCGGCCGGCGACCGCTGCGCCCGCACGTCGGCGCTGACCGCGCGGGAGGCGAGCCCCGGCCCCTTGGGCGACAGGTGCCACGGCCCCTCGTTCCAGCGGGGATGCTGCTGGTACTCCTCCTGCAGCACCAGGTCGTTACCCGGCCCGGCCAGCAGCTCGCGCCCGGCCGCCTTGTCGCGCACCGAGGCGAGCGCCCCGTGGCCGGCGGTGCCGGCCACCGCGAACGCGTCGTTCTCGATGACCAGCCCGTCGACGTCCGCCCACCCGCCGGCCGTCCAGCCGGAGCACCGTCGCCGTGAGCACCGTCGCCGGGCGGGACCGGGACGGCGACCAGCCGGTAGCGGCGGAACCCGAGCGGCGGCACCGCGCGGGCGCGGAACGTCAGCGTCACCTCGGCCAGCGACCCGTCCGGGTGCCGCCGTACCCCGTCGGCCAGCGCGGGCACCGCGTCCCCGGTCTCCACGTCGATGACCGCCAGCCAGCCGGTGCCCGGCCCCGTGTCGCCCGGCCCCGTGTCGCCCGGCCCCGGCCGCCGCACCACCGCGGTCGCCATCCCGTCGCGTTCCCGTGCCAGCCCGTTGACCACGGTGACCACCAGGCCGTCGGTACTCGGCGGCCCGCCGGCGCCCAGCAGGCCGGCGTCCGGCGAGCCCGGGCCGGCCAGGAACGCGACCGCGTCCCGCCGGGCGGCCTCGCCCCGCTGCCACGCCTCGCGCCAGCCGGCCAGCAGGTCCAGGTACACCTCGTCCGACTCGGTGCCGGTGATCGCGTCGTGGTGCGCGCCGTAGGCGAGCTGGCGCCACGCCTTGTCGAGCGACTCGGCCGGGTAGGCGGCGCCGTCCAGCCAGGCCAGGGTGGCCAGCCGCTCGCCCTCGAGCACGGCCGTCTCGCCCGCCCGGGCGGCCAGCTTGGTGTCCGCGTAGGACACGTCCTTGCCGGTGTAGACCGGGTTCATGTCCCGGGTCTGCGGCATGATCCAGTACCGCTGCGGCTCGGCCTCCGCCCCGGCCCGCACCGCCGCGAAGAACTCCCGCGGTATGGCGGGCGTGAACCGCGGCCACAGGTACCGGCTCGACCACTCCCGGGCCACGTCGGTCACCCAGCGGGCCGGGATCACGTGGTCGGACCCGACCGGCAGCAGCACGTTGCGGGTGGCGGCGACCGGGGCGAGGAGGCGGAACTGCTCGTGGGCCGCGGCCAGGGCACCCGGCAGGTCCTTGGCGGTATGCAGGGTCCAGCCCGCGCCGTAGTGGTTGGCCATGTACGCGGTCAGCAGCCCGGAGCCGTCGGGGGAGAGCCACTCGAACTCGGCCGGGAACTGCATCTGGCTGTTCTCGGCCGGGCCCCACTGGTGGAACGGCCCGCGCGCCCACGAGGACGAGGTCAGCCCGGCCGCCGCCATCAGGCCGGGGAAGCCGGGGTCGAACCCGAACGCGTCAAGCATCCAGGCCGAGGCGGGCTCGGCGCCGAGCACCCCGCGCTGGAAGCCGATCCCGTAGACCGCGTTCCTGATGGTCGTCTCCGCGCCGGTCAGGTTGGTGTTCGGCTCGTTGTAGGTGCCGCCGACCAGTTCCGCCCGCCCGTCGGCCAGCAGCGACCGCAGGAACGCGCGGTCGGCCGGGAACGCGTCGAAGTGCGGCTTGAGGTAGTCGACCTCGGCCAGCACGAACTTGTAGTCGGGATCCCGCCGGGCCTTTTCCAGGTGCAGCCGCATCAGGTCGAACGCGGTCCTGGTGTCCGGCAGATCGCCGTCCTCGTCCGGCAGCACCAGCCGCGCCTCGGTGAACTGCCCCTGGGTGTTCCACCACACCGGGTCGTAGTGGAAGTGCGACACCATCCACATCGTCCAGCCGGGCTCGGCCGCGGTGACGGTCGCGGCCAGCTCGGCCCGGGTGGCCCCGCCGCCCGCCAGCTCCGCCTCGGCGATGACGGTGACCGGCAGCTCGGTGCCCGGCGACGCGGTCAGCGCGACGCTCAGCTCGCCGGTGCGGCGCTCCCCGGGTTCTCCCAGGGTGATACCGAACGGGTGCGGCGTGTCCGCCCCGGCCCCCATGACCCGCAGCCGCGCGCTGGCCCCGGCCTCGGCCGGCTCGGTCGCCTCGACGGTGACCCGCACCACCTGCAGCGCCCGCCCGGCCTGCGGGGCCGTCCCCGACCCCGCGCGTCTGCCGTCGGCGCCACCGTGGCCGGTGGGAGCGGCGCTCCCGGTGAACAGGTCCGTCGACTCGACCCCAGCGATCCGCATGCGCTCATCGTCCCACGCACCGGGGTCGCCGCGGGGCCCCAGGAGCCAACCGGGCCCGTGGCGGACGCGCCGCGCGGTCGCTCGGAACGACCCTTTCGAGAGCCTTGCGAAAGAACCCTTTCGAGAGTAGTCTTTCGAAACATGAGTTCCGAAGCATCGGAGCCGGCCCGGCCGGCCCCGCCCGCGCCGTCAGCGGGTCCCCAGCCGTCCGAGCCGTCGGACGCAGTCGAGCCGTCCGAGCCGTCCGAGGCGGTCTGGCCGTCGCAGTCGCGGTCGCTCACCGACCCGACCGTGATGCGGGCGCTCGCGCACCCGGTTCGGGTGGCGCTGGTCGAGATGCTCGGCGCGCTCGGCACGGTGACCGCCACCCAGGCCAGCGAGGTGCTCGGGGAGAGCCCCGCCAACTGCGCGTTCCACCTGCGCACGCTGGCCAAGTACGGCTTCGTGCAGGAAGCGGGCGGCGGCCGCGGCCGGGAGCGGCCGTGGAAGGCGGCCGACCTGCGCATCTCGGTCAGCTCGGACCAGGCCGACCCGCAGGCGGCGCTGGCCGCTACCTCGCTCAACCGGCTCTGGTTCGAGCAGTGGGTGGAGCGGGCCCGGCCGATGTTCGGCGGCGCGGCCGCCCTGCCCGGCTGGCGGGACGCGACCGGCTGGTCGCGCAGCGCCGTGTTCCTCACCGCGCCGGAGACCCTGGAGCTGAGCAGGCAGATCGACGACCTCATCCGCCGCTATGAGCCCCGCAAGGACGACCCGTCGCTGCGCCCGCCGGGCGCGCTGCCGGTCGAGTGGTCGATCTTCAGCTCCCCGATCGCCGAGCTGGCCGAGCTGACCAGGGAACAGGCCCGCCAGGCGGCCGACGACCAGGCCAGGCCGGACGAAGACAACTGACAACCGCAACCGCCGACCGCGTCCTCGCGCGACACCCCGAAGGAGCCCGCCATGCACCCCGAAATGCTGCCGTCCCTGGTCGCCGAGCGGCACCGCGCCGTGGCGACGAGCATGAACGCGCACCGCCCGCCCGCCCGGTCGGGCGGGCCGGGCCGGGCCGGCCGGCCCCCGCGGGCCAGGCCCGCCCTGACCGCGGGGCCGGCCGCCGCCGCCCGTTCCTGCGGGTCAGCTGGTCCCGGGTCACGCTCGCGGCCCCGGCCGGCCCGGCCGGCCCGGCCGGGCGCGGCCGCAGCTGGGTCATCGTGATCTCCGCGACCCGCCCGCTGTGAGCGCCTAAGCCCGCGGCGCGCCGCAGGTCAGGGTGGCTGGCGGCCGGTGTACCGCGTGGGTACTGTGAGCTACCGGCGCGTGAGCCCCCTCCCGTGCCCCCCTGCCGATGAAGCACAGTGACAGATAAGGGAACGCCAATGGCCAACAGTGCCCGGCCGGCCACGTTGCGGGACGTGGCCACCGCCGCGGGCGTGCACCCGGCCACTGCGTCACGCGCGCTCAACCCCGGCACCAGGCCGCTGGTCAGCGAGGATACCGCGCTGCGGGTCGCCGAGGCGGCCGCCAGGCTCGGCTACCAGCCCAACCCGGTGGCCCGCAGCCTGCGCACCCGCCGCTCGAACACGATCGGCGTGCTGATCCCCGACCTGAACAACCCGCTGTTCCCGCCGATCGTGCGCGGCATCGAGGACCGGCTGGCCGAGCACGGCTACGTGGCCCTGCTCGGCAACACCGACACCGACCTGGCCAAGGAGCGGCTGGTGTTCGACCAGCTCCGGGCCAGGCACGTGGACGGGTTCGTGCTCGCCACCGCGACCGCGGGCAGCCCGGTGCTGGCCGAGGCGGCCGCCGCCGGGGTGCCGCTGGTGCTGGTGAACCGCACCTCGCAGGACTTCCCCTTTTCCTCCGTCTCGGTCGACAACGAGCAGGGGGTCTGGGCGGCGGTCGCGCACCTGGCCGCGCTCGGCCACCGCCGCATCGGGCACATCGCGGGCCCGCAGGACGCCTCCACCGGCGCGCTGCGGCTGCGCGGCTTTCAGGCGGCGATGGCCGCCCACGGCTTTCCGCTATCGGGGGCCGGGGTCAGCTACGCGTCCGCGTACTCACTCGACGAGGGCACCCGCTGCGGCCTTGACCTGCTGCGCGGCCCGGCCGGGGGCGCGGGCGGGGTCACCGCCGTCGTCGCCGCCAACGACATGCTGGCGATCGGCTGCTACGCCGCGCTCGACGAGCTCGGCCTGCGCTGCCCGGACGACATCTCGGTGGTCGGGTTCAACGACATGCCGTTCGTGGACCGGCTCCGTCCCGCGCTGACGTCGGTGCGCTTCCCGCACTACCAGCTCGGCACCGAGGCCGCCACGCTGCTGATCGAGCGGATCGAGGCCGTCGACCGGCCGGTGAAGATCACCTTCCTCGCCCCCGAGCTGATCGCCCGCGGCTCCAGCCGGCTGGCCGCCGGGGCGCCCGGTGCGAGCGGCCCCATTGCGCTGCGGCGGAGCCGCGACAGCGCTTAGCGGGCGCCCGGCCGCCCGCTCAATACCGCTCAGGTAGCCCCCGGCCTGCGGTTATCGATATCCATTAGTTGAAATCGGCCGTTCGCCGCCCGGCGGCGGCGCGCTGTCTCCATTCGGTAATCCGTAACGTGTGTACCAAGTGTCACGAAACGACACATTCGGGTGTGTCACTGTGGTTTGGTTGTGCCGCGTGCGCACCAACGGCTGTTGCGCACGGGGACTAACCGCCGTTTTAGCCGATTTTCGATACCGACAAACCCGTACGGATTGACAAACCAACCGTGTCGCGGTCCAATCTCATGCAAACGATTGCGTGACCAACTTGGGCGCCGTGCCGTGTCAGTTCAGGCGGCGCTGCTTGCCCGCGCCCAGCGCGGCCGGCCGGGCCGTTTCCGAGCCGGCCGGCGGGCCTGCGGCGCGACCGAGACGAGAACGAGCGAAAGGAGGGAGCCGGGCGTGAGCGCTAATCACCCCTGGTTCTCCAGGAACGCCATCACCGTGGGAGCCGTCGTGCTCTCCGCTGGCCTTCTTGCCGCATGCAGCAGTTCCAGTTCAGGCAGTTCAACCGGGAGCACCTCCAGCGGCTCGGCTGGCGCGTCATCGTCGTCCGCGCCCATCACCATCGGTGCCTCCCTGTCCCTGACTGGTGACTTCGCCACCGACGGAACGGCCTTCGACAAGGGCTACAAGCTCTGGGTCCAGGACGTCAACGCGGCCGGCGGCATCCTCGGCCGCCAGGTCCAGCTGACGATCCTCGACGACAAGAGCGACCCCAACCAGGTGGTCACCAACTACCAGACGCTGATCAACACCGACCACGTGGACCTGACCTTCGGGCCGTACTCGTCGCTGCTGACCACGCCTGCCTCGGCGGTGGCGGCCCGCAACGGGTACGCGTTCGTGGAGGGCGCGGGCGGAGCCCCGACGGTCTTCGACACCCAGTCCAACCAGGCCGACCACAACGTCTTCGACGTGTCGCTGCCGATCGCGGACGAGCTCATGCCGTTCGTGAACTACATCAAGTCGCTCGGGACGGCGGGCACCTCGCTGACCGCCGCCTACCCGGCCGAAGAGGACCCGTTCGCCGACCCGCCGGTCTCGCTCGCCCAGTCCAAGCTGGAGGCGCTCGGCGTCAAGACGGTGTACTCCAAGGTCTTCCCGGCCGAGGCCTCGTCCTACAAGCCGCAGGCCGACCTGGTGGCGGCGAAGAAGCCGGACATCGTGGTGCTCGGCTCGGTCGACGTGCCCACCGTCAAGGCCTTCACCGACGAGTTCGCGCAGCTCCACTACACGCCCAAGCTGTTCATCGCGGCGGCCGGGCCCGACCAGGGTTCCGCCTTCACCAGCGCGGTGGGCGCGGGCAACGCGACCGGCATGATGGTGCCCAACAGCTGGTACCCCGGCTACGCCAACGCCTCCAGCCAGAAGCTGGTGGCCGAGTACGTCAAGAAGTACGGCGGCACCGCGGCCGGCGTGAACGCCGACGTGGCCGAGGCTTACTCGGTCGGCCAGGTGGTCGAGCAGGCGATCAAGGCCGTCGGCAGCGTCGACAACGCCAAGATCATCGCCTACCTGCACGGTGGCAACACGCTGCAGACGGTGCAGGGCACGGTGAAGTTCGACTCGCTCGGCGAGAACGCGACCGCGGCCGGCTTCGTGTTCCAGTGGCAGGCCAACGGCACCAAGTACGTCCAGGTGCTGCCGGCCAACGACCCCGGCTCGGTCAAGATCATCGGGACCAAGCCGCCCTGGACCAGCTGAGCCAGCGGCGTTAGCAGCGTGCCGCCGCCCGCCCCCGCGGGCGGCGGCCAACCGACCAGGACGGAGTTACTCATGGCACGGGAGATTGCCCAGGCCATCGTCGACGGCATCCTCGTGGGCGGCGTCTACGCCCTCATGGCGATAGGCCTGACGCTGATCTTCGGCGTGCTCGACATCATCAACATCGCCCAGGGTGTCCTGGTCATCCTGGGCGCCTACCTGTCGTACTCGCTGTTCACCAAGGCGCACATCGACCCGTTCGTCGGCCTGCTCATCACCATCCCGGCGATGTTCGTGCTCGGCGTGGTGATCCACTGGGCGTTCATCCGGCGGCTGCGCGGCACCGAGCGGACCTCGATGACCCTGCTCGTCACCTACGCGGTGGCGCTGATCATCGAGGGCGTCCTGTTCAAGATCTACGGCGCCGACAACGTCCAGCTCAGTCCGTCTTACGCCAACAGCACCGTGCACGTGCTCGGCTTCTACATCGGCTGGATCTACATCTGGGGCTTCGTCCTCGCGGTGGTGCTCGTCGGTGCCCTGTACGCGCTGCTCTACCGGACCCGGTTCGGCCGCAGCGTCCGGGCCACCATGCAGGACGAGACGGCCGCCCGGCTGGTCGGCATCGACGTGAACCGGGTCGCGGCGCTGACCTTCGGCATCGGCGTGGCGGTGACGGCGGCGGGCGGCATGCTGTTCGGCGCGACCAACGCGTTCAACGCCAACAGCGGGTACGACCTGATCTCGCGCCTGCTGTCGATCATCATCCTGGGCGGGATGGGCAGCGTCGGCGGCGCCCTCGGGGCGTCGCTGTTCATGCTCACCCTGGAGTCGCTGGTGACCGTGTGGCAGCCGACCTGGGCGGTCGCGGTGTACTACGCGGCGCTGGTCATCGTCCTGCTCTACCGCCCGACCGGGCTGTTCGGACGCAAGGCGGTGCGGGCCCAGTGAGCGGGGCCAGGCGCCGGGAGACCCCGCTGGTGACGGTCGGCGGCGCGAGCAAGGGCGGCGGCCTGCTGGCGCTGGCGGTGGCGGCGGTGCTGTTCCCGCTCGCCTTCAGCAACCCCGGCATCACCAACTACGGCGTGCTCACGATGATCTTCGTGACCGCCGCCACCGGGTGGAACATCTTCTCCGGCAACACCGGCTACATCTCGCTCGGCCAGGCGGTGTTCTACGGCAGCGGCGCCTACGCGATGGGCATCGCCGCGCGGGACTGGCACGTCGAGGGCACTCAGGTTTTCGCCCTGCTGCCGCTGTCGGGCGCGGTCGGCGCGCTCATCGCGGTCCCGTTCGGGCTGGTCGCGCTGCGGGTACGGCGGCACACGTTCATCGTCATCACCCTCGCCGTGTTCTTCATCTTCCAGCTCATGGCGTACAACTTCTGGTTCACCGGCGGGTCGAGCGGACTCGGCTCGCCCTTCCTGAGCTGGCCGCCGGTCAGCTACAACCGGTCCTTCTACTACATCGCGCTCGCCTTCGCGGCCGGGTCGGTGCTGATCGCCTGGCTGGTCCGGCGGTCCCGCTTCGGCCTGCAGCTTCGCGCGATCAGGGACGACGAGGACCGGGCGCGCGGGCTCGGCGTCAAGGCGATGCGGGTCAAGCTGAGCGCGTTCGTCATCTCCGGCGCGATCACCGCGATGATCGGCGCCGTCTGGTTCTACTACCTCAACCAGGTCGAGCCGCAGACCGGCTTCAACCCGCTGTTCGACCTCACGCTGGTGCTGATGGCGTTCCTCGGCGGCTACGGTTCGGTCAGCGGGCCGGTGCTCGGCGCGCTGCTCATCGAGCCGCTCACCCTCTGGCTGAACACCCAGCCGGCCATCAGCGGCTCGGTCAGCGAGATCGTCCTTGGCGCGATCTTCCTGGTGGTGGTGCTGTTCCTGCCGCGCGGCATCGTCCCCACCGGGGGCGAGCTCATCACCAGGCTGCGCACCCGCGGCCGCCCGGCGGTCGTCCCGGCCACCGACATCGGCCCGGCCGCCGGGTCCGCCCCGCCGTCGCCGCGCCCCGGCTCGTCTGTCAGCTCAGGAGGTGCCCGGTGACCGCGCTGCTGCGCACCGAGGGGATCACCAAGGCGTACGGCGGCGTCAAGGCGCTGAACGGCGCCGCGATCACCGTCGAGGAGGGCACCGTGGCCGGCCTGATCGGGCCGAACGGGTCCGGCAAGACCACGCTGTTCAACGTGATCACCGGCTACGCGCGCCCGGACGCGGGCCAGGTCTGGTTCCGCGACCGGGCGATCACCGGCTACGCACCGGAAAAGGTCTTCGCGGTCGGCATCGGCCGCACCTTCCAGCTGACCCGGATCTTCCCCCGGCTCACCGTCATCGAGAACATGCTGGTGGCGGCGCAGGCAACCGACCGGCCGAAGAACCTGCTGGCCTGGTTCGGCCGGGACGCGTGGACCCAGCACCGGCGCCGCGCGATGGAGCTGCTGGCGTTCGTCGGCATCGAACGGCACGCCGAGCTGATGGCCGGGTCGCTTTCCTACGGCCAGCGCAAGCTCCTCGAGCTCGCCTACGTCCTGGTGGCCGACCCCGCGGTGGTCTTGCTCGACGAGCCGGCCGGCGGGGTGAACCCCACCCTGATCAACCACATCGCCGACCGCATCCGGCTGCTCAACCGCGAGCAGGGCAAGACGTTCCTGCTGGTGGAGCACAACATGGAGTTCGTCATGGGGCTGTGCTCCACCATCACCGTGCTCGAGTCGGGCGCGGACGTCGTCAGCGGACCGCCGGACATCGTGCGGACCGACAAGCGAGTGCTCGACGCCTACCTCGGCGCGGACCTGCTCGAGGAGGAGGACGCCCCATGACTGATCCGCTGCTCGCGATGGACGGGGTGGTGGCCGGCTACGGCGGCGGCGACGTGCTCCGCGGGCTCAGCCTCGAGGTTCCCGAGGGCGCCATCACCTGCGTGGTCGGGCCCAACGGGGCGGGCAAGTCGACCGTCATGCGGGTGATCAGCGGGCTGCTGCGGCCGCGGCTTGGCACCGTCACGCTGCGCGGGGAGAAGCTGAACGGCAAGTCGCCCCGGCAGATCCTCGACCTCGGCGTGGTCCAGGTGCCGCAGAACCACAGCCTGTTCACCGACATGACCGTGCACGAGAACATCGACCTCGGCGGCTACACGATCCGCGACCGGGCCCGGGTGAGCCGCCGGATCGACGCCGTGTATGACCTGTTCCCCCAGGTCCGGGGGTGGGCCCAGCTCAAGGCGGGCTCACTGTCGGGAGGGCAGCAGCGGCTGGTGGAGTTCGCCCGCGCGCTAATGCTCGACCCGGTGCTGATCCTGCTCGACGAGCCGTCGATGGGCCTGTCGCCGATGGTGCTCAAATCGGTATTCGCGGCCGCCCGGCAGATGAACGCCAACGGCGCGACCGTGCTGCTGGTGGAGCAGAACGCCCGGGCGGGCCTGCGGCTCTCGCAGCACGGCGTGGTGATGGAGAACGGCATCGTCCGGCTGGCCGGCACCGGCCGCGAGGTGCTCGAGCACCCGGAGATCGGAGAGCTCTACCTGGGCGGCGCGGTGAAGGGGAGTTGATGGCAGCCCGGCCGTAACCGCGGATGCATAGCGTAGCTAACAAGTTAATGCCTTGGTAATGATCATTTCTCGGGCATATACACACGAAGCACACTAAAGTATTCGCAGCACATCAATGAGAATTCCGCCGGAGCGGACGGACACGTCTATTTGGCGTGCGCTCCTGCCAGATTTGCGGCGCGATAGATCGCTTTGCAGCGAGGACACTGACTAATGGGAACCCATGGTGCTGCGGACACGCGGCCGCGGCCGCGGTCGCACGCGAACCGGCCGGGTCGGCGGTCGACCAGGTCAACGGGCGTCAATTCGAATACCAGGCGGCGGATAAGCCTGACCAACTGGCCGGTGGCGCGGCGGCTTTTCGCCGTTATCCTGGCGGCCCTCCTCATGGGTCTGGTCTTCGGCGGCCTGCGGGTGGCGGCGGCGGAGAACAGCGCCGGGCAGTTCGGCCGGACGCAGCAGCTCGCCAAGCTGAGCCAGCAGCTCCTGCCGGTCATCGACGACCTGCAAAGCGAGCGCGACGCCACCGTCGTCGCCCTGATCAGCAACAACCCCGCGGGCCTGAACAAGCTGCAGGCGAAGACCAACCAGGACCTTGGCCCGGTCAGGTCCGGGCTGCAGGCGGTGGTCAACGGCGGGTTCCCGGCTACCGTCGCGGCCGCCGCGGGCGCGGTCAACAACGCGCTGTCAGCCCGCAGCATCGCGACGCTGCAGAACCTGTTCAACACGGCGACCCCCTCCGGTGACGTGGTGGCACCGGACTACGGGGCGGTCATCGGCGACATCATCACCCTGCAGCAGCAGGTCGCGCTGGGCGTCACCGACCAGCAGCTCACCACCGGCGTGCAGACGCTGACCGCGCTCTCCCAGGCCAAGGACCTGACCTCGCAGCAGCTGGCCAAGCTCGACCAGTCGCTGGCGACCAGCCAGCAGAGCGCCTCGTTCGGCTTCCTCGGCGTCGCGACGGTGGCTGACCTCCAGGTCACCTACGCCGAGGAGTTCACCCAGGAAGCGGCGTTCCAGTCCGCCGCCACGCCCGCCGAGATCGCCCTGTACGACAGCCTGCTCGGGCCGCAGGCGCCGCGGCTGGCGGCCGAGGTGCGGGCCGACAACATCGAGCAGGCGCTGTTCACGGTGGCGGGCGGCGGGGCGGCCAACCCGAACATGATCAGCTCGCAGGGCATCTCCTGGCCCCTGTTCATCAGCGACCAGCAGCTCGACCCGGCCGCTAACACCCCGACCACCGCCCAGCAGGACGGCATCACCACCAACGCCCAGCTCAAGGCGGCCTGGGACCAGGGCATCAACCCCAGGCTCGACGCGATGGCGCAGACCGGGCAGTTCGTCGCGGCCGACATCACCACCCGGGCCACCCAGTTGCTGCAGGCGGCGCAGCAGACCGCGCTGGTCTACCTCATCATCACCGTGCTGGTGCTGCTGGTGGTCCTGGTGGCCGCCCTGCTGGTCGCCCGGTCGCTGGTGATCCCGCTGCGGCAGCTCCGGGCGGGCGCCCTCGACGTGGCTTCGGTGCAGCTGCCGGAGCGGGTGAAGCGGATGTCGGAGGACCTCGACTCGGCCGCCACGACCGAGGTCACCCCGATCAACGTGGCCTCACAGGACGAGATCGGCCAGGTGGCCCGCGCGTTCGACCGGGTGCACTCGGAGGCGGTCCGGCTGGCGGGTGAGCAGGCGATGCTGCGGTCCAGCTTCAACGCGATGTTCGTCAACCTGTCGCGCCGCTCGCAGACCCTCATCGAGCGGCTTGCCCGCATGATCGACAACCTGGAGCAGACCGAGGACGACCCGGACCGCCTGGGCAGCCTCTTCTCCATGGACCACCTGGTCACCCGGATGCGCCGCAACTCGGAGAACCTGCTGCTGCTGGCCGGGCACGACAACCCCCGCAAGCGGTCGGAGGCGGTGCCGCTGGCCGACGTGGCGCGCGCCGCGACGTCGGAGATCGAGCAGTACAACCGGGTGACGCTGAGCGTGCCGCCGGGTATCTTCCTGACCGGCCAGGCCGTCTCCGACGTGGTGCACCTGCTGGCCGAGCTGATCGAGAACGCCACCGTCTTCTCACCCAAGGACAGCCAGGTCCGGGTATCCCTGCAGGAACTGGTCAGCGGCGGCGTGCTGGTCGAGATCGTCGACCAGGGCATCGGCATCTCCGAGGCGCGGCTGGCCGACATCAACAGCCGCCTCGACAACCCGCCGACGATCGACGTGTCGGTCTCCCGGCACATGGGCCTGTTCGCGGTCGCCTGGCTGGCCGAGCGGCACCAGGTCCGGGTCCGCCTCCGGCCGGCCGCCCCGCAGGGGCTGTCAGCCCTGGTCTGGCTGCCGGACGGGCTGCTCGACCGGAGCGGGCAGTACGCCGGGGCCGGCCGCCGCCCGGCTCAGCCGGGCGGATGGTCCGGGTCGTCCGGCTCCCGGGCGGGCGCGGCCCTGGCCGGGGCACGGGCGGCCACCGCGACCGCCGCCACCGCTACCGCCGCCGCCCCGGCGATCCCGTCAGTTGAGACCCGGGCAGCCGAGACCCGGGTCGTTGAGACCCGGGCAGCCGAGGCCGGACCGGGCGGGCCCGGGGTAGTCGAGACCAGGCCGCCCGGGCCGGGCATGGCGGGCGACGGCGCCGGGAGTACCTTCGGCGGGCCGGCCGCGCCCCGGACGGCGTCGGGCTTGTTCCGCAGCGGCGGAGCCGGGCTCCCGCCGTCGGGCCCCGCCTACGGCACCGACTTCAGCCCTGGACCGCCCGCTGGCGCCGCGCCCGGCCCGGGGCCCGGTCAGGGTGAGGACCGCGCCGCGGCCAGCCCGGGGGAGCGGCCGGAGCCGGCCCAGACGCTCTCCGGGCTGCCGGTGCGCGTCCCCCGGGCCAGCCTCGACGGCGAGGCGGCCGCACCCGGCGCGCACCCGGGCGGGTCCCCGGCGGGTTCGCGGCGGCCAGGCGGTCCCCGGGGCGGCGGCGGTAAGTCGCCGCTGCCGCAGCGGTCACCGGAGCAGGCGCGCAGCCGCCTGGCGGGGTTCCAGCGCGGCACGCGCAGGGCGGAAGGACAAGGCAGCGGCGGGGCTGAGGCACCGCGTGCGGGAGAGGGAACGCCGAGTTGAGTTACGCATACCGTCCGGATCTGAACTGGCTCGTCAGCGACTTCACCGCCCGCGTACCTGACGCGGCCCACGCGGCCGTGGTCTCGGCTGACGGCGTGCCGCTGGCCTTGTCCGAGGAGATCCAGGAATACTTCGCCGAGCAGCTCGCGGCCATCACCGCCGGGCTGTCCAGCCTGATGCTGGGGGCCGCCCGGATCTTCGAGGCGGGCCTGCCGACCCAGGCCCTGGTCGAGATGGAGGGCGGCCTCATGATCATCAAAGCGATCAGCGACGGGTCGAGCCTGTGCGTACTTGCCGCACCCGACTGCGACATCGAGCTGGTCTCGTACGAGATGTCGCTGCTGGTGGAGGCGGCAGGCGAGGTGCTTTCCCCGGCCTTGCGCAGCGCCCGTCCGCGGCCGGCCCCGGCCCGCTACTAGGACTCCCGCCCGCCCCCGGCCCTGTCGGCCCCCGGCCCCGTCAGCCCCAGCCTCCCGGTCCGCCGACCCCCGGGTCCGCCCGCGGGCACCGGCCCCCGGGGGAGCCGGCCCCGCCGGGGCGCCGGCCGGCCCGGCTTAGCCTGGGCTGCCGCCGGGGCCCGCCGGGACCAGGGTCGGCTGGCGGCGGGCCCGCTGCCCCCGCCACCAGGCCTGCCCGCTGGCGGGCAGCAGGTGCACCGGGTCGTAGTAGGGGTACTCCCGGTCCAGCACTATCGGCTCGTCGGCTTCGAGCGCGGTCCGGTAGCCCTTGGTCCAGTAGGAGATGCCGAGATCGGCGTCGTACCGCGATAGCTGGTGCACCCAGCGCTTGCCCACGTACGGCACGTCGCACACCATCCGCGGGGTGGCGAAGCCGGGCAGGTAGCCCATGATCGCCGACTGCAGTGCCTGCGCCTCGGTCACCGTCAGCCGCCAGTGCTCCGCGCCGGGAATCATGTCGCACAGGTAGAAGTAGTACGGCGTGACGCCGGCCTCGTCGAGCAGCGCGAAGCACAGGTCGAGCAGCGCGCCGGGCGAGTCGTTCACCCCGCGCAGCAGCACCCCCTGGTTGCGCACGTCCCGCACGCCCGCCTCGAGCAGGGCCCGGGTCGCCCGCGCGACCAGCGGCGTCACCGACTGGGCGGCGTTGACGTGGGTGTGCACGGCGAGGGAGACCCCGCGCGCACGGGCGGCCGACGCCAGCCGCGTCATGCCGCCGCGCACCTCATCCGACAGCCAGTGCTGCGGCAGCCCCATCACCGCCTTGGACGCGAGCCTGATGTCGCGCACCGACTCGATCTCGAGCAGCGCCGCCACGAACGCCTCCACCCGCGGCCACGGCAGGTTGGCGACGTCGCCGCCGGAGACCACCACGTCCCGCACCACCGGGGTGGACCGCAGGTAGGCGAGCATCTGGGCGAGCCGGTCATCCCGGGTCACCGTGAAGCGGTGCTTGTCGAACGACGGGGTCGGGTTGCCCACCAGGTCCATCCGGGTGCAGTGCCCGCAGTACTGCGGGCAGGTCGGCACCAGCTCGGCCAGCACCTTGGTCGGGTAGCGGTGGGTGAGTCCCTCGACCGCCCACATCTCCGCCTCGTGCAGCGAGTCCCGGGTCGCGTAGGGGTGGGAGGGGAAGTCCGGCTGCCGGTCGCTGAACACCGGCAGCATGTACCGGCGGACCGGGTCGGCGTACCAGGCGTCGGTGAACCCGGGGTCGTCGCCGGCTACCGCCGGCGCGATCGTGTTCAGCATCTGCGGCGGGATGAGCATGGACATGGTGGCCCGCTCCCGCTGGTCGCGCTCCAGGTCGGCCAGGAACGCCGCCGAAAGGCCGCCCCCGGTCACCTCCAGCAGCTGGCGCGCGTTCTTCACCGAGTGGGCCCGTTGCCACTGCGCCGACTCCCACTCGTCCCTGGTCACCGCGGACCAGCCGGGCAGCCGCCGCCAGTCGGGCTCGGCAAGCTCCCGCCGCCGGTACTGATACGGCTGCTGCACCATCCCGCCTCCCGCGCTGTAATCGGTCAGTATTTGCGTTATACCCCGTCCATGCAGAAAAAAATACATCAGAAACGTGAATGAAACAAAGATCTTCCCGGGTTTGACTGGCCCGGGCCGGCCCGTCTCGCCGTGTGCTCAGCGGACGGTCTCCCCGTATGCTCAGCGGATGACCCCGCAGGCAGAGCAACTTGTCCGGTCCGGCACCGTGCGCGCGACGGTGCCGTTCGTGCCCGAGGTCACCCTGCGCACCGCGGCCGAGCCGTTCGAGCTGTGGGACCGCTCGGCCCGCGACGCGCCGCCCTTCTGGGCGTTCCCGTGGGCGGGCGGCCAGGGGCTGGCCAGGTACCTGCTTGATCACCCGGCGGCGGTGGCCGGCCGCCGGGTGCTCGACGTGGCCTCCGGCTCGGGCCTGGTGGCGATCGCGGCCGCCCGGGCGGGCGCCAGGTCGGTGCTCGCGGGCGACATCGACGACAACGCGCTCGCCGCGATCGCGCTCAACGCGGCCGACAACGCCGCTCCCGCGGTCCGGCCCGTCCGCTTCGACCTGAGCACTGCCGCGCCGCGGCCACCGGCTGACGGGACGGCCGGCCACCAGCCGGGCTGGGACATCGTGCTCGCCGCCGACGTCTGCTACCAGCGGGAGCTGGCGGCGGTGGCGCTGAAGTTCCTCCGGGCCGCCCGGGCGGCAGGCGCCGACGTGCTGCTGGCCGACCCCGGCCGCGCCTTCGTGCCGAAGCAGGCGCTCACCCCGGTGACCCGGTACCAGGTGCCGGTACTGGCCGTGCTCGAGGACGCCCCGGTCAAGCAGGTCACCATCTACCGGCTGGACTGATGCCGGCCGCGCGGCCGGCCCGCGCCCGCGCCCGCGAACAGCCCGCGACGGCCTGGCCGGCCCCCTGCTGGCACCGCCTGGCCGGGCGCGTCTAGCGTTACCCGGGTGGCGCGCGGGTGACGCGCCAGGGAAGGACGGAACACCATGGAGTACGAGCGGGGCCGCAAGGACGGGGTGCCGTCCAACGTGGGGCCCAAGCCCACCTTCACCGGCCAGGCGATGCAGGACCTGCTGCTCGACGACGGCGACAAGGGCGAGATCCGGGTGTACAGCGTGGTCTTCGAGCCCGGCGCGCGCACCTTCTGGCATTCCCACGCGGCCGGGCAGACGCTGCTGATCGCCAGCGGCCGGGGCATGGTGCAGACCAAGGACGGCGACAAGCGCGTGGTCGGGGCCGGCGACGTGGTCTGGTCGCCGCCCGGCGAGGTCCACTGGCACGGAGCCGCGCCGGACGCCTTCCTCAGCCACACCGCGGTCTCCCTCGGCCCCACGAGCTGGGCCGAGGAAGTCGGCGCGGAGCACTACCGCGGCGCCTTCGCGGGCGACTGAGCGGTGACCGGCCAGCCCGCGCCCGACTGGCAGGTGCTCGCGGTCAGGTACGGGTACCGGGTCACCAGCCGGGCGGAGAGCTTCCACAACTTCCACCTCTACGGCGAGCCGGACGCGCCGCTTGACCTGGACTACTTCTTCTGGGTGGTCGGCCGGCCGCGCGGGCGTCTTCCTGGTCGACACCGGCTTCGCCCCGGCCGCGGGCCAGCGCCGGGGCCGGGGCCACCTCACCACCCCGGCCCAGGCGCTGCCGCGGCTGGGCATCGACCCGGGCGACGTCACCGCCGTCGTGATCACCCACGCCCACTGGGACCACATCGGCAACCTGCGCCAGTTCCCGCGGGCCGAGCTGGTGATGACCGAGGCCGAGTACGCCTTCTGGACCTCGCCGCTTGCCCGGCGCGGGCAGTTCGCCTGGCACAGCGAGCCGGACGAGATCGAGCTGCTGCGCGCCCGCCGCCGCGACGGCACGCTCACCCTGTTCAGCGGGCAGGCCACGCTGGCGCCGGGCGTCGAGCTGCTGGAGGTCGGCGGCCACACGCCGGGCCAGCTGGTGGCGGTGGCCGCCCGGGCGGGCGGCGGCAGCACCGTGCTCGCCTCCGACGCCCTGCACTTCTACGACGAGATCGAGCGCGACCGCCCGTTCGCCGTGCTGGCCGACCTGCCCGCCATGTACCGCGCCTACGACACCCTGGCCCAGCTCGCCGCCCAGCCCGGCACCGACCTGGTGGCCGGGCACGATCCCGCTGTCCGGCGACGCTTCGCTCCCCACCAGGCGGATCCCCACCAGGCGGATCCCGCCAGGCGGATCCCCGCCAGGGGGCTGACAGTCAGGCGAGCGGGGTTCAGGTCACCGACCTGACCCGGCCGCTGCGGACAGCGTGAGGGCCTGGCGGCGCGCTCGCGTCGCCAGGCCCGCACGGTCATCGCGCCGACTGCCCGGGGCGGGTCAGGTGACGGTCACCAGCGTGCCGTAGGGCAGGTACGGATAGGCGTTCTTGGCCGCCGTGTAGGGCAGTTCCACGCAGCCGAGCGACTGCGGCCAGCCGTAGGAGCCGCGGGAGAAGTAGTGCACCGCGTCGCCGCCGTTGAAGTACGACACCCACTCCACCGGGTCGGCGTAGTGCGAGCCGTCCGGGTTGGTGCCCGACATCACCTGGTACGGCAGCTTCTCGTAGACCGGGTAGGTGCCGCTGGCGGTCGGCGCCACCCCGATGCCGGTGTTGGCCAGCGAGGAGAACACCTTCTTGCCGTCGTGCCAGATAGTCAGCCGCTCCGGCAGGCTCTTGCTGGCGATCGCGTAGCTGTAACCGTGGGTGTCGCGCTGGCCGGCCGCGGCCGCGGTGAGCAGCGCCGCCCAGGTCGCCGTGGTGGCCTTCCCGTCGATGGTCAGCTTGTGGTCGGCCTGGAACCCGTAGAGGGCGCCCAGGTCGAGGGTGTTCGACGCGCCCGGTGACCAGAACGAGCGCAGCTGCGACGGGTAGCCGCCCAGCCACTGGAAGGTCCCGGCGGGCGGCGCGTAGGCGGCCGAGAGCTGCCCCGCGGCGCTGGCCGCGGTCCCCCCGGCGCCGCTCGCGGTCCAGGTCAGCGGCAGGTAGCCGAGCTGTGCGAGGATCTGCTGCAGCCGCAGCGTGCTGTACCCGGCGGTGGTGAAGGTGGCCGAGGCGCCGGCCGGGCTGGCCGACGAAGCGCGCGCCGCCGACGACGCGCCGCCCGACGCCGCCGACGAGGCGCCAGCCGACGCCGCCGACGAGGCGGACGCCCGCGCTGACGCGGCGCCGGACGCGGCTACGGCCCTGGCGCCGTCCGCGCTCACCGCCTTGCCCGCCGCGCTGACGGCCTGGCCGCCGGCCGCCTCGCCGCCGCTCGTGCTCCCGCTCCCGGCGAGTCCGGGCACCGTCACCGTCACCCGCGTGTGCTGCGGGAACCCGACGGCCGGGGTGAATACCGCGGTGTCACCCGCCCGCCGCCACGAGCCGGCGATCGGCCGGCGTCACGGTCGGCAGCGCCGCCGAGGCCGGCAGCGGCTGGTTGTAGGTCACGGTGACCGCCGCCGCGCCGTTGGCGTCGCTCACGCCGTCAGCCGGGCTGATCGAGACCAGGCGCAGCGGCACCTGCTTGGCGGCGGGGCTGGCGGCCGCGGGGCCGGCCGCCGGGCCGCCCCCCTGCCCGCCACCCTGCACGGCGAGCACGATGCCCGCCGTGCACCCGCCCACGGCAAGAACCGCGCCGGATGCCCAGGCGACGGTTTTCCGCGATATGCTACTCACAGTGCTCCCCCTGTTGCTCTGCGCAATGCTGGTATACCATGCCTGCCCGCCGGTGATTACGTTAAGTCACCTTAGCCTTTCCCTTGGTAGCGAAGAGTTATGCCTAGGTGGCCGCGAGCTGGTTGGATGCGGGGGGCGCGCTGGAGCGTTGTTCATTAACAGCGGTAACTTTTCACCCCTCAGTCCTCCAGCAGGCACGGCAGAGAGAACGGCTGGCGTAGGATTGGTGAACCACGCCGGGGCCGGAGGCAGCCAGTCTGCGGCACCCGTTCGCGGCAGCAGGGCCGGTGCGTGTCCGGCTGTCAGGGGTTGGGCCTGGAAGGGGCCCGGGCGGCTCAGTAGACAACGGAGCCCGTGCTCGCAACTGCGAGCCGGCTACGGACCGAAGGCGCCGCCCGAGCCCTTTCCACTGACGGAGCCGGACGAGCCGATGGAGAAGGTGAAGACAGCCGATGGGTGAGCGAGACGCGGCCATGGGCCGCGTTGTCATTGTCATGCCCACGTACAACGAGCGGCAGAACCTGGAGATCATCGCGGGCCGCATCCGCGAGTCGGTCCCCGACGCTGACCTGCTCGTGGTCGACGACAACAGCCCCGACGGCACCGGCGACCTGGCCGACAAGCTGGCTGAGCGCGACCCGCACGTGCAGGTGCTGCACCGCACCGAGAAGGCGGGCCTGGGCCGGGCGTACGTGGCCGGCTTCAGCCGGGCCCTCGACGGCGGGTACGACCTGATCGTGGAGATGGACGCCGACGGCTCGCACCGTCCGGAGGACCTGCCGAGGCTGCTGGCCGCGGCCGCGAGCGCGGACGCGGTGATCGGCTCGCGCTACGTGCCCGGCGGCACCGTCGTGAACTGGCCGAAGTCGCGCGCGTTCCTGTCGTGGGGCGCCAACTTCTACAACCAGGTGATGCTCGGGGTGCGGGTCAAGGACGCGACCGGCGGGTTCCGCGTGTACCACGCGCGGACGCTGCGCAAGATCAACCTGAGCGGCGTCCAGTCGGCTGGCTACTGCTTCCAGATCGACATGACGCTGCGCGTGCTGCAGTCCGGCCTCAAGATCACCGAGGTCCCGATCACGTTCGTGGAGCGGGAGCGCGGCGCGTCCAAGATGTCGAGCACGGTCATCCTGGAGTCGTTCACCCGGGTCGCCCGCTGGGGGATCGCGGCCTGGCTGCGCGGCCACTCGGCCGCCAGCATCCGCCGCTAACAGCATTCGCCGGTAGCAGCTCCGCCGCTAGCAGCATCCGCCGCTAGCGGGCGCGCGGGCCGCGCCCGGCGGACAGGCACGGCCAACCCCCGGGTTAAGCGCCCCGGGGCCGCACGCGGATCAGGCGCTACGGCGGGTACTGACGTCGGCGATGGCGCGGGCCTCCATGGCGCGGCGCTCCCTGACCACCTCAAGGCGCTCTGCCAGCACCGCCTCCAGGTCCTCGACCGTCCGGCGCTCCATGAGCATGTCCCAGTGGCTGCGCGGTGGCTTGACCTTCTTGGGGGAAGGAGACTCGCCGGTGCTGGCCGTGGCCATAGCACCGCAGACACGACACTCCCACAGGGGGGGCAATTCCGCCTCGGCGGCGAAAGGCACGCTAAAGTGGTGTCCGTTAGGGCAGTCGAACGGGACGTCCTGGCGCGGGGCCAGGTCCGTGTTCCGGTCGTTTTCGTAGCTCGTGGCGCCGAGCCGGGTTCCGCGAAGTGCGCGTTCGGCCATTACTTACTGCCTCCCAGGCGGTTGGCGTTCTCTACCGGCAACGCTGGATACCCGGACAAGATTCCCGTCCGGCGGCAGGTCCAACCCATTTCGGCCGTGTTAATATCCGCCGCCCGCGCCGCACCCGGCCCGGCTGTCCCCGGCGAAGCCTAGCCGCTGCGCCCGCGGACCGCGTGCTACGAGGCGGCCAGTCGGCCCACCCGCGGGTGCCACTGGCCCCGCTCGGCCAGGATGTCACGCAATAGCACCACGTCGTCGGTCATCACGCCGTCGGCGCCCAGGTCGAGCGCCCGCTCGATCTCTGCCCGCGTGTTCAGCGTCCACACGTGCACGTCGAGGCCGACCTCGTGCGCCCGCCGGATGAACGTCCTGGTCGCGAGCTGGCCGGGGACCTGCGCGCAGGCCGCGCCTGCCCGGGCCAGGCGGCGGGCGGCCGCCATGCCCGGCTGCCCCAGGTAGCGCATGCCCACCATCGCGGCCGGGGTCACCGCCGCGCAGACCGGCCGCTCCAGCGAGCGCAGCGCGCGCAGCAGCCTGGCGCCGGAGAACGACGCCACGCACACCCGGTCCCAGGCGGCCGTGCGCCTGAGCACCCCCGCCAGCGGCGCGATCGTGCCCTCGTCCTTCAGGTCGATGTTGAACCGCAGCTCGGGAAAGCTGCCGATCAGGTCCTCGAGCAGCGGGATCTCCTCGGTGCCGTTGATCCGCGCGGCCGAGACCTCCCGCCAGCTGAGCTTGCGCACCGCTCCGGTCCGGTCGGTGACCCGGTCCAGCTCGGCGTCGTGAAAGGCGATCAGCTTGCCGTCGGCGGTGGACCGGGTGTCGGTCTCCAGGTAGGCGTAGCCAAGCTGGACCGCGTGCTCGAAGGCGCGCCAGGAGTTCTCCGGCTGGTGCCTTGCCCCGCCGCGGTGCGCGAAGGCCAGCGGCCGCGGGTGGTCAAGGTAGTCAACTGCCACGCTCCCGAGTATCCCGGCTGACCAGGCACTGACGGTAAACGCCGGTGATCGGCCACCTGTCGCGCAGAAAAAGAGAACCCCGTCGATACCGGCCGCGCTCCCGCCCAGCCATCCCCAACCTACCCGGCCCCCAGCAGATAACAGCAAGAAGCGCGAAGCGCCTACTGATCGGATGTTGTTCCGGCCAGCATACGGGCGGGAAACAACAGTCCAGTAACATCGGCCCGGCCGCGCGGAGCGCCAGGTTAACCAGCCGGGACGGCCCACTCACGGCGGCGGGCCTCGGCCAGGGCGACGGCGGCGGCCACGGCGACGTTAAGCGAGCCGACCCGGCCGGTCTGCGGGATGTAGCAGGCGGCGGAGACCGCGGCCAGCAGGGCGGGGGAGCAGCCGTGGTCCTCGTTGCCGATCGCCAGGCAGACGTCGCCGTCGAGCGGGGCGTCGAACAGCGGGACCGCGCCGGATGCAAGCTCCACCGCCAGCACCCGGAAGCCGTCGGCGGTCGCCGCCTTGGCCGCCGCCGCGGGCGACGGCTCGCGGTAGGCGGTCAGGAAGCGGTGGGTGCCGAGCGCGGTCTTCCCGACCGCGGGCAGGTCGAGGTCGGGAGTGTTGCCGCACAGCCAGACGCACTCCACGCCGAACGCGGCGGCGGTCCGCACGATCGAGCCGACGTTGAACGGCTGGCTGACCGAGTCGAGCAGCAGCGCCAGCCGGCCCTCGGTGCGCCGCCGCCATTCCCGGTTGAGCCGCTTGACGTCGGTCGCCCGCAGCTGCCTGGGCGCCCCGCCGCCGTCGCCGCCCGCCAGGCCAGCGTCCGCAACGTCAGCCCCGGCGTCGTCGGCGTCGTCAGGGATGTCACTGGCCATCGGGAGTTCCCCCCATCCGTTCGGGCCGCTGCCCGGGACCTTCCGCCGCGGCGACCCGCAGCAGCCGGTAACCGCTGCGCGCGGCCAGCCGCTTCACCTGCCAGCCCTGGGCCTCCAGCCAGCCGTGCAGCGAGTCGGCGCCCAGGTTGCGGCCCATCACCAGCGTCGCGTCGGCCGCCGGGGCGAGCCGGGCGAGCCAGTGCAGCAGCAGGGCGTGCAGCGGCTCCTTGCCGATCCGGACCGGCGGGTTCGACCAGATGCCGGCCAGCTCGGCCGGGACCGAGGGGTCGCCGGGTGCCACGCAGCGCACGTTGGACAGGCCCGCGGCGGCGGCGTTGGCCGCGCACAGCGCCAGCGCCCGCTGGTTGACGTCGACCGCCCAGACGGTCGCGCCGGGGGCACGGGCGGCCAGGGTGCACGCCACCGGCCCGTAGCCGCAGCCGAGGTCGAGGAGGTCGCCCGACGGGGGCGGCGCGGGCGCCAGCTCGAGCAGCAGCCGGGTGCCCGGGTCGAGCCGGGTGGGGGAGAACATCCCCGCGTCGGTCGCCAGCTCCAGGTACACGTCGGGCAGTACCACCCGGACCTGGCCGGGGCGGTGCGCCGCGGCCGGCTGGGGGTCGAAGTAGTGCCCGGAGGCCGGGCTCACCGGCCGACGGGGTGCTGCGCCGCCGTGGTGGCGTCGTCGGCCAGGGCGGGGGCGATGTAGGTCCGCGTCATCCACCGCTCGACGACGAACGTCAGCACCGGGATCGTGCCCGCCAGCAGCAGCAGGACCGTCGGCCAGGTCCGCATCCGCAGCTTGCGGGCCAGCAGGTAGGCGAAGATCACGTACACGATGTAGAGCCAGCCGTGCACGGTGCCGACGTAATTCACGATGAACTTGTTGTTCGCCGCCACCTGCAACGGGATGCCGGCGAAAATCACCACGATGATCAGCACGCCGGTGATGTAGGCCATCACCCGGTACCGCAGTACGGCGCCCCTCACAGGATGCGGTCCTTCCCGGCCCCGAGGGCCTTCCTGCGCTCCCTGGTGTTCAGTTTGGCCAGGTGGGCGTTGTAGCGGGCGAGCTCGGGGTCGTCCGCGTCGTCGTAAGCGGCCTCCTGCGCCGCCCGGACCGTCAGCTGCAGTTCCCGGAGGGTCATCCCCGCCGGCAGCTCGCCCGCGGGCAGCATGGCCCCCTTGGGCAGGGTCGCCAGCGAAATCGCCGCGGCCGCGCGGCGGGCCAGCTCGGTCTCGGTGAGGCCGCCGTGCCTGCGCTGACGGTACTCGTCGCGGAGGGTCCGGGCCCAGAAGACCAGGGCGAACCCGGCGAACAGCGGCCACTCGAATGTGTAGGCCCAGCTCAGTCCGTTACCGCTGAGCGCCCGGTGGTACTGCCAGTAGCCCAGCCACAGCATGCCCAGGGCGGCCGTGAACGCGAACAGGTGCCAGGCCACCCAGCGCGGCCGGTAGACGAACCGCCACGCCCGCCCGGCCGGCTCCCGGGCCGCTCCGTCCGCCTCCGGCGGCTCCGGCGCGGGCAAAGCCGACCCCGGCGGTACCACCTGGCCCGACACCAAGGGCGCGGTGTCGCCCTCAGCTGCCGGCGCGGTATCGGGGGTTTCCATGCCATCGAGGGTATCGCGCCACCCGGGGGGCTCATCCGTGTCCCGGCGGTTATGCCATCGTGGTGTCACACGGGCCGAATTTTCCTATCCTGATGCTGGTGGCAGGTCCGCCGACGACGTCGACGACGCTGACGAGAACGGGACGAACGGTTGAACGCGGAGATAGTGATCTTTGGCGGAAGCGCTCATGCCGAACTGGCCGACGAGATCTGCTCGCACCTGGGGGTGCCGCGCAGCCCGGTCCGCACCACCCGCTTCGCCAATGACTGCCTGCAGGTGCAGCTGCAGGCGAACTGCCGGGAGCGGGACGTCTACCTGATACAGCCGATCGTCCCGCCCGCCCAGGAGAACCTGGTCGAGCTGCTGCTGATGGCCGACGCCGCCCGCGGCGCGTCGGCCGCCCGGGTGACCGCGGTCATGTCGCACTACGCCTACGCCCGCTCGGACAAGAAGGACGCGCCGCGCATCTCCATCGGCGGCCGCCTGGTGGCCGACCTGCTGGTCACCGCGGGCGTCAACCGGGTGCTCACGCTCACCCTGCACTCACAGGAAGTACACGGCTTCTTCTCCGTCCCGGTCGACCACCTGCACGCGCTGCGTGAGCTGGCCGCCCACTTCCGGCAGCGCGACCTGTCCAACGTGACCGTGCTGTCGCCCGACCTCGGCTACGCCAAGTCGGCCGCCGCGTTCGCCCGCCGCCTCGGCGTGCCGGTCGCGGCCGGCGCCAAGGAGCGGTTCAGCGACGACAAGGTGTCGATCTCCGCCATCATCGGCGACGTGGCCGACCGGGACGTGATCGTGCTCGACGACGAGATCGCCCGCGGCACCACCGTCATCGAGCTGCTGCAGGTGCTGCGCCGCCAGGAGCCGCGCTCGATCAGCGTCGCCTGCACCCACGGCCTGTTCGCCGGCGGCGCGCTGGAGAAGCTGGCCGCGGCCGAGGACGTGATGGAGATCGTCTGCACCAACTCGGTCCCGGTCCCGATCCAGCACCCGAAGCTGACCGTCCTGTCGGTCGCCCCCGCCCTGGCCGAGGCCATCCGCCGCACCCACGACGGCCAGTCGGTCAGCTCCCTGTTCGAGCAGTGATCCTAAACAGAAGGATCATCCGGAACGGGTGCGGCTGACTCCCCGCCGTCCAGGTCAAGGCCGACCGCCTCGGCGTGGCGGCCGCGCCGGTCGTACTCGCGGCGCAGTGCCCCAAGGTGCTGCCGGTATTCGGACTCGTACAGCTCCGGGTCGCGTTCGGCCAGCGTCGCGGTAGATGCCTACCACCTCCTCCCGGCGTCCGACAGGGCCTCGTCCTGCCGGTCAGGTGGCTAAGTTCGATCTCGAGGTTGTGAGTGTCGTAGGCAAGGTCGGGCTGGTAGGGCGTCGGGGTTGGCGGTGGCGAGGGGGCGGTAGAGGGTGATGGCTTCCTGCGTGGCGTCGAGTGCCTCGCGGTAGCGGCCGAGAGAGCTAGAGTGCGAGCGCCGAGGTTGATGAGTGCCCTGGCGAGGCCGGGCTGGTGGGCGTCGGGATTGGCGGCGGCGAGCGGGCCGGTAGAAGGTCGATGGCTTCTTGGGTGGCGTCGAGTGCCTCGCGATAGCGGCCGAGGTGGTGCGAGCGGATGCCGAGGTTGCGTAGCGCCGCGGCGAGGTCGGGCTTGGTGGGCGTCGGGGTTGGCGGCGGCGAGGGGGCGGTAGAGGTCGACGGCTTCTTGGGCGGCGTCGAGTGCCTCGCGGTGGCGGCCGAGGTGGTCGAGCGTGGCGCCGAGGTTGGTGCAGTGCCGAGGCGAGGCCATGCTTGGTAGGCGTCTTGGGTTGGCGGCGGCGAGCGGGCGGTAGCAGGGTGATGGCTTCCTGGGCTGGCGTCGAGTGCCTCGCGGTGGCGGCCGAGGCGGTTCGAGCTGGTGCGCTGAGGTTGGTCAGTGCCCTGGCGAGGCCGGCTTGGTGGGCGTCGGGGTTGGCGGCGGCGAGGGTGCGGTAGCGGGTCGCTGGCCTCCTGGGCGGCCGTCGAGTGCCTCGCGGTAGCGGCCGAGGCGGCCAAGCTGACCGACCGAGGTTGGTGCAGTGCCCGTGGCGAGGCCGGGCTGGTGGGCGTCGGGGTTGGCGGCGGCGAGCGGCGCGGTAGCAGGGTGACGGCTTCTTGGGTGGCGTTCGAGTGCCTCGTGGTAGCGGCCGAGCTGGCGAGCTGGTTGCCGAGGTTGATCAGTGCATCGGCGAGGTCGGGCCTGGTGGGCGTCGGGGTTGGCGGCGGCGAGGGCGCGGTAGAGGGTGACGGCTTCCTGGGTGGCGTTCGAGTGCCTCGTGGTACCGGCCGAGGTGGCTGAGCTGGGTGCCGAGGTTGATGAGTGCCGCGGCGAGGTCGGCTGGTGGGTGTCGGGGTTGGCGGCGGCGAGGGCGCGGTAGAGGTCGATGGCTTCCTGGGTGGCGTCGAGTGCCTCGCGGTAACGGCCGAGGTCGGCGAGCCGGATGCCCGAGACGTAGCAGCACGGCCCGGCCAGGTCCGCCTGGGTAGGCAGCGGGTCCCGTCGGCCGTCTGGGCCCGCGGAGATGGCGACCACCAGATACGCGATCTGCAGCGTGCGTCCGCAGCAGCACGTGGCCGGGAATCAGCGCGCCGAGCTCCCGGAGCTGATCCAGCGACCAGTCCCGACCAGCTGCCAGATTGCCCCGCGATCACCGCGTCAAGCAGGTGCCGCCCGGCCTCCCCGGTCAGCGCCGCCCGAGTATGCGGCCAGCACCTGCCGCCGCACGTCCCCGCCCGCGAACGCGTCGAACAGCGGCCCGCGCGTCCTCGATCCAGTCGGCCGCCCGGGCCAGCAGCCCCAGCGCCCGGACCGCCTGCTCGTCGCTGAGGTCCGCCCGCAGCGCCGCCGCCAGGGCCGGATTCTGAGTCAGCTGCCCGACCACGAACCACTCGCCGATCACGTCCGGCCTGATCCGCGGCGCCCTGTCCGCCCCGGCCGGATACAGCGTCCTGACCGCCGCGGTAATCGCGTACAGCCGCATGACCGGCTGGTCGCGCAGCTGCGGCACCCGGCGCAACACCGCCTCGGCGGCGGCGTCCCCGTCGTCGCCCAGCAGGGCGAGGGCCGCGATCGACCGCGCTTGCAAGGTCTCCACCGCCGCCAGGGTCGCCGCGCCGGGACCGCTTAGTCCCCAAGCCGTCGCTTCCGGTTGCCAGCGCCGCCGCTCGTAGCCGAGCAACCCCTCGGCCACCGGGCCGAACGACAGCCGCAGCGGGTCGGTCTGGTCGTCCTGCCGCTGCCCGAGCACCGCCAGCAGCGCCCGCGCCTGGATCATCACGAACGGCTCGGCCCGGCTGGCCCACCCGGCCGGCAAGACCTCGGGCACGGCCGGCCGCGCCTCGTCAAGCACCCGCGCGAACGCGTCCACCGCCTCGCCGTACCAGCGCGCCCGGTCCTCGCCCCCGCCCTCCGGCGTCAGCTCCAGCGCCGCCGCCCGGGTGACCACCCACGCGTGCCGCGGCTCCAGCCGCTTCGCCAGCGCCAGCCGCAGTCCCTCGGCCGACCGGCTGACCAGGATGACCCGGATGACGGGATCGGCGTGCCGCTCGGCCAGCGCCGCCAGCAGCGCGACCACGTCGTCACGCCCGTCGGCGTCGTCCACCAGGATCAGCGCGGGCTCCCGGCAGGCGGCGACCGCGCCGACCACCGACGCGCCGGCCCCGGGGTGCAGCCAGCCCGCCGTCCATCCCTCCGGCAGCCGGGACGCGAACCGCAGCGCCAGCCGTGACTTGCCCACCCCGGCCGCCCCGCTCAGCAGCAGCACCGGTGATCCCGGGCGGCCGTCCGCCAGGTCCGCGTCCCGCCACTCGTTGAGCTGCCGCAGCTCCCGGTTCCGGCCGCGGAACGGCATCGGGGAGCGGTCCGCCCGCAGCAGCGACAGCGGGTCGGCGGCGGCGTCGGCCGGGCTGGTGACCGGGTCGGCGAGCCGGTCGAGCAGCGCCTCGCGCGCCTCGGTCAGGCCTGCCCGCTGGTCACGGGCGGGGAGGTACCAGCCGACGAAGCCCGAGGACGCCAGCGCCGTGACGGCCGCGATCACGCCCGCCAGCCAGGGCGTCACCCCGAGCCCGCCGGCCGCGCCGCCAGCCCCCGCCGCCACGACGGCGAACACGAGCAGCGTCGGCCCCCACCGCCTCAGCCTGTCCCCGCCCATATCCCACGCTCCAAAGCGCCCCGCCCCGGCGGCAATTTAGCCAGAATGGCGCAAAACTACCTCACGGCGGGTGATTGCGGCAGTGCGGAAACGTCAGGGAAGGGGAACGATTCCGGCCCCGCACATGCCACGGCCCCAGGTGACCGAGGTCAGCCTGGGGCCGGGCCCGCCCTTACCCGGGCGGTGCGAGTCAGCCGTCAGCCGAAGCGGTTCGGCCCCGGGGTGCCCGGCAGCAGCGTGAAGACGAGCACGATGAGGCCGCCGACGAACGGGATGAACCCGAGCAGCAGCATCCAGCCGGACTTGTCGGTGTCGTGCATCCGGCGCACCGCGAGCGACAGGCCGCTGAGCCCGATCACGATCATCACCAGCGCGACCAGCAGCAGCAGGGCCGACGAGCCGACCGCGATGGCCAGCACCTCGAGCACCATGGCGACGACGAACGTGGCGAGCCAGTACCACCAGTAGGCGGACCGTGAGGCGCGACCGGTGAAGTTGGTCACGTTCTGCAGCTGCATCCTGATCGCGTTCTGGAAGTCGACCGGCCCGCCCTGCAGGTAGCCGCCTGGCTGCTGCCCGTATCCGGGCGGCGGGTACCCCCCGGGCTGGTAGCCCTGCTGCTGGCCGTAGCCCGGCTGCTGGTACCCGGGCTGCTGGTAGTCCTGCTGGCCGTAGCCGGGCTGGCCGTAGCCCTGCTGCTGGCCGTAGCCGGGCTGGCCGTTACCCGGCTGCTGGCCGTTACCCGGCTGGCCGTAGCCCTGCTGCTGCGGGTAGTCCTGCGGCGTGTAACCGCCCGGTTGGCCATACGGGCTATAGGGTGAGCTCACGTTCTTTACCTCCGTGTCCCCGGTTTGCACAACGTCCCAATGGTAAGGACGTGCTGATTCTTCTTTGCTTTTCAGTGCTTTCGCAGGAAATTCACACCTTTGAGACCAACCATCGCACGCGGTAAGCCAAATGTCGGGAACTGGCGATTGCCGGACGACCCTGTCGAGCTATACCCTACTAAGTCGATCGTAAAAGACAACTAAGGAGGGGCTGATGGCTGACGACCGCTGGCACCGGCCGCTGTTCCAGGTCCGCGCGGGCGAGCTTACCGGGGACACCGGCCAGACCTCGGGCATGACCCGCCGGGAGGCGGTGTCGGGTAAGAGCGTCGGCGCGGAGAAGCTGTGGATGGGGCAGACCCACGTCGCGGCGGGGGCCAAGTCCGGCAACCACCACCACGGCGAGGCCGAGACCGCGATCTACGTCGTGTCGGGCACCCCCGCCTTCGTCTTCGCCGAGGGCGGCCGGGAGATCCGGCTGGAGGCCAAGCCGGGCGACTACATCTTCGTCCCGCCCTACGTCCCGCACCGCGAGGAGAACCCCGGGACCGAGGAAGCGGTGGTGGTGATCGCCCGCAGCAGCCAGGAGGGCATTGTGGTCAACCTGGAGAGCCTCTGGCCGTCGGTGCCCCCGGGGCCCCCGGCCTGAGCGCGGCCGAGCCCGGCCGGGGCGGACGGGCAGGCATGCCCTAGCCAGATTCCTAGTTGACCGACCGACTTTATCTGTTTTAGCCTGGGACTGCCCCGTCTCCCGTTACCCGCGCTCCCAGAAGGACCTCAGCCATGCCCGTCACGTTCACCGGCCCCCAGGCCGCCGCCAACCCCAGCCGGGCGGTGCCCGCGTGACCGCGGCCCGCGAGCGGCAGCTCAAGCTGGGCGCCGTCACCATGGGGGCGGGTGGCCCCGGCCAGCCCTACCTGTGGCTGGACGAGGACATCCCGGTCGACGCCAGCGTCAACGTCAACTGGTACATCGAGCAGGCCCGGCTGGCCGAGGACGCCCGGTTCGACCTCATCTTCATCGTCGACAGCCAGTTCATCACCGCTGACTCGCCACCGCACTACCTGAACCGGCTCGAGCCGCTCACCCTGCTGTCCGCCCTCGCCGTCAGCACCACCCACCTCGGCCTGGTCGCCACCATGACCACCTCCTACAACGACCCGTTCAACATCGCCCGCCGGCTGGCCTCGCTCGAGCTGATCTCCGGCGGGCGGTCCGGCTGGAACGTGGTCACCAGCGGCGACGCGGGCGCGGCGGCCAACTTCTCCCGCGACGAGCACTTCGACTACGACACCCGCTACGCCCGCGGCCTGGAGTTCGTCCAGGTCGCCCAGGGCCTGTGGGACTCCTACGAAGCGGACGCGTTCCCCCGCGACCGCGCCGCCCGCACCTTCCTCGACCCGACCCGGCAGCACCCGCTGCACCACCGGGGCGAGCACTTCCAGGTCGCCGGGCCGCTGAACGTGTCCCGGTCCCCTCAGGGGCAGCCGGTCATCTTCCAGGCCGGCGACTCCGAGCAGGGCCGGGACCTGGGGGCGGCCATCGGCGAGGGCATCTTCACCCACGCCGCCTCGGTCGAGGCGGGCCAGGCGTTCTACGCCGACCTCAAGCGCCGGGTGGCCGCCAAGGGCCGCGACCCCGAGGAGGTCGTCATCATGCCGGGGGTGTCGGTCTACGTCGGCGACACCGACGCCGACGCCCGGGAGATCGAGCGCGAGCTGCAAACACGGGACCGCGACTTCGGCCGGGCGCTGGCCGAGCTCGGCCGCCCGTTCGCCTGGCACGACTTCCGCCAGTACGACCTGGACGCGCCGTTCCCGCAGCAGGCCCTGGTGCACGCCGAGCGCGGCTTCCGCACCCAGGCCGAGCAGATCGCCAAGCTGGCCCGGGACAACGACTTCTCCCTGCGCCAGACGGTCGAGTTCATCTCCGCGCCCAGGCCCACGCCGTTCGCCGGGTCTCCGGCCACGGTCGCGGACCAGATCCAGCGGTGGTTCGAGGGCCGAGCGCTCGACGGCCTCAACTACCACATCAGCCACCCCAGCCAGTGGCGCCGCTTCCGCGAGGACGTCGTCCCGATCCTGCAGGAGCGCGGCCTGGTCCGTACCGAGTACGAGGCGGCCACCCTGCGCGGCAACCTCGGCCTGCCCGTCCCGGAGAACCGCTACACCCGCGCCCGCGAACAGGAATCCGCCCTGCTGAAAATCTAAGGATCAGCCGTAACGGGTGCCGCTGGCTCCCCGCCGCCGGTGACCCGGCCCGGCGGGGGCCGCCGCGGCCCGCGCGGTCGCGCGGTGAGCTCGGTCGCCCTGGTACCCGCGTAGAGCTGCGCCGCCCGCCAGCAGTACCAGGCCAGGATGCTCCGGTACGGACGGTAGGGCTCGCCCAGCGCGTCGAGCTGCTTGACCCCGGGGGCCGGGATCCCCCAGGCGAGCCCGTAGCCCTTGCGCACCGCCAGGTCGCCGGTGGGCCACACGTCGAGTCGCCGGAGCTGGAACATCAGGAACATCTCGGCCGACCACTTCCCGATGCCGCGCACGGCGGTGAGCCGGGCCACCACCTCGGCATCACCCTCCCGGGCGAGCTGGCGGGGGTTGAGCAGCACCGTCCCGTCGAGCACCTTCGCCGCCAGGTCCTGCAGGGACAGCAGCTTGTTGCCGGACAGGCCCGCCGCCCGCAGCGCGGCCGGCGGCGTGGCCAGGACGCGGTCCGGGGTCACCGCGCCGCCCAGGGCCTCGGTCAGCCGGCCGTGGATGGCCTGCGCGGCCGCCCCGGCTAGCTGCTGATAGACGATCGACCGGACCAGCGCGGCGAAATGGCTCTCGTTCGGCTTCGGGAAGCGGGGCAGCCCGGCCTGGGTCACCAGCCGGGCGATGACCGGATCGCGCTCGGCCAGCAGCAGCGCCGCCTGCCGTGGGCTGACCCGCCCGGCCTGCTGCCCTGTTCCGGCCATAACCGCAGCTTACCCGGGAGCGGCGAGCAGGGACCCGAGGCCCGGATTCAGTTCCGCCCCGTTCCGGCCGCTCCCGCTGCGGTGCGAACATTGGTACATGTCACTTGAGCTGACCGACATCTGGCGGTACCCGGTCAAGTCCTGCCAGGGCGAGCGGCTGGCGCGGGCGCGGGTGGAGCCGTGGGGGCTGGCCGGGGACCGCCGGTGGATGGTGGTGGACGCGGCGGGCAGCCCGCTGACCGCCCGCGAGCACCCGCGGATGGTCCTCATCCGGCCCGCCGTGACCGACGGCGGCCTCACGCTGACCAGCCCGGACGAGCCGTCCGCACTGACCGTGCCGGTCCCGTCCGGTGCGGACCTGGTACCGGTCCGGGTATGGGCGAGCGAGCTGCTGGCCGCCCCGGCCGGGGACAAGGCGGCCGCCTGGCTGACCGGGGTGCTCGGAGTGCCGGCCCGGCTGGTGTTCCTTGACGACCCGACCCGGCGGCGGCCCAACCCGGCCTACAGCCGCGACGGCGACCGGGTGTCGCTGGCCGACGGCTACCCGCTGCTGCTGACCACCGAGGAGTCGCTGGCCGCGGTCAACGACTGGATCGCCGAGGGCTCGAAGGCGGCCGAAGGGCCGGTCCCGATGCGCCGGTTCCGACCCAACGTGGTGCTGGCCGGCGCGCCCGCCTGGGCCGAGGACGGCTGGCGGCGGCTGCGCATCGGCCCGGTCACCTTCCGCAACGCCAAGGGCTGCGACCGCTGCGTGCTGACCACGGTCGACCCGGACACCGGGGTCAAGGGCCACGAGCCGCTGTTCGCCCTGGCCCGGCACCGCCGCTGGGACAACAAGGTCTGGTTCGGCGTCAACCTCATCCCCGACCTCCCCGGTGATCCCGCGCCGGCCACGGTGATCCGGCCCGGCGACCCGGTCGAGGTCCTCGACTAGGGCGTGTTCACCGGCGCGTGGTTGTGGCAACCATGCGCCCAGGGCCGCCTGGTTGCCGCAACCATGCGGGCCGGGGCCTTCTAGCCACGTCGCCGGAGTAGGCCAGGTACACATAGTGCTCGGTGTGCCTGAGCCGGGTCCGCGCCCCGTCGTCGGCCGCGGACAGCTCCACCGTCACCAGCGAGGTCCAGCGCCGGATGCCGTCAAGTACCAGCTCGTAGCCGAACACCAGGCGGGCACCCGGCACGATGTCCCAGAAGACCGAGCGGTACTCGACCAGCTCCGGCGTCCCGGTGGCGGCGGAGTGCCCGCGCGACACCTCGCCCCCGCCGGGCCGGAAGTCAAGCTGGTGGACGGCGTCCGGGGCGCCGGGGACGCCGAACCAGCGCCGCCGGGCCGCGGGCTCCGCGTAGCACGCGAACACCCGGTCCGGGGCCGCCGCCAGGTCACGCTCGACGCTGAACGATCCGCTGAGCGCCGCCTGGACCGTTGTCCCCGGGCTGTCCGTCATCGCCGGTTCCCGCCTCAGCCGGCCGTGCTCGCGGCGGTGGCGACGATCCAGGCCAGCACCAGCGCTTCCTCCTGCCAGGCGTCGTAGCGGCCGGAGCGCCCGCCGTGACCCGCCTCCATCTCGGTCTTCAGCAGGAACGGGCCGCCGGCGGCGGTCGCCCGCAGCCGGGCGGTCCACTTGGCGGGCTCGTGGTAGAGCACCCGGGTATCGTTCAGCGAGGTGAGGGCGAAGATCGCCGGGTAGGCGGCCGGGGTCACGTTCTCGTACGGGGTGTACGACTTCATGTACGCGTAGACCGCCGGGTCGTGCAGCGGGTCGCCCCACTCCTCCCACTCGGTCACTGTCAGCGGCAGCGACGGGTCCAGGATCGAGTTGAGCGCGTCCACGAACGGCACCTGGGCGACGATCCCGGCGAACGCCTCCGGGGCCAGGTTGGCGACCGCGCCCATCAGCAGCCCGCCGGCCGACCCGCCGCGCGCTATCAGGCGGCCGGGCGACGTCCAGCCGGCCGCCACCAGGTGCCGGGCGCAGGCCACGAAGTCGGAGAAGGTGTTCTTCTTCTCCAGCATCTTGCCGTGGTCGTACCAGGGGCGGCCGAGCTCGCCGCCGCCGCGGACGTGGGCGATGGCGAACACGAAGCCGCGGTCAAGCAGCGACAGCCGGGTGATGGAGAAACCCGGGTCGGTCGAGTGCTCGTAGCTGCCGTAGCCGTAGATCAGGCAGGGGGCCGACCCGTCGCGCGGGGTGTCCTTGCGGCACACCAGCGAGATCGGCACCCGGGTGCCGTCGTCGGCCACCGCCCACTCGCGGTACTGCTCGTAGTCGCCGGAGGAGAACGGCACGCCGGACGGCGAGGGCAGCACCGGCTGCTGCTTGAGCACGGTCAGGCTGCCGTCGGCCAGGTCGTAGTCGTAGACCGTGGACGGGGAGACCATCGAGTTGTACCCCAGCCGGAACCGGGTCTGGCTGTACTCGGGGTTGGCGCCGGGGCCGACCGTGTACAGCGGCTCGGGGAAGGTGATCGGCCGCTCCTCGCCCGTCCCGGACGGCGGCAGCACCGACAGCCCGGTCAGCCCGCCGCGCCGGTAGTAGAGCAGCAGGCAGGACTCGAACGCGTCCACCGCCAGCAGCCGGGTGTCGGCGCGGTGCGGTATGACCGAGGTCCACTGCGTGGTGTCGCCGGCGCCCGGCAGCGGGGCCGCGGCCAGCTCGAAGTTCTCCGCCCCGTCGTTGTGCAGGATCAGCAGCCGGTCCCCGGCCACCTCCACGTCGTACTCAACGCCCTGGCGGCGCGGCGCCACCACGGTGAACTCGCCCGCCGGGGTGGCCGCGTCAAGCAGCCACACCTCGCTCGTGAGCTTGGACGAGGTGCCGATCATCAGCCAGCGCTCGTCCCGCGAGGTCCACACCCCGAGCCAGAACTTCTCGTCGCTCTCCTCGAAGACCACCACGTCGTCCGCCGTCGGCGTCCCGACGACGTGCCGCCACACCCGGTAGGGGCGCCAGGCCTCGTCGACCGTGAGGTAGAACAGGACCGACCCGTCGAGCGACCAGGCGCAGCCGTGCGCGGTGTTGGGCACCTCGTCGGCCAGCGTCTGCCCGCTGGCCAGGTCCTTGATCCGCAGCGTGTAGCGCTCGTCGCCGGCGAAGTCGGTCGAGTAGGCCAGCAGGTTCCCGTCCGGCGAGACCGACAGCGCGCCCAGGGAGAAGAACGCCTTGCCCTCGGCCAGCAGGTTCCCGTCGAGCAGGACCTCCTCGCCGTCTAGCGGCTGGCCGTTCTCCGGCATCGGCGGGGTCAGCTCGCCCGCGCGTACCCGGCGGCGGCAGCTGATGCCGTACTGCTTGCCCTCCTCGGTGCGGGAGTACCGCCACCAGTCGCCCTTGCGCACCGGCACCGACAGGTCGGTCTCCTGGGTGCGCGCCTTGATCTCGTCGAACACGGCCGACCGGACCTCGCCCAGGCCGGCCGTGAGCGCGTCGGTGTACGCGTTCTCGGCCTCCAGGTAGGCGATGACCTCGGGGTCCTTGGGGTTGGCGAGCCAGGCGTAGGGGTCGGTGACCGTGTCGCCGTGGTGGGTGCGCTCGGTCGGTACCTGCTTGGCGAGCGGTGGGGTGGGCTCGGTGCTCATGACAGCGAAGTCTAGACCGGGCCGGGCGGCCTACGGGGTCGGGCCGACCGGGGTGCCGGTCGGATGACCGCCGTTGAAGTGCATCATCGCCAGCGTCCCGGTCGCGATGGTGAGCCAGCGGGTCAGCCCGTTCCGCGGCAGCAGCGCCAGCGCGACCCAGGCGACCGAGGAGTACCAGGGCAGCTGCCACGGGGCGACTACCATCCAGGCGAACGTCAGCGCGCAGGTGGCGGCGACCACGGTGGGCACGTCCGGCGACAGCCGGTTGTACAGGTACCAGGCCAGCAGCAGCATCAGCGTCGGCCAGACGAAGCCGAACACCGAGGTAACGCTGTGCTCCGCGTGCAGGCCGTAGTGCTCCTGCACGAGGACCTGGGCCAACCGCCAGAAGGTGGGCGCGATGACCATCGTCGAAGCCTCGCGCAGCGGCTTCAGCACCGACAGCCCGTAGCTGAAGAAGTACAGGCAGAACGTGACCAGCGCGGCCACCGCGGCACTCCGGCCGAGCCGGGCCCAGGCCCGGTCGTGGATCAGCGGGATGGCGATCGCCAGCGCGACGAAGGCGGCGTTGATCTTCAGCCCGGCCGACAGCCCGACCAGCAGCCCGACCACCAGGTCATGCCACGGCCGGGAGCAGCGCCGGGCGGTCACGATCGCGGCGATCGCGGCCAGCGCCAGGAACGCGTCCAGGTGGCCGCCCATCACCAGCTCGATGATCAGCAGCGGGTTGGCGGTCCACAGCAGGACGGCCCGGACCGGGTTCTCCGCCGACCGCATCAGCACGTACCCGGTGGCCAGGAAGGCGATCCCGGTCAGGATCATCAGCACCCAGATCGTCAGCCACGGCCGGGCCCCGCCGATCTCGGCCGCGAACAGGTGCAGCCACGTCGCCACCGGCCCGTAGACCGAGGGGGTCTTCTGCCACTGGGTGCCGACGATCGCGGTGTAGGCGTTGTCCTTCCCGCCCGGCAGCATGGCCGGGGTGTACACGTACGGGTTGTGGCCGAGGGCGGCGATCCGCCCGTAGGCGGCGTAGGAGGCGATGTCGCCCGAGCCGACCGGGGTGATGTTCACCAGCACCGCGACCCCGGCCGCGGCGATCAGGAAGACCCGGCGCGGGCTGGGCGTCCAGCCGTGGCTGTTAGCCCACAGCATGCCCGCCAGGCCGAAGGCGCACAGCGCGATCGAGGTGTACATGATGACCATCGCGAGCACGTCGGGCACGTGCCGGGCACCCAGGTTCTCCGCCACCTTGGTCAGCGGCAGCAGCACCGGGGGAGTGGCCACGCTCGGCTGGGGCGCGGTCGCGCACAGGCCGTTGTAGGCGACCCCGCACAGGCCGAGCACGCTGAGGATGACCGCGGGCAGCGGGCGGGCCAGCGGGCTGTGCGAGAGTACCCGGATGAGCCCGCCCATCAGCACCTCGACCCGGCCGCCGCTGAGCGGCGGCTCGGCCAGCCGGGTCTCCGGGGCCGGGCTGGTCTGCGGGACCAAGGCTGTCTCCGGGGAGTTCGCTGTCTCCGGGGATGGCACTGTCTCCGGGGATGGCACTGTCTCCGGGGACGGCGCTGCTTCGGCGGCGGCCGGGGGCACGGCGGTTACCGCCTCACCCGGGGCAGCGGATGCCGCGTCGGGCGTCCGGCCGTCAGCGCCATCACGCTGCGGCGGGTCGACCAACAGGGACATCAACTTCCTCCCGGTTTCCGGCGGACGCTCGCTGAACGGGCGTAACGGGCCTCCTGTGCCGTGCACGCATAAAACCGCTGGTGTCAGCGCATAATACCCGCCTAATCGCGGCCGCGCCCGTCCCGCTGGCGACCAGCTAATCCCTTATGGCCGCTGAAGCAGCCAACCACACGCGGCCATCCGCCTGCCGTGGGCGAGACCATGTCGACACCTTCATGTGATCACTTTCACAAACTGAGGCTCACGTTACACCGTATTCGCTCAGCACCTCGTGTGACGACCCTGAAGAAATCCGGCCGGCTGACGGAAAGCCGGCCGCGGCCGCCCAGGTGGTGACTGACTGCGGGCACAATGGACGGCGTGGGACGACTCCGAACCCGGTACGCGGCGCTGACCGGCGCGATCGCCAGGCGGCTACCGTTCGGGCTCGCCGAGGTGGTCGCGCCCAGCCTGGTCGGCTACCTGCTGATCAACCTGTGCACGTTCTTCATCGACGTGGGCCTGCTGGGGCTGTTCCACGGCACGCTGCGGCTGCCGATCCCGGTCGCGGTGACGCTCTCCTACGGGACCGCGTCGGTGCTCAGCTACCTGCTCAACCGGGTACTGAACTTCGGCAGCCACGAGCCGGTGGGCCGCCAGTTCCCGCTCTACGTGCTGGTCAGCGGGACCAACTACCTGATCTTCGTCCTCGGCCTGACCACCCTGCTGTACAAGGCGGGCGTGTACTACGAGTTGTCCCGGGTGCTCGCCGCCTGCTGCGAGGCCGTCTACCTGTACTGCATGATGCGCTGGGTGGTCTTCCGCGACGCCGCCCCGGCCGCTAACGAGCCCCCGGGCGCCGACGCGACGGCCACCGAGCCGCCAGCGGCGGAACCGAAGCTGCCGCAGCCGTCGTCCGAGCCGCGCTAACCGCTCGGCACCCTCGGCCCTCGGGCCCGGCCTCCCGCGCCCCGTCGCTTGGCCGCCGCCTGGGCGCGGGCTCCCCGGGTATTACCCTGAGTGGCCTGTTCGAATTGCTTTATGTCCCGGTATCGGACAACATCAGCCCGTACGATCGGGTCTGACCTGGTGGCCCTTAGCCCGATGGAGTCCTATGCGCCGACTGGCGGCACGGTTGCTGACCGCGGGGATGATCCTTGTCGCGGGCGGGACGGCAGCGGGCTGCTCGGCCGCACCCGGCCTCGCCTACGCCCAGGGCGCGACGCGCCCGCCGGCGTCGGTCAGCGGCTCCGGTGCCGTGGCCACCGCGAGCGGGCCGGCCACCGCGAGCCTGCCGGCCACCGCGCGGGGGAAGACCGCCCCCGCTAGCGCCGGCCTGACCGTCACCGGCGCCCCGGCCGGGGTCAAGGCGAAAGCGGGCATCCTGGTCGACGCCGCCACCGGCCAGGTGCTGTGGTCGCGCAACGCGAACGCGGTGCTGCCGATCGCCTCCATCGCCAAGGTGATGACCGCGCTGGTCATCCTGCAGGCGGGCGGGCTCAGCCAGAAGATCGCGGTGCCCGCCGCGGTGACCGGCTACGTCGCCCGGAACCAGGCCAACGCGGCCGGCCTGATCCCCGGCCAGGTGTTCACCGCCGACCAGCTACTGCACGTGATGATGGTGGTGTCGGCGGCGGACGCCGCCTACACCCTCGCCAACGCCTACGGTCCCGGCCTGCCCGCGTTCATCGCCAAGATGAACGCCGAGGCGGCCCGGCTCGGCCTGGCGCACACCCACTTCACGTCGCCCGACGGCCTGCCGTACCCGACCGAGACATCCACCTACTCGACCGCCGTCGAGCTGGTCCGGCTGGGCGAAGTCGCCATGGGCTACCCGGAATTCCGCTCGATCGTCGACCTGCGCGCCTACAACCTGCCCGCCGGCGGCGGCCACAGCGCCATCTCGGTCAGTACCGACAGCTACTTCCTCAAGACCTATCCGGGCGCCGTCGGCATCAAGACCGGCTTCACCGACGCGGCCGGCCACACCCTCTTGTTCGAGGCCGTCCGCGGCGGCCGCCCCCTCATCGGCGACGTCCTCGGCTCCTCCGTGAACGGCTTCGCCGCCGCCGCCCTGGACTCCGCCAAGGTACTCAACTGGGGCTTCTCCCTCAGGTAACCCAGCGAGCCCGGCCCTGGCGGTTACTCGCGCGGGCGGGCGCTGCCCAGCATGATCTCGTCCCAGGACGGGACGGAAGACCGGCGGCCCTTAGCGTTCTTCTTCGCGCCTGCACGCGAGCGGGCCGCCGACTCCTCGGGAGCCGGGGGCTCCGCGGGCGCGGGGACGGTGCCCGCGGGCACCGCCTCAGGCGCTAGCGCTGCCGCTGCGGGCTGCTCGGTGACTGGCATGGCGACCTCGGCCTTCTTTGGTTCGGGTGCCGCCTCGGTGGCTGCGGCGGGAGCCGCGGCAGGCGTGGTGGATGCTGACTCTCCGGCAGCGGCGGCTGGCCTGGCCGGGACGGCCCGCTCGGGCGGGGCCGCGCTCGCCGCTTCTTCCGCCGCCATCGCCGCTGCCTTGGCCACGGACGCTGCCTTGGTCACGCCTCCTGCCGCGGACTCGGCCGCGGCCTGCGCCTCAGCCGCAGCGGCTGCCTCGGCTGCCGCCTTTGCTTCCGCCGCGGCTCGAGCTTCGGCTGCGGCCTTTGCTTCGGCTTCCGCCTTCGCTTCCGCCGCCGCCTTTGCTTCGGCTGCCGCCTTTGCTTCGGCTGCGGCGCGTGCTTCGGCTTCCGCCTTTGCTTCCGCCGCGGCCTTCGCTTCGGCTGCCGCCTTCGCTTCGGCCTCGGCTACCGCGTCAACGACTGGCCCGGGTGCGGCCTCAGCCGCGTCCGTGGCGGCTAGTTCAGGCGCGGCTTCCGCCGGCGCGGAAACTTCCGTTGCCGCCGCGACCGGGTCCGCGATCCTCGGCTCGGCCGAGGGGCCGCGCCCGGACGTGACCGCGGCCGGCTCCGGCTCCTCGCCCAGGAGGGCGGGCTCGGGCTCCTCGAAGACAACCGGGCGGGGCGGAGCAAGGCGCTCCCGTTCGGGCTCATCAAGAGCAGCACCGCCCGTCGCGGCGGGCGCATCCCCGGCCGCCGAACCGCCGGCCGGCACCGTCGTCGCGGGAGGTGCGGGTGGTGCGGGCGGCATCGGCGCGGGTGCGGCCGGCGCCGGCCCGGCGGGCGCGACCGTCTGGTACGCGGCCGGCCGGGTGTCGGTGGTGCCGTAGGCGGCTGGGTCGCGGTAGCGGTCCGCGTTCGGTGCCTGGTGCTCGGGGACCCGGTAGGGGGCCGACTCGGGGAATTCCACGAAGTCGCGCGGGGCCGGCCGGTGCGACTGGCCGGGGCGCGCGGCGGCCGGCGGCAGCCCGGCGGCCGGCGGCATCGGCGCGGCAGGCGCGGGCGCGGCGGCCGGCGCGGGCGTCGGCGCAGCGGGATACCCGGCCGGTGCGTGCGTCCCGTTACGGTCAGGCAGGCCGGGACGGTCGACCAGTGACCGCTCGGCGCCGAGGGACCGGTCGGGGATGACCGACCGCTCGGGCCGGTACCGCGAGCCGCCGGGGGAACCGTGGACGCCAGCCGAGCCGGGCACGTCGGCGTACCCGCCGCCGCCCATGCCGGCCGCCGCGCCGAGGCGCGACGCGATCGGGGTGACGGTCGCCTCGCCCGGCAGTGACACCGGCTCGGGCGGCAGTTCCGACTCCGGCAGCGACAGGCGGGCGGCGTTGTCGTCATCCGGCATCACGTGGCGGCGGCGCGGGTCGAACACCCACTCGGCGACGTGCAGCCGGCCGCCGGACGGGAAGGTAAGCGCGACCTGCCAGTTGCCGTCACCGCGCTTGCGGGAGTCCCACTGGCCGTCGGCCGGGTCGGTGCCGGCCGCCGAGAGCCGCTCGGTGACGATGTCGCCCAGCCGCGGACCTGGTCCCGAGGAGTCGCCCGCGCGCCGCACCGAGCCGGTCTGTGCCTGCTGGGCGATGTAGGCGCGCTCCGCGAGGACGGGGCCCTCGAACCAGCGCACGCGCTCAACCGGGATGCCAGCGGCATCCGCGATCTCCTCGGCCGTCTCGCCGGCGCGGATTCGTGCCTGGATCTCCTTGGGTCGCAACGGACTCTCCACTTCGATCTCGTACTGGGCGAGCCGGGAGGTCTGGCCTTGAGCGACCGCCCGTAGTCGCTCGTCGATCGGCAGAATGTACCGCCCGCTCCGCCCCGGGACGGCGAGGACAGCGTAACTGCCGTCTTCGCTGACCGCGACGAAGCGCAGTTCTTGCATCGCCGATCCCTTCCCCTGCCCCAAGGGCGCGCGCCGTCCTGGTATCTTGCCTGCCCTCGGGGCACATACTTTGGCCAAGAGTCTTTCGTTCAGCGTGCCAGAAGAAAAGCACCCCGCCCGGCATGTCCGCCAGAACATGGTGGCATTTACCATGTCCCAGCCTGCGGGCGGGGTGCAATGCGGTTACGTTCAGGATTTTCTGCGTGACTCGCTGTCGTCGTCGGTGCTAGCGGGGCCGCCGTCCGGGCCGCCGTCCGTGGCATCGTCCGGCGAGCTGAGCCCGAGTGAGTCGGCGCTCGCCCCCACCGTGTCGGGCGGCGAGTCGACCGTCACCTTCGACGGCCACCAGTTCCACCGGCCGAGCAGGACCACCGTGCACGGCACCAGGACCGTGCGGACCACGAAGGTGTCCATCACCACGCCGACCGCCAGGCCGACGCCGACGTCGCGGATCTGCGAGCCGCCGGAGCCGCCACCGCCGACGAACGCGAACACCGCGAAGGTACCCGCCAGGACCAGGCCGGCCGAGGTGACGGTGGTGCCGGTGACGCTCAGCGCCTTGGCCACCGCCTCCCGCAGCGGCAGGTGGTGCGCCTCCTCCCTGATCCGCGTCATGACCAGGATGTTGTAATCCTCGCCCAGCGCGAGCAGGAAGATAAACAACAGGAACGGCAGGATAAAGGTGATGCCGCCGGAGTTCCCGAGCTTGATGAACACCAGGACGGCGAGCCCGAGGGCGGCGAAGTAGGACAGCGCCACCGACGCGATCAGGTACAGCGGCGCGACCAGCGACCGCATCACCAGGGCGAGCAGCACCCCGATGACGATGATGGCGATCGGGATGACGTGCGCCAGGTCGCTGTTGGAGATCGAGCTGATGTCATACAGCGCTGGTGCCTCGCCGGTGACGCCGTAATCGGTCGCGTGCAGCGTCGGCACCACCGCCTCGGCGGCCGTGCGAACGCCGGGCACCGCGCTGAGGGCGGCGGTGGTGGACGGGTCGCCCGCCTTCAGCGAGGTCTCGAACTGGATCGTCTTCCCGTCGGCCGACACGAACTGCTGGGTCGCCCGGTACAGCTGGTAGGCCTGGGCCCACTGCGTCGGCGAGATCCCGGCCGCGCTGGCCGCGGCCGGCTCGGCCGGCGCGGTGGCCGGCAGCGTCCCGCTGCCGAGCAGCGCGTGCAGCTGCTGGTACTGGGTCGCGGTGAAGCCAGTCACGCCGACCGGGTTGAGCGGTCCGGTCACCCCGGTGAACTCGGGCGACTTCTGCAGCTGGGCGGTGGCGGCGGCGATGGCCGGCGCGTTGTCCCAGGCCGGGGTGGACAGCTTGTACACCAGGTTGGTCGGGTTGGCCGAGGTAGCCGGGAAGTACTTGTTGAGCAGGTTGGTGCCGGCCGCCGAGTCGGTGCCGGACGGGGCCGAGATGGTGCCGCCGAAGCCGGCGCTCTCATAGCCGGTCACCGCGGCCGACAGCGCGCCGAACACCACCACGCCGATGGCGAGGGCGACGCCGGGCCGCTTCACGATCCGGGTGGCGAACCGGCCCCACAGCCCGCTCGTCTCCGACCCCGCTCGCTGCTTGGACGGCCAGAACGCGGCCTTGCCGAAGATCGCCAGCAGTGCGGGCAGCAGGGTCAGCCCGGCCAGCAGCATCACGCCGATGCCGATGGCGAGCGGGATCCCCAGGTTGGAGTAGATCTGGAAGGTGGCGAACAGCAGCGAGAGCAGCGCCGCGATGACCGTGAAGGCGGAGAACGTGATGGACTCGCCGACCTTGGTCAGCGCGTTGACCACCGCCTCCTGGGAGGAGTCGCCAAGCCGCAGCCGTTCACGTACCCGGAACACCAGGAACAGGCCGTAGTCGGTGCCCGCGCCGAGCACCAGCACGATCAGCAGCAGCTGCGACAGCTGCGACACCTTCAGCCCGTGGTTGGCCAGCTCGGCGATGATCGGCCCGGCGATGAAGACCGACAGCAGGGGCGGGACGAGGGTGATCACCGGTGCCAGCAGCGAGCGGAAGATGAGCAGCAGCAGGATCAGGATGACAACGAAAGACGCGCCCTGCACCTGGTTACCGGTCTTACCCGACTGGCCCTGCTGGTCGACGTTGATCGCGATCTGCCCGGCCAGGTGAACCTGCAGGCCGGCCGGCGGGTGCGAGGCGGTGATCGCCGCGCGCAGCTGCTTGACCAGGTCGGTCATTGCCCCCTGGTCGCCGTTGTTCACATTGGACAGCACCTGCAGCTGGACCGCCTGCCCGGCGACGCCGTTCGGGCCGGGCACCGCCGACTGGCCCAGGTCGCGCACCTTGGTGACCGTCTTCACCTTGGCCAGGTCACCCTGCACCGAGGTGACCCAGGCCTGGTCGGCGGGGGTCAGCGAGCCGGTGCTGACGGCGGCGATCACCGGCACCGGGGTCACCGACAGCGACACCCCGAGCGGCGCGGCCAGCTCGGTCGCCTTCTCACTCGGCGCGCTGGCCGGCAGGAAGGCGCTGTTGTTACCCTGGGTCACGCTGGCCAGTGACGGCAGCGCCTTCGGTATCGCCGCGGCAGCCACGATCCAAAGGATGAGTATTACCCAACGGAACTTAACGGCGAACTTACCGATCGCCCGGAAAATGTCATCAACGCGCACGCGCCAAGGATAGCGGCCAGCTCGGATGAGCCTCCGGCCCTCTCAGCCGGCTCTCAGGTATGCCGGTCAAGTACCGTTTTCGCTGCGCCCGGCTGGGCGGCCGGGGCACTATGGCCCGGGAGGCGAGTGAAATGCGTCATCTGTACGGGATCGGGCTGGCCGGCGCGCTGTCGCTGGCGGTGTTCTTCGCCGGCGGCTGGGGCTACCTGCGGCTGCTGCGCATCCCGGTGATCAACGGCGCCGTCTCCACCCTGCCGGCCGGCGGCGGCGAGCTGCTGCACGACCGGACCGCGCTGTGGGCGTTCACCGCCCTCGCCGCCACCGCGCTGCTGGCGGGCCTGCTGGTCGCGCTGCGCCGGGTCTCGCCGCTCGCCCCCGGGCTGCCCGGGCTCGCGCTGATCGCCTGGACGGCGGGCTACGGGCTCAGCGTGCGCCAGGCGGTGCACTACATACCGCTGCGGCACGAGGCGTTCGGGGCCGGCTTCGAGGCCATGCTGATGAACGGCGTGCTCGGCGCGGCCGGCCTGGCCCTGGCGGTGCCGCTGTTCGTCCCGTCCCGCTGGCGGTCACCGCGCCCGGCCTGGACCGGGCCGCGGGCCGAAGCCGGGCTGGGCGGAGCGGGCCTGGCCGGGGAGCCGGGCAGCCGGCTTTTCCCTGTTCTCCGACGAGCGGCTGCCCGACGAGGCCAGCACCGCGCCCTACCCGGAGACCAGCGGCGACCCGGGGCGCTGACCGCCGGATCCCGCGGACCCGCTTCATCGCGGGCCCGCGAACGGAGCGGGTTATGCCGCGAACTGCTCCTTCTCGGTCGACCCGGCCAGCGCCACCGTCTCCGAGTCGGGCGAGATCGCCTGCGCGACCAGGTCGAAGTACCCGGTCCCGGCCTCCCGCTGGTGGCGGGTGGCGGTGTAGCCGCGGTCCTCGAGCGCGAACTCGGACTCCTGCAGCTTCACGTAGGCCGACATGTCGTCCCGGGCGTAGCCGTAGGCCAGGTTGAACATCGACTCGTTGAGCGCGTGGAAGCCGGCCAGGGTGATGAACTGGAACCGGTAGCCCATCGCCGCCAGCTCCTTCTGGAACTTGGCGATGGTGGCCTCGTCCAGGTGGGCCCGCCAGTTAAAGGACGGCGAGCAGTTGTAGGCCAGCATCTGGTCCGGGTACTGCGCCTTGATCGCCTCGGCGAACTGCCGCGCCACCTCCAGGTCGGGCAGGGACGTCTCCATCCACAGCAGCTCGGAGTAGGGCGCGTAGGCCAGCCCGCGGGCGATGCACGGCTCGATCCCGTTCTTGACCCGGTAGAACCCCTCGGCGGTCCGCTCGCCGGTGACGAACTGCCGGTCGCGCTCGTCCACGTCGGTGGTCAGCAGTGACGCCGCCTGGGCGTCGGTCCGCGCGATGACCAGGGACGGGACGTTCAGCACGTCGGCCGCCAGCCGGGCCGCGGTCAGCGTCTTGACGTGCTGCCCGGTCGGGATGAGGACCTTCCCGCCGAGGTGGCCGCACTTCTTCTCCGAGGAGAGCTGGTCCTCGAAGTGCACGCCGGCCGCGCCCGCCTCGATCATCGCCTTCATCAGCTCGAACGCGTTCAGCACGCCGCCGAAGCCGGCCTCCGCGTCCGCCACGATCGGCACGACCGACTGGGGCCGGGGCGCGGTGCTCTCGACCGACCGCTCCGACCAGGCAATCTGGTCCGCGCGGAGCATGGCGTTGTTGATCCGCCGCACCATCTGCGGTACCGAGTTGGCCGGGTAGAGCGACTGGTCAGGGTAGGTCTGGGCGGCCAGGTTGCCGTCGGCCGCGACCTGCCAGCCCGACAGGTAGATGGCCTGCAGCCCCGCCTTCACCATCTGCACCGCCTGGTTGCCGGTGATGGCGCCGAGCGCCCGCACCGCGTCCGCCGAGTGCAGCTGCTCCCACAGCCGCTCGGCGCCGCGCCTGGCCAGCGTGTGCTCCTCGACGAGCGAGCCGCGCAGCCGGATCACGTCCTCGGCGGTGTAGTCGCGCTGGATCGCGTCCCAGCGCTGGTCGGTCTCCCACGCCTTGCGCAGATTGGCCGCCTGCTGGCTGATCGTTTCCATGAATATGCCTTTCCCTCGCCTGCGGCCCGTCGCGGGTCGCCCCCTGAGCTGGGTGTACTCCCACGCCGGGTGTACTCCCACGGTGCGTCAGCCGACCCCGGCCAGCCCAGGACCTAAGTCCGTCAAAAAGTTCAAGATTTATCCGAACGGGTGCGTGTTACACTTTTTTACTGATGCAAGAACCACAGAAATTGGTCGAGACCGAAGGTCTAGACCTTGCAATGTTCGGTCAGCGGCTCCGCCATGCGCGGCGGGCCAAGGGGCTGACCCTCGCCGACCTCGGACTGAAGGTCGGCCGTACCCCGTCGGTGCTGTCGCTGATCGAGAACGGCAAGCGCGAGCCGCGCTTGTCGCTGGTCGAGCAGCTCGCCGGGGCACTCGGCGTGCCCGTCTCCGAGCTGCTGAAGAAGCAGCCGCCGAGCCGCCGGGCGCAGCTGGAGATCAGCATCGAGCAGGCCCAGCGAGATCCCTCCTACGCCGCCCTCGGCCTGCCCGAGCTGCGGGTCGGCTCCCGGGTGCCGACCGACGTGCTCGAGCACCTGGTCGCCCTGGCGGGGGAGCTGCGGGCGCAGCGGGCCAAGCCGACCGCCACCCCGGAGGAGGCGCGGGCGGCCAACGCGGCCCTGCGCGCGTCGCAGCGCGAGCGCGACAACTACTTCGCCGAGATCGAGCAGGCGGCGGCGGACGCGCTGCTGCGGGCCGACTACGACGGCGGCGCGCTGTCCCAGGGCGTGCTGCTGGCGGTGGTGGCCAGGCACGGCTTCTCGGTCCGGTTCGCGGCCGACCTGCCGCGCTCGGTCCGCTCGCTCACCGACCTGCGGGCCCGCCGCATCTACCTGAAGCAGGAGCCGGTCGGCGGCCACTCGCCGCGGGCGGTCATCCTGCAGTCACTCGGCCACTTCCTGCTGGGCCACGGCACGCCCAGGGACTTCGCCGACTTCCTGCGCCAGCGGGTGGAGGCGAACTACTTCGCGGCCGCGATGCTGCTGCCCGAGCGGACCGCGGTGCCGTTCCTGCGGGCCGCCAAGGACCGGCGCGACCTGGCGGTCGAGGACCTGGTCGACGTGTTCTCAGTGTCCTACGAGATGGCCGCCCACCGGGTCACCAACCTGGCCACCTACCACCTCGGGGTGCCCTGCCACTTCGTCAAGAACGACGCCAGCGGCGTGATCTACAAGGCGTACCAGAACGACGGGGTGGTGTTCCCGGCCGACAGCACCGGCGCGATCGAGGGCCAGCGGATGTGCCGCCAGTGGTCGGGCCGCCAGGTGTTCGCGGCCGAGGACCGCTACTCGCCCCATTACCAGTACTCCGACACGCCGGCCGGCACCTACTTCTGCGTCGCGCAGCTAGACCAGACGGCCGGCGAGGCGGGCTACGCCATCACCCTCGGGGTGCCGTTCGACCACTCCCGCTGGTTCCGCGGCCGCGAGTCGACCACCCGCACCCGGTCCCGCTGCCCGGACGGCGACTGCTGCCAGCGCGCGCCCGCCGTGCTGTCCGAGCGCTGGGAGGGCATGGCCTGGCCGTCTGCCCGCGCGCACTCGCACGTGCTGTCGGTGCTCCCGTCGGGCGCCTTCCCCGGCGTGGACGACGTCGACATCTACGAGTTCCTCGACCGGCACACCGACTAGAGCCGGGACATCCACACGAAGCCGAACACCACCAGCAAGAAGACCACCCCGACGATCACCGCGATCAGCGCGTTCGACACCAGCATCCCGATGATCACCGCGATGACCAGGAAGGCGACGATCAGCCCGCCGACCACGAGCTTGACGTCCAGTGGCGTCTCCGGGCCCACGTAACCCGGGTTCTCCTCCTTGTTGCTGCCCCATTCCCTGGCCGGCACCCGCACCGGCGATAGCACCGGCGGCGCGGTCCGCCGCGGCGCGGGGCTGAGCGCCGCCTGGGGCCGCGTCGCCACCGCCGTCCCCGGGGCGTCCTGCCCGGGCGCCTGTCCGCCGTCCCCGGGGTCGGGTCGAGGTCGAGGTCGAGGTCGTCCAGGTTGAGGTCGTCCAGGTCGTCCAGGTCGTCGAGGTCGCGCAGGTCGTCCAGGCCGGCCGCGTCGCCGGCGGCCGGCATCGGCTCGGTGGGCGGGGCCGCCGGCCGCGGCGTCGTCGGGGGGCCTGGCTGGCTGGCCGCTGATCCGGTCGCTCCCGCCCCGGCCGGGGCCTGGCCGCCGATGAAGTCGTCGGGCGCTGTCTCGTCCGCCGCCACCAGCGTCCCCGCCAGCTCGGGGGCGTCGCCGTCGGGCCCCAGGTACGCGGTTCCCCAGTGCGCGCCCGAGCCGTAGACCAGCAGCCCGACTCCGTCCGGGCCGACCAGCTCGCGCTGGGTCAGGTAGTCGCCGGGGCCGAAGTCGCCCAGCTCGCCCAGCGACCGCCACCAGCCGACTTCCGTCACCGCCGGGTACATCCGGGCGGCGTGGTCGCGCAGCGCCCGCAGGTCGGCCTGCGACAGCACGAACTCGTCGGGGCTGGCCGCCGCCGGCTGGCGTCCGGGGTCCTCATCCGGGGCCGCCTCCAGGTAGCCGCTGACCACCAGGTAGTCGCCCTCGTCGTCGGACCCGGCGGTGCCGTAGAGCAGGCCGCCGGCCACCCGGCCGTCCCGGGTCGCGAACTCCGCCGCCGCCCGAAGCTGCCGCGCGGTTCCCGGCGCCAGCAGCACCGCGTCGCCGCCGGTGGCGAATGCCCGGTACCCGACGTACGCGCCGCGCGGCCGGAGCGGGACCGCTGCGCCCTCCGGTCCCGGCAGCACCACGGCGCCGTCGTCGGTCATCAAGCAACCCCTCTCCCTGAGGCGCTCTTGCCGCGCGCTCTGGCCCAGCGGTACCGCCAGCGCGCCGTCCGGGCGCGCCGCGGCTTTCCCCAGAGGTTACCGGCTAATGGCTTTGCTGTTTAGACCGCATTTTGGGGCCAGCGAAACCAGATGCCAGCTGAGATTGGTGTGCCATCGGTGAACTAAATCGGCTTACTGGCCAGCTCATCAATCCGAAAAAATGGTCAATTACCGGCGTGACATCCAGACGGTCGAGACGACGGCCAGCAGTCCGATCACGGCGATGATCACCCCGACGACCACGCTGTGCACCAGCACCCCGATGATGATCGCGGCCGCGATCGTCGCGATGGCCAGCGCGATCACCACCAGCTGAACGTCCACCGGCAAGGCGGGCCCGGGGTAGGTGTCGGCCGGGCGCCGCGAGTAGCCCCTGGCCCGCGGCACCCGGACCCGCGAGGTCACCCGCCCGGCGGCCGCGCTCACCCGCTGCCGGCCCGGCCCAGGGGGTGCGCCCGCCGGGCGCCGCCGGGCTCGCCTCAGCCCAGCCTGCTCCGGCCCACTGCCTTCCGGCCCGGCCGTCTCCACCGTGGTGCCCGCCGTGGCACCCCCGCCCGCGGCGGACCCCCAGGCAGCCTCACCCACACCAAGCGTCGGTCCCGCCGCTACCGCCGTCTCCGCCGTCTCCGCGTTCGCCAGCACCGGCTCGCCCGGCCCCGGGTCGGCCGGCCCCGGCTCGGCCAGCCCCGGGTCGGCCAGCCCCGGGTCGGCCAGCCCCGGGTCGGCCAGCACCGTCTCCACGTCCGGCGGCTCGTCGTCGAGCAGGCTCTCGCCCGCGCCGAGGTCGATCATCACGTGCGACTCGGGGGCGGGGGCCTCTTCCGCGTCGGGCAGCGGCTCGTCTACCGGGAGGGGCTCGGCCGTCTCCGGTGCCGCCGGCGCTGCCACCAGCGTGCCCGCGGAGTCCGGCGGGTGCCCGTCCGGTCCCAGGTAGGCGGTACCCCAGTGGACGCCGGAACCGTACACGAGCAGCCCCACGCCGTCCGGTCCGACCAGCTCGGCCTGGGTGTCGAAGTCGCCCGGGCTGAACTCGCCGAGGGCCGGCCGGGTGCGCCACCAGCCGAGCTCGTAGCTGGCCGAGTACATCCGGGCGGCGTCCTCGCGCAGCAGCCGCAGGTCCGCCACGGACAAGGTGAACTGGTCGGTCCCGTCGGCCGCGATCCGGTCGCCCCGGTTCTCGCCCGGCCCGGCCTCAAGGAAGCCGCTGATCACCAGGTAGGCGCCCTGCTCGTCGGACCAGCCGCGGCCGTACAGCAGCCCGCCGGTGACCCGCCGCTCCTGGGCCGCGAACTCGGCCGCGCTGCGCAGCTCGTGCGACACCCTCGGCTCGACCAGCACCGCGCCCTCGCCGCTGCCGAACGCCTTGTACCCGGTGTACCGGCCGCGCGGCCGGTACGGCACCGCGATCCCCTCCGCGCCCGGATCTGCCCCTTCGTCGTTCACTGGCTGCCCTCCTGAGGAGGCCGCGTACGCTTCGGCCGCACAGCACGGCAGTACCCCAAGATCAACGCTTTAGTCCCGCTTTGCCGCGCCGGGGCGCCGCCGCGGCCCGGGTGCAACCATCCGCGCTGGCAGGCGCCCTAGCGCGGTCGGCCGGGCGGGAGCCGCCAGAGCCGGCCGCACCCGTTCGGCGTCCCCCTGAGCCGCACGGCCGGATACCGGGCCGGGCGCACCGCGGCCGCCCGCCGCGACCTGGGCCGATCTGTTGACATTACGTATTCAGATAGTTACAAAAGTGTCTACAGGGAAGATCTGATGCGGTTGTGGCCACTGCTGGTCACGACCGACCAAGAGTCAACCTAGGGGGAAACACGTGGCTCTGAACGACATCCTCGGCAAGCTCGGCGGCCAGAACGGCCAGCAGGGCGGCCTTGCCGCCATCTCGTCGCTGTTCGGCAACGAGGGCCTGCCCGGCATCATGTCCAAGTTGCAGGCCAGCGGGCTGGACAAGCAGGTGATGTCCTGGATCGGCGGCGGGCAGAACCAGCCGGTCACCGGGGCGGAGATCAAGAACGCGGTCGACCCGCAGCAACTGCAGCAGGTAGCGCAGCAGCAGGGCATGTCGCAGGACGAGCTGGCCAGCCACGTCGCCGAGGCGCTGCCGAAGGTGGTCGACCAGGCGACGCCCACCGGCCAGGTACCGCAGCAGGGCAGCAGCCTGGACGCGCTGATGGGCATGTTCAAGAAGTAGCCCCGCAGCTCGAACGAGTGGCGCCCGCCGCGACGGCGGGCGCCACTCGCGGGCCGCGCCCGCACCGCCTGGTGCGCCGGGACCCGTCACCCGCCCGCCGCCCTCAGCTTCCCCGCAGCCGGCCCTCGTGAATTTCGGATTGCTCGGCCAGGTTCGTTCGGTAGGGTCGGGGAACGACGGCGGGTCGGTACCGGGATGAGGAGCGCGCGTGAAGCTACTGGTGACGGGCGGGGCAGGGTACATCGGCGGCGTTGTCGCGCACGCGCTGGTCGAGGCGGGGCACCAGGTGACGGTGCTCGACGACCTGTCGACCGGCTTCGCTGCGACGGTTCCCGACGGGGCCGCGTTCCACCAGTTGCCGGTGCACCAGGTCGCTCAGGTGCTCACCCCGGAGGCGGGCTTCGACGGGGTGCTGCACTTCGCCGCCAAGATCGAGGTCGCCGAGTCGGTCGCCCGGCCCGACCTGTACTGGGACGTCAACGTGGGCGGCACGATGGCCCTGCTCAGCGCGATGCGCGCGGCCGGGGTGCCCCGGCTGATCTTCTCCTCGACCGGCTCCATGTACGACCCGACCAGCGTCATCCCGCTGCCCGGGGGCGGTTTCAGCAAGCTTGACGAGGACGCCGTCATCCGGCCCAAGAACCCCTACGCGGCGACCAAGCTCGCCGTCGACCTGATGCTGGCGGGGGAGTGCGAGGCGTTCGGCCTCGGGGCCGTGTCGCTGCGCTACTTCAACGCCTCGGGCGCGGTCGGCGCGCTGGGCGAGCGGCACACCCCCGAGTCGCACCTGATCCCGATCGTGCTCCAGGTGGCCGGGGGCAAGCGCGACCAGCTGATGATGTACGGCGACGACTACCCGACGCCGGACGGCACCTGCGTCCGCGACTACATCCACGTCACCGACCTGGCCACCGCGCACCTGCTCGCGCTGGGGTCGCTCACCTCCGGCCGGCACGAGGTCTACAACCTGGGCAACGGCGACGGCTACAGCGTCAAGCAGGTCATCGACGCGGCCCGGGAGATCACCGGGCACCCGATCCCGGTCAAGCTGGCGCCGCGCCGCCCGGGCGACCCGGCCGCCACCGTCGCCGCCAGCGACAAGGCCCGCCGCGAGCTGGGCTGGCAGCAGGCCAGGCCGGCGCTGCACGACATCATCGCGGACGCCTGGGCATTCCACCAGTCCGTGTGGTCTTAACCGATTCGGTTCTCGTTTGGCGGAAACTCTTGTGCCGTTCCGCTGAATTTGCTCTTCCTTAACCCTTCGCCCGTAAAGTCGGCCCCGCGCAAGTGCTGCTTCCTGCTGCATTCTTCGAGGAGGTCCGACTTGACAATCGAGGTGAGCCGACGCCAGCTGATGGCGTCCATGGGCGGGATGGTGCTGGCGTCGTTCGCGCTGCCCCCCGCCCTGCGCAGCGCCCTGGACAACGCCCCGCCGGCCCGGCTTAGCGCGGCGAGCGCGGTGCCGCCGGTCTCCGACATCAAGCACGTGGTCGTGCTGATGCAGGAGAACCGTTCATTCGACCATTACTTCGGCGCCATGCCCGGTGTCCGCGGCTTCGCCGACCCCACCGTGAGCAAGCAGGTGTTCTACCAGAAGGACCCGTCGAACCCGAAGGGTTACCTGCTGCCGTTCCACGCCGACACCACCACCAGCAACGCCGAGCAGATCCCGTCCACCAGCCATAGCTGGGGACCGCTGCACGACAGCTGGGACGGCGGCAAGATGGACGGCTTCGTCACCGCGCACATCGCCAGCGACGGCTCGGCCGGGCAGTACACGATGGCCTACTTCAAGCGGGAGGACATCCCCTTCCACTGGGCGCTGGCGGACGCGTTCACCATCTGCGACGGGTACCACGCCTCGATGCTCGGCCCGACCTGGCCGAACCGGCTCTACCTGATGAGCGGCATGGTCGACCCGTCCGGCGCCAACGGCGGCCCGGTCTACAGCAACTACGTGCCGGCCGAGGGCTTCTCCTGGAAGACCTACCCGGAGATGCTGACCGACGCGGGCGTCTCCTGGAAGCTGTACCAGGAGAACGACAACTACGGCACCAACGTCCTTGAGTACTTCGACCAGTACCAGGCGGCGCCCGTCTCCTCGCCCCTCTACCAGAACGCCATGCGCTTCTACCAGGCCGGACAGTTCGAGTACGACGCCTACCATGACCGGCTGCCCACGGTGTCGTGGATCCTGCCCACCTCCTACCAGTCCGAGCACCCCGACTACCTGCCGGCCGCCGGCGCGGACTTCGTGGCGAGCAAGATCAACGCGATCGCCGCCAACCCCGACGTGTGGGCCAAGACGCTGTTCGTCCTCATCTACGACGAGAACGACGGGCTGTTCGACCACGTGGCGCCGAAGACCGCCCCGGCCGGGACGGCAGGCGAGTACATCACCGTCGACAAGGTCGCCAGCCCGATCGGGCTCGGCTTCCGGGTGCCGTGCATCCTCGTCTCGCCGTGGACGGTGGGCGGCTACGTGTGCCACGACACCTTCGACCACACCTCGGTGATCCGGCTGCTCGAACTGGTCACCGGGGTCACCAACCCCAACCTCACCGCCTGGCGGCGCCAGACCGTGGGCGACCTCACCAGCGCGCTCGGCATCACCCCGAACCGGCGCATCCCCCGGCTGCCGTCCACCACCAGGCAGCTCCAGCTGGCCGAGCAGCGCAGCGCCGAGTTCCCGCTGCCCGCGATCCCCGGGGCCAGCCAGTCGTTCCCCGTCCAGGGCCCCGGCCGCAAGCCGGTCAGGAAGGTTACCAACTCCGCCGGGAGCGTGACCGCATGAACCTCTCCCCGAAGAGCCGCCGGCTCACCCGGACCCGCGCGGCGGTAGCCGGCGGCGTCACCGTCGTCGCCGCCGTGACGGTGGCGGTGTCCCTCACGCTGACCCATGGCAACGGCCCCGTCTCCGCGGGCGCGAGCGCGGTGCGGGCCAAGCTGATCGCCTCCTCGTGCGGCGGCCCGGCCGGCGCCGCCTACGTGGCCGACGCCGGCTGGGACGGCTTCAGCGCCATCGACACCGCCAACTGCAAGATCATCCAGACCTACAACGTGGGTGACCCGCAGGTTCCCGGTGACCCGGGCGACTACAACTACGCCTCCACCGACGAGGGCATCGCCATCCACGGCAGCACGCTGTACTTCGCCGACACCGGCGACTCGGCGATCGCGATCATCAACGCCGCCACCCTCAACCCGAAGAACTACAACCCGGCCGAGACCGACATCCGCACCGGCACGTTCCCTCAGGACCTGGCGGTCACCCCGGACGGCACCCAGCTCTGGGTGGCCAACACCGGCCCGCAGACTCAGCCCGACTCGCCCACCTCGGTCAGCGTCATCAGCACGGCCACCAAGAAGGTCATCGCCACCATCCCCACCAAGGGCTCACCCACCCAGGTCGCGTTCGCCCCCGACGGCGGCAAGGCGTACGTGACCACCGCGGCCGGCCTGTGGACCTTCAGCACCAGGTCGCTCACGGTGACTGGCTTCCTGCCTGGCCTCGGTGAGCCGCACAGCGTCGCCGTCGCCCCGGACGGCACCCTCTACGTCACCGACACCGACAACAACTGCGTCAAGGTGATCAGCCCGGCAGGCCAGGTCACCGCGACCATCGGCGTCGGCGAGCTGCCGTGGGACATCGTGCTGTCGGCCGACGGCAAGACCGCCTACGTCGCCAACCCCGACTCCGACACCGTGTCGGTCATCAGCACCGCCGCCAACGCGGTCACCGCCACCGTGACGGTCCCCGGTGACCCCGACACCCTCGGCCTGACCCCCGACGGCAGCCAGCTCTGGATCGGCCAGCTCTCGCTGGCCTACGTCACGCTGCTTGACACCAAGACCGCCACCGTCGCCGGCCGCCTCAACCTGGGCGGCAGCACCGCCCAGTCCGCCGACGGCTACGCCCCGACCGGCATCGTCCTCGCCAAGACCCCGACCCCCGGCTCCTAACCCTCCCGGCCGGCCACGGCCTGCCGCCGACAACGGCGGCAGGCCGCCCCCGTTCCCGTCCCCGGCCGGCAACGACGTCCGATCCGCCGCCGCCACTATCACCACCACCACCACTATCACCAGCGCCGCCGCTGGCCTCGCCACCACCGCTGGCCTCGCCACCATCCCCGGCGCCGTCGGCGCCGCTACGCGCCTCAGGTATCGCCCCCATCGCCCCACGTGCCTGGCGCCCAGTGCTTGTCGTCCCCTGGACGTCCCGGGCTGCGACTTCCCATCAGTTTTGACTGCTTTCCCGTCCGAAATCACCTTATTTGTCCCAGCAAAACTGATGGGAAGTGGCCGGTGCCCGGCAAAACTGATGGGAAGTGGCTGAGCTGTCGAGATAACAGCAAGAAGCGGGCGGCTGCGGCTAAGGGAGCGGCCCGCACGTGCGGGGGTGCGGACCCCACCTAGGGGGGAGGGGGCCGCACCGAGCGAGAGCCGCGCTTTAGGGCCGCCCCGCTCCTGAGAACGCAGGGCGCACCCAAGGGAGATGGGTCGCCGGGAGGCCTCAGCCCGGCCAGACCTCCCGGGCCAGCCGGACGACTAGTTCCAGCTTGGCGCGCTGGGCGTCGGGGGTGACCGGGTTGGCGACCGGGACCGACGCGAACCCGCACTGGGTCGACAGGGCGAGCTCGGCCAGCGGCTTGAACCGGGCCGCTTCCTTGATCCTGGCCAGCAGGTCGCCGTCGTACTCCAGCCGGGGTGACTTGGTGGTGAGCAGGCCGAGCACCACCACGGTGCCCTCCCTGACGTCCGCCAGCGGCTCGAAGCCGCCCGCCCGGTCCGAGTCGTACTCAAGCAGCAGCCGGTCCACCGTCAGCCGCGGGAACAAGATGGGGGAGATCGCGCCGTACCCGCCCGCTGAGTGCCACGCGCCCGCGGGCCCGTTGCCGCGGCAGACGTGCAGCGCCGAGGTGACGCCGGTCAGCCCGTCGAACAGGGAGCCGTCGAGGGCGGCGTCGAACGCCAGCTCCGCCTCCGGGTCGCGCCCCTGGGCGCGCATCGCGTTCAGCGTGTCGGGGTCGCACAGCGAGCCGTAGTTGGGCGCGTCGAGCTGGATGTAGTCACAGCCGAGGTCGATGAGGTGGTGCGCCACCGAGCGGAGGTAGTCGCGGACCTCGCTCAGGAACTCCTCGGGTGAGCTGTACCCGGCGGCGGCCGAGGCCCGCGGGGACCAGTAACGCCGGTGGTAGCTCGGCGCGGGCATGGTGAACTTGGTCCTGGTGGAGGCGTAGCGGGCGAGGAAGGCGTACTCGGCCGCCATGTCGCCCAGCCGCCGGGCGGTCGCCACCCGCCGGGTGACCGCCGGATAGCCGCCGCGGCCCTCGGCCCCGGTGGCGGGCGCGCCCCAGCGGCCCTCGGTCGCGCCGCGCCAGTTCAGGGCCGGCTGGCTGGCGGTGGAGGAGAACGCGTCGACGAAGCGCGGGGTCTGCGCCCAGGTGACCCGGCGCACCTCGCCGTCGCTGATCACGTCGAGGCCCAGCTCCTCCTGCATCCTGATGGCGTCCCGCACCGCGTCGCCGAGCAGGGCGTTGTCGGCCGGCGAGGAGCGGCGGGCGGCGCGGACCACGGCGTCGTCCCGCAGCAGGCTGCCCACGGTCTCCGCCCGGGGGGACGAGTTGCTGGAGATGGCCGGCGCGGCAGCAGACGGGGCCGCCTCGCGCGTCGCGGCTTCCTCTGCGGTCACCTGGTCCTCCGGCATGTGGGAGTCATCGGATCGGGCCGGGTACGGGGATCGCCCGCGCCCGCTTCTGGGTAGAACCTCGATCTTGTCATTCCCGGTGCGGAAGTCAACGCCCGACCTGGCCGGCACCGGGGCGTCGCGGGTTATGTCGGTCACATCCGGCTTATCACCGCAGGTCCGGGAATGCCGCGGGGAAAATGGCAATGTTCACCGGTGACCGATGTCGCCGGGCAGCGCCGACGGCGGGCGGCCGAGCAGCGCCAGCAGGTTGGCGTGCCAGACCAGCACCGTGAACGACTGGACGTGGTAGGTCGCGGCGGGCGGGCCGGCCAGCGCCAGGATCTCCCCGCGCGGAATCAGGTCGGCCGGGCTGTCGGCGCTGGTGACCACGAAGTCCGCGTCCTGCCCGCGGGGGTCGTACCAGGAGGCGGCGGACTGGTAGAGCCGCGGCACGGCGGCGCCGCCGGGCAGCGGCAGCGGCAGCGGCCGGCCGGGCCGCAGGTACTGCGGCTGGCGCACCGGGCGGGCGCCGGGCAGCCAGCTCACGGTGAGCAGCCGGACCTTGCCGCCGCTGTCCACGGTGGTCAGGTTGGACTCGTTGAACGTGCCGATCCCGCAGGTCAGCTGGTGGGCGGCGAGCCAGCCGGCCAGTGCCCGGACGGGGTCGGCGGCGGCTGGCTGCGCCGCCGCGTAGCCGAGCGCGGCCAATTGGCAGGCGGCCGCGACGGCCAGCGCGGCCAGGCCGGCCCGGCTGGCCGCCAGCCACGGGCCGAACACCCGGCCCGCCAGCACCGCGCCGAACGGGAGCAGCGCGGCGATCTCCCGGGTGTCGAACGCGGTGGCCGGGATCACGCTGGCGACGAAGCCGGCCATGTTCACCACCATCGCCACCGCCAGCACGTCGCTGACCAGGTCATGCTCGCGCGGCAGGTGCCAGGCGGCGACCGCGAGCGCGGCCACCGCGAGCGCGATGCCCGGCGCGTGCAGCCAGGCGAGGAGCGTCTGGGTGCCCGCCGTGGCCCCGGTGACGTCCGCGCCGAACAGGCTGAGTACCCCGTGCCAGGCCAGCGCCAGGTGACCGGGCACGCCAGCCGGCCCGGCCAGGTCGGTCTGCACTGGCAGCAGGGTGAAGCCGCCTGCCCGGCTGATCAGCGCGAGCCCGAGCAGCGCGGCGCCCGCCGCCGCGAGCGCGGCCGCGGCGAGCGACAGCTCGAACCGGCGCGCCGACGGCCGCCGGGTCCACACCGCGTGCAGCAGCGACCCGAACGCCAGCGGCACCACCGCGTCCACGATGGTGATCTTGTCGGCCACGGTGGCCGCGGCCAGCAGCGCTGCCACCGCCGCGGGCGTGTACCAGCGGCGGGGCGCGCGGTCGAGCAGCAGGAAGCTGCCGAGCACCAGCACCTGGGTGCCCACGTGGTCGGGCGGCCCGAGCAGCACGTGCACGCCGTTGCCGAGCTGCGGCGCGACCATGATCGCGGCCGCGGTCAGTGCCCGCGCCCAGCCCTGCGCCCCGGTCGCCCGGCCGCGTGCCAGCAGCGCGGCGACCAGGACGAGGAGCGCGTAGGTGAGCGCGGCGGCCGTGTGCAGCACCCCCGGGTTCAGCCCCCGCGCCAGCTCCACCGCGGCGTACTCGGGCAGCTCGGTGGTGTAAAAGGAGACGTCGGTCAGCGTCCAGCCGCGCAGCAGCCAGTTGCCGTGCAGCAGGTCCCACGCCTCGAGCGCGTTGGACGCGCCGTCCGAGCCGCTGGGGAACGTCGCCGACACCCGCGCGTAGCACCAGTACAGGCCGCCCGAGGCGAGGCACACCGCCAGCGGGACCAGCCGCCGGGTGATGGCGCGGCGCCGGTCGGCGGCGGACGCGAGCGCTCGCTGCCGGGGAGGCCCCGCGATCCTGACGGCCACCCGACCAAGTTAGCCCACAACTAGCAACCAGTTGATCACCATTAGTGATATCGGTTGGGCGTGGCGGGGCCGGCCACTGACCCCGGCTACGCCCCGGCGGCCCCGACCGCGGGGGAGCTGAGCGACAGGCCGAACTGGCCCGCCGGGTCGGTCCACCAGGCGCTCATCGCGAGCCCGGCGGCGGCCAGCTCGCGGCGGACGCCGTCCTCGCGGAACTTGGCCGATACCTCGGTGCGCATCTCTTCCCCGGCCGCGAACCGCACGCTGAGCCCGAGGTCGCGGACGCTGACGAGCTGCGGCTCGGCCGTGCGCAGCCGCATCTCGATCCACTCCCGTTCCGGGTCCCACGCCGCCACGTGCTCGAACGCGTCCAGGTCGAAGTCCGCGCCCAGCTCGGCGTTGAGCACCGACAGGACGTTCTTGTTGAACGCGGCGGTCACCCCCGCGGCGTCGTCGTAGGCGGCGACCAGCACCGCCGGGTCCTTGACCAGGTCGGTCCCGAGCAGGAAGGCGTCGCCGGGCCGGAGCCCGGCCCGGACCCGCCGCAGGAACTGGGCGCGCTCGGCCGGGACCATGTTCCCGATCGTCGACCCGAGGAACGCCAGCAGCCGCGGGCCCCCGCTGCCGTCGGCACTGTCCTCGTCCGGTGCGACCCCCAGGTACTGCTCGAAGTCGGCCACCACGGCGTGCACCGCCAGCCCGGGGTACTCGGCGGCCAGGGCGTCGCCGGCCAGGGCGAGCGCCGACTCGCTCACGTCGACCGGGACGTACTCGCGCAGCGTGCCCGCGTCGCGCAGCGCGGACAGCAGCAGCCGCGTCTTGTCGGAGGAGCCCGAGCCCAGCTCGACCAGGGCGGCCGCCCGGGTAAGGCCGGCCAGCGGCGCCGCCGCGGACCGGAGGATGGCCCGCTCGGCCCGGGTCGGGTAGTACTCGGGCAGCCCGGTGATCTTCTCGAACAGGGCGCTGCCCTGCGCGTCGTAGAACCACTTGGGCGGCAGCGACTTGGGAGTGGCGGTAAGGCCCGCGCGGGCGTCGGCCCGCAGCGAGGCGGCGCGGTAGTCGGCCGGCAGCCGATGCTCGATGGTGGTCATGTGATCACGATCCCTTCGGTCCTGACGTCACTGTCGGTGCACGCAGTTATCGGGTGAGCGGTGTTATCGGGTGAGCGGTGCGGCCGGGGTGAGCGGCGCCGCCGGGGCGGGCCCCAGCGGCCGGACGCTGACCGCGCCCGCGCTGGCGGTCAGCAGGTGCCGGTCGGGCACCTGCGTCCAGCCCGGCTCGTCGTCGTCCGGCTCGGACGCCACCGTCACCGCGCCGCCCGCCTGCCGGTAGCAGAGCGTGTCTCCGCAGGCGGTGGCGGCTACCGACCGCCCGTCGGTGAGCAGGAAGTTGAACCGGCCGCTCCCGCCCGCCGCCGCGACCGCCTCGATCGTCGCGGTGAGCGCGCGGCCCAGTTCGCATCCGGCCCGCAGCCCGTCGAGCACCAGCGCCCACAGCACGGCCGAGTCCACCAGCGACTCCAGCCCGGAAAGCACGCCAGGGCCGGCGTCGGCCGGGGTGCCCGGTGCGGCCAGGCGCGGGTGGTCACTGCCGCGCGCCTGCCTTAGCCGAACGAGGGCGGGCTCCGCCCAGTCCCGCCACCCCCCCGCGGCCCCGTTGTGGCTGAACAGCCAGCGGTCATGACCGAACGGGGCGGCTGCCTCGGCGCCGCGGGCGGTGCCGGCGGTAGCCGACCGGACGGCGGCGAGGACCGCGCCGGACCGGGTGACCCGGGCGAGGTCGGCCAGCGACTCGTCTCCCCAGATGGGCACGCCCCGGCGGTAGCGGGCGGGGAGCGGGTCACCGGGAACGTACCAGCCGATGCCGAACCCGTCGGCGTTCACCGTGCCGTGCCGCTGCCGCCGCGGCGCCCAGGACTGCCGGTAAAGCGAGTGCGGCGGGTCGATCAGCAGCGACGCCAGCGTGGCGGGCGGCCCCAGGTAGGCGGCGTGGCGGCACATCAGGCCCGCTCCGGGTCGGCCCCGGCCGCCGTCCGGGCGGTGCGGAACCCGGCGAAGATCTGCCGCCGGATGGGGTAGTCCCAGTTCCGGAAGGTGCTCCGGCAGGCCACCGGGGACACGCCGAACGCCCCGCCGCGCAGCACCTTGTACTCGGGGCCGAAGAAGACCTCCGAGTACTCCTTGTACGGCCAGGCGGTGAACCCGGGGTACGGCCGGAAGTCGGAGCTGGTCCACTCCCACACGTCGCCCAGCAGCTGCCGGGCGCCGCTGGGAGCGGCGCCGCCGGGGTAAGCACCCGCCCGGGCGGGCCGCAGGTGCCGCTGGCCGAGGTTGGCGCGGTCCGGCGTCCACTCCTCATCGCCCCACGGGTAGCGGCGGGACCGGCCGGTCGCCGGGTCGAAGCGGGCCGCCTTCTCCCACTCGGCCTCGGCGGGCAGCCGCCGGCCCGCCCACCGGGCGTAGGCGTCCGCCTCGTACCAGCACACGTGCACCACCGGCTCGTCGGGCACGACCGCTTCCCTGACCCCGAAAACGGTCCGCGTCCAGCCGCCGTCCCACTCCCAGAACAGCGGTGCGGTCAGCCCGGCCCGCTGCCGGTGCGCCCAGCCGTCAGCCGTCCACAGCCGCTGGTCGTCGTAGCCGCCGTCCGCGATGAACTGCGCGTAGGCCGCGTTGCTGACCGGGACGGTGTCCAGCCAGAACCCGGGCACCTCGACCTGGTGGGCCGGCCGCTCGTTGTCCAGCGCCCACGGCTCGGCCGAGGTCCCCATGGTGAACGGGCCGCCCGGCAGGTACACCTCGGCGGGCAGCGCGGCCGCGTCGGCCGGGATCGCCCCGGGCGGCAGCGGGGCGGACAGCACCGCCGGGCCAGACCGGAGCTGGTGGGTGGCGAGCATGGTCTCGTCGTGCTGCGCCTCGTGCTGTGCCACCATGCCGAGCGCGAACCCGGCCCCGGACCCGGCCAGGTCGGCCCCGAACCCGGTCACCGCCCCGCGGTCGGTCACCCCCAGCCGGTCGATCAGGTCGAGCACCCGGCCACGGACCTCGTGACCGTAGGCCCGTGCCTCAGCCGGGGCGAGCAGCGGCAGGGCCTGCCGCTTGGCCCGCGGGTGCTCGAACGCGTCGTACAGCGGGTCGATCTGCGGGTGCATCGCGTCCCGGCCGCCGACCCGGCGCAGCAGCCACAGCTCTTCCTGGTTGGCGATGTGCGCCAGGTCCCACACCAGCGGTGACATCAGCGGCGAGTGCTGCTTCACCAGGTCGGCGTCGTCCACCGCGCTGGTCAGCAGCGTGGTCCGGTCCCGCGCCGCCAGCAGCGCGGCGACCGCCAGGCCGCGCAGTGCCGCGGGGCGGCCCGGCGCCTGCGCCGGGCCCGGTGACCCGGCGGTGTCGCCCGCCGCCGTGCTGTGCTGCCTCATCGCGTCTCCTCCAGCAGGTCGTCGGCCGGACAGCGGTCCTTGCTGACGTAGTCATCCATGAACGCGTCGACCCGGGCGGTGATGCTGGCCGGCACCGCCGCCCGGTCCAGCGCCTCCCTGGCGGCCGCGAAGCAGCCGCGGCTGGCGGTGCCGGTCGCCGGGTCGGCCGGGCCCAGCCGCGCGGCCCGCAGCCATGGCCCGGCGTCGGCCGGATCGCCGTCCCACAGCGGCGCGACGGCGGCGAGGGCGGCGTCGCCCGCCCGCTCGTCCGCCAGCAGCGCCCAGCACACGGCCAGCGGCACCACCCAGCCGTCGTTGCCCGGCTGCGCGTCGATCATCCGCAGCTCGAAGTGCCCGCGCGGCCGCACCGGCGGGAACAGGGTGGAGAGGTGGTAGTCGACGTCATCCGCGGTCGGCGGCCGCGGCCGGCCGGCCCGCGCCCATTCGCGCAGCGTCAGGCCGGGCGGGGCCGACCAGTCGGCCGCGCCCGGGTTGCGCAGGCACAGCAGCCGCGCGTCGAGCGCGTAGTCCGTCCAGGCCGCCCGCGGGTCGGCGTCCAGCCGGGGCGGGCGCGTCCGTCCCGGGTCCATGTGCGTCCACACCTGCTGCCGGGAAGAGGCCCAGCCGGTCGGTTTCCCCTCGCGCAGCGGCGAGTTCGCGAACGCGGCCACCAGCACCGGCCCGATCGCGTGCAGCAGCCGCCAGCGCCAGCGGTAGCCGCCGGGCCCGTCGGAATCCTCGCCCGCGTCCAGGCAAACCTGCACCGACGCGGTGCCGCCCATCATCCGGCGGCCCCACGGGCCACCGGAGTCGAAGTAGGACTCCATCGCCGCGTAGCGGGGGAGGTCGAGCACCCGGCGCGGCGGCCGCAGCGGGTCAAGCCCGGTTCCGGCCAGTTCCAGGCCGTCAGCCGCGAGCGCCGCCCGCAGCGCCGCCAGGTCCGCGCAGGTCGCCTGGACCAGGTCGGCCAGGGAGGCGGCGGGCAGCGAGCTGATCTCGAGCTGGCCGCCCGGCTCGGCCGTCAGCAGCGCGCCGGACGGCATCCGGCCCGGGTGCGCGCTGGTGGGCAGTTCCGCCGCCGGACCCCCGGCTGACCGGTGGTCCCCGTTCGGCCGGCCGCCGCTGCCCGCATGTTCGCCGTGCGCGCCGTTCCCCTGGCCGCCGCTGGCACCGTAACCGGTGCCAGCGCTGAAAACTGTGCCGAGGCTGATAGCTGTGCTATCGCTCAGAGCCCTGCTGCCGTTAAGAGCCCTGCTGTCGTTAAAAGCCGTGCTGTCGTTAAGACCCGTGCTGTCGTTGAGACCCGTGCTGTCGTTAGCAGCCTTGCTGTCGCTGAGAGCTGTGGCAGCGCCGAAAGCCGAGACGGCGCCCGCGGTCCGCCCCGCCGGTACCGGCAGGGACGGGTCGCGCACGTCGCGCACCAGCCATTCGAGTTCGACGCCGACCCGCCGCGGCGGACCCGTCTTCAGGCATATCCCGTGGATATGCTCGGCCGCGGTGCTCTCATCGAGGTTGCCCCCGTCGAGGGGGCCGGTATCGATGACCGTCATAAAACCACCGTATCTCCCAGGTCTGACATTTGGCGGGCCGGGGACGGTCAGTTCGGTGAACCCCGTGATTCAGGGGTACCCCGAGACAGCCGGGACCACCCGGCCCGCCGGGCCCCGGCCAGACCATCAGCTTGCCTACGGCTGGCAGTGGTAGCTTGCACGCAAAGCCGGCCGCGGGCGCGGGCGCGCCGGGCGGGACGGCCTTATGCGATTAACACGCCGTGGGAGCTGGAGATGACGGTCCGCGGTCACGGCGGTATGCCAGGATGAAGGGCGATGAGAGTACCGGCCATCAGGTTTGCGCATGTCAGGCGGGGTAAGGCTGAAGAGCCGCCAGGCCTGGTCGGCGTGGCCAGGGTCGACCTCAGGACCAAGGTGCTGGTGCGCCGCCTCGAGCCCGGCGACATCGCGATCATCGACCACCCGGACCTGGACCGGGTCTCCGCCGACGAGCTGATCGCCTGCCGGGTCGCGGCCGTCGTCAACGCGGCCAAGTCGGTCACCGGCCGGTACCCCAACCTGGGGCCGCGGCTGCTGCTCGACGCGGGTATCCCGCTGGTCGACGACGCTGGCCGGGAGGTGCTCGCCCGGGCGGTCGAGGGCCGCGTCGTCCGGCTGGACTCCGGCACCCTCTACAACGACGGCGACCAGGTCATCGCCAAGGGCGTGCTGCTCACCGAGGCGGCGCTGGGCGAGGCGCTGGACGACGCCACGGCCGGGGTGACCACCCAGATCGACGCGTTCGCGGCCAACACGCTCGAGTTCCTGCGCCGCGAGCGCGACATGCTGACCAACGGCATCGAGCTGCCCGCCCTCGCCACCAGCATGCGGGACCGGCACGTGCTGGTGGTGGTGCGCGGCTACCGCTACCGGGAGGACCTGCGGGCGCTGCGGCCCTACATCAGGGAGTACCGCCCGGTGCTGCTGGCGGTGGACGGCGGGGCGGACGCGCTGATCGAGGCGGGTTACCGGCCGCACGTCATCATCGGCGACATGGACTCGGTCTCCGACGAGGCCCTGGCCAGCGGGGCGGAGCTGGTGGTGCACGCCTACGCGGACGGCCGCGCCCCGGGGATGGGCCGCTTGAACGCGCTCGGCCTTGACGGGGTGTCGCTGCCCGCGCCCGGCACCAGCGAGGACGTGGCGCTGCTGGTGGCCGACGCCTGCGGCGCCAGCCTGATCGCGGTGGTGGGCACGCACTGGACCCTGGAGGAGTTCCTCGACAAGGGGCGCCCGGGCATGGCCTCCACCTTCCTCACCCACCTGCGGGTCGGCAGTAAGCTCGTCAACGCCCGCGGCGTGCACCAGCTCTACCAGAGCCGGATATCCGGCTGGGCGCTGGTGGTACTGGTGATCGCGGCCGCGGTCACCATCGTGGTCGCGATCGCGTACTCGCCCGCCGGGCCGATTCTCGGTAACTACCTGACCGCGACCTGGCACACCTTCGCCTACTGGTTCACGGGGCTGTTCAAGTGATCGACTTCCGCTACCACCTCGTCTCCATCGTCGCCGTGTTCCTGGCGCTTGCCATCGGCATCGTGCTCGGCTCGACCGAGCTGCAGGGCACCACCATCGACGCGCTGCAGTCGTCCTCCAACTCGCTGAAGAACCAGCTGACGGCGGCCGGAGCGCAGCGCGACAGCTACGCGGCGCTGTCCAACGCCAGCGACACGTTCCTCCGCACGGCCGAGTCGAAGCTGGTCACCGGGATGCTGCCGGGCGACCGGCTCGTCCTGGTGACCGAGCCGGGCGCCCCGTCGGGCATCATCAGCGGCATCAAGCAGGCGGCCGGGCTGGCCGGGGCCACGGTCACCGGCACGGTCGCGCTGCAGCCCAAGTTCAACGACCTCACCGGCACCACCCTGGCCAACCTGAACAGCGTCAACGGCCAGCTGGCGGCGGCCGACGACACCGCGCTGGCCCCCACCACCGACGCCAAGGCCATCTACCAGCAGCAGGCCGCGCAGCTCATCGCCACCGCCATCCTGGACAAGACCACCGGCGCGGCCGGGCTGACCGCCGCCCAGGCGCAGCTGCTGCTGCAGGCCTACGCGCAGGCCGGCTACCTGACCGTCAGCGGCGCGGTCACCGACCGGGCCACCCTGGCGGTGATCGTCACCCCGCAGTCGGCCCCCTCCGACGGCTCGTCCGACCCGGCCAACGAGGTGCTGCTGGCGATCGCGGGGCAGTTCGCCGGCGCGAGCGCCGCCACCGTGGTCACCGGCTCGGTCAGCGGCTCGGCCGCATCCGGCAGCGCGATCTCGGTGCTGCGCGGCAGCAGCGTGTCCAGCCAGGTGTCCAGCGTCGACAACGCGGACACCACGCTCGGGCAGATCTCCTCGATCTGGGCCCTGGCCAGCCAGGCGGGGGGCGAAAAGCCCAATAGCTACGGTATTTCCGGCGCATCCGCGGTCAGCCCGGTACCGTTGCCTGTGCCGAGCGTGACGGCTTCCCCGTCCGTCTCGCCCAGCACGAAGGCAACGGGAAAGGCCAAGAAGACCGTGGGTAACAAGTAATGGGCAGCCGCCCGGCACGAGCCCTGGCCCGCCCGCTGGCCGGCCCGCTCGCCGGCGCGCTGGCCGGCGCCTGCGCCGCCCGCTGCGCCTACGCCCTGCTCCGGCGGTACCCGCCGGCCGGGGAGAAGACCTGGGTGAGGACCAACCACCGGGGCGAGCTGGTCAACCTGCTGGAAGGCCCGGCCTTGTCACTCGGGGCGGTGGCCGGCCGGCCGGGGGACCTGCCGTTCGCGGTGGCCGGACTCGGCGCGCTCGGCTTCGGCTTGCTCGATGACCTGCGCGGCTCGGGGAAACGGCGCGGCCTGCGCGGCCACCTGGGCGCGCTCGCCCGCGGCGAGGTGACCACCGGCACCGTGAAGCTGGCCGGCCTGGCCGCCACCGGCGCCACCGCCGCCCTGCTCGAGCGCCGCCAGCTAGCGGCCGGTAACCCCTCCGGCGGTGCCCCGTCCGGCCTGGCCGACGTGGCCGTCAACGCGGGCCTGATCGCCGGCGGCGCCAACCTGCTCAACCTGTTTGACCTGCGGCCCGGCCGGGCGATCAAGGTCGCGACGCTGTCGGCCGGGCTGATCGCGGCCGGCGGCGCGCTAACCGGCGACCCGGTGGCCGGCCAGCCAGCACCGGCAACGGCAAAAGCCACAACCCAGGATCCCGAACGGGTGCGGCTGACCCTGGCCGCCCTCGCCGCGCCGACCGGGGCCGCCCTGGCGCTGCTGCCCGAGGACCTGGGCGAACGGGCCATGCTCGGCGACGCGGGCGCCAACGCGCTCGGCGCGCTGCTCGGCGCGGCGGCCGCCCGGTCGCTGCCGTGGCGCGGCCGCGCCCTGCTGCTGGCGGGGATCGCCGCGCTCACCCTGACCAGTGAGAAGGTCAGCTTCACGAAGGTCATCGCGGCCACCCCGCCGCTGCACTGGCTGGACATGCTCGGCCGCCGCGCGCCGCTGCCCGCGGCCGCCACCGCCGCCGCGAGCGCGGCCGAGGACGGCGCCCCCGCCGCCCCTGGCCAGGAGGGCACCGCGGCGACGGTGGAAGAGACGGCCGCCGAGCGGCGCCGCCGGCCGGGCAGGCACCGGCGGGGCGCGGACACGGTCAGCCGCACCCGTTCGGGATCCTGGGTCGTGGCCTTGCTGAAGTCACGCCCGCGCCAGGAGCCGTGAGCCGCGACCTGGCCGAGCGCGACGCGGGGCGGCGGCAGCGGGAGGGCATCGGGCGGGCGGCGGTGCTGATCGGCGTCATCACCGTGGTCGCGCGCCTCGTCGGGTTCGCCCGGCAAGTAGTCTTCGCGCACACCGTGGGCACCACCTGCCTCGGCACCGCCTACACCACGGCCAACATGGTGCCCAACATCATCTACGACATCGTGCTCGGCGGCGCGTTGTCCTCGGTCGTCGTCCCGGTGCTCGCCCGCCCGGCCGGGATCGCCCTGACCGACGCCGGCCCGGCGGCGGGCGCCGTTGCCAGGCAGATCACCTCGGCCCTGCTGACCTGGACGGTGCTGCTGCTGGTGCCGGTCAGCGCGGCCCTCGCGCTGGCCGCGCACCCGATCGTCAGCGCGCTGGTGTCCGACCCGGCCGGCTGCCCGCACGGGCCGCTAGCCGGGGTCGGCGCCCGGATGCTGATCGTGTTCGCGCCCCAGGTGCTGCTGTACGGGCTGGCAGCGGTGCTGTACGGGATCTTGCAGTCGCACCGCCGGTTCGGCCCGCCCGCCTTCGCCCCGCTGCTGTCGTCGCTGGTGGTGATCGGCGCCTACACCGCGTTCGGGGCGGTCGGCGGCGCGTACGTGAACCGGCTGGCCGAGCTGCCGCCGCGGGCTGAGTACCTGCTGTCCGGCGGGACCACGCTGGGGGTGCTCGCGCTGGTGGCGACCGCCGTCATCCCGGCCTGGCGGCAGGGCCTGGGCGCGCGCCCGACCCTGCGCTTCCCGCCCGGGGTGGGCGCCCGGGTGCGGCGGCTGGCCCTGGCCGGGGTGGCCGCGCTGGTCGCGCAGGACGCCGCCGTCGCCGTCGTCATCGTGCTCGCCAACCGCTACGGCACCAGCGGGTCGCTGGTCATCTACGGGTTCGCCTGGGCGGTGTTCGTGGTGCCGTTCGCGGTGCTGGTGATACCGATCGCGACCAGCGCCTTCCCGGCCCTGTCGGCCCACGACACCACGGCCGGCCAGGCGCCGGCCGGGTTCGACCTGACCGCGGCCGCCGCCACCCGGGCGGTCCTGGTCGCCTCGTTCCTCGGCGCGGCGGTGCTGATCGGCGCGCGCGAGCCGATCGCGCGGGTCTTCGAGTCCCGCTCCCCGGACACGGCGGCGGTGCTCGCGGTCGCCCTGGCCGCCTTCGCGCCCGCGCTGGTCGGCTACGGGCTCTCCGCCAACCTGTCCCGGGTGCTGTACGCGCTGCACCGCAACCGTGCCCCGGCGGTGGCCGTCGCGGGCGGCTGGCTGCTGGTGATCGCGGCCGACGCTGGCGATCGTGCCGTTCGTCCCGCCTGCCCGGGTAGTGCCGGTGCTGGGGCTCGGCACCACCTTCGGGCTCACCGTGTCCGGGATCGCGCTGCTGATCCTGGTGCACCGCGAACGGGGGCCGGCCGCGGTGCACGGCGTCCCCCGGGCGGTGCTGGCCGGGCTGGCCGGGTGCGTGGCGGGCGCGGCGGCCGGCTGGGCCCTGGCCGCCGTCATCTCCTCGGCCGTGCCTGCTCTCCCGGGCGGCGCCTTCCTGGCCAACGTGGGACTGTCGGTGCTGGTGGCGCTGGTGGTCAGCGGCGTGTTCGCGGCCGTCGTGCTCAGCCTGGACGGCGGCGACCTGCGGGCCTCGCTGTCCCGGCTCCGCGCCCGGCCCTCGGCCTGAGCCGTGACCAGCCCGGCGGCCGGCGCGCCGCGCCCGCCCCAGCGGGTGACGCTGGTGCTCGGCAGCAGCGCGGGCGGGACCGGGGCGCACGTCCGGATGCTGGCGGCCGGGCTGGCCGGCCAGGGGATCGCGGTCACGGTGGCCGGGCCCGCCGCGGCCGGGGCACGGTTCGCGTTCTCGTCCCTGGGCACGGTGTCGACTGGTGCGGTGTCGACTGGTGCGGTGTCGTTCGTCGCGGTAGAGATCGGCGACCGGCCGCGGGCGGGTGACCTGGCGGTGCTGGCGCGCCTGGGGCGGCTGCTGCGGGGCGACTGGCCGGACGGCTCGGGCGGTTCCGCTCACCCGCGCGCCCCCGTCATCCGCGTCCCCTTCACTCCCAAAACCCCTCGTACCCCTCACACCCCTCGCACCCCCCACACCCTTAGCATCCCTCGTGCCCCCCACACCCCTAACGTCCCTCAAGTCCCTCACACCCCTAGCGTCCCTCGCGTCCCTCGCGCCCCCCACGTCGTCCACGCACACGGGATGCGGGCGGGCGCGCTGGCCGCGCTGGCGCTGGTGCTTCCAGGTGCCCCCGGCCGGCCCCGGCCCGGGCTGGTGGTCACCGTGCACAACGCGCCGCCCGGCGGGCGGGCCGCGGGCGCGGTTTACCGGCTGCTCGAACGGGTCGTCGCCCGCCGCGCGGACCAGGTGCTGTGCGTGTCAGCCGACCTGGAACAGCGGATGGCCCGCGCTGGCGCCCGCCGGGTGGGCCGGGCGGTCATCGCCGCGCCCGGGCCGGGCGGCTCACCCGCCCCGTACCGCTGGCCGTCCGGGGCCACCTCGCCCTCCTGGCCGGGCGTGCCTCCCGGCCAGCCGCCGCCTGCCCGCCCCGACGGCTGGCCGCCGGGCCGCCCGGTCGTGCTCGCGGCCGGGCTGGCCGCGCAGAAGGGGTTCGGCACGCTCATCGACGCCGCCGCCCGCTGGCGGGACCTTGACCCGCGGCCCGCCCTGGTGATCGCGGGGGACGGGCCCCTCGCGGCCGGCCTGCGGGCCCGGGCCGCCGCCCGCGGGGTGGACGCGATTTTTCCCGGTCACGCGGCCGACGTTCCCGCCCTGCTGGCCGCGGCGGCGGTGTTCGTGCTGCCGAGCCGGTGGGAAGGCCAGCCGCTGGTCCTGCAGGAGGCACTGCGGGCAGGCAGGCCGGTGGTCGCCACCCGGGTCGGCGGGGTGCCCGCGCTGACCGGGGATGACGCCGCCGTGCTGGTCCCCCCGGATGACCCGGCGGCGCTGGCGGACGCGGTCCGCGCGGTGCTCGGCGACGCCGCGCTGTCCGCCCGGCTCAGCGCCGCGGCCGGCCGGCGGGCGGCCGCCCTGCCCACGGCCGGGGACGCGGTCGCGGCTGCCCTGTCCGCCTACGCCCGGTCCGCCGACGCCCGGTCCGCCTATCCGCGGCCCGGGTGACCGCGGCCCGGGTGACCGGGCCCGGGCTGCCCGGCCTGTCCGGTCTGCGATAATCGTCCGGTGCCGCTTCGATCGACCTGCCTGTGCCTGCTGACCGGACCTGGTGGCGACGGCACCCCCCGGGTGCTGCTCGGCCACAAGAAGACCGGGCTCGGCCAGGGCAAGGTGGTCGGCCTCGGCGGCCACCTGGAGCCGGGTGAGTCGGCCGCCGAGGCGGCCGCCCGTGAGGTAAAGGAAGAGTCGGGGCTGACCGTCGAGCGGGCGGCGCTGACCGAGGCGGCCCACGTCACCTTCCTGTTCCCGGCCCGCCCGGCCTGGGACATGGAGGCCGCCGTCTTCACCGCCGCCCACTGGACCGGCCAGCCAGCGGAAACCGACGAGATCAGGCCGCAGTGGTTCCCGGTCGCGGCGCTGCCGTTCGACCGGATGTGGGACGACGCCCCGCGCTGGCTGCCCCGCGTGCTGGCGGGCGAGCGGCTGCGCGCCGTCTTCACCTACGCCGACGACAACCAGACGGTCGCCGCGGAAACGCTCACCGCGCTCGGCTGACCAGTCGTCAGCCCAGCCAGTCGGCCGCGATCCGCGCCGCCAGCAGCTCGAGCAGCGGTCCCGCCTGCGCCATGCACCGGGCCGGGTCGGGCTCGATGCCGGTGAGCGGGTAGGCGCGGGCGATGCCGGCCGCCCGGAGCTGGGCGGCGGTCAGCGTGCAGCGCCCGGCCACCGCCACCACCGGCACCGGCGGCTGGTGGGCGGCCGCCGCGCGGGCCACCCCGACCGGCGCCTTGCCGTGCAGGGTCTGCGCGTCAAGCGACCCTTCGCCGGTGATCACCAGCCGGGCGCCGTCCAGCCGGGTGCCGAACCCGGCCAGGTCGAGCAGCAGCTCGATACCGGGCCGCATGCGCGCGCGGAGGAACAGCAGCGCCGCGAAGCCGAGCCCGCCGGCCGCGCCCGCGCCCGGCGCGTCCCGGACCGGCCAGGGAACCGCGCCCGGCTCAGCGGCGCCCGCCTCGGCCAGGTCGGCCCACCGGCGCAGCCCCGCCTCGAGCAGCGGCACCTGGTCGCGGGAGGCGCCCTTCTGCGGCCCGTACACGGCCGCCGCGCCGGCCGGCCCGAGCAGCGGGTTGTCCACGTCGGAGGCGAGCAGGAACTGCACGTCGCTGAGGTCGGCCAGCCCGGCCAGGTCAACCGCGGCCAGCCGGGCGAGCGGCCCGCCGCCCGGCGGCAGCTCGCGGCCGGCCTCGTCGGTCAGCCGGGCGCCGAGCGCCTGCAGCATCCCGGCGCCGCCGTCGGTGGTGGCCACCCCGCCCACGCCGAGCACGATCCGCCGGGCACCCGCCCGGCGGGCAGCCAGGATCAGCTCGCCGACGCCGCGGCTGGTGGCGGTCAGCGGCGCCAGCCGGCCCGGTGGCAGCAGCGTCAGGCCGCAGGCCTGCGCCGCCTCGATGACGGCTACCTGGTCGCGCAGCGCGTACCCGGCGGTGACCAGGTCCGCGGCCGGGCCGTGCACCTTCGCCTCGGCCCGGCGGAAGCCGGCCCCGAGCGCCGCCGCCACCGTCCCGTCGCCGCCGTCGGCCACCGGCACCGCCACCGCCGTCCCGGTGAACCCGCCGCGGGCGAGCCCGGCTGCTACCCGCTCGGCCACCTCGGCCGCGGCGAGGCTGCCCTTGAACTTGTCCGCCGCGATCACCACGGTCCCGTCCGGCGGGGCAATCGGGCGGGCGGAACCAGTGCGGGGGGTCACCCCGGCAAGGCTACTAGCGGTGACCGGCCGGCCGCCACGAGGCGGTACGCGGCGGAACCGGGCGGTACCGCCGACGGCAAAGCCCGGCCGGTCCCGTGACGGGACCGGCCGGGCCAGGGAGGGGGCTAGCGACTAGCAGCCGTCCGAGGGCGCCCAGGGCGCGCTGCCGTACTTCTGGTACAGCTCCGCGAACACCTGCTTCTGGTTCGCGATGGACGTGCCGTAGACGTTGTACCCGCTGGCCGGGATGATGCCGTAGGCGTTGCCGTTGGCGGCCGGGTTCTGCAGGTTGGTCGACTCCCGGTACGCCACGCAGGCGGCGAACGACTGGGGCACGCCGGGGATGTCCGACAGCGAGCCCGACGAGTAACCGGACGAGCCGGTCGCCGCCGACGACGAGCCGGTGGTGCTGGTCTTGGTGGTAGCGCTGGAAATGCTCGACGGCGAGCTGTAGGACGACGTGCCCTGGCTGCCGCTGCTAGCGCTGGTGGACTGGTGGTAGGTGGGGGCGTGGTAGGTCGACGCGCCGTAGGAGGCGGTCGAGCCCTGCGTCGCCGACGATCCGCCAGGGATCGACACCGACTGGCCCGCGAAGATGAGGTTCGGGTTGCTGAACTGGGGGTTTGCCGACTCGACGGCCGCGAGGCTGACGCCATGGCTGGCGGCGATGCCGGAGAGCGTGTCGCCCGGCTGTACGAGGTAGGCGGCAAGCGCAAGTGCTGCGAACAATTCCTGTTTGGCCTTTCGGCTCACGACGGGTCCTGATGACTACCGCCTTGGGTCTCCCGGCTGGGGTTCTCCCGGACTCGCCTTTGGCGAGGCTCCGGCAGCAGGAATGCCCGGTGCGACGACCCGATGTGGGGGGTATGAACGCTGCCCATATGGGGGATGGCGCGATATCAGCGCCGGGCAAGACTGGACACTACACGGGAACCGCCATTGCGGCTATTGGCAAAGCCCGCGATGAATGCCGAGACCGTTACCGCTCAGTCACGAATGCGGCTAGAACACTGGGTTTCGTGCCCCTCACTGTGCGTTGTGTCACATTTCTGTAAACTGCCTGGTCGCGATGAAATCCCGACCCTGGATATCGTTGTCAGGTGCACCCCGATCTTGCCTCGATTGCACCGGGGAAGCCGCTCTGACCAGGCACGATGCAATGCGCAGGGTAAAAGGGCGTTCACGCAGAGTATTCATGACGGGGGCTCCGGGTGGCTGCATTACGGGCCCCTACCATGGGCGGTGCGGTGGAGTGTGCGGCAAAGGCGGCGAAGCTGGAGAGTAGCTAATTATTCCCGTATCGCTTACGGCTGCCAGCCTTCTTCGCCAGCGCCCATTAGCCCCGCGCCGCAGGCGTTCCCGGCGTTATCGGACCGGTTCGATATCGCGCCGGCCTGATATCGAGCCGTCGGCCGGTATCGCTGAAAGCGAAAGCCGTCAGGCCGCGGTGTTTCCGGTAAGGCGGGCCGGGGCCTTCCCGTCGCCCGGGCCGCGCCCCGGCCGGCGGGCTGGCCGCCGCGCCTGCTACTGTCGCCGCCGATGAACGATGGCGTGAATAGCCCGCGGCCCGCCGACGAGCCCCGGGTCAGCAGCAACGGCTTCATCGGCCAGGTCGACGCGACCCGGGTGCCGCGGTACGCCGGCGAGCCGACGTTCGCCCGGCTCCCCCGGCTGTCCGACCTGACCGCGGCCGACGTCGCCATCGTCGGGGTGCCGTTCGACACCGGCGTCTCCTACCGGCCGGGCGCCCGCTTCGGCCCCGGTCACATCCGCGAGTCCTCCCGGCTGCTGCGCCCCTACAACCCGGCCGCCGAGGTGGCGCCGTTCGCGGTCCAGCAGGTAGCCGACGCGGGTGACATCGGTGTCAACCCGTTCGACATCGACGAGGCGATCACCGTGATCGAGCGCGGTGCCCGCGGCCTGCTCGAGCGGGTGCCGCGGCTGCTGACCCTGGGCGGTGACCACACGATCGCGCTGCCGCTGCTGCGGGCCTTCCGCGCGGTGCACGGCCCGGTCGCGGTGGTGCACTTCGACGCCCACCTGGACACCTGGGACACCTACTTCGGCGCCGCCTACACCCACGGCACCCCGTTCCGCCGGGCATTCGAAGAGGGCCTGCTCGACCCGGAAGGCTGCCTGCACGTGGGCATCCGCGGGCCGCTCTACGAGGCCGAGGACCTGGAGCGGGACGCCCGGGCCGGGTTCCGGGTGCTGCCCGCGGCCGACGTCGAGCACCTGGGCACGGCCGGGATGATCAGCGCCGTCGCCGCCCGGGTGGCGGACCGCCCGGTGTACGTCAGCGTCGACATCGACGTTCTCGACCCCGCGTTCGCGCCCGGTACCGGCACCCCCGAGGCGGGCGGGCTGACCAGCCGGGAACTGCTCACGGTGCTCCGCTCGTTCGCGCGGCTCAACCTGATCGGCGCCGACATCGTGGAAGTGGCCCCCGCCTACGACCACGCCCAGATCACCGGCATCGCCGCTGCCCACGTCGGCTACGAGCTGCTTTCCGCCCTGGCCAAGCGGGCCTCCCGCGGAGCGCCAGGCAGGTAACACCCGGCTGCCGCGTGACGCGGGCCGGGGGACCGGTCCGCGTCACGCGGCTTGGCTGAGAATTCCGTCGTGGTCAGGCGGGCTGGACGGGTGATCCGGCGGGGGCAGCGGCGAGGCCGTCGCCGCCGTCGTGCGTGGTCGGCACTGGCACCGCGACGGTGTCGGCGCGGGCGGGGTGGCGGTTGAGGATGTCGGTGTCGGGGGCCGTGCGGCGGGCGTGCATGAGGCCGAGGCCGCCGAGGACGAGCATGACAGCGGCGGCGATGAAGGCGGCGATCGCGGCGATCCCGGCGATCGTGCCCATGGTGCCGAAGGCGTAGGCGTTCAGCAGCAGGCCGCGCAGGGTCTCGCCCTTGAACACCGTGTTGACCTGGGTGGCCAGCGCCGTGTTGTTCGGCTGGGCGATCGCCTCGGCCGAGAGCTGGGAGTAGGTCTTGCCGCCGCCGATGGCCTTGAGGTGGTTAGCGATGAAGTGGTCGGCGTAGACCTCGGCCTGGGCGCCGGTGGTCAGCTGCTGGCCGCCGTAGGGACGCATGGCGGCGAACTCAGGGGCGGCGACGGCGGGGCTGTTGGCGGCCGGGAAGTAGATCTGCTGGGCGGACAGCTGCGTGTGGACTTCGTTTCCGATGAAGGTGTGCGCCCAGGTCAGCAGGCCGCCGGCGGCGACCAGGGTGACCGCGAGGAACAAGCCGGCGGTGGCCAGCAGGATGTCGAAGGTTCTGCGTCTCATGAAGTTCTCCTAGGTGCGGTGGGTCCATTCGGTGCTGTTCCGTTGGCGACCGTGACCGGGGCGAGCGTGCCGCCGGCGGCGGCCGGGAGCACCGGGGCGGCGGCCGGGAGCACCGGGGTGGCGGCCGCTTGCTCGCGGGCCAGGAACGAGCCAAGTTCGGCGATGGTGGTCATCAGCGGGGCCGGGAACACCACCGTGGTGTTCTTGTCGACGCCGATCTCGACCAGGCTCTGCAGGTTGCGAAGCTGCAGGGCGAGGGGGTGGGCCATCATCGTGTCGGACGCCTCGCCCAGCGCGGCGGCGGCGAGGGCCTCGCCCTCGGCGTTGATGATCTTGGCGCGCTTCTCCCGCTCGGCTTCGGCCTGCTTGGCCATGGCGCGCTTCATCGAGTCAGGGAGCTGGATGTCTTTCAGCTCGACCAGGGTGACTTCCACTCCCCAGGCGACGGTGGCGACATCGAGGATCTTGCGGATGTCCAGGTTGATCTTGTCGGTCTCGGACAAGGTCTGATCCAGCGTGTGCTGGCCGACCACCTTGCGCAGCGTCGTCTGGGCGATCTGGTCGATGGCCGCGTTCACGTCCTCGATGGCGACCACGGACTTGACCGCGTCGGTGACCCGGTAGTAAGCGACGGCGGAGACGTCGACGCTGACGTTGTCCCGGGTGATGATGCCCTGAGACTGGATCGGCATCGTGACGATCCGCAGCGAGACCCGGCGCAGCACGTCCGCGAACGGGATGATCAGCCGGAACCCCGGCGCCCGGGGTCCCTGCACCCGGCCGAACCGGAACAGCACCCCTTGCTCGTACTGCTTGACGATTTTCGCGGCCATCGCCAGTCCAAGCAAGACCAGCAGCGCCACGACGACGAGGACGATAATGAGGACTTTCATGATTTCCCTTATTCAGTTATCAGGGTGAGTTTTTCGCGCGGCGGGCCGCGCGAAAAAGAGGGAGAGTAATCGGCTGGCCGGGGCAGCTCGCGCTGCGGCGGATGGCAGCCTGACCAGGAACGATCTCAGTGATGGGCGCATTATCCGGTGCCGTGGATCACCGGAGTGACTGTTGCGCGCGCTGGCCAGGCTCTCGCTGGCTTCCCGTCGCGAATTGCGCGGGTGAACTTGCCAGGGGCCGGGGCTTCATTTCCATATTACACGCATTTCTTAGAATGAGAAATCCGCTCATATTTGTGTTGCTACGGCCGGAATCCGCGGCCGGGGCAGCCGGCGGGCTCGGCCGGACCGGGCCTCAGCCCGGGTAGCGTTTGCGGAGGCTCACCGGTGAACTGGGAGTTCGTCCGGCTGCCCGAATCCGGTCATCGCCGGTTCGGGTGCCGGGATAGCTTCGATCCCCGATGAGGAGTGCAGATGACAGCCATAGAGCCGGAGCGGCCGGGGCCCGCGAGCGACCCGATGCGGCACTACGTCCACTACCGGCACGCCCATCCGGGCGGGTCGGCGCCGGCCGGCCGGAGCAGCTTCATGGAGCGAGTCTCGGAGGCCGTCGCGCGCGGCATGGGCAGCGTGGCGTTCCTCATCATCAGCTCCGGGGTGATTATCGCCTGGATGCTGCTGAACCACGTGGTCAGCTTCGTCGGGAACTCGTGGACGGGCCTGCTCGACGGGAAGGGCTTCGACCCCGCGCCGTTCATCCTGCTGAACCTCGTGTTCTCGGCCGTCGCCTTCTACACCGGCGCGCTGGTCATCATCGCGCAGAAGGCGCAGACCAGGACCGACCACGCGAACGAGGTGGGGGGAGCCATTCACCGGGAGGAGCTCGCCCGGACCCAGAGCGAACTGCTGGAGCGGAACACCGCCCTGACCGAGCAGATTCACGCCCTGACCCTGACGATGACAGCCCTGACCGAGCAAGTCCACGCGGCTACCTGCGCGCGTCCGCTTACCCCCTGAGGCCGCTTCAGGCCTCGGTCGCCGCGGTCACGTGCTTGGCGATCATCGCGTAGCAGCGCTCCACCAGCGCCCGGTCACGGCTCTGCAGGTTGTAGGCGTGATCGACGCCCGGGAGGTCCACGTGCTCCCGCAGCGACCCGGCGGCGGCCAGCCGCTCGGCGTAGAGCACCCCCTCGTCGTGCAGCCGGTCGATCCCGCAGGTGATCACCAGGGCGGGCGCGATCCCGGCGATGTCGTCGCCGTTGCTGCCCCAGGCGGGCGAGGCCAGCCGGCTGCGCTTGGCGGCGGGCGACGGGGCGTAGGCGGCGTCGAACACCTCCGCCAGCGGCGCGTTGAAGGCCGATTCCCCCGCGGGCCGCTTGTGCTGCACCGGGGTGGCGAGGTCAAGCGGCGGATAGTGCAGCACCTGCAGCGCGATCGGCGGGCCGCCGAGTTCCAGTGCCAGCCGGGCGGCGCCCGCCGCCAGCGCGCCGCCCGCGGACTGCCCGCCGACGCACAGCCGGGCCCCGTCCCAGCGGTGCCCGGGCCGGGCGGCCCAGCGAACCGCGTCGTAGGCCTCCTCTACCGGCTGCGGGAACCGGTGCCGCGGCGCCACGTCGTAGTCCACGTTGATCACCGCCACCCCGGCCGTGGCCGCCAGGTACCGGCACAACGCGTCGTCCTGCTCCGGGTGCCTGATCACGAACCCGCCGCCGTGGAAGTTGAGGTAGGCCGGGGGCTCGGCCTCGCCGGGCGCCGGGTCCGGCCGGTAGACCACCGCCCGGACCGGCCCGTGCCTGGTGGGGATGCTGACGGTGTCGGTCCGCGCGGGGATGTCGGCGAAGGAGACCTCCGCTGGTACGCGAGGCCCCTTGCCGTGTTGCGCAAGCCGGGCCAGCCCGCGCGCGATTAGTGGTGTGCCCAGCAGGCTCATCGGTCAGCTCCAGCAATGGCGTCTCCCCGCACCAGTTCCTTACTAGCTGACCTCACAGGTCACAGCCAAATCACAGGCTGCGGAAGCGTGCAGCGGGGCCGGAGCGGGAACGGAGCCAGGCCGCAGCGTGCCCCCAGCAACCGTGCAGCGGCCGGGCAGCGGCCATCCAGCCCGGCCGCCCGGTGCGGCCGGGAACCGCGGACCTAACCCGCCGTCTCCGCCCAGCGCCGGTACACCTGCGACAGCCCCTCCGGCGTGAGCGTGCCGTACAGCCGCAGCCGGGCCACCCCGCCGTCCGGGAACACGTCCAGCCGTACCAGGTCGCAGGCCGCCTCCGGCCGGACGCGGAACCGGTGCGGGGTGTCCGGCAGCAGCGGCGTCCGGGGCAGCAGCGGTGCCCAGCCCCCGTCCTCCCAGCCCTCACCGGTTCCGGCCTGCCCGCGCAGCTCCGCCATGCCCGGCGAGTTCCCGATGTACCCGGAGGTGTCGATCTCCACCAGCGACACCACGGCCGGCGCGGCGAACCCGACCACCAGCCACTCGTTACCGCCGGTGCGCCGCCGCCGGGTCTCCCAGCCCTCGCCCATCACCCGGGACAGCCCGGGGGAGATCGCGTTGCGCGGCGCCGAGTAGAAGCGGTCGCTGCAGGCCCGCACGTCGCCGCCGTTCTCCAGCGCCGCCAGGTCGAAGGTGAGCCCGTCGAGCAGGGCCGGGTCGGGCACCACCGCCCCGTGCACCCGCAGCCGGGCGACCCCGCCGTCCGGGTAGATCTTCAGCCGCACGTGCGAGTAGCGACGCCCCGGCCGCACCTCGAACACGTGCGGGGTGTCGCCCTTCAGCTCGGTCCGCGGCACGATCTCGGTCCACAGCGCCGCCGCGAGGGCGGCCGCGGTCGGGTAGTCGTCGACGTAGCAGGCCTCAACCGAGCAGGACTGGGGGAAGTTGCCGGTGAAGTAGGCGGTGTCGACCACCACCGCGTGCACCACCCCGGCCGCGCCCAGCCGCACGACCACCCAGTCGTGCTCGTCCGCGGGCGGCAGCCCGCCCTGGGCGCCGCGCCGCCGCCGGGTCTCCCACCCGTCGTACACCTGCCCCTTGTGCCCGAAGGTGGCCGGGCTGTACGACGCCCGCCCCGGCTTGATCAGGTTCTCCTTCTCCGCGAAGAACTCATCCGACGCCGCCACCACCGAGCCGCGCAGCGCCCGCGAGGCGAGGTCGGGCAGCGCCAGCGGGTCGTACTGGTCGTCCCGGTCTTCAGCCGCCAAGCCGGTTCCCTCCTTCGGTCGCCCCGCCGCTCATCACGCTGCCGCCGCGTGCCAGCAGCCGCCCGCGCGGCGGCCCGTCCGGCGTCACCTCGGTCCCGCCCAGCCAGGTGCGGGTGACCCGCCCGGTCAGCGTGCGCCCGTCGTACGGCGTCACCGGGTGCTTATGCAGCAGCTCGCGGCCGCGCACGGTCCAGGTCGCGTCCGGGTCGAACGCGGTGAAGTCGGCGTCGGAGCCGACCGCGATCTGCCCCTTGGCCGGCAGCCCGGCCAGCGAGGCGGGGAACGCGGACATCCAGCGCGCCATGTCAGCCAGGGTGAACCCGCGCCGCCTGGCCACCGACCAGACCACCGGCAGCCCCAGTTGCAGCGAGGAGATGCCGCCCCAGGCGGTGCGGAAGTCACCGTCCGGCTCCGTTCCGGGGGCCAGGCCCTTCAGCGCGGGGGTGCAGGGGGAGTGGTCCGACACCACCCCGTTGATGGCCCCGTCGCCGAGCGCCCGCCACAGCGCCTCCCGGTTGACCGCGTAGCGGACCGGCGGGCAGCACTTGAACTCGGTGTGCCCGGCGGGCACCTCCTCGGCCGCGAAGAACAGGTAGTGCGGGCAGGTCTCGGCGGTCAGCGCGATCCCGGCCGCCCGGGCCGAGCCGATCAGCGCCGCGCACTCGGCCGCCGCCAGGTGCACGATGTGCGCCCGCCCGCCGGAGAAGGCGGCCGCGCTGATCACCGTCTCGATCGCGCGCCGCTCGGCTACCGGCGGCCGGGAGGCGACGAACGCGTCGTAGGACCCCCCGGCCGGGTCGCTCACCTCGGCCGGGTCCTCCGCGTGGACGATCATCGGCGCGCCCGAGGGCGCCAGCGCCGCCATCGCCGCCCGCAGCTCCTCCCGCGACAGCGGCGGGAACTCGTCGATGCCGGAGTCGACCAGGAAGCACTTGAACCCGATCACGCCCGCGTCGAGCAGCGGCCCGATCTCCGGCCGGTTGCCCGGCACCGCGCCGCCCCAGAACGCCACGTCGACCGCGCACTGCCCGGCCGCCGCCGCCAGCTTCACCCGCAGCGCCTCGACCGTGGTGGTGACCGGGGAGGAGTTGAGCGGCATGTCGCAGATGGTGGTGACGCCCCCCGCGAGGGCCGCCCGGGTGGCGGAGGCGAACCCCTCCCACTCGGTCCGCCCTGGCTCGTTCACGTGCACGTGCGAGTCGACTAGTCCGGGCAGCAGCGGGAGGTCGCCCAGGTCGACGGTGCGGTCGGCGTCCCGCTTGAGCTCGTACGGCCCGACCGTTTCGACCTTCCCGTGCCGAACGAATGCGGCCGCCTCTCGCTCGCCATCTGGCAGCACCATCCGCCGTGACCGGATCAGCAGCGTCCCCGTGTCGTCGTCGCTCATAGCCACCCAAAGCTCGTCGAAGAATCGGCCGGATCGCACGGCAGGTACTCAAGCCCGACCCACCCGCGATAGCCGCCGGCGGCGAGCTGCGCCAGCAGCGGCTCGACCGCGAGCGTGCCGGTTCCCGGCGCGCCCCGCCCCGGCGGGTCGGCTACCTGCACGTGCAGTATCGACTCGCGGTGCCTGCTCAGCGTGTCCGCCACGTCTTCCCCCATCTTGGCCAGGTGGTACAGGTCCGCCAGCAGCCCGAGGTTGGGCGCGCCCACCTGCTCGACCACCGCGGCCGCGCGGGCGCTGCTGTCGACCGGGAAGCCAGGGATGTCCACTGAGTTGATCGCCTCGATCAGCACCGACGCCCCGGTCTGCTCCGCCGCCCGGGCCGCCAGCGCCAGGTTCTCCGCCGCGACCGCGTCCTGCTCGGCCGCGCCGGCCCCGGGCAGCCGCCGCCCGTAGGGCGCGTTCAGCCGCCGGCACCCGGTCCGCTCCGCGATCTCGACCACCGCAGCCACATTCTCCCTGAACTCGGCCGCCCGGGCCGGGTGCGACACGATTCCCCGTTCCCCGGCCGCCAGGTCCCCGGCGAAGAAGTTCAGCGCGACCAGCTCAACCCCGGCGTCCGCCACCGAGCGCACGAACGCGTCCGCCTCCCCGTCCGACGGCACCGCCGCGTCCCACGGCCACCAGAACTCGACCCCGCCGAACCCGGCCTCCCGCGCGGCCCCCGCCCGCCGCGCCAGCGGCAGCTCAGCGAACAGGATCGAGCAGTTCACATCGAACCGCAGCCCGTACGTCCGCACCCGGCCAGCTTTTCACGTCAACCAGCGGATATACAGTGTCGCGAATCCCACACCGCCCCCCGGATTCACCGGCTGGGGGCGGCGATCCTGAACGGCTCGAAGGGCTCGCCGGCCGGGTAAACGTCGCCGAACACCGGCACGCCCTCGGCGGTCAGCCGGACGTCGTCCGCCGTCCAGTACTGCACCCCGTCCTCCACCCGGTGGCCGGCCGCGGTGAAGGTGACCAGCGGCAGCCGCCCGCCCTCGGCTGAGTCCGGGTCGGTCACCGTCAGCTCACCGTCCGCGCCCCGCAGGTGCAACTGCGGGCGGGTGATCCGGACGTCCAGCATCCCGAAGTGGGCCTGGAACACCACCTGGCCGCCGAAGCAGAGGGTGCTGCCGGCCGCGTCCAGTCCGGCGCCGCCGGAGTTCTCCGCCGCCTCCTCGTCGAACGGGAACAGCAGCTGGTTGTCCTTGTCCACCGTGACACCGCCGGTGATATAGGCCTTGCCGTCCGACATGCCCAGCACGTAGCGGACGAAGCTGGACTTGACCGCCCAGATCAGGCCGAACTGACCGGGGCCGGTTCCGGCCGCGTCCGTTTCCGCGCCGGTCTCCTCGCTGCTGCCATCCATCGCGGGCTCACCCTCTGCGTGCTGTCCAGGTAACAACTGCATGATAACGGCACCAACCATAAGCGGCCCGGGCCAGCCGCAGTGACCCGGCAGCCCCCCGGCCCGGTCATCGTGGTAATTCCGGTGCGTCATCACGCACCGGAATTACCACGATAAGGCGCACCAAAGTGTCGGCCGCGAATGCGATAGTCGGTGGCATGGCTAATGCGGGCAGCGATACCCGAGCCCGGCTGCGGCACCTGTCCGACGGGCAAGCAGGCGTTGTCTCCCGGCAGCAAGCCTTCGCGGCCGGGTTGTCGGCTGACGCCATCAAGTGGCGAGTGCGCGAGGGTGCCTGGCGGCCAGTCCACCCTGGTGTTTACCTGGTCTTCACCGGGCCGGTCGCCCGGACTGCCAGCCTCTGGGCGGCGTTGCTCTACGCGGGAGGTGGCGCCATCCTCAGTCACCACACTGCGGCCGAGCTTCTTGGCCTCACCGGGAAACGCGCCTCATTGATTCACGTCACCATCCCGAGTACTAGGAAGGTGATAGCACCGCGGGGAGTCGCTATTCACCGTTCGCGGCAGCTGGCTCCGCGATGGCGCAGCGGGCCGGGAATTCCACTGCACACGATGACCGAGGACACGCTGATCGACCTGGTGAACGCGGCCGAGAAGCTAGACGAGGCGATCGGCTGGGTCACCGCTGCGTTCGCGCAGCGCCAGACGACAGAACGGTGGCTGCGGCAGGCAATCGCGGCCCGCTCCCGGGTCCGCTGGCGCGGTGAACTCGACGAGGCCATCACGCTGGCGGCGGGCGGGACGCACTCCGTGCTCGAGTTCCGCTACGACCGGGACGTGGAGCGCGCGCACCGCCTGCCGCCGGCCGCGCGGCAGGTCCCGTTCCGCAAGCCGGACGGCAGCCGCGGTTTCCGTGACCGCTGCTACCAGGACTACGGCGCCCTGGTGGTGGAACTTGACGGCAAGGGCCATCAAGACATGAGAAGCCAGGACCGGCTGCGCGACAACCAGGCCGCCGCCGGGGGCGCGGCGACCCTCCGCTACGACTGGAACGACGTCACCCGCCGGACGTGCGAGACGGCCGCCCAGGTCTTCGGCGCGCTGCGGCAGCGCGGCTACCAGGGAACGCTGCGGCCGTGCTCGCCGGGTTGCCGGGCCGCGGCGTCCAGCCGGCCGCCATCCCCGGCGTAGCGACGCCCGCCGCCTCCGCGTAGGTTCAGCATCGAGCGAACTTTTCCGACCAACCCGGAGGGAAACATGACGACCGCCAACGCCCAGGCCCCCGAGAGCGAGACCGAGACCGTGCAGTTCTGGTTCGACCCGCTCTGCCCGTGGGCCTGGATCACCTCCCGCTGGATGCACGAGGTCGAGAAGGTCCGCCCGGTCACCACCGAGTGGCGCATCATGTCGCTCGCGTACCTCAACCTGGTCCAGCACGAGGGCAAGGGCCTCAGCGAGGAGTACCAGCAGCGGATGCAGCGGGCGTGGGGCCCGGTGCGGGTCTGCGCGGCGGCCGCGGCCGACGCCGGGCCCGGCGTCCTCGGCCCGCTCTACACCGCGCTCGGCACCCGGCTGCACAACGCGGGCCGCCGCGAGGACCCGCAGGTGATCCCGGAGGCGCTGCAGGAGGCCGGGCTGCCGGTGTGGCTGGCGGACGCGGCCGAGACCGATGAGTTCGACGACGCGATCAAGAAGTCGCACCACCAGGCGTTCGACGAGGTTGGCCTGGACGTCGGCACGCCGGTGCTCAAGATCCGCGGCAAGGCCCTGTTCGGCCCGGTGATCACCCCCGCCCCCAAGGGGGAGGCGGCGGGCGAGCTGTTCGACGGCCTGGTGCTGGTGTCCAAGGCGGACGGCTTCTTCGAGCTCAAGCGGTCACGGGACCGCGCCCCGTCATTCGAGTAGCGCCGTCATTCGAGTAGCCCCGTCACGAAGCCGCCGCGGTGGTCAGCAGCTTCCGCCAGGCCACGCTGAGCCGGTCGGCCCGGGTGTGCACCTCGGCCCGCGGGTCGAGCGGCAGCTGACCGGACCGGTAGCGCTCGAGGATGGCCAGGTCCTCGGCCAGGATCTGGTCCTCCTCCTTGACGAAGGCGGCCAGCCGGCCGGGGTCCCCGTCGATGTCGCTGCGGGTGATCAGCTTGAACGCCCGGGTCGACCCGTCGTCTTCCGGCTGGCAGGCGAGCAGCAGGCCGATGGTCACCCCCGGCAGCTCGAGCCGGACGTGCGCGCTGCCGGAGATCCCGGCCGTCTTGATCACCCGGTGCGAGACCACCACCCCGCCGTCCCGGTACGGGGTGTCGAACACGCCGGTCACCCGCCAGCCGGGCACTGAGGTGGAAACGTCCCCGGCCGCCAGGGGCCCGTCGTCCGCCACCCCGAACGAGGCCGCGTGCACGAACGGGAAGTGCGCCGCGTCGAGGAAGTTGTCGACCAGCTGGCCCGCGCTGGCCGTCGTGCGCACGGTCCGCGAGCGGGCGCAGGTCATCCCGGGAGCACCCCATTCGGGGAACGACGGCAGCGCCGACAGCGGCGGCTCCGGCGCCAGCCAGATCAGCCCGTACGCCTCGGTGACCCCGTAAGCGGGCCGCAGCCGCGCCCGCTGGCTGATGTCCCGCGACCGGCCGAGCGAGGGAATCAGGTCGCAGCGCCCCCCCGCGTCGTACTGCCAGCCGTGGTAAGCGCAGGTCAGCCGGTCTGTCCCGGTCGAGGCGGAGACGGTGACCGAGCCCGCCGACAGCGGCGCCAGCCGGTGCGGGCACTGGTCGGCGAAGGCGGCCAGTGCGCCGTCCAGCCGCGCCACCACCCACGGCTCCCCGGCCACCAGCACCTGCACCGGGCCGCGGTCGCCGGCCAGCTCGAAGTCGTGCAGCACCGGGTGCCAGGCCCGCCGCCACAGCGGGCTGGTGTTACCGAGCGACGGGGGAGCGGCGGTCAACGGGACAGGCCCTGGATCCGGGCGGCCGCGGCGGCGTGCGCGGCCAGCTTCTCGTCCACCCCGGGCAGCGTCAGCGCGCCGTCCCGCACCAGCAGCCGCCCGGCCACCACGGTGTGCCGGGCCGAGACCGGGCCGCAGCGCAGCCACGCCTCCACCGGGTCGACCAGCGCGCCCGCGTACTGGACGCCGGTTTGCGGCCAGCAGACCAGGTCGCCGGCCGCGCCCACGGTCAGCTCGCCCAGCTCGCCCGCGCGGCCCAGGCAGGCGGCGCCGCCGCGGGTGGCGATGTCGAGTACCTCCCGCGCGGTCATCCCGGTCGGCCCCTTGCGCTGCCGCCCGAGCAGCAGCGCCGCCCGGGCCTCGATCCAGAGCGAGGCGCTGTCGGTGGACGCCGACCCGTCGCAGCCGAGCCCGACCGGCACCCCGGCCGCCCGGAACTCCCGCACCGGCGCGAACCCGCCGCCGCCGATCAGCATGTTGGACGAGGGGCAGTGGGCTACCCCCACCCCGGCCGCGCCCAGCCGCACCGCCTCGGCCTGGTTGGGGTAGATGCAGTGCGCCACCCAGGCCCGGGAGGTGAGCCAGCCGACCTCCTCGAACTGCTCCACCGGCCGCCGCCCGAAGCGTTCCAGGCAGTACGAGTCCTCCTCCGGGTCCTCGGCCAGGTGGGTGTGCAGCCGGACGTCCAGCTTCTCGGCCAGCTCGGCGGTCCGCTTCATCAGCGCCGGCGAGACCGAGAAGGGCGAGCAGGGTGCCAGCGCCACCTGGATCATCGCCCCCGGCCCGGGATCGTGATGCAGCTTGACCAGGCGCTCGCTGTCCGCCAGGACCTCGTCGTCATCCTGCACCACCGAGTCCGGGGGCAGCCCGCCGTCCTTCTCCGACAGCGTCATCGACCCGCGGGTGCAGGTGAAACGTATCCCGGTCTCCCTGGCCGCGGTGATCTCCGCCGTCCACAGGTCACCGCCGCCGCGCGGCGCCACGTAGAGGTGGTCCATGGTGGTGGTGCAGCCGCCGAGGGCCAGCTCGGCGAAGCCGACCCAGGCCGACAGGTAGGCCGACTCCTCGTCCAGCCCGGCCCACAGCGGGTACAGCGCGGTCAGCCAGGAGAACAGCGACCCGTTGATGGCGGGGCCGTAGGAGCGGGTGAGGTTCTGGTAGATGTGGTGGTGGGTGTTGACCAGGCCCGGCGTCACCAGGCAGCCGGCCGCGTCCAGCACCTGCGCCGCGGGCGGCTCGGGGTCGCCCGCCGCGCCCACCCCGGAGATAAGCCCGCCGGTGACCGCCACCCACCCGCCGGGCAGCTCGCGTCCGTCGCGGTCGCACGTGGCCACCAGCTTGGCGTTGCGTACCAGCAGGTCAGCGGTCGGCTCGCCCATCAGCGGTCTCCCCAGCTCAAGATCAACACCAGTCATCCGAACGGGTGCGCTTCCACGTCCTACCGCGAACCGCTCATCGAGAACCGGGCGAGAACCCCCGACTCGGCGATCGCTATCAGGTTATAGAGCACCACCGACACCCCGGTCAGCAGTGCCGCCGACGCCCAGATGTCCACGTAGTTGAAGGAGTTGGCGTCCTGCAGCATCCCGTACCCCATGCCCACGCCGGTGGCCAGCCACTCGGCCAGCATGGCGCCGACCACCGCCCCCGGCACCGCGATCCGGGCCGAGGCGAACAGGGCGGGCAGCGCGGACGGGAGCATGACCTTCCGCGCCACCGTCCAGGTGCCGCCGCCGTAGGCGCGGACCAGGTCGGCTGACTGCCGGGAGGCCGAGCGCAGCCCGAACGTCATCGTGACCAGGGCGGGGAAGAACACCACGATGCCGGCGATGACGGTGGTGGCGGCCAGCCCGCGGCCGAACACCAGGGTCAGCACCGGCGTCATCGCGACCAGCGGGACCGACCTGACCAGCACCGCCAGCGGCAGCAGCATCCCGGCGACCACCCGCGACAGCACGAACGACAGCGCCACCGCGACCGCCGCGATCAGTCCCGCCACGAACCCGAAGGTGGCGTCGAGCAGCGTGCGGCCAAGCCCGCCCCACACCGACTGGGCGCCGGAGCCGGCCGCCTGCCCGTGGATCAGGTAGCTGAACACGTCGGCGGGCGTCTTGGCGATCAGCGGGTCGAGGCCGAACCCGGCCACGAACGCCCACCACAGCCCGATGATCACCACCAGCGTGAGCACCGCGTTGAGCAGCGGCCAGACGAAGCGGTAACCGCGCACCTGGGCGAGCGAGGCCCCGAGGCCACGTGTCGCGCTGGCCGCGGGCACCCCGTCCAGCGCGACGCCGTCCAGCGCCCCCTCGCCCACCGTCACGTCCGTCGTCTCACTCACAGGTCACCTCCGGACAAGGTGGTGGTCCGCGCCCAGGGCAGCGCGACCCGGGCCACCAGGGCCGTCAGCCCGTAGCCGAGGCCCGCCACCAGGCCCGCGACCAGCGCGATGCCCCAGGTCCGCGGCACCTGCACGGAGGCCTCGCTGACGGTCATCGCGACGCCGAGCCCGATGTCGATGTGCCCCAGGTACTCGCCCACGATCGCGCCGAGCAGGGCGGCCGGGGCGGAGATCTTCAGCGCCGCCAGGGTGGCGGGCAGCGCCGCGATGATCCGCACCTTGACCAGCTCCGCCCAGCGGCCGCCGCCGTAGGCGCGCACCACGTCCAGCGTCACCCGGTCGGCCGAGCGCAGCCCGAGCAGCGCCCCGATCAGGGTGGTGAAGAACACCGCCAGGGCGGACAAGGTGATCATCGGGGTGGTGCCGGAGAACAGCAGCGACAGGATCGGGCCGATCGCCACCAGCGGCAGGCAGTAGGACGCCACCGCGAGCTGCACCACCACCCGCTCGACCGGCGGCACCAGCAGCACCAGGGCGGCGAACAGCAGCGCCAGCCCGTTGCCGACCAGGTAGCCGCGCACCGCCTCGCCCAGCGTGGCCGAGATCAGCGGCTGGTAGAACGACCACCCGTCGTCACCGAGCTGGGCGAGCACCGCCCACGGGGTAGGCACGCCGGAGCCCTTGGCCGAGAACGCGGTGACGGCCAGCACCCACCACAGCGCGACCAGCGCGACCAGGCCGATCAGCGCGGTGACCCAGGACGGCAGGCGGTTCACGAGTCAGCCGCACCGGTTCGCTGCGCCCTGTTCTTGACCTGGCTTTTCACTGCTTCTCTCCCTGCTCGCCGCCGAACAGCAGCTCCGACAGCTTGTCGGCGTAGGCGTGGAACTCGGGGGTGCGCATCATCTCCGGGGTCCGCGGCCGCGGCAGCTCGATCGGCACGCAGGCCAGGATCTTGCCGGGCCGGGGCGTCATCACCGCGACGACGTCCGACAGCAGCACCGCCTCGTTGATCGCGTGGGTGACCAGCAGGGTGGTGACCGCGCGGGCCTGCCAGATGCGCTGCAGCTCCAGGTTGAGCCGCTGCCTGGTCATGTCGTCGAGCGCGCCGAACGGCTCGTCGAGCAGCAGCACCTTCGGCTCGATGACCAGCGAGCGGGCGATGGCGACCCGCTGCCGCATGCCGCCGGATAGCTGCGCGGGCCGCGCCTTCTCGAACCCGTCCAGGCCGACCAGCTTGATGAGGTCGGCGACGGCCGACGGCGCGGCCTTGACCCCGGAGATCTCCAGCGGCAGCCGGATGTTGGCGGCCACCGAGCGCCACGGCAGCAGCGCGCTGTCCTGGAACGCGATGCCCAGGTGGTGCAGCCGGCGGGCGGTGGCGGGCGGCTCGCCGTGCACCAGGGCGGTGCCGGCCGTCGGGGAGTCGAGGTCGGCCAGGATGCGGAGCACGGTGGACTTGCCGCAGCCGGAGGGGCCCAGGAGGGACAGGAACTGCCCCTCCTGGCTCTCCAGGTCGACGCCGTCCAGCGCGACGACGCTGCGGCGCCCCATCCGGAACTCCTTGCGGAGCCCGGACAGGGACAGCCCGGACGCGGTCGTCGTCATGGAAGTTGTCATCGCCCTACTCAGATCAGGTCGGGGTTTTCCTTGTAGATCTCTTGGATCAGCGACAGGTCGAAGAGCTGGTCGGCCGTGATGGTCACCCCGGCGAAGGTCAGCGTCTTGATGTTCTCCGCGACCAGCTCGGGGGTGACCGTGAACAGGCCGTTCTTGGTCGTGTCGGCGTTCAGGATCAGCTTGTTCTCCGCCGCGCCCTCGAGCGTCTGCTCGGGGATGGTGAGCCCGAGCCCCTTGCCGTAGGTGTTGACGGTCAGGGTGGCGCCGAGCTTGGGGTCGGCCAGGTTGTCCTTCCAGCCCTTGATCTCCGCCATCAGGAACGCCTTGAGCGCGTCCGGCTTGGACGAGATCGACGCGGTGGTGGCGAAGTAGGTCTCCGACACCAGCGGGTAGCCGTAGTCGGCCAGCAGGAAGGTGGTGACCTTGAAGCCCTGGGACTCCAGCTCGTTGGGCTCGTTGGTGATGAACGAGAACCAGCCGTCGACCGTGCCCTGGGTGAGCGGGGTGGGGTCGAACTGCACCGACACCACCTTGATCTTGGACACGTCGAGCTTGGCCGCCTTGACGAACGCGGTCCACACCGAGGTGTTGGCGACCTGGACGCCGATCTTCTTGCCGTACATGTCTTCCGGCGTGTTGATCGGGGTCTTGGCCATCGACATGATCGCGAACGGGTTCTTCTGGTACTGCGCGCCGATGATCTTCAGCGGCGCGCCCTTGAGGATCGCCGCGCCGGTGATGTCCGGGGAGGAGACCCCGACCAGGGCCTTGCCGGTGGCCACGTCGGCCTCCATCGGGGTGGCGGAGGCGCCGCCGGCGATCAGGTTGACCGAGCTGAACCCCTGCGCCTTGTAGTACCCCTTGGTGTCGGCGATGTAGCTGCCGGCGAACTCCACGTTCTTGATCCAGGACAGCCGGTAGCTGAGCGCGCCCAGGTCGGCCACCGCGCCGGAGGTCGAGGAGGCCGACCCCGCGGCGGCCGCCGAGGAGCTGGAGCTTGACGAGCTGGAGCAGGCCGCGAGCACCGGGGCGGCCACGGCGGCGAGCCCGCCCGCCGTCAGCAGGCGCCGCCGGCCGATGCCGGCGCTGACTTGGGAGGTCTTGGTGGTAGCCATCGAGACGAAAGTGCCCCTCTCACTTATGTACACGGCGCGCCATAGCGCCCGGATTGAGCCGACGCTAAGGTTGGGCAATTTCCGCCGCGTGATCCGGATATGTCGCGGGTGTTACGTCGCTCGACTGAGCCGTTGCCGTTACTGGTCCGTAACCTCGCGTTTGGCCTGGTGTCCGGCCTGTGCCCGCGCCGCATGCCACCCCGCGTGGTTGTGGCAACCAGGCGGTCCTGGGCGCGTGGTTGCCGCAACCATGCCTCGCTCAGGCGGGTGGCGCCGCCACGGCGGACGGGATCATCGGCCGCACGATGTCCAGCGGTCCTGCCGGCACCGCGATCGCGGCCGCCGACCAGCCCCAGATCGACAGCATCACCCGGCCCGGGTCGCGGAAGCCGTCCCGGCCGTGGGTGACCCGGTAGTTGTCGACGCAGATCAGGTCTCCCGCCGCCGCCTGGAACATCGGCCCGCTGTCACGGGCCCGGGTCACCGCCGCCGACCAGCCGCTGATCAGCGCGGCCTGCGCGGCCTCGATGTCGGGGGCCTGCCCCGGCACCGGCGCCTGGAACGGGTGGTGCCTGACCTGCACCCGCCCGGACGGCAGGCGGCGGGCGATCGGCGCGTGGGCGGCGAGCGGGAAGTTCGGCTCGGACTGGTCGATGTCGGTTTCCCAGGCGAACCGCGCGATGTCCAGGTAATCCGGGTCGGCCGCCATCAGGTCGACCAGCATCAGCCCGTCCACCAGGAAGGAAGCGCCCTGGCCGGTGGCGTCGGGACGGCCGCACCACAGGAACAGGTAGTCCGGGCCGAAGTCGCCGAAGCCGAACCCGTCGTTGTGCGGCGCCATCCGCTCCTCGGTCGCGGTGAACCGCCGCTTGCGACCGCGCTCGTCGGCCGGCTGGCCGGCCACCAGCGCGGCCTCGGCCTCCTGCTTGTCCTTGCTCGCCTCGAACTGCAGCCCGAAGCGCCGCAGGTCGTCCCCGAGGAACTCCCGCCCGGCGGCGAACGCCGCCTGCTCGTCGGCCAGCCCGCCGAGCAGCGCCGCCCCCCGCGCGGCGACCTCCTCCCGCGCCTGCGCGGGGCTGCCCACCCGCCGCGGCACGATGCTGGCCCGGGAAAAGTCCATCGCAACCCCCAGTTGCTGGCCCTGTTGCTCTGCCGCGGGCGCGACCGCCGCCCGCGTCCCGACGCTAACCCGCGCGCGTTTCCTCGGGATTAACCGGCCGTTCCGGCCGCGCGAGGTCTCGCCCGGCCGGGCTGAGCAGCCGTCCGACCAGCTCGGACAGGGCCGGCTCGACCGCGGGGGGCATCGCCGCCGCCCGCAGCGGCCCCGCCGCCAGCAGCGACAGCAGCAGCCAGGCGGCCGGCTCGGGGCCGATGTCGGCCCGCACCGACCCGTCCCGCTGTCCCCGCCCGATGATGCCGGCCAGGTGCCCGGCCAGCGTCCGCAGCACCGGGTCGCGTGCCTCGGGTACCGCCGGGTCGGCGGCGAGGGCCACCGCCGCGGCGAAAAGCCCGCCCGGGGCGGTGCCCGCGTCACCGGCCGGGTCGTGGCCCGGATGCCGGTGCCCGCCGGCCGCGTGGCCGATGACGTGCGCCAGCAGCTCGCCCGCGGTCCCGTGCCCGGCGCCGCCTTCCACGGTCGCCCGGGCCTGGCCCGCGGCCCGCTCGAGCACGGCGGTGAACAGCGCCGACTTAGAGCCGAAGTGCTGGAATACCACCGGCTCGCTGACCCCCACCCGGGCGGCGATGTCGGACACCCGCGCCGCGCGGTACCCGTCGGCGGCGAACACCGCGGCCGCGGCGGCCAGGATCGACTCGCGCCGCCTGGCGGCCGGCATCCGGCGCCGCCGGGCCGGCTCCCGCTGCTCCACGGCGGTCATCGTACCGGTTCGGCGGGCTAACTTAGTCACGACTCAACTTAGTCGTGACTAAGTTATAGTGGACCGCGAGGCAACTACCAGAACGGAGGTGCCGGCCGTGCACCAAGCGCTGCGCCGCATGCACTCGAGCCCGCGCCCGGCGGGTACCACCCTCGACCGGTTCCGGCTGAACGCACTGGTCACCAGCGTCGCCTTCGGCGGGCGGCGCAGGCGCGTCTACCGGCGGATCACCGCCCTGTCGGGGACCGGGCCGGGGATGCGGGTGCTCGACGTCGGCTGCAGCAGCGGCTACCTGGCGCGGATGCTGGCGGCGGCGGCCGGGCCGTCGGGCGCGGTGACCGGGCTCGACCCCTCGGCGGCGGCCCTCGCCTACGCCCGCCGCCGTGCCCCCGGCAACGCGACCTTCCAGCCCGGCGTCGCCCAGGACCTGTCGGCCTTCCCCGACGCCCGCTTTGACGTGGTGACCTCGACCCTGGCGGTGCACCACGTGCCCGCCCGCAAGCGCCTGGACGCCTTCCGCGAGATGTACCGGGTGACCCGCCCGGGCGGCCGGCTGCTGGTCGCCGACTTCGACCCGTCCCGCCCGCCGCCGCCGCTGCACCCCGGCACCGCCCGGATGCGGCCCGCCGCGGCCAGCGCCGGCCCCTCGACGAGCTCGCCGCCCAGGCCGGCTACCGGGTCGAGGCGACCGGCACGCTGCCGCTGCTGCGGTACGTCACCGCGGTCAAGCCGGAGGCGGACTAGCCCATCAGGCCAGCCGGGCCTTGCGCAGCCGCTTGCGCGCGGACGGCTCGTGCAGCAGCATCCCTGACGTCCGGGCGAGGAACTCCTGGTACGTGTCGGGGGCGTCGCCCGGGCGGGCGATGTACTGGTCGGTGGCGGTCCGCAGCGCCAGCATCAGCCGCTGCGCCTCGTTCATCTCGTGGACCGCGCCGGCCACCCGGCCGGCCACCCGCCGCATCGTTGTCCTCATCGCTTGTCTCCCTTCGTGCCTGCCTTCAGGCTCGCAGTAAGACCCGCGCTTGATCATTGGGATAAATCCCTAAAGCCTCAGGCCAGCGGCCTGAGCACACCGTTCCCTGGTTGCGTAGCGGCTTAGTCGGCGGCCCGCCAGGTAATGGGTTGGCCGGAATGTCGGACCGTAACCGATAATGGGATCATGGGCATGCTGGTCGGACGGGACGTGGAGCTGGCCCGGCTGCGCGCCCTGCTGCAGGACGCGGCGGCCGGCCGCGCGGTCACCGGCCTGGTCAGCGGAGACGCCGGCATCGGCAAGTCCCGGCTGGTGGCCGAGGCGATGGAGCTGGCCGAGGCCGACGGCTTCACCGTGCTGTGCGGCCAGTGCGCCGAGATCGGCGACAGCGTCCCCTACCTGCCGTTCGCGGACGCGTTCCGCACCGCCCCGCCGCACATTGAGAAGGCGGTCAAGGCCCGCCCGGTGCTGTCGCGCCTGCTCCCGGACGGTGACGGGCAGGCACAGGAAGCCGACTGGGCCGGGCTGACCCGCCAGCAGATGTTCGGCGCCGCCCTCAGCCTGCTGTCCGAGCTGGCCGCGCAGAGCCCGGTGCTGCTGGTCATCGAGGACCTGCACTGGGCCGACGCCAGCACCCGCCACCTGGTCACCTTCCTCGCCCGCATGCTGCACCGGGAACGGGTCGCCGTCATCGGCACGTACCGCGCCGACGACCTGCACCGCCGCCACCCGCTGCGCGGGGTGATCGCTGAGCTGCTCCGGCTGCCCTCGGCCGCCCTGGTCGAGCTCGGGCCGCTGCCGGCCACCGCCCTGGCGGAGATCTTGTCCAGCGAGCCGCAGACCCCGACCCCGCTGTCCGCCGCCACCCTGAACTCGCTGGTGGAGCGGGCGGAGGGGAACGCCTACTACGCCGAGGAACTGCTCACCGCGTCGGCGACCACCGACGGCGCGCTGCCGGCCGGGCTGGCCGCGCTGCTGCTGTCCCGGGTGGAGCGGGTCTCGGACGCCGCCCAGCAGGTGCTGCGGGCGGCCGCGGTGGCCGGCGGCGGCACCGACGACCTGGTCCGGGCCGCCTCCGGCCTGTCCGACGACGCCTACGAGGAGGCGCTGCGCGAGGCGGCCGGCCATCAGTTGCTCGCGCCCGACGGGCCCGACGGGTACCGGTTCCGGCACGCGCTGCTGCGCGAGGCGGTCTACGGCGACCTGATGCCGGGCGAGCGGACCCGGCTGCACGCCCGGCTCGCCAGCCTGCTGGCCGGGGTGCCCGGCGCCGCCGCCGAGCTGGCGCACCACTACATGGCCAGCCATGACATCCCGGGCGCGTTCGCCGCCTCGGTCCGGGCCGGGGCCGAGGCCGAGCGGCTCGGCGCCCCGGCCGAGGCGCACCGCCACTACGACCTCGCGCTGGAGCTGTGGGTGCGGGTGGACGAGGCCGAGCGGGCCGCGGGCATGACCCGCGGCAAGCTCGGCCTGAAGTCCGCGCTGGCCGCCGCCGCCAGCGGTGACGTGCCCCGCGCGGTGCACCTGCTGCGCCGCATCCGCGACCGGGTGGCCGGGCCTGGCCGAGCCCGCGGAAAGCACCGAGCTGCGCTGCCGGGTGAGTGAGCGGCTCGCCTACCACCTGCTGCAGGGCGAGAACGCGCAGTGGTACCGGGAGGCCCTGGTGGTGGCCGAGGCGACCGTGCGGGACACCCCCGACGACCCGCCGACCTGGTACCGGGCCCGGGCCATGGCCACCTACGCGATCGCGCTGACCGCGGCCCAGCGTTACGACGACGCCCGCGAGTGGGCCGGCCGCGCCCGGGACGCGGCCCGCGCCGCCGGGTCGGCCTCGGTGGAGGCGGACGCGCTGGTCACCACCGGTCAGCTCGCCCTGCGGACCGGCAGCTCGGACGAGGCGGTCGGCGTCTTCACCGCCGCGATCGAGCAGGCGGGGGCGGCCGGGGCGGTCAGCGTCCGGCTGCGGGCGGTCTACCACCTGGCCGAGCAGCGCCTGGTCCGCGGCGAGCTGGCGGAAGCCGCCAGCGTCGCCCACCGCGGGGTGGAATGGGCCGAGGCGGAAGGGCTCGGCCTCGCCCCGTTCGGCCTGGACCTGCAGCACCTGCACTTCCAGGCGCACTTCGCCGACGGGTGCTGGGATCACGCGCAGGAGCTGGCGGACGGGTTCCCGGTCCGGGTCACCCGGCAGGCGGAGGCGCTGCTGTCCGCGATGGCGCTGTTCGTCGACGTCGCCCGGGGCAACCCGGCCGCCGACGAGCGCCGCACCTGGCTCGAGCCGTTCTGGGACGACGTGTTCGTCGCCTACATCGCGCGCGGCATCCTCGCCGAGCACGCCCTGTGGCAAGGGGACGGCGCGCGTGCCCTGGCGGAGGCGGAAGCCGCGATCGACGCCGACGCGTGGCCCGCGCACAGCCCGTCGGTGATCCGGGTGACCGCGATCGCCCTCGCCGCCCGGGCTGACCGCGCGGTGCAGCTGCGCCTGGCCGGAGACACCGCCGGGGCCGACGCGGAGGCGGCGGCCGGCGCCGCGCTGCTCGACGTCGCCCGTGAAGGCGCCAGCTACCCGAACCGGCCCAAGGCGGTGCTGGGGCCGGAGGGCCGCGGCTGGCTGGCCCGTTGCGAGGCCGAGTACGCCCGGCTGACCGGGGCCAACTCGCCCGAGCGGTGGGAACGGGTGCTGGCCGCGTTCGGGCCCGGCTACCGCTACGAGACGGCGCGCACCCAGTGGCGGCTGGCCGAGGCCCTGGTCGAGGCCGGGCGCCGGGACGAGGCGGCCGACACCTGGCGGCCGGCCCGCGCTACCGCGTCCGAGCTGCGGGCGGCGCCGCTCGCCGCGGCCCTCGACGACCTCGCCCGCCGGGCCCGCCTCGACCCCGGCCACGGGCACCGGCCGGCCCGCGGCAGCGGGCCGGGCGGCCGCAGCCCGCTGGCCGCCCTGACCGACCGGGAGCGCGAGGTGCTGAGCCTGCTCGCCCGGGGCAAGTCCAACCGGGAGATCGGCACCGAGCTGTTCATCACCCCGAAGACGGCCAGCGTGCACGTGTCCAACATCCTCGGCAAGCTCGGCGCGGCCAGCCGCACCGAGGCGGCCGCCATCGCCTACCGCGAGGGCGCTTAGCTCCCGGCCGGGCGGGCGGCACCGGGGAAGCGGGCGGCCCCGGCGGACCGCCAGGACAGCACCGACCAGCCCGACAGGCCGGCGAAGGCCGAGCCGAGGCTGCCGAACGAGCCGACCGACAGCACCGAGGCCAGCGATCCGGCCGACCCGATGGACAGGATCGACCCGGCCGAGCCGATCGACAAGATGGAGCCGGCCGAGCCGATCGACAAGATCGAGCCGCTAGAGCCGATGCTCAGGATCGAGCCGGCCGAGCCGGCCCCCCGTATTGCCTTGCCCGTTGCCCTGCCCGCGTCGCGCATGACGCCATTATCGCAGTGCCCGGCCTGCCCCGGGCCGGGCGGTCACAGCCCGCTACCATGACTGCCGTGACCGAACTGGCTGAAGTCGACTGGCTCACCGCGCTGCGGGCGCTGCCCAAGGTGGAGCTGCACTGCCATGTCGAGGGCACCATGCGGCCGTCCACCGTGGTGGACCTGGCCCGCAAGAACAACGTGCCGTTGCCGGGCGGCGACGTCCGCGACATGTACCGCTACGGCTCGCTGGATGAGTTCCTCAACGTCTTCTGGCTGGTCCAGTCGGTGCTCACCGACCGCGACGACTGGGCCCGGCTCGGCTACGAGTCGGTCCTTGACGGCGCGGCCGCCGGGCGGGTCTACGCGGAGGTCTTCGTCACCCCGGCCCGGCACCTGGCAGGCGGGCAGCCCCTGGGCGCGATCCTGGAAGGGCTGGCGGCCGGCCTGGCGGCGGGTGACGCCGAGACGGGCTGCCTGACCCGGGTGATCGTGGACATGGACCGCGCCTACGGCGCCAACGCCGGCCGTAACCTGGTCACCGACCTGATCGAGCTGCGCCGCGCGGGCGCGCCGGGCACCGACCGGGTCATCGGCATCGGCATGGACTCGACCGAGCTCAACGTGGACCCGCTGTCGTTCGCCGACGCCTACCGGCTGGCGCTCGCGGGCGGGCTGCGCCGCACCGGGCACCAGGGCGAGAACTCCCCGGCCGCCGCGGTCGGGGAGGTGGCGCTCGGGCTCGGCGCCGAGCGGATCGACCACGGCCTGTCCCTGATCGAGGACCCGGAGCTGGTGCGCTTCTTCGCCGACCGCCGCATCCCGCTGACCATGTGCCCGACCTCCAACGTGGTCATCGCCAACGCCTTCAGCTCGGTCAGCCAGCACCCGCTGCCCGCGCTGCGCGAGGCGGGCGTGCTGGTCACCGTCAACACCGACGACCCGGCGCTCACCGACCTGGACCTGGCCCGCGAGTACGCGACCTGCGCGGCCGCCTGGAACTGGTCGTGGGACCAGATGGTGGACCTTGCCCTGGACGGGGTGACGGCCAGCTGGCTGGACGACGCGGACAAGCGCGCGCTGTCCGCCCGGGTGCGGGCCGAAGGCGACCGCCTGCGCCCGCCCGGACCGTAGCCGGGGTTACCTTTCCGCCAGGCCGAGCACGGCCCGCGTCAGGTAGCCGCGCACCTCGTCCCGCAGGTCTTCCTCGCCGACCCGGCTGAGGGCGGACCAGGAGCTGCTGGTGCCCCCGCCGCGCCCGGCGACCTCGATCCGCAGGTCCCCCTGACGGGTACCGCGCGGCCGCCGCAGCCGGGCATCGACCGATCCCCAGGGCGTGCTGAGCGAGGCGGTGTCCTGAGCCAGCAAGTCGTCCAGGAGCTGCCCGGCCCAGCCGGCCACCCAGTCCTCGACCCGGCTCACCTGGTCGGCCGGCCCGGCCGGCAGCGCCTCGATCCTGTCGTCGGCCAGGATCGCGTCGATGAGCCCGCGGGGGCCGCCGACGTAGGTCCACGGGAGGTCGATCTCGCTGGCCACGCACCAGGCGCGGTCGGCCGGCCACCACAGGTTCGGGCACTGCCCGGATGTCCCCTCGAGGCCGGGCAGGACGAGGGCCGCCTCAGCCGGTCCCTGGTAGAGCAGGTAGCTCCGGTGCGGCAGTTCCACCCGCGGGCCCGCCCGCACCGGGCCGGGCACCGGGTCCGGCCGGCGGGGCGGCGCGACCGGTTCCGGCCGCTGCCCCGCCTCGTCCGAGGTCATCACCGCGAACAGCGCGCTGGCGGAGTCCCAGCCGAAGCCGTCCCACACGCAGAACCAGCAGTCCTCAGGGGTGGCGGTCCAGTCCCGCAGGATCCCCGCCAGCACCTCGGCGTCCGGCTCGTACAGGGTGCCCTCCTCCGGGCCCCGGCCGTGGTACGGGCGGGGCCCGGCGGGGGCCGCGGGCGGTAGCGCGACCGAGTGGAACTGCGCGTCCGGCCGCAGCGGCAGCCCGCTCCAGGCGGCCACCTCGGCCCAGCGGACCGGGCGCCTCCCCGGACTCGGTCGTCCCGGCCGGGTGCAGCACCCGCGCGTAAGCCTCGAACCCGTCCGGCACCACGATGGCGGCGGTGAAGTCACCCTCCCAGGGAGCCAGCCGCGGCCCGATCCAGTCGGCCTGCCGCACGTCGTCGCTCCACCGCGGCCCGTTCCTGTCCACCCCAGCAGTATCGCGGGCGCGCAGCCATTCCCGGGCATGATTATTCCGGCCAGGCGGCCGGCCGCGCCCGCCTGCCGGCTGACCCGCACCGGTGACCACCCCGAGGGCATCGGCGGCGACCCTTCCCCCAGGTAGCGGCATTATTGCGGAACTTTTTGGCAGCATGGAAATAATTTAGTGTCATAGCACCAAATTATTTCCACTCTGAGCCATTGAACTGCGGCTACGTGACCAGAGTGGCGGTGGTGGCGCTGCCCGCGGGCGCCGCCCGCGGGCAGCGGCTCCGGCCGCGGTCGGCGGCTAGCCGCAGTCGCAGCTGCAGCAGGCCTCGGCGCAGTCGCAGCCTTCACAGCAGCTGTCGCAGCAGCACTCACAGCTGCAGTCGCAGCACGCGTCCTCACCGCACTCGCAGCAGCACCGCTCGCCCCAGCAGCGCCGGTGCCGGATGCTGAGCAGGCTGCCGGCCGCGGCCAGGCCCGCCACGCTGGCCAGCCCGGCCAGCGCCGACCCGCGCCCGGACGGCGCCGGGTCATCGCGGGCCTCACCGTGCGCGTGGGCCTCACCGTGCGCGCTGGCCTCGCCGTGCGCGTGCGCGCAGCGTGGCGCGCTGCCGCCGAACACCCGGCGCACCGCGCGGGTCAGCTCGCGCCCGAGCAGGGCGCGCACCAGCCGGCCGTCGGCGAACTCGGCCTCGTCGAGGGCAAGGCCGATGCCGAGCAGCGCGTCCTCGCACAGGCGGCGCGCCTCGGCCACCTCAGTCCCGGTCGCCAGCAGCGGGTTCCAGGCGCCCGAGCGCTGGTCGGCGGCCAGGTCCTCCACCGCGTCGACCAGGTGCGCGATCCGGCCGAAGAGCCGTCCCGCCTCGGCCAGCGCGGCCGCGTTGCCCGGCCGCCCCGCCAGCACCGCGGTGTGCGCGAAGGCGGCGGCGGTGGCGGTCTCGGTCGGCTCGGTGACCGTCAGCAGCGACGTGCCCGGTCCGGCCGCCGCCTCGACCGCCGCCTGCCGGCTGACCGCCTCGGTCAGCACGCCGACCTCGAAGCCGAGCCGCTGGCCGGTGGCCGCGCCGGCCCGGGCCCAGCGGCCGGCCAGCGCGGTAGCCGCCCCGCGGACCCCGGGCCGGCCGAGCGCGCCGTCGCCGTCGTCCACGTGGTCGCGGATCTTGGCCGCCGCCAGCACCAGCGACACGGTGGCGGCCAGCCGGGCGCAGTCGCCGACGGTCACCTCGGCCTTGCGCAGGCCGCGCAGCGCGCACCGGCCGGCCGTGCGGCGCTCCGGCGGCCCGTCAACCTGGGCCTCGGCCAGCACCGAGATCACCAGCCCGTCGTAGTTGGTGGCAAGACGGGCCGCCTGCCCGTGGTCGTCGCGCAGCGACAGGCACAGGCCGCACAGGTGCGCCTGCCAGGCCGCCCCCAGCTCGCCCAGCCGGTGCCGGCAGGGCCGGATGATCCCGAACACTGTCCCAGGCCTCCCAGTGATCCGATTTACGGCGACATTAACGCAGCCCGGGCGCCCCCGCCACGACGTCGCGCAACGCGGTCACCGGAAGAAGTCGGCCATGGTGGGCGCGAAGGGAATGTCGATGATGAACCGCGACGGCCGGCCGGGCGGGTAGTGCACCCGGAGCCCGCTGCCGTCGGCGAGGGCGGCCTCGAGCCCCTTGGACCGCCGCCCGAGGAAGCGGTACCTGCGCTCGCCCCGCCAGCTGACGCCGGTCTCCGGGTCCGTCCACTGCGCCCGCGCGAGACGTCCAGCGACAGGTAGCCGGCCGCCACGCCCCCGCAGCAGGATACGCCGCTAGCGGGCGGCCAGCGCCGCCGCTACCGACTCTTCGACGCCCGCATCGTCGTCGCCCTTGTAGTCCTCCTGCCGCGAGAAGGCGTGCTCGCCCGCGACCACCGGCCGGGCCGCGCGGCGCCCGGGGGCGAGGCAGGACGGCGCCGCCGCCACCAGCAGGTCGAGCCGGGGGTAGTGGAAGTAGGGGATGGAGATGCGCCTGCTGCTCGCGGCCACCTCGGCCGGCGGGTTGACCACCCGGTGGATGTTCGGCCGGATCACGTAGCTGGTCCAGCGGGCGAGCAGGTCACCGGCCTGGACCAGGAACGCGCCGGGCGGGATCAGTACCGGCACCCACTCCCGGGACTGCGGCAGCATCACCTCGAGGCCGCCCGGGGCCTGGTCGGCCCACAGCAGGGTCAGCCCGCCGCGGTCGGTGTGCTGCCTGATCCGCAGCTGTCCCGGCTCGGGCGGCACCGGCTGCGCGATGTAGTTGATCGCCACCAGGTTGGCGTAGTGCTCGCCGGTCCAGCCGGCGGCGTCGGCGGCGGGCAGCGCCAGGTCGTCGATGACCGCGCTCATCAGCCGGTCGGCCAGGCCGCCGAGGGCGGCGTAGTACCGCGTCCAGATCTCGGTGAAGCCGGGAGGCTGCGACGGCCACAGCGAGAACGTCGCGGCCAGCGCGTCCAGGCTGCCCGCGCGGGATCCTGACAGCGCGATCTCGAACCGCTCCAGCAGGTCGGGCACGCGCCTGCCGGTCAGGTCGGCGTCGCCCTCGTAGACCGGCTGCCAGCCGCGCCACAGCCCGTCGCCGGGCCACCGGGTGGGCAGCTTCTGCTCGCGCGGCAGGTCGAAGAACGCGGTCGACACGTCGACCATCGCGCTCATCAGCTCGTCCGGGACGCCGTGCCCGGTGATGAACAGGCAGGACGAGTCGCGCAGGGCCTCGACGAACGCCGACGGCGGGGAGGCGGCAAGGTCAACGGTGGGCACGGTGAAGGTGGTCATCGCGGTACTCCTGTTTGGCCAGAGACGGACGCGGCAGGCGATCCGCGCCGTTCGAGGATGTTCCAGGTGGTAGATCGGACCGCCCTTCCAGCGTCACCCGCGGTCGGTAACCGCCAGGTTAGCTAGATGTCAATTCGGTGTTTCCTGTCGCCGGCCGGCCCCGGGCGGGGCGGCCCGGCCGGCGACCCGCCTGTCGCCCATGTCACAGCCCCGCGGGCGGACCTGTAACCGGCCGTTAACAACGAGGAATGCGGGCGGAAATGCGCGGTCACGATTGTCGGGACATGATCCCGGTTTCGTTGAGCGGCGGAGTTGAGCCGGGAGCGCGCACTGGAACCAGCGTCAACGGCCGGCTGGTGGTGCTGTGGCGCGGCCAGGACGGCCGGGCCCGGGCCTGGGCGGACCGCTGCCCCCACCGGGGCATGCGGCTCAGCTTCGGCTTCATCCGGGAGAACACCCTCACCTGCATCTACCACGGCTGGTCGTTCGGCGACCCGCCCGCCGGGAGCGGCACGGCCGAAAACCGCGCCGGGAACCGGGCCGCCGGGGCGCCCTGCCTCACCGTCCCGGCCCATCCCACCCTGGCCCCGCCCGCCAAGGCGGCGGTCCCGCTGCTGCCGGTCGCCGAGGCCCTCGGCATGATCTGGGTGGGCGACGACCCGGCCGACAACCAGCGGCCGGCCACGGCGCCCGGCCTGCCGCCGGTCTACCCGGTGCGCAGCGTCACCGTGAACGCCCCCGCGGCCGCGCTGCGGGCCGCCTTCGAGTCCACGCTGCCTCCCGGCGCGGCCGCGGTCGAGTCAGCCGGCCCACCGCACCCGGGCATCGTCACCTTCAAGGGCTCGGCCGGCCTGGTCATCGTCGCGATGCAGGACCGGGGCGGCGGCGCCGCCAGCGCCCATATCGTCAGCACCGACGCCGACGCGGCCGCGCGCAAGGCAATGTGCCAGTGGGCCGCCCTGGTCCGTGATCACCTGGCGGCGGTGGTGCTGCCGTGATCCTCTACGACAACGCGCTCGACGCCGACGCCTACCCGGTGCGGCTGCTGCTGTCCGCCCTCGGCCTGCAGTGCGAGCGGGTCACCATCGACTCCTCGCCGCTGGCGCTGCGCGGCCACGGTCCCCGCGGCCCGGTGCTGGAAGACGGCGAGGCCCGGGTCGTCGGGGCGGCGGCGGTGCTGGCGCACCTGGCCGCACGGCACGCGCCGCAGTGGCGGCCGGCCTCACCCGGCCCGGGCGGTGCCTGGCTGGCCACCCTCACCAGCCCTCGCTTCGCCCCCCGGCAGGCGCGCCTGCAGGCCCTGTTCACCGAGGCGGGCGCGCCGCCCGGCCTGGTCGAGGAGGCGGCCCACCGGCTGCAGGAGATGGACGACCACCTCACCCTGGGCGAGTTCGACGGGCAGCGCTGGTTCGCGGGTGACCGGCCGACCATCGTCGACCTGGCTGCCTTCGGCCCGGTCGCGCTGAGCAACGACTACGGCGTGGAGCACGACCCGTTCCCGGCCCTGCGCCGGTGGATCGCCCGGGTCAGGGGGCTGCCCGGCTTCGTCCCGATGCCCGGCGTCCCCCAGTTCTACTAGCAACGGCAAGCAACGGCAGCGAGCAGCAAGCAGCGAGTAGCGAGCAGCGAAAGGAACCGGCGGCGCAGTGCGGCAGACAGCGGTGGACGCGGTGATCAGCGGCCTGAAGCGGGCGGGCGTCAGCGTGGTCTGCTACCTGCCCGACTCCTTGTTCAAGGAGCTGTACCCGGCGCTCGACGCGGACCCGGACATCAGGACCATCCGGGTCACCAACGAGGGGGAGGGCGCCGCCATCTGCGGCGGCGTGTTCCTGTCAGGCAAGCGGGCCGCGCTGGTGATGGAGAACTCCGGGCTGCGGGCCTCGGCCGAGCAGCTGGCCCGGCTCGGCCTCGGGGCCGGCATCCCGGTCATCATGCTGATGAGCTACCGGGGCGAGCTGGGCGAGAACAACTGGTGGGCGATCCCGCACGGCATCACCATGGAGCCGCTGCTTGACGCGTTGCGGGTGCCCTACCGGGTGGTGCGCGAGGCGGACCAGGTCGAGCGGGCGATCACCGACGCCTACCAGTGGTCCTACGCCGCCTACCATCACTCGGCCGTCGTGATCGGCGGTGAGCTGGTCCGATGAGGCGCTACGACTGCATGATCGCCCTGGCCGGGATGCTCAGCGGCGACGAGCTGGTCATCGTCTCGCTCGGGTCGAGCGTGGACGAGTGGTACAACGCGGCCCCGCCGATGCGCGCCGCCAGCCTGTTCCAGCAGCAGCTCGGCTGCGTCAGCGCGGAGGCGCTCGGCCTGGCGGCCGGCCTGCCGCACCGGCGGGTGATCTCCCTCGACACCGACGGCGGGCTGCTGTTCAACCTCGGCATCCTCGCCACCATCGGCAACGAGCAGCCGCCCAACCTGCTGGTGGTGGTGTGGGACAACGAGTGCTACCAGTCGATCGGCGGCCCGCCCACGCACACCGCCTCCGGCCGGGTGGACCTGGCCGCGATCGCCCGCGGCGCGGGCGTGACCGACGCCAGCACCGCCCGCACGGTCGAGGAGTTCACCCGGTTGTGCAAGGAGGGCCTGGCGGCCGGCCGGCCGTGGGTGATCGTCGCTAAGGTGGACCCGTCCGTCCCCCAGGACATCCGGCGTAAGCACAGCGACGGGCGCGAGGACAAGTACATCTTCGTCAGGCACGTCGAGGAAACCGAGGGGATCGTCATCATGGGACCGAGCGAGCACAACTGAGCCGATGACTGACACGAGAGCGGACTACGACTACATCGTCGTCGGCGGCGGCTCGGCCGGCAGCGTGGTGGCGTCCCGGCTGGCCGCGGCCGAGCCCGCCGCCGAGGTGCTGCTGATCGAGGCCGGCTCGGACGGCCGCGGCGTCGCCCAGATCGTCGACCCCCCGCAGTGGACCAAGCTGGACGGCACCGCGCTCGACTGGGGCTACCAGTACCGGCCGAGCGCGCAGGTGGCGGGCCGGGCCGTCCCGGTGCCGCGCGGCCGGGTGCTCGGCGGGTGCAGCGCCACCAACGCGATGCAGTGGTTCCGCGGGCACGCGTCCGACTTCGACGCCTGGGAGCGGGCCGGCGCCACCGGGTGGAACTACGCGTCCCTGCTGCCGTACTTCCGGCGCAGCGAGCAGTGGGAGGGCGGCCAGTCCGCCCACCGGGGCGGCGACGGGCCGATGCGGGTGACCCGGCCCAGGGACCCGCACCCGGTCGCCGCCGCGCTGGTGGCGGGCGCCGCCGAGCTGGGGCTGCCCAAGCTCGACGACCCCAACTCGGGCGACACCGAGGGCGCCGCCCTGGCCAACCTCAACATCGCCGACGGCCGCCGCTTCAGCGTGGTCGACGGGTACCTGCCGCACTGGGCGCCGCCGCCCGCGCCCGGCCAGGTGCCGGTCGGCGCCTGGACCCACCCGCCCGCGCCGCCGCCCAACCTGACCGTGCTCACCGGCTCGGTCGCCGTCCGGCTGGGCTTCGGCCCGGGCGGTGACGGCACCCGCTGCGACGCGGTCCACCACCTGGTACGGGGCGTCGTCCGGCGCACCGTCGCCCGCCAGGAGGTGATCCTCGCGCTCGGTGCCTTCGGCACCCCTGAGCTGCTGGTCCGGTCGGGCATCGGCGACCCGGCGCAACTGCGCGCGCTCGGCCTCGCGGTCACCGCCGCGCTGCCCGGGGTGGGCCGTAACCTGCAGGACCACCCGCTGCTGATGGGGATGAACTTCCGCGCCCGCATCCGGCTCGGCCTGCCCCGCGACAACGGCGGCGGCGCGCTGATGAACTGGCGCAGCTCCCGGGCCAGCCGCCCGGACCTGCACGCCTTCGTGGTGCAGGGCCGCCACGCCTACCCGGACGGCGCGCGGCGGTACGGCCTGGCGGGGGACTCCAACGTGTTCGCGATCTCCCCGGGGCTGATGGGCTCGGTCAGCCGGGGCTGCCTGACGGTGCGTGACGCCGGCGCCTGGGGCCGGGACGCGGTCGAGGTCGACTCCGGTTTCCTCACCGAGCAGGCCGACGTGGACGCGCTGGTCGAGGCGATGGACATGATCATGGACCTGGCCGCCACCGCCGCCTACGCCGAGCTGGTCGACAAGCCGCTGATGCCGCCGGCCCGGCTGTCCGCGGCCGACAAGGCGGACTTCGTGCGCGCCAACGCGGCGACGTTCAACCACCCGTGCGGTACCGCGGCGATGGGCGCGGGCCCCGAGGCGGTGGTCGACCCGGCGCTGCGGGTGATCGGGGTGGACGGGCTGCGGGTGGTCGACGCCTCGGTGATCCCGGTGATTCCCACCGGCAACACCCAGGCCGCGGTCATCGCCGTCGCCGAGCGGGCGGCCGACCTCATCGCCGGCGCCCTGGTCAGCTAGCGGGGCCGGGCTGATGAGGACGCTGTACACCGCCGACTACGTGCTCACCATGGGCCCCGGCAACCCCGTCATCCCCGACGGCGCGCTGCTGGTGGACGGCGACCGGATCATCGCCGTCGGCCCCGCCGCCGAGTTCACCGCCGCCGAGTTCACCGCCCCCGCCGCCGGGCTGGCCGCGGGCGGCCCGGCCGGCGCCCCCGGCGGACAGCGCACTGAGGTCAAGCCGCTGCCCGGCCGGCTGCTGCTACCCGGCCTGGTCAACACCCACCTGCACTCGGGGCTGCTGCGCGGCACGGCCGAGCAGCTGCCGGTGTGGGAGTGGCTGCGGGTGCACATCGACCCGATGCACCGCGTGCTGCGCCCGGAGGAAGCCGAAGCCGCCGCCTGGCTCTGCTACGCCGAGGCGATCCTGTCCGGCACCACCACCGTGGCCGACATGTGGCGCTACCTGGACGGAGCCGCCCGCGCCGCCACCCAGCTCGGCAACCGCCTGGTCACCGTCAACTACACCGGCGCGCACCCGGACCACGACTACTTCGACACCCCGGACGACAACGAGCGGCTGCTGCGCACCGTCCACCGGACGGCCGGCGGCCGGATCGACGTCTGGGTCGGCCTCGAGCACCCCTTCTACGCCGACGCGGCCGGCCTGCGGCGGCTGATCGCGATGGCCCGCGACTACGACACCGGCCTGTACACCCACTGCAGCGAGTCGTCGATCGAGCCGCCGGAGTTCGAGCGGCGCTACGGCCGGCGCCCCGTCTTCGCCCTTGACGACCTCGGCTTCTTCACCGCCCCCAAGGCGGTGATCGCCCACGGCGTGCACCTGGACGCGGCCGAGATCGCGCTGCTGGCGCAGCGCCGGGCCGGCCTCGCGCACAACCCGGTCTCCAACATGAAGCTGGCCAGCGGCATGGCCCCGGTCGAGGAGTGCCTGGCGGCGGGCGTCCCGGTCGGCCTCGGCACCGACGGGGAGAAGGAGAACAACAACCTCGACCTGTTCGAGGACATGAAGGCCGCCTCCCTGCTGGCCAAGCTGCGGGCGATGGACGCCGCCGCCCTGGACAGCTGGCAGGTGCTGCGGATGGCCACCGCCGGCGGCGCGGCCGCGCTGCGGCTTGATGACCAGATCGGCTCGCTCGAGCCGGGCAAGAAGGCCGACTTCATCGCGGTCCGCACCGACACGCCCCGGATGACCCCGCTGCTCGGCGACGGCCCGTACGCCAACCTGCACCACAACCTGGTGCACGCGGTCCGCGGCAGCGACGTGGACCTGGTGGTGGTGGACGGCCGCCCGGTGGCCGAGTCCGGCCGCCTGCTGCACGCCGACCTGGCCGAGCTCATCGACCGGGTCCGCGCCCTGGTCCCCGGGCTGTTCGAGCGGCGGGCGGAGTACCTGGCCGCCCACGCCGACACCGCCCGGGCCGCGTTCTCCGAGCACCCCGCCGCCGCCCGGCCCGCCCCGCCCGTGCCCCAAGACACAACCGTCGAAGGCCATCCCGAACGGGTGCGTGGCTCCGCGTGACCGCCCACCGCGCCCCCAGCCCCACCCGGCCACTCCCGCTGGCCCGCCCAGTGCTCCCGCTGGCCCGCCCGACACTCCCGCCGGCCTGGTCCGCGCTTCCGCCGGCCCGGCCAGCCCAGCCGGGTCTCTCGCCGGCGTTCCCACCGCGTCCCCGCGCCGCGTCCCCCGCTCTCGTCCCGCGCCGCGTCCCCCGCTCTCGTCCGCTAGTCGGCTCGCCACGGGCATATACCGAGATCTGGTGGGAAAAAAAGCGACAAATCGCCCGGCAATCTGGTCATTTCTCGGTATATCTCGTCCGCGGATCAGGCTCCCGCTCGATAACAGCAAGAAGCGCGGAGCGCAACGGGCGGTGGGCGGGGCGGCCGCACCCGTTCGGGCTGATGATGCCGGGCAACGACGGAGGAAGGGAGCGGCGCGATGACCGATGACCCGGTGGCGCTCAACGACTGGTACCCGGTAGCGGACGCGGGGCCGGGCCCCGCGGGCAGCACCCGGCTGCTCGGGCACCCGCTCCGGATCGCGTTCGCGGGGGAGCGCACGCGGGTCACCGCGCTCTCGCCCGAGGGCCACGAGCTGCGGGAACTGCCCGTGACGATGCGCTTCGGGCTGGTCTGGACGACGCTCGGCCAGCCGGCCGGGGACGTCTACGACTTCCCCGAGGCGAGCGAGCCCGACCGGCGCTACGTGCGCTGCGGATGGGTGACCCTGCGCACCTCGGCCGCCCGGATCGTGGAGAACTTCCTCGACATGGCGCACTTCCCGTACGTGCACCCGGGGGTGCTGGGGGCCGAGCCGTGGACCGAGGTAGCCGAGTACGACGCCGAGATCCGCCGCGACGTGGACGAGGTGTGGGCCACCAACTGCAAGTTCTTCCAGCCCCGGGTGGCCGCCAGCGAGTCCGACGGCGCCTACGCGGCGCTCACCTACCGGGTGCCGTCGCCGTTCCAGGTGATGCTGTACCGGGTCTGCCCGACCGCGCCCGGGCGGCTCGACGCGATCCTGCTGGCGGTGCACCCGGTGGACGAGCACCGCTGCCGCGCCCAGCCGGTCGAGTACCTGGTCGACGACCACTCCGCCCAGCACGACCTGCTCAGCTTCGAGCAGGCGATCTTCCTGCAGGACCGGTTCATCGTGGAGAACCAGCGGCCGCTGTCGCTGCCGGTGGGCCCGGGCAGCGAGATCCCGGTCCGGGCCGACGCCGCCTCGGTGACCTACCGGCGCTGGCTGCGGGAGAAGGGCCTGACGTTCGGCGTGCTCCCTTAACCAGGCGCTTAACCAGACGCGCGGCGAAGCGACCGTCACCGGACGCGCCCCGTTCACCCGGCCTTCGGTTGATGCCGCGTCGGCTGTCACGGCCGAGGCGTAACAGTTGTTTGTGAGAATTCCTAACCAGAAGCGCAACGCAAGGACGCTTGCCGCTGCCGCCGTGGCCGGCGCGGGCGCGCTCGCGCTGGCCGGGGCCCTCGCCGCCCCGGCCAGCGCGGCCGGCAGCCGGCTCCAGGTGACGCGGATCGCCTCCGGCGCCAAGCTGCACCACACGTTCCGGCCGGACGGTCACGGGGCCGTTCGGACTGAGCCGCTGACCAGCCCCGACGACATCACCCGGCTCGGCCTGGACATCTTCGTCAACTTCCAGAACGGCGTCGGCCCCCAGGGTGAGGCGGCACCGGACGGGAACCAGTACTCCACCATCGTCGAGTTCACCCTGGCCGGCCGGGAGGTCGCCCAGTGGGACCTGCACGGCAAGTCCGACGGGCTCACCGCCGACCCGCTGACCGGCCAGGTCATCTCTACCCTGAACGAGGACGCGAACTCCACCCTGTACACGATCAACCCGTGCACCGGGAAGATCACCCACTACGCCTACAGCGAGCCGCTGCCGCACCACGGCGGCACTGACTCGATCGCCGTCTACCAGGGCCGCCTGCTCATCTCCGCCTCGGCCCCCGGCACCACCGGGGGCACCGCGCCCAGCGCGGTCCCGGCGGTCTACCTGACCACGCTCAACCCGGGAAAGCAGGTTGCCCAGGTCCAGCCGCTCTACTCCGACGAGGCGCTGGCCTACCAGGCCAACGGCGCCGCGGCCGGCCGGACGGTCAAGCTGGCGCTGGTCGACCCGGACTCCAGCGAGGTCGTGCCGTGGTCGGCGCCCAGGTACGCCGGCGACTTCGTGCTCGACTCGCAGGCCGACCAGGAGCTGATCTTCGACCACGCCAGCGGCGGGCAGCAGCGGCTGACGGCGCTGCACCTGTCCCAGGCGGTCGACGACAGCGCCTGGGTGACCAGCCCGTACGGCTCGCTCTACATCCCGGACGCCACCGACGACACGATCGACACGGTGACCGGAACGTTCACGGTCGGCACCATGTACTCGTCGGTGACCCCGTGCGACGCGGGTGACGCCCCGGCCACCTGCCCCGCCCCCGGGTTCCCCGACAACTACCTGGCCAGCACCAGCATGAGCACCGGGGTGCTCACCGCGGTGCCGCTGAGCGGCCCGGTACTGCACACCAAGGGCATGCTCTTCGTCCCCTGACCCGGCCCGCCGCGCCGGCGGCCAGGCACCCGGCCCGCCGCGCGTCCCGCCGGGACGCGCGGCGGGCTCATCCTAGGACGGGCCGATCTGCAGGTCGCCGCCGTCGGTGGTCACGCTGATCGAGCTGGCCGCGCCGGGACTGACAGGGACCGTCACCGAGTCGGTCGCCCCGCCGCTGTCGGCGCTGACGGCGTACGGGCCGCCGGGCACCGAGAGCGTCAGCCCGCCGCCGCCGGTGTCCACCCGCACCGCCGTCGGGGCGCTGGTGAACTCGACGCTGGCGTTGCCCCCCTCGGTACCGACGGTCACGGTCGGCGAGCGAAGGCCGGCCGCGGACAGCGGGCCTCCGCCGGTGTCGGCGCTGAACGCCCCGGCGACGTCGTCCGCCTGGATCCCGCCGCCCTCGGCGGTGGCGGTGAGCGAGCCGCGGATGGTGGTCGCGGTGACCGGCCCCCCGCCGGAGTCGATCCTGGTCGCCCCGGCCGTTGACACGGTCACCCCGCCGCCTTCGGTGCTCACCGTCAGCGGCCCGCCGATGCCGGTCGCGTTCACCGGCCCGCCGCCGGAGTCAAGGCTCGCGGTCGGGGCACCCGACACCGAGATCTCGCCGCCCTCGGCGTCGACCTTGAGCTTGCCGGAGACATCGGTCGCGTTGACCGGCCCGCCGCCGGAGTCCAGCACCGCGCTGCCGGTCAGGTTGTCGACGTTCACCTCGCCGCCGCCCGCGGTCACCGTCAGCGGCCCGCTGACCTGCGACGCGTACACCGGCCCGCCGCCGGAGTCGATGTTCGCCGCCCCGGTGCCGGTCACCGTGACCTGGCCGCCGTCGGCGGCGGCGGTGACCGTGACGCCGGTCGGCACGGTCACCGTGAAGGCCACGCTGCAGTTGGCGCTCGCGCACTCCGCCGCCGCCAGCGTCAGCAGGCCGCGCGCGTCGGATCGGGTGACGCCGGGCGGGCCGCCCAGGTTGCTGCCGTAGACGACCTGCTCGGTCACCCGCACCTGGGCGCCGGGCACGGCGGTGACCTTGATCGGCGCGCCGTAACTCTGCACGTTCAGCGCGGTGACCGGGCTGGTGACGGCGAACGACCGCGCGGGCATCGCCGTCAGCGTCACCCTGACCGGGCGGCCCGCCGTCCGGAGGGTGGCGAAGCCCACCACGGCGGCGATGAGCGCGATGGTGACGACGCCGCTGAGGCGCCAGATCCACCGTCCCCGCCCGGCCCGCGGGCCGGGAGCGGTGCGCGGGCTTGACTCGGCTATCGGTTGCATGGCAGGTCCACCGTGAGTAGGGTCGGCCCGCCGGGCGGGCTGTCGATTTCGAAGGTGCCGTCGACCGATGCGGCCCGCCTGGCCAGGCCGGCCAGCCCGGTGCCGCGGGCGGGGTCGGCGCCGCCCACCCCGTCGTCGGTCACGATGACGTGCAGCCGCCCGGCCGTCCGCTGGACGAACACCGCGGCCTCGGTCGCCTCCGCGTGCTTGACGATGTTGGACAGCCCCTCCGACACGACGAAGTAGGCGACCGCCTCGATCACCGGGGCGGGCCGCCGCGGCATGTCCACCGTGAGCCGGACCGGGATCGGCATCCGGGCCGCGACCCCGGACAGGGCCGCGTCGAGGCCCCGGTCCTCGAGCACCGCCGGGTGCAGCCCGCGGATGAGGTCGCGCAGCTCGGCCAGGGCGGCCTTCGCCTCCTCGTGCGCCTCCGCGATCGCCAGCCTGGCATCGTCGGCCGTCTCGGCCTGGGTCCGGGCCATGCCCAGGTTCATCGCCAGGGACACCAGCCGCTGCTGGGTCCCGTCGTGCAGGTCCCGCTCCAGCCGCCGCCGCTCCGCGTCGGCCGCGTCGACCACCCCGGCCCTGGTCTCGGTGAGCTGCTCCACCCGGTGCTCGAGCTCGTCCGCCCGGCTCGGGCCGAGCAGCGCCCTGGCCGCCCGCGCGTCGAGCGACGCGACCCCGGCGGTGATCCAGGGGGCGGCGATCAAGCCGGCCAGGCCGATCAGCGTGATCGCGAGATAGGCCGGGTGGTGCAGCGGCTGGCTCGCGGCTGACGAGTAGCTGCTGTTCCCCGGGTGCCGCAGGACGAACGCGAGCGGGAAGAACAGCGTGCAGACGATGCTGGCGGCCCACACCCCGATGCTCAGCGCCGCCGCCAGCGCGATCAGCGGGGCGAGGAGGACGTGATAGCCGAGCTGCCGCCAGGTGGACTGCGCGCGCAGCCGCGCGGACAGGGTGGGCCAGCTGAGCGGGGCGGTCCGCTTGCGCTGGGGCGGGATCTGGACTCCGGCCGTGGCCCAGAGCCGGTGCCGGTGCACCCGGGTGAGGGCGGGGGACAGCCAGAAGATGAGCACTATGCCCGCCAGCCACCAGAACGGTAGCGTCCGCGCCACCCCGACGCTTCCCCGCTCGCTCACCAGGACCAGGCAGAACACGATGGCCGGGATGACGAGCTGCGGCGGGATCCCGCCGGCCAGGTAAAGGGCCTGGCCCCACGCGCGTGGCGACCAGGGCACGCGGCGCGGCCGCCGGCCACCCGGAGCGTGCTGTCTGTCGACCGTGATGTCCATGGCCGCCACGCTATTCGCCGTCGGCCGTCACGGCTATACAGCGCGGTGCCGTCTGATGGTGTAGCTGGCTGCACCCGCGATTCGGAGTCCCCGGCTACTGCGCGCGACCGGGCAGGGCTGTCACCGTTGCCGGCATGGGACAACAGGAGTACGGCCGGGGCGGCCCGGATGACGTAATCAGCCTGGCCGGCGTGACCAAGGCATACCAGGCGGGCGCGGCGCCCGCGCTGGCCGATGTCACCCTCGGCGTCGCCGACGCCGAGGTGGCGGCGATCATGGGACCGTCCGGCAGCGGCAAGTCGACCCTGCTCAACCTCATCGCCGGCCTCGACAAGCCCACCAGCGGCACGGTCACGGTGGCCGGGCAGCGGATCGACAACCTCGGTGAGACCGCGCTCGCGCGCTTCCGCGCCCGCCACGTGGGCATCATCTTCCAGTTCTTCAACCTGCTCGACGACCTCACGGTCGAGGACAACGTGCTGCTGCCGGCCCAGCTCGCGGGCGCCTCCCGGCGGCGGGCGCGGGCGCGGGCGGGCGAACTGCTCGAACGGCTCGGCCTCGACAAGCACCGCGACCACTACCCGGCCCGGCTGTCGGGCGGGCAGCGGCAGCGGGTGGCGATCGCCCGGGCACTGGTCAACACGCCCGAGCTGCTGCTGGCGGACGAGCCGACGGGCGCGCTCGACACCGCCACCGGCCAGGACATCGGCCGCCTGCTGACCGAGCTCAACGCCGCGGGCCAGACCCTGGTGCTGGTCACCCACGACCCCGCCCTGGCGGCGCGGTACGCGGCCCGCACCATCACGCTGGTGGACGGCCGGGTGACCGGCACCCCGGCGCCAGCGGGCATGGGCGGGACCGGGGCGCACCGGTGACCGGGCCTGGGCAGTGGCTCGGCCCGGTGCGCACCGCGTCCGGCGGGGTGCTCAGGCACAAGGTGCAGGCGGTGGTGATCGTGGCGGTGCTGCTGATCGCCACCGCCTCCGCCACCCTCGGCCTGGCCCTGCTGAGCGCCAGCAACTCGCCGTTCACGAAGGCGTTCGCCGCCCAGCGGGGCGCGGACGCGACCGTCACCGCCGACCCCGGCCGGGCGGCCGCCGCCCGGCTCGCCGCCACCGGCCACGTCGCCGGGGTGACCGCGCTGGCGGGGCCGTTCGACGCGACCACCATCCCCCTCGGCTTCCAGGGCCAGCCCTGGGGACAGACTCACCTGGTCGGCCGGGCCGCCCCCGGCGGGGCAGTGGACGAGCTGGTGCTCAGCAGCGGGCACTGGGCCGACGGGCCGGGGCAGGTCGTCCTCGCCACCGGGCCGGGTAACGGCGGCCAGTCCGTGCAGGCCGGCCCGGGCGGGGGCCCGTCGCTGGGCAGCACGTTCACCGCCACCAGCCTGCCCGGCCAGCCGGCGCTGACCGTGGTCGGCTTCGCCAACTCGATCACCGGCACGGCCGACGCCTGGGTGACCCCGGGTGAGCTGTCGAGCCTGGTCAAGCTGGGCGCGCCGCCGTCGGCGGAGCTGCTCTACCAGTTCGCCCGGGCGGCCACCGCCGCCCAGCTCACCGCCGACGTGGCCGCCGTCACCAGGACGCTGCCGGCCGGGACGGTCACCGACTGGGGCTCCTGGCTCACCGCGCAGCAGTCCAAGGGCAGCAACGCCTCGATCATGGAGCCGTTCGTGCTCGCGTTCGCGCTCATCGGCCTGGTGATGGCGGTGCTCATCGTCGGCAACGTGATCAGCGGCGCGGTCATCGCCCAGTACCAGCGGATCGGCGTGCTCAAGGCCCTCGGGCTCACCCCCGCCCAGGTAGTGGCGGTCTACCTGAGCCGGATCGGCTGGCCGGCGCTGGCCGGCTGCCTGGCCGGCGCCGCGGGCGGCTACCTGCTGGCCATCCCGGTGCTGAGCCAGTCGGCGGGCGCCTACGGGGTCGGCCAGCAGCTAGTGCCGCTGTGGGCGCTGGTGCTGGCGCCGGTCGGCATGCTCGCCGTCACCCTGCTGGCCGCGCTCGGCCCGGCCGTGCGCGGCCTGGCTGTCGGCGGTGTCGGCGATCGCGGCCGGCCGGGCGCCGGCCACCGGCCGCGGGTACGCGATGCACCGGCTGGCGGCCCGGCTCAACCTGCCGCGCCCGGTCAGCCTCGGCCTCGCCGCCCCGTTCGCCCGGCCCGCCCGCACCCTGGTCACCCTGGCCGCGGTGGCCTTCGGCGCCACCGCGGTGATCTTCGCCTTCGGGCTGCACTCCTCGCTGTCCAAGGCACGGGACAGCCAGACCCTGGCGTCCACGGTGCCGGTCCAGGTTCAGCCGTCCGGCCCCGGGAGCGGGCCGAACCAGCTCCCGTCGGCCGCCCAGCTGACCGCCGCCGCGGCCACGCTCAGCGCCCAGCCGGGCGCCGCGCACCGCAACGCCGAGTACGAAGCGCAGGTCAAGGTGGTCGGCATCGCCCGCGGGGTCGACACCGTGGTGTTCGACGGGCCGTCCTCGTGGATGGGGTACGCCCAGATCTCCGGTCACTGGTACAGCGGGCCGGGCGAGGTCGACGTGAACACCGTGTTCCTCACCGACAGCGGGCTGAGCGTGGGCGACTCGCTGACCCTCTACCCCGGCTCGGGAAGCGGCCAGGCCCCGGGCGGGGCGCTGACCGTCACCGGCAAGCCGGTGACGGTGCGCATCGCGGGCGAGATCTTCTACCCCTCGAGCCAGCCGCACGTCTTCGCCGCCGCGCAGACCCTGCCCGCGATCGTCGGGCCGGACAACTTCTGGCAGTGGAACATCGGCCTGGCGCCCGGGGTCAGCACGGCCGCCTACACCCAGGCGCTCAACGCCAAGTTCGGCAGCGACGGCCTGTTCCAGGCGGTGGGGCCGGACGGCGGCCAGTTCTACGCCGTCGCCATCGGCCTGATCGGGCTGCTGTCGCTGATGGTCGCGGTCGCGGCCGGGCTCGGGGTGCTGAACACGGTGCTGATGACGACGCGGGACCGGGTGCACGACCTCGGCGTGTTCAAGGCGCTCGGCATGCGGCCGGGGCAGGTGGTGGTGATGGTCACCTGCTGGGTGGTCGGCCCGGCGGTGCTCGCGGGGGCCATCGCCGCGCCGGCCGCGGTGCTGCTCAACACCGCGACCCTGCACGCGATGGCGGCCACCGCGCACACCGGGGTGCCGGCCAGCTTCAGTGACGTGTACCCGGTGCCCCGGCTGGCGCTGCTGTCGCTGGCCGCGCTGGCCATCGCGGTGCTCGGCGCGCTGCTCCCGGCCGCCTGGGCGGCGGCCGCCCGCCCGGCGACCGCACTGCGGGCCGAGTAACCGGCCGGCCGGGCGGGGCGGGAGGTATGGTGACGGCCATGACAGGCGAGCAGCGGCTCCGGGTCGTGATCGGCGAGGACTCGGTGCTGCTGCTGGCCGGCCTGGTGAAGCTGCTCGAGAGCGCGGGCTTCATCGTGGCCGCCACCGCCGGCGACGGCGAGGCGCTGGTCGCGGCGGTCGAGCAGCAGCAGCCGGACCTGGTCATCGCCGACGTCCGGATGCCGCCCACGCACACCGACGAGGGCATCAGGGCCGCCCTCGCCATCCGCGGCCGCTGGCCCCGCATCGCCGTCCTGGTGCTGTCGCAGTACGTGGAGGAGCGCTACGCGGCCGACCTGCTGTCCACCAACACCAGCAGCGTCGGCTACCTGCTCAAGGACCGGGTAGCCGACGTGACCGAGTTCCTCGACGCGCTGCGCCGGGTGGCGGCCGGCGGCACCGCCCTCGACCCCGAGGTAGTGGCCCAGCTCCTGCTGCGCCGCGGCGCCGACCCGCTCGCCCCGCTCACCCAGCGCGAGCGCGACGTGCTCGCGCTGATGGCCGAGGGCCGGTCCAACCCCGAGATCGCCGCCACCCTGGTCATCACCGACAGCGCCGTCTCCAAGCACATCAACTCGATCTTCGCCAAGCTCGGCCTGCACCAGGGCGACACCGGCCACCGCCGCGTCCTCGCCGTCCTCCGCTACCTCGGCGCCGCCCCGGGCTGACGCCAACCGCCGAGGCCGGCGTTTCCCTTCGACCAGACCTTCGAACTGCGGCACAATGGACCTCATGGACGAAGCAGGCACCCGGCCTCCGCTGCCCTCCCGCTGGGCGGGCGTGGCGGAGACACTGCCGTCTTCCTTTGGTCAGCTGGCGGGGCCCGCCGCCGGGCAGGTTGAACTGCCCCATGATCTAGCCTGGTCAGGCAGGCGGACGTTCGACCTCGCCAGCCCGGTCCAGCGGTACATGTTTCACATGACCGTGCTCACCTCGGGGATCACCCGCGAGCACTACACGCGCTGGCTCAACGGTGACCTCCTCCGGTTGGACTGGCCGCGTCTCGGCTTGCCCCGACCGCTGCGGCACGCCTGGGAGGCGCAATTCCCGGAGCTTGGCCGGTGAGTCACAGATGCCGCTACTCGAAGGTGATCACGCAGTCCTGGTAGAAGCGGCCCTGCCGGTATGCGAGCGGTACGGGCTCGCAATCACCGGCGGCTACGCCATGAAGGCACACGGGCTTGTCGACCGGCCGTCGGATGACATTGACTTCGCGACGCGCGACCTCGCCCCGGTCGAAGAGATCACCGAGGCGCTTGCCACCGCCTACCGGCTGGTCGGCTGCCAGGCCCGGGTCATCAAGACAGGCGGCCGCTTCGGGCATCTCGACGTCGCTCTGCCCTCGGGAGCGGCGTGCCGCGTCGACATCCTCAAGGAACCGCTTAACCACGAGTTCGCCATGATGTCGTTCGGGCCGGTGGTTGCCCTGGCCGATGTCGTAGCGCTGAAAGTCGGCGCGCTACACGACCGCGGGGTAGTGCGCGACTACATCGACATTCATGCGGCATCCAAACTGTTCAGCGAGGCCGACCTGGTGACAATGGCCCGGTCAGTGCTTGATGACGAGTTCCGGTTGGAATGCCTGCGTGATCAACTCGACCGCGTGCAGATGTACCCAGACGAAGAGTTCGCGGTCTACGGACTCGATGCGAGCCAGGCAAGCGAGATAAAGGCCTGGGCGATCGGCTGGTCGGCCCGGCTAAGCATGGCGATGGCCGAAACCGAACCCTGGCCGCCGGGCGACTGGGCCGACGATGACTAGCGGCGACCGTGGTTAGCGCCGCCCCGGCCGACCCCTGGCGGCTGGGGCGGTTCGTGGCGGCGCAGGACCGGGGCGGCTGCTACCAGCGGGCGCTGGCCGAGCTGCGGGCCGGGGCCAAGGCCAGCCACTGGATGTGGTTCGTGTTCCCGCAGGTCGCCGGGCTCGGGATGAGCGCGATGGCCCGGGAATACGCCATCTCGGGGGCCGAAGAGGCCCGCGCCTACCTCGCCCACCCGGTGCTCGGCCCGCGGCTGGCCGAGTGCGCCCGGGTCGTCGCGGAGACCGAGGGCCGGACGGCCGGGCAGATCTTCGGCCCGGTCGACGCGATGAAGCTGCGCTCCTCGATGACGCTGTTCGCGCTGGCCGCCGGCACCGTGGCCGACGCCGGCACCGCGGCCGACGCGGCCGGGGGAGCGCTGTTCCGTCAGGTGCTTGACCGCTACTTCGACGGCGAGCCTGACGAGGCGACGGTCACCCGGCTGTTACGCTCACCCGCGAGATGCGTACGGCCGAGGCAACCCGGGCCCTGCTCGCGGTGACCATGCTGACCGTCCTGGCCCTGCTGGTCCCGGCCGGGCCGTCCCGCGCTGCCCCGGCCGGCCAGTCCCAGGTGCGCGCGCTGGCAGCGGCCAGGCAGCTGATCACGGTCACCGCCAGCTCCCGCACCACCAGCTACGCCACGTTCCGGGCCTACCAGGTGACCGGCACCAGGCGGGTGCTCGTGTTCGGCCCGTGGACCGCCCGGGTGGGCTACAACGGGATCGCCGCGCCCGGCGCCAAGCGCGAGGGCGACGGCCGCACCCCGTCCGGCACCTACGGGTTCACCTTCTTCTTCGGCGTCGACCCCAGCCCCGGTGTCACCTTCTCCTACCGGCACGCTTACCCCTACGACTACTGGGATGACGACCCGGCCAGCCCCCGCTACAACGAGTGGGTGGACGCCAGGACCGCCAGTCCCGGGCGCGACCCGGAACCGCTGCACAACGTCCCGGCCTACGACTACGCCGCTGTGATCGGCTACAACACCGCCCGCAGGCCCGGCCTCGGCAGCGCCATCTTCCTGCACGCGGGCACCGGCACCGGCACCGCCGGCTGCGTATCGCTCCCGGTAGCCGAGCTGATCAGGGTGCTCCGCTGGCTCCGCCCGACCGGGCACCCGGCGATTACCATCGCCGGCTAACCCCGGGCGACGCCATAATCGCCCTATGGGCTCGCGAGCGGCCGGACCGATCCGGCGCCCCAGACGACTGCCGGCCAGGGAACTCTGCGTCCGCCTGGCCGCGGTGTGGTCCCTGCTCGGCGCCAGCGCCTGCGCGGTCGCGTTCGCTAACTCGCTGACCGCGGCGCCGTGGCCCGCCCCCGGGCCAAGCAAGCCCGTGCTGGTCGGGCTCGAGCTGGCCCTGGCGGTCCTCGGGCTGTGCATGCTGCCGGTGTGCACGCTCATCCCGGTCCCGCTGCTGATCGCCGGGCGCAGGCACCTTCGCCGCTCACTCGCGGGGACGCGGCGGGTCACCGCGTGGACCGCCGTCGCGGCGGCGGGCATCGCGGTCGAGGCGCTGTTCTGGCTCCGGCTCGTCCACCGGCTCGGCTCCTCGACCGACTTCCATTTCCTGCCCGACTACCCGAGCTGGCACGCGCTCGCGTTCTCGGCCGGCTTCCTGGTCGTCGGGGCCGGCCTGGCGGGGGTGCTCCTCAGCGCCCCGTCAGCGGAACGTCAGCCGTAATTCCCGGCCCGTGCTCCGGCGGGAAGAAGTGGGCCAGCTCCGCGTCGGTCAGCAGCCGGGACCTGATCAGGAACCGCACGCCCTCCGGCGCCTCGACCGAGAAACCGCTGCCGCGGCCCTTCACCACGTCGACCGTCAGGTGGGTGTGCTTCCAGTACTCGTACTGCGACACCGACATCCAGAAGGGGACCGGCCGGTCGAGGCCGGGCACCGGCAGCTCGCCCAGCAGGATGTCGGCGTCCCCGGTGATGAAGTCCCCGTCCGGGTAGCACATCGGCGACGAGCCGTCGCAGCAGCCGCCGGACTGGTGGAACATCAGCGGCCCGTGGACGGGGGTCAGCTCGCGCAGCAGGCCGGCCGCCTTCTCGCTCAGGTCGACCCGGGTCGGTTCTGTCATCTCGCTGCTCCTCGCTCGCCCAACGGGAGAGCCCTACCCAGGTCCTGTACCCCCGTAACAGGACCTGGGCAGGGCAGGCCTGGCCTGCGCCGGCTGCCCGGCCTACCGGCCTAGAAGAAGCCGAGCTTCTTCGCCGAGTAGCTCACCAGCAGGTTCTTGGTCTGCTGGTAGTGGTCGAGCATCATCTTGTGGTTCTCCCGGCCGACCCCGGACTGCTTGTACCCGCCGAACGCGGCGTGCGCCGGGTAGGCGTGGTAGCAGTTGGTCCAGACGCGGCCGGCCTGGATCTCGCGGCCGGCCCGGTAGGCGCGCGAGCCGTCCCGCGTCCACACGCCGGCCCCGAGGCCGTACAGCGTGTCGTTGGCGATCTTCAGCGCGTCGGCCTCGTCGGTGAAGCTGGTCAGCGCCAGCACCGGGCCGAAGATCTCCTCCTGGAAGATCCGCATGCTGTTGTCGCCCTCGAACACGGTCGGGGTGACGTAGTAGCCGCCGGACAGCTCGCCGCCGAGGTCGGCCCGCTCGCCGCCGGTCAGTACCTTGGCCCCTTCGGCGCGCCCGATCTCCAGGTAGGACAGGATCTTCTCGAGCTGGTCGTTGGACGCCTGGGCGCCGATCATCGTGTCGGTGTCGAGCGGGTGCCCCTGCTTGACGGCCTTCACCCGGGTGAGCGCGTCCGGCACGAAGCGCTCGTACATCGACTGCTGGACCAGCGCCCGGGACGGGCAGGTGCAGACCTCGCCCTGGTTGAGGGCGAACATGGTGAATCCCTCGAGCGCCTTGTCGTAGAAGTCGTCCTGCGCCGCCGCGACGTCGTCGAAGAAGATGTTGGGGCTCTTGCCGCCCAGCTCCAGCGTCACCGGGATGAGGTTCTGGCTGGCGTACTGCATGATCAGCCGGCCGGTGGTCGTTTCCCCGGTGAACGCGATCTTGGCGATCCGGCTGGACGAGGCGAGCGGCTTGCCCGCCTCCACCCCGAAGCCGTTGACCACGTTCAGCACCCCGGGCGGCAGCAGCCCGGCGATGAGCTCGATGACCTTCAGCAGCGACCACGGCGTCTGCTCGGCGGGCTTGATCACCACGCAGTTGCCCGCGGCCAGGGCCGGGGCCAGCTTCCAGGTCGCCATCAGGATCGGGAAGTTCCACGGGATGATCTGCCCGACCACGCCGAGCGGCTCGTGGAAGTGGTACGCGATCGTGTCGGCGTCGATCTCCGAGATGCCGCCCTCCTGGGCCCGGATCGCCCCCGCGAAGTAGCGGAAGTGGTCCACCGCCAGCGGCAGGTCGGCCGCCAGGGACTCCCGCACCGGCTTGCCGTTCTCCCAGGTCTCGGCGACCGCCAGCATCTCCAGGTTGGCCTCGATGGTGTCCGCGATCTTGCTCAGGACGCCCGCCCGCTCGGCCGCCGACGTACGGCCCCAGGCCTGCTTGGCCCCGTGGGCGGCGTTCAGCGCGAGCTCGATGTCGTCGCCGGTGGACCGGGCGATCTCGGTGAACGGCTGCCCGGTCACCGGGGTGATGTTCTCGAAGTACTTGCCGCTCGTCGGCGGCACCCACTCGCCGCCGATGAAGTTCCCGTACCGGTCGGCCACGGATACCAGGCTGTCGGCCTGCCCAGGGGCACTGTACTGCGCCATTGCGGTGATCCCCTCTCTGCGCTGCTGGTCGTCGGGGAGGTTCGGCGGGCTGGGCCCGCTGAGACGACCTCTAATGCGGCACGCTAGCTGCCGCAACGTTGCAACCACGTTGCGACCAGCTCGGGCGCTACCGCCCCAGCTCGGTGTCCAGCCGGGCGATCATCGCCTCCGCCCGGGGCCGCAGCGGCGAGCCGGACGGCAGCAGCGTGCGCTGCCGGCGCCACATCTCCAGGTCGTCGGTTCCCCACCGGCTCTGCGTCCAGCTCACCGCCAGCTCCTGCCCGCCGTCGGCCAGCACGCTGGCGCGCAGCCAGTGGTGCAGGTCGTCGCGCAGCCGGGCCACGGCCGGCGCCTCGCTGTGCGGCAGCAGCGGCCCCTGGTAGAGCCGCAGCGCGCCCGCGATGTCGCCCGCCGCGAGCTGCGCCGCCACGGCCGCCCAGTCCGAATGGACCGCGCAGCACAGCCGGTAGGGGCGGGAGGCGAGCACGTCCCCGCCCAGCAGCGCGCGCAGCCGGACCATCTCGGCCCGCAGCGTGGCCGGGCTGACGTCGCCCGGGTAGAGCAGCACCGCCAGCTCGTCGCCGGACAGCCCGTCCGGGTAGGCGGCCAGCACCGTCAGGATCTCGCTGTGCCGCAGGCTCAGCCGCAGCGACCGCCCGGCCCGGGTCAGCAGCAGGTCAGGCCGCCCGAGGGCCCGCAGGTGGAGCCCGTCGGCGGGGACGCCGGAGCCGGCCAGCACCGCCTCCGCGGCGCTGCCCCCCGGCGGCCGGACCGCCGCGATCCGGGCCAGCTCGGCCTCGGCCATCCGCGCGGTCGCCCGCACCATCGCGATGGTCTGGGCCGACCCGATGTCGTCGCCGCCGGTCACGTCGACCACGCCGAGGATGCGCCCGCTCACCGGGTCGTGGATCGGCGCCGCGGCGCAGCTCCACGGCTGCACCGGCCGGACGAAGTGCTCGGCCGCGCGGATCGTCACCGGGCAGTCGAGCCGCAGCGCGGTGCCGGGCGCGTTGGTGCCCGCGTGCGCCTCATCCCACTGGGCGCCCTCCACGAACGCGATCTTCTCGGCCCGGCTCAGCGCGGCCGGCGCTCCCGCCACCCACAGGAGCTGGCCGTGCTCGTCGGCCACCGCCATGACCGCCTCGCAGTCGCGCGCCGCCTGCCCGAGCACCTCCGACAGCAGCGGGAACACCTGGGCGAGGGGGTGCTCGGCCCGGTACTGCCGCAGCAGGGGAGTCTCCAGGGTGATCGGCGGCCGGCTGACGTCCGCCTCGATGCCGGCCGCGACCGAGCGCAGCCACGAGTCCGCGACGATCTCCCTGACCTCGGCGGTGGCGCCCTGCTTGATAACGCCCTGCTCAATGAGGTGGGAGTGCGCGTCGCGTATCGTCATCGGCCCGCGCGCCCTGGCCACCTACCCAGTGAACCACGCCGGGCGGCCCGCGAACACCACCCACGGCCGGCCCGCTACGCTGTGCCGCGGTAGGGCGCCCCGCGACCGCGGTTCCGCGCTTGATGAGCAGCCCGAACGGGTGGGCCTGACTCGGGAAGGACAAGGTCATGGCCGCTGAAGCCCCGCAAGCCGGCGGAGCCCCTGACTCCCATGAAGCCCAGCCGGCCCTGATCCCGTCGACCACCCGGCCGCTGCCGCTGGCGGTGGCGGCCCGGGGCGCGCGGATCTTCGACTCCGACGGCCGCGACTACATCGACGCCTCCTCCGGCCCGCTGGCGGTCGCCCTCGGGCACGGGCACCCGAAGGTGATCGCCGCCGTCGCCGCGCAGTTCGCGGCGGTCGACTACGTGCACCGGTCCCAGTTCAGGAACGCGCCCGCCGAGCGGCTGGCCCGCCAGCTCGCGCAGCGGCTGGGCGGCGGCCTTGACCACGTGATGTTCGTCAGCAGCGGCTCCGAGGCGAACGAGCTGGCGATGAAGTTCGCCCACCGCTACTGGGCCGCCGCCGGGCGGCCGGAAAAGCACCGTTTCGTCTCCAGCTCGGTGAGCTACCACGGCAGCACGGCGGGCGCGCTCGGCGCGTCCGGGCAGCCCCGCTACGCCGCCCCCTACCGGCCGCTGGTGCGGGCCGGCCAGACGCTGACCGCGCCCCAGCTGTTCCGGCTGCCGGTCCCGGCGGGCACCACCGCCGCCGCCTGGTGCATCGACCGGCTGCGGGCGGAGTTCAGCCGGCTCGACCTCGGGCGGACCGCGGCGGTGCTGCTCGAGGGGGTGGGCGGCGCGGGCAGCGGGGTGCTGGTGCCACCGGACGGCTTCCTGGCCGAGCTGCGCCGGCTGTGCGACGCCCACGACGTGCTGTGGATCTGCGACGAGGTGATGTCCGGCTTCGGCCGCACCGGCACCTGGTTCGCGTTCCAGCACGCGGGGGCGGTGCCGGACATCGTCACCTTCGCCAAGGGGGCCGGCGGCGGCACCCTGCCGCTGGGCGGCGTCGCCCTCTCCGCCCGGGTATGGGATCAGGTCCGGGCGGTCGAGCCGGCCATGGCGGCCGGGCACACGTTCAGCAACGCTCCGCTGGCCTGCGCGGCCGGCCTGGCCACGATCGAGGTGATCGAGGAGGAACGGCTGCTGGCCCGGGTCGCCGCCCGCGGCGCCCGGCTGGGGGAAGAGCTGCGCGCGCTGCCGACCCGGTTCCCGTATCTGGGCGACGTCCGCGGCCTCGGTTACCTGTGGGGCCTGGAGTTCGTGGCCGGCCCGGCCACCGCGGACCCGCCCGCGCCGGCCCTCGACGTCACCGCGCGGGCGGTCGCCGCCGCCGCCGCGAGCGGCCTGCTGGTGTACCCGGCCCGGTTCTGCGTGGACGGCAGCCGCGGCGACGCGATCCTCATCGGCCCGCCGCTCACCGCCACCGACGAGGAGATCGCCGAGCTGCTCACCCGGCTGCGGGCGGCGCTGGCAAGCCTGCGGCCCCTGTTCCCCGGTCGCTGAGCGCTAGCTAGCTGCCCCGGTAGGTGGAGAAGGCGAACGGTGACAGCAGCAGCGGCACGTGGAGGTGGCCGTCGCCGACGGTGAAGGTGACGGCCACCTCCGGGTAGAACGCGTCCACCGCCTGGGCGGCGAAGTACGGCCCGGTCGCGAACGTCAGCCGGTAGGTCCCGGCCGGGGTGTCCACCCGGAACCGGTACCGGCCGTCGGCGTCGGTCACCCCGGACTCGGCCGCCAGCCACGGGGCGGGGCTGTGGCCGGCCAGCACCGGGTCGTGGCCGTCCCCCAGGGAACCGGTGCCGACCGCCAGGGTAACCGCGACCCCGGCCGCGGGCGCGCCCCGGACGGCGTCGAGCACGTGGGTGGAGACGGTCATCCGGTCAGCACCTTCCGCAGCCGGAGCAGGGTAATCTTGCGCAGTTCGGCGGCGGCCAGCACCCGTTCGGACTCCTCGTCGTTGTCCAGCCGCCGCCGGAGCGCGGCCAGCATCTGCTCACCCGTCAACCCGGTCGCGCAGATGAGGAACACGTGGCCGAACCGCTCCTCGTAGGCGGCGTTGGCCGCCAGCAGGGCCGTACGGGAGCCGTCGGCCACCCCGGACTGCTCGGCCGCCGACTGGCCCGACACCCGGGCGCCGATGCGCGGGTGGGCGTCCAGTGCCTCCCGGACGTCGTCCCAGGTCAGCACTGAGAAGGCAGTGTTCGCGGCCTCCTCCGCGGCGGCCGCCGTCGGGTACGGCCTGCCGTCCGCCATCGCCGCCGCGAACCGGGGCGAGGCGCAGCAGGCGAGCATCTGCGCCGTCGCCTGGCCGGCCGGCGCCGCGTTGAACTGAGCCAGGGTCACCGCGTCTCCACGGCCACCAGGGTACGCCGCGGCGCCAGTGTGACATCGGCCGCACCGGGCCGACGTAACGTGGGGCTATTCCTCTTGTAGCTTCCGATAAACACGCGCGGGTTACCGTAACGCCGTCGCTTACTGGAGGTGCGCGTGCGGGTGGGGGATTTCCTGGGCAGCCCGGCGGCTGAGCCGTCGCTGCACGAGCTGCTGCTGGCGAACGTGCCGACGCCGGTGCTGCGCTCGTGGCGGGAGCGGGTGCTCGGCCCGTTGCGGGACTACGACACCCGGCACAACGCCGAGCTGCTGCCTACCCTGGTATCGTTCCTCGACTGCGACGGCTCCTGGTCCGCCTGCGCGTCCCGGATGTACGTGCACGTCAACACCGTGCGCTACCGGATCAGCCGGATCGAGGCGCTCACCGGCCGCGACCTGTCCGCGCTGGCCGACCGGGTCGACTTCTTCCTCGCCCTGCGCGGCTAGCGGCCGGCTCAGACCGCGTTGGCGGCGATCACCGACGCGTAGAACTCGCCGCTGTCCTTGAGCACCCGCCGCTGGGTGCCGAAGTCGACGAACGCGAGGCCGAAGCGCCGGGCGAAGCCCTCGGCCCACTCGAAGTTGTCCATCAGCGACCAGCTGAAGTACCCCCGCACCGGGACGCCGTCCGCGATCGCGGCGTGGACGGCGGCGAGGTGCCCGCGCAGGTAGTCGGTCCGCTCGGGGTCGTGCACCCGCCCGTCCGGGGTGACGTAGTCGTGCCAGGCGGACCCGTTCTCGGTGATGTAGAGCGGGAGCGGCCCGGTCACCGGCGCCACCACCCGGGTGAGCAGCTCGTGCAGCGACGAGGGCTCGACCAGCCAGTTCATCGCGGTGACGGGCAGCCCCGCGGGCTGCAGGGAGACGGTGCCGGGGCCGCTGAGCGTCTCGCCGCGGCGGGGCTCGCCGTCCGGGCGGGCCAGGTTCACGTAGTGCGGCGAGTAGAAGTTGACGCCGAGGAAGTCCAGCGGCGCGCCGATCAGCTCCAGGTCGCCGTCGGCCACCAGTCCGTCCGCCGCGGCGGGGGAGTAGGCCGGGTCGCCCGCCAGCAGCTCCGGGTAGCGGCCGCGGAACAGCGGGTCCAGGTAGACGCCGTTCTGCCGCGCCTCAAGCACCGCCGCGTGCCCGGCCGCCTGCGGCGTGACCGGCCGCTCGACGGTCAGGTTGACGGTGATGCCGACCTCGCCGCTGACCCGGGCCGCCCGCAGCGCGCCCATCGCCTGGGCGTGCGCGAGCAGCAGGTGGTGGTTGGCCGCGACCGCCTGGGCGGCGTCGGTGATGCCGGGCGCGTGCCGCCCGTCGCGGTAGCCCACGTGCGCCACCACCCACGGCTCGTTGAGCGTGATCCACTTGCCGACCCGGTCCCCGAACGCCTCCGCCGCGACCGCGGCGTAGTCGGCGAACCAGCCGGCCACGTCCCGGTTGGCCCAGCCGCCGGCGTCTTGCAGCGCCTGCGGCAGGTCCCAGTGGTAGAGCGTCACCGCGGGGGAGATGCCCGCCTCGAGCAGCCCGTCGATGACCCGGTTGTAGTAGTCCAGTCCCTTGGCGTTGACGGTGCCGCGGCCGGACGGCAGGATCCGCGGCCAGCTCAGGCTCAGCCGGTAGGCGCCGGCCCCGAGCCGTTTCAGCAGCGCGATGTCCTCGTCGTAGCGGTGGTAGCTGTCGCAGGCGACGTCGCCGTTGTCCCCGTGGTAGATAGCCCCGGGGGTGTGCGCGAAGGTGTCCCAGATCGACGGCCCCTTGCCGTCCGCGTCCGGCGCCCCCTCGATCTGGTAGGCGGCGGTAGCCGCGCCCCACAGGAACCCGTCGGGGAACCGGAGTTGCCCGTCAGCCGTCATCAGCACACCTTCCTCAGCGGTCTCCCTGCCCACCAGCATAATGAAATTAACCGCTTAAGTACAGTCGGCACCCGCCGCCCGGCCCCCTTACCGTCACCCGGCCCGAGCCCGCTCCGCCCCCGCCCTGCACCCGCACCGACCCGAGCCCGCTCCGGCCCCTGCCCCCGCACCGCCCGCCGCGCGTCCCCCACCCGCACCACCCGCCATGTCCCCCGCCCGCGCCACCCGCCGTGTTTCCCCCACCCGCACCACCCGCCGCGAATCCCCCACCCAAGTCGCCTGCACCACCCGCCGCGCGTCCCCCACCCGCATGCTTGCGGCAACCTGGCGGCTAACCCAACCCCGTTAACTAAGCACCGGCGAGCTGCCCGGTGAGGTGACCAGGAAGGATTCCCCAGCCAAGAGAATTATTGCGGAACTTTTTAGCATGGTGGAAATAAAGTGGTGCAATAGCACCACTTTATTTCCATAAATATGCCTAGGCCTGCATCTATGTGACAGAAGTGGTTGTGGTGGTGCTGCCAGCGCAGCGGGCGTCAGCCCAACTGAACGCTTTTGGTTGACAACCGCCTGGTGGGCACCACCAAGCGCGCCGGGACGGGGCACGGCCGCTCAGTACCATGACCCGGTGACCGACCTGACCCCGACGCAGGCGCACTGGCTCCGCGTCACCGCCGCGCTCAGCCGCGACCGCCATCCGCTGGGGGTCAGCGCCGCCGGCGGCTACGACAGCCGCCTCCGGCTGGCCGGCACCCCGTTGCTCGCCCCGCTCGCCTGGCGGCTGCCCGCCCCGGTGCCGCTGGACGCGCTGCAACTCGAGTTCCGTCCCCAGGCGCCCCCGCCCGAGGTCCCTGACCTGGCCCGGTTGTGCCCGCCGGCGCTGCCGGAGCGGGCCGACGGGAGCAGGTACCGACGCTACAGCGAGGTGGTCGCGGACCTCGCCGCGCCCGCGGTGTTCGAGAACCGGCCGACCTACCGGCTCATCGACGCGGACCTGGCCGCGCCCGGCCGGCCGCGGCTCGCCTTCGGCCGCGGCCGCTTCTTCGACGGCGTGGACACCGGCGGCGCGGCCGCCTTCGAGTACGCCGCCGCCCAGCTTGACGGTGCGCGAGCGGACGCGGGCGCCTACCGGGCCGCGCTGGGCGGACCGGCCGGACTCGCCCGCCGCGCGGCGCCGCTGGCGGTCAGCGCGCTCACCCTGCGCCACGACCGGGCCGCGGGCACCGCCTCGTTCCCGGTCCACTACCGTCAGCCCGGGAAGGTCAGCCACGCCGGCGGCCTTTACCAGGTGATCCCGGTCGGCGTCTTCCAGCCCTCGGGCGAGGCGCAGTGGAACGAGGCCAACGACTTCAGCCTGTGGCGCGGCCTGCTCCGTGAGTACGCCGAGGAACTCCTGGGAGCGGACGAAGAGTACGGCAGTGAGCAGGCGCCGATCGACTACGCCGCCTGGCCGCTGGCCCGGGCGATGACCGACGGCCTGGCCGACGGCCAGGACCGCGTCCGCGCCTGGTGCCTGGGCCTCGGGGCCGACCCGCTCACCTTCGCGCTCGACCTGCTGGCGGCGGTGGTGATCGATGCGCCGCTGTACGACCAGTTGTTCGGCGCGCCGGTGGAGGTCAACGCCGAGGGCCGGGTGATCGCGCCCCGCCCGTTCGACCCGCCCACGGTCGGCGCGCTGCTACGGGACGCGCCGCTCCAGGCGGCCGCGGCCGCCCTGCTCACCCTGGCGCTCACCCACCGCGGCCTGCTGCTTGAGTTAGCTCAGGCAGTGGCCGATTCGGCCGAGACCGAGCTGGCCGGGATGGGGTCCGGGGGCGCGGTCAGGTGCAAGGTCTCTCCCCAGTGGCTGAACGTCAGCCGGTACGGTACCTTCCCGCCAGGCACGGTGAACGCGACCGGCAGCGGCGCGTCGGTGTCGGTCACGTACAGGCGGGCCTGGCCGCTGCCGCCGGGGTCGGTCCCCTGCATGCCCCGGACCGGCTGGCCGGCGACGATGCCCGGCGCGGCCGGAGTGAGCTTCCCCGTCAGCGTGACCGTGTCGGCCAGGTCGCTCAGGGTCAGCCCGCTGCTGATGGTGTCGTAGGCGAGCTGGCCGAGTTCCTCGCCCGGCTGGACCGCGATCCACTGCCCCGCCACCTGCTCGGCCTGGGCCAGGGGGATACCGAACAGTCGGTTCAGGCCGGTCTCGTCGCCGTACACGTAGCCGACCTTGTTGATCAGCAGGATGGTCACCCGCTCGATGATGGTAGCCCCGCCAGCGTCCGCCGGCGAGCGGACCGTGAGGACCTGCCGTCCGCTGCTCACCGAGGCGTCGCCGACCTGGGTCAGCGTCCCCCCGGGACCGCTTTCGGTAAGGACATCTTGCACCGAGCCGGCGAAAAGTATGTCGTTAACCGTGTCGGTGAGCAGGCTGGGCGGCGATAGCGTGCCCTGCATCGCGGCGACGGCGGAGGCCGACAGGGTAGCGGCGGGCGCGCCCGCGGAGCCGGCTCCCTGGCAGCCGGCCAGCACCCCTAGTCCGGCCACTGCCGTTAGGGTGATCGCGGCGCGGCGGGTGCCCGCCGGCGCGCCAAACTGAAAGCCCATGAGCGCTTAGGTAGCACGTTTCCAGCCGGTCCCGACAGAGCATGACAAAATCGCGACCTATTCAGTGCCGTCGCCGGCCAGCGGGAGCATGAATTCTCCGCCTGCTTGACCCTCCACTGGCTGGAGAGTCGATGATCGAACCCATGATGATCGGCCAGCTCGCTTCGAGGACCGGCCTGTCGGTGCGGACGCTGCGCTTCTACGCCGACGCCGGCGTGCTCCCGGCAGACGGGCGCTCGGCGGCGGGCTACCGGCTCTTCGGTCCGGACGCCGTCGCCCGGGCCCGGCTGATCCGCACCCTGCGAGAGCTCGGCGTGGGACTGGACGACATCAGGCGGGTGCTCGCCGCCGAGGCGTCGTTGGCCGATGTGGCCGCCGAGCATGCCCGCGCCCTCGAGGCCCAGATCAGCCTGCTGCGCTTGCGGCGGGCGGTGCTGCAGGCCTTCGCCCGTTCCGCTGATACCGAGGAGTTGCAGCTCATGACCGACCTGACCGCCCTCACGGCCGAGGAACGCCGCCGCATCGTCGAGGAGTACCTCGACGCCGTGTTCGGCGATGCCGCCGGCCCGGTGGCCGAGAAGCTCCAGCTGGGGATACCCGAGCTGCCGGAAGACCCGGCCCCCGAGCAGGTCGCTGCCTGGGTGGAGCTGGCGGCCCTACTGCGCGACCCGGATTTTGTCGCTAGCAGCCGGCGGATGGCCCAGCGGGCCCTGACGGAGGGACCAGCCCCCGATCCCGGGCAGTTCCAGGTGGGCCAGGCGGTGGGCGAGATCGCCGGGCCCGCCGCCCGAGCGGGTCTCGATCCCGCCTCGGCCGAGGCCCTCGGCGTGGTAGAGCGCCTGGAAGCCCTCGGGCCGCAGCCGCCCGAGGCCCGCGCGGTCGCCGCCGAGCGGATCGAGGCGTTCACCGACCGCCGCGTGGGACGCTACTGGACCCTCGTCGGGATCATCAACCGCTGGCAGCCCGACCAGGCGCCCGCCGACGTCACCGACACCTGGGAATGGTACGGCCGGGCGCTACGAGCCCACGCCTAGGCGCCGCCCCCCGCGTACAGCGAGTCGAACCGGTCCGGGTCCTGCCGGATTTAGCTTCTCACTGACACCTGAATACGGCTGGGATCGGGAAGGACGTCCGGTGCCTCATCTGTGACCCACGCGTATTCCACGCCTGCGAGGTAGCCGTGGGCTATCCAGACGAGGAACTCGCCCGTGTACTCCTGGTTGGAATCGTAGACGTAGGCCGAAATAGGGGCCAGGTTCCCCTGAAACGGCGAAGGGGGTGCATCCTTTGGGATCATGACATTGAAGCTCGGCTCCCAGCCGGATGTCTTGGTTGCGGCCAATCTGGCCAAGGGGATCTGGGCGCGTAGCTCGGCGACCCCCATGAAGTCCACGGACAGCAGGGTTTCCAGTGTTTCCCGCTCGATCGCCGTGAGCGGCCTGTCAAGTGTCGCTTCATCCATGATGGTTTGCCGATCTAAGAATTTCCTGGGTAGGCCGACGGGTCAAACGCGGTGCCGATTCTTGGAACGCCATTTAGCATGGCACCGCGAATGGTAATTTGCTGCCCATTTATTGTTCTGGTTACTTCGAATACTCCATTCGCCGGAAGGCCGTCACCATCCTGCAAGCTGTTGACGATCACGCGCATTGCCTCCGGCCGCCCTCCGGCAGCGTTAACGAGATCCTGCAGGCCGTGTTCAGGGCGATCAAGGATATGGACCATTCTATTTTCGGTGCTCGCAGAATTATATGCCTCATCCAGCTGCTCGGAGCTGAGCGGGCTGCCGGCGGCGTAGGCGCCGCTGTCCCCGGCGCCAGCCGGGTTTCCGCTGCTGGCTGTACCGGGCTGGACCGGGCCTTCGCTGTCGTCCCCGGCGGCGTGGCGGACGAGGTCGCCGCCGGACGCGGCCATCAGGGTGACGCCGGTGCCGATGGCGGCGGTGGAGAGCGCGTCGACCGGTACGCCGACGGGGGCGCCGATTCCCGTGGCGACCAGCACGGTACCGCCCGCGTCGCCGAGGGATCCGGCCGCCGTCAGCAGGGCCCCGCCGAGCAAGGTCCCGACATCGCCGGGATGGTTCACCATCGCGTTCCCGATCGAGGCCGCGCCGTTGAGCGCGTCCGCACCGACATCCTCGGCGCCGTGCAATGCCCCCTTGAGGAAGCCCCCGACATCGGACCAGAACCCGGGTTGCTGTGGCGCCTTGTCGCGGGCCGCGCCGATGGCGCTCGCGGCCATGCCGGCGGCGTCGGAGACATTGGTCCTGGCGGTGCTGAGGATCGACTGGGCGGCCTGTTTGCGGCCCGCGTCCCACTGCGCGACCGCCTCAGCGGCATCCTGCTGGGCCCGGGACAGGACGGGCGCGTAGGCGTCGAGCGCCTTCGCCGCGGACAGGAAACAAGAGCCTGCCTGCTGCCACGCGCTCGGCTGCCCCCTGAACTTGGCCCGGAAGCCATCCGCCGCCGTGCCCTGCCAGCCGTTCGCGGTGTCGATGACCTCAAGGCCGTTCCCCGCTTCGGTCAGCAGGTTCGCGTACGTGAGCAGTTTCCCGGCCACCGCGGAGATCGAAGCGGGGTCCCCGGGAACGAGATCGCGCGGGCTGCTGGTCTGGCCGAGCTGGCTCACCATGAGGATGCCGCCGGATCAGCACCGGACCTTCGCAGCATGATGCCGGAGACCAGCTCCACGTTCGCGTGCTCGGCCGTCGCGTACGCCTCGGCGGATTTCGTCAGACGGCCGGCGACCTCGCTCGCGTCCTTGGTCAGGTTCTTGACGCCGATCTCCCAGCGGGCGCAGAAGCTGGACATGACGCTAGCCAGGTTCCCGTCGCCGTAGTCGGCACCCGGGGCCCCGATGTCCGCGACTTCGTTGTGCTGCATGTCGCTGATCGCGCCGTTAACGCCTTCGGCCGCGCGCACCAGGGACGTGAGATCGACCTCGAAGCCGTCTGGCACCGTTTCTCCTCGGCCGGGGGCGGAACGCTCCTGCTACCAGAGTTAACGGGATGCTGCCCACTCAGGGTTCAGCCGCGGGCGAGTGAATTCGCGGAGGCACCTGCTCGGCCCGACGCGGGCAGTGAGGAGTTCCGGCAGCTGACTCATGTGGTTCATGCGGTTAGCGGAAGTCGGCTGCGTGGTCGCGGGCCCACGCGGCGAACGTCAGCGCGGGGCGGCCGAGGATTTCTGGCACCGCGTCGGTGGCCAGCTCGGCGGGCAGCGGGGGCACGCTCCCGCGGTCTTGGAGGACGCGCTTGACGATCGGCCCGGGCAGCTGGGTGAGCAGCTGGGCGCGGTAGGTGTCCACGTCCACCTCCTCCAGCCGCACTGGTTCTCCGAGCGCCGCGGCGATGGCGGCGACCTGCTCGCGCACGGTTACCGGGCCTGCCCCGAGCACGGGGTAGGCCGCGCCGCGGTGCCTGTCATCCAGCAGTGCCCGCACCGCCACCTCGGCGATATCGCATTCGTGGACCGGGGAGGTGACCGCTTCGGGGAACGCGGTGCGCAGCACGCGCCCGGTGCGGATCGACTGCCACCAGCGCAGCGCGTTCGTCGCGTAGTAGCCCGGCCGCACGAAGGTCCGGTCAAGACCGGCCTCGTCCAGCGCCCGCTCCGCCGCGAGGTGGCGCAGCGCGATCGGGTTGGCGGCCGCGTCCGGGTACAGCACCGTGCTGGAGGACAGCAGCACCACGTGCTCCACGCCTGCCTTCCGTGCCGCCGCCGCGAACCCCGCCGCTGCTTCCTGCTGCGCGTAGAGGAACACCTTGCGCACGCCGGCCAGGGCGGCCGGCCAGGACGCCGGGTCGGTCAGGTCGAGGCGCGCCACCTCGACACCGGCCGGGAACTCGCCGGGCCGCGCGGCGCGGCTCGACGCGCGCACCGGTTCCCTGGCCGCCAGCCCCGCCAGCCCCGCCAGCCCCGTCAGCACGGCCCCGCCGATGTCCCCCCGTGCACCGGTCACCAGAATGGTCATCGCGCCTCCTCCTAAGTTTCAGATTCATCGTTCGAAACCGACCGCGGCATGGGCTTGGCGCAAGCAGGCGGCAGGACCGCGCTGGCTGGCAGCCCGCCCGGGGCTGCGGCGCCTCGTGGCGGTGCCGCCGTTTCACCGCGCTTGCGGCACCGGGCGGACCTCGAATACCGCGACGTGCCCGGCGGCCGCGGCGAAGGCGTCGGGGTCGGGGCTGGTGGCGATGCCGGCTCGGACGAACATCGGGGCGCCTCGGGGGACCTCGCGCGGATACGCGCGCATGACCTGCTCTTTCAGCTTGCTGTCGGTGACCTCGGTCAGCGTGACGGGCTCGTGCCGACGTCCCCGGGAGAGCTGGGCGTGCCCGGCGGCCCGGACGTTGCGGGCCCAGTCGGAATCCGGCCGTCCGGCCACCACGTACCGGCCACCGCTTACCGTCAGCGGCGAGACCGGAGCCGAGCGCGGCTTGCCGGTGCGCCGTCCCGGCACCGTGAGCACGCAGACGGGCCCCATCGTGAGCCCGACGCGCGACATGACGAGCGCCGCGCGGTTGGCGGCCCGGAGCCAGCGGGGTACGGGCTTAGCGTCTGGCACGGCAGATCCTTTCGGTCAGCGGAGTACGCATGCGTCGCGCTACGGTGGGAATGGCCGCGATGAAGTCATGCACGGACTGGGTTCGCGGCTGCTCGCCGAATGCGCCAAGCCTCCGCTCGGGCGCACGGGGTCAGGGGGCGACGGTCAGTGGTTCCCCGGGGCTGATGACCTTGACCGGGACATCGGGGGCGAGGCGGCGGGCTGCCTCGACGAAGTGGGAGGGGTCCTTGTCGCTCTTGAGGAAGAGCATGTCGCCCGCGGTGCCGCCGGTGAAGGCGTAGTGCTGCGGTACCGCCAGCTTGGGGCGCAGGGCGGCGGTGAGCTCGGCGGCCTCTTCGGCGTTCATGACGACCTGCTTGTTGCCCGCCATCCGGATGCGCAGGCCGTTGACGGGGAGCAGGGCCACGTCGAGCGGGCCGTAGCGGTCGGTCAGGGTGCGCAGCTCCGGGAGGAGGAGCGTGTCCCCGGCGAAGTAGACGCTGCGGCCGCCGCCGCTGATCACGTAGGTGACCTCGTAGACGCCGTGCTTGCCGGGGGCGGCGGCGATGGTCAGGTCGCCGACCCGGGCGGACTCCCACGGATCGAGCGCGCGGACGTTGCTGAAGCCGGCCTTGCGGGCCTTTTCCACGACCGGCCCGGCGACCAGCAAGGGCACGTCCTTGTCAGGGTAGCTGCGGAAGGCATCGAGGTCGCAGTGGTCGTAGTGCTCATGGCTGATCACGACGGCGTCCAGGTGCGGCAGCTGTTCCGGCTGGAAGGCGATCGGCTCGCCCGGGTGGTACAGGGCGCGCTGGGAGAACCAGGGGTCGGTGAGCACGGTCAGGCCGCCGATCTGGATCAGGTGGCAGCTGTGGGTAACCCGGGTGATGACGAGCGGCTCGGTCATGACTGTTCTCTCACTTGGCAGGTAGCGGGCATTGAACGGGGCGAGCTCACCGATCGCCTGCGCCGGCGAGGTGGGCTCCGCCCAGGGGAGTGAGCTGCGGGGAGATGACCCGGCGGCTGATCCGCCAGCCGCCCTCGTGACGCCGCAGGGTGTCACGGTGCGTCACGCTGGCGAGCGTCCCGTCCGCTCGCAGCATTAGCCCCTTGGACAGCGCGGTTGCCGGGCCGTCCTCCTCGCCGCCGATGACGACGTTCGTCACGTGATGAGCGATGGGGTTCCCCGGGCCAAGTTGCAGGGCGGCGTTCCTGATCGCCTCGATCCCCGCAAAGGTTCCTACTCCCACGGCGCTCATGTCGTAGACGACGTCAGGCGTGAAGATCTCCCCGAGGCGGTCCAGGTGGCCTCCGTCGAACAGGTGCCCGTGCAAAGACAAGATCTCGCCGATTGCCTGGCGGTCTTCCGCGTGCAGCTCGTGCCCCACTGTGTCCTCCACTTGTTTTGGTACTCAGTACCATATCATACTGAGTCCCTCTTGGAACTGGGAGCCAGAGCGGTATGCTTGCCGATATGACCCCGCCCCTCCCGCTTGTGGAGCGCAAGCAGCGCCAGGCCCGCCAGCGCATCATCGAGGCCGCCCGGGAGCTGTTCCTCGAGCGGGGCTTCGACGGTGTCTCGGTCGGTGACATCGCCGAGCGGGCCGAAGTCGGCCGCAGCACGTTCTTCCGCCACTTCGGCGACAAACAGGAGGTCGTCTTCGCCAACGAGCAGGATCTGCTCGACACGATCACCGCCGCTAGGCAGGCAGACGTCACCCCCGCCCCGCGAAACGCGACCGAAGCCGTAGAACAGCTCCGCCCGGTCGTCCTCGCCCTCTGCTCCCAGGCGACCGCCAACCCCGAGGCCTACACCCGCCACTTCCAGCTCATCGAGCAGCACGCGGAGCTGCGCGCCCGCGACGCGGTGAAGATGCAGCAGATCGCCGACAAGCTGAGCGAGCTGCTCATGCACCGCGGATCCGGCGAGGCCACCGCCCGCTTCGCCGCGCAAATCGCTATCGCCTGCTACCAGACCGCCAAAAGCCTCGGCAACAACCCCCGCACCCTGGCCGATGAGACCCAGGCCGCCTTCGGGCGAGCGCTCACGCTCGGGACCGGCACCGCCGAGGCCCGGGCGGAACCGCCTGGTTCAGGATGACCTAACGTGCGGGCCGGCAGGCAAGTCATCCAGGTCAATCCCGGCCTGCCGACGCGACTGCAACATCCGCCAGGCCGCCGCCGGTCGCTTACCAGCCGCGCTCGCGCCACTCCGCCAGGTGCGGCCGCTCGCCGCCCAGCGTGGTGTCGCTGCCGTGCCCCGGGTACACCCAGGTCGCGTCGGGGAAGCGGCCGAAGATCTTGTCGACCACCCCGGTGTACAGCGAGTCGAACCGGGCCGGGTCCTTCTGGGTGTTGCCGACGCCGCCGGGAAACAGGCAGTCCCCGGTGAACAGGTGCGGGGCCGGGCCGCCGGCGTCGAGCGCGAGCGCGATCGACCCGGGCGTGTGGCCTACCAGCTGGGTGACCGTCAGCACGGTGTCGCCCCAGGCGACGGTGCCGCCGTCGGGGACCAGCTCGTCGGTCGGCACCGGGATGCCGGGCGCGTCGGCCGGGTGCGCCACGGTGACCGCCCCGGTCGCCGCCTGCACCGCGGCGAGGGCCTGCCAGTGGTCGGGGTGCTGGTGGGTGGTGACGATCTTGGCCACCGGGGTGTCGCCGATCAGCTCGATCAGCCGCTCGGGCTCGGCCGCGGCGTCGATCAGCAGCCCCTGCCCGGTCTGGTCGACCAGCAGGTAGGCGTTGTTGTTCATCGGGCCGACGGCCAGCTTGGTGAGCGTCACGCCGCCGATTTCCCGCGTGTCCGGCGGCCCGCCAACTTGTACGTCTCCGGTGTAGGTCACCCCATGAATCTAGCGCCGCCCGGTGCCGCCTGTCGCGCCCGCCCCGTCCGCCGGGCCCGGCTCAGCCCAGCAGCGTGCCCTGCCCGGCCGCGGGCGACCCGGCCAGCGCGCCCGGGTAGAAACCGCGCGCCGCGGCGACGATGTCCTCAAGCGACGGCCACCACGGCCCGTGCCGCAGCCCGCCCAGCTCGGCCAGCACCGCCGCCGCCTGCGCGGCCGGGCTCGGCCGGCGTCGCCGCGACCGCCACCCGGTTCGGCCGCACCGAGCGCAGCGGCCCGAGGTAGAAGTCCGGGGGCGCCGCGTCGCCGCCTGGACCGGGCTGCTCCGCCAGCACCAGGTAGTAGTCGGGCAGCTCGAACTGCCTGGCCCGCCAGGCCGCCAGCGCCTGGGCCGCCCGCAGCTCGAACTCGTCGCTGCCGCGGGGCTGGGCGGTGACCGCCCACATGTCCCGCCAGGCCTCGGCCACCGCGCCCAGCGGGTCGGCCGCCACCAGCACGTACGGCGCGGAGATGCCGGCCGCCCGGCGCAGCGCGGCGGCGGCTGCCCCGATCTCGCCGGTGTCCTCAGGGCCCGCGTCCCGCGGCCGGACCAGCACGACGTTCAGTGACCGGCCGACGGCGGAAAGGGCCTGCTCGCCCGGCTGCCCGGCCAGCACCACGACGGTGGAAGGGTTGTGCCTCACCGGCCCAGTCTAAGGAAGCCGCCCGATAAGAACAGAGATATTCCGAACGGGTGCGGCTGGCTCCCGGTTCGAAGATATTTTCACGTCCGCCGGCCGGCCCCGGGGCGTTACCGTACGCTGGAGGCACGGCTGGCGCGACGGCGGGCCAGCGGCGCGGGGACCGGGCATAACCGCCGCCCGCGGAGTGCTGTAACTGCGGGTCGGCAGCGGGGGCGGTTCCGTCGTCGGAGCGGAATGTCGGACCCCATCGCTAAGTTGTCCGTGGCCCGGTGTCGGTGCCGGGCACGCTGACCCGAACCGACTGAACGTAGAGACCTGAAGAGAAGAGCGCGCAGTGGCTGACCGGCTTGTCGTTCGCGGCGCACGGGAGCACAACCTCAAGGATGTCTCCCTCGACCTCCCCCGCGACGCCATGATCGTGTTCACCGGGCTGTCCGGGTCAGGCAAGTCGAGCCTGGCGTTCGACACGATCTTCGCCGAGGGGCAGCGGCGCTACGTCGAGTCCCTGTCGGCCTACGCCCGGCAGTTCCTCGGCCAGATGGACAAGCCGGACGTGGACTTCATCGACGGCCTGTCGCCGGCCGTCTCGATCGACCAGAAGTCCGCCAGCCGCAACCCGCGGTCCACCGTCGGCACCGTGACCGAGGTGTACGACTACCTGCGGCTGCTGTTCGCCCGGGTGGGCAAGCCGCACTGCCCGGTGTGCGGCCGGCCGATCGCCCGGCAGACCCCGCAGCAGATCGTGGACCGGGTGCTCGAGCTGGACGAGGGCACCCGGTTCCAGGTGCTCGCCCCGGTGGTGCGCGGCCGCAAGGGCGAGTACACCGAGCTGCTGAAGGAGCTGCAGGCCAAGGGCTACTCCCGGGCCCGGGTGGACGGCACCGTGGTCCGGCTGGACGAGGTGGCGAACGACGGGTCCGCGCTGCCGGCGCTGAAGAAGTACGAGAAGCACGACATCGAGGTGATCATCGACCGGCTGGCGGTCAAGGACACCGCCCGGCGGCGGCTGACCGACTCGGTGGAGACCGCGCTCGGGCTGGCGGGCGGGGTCGTCATCCTCGACTTCGTCGACCTGCCGGACAACGACCCGCACCGCGAGCGGATGTACTCCGAGCACCTGGCCTGCCTGTACGACGACCTGTCGTTCGACGAGCTGGAGCCGCGGTCGTTCTGCTTCAACTCCCCGTGGGGCGCCTGCCCGGACTGCACCGGCCTCGGCACCCGGATGGAGGTCGACCCGGAGCTGATCGTCCCCGACCCGGCCAAGTCGCTGGACGAGGGCGCGATCGCGCCGTGGGCCGGCGGGCACGTGAGCGATTACTTCGACCGGCTCATCGAGGCCCTGGCCGAGACGGTCGGCTTCCGCACCGACACCCCGTGGCAGCGGCTGCCCGCCAAGGCCAAGACCGCGCTGCTGCGCGGCCTGGACCAGCAGGTCCACGTGCGCTACAAGAACCGCTACGGCCGCGAGCGGTCCTACTACACGAACTTCGAGGGCGCGATCAGCTACGTGGAGCGCCGCCATGCCGAGGCGGAGTCCGACTCCAGCCGGGAGAAGTTCGCGGGCTTCATGCGCGAGGTGCCGTGCCCGACCTGCCAGGGCGCCCGGCTCAAGCCGGTGTCGCTGGCGGTGACGATCGACGGCAAGTCGATCGCCGCCTACTGCCGCATGCCGATCGGCGAGCTGGCCAAGAGCCTGCTCAACCTGGAGCTGTCCGAGCGGGACATGGCGATCGCGCGGCTGATCCTGAAGGAGGTCAACGCCCGGCTCGGCTTCCTGCTCGACGTCGGCCTCGACTACCTGTCCCTGGACCGGGCCAGCGCGACGCTGGCCGGCGGCGAGGCACAGCGGATCCGGCTCGCCACCCAGATCGGCTCGGGCCTGGTCGGCGTGCTCTACGTGCTCGACGAGCCGTCGATCGGGCTGCACCAGCGCGACAACCAGAAGCTGCTCGACACGCTGCTGCGGCTGCGCGACCTGGGCAACACGCTGATCGTGGTCGAGCACGACGAGGACACGATCAAGGCGGCCGACTGGGTCGTCGACATCGGCCCGGGGCCGGCGAGCACGGCGGCCACGTCGTGGTCAGCGGCACGGTCGAGGACCTGGTCAACAACGAGGACTCGCTGACCGGCGCCTACCTGGCCGGCCGCAAGGCGATCGAGGTGCCGAAGACCCGGCGCAAGCCGACCAAGGGCCGCGAGCTGACGGTCAAGGGCGCGTCAGAGAACAACCTGCGCGACGTCAGCGTCAGCTTCCCCCTCGGCTGCTTCGTCGCGGTCACCGGGGTCAGCGGCTCCGGCAAGTCAACGCTGGTCAACGACATCCTGTACCGGGCCCTGGCGAAGGAGCTGCACGGCGCGAGGACCGTGCCCGGCAAGCACGTGCGGGTCACCGGCATGGAGCACCTGGACAAGGTGGTGCACGTCGACCAGGGACCGATCGGCCGCACCCCGCGCTCCAACCCGGCCACCTACACCGGCGTGTTCGACCACGTCAGGAAGCTGTTCGCGGCCACCACCGAGGCGAAGGTGCGCGGCTACCAGCCGGGCCGGTTCTCGTTCAACGTCAAGGGCGGCCGCTGCGAGGCCTGCTCCGGCGACGGCACCATCAAGATCGAGATGCAGTTCCTGCCCGACGTCTACGTGCCGTGCGAGGTGTGCCACGGCGCCCGCTACAACACCGACACCCTGCAGGTGCACTACAAGGGCAAGTCGATCGCCGAGGTGCTCGACATGCCGATCGAGGAGGCGGCGACCTTCTTCGAGGCGGTCCCGGCCATCCACCGGCACCTGAAGACCCTGGTCGACGTCGGCCTCGGCTACGTCCGCCTCGGCCAGCCCGCCACCACCCTGTCCGGTGGCGAGGCGCAGCGGGTGAAGCTCGCCACCGAGCTGCAGCGCCGCTCCACCGGCCGCACGATCTACGTGCTCGACGAGCCGACCACCGGCCTGCACTTCGAGGACATCCGCAAGCTCCTCGGCGTGCTCACCAAACTGGTCGAGACCGGCAACACGGTCCTCGTCATCGAGCACAACCTGGACGTCATCAAGACCGCCGACTGGCTCATCGACATGGGCCCGGAGGGCGGCACCGGCGGCGGCACCATCGTCGCCACCGGCTCCCCGGAGAAGGTCGCCGCCAACGAGCAGAGCTACACCGGCACCTTCCTCGCCCCCCTGCTAGCCCGGTAGCCCCCGCCTCCCGGCCCCCGCCCTCCCCCTCCCGGCCCCCGCCCTCCCGCCTCCCGGGCCCCCAGCGCACCCGCCCCGCCCCGCCGTCCGCGCGCTGGCTGGCGTTGGCCCCGGCCCGGCGCTGCCCTCATCGCGTCCGCGCTGGCCTGTGCCGCTGCCTTGGCTCGTCTCGCCCGGCCCCCGCCGACGCTGCCGTCCTCCCTGACCCAGCACCGGGAGCGCCACCCGTCCAAGAAATCGAAATTTTCCATGATCACGGAAACTCTTTAGGGTGATAGCCCTAAAAAATATCCGTTTCAATGCCTGTGGGCATTCATAACTGCTTTCCGCGGCGGTCGCTGGGGCTGGGTGCCGCCCGGGCATGATGCGCGCCGCTGGCCGGTCGGCGGCCACCGGGCCTAGCCGAGAGTCCGGGAAAAGTGATATCATTTTGATAGTAGATCGATAGCGCGGCGAACCGCTGGTCAGGGCGGCGCCGCGGGCCAGAGGAGGCCGTCATGCAGGCATCAGCGCCAGCTAGCCAGTCAATGATCGTCACCACCACCGAGGACATCCCGGGGACCCGCGTGGTGAAGACGATCGGCCAGGTATTCGGGCTCACCGTCCGGTCACGGAGCCTCGGCGGCAACATCGCCGCCTTCCTCAAGGGCCTGGTCGGCGGTGAGATCGGCTCCTACGTCAAGCTCAACGAGGACTCGCGGCGCCAGGCACTCGACCGGATGGTGGCGAACGCGGCCGCCATGGGGGCCAACGCCGTCACCATGATGCGGTTCGACTCCACCGAGATGGGCGCGGCGATGAGCGAGATCGTGGCCTACGGCACCGCCCGGGTCGTCGAGTGGCCGGGCGCGCAGCCCGCCGACGCCGGCGACCAGGCGTGAGGGGGCCGTCGTGAGCGTCATCGACTGGGTCATCATCGTGATCGTGATCGTCGGGGTCGTTACCGCCCTGTTCGGCCTGGACCGCTACCGCGGCAGCCGGAAGGGGGCCGCCGCCGGCCCCGGCGCCGCCCAGCCGACCGGCGAGGTTTTCATCGACCCGGAGACCGGCGGCAAGATGCGCGTCTGGTACGACCGGCTGTCCGGCCAGCGCGAGTACCGGCCCGAGTGACCGCGGCCGGCCAGCGCTAGGCGACCGAGGACCACAGCCGGGCGGCGTCCAGCCGGGTGGCCGGGTCGTAGCGGAGCGGGGCGTAGCCGGTGTAGGTCTCGGCCAGGTTGGTCGTGGCGGTGCGCGAGGTGACCAGGTGACGTAGCTGCGCGAGCTGCAGCTCGGACTCGAACTGGTCCTGGCCGGGCACTACGTGCAGCATCGACGTCATCCACCAGGACAGGTGGGTGGCCCGCCAGACCCGCTGCAGGCAGTGGTCGGAGTAGGCGGCGGCGAGCTCCGGCTCGCCGTCGCGGACCAGCCGGATCAGCGCGGTGGCGAGGGCGGCCACGTCGGCCACCGCCAGGTTGAGCCCCTTGGCCCCGGTGGGCGGGACGATGTGCGCCGCGTCGCCCGCCAGGAACAGGTTGCCGTAGCGCATCGGGGCGGCGACGAACGACCGCATCGGGGTGATCGACTTCTGCAGTACCGGCCCGCTCCGCAGCGACCAGCCGGGCACGCCCAGCCGGAGCCGCAGCTCCGCCCAGATCCGCTCGTCGGGCCACTGGGTGATGTCCTCGTCGACCGGTACCTGCAGGTACAGGCGGCTGACCTGCGGCGTGCGCATGCTGTGGAGCGCGAACCCGTTGTCGTGCCTGGCGTAGATCACCTCGTCGGTGGACGGCGGGGCCGCCGCCAGGATGCCGAGCCACGCGTAGGGGTAGCCGCGCTCGGCCACCGTGGTGAGCCCGCCGGCCGGGATGGCGGGCCGGCAGATGCCGTGGAATCCGTCGCAGCCCGCGATGACGTCGCAGCTCACCACGTGCCGCACCCCGTCCGAGTCGGTGTAGCGGAGTTCCGGGCGGTCGGAGTCGAGGCCGCTCACCTCGGTGTCGGTGGCGTCGAACTCCAGTGCCGCCCCGTCCGCCACCCGGGCCGCGATGATGTCCTTGACGATCTCCGTCTGCCCGTAGACGGTGATCCACCGGCCGCCGGTCAGCTCGCGGAAGTTCAGGTGGTGCCGCTCCCCGTCGAACTGCAGGTAAATGCCGTCGTGCTCCAGCCCCTCGGCGTCCAGGCGGCTGCCAAGCCCGACCGAGCGCAGCAGCTGCACCGTGGTCGACTCCAGCATCCCGGCCCGCTGCCGCGCCTCGCAGTAGGCCCGGCTGCGGGACTCCACGCACACCGAGTCGACCCCGCCCAGGGCCAGCAGGTGCGAGAGCAGCAGCCCGGCGGGCCCGGCGCCGACGATCCCGACCTGCGTACGCTCATGCACGGTCATCCCGGCACCGTTCCTTCCCGTCTCCGACTACTCACGTTTAGTAGTCATCTCAATGCTTATAGTAGCAATGCGGAAAGTAATTACTAGATGACCGAAAGTTAATATTTTGCACTGCAAGATGCAGCCGGGCCCCGCCGGGGCTATCCGGCCGGGATAGCGGGGCGCTGGCTGTGCGCGGCGGCTGGGCATGGCGCGTGGACGGGCGGGCCCGGGCCCGGTACGGTGCCGGACGTGACCGAGATCGTGACCGCCGCGGGCCCGGCCGAGGTGCTGCTTGACCAGCCAGCCGACGGCCGGCCCCGGTTCCTGGTGGTGCTCACGCACGGCGCCGGGGGCACGCCGGACACCGCCGACGTGCTCGCGGTGCGCGACGCGGTGGCCGCCCTCGGCGCGGTCACCGCGCTGGTGACCCAGCCGTACCGGGTGCGCGGCGGCCGTGCCCCGGGCTCGGCGGCGAGGCAGGACGCGGCCTGGGCGGAACTGGTCGGCGTGCTGCGCCGGGAGACCGCGAGCGGCGGACGGCCGCTGCCGCTGGTCCAGTGCGGCCGGTCGAACGGCGCCCGGGTGGTGTGCCGGACCGCGCCGCAGGTGGGGGCGGCGGGCGTCATCGCGCTCGCGTTCCCGCTGCACCCGCCGGGTCAGCCGGCCAAGTCGCGGGACGGCGAGCTGCGTGCCGCCGGGACGGGCGTGCTGGTGGTCAACGGGGAACGCGACCCCTTCGGGGTTCCCGAGCCCGACGACTCGACCACCGTGGTGATCCTGCCGGGAGAGACGCATGCCCTGTCCAGGCACCCGGCCGCGGCCGGGGACGCGGTGACCGCGTGGCTGCTTTCTCCTGCAGAGACGATTGCCGGTACACCGGGCGGGTCTTCCGGGAAGACCGGCCTGCTCATTCCCCGGCTCGGTATCTGAGGCGGGTTGCCGCGCCGGCGCCCCTCGCCGCGCGGGTTGCGGGATTAGTCCCGCGGGTCGGGCCCGGCTAGGCGGCCGGCGCGTGGTGGTCGGTGGGCCGGTGCGGGGCGATCATCCGCCCGTTCGGCAGCAGCTCACCGGTGTCATCGAAGATGACGACCCCGTTGCAGAGCAGTGACCAGCCCTGCTCCGGGTGGCTCGCGATGGTGTGGGCCGCTTCGCGATCCGGTGCCAAGGCGTCCGGGCAGGGTGGTAGGTGCGGGCACATGTCAGTGCCTCCTGGCTTTCTGAGCAGTCGACGGTCTTGAGCCATCTGGATGTACGGTCACGCTCCGCTGCCAGTGCAGCCCGCCAAGGCGGGCCAGTCAGTGAGCGGTGATCGCAAACCCCTACCAAATGGCCTAGACCACTTAACTTATTTTTGCCCCGCGGCGCCGGTAAGTGCAAGCAACTTGCCGACGCGTTAAGCAGAGATTTCCCAAATGTTGATACGGTCAAGCCGGCCAAGTGGTTCAGACCTTCGGCGAGCTAACCGCCAGACGGGGGATTGTCAGGAATCCTACCCAACGCGACCGGATGATGCCGCCTGGTTTTACCGGCCCACTAGTTACTTTACGTGACTGAAGGGCCGGGCGGGCCGCCCGCTGCTGCCGGTCCTGCTCAGACGGCAGGAACCCGCGGCACCTCGGGGATGTGGTTGAGCCGGTGGTTTTCCCGCAGGGTGAGCAGCCGCTCGGCCTCGGCCGTGAGCACGCGGACGCCGGGCTTGGCCTTGGCCTTGCGGTGGAAGATCCGGTCATCGTAACCGCGCGGGCCGATCTCCGCCCGCTGGGCGGCGTAGGCGGCGCGCATGGCGGCGGTGAGCGCCGTGTCCAGCTCCATGGCCAGCCGGTGCAGCTCGGTCACCGGCGCACGGGAGGCCTGGGCCTCGCGCAGCGCCGTGTCGGCGGCGCGCGCGGCGTCGAGCAGCTTGCCGCGGTCCCCCGCTTCGGCCACGTCGGCCGCGTGCAGGTTCAGTGCTTCCTGGCTCGGCTTGTACATCCCGCTACCGTCTCCTCGTCTAGCGCCCGCACCGTAGGTTACGCCAGCCCAGAGCCTACGCTGAGGGCGGCTCCCCGGTTGGCCTCCCGGCGCCGCGCCGGTATCCATTCCGTAACGGGCAGGCGGGGTGCCCCGTCACGGCCGGCTGCCCCGGACGGTCAGCGCGGCCAGTCGCGGAAGGCGGCCCGGACCGCCGCGATCTCGTCCGGGCCGAGCCCGAAGGGGGCGAATACCCCGTCTCCCCAGCGGTCGAGCCGGCTGCCCGCGTCGGCGAAGTCCTGGTCCTCCAGGCCGGGGTCAAGCCGCCGGGCCAGCGCGATCACCTGGGCGACGCTGAACTGCCGCAGTGCCGCCGCGGTGTCGATGTAGTCGCGCGGCTCGGCCCGGCTGGCCAGTGCGCACACCTTGCCCCCGACCACGTCCCGGAGGTTCAGCACCGGCCCGACCTCCATCGCCACCGGCTGCGCGGCCCGGTCGAAGTAGGCCATCTGCAGCATCATCCGCTGCCCGTCGGGCGCGGTGACGGTCCACTCGGCCAGCCCGTCACCCATGCCCTCGAACACCTCGGACAGGCCGGCCGCGGCGTCCTCCCGGTCAGCCGCGAACCCGGCCGCGCGCAGCGCGGCCTCCACCGAGCCGGCCGCCGCCCCCACGCCGGCCTCCTCGTTGGTGAACAGGTCGACGTCCTGGGTCGGCCGGCTGATCAGCCCGTGCGCGATCAGCGCGTTGCCGCCGCCGAGGGCGAAGCCGTAACGGCGGGCGGCCTGCAGCGCGACGGTCGCCACCCGCCGGTGCAGTTCGGTCAGCGGCACTGGGCACTGCTCATCAGGCGGCAACCCCGGTGCTCATCAGGCGGCGACCCTGGCGCTCATCAGGCGGCAACCCCGGCCGCGGCCGGGCGCAGGGCGGGGTGCTGTTCCTCCCAGGCGGCCCGGACCCCCTTCGGCAGGTACAGCTCGGGCCATAGCCGCCGCAGGGTGCCGCCGTCGAGATAGCGGGTCAGGTCATCGGCCCGGCTGGCCTCGCGCAGCACCGTCTGGTAATACCAGAGCAGCATGTCCGGGTCGTCCAGGTCGAACTGGTGACCGGGCAGGCTCCAGAACAGCCGCAGCGGCAGCTCGACCCGGCCGCCGGACGGCCCGCGCAGCTCAGCCAGGTCGGCGGCGACCACCGCCCGGCGGCCCGGGCGGGTCACCGGGTGCGCTGGCCCGGTCTGGGCCAACCGGTCGGTTCCGCTCATGTGTTCTATGCTAGCAGTGAACGTGCGGCTTGACCACGAGCCGTTACCGTCAGGCGCCCTGCGCCCGGCCGGGCGCAGGCTGGCTGCGAGTTCGTTCCGTTGGATGAGACGCCGGTGGAACCCGAGGTAGTTCGCAAGATACAAATGAACTGCGTCATTCCTCGATCTGCCGAGAGCACGGGAGCTCATCATGGCCGCGTCAGCTGACCTGCACGGACTCAGCACGGAGGACGTCCTCGCGATTCAGGCGGTGCTGATGAAGTACGGCTTCCTCATCGACGACCGCGAGTGGGACCGGCTGGGTGAGGTGTTCACCGAGGACGCGGTGGTCGACTACCGGCCCGGTGGCGACGGGCCGTTTCACGGCCTGGCCGAGATCAACCAGGCGATGAAGACCCTGCAGCACCCGGTCCAGCACATGATGGTCAGCCACATCATCGACGGCGTGTCCGGTGACGAGGTAGTGACCAGGACCAAGGCGCTGATCCCGCTGCAGACGGGAGCGGTCGCCGACATCGCCTACCGCGACGTGCTGGTGCGCACGCCGGCCGGCTGGCGGATCAAGGACAAGTCCACCCACAGCTACCGGTAGCGCGGACAACGCGCAGCCGGCAACTTCGCGGGCCGACTCAGACGGGCGGCTCCATTCTCCGGGAAGGTCGAATGACAACCTCAAAAGTGGCCCTGGTTACCGGCGGTGCGGCGGGCATCGGCGCGGCCTGCTCGAAGCGGCTGGCGGCCGAGGGCATTGCCGTCGGCGTCCTCGACCTGGAGGAGAGCCGCTGCGCGGACACGGTCGCGGCGATCGAGGCCGAGGGCGGCAAGGCCCTCGCGCTCGGCGCCGACGTGGCTGACCGGGCCCAGGTGCAGGCGGCGGTGGCTAAGCTGCGGGGCGCCTTCGGCCCGGTCACCATCGTGGTCAACAACGCCGGCGTCACCGACTTCACGCCGTTCGAGCAGGCCACCGAGAAGCTGTTCGACTTCGTCTACAAGGTCAACGTGCTCGGCCCGATCATCGTCACCCAGGAGACCCTCGCGGACATGAAGGCGGCGCACTGGGGCCGGGTGGTCAACATCTCCTCCTCCAGCGCGCAGACCGGCTCGAAGGGGATGGCGGTCTACTCCTCGTCCAAGGGCGCGGTCATCAGCCTCACCCGCACCCTCGCCCAGGAACTCGGCCCCGACGGCATCACCGTCAACACCATCCCGCCCGGCTCGATCCGGGGCACCATCATGGCCGACGCCAACATCAGCGACGCCAGCGCCGAGCGGCTCGCGGCGACGCTGCCGGTCCGCCGGGTCGGCCGCCCGGAGGACATCGCCAACGCCTGCGCGTTCCTGGTCAGCGAGGACTCGGGCTACGTGACCGCCCAGATCATCGGCGTGAACGGCGGCCGCGTCGTCACCTGACGCGCCGCCGGAGGTGACGCGGGCGCTGGCCGGGCAGCGCCCGCGCGGGCCGGCGACTGGCCGGCCCGCTGCCAGGGGAAGGGGGCGAGGTCGGGTTCGACCCAGCCGGTCCTCGCCGCGCTGCTGGCCAGCGTCGCGGACCGGTAGAAGTGGCCGAGCAGCTTCTTGTCGAGCAGCGCGGGGTGCTGGCCGGCGAATGCGTCGAAGTCGGCGGTGCCGGACTGGCCCGCGTGGTGGCCCACGAGCTCGACCCAGGCCCGGCTGACGGTGGCGTTGTATTTCTGCGGGGCGCCCGCGTAGCGGGCGAGGCCCTGGATCCCGTCGCTGACCAGGCTGATCGCCGCGGCGGTGCCATAGCGGCGGACGGTCAGCCAGGTCAGGTGGACGTGCTGGCGGTGCCCGAAGCGCTCGGCGCCCGCCATCACCTCTGCCATCAGCCCCGGGAACGGGGTTCCCGCGGGTGCGGCCTGGCCGCTGTGCGCTGGGCGCGGGCCGGGGTGGTGCGCGGTCATGATCCCTCTTCGGTTAGTGCGTTCAGGACGGCGTGAAAGCCGGCGATCGCCTCCGCGGGCAGGTCCCGCAGTGCCCGCCGCTCGATGTCGGTCAAGGTCCGGGCGATGACGGCGGCGGCCTCGCGGCCGGAGTCGGTCAGCTCGATCAGGACGGAGCGGCGGTCGCCGGCCCGGGTGCCGCGGGTGATGTGGCCGCGGCGCTCGAGCCGGTCGAGCACGCTGGTGAGCGTGGTGGGGCGGGCCCCGACGGCGGCGCCGAGCTGGGAGACGGTGCGGCCGTGGCCGTCGGCCAGGTTAGCCAGGGCGTTGATCTCGGAGGCGGTCAGGTCGAGGTCAACCAGCTCGGCCGCGATCAGCTGCAGGGTGGCATGGGTCGCGCGCTGCAGGGCCAGCAGCGCCGACCGGGGCAGCCGTACGGATTCGGACTTCACGACATCGGATATTACGATATCGGATTAATGGTGCGCAAGCCCGCCCCCCGTCGCGCCGGCGGGACCACAGGCCGAAAATGAGTGGCCGCCGGAACTCCCCGTCCCGCACGATGGACAGTGGCTGGCACTGCGCGTAACGGGGAGAGGGACGGTGGCGGGACCTGACGACGGCGGCACCGCACCGGACCGGAGGCGGGCGGTGCTGCTGGTGCTGCGCTACTACGGCGGGCAGATGGCGCTGCTGAAGCGCTTCGCCCTGCCGGGGATGCTGCTGCCCGCGATCGGCTCCACCGGCATCTCCTACGTCGCCCCGCTGGTCGTCGCCGCGCTGATCGGGCGGGTGACCGCCCACGGCGCGGTCACCACCGGCGAGGCGGTGCCGTACGTCCTCGGCTTCGCGGGCGTGCTGCTGCTTTCCGAGGTGCTCTGGCGGGCGGGCCTGCACTGCATCAACCGCTTTGAAGGCCGCGCGATCGAGAACCTGTACGTGATCGGCATGGACGAGCTGCTCGCGAAGGACTCCGCGTTCTACCACGACAACTTCGCCGGGTCGCTGACCAAGCGGGTGCTGAGCTTCGCCACCCGCTTCGAGGAGTTCGCCGACACGCTCATGTTCAACGTCGTCGGCAACCTCGTGCCGATCGGGTTCGCGTGCGTGATCCTGTGGGGCTACAGTCCCTGGCTGGTGGCCGCGCTGCTCGGCGTGCTCGCGGTCACTTCCACCGCGGTCATCCCGCTGATCCGCCGCCGCCAGCGGCTCGTCGACCAGCGCGAGGAGGCGATCGCCCGCGTCGCCGGGCACGTCGCCGACAGCCTGGCCAACATGGACACCGTCCACGCGTTCGCCGCGCAGCGGCGGGAGGCCGCCGAGCACGCCGCGCGGGTCGCGGAGCAGCGGCGCAAGTCGATCCTCTCCTGGGACTACAACAACCTGCGGATCGACACGGTGGTCGGGCCGATGTCGGTGGCGGCCCAGGCGCTCGGGCTGCTGCTCGCGATCGCGCTCGGCCACGGCGCGCACGGCATCGAGGCGATCTTCGTGTCGTTCACCTACTTCTCCAACGCGACCCAGATCATGTTCCAGTTCAACCAGATCTACCGGAGCATGGAAAGCTCGCTCACCGAGGCCGCGCAGTTCACCGAGCTGCTGCTGACGCCGCCCGCCGTGACCGACCCCGACGATCCCGAGCCGCTGCGTCACGAGCCGGCCAGCGTCCGGTTCGAACGGGTGGGCTTCACCCACGCCGGCGGGCAGCCGCTGTTCACCGGCCTTGACCTGGACGTGCCCAGCGGGACGCGGGTCGGCCTGGTCGGCCGGTCGGGCGGCGGCAAGACCACGCTGACCCGGCTGCTGCTGCGGATGACGGACGTGCAGCAAGGCCGGATCCTCATCGGCGGCCAGGACATCAGCCGGCTGCGGCGGGCGGACCTGCGCGGCCTGATCGCCTACGTGCCCCAGGACCCGGCGATGTTCCACCGGACGCTGCGCGAGAACATCGCGTTCGCCCGCCCGGGGGCGACCGAGGCCGAGATCCGTCAGGCGGCGGAGGCGGCGCACGTGACCGAGTTCGTCAACGAGCTGCCCCGCGGGTTCGACACCCTGGTCGGCGAGCGCGGGGTCAAGCTGTCCGGCGGGCAGCGGCAGCGGGTCGCGCTGGCCCGGGCGATCCTGCGCGACGCGCCGGTCCTGCTGCTCGACGAGGCGACCAGCGCGCTCGACTCCGAGAGCGAGGGCCTGGTCCAGCAGGCGCTGTGGCGGCTGATGGAGGGCCGGACCGCGTTCGTGGTCGCGCACCGCCTCAGCACCGTCGCCCGGATGGACCGGCTCATCGTGCTCGACCACGGCCGGGTCATCGAGCAGGGCACCCACGAGGAGCTCATCGGCCTCGGCGGCACCTACGCCCGCCTCTGGCAGCACCAGTCCGGCGGCTTCCTCGACGCGCAGGAGCTACCCGCGCTGCTCGCCAGCGCCGAGTGAGCGCCGAGTGAGCGCCGCCAGCGAGCGGCCCGGGTAGCCGGCGGCAGGCCGGACCCGCCCCGGCTACCCGGGCCGGGTCCGGCCGGCCGCTTGACGGTCAGCCCCAGGCAATCACCCGGTCCGGCTTGATGGTCACGACGTGCCGGGTGTCCGTCGGCCCGTCGTGGTCGCGGACGTCGGCGCCGCCGTACTTGGCCCCGATCTTCTTGGCGAACGCGTAGTCCGGGTCGTCGGCGATGTCGGCCGTGCCCCGGATCTCCAGGTACCGGTAACCCGACGCCGGGTCCAGGATCAGCAGGCTGGCCTGCGGCCTGGCCCGCAGGTTCTTCAGCTTCTGGCGGCTGCTGTTGAGCGAGACCTGCACCGTGCCGTCGGCCTCGCCAAGGAACCAGACCGCCGACAGCTGCGGCCGCCCGTTGGCGCCGACCGTGCCGAGCACGCCAATCTGGGCGTCAAGGAGGTTCTTATGCGTGTCAGGGATCTCAGAGGTTGTCATGCCCGGTGCAGCCGTCCGGGCCGCCAGAATATTTCCCACTGAACTAGTAGCTTTCCCGGCTGCCGTCAGGCCAGGCTGGCCGCCCAGCGGGCGTGCAGGTCGGCGTACTCGCCGCTGCCGCCGGTCAGCTCGGCCGGCGAGCCGTCCTCGATGACCTCGCCCGCGCGCAGCACCAGCACCCGGTCGGCGATCGCGACCGTGGACAGCCGGTGGGCGATGATCAGCGCGGTCCGCCCGGCCAGCACGGTGCGCAGCGCCGACTGCACCAGCCGCTCGGACGGGATGTCGAGCAGCGCGGTGGCCTCGTCCAGGACCAGCACCGACGGCGCGGCGATGAACGCCCGGCAGAACGAAAGGAGCTGCCGCTGGCCCGCCGACAGCTTCCCGCCGCGCTTGCCGACCTCGGTCGCGTACCCCTCAGGCAGCGCGGCGATGAACGGGTGGGCGCCGATCGCCCGCGCCGCCGCCTCCACCTCGGCGTCGCCTGCCGACGGCCGCCCTAGCCGGATGTTGTCCGCCACCGTGCCCGCGAACAGGAACGACTCCTGGGTGATGAGCACGACCTCCCGGCGCAGCTCGGCGTCGGGCAGCGAGCGCAGGTCGACCCCGTCAAGCAGCACCTGGCCGGCCCCGGGGTCGTAGAACCGGGCCAGCAGCCGGGCCACCGTGGTCTTGCCCGCGCCGGTCTCGCCCACCAGCGCCACCGTCTGCCCGGCCGGGATGTCCAGGTCGAGCCCGGGCAGCACCACCGCCTGCCGGTAGCCGAAGCGGACCTGGCGGAACTCCACCCGCCGCCCGCTGGCGGCGGCCGCCCGCGTGGCCGCGGGCCCGGACGGCTCGGGGACCGACGACTCCTCCTCGAGCACCCCGGAGATCTTCTCCAGCGCCGAGGCGGCGCTCTGGAAGGTGTTGTAGAACTGCGACACGTCCTGCAGCGGGTCGAAGAAGCGCTGCAGGTAGAGCAGGAACGACGCCAGCACGCCGACCTTGATGTCGCCGTCGAGCACCCGCAGCCCGCCGTAGCACAGCACCACGCCGGTGATCACGTTGCCCACCATCGCGATGCCGGGCGCGAAGATCGCGTTGATCTGCGAGGACCGCCTGGTCGCGCGGGCGTAGTCGTCGCTCAGCGCGCCGAAGATCTCCTCGTTGCGCCGTTCCCGGCGGAACGCCTGGACCGCCCGCAGCCCGCCGAAGGTCTCCACGAAGTGCACGATGACCAGCGCGTTCGCTTCCCTGATCCACCGGTAGGCGACCGCCGAGCGGCGCCGGAACCACAGCACCAGCCAGGCCAGCGGGACGAAGCCGCTCAGCACCACCAGGGCCAGCGGCCAGTCGAGCAGCAGCATGCCGGTGCCGACCAGCACGCACGACAGCACCGCGGTGATCAGGCCGTCCAGGCCCTCGTTGAACAGCTCGGAGATCGCGTCCACGTCCGAGGTCTGCCGGGAGATGACCCGCCCCGAGGTGTACGACTCGTGGAACGCGACCGGGAGCCGCAGCAGGTGGGCGAACAGCCGTCGCCGCAGCTCGAGCACCATCGCCTGGCCGAACCGGCCGGTGAGCGTGACGAACACGCGGGTGGCGGCGGCCTGCACCAGCACCGTCAGCGCGAACGCGCCCGCGATGATGAGCAGCGGCGCCACGTCGCCGCCTTTCACCAGCGGCGGGATGCCGTTGTCGATGGCGATGCCGATCAGCCACGGCCCGGCCAGCGAGGTGAGCGACGCGACCACGATCGCGGCGGCGGTCAGCGCGACCGCGCGCCGGTGCGGCCGCAGCAGGCTGGCCAGCAGCCGGCGGCTCCGCTTGCGCAGCAGCGCCTCGAGCGGGGCGGACACCTCCTCGACGTTCTCGGCCGCGACCCCGCGCCAGGCCGCCCCCGCCCCGGTCGCCGGGCCCGCCGCCGCGACGCCGTCGGCAGCGGGCGCGGCCGTCGTTTGCGCCGTCACCGCGCTACCTCCTCCATCGTCATCAGGTCCGCGTAGCCGGGTTCGGTCACCATCAGCTCGCGGTGGCTGCCCGCCGCCGCGATCACCCCGCCGTCCAGCAGCGCCACCCGGTCGGCGAGCGCCACGGTGGACGGCCGGTGCGCCACCACCAGGGCGGTCACCCCGGCCAGGAGGGTGTGCAGCGCCTCGGTGACCCGTTCCTCGGTCTGCACGTCGAGGGCGGACAGCGGGTCGTCGAGGATCAGCACCTCGGGCCGCAGCAGGATCGCGCGGGCGAGCGCGACCCGTTGCCGCTGCCCGCCGGACAGTGCCATGCCCTGCTCGCCGATGCGGGTGTCCAGCCCCCACGGCAGGTCGTAGGCGAACCGGGCCTGGGCGGCGGCCAGCGCCGCCTCGACCTGCTCGTCGGTGGCGTCGGCGACGCCGAAGGTGACGTTCTCCCGCACGCTGGCGGAGAACAGCGTGGCCTCCTCGAACGCGCAGCCGACGGCCGACCGCAGCACGGGCAGCGGGATGTCCCGCACGTCGGTGCCGCCGAGCAGTACCCGCCCCCCGGTCACGTCGGCCAGCCGCGGCACCAGTTGCAGCAGCGTGGTCTTGCCCGACCCGGTGCTGCCGGTGATGACCAGCGTCTCCCCGCGCGCGACGGCCAGGTTGACGTCGCGCAGCACCGGCCGGCCGCCCCCCGGGTAGCCGAAAGAAACATGATCGAACCGAACGTGTGCCTGCTCCGCCTGGCCCGCCCCGGCGCCGTCGCGGGCGCGGGGCGGCGGGACCGGGGTCAGCCGCACCCGTTCGGGCTGATCGCCTTGGTCTTGGGGGGCGGAGTCTTGGGGGGCGCAGTCGTGGGGAGCGGAGTCTGGCGGGGGCTTGCTGGTGATCGCGGGCTGGGTGTCGAAGATCTCGAGCACCCGCTGGGCGGCGGTGGCCGCCTCCTCGCCGGACGCGAGCACGTAGCCGAGCGCCTCGACCGGCCAGACCAGCTGCAGGGCGAGGGTGATGAAGGCGACCAGGCCGCCGATGGTCATCCCGTGGTGGCTGACCGCGACCGCGCCGAGCACCACCGCGAGCGCGATGACCGCGTTGGGCACCAGGTCGAGGGTCGACCAGAACTGGCCGAGCAGCCGCGCCATGCCGACCCGGGTCTCGCCCAGGGTCGCCCCCTGGGCGTAGTGGGAGCGGGCCGACTCCGGCCCGCGGCCGAGCGCCTTGAGCACCCGGATGCCGGCCGCGGCCTCCTCGACCAGCGTGGTCAGGTCGCCGTCCTGGTCTTGCGCGCGCCGCGCGAGCACCTTGTACCGTCGCTCGAAGCGGGTGCAGAAGACCAGCACCGGGATGAACATCGCCCCGGTGAGCAGCCCGAGCCACCAGTTCAGCGAGATCAGCAGGCCGGTCACCGCGGTGAAGGTGACGATCGAGATGATCAGGAACACCACCCCGAAGCCGGCGAAGCGCCGGATCGCGCCGAGGTCGGTGGTGGCGCGGGACAGCAGCTGGCCGGACTGCCACTCGTCGTGGAAGGCCGGGTCGAGCCGCTGCAGGTGCTGGTAAAGGTCGTCCCTGAGCTGCTTTTCGATCGCGGCCACGGCGTTGCCCTGCACCCAGCGGCGGATGAGGCTGAGCGTCGCCGACGCGGTGCCGAGGCCGACCGCGAGCAGGCCGATGGGCAGCAGCAGGCCGCGCTGGTGATGGCTGATCGCGTCGTCGATGACGGCCTTGGCCAGCAGCGGGATGGTGATGTCGGCGGCTTCCGCGGCCAGTGCGGCGGTGATCATGCCGGCTAGCTGGCGGCGGTACGGGCGCAGGTAGGGGCGCAGCCGCCAGAGGGCGGCGACTGGGCTTGGGGACACTAACCGGAGACTAATTGGCGGTATCTCCGTTGTCACCTGATTTTTTTCGTCGGATATTGGTGGTTTTCGCTTGGCGTGTTTGAGCAGTTACTGGTAGTACCGCGATGCTAGGTTGAGGCGTTCGGTGCAGATGAGGCTTCGGAGGGTGATGATGACCCGATACCTGGCCGGGCTGAGCGTCGCCGGCCTTAGCCTGTGCGTGGGCGGCTGGCTGATCGTGACCGTGACGGCCCTCGGCCGCGGCAGCGGCGACGCGGGCCGGGTCAACCTGGCCACCGGCGCGGGGCTGGCGCTGGTCGGCTGCGTCACCGCGGTGGCCTGGGCGGCGGCCTGGCGGCGGCGGCTGCGGGCGGACGGCGTGCTCGCGGTATCCGCCCGGCCGGCCGGGCGGATCTCCCCGGTGCCCCCGATGTCTCCGGTGTCACCGCGCGAGGCCCGCCGCAACCGGCGGCAGCTCGCGCGCGACGTGCGCCGTGCCGCCCGGCTGTCGAAGCGGATGACCAGGGAGCAGCGGCCCGGCGGTGCCCAGCAAGCGCCCTGGAACGGCGAGCACCTGGGCGACGGCTGGCACCCGGTGTTCGGCTCGCCCGCGCGTGAGCGGGCGGCGGCCGGGTACGACGGCGCGAGCGCGGCCGACCTGCTCGGCGAGCTGCGCACGCTGCTCGGGCCGCTGCTCGCGGCGGCCGCCTCCGCCCAGCCGCCCGCCTCCGCTCAGCCTTCCTCCGCTCAGCCTTCCTCCGCTCAGCCCGCCTCCGCCCAGCCTCCCTGCGCCCAGCCGCCCGCCTCGGCCTCCGCCCAGCCGGCCACCGCGCCCGCTCCGCGGGAGACGAAGCCCCGGCCGCAGGCGTTGCCGGTCTGGCCGGCCGACCCCTGGTCCGCTGGCCCCTGGTCCGCTGGCCCCTGGTCGGCCGGCCCCTGGCCGGCTGACAGCGAGGAGGCGTGGTGGTGAGCCGGATCGGCACGGCCGGCGTTATCGCGGTCTTCGCGGCGGGCGGCTGGCTGATCGCCGCCCCGTTCGCCCTCGGCTACCAGCCGCCGGGGGCAGCCTGGACCGGCACCACCAGAAACGACGTGATCGCCGGGGCGGTGCTGGCGGCGGCCGGTTTCGCCGGGATCCTCGGCATCATCGCCGGGCAGGTGGCCGAGCTGTATGCTGATGCGCGGTCGGCCGCTTCGCGGGCCGCCCCGGGTGACCGGGGAGCCGACAGGAGGATCACCGGGAGTTGACTGCTGGCATCGGCGACAGCGCGGCCGAATTCGGCCCGCTCGACATCGCCGCGGTGCGCGCGCTCTACCCGGCGCTCGCGGACGGGCACGCCTACCTCGACGGCGCGGCCGGCACCCAGGTGCCGGTGCCGGTGACCGACGCCATTACCGCCGCCTACCGGGCCGGGATCGGCAACCTGGGCGGCGCGTTCGCGGCCAGCGCCCGGTCCGGCGCGATCGTGGCCGCCGCCCGCGCGGCCGTCGCCGACCTGACCGGGGGCACCCCCGAGGGCGTGGTGTTCGGCCCGAGCGCCACCGCGCTGGCCTACCGGATCGCCGACGCGCTGTCCCGCGCCTGGACGGCGGGCGACGACATCGTGGTGTCCAGGCTGGACCACGACTCCAACGTGCGGCCGTGGATCCAGGCGGCCGTACGGGCCGGGGTGACGGTCAAGTGGGCCGAGGTCGACCTGGTGACCGGGGAGCTGCCCGCCGGGCAGTACGCGGACCTGGTCGGGCCGCGGACACGGCTGGTCGCGGTGACCGCCGCCAGCAACGCGATCGGCACCCGGCCGGACGTGGCGGCGATCGCCCGTATCGCCCGCGCCGCGGGTGCGCTGTGCTACGTGGACGGGGTGCACGCCACCCCGCACGTGCCGGTCGACTACCAGCGCGCTCGGCGCCGACTTCTACACCACCAGCGCCTATAAGTGGTCGGGCCCGCACCTGGCCGCCGCCGTGGCCGACCCGCGGCTGCTGGAAACGGTGTGGCCGGACAAGCTGGCCCCGTCGTCCAACGCGGTCCCGTGGCGGTTCGAGCGCGGCACGCTGCCGTTCGCCGACCTGGCCGGGCTGACCGCGGCGGTGGACCACCTGGCCTCACTCGGCTCCCTGTCCTCTCAGTCAGTACCGTCTTCTCAGCCGGCACCGTCTTCTCAGCCGGCACCGTCTTCTCAGTCAGCACCTCCCTCTCAGCCGGCCTCGCCCGCCTCCCGCCGCGAGCGGCTGCTGGCGTCGATGGCAGCGGTCGAGGCGCACGAGTCGGCGCTGTTCGCCCGGCTGCTTGGCGGCCTGGCCGAGCTGGACCGGGTGACCCTCTACGGCAAGGCGGCCCGGCGCGCGCCGACCGCGTTCTTCGGCCTGGCGGGGCACTCGCCGCGCGCCGTCGCCGAGCACCTGGCCGCCCGCGGCGTCAACGTCTGGGACGGCGACAACTACGCCTACGAGCTGTGCACCGCCCTCGGCCTTGAGCCGGACGGCGCCGTCCGGGCCGGCCTGGTCCACTACAACGACGCCTCCGACGTGGACCGGCTGCTCAACGGCCTGGCCGAGCTGACCCGGGTTAACCGCTAGCGCGCGGGCGCTGCCCGGTCGTAGCCTCGGTGACCGTGCACACTGGTGACCAGGCGGCCACGTTCCCGCCTATCCGTCGGCTCACCCCGGATGACCGGGAACGCTGCATCGCCCTGGCGGTCGACCGCGGCTGGTCGCCCGAATCGGCCAAGTGGACGCTGCTGCTGGCCGCGTCGGAGGTCTTCGGCGTCGACGCGCCCGACGGCCGCGGCCTGGCCGGGTCGGTCACGCTCACCCGCTGGGGCCCGGACCTGGCCGCGGTCGGGATGATGCTGGTAGCCGCCCGCTACGGTCGCCGCGGGCTGGGCCGGGCGCTGATGGAGCACCTGCTGCGCGCGGCGGGCCCGGACGCCACCGTCACCCTGTTCGCCACCGACATGGGCCGGCCACTGTACGAGCAGCTCGGCTTCCGCCCGGTGCGCCGGAACGTCTCCTTCGTCGGCCGCTTCCGCCCGCCCGGCCGGCTGCGCGCGCCCGCCACCCGCCTGCGCCCCGCCGTCGGCCGCCTCCGCCCGGCCGCCCGCCCGGCCCCCGCCGCCGCCCGGCCCGCCCCGGCCGGCCTGACCAGCCTGGCCGATCCGACCAGCCCCGCCGCCCCCTCGGTGGCGGGCCAGCCGGGGACCGTCCGGCTCGCCACCGAGGACGACCTGCCGGCGATCCTCGCGCTCGACCGCGCCGCGTTCGGGGCCGACCGCGGCCGCATCCTCACCCGGCTGCCCGGCTTCGCCGATCACATCGCCGTCTGCCAGGGCGGACCGGGAGACGGGGCCGAGGCCGGCCGCATCACCGGGTACGCCGCCGCCTGGCGCAACGGCCCCGTCACGACGGTGATCGGCCCGCTGGTGGCACCGGACGCGGAGACCGCCAGGCAACTCGTCACCGACCTGGCGGTCCGGGCGCGCATGCCGGTCCGCCTCGACCTCGACCCGGACCGCCAGGAGCTGCCCGGCTGGCTCCAGGCCCGCGGCCTCGACCCGGTCGGCCAGACCCTCGTCATGGCCTACGGTGACGCCCCGCCCCGTGGCATCCCCGAGCGCCTGTACACCCCGATCTCGGTCGCCCTCGCCTAGCGCGCCGCGTCCGGTGGCACCCCGAAGTGCGCAACGTGGATTTTCCTGCACATCATGATGTGCAGGAAAATCCACGTTCCTCGGCCGGCCGCGCCACCATCGGATAACAGCAACAAGCGCGTCAGCGCACGAGCAGTGCGCAGGCAGTGCACGTGCAGGCGGCCGGCCCGGCTAGGCAACCGTCACCTGGGTGGACGGGTAGCCGCTGGCCCCGTTCGGCGCCACGTCCTGGACCAGGGACGTCTGGGTGTAGCCGGTCTTGTCGGTGGCCCGCGCCTCGATGAGGTGCGTGCCCTTGGTGGCGGGCCACTGCCATGACCACTGCCGCCAGGTGTCGATGCCGGGCACCGCGGCCAGCGTCGCCTGCTGCCACGGGCCGTGGTCGACCCGGACCTCGACCGCGTCGATGCCCTTGTGCTGCGCCCAGGCCACCCCGGCCACCGCGACCTGGCCCGCCTTCGGCGAGGCGCCGTTGACCGGCACGTCGATGCGGGACTCGGTCTTGATCGGCCCGAGCTGCGACCAGCCGCGCGGCACCCAGTAGGCCTGGGCGGCGGCGAACGTGGTCACCTCGATGTCAACCACCCACTTGCAGGCAGAAACGTACCCGTACAACCCGGGGACCACCAGGCGGGCGGGGAAGCCGTGCTCGGTCGGCAGCACGGCGCCGTTCATCGCCACCGCGACCAGCGCGTCCCGGCCGTCGAGGACTACCGGCAGCGGGGTGCCGGAGGTGAACCCGTCCACCGACGTGCACAGCAGCTGGTCAGCGCCGCGCTGCGGTCCGGCCGAGCGGATCAGCGCCGCCAGGGAAGCGCCGAGCCACTTGGCGTTGCCGATGTAGGGGCCGCCGACCGGGTTCGAGACGCAGCACAGGGTGATGTAGTCCTCGATCAGCGGCCGGCGGATCAGCTGGTCGAAGGTGACGGTGACCTCGCGGTCGACCATGCCGTGGATGCGCAGCTGCCAGCTGGACGGGTCCACCTGCGGCACCAGCAGCGCCGTGTCGACCCGGTAGAACGAGCTGGCCGGGGTGATGAACGAGGAGATGCCGGGCACCGGCAGGTTCACCCCGCCCGGTAGCGGCGGCGCGGGCACCGAGGCCTTGGGTATCCGCAGCGACTTCTGTGCCAGCGACACGTTCTTGCCGGTCGTCAGCGTGCGGCCGGCCACCTCGCCGACCGCCGCGACCGCGACGGTCACCCCGGCCGCCAGCAGGAACGCGCGCCGCGCGCTCGGCTCGCCAGCCAGCCCGCCGCCCGGCGTCCGCCCGGTGGGCGGCCCGGCCCGCACGCCCTCCGGCCGGGAGCCGGGCGGTGCCGTCGAGTCATACTGGCTGGCCGACACCCAGCCGAGGCGGTCAGGGACGTCCGGCTCCGCGGGCTCGTCCGGGTCCTCCGGTCCGGTTCCCTGGCCGTCCCGGGCCCACGCCGACCACGCGGCATCTTCTGACCGGCCAGAATCGCCCGCCCGCCCGGAATCGCCGGCCCGCCCGGAATCGCCCGCCCGCCCGGAATCGCCCGCCCGCCCAGAATCGGCAGCGCGGTCAGCCCGGCCGGCGGGCTCGCTGACGGGACGGCCGGCGCCTGCCCCGGCCGCCGACCGGGCCGTCCGCACCAGCCAGGTCAGCGCCAGCCCGCCCGCCACCGCCCCGAACAGCGTCGGCACCGCGTACGAAGCGGTCGCGTCGTGCCTGGTGAGCGCGGCCGCCAGGCCGATGGCGGCGAACACCACCAGCCCGGTGTACCCCAGGGCGAGCCGCCGCATCGCGAGCACGCCCACCAGCAGCGAGTACAGGAAGAGCACGACGAACACGCCGGTCAGCAGCGCCGTCTTGTCGCCGCTGCCGAAGGTGGAAATCGCCCAGTCCTTCACCGCCAGCGGGGTATGGTCGATCGCCGCCTCGCCGACCGCGATTACCGGCGACGCCGCGGGCACGGTCAGCCCGGCCAGCAGCTGGGCGATGCCTATCGCCGCGGCCGCCGCGAGCAGCCCGCACGCCGCGCCCCACCAGCGGGAGTGAGCAGTTCTCGGTGTCATGCAGGTTCTGTCCGTCGCAATCGGCTGGCGTTACGCGAAGCCGTCGACGCGGCCTCACCGGATACACGGCCACGCTACCGGGGCAGTTCAGCCCGCAGGCGCCCGGAGTGCTTACAAACTGCGGAGAAGATGACCCGTCAGAGGTCGTCGTCGAACACCCAGCGGGTCGGCGAGCCGGTGAAGTCGCTGTGCAGCATGGAGAACACCCGCTGCGGCCGCACCCCGATCGTCGCGTTCCGTTCGGGCCGGAGGAACTCCAGGTCAACACCGCTGTGGTACTTCGCGTTCATCAGGTCGACCACGCGCCGCAGCACGGCCGGCTCGGTGGCGAACCGCGCCTTTCCCTCGATGATCACCGGGTCGGAGGCGTCTTCGGTGGTCACGCAGCAGCGCGGGTCGGCCCGCAGGTTCTTCACCTTCCGCGAACCCGCGGCTGAGGTGAACCAGAGCGTGCTGTCGTCCCACATGCCCCAGACCGGCATGGTGTGCGGCCGGCCGTCCGGCCAGGTGCTGGTCACCCAGTAGTTCCGCGCCGCGGTGAGCCGTTCCGCCGCCCAGGACCAGTGCAGGAGCCCGGTCCCGTGCTCAGCGCCCGCCACGCCGTATCCCGGCATATAGGGCCTGCTAACCCGAGGGATCCCCATGCCGACGTGTCTACCATGCGACAACGACCGCGCGGGCGACTAACGTTGGCCTTCGTGAAGGCATCTCCCGAGGCGCAGCTGCGGCTGCTCGAACTGGCCGACCTGGACACCGAGCTGGGCAGGCTCGGCCACCGGCGGCGCACCCTGCCGGAAAACGTCGAGCTCGACCAGCTCGCGCAGCAGTCGTCGAAGGTCAGGGACGCGATCACCATCGCCGACACCGACCTGGCTGACCTGGACCGCGACCTGAGCCGGGCGGAGAAGGACGTCGACCAGGTACGGGTCCGCATCGACAACGACAACAAGCGGCTTAACGCGGGCCAGGTGTCGAACGCCCGCGAGCTTGAGTCGCTGCAGTCGGAGGTCGCCTCGCTCAAGCGGCGCCAGGGCGACCTGGAAGAGGTCGTGCTCGAGCTGATGGAGCGCCGCGAGGCGGCGCAGGCGCTGCGCGACGGCAGCGCGGCCGAGGCGGAGACCGCCGCCGCCGAGACCGCCGCGCTGACCGCCCGGCGCGACGCGGCCGTGGCCGAGCTCGACGAGCAGGCGGCCAAGGCGACCGCGACGCGGGCAACGGTGGTGGCCGACATCCCGCCCGCCCTGCTGACCCTGTACGACAAGATCCGCGCGTCATCCGGCCGCGGCGCGGCGCTGCTCCGCCGCGGCCAGTGCGACGGCTGCCGGGAGACGCTGTCCACGGTCGAGCTGAACGAGGTCCGCGCGGCCGCCCCCGACGAGGTGGTGCGGCACGAGGAATGCGGCCGCATCCTGATCCGGACGCCCGACTCAGGTCTCTAATGAATAAAGATCTATGGTCGGAACGGGTGCGGGTTACCCTGGCCTGCCCAGTCCAGGCCAGCCAGGCGGCCCGCGTCCAATAGACTTCCCCGTCGTGGACACCAAGGGTCAGATCAGCGCGCCGGGCAGCCTTGACGCGGGTGCCGTCATCGCCCCCGACGCACCCCGGGTGCCAGATCAGGACCTGGGCAAGCTCGCCGCCGAGCACGGCCTGAAGCTGTCCGGTGCGCGCCCGCCGCTCTACCGTTACATCGCGATGCTGTGGCAGCGCCGCCACTTCATCATCGGCTACGCCACCGCCCGCAACGTGTCGATGTACACCGACGCCAAGCTGGGCCAGATCTGGCAGGTACTGACGCCGCTGCTCAACGCGGGCGTGTACTACCTGATCTTCGGGTTGCTGTTCGAGGCCGCCCGTGGCGTCGCGAACTACCCGGCGTTCCTGGTCGCGGGCGTGTTCGTGTTCGCGTTCTCCGAGCGGTCGATCGTGACCGGCTCCAACGTGATGCGAGCGAACCTGCAGCTGATCCGGGCGCTGTACTTCCCCCGGGCGTCGCTGCCGCTGGCCTACGTGATCGTCGAGCTGCAGCAGATGCTGGTGGGCATGGTCGTGCTCGTCGTCATCATGCTGGTCAGCGGCGAGTACCCGAGCTGGTACTGGCTGCTGCTGATTCCGGCGGTGCTGCTGCAGACGCTGTTCAACACCGGGGCGGCGCTGGTCGTCGCCCGGATGGGCGGCTCGCTGGCCGACGTGTCCGAGCTGATCCCGTTCTTCCTGCGCATCTCCCGGTACTTCTGCGGCGTCATGTACCTGATCATCACGCTGCCCGCCGCGCTGACCAACTGGGAAAAGCAGGTCCTGTCGCTTAACCCGTTCGCCGTCTACATCCAGCTGGTCCGGGTCGCGTTCATGGGTACCTACCGGACCAACTCGGCCGGCAACCAGCCCTACAACCAGCCCCTCTGTCACCAGTTCATGACCTTGCCCGGCCCCGGCCGCCCCATCCTCCCCGGCACCCGCGTGCCGGCCTCGCTCATCGACCCTGGCAGCAAGCTGTCGAGCATCGTGGTCAAGCCGGGCAGCAAGATCTCCAATGCCCCGCTGCAGGCCTTCTGCCACGCGATCGTGACCAACAACGACCTCTGGGTCGCGGCCGTCGGCTGGGGGGTGGCGTTCTTCGTGGTCGGCATCGTCTTCTTCTGGCGCGCCGAGAGCCAGTACGGCCGCGGCTAACCCCCGCCCCCGACCCCGCCCTGCCTCCCTGGCTAACCCCTCGCCTCCCTGGCTAACCCCTGCCTCCCTGGCTCACCCGAACTCCCGAGCGTCCGGCTGAACGAGCGCGGCTGCGCCCTCACCGCAGTGCCACTTCCCATCAGTTTTGCTGTTCCAGCCCACTTCCCATCAGTTTCGCTCCCGCAAAGCGGACAAAACACCCAGAAAAACCATCGAAATCGATGGGAAGTGGTTCGATGTGCGGCCCGTCAACGGAAGACGCGCAGCCTTCCCGGGCCGGCATGAGGATAACAGCAAGAAGTGGCAGGCGGCCTCGGGTCGCGCTAACTGCCCAGGGTCGGGGGGACCTGGTAGACGAACACCCCGCCGACCTCGCTGCCGGTCAGCCCGGCCAGCTGGAGGACGTGCGGCCAGTCGCTTTGGTGCCCGCCGCCCTCGACCAGGACGTCGGCGATCTGGTTGTCGTGCAGGTACTGGCGGAACGCGGGCACCGGGTCGCCGCCCGAAGCGCTCGGCCCGCCCGGCCCGCCCGGCCCGCCCGGCCCGCCCGGCGCGGGACGCGCGGGCATCAGCCGGGCGACCGGGGCGGGCAGGTCGCCGCTGGCGGAGATGGCCTCGTTGACGAAGCCGCCCGCCAGCCGGAAGTAGGAGCCGGTGGCGGCCTGCCACAGCAGCCCCGCGTTGCCGCGCTGCGAGATCACCACCACCGGGGCGCCGGCCGGGATGTACCCGCGGTACTGGCCGGCGCTGATGAAGGGGGGCAGGCCGCTCTGGTCGTCCAGGTTGAGCCGGTTGACGTTCCCGGCCAGCGCCGCCAGGGCGGCCGCGGCCAGTAGCCAGCGGGCCCAGGAGGCGGGGGACCGCCACCGGCCGGGCAGCGCCAGCCACAGCGCCACCATCACCGACAGGGCGAGGAACGCGAACACCATCAGCCGGGACGGGTAGGCGCTGGTCGCGACGGGCAGGCTCCACAGCCGCGACCAGGGCAGGCGGAACAGCGGGGTCGCGTTGTCGAGCCGTAGCACCGGCCCCAGCGCGCCCACGACCACCAGGGCGGCCCCCGCCAGCAGGAAGCGGGCCAGCCGGCTGCCCCGGGCCGCCAGCGGCAGCGCCAGTGCCAGCAGCACCAGCGGCAGGCCCAGGTAGCCGTCCCGGTCCGGCACCCCGGTCAGCCGGGCGGCGGCGCCCGCCAGCCAGCCGATGCCCAGGTCGTGCCCGTGCAGCGGCACCAGCAGGCTGTTCAGCGCGACCGAGGTGGGCGCGGTGTCGCGGGTGAACCCGGCCATCCGGTGGCTGAGCGCGTAGCCGATGTAAGGGGCGGTCAGCAGCAGCGCGATCGCGTAGCTGAGCCCGGTCAGCCGCGCCAGCCGGGCCACCAGCGGCCTGCCGTCCCGCCCGGCCAGCACCGCCCCGAGGGCGAAGCCGGCCACCAGCACCGCCGTCAGGTCGGCGAACGTCTCAAGGAACAGGTACGCCTGCACGGCCAGCGCGAGCCCGGTGGCGACGACGAAGAGCCGGGACCCGAGGGCGCCGTCGCGCCAGGCCACCATCAGGTAGGCGGTCAGCGGCAGCAGCACGCTGACCGACAGGTTGACCTGCCCGGTGTAGGAGTGGTTGATCTCGAAGGCGGAGAACCCGTAGACCGCCCCGGCCGCCAGCGAGGCCCAGAACCGGCCGGTCAGCCGCCGGCTGAGCACGAACGCGCCCCAGCCGGACACCGGCACGGCCGCCACCACCAGCAGGCTGAACGCCGCTACCGGGCCGGCCGTGGCGGTGACCGGGGCCATCAGCAGCGCCAGCGGCGGTACGGTGGTCACCCAGGCCAGGTTGTAGCCGCCGGGCCAGCCGATCTGGGTGGTGGTCAGCGGGTTCAGCCCGTGCCCGATCGCGTACGGCAGCCAGTGCAGCGCCCACACGAAGAAGTTGGGGTCGAAGCCGCCCTGGGCGAGCTGGGGGACCTGCGGGTGGCGCAGCAGCGGGTAGGCCTCGGCGCCGACCCAGGCCGCCAGGTAGGCGCCCACGGCCAGCAGGCCCTGGACGGCGGGCGGCAGGGCGGCGATCCCGCTGACCAGCCTGCGGGCCGGGGACGCGTTCGCCTCCGGGCCCGGGGCGGGCCCGGTGTCCGCGGCCGTCGGCTGCCCCATGCCCTGGAGGTCTCCTCAGCCGACCGGCAGCCGCGGAGTGCTCTCGCGGGCGCGCCGGTAGTCGCCGGAGACCAGGCAGGCGAGGGTGGCCAGGGCCCACACGCAGGCGCGGTCGGGCTGCTGCCCGTCCAGCAGCCGCTCCGCGGCCGGGCGGCTGACCACGTCGAACAGTCCGCCGTCGGCCCCGGTGTCGAGGATGTAGCCGCGCAGGAAGGACGCGACGGCGCTGCCGTACTGGCGGCGCCAGTCGAACGGGGCGGGCGTGCCCGCGGCTGGGACCGCCTTGCCCGCCAGCGGCAGGCCGGCCAGCACCGGGGACAGCTCGGCTAGCACCGCCGCCGACAGCGCCCCGCTGACCCGGTCGGCCAGCGGCACCGCGCGGGCGGCCAGTACCACCCGGTCGTCGAACAGCGGCTGCACCAGCCGCTCCCGCAGCAGGTAGGCCTGCCGGGCGGCCGCCGACCACCGGCCTGCCCGGTTGACCAGGTAGAAGTCGTCGAGCGCGGGCAGCGGATGGCGGGCCAGCGCGGCCGCCCAGGGGGTAAGCGACGCGAGGTAGCCGGCCGCCGGGCCGCGGTGGACCAGGCCCAGGTGCCGGGTGGTGAGCCGGCGCAGCAGCTCGGCCGAGCGGGCGGCGCGGCGGGCCGGGCTGAGGGCACCGCGCAGCCGCCCCCGGCCGCTGATCCGGCCGGCCGTCTCCGCGTAGCCGCCGCGCAGCAGCTCGCCGCCGTGGCCGCCCGCGGTCAGCGGCAGCGGCGAGCCGGGCGCGGCGGCAGCCGGGGCGGGACGGCCGACGTTCTCGAACGCGGACAGCATCCCGTCGGCCACCAGCACGGTGGCGCGAATCCGGCCGAGCACGTCGACCTGCTGGCCGGGCGCGGCCGGGGTGCGCACCTGGTGCTCGATGCCGAGCCGGCGGGCGACCTCGGCCGCCACCGTCACGTCGGGATGATCGGCGAACCCGTGGGTCCGCCCGCTCACCGGTACCCCGGCCGCTACCAGCGCGGCCGCGATGAGCCTGCTGTCCTTGCCGCCGGTCAGGCTGAGCTCGACCGGCCGCCCCGCCCCGCGTAGCGGCGCCACCGCGGCCACCAGTGCCGCCGCGACGTCCTTGGCCCCGTCGAGCACTCCGGCGGGCCCCCCGCCAGGCCGTCCGGACGGGCCAGCCGGGTCAGCGGGCCCGGTGACCGTCCGGCCGCCCGCCAGGCGCACCTCGGTCGACGGCGCCAGCGCCGTCACGCCCGCGAACGGGGTGGCCGCGCCCAGCGGGAACCCCGGGTTGAGCAGGGCGCACAGGTGCCGCGGGTCGTGGTCGTCCAGCCGGCCCGCGGTCCACGCGGCCCAGGTCGCCCGGTCGGCCAGCACCGCCGCCCCCGGCACCGTGGCCAGGTAGACCGGGTCGACCCGGGTGACCGAGGTCCGCGCACGCACCGCCGCGCCGCCCCCGGTGCCCTCCGCCCGGCTCGGCTCAGCCCAGATCGTCCCCGCCCGCGAGGCGGTGTCCGGGGGACCGCCGTCAGCGCCTGCCTCCGGCTGGCCCGGTTGTCCCTCGTCCGGGTGGCCCCAGCGCAGCAGCGCCGCGCAGCGGTCGGGCGACCGCCACACGGTAGCGGCCGGACCGGGCACCGGCATCAGCGCCGGATCGGCCAGCGCGGCGCGCTCGGCCAGCGCCGCGCAGCGTTCCGGCGACCCGGCGCTGACGGCGAGGGTGAAGAACATCCCGGCTCAGCCGGCCCTACGCGCCGGACGCACGGGCTGAGCCGGACAGCTCGTAGCTACCCAGGCCGGCCGGGTCAGCGGCCGCCTCGCCGCGGATCAGCCGGTGCCAGGCCCGGCACACGGCCGGCAGGTCGAACGCGCGGGCGTCCTGGTGCGCCGCCTGCCGGGCCGACTCCCAGGCCGCGGGCTCGGACAGCGCCGCCACCGCCGCCGCCATCGGCTACCGGCTCCGGCCAGATCCAGCGCCGGTCGTAGATCGTTTCCGCGCCCGGCCAGTGCCTGATCACCGGCACCGCCCGGGAAGCCATCCCCTCGGCCGGGGCGACGTGGAACGACTCGTCGTCGCTGACCGACAGCATGAAGCCGATCCGGCGCAGCCAGGCGGGCACGTCCGGCCCGGCGTCGTCGAACACGACGGCGCCGCGCAGCAGCGGCGACCGCTGCACCCGGCGGAACGCCTCGGAGTAGTGGGCGCGCTCCTCCTGGTGCTGCCACACCCACCAGTGCTCCCAGGGCATCCGCGACTTGACCGAAAGCTGGTAGCGGTCGTCGTCCCGGCGCAGCTCCTCGAGCACGTCGAGGGCCAGGTCGAGCCGCTTGCGGGACGGCACGATGCCGATCATGCCGAGCTGGAAGCGGGCGCCGTCCAGCTTCGGCCGGTCAAGCTGCAGCAGGTCGAGCGGGTTGGCCACGGTGACGACCTTGCCGGCCGGCCAGCCGGTGATCTTCCTGGTTAGCTGGCTGTAGTGGTCGGACACGCAGATCACCTGGTCGACCTGGCCGATCCGCACCTGCGCGGGGTACGGCGAGTACAGCTCGAACCGGTGCAGGTGCACCAGCAGCCGGGCCGAGCGCCGCTTGTGCCGCGAGTACCAGACCGCGTTCGGCCCGCACCACTCGCAGATGATCACGTCCGCCCACTCGGCCAGCTCCCGCGACGCCGCCTCGTCGTGCTCGCCCAGCGCCGCCCACTGGTCGACCCGGATCTCCAGGTCCGGCTGCAGCCGGAAGTACTGGATCAGCGGGGTGAAGAACTTCAGGTCGTGCCCGGCGATCACCACCCGCAGCGGCGGTCCGGCCGCGCCGCCCGGCCCGCCCGGGCCATTCAGCGGCTGGCCGCCCACCCGGTCCGGGCCGAACCCGGCCACCGCCCGCGCCAGGTAGGTACGCAGCCGGGCGGCCGCCTCGTCCAGCGCGAACGACGCCGCGGCGGCCGATGTCCGCCCGGCCGCCAGCGCGAACACGGCCGGGCTGGCCGCGCTCGCGGCCGCGTCGGCCACGTCGTCGAGCGACGCGGCGAACAGCGGGTAGTCGGCGCCGAGCAGCGCCTCGTGCATCGGCGTCCGGTTGAGGATCACCGGCAGCCCGAGCTGCCCGAATTCGAGCACCTTGGTCGACAGCTCGAGCGACGCGTCCAGCTCGGGGTGCCGCCAGGAAAGGCCGATGTCGCCCGCCGCCGCCAGCCGCATCGCCTCGGCCCGCGGCTGCCCGCCGTGCCAGATCACCCCGGGTATCCCGGCTGCCCCGCCCGCCGCCGGGCCGGCCTCGCCCAGCGCGGCCTGCATCCGCTTGCGGTAGCTGGGGTCGCGCGGGTCGTTGTGCACCTTGTCGCCGACCATGTGCACCTCGGCGGCGATGCCGCGGGCGGCCAGCAGCGCGGGCAGCTCCGTCATCTCCAGCGTGTTCCACCGGGGCGCGAACTTGCCGGTGTAGACCAGCTTGAGCGGGTTCCCGGGCGGCCGGGCCGGGTCGCGCCTGATGTCGAGGGCGGGCAGCACCGGCGGGAACAGCACCGACTTGCCGCAGGCGGCGGCGACCGAGCCCTCGAGGAAGCAGCGCAGCTCCTCGGTCTGGCACAGCAGGTACCGGGACGCCCGGGCGATCATGGTGAGGTCCTCGGCCGCCTCGGGGGTAACCGCGGGCACCGCCTGCGGCACGTCGGTCAGGTAGGACCACAGCCGCCCGTCGAACGCCCCGTCTCGCGCCGCCGCCGACACCAGCGCCCGCCCGCGCAGCACCACCAGGTCGTGCGTCGCGTCCGCGGCCTGGTCGACCGCGGCCAGCACGGTCACCGCCTGCGGCACGGTCAGCGACGCCTCGGTCAGCCCGGGCAGCAGCTGCTCCGCGTGCGGCGACCTGATCGCTACCTCCGGCAGCTCGCGCAGCGGCGCGACCAGCCGGTCGGTGCGGACCGGCGCCTTGAGCACCAGCGTGACCGCGCACCCGGCGGCGACCAGGGCCTGGGTGACCGACTGCAGCCAGATGGCTGAGCCGTCAAGCAGGTTCAGGTCGACGTCACCGTAGACCAGCGCGCGTGGTCTTGATCCGGCCAATGCCTGTCGCTCCTCGGTTGACAACTCAGTCCCGCTAACTACGAAGCCGCTGACTGCGGGTCAGCGGTCACGGACAGCAGCCGCAGTCCGTGGCTGCCCCAGTCTGCCGCCGCGGGCCCGTCCGGGCCCAGCAGGGTCGCCCGAACGAGTGCGGGTTCCTCCAGCCAGCGGGTGAACTCGTACTCCCGGGCGCCGAAGCCCACCGCGTCCGCCTGCCCGCACTCCCGCGCGCAGGCCAGGTCGAGCAGGTAGTTCTCGCCCGGGTGGCGGTCGGCCGGCCACGGCGCGAGCCAGCTCGCGCGGGCCAGCCGGGCCAGCGGGCGCACCCGCTCAGCCAGCGGCAGCCGGGGCACCGGCGCCCCGTCGGCTGGCCGTGACCCGGCCCCGGCGTCAACCGCCCCGGCCGCGGCGCTGACCTTGACCGCGATGCCGTGCCCGGCCAGCGCGCGGAAGGCGTCGCCGACGGCCTCGGCCTGACCCGGCTCGCAGCCGGCGATCACCTCGGCCGGCCGGAGCCGCTGCGCGGCCAGGGCGTCCGCGACCTGCCGCGCCTGCGCACCGTCGCGCACCGTGACCAGCACGCTGACCTGCCGCCCGGCCACCAGCGCGGCGGGCAAATCGGCCGCCGCGACCAGCTCCGCCAGCCGGGCCGGGGTCGCGTCGGTCAGGAAGATGTCCCGCAGCCGCGGGCGCAGCTCGGCGGGCGTCAGCGGCTCGGCCGCCCGGGCCGCCTGGACCTGGGCGCGGACCTCGTCGACCGCGGTGCCCGAGCCGACCGGCCCGATCACCCGGGCGCCGCTGGCGGCCTGCTCGGCCGCCTGCTGGGCGGACGCGGTGATGAAGACCGGGCTCTCCCGGTACAGCGCGGGCAGCGACCGCCAGGACCGGGCGCCCGTTAGCTGCACGGTGCCGTCGGCGGTGAGGGCGTCGAGCAGGGCCCGCACGGCGGGGGCCTCCCGCGGGTCGCGCGCCCCGGCGTAGGCGGGCCCGGCTGACCGGGCCGGGGACGCGCCGACCTGGTTGAACCGGGCGAGCTGGACGCCGAGCCCGCCCTCGAGCACCGCGTCGCAGCTGGCGGCGAGCCAGCCGAGGCCGGGCATGAGCGCGGGCGGCACGTCGCTGACCAGCACCACCGGCTTGCCGAGGGCGCGGGCCATCACGATCATCCGCGCCAGCCGGCGGCCCCGGTCGGCCGCCGCCGGGTCGGTCGCGTAGGCCCACGGCTCCCCTGGCAGTAGCGCCGACGCCTGGATGAGGACCAGGTCGGCGCCGGTGCCCTCGACCACCACGTCGGCGTCGTGCGGCAGCAGCGGGTGCACTACCGCGTCCGGTGCCAGGGTGGCGCAGCCGAGTGCGCTCAGCGCCCCGGTGACCACCAGGCCGTTGCCGGACCCGCCCGCCAGCCCGGCCAGGGCCAGCCCGGGGTCGCCGGACGTGGCCGCGCCCGGCGCGGTGAGCGCGGACAGGAACCGGCCGCCGGTCCCCTTCAGGTCGGCCAGCTGGGCCGAGGCGAGGGCGGTGGCGGCGTTCTGGGCGCCGCTCTTGGGGGCGCCGCGGTCGCGCCACAGCTTGTAGAGGTCACGCGGCAGCAGCGGGCCGCGCGGCCACGGCTTCTTGGCGGCGTTGGCGATGGTGCGGCCGAACCGCATCGTGGCCGACTGCTCGAGGGCCGACAGCCGGGTCTGGGTCATCGCCAGCTGCACCCGGGTGTCACGCAGCTGCCGCGACAGCCGCTCCCGCTCGGCCGCCAGCCCGGCGTCGGCGCTGAGCCCGCCCTCGGCGAGCCCCCCCGCCTGGTCGGGCAGCGTTTCGCCCGCCACCGTCTCGTCGGCCAGCGTCTCGTCGGCCAGCGTCTCGTCGGCCCATGGGCGCACTGTGCTTTTGCGCTCGCTCATGGTCTGGCCAGCCAGCCGGTGATGACGCGGGCGATGCGCGGCCCGGCCTGGCCGTCCCACAGCGGCGGCAGCTCGCCCGTGTACGGGCCGTCGTCGCAGGCCTTGAGTACCGCGGCGGCCAGCTCGTCCCGGGTGACAAGCCGGTTAGAGCCGCTGGTGATGGTGATCGGCCGCTCAGTGTTGGGCCGGAGGGTAAGGCAGGGCACGCGCAGCAGCGTAGTCTCCTCCTGCACTCCGCCCGAATCGGTCACGATCGCTGCCGCCCCGCGCACCAGCGACATGAACTCGATGTAGCCGAGCGGGTCCACAACGTGCACCCGGGGCGCGTCGAGCAGCCCGGCCTCGGTCAGCGTGCGGCGGCCGCGCGGGTGCAGCGGGATGATCACGTCAAGCTCGGCCGCGACCTGGTGCAGGGCCGTGACGAGCTCGGCCGCCCGCTCGGCGGAGTCCACGTTGGCGGGCCGGTGCAGGGTGGCGACCACGTACCGGCGGTCCCCGAGGCCGTGGGCGGCCCGGGCGGCGGCGGCGTCGAACTTGTCCAGGTGGGCGAGCAGCGTGTCGATCATCGGGTTGCCGACCAGGTGCATGGCGCTGTCCGGGCGGCCTTCCCGCGCCAGGTGCCCGAGCGCCTCCGGCGAGGTGCAGAACAGCAGGTCGCAGAGCTGGTCGGTGAGCCGCCGGTTGATCTCCTCGGGCATCGTGTTGTCGAACGAGCGCAGGCCCGCCTCGACGTGGGCCAGCGGTATCCCGAGCTTCGCGCCCGCCAGGGTGGCGCCCACGGTCGAGTTCACGTCCCCGTACACCACCGCCAGCGACGGGCGGCTGGCCAGGAACTCGCGCTCCATGCCGACCAGCACGTCGGCCGTCTGGCTGGCCTGGGTGCCCGAGCCGACCCCGAGGTTGACGTCTGGCTCGGGCAGCGCGAGCTGGACGAAGAACACGTCCGACATCCGCTCGTCGTAGTGCTGCCCGGTGTGCACCACGCGCTGGGCGACGCCGAGCGCGGCCAGCGCCCGGATGACCGGCGCGGCCTTGACGAAGTTCGGCCTCGCCCCGAGTACGTGCGTGATCGTCGCGCCCATTCGCCTGCGGAGTCTCCTTCGGTCGGTTGCCCGGTTCATGCTTACCTGAAAGCTACGGTTGTGCGGCTGAGGTTACGGTCCGCCGTGCCCGCCGCGCATTGCCACTAATATCAGCCGGCGTGACTGTAACGCCGTCGCCGCGAGCGCTCGTGCTCGCCGCATCCGTCATGCTGCGGCACGTGACCGACGACCCGGTGCGGGCGGTGACGCTCGCCTGGCGGGCGCTGCCCCCGCCGCTGCGCGGCCTCGTCCGGTTCGCGGGGCCGTACGGCCGGGCCGCCGCGCTGTGGGGCGCGGGGGACCGCCGTGGGGCGCTCACCGCACTGGAAGCGTCGCCGGCCCGGCTGACCGCGTTCAGCCTCGCGGTAGACCAGCCTACTGTCGCCCGGTCGGCGCTCGCGCGGCTCTCGGAGCACAACGGGGCGCGTCCCCGGCTGGCCGCCCGGCTCGCCTACCGGGAAGGCCGCCTGACCGACGCGGTGCGCGCGCTCGACGGCGCCCGCGGCTGGCGCTCCGCCCGGCTGCGCCGCTCGCTGGCGGCCGAGCTGCGCATGCTGGAACCAGGCAGCCTGACGCTGGCCGGCCAGGACCGCCGGCCGGCGCCGCCCGCCAGCCCCGGCCGTATCCTGCACATCGTCACCGACGCGCTGCCGTCCACCAGCGCCGGGTACACCATCCGCACCCAGGAGATCGCGCTCGGGCAGCGCGCGGCCGGGATGGACCCGCACGTCAGCACCAGGATCGGCTTCCCGGTGACGGCCGGCGCGATCGACGGCCGCGCCACCGTCACCGTCGGCGGGGTGCCGTACCACCGGCTGCTGCCGTGGGTCATGCCGGGCCGGCTGGACCGCCTCTACGCGGCCCACCTGCACCGCGCCGCCGGGCTGACGACCGGGCTAAGGCCTGCCGTGCTGCACGCCGCGTCCAACTACGCCAACGCGGTGATCGCGCTGGCGCTGCGCGACGCCACCGGGCTGCCGGTGCTCTACGAGGTGCGCGGCTTCTGGGAGGACACCTGGCTGTCGCGGCACGCGGCGCCGGACGAGCTCAAGCGCAGCGACCGCTACGTCCGCACCCGCGCGCTCGAGACCCACTGCATGACCGCCGCCGACCTGGTGGTGACCCTGGGCGAGGCGATGCGCGAGGAGATCGTCGCCCGCGGGGTGCCCGCCGACCGCGTCGTCATCGTGCCCAACGCGGTCAGCCAGGAGTTCCTGCGGCCGCTGCCGGACGACGGCGGGCGGCTGCGGGCCAGCCTCGGCCTCGGGCCGGATGAGTTCGTCGTCGGCCTGGTGTCGAGCCTGGTCGCCCACGAGGGCATCGGCACCCTGCTGGAGGCGGTCAGGCTGCTCGGCGAGCGCGGCGTCAGCGCGCGGGCGCTGATCGTCGGGGACGGCCCGGAGCGGACCGCGCTGCAGCGCCAGGCGGCCGCCCTCGGCCTGGACGCGGTCTTCACCGGCCGGGTGCCGTCGGCCCGGGTCCGCGACTACCACGCGGTGCTCGACGCGTTCGTGGTGCCGCGCACCCCTGACCGGGTGTGCCAGCTGGTCACCCCGCTCAAGCCGGTCGAGGCGATGGCGAGCGGCCTGCCGGTGGTGGTCAGCGATGTCCGCGCGCTGGCCGAGATCATCACCGACCGGGAGACCGGCCTGCTGTTCCCCCCGCTCGACGCGGCCGCGCTGGCCGACCAGTTGCAGCAGCTCCAGGCCAGCCCCGACCTGCGGGTCAAGCTGGGCACGGCCGCCCGCGAGTGGGTCGCCCGCGACCGCACCTGGGCCCACAACGCCGACCGCTACCGCGCCGCCTACCAGCGCCTCGGCGCCCAGCTCAGCTAGCCCCCGCCCCGCCGCACCACCCAGTCCCGCCCCACCACCCAGTCCCGCCTCGCCGTCCCGCCCCCCCTCACCCCAGTCTCGCTCCACCATCCGCCCCCGTCTCACTCCAGCCCCCCAGCTCACTCCAGCCCCCCGCCTCACTCCAGCCCCCCGCCTCACTCCAGCCCTGCACCTCACTCCAGTCCCGCACCTCAACCAAGCCCTCGCCCCGGCCCCGGCCGCCGCACTTCACACCTCAACCCAAGTCGGCTAGATAACAGCAAGAAGCAGCCGCTCGGCCGCCGGGATGTGATCGTGGTGGACGTTTGGGCGCGCCCGGGCGCGCCCAAACGTCCACCTTGACGGGCTGGGTCCCGTAGCGCATCCCGTGCTCTGATAACAGCGAGAAGCGGCGCCGAGCGCGAAGTTTGCGCTTGCCGCGCCACCCCTCGTACGCCAACGTGGATAGTCCTGCACATCGGAAGGTGCAGGATTATCCACGTTCTCACCCATAGCCGGATAACAGCAAGAAGCCATTGACGGCCTGCTGGACGCAGCATCGACATAACAGCAAGAAAGCGTTTGCAGCCTCGACTCGGCGTGCGGATACAGCAAGAAGCGCGGGGCGCAAGAAGCGCGGAGCGCAAGGGCGGAGCGCGGCTGCGGGCGGCGGCGGGCGGCAGAGCGCGGCGGGGCGGGCGGGGCGGCTCGGCGCTGACCGATTGCAGCTGGCGGGGCGCGGGGCTCGGCTGAGGGACCGCGTTGGTCCGGTTGTAACTGGTTAGGTACGGAATGTGTGCTGGGCCGGTAGGCTATCCGCAGTCGGGGTGGCGGCGGGCGGGGAGGCTCGGGTGGGACTGCTGCTTGAGGCGGTGCAGGCGGACGGGCCATGGCGGTGGCGGTGGCTGCTGCGTGACCAGCAGACCGGGAACCCGCTAGCGGACCATCAGGTGAGCCTTGACCCGGGAGCGGCCGAGGTCCAGTGCTTCTTTGACCTGTACGGGTACCTGCGGTCATATGCCGTCGACCCGGGCCGTCGGACCGAGGACGAGGCGCGGATCGTGACCGAGGCGGGGGCGTGGGCCGGGCGGGAACTGCTCGGAGAGCCCATCGGCAGCGCGATCCTCGACGAGGCGCCGGTCACGGTGCGGGTGACGGCCCCGGCCGGGCTCGACCACGTGCTGCTGTGGCCGCTCGAGCTGGCCCACGCGGGCGGGCGGCCGCTGGCGGCCCAGGGGGACGTGACGCTGATCTATGACATCGCCCCGGACGCGCGCGCCCGGCCCAAGAGCGAGGTCGGCCCCCGGCTGCGGATGCTGGCGGTGTTCTCCCAGCCGACCAAGACCAGCGTGCTGGCGCTGCGCCGGGAGCGGTACGCGCTGTCCCAGCTGATCAGGCAGATCGCCGCCCGGGACCGGGCGATGGTGGAGCTGCGGGTGATCCAGTACGGGGCGACCAGGCAGCGGCTGGCGGAGATCGCCGACTCCGACGACGGGTGGGACGTGCTGCACCTGTCCGGGCACGGCGCCGGCGGAGCCTTCCTGCTCGAGCACGCGGACGGCTCACCGGACGTGGTGGCGGCCGACGAGCTGGTGCGGCTGCTGCGGCCGGCCCGGCGGCGGGTGAAGCTGGCGGTGGTGTCGGCCTGCGAGTCGGCCGCCGACACGACCGCGCAGACGCTGCGGCTGCTTGGCCTGACCGAGCAGGCCGAGGAAGTCGAAGCGGCCGAGGCCGCAGACGCGGAGCCCGCCGGGCCGGCCGAGGCCGGGGACGCGTCCGGGCAAGCCGCCGGGACCGGGCCGGAAGCAGGCGGCCAGGGACCGGGGCTGGCCCGGGCCCTGGTGCGGGAGCTGGACTGCGCCGTGGTGGCGATGCGCTACCCGGTGACCGACGAGTTCGCGATGGCGTTCGGCGACGTGTTCTACCAGCACCTGTTCAGCCGGGGCCAGCCGGCCGACGTGTCCGCCGCCCGGGCATTGCAGGAGGCGGCGGGCCCGATGCCGTCGCCCGCCCGGCCGGCCGTGTCGCTGGCGACGCCGGGGGTGTTCGGGGCGCGGGCGGCCGGCCTGCGGCTGCCGGTGCCACGCGGCAACCCGGACCTGGCCCCGGCCGGGCAGCGGCTGGCGTACTTCCCGGCCGAGCCGGCCCGGTTCGTCGGCCGCGCCGAGGCGATGGCCCGGGCGGGCGCCGCGCTCGCCCCGGGCAGCGGCAAGACGGCGGTGCTGCTGCACGGGATGGCGGGCGCGGGCAAGACCGCCTGCGCGCTTGAGCTGGCCTACCGGCACGCCGAGGGCTTCGCCGCGGCCGCGTTCTGGCAGGCGCCGACCCGGGACGAGGAGTGGGCCGGGGCGCTGGCCGACCTCGCCGCCCGGCTGGACATCCAGCTCGGCGCCTACGGATTTACCATGGCCGGCAGCATCGGCACGGTAGCCGACCTGGAGGCCTTCCTGCCCCGGCTGCGGCAGGTGCTGGCGGCCAGCGGGGTGCTGCTGGTGCTGGACAACCTGGAAACCCTGCTCACCGGCGACGGTAACTGGCGCGACCCCCGCTGGGGCCTGCTGGCGGCCGCGCTGACCGGGCACGACGGCGAGTCACGGGTGATCATGACCAGCCGGACCGTCCCGGCCGGACTGGGGGCGGGCACGGTGACGCTGCCGGTGCACGGCCTGTCCAGGGACGAGGCGGTCGCGCTCGCCCGGGAGCTGCCGCACCTGCGCGCGCTGCTGCACGCCGACCCGGGCCCGGTCCGCTCCCCGGCCGTCGCCGACGCCGACCGCCGGCGGGTGCGGCAGGTACTGCTGCTGGTGCAGGGGCACCCGAAGCTGATGGAGCTGGCCGACGCCGCCGCGGCCGACCCGGGCCGGCTCGACGTCCAGCTCGCCGCGGCGCAGGAGACGGCCGCGCCGGGCGGAGCGCTGGAAGCGTTCTTCCGCGACGGTGCCAGTAACTTGGACCCAGACCAGTTCCTGGCCGCGCTGAACGGGTGGACCACGGCCGCACTGGGCGAGCTGGACCCGGCTGCCCGGCTGATGGCCGGGTTCGTAGCCTGCCTGGAAGACACCGACCGGGACTCTTCGCTGATCGAGGCGAACTGGGCTGACCTGTGGCGGCGGCTGGAACAGCCAGGGGAGGCGCCGGCGCCAGGGCCGCTGCTGGCCGCGCTGGCCACCGCAGCGCTCATCGAAGCCGAGCCGCTCCCGGTACTGGTTGACGAAGGCTCGGTCGGCACCGAGCCGGGCGGTCCCGGGGCCGGGCCGAGGTCGACGGTGTACCGGGTACATCCGGGGGTCGCCGCGGCCATCATGGCCACTGCCGGGCCCTCGGTCCGCGACGCGGTCGATTTCGAACTTGGCGCCTTCTGGCAAGCGGTCTTCGATCACGGGCTCGAGCGGGAGGGCGGGGAGGACAGCGGCCTGGTGGTGCGGGCCGGACTAGCGGCTGCCCCGTACCTACTGCGCTGTGCCGACTGGAGCACCGTCGGCATCATGCTCGAGTACGTCGCCAACCGAGACGGGTCGCCGGGCACGGTGCAGGCGATACTTCCAGGGCTGCGGCGCATCGCGGCCGCGACCGGCGCCCCCGCGGACGCCGGTGTGCTGGCCCGGGTGCTAGGCAGCGTGGACCCGCGGGAGGCGGAGCGGCTGCTGCGCGGCGCTGTCGAGGCGGCCGACGCTGCCGAGGACTATCTGGTCGCTTCCACCGCCGCCGGGGACTTGGTCAACGCCCTGCAGGATGCGGGACGACTAGTCGAGGCGCTGGAAGCGGCCGGGCAGAAGGCAGGCTACACGCAGCGCGCCGGACTCGGCCCGTGGACCCAGCTTGGCGACCAGGGGCAACGGCTGCAGGTGCTAAGCCTCATGGGGGAGCATGAGCAAGTGCTGGCCGAGGTCGAGCGGTTGCGCGTGGTGATGGCGGAGCTGCCCGCCCGCCCCGACGTCGATGAGGCTGCCCGCCCGTGGAACGTCCGCGAGGGCATCCTCAACGTTGCCCACGCTTCGGCGCTGTCAACCGGGGCGTGGCAGCAGTGCCTGGAGCTGAACGCCGAGGCGATAGCGAGCAAGCGGGAGCGCGGCGCCGCAGAGCATGAGCTCATCAGGTTCCGATTCAACGACACTGGGCCGCTGATCCAGCTAGGGCGGCTGGCCGAGGCGGAGCAGCTGCTGGCCGATTGCCAGCGGGTCTTCGAAGAGCACGGCGACACCACCATGCTCGCGCGGGTCCTCGGCACCCGCGCCGGCCTAGAGGACGAGCTCGGGCACCGGCAAGCGGCCGTCGACCTGCAGCGGGCCGCGACCCGGTTGTGCTATGCCCGGCCCGAGCCACAGGACATCTACATCAGCCATCAGAACCTGCTACTATCTGCGAAGGATGGGCGGCGACCCGACTGAGCAGCGCGCGCACCGGCTAGCCGCTGCGCTCCTGTACCAGTTGACCGGCATGGCTCACGGCTTCGGCCACACAGGACGCATGTTGGCAAACGAGCTGCGCACGGCCGACGCCGGGCAGATCATGCCGTCCACGGTCGCGCAGGTGACCGCGGTTGCGGCTCAAACCGAAGGCGTGCGTCTGGCCGAGCTGCTGGCCGCGTTGCAGCCCAACCCCACGCTCGTCGAGGACGCCCTAACCGACATCCTCACGGCCGCCGCGGCGATGCCACCAGACGACATCACGCCGGACCTCCCTCGGATTATGCAAGCCTGGGAGCCGGTGATCGCCGCCATCGCCGTTGCCTGCCAGCCCGGCCAGCAACCCCCGCCCGAACTGCTCCGGTTCCTTGACGAGCGAGAAGGGAACCGGACTGGGCAACGCTGACCGCCGTCCTGCGCCGCATCCTGGATGGCGAACGCGACGAGACATCGCTCCTCAACGGCCCCGACCCGGTAGACACCGCGATCGCCCGGGAGACCCTGTCCCGCGTCGCCAAGTAACCCGCGAACCCGCACCTGACCGCGCGTCCGCCAGCGCCGCCGCCCGGCCCCGGCTACCATGAGGCATTCCGCCAGGAGGAGGTCGTTCGGTGAACGTGGTGATAATCGGGCTCGGCTACGTCGGCCTGCCGCTGGCACAGGAAGCGGTCCGGTCCGGCCTCACCGTCACCGGCCTCGACGTCAGGCAGTCCACCATCGACGTCCTCAACGCGGGCCGCTCGCACGTCGACGACCTGACCGACGCCGACGTGGCCGCGATGGTGGCCGGCGGCTTCCGCGCCACCACCAGCGTCGCCGACATCGTCCCGCTGCCCGACGTGACCGTCATCTGCGTGCCCACCCCGCTGAGCGAGTCCGACGGCCCCGACCTGACCGCGGTCAAGGCGGCCACCGAAACAGCCGCCAAGCTGCTTAAGGCAGGCGGCCTGGTGGTGCTTGAGTCGACCACCTACCCCGGCACCACCGACGAGATCGTCCGCCCGCTGCTGGAGAAGTCCTCCGGCCTGATGGCCGGCACCGACTTCCACCTGGCGTTCTCCCCGGAGCGGATCGACCCCGGCAACGAGAACTACGGCATCCGCAACACCCCCAAGGTGGTCGGCGGGATCACCCCGGCCTGCACCGACGCCGCGGCGGCGTTCTACGGCCAGGTATGCGACACGGTGGTCAAGGCGAAGACCGCCCGCGAGGCCGAGATGGCCAAGCTGCTGGAGAACACGTACAGGCACGTCAACATCGCGCTGGTCAACGAGATGGCGATCTTCTGCCACGAGCTGGGCGTGGACCTGTGGGACGCGATCCGCTGCGCCGCCACCAAGCCGTTCGGCTTCCAGGCGTTCTACCCCGGCCCCGGGGTCGGCGGCCACTGCATCCCGATCGACCCGAACTACCTGTCCTACAAGGTCCGGGCCGAGCTCAAGCACCCGTTCCGGTTCGTCGAGCTGGCCCAGGAGATCAACTCACGGATGCCCGGCTACGTCGTCGACCGGGCGGCCGAGCTGCTCAACACCGACGCCAAGCCGCTCAACGGGGCCCGGGTACTGCTGCTCGGCGTCACCTACAAGCGGGACATCGCCGACCAGCGGGAGAGCCCGGCCCGGCCGATCGCCCGCAAGCTGCTGCAGCGGGGCGCGGTGCTGAGCTACCACGACCCCTTCGTGGACGGCTGGCAGGTCGACGGCCAGGACATCCGCAAGGCCGGCAGCCCGGCCGACCAGGCCGACCTGACGATCCTGCTGCAGGCGCACACCGAGTACGACCTGGAAGCCATCGCCGCGTCCGCGCACCTGCTGTTCGACACCCGTGGCAAGATTTCCGGGGACTCGGTCTTCCCCCTGTAAGGCTCGCTAGGAGGCGTCATCATGCGCGTCGTCGTCTGCACGGTCGTGCATCACCCGGCCGACGCCCGCGTCTTCTACCGCGAGGTCCACGCGATCCTGGACGCCGGCCACGACGTCACGTACATCGCGCCGCACCAGGAGTCAGCCCCACCCGTTCGGTATGAAAATACGGATCAGCCCGAACGGGTGCGCGGAACCCTCACCACCGTCACCATCCCCCGCGCGGTCGGCCGGCGGCGGCTGGGCGCGCTGCGGGCCGCCCGGCGGGCGATGGCACAGCACGCGGCCGGGGCGGACCTGCTGCTGGTGCACGACCCCGAGCTGCTGCTGGCGCTGCCGCCGCGCCGCGGCCGGCCGCCGGTCGTGTGGGACGTGCACGAGGACACCGCCGCCGCGCTGACCACCAAGGCCTGGCTGCCGACGTGGCTGCGCCCGGTGGCGGCGGGCGGGGTGACCGCCGCCGAGCGGCTGGCCGAGCGCCGGCTGCACCTGATCCTGGCCGAGCACGGGTACTCCGGCCGCTTCGCGGGCGACCACCCGGTGGTGCCCAATACCACCACCGTCCCGGCGGCGGCGGCGCCGCCGTCCGGGCCGCGCCGGGTGGTCTACGTCGGCTGGCTGTCCCCGGACCGCGGCTCGGCCGAGATGGTGGAGCTCGGACGGCTGCTGCGGCCGCACGGCATCGCGGTGGAGCTGATCGGCCAGGCCGACCCGGCCGCCCGCGCGCACATCGAGGCGGGCGGCGACGCGGTGCACTGGCACGGCTTCGTGCCCAACGCCGACGCGCTGAAGCTGGTCGAGGGCTCGCTGGCGGGCCTGTCGCTGCTGCAGGACGAGGAGAACTTCCGGCACTCGATGCCGACGAAGGTGGCCGAGTACATGGCCCGCGGCGTCCCGGTGGTGACCACCCCGCTGCCGCTCGCGGTCGGCCTGGTTGAGGCGGCCGAGGGCGGCTTCGTGGTCCCGTTCAACGACCCCGCGGCCGCCCGCGACGCCATCCTGCGGCTGGACGCCGACCCCGACCTGCGGGTGAAGACGGGGCTGCGCGGCCACGAGTACGCCCTCGCCCACCTGTCCTGGCCGCCGCACGCGGACGCCTTCGTCGCCCAGCTCGAGGCCTGGGCCGCCCAGCGGTAGCGCCGGGCTGGCTAGCAGGCCTCGCAGTCAGAAGGCCAGGCCCGACTCCCACATGGGCAAGACCATGCTGAGCGGGATGGCCAGTGGGGTGGCCTGCCCGTGGCTGACCACCATGAACCGGGCGCTTTGCGGGGATCCGTTAGCGCCATTGATGACCACGGAGACGATCATCGTGTCGCCCGGCGGGCTCGCCCACAGCACGACGAGCGAGAATCCGCCGGAGCCGTTCTTGAACGGCGGGAGCGTTGTCGTGTAGACCAGCCTCAGCCGGTGGCGGGCGGCGCTGCCCGCGGCCAGCGGAAGGGTTCCGAAGTTAGCGCGCCCGGGCTTGGCTCCCGGCGAGGTGTAGCTCACGCCGATGATCGACTCACCGTCGGCGGTGACCTGCGGGGGCCAGGCGCTCAAGGTGGAGCCCAGGCCCTGGTAGATCGTGGACGGCTGGCCGGACCACAGCACGGTGCTGTCCGCCAGCAGGCTGCCGCCGGCCGGCCCGGAGACGTTCAGCCTGCGCACGGCCCCGGCCTTCCCTGATGCTGACGTGGTGATGACCGCCAGCGCCCGGTCCTGGTCGATCCAGGTCAGGCCGGGGGTTCCGGCCGGCACGGCGGCCAGTTCGAGCATCCCCGGGGCGATCAGCTTGGCGTTCGGGTCGTCGGCGGTCCAGTCGTGCAGCAGCTGCCCGGTGGCGACCGAGAAGACCTTGACCTCACTCCAGTTCTGCGGCTTGCTGCCCGCGGGCACAGCCGGGATGTCGCCCACCGCCAGCTCCTGGCCGGAATCCGACAGCGCGGCGGAGTAGATCTGCCCGGGGGAGGAGGCCTGGTTGAGGTCGCCGCTGACGGCGGTCCACGACCACGGCTTGACCGGCAGCCTGCTCAGCCGGACGCGATCCGGGCCGACGCTGCCCGGCCTGACGACCAGCTTGTACCAGCTGGCGGTCAGCGTGCCCCGGTTGGTCCGGAACCAGGTGGCGGAGGAGACCGCGAGCACCGCGAACGTCCGGTCGTCGGCCGCTGCTGACACGCTCTGGAAGGTGGTGTTGGCGGGCGGGGTGACGGTCGCCAGCGTCTTACCAGTGGCCGCGTCAGCCACCACGAGGGCGAACTGACCTCCGTCAAGCGCGGCGGAGTTCTTTCGCGGGAGCTCCTTGAGCGTGACGTAGTAGCGGGGCACGCCGGCCGGGACCGACCCGGCCGGGCCGGACGTGGCCGTGGCCCGGCCGGCGGGCACCCTGCCACCGCCGGGCAGGTCTTTGACCAGCACCAGCGAGAGCGCGACGGCGATGACGACCGCGGCCGCGGTCAACGGGGCGGCCCATGGCTGCCAGCGGTGCCCCGGCCCCCCGGGCGGTCCGCCCGCCCTGCGGCGGCCGCGCGTTGCCCGGTCCGGCTGGCCCAGCTCAAGCGGCGGCGCGTCGTCGACGGTGGCGGCGATGGCCCGCATGGCCGCGCGGGCCCGGTCCTCGGTGGCGCTCACGATTCCTCCTGCAGCATGCGGGCGAGGGCGGCGACCGCGCGGGACGTGGTGGACTTGACCGTGCCCCGGCTGACGCCCATCGCGCGGGCGATCTCGGCCTCGGACAGGTCGGCGTAGTAGCGCAGCACCAGGGCCTCGCGCTGCCGGCCGGGCAGCGCCCGGATCGCGGCCAGCACCGCCTGGTGCTGCTCGCCCACCAGGGCGGCCGACTCAGCCGACTCGGCCAGGTCGCCGGCCTGTCGCCGGCCCTGTCGCTGGCCAGGGCGACCGCCAGGTGGCGCGGCCTGCCGCGGGCCCGCAGCACGCTCCGGCAGCCGTTGAGCACCGCCGAGCGGACGTAGCCGAGCGCCTTGGCCGGGTCGCTGAGCCGGCCCCAGTGCCGGTACAGGCCGAGGAACGCGTCCTGCACCACGTCCTCGGCGGCGGTGCGCTCGCCCAGCATGACGATCGCGAGGCGGATGAGGCCGACCGCGTGCGCCTGGTAAAGCTCGGTGACCCCGGCCGCCGCCGGGCCGCCGCCGCCAGGCCCGGGTACGCCGTCGCCTGGTGTCAGCGGCGGCCGGTTCGACGCGTCCATGATGTCCACGAAGCAGAGACGGGATTCACCCGGTCAGGTTGCCTGCCCGGGGCGGAAAGTTCTCCCGGCCCGGTCAGCTGGCGGGCAGGTCGAGGAACGCGCCGACCGCGAACATCTGCCGCATCTGCGCCAGCTTCTCGTCGACCTCGCTCTTCTGCCGGGTCAGCTCGTCCAGTTCCTTCTGGATGGCGGCCCGGCGCTTGTCCGCGTCCGCCTCCAGGCCGGCCATGATCTGCTTGCCCTCGTCCTTGGCCTGGGCGATCACCAGGTCGGCCTTGCGGCGCGCGTCGGCGATCTCCTTCTTGGCGTCCGCCTCGGCGTCCCGCCGCGCCTGGGCCGCCCGGGCGAGCGCGTCGGCCGCCCGCTTCTCGGCGTCGGTCGCCCGCCGCTCGGCCTCCTCGACCAGCTTGCGGGTGGCTTCCTGGGCGTCGGCCAGCCGCTCCGCCTCCAGCCGGTCCGCCTCCGCGCGGCGGTCGGCCAGCTCGAGTTCCAGGTCGGACTCGGCCTGGGTGCGCAGTGCCTCCGACTGCTCGAGCAGGAACTGCTCGCGGCGCCGGATCTCGTCCGCCTCACGGCGGGCGGCCCGCACGATGTCCTCGCGTTCCCGCTCGGCCGCGGCCCGCACCTTGGCCGCCTCCCGCTCGGCTTCCGCGCGGGAGCTGGCCTTCTCGAACTCGGCCGAGGTGCGCAGCCCGGCCGCGTAGGACTCGGCGGCGGCCCTGATCCTGCTCGCGTCGTGCTCGGCGGCGGCCGTGATCTTGCTCGCGTCGCGCTCGGCCGCGGCCGCGGCCGCCCGCACCCGCTCGGCGATGTCCCGCCTGGCCGCCTGCAGGAGCTGCTCGATGCGCTCAGCCCCGGGCCGCGGGCCCAGGTTGGTCCGCGGGCCAAGGTCCGGCCGCGACCACAGGTCGGGTTGCGGCGCCGGATCGGGTTGCGGCGCCTGGTCGGGGCGCGGCGCCTGGTCGGGACGCGGCCCCTGATCGGGGCGCGGCCCCGAGCGCGGGCCCGGGCCGGGGGCACCCGGCCGCGGGTAGCCGCCGGACGGCGGCGGGGAAGGCGCCGCCTGCGGGGCCCCGGGGGCTGGCCGGAAGCTGGGACGCGGCCGCCCGGGGTCGGCGTCGGCCTCGGCGTCGGGAGCGGCGGCCGGGCGCGCGGCGAAGCCGGCTCGGGGCGACGGCCCAGGCCGGGTCGGGCGCTGGTAACCCTGCGGCGGCAAACGTACTCCCTTCCCGAGGAGATACTACCTGGGGTCTCGCCTGGCCACCGGCCTTGCGCGGCAGGCGGCGGACTGCCCGGGGCCGGCCGGGCGGACCGCCCGGGCGCCCTGTCGCAGATGGCCGCGCCGCGCCAGTTGCCCCGCTAGGATCATTGGCGTGAATCCGCGACTGGTCCTGGCGCGCCTGCGCCGCCTCGCCGGCGAGCACAAGCTGTTCACCGGTGCGCTGGCGGCGGGCGCGGTGCTGCGGCTGCTGGCGATGGTCGGCTACCCGGGCGCACTGTGGTTCGCGGGCGACTCCTACGTCTACCTGGGGGCCGCGCTGCGGCCGCAGCCGAACCTGTCCAAGTCGACCGGGTACTCGCTGTTCCTCCGCCTGCTGCTGCCGTTCCACTCGCTGACGCTGGTCACCACCCTGCAGCACCTGATGGGGCTGGCGGTCGGGGTGATGCTGTACGTCCTGCTGCGCCGCAACGGCGTGGCCAAGACCTGGTCGGCCATCGCCACCCTGCCGGTGCTACTCGACGGCTACATCATCGAGGACGAGCACCTGATCATGGCGGAGACCGTCTTCACCTTCTGCCTGATGGTGGCGATGGTGCTGCTGCTGTGGCGGCCCGACCGGGTCCGCTGGTGGGCGGCCGTGCTGGCCGGGCTGCTTGTCGGTTACGCGGTGATCGTCCGCACCCAGGGCGCGGTCATGCTCGGCGTGCTGCCGCTGTTCCTGCTGCTGCGCGGCTGGTCCTGGAAGACGCTGCGCGGCTGGGCGGTCGCGATCGTGTTCGCGGTCGCGTCGCTGATCCCGGTCGGCGGCTACGCGGCCTGGTTCCACGCGCGCACCGGGCACTACAACATGACCATGTCGGCCGGGTTCTACCTGTGGGGCCGGGTCTCCTCGTTCGCCGACTGCGCGCGGATCAAGCCAGCCGGCGACCTGGCGAAGGTCTGCCCGACCGAGCCGCTGACGAAGCGGACGCCGCCGGGGAACTTCATCTGGCATGCCCCGCAGACGCACCAGGACCTCAACTCGGTCGGCGGCCCGGTCAGCGCCGCGGGCAACAAGCTGCTGACCCAGTTCGCCGAGCACGCCATCGAGGCCCAGCCGCTCGACTACCTGAAGACGGTGTTCTTCAACACCATGCTGTCGTTCGGGTTCCCCCGGATCGCCTACCCCGGGGCCGGCACGACCTACTACTACAGCTTCCACCTGCACTACCAGACGGCCAAGTACAACCTGCTGCCACCGGACAACCACGTCTGGATCAAGGGCGGCACCGCCTACCAGGACTGGCTCAGCTACGGCGGCCAGGCCCCCGGCGTGGTGCACCGGGTCGCCGCGATCCCGATCCTGGTCTACCAGCGGGTGGTGTACACCTACGGCCCGCTGCTGGCGCTCATCTTCCTGGTCGGCCTGGGCGGCGTGCTGTCGGTTACGGCCCGGCGCAAGCCCGGGGCGGACCGCGGCTCGTGGCGGCGGCCCGGCGCCGCGCTGCGCGCGGTCCAGCTCAGCTCGGTCCGGCTGCGCTGGGCGCGGCGGGGCACCACCATGCTGCCCTGGGTGACCGCGGTGGCGCTGATCGTGTTCCCGACCGCGATCGCCGACTTCGACTACCGCTACCTGCTGCCCGCCATCCCGTTCGCCTGCCTGGCGGCCGGCCTGTCGTTCGCCCCGCGCCGTACCGCGCCGGACGCCCCGGACACCCCGGCCGCCCCCGCCCCGGCCGAGTCCGCCGTCCCGGACCAGCAGGTGGCCTGACCGGGTACGGGCACCTCGGGCGGGCGGCGCTGGCTCAGCGGAAGCCGTCCCGGCCTGGCGGCCTGACCCACATGCGCCCGGTACGCCCCTCATTGTTAGCATCGGCCGCCGTCGGGTAGTCGGCCGGGATGAACGCGACGGAGCCGGGACGCCTGCTATCCGGACGCTACCGGCTCGCCACGGTCATCGGCCGCGGCGGCATGGGCGTGGTCTGGCAGGGGCGCGACGAACTGCTGAACCGGGACGTGGCGGTCAAGGAAATCCACTGGCCGCCGCACCTGACCGACGAAGAGCGGCGGCTGGCCTGCCGCCGGACGGTCCGGGAAGCCCAGATGGCCGGCCGCGTCAGCCACCAGAACGTGGTCCGCGTCTTCGACATCGTCGAAGACGACGGACACCCGTCGATCATCATGGAGCTGCTGCCGCACCGCTCGCTGCGCGACCTCGTCGCGCAGGACGGCCCGCTGGCACCGGAGCAGGCGGCCCGGATCGGCCTTGGCGTGCTGGCCGGGCTGCGGGCCGCGCACGCCGAGGGCGTCCTGCACCGGGACGTGAAGCCGGGCAACATCCTGCTCTGCCCGGACGGCCGGGTGGTGCTGACCGACTTCGGCATCGCCCGGGCGGAGGGCAGCCCGACCCTGACCGCCACCGGCGCCCTGATCGGCTCACCCTCCTACATCGCACCGGAACGGGCGCGTGGCGGCCCCCACGCCGCCGCGGGCGCACCCGGGGACCTGTGGGCGCTCGGCGCCTCGCTCTACCTGGCGGTCGAGGGGCACCCGCCGTTCCAGCGGGACAGCGTCCTCGCCACGCTCACCGCCGTCGTCGCCGACGAGGCGGAACCGCCGGCCCAGGCCGGGCCGCTCGCCCCGGTCATCGAGGGGCTGCTGCGTAAGGTTCCCGAGCAGCGGCTCGACGCGGACCAGGCCGAGCGGATGCTCCGGGAGGTCGCCGCGGCCGCCGCGGTGCCCGCCGCCGCGCCGTGCCCGCCGCGGTCCCCGCTGCCCGGCCAGCGGCGGACCTGCAGGCAGCGCCGCCCGCAGCAGCGGAGCCGCCCGAGTCGCCAGGGCCCGGGGCGGCGGAAGCGGGACCGCCGCTGTCAGCGGCGGAGCCGCCCGGCTCGGAGCCGCCCGGCTCGGAGGCGCCGGCCCCCGAGCCCCCGCCGCCCCCGCCGCCGCCGCGGCCGGAAGCCGGGGCGGCAGGTGCGGGACCGCGATCGCGGCCGGGCCCGCGACGTCCGCGCGGCTCGCGCTTGACCGTGGTGGCGACGACGCTCTTGGTGCTGGCCGCGGCCGGGGTCACCGCGCTGGCGCTGGCCCTGACCAACTCGCCGGCCAGGTCACCGGCGACGCCTACCGCCGGTACTCGACCGGCCGCGCCCGCTACGTCAGCCCCGGCCAAGCCGGCCGCGTCAGCCGAACCGACCGCGTCGGCGCCGGCCGCGTCGTCCGGGGCGGCCACCCCGGCCCCGGCCACCCCGGCCCCGACCGGGTCCGCGGTCAGCGGCGCGGCCTCCGGCGGTTCCGTCCCGGCCGGTTTCTACCGCTTCACTAACTCCACCGGCTTCTCGATCGGCGTTCCCGACGGCTGGACGATCTCCCACCAGGGGCACTACGTGTACCTGGATGACCCGGCCAACCCCAACGTCTACCTGCTCATCGACCAGTCTGACCACCCCAACCCGGACCCGCTGGCCGACTGGCGGCAGCAGCAGGCCAACCGGGCCAGCGGCTACGCCGATTACCACCTGATCCGGCTCGAGTCGGTCAGCTACCCGCAGGCCGAGAAGGCAGCCGACTGGGAGTTCACCTACCTGAACGACGGCACCCAGGTGCACATACTCAACCGCAACGTGCTGGCCAACGCCGACCACGCGTACGCGCTCTACTGGTCCACCCCGGCCGGCGACTGGACGGCCGACTACCACTACTTCGCCGCCTTCGCCGCCACCTTCCGCCCCGCCCCCGCGTAGCTGCAGGCCCACAGATCATTGTGGTATTTAGGGGGCGTCATGACGCCCCCTAAATACCACAATGACAAAAAGGCGGATTCACAGGCCGGTGGCCGACCAGTTGATCGTCTCCGGCGCGACCAGCGGGGTGCCCACCTCGAGCTGCAGGTTCTCGTGCGAGCCGAGCGGCGCGTCGCGCGGGCTGCCGTCGAACACCCGGCCGTTCACGATCACGGTGACCTTGCCGCGGGCCGGGCCCGCCTGGCCGGCCGACAGCGGCTGCCCCCACTCGTCGAAGAACTCGCCCAGCGTGTAGGTCCGCTTGACCGGCGACTCAATGTGGATGATGCCGTCGGCGGCGTGCGTGTGCAGCCAGTAGAAGCAGCGGCCGGAGTCGACGAACGGGCCGGCCGGGGTCTGGGTCGCCGCCGCGTCCGGGATGCCGATCCCGGCCGGCACCTGCCGCTGCTGCCCGTTGACGAAGATGGTCAGGTGGGTGTGGATGTGGAACAGCGTCTGCTCGCTGGTCTGGCAGCCGATCCCGTCGACCGCCTGCCCCGCCGTCGAAGCAGCGGTCCCGGCCAGCGCGGGCACGGCCGGCACGGGCACGTTCTCGGGCCCGCCTGGACCAGGCGACGGCGCCGCCGCCAGCGCGCCCAGGGTGGACAGCGCCTGGTAGGAACCTGACGGCGCGGCTACCGGGGCGGCGCCGGAGCCGGAGCCGGCCACCCCGAGGCCGATCCCCAGCCCCGCGCCCGCCACCACCAGGGCGGCGCCGCCCCAGGCGGCCAGCCGCAGCCTCCGCCCGCGCCGCTCCCGCGCCAGCCGGGCCTGCTGGGCCGCCAGCCGCCTGCTCTCCCGCGTGCTGCGTTCGGACACCCGCGCCTCCATCTACGTAGTTGGTACGTACTATATACGTACGGAGGTAGTAGCAAGTAGCATGAGGCGGGCGAGCACGGACGGAGGCGAAACCAGTGCGCGGCTTCGGTGACCTGGAAGCGGTCCTGATGGACCGGGTGTGGGCCCGCGGCGCGCCGGTGACCGTCCGCGACCTCTACGACGAGCTGCAGCGGGAACGGCCCATCGCCTACACCACGGTCATGTCCACCATGGACAACCTGCACCGCAAGGGCTGGCTGGCCCGCGAACGCGACGGCAAGGCCTACCGCTACACAGCAGTCGACAGCCGCGAGGAGTACAGCGCCCGGCTGATGCGCGAGGCGATGGCGTCCTCCGGCGACACCGAAGCGGTCCTCAGCCACTTCATCGCCCAGATGGACGGCACCGAGTCGGCCGCGCTGCGAGCGGCGCTGGACAAGCTGGCCGAGGGCCGGCCGTGATCCCGGCGCTGGCCCTGCTCGGCTACGCCGCCTGCGCCGGCTGGCTCGCCCCGGCGCTGCTCACCCCGCTGACCAGCCGCGGCCTCAGCGTGCGGGCCGGCCTGGCCGCCTGGCTGGCGGCGATGGCGAGCGTGCTCGGGTCAGCCGTGCTCGCCGTCCAGTTTTCCCTCCGAACGGTTGCGGCTGACTGGCCTCAGCTCACCCAGGCTCTCTGCCGCTCGGTGGCCGGCGGCGCGTGCACCCCGGCGGTCTACCGCAGCGTCCTCTACCAGGCCGGCGTGGCCGGGCTCGGCCTGCTGCTGACGGCGGCCGCCCTGGTGGCGCTGTACCGCTACGGCCGCCGGGTGCGCCGCTCGCGGGCGCGTACCCGGTCCCACGCGCGGGCCGCCCTGCTGGTCGGCCGCACCCTGCCGGGCGCGGGCGCCGGCCCGCGGGCGGCCGCCGCCCGGACGGTGGTGTTCGACGACCCCCGGCCCGCCGCCTACTGCGTGGCCGGCCGCCCGGCCGCGATCGTGGTCACCAGCGGCGCGCTCGCCGTCCTCGACCGGCCGCAGCTGGACGCGGTCCTCGCCCACGAGCGCGCCCACCTCGCCCGCCGCCACCACGCGCTCGCCACCGTGGTCCGCGGCCTGGCGGCCGCCTTCCCCCGGGTGCCGCTGTTCGCCCGGGGCGCGGCCGAGACCGCCCGGCTGGCCGAGATGTCGGCCGACGACGACGCCGCCCGCTCGGCCGGCCGCCGCACCGTCGCCGCCGCCTTGCTCGCCCTCGCGGCCGGCCGCGCGCTCCCGGCCACCGCGGGAGCGGCGCCCGGCCCGGTGCTGGCGGCGGCCGGGCACGCGGTCCCGGCCCGGGTCGGCCGGCTGGTCGCGCCGTACCGCCCGGCCGCCGCCGTCCGCGCCGCCGCGGCGCTGGCCGCCGTGGCCGCCGCCTTCGTCCTCGTGCCGCCGCTGCTGGCTGTCCTGGCCGGGTAGCCGCCGCGGCCGGGCGCCGCGGCCAGCGGCCACCCGGCCGGCAACCGCGGCGGCCCGCCCGGACGGGTGACGTCCGGACGGGCCGCCTGCCTGGCTGGCCTGGCTACCAGGAGCGGAACGAGCCGCTGACCGCGAGGTCGCGCTCGTCACCGCCCACGCTGACACCGTACCGGCCGGGCGCGGCGACCCAGCCCCGCGCCCCGCCCTGGTAGTAGCTCATGTCCGCCCGGGTGACGCGGAAGGTGAGCCGCTGGCTCTGGCCGGGGGCGAGGGTGACCTTCTGGAAGCCCTTGAGCTGGTAGGGCGGCTCGCCCGCGGCGGCCGGGTCGGTCAGGTAGAGCTGGGCGACCGTGGCCCCCGCCCGGCTGCCGGTGTTGGTGACGGTCACCTCGGCGGTGGCGCCGCCCGGGCCGCCGCGCACCTGCAGGCCGCTGTAGCCGAAGGTGGTGTAGGACAGGCCGTAGCCGAACGGGAACAGCGGCACCTGGCCGTGGGTGTCGTAGTAGCGGTAGCCGACGTCGATGCCCTCGGTGTAGTCGACGGTGGTGCCGTTGCCGGGGAACTGCAGGTTCGGCGTCAGCACGGTCCCGCCGTGCGCGACCCCCTGCGCGGGGCCGGCCGGGAACGTCTCCGGCAGGTGACCGGACGGGTTGACGTCGCCGTAGAGCAGGGCGGCGATGGCGTTGCCGTCCTGCTGGCCCGGGTACCACGCCTCGAACACGCCCGCCACCTGGCTGAGCCACGGCATGGCGACCGGGCCGCTGGTGTTCAGCACCACGATCGTGCGCGGGTTGGCCCGCGCCACCGTGTCGATGAGCTTGTCCTGGTCGGCGGGTAGTTCCAGGGTCTGCAGGTCGCTCCCTTCGGAGGAGAAGTTGCTGACGAAGACCACCGCGACGTCAGCCGACCGGGCGGCCGCGGCCGCGGCCTGCCAGCGCAGGTTCTCCTGGGCGGCCCAGGTGAGGCCGACCAGGCTGGACGGGCCGAAGAGGGGGTTGCTGGCGCTGCTCAGCCCGTCCGCCTCCAGCCGGAACGGGACCGGGTGGCCGGCGCTGAGGCCGGCCAGGCCGGTGAAGGTCGACCCGGAGCCCGGCTTGAAGCTGACGACCGGGCGGCCGGCCACCGACAGCCGGGCGCTGCCGCCGGCCGTGAGGCCGAACTCGGCCGTGCCGGTCGCCGACGGCGTCATGGTGGCGGTGTACGTCACCGACCAGGTGGCCGCGCCGGCCTTCTTCACCGGGGCGGGCACGCTGGTGACGGCGAGGCTGGTGACGACTTCGGTGCCGAGCGGCTTCCCGCTGGCGGTGGCGCCCGCGTAGTAGGTCGCGGTCCAGCCGTGGCCGCTGTGGCCGGCCGGGGTGAACTGGGTGGCGGGCAGGGCCGAGAGCGCCTGGTAGTTGGCGTTGCCCGGGGCGTAGCGGACGGTGTCGCCGGCCTGCTGGGCGCGGGCGGTGATCCCGGCCAGCGGGGTGACCGGCTTGGTCGGGATGACCGCGGCCGACCCGCCGCCGCCGTACATCGCGCCGGCGCCGGCGTCGTCGCCGATGACCGCGAGCGAGGTGCCCCCGGATCCCAGGGGCAGGACGCCGCCGTCGTTCTTCAGCAGCACCGCCCCCTGCTCGGCCGCCAGCAGCGCCGCCTGGTTGTCGGCCGCGGTGCTGACGTCGGCGGCGGCCGCGGCGGCCGGCGCCGGGTAGCTGCGGTCGAAGATGCCGACCGCGAACAGTGACCGCAGGATGCGCCGCACCATCGCGTTGACCTGCGTGACTGACACTTTCCCGGCCGCGACCGCGGCGGCCAGGGCCGGGCCGTAGTAGTCGGGGCCGGCCAGGGTGCCGCCCGGCATGTTCAGGTCGAGCCCGGCGTCAACCGAGGCGACGGTGCTGTGGGTGGCGAACCAGTCGCTCATCACGAAGCCCTTGAACTTCATGACCGCGTCCAGCGTTCCCGCCAGCGTCTGCGAGTTCTGGCACGCGTAGGCGCCGTTCACCTTGTTGTAGGAGCACATCACCGCGCCCGCGCCCGCGTTGGACACGGCCTGGAACGCCGGGTCGTAGATCTCCGCGAGGGCCCGCTGCGATACCTGCACGTCGATGCTGTTGCGCAGGGTTTCCTGGTCGTTGCCGATGTAGTGCTTGGGAGTAGCGATCACGCCGGCGCTCTGCACGCCGGTGACGTCGGCCGCGGCGATCTGGCCGGACAGGTAAGGATCCTCGCCGTATCCCTCGAACGCCCGGCCGCCGTACGGCGTGCGCAGGATGTTGAGGTTGGGCGCCAGCGAGACCTGGTGCCCCTTGGCCGCCTGCTCGGTCCCGTCGGCCGCCCCGACCGCCCGGACGGTGGCCGGGTCCCAGGTCGCGGCGTCGTTGGTCCCGTCCGGGAACTCGGTCACGCCGGTGCTTGCGTTGCCGACCCCGACCGCGCCGTCGGCCAGGTAGAGGTCGGGGATGCCGAGGGCGGGAATGCCCTTGATGTGGCCCGCGTAGCCCACGTTGAACGCGTACCCGGTGCCGTCGACCAGCTGGAGCTTCTGCGCCAGGGTCATCTTGGCCAGCAGCTCACCCGCTCGCTGGTCGGGGCCCTGGCCGCGGTTCAGCCAGGGGCGCGCGGCGGCGCCGGCCGCCGGGGCGGCGTACGCGGCGGCCGGCACCGCCGCCAGCGCGAGCGCGGCCGCCGTCGTCGTCACCAGGATGACGGCTGCCTTGTTACGCCTGTTTCTTTTGCGGCTAAACCAACAGGATCGCATGGCATCCTCCTTTGGAGCTCATGACGAAACACTGGGGGACGCCCCGGACGCTAACAGCGAATTGCGTAACAAACCAGAAATAATTTGGTATCCGGCCTGATTCACCGGAAAGGCCGGCGGGCGGGCCGCCGCCGGCCGCATTCGTTACCCCGGCCAATGACAGCCCCTGCCAACCGTAGGATTGGGGCATGTCGTCATCTGGAGCCCCGGCCGTGCGCCCGGCGTCACGCGAGATCGCGCGCGCGGCAGTGCAGACCGAGCTGAGCGTGGCCGCCTACGAGCTGGTGGTCGAGAAAGGCTACGGCAACGTCACGCTGGACGACATGGCGGCCGCGGGCGGGGTATCCCGCAGCACCTTCCTGCGCTACTTCCGCACCAAGGACCAGGCGATCCTGGTCGCTTTCAAGGCCTACGTGGAACGCATGGCGGACGCGCTGCGGGCACGACCGAGCGATGAGGACGACTGGGCGGCCCTGCGCAACGCGGTGGAGTCCTTCGTGATCCCGATCTACTCGAGGAACCCGGCCGGGGCGAAGGAGATCAGCCGCCTGTCGCTGTTCACCAGCGCGCTGTCCGGCGCCCACCTGGACCTGGTGGACTGGCGGGCGCCGCTGACGCACGCCCTGGCCGAGCGGCACGGGGCGGGCGAGCCGGTCCCGCTCGGCCTGACGGTCAAGGTGGTCGCGGCGCTCGACTGCATGGGCCTGGCCGTCGGGCGCTGGGTCGCGTCCGACGGCCAGGTCGACCTGGTGGACCTGCTGCGCGAGGGCTTCGCCGCCCTCAGCGGGCAGGACGCTTAGGCCGGAGCGGGAACCTTCGGCGAGGCCGGCGGGTTCACCGGGGCCAGCTTCTTCGACGTGTCGAAGCCGACGATCTTGGCCAGGTTGCCGCCCAGGATCGCCGCCCGGTCCGCCTCAGGCACGTCGGCGAACTGCTCCCCGATGAGCTGCTGGCTGCCGAGGAAGGTGCCCTCGGCGTGCGGGTAGTCGCTGCCCCAGTAGATCGTCTCGACCCCGGTGATGTGGCGGGACTGGATCGCCACCCGGTCGTCGGCGAACTGCACCCGGAAGTTGCGCCGCACGTACTCGCTCGGCTTGAGCGGGAGCGGCCAGCGGTCGTTGATCTTGAACATGCGGCCCATCAGCTTCTGGTCGTGCGGGTCTACGTCCGGGTCCCAGAAGCCGAGCCACCAGTGCGGGTCCTGCCCGGTCCCGGTGCGCCAGGCCTTGTCCATCGAGCCCATGAAGTTCGCCAGCCAGCCGGCGTTGAACTCGATCACGTTCAGCATCAGGTTGGGATGCCGCTCGCACACGCCCGCGCTCACGAGGTCGGCGATGATCCGCATCGGGCTGCCGGCCGCGGTGCTCCCGCCGCCCTGGGTGCGGCCGGCCAGCAGCGCGCCGTCGAGCTCCTGCTTGCCCATCGTCATCGCGGTCAGGATGCCCTTGACCTGGCTGCCGGTGTAGGAGGTGCCGGCCTTGGAGTCGACCCCGCCGGAGGCCACGTGGAAGAAGATCGGCAGGCCGTTCGCCTCGGCCGCCTCCCAGATCGGCTCGTACTCCGGGGACCAGTACGGGTACGGCTGCGGGATCTCCGGCAGGATCAGCGTGGTCAGGCCGAGCCGGACCGCCCGCTCGATCTCCTTGACCGCGTCCTTGGCGTCGGTGGTCGGGATCGCGGCGGCCGGGCGGAGCCGGTCCGAGTGCGGCAGGTAGCTCTCGGCCAGCCAGTCGTTGTAGACCCGGGCGTGCGCGATCGAGCGCTCGTGGACGTCGGTGTAGAGCGCGAAGAACGACAGGTTGGGGAACAGCATGGTGGCGTCCACGCCGTCACGGTCCATGTCGCGCAGGATGCTCGACGGCAGCCCGTCCGGGGTCGGGCCGGGGAACTGGCGGTACCGGGACACGGTCCAGCCCTCATAGCCGGGCGTGTGCACGGTGCGGAACTGCGTGTGCCCGCCGGGTACCAGCGGCTCTTCGAGGATCGTGTCCTCTTCCCAGAGCGCCTGGTCGCGCATGTTCTTGGGCAGGCGGGTCTTGTAGAGGTCGATCGGTTCGTTAACGTGGCTGTCACCGGAAACGACGAACTCGTTAGCCATGGGTGGGATCTCCAGACGCTCGGCATCGGCTCTGACGGGCCCTGAAACTGTAGTTTCACTGATGACCCTCAGGGCCGGACGATACGGAGGGACGCGCCGCCGGGTCAACGGCGATGTCCCGCTAGACAGGACCTCACCTCGTGGCCGCCCGGTAAACCGGCGCGGCCCGGGGACAGCCGCCGTCCCCGGGCCGCCCGGCCGTTCGTCAGCAGGGTGAGCGCGCCCGGGCTCACCATGCCGGGTGCCTGACCAGGGAGGAATGACAGATGCGCAAGTGGTGGCCGCTGACGGCGGTCTGCGCCGGCGCGTGCATGCTGCTGGTCGACGTGACCATCGTGAACGTGGCGCTGCCGGACATGGCCCGCCAGCTCGACACGACGTTCAGCGACCTGCAGTGGGTGATCGACCTGTACGCGCTGGTGCTCGGCGCGCTGGTGCTGACGGTGGGCGCGGTGGCCGACCGGATCGGGCGGCGCAAGGTCTACCTGGCCGGCCTGGTGCTGTTCGCCGCGTCCAGCCTGGCCTGCGGACTGGCCCCGGACGTGAGCCTGCTCATCGCCGCCCGCGGCGTGCAGGGAATCGGCGCCGCCGCGATGTTCGCCACCACCATGGCCCTGATCAGCAACACCTACAGCGGGCGCGAGCGCGGCCTGGCCTTCGGCATCTGGGGCGCGGTGAACGGGGCCGCGTCCGCCCTCGGGCCGATCCTCGGCGGGCTGCTCACCGCCAACTTCGGCTGGCGCTCGATCTTCCTGGTCAACCTGCCGATCAGCGTGCTCGCGGTAGCGCTCACCCTGCGCGTGGTCACTGAGTCGAAAGACCCGCGCCCGCAGCGCGTCGACCTGCCCGGCATGGTGTCCTTCACCGTCGCCGCGGCCGCGCTCACCTACGCGCTGATCCGCGGCGCCTGGGCCTCCGGGGAGACGATCGCCCTGCTGGCGGTGGCCGCCGTCGCCCTCGTGGTGTTCATCGTGACCGAGCGGCGCCGGGCGGCGCCCATGCTCGACCTGGCCTTGCTGCGGAACCCGGTGTTCACCGCCATGCTGCTGGCCGGGGCGCTGCTGTCGGCCGCGGCATGGGCGGGCATGACCTACCAGTCGCTGTGGTTCCAGTCGGTCCTCGGCCTCAGCGCGATCCAGGCGGGCCTGGTGGCGCTGCCCTGCGCCGCGTCCGCGTTCCTGGTCTCCAGCCAGGTGGGCCGGTTCCTGCATCGCACGTCGCCGCGCTGGATGGTCGGCCTGGGGCTGCTCGTCATCGCGGCCGGCGCGCTGGCTCAGGCGATCGTCCGCCAGGACACGAGCTGGCCGCCGCTGATCCCGGGGCTGGTGCTGGTCGGTATCGGCGCCGGGCTGGCGATGGCCTCGCTCACCTCGACCGCGATGGCGGCCGTGCCCTGGCAGCGGGCGGGCATGGCGGGCGGCGCGCTGAGCGCGTTCCGGCAGCTCGGCTACGCGTTCGGCATCGCCGTGCTTGGCGAGGTGTTCCGCGCGGGCCTGGCCGGGCCGGCCGGGCCCGGGCTGGCGGCCGCGCTGAGCGGCGGCCAGGCACAGTCGGTGCTGGCCCGTGCCCCGGCGCTGTCCCCGGTGGTGCACCAGGCGTTCGCGCACGGCCTCGACCTCGTCTACCTGGTGGCGGCCGGGCTCGGCCTGCTCGCGGCGGTCCTGGTGTTCACCCTCGCCCGCCCGCGCCCCCAGGCGGCACGCGGCCCGTCCCCGCGGCCGACACAGTCCCCGCGGCCGGGGTCGTGCCCGTGCCCGCGGACGCGGCCGAGGCGGCCGGAGGCAGCCGCACCCGTTCGGAATCACCGTCTTAGCGCGCCGGGGCCGGTCACCGCGACGCCATCATCAGCATCCCGAACGGTTGCGCCTGGCTGCCGGTCGCGTCAATGATCATCTCAACGCGCGAACCGCGCAGCTCAAGGAGGAGAACCAGTGACCGTACTGCCGCGACTGTCCCTCAACCAGGCCACCGTCAGCAAGCTCAGCCTGCCCGAGGCGGTCGACCTGTGCGTGCGGCACGACATCCCCGCCATCGGCCTCGGCCGCGAGCAGGTCGCCCAGGCTGGCCTGGCGTCTGCCGCCGAGACCGTCCGCGCGGCGGGCCTGCGGGTGTCCAGCCTGACCGGGGGCGGCCTGTTCACCGACCCCACCTCGGCCGGCCGCGGCGCCGCGATCGCGCACACCAAGGCGGCCATCGCCGACGCGGCCGCCCTCGGGGCCGCCACCCTGATCCTGCCCCTCGGCGGCCTGGTCCCCGGCCGCAACGACCTGGGCATGGCCCGCCGCCTGATCGCCACCGCGATCAAGCAGCTCGTCCCGGTCGCCCAGGCCAGCGGGGTGCGGCTGGGCATCGAGGCCTGGCACCCGCTGTTCGCCGCCGACCGTTGCGTCATCACCCGGCTGGGCGAGGCCGTCGACCTGGCCCTGCAGTTCCCGGCCGACGCGGTCGGGGTGGTGGTGGACACCTATCACCTCTGGTGGGACGCCGCCCTGCTGCCCGACATCGCCCGCGCGGGGGAGCGGATCGCCGCCTACCAGGTGTCGGACTGGGTGCTGCCGCTGCCCGCCGATGCCCTGCTCGGCCGCGGTCACGTCGGCGACGGCTGCATCGACTTCCCGCCCATCACCGCCGCCGTGACCGAGGCCGGCTACGCGGGCGACATCGAGGTGGAAGTCCTCAGCGACGCGGTCCGGTCCGCCCCGGCCGACCAGACCGCCGCCACCATCCGGGCCCGCGTCGCCCAGATCGGCTGACCGCTAGCTGGCCCCCGGCGGGCGGTCAGCTGGACCGCGCGGTCACCGTGATCGTCGAGGCACCGGAGCTGGCGTCGATGTCGAAGCCGGCCGCCCCGGGCGCCCAGCCCGCGGTGGTGTAGACCGAACCGCCCGCGACGCCGGTGTGCTCCTGGCCGAGCAGCGACACCTCGCCCGCGCCGCCGCCCGCGGTCACCCGGGCCGGGACGCCGAGCGGCAGGCTGAGGTCGAACACGCTGGCCCCGCCCGCCAGCCGCACCGGGACGCTGCCGCCCGGCTGCGGCAGCGCCAGGCTGATGTCGCTCACGCCCGCGCTGAAGGTGACCCCGGTGACGTGCCCGCCGCGCAGGTCGATGTTGGTCCGCGTGGCGCCGCCGCCCAGGTTGAGCTGCCAGCTGACGTCCGCGTTGAGGGTGACGCTGACCGCCGAGGCGCCGTTGGCGGACAGGCCGACCTCGGTGTAAGCGGCCCCGCTGGGGTGGGACACGTTAAGCGTCGCGGCCTGGTCGCCAGGCGGGGTGACCACCCGCAGCAGCGATCCGCCGGGGCCGAAGTGCGCGACGCCCACTGACAGGCTGGTGGTACCGGTCAGCACGTCGAGCGTGGCGCTGGCGTGCCCGTCGGCCGCGAGGCTGACCGTGTGCGGGAGGCCCGGCAGGCTGCCCGACCCGGATGAGCAGGCGGTGAGCGCCGCGACCGCCAGCGCGCAGCCACCCAGGATGCTGGCCGTCCCCGGCCGGTACGTTCCTGACGGGCGCCTCAACCTAGCCACCGCGACCTCCTGTGCGCAGAAACCGCCCGCTCGTGACATTAACCGACGAGACACCTCAGCGCTGCCCGTATCGAAGCGGTTCATGCCGGCCGCTTACAGCTTCTCGAGCACCGCGATGGCCGGCAGTCCCGTCTCGCCCGTGACCCCGCCCCCGCCCCGGCCCCGGCCCCGGCTGCGAGCCTGAGCCGCTCGAGGAACAGCACGATGGTCGCGGCGGCGGTCCGGTGGGTGATGTCATTGAACGCGTCATGGCGCCCGTCGGCGATGCTCACCAGCTCCGCCTGCGGCGCCGCGGCGTACTTGTCCCGGGCGGCGGCCAGCGGGCTGACCGGGTCGGCCGCCCCGTGCAGGCCGAGCACCGGCACGTGCACCGCCTTCAGGTCGGCCGCCTCCGCCCAGCCGTCGGGCGCCGGCTCGTACAGCGCGCCGCGCCGCAGCACCGGCCCGGCCAGCCGCCCGCGGTGGGTCGGGCAGGCGGTCCGCGCCTCCAGCTCAGCCGCCCAGGCCACGTCCGCCTGCCCTGTCTCCGCCTGCTCCGTTTCCGCCTGCCCTGTTTCGGCCTGCCCTGCCGTCCCGCCGTCCTCGCCGATCTCGGCGGCGGTCGGCAGCCCCGCCAGCACCAGCGCGTCGGCCGCGATCCGCCCCGACGCGACCAGCCCGGCCGCGAACAGCGCCCCGGTGTCCGACCCGGCCAGCACGAACGGCCCCGGCCCGGCCAGCAGCCCGCCGATCTGCTCGACGGCGGCCTCGGGGTCGCCGACCGGGTTGGCGACCGCGTGCACCCGGTAGGCGTCGGCCGCTAGCCGCCGCCCGAACCGCTCGTACACGTCCGGCTCTTCACCCCGGCCGGGAATGACGACGACGGTGCCGCGCGGGTTGAGCCCCTCCGGCTCGGTCCAGCTGGCGACGGGGGAGTGCTGCGGTGTCAGGCTCATGGGACGGCTTCCTCGTAGTCCTCGGGGCGACGGCGATCCTAATCCCTACTATATCGGTTAGATTAGTATTAAACTACCGCCCCGGCTAACCCGTCCGCGCCCACCACGGTGACCACCGTTGAGCCTCTCTGCACGCCGAAGGCCGCAGGAGCCACCTCGGGACCACGTTTTCGTCGCTGAGGTTCTCTTTGGAGGAGCAGAGTACGGAGGCCGTACTCGCCTGCTAGCGATCGCGATCGGCGCGTAGACGTCGCGGCTCATTGAGCCAAATCTGCACATCGTCTCCGCGCCGGACGCAACAGAGTTCAGTACTCTTCGATGGTAAAGGAACCGGGCAGGGTAGCTGATTTTAGCGGTGAATGGCGAACTGTCGCGGGGCGGCGAAGTTGTGGGCAGTCTACGCGGATAGCATTCTTTGCAGCAACAACGCTGATTCTTCAACCGGGAGAGCTTGCCTGATCAGTTGGTGCATGTCCCTCATGTAAGCGTCAACTTCAATTTTCTTATCTAGGTAAACAGCACCTGCAAGCTGTTCCCGGTACACCACGTCACGCAGGTTGGGCTCACTGAACTGCAAGATTCGAAACGACGTCTCTGTGGTTACGGTGCTATCCGTCAAAGGCAGGATTTGAATTTCGGTGTTAGGGTGCCTCGCGAGCTTCATGAGATACCTGAGCTGATCAAGCATCACGTATTCGCTGCCGACTTGACGCCGTAGCGCCGCCTCGCTGAGGACTGCCCGCAGATGAGGGGCGCCCGGCTGATCAAGATATCGTTTTCTTCGGGCTGCCCCAAGCTGCACCCTTCGGGTGACCTCCGTAGTTGCACCGAATCTATAGTTGTGCGAGATAATTACTTGCGAGTAGTCATCCGCTTGGAGAAGATCGGGTATTTGCCCGGCTTCGAACATTTGTATCTGAGTTGCGGATGACTCTAGCCGAAGGTAAGCTTCGAGCCAGTTTGGAATAATGTCAGAGTAACTTCGCCACCAGTCCGAGGCATTTGATTTCTCGATAACATCTAGCAACTTGGCGCGTTCTTCGATATCCGTCACGCCGCAGATGGCGAGGAGGGCCATTAGATCTTTTTCCTTAATTCCGACCTGTCCCGATTCCAGCAAATTAACCATCGAAAGAGACCAGCCTAGGACTTGCGCCGCTTGCCCAAGGGTGATTCTCCGCGACTCGCGAAGCCGCTTGAGATGAGTTCCCAAAAGGATGCGGAGAACGCTAGGGCTATTATTCGAATCCGGCACGGCCAAGCTAGGCGCGTTTTTCAGCGTACCCCGGCCTTCCCTAATGCCGGCTTTTTACCGCTGATTTTTATCACCGTGCTTTTGGTTTTATATATGCATGCGAACGCCGCCCCTGCTCCTGCGACAGATCAAGGGGCGGCGCTCGGTCAGACCCCTCATCGAAAGAGAAGAGTCATGAGTAAGCTACCACCTTCGGGCGGACCGGCCCCATGGGCGGACCTGATCGCCTTCATCGCCGTCCTGATAGCTGTCATCCTGCTCATCGTCCTAGGCAAGCTGACGGCAGCCGGAGTGACCTCAGTATGTGCCGCGATCGTCGGGCTCTATGGGGCGTGGCCGCGCTTCGCTAGCAACGCGCTCGTACGGGCTACGGTCTCAAGAGGTGCCACTGCACCCTGGGAAGGCCACCCCGTACCGGTCCTGCAACACCGCCCGCAGCGCGGACAATCAGGAGACGGATTCAACTCAGGCCGCAGTCAGGACCCACCCGCCCCGTATCTGGATAAATAGCTACATATAGGCATCAAACAGACCGCGCGCGGCTTGAGCGGCAGGCGACCGCAGTATCCTTGCCCCGGGTGAGTCGGCCGGACGGTCGCGCCGGGCCGCAGGGCCCGGTGAGGAAGGTCCGGGCTCCACAGGGCAGGGTGGTCGGTAACGCCGACCCGGGGTGACCCGCGGGACAGTGCCACAGAAAACAAACCGCCCCGGCGTTCCACGTGGCCGCCGGGGTAAGGGTGAAACGGTGGTGTAAGAGACCACCAGCGCCGCAGGTGACTGCGGCGGCTAGGTAAACCCCACCCGGAGCAAGGTCAAGAGGGCCAGCGTCGCAAGGCGCCGGCCTGCGCGAGCGATTGAGGGCTGCCCGCCCGATGCTCGCGGGTAGACCGCACGAGACTGCCGGCAACGGCAGCCCTAGATGGATGACCGCCGCCTCGCGTCCGCGAGCGCACAGAACCCGGCCTACAGGCCGGGTGCACCCCTCCTATACGTCCCTGACCAGGGACGGCTTGCTCACTGGCGCTCCTGGGTGAGTCGTAGGTCCGTGCGAGGGCTGACTTGGCCCGCCGTGAAAAGGAAAAGCTTTAAATGCCTTCGACGTCCTACTTGCCTCGGGGTGTCTCCATTGAGCAGCATCCGGAGTACCTTTTGAGCGCTCCCACGTTTCTCCCTGTCGCGTGTAGCAACTGCTACGATAACCGCAATCAGGGCGCTTAGGGCATAAATAAGTCGGCCTAGTGCATCAAGTCCGAATCGTATCGACACGTAGATGAGGGCAACTGGCCCGCCGATCGCTAGGACCGGGGTGACATACTCGGGAAGGGACATGCCAAGGTCTCCGTCTCCGTTCGGAAACCAGCGCCTATCCCCCCAAAATCGGACGACTGGTGGTTCTGTGCCGTGTGAGTTGGATCGGAGAACCTTGACGGCTATCCCTGGCATTCGACCCGCGCTAGTCGGTGTCAGTCAACTCACAAGCGAGTATGCCACACATTCGCCGGACATCCGTGATGCCCAGCCCAGACCGATCTGGGCTGGGCGCCTGTGGCGATTTGCCATGCAAGGAAAAGGTTGTTGTGGTTTGGGTGGTCTTTCGCAAACACGGAAAGCTGGCCTTCTCTTACGCTCCGTCGTGTAGGCTGCAACTGTTCACGAGCGTATTTGGCCATAGTTCCCAAGCGGCTCAGTTGAGGCAAATCCTGGCAGCCTGTAACTATCAGGGCATAACGGTCCATGACCATGTGACCCAAATCTCATTAGTTTTTGGCTCCGAGTGCTACGCCTCACGCACTCGGAGTATCCTTCTTCTAACGCAAGGTCGTCGATTCTGGTGGTAGCCAAAGCGCCCCGGCAACTGGTCCTCGCCAATCTCGCCCCAGAGGTAACGAAGCCCGCCAGCACAGCTGACGGGCTCATACTCCCGGAAAATTCTGCCTTAAATCTCCGCAGGTCAGCCTGACTCTCTCAAGTCCGGTCTCGGCATTGAGCGCCAGATCCGCAGTGCCGAAGCTGCATGAGCAGCAGTTCGAAGTCGTCTGCCGCGGTCTCGCGGCGCTCGACTACGGCCCAGAGTGATGCCGAACAGTTCCCCTATATCGGCATCTTCTCCCGCGCCGCGTAGAGGCATCTGACCTCCGCCACCTGGGGCGGCGGTTAGCTCCGGTTTCCTGCCGCCCTTTCGGCCGCGTACTGGCCTTTTCCGCATAGACGAATCTCACTTCGCTGCTGCGGCTACCAAGGCGTCATGCTGGGCAGTCGTGGACTGGTCCTTAGCCGGTATCCTGCCGTACCCGTATCTCCTTGAATTCGCCGTTGCGCTAATCTCCTGACCTATAAGTCCTTGCGGCGCCCCTATGGGGCCAGCGCAGGGGCCTAAGGTTAAACGAGCGGCCCTCCTGCTTCCACGGCGTCATGCGCCGGAACCTAGCCCGTCAGGCCACAATTAATTGGCCTTATGTCTGTGCCCAGGACGATGTGCGGCGTGGTCGATCCCGCTACGAGTAAGTGGGCGGCAGAGTGCCCGGACAAGGATTGAGCATGAACCAGGTCTCACAGGAGTCGATCGCCGCGCTTGCAGTAAGCACGGCAACGATTGCCTGGTAACCTGGCTAACGCAAGAGGGAGTGTTTTCATTCTGGCACGAGGCACTTAGGCCCTGCCAGATCACGAAGGTCGCCGACGCGGCTTCTCGAGGGTGACAGCGGTAACGACAAGCCGGGCTTTCGACATCCAGGCAGCGAACCCCTCCCACCCCTCCGGTCCGGACGCCACGCCAGCGCCCCATTGTCCGCTATGTCTTGAGGCACCTGTCCGGGATGTCCTGCACCAAGACATCGCGGCCTACAGGTCGGCTCCCCCTTGTATCCCGCTGAGCCGCGCCGGTGGCGCATGGCACTCTGCTACGCTTCCACCAGCCGTGCTGCCGACCAAGGAGGTGATACCCGTGAACGTATCGACATGGGTGCTCCTTCCCGGGGTCATGGTCGGACGATAGGTCGTCCGGGAGCGCCGTTCAAGCGCACTCCCGAAAGGCACGGCCATGCACTTCACTTCCGAGCGCCGCCGCGACGACCGCATCGTCGAACGCGGCTTCGCCATCAATGAGGTTCCAGGCATCTTGTGGACGCCTGCGACCGTATCCGCGCCCGTCCCGTTGATCTTGCTCGGCCACCCCGGCGGGCTGGACATGATGTACCCCCGGCTGGCTGCCCGAGCACGGCGCGCGGCAGCAGACGGCTTCGCGGCGGCCACCATCGAGTTGCCGGGAAGCGGTGCCCGTCCTCGGTCGGCCGACACCGACCAGGCCCGCGCCGATCTGCACCGGGCGCTGGCGGCTGGCGAGCCGGTGCACGAGATCGTCGACCGGCTGATCTTTCCGCTGGTCGATCGTGCGGTCCCGGAATGGCGGGCCACCCTGGACGCACTCCTCGCACTGCCCGAGATCGGCGGTCCGATCGGGTACTCGGGGGGAGTGATCGCCATCGGCATCCGGCTGCTGCTGACCGAGCCGCGCATCGCGGCGGCCGGCCTCTTCGCCGGCAGCTTCGTGCCCCGCGCCATGTTCGACGAGGCTCGTCAGGTCACGACTCCGCTGCATGTCCTGCTGCAGTGGGACGACGAAGGGAACGACCGGCAGCAGGCACTTGACCTGTTCGATGCCTTCGGCTCGCGGGAGAAGACGCTGCAGGCCAACATGGGCGGGCACCGAGGCGTCCCGCCGTTCGCGGGGGAGGACGCGGCCCGGTTCTTCGTCCGGCACCTGCGGTAGCCGCCGCCTGGGCCGCCGCCCGCCCGTCAGGCGGCGGCCGGTTGCGGTGCCCTCTGTCAGTTTAGATTGACAAAAGCACGCCTGTCAGTCTAAACTGACAGGCGTGGACATCGAAAAACTCAGCGTCGACCTCTCGTCGGATGACCCGGCAACCGGGCTGCGGGCCTCGCTGGCCCTCCATCGCCTGGCTGAGCGGGTCGAAGCGGCCCAGGTCGCGGCTGCCCGGAAAAAGGGCTGGTCGTGGCAGCAGATCGGGGACGCCTTGGGCGTGACCCGCCAATCCGTGCACACCAAACACAGCAAGGAGCCGTCATGACCACCGAACCCGCAGCGCCAGAGCAGCTTCACGGCTGGGCCATCTACTTGCGGGCCAGTGAGGAGGCTCGCCGCCGAGGCGACCGCCGCACTGGCACCGATCACATCTTGCTCGCCTTGTTCGAAGATCCCTCGACCGAAGTCGTGCTGGGCGTGAGCCTGGAGCAAGCTCGCCAGGCCCTAGAGTCGCTCGACCGCGAAGCCCTGGGTGCCCTGGGCCTGGGGTCCGGCGCCGACGCTCCCGCGCTGGCGATGCGCGCCGTGCCGAAGAAGCCGAGGATCAGCGACGTCGCGCGAAAAGATCGCCTCCGCATGACTCCCGCGGCAAAGAAGGTGCTTGAGGAAGCGTCGAAGCCCAATCGTCGGCGGCTCTATGTCACGGCCCAGCAGGTGCTGGCCCAGATCCTCACTCTCCAGCCACCAGATCCTGCGGCGGCGCTGCTGAGCGCTCTCGGCGTGAACACGTCGGACATACGGCGGCGGTTGGCTGCGACCGCACCCGACAGCTGAGTCCTACAGTCGGTGGCATGACTCAAGCTCGGTACGACGCAGTCGCGGAGTTCTACATCGAGGGCTTCGATTCCATTGACGATCCGGCCTCCCGGGCATTGATGCACCTGCTCGGCCCGGTCGCCGGCCTGCAGGTCCTCGATGTGGCCTGCGGCCACGGGCGGGTAACGCGTGAGCTGGCCCGCCAGGGAGCCGTCGTGGCGGGTATCGATGTCTCAGGTGCCCTGATCACCAGGGCCCTGGAGGTTGAGCGGGATGAGCAGCTTGGCATCCGCTACCTTCACGGCGACGTGACCAGGCCCGGCGCCCTGGGCGACTTCCACGGCCGCCTCGACCTGGCGACCTGCAATTTCGGTCTCTCCGACATCGACGACCTTGATGCCGCGATCGCCGCGGTCGCCGGTGCGCTGAAGCCCGGCGGCTGCTTTGCCTTCTCGATCGTGCACCCGTGCTTCGCCGGCGGCGCGGACATCTCGGGTTCCTGGCCAGCGTCCGGCAGCTACTACGACGAGGGGCACTGGACGGCCCAGGGCGTCCGTTCCGGTCTGCGCCGGCTCGTGGGCGCCAGCCACCGGATGCTCTCCACTTACCTGGCCACACTGCGTCGCCACGGCCTGTGGCTGGACGAGCTCGCCGAGCCGCTCCCGCAGCCAGGCTGGGATCCGGCCCATGTCGCCGACCGTCAACCGGTCTTCCTCGCTGCCCGGTGCATCAAGCTTCCCCCAGCCGGGACGGGCAACTGGCATTGATCCTTACCCGGATAGGTTGCGGGAGCGGTAACCCTGCAGGTGCGGTGGCTGTCCGGGTGACGGGGTGAACTCGCCGAGGTTCCACGCGATGATGCGGTGCGGGTGGAGGCGGAGGGTCTCGCGGCTGAACCCCGGGATCAGCGGCGGGTCAAGCGTCACGATCTCGGCCTGCCCGCGAACCTCGATGCCCCGCCCGGTCTGGCCGATGGGATTGGGGGTTTCGGCCTGGTCGTCCACGACCAGGGAGACTCGCGGGTCGGCCTGGACGTTGCGGAACTTCTGGCTCCTGGGCAGTTCCGGGCCGCCGATGTCGATGGTGCCGGCTGCCTGGTTCAGCCAGAGGGCCACCGGGTGGACCTGCGGCGCCCCCTCCGGCCCGATGGTCGCCAGGCGCCCCAGTGGGTGCCCGGCAAGGTACGTGTACTCCGCTTCAGTGAAGACCATGCCGCAAGCATGCAACCTCAACCTTAGTTGAAGTCCAGTCTGCCGCGAGAGTGGACGGCCCATCTTGTCAACGGGGCATCATCCTGCCCTTCGTCTCCCGGCACGACGGCAAGCACGTCCGGCCGCCGCTGCTGCTGGCCGACACCGTCAGGTACCTGTACGCCAACCAGCGAAGTCGCTTCAGCTGCCCCGATCCGGCCCGGGCGGAGGGCCGGATCCACCAGCGGCCGACCTGCGATTTGAGCCGATGGCTGCCCCGATCTCAGCCGCCGTGCAGGACAAGTTCACCCAGACGGCCGAGTTCATCTGCGCCGAGTTGGTCACCTCGGAAGTAACCGAGCTGTACACGCTGCAGGTGTCGGCGCTGAGACAGCACGCCGCGGCCGCGTTCCTTGACACCTTCCCCTGCGTGACGCGTTCCGCCGTCGTTTCGGTACCAGCCCGGTCGGTTACCTGGGCCACGCGCGGCTGGAACGAGCCCACCGGGAGCTGGAAGACGCCGACCCGGCTAGCGCCGTCACGGTAGTCAGCCTGGCCCGCCGGTGGGGCTGCCTCAGCGTGATCCGGTTCATCGCGCCCTACCAGCGTCAGTTCGGGACACTGCCCAGCCGGCTCGGCCCTCCCGAGGGCTGAGGGGCAAGCGCTTGCCGCTGGTGCCGCGCTGCCCGTCAGCCATGCCCTTTACCGTCAGCAGCGCACCTCATATAGTTGACTGAAATTACCTATCTGTTCGATGGAGAACCAGATGACCGCTCCGGAGCCGCCCGAACTAAAGCGAGCCAGGGCGAAGTACGCCGAGGAGCGCCGGAAGCGGCTCGACGCCAACCGGGGGGCGATCCTCGACCGCCACCAGTTCCAGGCCTACTTCGACGACCCGTTCACGCGGTTCCAGGACCGGGATCCGGTCCGCGACCAGGTCGACGCGCTGGTGATCGGCGCCGGGCTGGGCGGGCTCATCGCCGGCGCCCGGCTGCGGGAGATCGGGCTTGAGCACATCCGCATCGTGGACACGGCGGGCGACGTTGGCGGCGTCTGGTACTGGAACCGCTATCCCGGGGCCCAGTGCGATGTCGAGTCGTACATCTACCTGCCGTTCCTCGAAGAGACCGGCTACGTGCCGAAGCTCAAGTACTCCTACGGCCCCGAGATCAGGTCGTACACCCAGCTGCTGGCGGAGCACTTCGACCTGTACCAGCTCGCCCTCTTCCAGACCGCGGTCACCGGGCTCACCTGGGATGAGGACGCGGGCCGGTGGGAGGTCACCACCGACCGGGGCGATGCCTTCACCACGCGCTATGTCGTGCTGATGCAAGGGGCCTTCTCGATCCCCAAGCTGGCCGCGATCCCGGGGATCGAGACGTTCAAGGGCAAGCTGTTCCACTCCGCCCGGTGGGACTACGGCTACACCGGCGATGACCTTTCCGGCCTGGCCGACAAGGCCGTCGGCCTGATCGGGACCGGGGCGACTGGCGTCCAGATCGTCGCGCCCGTCAGCGAGGCCGCCAGGCAGCTCTACGTGTTCCAGCGCACGCCGTCGACCGTCGCCGAGCGGAACAACAGCGAGACCGACGTCGGGTGGTTCCGGTCGCAGCCGCCCGGCTGGCTGCGGCAGCGGGCCGAGAACTTCACCATGATCACCAACGGCGAGAGCGTCGAGGAAGACCTCGTGCATGACGGCTGGACCGTCTTCTACAAAGCCATCCTCGGTTCGGACTTCGCCGACCTCGGCCCGGCTGAGCAGGCGCTGAAGCGGGAGGAGTTCGACCTCGCGCACATGGAGCACATCCGCGCGCGGGTCGACTCGATCGTCACCGACCCGGAGACCGCCGCCGCGCTGAAGCCCTATTACCGCTACCAGTGCAAGCGGCCCGCGTTCCACGATCAGTTCCTGCCCGCCTTCAACCGCCCCAACGTCAGGCTGGTCGATACCAACGGGCGGGGCGTCGACCGCATCACCGAGCGGGGGGTGGTGGTGGACGGCGCGGAGTACGAGCTCGACTGCCTCGTCGTCGCGACCGGGTTCGACCAGGACGCCGAGTTCACCGACCGGATCGGCTTCGACATCGCCGGGGTCGGCGGCCAGCGGCTCTCTGAGAAGTGGAAGGACGGCCCGCTCACCCTGCACGCCGTGATGACGAGCGGCTTTCCGAACTTCTTCATGCGGGTGACCCGCGACTACCACGGCACGTCCGGGGTGAACCTGGTGCACACCCTGGAAGAGGCGAACATCCATTTCGCCACCGTGATCGCGCAGCTCGAGCAGCGCGGTGTGATCGGCGACCCGGCGCCGGAAGCAGAGCTCGAGTACGTGCGGTCAATCATGGGCGGCCGTCACGTCCTCGTCGGCAGCGGCGACTTCCTGCAGAACTGCACCCCTGGTTACTACAACTACGAGGGCCGGACACAGGAAAAGAGCGAGTTGTACGCCAACTACCCGGGCACTGCCATGTCGTTCTTCCGGATGCTGCGGCACTGGCGCGAGGGCGGCGAGCTCAGCGGGCTGCGGCTGACCCCCGCGCCGGCCCGCTTACGCGCTGGCCCGCAGCAGGTCGAGCGCGGTGTCCAGGGCGGCCTCGAGATGCGTGATCCGGCCGGTGGACATCAAGATGGTCACCCCGCCCTGGACGGCCGCCAGCAGCGCGGCCGCGGTGCGGTCGGGGTCAAGGCGGGGGCTGATCTCGCCTGCTCGCTGCATGTGCTCGATGCCCGCGCGCAGGGCGGCCTGCCATTGCCCGATGAGCTGGGCGGTGAGCGCCTGCGCGGCCGGGGTGGCCCGGCCCAGCTCGGTGATCAGCACGCCGAGCGGGCAGTGGACGCCCTGGCGCTGGTAACGGCTGATGACCGCGTCCCGCCAGTCCCGCCACGCCTGCCAGCTGGTCAGGTGGTCGAGGTAGGGCTGCTGGTCTTCCAGCACCCGGTCGGCCTCGCGGGCGGCGACCGCCAGCAGCAGATCCTCCTTCCCGCCCGGGAAGTAGTGGAAGATCTGGCCCTTGCTGACCCGGGTCCGCGCGCAGACGTCTTCCAGCTTGGTCGCCGCGGCCCCGTGCTCCCGGATCTCGGCCGCCGCGCCCTCGATGATGCGCTGCCGGGTGGCCGCCCCCTTAGCCGTCAGCCGGGGGCCCGCCATGGTCGCGATCGGCATCCCGCCTCCCGTTCTGGACTGGCAGGTCCACTTTACCCGCGCCACCGGGCGGTCGCCCGGTGGCGCGGGAAGAGGCAGGCGGGCACCGCCGGCGGCCGCTAGTCGCGAAGGCTGGAGCGGGCGGTCCGCCGCCACACCCGGGCGGGCGAGCCGGTGCTGGTCCTCACCTCGGCCACGGCCAGCCCGGCCTCGTCCGCCGTGCACCGCGCGGCCCAGGTCCCGTCGGGGTCCACCAGCCCGGCCGGCGGCCCGCCGGCCGGGCCGGCGTAGCTGACCCACAGCGAGTTGGCGGCCGCGTGCCCGGCCGCCTCGACCGCGAAGATGCCGGGCGACTCCGTGTTGCCGTGGGTGGAGAAGAGCACGCAGTCGACGTCCTGTTCCTCATATGCGGAGAACAGTTCCGGGTAGTGGGTTTCCATGCCGAGGGCACAGCCGAAGCGGACGCCGGCCGCGCTGAACGCCAGCGGCTCCCGCCCGGCCGTGTACATGAGCGCGGACTTGGTCTTCGACAGCATGCGCTCGTCGTACCGGCCGACCAGCCGGCCCCGGCTGGAGATGACGAACAGGCAGTTGCCCGGGCGGGCGCCGGCCGCGAGGCGGTGGATGCCGCCGACCACGGTCCACAGCCGGAGCTGGCCCGCCAGCCGGGTGACCTCGTCCAGTTCCCGCGCGAGGCCGGGCCAGTCGGCGCGGTCCCAGTCGGCCGGGCCGATGTCGTCCGGGCCGGTGCTGGACATGACGCGCTTACCCGGCGCGGTCAGCGCGCCCTCGGGGAAGTGCACCAGGCCGGCCCCGCCGGCGCTCGCCTGCCGCATCAGCGCCCGTACGGCGGCGCCCGCCGCCCTGACCTGGCCGGCCTGGCCGGGGTCGGGGAACAACGGTAGCTGCGCCGCCGCCACCGTCATCGACCTGGGGCCGTCGGTTAGCTGGTGCCGGGCGGCGGCGTAGGACTCGCCGGTTTTCCGGGCGCGGTCACGGACGCGTTGCTTCAGGTTCCGGTTCGCGGTCATCGCGGGGCCTCCACGTCGCGAGCGGGCACCTCCCAGCGGCGCGCCCGCGACGAGCAGGCGGTTGGCAAGGCGACCCGAGTCAGCAGACCCTTTGCCCCCGGTCGGCGGCCGGCGCTGGGAGCCGGCCATGGGGGTTCGGCGTGAGTCACGCTCCCTATCAGGGTAGCGAAAGCAGGGTAGCGAAAGCCGTGGCGGGCGGCACTGAGTAGTAGCTGCGCGTGAGCCCGGTACGGAAAGTTGAGAGTCGGCTCTGATAGTGTTTCTTTCAACAGAACCACCATTCGGCTATGCGGGATCAGCCGGCAGTGAAGGAGGGGCACCGCGTGGTAACCCAGGCAGGCCAGGCCACCGCGATCGCCCCCGACCGGCAGCGCCACCCGCTCGCCCGCGGGATCGAGATCCTGACGCTGATGACCGACAGCGGCCAGCCGTCCTACGGCGTGCGGGAGCTGGCCGGCCTGCTTGGCGTGAGCGCCAGCACCGCCCACCGGCTGCTGACCGACCTGGAGGGGCTGGGCATGGTGACCCGCGCCCCGGCGGGCAGCTACCGGCTCGGCATGGAGTTCCTCCGGCTGGCCTGGACCGCCAGCTCCCGCTTCCCGCTGCGCGACGCCGCCAGCGACGTGCTGGCTGAGCTGGCCGCCCGCAGCGGTGAGTCGTCGTTCTTCGGCCTGTACAACGAGCAGCGCCACCAGATGATGTTCGCGGTCTCGGTCGAGTCGCCGCACCCGCTGCGCTACACGGTGCCGCAGGGGGTCTGGCTGCCGCTGCACGCCGGCGCGAGCGGGCTCGCCATCCTCGCCTTCCTGCCGGACGAGGTGCAGGCAGCGGTCGCCCGCGGCGGCCTCGACCCGCTGACCGAGCGGACCCTGGTCGACCCGGGCCAGCTGGCCGAGCGGCTGGACCGCATCCGCCGCGACGGGTACGCCATCTCCCACGGCGAGCGGATCAACGGGGCGATCGCGATCGCCGCCCCGGTGGTCGGCCCGGCCGGCGCGGTGATCGGCGACGTCGGCATCACCGTACCGGAGAGCCGCTTCAACGCCGCCGCCACCTCGGAGCTGGCCGGCCTGGTGCGGAGCTCAGCCGAGGCGCTGACCCGCCGCTTCGCCGGCCAGCGGCCGGCCATGGGGGATGCCGCGGCCGAGGCCCCCGCCCCGCACCTCGCCAGTTCATAACGAACGGGTGCGGCTGACTCCCAGCCCCCCGCAGGCCATTGCCCTCCCCGGGCCACCGGACTCCCGCGCCCCCGTCTCCCGCGCCCCCGTCTCCCGCGCCCCGTCTCCCGCGCCCCCGTCTCCCGCGCCCCCGTCTCCCGCGCCCCGTCTCCCGCGCCCCACGCCCCGCGCTCCGCCTCTCGTCCGGATAACAGCAACAAGTGCTGCCATGCCCGCCGGTTCAGGCGCCGCGCCTAGGTCCGAACGGTGAGCGTGGATATTCCTGCACCTCCCGCTGTGCGGGAATATCCACGTTAAGGCTCGACACGGATAACAGCAAGAAGAGTCGCGATGCTCGGCCGGGTTCAAGGCCGCGCCGGCGTCGGAGCCGTCACGGTGGACGTTTGGGCGCGTCCCGGCGCGCCCAAACGTCCACCGTGTGAGGTCGGCCCGGGATAACAGCAACAGGCGGCCGGCGGCCGCAAGCTCCGCGGCCGCTCGCCCGGATAACAGCAACAAGCCGCCGGCAGGCCCGGGCCCGCGGGGCCAGCCGCTGATAACAGCAACAGGCGCCGGGCGCGGGCGCGGGCCGGAAAACCAAGCCCTAACCGCTCAGCTGGCCCCGGTCACCGGGGCGGCCGCGCGGGAGAACGCGCCGCTGTAGTCCTCGGTCGAGGACATCTGGTTGAGGATCTCGTGGAACCGGGCCCGGCCGCCCGGGTTGAGCAGGAACTTGCGGACCTTGCCGGCCACGTTCGCCCCGTAGTAGTGGCTGTGCCGGGGCGAGAAGATCGAGCGTGGCGCCAGGGTCTCGATCATCGTCATCCACGACTCCTGCTGGGCCGCGGTCGGCTCGAAGACGTCGAAGCCGTGCGAGCGCGCGTAGACCAGGGTGCGGGTGATCCAGTCGACCTGGTCCTGGGCGTAGCGGGGGTAGTTGCCGCCCCCGGCCCCGTGCGGCCCGCCGGGGAAGAAGAAGTTGGGCAGCCGGTGCGCGCTCAGCCCGGCGAAGTCGGACGGGCCGTCCGCCCAGTCGGTGCTCAGGTCAAGCCCGTCGCGGCCGCGCACGCCCATCCGGGTGAGCGCGCCGGTGCCGAAGTCGAACCCGGTGGCGTAGACGATGATGTCGTAGTCCCGGTGCCCGGCGGTGGTCTGGATCCCGGTGGCGTCGACCCGCAGGATCGGGGTTTCCCGCAGGGAGACCAGCGACACCTGCGGCTGGTTGTAGCACTCGTAGTAGCCCTCGACGAACGGCGGCCGCTTGGCCCCGAATAGCTGGTCTTTGGGGATGAGCCGGTCGGCGGTGACCGGGTCGGCCACGATCGACCGGATCTTGCCCGCCAGGAACTCGCAGAACTCGAGGTTGACCTCGCGGTTGGTGGTCATGTCGTAGTAGTTGGAGGAGAGCTTGGCGAAGCCGGGGCTGCGCCAGATCGTCTCGTAGAACGCCTGCCGTTCCTCGAACGAGTCGTCGGTGGAGAACTTGCCCGCCGGCTGGTGCAGGAAGCCGGAGGCGGCGGTGCTCAGGGTCGCCGCGATGTCGTCGAAGTTGGCGGTCAGCCAGGCGTGGCGCTCGTCGCTGATCGGCGCGTTGTTGAGCGGGGTCAGCCAGGTCGGCGAGCGCTGGTAGACGTCGACCGCGGCCACGGTGCCGGCGATGGCCGGCAAGAGCTGGGCGCCGCTCGGGCCGTTGCCGATGATGGCGACCCGCTTGCCCGCGAAGTCGACCGGGGTGTGCGGCCAGGCGCCGGTGTGGTGGGCGATGCCCTGGAAGTCGGCCAGCCCGTCGATCTCCGGGTAGTGCGGGACCGAGAGCCCGCCGCTGGCGGCGATGACCCAGCGGGCCCGCAGCACGGTGCCCGCCTCGGTCCGCACCGTCCACCGGTTGGCCGCCTCGTCGTAGACGGCCGAGACGACCCGCTGCCCGGTCCGGATGTGCGGGCGCAGGCCGAAGCGGTCGACCACGAAGTTGAGGTAGCTCTCCACCTCGGGCTGGGTGGCGAACTCCTCCTTCCAGCGCCAGTCGCGGAAGAGCTCGCGGGAGAAGAGGTAGCCGTAGGTGTAGCTCTCGGAGTCGAAGCGGGCGGCCGGGTAGCGGTTCCAGTACCAGACGCCGCCGATGCCCCGCCCGGCCTCCAGGGCCTGGGCGGAGAACCCGGCCTCGAGCGCCCGGTAGAGCGCGTAGATGCCGACCACCCCGGCCCCGATCACCAGCACCTCGATGTCGACGTCGCTGTCGGACTGACCTGCCATCGGCGCACGCTCCCACTCGGTTACCGCAACAGTTTAAGCAAGTATGCTGCAAAATATCAATCAGTGACAGCCCGAACGTGTGCGGCTGGCTCCATATTCATTGCAGTATCTGAGCGCGTGTGGTGAAATTTAGCTGCGCTCTACCAATGGAGGGGAACGATGACTGCTGACTTCCGGTTCGACGGGCGGGTCGCCATCGTGACCGGCGCCGGCCGAAACCTTGGCCGGGCGCACGCGCGGCTGCTGGCCGCACTGGGCGCGCAGGTCGTCGTCAACGACCACGGCGGCAGCAAGGAGGGCGAGGGCGGCGACACCGGCCCCGCCAACGAGGCGGTCGCCGAGATCACGGCGGCAGGCGGCACCGCGGTGGCCGACACCAGCGACGTCAGCCGCGAAGAAGGCTGCCACGCGCTGGTCGACGCCGCCGTCCGCGCGTTCGGCCGGATCGACATCGTGGTCAACAACGCCGGCATCTCGCGCTTCGCCACCTTGCCGGGCGCGGACGCGGAGAACCTCGACCGGACGCTCGACGTGCACGTGCGCGGCACCTGGCACGTCACCCGGGCCGCCTGGCCGCACATGGTCAGCCAGGGCTACGGCCGGGTGATCACCACCACCTCGACCGGCCTGTTCGGCGGCCTGGACAACCTCGCCTACGCGACCGCCAAGGGCGCGCTGATCGGCTTCACCCGCAGCCTGGCACCGGAAGCGGCTAAGCACGGCATCGCTGTCAACTGCATCGCGCCGAACGCGGTCACCCGGCCAAGCACGGCCGCGGGCAGGCCGAACATCACCACCACGGGGCAGGACCCGGCCCGGGCGCAGGCGATGCGGGCGAGCCTGGTCTCGCCGATGGTGGCCTACCTCGCCCACGAGCGCTGCGCCGTCAACGGCGAGATCCTCATTGCCGGCGGCCACCGCTTCGCCCGCTGGTTCCTCGGCGTCACCCCGGGGTACCAGTCCGCGAGCGAGGGTGACCCGACCGTGGCCGAGATCGACGCGCACTGGGCCGAGGTCACCGACCAGGATGGCTACTACGTGCCGGCCAGCCTGTTCGACTGGTCGTCGCGGTTCTTCAGTCACTTCGGCGGCTGACTCCGGCCCGGCCCGTGACCCTCCGGGAGTGGCTCACCGCTCGCGCCGGCGCCCGGCCGGGAACCCGGTCATCCCCGGCTCCAGCCGCAGGCCGAGCGTGTTGAACGCGGTGCAGTGCATGTCGTAGGTCGCCACCGTGAACACCAGGTCCATCAGCTGCTGCCGGCTGAACTGCGCCTCCAGGTCGCGCCAGGTGGGGTCGGTGACGTTCTTGGCCAGGCACAGCTCATCGGCCGCCCGGACGATGGCGGCGTCGCCCGCCGTCCACCCGGCGGCGTCCGGCCCCTCAGCCAGGGCGTCGATCTCGGCGTCGGTCAGGTAGCCGGCCGCCCGGCTCATCCGGACGTGCTGCGCCCACTCGTACTCGCCGAAGCCCAGCCAGGTGGCCCGGATGATGGCCATCTCGCGGACCCGGTCCGGCAGGGTGGAGTGGCGCAGGTGGCTGGAGAACGGCAGCCAGGAGCGGACCAGCGCCGGGTGCCAGGCGTAGATGCCGAGGATGTGCGACCGGGACCGCCCGGGACCGCCCAGCGCGGAGAACGCGTCGTCCACCTCGTCGGTCCAGTCGTCAACCGGCCGGGGCGGGATCCGTGGCCCGGTCATCCGATGAACGACCCGCCGTTGACGCTGACCGTCTGCCCGGTCACGTAGGAGGCGTCGTCGGAGACCAGGTAGGCGACCGCGCCCGCGATGTCGGCGCCGGTGCCCATCCGGCCGACCGGGATGTTCTTCGCCATCACGGCGGCCGACGGCATGGTGCCGGCCTCCCGCTTGCGCTGCACGCTGGGGGTCTCCACCGCCGACGGGGCGACGGTGTTCACGGTGACGCCGGCGGTGGCGAACTCGACCGCGAGGGCCTTGGTGAGCGCCATGATGCCGCCCTTGGAGGCGGCGTAGTGCGCCATCCGCGGCGCGCCGCGCTGGGCGGAGGAGGAAGAGATCAGCACGACCCGCCCCCACCCCGCGTCCACCAGGTCGGGCAGGGCCGCCTGGACGACGTTGAACGCCCCGGTCAGGTTGACCGCCAGGGTCTGGTTCCACTGGTCGAGGGTCATGGTCAGGAACGGCTGCAGCAGCGCGACGGCGGCGTTGGAGACCACCACCGACAGCGGCCCCAGGTCGGACCGGGCCGCGGTGAGGGCGGCGTCGACCTGCCGCCGGTCGCTGACGTCGGCCTGGTAGCCGCGGGCGGCCCCGCCGGCCGCGGCAATGGATTTCGCGGCCTCGGCGGCGGAGCCGTCGGTTACGTCGAGGATGGCGACGGCCAGCCCGTCCCGCGCCAGGCGCTCGGCGATCGCCCGGCCGATGCCCGCGGCGCCCCCGGTCACCACGGCGACCCGGCCAGCGGCGGCGGATGGATTACTCATTGGCATGCCTTTCTGTGGGCGGCCACCGCGCCGTCGGCGATCAGCGACTCGACCTCCGGCCGGGTCAGCCCCAGCTCCCCGGTCAGGATGCCGATCGTGTCGGCGCCCAGCGCGGGCGGGTAGCCCGGCTCGACCTCGGCCGTGCCAGGGAAGCGGATCGGGGTGGCCACGTTCTCGAACCGGGTGTCCCCGTTGCCGACCTCGACGATGCTGCCGTCGCCGGCCGCCCGGGCGTCGCCCAGTGCCTCGAGCACGTTCCTGACCGGGGCGACGGGCACCGACGCGGCCGACAGCAGGTCGACCCAGTCGGCGGCCGGCCGGGTGGCGAACCGCGCCTCCAGCAGCGCCCAGAGCTGCTCCTTGTTGCGCAGCCTGGCCACCGCGTCGCTGAACCGCTCGTCGGCCGCCAGCTCGCCGACCCCGAGCGCCTGGCACAGGCCCTGCCACATGCGCGGCGTGTTGGCCGTCACCACCAGCTCGCGCCCGTCCGCGCAGCGGAACGAGCGGTAGGTGGCGATCGAGTCATGGCCTGCCCCCTGCGGCCCCGGCGCGGCGCCGTTCAGGTAGGTGTAGACCGCCTGGTAGGAGAGCATCGCGAGCTGGCCGCGGAGCATCGAGACGTCGACCAGCCGGCCGCGGCCGGTCTCCTGCCGGGCCGACACCGCGGCCAGGATGCCGATCACCGCGTACAGGCCGGCCACCACGTCGCCGGCCGGGATGCCGAGCCGGGCGGCGGGGGCGCCGGGGTGACCGTTGAGGCTCATCACCCCGCTCAGCGCCTGCACCACCATGTCGTAGGCGGGACGGTCGCGCAGCGGCCCGTCCTGCCCGAACCCGCTGATCGACGCCCAGACCAGGGCGGGCTGGCCGGCCAGGGCCGCGCCGGGGTCGATGCCGAGCCGCTTGATCACGCCGGGGCGGAAGTTCTCCACCACCACGTCAGCCCCCGTGATCAGGCCTCGCACCACCTCGACCCCGCGCGCGGACTTGAGGTTGACCGCGATGCTGCGCTTGTTCCTGTTGTTGGCCAGGTAGTACGCGCTCATCCCGCCGAGGGCCGGGCCGGCGATCGCCCGGCTCGAGTCGCCGTCGAACGACTCGACCTTGATCACGTCCGCGCCCAGGTCCCCGAGCAGCTGGGTGGCCGACGGGCCGGACAGGAAGGTGGTCAGGTCGATCACCCGCAGGCCGTCAAGCGGCGGCCGCTCGGCCCCGCTCACGCCGCCTCGAAGACGTGGATGGTGCACGCGCCGTGGTCGAGCCCGGCCGTGCCGCCGCCGGTGACGTGCGTCAGCGCCCAGCGCGCGCCCGGCACCTGGCGCGCCCCGGCCTGCCCGGTGAGCTGCCAGAACGCCTCCGCGACCTGGGCGACGCCGCTGGCGCCGACCGGGTGCCCCTTGGCCAGCAGGCCGCCGCTCGGGTTGACCACCACGTCACCGCCGAACGTGGTGCGCCCGTCGCGCAGCAGCGCCGCCGCGCTGCGCTTCCCGGTCAGCCCGAACGCCTCGTAGTAGACCAGCTCGGCGATCGAGAACGCGTCGTGCAGCTCGATCAGGTCGAGGTCATCCGGGCCGATGCCGGCCTGGGCGTAGGCGTCCCGGGCGCAGGCGTAGCTGATCTCCGGCTTGGTCATGTCCCTGAACCCCTCCTCGACCTGCCCCGAGTGCAGCACCGAGGCGGCCACCCGGATGCCCCGCGGCAGCCGCAGCCGTGCGCGGGCGCGCTCGGAGGCGAGCACCGTGACCGCCGCCCCGTCGCCGGTCGGGCAGCACATCAGCAGCGTGAGCGGGTCGGCCACCGGCCGGGCGGCCAGCACCTGCTCGACCGTGACCTCCTGGCGGAACTGCGCGAACGGGTTGAGCGCGCCGTGCCTGCGCGCCTTCACGCTGACCCGGGCCAGGTCGGTGACGTCGGCGTCGTTCTCGTAGAGGTAGCGGGTCGCCCGCATCGCGTACACGGCGGGCATCACCAGGCCCTGCTTCACCTCGCGGTCCTCCGGCGACAGGGGGAGGGTGCCGCCGCCGAACTGGGTCAGCTTCTCCACCCCGATGACCACCGCGACCTCGGCCTGCCCCTGCGCGATCGCGGTCCACGCCTCGTGCAGCGCCGACGCACCGCTCGAGCAGGCGTTGTCGACGTTCAGGGTCGGCACCGTGCCGAGGCCGATCTCCTTGGTGATGCGCTGGCCGGTCATCATGCCGCCGTAGGAGTGGCCGACGTAGACCGCGTCGACGTCGGACTTGTCGATGCCCGCGGTCCGCAGCGCGTCGATCAGCGGTGACACCGCCAGGCCGACGTAGGACGAGCTCCGGTGCTTGCCGAACGGGATCATCGCCGCCGAGACGACGAACACCTGCTCACTCATCAGGGCCGCCACCCTCGGACGCGGACTCAGCCGGGGTGAAGAACCAGTCGTCCCCGTCCACCCCGAAGACGACCCGCATGTCTGGCCGGAGCGGCACCGCGCCCTCGCGGAGGTCGGCCAGGGTGCGCACCCCCCGGCCGGGTTCGAGGTCCAGGTCGACGTAGCCGACCGGCCGGACGCCCGCGCCGCCCAGCCCGTGCAGCCGGGTGAAGGAGTACAGCACCCCGGCGGCGGGCAGCGCGATCCGGGAGACCGCCTGGCTGACGCACGCGCTGCACACCACCCGGGTGCCGATCATCGCCGCGCCGCACTGGTCGCACCGGGTGCCGACCAGCCGCCGGCCCGCGGGGAAGTCGCCCACCAGGCCGCCGCTGTCCAGGTCCGCGACCGGGGCCGAGGCCGCCGCTTCGTCGCCTGCCATCAGCCGTTCCCCCGTTCGCTGAAGGTGAGGTGCAGGTGCTGGTGGCCACGGAACTTGTAGCTCGGCAGCACGTCCCAGCGGCGGTCGCCGGGCGGCCCGTGGTGCTCGGCCGACAGCTCGATCCGGCTGGTGCGCTCGAGCAGCCGCCGGATGGAGAACACCGCCTCCGCCCGGGCCAGGGGGGCACCCGGGCAGGTGTGGATGCCGCGGCCGAACGCCAGGTGGTGCCGGGCGTTGGCCCGTCGCAGGGCGAACTGGCCCGGGGCGTCGAACACCCGCGGGTCGCGGCCGGCCGCGCCGTGCAGCAGCAGCACCACGGTGCCGGGCGCCAGGTCGAGGCCGCCGATGGCGGTCGCCACCTTGGTGAGCCGGAACGACCCCCTGATCGGGGCCTCGATCCGCAGGGTCTCCTCGACGAACCGGGGGATCAGCGACCGGTCGGCCCGCAGCTCGTCCTGCACCGCCTGGTCGTCGGCGATCCGGGCGAGCGAGATGCCGAGTAGCTGCACGGTGGTCTCGTTGCCCGCCGCGAACAGGTTGGCCGCGATCCGGGCGACGTGCACCGGCTCCGGCAGCGTGCCGTCGGGGAAGGTGGCCAGGGACATCCCGGTCAGGACGTCGTCGCCCGGCCGCCGGCGCCGCCGCTCGATCTTGTCGATGAAGTAGTCGTACAGCCGCTCCAGGCTGTTGTGGTGGGAGACCTGGAGCTGCAGGTTGCCCAGGGCCGGCCCGCGCTCGGCGGCGAGCAGCCCGATGAGCATCGGGTGGTCGGCCTCGGGCACGCCCAGCAGGTCGGCCACCGCGAGGACCGCGTACCGCTTGGCGTACTCCCAGATGAACTCGCACCGGCCGGCCGGCAGCAGCTCATCGAGGAAGCGGTCGGCGCATCGGCGCAGGAACTCCTCGTTCTCCGCCAGCCGCCTGGGCGTGATCAGGCCCATCAGCAGCGCCCGGTGGTCGGTGTGCATCGGCGGGTCGAACGTCACTAGCTGGTCGTTGGCGCCGAAGCACGACCGGTGCTGCTCGAGCAGGCCGGTCAGGTCGTCGCCGGCCAGCTCGAACGGCAGGTCGAGGACCGGGCCGCCGGTGCGGTTGATCGAGGAGTAGACCTCCGGGTGGTGGTAGACCTCGAGCGCCGCGTGGTAGCCGGTGACGATGACCACCCCGTACCTCGGCTCACGCCAGACCGGGTGGTGGGCGAGCATGTGGTCGAAGTAGGCGGCCGGGTCGGCCGCTACCGCGGCGTCGGTGAAGAAGTCGATCTCGGCCGGGTCGAGCTTCGCGACGCCCACCGCACCTCCCGCTGTGCAACCCTGAACAGGGTGTTCTGTTAAATGGAACATCTGTACGCTTATACGGCATATTTAGGATCAGTCCGAACGGGGGCGCTGTCAAGCCACCCGTTGACAGGCTTCGGTCACCGATGCAGAATCCGAAGACATTGCGCTGTAGCAACCACCCGTTCTGTTTAACGCACAGTTGGAGTCACCGATGACCGCCGACCTCGGCCCGGACCCGCTCGCCCCCTGGGTGCGCGACATCGCCAAGGCGCACGAGGCCGCCCGGCACACCGACGGCGGGCAGTGCCGCGGCTCGGTGGCGCTCATCGACGAGGCCGCCCGGCTGCGCGGGGTGGCCGAGGTCAAGCTGGGCAAGGCGGTCTCGCTCGAGCGCGAGGTGGAGACCAGGCCGGACCGGATCGCCGCCAACCGGGCGGTGATGGAGGCGGAGCGGCGCGACTGGCAGCGGCTCGGCCGCCCGGAGATTCCCCTGGGGCACCTCGAGGTCGAGCTCGAGGTGCAGATCGGGGTGCACGGCCGCAGCGCGCACGGCGGCGACACCATCAAGTACGACGCCCACGGGGTGCACAACACCCACATGGACGGGCTCGCGCACCTGGGCGCCGACGCTAGCTGGCACGGCCCCATCCCGGCCGAGGCCTCGCGCACCGACGAGGACACGATGGTGCACTGGGCGCGGCACGGCATCGCCACCCGGGGCATCCTGCTCGACGTGCCGGCCGTCCGCGGCGCGGACTGGGTCACGGCCGAGGAACCGGTCACCGCGGCCGAGCTTGAGTCGGCCCTCACCGCCACCGGGGTCGCCGCCCGGCCGGGCGACGCGCTCATCGTCTACCAGGGCCGCGACCGCTACGAGGCCGCCGGCAACGTGTACCCGAGCGGCGCCGCCGCCGTCCGCCGGCCGGGCATCGGGCGCAGCGGCGCCGAGTGGCTGGCCGCCCGCGACCCGGGGGTGGTGCTGTGGGACTTCCACGATGCCCGCAGCGACCCCGGGGCCGCGCTCGAGGTGCACGCGCTGATCTACGCGATCGGGCTCTGCCTGGTCGACAACTGCCTGCTCGGCCCGGCCGCCGCCGCGCTGCGGGCGGCCGGGACATCAACCGGGCTGCTGGTGGCGGCGCCGGCCGCGATCCACCGCTCGACCGGCGTACTGATCAACCCGCTGCTGCTGTACTGAGTGGCCGCCGCCCCGGCCGCGGACCGAACCTTACTCGAATTCCAGGTTGAGGCTGGTCAGGCCGTGGATCATGTAGGTCGGCAGGTAGTCGTAGCGACGGGCGCCGACCGGCCCGTGGGCCGCCTCGGAGATGTGGATGTCCTTGGTCCGGTCGAACAGCCGCTCGATGACGACCCGCCCCTCGGCCCGGGCCAGCGGCGCGCCGGGGCAGGTGTGGATGCCGGCCCCGAACGAGATGTGCTGGCGGACGTTGGGCCGGTCGATGTTCAGCTCGTCCGGGGTCGCGAACTGGCGCGGGTCGCGGCCGGTGGCCCCGTGCAGCAGCATGACCTTGGTGCCGGCCGGGATCTCGACCCCGCCCAGGGTGGTGGTCTTCAGCGCCAGCCGGAACGCGCCCTTGATCGGGCTCTCGATCCGCAGCGTCTCCTCGATGAACCGGGGGATCAGCTCGCGGTGCTCCCGCAGCCGCGCCTGCAGGCCCGGCTCGTCGCAGATCAGCCGGAGGGCGGTGCTCAGCAGCCGGACCGTGGTCTCCTGGCCGGCCGAGAACAGGTTGGCCGCGATCCGGGCCACGTCGAGCGGCGTCGGCAGCGAGCCGTCGGGGAAGCGCGCCTGGGCCATGCCGGTCAGCACGTCGCCCTGCGGCGCGGCCCGCAGTGCCTCGATCCGCTCGCTGAAGTAGTCGTAGAGGAAGTCGAGCGGGTGGTTGGGCCGGCCCTCGTCCTCTCCGGTCTCGCCCAGCAGCCGCCGCCCGACGCCGGCCCGGCGCAGCAGCGACGGGTGGTCCTCCTCCGGCACGCCCAGCAGGTCGGCGATGACCAGCAGGGTGTAGGGCTGGGCGAAGTCGTCGATGAACTCGCACCGGCCGTCCGGCAGCACTACGTCGAGCTGCCGGTCGGCCAGGCGCCACATGAACTCTTCGTTCTCCTTGAGCCGCTTGGGGGTGATGAGCCCCATCAGCAGCGCGCGGTGAGCGGTGTGCTTCGGCGGGTCGAAGGTGATGATCTGGTCGCCCATCGGCACTTCGTCGCGGTACTGGTCCACCACGTCGGTGACATCGTCGCCGGTCAGCTTGACCGGGAACTCGAAGCTGGGCCCGGCCACGATGTTCACGTTGGAGAAGCTCGCCGTGTCCCGCATCACGGCGAGCACCTCCTCGTGCCCCGACACCATCACCACCCCGTGATGCGGCTCCCGCCATACCCGCCGTCCGTCGAGCAGGAAGTCGAAGTACGGGTAGGTGTCGGCCGACACGGATTCGTCGCTGAAGTAATCGGTGGTGGTGAAGTCGGTCATGAGCTAACTCCGTTTTCGCTACGCCGTAACTTTCGTCTTGATCGTTACCAGGTTGGCGGGGTCGCAGTCGAACGTGTCCGCCTTAGCCGGGTATGCCCGCTGCCACTGCCCGTTTACCACCTGCGCGATCACGTCGCAGGCGCTCGGCTTGTGGTTGCCGAAGTCGGTCGGGCCGATGATGCCCTCCGCGGTGAACGCGTTCTCCTTGTTCAGCGCCGTGTAGAGCGACGCCCGGTCCAGCGTGCCGCCGTTGGCGGTCGCCTTGACCACCGCGTCCTGGAACAGCAGCGCCATGATGTAGGCGTCGACCGCGTTGTTGTTGATGTTCGCGATGCCGCCGACCGCGCTGACGATCGACGCCAGGGCCGGGTTGGACTGGTAGTCGGTGTAGAAGGGGAGGTTGGCCAGCTGCGCGTAGGTGCCGTTGACGGTCGCCCCGCCCTGCTGGATGAAGCTGTTGTCGTAGCAGCCGGAGTCGCAGCCCCAGACCTTGATGCCGTTAGCGCCCTGCAGCTTCGCCTCCCGCTCCAGCAGCACGGTGTTGTTCGGGGTCGCGTCGGCGTCGACGAACGTCGAGCCGGATGCCTTCAGGGCCGCGATCACCGGGGTCAGCGCGCTCTGCGGGGCCGCGCCGCTCTCGGCGTAGTACTTCTGCGCGTCCGCGCCGATGCCGAGGTTGGTGTCCGCCTGGAACTGCGGGATGAAGGTGATCTTGAACGACGGCACGTCGCTGTCGTAGACGTAGATGCCGTGCAGGCCCTTGTCCTGCGACAGGAAGTACTTGGCGTCGCCGACGTTGACCTGGTAGGTCTGCTGCGGGTCCTTCGCGGTCGCGCAGTAGCTGCCGAGGCCCTCGATCTGGTAGGTGTCCGGGTCGCAGCCGAGCGGCAGGAAGGCCAGCGCCGCCAGGTTGGGGATGCCGATCGCCTTGCCCGCGGCGTTCTTGCAGCTGTCGATGTCGGACAGGTCCTCGAGCGCGTCGGCCGACGTCGCGACCAGCGCGAAGTCGTTCTGACAGGCCTGGATGACGCAGTTGGTGGTGGCGTTCGGGTCCAGCTTGCCGTCGCAGAAGTCAACCTGCACCTGGCGGCCGGCCAGGCCGCCCTTGGCGTTGAGGCCGGCCGCCCAGGCCTTGACCACGTTGACCGACTTCTGGAACAGGCCCGGCTGCACCGGGGTGTTGACGTCGGCGATCATGCCGACCTTGATGGTCTTGGCGGTGAGGCCGACGTCGGTGCCCGGCCCGGCCGACCCGACCGGCTCGGCCGACGCCGCTACCGCCGACCCGGTCCCGGTCGCGGCCGGCGCGGCCGAGCTGGCCCCGCCGCTGGCGGCCGCCGAGCCGCTGGATGAGCTGCTTGAGCTGCAGCCCGCCGCCAGCAAGACGGCGGCGGCCGCGGCCGCGATGACCCCGAGCAGGCTCGCCCGCGCCCGGGGCGTGCGCCCGCGCGGGCTGGTACTGCCTGGTCTACCGCTGTGCGCTGTCACTCTGGTGTCCTCCACGATTGACGTTGGGCGATGGGGCCGCCCGTGAGCGCCAGCTCTTATCCCTCCGCGCTCAGCAGGCTGTGACCGCATCGGTCCTGTTGTACGTACCGGTCACTACAAAAAACTGGCCGGAATGGGGGCTCCGGCCGGGAACTGCAGGGATCGGGCTAATGTAAACCTTTACACGCGGGCAGAACAGTCGATTCCGCTCTAAAGAATTACATTAGTCAACTACTACGTACTTGGTACCACAGCCGTCAGCCGGCCTTCAAGGCGGGGCGACGGGCGCATGGCGGACCCGCTGTTCCGCTGAACGGTCGTCCGCGGTTGCCGCGGCTGGCCCGGGTCCTCTAGCTTCGGCGCTACGGCGGCACCGAGCGGGCCGCCGGCCGCAGGACGGGAGGGGCCGAGGAGGGGCAATGGAGCATCCAGGCGCAGCCAGACCACTGCCGTTCCGCTAGGCGGAACAAACGGACAACGAGTCAATCTCACCGCTTGATCGCCGTTCTGGGGCATGCTAGAAACAGCACACTACCCGCCTGTAAACACCCAGTTAACAGGCGTAACTACCGCAACTGCGTAATCCGTTACGTTCTGCGCTACGCCATTCCCACGGCAGCGACGTAAGGGACTACTTCCCAGTCAGCGGCGCTCGTCATCAACGGGGCAGTCTGCCCCTCTCTCTCCGGCAGCTCACTATACGGTCCGCCGTGTACACGGGCTTCGCCGGGTGGTAGCTCACAGGCAATGAAGTCGTGGAGGGCACAGGAGTGAGATCCATCTTCAGTGAAGGACGCGGTCCGGGCCGCAGCGCCGGGCGAACGCGCAGCCGCGCCCGCTACGCCGGCATGGTCGCGGCCGCGGTGGCCGCGGTCGTCGTGGCCGCCGGGTGCAGTTCTTCCAGCAGTACCGGCAGTTCGACCAGCAGTCCCACCAGCAGTGCGCCGGCCAGTTCAGCGGCCGCGACGGGCAGCAGCTCGTCGCCCGCGGCCGCTTCCGGCGCCAACGAGACCACGCTGCCCACCGCGGCGCCCTCGGTCTCTGGCACGGTCCCGGCCAGCGACGTCGGGATCACCGCCACCACCATCAAGGTCGGCATCATCGCCGACGTGAACAACCCGCTGGTGCCCGGCCTGTTCCAGGACTCGGTGAACACCGTCAAGGCGTGGGCAGGCATCGTCAACGCGGCCGGCGGCCTGGACGGCCGCAAGGTCGTGGTCGACTTCTGCGACGGCAAGCTGGACCCCAACGCCACCACCAACTGCGTGATCAAGGCCTGCCAGAACGACTTCGCCCTGGTCGGCACCTCGGCCAACGCGCTGGCGGACCTGGCCGACATCGACGGCTGCAAGAACTCGGCCGGCAAGGCCGTCGGCATCGCCAACCTGCCCGCCTTCGCCTTCCCGCCGCAGATCTGCGACCCGGACGTGTACACCTACGCCGGCATCGGCACCTACTGCAAGACGGCCAAGCAGAGCCCGGCCACCTACGACGTGCCGGTCGGCGACGCCCAGTACTTCACCAAGCAGTTCCAGAACCTGCACGGCATCTGGCTGTACGACACCGACGACCCGACCTTCAAGCTCACCCAGACGCCTGACTTCCAGGCGATGAGCAACCTGGGCATCAAGAAGGACGGCCAGGGCTTCTACGGGCTGAGCGGCGCCGCGCCGCAGAGCGCGCTGACCCCGTTCATCCAGCAGATCAAGGCCTCGCAGTCCAACTTCGTCTACGTCGACGTGACCACCGCCAGCATGGCGCTGGTCCGCCGCGAGGCGCAGCTCCAGGGCGTCAACAACCAGGTCAAGGTCTGGGAGTGCAACTCCGGCTGCTACGACCCGTCGTTCTACAAGCTGGGCGGCGCCACCGTCAACGGCACCTACGCCATGCTGATCGACGTCCCCTACCTGAGCGACTACAAGACCAACCCCGCCCTGAGCAAGCTGATCACCGCCCTCGGCGGTACTGACAACTTCAACAACAACGCGATGGGCTCCTACATCGAGGCGCTGCTGTTCCAGGACGCGGTGGACAAGGTGATCGCCAGCGGCCAGCCGCTCAACCGCGCCTCGCTGTTCACCGCGCTCAACGGCGAGCACAACTTCGACGCCCAGGGCCTCATCGGCCCGACTGACGTCGGCAACCACCTGTCGTCTACCTGCAACGTCATGGTCCAGCTGCAGAACGGCGTCTGGAACCGGGTCGCCCCGACCACGCCCGGCACGATGAACTGCAACCCGGACAACAAGGCGACGATCAAGATGACCGTCTCCTAGTAAGGTCCGTCGGCCAACCGGCCGGCCCGGCCGCCCCGGCAGGGGCGGCCGGGCCGGCCGCGCTCGATTCCGCTGAGCGGGACGAACGGATGACCAGTCAGTCCAAACTCTTGATCGCCACCTGTGACCCATGCTACAAACAGCTCATAACCTGCCTGTAAACACCCAGTTCACAGGAGTTAAACGCTGTCACTTAGTGAGCCGTTGCATTCCGGGTCCGCGCCACCCCTGCGGTAGGGATGTAAAGGTTTACATTTCCCTGTCTATGTCATGTAAAGGTTTACATCAGCACGCTGAGCGGTAAACGTTTCCATGCGGCCCAGGGATACCGAGAAACCCGGCATACCACATCAACGGGGCCGTCTGCCTCTGTTTTTTTACCGACCGCCCGGTATATGGTTCGATTTGGCCGTATAACGCGGGCGTCGCCGGGTCATAGCTCACAGGCAATGAAGTCGTGGGAGGGCACAGGAGTGAGACCTATATTCAGTGAGGGGACGGGCCGCGGCGGCGCCGGACGGATGCGCAAGCACGTCCGTTACGCCGGCCTGGTCGCCGCCGCGGTCACCGCGGTCATGGTGGCCGCGGGCTGCAGTTCCTCGTCAAGCAGCAGCACCTCATCGGCCCCGGCCAGCTCGGGCGCGAGCTCCGCCGCCAGTTCGGCGGCCAGTTCGGCTTCGAGCTCCGGCGGCAGCGCCAGCAGCACCACGCCGAACCCGACCGGGGCCCCGGCGGTCGCGAAGGCCGCTGGCACCGACGTCGGGCTGACCGCCACCACCGTCAAGGTCGGCATCATCGCCGACGTCAACAACCCGCTGGTGCCCGGCCTGTTCCAGGACTCGGTGAACGCGGTCAAGGCGTGGGCGGCTGACGTCAACAAGTCCGGCGGGCTAGCCGGGCGCCAGGTCCAGGTCGACTTCTGCGACGGCAAGCTGGACCCCAACGCCACCACCAACTGCGTGATCAAGGCCTGCCAGAACGACTTCGCGCTGGTCGGCACCTCGGCTAACGCGCTTGAGGACCTGTCCGACATCGACGGCTGCAAGGACGCGGCCGGCAAGGCGATCGGCATCCCCAACCTGGCCGCGTTCGCGTTCCCGCCCGGTGCCTGTGACCCGGACACGTACCTGATCTCCGGCCTCGGCGATTACTGCAAGACGGCCAAGCAGAGCCCGTCCACCTACCAGGTGCCGGTCGCTGACGCCCAGTACTTCGTCAAGAACAACCAGAACCTGCACGGCATCTGGCTGTACGACAGCGACGACCCGACCTTCAAGATCACCCAGACGCCGTACTTCCAGGCGATGAGCAACGTGGGCATCAAGAAGGACGGCGAGGGCTTCTACGCGCTCAGCGGCGCCGCGCCGCAGAGTGCGCTGACCCCGTTCATCCAGCAGATCAAGTCCTCGCAGTCCAACTTCGTCTACGTCGACGTGACCACCGCCAGCATGGTGCTGGTGCGCCGCGAGGCGGCGCTGCAGGGCGTCAACTCGGTCAAGGTCTGGGAGTGCAACTCCGGCTGCTACGACCCGTCGTTCTACAAGCAGGGCGGCGCCACCGTCAACGGCACCTACGCCATGATGGTCAACCTGCCCTACCTGAGCGACTACAAGGCCAACCCGGCCCTCAACCAGGTCGTCACCGACCTCGGCGGGACCGACAACTTCAACAACAACGCGCTGAACTCGTACGTGGCGGCGCTGCTGTTCCAGGACGCCTTCAACAAGGCGGCCGCGACCGGGACAGTCGACCGGACGACGCTGTTCACCGCGCTCAACGGCGAGCACGCGTTCACCGCGAAGGGCATCATCGGCCCGACCGACGTGGGCAACCGCGCCCTGTCCTCGTGCTACGTGATGGTGCAGCTGCAGAACGGCGTCTGGAACCGGGTCAACCCGACCGCGCCAGGCACCTTCGACTGCAGCCCGGACAACACGTCGACGATCAAGATGGCCGTCTCGTAGTAACGTGAACCGTTAGTACCGAAAGCGGTCTTGCAGTACCAGAAGTGAAGTAGCAGTATCAGTAGTGACCAGCAGTACCAGCAAAGCAGTAACGACGAGCAAGGAGCCGCCGCATGGCGTCTCGCGGGCGGCGTAAGTCGGTCGGCGTGGTGGAGATGGCCCAGGACCTGGGCGTCTCCACCGCGACGATATCCCGCGCGCTGAACGGCAGCCCCGCCGTCCGGCAGGAGCTCGCCGACCGCATCCGGGCCTACGCGGAGGCACGTGGTTACGTGGCCAACCGCCTCGCCCGGGCGCTGTCGGCGAGCACCAGCCGGGCGTTCGTCGGATTCGTGATCCCGTACGTGGACACCCTGGCGCACTCGGCGGTTGCCGCCGAGTGCGCCCGGCTGCTGTCCGCGGCCGGCACCCAGATGATCCTGGCGATCACCGAGAACAACGCCGAGCGTGAGTTCCAGCAGCTCCGCGACCTGGTCGGCACGCGCATCGCGGGGCTGGTGATCTCGCCAAGCACGAACGTGCTCGACGACACCAGGCGGCTGCTTTCCGACCTCCCGGTGGTGCAACTGCACCGGGAGTCCGGCATCGACGCGCCCAGCGTGATGAGCGACGACGAGCAGGCGCTGACCGACGCCATCCTGCACCTGGCCGCCCTCGGGCATACCGAGATCGCCTACCTGGGCACCCCCAGGGAGCTGTCCAACGGGGCGACCCGGCTGCGCGGCATCAGGCGCGGCGTCGCCCAGGCCGGCCTCGATCCCCGCCGCATCACCATCCGGCTGGTCGAGCCCACCCAGGACAACGGCCGCGACGCCGCCCGCGAACTGCTCGACGACGGCCTCCCGTTCACCGCGCTGGTGGTCGGCAGCGGCTCGCTGTCGGTCGGCGCGGCCGACACGGTGCGGCGCAGCGGCCGCCGCCTCCCCGACGACCTGTCGCTGGTGGTCTACGGCGACCCCGGCTGGTTCGTGCTGGCCGACCCGCCGCTGACGATGGTGCAGATCCCGTACGCGGGCCTGGCCCATACCGCCGCCCGGCTGCTGCTGAACGCGCTCGATGCCCGCGAGGCCGGCACCAAGCCGCCCGCGGCAGGCCCGCACCTGGTGCCGGCCTCGCTGCGGGTCGCCGGCTCGACCGGCCCGCCGCCGCGGTCGGCGCCAGTGCCCCGCCAGTACCGCCCACGGCCAAGGAGCCCCCAGTGACCGAAGGTGCCCTCGCCGGCCTGCGCGTGATCGACGCCGCCACGCTCGCGGCCGGACCGCTGATCGCGACCTGGATGGGCGAGCAGGGGGCCGAGGTAATCAAGGTCGAGCAGCCCGACGGCGGCGACCCGCTGCGGCAGTGGGGCGCCCAGCGTGACGGCATCGGGCTGATGTGGAAGAGCGTGGCCCGCAACAAGCGCTGCGTCACCCTCAACCTGCGGCTGGAGGCCGGGCGGGACCTGCTGCGCTCGCTCGCCCGGCAGGCTGACGTGGTGATCATGAACCTGCGCCCGTCCACCATGCGCAAGTGGGGCCTGGACTACGACGGCCTCGCCGCCGTCAACCCGAAGCTGGTCATGGTGCACGTCACCGGGTACGGGGCGGGCGGCCCGAAGTCGGACTGGCCCGGGTTCGGCACCCTGGGCGAGGCGATGAGCGGCTTCGCGCACCTCACCGGCACCCCCGACGGCCCGCCCACCCTGCCGTCGTTCATGCTCGCGGACGGGGTGGCCGCGCTGAACGCGACCTACGCGGTGATGATGGCGCTCTACCACCGGGACACCCGCGGCGGCCCCGGCCAGCTCATCGACATCAACCTGATCGAGCCCCTGGCCCGGCTGCTCGAGCAGTCGGTGCTCACCTACGACCAGCTCGGCACCATCCCGGCCCGGACCGGCAACCGGTGGGACATCAGCGCGCCGCGCAACACCTACCGCACCAGCGACGGCCGCTGGCTGGCGATGTCCGGCAGCGCCCCGTCGATCGCGATGCGCGCGCTGCGGGCGGTCGGCCGGCCCGAGCTGACCCTGGACCCCAAGTTCGCCGAGGCACAGCAGCGGCTGAAGAACGCGGCCGAGATCGACGCGATCATGGCCGGCTGGATCAGCCAGCGCACCCTCGACGAGGCCCTGGCCGTGTTCGAGGAAGCGGGGGTCGCCGCCGCGCCGATCTACGACGCCGAGCAGCTACTCGACGATCCCCAGCTCCGGGCCCGCGGCATCTACCAGCCGGTCCCCGACCCGGACCTCGGCTCGATGCGGGTGCAGGCGCCGGTGCCCCGCTTCTCCGCCACCCCCGGCGCGGTCACCCACCTCGGCCCGGCCCTGGGGGCGGACAACGCCGCGGTCTACCACGAGCTGCTCGGCCTGGACGGCGGGCAGCTAGCCGAGCTGCACGAGCAGGGAGTGATTTAGAATGCCGCCATCCCCGCGGCCGCGCCGTTCCGAGCTGGCCACCCCGGCCAGCAACGAGAACATGTTCGCCAAGGCCGCCGCCTCCGACGCCGACCTGGTGTTCCTCGACCTGGAGGACGCCTGCGCGCCCGCCGAGCGGGAGAAGGCGCGCGGCAAGGCGGCCCGGGCGCTGCGCGACCTCGACTGGGGGCGCACCACCCGCGCGATCCGGATGAACGGCATCGACACCCACTGGGCCTACGGGGACGTCATCGAGGTGGTCAGCACCGCCCGCGAGGCGCTCGACGTGATCATCGTGCCCAAGGTGCGCCGCGCCCGCGACGTCTGGTGGGTCGACACGCTGCTCACCCAGCTCGAGCAGACCCTCGGGCTGCGCAAGCGGATCGCCCTCGAGGTGCTGATCGAGGAGACCGAGGGCCTGCAGCACGTGGACGAGATCGCCGTCGCCAGCGACCGGCTGGAGGCGATCATCTTCGGCGCGGGCGACTTCTCCGCCTCCCAGGGCGCCCGGGTGGACACCAACTTCGACCCGGTCGTCCCCATCCCCGGCGACATCTGGCACTACGCCCGCGCGCGCATCCTGGTCGCCGCCCGCACGGCCGGCATCGACGCGGTCGACGCGCCGTTCCCCAACTACCAGGACCCGGCCGCCTACCAGGTCGCCTGCGAGCGAGCGGCCGCGATGGGCTTCCTCGGCAAGTGGGCGATCCACCCCAGCCAGATAACGATCGCCAACAACGCGTTCTCGCCCACCCCGGAGGAGGTCGCGCACGCCGAGCGGCTGGTGGCCGCCTACCGGGCGGCCGAGGCTGAGGGCAAGGGCGCCAGCGGCCTCGACGGGATGCTGGTCGACGCCGCCCACCTGCGGCACGCCGCCACCGTCGCCACCAGGGCCGAGCTGCTCGGCCTGTCAGGGAAGGAACTGCCCCGATGACCCGCCAGATGACCCTTGTCGGCTTCATGCAGGCCGGCAACGTGACCGTGTACTCCGGCTCGTGGCGCTACCCGTCGGCCGACCTCGGCTTCCTCACCATGGACTACTACACCCGGATCGGTAAGACGCTGGAGGAAGGCAAGTTCGACTGCGTCTTCTTCGACGACCGGCTGGCGATGCCCGGCGTGTACGGGGGCTCGGTCGCCGACGCGGTGCGCTACGGCGCCCGGCCGGTCAAGCTCGACCTGACCGCGGTGCTCGGCGGGATCATCGGCGCCACCAGCCAGATCGGCGTCGGGGCGACCTACTCGACCACGTACTACCAGCCGTACCACGTGGCCCGCACCTTCGCCACGCTCGACCACCTGTCCGGCGGGCGCACCGCCTGGAACGTGGTGACCTCGGTGAACGACTCCGAGGCGCAGAACTTCGGCCTGCAAACGGCGATGGACCACGACGCGCGCTACGACCGGGCCGACGAGTTCCTGCAGGCGGTGACCGCGCTGTGGGACTCGTGGGAGCCCGACGCCCTGATCATGGACCAGGCCAGCGGCGAGTTCGCCGACCCGGCTAAGGTGCACGAGGTCAACCACACCGGCCGGTACTTCTCGGTCCGCGGCCCGCTGACCGTGCCGCGCAGCCCGCAGGGCCGTCCGGTCATCCTGCAGGCGGGCTCCTCCGGCCGCGGCCGCCAGTTCGCCGCCGACTGGGCGGACATGGTCTTCACCGGCGACCCCGGCCTGCAGGTCGCGCAGCAGCACTACCGGGAGCAGAAGGAGCAGATCGCCGCCTCCGGCCGCAACCCCGACGACGTCAAGGTGCTGCCGATGGCCTACGCGGTGGTGGGGGAGACCCAGGCGATCGCGGAGGAGAAGCAGCAGCTCTTCCTCGACGCCTACGTGCACCCGGTGGCGTCCCTGGCGCTGCTGTCTGAGCTGCTCAACTACGACTTCGCCAAGCACGACCTGGACGACGTGGTGAGCGAGGAGATGATGGCGGCCAGCTCCGGCATCCGCGGCCTGTCGATGGGGGTGCGGCGGCACCTCGGGCGCGAGGTCACCGTGCGGGACCTGGCCGCCCACCGGGCCACCCTGCTGCAGGGGCCGCGCTTCGTCGGCACCGCCACCGCCGTCGCCGACCAGATGGAGGAGTGGTTCAACTCCGGCGCCTGCGACGGGTTCGTGCTGGCGGCGACCCACCTGCCCGGCGCGTTCGAGGAGTTCGTCCGGATGGTGGTGCCGGAGCTGCAGCGGCGGGGCCTGTTCCGCCGGGAGTACGCCGGGACGACCCTGCGCGAGCACCTCGGCATCGCCCGCCCGTGACCGCAGCAGCCGCGCCGAACATGTCAAGGAGGACATCGTGCCGGAAGGCTTCCGTATCACCCGGATGTACCACCCCAGCTTCCACGCCCCCGACCTGGCCGAGGTGGAGTCCTGGTTCGAGCGGGTGTTCGGCTTTGACAGCACCAACATCTACGAGACGTTCAAGGGCCGGGATACCGGCAGCTACCCGACCGACTACTCGACCTTCACCCCCCTGGCCGACGTGCTGATGGACACCATCCAGCCGTCCCGCTACGTGCTGAACGGCGTGCAGCAGTACGCGTCGGTTGACACCCCGCACCTGAAGACGATCGGCTGGTTCGCGGAGAACTCCGAGGGGGTGTACCGCTCGCTCCGCGCGGCCGGCATCGCGATGGTGGACCAGTACGGCCAGCCCGCCGAGGGCGAGGAAGCCCCCCGGTCGGCCGGCGGCGGGGCGATGCCGCTGTACTTCACCGTGCCCGCGTCGTCCGGGCTGCGCCACGAGGTGCTGCCCGACTTCCCGTTCGCCCTCGACCACCGCAACGCGGCCGGCTGGGCGCCCGGCCCGCCCGCGGGGGCGCTCGGCATCGAGCGGTGCGCCTTCCACACGCTGCTGACCGACGACCCCCGGCGGGCGCTGCGGACCGTGGTCGACGCGCTCGGCGGCACCGTCTTCCGCACGGGCCGCGACGAGGTGATCGGCGCCGCCGTCAGCTACGTGCACCTGGCCGACACGGTGCTGCAGATCGCGGTACCCGACGAGGGCACCGCCGCCTACGCCGACTGGACGACCACCGCGCCCGACGACACCTATCACTCGCTCACCTTCAAGGTGGCCGACCTGGACCGGGCCGCCGCGCACCTGAAGTCGCAGGGCGTGGGCATCCGCGCGCAGACCGGGGACACGCTGGTGACCGACCCGGACACCAGCGCCGGGGTGCCCTGGGGCTTCACCACCCGGCTGGTTCCCGGCGACCCCCGACCCTGAGGTTCCCGCACCGGCAGATCCGTAACGAAAGGCGAGCTAATGACTGTGTCCCCCGCGGCTGAGCGGGTCACCGAGTCCTTCATCGACGGCGAGTCGGTGCCATCGGCGCAGACGTACCCGAACATCGACCCGTCCACCGGCGCCACCCTCGGGGACGTGGCCCGGGCCGGGGACAAGGAGATCGACCAGGCCGTGACGGCGGCCCGCCGGGCCAGCCGGACCTGGCGCGCCACCACCCCCGAGCAGCGCGCGGACCTGCTGTCGGCGCTGGCCGGGCTGATCGACCGCGACGTGGAGGTCCTCGCCCGGCTGGAGAGCGAGGACACCGGCAAGCCGCTGTCGCAGGCGCGCAACGACGCCCGGGTGTGCGGCCGCTACTTCCGGTTCTACAGCCGGGTGATCGAGTCCTACTACGGCCTGAGCATCCCGCTGCGGCCGGACCTGCACGTGTACACCCGGCGCGAGCCGCTCGGGGTCACCGGCAACATCGTCGCCTGGAACTACCCGCTGCAGCTGTTCGGCCGCGGGGTGGCGCCGGCCATCGCCACCGGGAACTGCGCGGTGCTCAAGCCGGCCGACGAGACGCCGCGCACCGCGGTCCACCTCGCCCGGCTGGCCACCGAGGCGGGCTTCCCGCCGGGCGTGGTCAACGTGGTCACCGGGCTCGGGCCGGAGGCCGGCGCGGCGCTGTCGGCCCACCCGGGCATCGACCACCTCAGCTTCGTCGGCTCCACCGAGATCGGCAGCCTGATCGCCGGGGCCGCCGCCAAGCGGGTCGCCCCGGTGACCCTTGAGCTCGGCGGCAAGTCGGCCCACCTGGTGTTCGCCGACGCGGACGTCGACAAGGCGGCTACCACCGCGGCCAACGTGATCTTGCAGAACGCCGGGCAGACCTGCTCGGCCGGGTCCCGGCTGCTGGTCGACGAGCGGGTCCACCAGCAGGTCCTGGCGCGGGTGGCCGAGCGGTTCGCCACCGTGTCGATCGGCCCCGGGGTCAGCGACCCCGACCTCGGCCCGCTGGTCTCCCGCAAGCAGCAGGACCGGGTGCGCGGCTACGTCGAGTCGGCCAAGGGGGCCGATATCGTCTTCGGCGGCACCGTGGCCGAGCCGGACGGCATCACCGACGGCGCCTACTTCACCCCCACGCTGATCGACGGCGTGGACCCGGCCGCCCGGATCGCCCAGGAGGAGATCTTCGGCCCGGTGATCACCGTCACCCCGTTCAGTACCGAGGAGGAGGCGGTGGCGCTGGCCAACGGCACCGACTACGCGCTGATCGGCGCGGTCTGGACGACCGACCTGGGCCGCGCCCACCGGGTCGCCGCCCAGGTGGACGGCGGGCAGATCTACGTCAACACCTACGGCGCCGGTGGCGGGGTGGAACTACCGTTCGGCGGCTTCCGCAAGTCAGGATATGGCCGGGAGAAGGGCGTCGAGGCGCTCGACGCCTACACCGCCACCAAGACGGTTGTCGTACAGCTCTGACACGGGCAAGGAGAATTTCAATGGTTGCCAACGACGCCTCCGGGCGCCCCCTCGACGCGGACGTCGACGTGCTGGTCATCGGGGCCGGCGTGACCGGCATCTACCAGCTCTACCTGGCCCGCGAGGCCGGCTACTCGGTGCAGCTGATCGAGCAGGGCGCCGGCGTGGGCGGTACCTGGTACTGGAACCGCTACCCGGGGTGCCGCTACGACTCGGAGAGCTACACCTACGGGTACTTCTTCTCTAAGGAGCTGTTCGAGGAGTGGGAGTGGACCGAGCACTTCTCGGGCCAGCCGGAGAACGAGCGCTACTTCAACCACGTGGTCGACAAGTTCGACCTGCGCCGCCACATCCGGTTCAGCACCAAGGTCACCTCGGCCGCCTGGGACCAGGAATCGGGGACTTACCTGGTGGAGGCGCCCGGCTACCGCGCCCGGGCCCGTTACCTGGTCGCCGCGACCGGCGTGCTGTCGGTGCCGTTCTACCCGGACGTCCCCGGCCGGGACACCTTCCGCGGCGAGTCGTACCACACCGGGCTGTGGCCCAAGACCCCGGTCGACTTCAAGGGCAAGCGCGTCGCCGTCATCGGCACCGGGTCGAGCGGCGTGCAGGTCGTCCCGGTGATCGCGCCCGAGGTCGCCTCGCTCACCGTCTACCAGCGCTCGGCGAACTGGGCCACCCCGCTCAACAACGGGCCGATCACGCCGCAGGAGCAGGCCGACCTCAAGGCCCGCTTCGAGGAGATCAGGGACACGGTGGGCAAGTCGCCATCCGGGTTCCTGCACGTCAGCCCGGACAAGTACACCTTCAGGGACTCAGCCGAGGAACGGCAGGCGTTCTACGAGCAGGTCTGGCAGACCGGCGGCTTCGGCAAGCTCATCACCAACTACCGGGACATGCTGCTCGACCCCGAGGCCAACGCCGAGTGGTCGAAGTTCGTCGCCGACAAGGTCCGCGCCCTGGTCGACGACCCGGCGGTGGCGGCCAAGCTGATCCCGGCCGACCACGGCTACGGCGGGAAGCGGCCGCCGTTCGTGACCGACTACTACCAGGCCTACAACCGGCCCAACGTGTCGCTGGTCGACCTGAACGAGACGCCGATGACGGCGATCACCGAGACCGGCATCGGCACGTCCGAGGGCCTGCGCGAGTTCGACATCATCGTCTGGGCGACCGGCTTCGACTTCGGCACCGGCGCGCTCCGGCGGCTCGGGGTGCGCGGCCGGGGCGGCCTGCCGCTCAAGGAGTACTGGGCCGACGGGCCGCTCACCTACCTCGGGCTGATGTGCCACAACTTCCCGAACTTCTTCTTCCCCGGCGGGCCGCACGGCGCGGCGGGCAACAACCCCCGTTACTCGGGCGACCAGTCCGAGTTCATCGCCGGCCTGCTCGACTTCGCGCGCGAGCACGGTCACCCGGTCATCGAGGTGCCGAAGGCGCTGGAAGCCGAGTGGACCGGGACGATCGAGGAGCAGGCGGGGAAGATCTCCTCGTTCAACGAGAGCAGCTACTTCTACGGCAGCAACATCCCCGGCAAGGCGCACGCGTTCCTGCTCAACCCGCTGGGCCGGCCCCGGCTGCTTGAGCTGATGGAGGCCGCCGTCAAGGCCGGCTACCCCGGATTCTTCCCCGGCCGTGACGGCGCGGGGGACTCACACGACCAGAATGGATCGGAGGGGAGGGCGGACTCATGAGTGACATCCGTTTCGACGGCCGGGTGGCGGTGGTCACCGGCGCGGCCCGCGGCATCGGCCGCGGCTACGCGCTGCTGCTCGGCCAGCGCGGCGCCAAGGTGGTGGTGAACGACCTCGGCGGCAGCACCAAGGGGACCGGGCACGACCCCGGGCCCGCGCAGGAGGTGGCCGACGAGATCGTCAAGGGCGGCGGCGCCGCCATCGCCAACTCCAGCGACGTGTCCACCGTCGAGGGCGGCCAGGCGGCGGTCGACGCGGCCGTCAACGAGTGGGGCCGGGTCGACATCGTCGTCAACAACGCGGGCAACGTCATCTACGGTGCGATGCCGGAGATCGACGTCAGCGTGTTCGACGCCATCTGCGCGGTGCACCTGCGCGGCACGTTCAACGTCACCCGGGCGGCCTGGGCCCACATGGCGGCGCAGAACTACGGCCGGATCCTGCTGACCGGCTCCACCGGCATGTTCGGGATGTACGACAACCTGAGCTACGCCACCGCCAAGGCCGGCATGATCGGCCTGGCCCAGGCGCTGACGGTGAACGCGGGCGAGCAGGACATCAAGGTCAACGTGATCTGCCCCAACGCGTGGACCCGGATGGCGGGCGACCCGTCCAAGGGCATGGACGAGCTGCGCGACGGCCGCCGGCCGGCGCCCCGCCGCACATGGAGCCCGAGCTGGTCGCCCCGATGGTGGCCTTCCTGGCCCACGAGAGCTGCCCGGTCAGCGCCGGGGTCTACACGGCCGGCGGCGGCCGGTTCGCCCGGCTGTTCGTCGCCGCCACCGACGGGTACCTGGTTCCGGGGGTAACCGACTCCGACACCGTCCCGACCCCTGAAGACGTCGCCGCCAACTGGGCGGCGATCAATGACGAGGCGAACTACTACGTGCCCACAAGCACGCTCGGCTGGTCCGCCCGGTACATGTCCCACCTGTTTGGAAAGGAAGCGCAATGAGTGACACCGACGCCACCGTTTGGCCGCACCACGAGCTCGGCAAGGAACTCTCCAACTGGGGCCGCTGGGGGGCCGACGACCAGATCGGCACGCTCAACTTCATCACCCCGGAGAAGATCGTCGCCTCGGCCAAGATGGTCAAGACCGGCAAGACCATCGACTGCGGCATCCCGTTCGACAAGAACGGCCCGTTCCCGCCCGGCGGCTGGCGGCTGAACCCGAACCACATGTTCACCCTGCTGCCCTCGGACTCGGCCTACTCCAAGGACGGGTGCATCAGCGCCGACGACTTCATCATGATGGGGCTGCAGTCCTCGACCCAGTGGGACGGGCTGGCCCACGTGGGCCACTCGGGGTACTTCTACAACGGGGTCCCGGCCGCGGCGGTGAACAACTTCCAGAAGGCGTCCAAGAACGACATCGCCAAGGTCGCCACCAAGCTCGTCTCCCGCGGCGTGCTGCTCGACATCGCCGGCCTCAAGGGCGTCGAGGTGCTCCCCGACTCCTACGAGATCACCACCGCCGACGTCGAGGCCGCCCAGGAGCGGCAGGGCGTCCGGGTCGAGTCCGGTGACATCGCCTGCATCCGCACCGGCTGGACCAAGTACTTCCGCGAGGGCGACCGGCAGAAGTACGTCGGCCCGACCCCCGGCCCCGGCCTTGACCTGTGCCGCTGGATCCACGACAGCGAGATCGCCGCGCTGGCGCTGGACCAGTCCAACGGCGAGGTGTGGCCGAGCCCGGTACCGAACTCCACCATCCCGGTGCACCAGGTGATGATCCGCGACATCGGGCTGACCCTGGGCGAGATGTTCGACTTCGAGGCGCTGAAGGACGACTGCGAGGCCGACGGGGTGTGGGAGTTCCTCTTCGTCGCCAACGGCCTCCTGGTCACCGGCGCGGTCGGCACCCCGCTCAGCCCGGTCGCGATCAAGTAGGCGGCGCGGTGACCAGCTTCGCGGAGGTGTTCGCGGGCGTCTACGCGGCCACCGCGGCGCACGCGCAGCACCAGGACGCGGGCAACACCGACGGCATCATGGCGCTTTACACGCCGGACGCCGTGCTGGTGGTCCCCGGGCAGGGCACGTTCGAGGGGGCCGACGCGATCCGCGCCACCTGGGACGCCTGGAAGCCCAGGGGCCTGCAGCGTCACGTTCCGTTCAACATCGTCATCACCGACTGGAACGACGAGGAGGCCCGCGTCAGCAGCGACGTGATCCAGCTCGTCCAGCCGGAGAAGAACGGTCCCTGGACCGCCATCATGGCCGCCCGCTACCTGGACGTGTTCCGCCAGGTGGACGGCACGTGGCTGTTCAGCCGCCGGGAGGACCTGTTCATCGGGTTCGAGATGCCGAGTTAGCGGTGCCGCGCTGACAGCGGCTCCGGCCGGCCCGCGCGGGCCGGCCGGAGCCGCTGCCGTCTTACACGTCCCCGGTGGACGACCTGATCAGGTTCAGCACCGTGGTGACCTGGACCGCCTGCTCCTGGGAGAGTCCCGGCAGCCCGAACGCCTGGGTGTTGAGCGCGTCGGTCGCCTCCTCGGCCAGGGCGCGCCCGGCCGGGGTGATGGTGGCCAGCACCACCCGCCGGTCGTCGGGCGACATCTGCCGCTGCACCAGGCCGCGCTGCTCGAGCCGGGCGATGGCGTTGGTCACCGCGGCCGGGTGGACCATCAGCCGCACCCCCATCTTGCCCATCGGCAGCGAGCCTGACCGGCTGAAGGCAAGCAGCCGCAGCGCCTCGTAGGCGGCGAAGGTCAGCGCGTAGGGCTTGAGTATGTCCTCCACCTTGGCCAGCAGGATCTGCTGGGCGCGCATGATCGAGGTGACCGCGGCCATGTGATCGGCCTGCTCGGGCCAGCGCGCGTGCCACTGGCGCCGGGCCTCCGCGATGGGGTCGGCGTTATGACGGTCGGGCACCTGCTAACCGTACGCGACGTGGCCAGCCAGGCGCGATAGGCGCGCACTTGACGAATCCGGGCAAAGTCATTTAACGTCAAAATATTGAACGTCCCAAATTTGGGCGTCCAAGGTTGATACGCCCAAACGAGGCGCCCACTAGGAGTGGAGGCCGCAATGCCCGCTTCGCCGGGGAATGAGCTGCACGTCCCTGCGCACCCGGTGCGCTTCGTCACCTCGACCGCGCTGTTCGACGGGCATGACGCGGCGATCAACATCATGCGGCGGATCATGCAGGCCCAGGGGGCCGAGGTGGTGCACCTGGGGCACGACCGGTCGGTCCGCGAGGTAGTGAACGCGGTGCTCGACGAGGACGCCCAGGGCGTCGCGGTCAGCTCCTACCAGGGCGGCCACGTGGAGTACTTCGAGTACCTGGCCGAGCTGCTGGCGCAGGCCGGCGCGGGCGAGGTCCGGGTGTTCGGCGGCGGCGGCGGCGTCATCGTGCCGGGGGAGATCGAGCGGCTGGCCGCGGCCGGGGTGCGGATCTTCTCGCCCGAGGACGGCCAGCGGCTCGGCCTTCCCGGCATGATCAACGAGCTGGTGCGGGACTGCGACACCGACCTGGCGGCCGCCCCCGCGCTGGCCGACGCGGTGCTGGCGGGCGAGCGCCGCGCGCTCGCCCGGACCATCACCTGCCTGCAGGAAGGCCGGCTGCCGGCCGCGGACCTGGCCGTGCTGACCGAGGCGGCCAGGACCGCGGCAGACGGCGGGGGCCGGCCGGCGCCGGTCCTCGGCATCACCGGGACCGGCGGGTCAGGCAAGTCCTCGCTGACCGACGAGCTGATCCGCCGGCTGCGCACCGACCAGCAGGACAAGCTGCGGGTGGCGGTGCTGGCGGTCGACCCGACCCGGCGCCGCGGCGGCGGCGCGCTGCTGGGCGACCGGATCCGGATGAACGCGCTCGACGGCGAGCACGTCTTCTTCCGCTCCCTCGCGACGCGGGGCGGCCGGGAGCTACCGGACGGGATCGGCGACATCATCACCGCCTGCCGGGCGGCCGGCTACGACCTGGTCATCCTGGAGACGCCCGGCATCGGGCAGGGCGACGGGGCGGTGACTCACCTGGCCGACGTGTCGCTGTACGTGATGACGCCCGAGTTCGGCGCCGCGTCGCAGCTCGAGAAGATAGACATGCTCGACTTCGCCGACGCGGTGGCGGTCAACAAGTTCGAGCGGCGCGGCGGCGCCGACGCGGTGCGGGATGTGGCCCGGCAGCTGATCCGCAACCGGGAGGCGTTCGGCGCCAGCCCGGGTGACATGCCGGTATTCGGCACCAGCGCCGCGACGTTCAACGACACCGGGGTCACCGCGCTCTACCAGCACCTGGCCGGCCTGCTCAGGGAGAAGGGACTGCCGCTGGCGCCGGGCGTGCTGCCGGCCGTCAGCGGCAAGACCTCGACCGAGGCCGCCTCGATCATCCCGCCGGCCCGGTCCGGCTACCTGGCCGAGATCGCCGGCTCCGTCCGCGGCTACCACGCCAAGACGGCCGAGCAGGCCGCCGCCGCCCGCCGGGTGCAGCGGCTGGCCGCGGTCAGGGAAGAGCTCGAAGGAGATTCCGAACGGGAGGTGGCGGCTCACCTCGAGCAGGCGACAGCCGAGGTCGCCCAGGACAACCGGGCGCTGCTGGCCGCCTGGCCCGCCGTCGTCGAGTCCTACTCGGGCGACGAGCAGGTGGTACGGGTCAGGGACAAGGAACTGCGCACCCGGCTGACCCGCGAGTCGCTGTCCGGCAGCGGCATCCCCCGGGTGGCGCTGCCCCGGTTCACCGACCACGGGGAACTGCTGCGGTTCCTGCGCGAGGAGAACCTGCCGGGCTACTTCCCGTTCACCGCCGGGGTGTTCCCGTTCAAGCGGGAGGGCGAGGACCCGGCCCGGATGTTCGCCGGCGAGGGCGACCCGTTCCGCACCAACCGCCGGTTCAAGCTGCTGTCGGCGGGCCAGCCCGCCACCCGGCTGTCCACCGCGTTCGACTCGGTGACGCTGTACGGCCGCGACCCGGGTGAAAGCCCCGACGTCTACGGCAAGGTCGGCACCTCCGGGGTGTCGATCGCGACCCTGGACGACATGAAGGCGCTGTACGACGGGTTCGACCTCACCTCACCGAGCACCTCGGTGTCGATGACGATCAACGGGCCCGCCCCCACGATCCTCGCGTTCTTCCTGAATACGGCGATCGACCAGGCAGTCAGCCGCTTCCGTTCGGATGAATCCCGTGAGCCCACCGCCGAGGAGGAGCGCGCGCTGCGTGCCCGGGTGCTGTCGACCGTGCGCGGCACCGTCCAGGCGGACATCCTCAAGGAAGACCAGGGGCAGAACACCTGCATCTTCTCCACCGAGTTCAGCCTGCGGATGATGGGCGACATCCAGGAATGGTTCATCGCCAACGCGGTCCGCAACTTCTACTCGGTGTCCATCTCCGGCTACCACATCGCCGAGGCCGGGGCCAACCCGATCAGCCAGCTCGCGTTCACCCTGGCCAACGCGTTCACCTACGTGGAGGCCTACCTCGCCCGGGGCATGAAGGTGGACGACTTCGCGCCGAACCTGTCGTTCTTCTTCTCCAACGGCATGGACCCGGAGTACACCGTGATCGGCCGGGTGGCCCGGCGGATCTGGGCGGTCACCCTGCGCGACCGCTACGGCGCCAACGAGCGCGCCCAGAAGCTGAAGTACCACATCCAGACCTCCGGCCGGTCGCTGCACGCCCAGGAGATGGCGTTCAACGACATCCGGACGACCCTGCAGGCACTGTGCGCGATCTACGACAACGCGCAGAGCCTGCACACCAACGCCTACGACGAGGCGGTCACCACCCCGAGCGAGGAGTCGGTGCGCCGGGCCCTCGCCATCCAGCTCATCATCGGCCGTGAGTGGGGCCTGGCCATGAACGAGAACCCGCTGCAGGGTTCCTTCATCGTCGACGAGCTGACCGACCTGGTGGAAGAGGCCGTGCTCAAGGAGTTCGAGGCGATCAGCACCCGCGGCGGGGTGCTCGGCGCGATGGAGACCGGTTACCAGCGGGGCAAGATCCAGGACGAGTCGATGCTCTACGAGCGGCGCAAGCACGACGGCTCGCTGCCCATCATCGGCGTCAACACCTTCCGCAACCCCCACCCGGAGACCGAGGCGGTCCCCGTGCTGCTCGCCCGCGGTACCGACGAGGAGAAGAAGTCCCAGCTCAACCGGGTGCGCGACTTCCACGGCCGGCACCGCGACGAGGCGCACGCCGCGCTTGACGCGCTCAAGCAGACCGCCCGCGACGGCGGCAACGTCTTCGCCGCGCTGATGGACGCCGCCCGGGTGTGCAGCCTGCAGCAGGTCACCGAGGCGTTCTTCGAGGTCGGCGGCCAGTACCGGCGGAACGTGTGACGTTCCCCCTTTGCGAGGAGGTCTCATGAGCGAGCTTGCGAGCGAATCAATAAGCACAGTGTCCGCGAATGCGGCCGACGAGCGCTAGCGAGGAGGGTGCATGAGTTACCTGCTGTCGGACGAGCACCGGGCCCTGCGGGAGGCCGCCCGCTCGGTCGCCGACGCCAAGATCGCACCGTTCGCGGCCGCGGTGGACGCCGAGTCCCGCTTCCCGGCCGAAGCGCTCGACGCGCTTACCAGCGCGGGCCTGCACGCCACGCACGTCCCCGAGGAGTACGGCGGTGAAGGCGCCGACGCGCTCGCCACCGCCATCGTGATCGAGGAGGTGGCCCGCGCCTGCGCGTCCTCCTCGCTGATCCCGGCGGTCAACAAGCTCGGCAGCGTGCCGGTCCTGCTGTCCGGTTCCGCGGAGCTCAAGCGAGCGTACCTCCCGCCGCTCGCCCGCGGCGAGGCGATGTTCTCCTACGCGCTGTCCGAGGCGGACGCCGGCTCCGACGCCGGCGGCATGCGCACCCGGGCGGTGCGCGACGGCGACTGGTGGGTGCTGAACGGCACCAAGATGTGGATCACCAACGCGGGGGAGTCCCGCTTCTACACGGTGATGGCGGTCACTGACCCGGACGGCGGCGCGCGGGGCATCTCCGCCTTCGTGGTGGAGAAGTCCGATCCCGGGGTGAGCTTCGGCCCGCCGGAGAAGAAGCTCGGCATCAAGGGCTCGCCCACCCGCACCGTCATCCTGACCGACGCCCGCATCCCGGCCGGCCGCATCATCGGCGCCGAGGGCACCGGCTTCAAGACCGCCCTGGCCACCCTGGACCACACCCGCATCACGATCGCCGCCCAGGCCCTCGGCATCGCCCAGGGCGCCCTCGACTACGCGTCGGGCTACGTCAAGCAGCGCCAGCAGTTCGGCCGCCCCATCGCCGACTTCCAGGGCATCCAGTTCATGCTGGCCGACATGGCCATGAAGCTGGCCGCGGCCAGGCAGCTCACCTACCACGCGGCCGCCCTGTCCGAGCAGGCCGTGGCCGGCCAGCGCCCCGACGAGGACCTCACCTTCGCCTCCTCCGCCGCCAAGTGCTTCGCCTCCGACGCCGCCATGTCGATCACCACCGACGCGGTCCAGCTGCTGGGCGGCTACGGCTACGTGAGCGACTTCCCGGTCGAGCGGATGATGCGCGACGCCAAGATCACCCAGATCTACGAGGGCACCAACCAGATCCAGCGGATGGTGATGGCGCGGCAGCTGCTGAAGGGGTGATATTCGGGCGCTGACCTGCGGTTTCTCGGATTCGTCTCGGCGTGGAACGGGCCGTCTGACTATCGAGTCGGGCGGCCCGTTCTCATGTCCGGATTGCCCGGTTGATGCCGGTTGTTTCCCGTCGTTTCCGGACCCCGTGCTGAATCGGTGCTGACCCTAGCGGCGCCGGGCATGCCGACCGGCCCGCAGGTATATCGGAGGTCCACGCCAGGTATATCGAAGGTCGCTGTCGGGTCCACGGTCGCTGGGCGCCTGCTGCCTGGACCGGTAATGTCGCGTAGGTGACTGACCCGTACAAGTGGGTGATCCACGGCGAGCGGCTGGTGGACGATACCCCTCACATCCGCGTGAGCCTGGCTGATGTCGAGCTTCCGAACCAGGTTCGGTTCACGCAGTACGTCTTCCGGATGCGGCGCTGCGCGATGACGGTGGTCCTGGATGACGCGGGCGAGCGGGTGCTGCTGATGCGGCGGCACCGGTTCATCGTGGACCGCTGGGTGTGGGAGTTGCCGGGCGGCTACGTGGATGAGGGAGAAGACTCTGCCGCGGCGGCGGCGCGCGAGGTCGAAGAGGAAACGGGCTGGCGCCCGCGCAAGACCGAGTTCGTCATGTCCTCCCAGCCGCTCATCGGCAACGCCGACTACCCGCAGGACTTGTACCTGGCGCACGGGGCCGAGCTTGTCGGAGAGCCCGAGGTAGACGAGACAGCCGAGGTCCGCTGGGTCCTGCTCGACGAGACGCCGGGGATGATCGCCCGGGGCGAGATCCTGGGGGCGATCACCATCATCGGGGTGCAGCATGTCCTGTTGCGGCGGGCAGCCGCTCGCGTACCTCGGCCGTGAAGTCGCGGACGGCCGGGACGCCGACTCGTGGGCGCAGGACACGAACCAGGTCGCGGACGTAACGGACGCTGCGGGCCGAGGTGAGGCGGACGGTCAGGTCCAGTGCCTGCCGCCCGACGACCGACGCCTGTTCGGGCTCGTCTTGTGCCGCGTAGGCGGTGGCGAGCAGGGAGAGGTTGAAGGCCCGGCCGCGTACGTAGCGGCCGTCCATGTCCAGGGAGCGGCGCGCGTAGCGGGCGGCGTGGCCCGCTACGCCGAGGTCGCGGAAGCACTGCGCCATGCGGGCGGCCAGGTACGCCTCGTCGAAGTAGGCGAGCCAGGCGGGGTCGTCCTCGCGGGCGGCGCGGTCGAAGGTCTGTTCTGCCCTGGCGAGGGCGGCGCCGCAGGCGTGCGCGTCGTTGCGGGCGGCGTGCCCGTGGGCTTCCATGACTAGGCACTCGGTGAGCAGGGTGGCCGAGCCGTGGCGGACGGCTGCGGCCTGGGCGGCTCGGGCGAGGTCGACCGCCTCATCCGGCCGGGCCAGGTAGAGCGCCTGGTGCGCCTGGGCGGCGAGGACCTCTGCCGCAAGGGCATGGTCGTCGGCGTGCCGCGAGTAGGCCAGGGCCTGGGTGAGGTACCGCTGTGCCAGTCCGTGCTCGTCGCTGTCGTAGGCGACCCAGCCAGCCAACTGTGACAGCTCACCGCACGCGGCGGCGAGCTGGCGGCCGGTCTCCTCCTGGTAGCTGCCGGCGGTAAGCAGCCGGGAGACGTGGTCGTCGAGGTATGAAACCACCGAACTGCGGAGCTTGCCCCCGCCCAGACGGTTGTCCATCTCTCGGTAGGAGTGCGTCAGCTCGCGGATCGCGTCGATGTCAGCGCGCCCCACCTTGCGTATTCCGGAGCCGGAAGGGGCGGCGGCGGGCGGACTGGTGAGCCAGCGCAGCGCGGAGGCGGGCAGCGCGGCGGAGGCGAAGACCGCGTTGACCAGGAATCGCCTTCGCTGCACGTCGGCCCTCCAAAGGGCGGTTGAGGTGGCTACAGTTTCCGGCCAGCCGACAGGGAGCTGCAGGCCAAGGTCGCCGGGCAGGTCGCTGGGCGTCATGCCCAGCTCAGTCTCGGAGACCTTCCGGCCGAGGGCATCACCGAGGACGACGGCGGCCAGTTCGGGGACTGGCGATCGCGGCTGCTCGCCCGCCAGCCAGCGCAGGACCGACGTGTGGTCGCACCGCACGTTTTGGACTCCCCGGACTGCTGCGACGTCCACGATCCTGCGGGCCAGGCCCTTGTTGGACATTGCTGCCTCGTCCAGCAGGGACCGTAGTCGTAGGTTCTGCTCCTTCGGCGCTCGCGGCACGGCCTGCCCCTTCTGCCGGTTCGGTCACGGTCAGTTTGACAGTGCCACGCGCTGTTCGCGTCGTCCAGGCTGATTGACACCCCCTCCGCGCACATCCGCCCCCTCTGCTGGCCCTCCCGGATTGGCGCTGGCTGAGATTCCCTGGTGGTCATGGCAAGCACGCAGGTCGCCCGCGCTGCGGCGCAGCTTCGTGAAGCTGCCCAAGATGTGGCTCGTGTCGCCGCCAGCCGCAGCGCCCAACCGGAAGACATGATCATGAACGGCAGGAGCACCGGAAGCCAGCACGTGGACGGGCACCCTCGTCTTGCCGCGAGCCAGCCAGTCCTGAGCCATCACCGCCTGCCCACGGTCACCATCGCGGACGCGGCGCGGTTCGCGCCGTTCGCCGCCGGGTGGCCGCTCCGGACATTTCTTGAGCTGGGCGCGCTGCCCGGTGCGCTGCCCTGTGCCCGGCTGCACACGCGCAACGTGCTGGCGGAATGGGGCCTGACGGTGTTCAGCGAGAGCATCGGCCTGCTAGTCAGCGAGCTCGTTACGAACGCGATCCAGATCTCCCGCCTGGCCGAGCAAGACGCCCCGGTCCGGTTGTGGCTGGTCTCGGACCGGGCGCAGGTGGTGATCTTCGTCTGGGACGCCAGCCCGCTCCCGCCGGTGCCGGGCGACGTCGGCGAGGACGCCGAGAGCGGCCGAGGACTGCTTATCGTCCAAGCCGTCAGCGCGCGGTGGGGCTGGGACTTCCCACCCGGCATGGGCGGAAAGGTCGTCTGGGCCGTCGCCGGCCCGGAATGAGAAGAAGGACAGACCATGCGCATGACACGCACGTCCAGGTACCGCTGGCTGCCGGTCCGCATCGATGACTTCGAGAAATGGCAGTTGGGCCTGCTCGAAGAATCGGCACAGCGACTGGGCGCTGTCCTGAATCCTGGCAGGCACGTCCATCGCTGGGGCTTTGTCGGTTCGCCGGTTACGTTCCGCGGGCAGCGTGCGTGGCTGCGGGTGAGTCCCTTCCTCGAGCATGAGATGAGCGGGAAGGCGTGGCGGGGCACCGCCGAGGCGGCGGCAATCGCGGGAGTCAGCAAGCCAGCGTTGCTCCACCGGATCGAGTGGCACACCGACGGACCGCCGCCCGTCCCGGTCAGCGCCGAAGTCCTTACGCTCGTCAGCGACCCGCCCGCCTCCGGGGAACGGTTCCTGCGGACGGCCCAGGGCCTTCCGGCGGACTGGTTCAGCGACCTGCGCGCGTCGCTTGCGGCGCTGCGCGCATATCCCACCGACCGACAGTTCCCGGTCCATGATGCGGAGGAGTACGGCTACCTGCTCGGCGCGACCTACCGTCGTCCGCTCCCCGCCGACTGTGTTCCCGCCTTCGGGACGGAGCACATCGACCTGAACTGGCAGAACATCACCGCTCCGCGCTTCTGCATCCTCGACATGGAGCACTGGTGCTCGGCCGTTGCCGGTTACGGCGCCGCCTACCTCTACCTCACGGCACTGGAAGTCCCCGCCGTGGCCGACCAGGTCCATGAGGCCCTGGCGGACGTGCTGAACACGCCGAGCGGCAGGTACGCCCAGTTGGTGGCCGCCGCTCTCATCCTCCGGAACCTCACCCGGCTACCCGACCCTGGCCGGCTCGCGGCCCGGCTCCACGCCTACACCGACACGCTGCTCGCCTGACCCGCATACCCCTCAGTCACGGAGGCGCTCATGACCCATCAGCTCATCGCCAGTCCCTATCCAGATGGGCACGTCGTCGTCCGGCCGGGCTACGACGGAGCGGTCCGGATCGGGGCCGACCGATACGCCGAACTGCGCGACGCACCTGCCGATGCCCCGGTCCCCGCCTGGCTCGCTGCCCCGGTCCGAGCCGGTTGGGGCACGGACCTGGCCGGCCGCCTGATCGGTGAAACGATCCTGATCAGGCCGGAGACCGCCTACGGGTACGCCCGTGCCAGCTACGAGGTGAACCTCGGTTGCAACTACGACTGCGAGCACTGCTACCTCGGGGAAAAGATCTTCGCGGGCATGGACTGGCCCGGCCGTGAGCGGCTGCTGAAGGTGATGGCTGACGCCGGGGTGCTGTGGCTCCAGCTCACCGGTGGGGAACCGCTGATCGACCCGCTGTTCGCCGAAACGCACGCCGCCGCCTGGGACATGGGCATGATGATCCAGATCTCCTCCAACGGGTCACGGCTCGACCGGCCCAAAACCCTCGACTTGCTGACGACTCGCCGCCCGTACCGGCTGACGCTCAGCCTGTACGGGGCGACCGAGGAGTCCTATGACGGGATGACCCGCCGCCGGGGATCGTTCCGCCGGTTCATGCGCGGCCTGGCCGCCGCCCACGAGGCCGGGCTGGCGATGCGGATCAACATCGTCGTCTCGAACCGCAACGCCCACGAGGTCCCCGCGATGAAGGCGATCGCCGACCGGTTCGGCATCGAGTCGTTCGAGTACGCGAACATCAGCCCCACCATCCACGGCGGCGCCGAAGTGCTGCCCAGCCAGTCCCGGGAGATGCTCCGCACGCGCAAGCCCTACACCGGCTGCAACGCCGGGATCACCCACTTCCACGCCGACCCGCACGGCAAGGCGTCCATCTGCAAGGTCGGCCGCGACCCCCAGGTCGACCTCATCACCGAGGGCGTCGATGGCCTGCGCAGGCTCGCGGCTGCCACCGACTCGCTGCTCACCCGGCACGGCGGCTGCACCGGCTGCGGCCTCCAGAAGACATGCGGGACCTGCATGCCGCTGGCCAGCCTCTACCGGCAGGCTAAGGCTCCGCTCGAAGTGTTCTGCCAGCACGGAGGGAGGTGAAAGAGCCCGTCACTCTTTCGTGGAAGGAGGTGAAACGCTCATGACCGCAGTCGCCGTGGAACTGCTCACCCACCCGCCTAAGGCGGCCGACGTGGCTGAAGCGGGCACGCTGTCGGCACTCGCGCCGGATGCCGTCGAATTTATCGCAGACACCGATACGCTGCTCACGATGTGCGCGTGCAGCGCGAGCAGCGACCAGCCCTACTGAGGCTAGGCAACCCGCGCGGCCTGACAGGGGACCCGACACCGGCCGGGTCCCCTCAGACGCGAGGTGAGGAGCACCGTGGAACAGCGCATCGCGTGGGACGACCTGCCCGGGCCACTGAAGCAGGCGATCGAGGCCCGCACCGGCCCCATCACGGGCGTCCGCATCGCGAGCGCGGGACAGAACTCGCCGCTAGCCGCGATCATCAACGCCCGCGACGGCAAGGTGTTCGCCAAGGGCCTGCCCTCATCCCACCGCCGGGTCATCACCCAGGACCGCGAGGCCGCAGTCGCCCCGCTCGTCAAGGAGATCTCCCCGGCCCTGCTGTGGCACTTCGACGAGGCCGGGTGGAACGTCCTCGGCTACCAGTACGCGCCCGGCCGCCACGCCGACTACTCCCCGGGCTCACCCGACCTCGACCGACTGGTGCAACTCATGCACGCGCTAAGTGCCATCAACGTTCCGGACGATCCCGGGCCGTTCAAGCGAGCCGAGGACCGCTGGAAGCCCTACCTTGACGACCCGGAAACGGCCGAGGTCTTCGCCGGACCAGTACTCACCCACTCGGACTGGACCCCGGACAACGTGCTGGTATCAGAACACCGCGCCTGGCTGATCGACTGGGCCTGGCCCACCCTCGGCGCCGCCTGGACCGACCCCGCCTGCTGGGTACTGCGCCTCATGGCCTCCGGCGGCCACACCGCGCACGAGGCCGAACGGCAAGCCTCCCGCCTGCCCGCGTTCCAGGCCGCCCACCCGGCGCACATCGACCTGTTCGCCGCAGCGAACGTCCGACTGTGGGACGAGATCGCGCTGGCGGGTACCAGCGACTGGACAGCCAAGATGGCCCAAGCCGCCAAATCATGGGCTGCCTACCGCCAGGCCCGCTGAGTTCGGCAGACGACGCGCCAGACACTGCTGCACCCGGCCTACTGTCGGCGAGCAGTCGCGAAGGCGGTTGTGGCCGATGCGTGCCGAGCAGGTCAGGTAGATCCGCCCCCTGCCCACCAGTTGGCATTCCACGCCGTCAGCTAATCCGTACTCTTTTCCGCACTCCTCTTACGCCGGAGTAACTTGACCGCAGGGAAATTCGCAGGACTCGGCGGAAATAAACCTTCCGGTGGACTCCCAGACTTTATATACGCGCATAGCTCGTAAAACAATCGTAGATGGCGCGGCGGAGATGCATGCTGACATATACATCCCATGGTCTCTTTCTCGGGACAGGGAGCCGGACACCGACGCGATCTGACCGCTGCCCGTGCGCTGGGGCGCGTGCTCATCCTTGAGCAGAGAGCGCGAGGGCCTGGCATGGGCAGGCACGCGACGCGGCAAGCAGGCAGGCGGCAGGGCGAGGCAGCAGCGGGTCAGGGGGAAACGGCAGGGATCAACCGACACGGCCGCCGCCAGCTTGGCGGCAGAACCGACGATCTCACTGGCCTTCGAGCAGCCACTTTGCCTTTGCCGACAAGAAGAACGAGGGCGACGGTGAAAAAAGAGGCTGAAAACCCGATTTATGTATTGTCAGCGTTTTGCGGCGGCAGCGGGACCTGGGTGCCATGTCCAGACTGCCATGCCTTCATCCCATGCCCGCGCTGCCTGGGGCACTGTCCAGAAAACAGATCGTTCTCCCCGCCGTTCATGGTGCCGATGACGGCGCCCCGGCTGAACGCCTGAGCGCCCGGCCACGGCGGCTCGCTGCGCTGTCCCCGGCCCCGTTCCCCTGGCCGGGCGCCGGCGGCGCACGTGCGGCGCGTCCGGGCCGGACAGCGGCAAGCCCGCCGACGGCCAGCCCCGCCGTCCTGCCCGCGCGCGGCACCCTTGAACGCCATGCACGGCCAGGCCGACTCCCGGCTACCGCCATCGGCTTGACATCGCGCCCGGGACCGGCGCCGGATATCGCCGGTCCCGGGCGGCAGGCCAGCCCGTGCTGCTCCCTGGCCAGCGCAGGAGCCGGTTCACCAGGAGGAATCAGCACGGCGCCGACGGCCGCCGCCCGGGAACCCAGCCCCGCGGCCCGCGCCACACCGAAACGCCGCACCTCCGTCGGCCGGAGGTTACCGTGACCACCGCCCGGGACGACGACGAACTTGACGACGTGGCCGCAGGTGAGCGTGCATTCGTCCGGCACCGGGCTGCCCGGCGCACGGCTCCCGTGGGCGGCTCCAACCGGCTTCTCTCTGTAGAGGAGCTCGCTGCCTACCTGGGCGTGCCGAAGAAGACCGTCTATGGCTGCTGGCGGCAATGGGGTCTTCGGGGTTACCGGGTCGGCCGGTACCTGCGGTTCCGCGAGCGGCACGTGGAGGAATGGCTCCAGACCCGGGAGATATGACTGTGGCCAAGATCTTCAAACGTTGCTCCTGCCCCGAAGACCAGCAAGACGGATGCCAGCACCAGAGGGTGGTCCGCTACCGCACGACCGGCGGAAGGTCCAGTCGCCAGCGCGAGCAGTCCTTCGGCACCAGCCTGCGCGAAGCCGAGGACTTCGCCCTCAAGGTCGAGCACGACAAGCGTGCCCACGTCTTCGTCGACCCCAAGGCTGGGCGGGTCCTGTTCCGCAATGCGGCAGGGATCTGGCTGGACCAGCATCTCGGCGCGGACTCCAGCATCGCCACCTACAGGTCTGTGCTGCGCGCTCACATTGACCCGGCGATCGGCGGCAAGCCGATTGGCGCCATTCGCCGCGAGGACAAGACGCTGATCGCCGGGATGCACCGCAAGGGCCTGTCCGCGAGCCGGATCGGATGCGCGCACTTGGTCATCAGCGCGGTGCTCGCCGAGGCCGTGCGGGACAAGAGACTCGCCGAATCTCCCTGCACCGGCATCCAGTTGCCTGGCGTCGTCACTGCGGCTGACTTCATCCTTCCCGCTCACCCGCAGGTAGAGGCCATCGCGGCCGGGCTGCCGCCGGACTGGGCCGCCACCGTGTGGCTGATGCACGGCTGCGGGCTACGGATCGGCGAGGCTCTCGCGGTCAACCTGCACTGCCGGATCAACCGGGGCAAGACTCTGCGGGTGAAGGAACAGGTCAACCCGGCAGCGCAGCTGAGGCCGCTGAAGTTCAGCCGGGAGGGGGAGTTCCGCGACATTCCGCTGCCTCAGTACGTCAGCGAGGCGATAGACAAGCACGTCGCCGGGCACGGCACTACACCCGACGGATACCTGTTCCAGGGCCGCAAGTACAAGCTCGTCGTCCGGCGCAGCTACCAGGAAGACTTCCAGCGTGCCGCAGCTAGAGCGGGCCTGCCGCCGGAGTTCATCCCGCACTCACTGCGCCACCTCTACGCCTCTACCAGTTTGGCCGAGGGCATCCCGATAACCGAAGTTTCCCGGTGGCTTGGCCACAAGAGCATCGAAGTCACCCACCAGATTTACGGTCACCTCGTCCCCTCCTCCTCCGACCGCGCCCGCACCGCCCTTGACACGGCCTACCAGGGCAGCCGCCGCCAGAAGCTGGGAACGCCGAACACCGGGGTAACAACACCTGGCGGGAGGCCACCGGCGAACTGAGCGAGTCGACCCCCGCCACATCGAGACGGCACGTCAGGAGGCCGAGCTTCGTTATCTGGTCGAAGGCAACGTCCTCGAACCTCCTGCTGGGCATCTTGTCATCGGCTCATGTGTCCTCAGTACTGCGTCCTCACGTCATTCACCAGTGCGAACGAACCACTCAGCCCGGCTAACAGCTGAGACACCTCAATATCCTTTACTCCAGCCAGCCCCGCCACCCTGCAACTTCAGTCCCTATATAACTGAAGCGTCTAGCGAAGCCTGTTTCATCTCTGATGCTGGCTGCAGCCCGACTGGTAACACTGTCATGTAACCCCACATCAGAACGCGCTACTTGAGGTCAGTCGAAATCAAGATCGAGGTCAGACTATTAGAGTGCAATTTGTGCCCTGTGGAACGCAAGTGATGTTCTTAGCGGCTCGACCGACATGCCTCAAAAAGGGCGCTCTAGCAGACGACGCTACGCTATGATGCATGCACTGCGCCCTTGGTCTTCCTGTCGAGATGGTGATCCAAGACATTCCTCGTGCCCGACCATTGGCGCCAGATCGCCGGACTCTTGGTTAGCTAGGGGAAGCGGTATGGACCTGTTTAGCACAGCAGCTCTCAACGGCCTACTTGGCGTTGGTGACCGCTTCATCGAGCTTCTCAAGATCAAGAAGGATGGCTCCTTCTATGAGCAAAAGGAATTTGAGTCTCGACTGCACGAGCGAGAAGCAGCAGTAGCCGCCGAGCAGCAATCGGTATCGTCAGCGGCCAACGATTGGAGAGGGCTGGAGATACAACTAGCGACCCTATCTCAGACGGATAGGATCAGTAAGCTCCTAGCAGCTAATCCATTCCGCCTTTCGCCAGAAGACGCGAAGGAAGTAGCCTGGCATGCAAGTGGCGGAGGGGTAAATCCGATTATTCTCGAGGCACCCATCGGAATAGGTGGGAGAGTGCCAGGCGCCGATGACGATCAACTGCTCGAACTTGATGTGGCCGATCGCTGGTCGAGGCACCCATGCTCAACTGACGCTACCCCACTTGGCGGACTTATCGATCGACCGCTTAAAAACCAGGATCTGGACATTCACATTATCGCCAATTCGCTGTCTAGTATCCCGGTGATTCTAGTATACGGTTACGTTAGGAGCGATCGCTCCCTTTGGCTTTCGGCGTGCGCCTGGAACGTCATAACAAGGGAATCGAGAAGCGAGCAACTAAAGATCGCCCTCCCCGGAACTCCGCTGCCAGACTTGGATGGCGATCAGGTCGCCCTGCAGAGTTGGAAGGACGAGATAGGGACCCGCGCAACGACAATAATCGCGTTTCTCGCCCAATGGTTTCATCTTGTTAGACATAACCGCAAGCCAACACTTGAGCGGCTCGCAGGAGCTAGTGGCGGGCAAGAGATCAGAACATTGATCGCTAGTCAGCTAATACCCGCATACGAGGTAATAGCAAGTTATGGAGATGCTGGCTATGATCTAAGAATGGATCAGGCGGAACTGTTCGCCGATGCTGGGATGAATGCTCAAGCAAGTGTCTTCTCGCTCTCGATTCTTGACCTTATTCGAAAGCAGCGGTCAGAAGATACCGATTACGATACGCTCGCTCGCCTAGAAGTGCTTCTTGAAATTATCGGAGACACGGCGTCTGCAAACGAAGTTAAGGAATTGGTAGAGGGCCGATCGAAGCTGGCCGTAGAACGCGTACTTGGATGGATGGGCTAGATTGAAGAAGGCAAAGGTAGTCGCAGCCATTGATTTCGGCACCCATGGATCAGGCTTCGCATGGTCTCCTATCAGCGAACGAAACAAGATCGCTTCCGCGCGGCAGGTTATCACTGAACTAAAATGGCCTGGGGCGCCCATGCCAACTCCTAAGAACTTGACTGCCCTAGCCACGCGTTCAGATGGAACGGTCGAAGCCTGGGGGTACGACGCACGCAAGAGATGGAACGCGGCAGCCATACGGCATTCGGCCAATGACATCAATTATGCTCACGCCTTCAAGATGGGACTAATGAGCGAGGATTGCGCCGAAGGCATCGTCTCGACAGTAGCTGCTTATCTCGCGAAACTCGTTGAATACGCGACCGAGCGCATACAGGCAAGCGGATACGAAGCAGACGATATACGATGGTGTCTCACCGTGCCTGCGATATGGACCGATTTCCAGAAGCAAGTGATGCGCAAGGCAGCAGAGGCTGCCGGGCTGCCAGCAGAGAAGGATCGGCTAGTACTCGCCTTGGAGCCAGAAGCTGCTGCCCACTACGCACGAGTCTCCGGCCTCAGAACATCCGGCTTGAGTGGCGGTCGCGCCTCGCTAATGTCTCCTAAGTCACGCTTCATGGTCGTTGATTGCGGCGGGGGCACGATAGACATTACTAGCTATCGCGCAGATGCCGATAACAACCTCGAAGAGATCGGCAACGACTGCGGTGGACCGTACGGTTCCGACTACCTCAATCGTGCGTTTGTTGCCGAGGTGCTGTTGTCGCGATTCTCTACATGGGCAAGGATGCGCGAATTGGCCACTGAAAGTCCTGCTGGTTTCTCTTCCCTCGTGGAGGGGTGGGAGAAGGAGAAGACCCAAGTCGAGTTCCCGGTAGCTGGTGAAATCTATATCCCAATTCCTGCTGCATTGCATCGCACTCTCACAGATAGTGATCTCGAAACGCTAAGCGAGCGGCAAGACGGTGTGATTGATACGATCGTAGTAAGCGAAGACGAGACGGCAGCAATATTCGATCGCATTGTCTCCAAAGTACTGGAGTTGGTGGACAAGCAGCTTGGCGAGATGCAACTTCAAAGAAGAGGCGCCAGGGGAGAAGAGATCATAGTCCTCGTGGGAGGATTCGGCGCGAGCAAGTACTTGCAAGCTCGCCTTAAGGAGCACGTCGCCGGCCGCGCTAGAGTCATTATTCCGCCAGACCCGGGCGCGGCAGTGCTTGAAGGGGCCGTACATTACGCTTACGATCCACAAATCATAGCAAGGAAAACTAAGCTTACATATGGCATCGGCAGCTCCAGGGAGTTTCGACCAGGCATTGACCCATTGTCGAAAAGATTTGAAGACGACAGGGGCCGCGCGATGTGTGATGACTATTTTTCTGTTTTCGTAAACGCACAACAAATCGTTCGAGCAGGAAAATGCGTGTCCCATTCTTTTGTGCCAATTTACGGTAATCAAGCGAAAATGAGTATCGCCATACATGCTACCAGGAAATTGATGCCTCGCTACGTGGATGAGGATGGAGTAAGCGAATTGGGCAAAATGGTAGTTGATCTGTCCTCGGTCATGCATAAACGCCTAGAGGATCGATCGGTCGAAGTGTCAATGTTTTTCGGAGAAACCGAACTCAGGGTCCAAGCAATAGTGAAAGATACCCAAGAGTCACTTGAGGCCACTCTTGAACTCGCACCTCAGGACTGGGAGTGAGCAATGCTTGATGATGATAATCCGGCAGAGGGCCCAGCTGGCATCTTCCGTGCAGTTGGAGAGCTATACAATAATATGATTGATAGCATGAACGCCCTAGAGGGGCGTATTGTTTCCCTTGAGATGCAGAACCAAAAACTTGAAGAACGTCTGGGCCTCCTTCTAGCCGAACGAACGCAAGATCGTATGGACCTGCATAGTGAAAGTCATGTTATACACCTGGGGCTGGCGGCAGAATACCATACTCTAGTAGTGCAGTGGATGCAGCGAGTAGCTCGCAAATTGGTTGCGGCCCAAGCAGGGGCAGACTTTGAACTGGCGCTAGGCCAGCAAGTCTCAGGGTTCACTGAGCATCTATTCCGCGGTAAGGAGTCGAACGTCAAAGCACTGATGTCATCTCTCGGGGAGATTGATCCGAATTCTCGCCAACTAGCTCAATCCATGTGCGATCGCGCTACGTCGCTGCGAGCGAAGATCGCGGAGATAGGAATCCCTCATGAATGGGACTTCCGCACCGAAATATCCGGCACTCTCGATGATGAACGTCAAGAGGCGTGGCTCACATGTGATCCGAACCTGCCGGTACGCTTGGTCGTGGCTCCAGCCTATGTGGTTCAGGGGCAATTTTACGCGAAACAACTGGTCGTTACAGATTCATCGTCACTAGTCAATTTAGGGCACATGTGCATTGCGATCGGACCGTCGGCGTCGCCGATAGCTGATCTCAGCAGGGGCAGGCCAGCGCCAATAGGGCAATGAACTGCAAAGCGTGCTGAATCCGTGCTGACCCATGGTCGCTCGGCATGCGATCTACCTGCGGAAACTGCCCCCTAGTCCACGATCACCCAGATCTACGAGGGGACCAACCAGATCCAGCGGATGGTGATGGCGCGGCAGCTGCTTAAGGGATAGTGGTTGGACGCTGACCTGCGGTTTCTCCAACCTGTCGCGCGTGATGCGGGCCGCCGGACTCCCGAGTCGGGCGGCCCGTTCTCATACCCGGATTACCCGGTTCATCCCGGTCCGCCCACCCCTGTGGGGAGGCAAACGAGCCTCGCAGTCCAGCGATCGGCTGATCAGGAGGCGGCGACGGCGCGGGGAGTGCCGAGTGAGCGGTGCAGTCTCCGCGGATGAACGCGACCGGCGAACGCTTCATCGGTACCTTGTGCCGTGAGATCCGATGCCGGAACAGGCGAGGCCTCACCCGGCCATCGGCCACCCTGGCCCGGAACCGGTGGCCCTCACCGGGGCAATGGGCATGTCACCCGGGGCCGGGCGGGGAGTGACGGAGACGTGGGCGGAACGGCGCCGGCCCGGGGGCACCGCGATCGCGGTGCCCCCGGGCCGGGCTGGAGCGGCCGACTTGGTTACACCGGCGGGGTGCCGTACTTGCTGGTCAGGTCCTGGGTGGTCCAGTCGCTGCCGATGCCGGGCAGGTAGGTCTCCTGCAGGTCATCGCTGCTCGTATCGACGGTGTAGAGGCTGGTCCAGGTCTCGCCGCCGTTGGCGGCGTAGTGCACCAGCGGGGAGACGGTCTGGGTGGCCGCTGGCGTCCCGTACTTGGCCGACAGGTCCTGGGACTGCCAGGCACCGCTGATCGCGGGCAGGTAGGCCTCCTCCACGTGGCTGCTCGAGCTGCCGAGGTAGTAAATGCTGGTGTACCCGGTGTGGTAAAGCGCCACCGGGGCCATCGGGTTCACCGAGCTCGTGACCGGTCCCTGCTTCGCCGCCGGGACGCCGTACTTGCTGGTCAGGTCCTGGGTGACCCAGTTGTCGGCGATGGCCGGCAGGTAGGTCTCCTGCAGGTCACCGCCCTGGTCCACGGTGTAGACGCTGGTGTACCCGTCGTGGAACACGGCGGTCGGCGTGGTGACCGTCTGCGGGGTGCCGTACTTGCTGGTCAGGTCCTGGGTGACCCAGGCCCCGCCCATCGCCGCCAGGTACGTCTCCTGCAGGTCACCGTTCGTGTCGACCGTGTAGACGCTGTCGTACCCGTCATGAAGGATGGACACCGGGGACGTCCCGGCCATCACCTTCGGGGTCCCGTAGCCGGAGGACAGGTCCTGGGTGTGCCAGGCGTCGCCGGGGAACCCGGCGCCCGGCAGGTACGTCTCCTGCAGGTCACCGTTCGCGTCGACGGTGTAGACGCTGGCGTAGCCGTCGTGGAACAAGCTGGTCGCGGACGTGTTGGCCGCGACCGCCGGGGTCCCGTAGGCCTTGGACAGGTCCTGGGTGACCCAGGAGTCCCCGATGGCCTGCAGGTAGGTCTCCTGCAGGTCACCGCTGCCGCCGTCAACGGTGTAGACGCTGGTGAACCCGTCGTGGAACAGCGCCGACGGCGCTGCGTTACCCGCCACCACCGGGGCGCCATATTTCTGGGTCAGGTCCTGGGAGGCCCAGTTGTCGCCCATCGCCGGCAGGTAGGTCTCCTGCAGGTCACCGCTGCCGCTGTCGACGGTGTAGGCGCTGGCATAGCCCGCGTGGTCGACCGACCAGCTCGACTGGGACGACTGCTGGACGGTGACCGTCGGGGTGCCGTACTTGGCCGACAGGTCCTGGGTGACCCACGGGTCACCAGGGAACCCAGTGTTCGGCAGGTAGGTCTCCTGCAGGTCGTTGTTCAGCTCGTTGATCGTGTAGACGCTGGTCCAGTCGAGGTTCCCGCTGGCGTCCGGGTGCAGCAGCACGATCGGGGTCTGGTCGGTCGGCGGGGTGCCATAGCCGGCGGACAGGTCCTGGGTGTTCCACTTGCCGCCGATGGCCTGCAAGTAGGTCTCCTGCAAGTCATCGCTGCCCTGGTCCACGGTGTAGACGCTCGTGAAGTTCATGTGGACCAGGGCCACCGGTGCGGTGCCGGGGGCCACGGCCGGCGTCCCGTAGTTTGCCGACAGGTCCTGGGAGACCCAGGCGTCACCCGGGAACCCGCTGTTGGACAGGTAGGTCTCGTCGAGGTGCCGGCTCGACTGGTCGACCGAGTAGACGCTGGTAAAGCCGCAGCTTGGCGTCGCGTCGGCGGCGCCGGCGGTATGGACCACGGCGGTTGGCGTGGTGTCGGTCTTCGGGGTGCCGTAATTCGCAGACAGGTCCTGGCTGATCCACTTGCCGCCGATGGCCGGCAGGTAGGTCTCCTGTAGGTCGTGGCTGCCCCCGTCGACCGTGTACACGCTGCTGTAACCGCAGTGGACGATAGCGACCGGGGCCGTTCCCGGCTGGACCTGCGGGGTGCCGTACTTGGCGGACAGGTCCTGGGTGGTCCAGTCGTCGCTGATGAGCGGCAGGTAGGTCTCCTGCAGGTCACCGTTGCGGTCAACCGTGTAGACGCTGGTGAACCCGCAGGCCGCGGCCGATCCGGTCGCCCCGGCGAAATGCACGAGCGCGGTCGGCGTCTCGTCCGTCGGCGGGGTGCCGTACTTGGCCGACAGGTCTTGCGTCGTCCAGTTGTCGCCGATGGCCGGCAAGTAGGTCTCCTGCAGGTCACCGCTGGACTGGTCGACCGTGTAGACGCTGGTCCAGCCGCAGTGGACGATCGATACCGGCTGGGTGCCCGGCATCACCGGCGGCGTGCCGAACTGGGCCGATAGGTCCTGGCTCGACCAGTTGGCCCCCATGGAGGGCAGGTAGTTCTCCTGCAGGTGCCCATTGGCCGAGTCCACCGTGTACACGCTAGAGAACCCGCTGGCCGACGCGCCGGTCGCCCCGGCCGCGTGGACCACCGCCGGGCCGGCCGCGCTGGGCGTCACGCCGTTGGCGGAGCCACCGGAGCCACCGGAGTTACCGGTGTAGCCCACCGAGACGATATTGGACTGGACGGAGGCGTCGGCCGCATCGGACGGGAAGCCGTACGTCATGACGCCCTCGAAGAACGAGCCCACGTCCGAGTTGCTGTTGTCCCCGCCGGTCCCTAGGACGATGGCGCCCTCCTGCTGCATCGGCTTGTAGCCGCCGATCGTCGGCAGCGATCCGTCGTACCAGGTACTCAGGCCGCCGGACTGGGCGTTACCGCCTCTGAGCGAGTAGGTATTCTGCCCGTCGTCTTTCAGCATCGCGGTGACGTAGTCGTCGCCGATGAGGCCGGTGTTGGCCGTGTTCGACCCGTTGCCCCCCTGGAACAGGCCGTTCTCCATGTCCGCCTCGACCCAGGGGCCAGCGCCAGTACAGGGCTGGAAGTAGCACGTGGTGCTGAAGTTGACCGCGTCCATGTGGCCGTTGCCGTTGTCGCGGGTGTTGGTCTCGGCGTTGCCAAAGTCGAAGCAGCAGCCGGCGTTGACGTTTGTACCGCTGGCGACCATGTACATGCCCTCGGGCTGGCCGGCGGTCGCGATGCCGGTCGTGCTGTTGTCCCGGTAGCCGACCTGCCCAGTGAAGTCCACGCCGTAGGCCTTGTGGCCGGCCACGGTGATGGGCAGCGCGGTAGCGCTAGCGGGGCCATCGGCCCCGGCGGCGCCGCCCGCCCCTTCTACCGTCAGGTCGTTCTGCTGCGGGGACTGGTCGTAGATCTTGGTGATGACGCAGGTGGTATTGGCACAGAAGCTGTCCTGCTGGGACGCGTCAACGTAGCCGCCTACGGCGAGCAGGCCGATGTCGGCGGTCGCGGCGTCCGAGGCGCGCTTGACCTGGTAGAGCGCTCCGCCGTAGTAGGAGAACAGCGCGCGCACCGTGCTGTAGGCGGCGCCGCACTGCTCGCCGTCGCCGTTGTACACGTCGCAGGGCAGCGGGCCCGCGGCCGGGATGTTCTCATCGTAGGAGGCCACGGCGGCGGGCATGTCACCCGCCAGCTCGAAGACCTCGTTCCCGGCGGCCTCAATGTATCCGGCGGCCGTGGGCCCGAACCAGGTGGCGACGGTCGACCGCGCCTTGTTCAGCAGCCAGGTCCCGATGTTCTTAAGGCCGGTAGCCCCGCCTGCCTTGAAGAACGGGCTCAGCCATTTCTCCCAGGCGAAGCCGCCGACCGCGCCACCTACCGTGCTGATGATGAGGTTGGTCCAGAACGCGGTGCTGCCCAGGTCCCCGTCCCACGCCGCATCAACGAGCGCCTTGATGGCGCCGCCGACCGCACCGCCGAGAGGGGTACAGTGAGCGGGATCAGGGCTGCTCCCACCCCGGTGGCGGTCAGGGCGGAGATGCACACCCCGCGCAGCCCGTACCCGGCCAGGAAGCCGGCTGCCCACGAGATCGTCCCCTGGAGCCAGGTCCCGGTGGTCTGCACCTCCGCGGCCGGGATGGTGAGGTTCACGCCGGAGCCGTCGGAGGTCATGCTCACCGTGGCCCCGGAGACGTTCACCCATCCCGAGGTGTCACCGCCGTATTCGGCGACTTCCCGCTCCATCTGCTCGCTCACCGTGACGCCCTCCCGGGCGTCCTCCGCGTTAACCTCGTTCACGGCATCTTGCAGGTAAATCGGGTCGATGCCGAGGTCGCTCGCGCTCAGCGTGAGGGTGAAGTCGCCACTGGGCAAGGCCGTGGCGGCCCGCGCGGGTACCGCGGCGCCCAGTCCCGCGGCCATCGCTACGGACACCACCATGGTCAGGGCACGGAAAAACCACCGGATGGTCCGGCGTTTCCTGGGATGTCTGGGCACAGGACTTCTCCGTATCAGCTACACGCCGGGTCAGAACACGGCGAAGCGGGCTCGAGGATTCGACGAATAGCGACAGGAACACACTGATGCCGCGACCTGCCGGTAAGCCCACCTCATGAATTTGCGGTTAATGAGAGGTGAATGGACATCAGCTTTAGTGCCGTTTTGTTTGGTTATGGCAGCTTTGCACGCTGATTAAACAATCAGGCGGAACGCATGTCAACAAATAACCAATGAACCTCAGGGGACCCTCAGGTGCCGTGGCATCGGGACGGCCGCTGATCTACGGGCTGCCGATCGGGACCAGCATGATGGCTGATCACTGGCTCCCGGAACCACCGGGATGTTATGACGGCAGTCGCCGCCGAAGTGCTCACCCGCCTGAGCCAGTCGGCGTGCTTGACGCAGGCACGCTTCGTAGTTCCCGTTGTTTCCAGACCCGGCTTCACGCCGCGGACTCCCTCGCGACTGGCCGTCAGCCCGCCGCGTCAGTTGGCGTTGTCCTCGTCCACGATCGCGAGGGCGCGGCTAGGGCAGAGCCTGACGGCCTGCCGGATACGCTCGGCGTGCGCGTGATCGAGCCGCTCGGCGTAGACAACGACGGTGCCGTTCTCCTCATTTTGCCCGAAGACGTCAGGGTCCGTCAGTACGCACGTCGCGGAGCCGATGCAGCGGGCAGCGTCGGTAATGAGTCGCATATGGTCCGCCTACCAGGTGACCGGAAGCTGATAAAGGCCGTAGATGTTCGCGTCGTCTTTGAACGGCAGTTCGCTGACTGGCACGGCGAGGGCCAGCGACGGGATCCGGCGGAACAGGGTGTCGAGCACGACCTGCAGCTCCATCCGGGCCAGGTTCATCCCGATGCAGTGGTGCGGGCCGACGCCGAACGCGAAGTGGTGACGCGCTCCTCGCTCGATGTCGAACTGATCCGGGTCGCTGAACGCTTCCGGGTCGCGATTGGCCACGTACGCTGCCGCGACCACGCCCTCGCCTGCGTGGATCCGGGTCCCGCCGAGCTCCACGTCGGCGGTGGCGACCCTCGACATCGAGGTCTCCGCGACGGTGAAGTAGCGCAGTAGCTCCTCGACCGCGTCCGGCGTGCGGCCCGGGTCCGCCTTGACCGCGGCCAGCGCGTCAGGGTGATCAAGCAGTGTCATCACGCTCAGCGAGATCATGTTCGCTGTCGTTCCGTGCCCGGCGAGCAGCAGCAGGAAGGCCAGCAGGATGAGCTCCTCGTGGTCATCGGGGTCATCCGGGACGCCCGCAGGCCGGGAGTCGCGTTGCCGGAGGATCTGCCGACCGAGCAAGTCGTCCCCGGGTCGGCGTTCCTTGTCGGCGATCAGCGCGTCCAGGTAGGAGCGCAACTCGGTGATGACTCGGCCCCGCTCTTCCCCCGAGATGGTGCGCCGCAGCAGCGCCAGCGCCCGCTCCTGGAAGAAATCGTGGTCGGCGTAGGGCACGCCGAGCAGCTCGCAAATGGTCAGCGACGGGACTGGCAGGGAAACCGCGGAGACCAGGTCGGCGGGCGGGGAGTCGGCCAGCAAGTCGTCCAGGCACTCGTCGACAATCTGCTGGACCCCAGGACGCAGCGCCTCCACCCGCCGCATCGTGAACTCGCCCATGACCGCCCGGCGGGCGCGGGCGTGCTCGGGCGCGTCCATCGACAGCAGGGAGAACGGTGAGATCTTCCGGCCGGAGGGGGAGATCGTGCTGCTGACGAACCGCCGCTGCCCGGACAATAGCAGCGGGTAGCCCGGGTTGCTCCGGTCGGAGCTGAACCTCGGGTCGGTCAGCATCGCCCGGACGTCCTCGTACCGAGCCACCGCCCACGCGGTGTCCCCGGACGGAAGCCGGACTCGTGAGGGCGCCGGGGCCTGCTGCAGGCGCCGGTAATCCGGCGGCGGCTGGTACGGGCCGGAACGAGTGACCGGGAATTCCACCAGCGGCTCGGTGACGGTCTCAGTCGTCGCCGGCGGGGATGGCTGTTCTGGAACGCTCATACGGTTGAGCGTCACCGGGGCTGCTCGGGGTCCGATCCAGGGCTGCTCGAAGCTCCGGCCCCGGTCTCCCGCTCACCCTTTGCGGGCAAGCACGATGACGGGGATCTCCCGGGACGTCATTCGCTGGTAGTACTCGAGCTGCGGATACAGCTCGGCGAAGCGCCGGAACAGGTCGTCGCGTTCCGGTCCGTTCGCGACGGTGGCGGTCGCGCCGAACGTCTCGTCGGCGGTCTCGACGGTGACATCGGGGTTAGCGACCACATTGAAGTACCAGTCGGGGTTGCGGCGGCCGCCCGCGTTCCCCGCGCTCACGACGTACCTGCCGCCGGCGACCAGGTAGGTGAGCGGGGTCACCCGACGCTTGCCGCTGCGCGCCCCGGTCGTAGTCAACAGCAGCAGCGACATGTCCTGGTAGTAGCCGCCGACCCGGCCGGCGCGGGCGCGGAACTCGGTCACCACGTGCTCCTGGCGGCGGCTGGCCCGCTCGCCGGGCGGCTCCGCCTTCCGGTCGTCCATCTGCGCCTTCCCGGTGTCGAAGTCTATAACTATGGGTTACTACCACTATATAGGCAAGGTAATTCACCGAGCCTTGACCTGGGCTCAAGGGGAGGGCGGCAAGGTGTCGGTGAGGAGTCCGGATACTACGCCGAGGAGGCCTGAGATGAGTGAGCAGCAGATGCGGCCGGAACTGAGGGACGTCGCCGAGATCGACGTCCGAACGGGAGAGGCGACATCCTTCGGCCGGGCGGCCGGCGCCTACGCGCGCCATCGGCCTGACTACCCGGAGGCGGCGGCGCGGTGGGCCCTGGCTCCGGTCACCTCGCCTACCCGGCTACTGGACCTTGGCGCCGGCACCGGGAAGCTGACCGCGCTCCTGACCGGCCTGGCCGACGAGGTGACCGCGGTCGAGCCTGATCCGGCGATGCTGGCGGAGCTGAGCCGTTCCCTGCCGGGCGTTCGCGCGCTGCCCGGTAACGCTGAGGCCATCCCGCTGCCCGATCAGGCGGTGGACGCGGTGCTGTGCGCCCAGGCGATGCACTGGTTTGACATGGACAAGGCGCTGCCGGAGATCGCCCGGGTTCTCGTGCCTGGCGGCACGCTGGCAGGACTGTGGAACAGCAATGACATCCGAGTCCCCTGGGTGGCCGGGTTGCAGCAGGTCATGGAGGACACCGCGAGTCGGCCGCTGAGCTACTGGAAGGCGAATGCCGGGAACGCCCGGCTTGGCCGGTTCCAGTCGAGTCTCTTCCAGCCGGCCGAGCAGGCGGAGTTCGCCCACGGCCAGCATCGCACCGCGGAGTCTCTCGTCGCCACCATCGCCACCCATTCCCGGATGATCGTCCAGCCGCGGCCGAGCAAGCCGACTTGCTCGCCCGTTTCCGCGCTTACCTGCAGTCCTGCCCGGAGACTGCCAGCGGGCAGTTCCTGCTGCCAATCGTCACAACCGTCATCCGGATGGTCCGCCGGTGAGCCGCCGGCTTGCCTGCCGCATTGTTGGTCTTTTATAGTGGTGGTATCACATAGATAAAAGTGAGGGAAGTGAGCGCATGCCAGCAGACGACAGCGTCGCCCGCACGGCGGTGACGGTCCCCGTCCCCCGGACGAGGCATTTCGGATTTACGTCGATTACCCGGCCGAATGTTTCCGGCCGAGCACACCTTCATCAAGGAGCCTGCGTCCATCAGCATCGAGCCTCGGGTCGGCGGCCGCTTCTATGAGCGCGGCGCTGACGGTGCCGAGGCGGTCCGCGGCACGGTCGAGGAGTGCGCGCCGCCCGGGCGAATCGCTATCACGTGGCAGGTCGGCGACAATTGGCGGCCGATCGGCAACGACGAGCACGCTGCCTTGATCATCATTGACTCCAACGCCGCTCGCCCCCGATTGCCGTCGTCGTGCCTCGCCTCCTGAACACCTCGACCGGCTCGCCGAAGGGATCGCCGCGGTCGATTCCGCTGGACGCTGGACACCCCGGAGGCGGCACGCTCGCCCGCTGCCCCGCGGGCTGGCTCCCAGCGCTCGCTGCACACGCTCGGGCTCGAGCTCCTTGCCCCTCCTTGTCCACGCCGCCGCCGCCCCCCGCTGCCCACTGCCCTTGCAGCCCGCCCGGGAGGGCTTCACCACGTAGGCCACACGCAGCACCAGCCACCCCCCCCGCCTAAAATGTATAAGCCTTCTAATGGTTATGGATAATTCCTTTCTCACATGAGATAGGAGGACCAACTTCATGCTTGACCAGGGCAACACAACACCGACAGTGGGACTGGACACCGAACTGCACACGGACCTTGACAACAATTAATACTACACCTTCATGCACTTGTTAGCACTCCAACAAACCAGCAGCACCCAAACACGTCAACCCCACACTGTATCAGCTTTCCTTCCTGGAAACAAACAACCACTGCATGGTAATGGCCAGCAAACCACAGGGAGCTCCACACCACCCCAACTGATTCCGCAACCTTGTCACACAAACCCCCCACTGACTTATCGATCGGTGATGCGAACACATCGGTGCTGCGGCGACATCCCGGCCGGAGAGCAGCGAGACAGCCTCTTCGGGCGCTTCGTGGCGGCATGTCCCCAGGTCATGCTGTACCAGTCCAGCACCAGCCGGCTGTTTCCGGTCGTCACGCTGATC
>CAWGIM010000005.1:0-118484 GCA_963822615.1 uncultured Actinomycetota bacterium | reverse complement strand
CCCGCGAGGACCCCGGAACCCGGATCACCGCGTTCACCATCCGGCACAATAAGCGAGCCCGGCCGCCAGCCGGACAGGCTGACCTTGCGGGCGGCGGGCGCGCATCCTCGGGGGTGCTTGCCCGTTCGGCGAGGTAGGCGGTCCAGTCGCGGCGGGTGCGGCTGGCCCAGTTGACGGCGGTCTGGATGTGGACGCCGAGCAGGCTGGCCAGTACCGCGGGGGGCAGGTCGGATGCCCATGCGGCGAGCGCGGCGTTGCGGGCCTGCCGGGGCTCGATCCCGTGCTGGCGGAGCCTGCGGGTCAGGGTCTGGGGCGCGACGGGCCGTGCGGGCGAGCGGCCGGGGAACAGCGGGACGGGGGCCCGGGTCGCGGGGTGCGGCGGGCGGCGTCGAGCTGGGCGCGGACGAGGGCGGCGAGCCCGGGCGGGAGCAGGACCGGGACGGTATCGAGCCGCAGGCACGTGTCGGGGCCGTGCTGCTCGACGTCGGCGGCGGTGAGCCGGGTCAGGCGCGAGACGAACTGGCCGTAGAGCAGCAGGAGCGCTCCGGCGGTCCGGACGTCGAGCGGGATGCCCGGGTCGCGCAGGCACCGGCTGAGCAGCTGCCAGCGGCTGTCTTCGCTGATGAGCCCGGTCAGCTCGGACGGGGGCGGGGCCGGGACGGTGACCTGGCCGGCCAGGCGGCGGGCGCTGGCCCAGGCGAGGAAGTCCCGCAGCAGGTAGCGGTAACGGGTGGCGCCGTGGAGCCAGTCGTCGACGTCGGCCTGGGTGGCGGTGCCCAGGGTGGTGCCGCGGTCATCGAGCCAGGCCAGGAATGCCAGGGCGGCCAGGATGCGGCCGCGGGCCCACCCGGCGGCGGACATGGTGGAGGCGCCGCGGCCGCGGGAGCGGCGCCGGGCGCGGCGCAGCACGTGCCAGGTCGCGTAGGGGCGCACGAGAGCGGCGTGCTGCGCGGGGCGGCCGGCGAGGACCTCGCCGAGCCAGGGCTCGATCCGCTCGAGGTACTCGTCGCGCGCGGGAAGGACGCCGGCCTGGACGAGCAGGTCGCGCACGTGATGGAGGGCAGAGGTCTGGGGCTGCTCGTCGAGCAGGGCGTGGGTGAGTTCCCGGTGATGGGCTGTCTCGGCCAGCGCGGCCAGGAGCCTGCCGCCGGGCATCTCGGTGAGCCAGCCGGCGACCGACCGCGGGCTGCCCGCGCTGCCGAAGTGGGCCAGGACGGGCTGGAGCTGGGCCGGGATGCCCAGGACGGGGTCGGCGAGCGTGGCGTGCAGCTGCTGGTTCATCGCGCACCGGGCGCAGGGCCGCCGCCGGGGGGTCGTGTCGGTGCCGCTGCAGGCGGCGCAGGCGAACTCGGGCGGTTGGCCGGCGCACGGCCCGCAGGTCCTGCTGCCGCCGGGGCCGGCGGCCAGGAGCACCTGGTGCTGGCCGCAGCGCGGGCAGTTCGCGGGGCTGGCGCGGATCTGCCGGCAGCAGGCGCCGCAGACGGGTCCCATCGGCCACCACGCCATGACGGGCCGGGCCTGGCCGCATGACGCGCAGTCATGCGCCGGCCAGGTGCGGCAGACCATGCAGACGGGCGGGCCGTCGCGGGTATCGCACCGGCCTTGCTGACCGCAGGCCGCGCAGATGGCCGGGGGCCTTCTGGCGCAGCGTTCGCAGAGGTCCGGCTGGCCGCCCGCGGCGCGCAGCCGGACGGGGCGGTCCAGGCCGCACCCGCCGCACCGCCGCGGCGGCGGGCCGCTGCAGCTGCGGCAGACCGGGCCCTCGGGGAGGAATGCGTAGGTGAGCGCGAGCCGCCCGCACCGGCTGCAAGGGCGTTCCGGCGGCCGGTAGCACGACTCGCAGACGGCGCTGCCGTCCGGGCGCCGGGCCGCCACCTGGCCGTCCTGGCCGCAGGTCCCGCACGGCCGGGGCGGCTGGAGGGCGGCAGAGCACGTCGAGCACAGCGGCCCGCGGTCCGTCCTGGCGTGCACCGGGCGCGTCCGGCCGCACCGCCGGCACGGCTCCTGCCGCCGCTGCCGGTAGCAGTTACGGCAGAGCCGGCCGTCGCCCGAGCGGTGCGGCAGCTCGCCCGGGCGGCCGCAAGCCAGGCACGCGGCCACGACGATGCCCCGGTACCCGGCGGCGGCCAGCAGCCCCGCGAGCGCGATCACCGCCTTCGGCGCGTCAGCGGACCCCGACGCGAGCGCACCGGGGAAGGCGGCCAGGTGCCGGTCGAGGTGCCGCAGCGCCCCGCGCCGGGAAGCGGCCTCGCTCACCAGGGCCCGGGCCCCGGCCTCGTCCAGGCCGGGCACCGCGGCGGCGACGGCGGCGGTGACCCGGTCCAGGATCTGCGCCAGCGTCTCCCTGGCGCCGGGGCGGCGCTCATGCGGTCCGGCGGCGCACCACGGTGCGCCTGGCCGACGGCGCGGGCCGTGTCCGCCGGCCGCCTTGGCGACCTGGACGTTGACGGCCTGGACCTCGATCAGGTCGTTCGGGGTGGCGCCGAGGATGTCGCACAGCGCGGCCAGGGTGTCCATCGACAGCCGCTGCGGCGGGGCGGTGACCAGCCGGTAGACCTGCTCGCGGGACAGGTGGACGCCGCGCTCGGCCAGCAGCGGCACCAGGTCGCTGGTGGCGAACATGCCGCGGGCGGCCATCAGCGCCCGCAGGTTCCACTGGTAGCCCATCTTCCGGTTCACAGCGTGCCCTCCCACAGCTCGGGCCGGGCCTCCAGCGACCGGCGGACCAGGCGGCTGCGGTAGTCGTCCGACACCCCGGTGTAAATCGCGGTCGTGGCGGCATAACGGTGCCCGGCCTGCTCCGAGACGAACCGCTCCGGGTAGTCGAACTCGACCAGGTGCGTGATGTAGGAGTGCCGCAGGCAGTGCAGGTCCAGCTCGGCGGGCAGCCTGGCCGCCCTGCTGGCAGCGGTGAACGCGTCGTCGACCGCGCGCGCCGACAGGCGGCCGGCCCGCTCGGTGACCCACAGCGCCGCCAGCGACCCCGAAATCACCGCGTGTCGCAACCCCGGCAGCTGCACATCAGACGAATTCGCGCCCATACCGGACACTGCGGAATGTTGCGTCGGCTGCAATAAATCGCATAGTTCGAACCAGGTCGTGAGGCGGCCTCGGTCGCGGTGATAGCCCCAGGCGTCGGACAACTGGTCGACCAGCCGCAGGCTGCTGCCGCGGGTCTCGGCGGCCTGGCCGGGGGCGCGCCTGGGGGCCGGCCATCCGTCGCTGACGTCGCTGGTGACGTCCACCCGCAGCCGGCCAGGCAGGACCGTCACCGTGACCGCGACCGGCTCGCTGGCCGAGGGGTCGGCGTGCAGCAGGCTGGCGATAACGAGCACGCTGACCAGGATCCTGGCGACGCAGTTGTCGGGGTAACCGCAGGAGCGCAGCGCGAGGTCCGTGAGGTCCCGGGCGCTGCGCACGCACCCGGGCAAGCTGGGGGAACCAGGCGGGAAGGCGAGCGTGGTACGCAAAGGGGCTGGCCTGATCGTTGCCGGGCTGATCGTTGTCGGCATGGCGGTCTCCTTGCCGGCTACCCGGTGGCGGGGCAGCGGTGGACGGGTTCGCGCCTCACGATGACCCATGCGAATAGCCAATGGCCAGGCACAGCTTCAGACGCTTAGCGGCAGTCGCTAACTGTCGCTTATCGCGGCGCTCTCGTGCTGGGCATGGACACTGTGCGACAGTTACCGCGGGTCCCGGTGTCCATAGCTGGAGCGCCACGCGAATATCGCGATATGCACCGTCTTCGTCACAGATTCACTATCGTGGGCCCTGGGGGGACTGAACAGGAGGAGCAGAATTTGGACGGGGGCGCGGTCAACCGCGTCCATAAGGAGGCGCGGTGTCGCAGGAGACGGCCGAATGGCTGATCGCGCAGCGCGAGCGGCGCGGCTGGAGCTGCTCGGAGATGGCCCGGCAGCTCATGAGGGTCGGCGCGGCGCGCGGTGAGCGGCACCTGCCGGACGCCGCCAGCCTGCAGCGCAACATCTACCGCTGGGAGCAGGGCAATGGGGTGTCCCACCTCTTCGCCACCCTGTACTGCGACGCATTCGACGTCGGATTCGACCAATTTCCCCGGCAGCGACGCAATCGGCCGGCTGCTAAGAATGGCACCGCGCTGTCCCTCTGCCCGGCCCCGGGTACTCATGATGCGGGACCAGGAAATCAGCTCCCGGTTGAGTATGAGGTGATGACGACCGCGCACGAGTCCGGCGACCACGCGTCGGACCGGGAACAGGCGGGTATCGGCGACATCACCTTCGAGCAGTTGCGCGCGGACGCGATCCGGCTGTCCCGGCTGACCGACACCGGCGCACCGCGGGCGGCGTTCACGGACGGCCGCCGGGTCAGGAACCGGATCTACCGGCTGCTTGACCGGCACCTGTGGCCGCGCGAGCAGGGTGACCTGTACTTCCTGCTCGCCTGCATCCACGCGCTGCTGGGGCAGAACGCCATCCGCCTGGGCTACCCCGACGCGGCCGAGGATCTCTACCGGTCAGGCTGGATGTACGCCAACGTGATTGACAGCAACGCGCTGCGCGGGATGCTGCGGGCGAAGCTCTCGTCCTCCAAGTACTGGCGCGGGCAGCTCAAGGAGGCCAGCGACTTGGCGGCCGACGGCCTGCGCTATGTCTCGCGGGGACCGTCCGCGGCCGAGCTACAGGTCAACTACGCCCGCGCGATAGCCCGCCAGGGCGACCCGGGGGCCGCCCGGCACTCGGTGGGGTTCGCGCACGACGCCCGCAGCAACGACTTCCACGACGAGCTGACCGACCTCGGTGGCAACATGTTCAATTTGAGCCGCGCCACGACGCGGGCGATGGCGGGCAGCGCGCTCAGCGAATCGCGGGCCTACGGGCGGGACGCGATCACGGAGCTGGAGAGCGCGATCGCGCTGTACGACGTGGAAATCCCGGGGCCCGGGCAGAAGCACTGGTTCGGCGGCAAGGCCCTGACCGGCGTCCACCTGGGGGTGGTCCGGCTGCAAACCGGGGACCTGGACGGCGCCGCGACCGCGATGGACCTGGCCCTGAAACTGCCGGCCCAGCAGCGGACCACCGAGCTGACTACCCGGCTGGAGAGCGTCCGCTATTCGCTGGCCTCGTCGGCCTACCGGGACAGCCGACGAGCCCACGACCTAGCCGACCAGATCGAGGATTTCACCCGCGAGGCAGTCGGCCGCAGCCTCCGCTCCATCTCCGGCTAACTCCAGCATCGCTAACTCCGGCGCGCGCCGCCCGCCTGGTGCTCACAGATCACAAGATTTCATATTTTGTTTCGTTTTGTTATACACAACATACCTATGTTGTGATGTACAGAATCTTGCCCGGCGACAGCAGCCGTGCCACTGTGAGGACAGGGCGGGAAGGCGTGAAAGGGGTGGTGTTGCACCCTCAACCGCAATCGATTGCAGCGTAGTCGGTCGCGGGCCTTATCGAGGTCGACGACAGTCGGCCATAACGGTGGCAGGTTTAAGTGGCATCCCTCGGGCACATTCTCGTCGCCGATGACGAGCCCAAGATCCGCTCGTTCGTAGGCCGCGCGCTCAATGCGGCGGGTTACGACACTGACTTCGCGTACGACGGCGCGGTGGCCCTGCGCGCCGCCCTGGAGAATCGCTACGACCTGGTCATCCTTGACCTGGTGATGCCCGCGGTGGACGGCCGGCAGGCCCTCCGCGAGCTGCTGGCCAGCCGGCCGAGCCAGCCGGTGATCGTGCTGTCGTGCGTGGCCGACGTCAGGGCGAAGGTCGAGATGCTTGAGCTGGGCGCGCAGGACTACCTGACCAAGCCGTTCGCCCTGGCGGAGCTGATCGCCAGGGTAAAAGCCCGGCTGCGGGCCGATCCGGCGCACTCTCCGGGCGAGGCGATCAGGGCGGGCGGCGTCGTCCTCGACGTCAGCCGCATGGTCGCGGACGTCGGGCGGGGCCCGGTGTCCCTCACCAAGCTGGAGTTCCTGCTGCTGCGCGAGCTCATGGAGCACGCCGGGGAACCAGTGCCCAAGAGCAAGCTGCTGGCCTCGGTCTGGGGCTACGACGTCGATCCGGGCTCGAACATTATCGACGCGTGCATCCGGCGACTGCGCTCCAAGCTCGGCTTCGACCTCATCAAGACCGTGCGGGGTGAGGGCTATCAGCTCATCGCTCGCTGAACCGGGCAGCACGCTGGCCGCGTCCGCGCTGCGGGACCTGGGCCGGTGGATCCGGACCCACCGCAACGGGGTGACGGACGCGGCCTGGATGGTCTTCAGCCTGGCCAACCTCGACCTGATTGTCATGTACCCCGGGTGGGAGACCATCCCGTTCCACTTCATCTGGATCAGCCTGACCCTTGTTTACGGGTTCCGCACCTGGAAGGTCGGCCCCACGCTGTGGGTGCTTGGCGGGGTCATGCTGCTGACGGCGGTCGGCATAGCGGTCGCCGTGCGGCGCGGGCAGGAGCCGCCGGCCGAGCTGGTCGAGGTGCCGCTGATGGCGATGGTGTTCCTCGCGATGGTCTGGCATGCCCGCCGCAGGCTGGCGGCCGAGCGCTCCTACCAGCTCATCGCGGCGCAGATCGCCCGGATCCTGACCGACCAGCGGCAATTTCTGCAGGACGCCGCCCACCAGCTCAGGACCCCGACCACGATCGCACTCGGCCACGCCGAGCTGCTGGCGAGCGCGCTGGCCAGCGACCCGCAAGCGGGCGCGGACGTCCAGGTCGTCATCGGCGAGCTGACCCAGCTCCGGCGGATCTCCGACCGGCTGCTCATCATCGCCGCCGCCGCGGACCCGGCTTTCCTGCAGCCGGAGCCGGTCGCCCTCGACGAGCTGGTCACGGAGTTGCTGCGACGCTGGCGGCCCACCGCCGACCGGCACTGGCGCATCGGCACGCTCGAGAGCGTGACCGTCCGCGCGGACCGGGAGCGGCTCGCGCTCGCGCTCGACGCGCTGATCGAGAACGCCGTCCGGCATACCTCCGCTGACGATGCCATCCAGCTCGGGGTCATCGGCAGCGCCCCGGACGGCCCGGCGCACCTGGTCGTCACCGACACGGGCGCTGGCATCACCGCCGATCAGCTCCCCTTCATCTTCGACCGCTTCCGGACGTGCGACAACGGGTGGTCGCGGGGCACCGGGCTTGGACTTCCGCTGGTGGCCGCGGTGGCCGCGGCCCACGGCGGCACCGTCAACGTCCGCAGCGAGCCCGGTGAAGGCAGCACGTTCGAGCTGCTGATACCCATCGCCGATCAGCGGCCCGCACTGCTGCCCATCGGCGGCGGCCGCTTATCCGCCTGAGCAGGCATCGACGTGAATTCTCTGGTCCGGATCGCAGCGATACAGAGGACTATCACAGGAAGATAACGAACTCGTAGCGGAAAGAGAGCTGCGCCCAAGGGTTAACCAGGACCGCCAGGGCAGTGTCAGTGCTGAGCCCGCGATTACCGACAAGCGCGGGCGAAGGGAGCTCACACTGATGACGACGACACCGACCCTGATCCTGGTTTACGCGGTAGCGGCCGCAGTGCTGTTCGGGACCTTCACCGGAATACCGCTGTGGCTGAGCCGCCGGCACCCCGACACCGCGCCGGACACCGAACTGCCAGGCTACCTGCGGGCCGACTTCGAAGGCCTGCCCGGACAGCTACCGGCGGGCGTCGGCCAGCGGGCGGACCGCTAACCTAAGGTCACGATAGGCCCGGTGAGCGAGCCGCCGCAGATTATGCAGGCGACTCAGGCCCTAAGCAGCGGGACTCGGATTAGACTAGGCACATGCCCATTGCGCGGAATTCTTCCCAGTGGAAATTCCTTATAGCGCCCAAGTGGCTCGGCTGGCATGTGTTCGTAATCCTCAGCGTCCTGGTGATGCTTTGGCTGGGCAACTGGCAGCTCCACCGGGCAGAGTCAGGAAACTCGCTCAGCTGGGCGTACACATTCGAATGGCCGCTGTTCGCGATCTTCGTCGTGGTCTTCTGGGTCAAGACGATCCGGGACGAGGTTCGCCCGCCCGCCCAGCCCCGGGAAGCCTTCGCGCTTCCCGGCGGCGGGGAGGACGACAAGGAACTCGCGCCCTACAACGCCTACCTGGCCCGGCTCAACCAGGAGGTCAGCGGCCACGGCCGGTGGCACGGCCTGCGGTGAGCGCCTGCCAGCCCCCTACCAGCGCCCCCAGGGGAGCAGGGCGGTGACCGCGACCGCGGCGAACAGCAGGGTCAGGTAGGCGATCGAGCGGTGGAACAGGCGCATCGAGGCGACCGGGCGCGGGCCGGGGCCTGGGCCGCCCCGGGACGCTAGGGCCTGCAGTCGGTGCGCCTCGGCCAGGAACCAGCCGCCGAGCCCGAGCGCGCCCGCACCGTAGATCCACCCGGCGTACGGGGCGAGGGCCAGCGAGGCCGCGACCATCGCGTAGGAGTACCACACGATCTTGCGGGTCACCTCGGCCGCCGAGGCGACCACCGGGAGCATCGGGACACCCGCGGCGGCGTAGTCGTTGCGGAATTTCATCGCCAGCGCCCAGAAGTGCGGCGGGGTCCACAGGAAGATCACCGCGAACAGCACGATCGCGGGCACCGCGATGGTGCCCTTGACGGCGGCCCAGCCGACCAGCACCGGGAAGCAGCCAGCGGCGCCGCCGATCACGATGTTGGCCGGGCTCCGCCGCTTGAGCAGCAGCGTGTAGACGAAGACGTAGAACAAGATCGCCGCGTCAGCCAGCGACGCGGCGAGCCAGTTGGCCATCAGGCCGAGCAGGACGGTGGCCCCCGCGCCGAGCGCGATCCCCCAGGCGAGTGCCTCACCTGGCCTGATCGTCCCCCGCCCGCCGACCACCAGCGGGCGGTGCGCGGTCCGCTTCATGACCGCGTCAATGTCGCGGTCGAGATAGCAGTTGATCGTGTTGGCGCTGCCAGCCGCCAGCGTCCCGCCGACCAGCGTGACCAGGACGAGGGTGACCGAGGGCACCCCGCGCTGGGCCAGCAGCATCGTCGGGACCGTCGTGACCAGCAGCAGCTCGATAATCCTGGGCTTGGTCAGCGCGACCAGCGCGCGGGCGACCGTTCCGGCCGAGCGGCGGCCGCCGCTGGCCGGGCCCGCCAGCCCGGGGCCGAGGACACCGGGCGCGCCCGCGGGCAGTGCCGCCGCCGGGGTCTTCACTCCTGCGCCTCGGGCGCCGCGTTCTCGCCGTCGGCGGCCGCCGCGGCGTCGTCCGCCGCCAGGTCGACCGGGGCCCGCCCGTGCAGGTTGTTCCCGACCTGGGCGGTCGCCGGGATACCCGGGATCGCGGTGTGGGACACCGGTCGCTCCACGGGCGAGGTACGGTGCCCCGGCACGACGGTCGGCTTGGTGTACAGGATGTACAGGGCAACCGCCACCACGACGAACAGCAGCATGGGGAACGCGAAGGTCAGTATCGACCCGCCAAAGCTCCAACCGTCGGTCACTTGAGATCCCCTCTTCCTCTTCTTCCTCGGCCCACAACGCCCTACAGGGCGTAGAAAAGGAGCCAGAAAACCACCGCGACCAGTGCCAGGTAGTTCCAGACGGTCGAGAAGGCGCTCAGCGAGGCCTGGAACCGTTGCACCATGTGGGTCCCGGGTATGGTCGGCGGCTGCTCAACGAACGACATCGCCGGGATGAACCTGGACCTGGCGAGCAGGATCTCCAGCCACAGCAGCACGGCGAGCTGGACGGTCAGGAACACCGGGTAGAAGCCGACGAAGACGCTTGAGTACCCCGAGCTCCCGGGCGGGAAGGGCAGGTCGGTGAGCTGGTAGATCTGCAGCCCGACGGCCGCCAGGCCGAGGGCCGCGGCGACGAGCGCGTCGATCTGCCAGATCGACATGTGCCCGGCCTTGATCCGCTGCAGTCCGAAGTAGTGCAGGCCGGCGCTGAGCACCGCCAGGAGCATGATGGTGGTGCCCATCCACAGCGACGGGTGCACGTAGCCCGATCCCAGCCACCGGCCGGACGAGTTGAGCGAACGCAGGTAGAAGTAGGCGAACGCGAAACAGCCGAAGAGGAACGTCAGCCCGCCGATCGCCAGCCGGGCACCGGTCCAGGCGGCGTTGAGCGCGGACTCGTGGTAGAAGCCTTCGTCCTCAGCCTGCGCCGCGCTCTCAGTCGACGACTCGGCAATCGCATCGGTCATGGCCTAACCCTCCACTCGTCCGCTGACCGGCGCGTAGGCGGAGCCGATGACGCCGGGCGGCGGGCTGAAGTCGGCGACCGGGAGCGCGTCCGGCACGCCGTAGTCGTAAGGCCCGGCGAGGATCACCGGTATCCGCTTGAAGTTGTCTGGCGGCACCGGCGTGGGAAGCTGCCATTCCAGGCTGCGCGCCCGCCAGGGGTTGCTGACCTCGGGCGTCCGCCAGAACGTCATCGACATGACGAAGTTGATCACGAAGATCAGGATCGAGACGCCCAGGCAGAAGGCCGAGATCGAGACCCAGTCGTTGAGTGTCTCCAGGTTGCGCGCGTACTCGAACACCCTGCGCGGCATGCCAAGCATGCCGAGCGCGAACAACGGCAGGAAGGTCGCGTTGAAGAAGATGAACATGGTCCAGAAGTGGATCTTGCCGAGCGTCTCGTTCAGCTTGATCCCGGTCATCTTCGGCAGCCAGTAGTAGATGCCGGCGAAGAACGCGAAGATCAGGCCGCCCATGATCGTGTAGTGGAAGTGCGCCATCACGAAGAAGGAGCCGTGCTCGGTCGTGTCCGCGGGAACGTCAGACAAGAACACGCCGCTGATGCCGCCGAACAGGAAGTTGAAGTAGAAGGCCAGCGCGAACAGCATCGGGATGGAGAACCTGATCCTGGCCTTCCAGAACGTCCCCATGGCGACCAGGAAGATGAACCCGGTCGGAATCGAGATGATCTCGGTCGTCAGCATGAACAGCGGCCGCATGTCCGGGTTGATGCCGCTGTCGAACAGGTGGTGCTGCCAGACCAGGAAGGACGCCAGGCCGACGCCGACCATGCCGGCCACCGAGACCTTGTAGCCGAACAGCGGCTTGCGGCAGAAGACCGAGATTATCTCCGAGATGAGCCCGAAGCCGGGCAGCGCCAGGATGTACACCTCGGGATGCCCGAAGAACCAGAACAGGTCCTCGTACAGGAAGCTGCTGCCGCCGAGCTGGTTGGCGAAGAACGCGGTCTGGAAGGTCCGGTCCATGAGTGCCATGTAGCACGCCCCGACCAGCACCGGCACCGCCAGCACCTGCAGGAACGACACGGTGAACATTGACCAGACGAACATCGGGAGCCTGCTCCAGCGCATGCCGGGCGCCCGGTAGTTGATGATGGTGACGATCATGTTGAAGCCGGCCAGGATCATCGAGATGCCCATCAGGCCGAAGGCGAAGAAGTAAGCGTCCTCTCCCTGCGTCGCCTGGGTGGCCAGCGGCTCGTAACCGGTCCAGCCGGTGGAGAACCCGCCCATCAGCACGGCCGACAGCAGGATGACGTAGGCCGGCACGGTAAGCCAGAACCCGAGCGCCTCCAGCCGCGGGAACGCGACCCGCTTGGACCCGATCAGCAACGGGCCGAAGTACTGCCCGAACGGGCCCAGGATGACCGACGACATCATCATCATCATCATCGTGCCGTGCTCGCCGACCACCATCAGGTACTGCTGGGGGCCGATGAGGTGGTACGACGGCGACAGCAGCTCACTCCTGATCGCCATGGCGAACAGCCCGCCGGTCAGGAAGTAGACGATCATCCCGTAGAGGTACTGGATGCCCACCACCTTGTGGTCCAGCGTGTACCTGAAGTACTTGCCGAGGCCGGGCTCATGCACCCGGAGCAGCCGGGACTCCTCGCGCACGGGCTTGCCCAGCATCATCAGGAACAGGTCGTTGAACACGCCCAGGCCGACCAGCCAGCCGATCACGCCGAAGGCGTAGCCGAGCACGATGGCAACGTCGTTGGTGTCCGACAGGGCGCTGCGGTCGTAGTCCCCGCCCAGGAAGTTGCCGAGCCAGTGACCGAGGAAGTAGCCGGCCACCGCCCCGATCACCCCGGCGGGGACTCCGGGGCGCCGCCACCAGGGGTGCCTGAGCCCGACGATCTCGGGATCGCGGCCCCCGGGCTCCGCTCGCTCCGGCTGGATCTCGACGGCCATCGGCGTTACTCCTTCAACGACTTCACGGCGGACAGAACGTGTGCCGCGGCCAGCGGCAGGGGGCGCATTATGGCGTCACCGGGTTGCTCGACCCGTAGTAGTAGCCCGCCGCACCGGTGATGCCGTCGATCTGGACGATGTTCTTGCCGAGCTGCGGGATCACGGTGGGGTCGTAGGTCAGGGCATACGGCGGCAGCGCGGCGAGCACCCCGTCCGCCTGCTCCTTGGACCGCACCCCGGCCGCCCAGGCCTGGAACGCGCTCCGCGAGAGGACGGTGCCGTTGCTGGTCATGGCGCCGTGCCAGAGGCCGCACAGCTCGTCGCAGCGGACGACGAAGCCGCCTGCTGTCTTCACGGTCGTGTACGCCACGTTGTCCACCTGCGGGTTGGCGTCCGCCTTGACGCCGAGCAGGTAGGGCCAGAAGCTGTGGATCACGTCCAGCGAGGTCACGTGGAACTCAATCGGGGTGTCCACCGGCAGGTCGAGCACCGTCGATTCCATCCCGCCGAACTGCGGGTAGCGGTAGGTAAAGGCCCACTGCTGACCGATCACCTGGACCTGCAGCATGTCGTTCCCGGCCGGGGTCCACGCGGCCGTATTCGTCCCGGCCAGCTTCCAGATCGGCGACGGGCCCTCGCCCGCCCCCGCGCCAGCCGGACCGACGAGCTCGACGGTGCCGAACACGAACAGGAAGAGCACGATCATGGTGGTGCCGATGATCCAGGTCGCCTGGACCTTCGTGTTGCCGTAGATCGCGGGGCCGTCGCTCTCGTCCCCCGGCCTGACCCGCCAGACCACGATCACGTAGGCGAAGTACAGCAGGACCCCGATGACCACCGGCGCCGCGGTGACTGCCAGCACCGCGATATCGAACTGCTGGTGCTGGGCGGAGTCGGACATCCGGCCCGGCGGCAGGTGCGGGTACCAGACGAACCAGATGACGAGGCAGGCGGGCACCGACAAGACGATCCAGGCGGCGAGCAGGCGCCAGCCGTGGCCGCGCTCGGGCGACGCGCTCGCGTCGGCCTCCGCCGGGGTGTCAGTCGCGCTCACGCGGACACCACGTCCATCTCACCCATCATCCATCCCAGAGTCGCCATAGGGCCGCTGTTCCCGTCGAGGTATCCGCCACCGCAGGGGACGAAGCACTGCCAGCGGTAGGTGCCGGTCGCCACGGGGGACATGAAGCTGAACGTCTCGACCGCGTAGGGGTTGCCACTCGGGGTGCACGGCGATGAAGAGCACAGGTTGTTGGCCGAGAGCTGGGCGTTCGGTGAGGCGACCGGCACGTACACGCCCAGGTCGGGGATCGCGAACGAGTGCCCCACGTTGCAGTCCGACCAGGAGTTGATGACCGACGCCTTCTTACCGGTCACGTACTCCTTGCCGTGCTGGTCGAACTGCGAGACCGTCACCGTGCCGCCGATCGTGCCCTGCACCTGGCTGAAGTAATTGTTCCGGAGCGGCGTGCAGCCGTCATAGCCGTAGATGGTCACGTTGACCTTCACGTTGGCCGGGACCGAGAACAGCGTGGTGTGCAGCCACTGCTTGGTCGCCGGGTCCTGGGTGTAGTAGGTGACCCAGTCCGGCCTGGTAGCGGAGTCGTTCTGCGCGTCCTCCTGCAGCACGACGTTGACCTGGCCGCTGGACGCCGTGTAGTGCACGATCGGCAGCTGGGTTGTCGCCGCGCCGACGTAGTACACGGCGACGAAGATCCCCAGCCCCACCACACCGAGGAAGGCGACGATCAGGGCCGCCGCACGGGCCGCCACAGGCACCCATACCACCTCACATCTCGGGCCCGCAGCGGCATGGGGCCTAGCTGGTCGAAATCACGTTCAAATTCGGCCGGTAAGCACTCAGTCGGTGCAGGGCGATAGCATCCACGGGCAAGATGTCCTCATATTCCCATCGCGCGCTATAAGGCAACAGTTCCGCCATGAAAGATGACATTTTTTTCATCGGGAGTTCGGGCCTTCCGGCATCTTGCGACCATCATGCTTAAAGTGCGAGGAAGCCGGGAAAGACGGTGCTTCAGGAAAAGGGAGACCATGGCGAAATCATCACCGGTTGCCTATCGGCCTACCGGCTGGCCCGTGCTGCGGACTCCCCGGTGGATGCTGGCCGCGGCAGCGGTGCTCGTCGCCGGACTGGTGCTGGTCGCCATCCCCCACCGGCCGTCCGCTCCCCAGCGCGCCGCCGACCTGCGAGGCATGGTCAACGACCTGACCACCGACATCGAGTCGTGCGCGGGAGGCGTCACCGATTCGCTCACCGCCCTGCGCGCCATCGAGTCCGGTGCCAGCCATGACGTCACGACGGCGGTAACGATCGCCAACACGGCCACGGCGAACTGCTCGCCCGGCAACAACATGCAGATGGAAGACCTAGTTCAGTACCAGGCGCCGGAGTCGCTGGCCTCGTTTCACCTCGACGCGGCGGTGAACGACCTGGTCACGTGGGCGTTCCCGCTCGCTCAGCAGGTTCAGAGCGACGTGGCCAGCCGCGTGACCGCCACGACGCCGGCCGCGATCGAGCGCACCTCCGCCCAGTTGCGCCGTGACCAGCAGGCGATGGACGCGCAGCGGGCCCGGATCGACCAGGCCTTCACCTCCGCCAGCACAGCGCTGTCCGCCCACGTGGCACCGCCGAGCCTGCCCAGCTAGGCGAGTTAGATGATATTTTTTTCATCTTTTCTGCCGTCCCCTGCTATAGGCAAAGGGGTGCTTAAGTAATATCGTCCGCTTACCCACTGCCATGGGAAGTCCGCCGCGCACAGAAAGGAGTCGGCGCCGTGCCTGGCAAGAACTCGGGGCTAAACCCAGCCGGCCTTTTCCCGGTAGCCGCATTCCTGTCGGCGGGCCTTCAGGGCAGGCGATGAACTACCTGCTAGACCACTGGTCCTTCGACCCGTTCCTCATCGTGGCGGCCGGAGTCGCGGCCTGCCACGAGGCGGGACTGTGGCGGCTAGCCCGGCGGTCACGGCCGCAGCGGTCCCGGCAGCGGCGGCTGCGGTCGGCGTGCTTCTACGCCGGACTTGCCGTGCTGCTGCTGGCCGTCGAGTCACCCATCGACTACTGGGCCGATGATTACTTCTTCGTGCACATGATCCAGCACCTGCTGCTGATGTTCGCCGCCCCCACCTTGATCGTCGCCGGCGCCCCCTGGCAGCCGCTGCTGGCCGCGCTGCCCGCCCGGATGGGCCGCGCCGCCACCCGCGGCGTGCTGGCCGGCGGCTGGTCCCGGCCGCTGCGCGCGGCGGGCGGGTTCCTGCTCCGGCCCTGGGTGTCAGTGGCCCTCTTCAACGCGGTGATGATCGCCTGGCATGTCCCGGCCCTGTTCGACCTGGGCGAGAACAACCAGGCAGTGCACATCTGGCTGATGCACGGCAGCTTCCTCGCCGCGGGCCTGCTGTTCTGGCTGCAGTACATCCCCTCGCCGCCCTTCCGCCGCCGGATGCCGCTGACCAGCCGCGCCGCCGCCCTCTTCGGCACCAACGTCGTGATGATCATGCTGGCGATGTCACTGAGCATCTTCAGCCGGGGCTCGGTGTACCCGGTCTACGGCCACCTGCCCGGCGTGACCCTGCCCCCGTTCGCCGACCAGCAGATCGGCGCGTCGATCCTGTGGGTCTGCGGGGACTTCTGGGCCCTGCCCACCATGATCGTCATCATCCGGCAGATCGCCGGGCGCGAAGGCGGCCTCGGCGCCACCCTTGACCGCGGGCTCAGGCGCACGTCGCCGCGCTGGCCGCAACCCGGTTCAGCGGCCGGGCTGACACCGGACAGGCGGTTATCGACTATGCGAGCCATCCGCCGGGCGTGGCTGGTGACCGCGGCGTGCGCGGTCACCGTCCTGCTCATCGCCGGCCTCGTCACCGTGGCCGTCGCCGCCCGGCGGCACGACGCCGCGGCCTCCGCCCCGCAGCGGCCCTCAGGTATCCCGGCCAGCGTTTCGCTGCCCGCGATCAACCTGATGGGCCTGTCCCCCGTCCTCGCCAAGGCGGCGCCCGGCTTCCGGCTTACCGACCAGAACGGCAGGACGCTGGCATTGTCCAGCCTGCGCGGCAAGGTCGTCGTCCTCAACTTCATGGACCCGCACTGCACCGACATCTGCCCGCTGGTCTCCCAGGAGTTCGTGGACGCCCAGCACGACCTGGGGAAGGCGGCGGGGCAGGTCGTCTTCGCCGCCGTCAACGTCAACCAGTTCTTCAACCGGGTCGCTGACGTCGCGGCGTTCTCGAGCGAGCACCAGCTCAGCTCGATCCCCAGCTGGCACTTCTTCACCGGGCCGGTGGACTCCCTGCAGGCGATCTGGCGCGGCTACAACGTCGCGGTCGAGGCACCCAACCCCAACGCCGACATCGTGCACACCTCGGTCATGTACTTCATCGGCCCGGACGGCCGCGAGCGGTACATCGCCGTCCCGATGGACGACCACACGACGTCGGGCGCCGCCTACCTGCCGGCCGGGCAGCTCACGGCCTGGGGCCGGGGCATCGCCCAGGTCGCCGGTTCCCTGGTGAACTGACTGCGGGGTGAACCGGCCGCGGCCGCGCTACCCCTGCTGACCGCCGTCCACCGGGATCACCGTTCGGTCGTCGCCGGCGAGCAGCCGCTGCGGGATCTGGCTGAAGGCGTACCGGACCGGACCAGGGTCCGGGACGCGGGTGAACGACCAGATGACGTCGTAGCGGTGACCCGGCCACTTCCGCGGGATCACGGTTCCGGTGAGGACCGGCAACGAGGACGCGATCACCGGGATGTGCTTGTGCTCCCAGCAGATGAGCACGACCCCGGAGTGATTGCGCACCAGGCTGTCGGCTAGCTGCTGTTCCTGCCCCTGGGTGAACTGGGACGTCACCGGGAGTTCCAGGTGCTCGCTCAGGCCCTGGATGGTCTGATACGAGCGATGGGCGGCCGTCTTGCCCGGATGCCCCCAGGAGGGCGCCACCAGCGTGGTCGGTGTCCGCAGGCCGGCCCGCAGCGGGCCGAAGTCCGGGTGGAACAGGGCGGTGAGGGCGCCTGAGCGCTGCCACCCGCGCGGCAGCAGCGAATGCTCGTTCTGGCTCCCCGTGTAGTCAACGCCGGACAGCGGCGGCTTGAGGGGCTTCTCCGCGTGCCGGATGATGTAGATGACTTCAGGCGACACTTCCATGTCGTAAACCTAGGCCATCAGGGGTCCGGGAGGTCGGGGAGGTCCGGCTGGCCGGGGCCGCGGCCGGCCCGGACGGCGGTGTTGATGAGGTCGATGACCCAGCTGACGGCGCCGGTCGCCTGCCGGGTATCGAGGTCCCAGGTGTTGGTCATGCGCTCGAAGACCGAGACGCTCCAGTAGGCGTCGACCGCGGCCGCCGCCATGTTGAGCTGGTCCCCGGTCCAGCCGGGGGCCGCCCGCTCGAGCGCGGCCAGCAGCGCGGTGCGGCGCCGCTCGTCCAGCGCGGCGAAGGTCGGGTCGCTGGTGGACGCCCGGGTGATCGGGAAGTTCGACAGGTAGGCGAAGGTGTGGCCGACGACTGCGCCGAAGTTCTCCAGCCGCAGGTTTTCCAGCTCTACCCCGGACTCGGTTTCCAGGCGGCGCAGGACGGCGTCGCGGAGGTTCCGCTCGGTCGAGAAGTGCCGGTAGACCGTGCTCTCGTCTACTCCCGCCCGGCGCGCGACCGCCCGGACGGTGAGGTCCCGCCAGTCCCAGTCGGGCAGGGCGCGGACGATGTCGGCGGCGGCGCCGAGGATGCGCTCGCGCGTCGCCGCGGCCTGGCCGGACCGCTGCGAGTTCTCGTAGGAGCGCGGTCGCGGCCTCTGGCGGCCGGCCTGCGGTGGCTTGCGGCCGCTGTCCTGCTCATCGGCAACCATCGGTCTCCCGTCTCTGCCCGGCGTCAGGCACCGCCCACGGTACGCCGCCGGGGCCGCGAGCCGGGGAAGGGGCTCGCCGGGCGGGGCGGGGCGGCGGGGCCGCCGGGGCGGGCGCGGGTGGCGGCGGGGGCACGCGGCGGAGCGGGAAACTCGTGCAAGACATCTTGCACGAGATCGGTTACCGTGAATGCGTCAGTGCTTACTCGCAACCTCCTAAAAGCCCAGGAGCCGACCGTGACCAGTACCGACGACGCTTCGGCAGGCCCGGCAGGCCCGGACCGCGACCGCGACGACCGCAAGTCCGCCGCCCTGGCCGCCCAGCGGGTGCACCCCGATCCCGGGGCGCGGCCCGTCACCAGCTTCGCGACCGGCCGCTCGGTCCTCCGCAGCCCGCAGATGCGCCAGGCGGGCGCGGGCTCGGAGCAGCTGAAGGCGGCCTACACCGGCGGGTATTCGCCGGTCTTCTTCCTCGACGGCGACCCGCACCGCCGGCAGCGGACCGCGATCGCGCGCTTCTTCACCCCCAAGGCGGTCGCCACCCGCCATCGCCTGGTGATGGAGCGGACCTCCGATGAGCTGCTCGGCCAGCTCCGGGCCAACGGCGGCGGGCAACTCGACGACCTCAGCTACCAGCTCGCGGTCGCGGTGGCGGCGGAGATCGTCGGCCTGACCAGCAGCAGCCGCAGCGGCCTGGCGAAACGCGTCCAGGGCACCCTGCTCGCCACCCGGCTGCGCCAGCTGAACCCGGTCGTCCGGGCCGGCGCCCAGCTGCTCACCGGCGCACTCGTGCTGCGGTTCTTCCTGCGCGACGTGCGCCCCGCGATCAGGGCGCGCAGGCGGCAACGGCAGGAAGACATCATCTCCCACCTGATCGACGAGGGATATCCCGACCGGGCGATCCTCATCGAGTGCATGACCTACGCGGTGGCCGGCATGGTGACGACCCGCGAGTTCATCGTGATGGCCGCCTGGCACCTGTTCGATAACGGCGCCCTCCGGGCCCGCTTCACCGCCAGCGACGAAGCCGGGCAGACCGCGATCCTGGAGGAGATCCTCCGCCTCGAGCCGGTCGCCGCGATGCTCCACCGGCGGGCGGCCGGTGACTGCGACCTCGGGACGGACTCGGCCAGGAGCGGGGAACTGCTCGCGGTTGACATCCGCGCCGCCAACGTCGACCCCGACGTGGTCGGCGAGTGCCCGCACATGGTCGACGCGGACCGGGCGGGCCGGCTGAAGGCGGTGGGGTCGTTCATGAGCTTTGGCGACGGCAGCCACCGCTGCCCTGGCTCGCAGGTGGCGCTGGCCGAGACCCGGGTCTTCCTGGACCGGCTGATGCGCGTGGGCGGCCTCCGGCTGGCGCGGGAGCCCGACCTGACCTGGTGCGACGGGCTGATGAGCTACGAGCTCCGCGGAGCCATGGTGACCTGCGAGCGGTTATCCCCGGGCGGGCGGCGGGGGCGGCTGGCTGGGCGCCAGGGGTGCGGGACCGGCGGGACCTGCGCAGCCAGGTGAACAGCAGGACTAGCGGCACCACCAGGCCGCCGATGCCGTAGAGGACGAACTCGGCCGGGCCGTCGATGTTCCGCACCAGCCAGCCGAAGTTCTGGCCGAAGAAGCCGGTGACGAAGGTGAGGGGCAGGAAGATCGTGGCCAGGATGGTGAGCTGCTCGATCGTAGAGTTCTGCTGGATGTTGACCCTCGTCTGCTCGACCGAGATCACCGCCATGTTGGCCTCAAGTATCGTGCCGAGCAGGTCTCGCTGCGCGGCTACCTCTTCGTCGGCCAGCAGCAGGTGATCCTGGACGTCGCGCAGGTAGTGGCGCAGCTTCTTGTCGGCCATCCGCTCGAGCGTGGCCGCCACCGGGAGCAGCGGGTGGACAGCGCGGTAGAAGTCAGTCGCCTCGCGCCGCAGTGAGTAAATCCGCTCCGTTTGCGCCGCCGCGCCGGAAAATACGGTGGCCTCGATCTGGTCGATGTCCCGTTCCAGCTCGGTGACAACCGGGCCGTACCCGTCCACCACCACGTCCAGGATCGCCCAGAGCGCCGCTGCGCTGCCGGCCCCCATCAGCTCTGCGTGCTGCTCCAGCCGCTGCCTGGCACCGCGCAGCTCGCTGGCTACGCCCTGCCGCACGGTGATGATGAAGGCGGGTGCGAGGAAGATGCTGATCTCGCCGAACTCAACCTCCTCGGCGGCGTCGTCGTAGCGCGCGGTGCGCAAGATGACGAGCTGGACATCCTGGTCATAGCGCTCGATCTTCGGCCGCATGTGCATGTTGAGCGCGTCCTCCACCGCGAGCTCGTGCAGCCCGAAGAGCTCGCGAACGTGGTCGAGCTCCGCCTTGTCCGGCTCGAACAGGCCCAGCCAGACAAAACCGCCCGCCGTGCGCCGGGCGGCCACTTCCTCCAGCGGCACCCCTTTCTCGTCGGTCCGGTGGCCGTCCTGGTAGTGGGCGCAGTCAATGATCATGTGCGGCTCTCCTCGCCGGCTGCCACGGTGAGCTGCCTGCGGTCCAGCATGGCAATCGGCCGTCGGCACAGCACCGCCGGGGCGGCCGAGAGCGGGGAAGCACTTGCCCGGCACCGGCCGCCGGCCTACAGTAACGGGCGTATCTCTAAAGTACGTACACGTACTTTAGAAGGGCCCAGTCAGCGCGGAGAGGCGATGACGCCTATGTTCAGGACCTGGACTGGATGGCGGGCACTGACCCGGCTGGCGGTAGCCGGGGTCGCCCTGACGGCCCTGGTCGCGGGTGCGCCCGCGGTGCGGGCGGGCACCCTCGGCGGGCAGCCGGCTACCTGGTCAGGCGGCCCGGTAGCGACTACCGCCGATGGCGCGGTGCGCGGCCTGGCCGTCGGGGCGGTCGATGAGTTCCTCGGCCTTCCGTACGCCGCGCCCCCGGTCGGGCCGCTGCGGTGGCAGCCGCCGCGACCCGCCGCCCGCTGGGCCGGCGTTCGCGCGGCGACCAGGTACGGGCCGCACTGCCCGCAGTCAGCGTCGCCCTTCGGCCAGGCCAGCGCGTCGGAGGACTGCCTGTACCTGAACGTCTTCACGCCAAGTCACCGCGCGCCTGGTGCGGGCAGCCCGGTCATGGTCTGGATTCACGGTGGCGCGCTGGTGACCGGCGAGAGCGATGACTACAACCCCGCCGGGCTGGTGAAAGACGGCGCGACAGTGGTCACCATCAACTACCGGCTCGGCGCGCTCGGCTTCCTGGCGCACCCGGCCCTGGCCGATGCTCAAGGCCAGTCGGGTGACTACGGGCTCGAGGACCAGCAGGCCGCCCTGCGCTGGGTGCAGCGCAACATCGCCCGGTTCGGCGGCGACCCGCACGACGTCACCCTCTTCGGTGAGTCCGCGGGCGGGCTCTCCACGCTCTCTCAGGTCGCATCACCGCAGGCGAGGGGCTTGTTCCAGCAGGCCGTGGTCGAGAGCGGTGCCTACCAGCTCACCCAGGCGACGCTCGCGGCGGCCGAGGCGGCCGGCCAGGCGTTCGCGGCCAAGGCCGGATGCGCCAGCCAGACCGCCGCCTGCCTGCGCAGCCTGCCCGTCTCGACCATCCTGGCCAGCCAGAACTCCGGCATCGGCGGCTACCTGCCGAACATCAACCGTGAGGTGCTACCGCAGGCGCTAGGGACCGCCTTCCGCACCGGAAGCTTCAACCGCGTCCCCGTCATCAACGGCACCAACCGTGATGAGTGGCGGCTCTTCGTCGCGATCAGCACTCTGGAGGGCAACCCGGTCACCGCGGCGAACTACCAGGGCATGATCTCCTCCACCCTCGGGGTTCCCGCGGCCGCGGCGGCGGGCGTCGCGGCCAGGTACCCGCTGAGCGCGTTCCCCAGCCCGTCCGTCGCCCTGGGCGCGGTCGGCACCGACGCCATCTTCGCGTGCCCGGCGCTGACCGTCGACCAGTCCGTCTCGCGCTTCGTGCCGACCTTCGCCTACGAGTTCAGCGACGAGAACGCGCCGGAGAACTTCCTTCCCCCGGTCAGCTTCCCCTACGGCGCTCCCCACGCGTCCGAGATCCAGTACCTGATGGACCTGTCCACCGCCCCGTTCCCCGGGACGCTGTCGGCCCGGCAGCAGCGGCTAGCGGCGACTATGAGGCGGTACTGGACCAACTTCGCCAAGCGCGGGTTCCCGTCCTCGCCCAGCACCCCGTGGTGGCCACGCTTCAACGACCTGACCCAGGTGACGCAGTCGCTGGCACCGCCAGCGGCGCGGACCGGGACTGACTTCGCGACCACCCACAACTGCGCGTTCTGGGCCACCCTGGAGGCGGGCGGCGCGTGATCGCTGGCGGCCGGGGGATAAACGCCAGCGGGAGGAGCGCATGCAAGTGGGGCTGCACGCACTGGGGATCGGGGCCGGCGCGCGCCCCGGCGTCATCCGGGCGGTCGCGGCGGCGGCCGAGGCAGCCGGGTTCGCCACCTTGTGGTGGGGGGAGCACGTGGTCCTGGTCGACCAGCCCAGGTCCCGCTATCCCTACTCCCCCGACGGCCGGATCGCCGTGCCGGCCGACGCCGACTGGCTCGACCCGCTCACCGGCCTGAGCTTCGCCGCCGCCGTGACCAGCCGGATCGGGCTGGCGACGGGGGTGCTGCTGCTCCCCGAGCACAACCCGGTACTGGTGGCGAAGCAGGCGGCGACGCTGGACGTGCTCTCGGCCGGGCGGCTGACCCTGGGCGTCGGCATCGGCTGGTCAGCCGAGGAATTCGCCGCCCTGGGGGTGCCGTTCGCCCGGCGCGGGGAACGCACCGCCGAGTACGTCGCGGCGATGCGGGCCCTGTGGTCGGCCGACATCGCCTCCTTCAGCGGTGAGTTCACCCGCTTCGACCAGGTGCGGGTCAACCCCAAGCCGGTGCGCGGGCGGCGGATCCCGGTCGTCGCGGGGGGCAACAGCGACGCCGCGCTCCGGCGCGCAGCGGCCTTCGCCGACGGCTGGTACGGTTTCAACCTTCCGGCCGGCGCGGTCGCCGGGCGGGTCAGTGCGCTGGACCGGAACTGCCGGTCCCGCGGCCGGCCGCTCAGCGAGCTCAGCGTGGCCGTGTCCCTGACCGACGGCAGCCCCGCCATGCTGCCCGAACTCGCCCGGACCGGGGTAACCCAGCTCGTCGTCGTCGGTGAACCGCCGGCCGACCCGGCCGCGGCGGCCGGCTGGGTCGCGGAACTGGGCCGCCAGTGGGGCAGCGGCGCCGGCTGACGGCCGGCTGCCCGGCGGCCTCGGGATGACCGCCGCAGGCCGCCGCGCCGCGATGCGGCCTGCACTGGTCACCGCCGCGGATGAGTGACAATAGCCGAATGGGTCGTGACATCCAGCCGGTCAAGATCAGCGGCGAGGACCGTCGAATCTACGGGGACAAGCTACGGCGCTCGCTGGACGTGCTCGCCCGGATGCTGCGCGAGCGGATGTTCGAGCCCGGCCCGTCGCAGGTCGGCCTGGAGATCGAGCTGAACCTGGCGGGCGGGCAGACGGCGCCGTCCATGCGCAACGCGCAGGTGCTCGACGCGATCACCGATCCGGCCTGGGAGACGGAGCTCGGGCGGTTCAACCTGGAGATCAACGTGCCGCCCCGTGAGCTGACCGGGACCGCCCTTGACGACCTGGAGCAGCAGGTCAGGGACCGCCTCAACGCCGCTGACGGCCAAGCCCGCGGCGCGGGCAGCCGCCTGGTCATGGTCGGCATCCTGCCCACGCTGCGCGAGCAGCACCTGAGTGAGCGCACGCTGTCGGCCAACGCCCGCTACCGGGTGCTGAACGAGCAGATCTTCGCCGCCCGGGGCGAAGACATCCGCATCGAAATCGACGGTGCGGAGCAGTTGCTGACGTCCGCCGACAGCATCACCCCCGAGGCCGCCTGCACCAGCGTGCAGCTGCACCTGCGGGTCAGCCCGGATGCCTTCGCCCGCTACTGGAACGCCGCCCAGGCCATCGCCGGGGTGCAGGTCGCGGTCGCCGCCAACTCCCCGTTCCTGTTCGGCCGGCAGCTCTGGCAGGAGACCAGGATCACCCTGTTCCAGCAGGCCACCGACACCCGCCGGGAGCAGCAGAAGCGGCAGGGGGTGCGGCCGCGGGTGTGGTTCGGTGAGCGCTGGATCACCTCAGTGCTCGACTTGTTCGAGGAGAACGTCGAGTTCTTCCCGGCCCTGCTGCCGATCTGCGACGACGAGGACCCGGCGGAGGCCCTGGCGGGCGGCGTCATCCCGGAGCTGGGCGAGCTGAGCCTGCATAACGGGACGGTCTACCGCTGGAACCGCCCGGTCTACGCCGCCGCCGACGGCCGGCCGCACCTACGGGTGGAGAACCGGGTCCTGCCCTCCGGTCCCTCGGTGGCCGACGTCCTGGCCAACGCCGCCTTCTACTACGGCCTGGTGCACGCCCTGGCCGAGGCGCCGGACCCGGTCTGGGCCGAGCTGCCGTTCGCGGCCGCGGCCGGCAACCTGCGGGCTGCCGCGCGCTACGGCCTGGATGCCCGGCTGCGGTGGCCCGGTCTTGGCGAGGTCCCGGCGGCCGAGCTGGTGCTCGGCCACCTGCTGCCGCTCGCGCGAGCTGGCCTGCGCGACTGGGGCGTCAGCCAGCACAGCGCCGACCGGCTGCTTGGCATCATCGAGCAGCGCTGCCGCACCGGCCAGACCGGGGCCGCCTGGCAGATCGGCATGGTGGCCGGGCTCACCCGGCGCGGGGCCAGCCGGGCGGAAGCGCTGTCGCAGATGACCGAGCGCTACATCGATCACATGCACGCCAACGCGCCCGTTCACACCTGGCCGGCCAGCCCCTGAGGCGGGCAGTCCCTGAGGCGCGCAGCCCCTGAGGCGGGCAGGCGGCGGTCGCGTGACCCCGTTCGCGGTTAGCTAGGGTGCTCTTCCAGTTCCTGCAGCGCGTTCTGCCGGATCTGCTGATGCTGCTCACGGGCGGCGCGCAGCTCGTCGTCGGAGGCGTGCTCGAACGCGAGCAGCGAGTTGTCCGCGTCCGGGAGCACCCGCAGTATCTCGTCGAGCTTGCGCTGGGTGGCCGCCTGATGGCGCGCCTGCGTGTGCTGGATGACGAACACCATGACCACCGTTACCGCGGCGACCATCGTCTGGAAGATCCTCTCCCACTGATCCGGGAAGTCGAAGACCACGCTCAGGGCCACCCACGCGATGCCGGCCGCCAGCACGGTGACCGCCGTCAGCGGGGCCCCTGTCCAGCGGTCGACGCCCCAGAGCAGCCTGCTGCCCCGGGAGCGCTTCTCCTCCATCGAAGGCGGCCCGGAGGCAGGTCCGTCCCCGTCGGCCGTACGCCCTTCGCCCGTCCGCACCAAGTAAGCACTCCCCACGCAATCATCGCCAGCCAGTCAACCCCGCCTACCAGGGGAAACAACAAGGGGCCGGGCGGCGATCTTCCCGCCGCCGGTGCCGCGGCGGCGGTGGTCAGCTAGCCGGCCCCCTGGCGGCCGCCGTCCACGATCGCGGCGAAGCGGCGCTCGACCTCGGGGATGCGGTCGGCGTGGGTGAACGCGACCGGCTGGCGGCGCTCGACCGCCGCGAACGCGATCCGGGCCGCCTCGCCGGGTGAGATCGCGTCGGGGTAGTCGGCCCGGCTCATCCCGGTGGCCACCTTGCCCGGCAGCAGCAGGGTGACCCGGACGTCGGCCGCGGCCTGCGCCAGCTCCTGGTTGACCGTCTCGCACAGCCCGAGCAGCGCGTGCTTGGCGGCCACGTAGGGGCTGATCCCGGCGTGCGCGGTGACCGACGCCATCGACCCGGTGACCAGGAGCTGGGCCGGCTGCCCGGCCTCGATCAGCCGGGGCACGAACGCGCGCAGCAGGTGCACGGTGGCCATGAAGTTGACCGCGAGCACCCGGTCCCAGTCGTCGGCCGGCAGCTCCCAGGCCCGGCCCGACGGGACGATCCCGGCGTTGGAGCAGACCAGCTGGACCGGCCCGAGGCGGCTGGCGGCCTCGGCCAGCAGCTCGACGTCGCGCGGCCGGGAAACGTCGGCGTTGACCGCCATCACCGCCCCCCGCTGGTCCGGCCGGGCGGCGGCCACCTGGTCGGAGGCCTCCTCCAGGGCGTCGCCGCGGACGTCGGCGATGACCACCTGCATGCCGCGGCGGGCGGCCTCGGCCGCCAGCGCGAGCCCGATACCGCTGGCTCCCCCGGTGACCACGGCGACCCGTCCCGGCTCGGTCTTCATCGCCCGCTCCTTCGACTCGTGCTCCCGGTCAGCGGCGCGGCGGGAAGCCGAACGTGACCGTCTCCCGGTAGGCCAGCCGCCACTCACCCGCGTCAAGCGCCCAGATGTCATCGTAGGTGCCGTAGCCCTTGAGCACCGCGGTGTCGGCCTCGTCGAGGGCCAGGAACGAGGCGTAGGACCGGCAGCGGATCCGCCCTGGGCCGGCCGGCTCGGTGACGCAGCTGCCGATCTGGTGGATCATCGAGCCGGGGTACCAGGTCGCGGCGGTCCGCTCCCAGCTCGCCACGACGACGCCGACTACCTGGTCGCGCCCGCGGGCCCGGGCGACCTCCTGCCGCCCCTGCGGGCCGCCGCGGTAGGTCACCTGCTCGCAGTCGGCGGTGTAGAGGCGGTACAGCAGTTCGGCGTCGCGGGCGTCGACCGCCCATTTCTGCAGGCTCAGCTGGCTGAGCACCTGCTCGACGGGGGACATCGGCACGGTCACGTGGCGTCGACGCCCCCGTCCGCGTGGATGGTGCTGCCGGTGATGAAGGCGGCCATGTCGCTGGCCGCGAACAGCACCGCCCGGGCGACGTCGTCGGCCTGGGCCAGGCGGCCGAGCGACATCTTGGCGATCGTGTCGTCGACCAGCTTCCTGGCCTGGTCGGCGTCGGCGCCGCTGAACCGGGCCGGCGCCGCCCGGAAGCCGGGCGTGTCGGTCGCCGCGGGTGCTACCGCCAGCACCCGGATGCCGGCCGGGCCCAGTTCCAGCGCCAGGCTCTTCACCAGGCCGAGGGTACCGTGCTTACCCGCCACGTACTGGTAGCGCCGGGCCCGGCCGTGGTGCGCGCTGCCCGAGGTGACCAGGATGATGACACCGCGGCGGCCGCCCGCCAGCATCCGCTGGGCCGCCTCGCGGGCGGTGTAGAAGGGGCCGTCCAGGTTGACCGCCAGCCCCTGCCGCCACAGCTCGTCGGGGTAATCGGCGATGCCGCCGCTTGAGCTCAGCCAGGCGCTGTTCACCCAGATGTCGATGCCGCCGAAGCGTTCCGTCACCGCCTGGCCGAGCGCCCGGACCGAGTCCGGGTCGGTCACGTCGACCGTCAGCGCGACCGCCTTGGCGCCGGGCGCGCGCTTGCCGATCAGGGCGACGGTCTCCTCCCCCTTGGCCAGGTCGCGGCTGGCCACCACGGTGGTCGCGCCCGCCTCGGCCAGGCGCAGGGAGGTCGCCTGGCCGATGCCCGCGCTGCCGCCGGTGACGACCGCGACCCGGCCCCCGAGCGACCACAGCTCATTCAGCGGGGTGCCGGTGAAGTCAGGGGTGCCGGTGAAGTCAGGGGTGCCGGACGTCACGTGGCGTCCACGCCGCCGTCGACGTGGATAGTGCTGCCGGTGATGAAGGCGGCCATGTCGCTGGCCGCGAACACGGCCGCGCGGGCGATGTCGTCGGCCTGGCCGAGGCGGCCGAGCGCCATCTTGGCGATGGTGTCGTCCAGCATCCGCTTGGCCTGCGCGGCGTCCGCGCCGGAGAACTTGGTCGGGGCGACCCGGTAGCCGGGGGTGTCGGTGGCGGCCGGGGCGATGGCGACCGCCCGGATGCCGGCCGGGCCCAGTTCCAGTGCCAGGCTCTTCACCAGGCCGAGGGTGCCGTGCTTGGCCGCCACGTACTGGTAGCGCCGGGCCCGGCCGTGGTGCGCGCTGCCCGAGGTGACCAGGATGATGACACCGCGGCGGCCGGCCGCCAGCATCCGCTGGGCCGCCTCGCGGGCGGTGTAGAAGGAGCCGTCGAGGTTGACCCCGATCCCCTTGCGCCACATCTCGTCGGAGTACTCGGCGATGCTGCCGCTCGAGCTCAGCCAGGCGGTGTTCACCCAGATGTCGATGCCGCCGAACTGGTCATCGACCGACTGGCCGAGCGCGCGGACCGAGTCCGGGTCGGTCACGTCGACCGTCAGCGCGACCGCCTTGGCGCCGGGCGTGCGCTTGCCGATCAGGGCGACGGTCTCCTCCGCCTTGGCCGGGTCGATGTCGGCCACCACGGTGGCCGCGCCCGCCTCGGCCAGCCGCAGCGAGGTCGCCTGGCCCATCCCGCTGCCGCCGCCGGTGACGACGGCCACGCGGCCCTCCAGCGACCACAGCTGAGCCAGCGCGGTGTCAGTGAAATCAGGAATCATGAGTACTCCTCCTTGAGACTTGGATTACGCCCGGCCAGGCTCGATCGACACGCCGATCGCGTCGGCGCCCGGGACTTCCCCCGCCAGCGTGTGGATGGCCTGCTCCACCTGGTCGAGCCGGAACGCGTGGGTGTTGGCCTGCGCGATGAGGTCGCCGTGGCGCTCGATCACCCGGCAGGCCCGCTCAAAACTTGAGTAGTCGGCCGCCATCGCGCCGATGACCGTCACCGCCTTGTACACCAGCTCGTCGACTACCAAGTCGGGCACCGGCTGGCCGCGCTTGAGCCCGATCAGCACGATGCGGCCGTCCTTGCGGACCGCCTTGATCGCGTCGGTCACCGGCTTGGTGGCGACCGCCGAGGCGTCCACCACCACGTCCGCCATGGCGCCGCCGGTCGCGTGCCGCACCACGTCCACCACGTCCTCGGCGTCCACGTCGACCACCACGTCGACGCCCCACCGCCTGGCGACCTCCAGCTTGTGGGCGTCGGCTGACCGCCCGGTGATGATGACCTGGTCCGCACCCGCCCGCTTCATCGCCAGCGCGCAGGCCAGCCCGCGCTGCCCGGGGCCGAGCACCAGGCCGGTCTCGCCGACGCGGAACCCAGGCAGGTCGGCGGCCCAGCGGATGCCGGAGGCGATCGAGTTCACCAGGGCGAGGGCGTCGAGCGGGGCGGCGGGCGAGACCCGGTGCAGCAGCGCGCCCTGCGGTACGTAGGCCAGCTCGGCGAAGCCGCCCCACAGCGACGGCTCCCGCTCGGCCGACACCAGCCCGTACCTGAGCAGGTCGGGGCCTGCGTCGCAGAGCGAGTAGTGACCGCTGACGCAGTGCCGGCAGGCCCAGCAGGGCACGATCGCCTCGGTCACCACCCGGTCGCCCGGCGACACCCGCCAGCGCTTAGCCGCCCGCGCGCCCACCGACTCGACCACGCCGACGAACACGTGCCCCATGATCAGCGGGTACACCGTGCTTGAGGGGCGGAGCCTGCCCAGGTACTGGGTGACGTCGCTACCGCCGAGGCCGCACACCTCGATGCGGATGAGGGCGTCGTCCGCGCCGAGCGCGGGGACCGGGAACGTCTGGACCTCGAGGGTCTCGGCCGCGGTCAGCACCGCGGCCCGCACGCCGTTTCTCATGCCCTCTTTCCCGAACGGGGGCGGTCTGGCTCGATACCGAACCGCTCGGTGTAGGCGGCGAAGCGGCGCTTGACGAGGGCCGGGTCGAAGCCGAACTGCTCCGGCGTGTACTCGTGGGCGCCGTGCTTGCCCTGCGGGTTCTCCTCCTGGAAGTCGCCCACCCGGCGCAGCGTCTCGTCGTCGGCCGGGATGCCGAGCCGCTGGTAGATCCGGCCCACTTCGGCCACCGGGTCGGTGATCAGGTCGTTGTACTGCACGTCGACGAACTGATGGTCGCCCGCGCGGCCGCGGGCCTCCAGGCCGCGGTGCAGGGCCATCTCCTCCAGGGCACTCCACTCGGCGCCGAACCGCCGCGGGTCGAACAGCGGGCTGTTCATCGAGCGCAGGGTGCCGACGAAGCTGACCGCGGACGGGACGACCCGGACCGGGTCCCGGTGCGTCCAGACGATCCGGGCGTCCGGGTAGACCTCGAGCAGCGCGTCCAGGCCGAACAGGTGCTTGGGCCACTTGAGCACCCACTCCCCCGGGTTGCGGAACTGCAGGTGCTGCAGGAACCGCTTGTGGTGCTCGTAGACCACGCGCTGGTCCAGGTTGAGGTACCACTCGTAGTAGCTGGGGATCCGCTGGTAGGCCAGGTAGGTGTTGTTGGCGAAGCTCCAGTCGATGAGGCCGAGGCACTGCTCGGGCCGCCGGGCGCCGTACGGGTGGATGCTCTGCAGCCGGGCGGCGCCGGCCCGGCCGTCGATGGCCGCCTGTACCTCGGCGATGCGCGGGTCGGTGTCAGCGGTAGCGGCCTGCGGCGGCGGGGACGGCAGCCGCATCTCCCACTCCTGGGGCGAGCGGGCACCGGGCCGGGTGGCGAGCAGCGCCTGCAGGTGGGTCGAGCCGGTGCGCGGCAGCCCGGTGATCACGATCGGCGCCCGGACCTGCTGCCCGGCGATCTCCGGGTAGCGCTTGCGGTCGTCGACCAGCCGCAGCCGCTTCACCAGGGCGGGCAGCAGGAGGCTCTCGGCCACCGAGGCCACCCGCTCGGGCGGCTGGCCTGACTCGTGCTGGAGAGACCAGAGCAGGACGTCGATCCCCTCGCGGAAGGGGAGGTCGCCGAAGTCAGTCAGCCCCACCCGTTCGGTGGCCTGGTCTAGGAACTGCTCGGCGCCGACGGTCACGGTACTCACGCGCCGGCCAGCCGGCCAGGGAAGCGGTCCTCGATGATCCGCTTGAAGCCGTCCTGCCACTTCACCTTGCACGGGCCGGTCAGCGAGATCCGCTTGGCGGGGTCGAGGTTGCGCGGGTAGGCGATGATGTCCGTCATCCCGGTGAAGGAGTACGAGGTGCCGAGCAGCTCGGCCACCCACGGGACGTACTGCTCGACCGAGATCGCGTCGTCGCCCCCCCAGTTGGTGACCGTGCCGCCGACGCTGGCGCCGGCGAAGAACGGCTCCAGGTGCTCGGCCATGTCGTCCTCGTGGATCGGGGAGCCCACCATCTCCCAGTCCGGGTTGACCGGGACCGGCTCGCCCTGGGCCACCCGGGTGATCACCCGGGTGGGGGCGCCGCCGAAGCTGACCCGGCCGTAAGACCAGTTCATCCGGGCGATCGTCAGCGGCACCCCGTGAATCCGGGACAGCGTCCGGGCGACCGCCTCGCCCGCGAACTTGCTGGTGCCGTAGGCGAAGCGGGTGTTGATGCGGGTGCTGCCGCCGCAGCGGTCGGTCTCCTGGTAGGCGTACCACGGGTCGGGCTGGTCCCAGTAGACGCCGCTGGTGGAGACGTAGATCCAGGCCTTGGCCCGGTTCAGGTGGTTCAGCAGCAGCCCGGTGCCCTCGGCGTTCTGCTTGAGGCCGGTCTCGATGTCGGCCGGGAAGACGTCGGCCGCCGCGTGGAACACGTAGTCGAAGTCGTTGGGCACGCCGGTGAAGTCACCGCTGGTGTAGTCGCAGGTGATCGGGGTGATCCCGAGTGCTTCCACCGCTTCCCGGGAGCCGGGCCTGGAGTACCGGGCGAGGCCGTAGATCTCGTTGTGCGGCGCCAGGATGGCGGCGATCGACCCGGCTAGCTGCCCGGTCAGGCCGGTCATCAGCAGTCGCGCGTTCTTCAGCATTCGTTCGCACCTCGTTGTGGGCAGTCCGGTAGCTGCCTCCACGCTAAAAAGCAGCTGTCTTAAAGTCAATACATGGTTATCGTTTGCAATACAAGTGTTCGGGAAACCATCAGATACGATTGAGCCTGTCATGACGGAGAGCAGCCTTACCCTCGGCCCGGCCGACCTCGCCCCCCGCGCGCGGATCCGCGAGGCGGCGCTGCGGTTGTACGCGGAGCACGGCCTGCGGGCCACCTCGATCCGGATGGTGGCCGAGGAGGCGGGCATGTCGCCGGGCGCGGTCATGCACCACTTCAAGACCAAGGACGAGCTGGCCGAGGCGGTGCAGCACGCCGTCATCGCCAAGATCCGCCAGGTGGTCAGCGAGGTCGGCCTGGGCGAGCCGCCGCCGGTCGCCACCCGGGCCCGCCGGCAGGCCTTCGACCAGCTAGTCAGCGAGAACCCGGCGATCGCGGGGTACCTGCGGCGGGTCATCCTCGACGGCGGGCCGGCCGGGCTAGCGCTGTTCACCGAGGGGTTCGACCTAGTGCGCAGCGAGATGCAGGCGCTGGTGGACGCCGGGACCGCCCGCCCGCTGCCCGATCCCGAGGTGGGCCTGGTGCTCTACCGGGCGGTGCACCTGGCGCACATCGTGTTCGGGCCGCTGGTAGAGCAGATGCTGGGACTGTCGCTGTCCGACCCGGTGGTGCTGAGCCGGTTCCGCGACGCCGCGGTCGACCTGCTGACCCGCCCGGTGTTCGCGGGCGAGGCTGACGATCCGGGGGGCAGCCGGACGGCGGGATGAGCTACCGCCTGCCGCGCTACGGCACGGGCAGGACCCGCGGAATGAGCGAACCGCCAGCGGGCCAGTCGTATTCGCGGTAGTCGAAGCCGTTCGGCAGCACGAAGACGGCCTCGACACCGTGCGTCTTCTCCGCCTCGTAGGAGAAAGACGCCTCGCCGCCGCCGCCGAACAGGTCAAACTTAAGTCCGATATCAACGTTCCAGCTCACCGTCTGCTCCGTGTGGAGCGTGAGCTTCCCGGTCCCGGCCGGGTCCGCGGCCCGCAACCGGGCGGCCATCCGGCGCGGCGGGCCGGGGTCCAGCCCGGGCAGGCCCGCGTCGACGCGGACGAACGCGTCGTCGGCCGCCTTGATGTCGGTGATCACCTCGGGCCGGCCATCGTGCTCGAAGAGGTGGGCGGTGACCAGTACGTCGCTCACCACCGATGACATCTGGTCGGCGCGATCGGCGTCGAACTCGAAGGACGAGCTCAGCACGGTCTTGAACCCTGCCCCGCCGCCGCTGCCGAGGATCTTGACTGACGCGCCGCCCTGGCCCGACCGCTCGACCGAGTAGGTCGCGTTCACCGTGCCTCCCGGCACCGGCGCCACCGTCAGGATCGGCACCTGACAAGGCATGTCCGTGCACAGATCACGGACGTAGGTCCGATTACGGAAGAAATCGCGTATCTGCTTGATCCGGCTACGCGGGTCACCCTTGGCGGTGACGCCACTGTCGCGGGCACGGGCCCACAGCGTCAGGTAATCGTCGTCGCCGATGCGCTCAAACGCCTGGCTAAGGCCCGCGATGCCGGTGGTCAGGCCGGGGTCGAAAGCGATCCGCTGGCCGGGACCGAGGTATACGGCGGTCATGGCGTCACTCCTTGCCCGACGACGTCAAAGAGCCGTTGCGCGGCATCAGGCGCGAAGGTCGTCCAGAGTGAATCCAGCAGCGACGGCTTCAGCTCCTCGAGGCCCGGGTGCAGTTGCCAGCCGCGGGGGCGCAACAGGCTCCACGCCTGGGTGAGCATCGGGCAGAAGGGAACCGTCTGCAATCCCGGCTCAGGGCGCCGGGACGCCAGCAGGGCGACATCGAAGAACACCAGGTCCAGATGCTCATACATGAACGACCTGACGTTCGCCACCGCCGCATCCAATCCGGCACTTGAGTACGCGTGCGCCGCGTAGAGCCCGAGCGAGGGATCGAAGTGCCTGCCCGACCGGATAAGCGGAGCGAGCTGATTTGCCTGCTCCTGGTCCCGCACCACGAGGGTGTCGTGATCAATCGCAGCCGCCACCAGCCCCCTGAGGGTATCAATTTCGACTCTCCGGCTCATGTACCCCGCATAACGGCTGGTACCGAACGAAGGAACATAAGCCACATTGGCCACTCCGCCCGAGTTGACCGAGATATGCCCGATGTAGCCGCTGAGCGCGGGAACCACGAAGCACCGGCCGTCTTCGAGCTGCCCGACCATAGTGGCCGCTGGATCGACTCCGCGCAGTTCCACCGATCCCGGGGCGAGGACCTCGGCCCGGGCGCCCGCTGCTCCCGCCAGCGCGACCCGCGACAGGGCCGCGCCGGTAACCGAAAAGCCGCAGTGCGATCCGAAATCAGGCGCCGGCCTCGCGATTCGGGCGGGGCCCCGGTACTGCACGGCAGCTAGCCCGCCGTCGTCGAGGATCGTCTCGACCGCGCGGGCCGCGTCCTGGCCGGGGGTGCGCCTGGGCGCGGCGGCCGGGCCCCGTAGCACTGGCGGCGGTTCCCCCTTGACGCTGCCGATGTAGACGTTATCGGCCGACGGCACGTTGACTTCCAGCTCCTGCCGGAGGGTCGGATCGTTCCTGGCGGCCAGCAACTCGTCCACCTTGCGCTGCAGGAAGCCCTCTAGGCGGCGGTTCGGCACGACGAGAACCTTCCGGCCGTCCTCGTCGACCTGGGCGACCATGTCGGCCGAGGCTTCCTCGTAGGCCGCCAGCCACGCAGTGGTGAGCACGCTCCGGCAGGCGAACTGCCTACCAGGCAAAAGGGCAAGCGGGATCTCGTAAGCGCTTTGCGCGTCGCTGGTGGCCTTGAAGGCGTCCACCTTGTTCGCCCGGTCGAAGTCGGAAAGGTTCGGGAACCCGTCAACGCCCTCGATTCGCTGTTCCTGTGCCGTCTGCGGAATTGACCGGCACGCATCGGAGAAGAACACCACCGTCTCGATGCCGGAGTACCGGGCGAGGTCCATCGCGCCGCGCAGGTTGATCGCGTCACTTCCCTTGACCGGAGCGCCGCTAAGCAGCCACCGGTCGGCCCGCGCGTGCCAGTACCCGTGCCCGGAGAAGTAAACGACGAGCAGCTTGTACCGCGGCGGTACGGTGACGAACCGGGCCAGCGCCTCCTCGACCTCCGCCGAATGCACAGGGTCGCGCTCGTCGGTGAGCAATTCAACGTCGAAACCTTCACCCCTCAACCAGTCAGCCACATCAGAAGCCGCCTGCACCGCAGACTGAAGAGGGTCGAGATTGCCGGTTCGGTTAACCCCGATGACTACTGCTGCCTTTTCCCCCACCGCAACCCCCCTTGGCTGCCCGATGCTACAGCGCGTGCTCAGTCGGCGGAAGTACGCGCTTGCGCTGTCGCGTGATCGCGTCGGCGGGCCCCCGGGCTTGACGTGCGTTTCCTGTGCAGATAAATGAAATTTAAAGCGCACGGGATCAAAGGGAGCGTCACGATGTCACTACAGGTATCAGCGGAACTGCAGGAACAGGCTCGCAACGGCGAGGTAGACGATGACGTCTTCCTCGACTGCGTCAAAGAGTCGCTGCCGTTCGCGTGGGGCGTGATCACCGGCCTGATCGCCAGCCTGCGGGCGGGCGGGGGCGAGTTCACCGAGAACCAGGAGCCCCCGCCCGATGCCGCGGCCCGCGGCCAGCTGCTCCGGCTGATGGCCAGTGACGCGATGCGCGGCGCGATCGAGCGCCGCTACGGCATCCGGCTGGCGTTCCAGAACTGTCACCGCGTCGCTGTCTTCCGGCTCGACGCCACGGCCGCCTTCGGCCACTTCGTGTCGTCCCGGTCGCAACTGCTCAACCAGCGGCCGGAGCTTGTCGACTGCTTAGTCGTGGCGGCCGCGCAGTTCTTACCCCCCGCCCACCCGCACCGTCGCCCAGGTCGTCCGGCAGCCGGCCGCGGACTGGGTGAACCCCCAGCGGACGCAGATCATGCTCACCAGCAGGAGCCCGCGGCCGGAGCCGTCGTCATCGGCCGGCTGCCCGACCGCGGGTCCCGTGGGACTGACTCCTTCGTCAGTCACCCCGATGTGCACCAGGCTGCCCATGAGCCGCAGGTCACAGCCGATGGTGGCGCCGCCGCTGTGCACTACCGCATTGGTGACGAGCTCGCTGACGACCAGCAGCGCGTCATCGGCGGCCGCTCCCGCGGCCGACTGCCGCAGCCAGTCGGCTGTCTGGCGCCGGGCATCGGCGACCGACTCAAGGCGGGCCGCCAGCTCGAATGTCACGCACGTCACGTCAGTCTCGATTTGTGACACACGCGTCACCCTTCAGCCTCGACGCTTCGGATATATGACACTATCGGGCAAAAGAACATCACCATGCAACGTCCACCGTGATAATTTCATGGAGAACTTATCGACCCAGCGATCTTGAACTGACCGCGCGGCTTTGCCCCGGGCCGCGCGCTCGAAGGAGGGCATGTGCCTCAGGCGCAGTCCGCGAACGCGGCCACCGTGCGCCTCCTCGTCCTTGGCAAGCGGCTGCGGGACCTCCGGCAGGCCGCGGGCAGGTCGCTCGAGGACGCGGCGGCGGTGCTCAGCCTCACCCCGCTGGCGATCCGCCGCATGGAGCAGGGGCAGGTCAAGTGGCGGCTGCCGTACATCAAGCTGCTGCTGGCCGACTACGGCGTGCCCGGCGACGACGCGCGGGCCTTCCTCGCCATGGCTACCGAGGCCAACCAGCCCGGCTGGTGGTACCGCTACCGGGACGCGCTACCGGACTGGTTCCGGGCGTTCGTGAGCCTGGAGGAGGAAGCCAGCTTCATGCGCGCCTACGAGCCGCACTACGTGCCCGGCCCGTTGCAGACCGAGGACTACGCGCGAACCGTGCTGCAGGGCGGGGACGTGGTACGCCACGATGCCGAGATCGAGCGCCGGGTCCAGTTGCGCATGGAGCGCCAGCATCGGCTGCTGCGGCCAGGCGGCCCGGAGTTCTGGATCGTGATGGACGAGACGGTGCTGCGGCGCCCGGTCGTGCCGCCCAAGGTGATGCAGCAGCAGATCGACCGGCTGATCGAGGCGGCCGCGCTGCCCAACATCACGCTGCAGGTAGTACCGTTCGCGCTGTTCGTGCACGAGGGAATGTACGGCCCCTTTCATATTTTCCGTTTTCCGTTCGACGAACTGCAAGACATCGTGTACGTCGAGACCGTGTTCGGCGCGTTCTACGTGGACCAGGCCGACGACGTGTCCGCGTTCGGCGAGGCGTTCGACCGGATGAGCGCGCAAGCGCCGCCGCCGCAGCGCACCGAGGCCATCCTCAGTGCCATCCACCGGGAGGTCAGCGCGTGAACCACATCCCCAGCGCCAGCCGCAAGCTGGGCGCCGACGGCTGGCACAAGCCGTGGAGCGGCCACAACGGCGGCTCCTGCGTGGAGATCAAGGCGCTCGGGAGCGGCCGGTTCGCACTGCGGCAGTCGACCGACCCCGAGGGACCCGCGCTGGTCTTCACCGAGGCTGAGCTCGATGTCTTCGCCGCGGGCTGGAGTCCGCACAAGGCAGGCATCGGACGCACCGACAGGAGCTAGCGCCGAGATGTCGAACAACATGCACTGGACGACCCGTCAGCTTGACTACGAGCCGCCCGAGGTCGACACCAGCAGGGCGCAGTCAGCGCGGGTGTACGACTACCTCCTCGGCGGCAAGGACAACTACCCGCTGGACCGAGAGGCCGCCGCGGGGATTCTCGGGTCGATGCCCGGGGCGCGGGTGAACGTGCAGCAGAACCGGCTGTTCCTGGCGCGGGCCGCCCGTTACCTGGCGGCCGAGGAAGGCATCAGCCAGTTCCTCGACATCGGCGCCGGCATCCCCACCTCGCCGAACCTGCACGAGGTCACCCAGCAGGTCAACCCGGCCGCCCAGGTGGTCTACGTCGACAACGACCCGATCGTGGCGGCCCACATGCACGCCCGGATGGTCAGCAGGCCGACGGGCCAGGTGGGCTACCTCCGGGCGGACCTGCGCGACCCCGCAGGCATCCTGACGGCACCCGAGGTGACGTCAACCCTGGATCTCGGCCGCCCGCTGGCGCTGCTGTTCCTCTGCTCGCTCGCGCAGGCCGCTGCCGCCGACGAGGTGCCCGCGCTGGTGCGCCGCTACCTGGCCGCGCTGGTACCGGGCAGCTTCCTGGTGCTGTCGATGGCCGACCATTTCCCTGACCCTGACGGGGACAGGCAGATGGTGGCCACCGCCGCCGCCTACGGCCTTCGCGTGTCCCCGTGGAGCCACGATCAGGTGCTCGGGCTTTTCGACGGCCTCGACCTGGTCGAGCCGGGCTTGGTGCTGGTCCACCAGTGGCGGCCGGACCCGGCCGACGACCCGGCTGAGTACCCGGAGGTCGGCATACTCGGCGGCGTCGCGCGGAAGCCCTGACTTAGGGCGGCTAGAAGCCGAGGAGCTTCGCGGGGTCGAAAGCCATCGCGACGGGCTCCCATTCGTGCTCGCATCGCCTCACCTCCGCCGTCAGCGTCGCACGCTCCTACGTGTATCGCGGCGCGGGCTCGGCGGCCGGTGGCGATGCGGCCGGGCGGGGGCTAGGGCTTGCGGGCGACGCCGACGTTGGTGCTGACGTCGGACGGCCGCGCGTCACTGCGCGGGCCCAGCTCGGGGCGCCACTTGGTGGTCATCACGACCCCGGGCGGGACCAACTCGAGCCCGCCGAACACCAGGCGGCCGAACTCGTCGGCCGTACGCAGGCAGACGCTCACCCCGCCGCCGGAGTACGCGCTGCTCACGCCGTCGGCCGACTCCGGCGGCGGATACTCGTCGGTGCCGTGCGAGGCGGCCAGGTAGCTGCCCGCGGGCAGCGCGCCGGTGAGCGTGCCGATGATGCGGGCGGGGTCGTCGGCGGGAATGAGGAAGTGGACGACCGCGGCCAGGATCAGCGCCACCGGCCGGCTGAAGTCCAGGGTATCCCGCACCAGCGGGCTGCCGATGATCTGCTCCGGTTCCCGCAGGTCGGCCTGGATGTAGGCGCACCTGCCGGGCGCGGTGCTGGCGAGCAGCGCCCGCGCGTGCGAGTGCACGATCGGGTCGTTGTCTACGTACACCACCCGGGCGGCCGGGTTGATCCCCTGCGCGACCTCGTGCACGTTGCTCGCCGTCGGCAGTCCCGAGCCGATGTCGAGGAACTGGTCGATGCCGGCCTCGGCGGCCAGGTAGCGGACCGCCCGGCCGATGAACGCCCGGTTCTCCCGGGCGGCCACCCGGATCCCCGGCCAGGCCGCGATGGCCTGCTCGGCGACCGCGCGGTCGGCGGCGAAGTTGTCCTTGCCGCCGAGGAAGTAGTCGTAGATCCGGGCGGAGTGCGGCTTGGTCGGATCGATCGGGGTGACGGCCTGGGGGATGGCCGACTCACTAGGACTTGCCACGGTGCACACCTTACGCCCGCCCGCCGTCGCCGGTCTCCCGCACCGGGCGGTTAGCAGTCCAGCGTCACGGTCAGGAAGCCGCGTCCGGGCCTGGTTCCCGGGCTGAGCGGGGCCGGAGCAGGTTGAGCGGGGCCCGCCGTTCGGACACGCCGTAGCGCCGGGCGGGCGGGGTCGTGTCGTGGGACCGCCAGGGCAGCCCGGTCAGCATTCGGCGCTCCCGGCCCGGCAGTGGCTGGACCGGGTGCGGCCGGGTGCCGCGGACGGTTTCGGTCACCACCAGCCGAGCCTGGTGCATCCGGGCCAGCTGCAGCCGGGTGGCGTAGAGTCCGTAGCCGGCCGCGAACGCGATGTCCCGGGCTGTCCGGCGGCCGTTGGCCAGGGCCAGGATCAGGGCCTGGCCGCCGGGTGCGGTGTCCGCCGGGTGCGCGCCGGCCGCGGCCGCCACCCACCCCTGGTCAACGCCGCCAGGCAGCGACTCGAGTACCCGGACCCGTCGTGCCGCCTCCGCCAGGAGCCAGGACGCGTCCTCGCCGCCCGCGAGCGGCAGGACCGCTTCGACGCGGCCGGGTTCAGACCGGTACTCCGTGATGGTCCCGCTGGCCAGCGCGAACACCGCGTCCGCGAGGGTGAGCCGGAGCAGCGCCTCCAGCTCGCCGGTTCCGATCAACCCGCGCGCGGTCAGTTCCTGGCCCATCGGGCGGCCCGCTACGGCAGCGGCCGAGAAGGCTTCCTCCCAGTCGGTCTCGCTCACCCGCCGGGAGCAGCTCGGGGCGCACCCGTACCGATGACCGGCCTGGGCAGGCGGCGCCTTACCTGGCGGACGACATCCCGGGCCGCGCTTGCCTCACGCAGCGCGCCGAGGGCGCTGTCAGTGACCCGTTCGCCGTCACGGCTCAGGCCAGGACGGCCGGGGCTAGCCTGCTCGGGCGGCGGCGGCGGTTCACAATGATGCGGGCGAAGGTCCGGATGCGCCCAGTCTGTGCCGTGAAGATTGCCGCCACCTCGACCAGCCACCCGTCCTCGACCTCGAACTCTGTTACCGGCCGCGGGTAACACCGAGTGCCGGGCCAAGACGGACTATGGGTCGCAACCTCAGCGCCGAGGACGCGAACCTCCGCGCTCGCCCGCCATCACCTCAGCGGTCGAAGCGTCAGCATCTGATCCGCGCTGTATCGCGGCGGTGCCCGGCTGGCCGGGAGCAGCGGAGGCGTGGACGGCGGCGCCGGGACCGGACTTAGCAGCCTGACGACCATCACTGGCCGACCCGGGGCATGACTTCTTCCGCCAGCCAGTGCATTCGCTCCAGGAACTGCTGGTAGCTGGCCAGCCGGGGCAGCGGCGGGGTCACCTCGGTGACGCCCAGGCCGCGGATCCAGTTGAGCTGGTCGACTAGCTGCTGCACGTTCCAGGTGTCGAAGTCGTGGTCGTCGTCCTTGGACTCGTGGCCCTCGCTGAGCCGCAGGTTGGCCAGGTTGTAGAAGACCCCGAGCGGCTGCCCCTGGTAGGCCGGGTGCTGGCGGATCTGGTCGACCTTGGCCGCGATCTGCTCCGGCGGCGTCAGGTACGGTGACCAGCCGGCCCCCCAGCGGGCGACCCGGGCCAGGGTGGCGGGCACGTCGCCGGCGAACCAGATCGGCACCACCCCGCCCGGCTGCAGCGGCTTCGGCTCGGCCGCGATGTCGTGGAACTCGACGAACTCGCCCTGGTAGCTGGCCAGGTCCTCGGTCCAGATGCGGCGGATCGCCTCGATGTACTCGTCAAGCAGGCGGCCGCGGGTGCGGAAGTCGACCCCGAGCAGCTCGAACTCTTCCCTGAGCCAGCCGACGCCGACCATCAGGTCAGCCCGGCCGCCGCTCAGCCAGTCGAGCACCGCCCACTGCTTGGCCTGCACCACCGGGTGCTGCAGGGGGACGATGCTGACGTTGGACGCCAGCCGGATCCGGGACGTGCGGCCGGCCAGGTACGCCAGCGTCGTCGGCGCGTGCTGGTAGTGCGCGCCGGACAGCTCGACGTGCTCCTTGGGGATCGCGAAGTGCTCGCCGACGGTCAGCCGGCTGAAGCCGAGCTTGTCCGCCAGCGCGGCCACCTCGCCGATCTGCTCGCCGCCGACGCCCTCCTGCCAGGGCTGCAGGAGGGCCTTCACCTTGTGGTTGTTGGGGATCGTCTGGCTGATCAGCACCCGCTGCTCCTTTGCCTCGGGGAAGGGCGCGGGCCACGACCCGCGTGGTTGTGGCAACCACGCGCCTGTAGCCGCCTGGTTGCCACAACCATTCGGCCGGGGCCGACCTTTAGCGCGGTGGCATCCGGATCGCGCCGTCGAGGCGGATCGTCTCGCCGTTGACGTAGCGGTTCTCCAGCAGGCTGACCGCCATGTGGGCGTAGTCGTCCGGGTCACCGAGCCGCCGGGGGTGCGGCACCGCGGCGGCCAGGCCGTCACGGATGTCCTGCCGCAGCCGGGCGAGCATCGGGGTGTCGAAGGTGCCGGGGGCGATGGTGTTGACCCGGATCTGCTTGCTGGCGAGGTCGCGCGCGGCGACCAGCGTGATGCCGTGCACGGCGGCCTTGGTCGCGGTGTAGGACGTCTGGCCGATCTGGCCGTCGAAGGCGGCGACCGAGGCGGTCAGCACGATCGCGCCGCGCTCGCCGTCGACCGGCTCGGTGCGGGCGATCCGGGCCGCCCCGAGCCGCAGCACGTTGTAGGTGCCGATCAGGTTGACCCGGACGACCTCGGCGAACGTCTCCAGCGAGCCCGGGTTGCCCTCCTTGTCGAGGATTCGTACCCGGTCACCGCCGCGGCCCGCGCAGTGCACCACCGCCCGCACCGGGCCGTGCGCGGCCTCGGTGGCGTCGAGCGCCTCGTTCACCGCCGCCTCGTCGGTGATGTCGGTCTTGGTGTACACCACGCCCGCCCCGAGGCTGGCCAGGTCCTCGTCCGACGGCGGGTTCAGGTCGGCGATGCCGACCTTCGCCCCGGCCGCCAGCAGGCGGCGCACGGTCGCCAGGCCAAGCCCGGACGAGCCGCCGGTGACGAAGGCGGAGACGGATTCGAGTTGCACGGCTGGGCTTCTCCTTTGATGAGTCCGAACGGGTGCTGGCTGGCTGTCAGTCGGCCAGCAGCTCGATCACGGTGGCGTTGGCCATGCCGCCAGCCTCGCACATCGTCTGCAGGCCGTAGCGGATGCCGTTGTCCCGCATGTGGTGCACCATCCGCGTCATCAAGATCGCGCCGGAGGCGCCGAGCGGGTGGCCGACCGCGATCGCGCCGCCGAGCGGGTTGAGCTTGGCGTGATCGGCCCCGGTGTCCGCCTCCCAGGCCAGCGGGACGCTCGCGAACGCCTCGTTGACCTCGTAGACCCCGATGTCGTCGATGGTCAGCCCGGCCCGCTTGAGCACCTTGGCGGTGGCCGGGATGGGCGCGGTGAGCATCGTCACCGGGTCGTCCCCCACCACCGCGCCGGAGTGGAAGCGGGCGATCGGCGTCCAGCCGAGCTCGGCCGCCCGCTCGCTGGTGGTGATCAGCAGGGCGGCTGAGCCGTCGGAGATCTGCGAGCTGTTGCCGGCGTGGATGACGCCGCCCTCCAGGAAGGCGGGCTTGAGCGTGGCCAGCTTCTCCAGCGTGCCGCCGCGGCGGATGCCCTCGTCGACCGTGAGCTCGCCGTCGGGGCCGGTAATCGGGATGAGCTGGCGGGCGAAGGCGCCGCTGTCGGTGGCGGCGGCCGCCTTGGCGTGCGACTCGAGCGCGAACTCGTCGAGCTGGGTGCGGGAGAAGCCCCAGCGCCGGGCGATGTCCTCGGCCCCGAGGCCCTGGCTGAAGCTGTCGCGCTGGTAGCGCGCCTTCACCCGGGGGCCGAACGGCTCGCCGACCGCCCGGGCGGACCCCAGCGGCACCCGGTCCATCGACTCGACGCCGCCCGCCACCACGATGTCGTAGTGGCCGGCGATCACGCTGGCGGCGGCGAAGCTGACCGCCTGCTGGCTCGACCCGCAGGCGCGGTCGATGGTGACCCCGGGGATCTCCTCGGGCCAGCCCGCGGCCAGCGACGCCAGCCGGCCGACGTTGTTGGACTGCTCGGCGATCTGGGTGACGCAGCCGAAGATGACGTCCTCGACCAGCGCCGGGTCGAGGTTATTCCTGGCCGCCAGCGCGGTCAGCACGTCGGCCGCCAGGTCGACCGGGTGTACCTGCTGCAGTGTTCCCTTGCGGCGCCCGATGGGCGCCCGCACCGCGTCTACGATTACCGCGTCACGCACGAGCTGTTCCTTCCGTCAAGCGTTTTCCGGCCGTATTCCGTCATACCGATAGGGCCATGCCGCCGGTGACCCGCATGGTCTCCCCGGTGATGAAGGAAGAGGCGGGCGACAGCAAGAACAACAGCGCGTCCACGATGTCCTGTTCCTCGCCTTCGCGCGGCAGGATCTGCTGGCCCATCACCCGCACAACCTCGTCGCGCGGCAGTTCCGCGCGGATGGTGTCGGTGAAGATCAGCCCGGGCGCGATCGCGTTCACCCGGATGCCGTCGCCCGCGAACTCCCGCGCGAGCTGCGCGGTCGCGCCGCGGACAGCCAGCTTGGAGACGCCGTAGGCGGTGCGGCTGGCGTAGGCGGCGGATGAGGAGAGGTTGACCACCGCCGCCCCGGGCCGGCCGCTCATGGCCGGCCGGGCGGCCAGCGAGCAGATGTAGATGCCCATCAGGTTGACGTCGAACAGGCGCCGCAGGCTGGCGATGCCGAGCTCGGCCGACGGCTTGTTGTAGGCGGCCGAGTGCAGGCCCGCGTTGTTGACGAGGATGTCGATGCCGCCGTGCCGCTCCGTCACCTGGTCGATCACCGCCCCGACGCTGGCCTCGTCGGCCACGTCGCAGGCGACACCGAAGGCACTGCCGCCCTTGCCGGCGATCTCGGCCGCGGCCGACTCGGCGGCGGCGGCGTCGATGTCGGCCAGCACCACGTGGGCACCGCGGGCGGCCAGGGCGGCGCCGAAGGCCTGGCCGAAGCCGCGGCCGCCGCCGGTGATCACCGCCACCTGGCCCCGGTGGATGTCCGCTTGCTGCCCGTCAGTCATGGCGTCTCCCTAGGCGACCGCGCTGGCCGCGCGCAGCCCGGCGATCTCGTCGGCCTGGTAGCCCAGCTCGGCCAGTACCTCGTCGGTGTGGCCGCAGGCACTGGAGCGGGGGCGCTGCACCGGCGGCGAGGCCGACAGCCGGGGGGCGGGGGCGGGCTGCGGCAGGCCGTCCCAGTTGACGAAGGTGCCCCGCTCGCGCAGCTCGGCCGAGTTGCCCGCCTCGGCCAGCGACAGCACCGGGGTGACGCAGGCGTCGCGGCCGGCGAAGAGCTCCGTCCACTCCGCCCGGGTGCGCGACGCGAAGATCTCCGCCAGCCGCCGCGACAGCTCCGGCCAGCGGGACTGGTCGTGCTGCGGCCACTCGGCTGGGTCGAGCCCGAGCCGGTCAAGCAGCTGGCGGTAGAACTGCGGCTCGATCGGGCCAACCGCCATATAACCGCCGTCGGCGGTGGCGTAGGTGCGGTAGAAGTGGGCCGCGCCGTCCAGCAGGTTGTCGCCCCGGCGGTCGGACCACAGGCCGGCCGCGAGCATCCCGTGCAGCATGGCGGTGAGTGACGCCACCCCGTCGACCATGGCGGCGTCGACTACCTGGCCCCGTCCGCTGAGCTGGCGCTGGTGCAGGGCGGCGAGCACGCCCAGGGCGAGGTAGGCGCCGCCGCCGCCGAAGTCGGCCAGCAGGTTCAGCGGCGGCAGCGGCGGCGCGTCGGGCGGGCCGAGCGGGAACACCCCGCCCGCCAGCCCCGCGTAGTTGATGTCGTGGCCCGCCTGGCTGGCCCGCGGCCCGGCCTGCCCCCAGCCGGTGGCCCGGCCGTAGACCAGCCGGGGGTTGACGTCGAGGAGGTCATCGGGGCCGAGGCCGAGCTTCTCGGCCGCGCCCGGGCGCATGCCCTCGAGGAAGACGTCGGCGCCCGCCACCAGCCGCAGCAGCACGTCGCGGCCGGCCGGGCGGCGCAGGTCGATGCCGATGCCGCGGTGCCCGCGGCTGCGGGGGTCGTCCTCCAGTTGCAGGCCGGTCACCGAGCCCGACTTGCCCGGGCGGTCCACCCGGGTCACCTGGGCGCCGAAGTCGCCGAGCAGCATCATCGCGAACGGGACCGGGCCGACGGCGCTCAGGCAGACGACCTTGACGTCGCTGAGCGCCTGGGGACCGGCGGCGGTCACTTGTCCTGCCAGACCGGGTCGCGCCGCTCCTTGAACGCGGCCACGCCCTCGGCCGCGTCCTGCGACGCGAACACCGGCTCCAGGTACTCCTTCTGCCGGTCGAAGCCCTCCGCGAGGGACCAGTCGGCCGAGGCGTCGGCGACCGCCTTGGAGGCGCGGACCGACATCGGCGCGTTGGCCGCGATCAGCGCGGCCAGCGCGAGCGCCGCGTTCAGCGCCTGGCCGTCTTCGACGACCCGGTTGACCAGGCCGAAGTGCTCGGCCCGGGCCGCGTCGAGCGGCGCCCCGGTGGTGATCAGCTCCATCGCGACCGCCCGCGGCAGCCGCCGCGGCAGCTTGAACACGCCGCCGCCGCGGGCGGCCAGGCCCCGCTTGACCTCGGGCAGGCCGAACCGCGCGCCCTTGCCCGCGGTGACCATGTCGCAGGACAGCACGATCTCGAACCCGCCACCGAGCGCCCAGCCCTCGACCGCGGCGATCAGCGGCTTGGCCGGCGGCCGCTCGACGATGCCCGCGAAGCCGCGGGAGGCGTCCCTGACCACCTCGCCGGCCGCGAACGCCTTCAGGTCCATCCCGGCGCAGAAGGCGGTGCCCGCGCCGTGCAGCACCCCGACCCGCAGCTCGGTCTCGCGGTCGAGCAGGTCGAGGGCGCGGGCGATGCCGGCCGACACCGCGCCGTTCACCGCGTTGCGCTGCTGCGGCCGGTTGATGGTGACGATCAGCACGCCGTTCTCACGGCGGAGCAGGATGTCCTCGGACGCAGCCGTTGGTTCGGCGGCTGATGACATGGGCGGCTGGGCTCCTGGTGGGCGCGGGGTGCGCTGGCGGGCTGGCCAACGCACCCGTTCGGCTGGATTGTGACGTTGATTTGTCTAACTAAACTAGCGACATGGGGCGGCGGCGGCAAGGTGACCCGCGCCGCAGCGCTTGCCTTAACGCAGGGCCGAGACGCCGAGCAGCGCCTTGCCCATGTGCAGGATCTGGATCTGACTGGTCCCCTCGGGGATGGTGGCCTCGCGGGCGTCGCGGAAGTACCGCTCGACCGGCGACTCCTCCATCAGCCCGGCTCCGCCGTGCAGCTGCAGGGCCAGGGTGGCCGCGCGGCCGGCCGACTCACCGCAGTAGTACTTCGCCATCGAGCACTCGTAGCGGCCCTGGCCGCCCGCGTCGATCGACCGGGCGGCGTGGTAGCCGAGCAGCCGGCTGGTCTCGGTCAGGGTGGCGATCTCCACCACCATCTGCTGGACCAGCTGGAACCCGGCCAGCGGCTTGCCGAACTGCTCCCGCTGCTTGCAGAACTTGATCGACTCCTCCAGGCAGGCCTGGGACAGCCCGACCGCGCCCATCGCCATGTTGAGGCGGCCGGCGTTGACGGCCGCCATGCCGAGCGACAGGCCGCCGCCCACCGTGCCGAGCACGTTGCCGGCCGGCACCAGGGTGTCGTCGAAGGTCAGCTCGCAGCTGGTGGTGGAGCGCAGCGGCATGTGCGGGATGTCGTGCACGCCGAACTTCGACTCCGACGAGTCGACCAGCAGGCCGGTGACCCCCTGGTCGGTGCCGTCCTCGTCGACCACCCGGACGAACAGGATGCCGAAGTCGCAGCCGAGGGCGTTGGTGATGTAGAGCTTGCTGCCGTTGACGACGAAGCCGTCCTTAGTGCGGCGGGCGGTGGTGCGCAGCGCGCCCGCGTCCGAGCCCGCGTCCGGCTCGGTCAGCCCGAACCAGCCGAACCGGCGGCCCTCGAGCAGCGGCCGCAGGAACCGCTCGGCCTGGTCGGCGTTGGCGGCGGCGCCGAGCACCCGGGCCACCATGCCCTGCACGTTGACGGTGGTGCGGAGCGACCCCCAGCAGCGGCCGGCCTCCTCCATCAGGATGGCCTGCATCATCATCGGCAGCTCGTCGCCGCCGGCCGACTCGGGTACCCCGCCCCGGACGTAGCCGAAGTCGTAGAGCTGCGGCAGCATCTCCCAGGGGAACGTCCGCGCCTGCTCGTGCGCCGCCACCAGGGGGGCGACCTTCTTGTCGAGAAAGGACCGTACCGCGTCGCGCAGTGCGCGTTCATCCTCGTTGAGGAGCGCTGACATCGCCCAGCCTTCCGATCCATTGGGTAGTTTCAGTTGTTTCATCATACTGATACGGTCGAGACTGAGGCAGCGTGCCGAAGCTCACTCCGGGAGGGGCCGTGCAGACCGGACTGGCGGGCAAGGTCGTCATCGTCACCGCCGCGACCGCGAACATCGGCCGGGGCATCGCCTTGTCGTTCGCGGCCGAAGGCGCCCGGGTAGTGATCGTCGGACGCGACCCGGTCGCGGGCGAACTGGTGGCCAAGCTCGCCCGCGAGCAGGGCGCCGCCGACGCGCTGTGGCGACCGGCCGACCTGACCGTCGCGGACCAGGTGGCCGGGATGGTGACTGACACCCTCACCACCTTCGGCCAGATTGACGTGCTGGTCAACAACGTCGGCGGCAACCTGGCGGTCACCCCGTTCGTGAACTCGACCCCCGAGCAGTGGCAGCACGACCTGGACCTCAACCTGATGACCACGTTCCGCTGCACCCACCTGGTGCTGCCGTCCATGATCGAGCGGGGCAGCGGGCGGATCATCAACATCGGCTCCACCGCCGGCATCATCGGCGACCGCTACCTGGCCGCCTACTCGGCGGCCAAGGGCGGGGTGCACGCCTTCACCCGGGTGCTCGCGCTCGAGCTGGGCGAGACCGGGATCACGGTCAACGCCATCGCCCCCTACGGCACCCGGGCGGACGACCCGTACAGCGAGATGAGCAGCGGCAGCCGGACGCACCCGGAAACCGGGGTGTTCGCCCGCGCCCGGGCGGCGGACCCGGAGCTGATGGGCGCCATCGGCCGCAAGGCCGCCCTGCCGCGCGACCACGCGCGGCCGCCGGAGATCGGCGCCGCCGCGGTCTACCTCGCCTCTGACCAGGCCGCGTTCGTCACCGGGCAGACCCTCCAGGTGGAGGGCGGAGTCTCCCTGGTGTGAGCGGCGCCCGGTAGATCGGCAGGGAGGCCGGCATGAACCTGGACGGCAAGGTGGCGGTGGTCACCGGATCCGGCAACGGCATCGGGGCGGCGATCGCGCGGCGGTTCGCGGCCGAGGGCGCCCGGGTGGTGGTGACCGATATCGAGCCCGAGGCGGTCGCCCGGGTGGCCGATGAGATCGGCACGGTCGGCCTGGCGGCCGATATCACCGCCCCCGGCAGCGTGCGGGCGGTGGCCGACCTCGCCCGCGGCAGCTTCGGCGAGGTGGACCTGTGGCTGTCCAACGCGGGCGTGGCCGGCCCCCGGCAGCCTGGTGAACTGCAGGAAGACAGCCTGTGGGAGCTGATGTGGCGGGTGCACGTGCTATCGCACCTGGAGGCGGCGCGCGAGGTGCTGCCCTCGATGATCAGCCGCGGCGACGGCTACCTGGTGTCGACGGCGTCCTCGGTGGCGCTGGCCACCCAGCCGGACAAGGCCGCTTACTCGGTGACCAAGCACGCGGCGCTGGCACTGGCGGAGTGGCTGGCCGTGCAGTACCGCGGGCTCGGGGTCAAGGTCTCCTGCTTCTGCCCGGGGCCGATGCTGACCCGGATGCTGCTCGCTAACGGGTTCGAACCCGGCCACCCGGCCCTCGACGCGGCGCTCACCCCCGAGCAGGTGGCCGACGTGGTGACGGCCGGGATCGGCGCCGAGCGCTTCCTGATCACCACCAGGCCCGGCACCGAGCAGGCGCTCAGCGACAAGGGGGCCGACTACGACGGCTGGATCGGCCAGGCCGCCGCCCGCTTCCTCGGCTCCCCGCCGCCTGCTCCTTAACCGCGGCGCTACCGGCCGGCCAGGTCGAGGCTGGCACGGATGATGCTGTCGGTGTCGATCCCGTGGTAGCGGTAAACATCGGGGATGGACCCTGACTGGCCGAACCGGGTGACCCCGAGGGTGATACTCGGCACGTTGTTGATAGTGGCGAGGAAGGCGAGGGTGTGCGGGTGCCCGTCGAGCACCGTGACCAGCGGGGTGGCACGGGAAGCGGGGAATACCTGGTCGAGTATCCAGGTCGGCGCATCGGCCTGTCCCCGCCGGGCCAGCAGAGCCTTGAACAGCAGGCCAGGGCTGGTCACGCAGACTACGTCGGCGGGGACGCCGACCGCGTCGAGCCGCTCGGCGGCGGCGATTGCCTCGGGAACCAGGGCACCCATCACCGCGATCGTCACCTGCGGATTTCCCGCGCGGCGCAAGCGGTAAGCCCCCGCTACGGTTTGCCGTCGGCGGGCTTCGCGGGCGGCCGGATCGGCCGGCACGGCCGCCAGGGCCTGATCCACTGGTCGCGTAGACAGCCGTAGATAGGCCGAACTGCCGTCGGGCCTGCCGAGGCGCGCGAGGCAAGCGAGCAGGGACCACTCCACGTCAATGACGAAGGCGGGCTCGTAGGTGACGCAGCCGGGCTGCTCGATGCCGATGGACGGGGTAGTAATGGACTGATGGGCGCCCCCTTCCGGCGCGAGGGTCACCCCGGAGGGGGTGCCCACGAGGATGGACTGGCCACCCGCGTAGATGCCGAACGACCAGGGCTCGAGTGCCCGCTCGACAAAGGGGTCATAGACAACGCCGATCGGCAGCAGCGGCTGTCCCCAGCGGCTCCAGGTAGCGCCGAGCTCCCCGAGCAAGCCGGCCAGGTTGGTTTCCGCGATGCCCAGCTCGATGTGCTGGCCCGTCTGCTTTTCCTGCCAGCGCAGCGTCGATTCCCGGTCATCGGCGAACCAGTCGGCGCGCTCGGTCGGTGACCACACGCCGACCTTGTTGATCCAGCCGCCGAGGTTAGTGCTCGAGCTGACGTCCGGGCTGACGGTGACGACACGCCTGGCGGCCTCCGGCGCCTGCCGGCTCAGGTCGAGGAGCACGCGGCCAAGCGCGGCCTGCGTGGAAGCCGTGCCGGCGGGCGTGCGGCCGATGTCGGCCGGGATCTCGGGGACTGAATGCAAGGGGTAGCCAGGGCGCCGGAGCCGCTGGGCGGTGGCGGAGCACAGCCGGCCCTCCTCGCTGTCGGCCGGGGGCCGAGCCCACGGGCGCGCGGGGTCGGCGCCGAGGCGGCTGGCGAGTCCGTTCATCTGCTCGGCGGTGAGCAGCGCGGAGTGGTTGCGCGGGTGGCCCTGGGTGGGCAGCCCGTAGCCCTTGACCGTGTACGCGAAGATCACGGTGGGCCTGGTGTCGTCAATCGACGCGTACGCCTGGTCGAGCGCGGCGAGGTCGTGTCCACCCAGATTGCGGATCGCCTCCATCAGCGCCTGGTCATCCAGGGCCGAGATCAGGCTGGCGAGCACCGCGCTGCCCGCGGACAGCCGGTCCCGCAGTTCGCCCGGCGCGTAGCGGAGCAGGCGCTGGTACTCGGGGTTGGGCATCTCATCGAGGCGAGCCCGTAGCTCAGCCCCGCCCGGTCGGGTAAACAGCTCCTCGAGCAGGCGCCCGTACTTCACCGTGAGGACCTGCCAGCCGGCGCTGGCGAACATGCCCTGCAGCCGGGCCGCCGCGATGCCGGGCACGATGCGGTCAAGCGACTGGCGGTTCAGGTCAACCACCCAGACGATCTCGCCCAGCTCAGCGACCGTTGGGTCGACGATCGCCTCCCACACCGCGCCCTCGTCCAGCTCGGCGTCACCAAGGAGCGAGTACTGCCGCCCGCTGCCCGCGCTGCCGACCGTGGCCTCGGTGTACCGGCGGGCCAGCGCGCCCCAGATCGGCGCGGTCGCCCCGATGCCCACCGATCCGGTGGAGTAGTCAGCCGGGTCGGGGTCCTTGGACCGGCTCGGGTAGCTCTGCAGCCCGCCGAACGCTCGCAGGGTCGGCAGGTACTTCTCGTCCAGCTCCCCCAGCAGGTAGTTGATCGCGTGCAGCACCGGTGAGGCGTGCGGCTTGACCGACACCCGGTCCTGGGGGCGCAGGTGCCGGAACCACAGCGACGTCATGATCGTGACCATGGACGCGCTGGACGTCTGGTGGCCGCCAACCTTCAGTCCGTCCACGTTGGGACGCACGTGGTTGGCCTCGTGGACGATCGCTGTCGCTAGCCACAGCACCCGGCGCTCGATCTCGTGCAGGGAGGCGAAGGCACTCGCCTCCGTTAGCGGCCGCTCAGCAGCGATACTCATCCCTACCACCAACTCTGCCTGAGGAAAACGTGCATAACGAACTTCCATCAGACCATCTAGAGTGGATCTGCACAACCACGGATAGATAAGTTCAGCATTCTGCACGCTGATCAGGATGCTGCCGATGACGAAGGTGAGCATTGTGCCCAGTCAGCACAGCATCGACCCGACCGACGCCCGCCTACTCCTCGCACTCGTCGCGGGCCCTCGCGCAAGCGCCATCGCGCTCGCCGATCAGGCCGGCCTGTCCCGTAACACCGTGCAGGCGCGGCTCGCCCGCCTCGAGGAGCAAGGCGTCATAAACTCCTTCGAGCGGCAGGTCCCGCCCGCCGCCCTCGGCTACCCGCTCACCGCCTACATCACCACCCAGGTCACCCAGCAGCGCCTGGACGAGGTCGCCGCCGCGCTCGCCAACATCCCCGAGGTCCTGCAGGTCCACGGCATCAGCGGGCAGACCGACCTGCTCGTGCACGCCGTTGCCGCCGACGCCGACGACCTGTATCGCATCGCTGGTCAGGTCCTCGCCATCCCGGGCGTAGAGCGCACCAACACCGCGCTCGTCATGCGAGAACTGCTCAGCTATCGCATCACGCCATTGCTCCGCCGCCGCGCGCAGCCTGCGCGTTAACAGGAGTGAGTCGCCCGGCCTGCCCGGCCGGGCGACTCACCGGCCGGCTCAGACCTCGTTGGCCTCGTTGGCCTTGTTGCTCGCCCGCATCGAGCTGAGCAGGTCCGCGAACTCGTCCAGGGTGAGCAGCCGGCGCAGGCCAAGGCTCTCCAGCTTGACTATCATCAGCAGCTCGGTGATCTCCGGCCCGCTGAGGTCGGTCACGCCGACGTCGGCCGCCGCCATCACGATCGAGTCCGGCCCGCTGCCCTTGCCGAGCACGAACTCGGCCGGACTCTGGCCGACCATCGAGGGCAGGTACGGGAAGACCTCGGTCAGGTCGGAGTCACGGACGTTGCCGAACCAGCCGGCCACCATCCCCGACTCGATCTGGAAGATGCGCTTGCCGACGATCGCCTTCTGATCCGGCACCGCAACCCCGGCGAAGCCCATGACGAGGTCGTTGAGCTGCTTGAGCTTCGTCGTGTTGAGACCGGTCGGGATGTTGTAGAGGGTCTCAAGCGCCATGGCGGTCGCCTCCAGCGGCGTGTTGCCTGCCCGCTCTCCCAGGCCGCCCACCGTGGTGTGGATGACGCTCGCGCCGGCCGACACCGACATGCAGCTGTTGGCCACGCCCATCTCGTAGTCCATGTGGAAATGGGCTTCGAGGGGAACGCCGAAGCGCTTGCACTGCTGGGTGTAGAACGCGGCCGCCTGCGGTGTCAGCACGCCGAACGTGTCGACCAGGCCGAGGGAGTCCATGTGCCCGTCGGTGCTCACCCGCTGGATCAGGTCCAGGAACTCGTTGATGTCCGCGCGCGACGCGTCGACCGGGAAGAAGGCGACCTTGAGGCCTTGGGCGTGGGCGTAGGATGTCGCCTCGACGCACAGGTTGAGCGCCCGCTCGACCGTCCAGCGGTAACCGAGCTCGACGAGGTGCCGGCTGGACGGGATCTCCATCACGACGCCGTCGACCCCGCAGTCGATCGCGCGTTGCACGTCGGCCTTCATGCAGCGCGAGAGCACGTAGATCTCGCTAGGCAGCTTCGCCTTGACGATCTCCTTGATGGCCAGCTCATCTTCGGGGCTGACGGCCGGCATGCCGGCTTCGATGCGCCCCACGCCCGCCTCGGCGAGCAGCCCGGCGATGTGGACCTTCTGCTTCGCGGTGAACAGCACGCCGGCCTGCTGCTCGCCGTCGCGCAGGGTCGTGTCGTGAAAGACGACCTGCTGAGGCAGTTCCAGGGTCTCGCGGACGCTCGGCTCGTGGTTCCACGGGCTGCTGAACCACTGGTCGGACTTCCAGGGCACGTTCTGCATCAACACTCCAGGGTCAGGCGGGTACGAACGGTGGTATCACACGTCAGGCTGCTTGCTTGCCGCAAGCGATCATGACGAGGCTCATTGCGGCCTGCCCGCGGCGAGGCCGTTCCAGACAAGTTCGACATGGGCGCGCACGAACGCCGCGTCGAGTGGCTCGTGCCCGACCAGCAGCCGGTACCAGAGCGGAGCGTAGATCAGGTCGAGCACCACCGCCGGGTCGGCCTCGCGGATCTGCCCTTCCCTGATCGCGCGCATGATCAGCGCCTTGCCCTCGACGCGGCGCGCGAGGACGTAGCCGTCGCGAAAGGCCTGCGCGACCTCGGGATCGAACTGCGCCTCGCCGACGAGCGCCTTCACCATCTCTCCGGTGGGCCCGCAGAACGCCTCGGCCATCAGCGTCAGCCGGTCGACGGTGCCGGCCGGCTCCAGCTCCTCCGGATAGGGGGCGTTGATCCGGCCTAGCTGCAGGAAGGCGGACATGATAACCGCCGCCCGGCTCGGCCACCAGCGGTAGATGGTCACCTTGCTGACGCCGGCCCGCTTGGCGATCGCCTCGACGGTCGTGCCTCCCGGCCCGACCTCCTCCAGCAGCGCGCGGGCGGCTTCGAGGATCTCCCGCTCGGCGCGCGCGCCGGCCGGGCGGGGGGCGACCGGGGCGGTCTCGGCTGTCATCGGCGTCCTCATCAGTGGTGGGCGAGCTGCGTGAGCCTTGACACACCGCAGGATTGACTTAACGTATGAAACAGTACGTTCAGTTTTAGTTGAGGGAGCTGACTATGACAAGTGGCGCCGTAACCTCCGAGCTTGTCGCCGAGAGGCTGAGCGCGGTGATCGACCCGTCGTTGATCGTCACCGACACCGACATCGTCAACTCCTACGTGCACGACGAGGCGGAGTGGGCCGCGTACGGCAAACCGCTGGCGGTCGTCCGGCCGCGCAGCACCGAGGACGTGCAGGCAATCGTGCGCACCTGCGTGGAGCTCGGTGTCCCGATCGTCCCGCGCGGGGCCGGCACCGGCCTCTCCGGCGGCGCCAACGCGATCGACGGCTGCGTCATGGTCTCGCTCGCCGCCATGGACGCGATCATCGAGATCAGCGCCGAGGACAAGATCGCCGTCGTCCAGCCCGGCATCGTCAACGACAACTTGCGGGCCGCGTGCGCCGAGCACGGACTCTGGTACCCGCCGGACCCGGCCAGCTCGCCCTGGTCGACCATCGGCGGCAACGTCTCGACTAACGCCGGCGGCGTCTGCTGCGTCAAGTACGGCGTCACCCGCGACTACGTGCTCGGCATCCAGGTCGTTCTCGCCAACGGGGAGGCGGTGCGGCTCGGCCGGCGCACGATGAAGGGCGTCGCCGGGCTCGACCTGTGCGGCCTGTTCGTCGGCTCTGAAGGCACCCTCGGCATCATTACCGAGATCACCGTCCGGCTGCGCTCGGCCCGCGCCGCCGAGCAGACGGTGGTCGGTTACTTCGACACGCTGCGCGACGCCGGCCAGGCAGTGAGTAACATCGCCGCGTCCGAAGTGGTCCCCTCGGCGCTGGAGCTGATGGACAAGTACTGCCTGCTGGCGGTCGACGAGTGGACGAACATGGGCCTGTCCTCCGAAGGCGACGTCCTGCTCCTCGGCCGCACCGACGCGCCGGGCGAGTCGGGCGAGCGCGAGGCCGAGATCATGCGCGAGTGCATGGAGCGGGCCGGGGCGACCTGGTCGGTCCGCTCGACCGACCAGGAAGAGGCCGATGCGCTCTTCCAGGCGCGCCGACTTGCCTACCCGGCGCTGGAGCGGCTCGGCCCGGTGCTGTGCGAGGACGTCTGCGTGCCGCGTTCGCTGGTGCCCGAGATGCTGTTGCGCATCGAGGCGATCGCCAAGAAGTACGAGACGCAGATCGCGACGGTGGCGCACGCCGGCGACGGCAACCTGCACCCGATGATCTTGGCCCCGGTGGGCGACGACGAGGCGCGCGTGCGCGGCTTGCAGTGCTACGAGGCGATCATCAGCGAAGCCATCGCGATGGGCGGGACGATCACCGGCGAGCACGGGGTGGGATTGCTCAAGGTGAAGTCGCTGGTCGAGGAAGTCGGCCCGGTCGTGATGGACCTGCACCGCTCAGTCAAGCAGGCGCTCGACCCCAACGGCCTGTTCAACCCAGGAAAGGTGTTCGCCCCGCAGTCGTAGCAGGTACGCCGGCTTAAGCTGTGAGCGGGTAGCGGAACCCGGCTTCGACCCGCGGGCCGCCCGCCAGGCTGAGCCCGCGGGTGGCGATCCCGTAGGTGAAGATGTCGGCGAACGACTTGGCCGCGTCCTTGACCGAGAAGTGGTCGCCTGCCCGCAGCCCGAGGTAGGTGTAGTTGTGCATGCCGAGCCAGGCGGTGACGGCGAGCCGGGTGTCCAGCGGGCGGAAGTCGCCCGACTCCACCCCGGCCCGGAACACCGATTCCACCCGCCGTTCGTAGGCCCGTCGGCGCTGCCGGAACACCTCCGCGTTCTTGCCGGTCAGCGCGGGGAAGTCGTGCAGGAAGACCCAGACGTGGTCGGGAAACCGGAAGATAACGTCGAGCAGTTCCTCGCCCAGCGTGGCCAGCCGCTCGGGCGGGGTGCCGCCGGCCAGCTCCGCCCGGTCGGCGCCCAGCACGACCTCGTCCATCACCCGGTCGTGGATGGCGGCCAGCAGCTCCTCTTTGGAGCTGATGTAGTAGTAGAGCGCGCCCTTGCCGATGCCGTTCGCCTCGCACAGCTCGGCCGTGCTGGTGGCGTGGTAACCGCGGTCGGCGAACACCTTCGCCGAGGCATCCACGATCTCCCGGCGGCGCCGGTGCCACTTGACGCTCTTGCCGTTCTTGTCGGTCGCCTTCGCTTGCGCCATGACCTGCCCGTTCCCGATCGCTGAGTTTGTCACGGCCGAACCGGGCCCCCGGTCAGCCGGCTTGCTCGAAACGCAGGCGGGGCGCCACTGGTCCGCCGTCAGCCCGCCTCCCGCTACCCCGCGGAGCCGGCCGACAATCGTAAGGATACTTGTTCCGGGCGGTCAGTTTACGACGGGTGGGTTAAAACCAGCCGTGCGTCAAGATTGGCGTTCCGCTGGCCGGAATAACGACGGGACGCCGGCCGTAGCCGACGCCCCGTGGTTATCGCGGCCGAACTAGGAGTTCATGTTCATCTTGAGCGTGGCGATGTTGGCGCTGCCGCAGTCGAACGTGCCCGGCTTGGCCGGGTACACGCGCTTCCACTGACCGTTCTGCACCTGGGCGATGACCACGCAGGGCGTTGCGGCGTGGGTGGCGACATCGGTCGGGCCGATGATGCCGTCCGCGTTGAACGAGGTTTCCTTGTTCATCGCGGCGAAGAACGTCTCCCTGGTCAGCGTGCCTCCGTTCGCGACCGCCTTGGTGACCGCGTCCTGGAACAGCAGCGCGTCGACGTAGGAGTCGATCGCGTTGCCGTTGACGTTGTCGACCCCGCCCACCGCGTTGACCAGCGCGTCGAGCGTCGGGTTAGCTGTGTAGTCAGAGTAGAACGGCAGGTAGTTGAGCCCGGAGTACATGCCGTTGACGGTTGCGCCGCCCTGCTTGATGAAGTTGTTGTCGTAGCAGCCGGAGTTGCAGGCCCAGACCTTGACCGTGTTGACGCCCTGCAGTTGCGCCTCCTTGCGCAGCGCGACGGTGTTGGACGGCGTCGCGCCGCCGTAGCCGAAGGTCGAGCCATCCTGCTTCATCACCTGGACCATCGGGGTGAGCGCGCTCTGCGGGGCTGCACCGGACGTGCCGTAGAAGCCCTCGCCGTCCTTCTTGATGCCAAGGTTGGCACCACCCTGGAATCCCGGCACCGAGGTGATCCGCAACGTCGGCCCCCCGCGTTCTTGCAGCCATCGAGGTCACTGAAGTCAGAAAGCGCGTTGGCGGCGGTGCCGACCATGGCGAAGTCATTCTGACAGGCCTTGATAACGCAGTTGGTGGTCGCGTTGGGGTCGAGCTTGGAGTCGCAGAAGTCGACCACCACCTGGCGGCCGGCCAGGCCGCCGTGGGCGTTGAGCATGCTCGCCCAGGCCTTAACCGCGTTCACGTTGGTCTGGTAGAGGCCAGGCGACACCGGATTGGCCACGTCGGCGATCATCGCCACGCGGATCGTGGTGCTGGTGAGACCGACATCGGTGCCGGGAGCGGCCGGCCCGGCGGCGGAGGTACCGCCGCCAGTGGCCGCGCCCGCACTGGCTGACGACGACGGCAAGCCGCCGCCCGCGGCGGACGATGACGACGACGAGCAGCCGGCCGCAAGCGCGGCGACCGCCAGCAGGCTGGCCGCGATGACGAGGAGCTTAGCCCGCTTCGCTTTCCCGCTGGCCGGTGGATTTAGCCGGGATAAGGCGTTCCGCCAGCCGGAATGGCCGACGCGAGAATCAAATTCTCGTGTCCGTCACGTGGCGGCCTGGGTGCCCGGCCAGGCGCGTCACCGGCCACCATTGACAGAAATAGTTAAATCAGTTAATGATTTAATGAAGAGCGGGGCTCCCGAAAGGTACCGGTGCGATGACGACCGTTCATGCCACCCCGGAATATCCCATGACGCGCGACTGCCCGTTCGACCCGCCGCAGGCGCTCACCGAGTTGCAGGCAGGCCAGCCGGTCTCTCGTGTTCGCATCTGGGATGGCTCGACGCCCTGGCTGATCACCGGGTACCGCGAGGCACGGGCGCTGCTGGCCGATCCCCGGCTGAGCGCAGACGGCCTGGCGCCGGGCTACCCGAACGCGGACCAGGGCAAGCGGGCACTACGGAGTGTCGCGCGGAACCTGGTCAACACGGATGACCCGGAGCACACCCGGCGTCGCCGCATGCTCACCCGGGACTTCACCGTGAAGCGCGCGGCTGCCAGGCGTCCGCAGATTCAGCGGCTCACCGACGACCTGCTGGACGCGATGATCGCCGGACCGAAGCCGGCCGATCTGGTCGAGGCGCTCGCCCTGCCGCTCCCTTCCATGGTGATCTGCGAGCTGCTCGGCGTGCCCTACCAGGAACACGAGCGGTTCGAGCGGCTCAGCCGGGCACAGGTCTCGCGGCTGACGACGGCACCGGAGGCGCTGGACGCCCTGCGTGAAATGCTCGAGCTGATTGACCGGGTGGTTGACCTGAAGTCGGCCGAGCCGGGCGACGACATCATCAGCCGCTCGTCACCGAGCAGATCGCGACCGGGGCGCTGACCAGGGCCGAGGTGGCTGAGCTGTGCCAGGGGCTGCTGGTCGCCGGGCACGAGACCACGGCCAACATGATCACCCTGAGCACGCTCGCGTTCTTGCAGCACCCCGAAATGCTGGCCGAAGTCCGGGATGCGGCTGACCAGTCGGTCATCGACAACAGCGTGGAGGAGATGCTGCGCTACCTGACGGTCGCGCATACCGGCAAGCGACGCGTGGCAACGGCCGACGTCGACGTCGGCGGCCGAACCATACAAGCGGGCGAAGGCGTGATCATCGCCCTGGAGACCGCCAACCGCGATCCCTCGGTATTCGAGCACCCGGGCGTCCTCGACGTCCACCGCACCGGCGGGCAGCACCTCGCCTTCGGGTTCGGTATCCACCAGTGCCTGGGCCAGGCGCTCGCCCGGGTCGAACTGTCCGTCGTCTTTTCGACGCTGTTCCGCCGGATTCCGGACCTGCGACTCGCCGTCCCGTTCGAGGAGATCAGGTACAAGCACCAGAGCGTGGTCTACGGGGTGCACGCGCTGCCCGTGGCCTGGTAATAGTGGCCGGCGACTAGTCGGTAATGTCGGCCGGGGCGCCCTCGGCCGGGAGCATGCCCTCGCCCTCGACCGCCGCGACAGCGGCGGGCGGGCGGCGCAGCCGGACCATCGTCGCCGCCGCGTCGGTGTCGTGGATGGTCAGCGCGGACAGCGCTGCCACGATGGCGATGCCCGCGACAACCAGCAGCCCGGCGTGGAAGGCGGGGAGGTTGGCCTCGGCCTGGCCCGCCACGACGTGCACCGGGTGCATGGCCGACAGCACGGCCGTCAGCGCGGCGACCCCGATCGCGCCGCCGACCTGGCGCTGGGCGTTGAAGATGGTAGAGGCGACGCCGGTGCGCTCCGGCCCGATGGTGGCGAAGCCCGCCGCCTGGCTGGGCATGAACACCGAGGCGACGCCGAACCCCATGACGAACAGGATCAGCCGCAGCAGCCACACGTTCCAGCCGGTGGTGGCGAAGGACAGCAGCGCCGCGACCGCGGCGATCAGCAGCAGGCCGGTGAACATGACCCGGCGCGGGCCGATGGCCGGGTAGATCCGGCGGCTGATCACCTGGGAGCTGATGATCACGCCGACCGCCTCCGGGCAGATGGTGGACCCGGCCACCAGCGCGCTCAGGTGCAGCCCGTTCTGGAAGAACAGCGACAGCAGGTAGAGCAGCCCGTAGAAGGCGACCGAGGTCAGGGTGAGCACGATGCTGGCCGAGCGGAACAGCCGGTTGGCGTAGACCCGCAGGTCGAGCAGCGGCGCGGGCACCCGGAGCTCGATGAGCACCATGGCGACCAGCAGCACCGCGCCGACCGCGATGCTGGCCACCACCACGGGCTGGGTCCAGCTGGTATTCGGGCCCTCGGACACCCCGTACATGAGCAGGCCGAGCCCGAGGCTGGAGGTGAGGAAGCCGGGCACGTCGAACCGGCCCGGGGCCGGGTGATCCTGCTCGGCCAGGAACAGCAGGCCGAACACGAAGGCGAGCACCCCGATGGGCACGTTCACGTAGAACACCCAGCGCCAGGTGACGTCGGTGACGAACAGGCCGCCGATGATCGGCCCGATCGCGGGCGCGAGGGCGGTCGGGATGATGAGGATGGACGACGCGCGCACCCGCTCCGCCTGCGGGAACGCGCGGAACAGCATGGTCAGGCCGACCGGGGTCATCAGGCCGCCGCCGACGCCCTGCAGCACCCGGAACGCGACCAGCTCGTCCAGGCTGCTGGCCAGCCCGCACAGGGCGGAGGCGATGGTGAACAGCGCGATGGAGCCGAGCAGCACCTGGCGCTGGCCGAACTTGTCGCCCAGCCAGGCAGCGGCCGGGATGGCCAGCGCCAGCGCTACCTGGTAGCCGATGACGGTCTCGGCCACCCCGGCCGCCGACGCGTGGAAGTCACGCCCGATGGTGGCCAGGGCCACGTTGACGATCGTGAGGTCCATCACCGAGATGAACATGGCCCCGGTGTAGACCACGCTTACCGCGAGCTTCTGGCTGATTGTCATCCGGGATAGCACTGGTCGCTCAAAGCCCTCTGATTATTTTGACTGGTCGGTCTATACGAAGGTGGCGTACCGGGCGGGGAGTGTCAAGCGCCGCTCCCGCCGAGCGGGAGCGGCGACTGAGTGACTGATTTGACCAGTCGGTACAACTACGACCCTGGGTTTCCACGAAGCAGGGGCTCTGCCGGTGGGTGGAGACGTTGGTCGCGCCGATGATGCCGTCGGCGTTGAACGCGGTCTCCTGGGTGGTCTGCGCGTTGGGCAGGCCGGCGGGGGTGGACGACACGGCCGATCACCCTCCCTGCCACCGCTTTTTCGCGGTTTTATTACAAAGAGCTTATTAATGGGGTTAAATCGGACTTAAGCACAGCCGCTCTATCGTGTCAACCAGCGCAGCAGCGTCCAGTCACGCCCAGGAGGCAACGGCGGACAGCGGGAAGTGACCGAGCGCGGCTAAGCGGCCTCGCTCAAAGAGCGCGGTTCGGCCGACGCGGGGGCTGGGACCCGGCCGGTCAGCTGGTCTTCGCCCGGCCGGGCGCGCGGCCGGCCCGGGCCGCGCCTGGACCGGCCGTCCCGGCGCTCCGCGCGGGCCCGGCGGGCGCCTCGAGGCCCGCGGTGAGGAACCGCACCAGGTCCTCGAGCAGGTCCCCGAGCGGCGAGCCGAGGTCGCCGCCGGACTCCAGGACCGCCTGGTAGCGCGCCAGGGTGTGGATGGTGCTGGTCATCAGCACCATCCAGCGCTCGTCGAGCAGCGCCGCCGGGTGGTCGGGCAGCAGCCGGCTGAGCAGGCTGCGCAGCGTGACCACGGTGGCCGACGGGATGCCCATCTCGCCGTTGAGCTCGCGGTAACCGCCCCGCTCGGTGATGTAGCGCGACATGAAGGCGAGGTAGTGGCTGCGCTCTTCCAGGTGGGCGGCCAGCGGCAGCACGAAGACGCGCACCAGGTCGGCCACCTCGGGCTGGCCGCGGGACACCAGGTCGGCGAACATCTCCACCCGCAGCCGCTCGCTGAGCGTGGCCCGGAACGCGATGATCTCCCGGACCAGGCTCTCCCGGTCGCCGAAGTGGTACTGCACCACCGCGTGGTTCTTCTGCCCGGCCCCGATGCCGATGTCGCGCAAGGGCACGGCCGTGATCCCGTGCTCGGCGAAGAGCTGCTCCGCCGTCGTCAGCAGGTCCTGGCGCGTCGCGTCGCCCCGGGAGTTGGCTCGCTCCCTGCTGGCCAGCCTACGGTTCAAGGCTCACCCGGCGTTTCGGTCCGTCACTGCGTGCACCGGTCAAGGTTAGCGTGCCGGGTCGGGCCGTTTGTCCGCTACCCGGCTTAATTAGGCCCGTTCCCTTAGGCGAGCTGGGGCCTGAGGTGGGCGGTCGGCTTGACGCTGGTGTCCCAGCCCGGGACGCGCTGCCGCAGCGCCCCGGCGGTGGCCTGCTCCCGCGGGATGTGCGCAAACGGATCGTACTGGAAGTGCCGCATCGCGTTCAGGTGGGTGATCTTGTCGATCTCCGCGTCGGGCAGCCCGCCCATGTAGCGCATCGCCATCTCCGGCGCGTCCGGCCAGGTGGTGTCCGAGTGCGGGTAGTCGCACTCCCAGGTGATGTTGTCCGGGTTCAGGTGGTGGCGCAGCTCGACCCCGGCCACGTCGTCGATGAAGCACACGATGACGTGCTCCTTGAACAGGTCAGACGGCAGCCAGTCGCCCAGCTTCTTGCCCGACCAGTGCTGGGTGTGCTTGTACAGGTAGTCGATCCGCTCCTGGAAGTAGGGGATCCAGCCGATGCCGCCCTCGGACAGGGCCACCTTCAGCCGCGGGTACCGCAGGAACAGGCCGCTCCAGATCAGGTCGCTGGCCGCCTCGATCGAGCCGATGGGCGACAGCGAGTAGATCAGCTCGACCGGCGAGTCGGGTGACGTGCTCGGTGCCTTCGAGTTCGACCCGATGTGCATGCACACCACGGTGCCCTCGTCCTCGCAGGCCTGCCAGAACGGGTTCCAGTGGTCCTGGTAGATGCTGGGCAGCCCGAGGTCGTAGGGGTTGGAGGTGAAGGTGACCGCGTGGCAGCCCTTCCTGGCCACCCGCCGCACCTCGGCCGCGGCCGCCTCCGGGTCGGCCAGCACCGGGATCGCCAGCGGGATGAAGCGGCCCGGGTAGGTCCCGGCCCACTCGTCGATGTGCCAGTCGTTGTACGCCCGCACCATCGCGGTGGACTGCTCCAGGTCGGCGTTGCCGAGGAACAGGGCGCCGGAGAAGCGCACGAACGACGGGAAGCACATGGAGCCGAGCATCCCGTTGACGTCCATGTCCTTGATCCGGGCGTGGATGTCGTAGCACCCGGGCCGCATCTCCTCCAGGCAGACCGGGTCCATGCCCCACTCCGACTTGGGCCGGCCCACCACCGCCTGGACGGCCGGGTTGGGGATCTCCATCCCCTCGTACACCCAGGCCATGGTCCCGTCCGCCCGGGAGATGAACCGGGGCGCGGCGTCCACGTACTTGGCCGGCAGCCGGCCGGAGAACAGGTGGGCCGGCTCGATGACGTGGTCGTCCACGCTGACCAGGACCATGTCTTCGGCTTTCATCGCGGCACGTTCCCCTTCCAGTTAATTCCGAACGTTCGCTCAGTGGAAAGATCTTGCTAGTAGTGCCTTCGGCAGGATCTCTTGTCATTAATTCAGCACAGTTGCTGCATTGTGTCAACCGTCGGCAGGAGCCAGCCGGGCCCGCCCGCGGGGCCCGGGTACTTCCCTGGCCCGCCCGGCTCTACTACATTCGTTCTGACCGGTCCGTACAGAAGAGCGGGGGCAGCATGCAGGTGGCAACGGCCAGCTACGCGGCGGCCGCCGCCGGGGTCCGCGCCGTCATCGCCGCCTACGCCCAGGCGATTGACGACGGGCGGCACGCGGAGGTCGCCGCCATGTTCTGCCCGGAGGGCTCGATCGACCTGCCCTCGGCCGGGGTGGTCACCGGCCGGGAGGCGCTGACCGCCATGTTCCGCGGCGGGCCGCCGTCGTCGCTGGCCCGGCACCTGGTGACCGGCACCCACGTGACCCGGTGGAGCGCGGACCACGCGGTGGCGATCAGCGACCTGGTGGTGGCCGGCCCGGGCGGCGGGGATGGCGGGGGCAGGAGCGGCGGGGGCTGGTACTTCCGGTCGGTCGGCCGGTACTTCGACCTGCTGCACTACCGGGACGGCGAGTGGCGCTTCCACTCGCGGACACTGAGGTTCGCTGAGGACGGTAACAGATCATGAGCCAGGCGACGGCGCGGCCGAAGGCCGCCCTGCACTACTTCGCGACCGACCAGACCCTGCCGGTCGGCGACTTCGCCCGGGCGGCCGCCGAGCGCGGCTTCCACGCGCTGCTGCTGCCCGAGCACACCCATATCCCGGTCGCCACCGGGTCGCCCTACCCGAACGGCAGCCCGCTGCCGGACCGCTACCGGCACACGCTCGACCCGTACGTGGCGCTGTCGGCGGTCGCCGCGCAGACCGACCTGGAGATCGGGACCTGCGTCTCACTGGTGGCCCAGCACGACCCGATCGCGCTGGCCAAGACGATCGCCACGCTCGACTTCCTGTCCGGCGGCCGGTTCACCCTCGGCGTCGGCTACGGCTGGAACCTGCCCGAGCTGGCCAACCACGGGCAGGACCCGGCCCGGCGGCGGGCGATCGTGCGCGAGTACGTGGGCCTGATGCGAGCGCTGTGGCGCGACGAAGAGGCCGAGTTCCACGGCAAGCACGCGAACCTCGCCCCTAGCTGGGCGTGGCCCAAGCCCGCCCGCCAGCCAGGCGGGGCCGGCCAGGCGTCGGTGCCGGTGCTGCTCGGCTGCCGGCTGTCGCCGGCCGGCACCGCCGAGATCATCGGCTGGGCGGACGGCTGGATCGGCTTCGGCGGGGACCTCGAGCAATTCGCCGAGCAGGTCACGGCGCTGCGCGGGCAGTGGGCGGAGGCCGGGCGGGCGGCCGCGGGCCCGCTCATCCGGCCGATGCTCGGCATCGTCGACGACGACACGCTGCGCCGTAGCTTCGACCGCTTCCAGGCGCTCGGCATCGACCAGGTGGTACTCGACCTGCAGGAGGTCGACGGCGACGTCATCGCCGTGCTCGACCGCTACGCGGCCGCCCTCGGTACCGCCTAGGCCGCCCTCGGTACCGCCTAGCGACGGGCCGTCAGGCGCTGGCGGCCGACTCGCTGCCCTGCTCGGTGGCGGCCGGCGCGGGCGCCGGGGGCGCCGGGCGCCAGGACGTGAGCAGGGTGAGGGCGGCGCCGATGCCGCCGGCCCCGGCCGCGACCGCGTAGGAGTACCAGCCGCTGACCGGGTAGCCGAGCGCGTGGTCGAGGGAGAGCCAGCCCGCACCGGTTCCGGCTAGTGCTACCGCCACCACGCAGATGAACAGCACGTACTCGTACCCCTGGCCCGGCCGGAAGATGAAGAAACCGTTCTTCAGGTGGGCGGTCACCAGCGCGACCAGCATCGTGCCGAGGACGCCGGCCGCGGCCAGCGGGGTGAGCAGCCCGAGCAGCAGCAGCACGCCCGAGCCGACCTCGGTCAGGGTCGCCACGTAGGCGTGCACCCACGCGGGCCGCATGCCGATCGAGGCGAACCAGCGGGTGGTGCCGGGGATCTTGCCACCGCCGAAGGCGTGGTTCCAGCCGTGCGCCAGCATGGTGCCGCCGAGAACCAGCCTCAGCAGCAGCGCGGCGACGTCTACCGGGTGCATGAGCTCCTCCGTTTCACGACATGTGCTCGGCCACCCGATAGTGGGCCGGGTCTCAGCGCAGGGTCCATTCGGGCTTGACGAACCCGGAGCGGGAAACCTGGGCCTTGCCGATCGGGTTGCCGATCTGGGTGTAGTGCCAGCCGATGCTCTGGGCAGTCTCCCGGTCAAGGCCGTGGGTCTCCCAGATGGCGCGGACCGTGCCCTGGACCGCGGCGGGCGGCTTGGCCGCGATGATCCGCGCCAGCTGGCCGGCCCGGTCCCACAGCCCCGCGGCCGGCACCAGCTCGGAGACCAGCCCGATCTCGCGGGCGCGCTGGGCCGACATGCGCTCGTCGAGCCCGACCAGGGCCCAGCGCAGCGCCTCGCCCAGGGGGATGCGCCGGGCCAGCCCGATCGGCTCCAGGGCAGAGGTCAGCCCGTAGCTCACGTGCGGGTCGAAGAACGTGGCGTCGTCCGCCGCGATGAGGATGTCGCAGTCGTTCAGCCAGTAGAAGGCGCCCCCCGCGACCATGCCCTGCAGTGCGGCGATGACCGGCTTCCATACCTTGTTCTGCTTGGGGCTGAGGAACTCCCCCGGGTCCTGGGCGCTCCAGGGGTTCTCCGGCAGGTCGAGCCCTTCCTTGACATCGAGGCCGGTGCAGAACGCCCGGTCGCCCGCCGCCCGCAGCACCACGACGTGGATGTCGTCGTCCACCCGGACCTGGTCCCAGATCCGGCGGAACTCGGTCAGCATGGTCCGGTTGAACGCGTTCATCGCCTCGGGCCGGTTCAGCGTCACGCTGGCGACGTTGTCCTTGACCTCGAAGAGCACGGTCTCGTAGTCGAACATAGGTGGATCATTTCACTGGCGGGCGCTATCTGGCGAGTTGTTCCCGCAGCGTCGCCCGGGCGGTCACCAGGGACGGCCCGTACCAGGTCAGGCTGCGCCCCTCGACCAGTGCCACCCGCCGCCCGGTGAACATCTCCGGGCCGTCGGACGAGCTGAACGGGTAGGGCTCGTCCGGCAGCACGATCAGCTCGGGGCCGCGGCCGGCCAGGTCCTCCAGGCTGACCTGCGGGTACCGTTCCGGCTGGTCGCCGTACACGTTGTGCAGGCCAAGGCGGGCGGCGACGTCCCCGGCGAAGGTGGCCGACCCGACCACCATCCACGGATCGCGCCAGATGGGGATCGCCGCCCGCACCGGCGCCGCGGTGGCGGGCGCGCTGCCTAGCTCGGCGGCCGGGTCCCGCCAGGCCGCGCGGGCCTGGTGCAGCCAGTCGGGCTCGGGCCAGCCCAGTGCCTGGGTGAACAGCCGGCCGAGGGAGGTGAACGCCTCGTCCAGCGTCCTGATCACGGTTACCCAGACCGGGAGGCCGGCCGCCCGCAGCCGCTCCACGTCGATCCGCCGGTTCTCCTCCTGGTTCGCCAGCACCACGTCGGGGGCCAGGGCGGCGACCGCGCGCAGGTCGGGGTTCTTGGTGCCGCGGACGCGCGGCACGTCGAGCCCGGCCGGGTGGGTGCACCAGCTCGTCGCGCCGGCCAGCGCGGCCGGGTTGGTCACCGCGACCGATTCGGTCAGCGACGGCACCAGGGACACCACCCGCCGCGCCGGCGGCTGGGCCGGTCCCGCCCGGCGGAACGGGTGGCCGAGGTCGTCGCGCGCCTCTCCCCCGCTGCCCGTGGTCAGCTGCTCAGCTCGTCGATCTGCGCCGCGGGCAGCACCCGGGCGATCCGCCACAGTCCAAGCCAGCTAGTCGGGAAGACCGCCTGGTCAAGCAGCGCGGCGTGCGCGCCCGCGTCCATGTCGGCGCAGGCGTCGGCGCACACGGTGACCCGGTAGCCGATGTCGTAGGCCCAGCGGGCGGTGGACAGCACACAGCCCGAGGTCGCCACCCCGGCGATGATGACGTGCCCGATGCCCGCCTGCCGCAGCGTCTCGTCCAGGCTGGTGGTGGCGAAGGCGCTGAGCGACGTCTTGCCGAGCACCGGCTCGCCCGCCGCGGGCGTTACCAGCGGGTGAATCTGCTGCTGCATCCCGTCCGGCACCACGTAGAAGACCGGCACCCCGGCCTTGCGGGCGGCCGTCAGCGCGGCCGCCGCCTGCTGGGCGACGCCGGCGTCGTGGCTGAAGTTGTCGACGATGTACGCGGCGTAGTCCAGGATCAGGAACGCGGTCCCGGTCGCCTGGTCTTGGCTGCCTGCGGTCATGGCTGCCCTCTCCTTGTGGTCACTGTCTTCGGTCTGGTCACGGTCTTCGGTCTGGTCACGGTCTTCGGTCTGGTCACTGTCTTCGGCCGGTTCGGCTTACCCGCTGTGGTGCACGAAGTCGTCCAGCATCCGGCCCAGCAGCGTCGCGAGCTGGCCGAGGTCGCCCGGCTGCCAGCCGGCCAGCGCTTCCTCGATGCCGCGGCGGGCCTCGCTGGCGACCCGGGCCGCGGCGGCTTCCCCGGCCGGCGTCAGCTCGACCAGGCGGGCCCGCAGGTCCCCCGGGTCGGCCACCCGCTTGACGTACCCGGCCTGCTGCAGCTTGTGTACCTGGCGGCTGACGTGCGGCGCCTCGACGCCGAGGGCTTCCGCCAGTTCCCCTGCCCGCAGCGGGCCGGCCAGGGCGAGGTGGCGCAGCACCACCACCGCCGCCCGGTCAAGCGGCACCCCCGCCGCGGCGGTGATGAGGTCATTCCGGTGCACCCGGGTGACCAGGTAGGACAGCCGGCTCAGGGCCTGCTCAAGCTGGGCCAGGGCCGCGCCGGTGCCTGCGCCGGTCCCGGGGCCGGCCGGAGCACTACCCGGGGCCCGGTCGCCGCCCTGGTCATCGTGCCAGCCGGTGCTCACGGGTCGCAGCCTAGCATGGTTACTTAAGTTCGGTAACTACTCCCGGCTAGCGGGCTGGGCCGGCGCGTAGACCTGGACCGCCCCGTCGGCCTCGCGCACGTTGAGCCGCGGCAGCGCGGCCAGCGGGACCGGGAACCGGTGGCTGAGGACCGTGCCGTCAAGCGCGAAGGTCGCCCCGTGGCACGGGCAGGCCAGCCGCGCTGAGCGGTCCGCCAGGTCCAGCCGGCAGCCCTGGTGGGTGCAGATCCCGGACACCGCCCGCAGCTCGCCGCCGGCCCGGTGAACGAACCCGGTGACCGCGCCGGCGGTGAACGCGCGCACCGCGCCCTCGGGCAGCTCGGTGCTGTCGGCGACGGTGACCCAGGTCCCGTGGCTGGGCGTCAGGGTGCCGGGCGGGCCGGGGGGCGGCCCGGCCGCGGCCTGCCCGCTCAGCACGTGGTCAAGCCCGGCGCCGGCCGCCCCGGCCGCGATCACACCGGAAACGGTGGCGGCGCGGAGGAACGTCCGCCGTGCCCCGGCCGGCTGACGGGCCGGCGGGGGGTCGAGCTCGGCCGCGAGCTTCTTGTGCAGCGCGGTGACGAACTCCTCGGACGGCTCACCGCTGCCCGGGCGGCCCGCCCGCAGCGTGATCGCCGTCCGGGCCAGCTCGGCGTCCTCCTGGCCGGCCCGGAACCGGCGCGGGCGGCGGGAGCCGATCAGGTCCTCGATGTAGCGGTTGATGCCGCGCATGGTGATCACTCCAGTCCGGCCGCTATCTCCGCGGCCCGGCGCACTGCCCGGTACTGGAGCACCTTGGCATTGGCGACGCTGATGCCAAGGGCCTGGGCGGCCTCGGCGACGGTACACGCTTCCAGGAACCGCAGCCGCAGGATCTGCTGGTAACGGTCGGGTAGGGCGGCGAGAATCCGGTGCACCCGTTCGGAAGTCCCCGGGTTGGCCTCGGTGGCAGTCAGTTCCTGCTCGGGGTCATCGGCCAGCGTGGTGACCGGCCGCCCCAGCGTCCTGGTCCAGTACCGGGCCAGCGTGGTGCGGGCGGTGGCCAGCAGGTAGGCCCGCACCTCAGCGGCGCTGGCGGGCAGCCGCAGCGGGCGCAGCGCGGCCAGGAACACCTCGGTGGTCAGGTCCTCGGCATCGGGCCGGTTGCCCACCTTGGCGAACATCAGCCGGTGCACCCAGGCGATGTTATCCCGGTACACCGCGTCCCAGTCCGCGTACGACTCGCTGTCCACTGCCCGCAGCGGGGCCCCCGGCGCCCCGGTACCGCGCCGGGGGCCCCGGCCACTGGCGGCCGGCCGGCCGGCCGTCACCGCCTGGCCGCGGCCGGGCGTTGACGGCGCGGCGCCAGTTCCCTGGCCGGCCTCATCCGAGCCGCTGATCGGTGAGGGCGAGGCTGGCCGTGCCCGGCTGGAAGGCGACGGTGCGGATGCCGAGGGCCGCGCTGAGCTCGCCGGCCGGCATCGTCACCGGCAGCGGGGCCGCGGCCTGGCCGGGCTCGGGCAGCGGGTAGCAGGTGGCGGCCGCGCTGTAGAAGGTGACGTTGCCCTCGACCTTGCTGAACACCTGGTGGACGTGGCCGTTCAGCGCGGTCACCGACCCGAACCGGCGCAGCAGCGCGAGCAGGGTGACGGCGTCGCCGGTGCCCCAGCCCCACTTGGGGTACATGGCGTACAGCGGGATATGGCTGAACAGCACGATCGGCGTCTCGGCCGAGAGCCCGGCCACGTCGCGCCGGACGAAGTCGAGCTGGCCGGCTCCCAGTGCGCCGAGGGCGTCCACGCTGGTGGTGTTGACCAGGCTGATGAAGTGGACCCCCTTGAGGTCGAAGCTGAACCAGCCGGCGCCGCGGGTGTTGGCGCCGTAGAACTTGCGGTACAGCTTCCCGCCGTCGTTGATGGTGTCATGCTCGCCGGGCACGGTGAAGACGCGCGGGGTCCTGATGTCTTGCATCATCTCCTTCGCCTGCCCGAACTCAGCCGCCAGCGACAGGTGGGTGATGTCGCCCGTGTGCATCACGAAGTCCGGCTCGAAGCCGAGCGCGTTGACCTGGTTGACGGCGGCGCCGAAGGATGCGGCCACGTCGGGGTTAGCGGTCCCCTTGAAGCCCAGGTGGCTGTCGCTGACCTGGACGAACCGCAGCGCCTGGGGGTTGCCGGCGGCAGCCGCCGGGGTGCCGCCGGCCACGTGGCTGATCACCTCGCCCCCGGCGACGGTGAGCACCACCGCGGCGCCGAACCAGGCGCTGTGCCGGATCAGCTGCCGCCTGGTCAGGCCGTGCTCGCCATCCTGGCCGGGGCTCGCCGGCCGCTCCTGCCCCTGCTCCCGCTCCCGCTCCCCGGTCACGAGACCACCACCGTGCCGGTCATGAACGGGTGGATGGTGCAGTGGTAGCGGTAGGTCCCGGGCTTGGCGAACGTGAAGGAGTAGCCGGCCGCCGGCTGCAGCACCGGCGAGCCGAACGCCCCGGCGTCGCTGGTCACCGTGTGCGCCTCGGAATCCTGGTTCGCCCAGTGCACCGTCGTCCCGGCCTTGACCGTGACCACCTGGGGGGCGAAGGCGAAGTTGCGGATTGTCACCGCGTCCGCCGCCACCGGCTTGGCGGCCGCGGGCGCCGCCGACGCGGGCATGCTGGCCATGCTCGAGGGCAGGGCCGTCGGGAGGGCCGTCGGCAGGACCGATGGTGACCCCGCCGTGCCGGGGAAGCCGGCCGCCTGCCCTCCCCCGGCCGGAGTGACCGTTCCGGCCGGGGTGACCGGGCTGGCCGCCGCGGCGCCGCCGCTGCCGCCGCCGCAGGCGGTGACCGCCAGCGCGGCACCCGCCACCGCGGCCGCCGCGGCCGCCAGCCGCCAGGGGGGCCTGCGGCGAAGTGGATAACTCATCGTTGCGAGATCCCTTCCGGCCCGCCGCCTGGCCGGTCCCGGCCAGGCGGTTGAGGACCGCTTCGCCGGTAGATAGGCGGGCGGGTTACACGACCGGCCGTCCCGTACAGCGGCACGGTCAGGCGGGCCGCGATTGACACCGTTCGCGAAACGGAGCGACGATGCTCACATATCTCAGCACCACGGGAAGGACCAAACGTGAGCGACGCGGCTCTTGACGGCAAGTCAGTGGTGCCCAGCTCCGCAGAACTGATCAGCCGGGCGGAGGCGCTTATCCCGCTGCTGCGGGCGAACGGGAGCCTGGCTGACCAGCTTGGCCGCTTGCCGGATGAGAACGTGAAGGCGGTCGAGGAAGCCGGCCTGCTGCGGATGCTGATGCCGGAGAAGCGCGGCGGCTACGGTACCGACGCGGCGACGGCGGCGGCCGTGACGACCCACATCGCCAGTGGCTGCCCGGCCACCGCCTGGGTCATGTCGATCTACAGCGGCATCGGCCGGATGGCCGAGAGCCTGCCCGAGGAGACGCTGGCCGAGGTATACGCCGCGAACCCGGACGCCAAGATCGCCGGCACCTTCGGCTCGGCGGGCGCGGTCTGCGAGGCGGTCGACGGGGGCGTCCGGATCCGGGGACGGGGGCACTGGCCCTTCAACAGCGGCTGCCACCACGCGGACTGGGACCTGCTGCGCGTCTCGGTCGAGGAACGCGACGGGACCACCTCGGACGCGTTCTGCCTGATCCCGCTGTCGGAGCTGACGATCGCGGACGACTGGCACGTGATGGGCGCGGCCGGCACCGGGAGCAACTCGGTGGAGTGCGGTGAGCTGTTCATCCCCGAGCGCCGGGTGTCGCGCCGGATCGCCGACGCCTTCGCGGCGCTCCGGGTCGGGGACAGCGGCTACGCGTTCACGGCGTCGCTGCCCCTGGGGATGGCCCGCTACGCGCTGGAGGCGTTCCACGACCTGGCCAGCGGCCGGGGCATCCGGATGCTCGGCTACGAGAAGATGTACGACTCCGCCATCGTCCAGACAGCGGTCGCCGTCGCGCACACCAACGTCAAGATGATCGAGTCCTACCAGCACTGGGTGCTCTCGACGCTGCAGCCCGGCGCCGAGCGGATCACCGACCCGATGCTGACCGGCGCGGGCGGGACCGCCGCTTACAAGCTGGCCCGGGAGGCCATCGAGCGGCTCTTCGAGGTCTGCCCGACCGACGAGATCCGGCTCGACCGCCCCATCCAGCGGCTGTTCCGTGACCTGGTCGCGTTCACCCACCAGGGCGCCATGTCGCCGTACATGAACTGGGAGCGCTACGGGCGGCACCTGGTCGGCGCCAGCGGCCCGACCGGGATCCTGCCGCCCGGGCGCTAGGTGGTGCTCCCCGGGCGGCTCATCGGGTCGGCCGCGGGCAGCTCGGCGGGCAGCCCGAAGGCAGGCGGCAGGCGGGAGTCGAGGAAGGCGACGATGCCGGCGACGGCTGACCCGCGCAGGGTGAGTACCTGGATCCCGTAGGCGCGGCGGGCGCCGTCCCCGGCGGTGCGGTAGATGGCGAGCGCGGGCTGGCCGTTGGCGGCGACCGGGACCGTAGTGAACGTGCCGGGGCTGGTCAGCACCCGGCTGGCGAGGAACCGGCCGATGTTCTCCCGGCCGCGGAACCAGGTCGGCATGGGCGGCATCTCGAAGGTGGCGTCCTCGTGCAGCAGCTCTACCAGCGCCGGGACGTCGGCGTTCTCGATGGCCGCCGCGTACCGGCCAAGTAGCGCGCGGTCGGCCTGGCCGGACGGCTCGCGGATCTCGTCAGCCACCGGAACCTCCTGCTTGAGCTGTTCCCTGGCCCGCTGCAGCGCGCTGTTGACCGCGGTCACGCTGACGCCGAGCAGGCCGGCCGCCTCGGCTGCCCGCCAGCCGAGCACGTCCCGCAGGATCAGCACCGTGCGCTGCCTGACTGGTAGCTGCTGCAGGGCGGCGACCACGGCCAGCCGCAGGCCCGACCTGGCCGCCGCGACGGCGGCCGGATCGGCCGACTCCGGCCGCAGCAGCGCGTCGGGAAACGGCTCCAGCCAGTGCACGGCCGAGGCCGGCGGGGCCATCGGGCCAGCCGGGTCGCCGCCCGGCGCGCCGAGCCCGGAGGGCAGCGGGCGGCGCTCCCGGTTCTCCAGCGCGCGCAGGCAGGCGTTGGTCGCGATCCGGTACAGCCAGGTGCGCAGCGAGGAGCGGCCCTCGAAGTCCCCGTGGGCACGCCAGGCCCGCAGCAGTGTCTCCTGCACCTGGTCCTCAGCCTCCTGCACGGAGCCGAGCATCCGGTAGCAATGGGCCAGTAGCTCTGGCCGGAACTGATCTGCCAGCAGCGCGAACTCCTCGCTGCCGAGCTCGGACCGCTCCATCGCTGGCATCTGCCACTCCGTTTCGCTTCGCCGCGGCTGACCGAAGGGCAAGCGGCGGCTGCCCTTTCTTGTATAGATCCTCTCCGGCCGCGTAACTCACCGCTCCCGGCCGTCCTTTCCGGCCGCGCTGCGCGGCCGGTGAGTTCCGGCCGCGGCCCGGATCGTTCTCAGTAGCTGGCGCCATCCGGTGCCTGCGCGGTAACCGCTCCGCGAGCGCGGAGCACCAGGAGGGAATCATCATGGCGGAAATCGCCGGGAAGACGGTCCTCGTGACCGGCGGCAACCGGGGCATCGGGCGCGCCCTGGTCGACGAGGCCCTGCTCCGGGGGGCCAAGCGGGTGTACGCGAGCACCCGCGGACGCTGGACTCACCCCGACCAGCGGGTCACCTCACTGGACTTCGACCTGACCGATCAGGCGGCGATCCGGGCGGCGGCGGCCCGGGTGCAGTCGCTCGACATCCTGGTCAACAACGCGGGCATCGCCCTCTATGACGACCTGACCGACCGGTCGGCGATCGAGCAGCAGCTCGCCGTCAACCTCTTCGGCCCCTACGAGGTCATCCAGGCCTTCCTGCCCCAGCTGGCCACGTCTCGCGGGGCGATCGTCAACAACCTGTCACTGAACGCCCTGGCGCCGCTGCCGCTGATCCCGGCCTACTCCATCTCCAAGGCGGCGGCGCTCAGCCTCACCCAGTCGCTGCGGGCGCTGCTCGCCGCGCGGGGCATCCGGGTGCACGCCGTGCTCACCGGCCCTACTGACACCGATATGACCAGGGGCTTCGAGATCCCGAAGGCGACCCCGCAGGCGGTGGCGCAGGCCATCTTGGGCGGGGTCGAGCAGGACGAGGAGGACATCTTCCCCGACCCGCTGGCGGAGCAGGCAGCCGAAGCGTGGCGAGGCGGGGTGACGAAGGCGCTCGAGGGGCAGTTCGCCGCCCTCGTGGCCACTGCCCGGGCCGCCTGATGGCCGACCTGACGGGCAGGACCGCGCTGGTCGTCGGCGCCAGCCGGGGGCTAGGGCGCGGCATCGCGCTGGCCTTCGCCCAGGGCGGGGCGGCAGTCATCGCGGTCGCGCGGGAACCGGCGGCACTCGCCGAGCTGGCCGCCGCGGTGCCAGGTATCCGCGGCGAGGCGGCGGACGCGGCCCGCGAGGAGTCAGCCCGCGAGCTGACCGGCCGCTACCGGCCGGACATCCTCGTCATCGGCGCGGGGGCGGTCCCGGTGGGGCGGCCGCTGCACGAGCACAGCTGGGAGACGTTCTCGCTCCACTGGCAGGCCGACGTCAAGATCGCGTTCGGCTGGCTGAAGGCGGCGCTGCTGGTTCCGCTGCGGCCGGGTAGCCGGGTCATCGTGATCTCCAGCGGCGCGGCGGTCTTCGGGTCGCCGGTCAGCGGCGGGTACGCGGGGGCGAAGGCCACCCAGCGGTTCATCGCCGCGTACGCGGCCGAGGAGTCGCGCCGGGCCGGACTCGGCATCTCCGTCACCGCGGTGCTGCCGGCCATGACGCCCTTCGGCGGCGTCGGGCAGGCCGGGATCCGGTCCTACGCGGCCCGGGCCGGCCAGCCGGAGGATGAGTTCCGCGCCGCCATGGGCGATCCGCTCACCCCCGAGACGGCCGGGTCCAGCCTGGTCGACCTGATGCTGGCCAGCCCCGGTGACATCGCCGCCAGCTACCTGCTGACCCCCGGCGGCCTGCGCGAGCTGCCCGCTCCTGGCCAGCCTCAGCCCTAGCCCTTGCCCTAGCAAGACCAACCCCGATCGGGAGAACCTCATGAGCAACGAGAACCTCACCATCGTCTTCACCGTCGAGCAGAGCCCGGAGGAGGCATTCGCCGCGATCACCCGGGTGCGGGACTGGTGGTCCGGGGAGATCGACGGCCGCACCGACCAGCTCGGAGCCGTCTTCACCTACCGCTACCAGGACATCCATCGCTCTACCCAGCGGATCACCGAGCTGGTGCCCGGCCACCGGATGACCTGGCACGTCGAGGACAGCTACCTCGACTTCGTCCCTGACAAGTCCGAGTGGAACGGCACCGACGTCATTTTCGAGGTCAGCCCGGCGGAGGCGGGCACCGAGGTCCGGTTCACCCACGCGGGCCTCGCGCCCGCGGTCGAGTGCTTCGACCGCTGCTCGAGCGCCTGGCAGTTCTACATCGGGAGCAGCCTGCGCAACCTGATCGCCAAGGGCCAGGGATAGCGCGGCCCGGCGTCCCGGGGCACGTACCAGGCGTGCCCCGGGACCGCGGGCCTAGGTGCGGACCGGGGGGCGGGCCAGGCCCGCGGTGTCCGCGTCGTCTGGTGTGCCCTCTTCCGCGATTCCGTAGTTCCCGAGGCCGAGCAGGTACCCGAAGCCGGTGATCAGGAAGGTGATCAGGAACGGCCACAGCCAGGTCGAGTTCACCGCCACCGCGACCGACAGGCCGGCGAACGAGGCGACCGCGGCCAGGGAGCCGGCCAGCGCCCGGGACCGCTGGCCGACCAGCCGCTGCCGCTCGTCCGGGCGGGAACCAGCCCGCGCGCCCTCGTCGGTGTCACTACCGCCCAGCCGGTACAGGCGGGCAACCACGGTGGCGGTGCCGATCAGGGCGGGGATCGAGACCCACCACAGCGGCCCGCCGCGCACCAGCCACGCGGCCGCGAACAGCACCCCTGCCAGTGCGTACACCGCGGGCTTGCGCAGCCGCGGCGGGATGAATGTGTTCATGCGCCCGTCTCCTGTTCGTCGGGGTCGAACATCTTGTCTACCGTCAGGTCGAAAAACCGTGCGATCGTGAACGCCAGCGGCAGCGACGGCAGGTACCGCCCGCTCTCGATGGAGATCACCGTCTGGCGGGAAACGTTCAGCGCGGCCGCCAGCTCGGCCTGCGACAGGCCGCGCAACGCCCGCTGTTCCCGCACTTGGTTCCGCATGATGTAAAGGTAGCTTTACCTGGGCGGCTATGTCAAGGCTGCTTTACATTGCGGGGCCTGACTCGTGTTGCCCGGACGAGTCGATCGCGATAGAATCGATCAAAACGATTATCGTGATCGTATCGATCAAGGGAAGCCTTCATGGCCTCACCAGCACCGCACCAGCCCCTTCAGGACGAGACCTACTTGCCCGGTGAGGACACCGCGGAGATCATCGACTTCCTCAGCGCACTGCGGGACCGCGGCCGCCAGTCAGCCCTGGGGCGCCCTCGCCTAACGGGGCCGGACGGCCAGAACGTCGAGCTCCCCGAGGCGATGTTCGAAGTCCTCTTGCAGGTGGCCGCCGCGATGGAGGCCGGCCTGGCCGTTACCGTAGCTCCACACCATCTTTTGCTGTCCACCCAGGAGGCAGCAGACCTGCTGCACATCTCGCGCACCACGCTGGTCCGCCTCCTGGAGACTGGCGCCATCCCGTTTGAGAAGCCGAGTCGGCACCGCAAGGTCCGCCTCGATGACCTGCTGGAATATCGCAGGCGGCAGCGCAGCGCCGCAGAACTGGCGCTTGCAGACATGATCGCTGACACCGAACGGCTCGGCCTCTACGACGCGCAGCCCGAGGACGTGAGGGCCGCATTGAAAGCCGCGCGGAAGAAGACCGAAGCATAAAACCATGACTAGCGCGCTTCTCGACACCTGCGTCCTCGTGCCCAGCCGGGCGCGAGACGTCCTGCTTGAGATCGCCAGCAGTGGCGTCTACCGGCCGTTGTGGAGCTCCGAGATCCTTGCTGAACTCGCGTTACCGACAACCTGGCCGACTTCCCGCCCGCTGCCCTACCGGCGTCGATTATCAGGCAATCGCTCGACGACTTTCTGCTTGACGTTTTCGATCCTTATCCTGACCAGGTGATAGCCGCCGTCCGTGCCGTCTCAGGGAGAAGCGGAAAACTCGGCCCGACGATGACCGCTTCAGAGATTGCCTCTTATATGTCTGACCACGGCACACCGGTCTTCGGCGAACAGTTGCGGGCGGCACTCGACACCGCCACCTAGCTTCGGATGACGATACGGCGCTCCGCAGGCTCCTCGACGCGGTTACCGAGTACTGCGACACCTCTTGCCTGAAGCTCGTCCTGGTCGGCTGGTAACCCGCGCTCAGTGCCGGACGCGGACGACGAGCTTGCCGGTGGCGCGGTCGTGCTCCATGTCACGGTGGGCCTGCGGCACCTGCTCCAGGCCGTCGTAGACGCGGTCCACCGGAAAGGCCAGCCGGCCGGCCGCTATCGCGTCGAGGATCTCCTGGAAGACCTCCTGCGGCAGGTCGGCGGCGTCGCCGAAGTAGCCGGCCAGGCGCACGCCCCTGGGCAGGTACTCGTTGGGAGAGAAGTCACGCACGGTGTACTGGTTGGACAGGCTGCCGCCGAAGCAGGCGGTGCCGTGTACGCGCACCGCGCGCAGGGTGTCGGGCAGGGTGGGCGTGCCCACCAGGTCGAGGGCGGCGTCGACCCCGTCCGGGTACAGCTCGCGCACGGCCGGCGCGACCTCGCCGTCGTCGAGCAGGGGGTGGTCGGCGCCGTGCTCCCTCAGCCAGGCGAGGCGGCCGGCCTGCCGGGTGGTGGACAGCACGGTGGCGCCGCGCCACTTGGCCAGCGCGGCGGCGGCCAGGCCGACCGAGGAGGTGCCCCCGCGGATCAGCACGGACTGGCCGGGCTTGAGGTCCAGGCCGACGGTGAGTGAGCCGTAGGCGGTCTGCACCATCTCCGGCAGGGCGCCGAGCACCTCCCAGGGCAGGCCGGTGTCGACCGGGATGACCTGGGACAGCGGCACCGACGTGTACTCGGCGTAACCGCCGTCGTAGGTGCGGCCCATGTCCCCCATCATCGCCACGACCCGCTGCCCGGGGGCCAGCCCGCAGCCGGCCGGGGCCGCGTCGACGGTGCCGGCCGCCTCGATGCCCGGCACCCGGGGAAAGCTGACCCCGGTGCTCACGCCCAGCCGGAGCTTCAGCTCCGAGCGGTTGAGTCCGAACGCCTCGACCCGGATGCGCACCCAGCCGTCCCGCTCGGGCGGCAGCGGGAGCGTGACCAGCCGCAGGTTGTCTACTGGGCCGGGGGCGGAGAGCTGGACGGCGCGCATGGTGGCGGGCGAGGACGTCATCGCGGTTATGTCAGGCGCTCAGCTATGTCAGGCGCTCAGCGGCTCGCCCGCGTCCGCGTCAGCGCAGGAGGCGACGACGTCGGCCAGCGACAGGCCAACCGCGGCCGCGAGCGCCACGACGGTGAAGAACGCGGGGGTGGCGATCCGGCCGGTCTCGATCTTGCGCAGCGTCTCGACCGGAACGCCCGAGGCGGCGGCGACCTCGGTCATGCTCCGCGGGCCGCGGGCCTCGCGCAGCAGCGCACCGAGGCGCTCCCCGCGGGCGCGCTCCTGCGGGCTCAACGGCGGCCTGACCATGCTGTGATAATAATGCCGGTATAGTTATACCAGCGACCCGGGAGGGGATCTTTCATGGTCGAGTACAAGACGCCCGGCGAGATCGACGCCATGCACGCCGCCGGGCAGGTCCTCGCCCGCGTCCTGGCCGCCGTCCGCGACCAGGCCGCACCCGGTGTCAGGCTGGCCGAACTGGACGCCACCGCCCGGGACGTGCTGGCCCGGGCCCGGGCCAGCTCACCGTTCCTCGGTTACCAGCCGACTTCCGCCCGCCGCCCGTACCCGGCCGTGCTCTGCGCGTCGGTCAACGACGCGGCCCTGCACGACATCCCCGGCCGCTACCGCCTGCGAGACGGCGACCTGCTCAGCATCGACTGCGGCGCCACCCTGGACGGCTGGACCGCCGACGCCGCCATCTCGGTCCAGGTCGGCCAGCAGCGCCAGGAAGACACCCGCCTGATCGACACCGCCACCCGGGCGCTCCAGGCGGGGATCGCCGCCGCCGTGCCCGGCGGCCGGCTGGGCGACATCTCCGCCGCGATCGGCGCGGTCGGCCACGGCGCCGGCTACGGCGTGCCGGCCGACTTCGGCGGCCACGGTATCGGCCACGCCATGCACGAGGACCCGCACATCCCCAACGCGGGCCGCGCCGGGCGCGGCCTGCGCCTGGTACCCGGCCTGGTCATCGCCATCGAGCCGTGGTTCCTGGCCGGCGGCATCGACCAGTGCGCGGTTGACCCCAACGGCTGGACCGTCCGCAGCACCGACGGCAGCCGCGCCGCCCACGTGGAGCACACCGTCGCCATCACCAGCGACGGGCCGGTTGTGCTCACCGCGGCCGGCTGACCAGGACCCAGTCACGACTGCAGGTAGCGCAGGACGGCCAGCACCCGACGGCTGTCAGCGTCGGAGGGGGCCAGGCCGAGTTTGCTGAAGATGTTGCCGACGTGCTTTTCGACGGACCGCTCAGAAACCACCAGGATCCCGGCGATCGCGGTGTTGGACCGGCCTTCGGCCATCAGCGCGAGCACGTCGCGCTCCCGGGACGTGAGGGAGCCCAGCCGGTCGTCGCGGCGGCTGGCACCCAGCAGCTGGGTGACGACCTCCGGGTCGAGGGCAGTGCCGCCGGCGGCCACCCGGGCCAGCGCCTCGATGAACTCCTCGACGTCGGCGACCCGGTCTTTGAGCAGGTACCCGACACCCGCCGCGCCGCCGGCTGATGCCGCGCCGAGCAAGTCGGCCGTGTAGCGGGTCTCGATGTACTGGGAGAACACCAGCACCCCGGTTCCGGGGTGGTCGCGGCGGATGGCGAGCGCGGCGCGCAGGCCCTCGTCGGTGTAGCCGGGTGGCATCCGCACGTCCACCACGACGGCGTCTGGCTGGTGCGCGTGCACTGCCGCGAGCAGGTCATCGGCGTTGCCGACGGCGGCGGCCACCTGGTGGCCGCTGTCGGTCAGGATCTCGGCCAGTCCCGCCCGGACAACAGCCGAGTCCTCGGCGATCACAACCCGCATCGGGACTCCCGTTCGGTCAGGCACGGGGCGGCAACTCGACGATGACCACCGTGGGGCCGCCGGGCGGGCTGCTGACTCGCAGCCTGCCATCGACGGTCTTGACCCGCTCGGCCAGCCCGGCCAGGCCGCCGCGGGCCTCGACCTGGGCGCCGCCGACACCATCGTCGCTGACCTGCACCCGTAGCAGGCCAGGGGCGTGGACTGCCCGCAGTGCGGCCTGCCGGGCGCCGCTGTGCTTGCCGACGTTGGCTAGCAGTTCGGCCGCGCAGAAGTAGGCGATGGTCTCGATCGCGGCCGAGGGTCGCTCGGGCAGGTCCAGGACGAGCTCAACCGGCACGTCGCTGCGCGCGGCCAGGGAAGTGAGCGCGGTGCCCAGGCCCTGGTCGAGCGCTGGCGGGTGAATGCCGCGGGCCAGGTCACGCAGCTCGGCGACGGCCTCCTTGGCGCCCCGGTGGGCTGCTGCGACCAGCTCCAGGACCCGGTCCAGGTCGGTTTGCCCGGTCCCGTCCACCATGACGCCGAGCTTCTTCAGGGCCAGCCCCAGCTTCATGGTGACCGCGACCATCTGCGCCTGCGCGCCGTCATGAAGGTCACGCTCGATCTGGCGCAGCCTCGCGGCCGAGTCGTCCACCAAGTGGGCCCGGGACTGCTCCAGCTCCCGGACCCGCTGCGGCAACGGGGCGACGAGCAACCGGTAGGCGACCCAGAGCTCCAGCGCCCCCAGCGCGATCAGCGCCGCTCCCCACCAGAAGGCGAAATAGCACAGGATGAAGCCCAGCACGACCAGCCAGAGGCCAGCGGCCACGCAGGCAACGCCCCACACCTTGCGATGGCGGTACGCGGCGGGCCTGACCAGGATTCTCATGATCAGCGGTTCCGGGGAACCGCTGCCGCCGCTCATCACGCTTCCCACCGGTCGGCTAGCATCCGCGCAGACTCACGCCGCGAGCATTCCAGAGAACGGCGCGGCCTGCCAGCCACCCGGACGCGGCTGATTTAGCCCGAGACACTGGACTGCAGGGCGTAGGCGGTCCAGAAGATCAGCGCCGCTCCCGCCAGCGGCAGCGTTCCCAGCCAGGCCAGGGACCCCAGCCAGGGGCCGGAAGCGAGCAGGACGACGCCAAGGGCGAGGTTGAACAGGCCGCAAGCGACGCGCACCCGCACCCACGGACGGGGGTTGCGGTACTCCCGCGGCTTGACCAGAAATCTCGGGAGGGCGGACTGCGAGGAAGCGGCGGTGCCATCGGGTTCGTACATCGGAATGCCTTCCACCGGCGCGGTGCCCGGCTGCTCCGGTCACCTGCAACTCAAGCCTCGCCCCGCGCGAGCAGGAGATCCACCGTGTGCGTACCCGAGCCTGAGGTACGGCTAGCACGGTGTCCCGGTCGGCCCGCGGCACCGCCGGCGGCCGGCCGCGCCGCTCACCGGGGCCTGAGCCGCAGCCCGTCAAGGATGAGCTGAGCGATGTGCGCCGAGCGCTGACGGCTGCCCTCCGCGCCGGCGTGGCGGATCGCGGCGAAGGCGCCGGCGACGAGTGCCATCACCTCTTCAACGGTGACGTCGTCGCGGACCGCGCTCACCGCCTGCGCGCGCTCCAGCAGGCCCGCGACCTCGGCCGTGAGGTCCGCCGCGACATCCGGGGCGGCGGTGCGCAGATCGAACTCGGCCGCCGCCAGCGCACTCTTCACGGCCACGTTCTCAGCGCCCGAGGCCACCATTTCCGACAGCTGCGTAAAGAAGGCGGTCGCGGGGTCTCCGGTAGCGGCGAGAACCCTGGCCTGCGCCGCCAGCCGTTCCAGCTGATCGATCGCCACCGCCAGGTACAGCGTTTCCTTGGCTGGAAAGTGCCGGTGGACCGTTCCGGGACCGACGCCCGCCCGGCGGGCTATCTCGTCGAGCGAGACGCCAAGGCCGTCGGCCGCGAACACCTGCTGAGCGGTTCGCAGCACCCGCTCGCGGTTGCGGCGCGCGTCGGCCCGCAACTCCCGGTCGCTCCCGCGAGCTGCCTGGGACTTCGCGGGCGCGGACTCAGTTGGCTGGCTGGACATGTCGGTACCAGCATAACCGGGGCGGCGCACCGCATACCATTAACGGTAACCGGGGCAGGGCACCGTTTACGGCTCCCGCCGCCTCGCGCCGACCCCGGCGACCCGCCCGCCGCCACCAGGAGGCCCACGCCATGATCACCCGCGACGACGCCAGTGCCCTGGTGAAAAGACTGCAGCAGTGCTTCAACACCCGGCAGTTCGACCAGGCCGACGACCTGCACGCCCCCGGCTTCTTCAGCCACCCGCTCGGCGTCACCGGGTTCGAGGCAGGCAAGGACGCCTGGCGCTGGCTCACCGCCCAGTTTCCTGACATGCGCGTCGTCGCCGAGGACATCCTCGTCGACGGCGATAAGGTCACCGTCCGCTCGTCCGTCGAGGGAACCGGGCCCCAGGGCGGCGCCCCGCACCCGTTCCTGATCGAGATCTTCCGTATCGAAGACGGACGGTTCGCCGAGAGCTGGGGAAGCACCTGGCTCCCGCGCCTGGGCTAACCCCGCCCTGGAGACGTGCGGGAGTTCACTCACGGGCCTGGCGATGACTGAGTGAGACCGGAAGAGTCCTTGGCGGCCAGCCTCAGGCGCTCAGCGCCGAGGACGAGGTTGATCCCGGCCGCGTAGGGAGTGGCGCCGGAGAGGGCGACCCCGAGGGCGGTGCCCAGGATGAGGCTGACACCCTGATCGACATCGAGCTCGCCGACCGCCCACAGCACCGCGTAGGAAGCGATAGCGACGACGCCGATGCCGACGACCACCCAGCCAAGCCGCTGCATGAAGATCCCGACGCGCCGGGCGTGCTCGACTTGGGCGGCGATGCCCTGAGAGTCACGTTCCATCGCAATTTCTTCGCTTTCAGCCTGTCTGAACTGCACGGCAGCCGCTCGTTCAGGGCCGGTTGTTCCCGGCCGCCGATGGCTTAACCAGCTGGCGAGCTGGAGTTCACCCGGTTCGGATGAGGCCGCCCGGCCGCGACCGCGCGATCCTGACCAGGGAGGGACCAGCGCGAGAGGCGGTACAGATGGACACAGAACGCCCCGGTGCAGCGCCAGCCGATGACGCGGCGTCCCGGATTCTCAACTTCGGGTGGCAGGCGTCCCTGGCCGTCGGCGCGATCTCGCTCGTCCTCGGGCTGATCGTGGCCTTCCACCCGACCGGATCACTGAACGCGATCGCGGTGCTGCTCGGCGTCCTGATGATCGTCTCCGGCATCTTCCAGCTGGTGCGGGCGCTGGGAGTTGAGGAGCGGTCGAAGGTCTGGCCGGCCATCGCCGGCATCCTGTTCATCCTCGGCGGGATCGTGCTGATCAGGCACCTGCACCTCAGCCTGGCCCTCATCGGCCTGTTCATCGGCTTCACCTGGATCATCCAGGGCGTGGCGGCCCTGCTGGCGGGCTTCTCCGGCCCCCGCTACAGCGGCCGGGTCCGCTGGTGGCCGCTGGTGTTCGGCGCCATCAGCCTCATCGCCGGGATCATCGTGGTGTCCACCCCCGTCTCGTCGGTGACCACGCTGGCCGTCTTTATCGGCATCTGGTTCGCGGTCATGGGCGCGTTCCAGATCATCGACGGCCTCATCGCGCGCAGCGCCGTCCGGGCCGCGACGCGGGGGCCGGTCACCGTGCCCGGCCCGCGGCCCGGCCACGCTCCGGGCGAGGGAGACGGCCCCGGCCAGACGGCCCGCGAGGCCCAGGCGGGGCGGCCGGGGCCCGGGTAACCGCCGAGCCTGGCCGGGATCGGTGCCCAGCGGTAAAGTCGGTGAGTGGTTCACTTTCACCATGTCAACCTGGGCGTGCCCGAGGGCGGGATTCCGGCCGAGGCCGCGTTCCTGGTCGATTTCCTCGGCTACCGCCGGATACCGCTAACTCCCGCGGACCCGCCCAGCGCGAACTGGTTCGAGAGCGCGGACGGTAAGCAGGTCCACCTGAGCGCGGACCCCGACCACCAGCCGGCCGCCCGCGCCCACGTCGCGGTCGACCTCGGGGACGAGCTGGTGCTCGTGGTGGGCAAGTTCGACGAGGCCGGCTACGCGTACCGGCCCAGCCGGGATGCGAGCAACCCGACGGTGTTCTGCCGGGACCCGGCTGGCAACCTCTGGGAGCTTCGCGGTACCGGCTCCCGGTGACTTCGGGAACCGGTATGGACCCGTTCGAGTCCCGGTCGGCCACTCCCGACTCCGCGTCCTGACCGTCAGACCGGAGTCAGGCTGCCCCGGACCGCAGAACGCGGGCGGCGGGCTGGCGGGCGCCGAGTACGGCTGGGACGGCGGTCAGCGCGGCTACCGCGGCCAGCGTGCCGAGGACGACGGCGGCCAGCCACGGCCCGGGCGGTACCGACACCTGTCCCGTGCCGTTGGTTACCGCGAACAGCTCTATTCCGAGCGGAACTCCGACGATGCTGCCGGGCAGCGCCGGCAGCAACTGGGCGGCCGACAGCCCGGCACTGACCTGCCCCGGGGTCCCGCCGAGGACGCGCGCGACGGCTAGCGACCGCCTGGCGTCCAGGGCGGTCGCCCAGCCGGTGACCACCGCGTTCACCGCCGCCAGCGTGACCAGGACGACCGTGAGCAGTGCCATGACCTGGCTGACGCGCCCGCTGACCGGATCGCTCAGCCCGGCGAACCAGTCGAAGCGCCCCGCCGACACGTCGCCGGCGTGGTGCGCCGCCAGCACCGCGACGATCCCGGTGACCGTGATCGCGGTGCTCGCCGCGCCCAGCGCGGCGCGCCGCGGGCGGCGCGCGATCAGCCGTACCCCGATCAGCAGCGGCGCCGGCAGCCGCCGTGAGATCGCGATCAGCCCGGCGTGCCGGCGCGGTGGCCGCGCGGCGTCCTCAAGCGCGCTGACCGTGCTGGTGCGAGCCGCGCGGAAAGCGGGGACCAGCGTCGCGGCCAGCGCCACGCCGGCCGCCACGGTGACGACCAGCGCGACGGTGCGGGGGGTGAGCGCGGGGGCGCCCGGCACGCCGAGCAGTCCCGCGCCGGCGTCGGACAGCAGCGGCGCGGCCAGCCAGCCGAGGCCCAGGCCGGCCGCCGCCGCCAGGAGCGCGAGGAGCAGGTGCTCGGCCAGCAGCACCGCCGTGACCAGGGCCGGGGAGGCGCCCGCGGCCTTGAGCTGCCCAACCCGGCGGGTCTGCTGGGCCATCCGGCCGCCGGCCAGCACCGCCACGCTGGCCACCGCGAGCACGATGGCCAGCCACGCCCCGGGCGTGAGGACCTGCTGGGCGACCGACACCAGGTCGTTGTCCGCGTCCTTGACCTGTTCCCAGGTCAGTAGCGCCGATCCCGGCGAGGACCCGGGACCTGACGGGCTAACCGGCCCGTGCGCGGCGGCGAACGCGCCGGCGCCGGCCGGGTCGCGGAGCCTTAGGTCGAGCACGTACGACACCGGGGACGCGGGGGTGGCGAAGCCGCGGGCAGCGGCCTGGGTGACCCAGGCCAGGCCCATGCCGGATGCCGCCGACTGCGAGTCGGCGCGGCAGGTCAGGTAGTAGCAGACCCCTGGGTACTCGGGGATCGCGGCGGTCACCGCGATGCCCGAGACTCGGAGGGAGCGTCCGTTCAGCGTGACCCGGTCGCCGACCGTGACGCCGAGCGCCTCGGCGAAGGTCCGCTCCAGCACCACCGAGCCCGGCCGGACCCAGTTCCCCTCGGTCACGTCCGGCTGATCGACCGTGGCCGGCGCCTCGTCGCGCCCCTCCGCCTGCACCGGGACGGCCAGGCGGCCGGACCGGAGCACCACCGAGGCAAGCGGGTAGGGGCCGCTGCGGGCGCTGACGCCGCTCGCGCCCGCGAGCGGCGCGGCCTGGGCTGCGGTCGAGACGAAGGCGGTGATGTCCGGGCCGCTCGTCGCCGCCTTGGTGCGCAGGTACGGGCTGCTGGTCACCCCGTTCAGCGCGAGGCCCAGCGTCAGGGTCGCGGTGCGCGGCGGTGATCGCGAGCAGCAACAGCACAGCCTGGGCGGGGCGGTGCCGCAGGTCGCGGACGGCCAGGCGGGCGATGAGGGCGAGACGGCTCATCGGTCAGCCCTCCCGGCTGGCCAGGCGGCGCGGGCCGCCGGCCAGCCTGGTCTCGCCGGTGAACGCGCCGTCGGCCATCGCGAGCAGCCGGCCGGCGGTGGCGGCGACCCGCGCGTCATGGGTGACGATGACCAGCGTCAGCCCGGCCCGGTGGAGGTCGTCAAACAGCCTCAGGACCTCGACCGTCGCCGCGCTGTCGAGGTTGCCGGTGGGCTCGTCGGCGAGCACGACCAGCGGGTCGTTGGCGAGCGCGCGGGCGACCGCGACCCGCTGCCGCTGACCGCCGGACAGGGCGGACGGGAGGAACTTCGCCCGGTCCGCCAGGCCGGTACGGTCCAGCAGTTCCAGCGCGCGGCGGCGGGCGCCGCGGGGCGAGCGGCCGGCCAGCAGCTGCGGGAGCTCCACGTTCTCCACCGCGGTGAGCTCGTCCATCAGGTTGAATTCCTGGAAGACGAAGCCGACCGCGTCGCGCCGCAGCCTGGCGAGACCGCGCTCACCGAGCCGGCCGAGCGGCCGGCCCGCGAGGATGACCTGGCCGGCGTCCGGCCGGTCGAGGCCGCCGAGCAGTTGCAGCAGGGTGGACTTGCCGCAGCCGCTCGGTCCGGTCACCGCGACGGTCTCACCCGCGGCGATGTCCAGGTCCAGGCCGTCGACGGCGCGGACCAGCGTGCCGCCGGAGCCGTAGGTCTTGCGCAGCGCTCGCGCGCTCAGCAGGGGGTCGTTCACAGCGTTCGCCTCCGCGGTAGTCCAGGTACGTTCGGGTCAGCCGGCGTCAGGGAACCGCGGGTCTTTCAGTTCGACCCGTCCCCGGCCGGCTAGGAAGATGCCGAACACGATCGAGCTGGCGTCGGCGGGGATCTCCACCGTCATCTCTTGCTCGGCCCAGGCGGAACCGGCTGGGACCACGCGCACGTGATTGCCGGGGTCGGCCAGCGCGGCCGCGGGGGTGACCGGGCCGCGGACGTCAAGCGGTTGCCTGACCCTCACGAACAGTCCGGCGTCCTGGGTGTCGTGGGCGCGGACCAGGGCGCGGAAGACGACCGCGGCCCCGAGGTAGTCGTCGGCGTAGACCTCCTGGCCGAGGAAGGCGAAGCCGGCTGGCTCCGGCACGGCCGCGGCCAGCACCGCGGTGCCGTCCTGCGCGGCGCAGGTGTAGTCCGCCCAGTGGGCCTGGCTGGCGTGCTGGCTGAAGGTGCCGCCGAGCCGCCACCGGTCCAGCCCGTCGGCGAACGTCAGGTTGCGCGGCTCGTAACGGGGCCGCGGACCGGGGGCCAGGTCACGTGCTGCCTGCGCGGGCATCGGGCCGGGCTCGGTGTCCCCCGGCGCCGGTGCCGCCAGCCGGTCAAGCAGCGAATCGGCCACCCGGATCGGGACGCCCGCCGTGATGGCGACGGCGATGCCTTCTGGCAAGCGCGCGAGGACGGGCCGGGTTCCCTCGGGGCTGGCCAGTTCGATCCGGGCCCCGGCTACCTCGGGACCCAGCTCGTCAATGTCCACGCTGGTCACTTGCACGCCGGCCGCGCGCAGCAGCCGGCCGGCGAGCTCGTTGACGGTGCCCGGCGGCCGGGTGCCCGCCCGCGCGGTCACCGCCCGGCCGGTGACCGGGTCCGGCGGCTCGAAGAGGTCGGCGAACCGGTGGCTGTCGCCGCCGAGCAGCCAGACCGGAAGCTCCCGGTGGCCCCCGGCGTCGGCCAGCACGATGACGTGGGTGGGGGATGCGTCCGGCACCGGGCCGGGCGGTATCCGGCTTTCCAGGCGGGTGACGTGGACGGTTGTCATGTGCGTCCTCCGGGTGACGGGAATCAGGTCGGGGCGGTGCTCGGTGATGTAGGCACGCAGCCGATGCCGTGCCTTGTGCAGGCTGACCCTGGCCGTTCCCGCCTGCCCGGCGATCTGTCCGGCCGGCAGCCCGGCGAAGTAATGCAGGGCGACGGCGCGCCGCTGCCCGTCGGGCAGGCCGGCCACCGCGGCCCGCAGCGCGTCGGACCGGTCCAGGTCCTCGGCCGAGGGCGGGCCGTCGGCCGAGGCCGGGTGGAGGGATTCCGGCCAGTCGGCCAGCAGCGCCGGCTGGGCCTGGCGGTACTGAGCTCGGCCGACGTTGAGCACGATGGCGGCCAGCCAGCCGGCGAACCGGGCCGGATCGCGCAGCCGGTCAAGCGCGATGAACGCCTGCAGGAACGATTCCTGCATCACGTCGTCCACGTCGCTCGGATTGCCGCACAGGCTCCGGGCGCGGGCCCGCACCATCGGCTGGTGCCGCTCGACCAGCAACCGGAACGCCGCCCGGTCACCATCGCGGGCCAGCAGCACGAGGTCGGCGTCGGGGATTCCCGCGCTCACCGGGCCACGCTCAGCTCCGGATGGCGCAGGGCGATCCGGCCGGCCCCGGTCAGCGCGATGCCGAACCGGATGATGTCGGCGTCCTCGGGGACCGGCGCGCGCACCTCGTACCTGGTCCAGTCGCGGCCGCCGGCGACGGTGACGCCATGGTCCTCGCGGGTCTGCCGCCAGTGCCGGAGAATCTCGAGCCGAAGCCCGGCCGGCGCGGTGAGCGTCCCGGTACTGATCTCGCCGGAGAACACAACCTCACGGCCCCGGTAATCGTCGGCGAAGATCGCCTGGACCAGGGCGGCGGCTCCGTCCGGGCGCGGGACGGCCGACGACAGCACCGCGGACGGGCCATCGGCGGCGGCTGAGCAGTCGTACCCGGCCCCGCCGTCGAGGTCCCATCGGTCGAGTCCGTCGGCGAAGGCGAGGTTACGCGGCTCGAACCGCGGCCGCTTGGCTGGCAGCGGCGCCAGCAGCGAACCGGCCAGGGCCCCGCCCGATGCCAGCCGGGCGACCGGCGGCACCCGGTCGAGAAACGGGGTGAGCAGGTCGTCGCCCGGCACCGGCACGGCGACCCGGTCAAAGACCGCCTCGGCCAGCCGGACCGGGGCACCCGCAGCCGCGGCCATAGCCAGGCCAAGTCCCAGCCCCGCGGTGACCTGCCGCGCTCCCCCGCCGCCGTCGAGCCCGATCCGCGTCACGGCGGTCTCCGGGCCCAGCTCGGCCGCGTCCGGCCCGGTCAGGTCGATGTCCACCCCGGTTACCCGCGCGCCGGCCGCGCGCAGCAGCCGGGCAGTGAGTTCCTGGGGAGCGCCGCACGACGCGATCTCGCCGGGAGGCCGGGCAGCGGCCTCGGCCAGCCGGGCAAGGTCGCTCGCGGCCGGCTCCCTGAGCCAGACCGGCACCGCCCGGCGGCCAGCATCGTCCGCCAGTATCACCAGGAAGCCGCGGGTCTGGAATCCGCCACCGGGCAACCTCCCCGGCCTCGGCTCGACATGGGCGATACGGACGGTGGCCATCGGCGTCCTCCAGAAGACTAGTGAGAACCTCACACTCTTCAGTGTCGGACCCGGCCGTCATCGTTACCCGGCACATCGCCGACCGGGCAGAGAGCCGGTGAATGGGCGGCAGTGCCGATTTCCCGGTCGAGCTGGATAATCAGCGCCGGGCAGCCATTGACCCGCGCCGGCCAAAGCGGCGCTCGGCGGCAATCCCGGTCTGCCCGGCCACCATGGTCAGGCGGTCGAGACTGCGGGGACTAGCGTCGCGCCGACTTGCGACCGCTGGGTGAGCGCACTAAGCAGGGCGGTCGCGGCGGCGGTCATCCGGCGGTCCGTGCACACGGCGGTGGAGAGCGTCCAGCGCAGCTGCGCGTCAGCTACGGGGACGGCGCACAGGTCATTGAGCATGTCGCCGCTGATGGCCGACTCCGGTGCCAGGGTCGTCGCGAAACCTTCACGGACCAGCCTGGCCATCAGCGAGTAGTTGGCGATCTCGAACGCAGACTGGGTAGCGCCGAAGGCGGCATCGATGATGGCCCTCGTTCCCCAGCCCGGGGGTGGCCGCAGGATTGTCTCTTTCCGCAGGTCCGGGACGGCAACCGAGGAACGCCGGCTCAGCCGGTGGTCCGGGCGGCAGACAAAGACCATGGCTTCGCTGAGCAGCTGGCGCATCTCGATTCCACGTGGCGCGCTACTGTGCTGGCTCGCGGTCAGGGCGACGTCCACCGATCCGTCGTGGACCGCCTGCACGAGGTCCGCCGATCCCAGCTGGCGCAACTTGATGACCACGTCTGGATGCCTGTCGCGTACGTCCGCGAGCACACCAGCGAGGTCGATGCGGCCGGTGTGCAGGGTGCTGCCCAGGGTCACGGTGCCGCGGACCCGGCCGGAGACGGCGGCGACTTCGTCCCTGGCCGCCTGGACGGCCTCGAGGATCTGCCGGGCAGGGCCCTCGAGCGCAGCCCCGTGTTCAGTCAGGGCCAGCGGACTCACGTTCCGGTCGAACAGTGGTACCGCGAGCTCCTTCTCCAGGCGGGCGATGGCGCACGACATCGCCGACTGGACGATGTGAACCTCGCGGGCGGCGGCGGTAAAGCTGCCTGCTTTGCAGCAGGCAAGGAAATAATCCAGGTCACGGATATCCACGGGGCAATGCTACGGCTGCACGGCAGCATTGGCGCATGAATCCGATTCATTGTCGCCAGCAATAGCAATCATCCAGGAAGATGACCGTCACGGCAATTTGCGATCTCGAGCAGGGTAATTTTTCCGTAGGAGGTTCAATGTAGTAGTTTCGACGGGCGGAGGTAAACCGTGCACGACTTCGATTTTGAGTTCAACGAGTCCCGGTCGCTGGGTGCGACGTGGGCACTTGACGCGTTGTGGCACCGGCTCGGCATCGGCGAGACGGTGCGCCGGGTGCTCGCGGACCGTCACCTCGACGATTCGGCCGAGCGGGTGCTGTTCGCACTGGTCGCGAACAGGGCCCTGCCCCCGTCAGCCAAGCTGGCTGCCCGCTGGGTCAGCGAAGACGTAGTCATCAGCGGCCTGCCCGCCACCAGCGATGACGCCTGTCACCAGGCGATGGACTGGCTGCCTGAGCTTAAGGACGCCCTGGAGACCGAGGTCTTCGAGCGTGTTACCTACACGCCGAACCAGGAGGTGGACCTCCTGGTCTTCGACGCCGCGAGCAACTCGGAAGCCGATCAGGCGCAGGTAGCGGCGGTGGCGGTCACCCGGCAGGGTATCCCCGTCCGGTCCTGGGGCTGGTCGGACCATACGGCCGACTCGACGCTGATCCGCCAGGTCTGGGAGGACATGGGTTCCTCGGCGCCGGCCCGGATCGTCTGGGTCGCCAACCGCGGTTTCACCTCCGCGGACCTCCGCCGCGACCTGCGCGAAGGCGGGAGGAACGAGTACATCACCGGGGCGAGGCTGCGGTCTGGCTCGGCCGAGGCTGGCCTGGTCGCGGCGCAGTCACCGCCCGACCATTACCAGGAAGTCGCCAACCTGCGGGTAGTGGAGATCCAGGCTGCCGCCGGCGAGCGGTACGTGCTCTGCCATGACCCCGCGGCGGCCGAGCGCGACGCCGCGGTCCGCACGCGCGTGCTCGCCCGCCTCGAAGGACTCATCAAAGACACCGACACGATCAGCTCTGACATGCGGGCAGAAAAACTGCGCGGGTTCACCATCGCCAGGCACGGTCGGCACCGATACCTGCAAGTTACGGCCAACGGGCAGTTCCGCATCGACATAAGCGCGGTCGCGGCCGAGGAGAAATTCGACGGCAAGTATCTACTGCGCGCCTCCGATGCGGGCATGACCACCGAGGAAATCGCGCTTCGCTACCGGCAACTGCTCGATGTTGAGCGCAGCTGGCGGAGCATGCAGCAGGCGATTGACCCGCGTCCCGGCTCCCGGCACGGAGAGGAGGCCAGCCGTGCCCACCCCGTGCTGAGCTGGCTCGCCCTCCTGCTAGCCCGCGTCAGCGAGAACGCCTGTCACGACAGCTGGCCAAAGCTGCGCCAGGAACTTGACCGCATCGCCGTCGGCACCTTCACCGGCCCGGCCGGTACCTTCCGGCTGCGCACCAAGATTACGAACGCCCAGCTCGACATCCTCGCCAAGCTCGCCATCGACCCGCCGCCCCGGATCAGCCAGTTCACGCCCGCGAGCGGTTGACGGGGACGGGGCAGCAGAACTCGGCTGCCTCAGCGCTTGCGGCCGACCGCGGCCCACAGGCCCGAGTTGCGGTCACGGCCCGCCGCCGGCTCGGAGCGCCATTCCTCGACCCGGGCCAGGCCCGGCGGCACCAAGTCGGTGCCGTCGAAGAAGCGCGCCACTTGCTCAGCGGTGCGGTGGAAGTACTGCTGCTGGCTATCGCCGTTGTTGAGGTTCCGCAGTCCCTGGCTCGTCTCCGGGCCGAAGAGGTCGGAACCCATGTGAGAGATGGCGAGGTAGCTGCCGGGCGGCACGGCGTCCATCAGCCGGGCCACGATGGCATGCGGGTCGTCAGCGTCCGGGATCGCGTGCAGGATCGCGATCAGCGTGACCGCCACCGGCTTGGTGAAGTCCAGCAGCCGCGGCCTGGCCGAGAATGGTGCCGGTGTCGCGGAGGTCGGCGTCGACGTACTCGGTGGCTCCCGCCTCGTGGCTGTCGAGCAGCGCGCGGGCGTGCGCGAGCACCACCGGGTCATAGTCCGCGTACACGACCCTGGATTCCGGCGCGACCGCCTGCGTCACCTCATGGATGTTGCCCGCCGTCGGGATGCCGGTGCCGATATCGAGAAACTGCCGGATGCCGGCCTCGTCGGCCAGGTAGCGGACCATGCGGCCGAGGAACGCCCGGTTTGCTCGCGCGGTGAACGCCGAACCCGGCCAGACCTCGAGCGCCGCCTCCGCCCACGCCCGGTCGGCAGCGTAGTTGTCCTTGCCGCCGAGCAGGTAGTCGTAGACCCGGGCCTGGTGCGCCTTGGTGGTATCGAACGGCAGCGGGCCCCTCTTCCCGTCGCCCGGTCCCGCTGCCCCGTCGCTGGTCATTCTCGACGCCTTTCATGTCTCGGCGGCCATGCGCATACCGGCACAATGCGTACCTATTCATACACGATCGGCTAGCCAAAGGAACTGCGAGTGGGTCAGCGCATCCCGTCCGGAAGATGCCGATGTCCAAGGTCGAGCAGGCGCGCTGCCCCGGCATCGACGACCTCGACCACCGGCCGGAGAGCCTCGAGCCTGGCGGTCAGGGCCAGCGGCGGCATACCGCGTGAGGGGAGCAGGTGCTGCCGCCAGTCAAGGAAGTCGGTGAAGATCGCGCGGTCGTCGGCGAGCAGCGCGGCGGCCAGGAATCGGACGATGAACGCGAGATCCTCCCGGGTGCGGGCAACCTGGTTCTCGTCGTAACCGCTCATCGACGGAAAACGGGCGGTAAGGCTGTCGAACGCGGCACCTGCGAGCATCTCAGCCTGCGCGGTGAGATGAAGTGCCACCGGGTCGACCGCGGTCGGGTCGCGGCCGACCGAAGGTGGCTCGGACCTCCAGGTCAGCAGGATCGCGGTGGCATCAGCGGCCGTGAGCGCCCATGCGTCGGCGCCGAGCCGCTCGGCTCGGGCCGGGCTGCTGCCGAACGCCCGGCCACCGACGATAACCGGGATCCCCTGGCGGTGCGCGGCGTCGATCAGGCGCACCGTGCCCGGAAAGAAGATCGGCATGCTGCACGAGACTGCCAGTGAGCCGGCGCCCGAGCGGACGAGGAACTCCGCCACCACGTCGGCGGGCGCCGAGGCACCGAGCACCGTGACCCCTATGCCGTGCTCACGCAGCGACTCGCCGAACATCTGCGCGGCCAGCGAATGGAAGTCACCCTCGGCGCAGGTGACCAGGGTGCGGGTGTCGCGGGCGGCCAGGCTCGTCTCGACCGTGAGCGTGTCCAGCGCAGCCGCGGTCACCCCGGAGGCGAGGTGCTCGTCAGCCGGAGTGATCTCGCCGCGGTACCAGCGCTCGCCGACATCTCGCTGAGCCGCGGCAAGCAGATCTACCACGATCTGCTCCCGGGAGACCCGCCGGTCAAGCAGGTCAAGCGTGAGCCGGACCCCTTCCCGCCGGTTGCCGGCAATGGCGTCGTCGAGGTAAGTCTGGACGTAGTCACAGGGCGGCTGATAACTGAAAGGCCGACGGGCAGTGGCCCAGATCCACTGGTCGCGGCCGGCTTCCTTGGCCTGGTAAAGGGCTTGGTCGGCCAGGCTCATCGTCTCGTCAGGATCGCCTACCGACGCGGCGATGCCCGCCGAGAAGGTGACCGGAAATGGTCGTTCGGTCAGCCATTCGGCGCGCAGCCGCCGGAGAAGGGCGTCCGCGCCTCCTGCCGCGGCGAGGACGATGAGGAACTCCTCACCACCGAATCGCCCGACGGTGTCGCGAGCCCTGGCAGCGCCGCGGAGCACGCGGCCGAAAACGCGCAGCACCTCATCGCCGGCCGCGTGACCGAAACTGTCGTTGACCCGCTTGAAGTGGTCGAGGTCGATCACGATCACGGTGTCGTCGGCTGAGAGGCGGCCAAGAGCACGGTCAAGCATGCGGCGGTTGGGGAGGCCGGTCAGCACGTCGGTCAGCGCAGACTCAGCCAGCCGGTCGTTCCGCTCACTGAGCTGCAATACCTGCCGGGCGTCGAGCAGGAAGGACGCCAGGTGCCGTTCGAGGAGGGTGCGCTCGGCGCTGCCCGGTTGCGCGGCGACCAGCAGCGGTTCACCGTCACCGAATGAGACGTCGACCGGGAGCACGCCCGGGTCGTCCGTGCCAGCCGGGACTAGCCAGCCGCCGAGCTCGTAGACCAGGTGCTCAGCGATGCGGCGGGCCTCGCCGACGGTGCGCAGCCGAAGCAGGGAACGCGTCGCCTCGTGCAAAGCGCCCGGTATCTGGTAGCACGGCTCCGCCGGCGTGCCCGCGCCCTGGCTCATTCCCGGCCGCCGCCTTGGCCTGTCACGTCACCGCTAGGTGTCATAGAGCCTTATCGTAACTGGCGGCGAGATAATAGCGCCACGAGCCCTGCAGATATCAGTTAATAACATAATATAATTGCACATTACGGCCATTCTACGTTTATTACGTCGATTTACCCATTCTCCCGGAGAAGGGCCGCGGCCGGCGATGATTACGGCATGTGCTGCTACGCCGCCATGAACATCTGGGCCGCCGCTTAGCGGCGGTATCGAGGCCTCCGTCACCGCGGCCTCATCGCCTGCCCCCGGCCGGGGGCAGTGCCAGGGCATACCGCCGGATCAGCGTCCCGCCGGCAGTCACCGCTTGTTCCCGTGCTGCCGGGTCATCCTGCCTGATCAGGGGAGCCATGTCCCAGTCGCAGCGTTCCGATTCGCACTACCAAGAACCATTCCCCCGCCCGCCCGCAGCCGGGGCTGCTGCCCTGGACGACCCGCGTGACGCCGCCACGCTGTTCCTGATGGTCGGGCTCCCCGCAGCCGGCAAAACCACCCGGGCCAGGGAACTCGCCGCAACGCAGCCGGCGCTGCTCCTGACCCCGGATCACTGGATGATCCCGATATTCGGCAATTTCATTGGTGACTTCCAGCGGCCAGGTGGTGAGCGCTGGGTACTCGAAGGGCGGCTCATCTCGGTCGCCCTTCAGGCGCTGCGGCTGAGGACCAGCGTCGTGCTCGACTTCGGGCTCTGGGGCCGCGACGAGCGGTCGGCGCTGCGCTGGCTGGCCCGGTCCGCCGGGGCGGCTTGCCAGGTGGTCTACCTGCCAGTGGACAAGGACGTCCAGCTCGCCCGGATCGCGCACCGCCAGGAAACGACACCGCACCTGACGTTCCCGATGAGCGAGGCCGACGTGGACGCGTGGCGGCCGCAGTTCCAGGTGCCTGACGCCGCCGAGCTCGACGGCGGCGAGGTCCCCGCCCCGCCGGCCGGGTGGCCGGGCTGGCCCGAGTGGGCAGCAGACCACTGGCCCTCGTGCACCGACAGCTAATGCAGCCCGCGCGCGGCCGGAGTGCGGATACCCCCAAGGCAAGCGGCTGTCGGTGGCTGGCTCGGCAGTGGTAATGCCGGGGCACGGTCAGGTGTGGAAGGTGATCCAGGTATCCATGTCCCGGAGGTCCTGCTGCCCGCGTGGCGGCTCGTCGTCCATTGCCCACTGGTCGCCGACGGCATCGGTCGCGACCTGCGACCAGAAGCGCTGCGCGCCAGGGTTATAAGCCTGGAACGCGATGCGCCACCGCCCGGGCGTCATCGCGATGACCTGGCGGGCGGCTTCACGCCCGACTCCGCTGCGGCGCAGCCCGCGGACGACGAAGAAGCCGCTGACCGACCTCCCGCCTCCGGCGGCGGGCGCGGTCATGACGAACCCGCCGAGCGATCCCGCGGCCGTGATCAGCCAGGCCCGGGCCTCCGGGTCAGCTCCGGCGAGAAACCGGTCGAGCCGCCGGTTGTTGAACGTGCCGTCGGGATTGGGGACGTGCCCGTAGGGCCCGGACAGGTCATGACGGTAGAGCTGGCCCAGGTTCCCCAGCACGGCGCGGTGCGACCGGTCGGCGGAAACCAGCTCGACCGGCTCAGCTACCGGGCGCGGCGGGAGGAACGGCGGGTCGGCGGGCACCCCGGACACGCCCTAGGCCGTCGTGGCCGCGGCGGCGTCCGGCTGGTGCACGCCCATGGCCTCAAGCAGCTGAAGCAACGCGCTGAGCTGCTCTGTTCCCAGTGCGGAAAGGGGGCCCGGATCTTCCACCAGGGCGCCCCAGAAATTGGCCCGCTGCCGCTCACCCTCCGCCGTTAGTGCTAGCGCGCGGACCCGCCGGTCGGCCGGGTCGGCGCGCCGTTCTACGATGCCGCGGCGCTCCAGCCGGTCAACCAGCGCGGTGAAGTTGGAGGCGTCGTAGTCAAGCTGCGTGGCGAGACTGCGCATGGGCACCGCGTCCCCCGGCTTCATCAGCAGCAGCACCTTGACCATCGACGGGGAGAGGCCGACGGCGGTCGCGTGGCTGTTCCAGTGCTGGCGGAGCCGGTCCGCGATTGCAAGCAGGCCAAAATCAGCGTCCAGCACCAGGCGCAGCCGCTCTGTGCTGGGTCCGGGCAGGTCATGAGGTATACGCATGCTGGGGACAGTATATGCCACCGCGAGAACAACATAGTGGTTGCCCACCAGTATCTTCCCGGTCCTCGGGCGCGGCTCGTCCGTGCCACCAGGAAGGCTCGACCGGGACCCGGCAAGTTGGCGCCAGCAGAGCGCACGGAGCCGGAGGTACCCAGTGCATACAGAAAACGCGCTTGACCTGTCGCCAGTCACGACCGAGGTCGCCGCGGGCGTCTATGCCTACGTCAGCCGGACGGCGGCTGGTGCCTGAGTAACTCGGGCATCCTCCGCGGCGGCGACCAGTCGGCGGTGGTAGACACGGCGGCCACCGAGGCCAGGGCACGGGCGCTCCGCGAGCAGGCGCGCCGATCGCGCCGTCGCCGCCCCGCTACGTCGTCAACACTCACTTCCACGGCGACCATACGTTCGGCAACTATCTCTTCGCGCCGGAGGCGGCCGTTATCGCCCACGAGCAGACCAGGGCCGACGTGGAGCTGTCCGGCCTGCACCTGCGCACCCTGTGGCCCGACGTCGGCTGGGGCGACTTGCGACTGGCGCCACCCACCGTCTCGTTCGCCGGCCAGATGTCGCTCTACGTCGGCGACGTGCGGGCCGAACTGGTGAACGTCGGGCCGGCCCACACTGCCAGCGACACGGTCGTCTGGCTGCCCGCGCAGCGGGTGCTGTTCACCGGGGACGTGGTGATGTCGGGGGTAACGCCCTTCTGCCCGATGGGCTCGGTCCCCGGCTCGCTGACCGCGGTGGCCCGACTGCGGGCGCTCGAGCCGGCGATCGTGGTTCCCGGGCACGGTCAAGTCGGCGGCCCGGAGCTGCTCGACGAGACCGACGCCTACTTTCGCTGGCTCCAGGAGCTGGCACGGCGGGGCCTCGCCGCGGGACTGCAGCCCCTCGAGCTTGCCCGCGAGGCCGACCTGGGCGACTACGCGGGCTGGCTGGACGCCGAGCGCCTGGTCGCGAACCTGCATCGGGCCTACGCCGACGAGCGCGGCGTCCCCGCCACGACCGGCGTGGACAGCGTGGGCGATGACACGGCTCGCCGTCGCGCCGCTCGGCGCGTCCGAGATCGGCTACCTGGCCGGCGGCCTGTTCATGCTCGTCGTCTTCGTCCTGAATGAGGTCCGGCAGCCGGAGCCCGTACTTGACTTCTCGCTGTTCCGCATCGGCGGGGTCGCGCCCGCGCTGGCGGCTTCGCTGCTGCAGGGACTGGGCAGCTTCGCCCTGCTGTTCCTCGTGATCATGTACCTGCAAGGAGCGCGCGGGCTCAGCCCGATCGAGGCCTCCCTGCTGATGGTTCCCGGCTATGTGGTCGGCGCTTTCGCGGCGCCGCTACCGGGCGACTGGCCGACCGCCTCGGCCCCGTTCTCCCGGCCACCGCCGGGCTGGCCGTCCAGTCCTGCGCGATGATCGTTTTCGCCCAGATGACGATCAGCACCGGCCTGTGGATCGCCGCGGTCGGCAACGTCATCAGCACCTTCGGCGGCGCCGCGTTCTACCCGGCCAACAATTCCGCCGTCATGAAGGCGTCCCCGCCCCGGCAACTGGGCATCGCCTCTGGCGTCCTGCGGACGTTCGCGAGCGTGGGCATGGTGTTCTCGTTCACGACCGTCATCTTGATCGCCTCGCGGTCCATCTCGCGCCAGACTGCGTTCGCGATCTTCATCGGCACTACGAGCCTGCGCGGAAGGCTCGCGACCTCGTTCATCACCGGGCTACACACGGCTTTCTACGCCATGGTGGGACCCGCGGGATCAGCGTGACGACCGGAAACACTCGGCTGGTGCTGGACTGGTACAGCATGACCTGGGGACATGCCGCCACGAAGCGCCCGAAGAGGCTGTCTCGCTGCTCTCCGGCCGGGATGTCGGCCCAGACCGCGGTGTCCGCATCACCAATCGATATGCCAGCGGCAGGTCGCGTGACAAGGTTGCGGTACCAGTCGGGGTGGCGCGGAGCCCCGCGGTTGGCGGCGATGACCACGTAGCGGCCGCCTGCTTCCAGGTAGGCAAGCGAGACACGGTGGGGCTGACCGGTCCGGGCGCCGCTGGTCGTCAGCGTGAGCAAGGGCATGTGCGTGAAGTAGCAGTCGTCGTCAAGGGCCGCGTGCCGTCTGGCGCCTAGTCCCACCGTCGGTGCCGCGCTGGCCTGGTCAAGCATGAGCCGCCTCCATCACGCCAGAAAGGACTTATCGATAACCATTTCAGGTCATAAATATTTTGCGGCCCGGGCGGCCGCGCTGGCGGCGGCCGACCGGGCGCAGCCCTCCCGCCCGGGCCGCAAGGGCAGTGGCAGTGGCTGGCGGTGGCGGCGTGGACAAGGAGGGGCAGCAGCTTGAGCCTCAGTCGTGCGCAGCGTGCCTGGCAACCACTGCGGCGTACCGCGTCAGCGTGTTGTCCGGGGCGTTGATCGCCCACTGGATCATCGTGGCCATCTCTTCGCTGAGCCGGTCGAGGCGTTCATAGGTCAAGACGACCTCGGTCGCCCGGGGGCCAGCGGCGTTGAAGTCAATGACGACCAAGGCAGCGTGCTCGTCGTTGTCGATCGGCCGCCAATTGTCGCCGACCCGCCACGTGATAGCGATTCGCCCGGGCGGCGCGCACTCCTCGACCGTGCCGCGGACCGCCTCGGCACCGTCAGCGCCGCGCTCATAGAAGCGGCCGCCGACCCGAGGCTCGATGCTGATGGACGCAGGCTCCTTGATGAAGGTGTGCTCGGCCGGCAACCATTCGGCCGGGTAATCGACGTAAATCCGAAATGCCTCGTCCGGGGGGACGGGGACCGTCACCGCCGTGCGGGCGACGCTGTCTTCTGCTGGCATGCGCTCACTTCCCTCACTTTCATCTATGTGATACCACCACTATAAAAGACCAACAATGCGGCAGGCAAGCCGGCGGCTCACCGGCGGACCATCCGGATGACGGTTGTGACGATTGGCAGCAGGAACTGCCCGCTGGCAGTCTCCGGGCAGGACTGTAGGTAAGCGCGGAAACGGGCGACTCCTCACCGACACCTTGCCGCCCTCCCCTTGAGCCCAGGTCTAGGCTCGGTGAACTACCTTGCCTATATAGTGGTAGTAAACCATAGTTATAGACTTCGACACCGGGTAGGCGCAGATGGACGACCGGAAGGCGGAGCCGCCCGGCGAGCGGGCCAGCCGCCGCCAGGAGCACGTGGTGACCGAGTTCCGCGCCCGCGCCGGCCGGGTCGGCGGCTACTACCAGGACATGTCGCTGCTGCTGTTGACTACGACCGGGGCGCGCAGCGGCAAGCGTCGGGTGACCCCGCTCACTTACCTGGTCGCCGGCGGCAGGTACGTCGTGAGCGCGGGGAACGCGGGCGGCCGCCGCAACCCCGACTGGTACTTCAATGTGGTCGCTAACCCCGATGTCACCGTCGAGACCGTCGGCGAGACGTTCGGCGCGACCGCCACCGTCGCGAACGGACCGGAACGCGACGACCTGTTCCGGCGCTTCGCTGAGCTGTATCCGCAGCTCGAGTACTACCAGCGAATGACGTCCCGGGAGATCCCCGTCATCGTGCTTGCCCGCAAAGGGTGAGCGGGAGACCGGGGCCGGAGCTTCGAGCAGCCCTGGATCGGACCCCGAGCAGCCCCGGTGACGCTCAACCGTATGAGCGTTCCAGAACAGCCATCCCCGCCGGCGACGACTGAGACCGTCACCGAGCCGCTGGTGGAATTCCCGGTCACTCGTTCCGGCCCGTACCAGCCGCCGCCGGATTACCGGCGCCTGCAGCAGGCCCCGGCGCCCTCACGAGTCCGGCTTCCGTCCGGGGACACCGCGTGGGCGGTGGCTCGGTACGAGGACGTCCGGGCGATGCTGACCGACCCGAGGTTCAGCTCCGACCGGAGCAACCCGGGCTACCCGCTGCTATTGTCCGGGCAGCGGCGGTTCGTCAGCAGCACGATCTCCCCCTCCGGCCGGAAGATCTCACCGTTCTCCCTGCTGTCGATGGACGCGCCCGAGCACGCCCGCGCCCGCCGGGCGGTCATGGGCGAGTTCACGATGCGGCGGGTGGAGGCGCTGCGTCCTGGGGTCCAGCAGATTGTCGACGAGTGCCTGGACGACTTGCTGGCCGACTCCCCGCCCGCCGACCTGGTCTCCGCGGTTTCCCTGCCAGTCCCGTCGCTGACCATTTGCGAGCTGCTCGGCGTGCCCTACGCCGACCACGATTTCTTCCAGGAGCGGGCGCTGGCGCTGCTGCGGCGCACCATCTCGGGGGAAGAGCGGGGCCGAGTCATCACCGAGTTGCGCTCCTACCTGGACGCGCTGATCGCCGACAAGGAACGCCGACCCGGGGACGACTTGCTCGGTCGGCAGATCCTCCGGCAACGCGACTCCCGGCCTGCGGGCGTCCCGGATGACCCCGATGACCACGAGGAGCTCATCCTGCTGGCCTTCCTGCTGCTGCTCGCCGGGCACGGAACGACAGCGAACATGATCTCGCTGAGCGTGATGACACTGCTTGATCACCCTGACGCGCTGGCCGCGGTCAAGGCGGACCCGGGCCGCACGCCGGACGCGGTCGAGGAGCTACTGCGCTACTTCACCGTCGCGGAGACCTCGATGTCGAGGGTCGCCACCGCCGACGTGGAGCTCGGCGGGACCCGGATCCACGCAGGCGAGGGCGTGGTCGCGGCAGCGTACGTGGCCAATCGCGCCCCGGAAGCGTTCAGCGACCCGGATCAGTTCGACATCGAGCGAGGAGCGCGTCACCACTTCGCGTTCGGCGTCGGCCCGCACCACTGCATCGGGATGAACCTGGCCCGGATGGAGCTGCAGGTCGTGCTCGACACCCTGTTCCGCCGGATCCCGTCGCTGGCCCTCGCCGTGCCAGTCAGCGAGCTGCCGTTCAAAGACGACGCGAACATCTACGGCCTTTATCAGCTTCCGGTCACCTGGTAGGCGGGCCATATGCGACTCATTACCGACGCTGCCCGCTGCATCGGCTCCGCGACGTGCGTACTGACGGACCCTGACGTCTTCGGGCAAAATGAGGAGAACGGCACCGTCGTTGTCTACGCCGAGCGGCTCGATCACGCGCACGCCGAGCGTATCCGGCAGGCCGTCAGGCTCTGCCCTAGCCGCGCCCTCGCGATCGTGGACGAGGACAACGCCAACAACGGGAACTACGAAGTTCCACCCTGCCTCATCGAAGTGCCATAGCAGGGCCGACGAGATCTCCTTGACGAGCGGGGCGACCGCAGCATCGCGGGCCTGGGTGACGACCCGGCGGTGAGTTGACGACAGGCCCTCGGCGACTAATTCGACGGCATCCGGCGCGAGCTCCGACAGCGTGCCTGCGTCAAGCACGCCGACTGGCTCAGGCGGGTGAGCACTTCGGCGGCGACTGCCGTCATAACATCCCGGTGGTTCGTCGGGTTCTCCTCAACCTCACTCGGCACGGAGGGCGAAGGCGGTGCGCGTTCTGAGCTGCCCAGCCGGCTGGGCCGAGCGCACCGACGACCGCGATGACCAGGCCGGCCAGCCCGAGCAGCACGAGTTCCCAGGGAGCGTAGACCGAGATCAGCGAAGACGGGTACCCGGAGTTCGCCGCGTGCGCCATGACCGGCAGCACACCGTGATGCAGGTACACCCCGGCGGGGATCGCCGCGATCCCGGCGATGAATCCGATGAAGGCGACCGAGCACACGATCATCGCGAGTGTCTGCCGCGGGGTCATGCCGATCGACTTGAACACCCCGATATCGTGCGCTCGTTCCCGGATCTGCAGCGCGACCGTGTTCAGCACGCCGAGCCCGGCGACCACGATGATCAGGATCGTCAGCATCGCGACGAGGGCGAGCACCGCGGTCAGCGTCTTGGTGCCGGACGCGTAGGCCAGGTATGAGGAAGTGCCCAGCCCCGCGGACACGGCGTTGGCGTAGACAGGCGGGCTGATGCCTGGCCGGACCGCCACGTCGTACTGCTGCGGCCCGGTGACGCCCGGGTCAATCATGGCCAGCGTGGCGGGGCTCATGTACAGGTCCAGATGCTTGCCAGGATTGAACACCTCACCGACGATTCGCACGGTGACCGGTGGCCGCCGGAGACGAAGGTGTACGCCGAGCCGACCGAGGTGCCGGTATCGGTGAGGAACAACGTGTTCACGTCCGACCTCGGCCGCGCCGGGGAACTCGGAGTACCAGCGGCCGGAGATCAGCGCGTAGCCGCTCCAGGCCTGGGTCGCCGCCGTAGGCGGTGACCGATGCCGGATCGCTGAGCCCGGGCAGGCTCACCTGGTCGCTTGGCTTCGATACAGTAATGCAGCGTGCCCGGCTGGGCTGCCAGCGCCGAGACCACGGCCCGCTGTTGCGCCGCGGTCATCGCGCCCGGCCCGCCCGGCCTGCCTGGCCGACCGACACCTGCACCGGCAGGGATGCCTCTGGCGTTGTCCGACACGACCTGGCCCAGCGAGATCGCCAGCCCGGCGCCGAACGTCACCGCGACCGCGCCGAACACGATGGCGGCCACGGTCATCAGCGTCCGGGCCGGGCGGGCGAACGGCGCCGCCAGCCCGAGCGTGACCGCCCGGGGCACCGAACTACAGCCGCGCGAGCGCCCGGTGCGCGACGTATCCGTGCGACGACCGCGGCGCCCTGCCGCTCGCGATCGCCTGGACCGCGCTCATCCGCCCGGCGCGCAGCGCCGAGGCACCGCGCCGGCCATGGTCAGCGCGAGCGCCGCCAGCGGCACCGCGACGTCGACCCAGAACGGGACGCTGAGCGTGCCCACCTGGTAGACGTGCGTGTTCACTTCGAGCAGGGGTACCGCCAGCAGGTTCCCGGCACACGGCCCCGGCCACGCACCCGGCCAGCGCGGGCATCGCCACCAGCAGCATGTACGAGGCCACCACCTGCGCCGGGGTGAAGCCGATGGACTTCAGCACGCCGATCCTGGTCGTCCCGGCCGTCACCGCTCCGCTGACCACGTTCACCACGATCAGCACCGAGATCACCAGCGCGATCACGCCGAACGCGACGATGAACGGCACCCAGGGCGCGATGTTGCTCTCCTCGGACTGGCGCACACCCAGGTAGGACACGGCGTTCAGCAGCGCGCCCCGGGGCAGCGCGGCGCGCAGCTCCGAGATGTCCGCGGTGACCGCCGGCGTGCCCCCGCGTCAGCGAACCGGTACAACATCTGGGCCTGTGCCGGATCCGCCCGCCCGGCCAGCGCGGCGATCTCTCGACGGAAGCACCCAGCCATCCGCGGTGCCGGTGACCGAGTCCGCGATCCCGACGACGGCCAGCCTCTGCGACCCGACCGTGACGGTCGATCCGGTGAACACGCCCGCGCCGTAGGCCATCACGATCTGCCCGTCGTCTGTCGGCCCAGCTGCCTTCGTCCAGCGTGAGGTCATCCACCGGGCCGCCCGGCGAGGAGCGGCCGACGAGCCGCAGGAGTCCGACGACGAGCCTGGCTCCCCGGGCACCGTGATCTGCGCGGTGACCAAGATGCCAGGGTACGGCCCCGCCGCGGCGGTCACGCCGGCCAGCCGGGTCGTTGCCGCGATCTCCGGCGGGGCAGCGACCGAGGATCCACGGCCGCGGTGACGTCGGCACCGTGCTGCCGCGCGAACGCGCGGTCGAACGGGCCGTGCGCGTTGGCGAGCAAGCCCAGGGCCACCACTGACGTGGCGGTGGCCGCGAGTACCACCACGGCGATGATCACGGCCTGCAGCCTGCGGCCGCCGATTCCGCTGCGAGCCGCGCGGAAGACGGCGCTCACCGGCGTGCGCCGGCTGTCGGAGTCCGACGCGACCCGCCCGTCGGCGATCGTGATGACCCGGTGGGTGTAGCGTGCCGCCAGGTCCGGGTTGTGGGTGACCATGATCAGCGTCTGCCCGGAGGCGTTAAGCTCCACGAGCAGCGCGCCGATCTCCTCCCCGGCAGCGGTGTCGACCGCGCCCGTCGGCTCGTCGGCCAGCAGCACCGCGGGCTCGTTGATCAGCGCACGGGCGATCGCGACCCGCTGCCGCTCCCCGCCCGACAGCCGCGCCGGGTAAGCGTCCCGGCGGTGCGCGACCCGCAGCCGGTCAAGCAACTGCCCGGCGCGCTGCCGCGCCGCGGCGGCCCCCGCCCCGGCGAGCTGGGCTGGCAGCAGCACGTTGTCGATGACCGTCATGTCATCGAGCAAGTTGAAGAACTGGAAGATCATCCCGACCTGGCGGCGCCGGAACCGGGCGGCGGCGGTCTCGCGACAGCATGTCCACGCGCTCCTCGCCGACCTGGATCATGCCGGCTGGTCGGCCGGTCCATCGCCGCGATCAGGTTGAGCAGCGTGGACTTGCCGCTGCCGGACGGCCCCATGATCGCGACCGCCTCGCCCGCGCGTACCGCCAGGCTGACATCGGCGACCGCGGGCGCCGCGCCGTTGTCGTACCGCTTGGTCACGCTGACCAGCCGGATTAGCTCCATGCCGGCGACGGGCATCCTCTGCTGTCTCATCGGTTCCTCATCTAGAGCGTGGCGGGTGTCCGGGGATCATGGACCAACCCTGGCGGGAGCGGACCCCATCGCGGTATCGGCCGGAAGTCTGCTTCTCTCGCTGGCCGGATTCGTACTTTCGGTCGACACCGATGCCGCGGGGAGCGCCGTAACCTGGCGGCATGGACGTCCTCAAGCGGCGTGGCATTGCGGGCCGGGACCGGCGCCGATGTCGCGATCGCGGTGGCGATGGCCGCAGCGATCGCGCTCAACGCGCTGCTGGCCTCCAGGACGGACAGGAGCTGGCCGTTCGGTCTCGGCGTGGGCGTCGCGATCTGCGCGAGCGCACTGCTGCGCGGACGAAACCGGGCGCGGGCAGCAGTGACCGGCCTGACCCTGTTCGCGCTGACCGGGCTCGCGGTCGCGCTGGGGGCCATCCCTCAGGGTCCGATGTTCGGCGGCGGGCTCGCCGGCCTGCTTGTGCTCGGTGCCGCGGCGGCACGGATGCTGCCGCTGCGCACAGCCGCCATCCTCGGGGTCGGCCGGAACGCTCGTGATCGGGGTAGGCGAGACCGCCGGGCCTGACGGCTTGTTCGACCACCGGGTCCTGTGGGCGCTAGCCGGGGTCATTACCTGGTCCGCCGCGCTCGCCGTCGGCCTCTATCTCCGCTATCTCGACTTCCTGCACCGCCAGGCCCTGGAGACGGCACGCCGCGAGGAGCGCCTCGAACTGGCCAGGGAGCTGCACGACGTCGTTGCCCACCACGTCACCGGCATCGTGGTGCAGGCCCAGGCCGCGCGGTTCGCCGGACAAGACCACGCCCGTGAGCTGCTGTCCGCGTTGGACAGCATCGAGGCCGCCGGAACCAGCACGCTGGCCGCTATCCGGCAGCTCGTCGGGCTGATGCGTGACCCCGACGACGCCGCCCCAGGGCCGTCGCCTGAACCGATCGCCCAGCTCGTGCAGCGGTTCGCCGAGCACGGCCCGCCGGTGGACCTGCGGCTGCCCGCGGGCGCGCCCACCTCCGGCTGGCCGCCCGAGGTGGCCAGCACCGTGTACCGGATCGTGCAGGAGGCGCTGACTAACGTCGCCCGCCACGCGCCCGGCGCCCGCTCGGTCGTCGTCACCGTCGCCGACGACCCTCAGCAACTCACGGTCGAGGTTACCGACGACGCCCCCGCGTCCCGCCGCCACTGCCCGGGTGCGCGGCTACGGGCTGGTGGGGATGCGGGAGCGCGTCGAGGCGCTCGGCGGCAAGCTCCGCGCCGGCCCGCTACCCGGAGCGGGCTGGGCGGTTCAGGCCACCCTGCCTGCCCCCGCGCACGGCCGACCGTGACCGTCCGAGTCCTGCTGGCCGACGACCAGGCCATGGTCCGCAGCGGCTTCCGGCTCATCCTGGAAAGCCAGCCCGGCATTACCGTGGCGGCCGAAGCCGCAGACGGCGTACAAGCCATAGCCCTCGCCAGGGAACTCCGCCCGGACGTATGCCTGGTCGACATCCGCATGCCCGGCCAGGACGGCATCGAAGTAACCCGCGCCCTGGCAGGCCCAGGTGTCGCCGACCCGCTGCACGTCGTGATCGTCACCACCTTCGACACCGACGAGTACGTTTACGGCGCGCTGCGCGCCGGAGCGGTCGGCTTCCTGCTCAAAGACGCCGGGCCAGCCCTGCTTATCGAGGCCGTACGGGCCGCCAGCACCGGAGACGCCCTCATCTCGCCGTCAGTCACCGTCCGCCTTCTGCGGCAGCTCACCCGTGCCCGGAGCCCGGCGGCCGGAGCCGGGAGCCAGCTCTCGGAGCGAGAACTCGACATCGCCCGCAGCATCGCCAGAGGACGGACCAACCAGGAAATCGCCGCCGAGCTGTTCATCTCGCTCAGCACGGTCAAGACCCACATCACCCGCATCCAGAATAAGCTCGGCGTCCGCAACCGAGTAGAAATCGCCACCTGGTCCTGGGAAAACCGGATCATGGACCCGTAGGCTCAGCTCCTTGCGTTCCGGGGCGGCTGGTGGCGGCTCTTTGGTCAGCGGCGTCGAAAGCGGTCCGGGCGCGGTCGCAGGACGAGAGCACGAGGTGGCCGTAGACCTGATGGGTGTCAGAAGTCGTAGCGCCGCGTGGACGGCGAGCCCGCCGGGCACGTCCGGTGATCTCCCCGGGCATCGACGCTCCTCTTGATAGTACGCTGCACACTAAGTGCGTCACACAAATATTGTGTGACACACCATAAATGGGTAGGCTGTCCGGTGCGAGCAGGCAGCGCAAGCAGGAGGCTGAGGGATGGGGCAGGTGCCGCGCCGTGAGGCCGAGGAGCGCGTGCTGGCCGCGCTGCCGGGCTGGGTCGATGCCCTCTCGCAGCTCAACCGGCTGATCGCCGAGCGGATGGGGGTGACCGCCAGCGACCTGAGCTGCCTGCACGTGCTGAACCAGCAGGGTCCCGCCACCGCGGCCGAACTGGCCGGCAAGGTCGGCCTGACACCGGGATCGGTGTCGCGGATGCTCGACCGGCTCGATGCGGCCGGCCTGATCAAGCGGACCCCCAAGGACCGGCGCCGCGTCCTGATCGAGCCGACCAGCGACGGCCTGGCCCGCATCGCGGCCTACTACGCCGGGCTCACCGCCCGCAGCCACGACGACCTCGCGGTCTTCAGCCCCGATGAGCTGAACACGCTGCTGCTGTTCATCGAGCGCTCTGAGCACAGCGCCGTCGGCGAGCTCGCCCGGCTGCGCCAGGGCCACGAGGCCGGCTAACCCCCGCACCACCTTCATCCGATAAAGGAGGTACAAGTGATACTGCGTGGCACTTCGTCGCTGAACCGGCGATCCGGTGAGCCGGGCCTTGCCTGGAATTCCCCGAAGCTGGCCGGCGAGCAGACGCTGGCGCTGAGCAGCCCGGACTTCCCGCACGAAGGCATGATCCCGGCCGTTCACGCCTCGGCGCGCGCCGGCGGCAAGGACCTGTCGCCGACGCTGACGTGGTCCCCGGCGCCGCTGGACACCGCGCAGCTGCTGCTGGTCATCGAGGATCCCGATGCCCCGACGCCCACCCCGTGGGTCCACTGCGTGGCCCTGATCGACGCCTCGGTCACCGGCCTGGCGCACGGGGCGCTCGACGCCGGCAACCCCGCTGCGGGCGTACGCCTGCTGCGTGCGAGCAGGGGCAGCAGCTACCGGGGGCCCGAGCCGCCAAAAAGCCACGGCCCGCATCGGTACGTCTTCCAGCTCTTCGCCCTGGCCGCGGAGCCGGGCGGCGCTGACCTGGACTCCGCCAAGCCACGCGAGGTGCTGGCCGCCGCTGGCACCGTCCTCGTCCGCGGCCGCCTCGACGGCTTCTACCGGCGTGCCTGAGGCCACGACAAATCCGGCAGCCAGCGGACGCTCACTCTCATCGACAAGCGCATCACCCCTGGCATGGCCCGAGACGTCGTGCGTCGCCTGACCCGGCACGGCATCGGCGTCAAGGGCTACTTCATCCTCGGCTTCCCCACCGAGACCGCCGAGGAGATCGACGCCACCGCTGCCCTGATCCGCGACCTGCGGAACATCACCGAGCCGATGCGCGGCCGGTTCCGCGCCAGCGCATTTAAGTACCGTCCATACCCCGGCACACCGGACTGGACCCGGCTCCTCGCCACCGGCCGGTACACGCCTGCCGAGCTGCTGAACTACTCCGCCGTCGACCTGACCGGCGACGGGCTGGACGAGGCCATGCGCGAACGCGGCGAGTTCAACTTCTCCCAGCGGGTGGGCTGGCCAGGCGCAGACGCGCATGCGGCGAGTTTCGCGGACCCGACAGCGACCTCGATATACCTGGCGCGGACCTCCGATATACCTGCGGGCCGGCCGGCATGCCCGGTGCCGCCAGGGTCAGCACGCGGTCCGGAAACGATGGGAAACAACCGGCACGAACCGGGTAATCCGGGCATGAGAACGGGCCGCCCGACTCGATGGTCTGACGGCCCGTTTCACCCGCGGCTAACCCGAGAAACCGCAGGTCAGCGCCCGAAAATTTACCCCTTGAGGAGCTGCCGCGCCATCACCATCCGCTGGATCTGGTTCGTCCCCTCATAAATCTGGGTGATCGTGGACCGGGGGGCAGTTTCCGCAGGTAGATGGCATGTCGGATGGCCGTGGGTCAGCACGGATTCAGCACACGTTTGGAGCCGCCGCTATCACTGGGCCCTGCGGAGGCTATGTGTGGGGCTCCGCAGTGGTGTCAGCCGCTCTTAGGCCGACGACCGTGGCCAGGTCGGGAGCGAGTATCCAGCTCGCTTCGCGTAGTCGGATGCCCTTCTTGGTGATACCCACACATGGTCGCCGCCCGGAGGTTCTGCCTTTTGGCACGCCGTAGCGGAACCCATTCGTCTGTTACCGGAGCAGATCGGGGCAGTAGTGCGGCAAGAGGACTCGCACTAGCTGCTCCCCTCGGGTAGCTAGTGCGTTGAAGTCGGCTGATGGCATCGACGCGAAGTTAGTGGGGTAGCGAGCAACGGCCTCCGCTGGTACGAGGTCGAAAACGGGAGCTGGCAGTCGGGCATCCTGTTGGCCCAGGTATGCCATGACGAAGCCTCGGAGCGCTCCAGATGCGCCCCACTCGTGCAGTCGCCCCCGGCCGTGGTTCTGTGCTTGGGCGTGGACGATCTCGAACGCGCGGGCGTTGCGGCCGATGAGGAACCTCCGCGTGCGTGAGGCTAGAGGTCCTCGGCCAGCGTCGCATGAGATCACGTGCGTGACGTCATAGGCGTGATCGGTATACGCCGCTGATCTGCCCGGCTGAAGGACCGACAGGCCGAGATTATCGAAGATCCCGCCATCACTGAGCATCACGGTTTCCGTACGCGCTGCTCCGTCGCGGGCCGTGAATGTCACCTTCTCTCGATTGCGGGCAGGAGGAGCGGATAGGCGGCGGACGATGCGACGGCAGTCCCGAGCGTCACCGTGTCGGTGATCGGACCGTAGCGGGAGCAACTGCTAATCTTGCTCCCAAATCGGACAGCAGCGCCTGTGCGGAGATCGGTAGCCGTAAGAACGACAGCGCGTCCGGGCCGCGTCGGTCGGTTAAGGCGCGCATTCGGGAATAGGATCTCGTCCAGATAGCGGGCGAAGGCTTCGGTCCGGTTCCAGGTACGAATCTTGGAATCGCGGCGGCCGGGCAAGATCACGCGCGCTGTCGACATCGCACCGCGAACCAGTCCGACTGGCGAAAGAGCCCGCGCGACCAACTGGCGCTGAACTCCCCGGTGCAGCAGGTCAGTAGCCAAGGCGTCGAAGTCGGTGAACTGGGGCGGCCCGTAAGCCCAGGCTGCCGCGAGCAGTGCCCCGCCAGAGATTGCTGACACAACCTCCACACGATCGAGCAGATTGAAATCGTGAAGCGCCCGAAGGCAGCCAAGGTGGAAGGCGGCGGCTCGACTGCCGCCCCCCGACAGTGCGAGCCCGATGCGGACGTTCATCCAGTAAGCCTCTTCAGTATCGCCGACCACCATTTGGCGGATTCATGCCCTGCCGGATCGGCGCGCTGGCCAAAGCCGCCTGGCCAGATAGATCCACTCGGCGTGCTGCGGATCTCTCCACCTTCGGATTTGATCCGCCCGGAATCAAGCATTTCGCCACGGCGGACGACTCGGACGAAGGTAGGAGGGACCTCGGCGCGTTCGATCCACGCGTCCCAGCGATCCGCCGGGCCGCCGAGGATGAGCATAAGCGCCTGCCGACATCCAGGAACCTGGTCAACGAGGGTGGTCATGCCATGTCTATCTGTAGCTGAGGGTGCAGCCTGCCCATCCGGATGGATGTGCCAGTAACCGATGAAGTCGCTGGTCCGGGCGGTTGCATGGCGCCGGGCCTCACGAATGTCGGCGACACCCGCTGTACCATGCTCGAAGTAACTTGCGCTAAGGACGGAGTCCGGGGGTGGACCGGTCGCAGTGTCAACCCATAGAACGTGAGCGGCAGAGTCAATTTGGCCAAGCAGCATCCCGCCTGTCTCGATATCTCTTCCCCGGATGCGGAGGCCTCTCCGCGTTTCAGCCTGCATCTGCGCGAGCGCTTCGGCCGTTACTCGAACCTGGAACCCGCTTGCTGAATCCTCCAGAATGAGGTCGGGTTGCCAACGGACCTTGCTGGTAGCGCCACCCGCAGCTGGCATTCGGACGATCACCGCCACAGGTCCCACGTCAGCACCGGCAAGCTCGGCGAGACCTGCAGCGAGAAGCTGACCAGCTAGCCCTGCCACGTCTGCGGCGCTTCCCACGAACGTCGCGTCGGAGCACCCCGGTTCCGGTTGGAACAGGTCAGTCCGAGGCGGGTCTGGATAGAAGTCCGCGGCAACATCGAGCAGTGCGGTACTTATGCGTGCCCTGTGCCCAAGACGACGCAGGAGGTCGACAGCAGCATCTGGTGATCCCGCCCGATTAACGCCGACAACACCCCTAGAGGCCTGATGACCGATCATCAGAGTAATCAGCGGCGGCCAGGCACTTGGATCGGCTCGGCGGCTCGCCTCAATAGCATGCCTTACGACGCGGTCTGCGGTCGCATCGATAACCAGGTCGAACCGATGGAGCACAACAGGGTCTCTCAGCACCTGAGTAGCGTCAACGCGCCGCCCCGTGACCACAACCAAATCATCGATTCCGCTGAGACGTGAAGCCAAAGCCTCCGCCTTCGGTTGGTCGATCTCGTCCTCGAAGTACGGCTGGCGAACTAGGATCCCGGGGTGGACGCGTGCCTTGTCCAGCACGGTGACGGAGGCAGCGCGAGCGCGAACGCACGCCTCAGCTACAGGCGCGCCGATCGCGCCAGCACCGAGGACGAGCACGCGACGGTTGCGGAGCCACGCAGCCGGGCTCGCGTGATCGCGCCGGATCGTCGTCTCCGGTCGCATCTCATACACGCTCATCCAGGACAGATTGGCGTGAATCAGCCAGTCCCGCGCCTCGTCAAGGATTCTCCCACTGGCCGCCGAGGCCTCAGCATCGTCTGGAGTGTGCCTGACCTCCGACACTGCTCTTACCAGCGGCTCGGCTTCCGCCTCAACGCGCCAGGCAACAACGTGGGTGGCGGGCTCTTCGCCGACGACCCCCCGGCCGGGTGTGCCGATCATGGCGAACATCGGCGGTGCCCCGCTGTTGCTTACGATGGCGTTCAGCCGGGCAGCGAGGCCCATCGCGACAAAGAGCGATGATGAGAACACGTCCTGCTTGCGAAGCTCCTGATAAAGCCCAGCTCCGGACAAAGGATACTCGAAACCGATTGGCTCTGACAGCACAAGTGCCGCAGCGGCGATCAGCGGGTCGCCCCTCTCCCGGCTCTTTGCGACCGTGTCGATCCAATTGCTGCTGAGCTGTTCCCATCCGACGAGATCCCACCGGCTGCCCGATCGCTGTCGCAGTAGTGCGACGCCCAGCCATTCGCGATCTCGCGCACGCGGCGCATCAACCTTTATGACGATGGATCCCTCGTCCGACCACTGGTATGCGACCGGCGGGTGTACTGGCTCCCCAGCGGGATCGAGCTGGCCTGCCGACGCACGGTCCAGCCAATCCAGCAGCCGGTCGAGGTAGCCGTAGATTCCGTCACCAGGATTCCACTCGATGGCTGGCGAGCGGTAGAGGCACAACTCGCTCCCCATTGCACGTGCGGCGTCTTCGCCCATCGCCGGTGAGGAGTCGTGGTCCGGGGCAATGCGAGCGGGAAGTCCGGCGGTAGGTAGACGCGCACACGCTCGCGGGGGCGCAGGTGGATCCCGCCGGATGCGTTCGGCGCGTCCCTGCAGTCGATCATGAGGTCCACCGGCAGATGCCCGTCCGCGTTGAGTTCGCCAGCGAAGACGACCTGGGGGCCGCCTTCGCTGGCGACTGCAGCGAGATCGTCTAGCGCGTCCTGCTGGCCGAGTGTTGGCAATCTAGTCCCGTCCAAACCCGACAGCCGGCAGGCTCTCCGGTTCCCCGCCACGTGCAGCTGTCACCGCGTCACGGGCCCCTTGAAGACCTGTCCGAGATGGACGACGGGCGGCCAGCGCAGCGCCCCCGGCGACGACGGCGGTGAGCGCGAGCCGCTTCAGGATCTTGGCGCCGCTGCCTGCGCTGGCCGCGCGCTCCTCGGTGGTGTCATCAATGTCGAGGAGCTGAAGTCCGACACCTTCGACGAGACCGAAAACAACCGGACGCGGGGCATCCGCGTCCGGGTACTCGCCGGTGCAAATCACGTCCGTTGGAGCGATGCTGTCGTAGGCGTCGCGGGCGAGCAGGTGCGGCGGGTTGGCGGACTTCGGGTCGACGTCGCGGAACGGCCTAGAGCTGATGATGACGTAGCCATTCTCGCCCGCCGCCTCAGCGAACATGTCGAGGATGTCCTCCTTGAGTTCTTCCTCGCCGTCGTCGCCGGGCGCGTACATCACCTTCCTGGACCCGTGGTGCGCCGCGAGCATGACATCCCATGCGAGTTGCTCGGGCCGCTTCGGCTTTGAGTAGGTGAAGATCTTCTTGATGGTCTCGTAGGCTAGGTCACCGAAGAGCAGAACGCCGCCGGAGTCATCATGGCCGGGATTCCGAAGCGTGAGATGCATTGACAGAGAGGTCTCATTGCGTTCGCCTGCGCAGTCGTCCTTGAAGGGAGCGTGCACGAACGCGGACAGGTGAGAACTCACATCGTCGCCGTCCATGCTCGTGATCTCTTGGCCTGGGAACGTCCGGCACTCCTCAGGAAGATCACGGTAGTCGTGATCTTCCTGGTCGACGTCATAACCGATGATCCGGACTCTGTCACCGCTGACGGGTTCACGGCCAGCCGAGACTGCAGCGAGCGTCACCTTGACTCGACGCTTGACTTCGTCGTGGAACCGCTGGGCATCTTCGCAGAGCGTGACATCATCGGTGAGTTCTCGCCACAGGCGCGGCGTTGCCCAGAGTTCCCCGACAGCGATGTCTGAGTCGAGCAGGTCTCCGAACCCGCGGCAGTGGTCAAGATCAGCATGCGTAAGGGCAAATGCAGCGAGGTAAGGCTTACCGTCCGCGTTGGTTGGCAGGACTTCGGCCAACCGATCGATCACGGACGCAACGACAGCGCCGTCCTCATCGGCGGCGTCCTGGTCGTGCAGGTCAACCTGAAGCACATGCCAGCCATCAACGACCACTGTGGTCGAGTCGCCGGTGCCAACCGGCCAGAACACGATGCCCTGATCGGGCAGCTCGGCGGATATCATCCTCGGGGATTCCTTTCCTGATGGGGCCAGCCCGCCCAGCACAGTAAAGGACGGTACCGACATGAACTCTCACCAGGTAGTCGAGACAGCGGCCTCAGGAGTTAGCGTCAGGAACGACAGTCCACGCACAGCCCATCAACCACGAGGTGCGGCTGGAACTTGAGGAAGCACCTCTCGCACGTCAGTTCTCGCTTGGCGTCTCGTCCGCAGCGGCATTCTCCACAGCGCGGGCAGAATGGCTGATGGCAGTCCGTGCACGGATAGCCTCGCCTCTCGAACGACTTGCCGCAGCAGTACCCGGCGAGCAGCGGGCGGGTGTCGAATTCACGGTCGATGGGCGCGTGGAAACGCTCTGAACCCCAGAGGTCAGACCCGGAGAACACGGCAAGGATCCGCTTATCATCGCCGGTCGCGTCAACGTAGAAGTCAGCTTGCGCGTTCCATGGTGTCCGCCACGTCAGGAGTCGCGTTGCGGATGATCCAGAAGGAAGCTGGAGAAGCGGGTGTCCGTCGGGGAGTTGCTGTCCGCGCCAGGGGAAGACGGTTGGCCAGCCTTGCTCGGGGTCGGGCTTCACGCTGGCGTGTGACACGGTCCCCGTGTAGCGGTCGATGATAGCGATCGCCCCGAACCCAGGCAGCTGCCGAGCGAGCGCAATCGCGCATACAGGCCTGCTGGCCTGGGTCGCGTCGTACAAGTCGATCACGTGGCGCGCCCTGATCGGGCCTGAGCCGACGACCGCTCGGGCAGCCTCATCCGGGAGGAGTACGCGTTGTGCGATCCGGTCGCACACCGTTTCAAGCAGCCGACCGGGGTCGTCCTGATCGGCGATCCAGTCGTAGACACCGGGTGCCATCTCGGCAAGCCAGTGGCCGAGCTCGTGCGCCAAGGTGAAATTCTCGCGTCGGTTAGCCGGAGTTGGTGCATAGAGGATCACATCATCTTGCAAGAAGGAGACGCCATCACACGCGCCACCGTCATCGCGGGCGCTGGTGAGGTGGTCAACTGCTCGGACCGTCAAGCCGAGGTCAGAGCGAAGGACCGCTAGGGGGCGGCCGCGAACCGGCCGCGGACACCACCGGAAAGCAGCGCGATCGCGGCTTCAACGCATCCTTCCAGGTTCACGCTAGCTCGACTCCTCGCCAGCCTGCTCAACAGATGAGACAAGGGCTTCGAGCGAGCGAAGCATCTGCTCCGTATCGGGGCGTTCGCCGCGATAGACGGTCGCGGCCATCCGACTCTCCAATGCTGCTGCCGCCACGGCTCGTGACACATGCCGCACTCTTGCCCAGCGGTCAGCCAGCTGCACAAACATCTGATGACGCCGAATCTCGGCAAACTGATCCTGACCTGGGGCTGAAGAAGGATCAGTTATCAAGTCCTCAATCCGAGCGTTAAGGATATCTGCGATCGCCTGCACTACGGCAGGTGCGACATCGGACGCGGATCGCGTCTCCCAACGGAAGACATCGCGGCCCTGAAAGTCCCAGCCCCGCGCCTGCAGACGTGCTGCAATATCGCTCACTGTCAGGCCAGCACGCTTCCTCACTCGGGAGAGAGCACTGGATTCCAGGCTGCATTCACGATCTGGGACGAGGCCGAGCATCGCAGCCACTGGGTCGTCTGCCAAGGCGGGCGCCCCGCGGGCTGCCAGCCACAGCAGGTCTGCCGTCTCAGCCAGAGCAACGCTTTCCTGATCTCCCTCATAAAGCTCAGAATCCAGGAAGGAATTTCGGCGATCCTCGGACTTTCCGATCGACCCAGCAGGAAGCTCATCGCGATCCGGTTCATTCATTGCTCCCCTCCCTCCTATCTATTTCTTTCCGAAGAAGGCCGAGGGCCTGTGTCATCATCTGGCTGACACGGGCGGGAGTGACCCCCAACTCAGCCGCAACTTCGCTCCTTGAGCGCTCCAGCGCTGCGATATCCCAGGCGACCTTCCGGTGGCGATCGTCCAGGATTGATAGACAGTCCCACGCAACTGAGGCACGCTGCTTACGGTCCAGGTCATCGACCCCCCAAGGCCCAACCACCGTACCTCCGCAGACCTGATCCGGTCCAGCGCTCTCCTCTTGGCTGTGCTGACGAGGAAAGCTTCCCACTCCCGTACGTCTCTGGGTGGTGACGCCATGATCGACACGATGGCATCGTGCACTGCATCTCCCGCCTCCATAGCGCGACCAGCCTCACGCAACACCGAAGCAGCCACCTTGTGCATCGCGTCACGGTGACGCAGGTAGAGCGCGCCAAGGTCCGGCGTCACGGTGGCCACGTCTATGGCCATGCCGTCCCGACGTGACCGGGCCGACGTGGCCGAAGTAGTCGACGCTTCATCATTCGCAGCCATTGCCTTCACCCCGTAGTCGAGGTAGTACCCTCGCGAGTTAGGACTTCCACGGGTGGGGCGCTTGGGTTGATTCTCAGCGGCCTAGACCCACGCGGATGAGCGTGCCTTGCACCACGAGGTCTGTCCACGCAGAGTGCCAACTGAGCGGCAACGACAAGGTGCGCCCTGGTCCCCTGGCCCCACCGTACCGTGCTCGCGTGGGTCAAGGCGGCGGTTGATGCTTGCACCTGACGTGCCGCTACCATGCCACCAACACGAACCAGTTCGGCCTGCGCGCCGTGGCCATGGCCGTAACCTCCAGATCGTCGACCGCCAATCCGTTACAGAGGGCTACGAGATCGCTGGCTGACGGCTAGCTCGCTGACGTGCTACAGAGCCACGGGGCTATGGGCGGCCGGGTACATGCGACGGGCCACCGGGTTGCTAACGAGGCGGGCCGGTGGTACTCCCAGCTGAGGGTTTTCTGCGGCGATTACCGACGGCTGGCCTGGTAAGCGTGGTCGAGGGCGGTGCGGGCGCGGTCGAACGAGTTGGGCACGAGGTGGCCGTAAATCTGGTGGGTGACCTCGATGCTCTTGTGGCCAAGCCACCGGGACACCTCGGTGATCGGAATACCCTCGGCCAGCGCGGTAGAGGCATAGAAGTGGCGCAGCGAGTGGGGGATGAACTCCGGCGGAAGGCCCGCCCGGGCGGCGGAGCGCTGGAAGTCCTCCTGGTAGGAGCGGCGGACGACGAGCTTGTACTTGCGTCCCTGGAACAGGTACCCGTCGGGCGTGGTGCCATGCTCGGCGACGTGCTTGGCGACCGCCTCGCTGACGTACTCGGGCAGCGGGACGTCGCGGAACTCCCCCGCCTTGCGGAACTTCAGTGGCCTCAGTTGGGCGTTGGGGTCGACCTGCTCCGTGATCCGTAGGGTCTTGCCCTTGCTGATGCGGCAGCGCAGGCTGACCGCGAGGGCCTCGCCGATGCGCAGTCCGCAGCCGTGCATCAGCCACACGGTGGCCGCCCAGTCCGACGGCAACCCGGCCGCGACCGCCTCGACCTGGGCGTTGGCGGGCAGGATGAAGTCGGCCGCGGCGACGACGCCCGGCAGCTGGATCCCGGTGCACGGTGACTCGGCTAGCTTCTTGTCCCGGACCGCCTCAGCGAGGACGGCGCTGACGACTAGGTGGGCGCAACCGATACGGCTGGCGGACAGGCCCTTGCGGTGCATGGCGGCAATGAGCGCCTTGATGTCCTCGCGGCGGATGGTCCCGATCGGCTTGCCGCCGAGCGCGGGGTCGATGTGGGCGCGCAGCACTGACCGGTAGGTCGCGATGCTGGAGTCCGCGCCCAGGTGCTGGTCCAGCCAGATCCCTGCCGCGTCGCGGAACAACACCCGCCCGGCCTTCGGGTCGACG
>CAWGIM010000004.1:0-20005 GCA_963822615.1 uncultured Actinomycetota bacterium | reverse complement strand
TACCGTCGCGTTCCGCGGATCACCGCTAACTCGCGGTGCCCTTAGCGGCCTCGCCCGGCGCTCCGGCACTTCCGGGGCGGCCGCGGCCGCGCATGGCGGAGAGCACCGCGGCCAGCACCATAATGCCCACCATGGCGTAGAAAGCCGTGTGTAGCCCGGTGATGAACGAGGTCGCGAGCCTTCCGCGCAGGCTCGTAGTGCCGATGAAGATCGCGAACGCAGTCTGGCGCGAGATGGACCGCGAGGCGATCAAGATGACGGTCGTGAACGAGAACACCATGCCCACGCTCGCGAACGTCCGCAGGACGCCAGAGGCGATGCCCAGTTGCCGGGGCGGGGACGCCTTCATGACGGCGGAATTGTTGGCCGGGTAGAACGCGGCGCCGCCGAAGGTGCTGATGACGTTGCCGACCGCGGCGATCCACAGGCCGCTGCTGATCGTCATCTGGGCGAATACGATCATCGCGCAGGACTGGACGGCCAGCCCGGCGGTGGCCGGGAGAACGGGGCCGAGGCGGTCGGCCAGCCGCCCGGCTAGCGGCGCCGCGAAAGCGCCGACCACATAGCCGGGAACCATCAGCAGGGAGGCCTCGATCGGGCTGAGCCCGCGCGCTCCTTGCAGGTACATGATCACGAGGAACAGCAGGGCGAAGCTGCCCAGTCCCTGCAGCAGCGAAGCCGCCAGCGCGGGCGCGACCCCGCCGATGCGGAACAGCGAGAAGTCAAGTACGGGCTCCGGCTGCCGGACCTCATTCAAGACGAAGACGACGAGCATGAACAGGCCGCCGGCCAGGTAGCCGATCTCGGACGCGCCGAGCGGCGCGACGGCGAGCCGTGTCATCGCCCAGAGCACCCCGAACAGGCCGAGGCCGAGCGAGACCATGCCGATCGGGTCCAGCCTTCGTGGCACCCGCTCGCCCCGGTCCCTGAGCACTCGCAGCGCGAGCGCCAGCGCGACGACGCCGACCGGCACATTCACCCAGAACACCCAGCGCCAGGAGGCGTAGGTCACCAGGACGCCGCCGATCAGCACGCCCAGCAGCGCGCCCGAGGTCCAGCACATGGAGATGAGGCCGTACGCCCGGCCCCGCTCATCGGCCGGGTACAGGTCGGAGACGACCGCGCCGCTGTTGGCGGTGACCATCGCGGCGCCGACGCCCTGCAGGATACGGAAGCCGATGATGGCCCCCGCGTCCCAGGCCAGTGCGCAGAGCAGGGAGCCGGCCACGAAGACGGCGAAGCCCGCCTCGTACATCCGCACCCGGCCGAAGATGTCGCCGAGCCTGCCCAGTTGGGTGGCGAGGACCGTAACGACGAGCAGGTAACCGATGATGACCCAGATCACCGACGACAGCGAGACGTTCAGGTCGCGCTCCATCGTGGGCAGCGCCAGCACGACGATGGTCCCGTCGATGGCGGTGATCAAGACTCCGGTAAGCACCACGATCATGCCAAGCCGGCGCCGCCTGACGTCTGGCGCCGCCTCGTCCTCCGCGCGTCCTTCGGTTGCCGCCGCTGCCATCGTTGCCTCCGTCTCGGCCGCCGCCGCGGCGCGGGGGCGCCCCGGCTCCATCGCGATCAGTTAATGGTCAAATATGATAGTGGTTAACCACTATAGCAGGAGGGCGCCCCGGAGGTGCCTCACTTGCGGTCCCCCGGTCGCTAGACGGCGACTTGACCCGCTCTTGAGGCCCGGGGAGAAGAGTTCATCCGAGTCCGCAGACCATGCGAGGAGGTTCAGGCATGAGTGAGCAAACAGGTCCCGAACTGGGCGACGTCTCCAAGACCGTGACCGTTCCGGTTCCCGTCGCCGAGGCGTTCCGGATCTTCGTCGAGAAGCCCTTGGACTGGGTTCCGCCGGGGCACAAGCACCTGAAGGACGCCACCTACATCGCGATCGAGCCGGGCGTGGGCGGCCGCTTTTTCGAGCGCAATGACGCGGGCGAGGAGGCGGTCCACGGGGTGATCACCGAGTGGGAGCCGCCGTCCCGGCTCGTCATGACGTGGCGGGTAGGCGAGAACTGGGCGCCCATCCTGGACGACGAGAAGGCCAGCTTCATCATCTTGTCCTTCACGGCGTCGGGCACGGACGGCACCACGGTGGTCTTGACCCACTCGCAGTTCCACCGGCACGGGGCGATCGCCGCGACACTTGCGGGCGGCGGTCGACGGCCCGAGCCCGGGGGAGACCCTGGGCCGTTACGCCGAGGCGGTGGCCAGGCACGTCGCGGCGGCCACGGCGTAGCCGCCGCGACGTGCCAGCCCGCAGCACCGCTGGTGGTGCTGCGGGCTGGCTGGCTAGCTGTCCCATGTCACCGGCAGCTCCCGCAGCCCGTAGACGATCGCGCCTTCCTTGCGCGGGATATCCAGGAGCGGCAGGTTGAGCCGCAGCGTGGGAACCCGCCGGAACAGCGTCGGCCAGGCGAGCCGCATCTCCATCCGGGCCAAGTCGGCGCCGATGCAGAAATGCAGGCCGTGGCCGAAGCCGAGCTGCCTGCGGCTTCCCCGGCGGATGATGAACCGCTCCGGCTCGGGGAAGACACCGGGGTCTCGGTTGCCCGCGAGGATAAGGCACAAGATTCCGTCCCCCCGGCGGATGACAGTATCCCTGATCGCGATGTCCTCCAGGGCGACCCGCGGGACCGCGTTGTCGCTGATGCTGGCCATGCGCAGCAGTTCTTCCACGGTGGGCTCGATCATGCCATCCGGGTCGGCTAGCAGTTCGGCGAGCTGGTCCGGATGGTCGAGCAGGCACGCGGTGCCGAGCGACAGCATGCTGGCCGTTGTCTCGTGACCGCCGTTCATTAGCAGCCGAAACATGTTGAACAGCTCGCGCTCGCTATACTCTTCGCCCGCCTCCCGGTAGTCGGCGATTACCCGGCTGAGCAGGTCGTCGCCCGGTTCGACCTCTTTGACCTTGATGAGCTGCCCGATGCGCTCGTTCAGTTCGACGATCGCGGTCTGCCGCGCCTCGTGCGTGGCGTGACCGCCGAGCAGGACCTCGCCGTGCCGGATGAAGAAGTCGTGCTCATCCCGGGGCACGCCAAGGAGCTCAGAGATCACCGCCATTGTCACCGACAGCGAGAAGACGCGGTGGAAGTCGACCGGGGGCCGCATGGCGAGCATCGCGTCCAGGTGGTCGTCGATGACCTCCTGGATGCGCGGGCGGAGCCGCTGGACCTGCCGGTGAGTGAAGCTGAGCGCGGCCTTGCGGCGCAGCACGGTGTGCTCGGGCGGGTCGTACCCGAGGAAGGACGTCTCCGTGCGGTACTCGGGTGGCGGATCGAAGTAGAAGGGGAAGGCGGCGTGCTTCCGCGAAGCGCTGACCCGCGGGTCCGCCAGCAGCTGGCGGATGTCGTCATAGCGCGTAAGTACCCAGGTGCGCAGGCCGGTGCCGGCCAGCGTGACCTGCCCGATTCCTTGCCGCATGAGTTCCGCGTACTCCTCGGACGGCTCGAAGGGGGACTTCCTGTCGAAGGGGAAAGTCTGCATGGTGCCGACCTTGGCAGCGTCGGCTGGAAGCCCGCTCGCGCCCGGCTGGAGGGGATGGGCCGGGTCGAGGCGTGCTCCAGCGGCTCGCGACTGGCAACCGGCAGGCTCGAGAGAACAGGACCCCCAGGCCTGGCGGCCAGCTAAAAGGAGCGACGATGCCGAGGATCACCTACCGCGGCCCAGACGGGACCGCGGTAACGCACGACGTGCCGGCTGGCCGCAGCGTGATGAGCGGCGCCGTGCTCAACCGCGTGGACGGCATCCTCGCCGAGTGCGGTGGGGCGGCCTCCTGCGGGACCTGCCATGTCTACGTCGACGGCACTTTCGACCCCGTAGTGCCCCCGCTGCATGAGCTGGAAAATGAGGTGCTTTCCTGCGTGGCAAGCCCGCGGCGCGCAACCAGCGGGCTGAGCTGCCAGCTTCTGGTTACCGAGCAGATGGATGGCCTCGTCGTTGAGCTGCCGCCGGTTCAGCAGCTGCCCCTTCGTGGCGGGCAGCCGAGGTGAGCACGGCCCGCTGCACTTGCTCCAGGTCCGGTGACGGCTCCAGGCCGAGCTCGCTGCGCAGGACCGCGCGCATTTTACGGTAGGCATGCAGCGCGTCGCTGCGCCTGCCGGTCTGCGCGAGCGCGGTGATGAGCTGGCTGGAGAACCATTCGTTGAGCGGATAGGTCGCCGTGAGCAGCCGGAGCTCTCCGATGAGCTCCCGGTGCCGCCCCATCTCCATGTCGGCCTGGATGCGCAGCTGGAGCGCGTGCATCCGGCGCTCTTCCAGGGCAACCGCGTGCGCTTCCAACTCGCTGCCGAGCGACACGTTCGCCAGCGCGGGCCCGGTCCACAGGCTCAGGGCCTCTCGGAGCAGTGCCCCGGCCTGGGCGTAACAGCCCCGCTCCAGCAGATCGTGGCCATCCCGGACGAGCCGGTCGAACACCTCGGCGTCCAAGCTGTGCCGGGTTACCTGCAAGGTGTAGCCCGGCAGCCGGGTGACCAGCAGTTCCCGGCCGGAGGAGTCCAGGCCTTCCTCGGCGAACTCCTTGCGCAGGTGGTAGATATACGTCTGCAGTGTTGTGATGGCGCTCTTCGGGGGTGTTTGGCCCCAGAGCTCCTCGATGAGCGAATCAGGATGGACGACCTGATTGGCACGCAGCACAAGCAGCGCAAGAACGCGCCGGACCTTAGGGGGCGACGGCGTTATCGAACGCCCGTTGTGGATGACCTCCAGGTTTCCCAGGACATTGAAGCGCGGCATGCTTTCCCTTTCCGTTGATCATCGTTCCATTGCCTGGCCGCGCAGATCGTCGCGCGCCAGGGTGCGGCGGTCCGGTGTGCTAGCTGTCGGGATGGCCGACGAAAATAAACAAGTTCTGCTAAATACCGGCATACCCGATGATTCCGCCGCCCAATGGCGGTCAAACCTGAAGCGCTCCCGCCGTGCCCATGAGGTCGGCGCGCGGTAGTCCTCGCCCTCGCTCTTCCAGGTGGCGCTCTTCCAGGTGGCGATGCGCGTCCCCGGCTGCTCGGGTACCTCAAGTATCCGGTGCAGTGCGGCGAAGATCGCAATTAGTGCTGCCGCTTCCGTCTCGGTGGCCATTCCGCGTATGACAATGACCGGTACCATCACTGCGGTTGGTTTCCGTGCTTGCGCACTGGCAGCGGGCGGTGCTTCGTTCGGAGCATGGACAGCGCCCGGATGAGGGCGGTCCTGGTCCGGGCCGGGTCGATGACGTCATCCACCAGTCCGCGCTCGGCGGCGTAGTACGGGTGCATCAGCGCGTCCCGGTACTCCGCGATGCGACGGGCGCGGGCCGCCTCCGGAGCGTCGTCCTCGGCTATCTCGCGGCGGAAGATGATGCTGGCCGCTCCCTCGGCGCCCATGACCGCGATCTCGTTGCTCGGCCAGGCCAGTGAGACGTCGCAGCCGATGGACCGGGAATCCATCACGATATACGCGCCGCCGTAGGCCTTTCGCATGATGACCTGGACGCGCGGCACGGTGGCGTTGCAGTAGGCGTACAGCAGCTTGGCGCCGTGCCTGATGATGCCGTCGTGCTCCTGGCTGACCCCGGGCAGGAAACCGGGCACGTCAACCAGCGTCACCAGCGGGATATTGAACGCGTCGCACCATTGCACGAACCGCGCCGCCTTCTCCGACGCCTTGATGTCGAGCACACCCGCCAGCCACTGCGGCTGGTTCGCCACCACGCCCGTAACCGACCCGTCGAAGCGGGCGAGCGCGCAAACCACGTTCGCCGCCCAGCCCTCGTGAACCTCAAGGAACTCGCCGTAATCGGCGATCTCCTCGATCACGGCGCGCATGTCATAGGCCTGGCCTGCCTCGGCCGGGACAAGGTCAAGCAGCGCGGGCGTGAGCCGGGTGGACGGGTCATCAGTTGGCCGGGCGGGTGATGCCTCCCGGTTGTTAGCGGGCAGCCAGGACAGCAGGTACCGGACGTCGGCGAGGCAACTCGCCTCGTCGTCGTAGACGAACGTCGCCACCCCCGAGGTAGCGTGCACGTCAGCCCCGCCCAGCGCGTCGTGGGTGACTACCTCGCCGGTCACCGCCCGCACCACATCCGGCCCGGTGATGTACATCTGCGAAATATCCCGGACCATGAACACGAAGTCGGTCAGGGCCGGGGAGTAGGCTGCGCCGCCCGCGCATGGCCCGAGGATCACGCTGATTTGCGGGATGACGCCGGACGCGCGCACATGGCGGCGGAAGATCCCGCCGTATCCGGCGAGCGCCGTGACGCCTTCCTGGATGCGCGCGCCCGCGCCGTCGCTCAGGCTGACGATCGGGGCACCCGCCGACTCCGCCAGGTCCATGACCTTATGGATCTTCTCGGCATGGGCCTCGCCGAGCGCGCCGCCGAAGATGCGAAAGTCGTGAGCGTAGGCGAACACGGTGCGGCCGTCCACCAGCCCCCAGCCGGTAACCACGCCGTCCGTGTGGGGCCTGCGGTGTTCCATGCCGAAACCGTGCGCGCGGTGCCGCCGGAATGGCTCGAGCTCGGTAAACGTGCTCTCGTCAAACAGCAGCTCGATGCGCTCCCGTACGGATAGTTTTCCGCGGGACCGCTGCGCATCCTGCGTCCGGCCCCCTGGTCCCGCCAGTACCTGGGCCCGCAGCGCCTCCAGGTCAGCGACCCGGTCGCGCATGGACGTCGCGGGCTCGGCGGCGGTGACAGGCGGCTCCTGGCTGACTGACCTTTCCCCGGCGATGCTCATGGTCTCCTCTCGGACTTATCCGCGGCGACTGACGGATATTGTCACGCCTTGGCAGTGAGCTGTTGGTTGACGAACGCGATAAAAGACTTTGGTGTCTCGACATCAGTCATCTCCTCTTCCGGGAGCGGAACGTCAAATTCACGCTCCACTCGGCTTGCGGTCTCCATAACGGCTAGCGAATCATAGCCAAGTTCGGCGAAGCTGTGTTCGAGGATATTGTCTTCCAGGCTAACTGCCTCGTCTTCTCCTGCTGCCGCCCGGATAATCCGCATCAGATCTGCCACGGTAAAGGTTCTCATCGCTCGTTCCCTTTCTCCCGGCTATTTTGACATCAAAACACAAATGATGCTGCCATCACGTTCTCTACGGCCGCTCGAGGATGGCTTGAGGGGCCATCCGGACTTTGCAACTTCCTTAGCTTCGTTTCCGAGAATTTTCCAGAATGTTCCCGGCCGGAAAATTGCTATGAGGCTTGGTCGTCGGTCAGTGAGATGCCCGCCGATTCGGCCACGTGCGGTACAAGGGCTCGTACGGTGGGATTGCTCAAGATGATCTTGGACGGCAGGCTGCTCCCGAGCCTGGACTCCAGCAGGTTGCGGACTTCCAGCAGCATCAGTGAGTCGATGCCGAACGACCGCAGCGGCACGTCCGGCTCGACCTCGGCGATGACGATGCGCGCTACCTCGGCGACGCATTCCCGGGTGAGCAGTTCGAGCGCCGCACGGCGCTCGGCCGCGGCCGGCAGGGCGGGGAGCGGATCACGGGCCGAGCCGTGGATCTGCCACGCGGCCCGCGATCCGCCGGGCGGCCCCGCCGCGGCTCGTCGCGCGTTCGGCGCGTCCGGCTCGGCGGCCGCCAACCGGAGCATGGTTACCCCGGTTGCCTGGACGAGCGGCTTTCCTTTCATGTCGTAGAGCCACAAATCAGCGGTGAAGCCGGTATCGGACTGGCGCAGTACAGCGTGCGCGTAACCGGCAACGTCCACGTCTGCGGCCAGGATGAGGCGCTCGATGCCGGTGCAGGCCAAATTGCCACCCGGCGTGGCCGCCAGTCCGGCCCCGGTGGCCGCGTGCAGGGCAGCTTCAAGCGCGGCCAGCCGCGGCGTCCGGGCACCTTCCCCCGCGTCGTCCTGCGGCGGCACGACAAGCAGGGCGAATGCTTCCGGTCCGGCCAGGCTGATCCGTTGCACGCGGCGGTAGGCCGGGCCGCAGTGCAGTCCGTGCTCGGCGAGTGCGCGGTACAGCTGCTCGCCGGGCAACCCCTCAGCCTCCAGCCGCCGCTTGATCGCGGCGGCGTCGGCGGGCCCGGCCGACGGCCCGGCCGACGTCAGTGATACGACCGCGTCGGCTAGGGCGGCGTCGCCCTGTGCGGCGCGCTCGACGTCGAACACGCGTACCCGGGAAGTCCCGGGCTGCGTCCCTTCGGTCAGCGCCACCTGCACCCGAAGCCCGTCACCCACCGCCAGCAGCGGCCGGCGAACGCGCATCTTCGTCAGGCTGACCGCTCCCAGGGGCCGGGCGGCCACCTCGCGGGCGGCGCGGATCGCGATGTCGGCGTAGGCGCTGCCGGGCACGACGGCCTCGGCACCGGCCCGGTAGTGATCGATCGCGACGGTCGCCGAAGTCAGCCGCGGCTGCCAGTAGTGGGCCCCGGCCTCGACCGCGCTGTCGACGCGGTCGCCAAGCAGCGATCCCCGGCCAGGCTCCCTTACGGCGGCGGCGGAGCTCAGCCGGTACTCCTGGCGTTGCCACGGGTAGGACGGCAGCGCCGCCCTCCTGCCCGGCGTGGCGGCGCGCTCGCGTTCGACCGGAGCGCCGAGCGTATACAGCGCGCCGAGTGAGTCCAGCAGGATCTCCCTGGCCGGCCGGTCACGCCGCACCGAGGCCAGCCCGGTGATCTGGTAACCCTCGTCCTCTGCCACTTGCTGCACGGCGGACAGCAGGACGGGGTGCGGGCTCATCTCGATGAAGGCGGTGTGCCCGTCCCGCGTCATCGCCGCGACCTGGTCGCCGAACCTAACCGGCTGGCGCAGGTTGCGGATCCAGTAGGCGTCGTCCAGGTCCGGTCCCGCGCACAGCGCGCCAGTCACGGTGGAGTACATCGGCACCGCTGGGGCCCGGCCCGACACGCCGTCAAGCAGCCTGAACAGCTCGCCCCCGAGGGCGTCCATCTGCGGGCTGTGCGAGGCCACGTCCACCTTCACCCAGCGGCAGAACACCTCACGGCGGCCCAGTTCGGCCGCGATGCCGGTCAGTGCCGCCCGGTCTCCGGACAACACGGTCGAGCGTCGGCTGTTGCTCACCGCGATGGACACCAGACCCGGGCACTGGCTCACCAAGTCGGCCGCTTCGTCCCAGGACAGCTCGGTGGCGAGCATCGCCCCCGCGCCGCTGGCGCGGCGCATCAGCCAGCTGCGCAGGCAGATCACCCGGGCGGCGTCGTCCAGGGAGACCCCGCCCGCGATGTACGCGGCCGCGGCCTCGCCCATGCTGTGTCCTATGACCGCGTCTGGGCGCACCCCCCACGATTCCCAGAGCCGGGCCAGCGCGATCTCCATGGCGAACAGCGTCGGCTGCACCACGTCGATCCGAGCCAGGTCCGGCGCGTTCTCGTCGGCGGCCAGTGCGCTCGCAACCGACCAGTCAACGTACCGGGCGATAGCGGCGTCGCATTCCCGGACGGCGGCGTGGAAGACCGGCTCGTCGGCCATCAGCTCACGGCCCATGCCGGCCCACTGCGATCCCTGCCCGGGAAAGACGAACGCGAGCTTGGGCCGCCTGGCGGGGCGGGCCGACACCCGTACCCCGGTCGCCCCGATTCCGGCGGCGTACTCCTGCAGCGCGTTGGCCGCGTCCGCGGCGGTTCTGGCCACGGTGGCCAGCCGCCACGGGTGCCCGGCCCGGAGGTTGGCCCCCGCGCACAGGTCGGCCATCGGGCTGCCGGGCTGTGCCGCCAGCGCGGACGCGGCCTGAGCCGCCATCGCGCGCAGGTCTTCAGCGCTTTTCGCGGCAAGGGTAAACAGCTCCGCCGGGCCGGGCGCTCGCCGCGGCGGCGAGCTGACCGCGCCAAGCCGGATCAGCTCGCACAGGGTCTCCCAGACCTCGGCCCGGTCGTCATCGCCCCTGGTCATGGTCGCCAGCACCGTCACCCCCGGCCCGGCCCGCCGCGCGCTCTGCCGCAGCGCGGGGAGCAGCACCGGATTGGCGCCGAGCTCCACCAGCACGGTGTGGCCCGCCGTCAGCAGGGCGTCCGTTGCCTGCGCGAGCCGGACGGGCTCGCGCAGATTCCGCGCGAAGTAGGCGGCATCAAGCTCCCTGGCCAGGACTGGCAGGCCCGTCACGGTGGAGATCATCGGGATCCGCCCGGGGGAGACGGCGAGCTCGCCGATGTCCGCCACCAGGTCGGGTATCACCGCGTCGATGGCGGGGCTGTGGGCGGCGACGTTCACCCTGATCATCGCGCACAGGATGCCGCGGTTCTTCAGCATCGCGAGCAGCCGCTCCAGGGCCGCGCTGTCGCCCGCCAGCGCGGTCGAGCTCGGCCCGTTGTACGCTGCGATCACGATCGGCTGCGGGCCGGCGCCATCCACGGCGTGTACTACTGCCTCCAACTCGGCCGCGGGCATTTCGACGATGGCCATGCCCTCACCCCGGCCGGCGATGCGTCGCTGCTGGGCGCTGTAGTGACAGGCGACCCGCATGGCCTCGGGGATGTCGAGGAACCCGGCGATCGTCGCCGCGCTGATCTCGCCCAGGCTGTGCCCCGCGACGGCGGCCGGGCTTACCCCCTGGTCGCGCAGCCACTCTGCCAGCGCGACCTGGATCGCGACCAGGATCGGCTGGGTGACTGACACGTCGTCCGGCCGCGCGGTGCGCTCGTCGGCGAATAGCTCTGCCAGCAAGGACCAGCCGGCGTGCCGGGCGAGCTCTCGGTCGCAGCGTTCCAGCACATCGCGGAAGACCGGCTCTGTGCGCATCATCTGCCGCGCCATGCCCGCCCATTGCTGGCCATGCGGCGAGCAGACGAACGCCACCTGCCGCCCGGCGACGGCCGGGAGCGGGTCCGGCCGCGCCGGCAGCGGTTCCGGCTCGGTCCAGCCCTCGAGTACCACATGCACGTTGGTGCCGCCCCAGCCGAACGAGCTCACCCCCGCCAGCCTGGAGGTGGCGGCCGGCCAGGGCTCGAACTCGGCCGGGACCCGCAGCCGGAGCGCACGGAAGTCAATGTGCGGGTTCGGCTCGCGGAAGTGCGCAGTCGCCGGAACGCCGCCATGCCGCAGGCACAGCGCCATCTTGATAAGGCCCACTATGCCGGCCGCCGCCTCCAAGTGCCCGATGTTGCCCTTCACCGAGCCGATCAGCACCGGCGCGCCGGGGTCCCGGCGGGCGCCGAGGACCGCGCCGAGGGCGGCCGCCTCGATGGGGTCCCCCAGGGCCGTGCCCGTGCCGTGTGCCTCCACCACCTGAACGTCGGCCGGGTCCACCCTCGCCCGCTGGTAGGCCTGGCGGAGGACCTCCTCCTGGGCAAGCGGACTGGGCGCGGTGAGCCCGTTGCTCGGCCCGTCGTTGTTCACCGCCGAGCCGCGGATCACGCACCAGACCTGGTCATCGTCGGCGAGCGCCTGGGACAACAGCTTGAGGATGACGACGCCGCAGCCCTCGCCCCGGCCGAAGCCATTCGCCTGAGCGTCGAATGGCTTGCAGCGGCCGTCTGGAGCTAGGCCCCCGAACCGCGCCAGGGACTCCATGGTGGTCTCGCTTAGCAGCAGGTTCACGCCTCCGGCGAGGGCCATGTCCGACTCGCCCGATCGAAGGCTCTGGCAGGCAAGGTGGACCGCCAGCAGCGATGATGAGCAGGCCGAGTCCAGCGTCATGCTAGGACCGCGCAGGCCGAGCGCGTAGGAGAGCCGGTTGGCCACCATGTTCAGCGCCTGCCCGGTGGCTGAGTGCGGCGACGGACGGCCGACTCGGCCACGCAGGTCCGCGTAGTCGTGCCAGATAGCACCGGCGAAGACTCCGGTCCGGCTGCCAGGCAGCGCGTCGCCGCTGAGCCCAGCGTCCTCGAGTGCCTCCCAGGACACCTCCAAGAACAGCCGTTGCTGCGGGTCCATCTCGGCGGCCTCGCGAGGCGATATCCCGAAGAACAGCGGCTCGAACGCGTAGGGTGACTCGCGCAGGAAGCCAGCCGCCGCGGGGACCTGCTGGGTGCCGTCCGCCGCATCCGGCACCCATCGATCGGGCGGGACCGGCCCGATCGCATCGGCCCCGTCCCGCAGCAGTGCCCAGAACTCGTCGAGGCCGCTCGCGCCAGGCAGTCGGCAGGCCATGCCGACGACCGCGACCGGCTCCTCGGGTCCGCCCGGGCGGCGCGCGGGCGGACCCGAGGAGCCCGGCCGTGGCACGTGCGCCTGCTCGAGGTGGCGCACCAGGTCATCCACGCTCGGATACGCCCACAGCAAGGCGGCCGGCACTGGTGTGCCGGTGATCTCGGTGAGATGCTCGGCCAGGGTGACGGTGCGCAATGAGTCGAGGCCAAGCCCGGCGAACCGGTCGTCATCGCGGATCTCGGCGGCGTCCCGGCCGAGCAGGGCGGCCAGCTCGCCGCGTAGCCAGCCGCGCAGCCCGTCACCGCCGCGCTGGCCGGCTGGGTCCCTGTCCTCGTCCTGACTCACAGTGTCCTCCCCTGCCAGGCAGCGGACTCGGGTCGGCTCATCGGGCGATCGCGGCAGGCCGCGGCGGATGAGCCGGGTCGGCGATTCGGGCCGCGGCGGCCGCGACCGCCGCGCGCTCGGCAGCAGGGGCCGCGGCGCGACCGGGCAACAGCGCGATCACCTCGTGGCGGCCGGTCGCGACGGAAGGATGGCGCCGGGCCAGGGTGATCAGCCCCTGCCCGGGGCCGACCTCCACCAGGAGCAGGTCGTCGCCGGCCAGGAGCAGTTCCAGGGTCGGCCAGAACAATACCGGCGTGGTCGGCTGCATGGCCCAGTACAGCGGATCCGTCGCGTGGCGGGCGTCGAGCACGGCCCCGAGATGCGCTGAGTAGACCGGCACCCGCGGCGGGCCCAGGCGGACTGCCTGCCAGCCCTGGACCGTAGCAGCGGCGGCCTCGGCCACGACAGGGCTGTGGAAGGCCTGCCTCGCGCGGGCCGGCATGCAGGTGTAGCCGGCGGCCGAAAGCGCTGTCTGCGCGGCGTCGAGGTCAGCCCGCTCCCCGGCTAGCACGGTCTGCTGCGGCGCGTTAACCGCGGCGATCACCACCCGGCCGGACAGGAAAGGGGTCACCTCGGCGGCGGAGGCCGCGACGGCGAGCATGCCGCCAGGCGGGGAGGCGGCGTAGTGCCGGGCGCGATCGCGCATGAGCTCCACCCCCTCGGCGAAGGTGAGCACTCCGGCGAGGGTACAGGCCACCATCTCGCCCACGCTGTGCCCCAGCATCGCGACCGGCGCGACCCCCCACGTGAGCACCATGCGCCCGAGGGCGACCTCCACCGCGTACAGCAACGGCTGGGCGCGGGTCACGTCGTCGAATCCCAGCTGCGGGCCGGGTCCGAGCCATTCCCCGCGCAGTGCGGGCCCCTGGTCGGCGAGCAGCTCGAATGCCTGGTCCATGGTCGCGGTAAAGGCGTCGTCATGGCCGTACAGTCCAGCCGCCATTCGCGGGTACTGCGATCCCTGCCCGGCAAAGAGCAGGGCAACCCGTCGCGCGTTCGCCATCGTGCACCCTTCAGTCGGCTCGATTCGCCGACTCCAGGAATAGCGGGGGCTGCTTGAGCGGCGGCCGAACATCGCTCGAGACCGGGCGGTCCGCCGGTTCTCGAAGCTGCCTCCACCCGGCTCGGTGACAGTGGGTGAACCGCGAGCCGCCTGGAGGTAGGGAACCATGAACAGCGAGCTATACATCGCCGGCGTCGCCGCCTGGCTGCCCGAGCCGGTGACGCTGGCGGAGGCAGCACGGGCCGGGCAGTGCGACCTGCGGCAGGTGCGCAGCACCGGCATAGCGTCAGTGTGCGTGTCGGCCGGCGAGTCGGCTCCGGAGATGGCGGTGCTAGCCGCCCGGTCGGCGCTGGGCCAGGCCGGCTGCGAGCCCGACGACGTGCGCCTCGTGCTGCACGCCAGCGCCTACTACCAGGGCCACGACATGTGGACCCCAGCGTCGTACATCCAGCGGCTGGCGGTCGGCAACCAGTGCCCGGCCATGGAGGTACGCCAGATGTCTAATGGCGGCATGGCCGCCTTGGAACTTGCCGCTGCCTACCTGACGGCCGATCCCAGCCGGGAGGCCGCCTTGCTGACCACCGGCGACCGGTTCTGCCTGCCGGGTTACGATCGGTGGCGCAGCGACCCGAGCACGGTCTGCGGCGACGGCGGGACCGCGCTCGTGCTATCGGCCCGTCGCGGTTATCTGCGGATCCGGGGTCTGGCGACTGTCTCCGACCCGGGGCTGGAGCGCGCGGGCCGCGGCGATGACCCGTTTGGTGACGCGCCGCTCAGCTCCGGTGTCCCGATCGACATGCACCGGCACAGCGCCGTCCTCGCGCGGGAGCTGGGCCTGGAGTCGCTCGTCGGCCGGCTCGAGGCGGGCCAGCGGCTGGCCTTCGACCGGGCGACCGCTCAGGCGGGGGTGAAGCTCACGGAGATCGACTGGTTCGTGCTGCCTAACATGGGCCGTACCCGGATGCAGGCCCAGTTCTTCCGGCCCTTCGGTATCGACCCGGAGCGCACTACCTGGGCGTGGGGGATGCGAGTGGGGCATCTCGGCGCGGGCGACCAGTTCGGCGGGCTCGCCCACCTTGGGGAAAGCGACCGCCTGGCTAGCGGTCAGCTGTGTCTGATTGCCGGCATCGGGGCGGGCTTCACCTGGAGCGCGGCGGTTGTCGAAGTGACGGGCCAGCCGAGCTGACCCGACGGCGGCTTCCCCCTGACCGGGGGAAGCCGCCGTCCACTAGTAGTTGCCGAGCCCGCCGCAGACGTTGAGCGCCTGCGCGGTGATCGACGCGGCGACGGGCGAGGCGAGGTAGGCGGTCAGCGCCGCGACTTCCTCGGGAGTGGAGTAGCGGCCGAGCGGAATCTTGGCCTCGAACCGCTCAAGCACCTCCGTCTCTGTGATGCCCCATGCTCCCGCGTACCCGGCCCGGACGTGCTCGGCCATCGGGGTCTCCACGTACCCCGGGCAGACCGCGTTGACCGTGATGCCGGTCTTCGCCAGCTCAAGTCCCAGCGCCTTGGTGAACCCGATCACCCCGTGCTTGGAGGCCGAGTAGGGAGCGCCGAGCACGACACCCTGTTTCCCGCCGGTTGAGGCGATGTTGATGACCCGCCCGGTCGGCCGCTCCCGCATGCCGCCTGCGGCCAGCACCTCACGCGTGACACGGAACACGCTGTTGAGGTTCGTGTCGATGACGTCATCCCAGACCTCGTCCGGGATCTCGGCCGTCGTCCCGCCTCCGGGCCGTCCCGCGTTGTTTACCAGGACATCCACCGGGCCGTAGCGGCTGACCGCCGCCGCTACGAGACGGCGCACCTCTGGGACACGGCGGACGTCGCAGGCGCTGCCGTCAACCTCCAGCCCCTCACCGCGCAGTTTGTCCACCGTGGCGGTCACGTTGTCGCCGCTGCGGGCGCAGATGAACACGCGCATCCCGGCGCTGGCCAGCGTGCCGGCCACCGCCAGCCCGATGCCACTTGTCGCCCCGGTTACCAGGGCGGTCCTGCCGTCGGCCACGTCATGCCTCCCTGGTGCCTGGCCGGTCGTCGCGGCGTACCGTCCGGTGGCGTACCTGCAGTGCCCCGCTCGTACGGACGAGCACGTCAACGCAGGTCGTGCTGACCTGGATGGCCGTGGGACCGTCCCGTTCGGTGGTGAAGACCAGCGCGTAGCTATGGGCCCGCAGCGTGCCGTCAGCGTTCTCGCCGACCTCGAGCATGCCGATCCAGTGCCGCCGCTGGATTCCCTCCGCCGCAAGCGCCTCCCAGGCCTTGCGGGCGCTGGATGAGATGACCTCCCGGCCTCGTACCGGCTCGGGCAGGCCGTTCGCGTCGAAAATCCCGTCCGGTTCGAATGTCTCCGCCCAGGACTCTGTGTCGCCCTCGTCGAGCAACCGCATCTGGCGTGCGTAGAAATTCTGTACTTCCTGGTAAACCGTCGCGCCACTGACCGCCATGCGCTGCCTCCTCAGGTTCTGCGCACCTTTCGGTCCACGGTCGCACCGGGCGCTTGAGCATCGGTCGAATACCGCATGACACCGGGCCCAGGCGACGCGCGCTGACTGACTGGCCTTGGCTCGAGCCGGCCTTCGGCAGGAGTCGAGTCGCGTCGGCGAGCGTAAGGAGTACGAAGGCCGCCACGGAAGAAGGTGCCGAGCATGTCGCCCGCAGGAACGCACTACACCGTCAACGAGATCGATATCGCCGCGCCCGTGGAGACGGTGTACGGCATCATCGAGCAGGCCGCTCGATGGCCGCGGTACTTCACGCCGACCGTGCACGTCGAACGGGAGGGACTGGACCCGGCAACCGAGCGGCTTCGCATCTGGGCGACCGGGAACGGCGTCCTGCGGAACTGGACGTCCATCCGGGTACTGGAGCCCGAGCGCGGCCGGGTCTCGTTTCGCCAAGAGGTCTCGCGGCCGCCGGTCCGGTCCATGTCCGGCACCTGGACGGCCCGCCAGGGTGCCGGCGGGCTGGTCCGGCTGACGCTGGAGCATGACTTCGAGGCCGTCGGCGACGACCCGGACAGCGTGGCCTGGATCGCTCGCGGTACCGAGGCCAACAGCGTCACCGAGCTAGAGAACGTCAAGCGGATCGCCGAGGGCAGGGACGGGCTCAGCGACCGCGAGTTCTCCTTCGAGGATTCGCTGCTGGTCCGCGGCCCCGGCGAGGCGGTGTACGCCTTCCTCTACGACGCGGCGCGGTGGCCGCAGCGGCTTCCGCACGTCGCCCGGCTAGACCTGCGCGAGGAGGACGAAGGGCTTCAGCTCATGACCATGTGGACCAAGGCCAAGGACGGCTCGACGCACGGGACCGAGTCGGCCCGGGTGTGCTTCCCCGGGCAGCGGATCGTCTACAAGCAGACCGTCACGCCGGCGCTCATCGCCGCGCACACCGGCGAGTGGCTGGTCGAGCCCGGACGCGACGGGGTGCAGGTGACGTCAAGGCACACCGTGGTGCTGCGGCAGGAGGCACTCGGCGCCCTGCCTGCGGCCGGCCCAACGTGGGAGTCCACCCGGGCGTTTGTCCGGGACTCCATCGGCGGCAACAGCCGGGCGACGCTGGCGTTCGCCAGGGAGTTCGCCGAGGCCAGCTGAGTCGGGGCGGGCGGGCCGGTTACGGCTCGCCCGCCGCGCCCCGCTGACGCTCCATGACCGGCTCGAAGAACTGCGGGTCAGTCGAGGCCACTTCGCGCAGCCGCCGGGCGTGATCACCGAATTCAGGGAGCCCGGTGGCCGCGCGCAGCGCCGCCTCGCTCTCCCACAGCGCAATGTTCAGGTAGTGCCCCCGGTCCTTGGTAGACCGCACCAGCCGGTGCGACAGGAAGCCCGGCTGGACGCGCAGGAAGTCTGAGGACTCGGTGAATACCCGTTCGAACTCGGCAGCGGGTGCCTTGAGGGCAAAGCTGTTCATGAAGACGATCATGTTCCTCCTCCTGGTCTTGAGCCGCTGTCCGCGCGGCGCCTAGGTAACTCTTACCGAAGTGCGCGCACCGCGATCGCGGAGTTCAGCCCGTCTCCCCGGGCTAGCACCAGCGCTGCGCGCGGGGATGCCTCCCGCGGGACGTCGCGCACCAAGTCCAGCTGGTCGGTCGGGACCAGCTCGGTGACGTTGATGGTTGGCGGGATCACCCCGTCCCGCATGCTGAGCAGCGCGGTGGCGATGTCCAGCGCCGGGCTGCCGGAATGCAGCCTGCCGGTCATTGACTTGGGTGCGGTGACCGGGACACCACGCGGGCCGAAAACCTCGGTGATCGCGGCGGCCTCGGCGCGGTCAAGATCGGGCACGCCCGCCGCGTCGGCGAACACCACCCCGACGTCCCGCGGTGCCAGCCCCGCGTCCCGCAGGGCGATGTCGATCGCCCTGCGCAATCCCGGTGCCTTGCCGGTGCCTGGCGGCGGGTCGAATGTCGCGCCGTACCCGGCCACCTCGCCGTATGGCTGAGCGCCGCGGGCCCGGGCCGCCCCCAGATCTTCGGCGATCACGATGGCACCGCCTTCACCGGGCAGGTAGCCGCTCGCGTTCAGGTCGAAGGGCCGGTAGGCCCGGACCGGGTCGGGGTGAAGGCTCACCCGGCCAGTCGTGAACTCGATCACCCAGCCCAGCGGGCACATGGCGCTGTCAATGGCACCTGATACCACGATGGGTATCCCGTCACGGATGTACCGCCGGGCGTGGGCAATCGCGTCCAGGCCCCCGGCGTAGCCGGTCAGCACCCCGCCAGGCCCGCGCAGCCCGTGCCGGATAGAAATCTGCCCGGTGTTAGCCGCGTAGAACCAGGCGAACGACAGGTACGCGCTGACGTGCTTACCGCCGACTCCCCACAGCTTCTCCAGCTCGCGCTGGCTGAACTCGAGGCCGCCGGCCGAGTTGCCGGTCACGATGCCAACCTGGTCCTGGGGCAGTGCGGCCGGATCCAGCCCAGCGTCCGCGACCGCCCACTGCGTGGCGATCAGGGCGAGCCTCGTCATCTGGTCGGTCTGCGGGACCAGCCGGCCGGGCAGGTAGTCGGCCGGATCGTAATCGGGAACCTCGCCAGCCAGTCGCACTGGGTAGCTGGACGGGTCGAAGCGGCTGATCGGGCCGATGCCGCTCTTTCCCGCCAGGACGGCGGACCAGTAGGCGTCCGTGCCGAGGCCGTTGGGCGCCGTCACGCCCACGCCGGTGATGACCGCCGTCATGCGGCCACCTTGCTCAGCAGCATTGCACTCTGGAAGCCGCCGAAGCCGCTGCCGACGGTCAGCACCGTGCCGAGGTTCGCGGCCCGCGCCTCACCCGGCACGTAGTCCAGGTCGCACTCGGGGTCAGCCTCGTGCAGGTTCGCGGTCGGCGGCACCAGGCCGTATTCCAGGGCAAGGGCGCACGCGGCGACCTCAATCGAGCCGATGGCGCCCAGCGAGTGGCCGACCATGGACTTGATCGAGCTGACCGGCACCCGGCGGGCGCGTTCCCCGAGGCTCCGCTTGAAGGCGTCAGTCTCGTGCCGGTCGTTCTGTTTGGTCCCCGAGCCGTGGGCGTTGATGTAGTCGATGTGTCCCGCCTCAAGGCCGGCCATCCGCAGGGCAGCCGAGATGGCCGTCGCCATCTCGTCGCCCGAGGCGCGCAGCCCGGTCATGTGGTAAGCGTTCGCGCGCACGCCCCACCCCGAGATCTCCGCGTACACGTGCGCGCCGCGGGCCAGGGCGCGGTCGAGTTCCTCGAGCACCAGCATCGCGCTGCCCTCCCCGAGCACGAACCCGTCTCGGGTCGCGTCGAACGGGCGGCAGGCGTGCGCCGGGTCGTCGTTACGCGGGGTCGTTGCCTTGATCGCGTCAAAGCACGCCACCACGGCGGGCGTGATTGGCGCGTCCGTTCCGCCTGTCACCATGACGTCTGCCGATCCCTCGCGAATCAGCTGCGCCGCGTGTGCCACCGACTCGATGCCGGACGTGCAGCCGGTGGAGACGACCGCGGCCGGCCCCTCCGCGCCTGCCGACCACGCGACCTCGGCGGCGATCGAGGTCGGCACCAGGTAACTGAACAGATGCGGTATCGCGTACTTGTGGTCGACCAGCCAGTGCCTGCCCCCGTCGCTGAGCACGTTGTACTCGCGGTCCAGGCTCATCGTGCTGCCGATCGCCGTGCCGATCGATACCCCGGTACGCTCAGGGTCGAGGGCGCCCCCGGGCAGCCGGCTGTCCGCCAGGGCCTCCCGGGTCGCCGCGACGGCCAACTGCGCGACCCGGTCCATCCGCCGGACCTGCTGGGCGGTCAAGCCCTCGGCGGCCGGGTCGAAATCGCACTCTGCCGCGACCCGCGAGCGGAAGGCGGACGCGTCGAATAGGGAGATCGTCCGGGTCGCCGACGTGCCTGATGAGATCAGCTTCCAGAATTCTTTCGTGTCCCTGCCGCCGGGCGCTCGCACGCCGATGCCCGTTATTGCCACTCGCCGGTTCATCATTACTCCTTGCCGATGGGTACGCGGACCAGTCTCAGCCGGCTCGATCCAGTCGCCCTCGAGAGCCGCTTACCGACGTTCAGGCCCGGCAAAGCGGGGGAGAGCCTCGGTAGCTGGTCATGTCCCCGAATGCCGCCAGGATG
>CAWGIM010000003.1:0-4393 GCA_963822615.1 uncultured Actinomycetota bacterium | reverse complement strand
GCTCGCCTGATGGGAGAGGCCGGGCGCCGCCGAGAAGTCCCGCGCCGACGTGCTGACCACGAACGCTCCCGCTCCGTGCCGCTCATCGTGCATGGTCAACAGCAAGCGAAAGCTCCGTGGTCAGAGCTAGGTCAGCGTCAGGCCAAGTCGGCCGTATATCTCGGCTTTGTCGGCCGGGTATGCGTCTGCTAGCACCTGCATCACGTCTCCTACCGCTTTCACGAGATCGGCGATCTCGTTTGGGTATGCGCCGGCGTCCTGCCGGCTTGCTGAGCCGCGCTTGCGCGAGAGCGCGCCGGGCCTGGGTCTCTTTCATCCAGCTCGTGACGAGCACCGGATCGGCGCCCGCTTCGAGCGCGGCGCGGTGCTGGCGCAGCTTGGCGTCGCACTCGGCGATCTCTTCCTGTGCACCCTCGTGATGGATGTGCCACCGAGCCGGCCATATGGCACTTTCATCCGGTCAGTGATCTCCCACCGGCCAGTAACGGCCGCGTGCTCACTGCGACTCGATCCGGGCGGTGGCCGCCCCCGCCCGCAAGGCGCTGAGCAGCAGCTAGGCCGCCAGGCAGGCGCCAACCCCTTCCCCCGTCCGCAGCCGGTGAGCACCGCCTGGTGCGCGCGGCCTCGCCGCTGCGCTGCCCGGCGATTAGCGCGGCCGCCGCGCCCGGCTCTGCCAGCACCGCGAGCAGCGCCGCGATCGACGTGACGAGCCCGTCGAGCACGACTGGGACACGCCGCTCGGCCGCGCCCAGCGTGACGCCGGCCAGCAGCGCGATCTCGGGCCCGCCGAGGGCGGCGGCGGCCGTCCACGGCTCGCGCAGCCGGTCGCCGTGCATGGCCCTGCTGGAACAGCGTCACCCAGCCGAGCCCGAGCCCAGCCGCGAGGCTAACGGCGCGGGTCACCGCCCGGCTCCAGGCGGTTCCCGCGCGAACATCTACCGGACCTAACGCTGCCGTGTAAATTAGCAGCGAGTTTCGCTGTCGTTCGAATGCCCTGGTTTACCAGCCCGCCACTCCGCACGGAACTTCAGGAGCCCCATGGCCGTCTCTGTTCAGCCGCAGCCAGGCCCGTCCGTCAATGCCGGATCGGCCGACCAGAACGTGCCTGCGGTAACGGGCACTTCGCTCGCAGGCGGCGCCGGGAGCCTTTCTCGCGGCCTGGGCGCCGGGACCGGCGTGGTCGGCGCCTCGGGTTCTGGCACGGGCGTCGCTGGCACCGCCACATCGGGCACCGGCATCGCGGCCACTGCCGACAGCGGCACTGGCCTCGAAGCCGTTTCTGACAGCGGGACCGGTCTGGCGGCCTCTTCGGCCAGCGGCACTGGCATCCAGGCCACGTCGATCACCGGCACCGGCCTGCAAGCCGCCTCCACCAGTGGCAACGCGATCCACGCGGTGCACGAGGGCGACGCGGCGACGCTGCCCGACCTGATCCTGGCGGAGACGTCGTCGACGGAGCACGCGGCCGTGGCGGCCCACAACACCGGCTACGGGGCCGGCGTCTGGGCGTTCTCCCAGGCGGGCACCGCTGTCGTGGCGACCAACGACGCACCAGGGACAGCCGACGCCGACGCATTCCTCGCCGCCACGTCGCGCCCGACCATGCCGCGGTCGCGGCGCACAATAACGCGCCTAAAGGCGTGCGAACGCCATCCGCATTCGGCCTCTGGGCGAGTTCCAACAACACCGCGATTTACGGCCAGGGCAATCCGGCAGGCTATTTCAACGGCGACGTCCAGGTGACCGGCGACGTGATCCTGCTCAATCCGGCCAGCGCCGATATCGCCGAGGACTTCGACGTGGACGACGACCCGGCCAGCGCCGAGCCTGGCACTGTCCTCGTCATCGCGCCGGACGGCCGGCTGGCGGCCTGCACCGAGCCGTACGACACCCGGGTCGCCGGCGTTGTGTCAGGCGCGGGGAACCTGAAGCCGGCCATCGTGCTACAGCACCTGCGCCAGCGGCCCGACCGCTCGCCGCTCGCGTTGGTCGGCAAGGTGCTGTGCAAGGTCGACGCCACGGCCGGGCCGGTCGCGGCGGGCGATCTGCTGACGACTTCGGCCATCGCCGGGCATGCCATGAAGGTGACCGACCGCGGCGGCGCGGTCGGCGCGATCCTCGGTAAGGCCTTGCGCCCGCTGGACGCGGGCCGCGGGCTCATCCCGATCCTCGTTAGCCTCCGCTGAATAAGCTGACTGACTGAGCTGAGCCGACTAGCTGGCCTGATCCAGGGGAAAGGCGGCCAACCGTGCTGGAAGACATCACCCAGAAGCTCATCGGCCTCATCCAGACGGCCAGCGAGCCCGGCGCTGGCTACGCGGGGGCCCGCGCGGACATCCACGACGACAGCGCCGACCTGCTCAGCAACCTGGCCAGCTGGGAACAGATCGTCGGTGCCTTCGCCAACCCGGTCGCCGTGCAGCAATCCGGCGCGCAAATCGGCTTCATCGCCGGCCAGGTGAACGCCGCCCAGGTACAGGTGGGCTCGACGACCGCGGCGGCGCAAGCCGTGGCCCTGACGACGGTGACCGAGGAATCGGGACCGCAGATGGCCCTGGTGACGGCCCAGTACGCCATTGCCGGGTCGGTGATAACGCTCGGCATCGCGCTGGTGCTGACCATACTGTCGGCTGTTTCCGGCGGCGACTCGACCCAGACGGAGCAGATGAACGAACTGATCGCCGAGTACAAGTACATCATCGGCTTGCTCGGCGCGGTGTACTGGGATGAGCTGATCGGCCCGAACGGCAATGCCGCGCTGCTCTGGAACGCTGTCGCCAAGGATCTTGACGAGGTAAAGAACGAGGGTATCGTCGGCGAGCACGTCAAAATGGATCAGCCCGGCTATTTCGACGACGTCGATCAGTACGTGATCCAGCTGAGCAGCGGCATGGGCTGGCAGGCCTACTGGCAGGCCCCCGCGCCCCCGTCGGCCTTCGAGCCGCCGCTGACCTGGCCGACCGACGAGCTCATCGGGCCTAAGTACAGCCTGTGGTACGGCGACTGGCCGACGCCCGCTCCGGCCGACCCCAGCGGCGACAACGTCATGGACCCGGCCACCTTCCTGCCGTTCCTCGTCCTCGGCCTCAACGCCTGGTTCAGCCTTAACTCGATGGGCAGCATCATCAATCCGGCGACGGAGACCATGACGCTGACCGATTACGTGGCGACCTACAACGGAGATCTCACCGGTTACCTGACCTTGATCTACCAGAACTACGCGCAGGCGGTGCTCGGCACAGTTCCCGGCGACTCCTCCGCGCCGCAGTGGGGAATCGTCAAGGCGGACCAGCCGTCCGCGGCCGGCCTCCAGTGGTTCGCGCAGGACCCGCCGTGGCAGCCCACGTGGGATGGCCCGTGGAACGGGGTGTATGGGGCGGTGGCGACGTATCCGTCTTACGCCACCCACCTGGCCTGGCCGGACTACCCGTACTGGCCGGGCAACTTCCAGCAGCCGGACGTACTCCAGGTGTGCGCGCCGAGCTACTTCATCAGCCGCATCGACCCCAGGTTCCACGGCATCAAGCAGAGCGGGAGCGGCGAGTACTGGATCGCGCCGTACCTGCAGAACAAGGTCATGCTCGGCGCCATGGCCAGGTGGAAGGCGATCTACCTGATCAGCGGGTACGACCGCATCTGGCAGACCATCCAGGCCATGCAGTCGATGCTCCAGCCCGACCCGCCGATCGCGCCGGACGCCCTGTACCTGCCCGACGGCACCAAGGCCGACGGCAACTGGTCAGTCAAGGAACTATGCACGGTGCTGAAGATGGGCCCGGTGCACCATGACCCGCCGGGCACCCCGCCGGCGAAGCGCTATCCCGGCCCGTTCCTCAACGTCGACGGCGGCTTCAAAGTCACGCGGAACGGCGCCACCGGATACTCGGTCCAGCGCCTGCTGCAATTCCTCGACTTGCTCAGCGGCTCCGTCGCCGCCGCCGCCGCAGCCAGCCACCAGGCCGCTGAGCTTCCGCGCCATCATGCTGTCGGCCGACGACGTCAGCCGGGAGTGACGGAGGAGTCAACCAGGCCCGCCAGACCTAGTCAGGTTTTCGCAGCCCGGCCGAGAGCGCGACCGCGGCGATCGGGATGAGCGCGAGCACGACGAGGGGCCCCGGTCGGCTGGGCAGGTAGTCCTGGCCGAGCATGACCAGCACCGCGAGCGGGATGTTGGCGACCAGCCCGCAGATCGCCACCAGCGGCAGTACAGCGTACTTGTCCTGGCAGGCCAGCAGCGCCCACAACGCGGGCAGCAGCGCGAGGTTCCCGGGTGCACCATGGGCGAGTACCGCCCCCATGGTCGCTAGGTACGCGCGTACCTGTCCTCATCCTGACCGACCGACTCCTGGACCCGGGTCCGGGCCGGCGAGGTGCCGGCAGGGTTATCGTTCTA
>CAWGIM010000002.1:0-22061 GCA_963822615.1 uncultured Actinomycetota bacterium | reverse complement strand
CCGGGCCAGCGTCCACCCGCACAGCTCCCCGTAGAGCCGCAGGCCGCGCGGCACCGGTGAGCGCCTGTCCTAGTCGCGTTCAGCGCGGATCCGCGACTACCCCCTCCGGGGGGCGGTCACTGTGTCTTCGTGTCGCGACCTGCGTTCCGCGTACCCCAGGTGCTGGGGCTGGTGCCGTTCAGGACGTAGTCACCGACGAGGCGATCGCGGTAGATGACCGGGTTGTGCGAAGCCAGGGTGCGGGCGTTGCGCCAGTGTCGGTCGAGGCGGAACCGCCCGGTCACCGCCGACGCGCCGCCGACCTCGAACAACTCGGTCACCAGGCCGAGTACCAGGCCGATGACCTGGCCCTGAGCGGCGAAGACGGCAGCGTCCGCCGCGTCCAGCAGGTCGTCGGCGTCCAAGCCGGCCGCCAGGGCCTGGTACGCGGCCTCGACGGCGTCCACGGCGGCGAGGGTCGTCGCCTCGGCGGCGAAGGACGCGCCCTTTATCCGCCCGACGACCTGCTGCACCAGCGGATCGTCGGTGGGTGACGGGTACTGCGGGTTGACCAGGTTGCGCTGGCGCTGCCGGACGAACGCCACGGCGTCGGCGACGGCCGCCCGTCCGATACCCGCCAGCGTTGCCAGGTGGACCAACTGGAAGATGGCAAGCACGTGCGACCTTGGGAGCTTGCTGTTGTCGTACGCCTCGACGTTCTCGTCGTCGACCTCGACGTCGTCGAACACGGTGGTGCCGCTCCCGGTGAGCCGCTGGCCGAAGCCATCCCAGTCGTCAAGCCTGGTCACGCCGCCCGCCGACGTCGGCACGTAGACGCTGGCGCTGGTGACCTCGTCGATGGTCGCGGTGGTATGGATCCAGTCCGCGAACAGGCTCCCGGTCGAGTAGAACTTCCGCCCGCTCAGCCGCCACCCAGCCCCGTCCGGCGACCTGGCGATGGTGGTCGCGTTGGCGAAGAATGACTGGTTCCCGAGTTCGCTCTGCGCGTTGCCGACGATGTCGCCGTCGGCGATCCGGCGCAGCCAGCGGTTGCGGGCGCCCGCGTCGGGATGCACCAAGTGGGCCTCCACGAACCCGATGTGCCCGCGCAGCAGCTGCGGCAGGTTCGAGTCCGCCGCGCCCAGCTCGATCACCAGCCGGAAGAACTCCGGCAGGGTAGCGCCGAGCCCGCCGTGCGAACGGGGGACGCGGACCTTTACGAAGCCGGCTTCGCGCAGCCAGCGCACCTGCTCGAACGGCAGTGTGCGCTGCTCCTCGCGCTCCAGTGCGCCTTCGCCGATCGCGGCGAAGACAGGCCGCAACCGCTGCTCCAGTGCCTCGTAGCCGCCCTTTGGCGCCGCGTCGACGCTCATGCCTGCGACAGCCGGGGCAGCGCGGTGAGCAGCCGTTGAGTGTAGGGGTCCTGTGGCCGCTCGAACACGTCATCGGCATCGCCTTGCTCGACGATCCGGCCGTCCTTCATCACCAGGATGCGGTCGCTCATATGGTGGATCACTCCCAGGTCGTGCGAGATGAACAGGTAGCTGACCCCCAGCTCGTCCTGCAAGCCGGTCAGCAGGTCGAGTACCTGCGCCTGGATCGACACGTCAAGCGCGGAGACCGGCTCGTCGCAGACGATGACCTCCGGCCCGGGCGCGAGCGCCCGGGCGATGGCCACGCGCTGCCGCTGCCCGCCGGACAGGCGCAGGGGCGCCGCGGCGAGGTGCTGCCGGCCCAGGCCGACCTGCTCAAGCAGCTCGATCGCGCGCGCCTTGACCGCTGCCCCCGACGACGGCGGGTTGCTCCCGGTGCGGAGCGCGTCGCTGATGATCCGTCCGACCGGCCAGCGCGGGTCAAAGGAACTCAGCGGGTCCTGGTAGATGACGCCGATCTGCTTGCGCAGCGGCCGGCGTGCGGCCGGCGTCAGCGACGACCACGGCTGTCCCCGCAGCAGCACTTCGCCGGCGGTCGGTGTCTGCAGCGCCAGCGCGATCCGCGCGGTCGTGGTCTTGCCGGAGCCTGACTCCCCGACGATTCCGAGGGTCTCGCCCTTGAACAGGTCGAACGACACGTCGTCGACGACCGTCCGGTCAATCCGGTCCGGCCCGCGGAAGACCTGGGTCAGGTTCCGGGCCGAGAGCACCGGCCGGCCGGTGTCGATGGGCTGGCGGCGGCGCTGCCCGACGGGATCGCCCTCGGCCGGGCGCACCAGCCGGGTGCCGCGAGTGTGCTCGGACGGGATGGCGTCGAGCAGCGCCTGGGTGTAGGCGTTTCGCGGCTGGTGCAGCACCTGGTGCGCGGGCCCCTGCTCGAGTACCTCGCCGTCGCGCATGACGATCACCTCGTCGGCCAGCCGTGCGACGACCGACAGGTCGTGGCTGATGAGGATGATCGACTTACCGCGTTCCTTCGACTCCGCGAGCAGGTCGAGCACCTGGGCCTGGATGGTGACGTCGAGCGCGGTGGTCGGCTCGTCGGCGACGACGAGGCGCGGGTCGAGCGCGATGGCCGAGGCGATCAGCGCCCGCTGCCGCAGCCCGCCCGAGAGCTCGTACGGTCGCTGGCGCACCCTCATCTCCGGCTCGGGGACGCCCACCGAGGCGAGCAGTTCGACCGCCCGCTGGCGCCGGGACGCCCGGTTGCCCCAGCGGTGCAGCTTCAGCGGTTCGGAGACCTCGTCGCCGACCCGCCGTAGCTGGTCGAGAGAGACCAGGGCGTCTTGCAGGATGAAGCCGATCTCCCGGCCGCGGATGGCCCGCCAGGACCGCTCCGACTGGCGGGTCAGGTCGACGCCCGCGAGGTCGATCCGGTCGGCCCTGACCCGCGAGCCCGGCCCGGTCAGGCCGAGCAGCGTGCGCGCGGTGACGCTCTTGCCCGAACCCGACTCGCCGACGATCGCGAGGCAGCGGCCGATCCGGGTGGTGAACGAGATGCCCTTGACGACCTCGGTGTCACCGAACGACACCCGCAGGTTCTCCACCTGCAGTAGCGGCGAGCCGGCGGCAGTGCTTGCGGTGTTACCAGCGTTTTCGTCCGTGGCTGCGGTCGGGGCAGTCATCGGGCGGCTCCTTCCAGGTGGTGCTGCAGCGCGCGGCCCAGGGTGGTGACCGAGAGCGCGACCAGGACGATGACGGCGCCCGGCAGGATCTCCAGCCACCACGAGGTCGTGATGTAGAGCCGCCCCGAGTCGAGCAGCGCGCCCCACTCGGGACTCGGCGGCGCCACCCCGAGGCCGAGGAACGCCAGGCCGGAAGCCCACACGATCGACTGGCCGACGCCGAGCGTGATCATGGCGACGAGCGGCCGCATGGCGTTGGGGAACAGGTGGCGGCCGATCACCGCCACCCGGCGGTGCCCGAGGGCGGTCGCCGCCTCGATGAAGGCAGCCTTGCGCACCGCCAGTACCTGGCCGCGCACCATCCGCGCGTAGCCGGGCGCGGAGCCGATGCCGACGGCGATGATCTCGGTCTGCAGCGACGGGCCGTAGATGGCGATCAGCAGCAGCGCCAGCAGCAGGACGGGGAACGCGAAGGCGACCTCAAGGACGCGCGCGATCGCGATGTCCACGATGCCGCCCGCGAGCCCGCCCAGGAAGCCCAGGAGGATCGCGATTCCCATGGCCAGGCCGGTTGCGCCGAGCCCGATGCCGAGCGACTCCCGTGCCCCGTAGACGACCCGGGTGTACAGGTCGCGCCCGGCGTCGTCGGTGCCGAACGGGTGGCTGAGCGACGGCGGGAGCAGGGTGTGCTCGAGGTCGATCGCGGTGGGGCTCCTCGTGGTGAGCAGCCCGGGCGCGATGAGCGCGACCAGGAGGATCAAGACGATGATTGACGAGATGGCGATGCCGGGCCGGACCCGGACCTGGCGGTTCCGCAGCCGGGAGAGGCCGGTCGCCTCGGGAAGGCCGAGGGCGGTCATGAGTCACGCAGCCTTGGGTCGATGAGGGCGTAGGTAAGGTCGACGAGCAGGTTGGCCACGATGTACACGGCGGCGACCACGAGGACGATCCCCGAAACGACCGGGACGTCACGCGAGTTCACCGCCGTCACCAGGACCTGGCCGATGCCTGGCCGGCCGAACAGGTTCTCCACGATCACCGCGCCCGACACGAGCGAGCCGAGCGCCCAGCCGGACAGGGTGACCGCCGGCAGCACCGAGTGCCGCAGCGCGTGGACCAGGCGGACCGCCGTGTCACCCATCCCGCGCGCGTGCGCGGTCGTGATGAACGGCTCGTCGAGCACCTTCTCGAACTCGTCCCTGGTCACCTGGCCGAGGAAGCCGGCCAGCGGCAGTGCCAGCGTCAGCACCGGCAGCACGGTGCCCAGGACCGAAGTCCCGCCGATCACCGGGAAGATCCTGATCTCGACCGCGAACACCACGAGCAGGACCACCCCGACCCAGTACGTCGGCAGGCTCGCCGTGAGCGCCTCCCAGGTGGAGCCGAGCGCGCTGATGAACCGGCGGCGCTTGGCGGTCAGCAGGATGACGGCGAGGGCGATCACCCAGGCCGCCACCAGGCCCGCCACGGTGAGCACCAGGCTGGGCAGCAACTCGGCCCCGATGACCTGCGTCACCGGCTTGAACTGGGTGTAGGAGGAACCGAGGTTGCCGCGGAACAGGCCGCCGATGTAGTCGAGGTACTGGACGATGACCGGCTTGTCGAACCCGAACCGGTGGTTGACGGGCGCGAGCTGGGCCGCCGAGTACTGCTGCGCGCGGCCCTGCTGCTCGTTCAGGATCGCGGTCGCGCGGTTGCCCGGCACGAGGTACTGCGAGAAGTAGGTGACCGAAGCAGCCCCCAGCAGGACGAGGACCGCGGTGACGACCTTGACGATGATCCGGCGGACCGTCCGCGCGACAGGGCGGGCGGCGGGCCGCCGGGAGGCCACGGTGGTGACCGTGGCCTCGCCGACTATGCTCACGCTAGGTCCTCACTTGGTCAGGTAGGCGTCCTCGAACACCGGTTCGCCCTGGCTCTTCTCGAGCCAGAAGTCGTGCACGTTGCTCGCGGCCGCGATCGAGGACGTCTGGGTGTAGAGGCCGACAGCGGCGGCCTGGTCCTGGATGATCGCCTGCGCCTGGGCGTAGTACTTGTCCGCCGCGGTGACCGTGGCCGCGGTGTTGCCGTCCGCGATGATGTTGCCCAGCTGGGCGTTGTTGTAGAACGACGAGTTGCTGTAATTCGGGTTGGCCTTGGTGCTCGGCCGCCAGACGATCCACAGGATCGCCGCGCTCGGGCTGGTCCAGTACCACGGCTGCGCGTCATAGGAGCTCGGCGTGCTGTACGCGCCGGAGAAGTCCTCCGCCGTGGTCTCGGGGATCAGCTTGACGTTGAAGCCGACCTGCTTCCACTGCTGCTGCAGGATCTGCAGCAGGGTCGCGCCCTCCTCGGTGATGACGTCCCCGGCCGGGTAAGGAAGCCTCACGTCGAGTTCCTTGCCGTCCTTGGTCCGGTAGCCGGCGGCGTCCCGTTCCGACCAGCCGGCCTCGTTGAGCAGCCTGTTCGCCTCCGCCGGGTTGTAGGCGTACGCGCCCGCAACCGCCGCGTCGTAGCCGGGGGTGGCCTCGCTCACCGACGGGTTGCCCTCATACGGGATCACGCCGTGGAACGCGACCTGGACGGCGGCCTTGCGGTCGGCGCCGTACGCGAACGCCTGGCGCAGCCGGACGTCGGTGAAGACGCCCTCGCTGGTGTTCAGGTAAATCGAGACCGGTTTACCTGGCGTGATGTACTGCGTCACCTGGTAATTCGCCTTGGCGCTGGCCCAGTCGACGGTCGGCACGTCGTAGATGAGGTTCGCCTCGCCGGTGGTCAGCGCCGCGTAGCGCTCGACCGCGTCGGACAGGAACTTCCAGTCCACCTCGTTAACGAGGGCCGGCCCCTGGTGCACGGCGGTGGCCGGCCACGAGGTGTAGTCCGGGTTCCGGACCAGGATCAGCTCCTGGCCGTGGATCCACTGCTTGACCTCGAAGGCGCCGGAGCCGATCGGGTCGTCGCACTGGGCCTGCTTGCTGCGGTTGAGCGACGCCGGGGACAGGATGCCGAAGTAGGCCTGCGAGATCATCGTCAGGAACGGCAGGTAGGGCTTGTTCAGCTCTACCTGCAGGTGCGTCGCGTCGAGGGCTGTCGCCTGCTTGAAGTACGGGTCGATCGACACCTGGGCGGTGCCGTTGCCGCCCTTCTCCCAGTAGGCGAAGTTGTCCGCCACGGCCTGGGCGTTCAGCGGGGTGCCGTCGGTGAACCTGACGCCCGGCTTGAGGGTGAAGGTGTAGGTCTTCCCGTCGGAGGAGACCGTCCATGCTGTGGCCAGCCACGGCTTGATCGACCCGTCGCTTGCCTCGGTCACCAGGGAGTCCAGGATGTTGCGGGCGATGTACGCCTGCTGCAGCCAGCCGCCGGCCAGGCACGGCGGTTCCTGCTCGGCGCCGTAGACGATCGTGCCGCCCTTGATGGCGGTGCCGCCGGAGGCGGACACGCCGGTGCCGTTGGCGGCGAGACTGGAGCCGCCGCTGGCGCTGCAGGCCGCCAGCGCCGCGCTCGCGATCAGGGCGCTGGTGGCGGCCGCGGCGAGCCGCGTGAATCTTATTCTGGTCATTGTCGGTTTGCGTCCTTCGGATCTGAATTCGCTGGCGGATCGGTCGGGCGGTCAGGCGGTCAGGAAGTCGGGGGCCGCGGTCGGCCAGGCCTCCGGCAGGTGCGCCCCGCCCCGGTAGCGGGCCGCGTAGTGCCGCCCGGGCAACCGGTCGCCCCCGCCGAAGATGCGGTCCCGCAGGGTCTCGTCCGGGTCGTACTCGGTCCGGAGCCGGCCGCGTGCCCGTAGCACGGGCACCACCAGCTCGATAAAGTCCCTGGCGGTGTCGTAAGAGTGGAACTGGGTCAGGTTGATGCCGTCGATGCCCACGTCGTCGAGCCACCCCTCGATCGCGTCGGCCACCTCCTCGGGCGTGCCGCTGGCGAACAGCGCGAACCGTGAGAAGTCCCCGAAGTTCGCCAGGAACTCCCCGACGGTCTGCTCGGGATCGAAGCTGCGCCAGCGCCCGATCCCGCCGTCGGAGTCCGCGACGTCCTTGAGCTTCGCCTCCGGCGCGAGCGTGGTCGGGTCGAACGGCAGCCCCGCGTGCGCCAGGTAGCCCTCGGCGTCGGTCAGCCGCTCGTACTGCGACCGCTTGGCGGCGGCCTCCTCAGCCGTCCGGCCGACGATGACGCCAGCCTGGGTGATGAACTTGACGTCCTCTGGGTGCCGTCCGGCCTCGACCGCGGCCTGGCGGATGTTCGCGATGGTCTGCTGGAGGAAGGCCGCGCTCGGCCCGCCGGTGAAGACCACCTCGGTGTGCTTGCCCGCGAACTTCGTCCCCGCCCCAGACGCCGTGGCGCTGAAGAGCACCGGGGTTCGCTGCCGGCTCGGCGAGGGCAGGTGCGGTCCCTCGACTTTGAAATGGGTGCCCTGGTGGAAAATCGGCCGGATCTTGGCCGGGTCCGCGAACACGTTGTGCTCACGGTCGGCGATGATCGCGTCGTCGTCCCAGGATCCCTCCCACAGCTTGTACAGGACGTCCAGGTACTCGTCGGCGATCTCGTAGCGCTTGTCGTGCTCGACCTCGCCGTCGAGGCCGAAGTTGCGGGCCGCGTTCGGCAGGTAGGAGGTGACGATGTTCCAGCCGACCCGTCCCTTGGTCAGGTGGTCAAGCGTGCTCAGCCGCCTGGCCCACGCGAACGGCGGCTCGTACGTCGTGGAGAAGGTGATCCCGAACCCCAGGTGCCTGGTTACCGCCGCCATCGCCGGGACGACGAGCGACGGGTCGTTGTTCGGGATCTGCAGTCCCTGCCGGATTGAGGTCTCCGCCGACCCGCGGAAGGTGTCGTAGGTCCCGATCACGTCCGCGATGAAGATCGCGTCGAACCCGCCGGACTCCAGCAGCTTGGCGAGCTCGACCCAGTAGTCGATGTCGTTGAACCGCTCCCGGTTGTTGCCGGGCAGCCGCCACAGCCCGTGGGTGATGTGGCTTACGCAGTTCATCTCGAAGAGGTTGAGGATGAGGCGCTTCTTGCCCGTGCTCGCATGGCCGGCGTTCGCGGTCACCGCGAGGCCCCCGTGACGGGCTGCGGCGCGAACGCGCCGCGGTAGCGAGCGGCGGGGTGCCGGCCGGGCAGCTGGTCGCCGCGCCCGAACAGCTTGTCCCTGAGCGTGCCCGGGGCGTACTCCGACTGCATCAGGCCCCGGTGCCGCAGCACCGGGGCGACGTGCTCGACGAAGTCCTCGTAGCTGCCGGGGATCTCGGCGTTGATGAGGTTGACCCCGTCCACTCCGGCCGCCTGCCAGGTCGCCAGGTCGTCGGCGATCTGCTCCGGCGTGCCGACGATCCGTATGTTGCTGGCGGTGAGGCGGGCGACGTCCCGCAGCGTGGCGGGCCGTCCGGGCACCAGGTCCTTGATCCAGGCGACAGCGCTCTGCACCCCCTCCGTCTGGATCTCGCCGATGGGCGTGTCGAGGTCGTCGAAGCCGAAGTCGATGCCGATCGAGCCCGACATGTGCGAGAGCTGGCCGTCCCAGTCGATCCACTCGTCTAGCTCGGCCGACTTCCGCTTGGCCTCGTCCTCGGTCGAAGCAGGCAGGACGAACAGGCCCTGGAAGAACTTCAGGTCGTCAGGCTGCCGCCCGTGCGTTACCGCGCGGGCGCGGATGTCCGCGGTGTCGCGCGCGGCCACCGACGCGTGCGGCGAGGTGATGAAGACCGCCTCGGCGTTCTTGGCCGCGAAGGTCCGCCCCGCCTCCGACGCGCCTGCCTGGAACAGCAGCGGGGTGCGCTGCGGCGAGGGGCTCACCAGGTGCGGTCCCTCGACCGTGTACCGGGGGCCGGAGTGGTTGATCCGGTACACCTTGTCGTAGTCGGCGTGCAGGCCGGACGCGCGGTCCTGCCGGAGAGCGTCCGGCGCCCAGGATCCTTCCCACAGCTTGTACGTCACGTCGACGTACTCGTCCGCCCACGCGTACCGTTCGTCGTGCCTGGTCAGCCCTTCCAAGCCGAAGTTGCGCGAGGCGTTCGGCAGGTAGTTGGTGACGATGTTCCACGCGATCCGGCCCTTGCTGGCGTGGTCCAGGGTGGAGATGCGCCGGGCGAAGTTGAACGGGTGCTCCTGCAAGATCGACGCGGTGAACGCGATGCCGAGGTGATCGGTCACGTAGGCGAGCGCGCTGGCCAGCACCGACGGGTCGTTGCTTGGCACCTGCAGGCCGGCCTCGAAGTACTTGCGCTCATCGCCCCGGTACGGCGCGTACAACCCGACCACGTCGGCGAAGAAGATCGCGTCGAACTTCCCGCGCTCAAGCAACTTGGCCAGGTTCACCCAGTGCTCGAGGTCGTTGAAGTTCGTTTGCCGCGCGCTCGGGCGGCGCCAGGTGCCCTGGATGATGTGGCCGGTCGTGTTCATCACGAAAGCCGCGAAATGCAGCGGGCGCGGCCGCGGCGTCGTCACGTCGGACATGGAGCTCTCCATCGGGGAAGATCAGCGCATGCGGATGCCCGGTGCGCGAAAGGGCTAGGGTCTCGGGCGAGCGGCCTAGCGAACGGCGGCCCTGATGACTAATTCCTACTGAAACTATAGAATTAGTTGGAATTAGATCCAAGACCGCGCGACCAAGGCGATTCCGATCGCCCTGCCGCCAGAGCCGATCACGGGGCAGCTATCATGCGCATCGAGCAACTGGAGTACCTGGTCGCCGTCAGCAGGCACGGCTCGCTGCGCCGGGCCAGCGAGGAACTGCACCTGTCACAGCCGGCCCTGAGCGAGGCGATCCGCAACCTCGAGCGTGAGCTGCGGGTGACGCTGCTCGACCGGCACCGGTCCGGGGCTAAGGTGAGCCTCGCCGGGCGCGAGCTGCTGGCGCCGATGGCCGACGTCCTGGAGTCGGTCGGCCGGCTGCGCGCGGCCGCTGGCGACCAGCTCGCGACGCGGCGGTTGCTGCGGGTCGGCACGGTCAACGCCGGAACGGCCGGCCTCGTCCTGCCTGCGATGCGCTCGTTCCAGGACCAGTACCCGGCCTTCACGGTTGAGATGCGCACCATGCAGCAGTGCGAGATCGAGGCCGGCCTCGCCGAGGGCACCCTCGACCTCGGGCTCGTGAACCTGCTCGACGGTGACGACATCCCGCCCGAGCTTGAGTCAACCCCGCTGCTCAAGGGCCGTCCGGTGGCTGTGCTCCCGGGTACCCACCCGCTGGCCGCGCGTTCCGAGGTGCCCGCGGCCGAACTGCGCACCGAGCGGCTCATCGCCATGCGGGCCGGCTACATCATGCACCGCTTCGCCCACCGGCTCTTCGGCGCCGACCGGCCGGCCGAGTGGCACACCGCCGACGGCGCCGAGATGGGCAAGTTGATGGTCGCTGAGGGGATCGGATTCACCGTGCTGCCCGACTACAGCGTGTACGGCGACCCGCTGGAGCGCGCCGGGCTCATCGTCGCCCGGCTCATTGCCGGCGACCGGACCACCATCACGATGGCCGCGCTGCGCCGCCGCCAGGCCCGCGTCAACCCGATCGTTCCTGAGATGATCACGCACCTGCGCGACCACGCCAGGCGGCAGGCGGCGAAATGCCGGAGTGCCGAGCGCCAGGCCTCCTAGCGGCACGGCGCAGCGCCCGCCGCCGCGTTACCAAGGTCAGCCGTCGCGTCGCCAAGGTCAACGGCGATCATCCAGAACGAGTCGCGGCTTCGCCTGGCCGGCCACGCTGCTCGTCAGCCTCGTGGCCTTCACTCTCCTCGGCACCGTATAGCGCCGCTATGGTAAAAAAATGCGCTTTCGGGATGAACTTCAGGTTTCGCGTTGGGTGGGTCCTGCCTTCCTCTTCTGCTCGGTGGTGCTCATCCCGTGGATCGTGTACCTCGGGCTCTCCCTTCCCTCACGTCAGGTCTCTTCTCACTACGACGTCGCCTGGGTGGGATTCGACGTCCTCGAGCTGCTGGCCCTGAGCGCCACCGGCTTCTTCGCGCTCCGCCGGTCCCGGTACCTGGCGGTCACCGCTGCCTCGGCGGCGACGCTCCTCGTCGTCGACGCCTGGTTCGATATCCTCACCTCGCCCGGGCGGCAGGTTATTCAGTCGATCGTGCTCGCGGTGGTCATCGAGCTCCCGCTTGCGGGTATCTGCGCGTGGCTGAGCTACAAAACCGAGCATCTCGCGGAACGCAGGTTTAGCCTGCTGCCGCAGAGACTGCACCGTGTTCTTCAACGAGGAGGACGCTGAGCCTAGTGAGCGTGAGGAGCCATGATGAGCGGGGCGTCCGATGAGCTGGTCGGCGTGGTCGTCGCGGGCGGCGGCTTCGTCATCCACCTGCTGACCGTGCTGCGCGCGATCACTCGGCCGGACCGGACGCCGGCCTCGCGGGTGGCCTGGATCGCGGTGATCATGTGCCTGCCGGCCATCGGCGTCATCGCCTATCTGTTCCTCGGCGAGACCAGCATCGGCCGCGAGCGGGGCCGCCGTCTGCGCGACGCCGAGAGCCGCCTGGCGAAACCGAGCGGCGCGGACGCCGGGCCCGGTGATCCGGTCGCCGCGACCGTCTCTGACCTGTGCCGCTCGATCAACGGCTTCGGCCTGACCCAGGGCAACCGGGTCGTGCTGCTTGGCGACCCGGGCGCCTCGCCGGCCGAGCCGACCCGCGACTGCGACGCCGCGATCAAGCGGCTGATCGAGGCGTTCGATGCCGCGACCGAGCACATCCACCTCAGCTTCTACATCTGGCTGGACGACGAGAACGGCGGCCGGGTCGCCGACGCGATCTGCGCGGCCGCGCGCCGGGGCGTGACCTGCCGGGTGATGGCCGACGCGCTCGGGTCCCGCGACTTCATCCGCGGCCCCCGCTGGCGCCAGTTGCGCGAGGCCGGCGTTCACCTGCTCGCCGCGCTGGAGGACATTCCCCGCCTCGGCCGCTTCGCGCTCGGCCGGGTCGACCTGCGCAACCACCGCAAGCTGGTGGTGATCGACAACCGGATCGCGTTCTGCGGCAGCCAGAACTGCGCCGATCCGCAGTTCCGGGTCAAGCCGAAGTACGCGCCCTGGATCGACATCCTGCTGCGCTGCGAAGGGCCGGTCGTCCGGCAGGCACAGCACCTTTTCCTCGCCACCTGGATCGCCGAGACCGGGGAGGACCTCTACGCGCTGCCGGCCGCGGCGCCGGAGCCGGAGCGGCACCCCGACGGCGTGGCCGCGCAGATGTACGGCACCGGACCGACCACGCCCGGCAACCCGATGTCGGACTCCTTCGTCAGCGCGCTGTACGCCGCCGAGCACGAGCTGATCATCACCACGCCCTACTTCGTGCCCGATGAGGCCCTGCTCCGGGCGCTGTGCGCCGCACCGCGGCGCGGCGTGACCACCACCCTGATCGTGCCCGCACGCAACGACTCCCCGCTGGTCGCCGCCGCCAGCCGCAGCGTCTACCCGGACCTGCTCGCCTGCGGCGTACGCCTCTTCGAGTACCCGCTGGGCCTGCTGCACACGAAGTCGGTCACCGTCGACTCCCGGATCGCCCTGGTCGGCTCGGCCAACATGGACCGGCGCAGCCTGGAACTCAACTTCGAGAACAACCTGCTCGTCCTCGACCCCGCGCTCACCGCGACCATCCGCCAGCGACAGCTCGGCTACCTCGCCCAGTCGGCCGCCGTCGGAGCCGAAACCGTCAAGGCCCGGCCCTTCCGCACCCGGCTGGTCGGCGACGTGATCGGCATGGCCTCACCGCTGCTCTGACCCGCGCTGGTGCTGACCGAGCTGGTCGACGACGTTGACGACGCCGTCTACGTCCCACATCAGCCGGATCGCGACCGGGATGAGGTCGCCGTGGGTCCCCGTCTTGGGGTCGAGCGTGCCGGCCAGGGTCACGATCCCGTCCCGCACGGCCACGTTCGCCTCTCCGGGCTCGGCGGACAGGATTTCATCGAGGACCTGGCGGACGTCGGCCTCGATGTCCGCGTCCGGCCGCAGGAACACGGCCAGCAGGTCACGGCGGCTGACGACGCCGATCAGCCGGTTGTGCTCGTCGACCACGGGCAGCAGCCTGACGTGGCGGGCGCTCATCAGGCGGCCGGCCGCGTGAATGGTCACGTGCGGGCTGACCGTGATGGCGGGCGTGGTCATCAGCTCGCCGGCCGTGAACGCCGGATGCCGCCCGGCGCGGGACAGCAAGCCCGGGCGGCCGGCCGATCGTAGCTGGCGTGCGGTCTTCGATTCCGCGGCCAGCAGGTCCGCCTCGGTCACGACGCCTGCCACTTGGCGCCCCATCTTCAGCACCGGAAGTCCGCTGATCCGGTGCTCCGCCAGCAGCCGGGCGATCTCTTTGTACGGGGTAGTCCGGTCGACGGTGACCACGGGGCTCGCCATCACATCGCCCACCCGGCGGGACCACCCGTGGACACCCGCGTCCTGGCCGGTGCGGCTCTGGTGCGCCACCCGCGGGGCGGGGACGGCGGCCGGCGGCCGGACATCTTCGTCGCAGTGCTCCGCGACGGAATCCACCGCCCGGCTCACGTCGGCCTGGGAGGCCCGGCCGTGCAGGGAGTCGTAGTACGCGGCCCCCAGGTGGCGCAGCATCCCTTCAAACTGGGCATCGGTACGAGGCATTCGCGCTCATCTCCCTCTTCCCTCACCCTTGAGCCTTGCGCCTCCCGAGACCGGCTGCCACGGCCGGATGTCGCGCCTGAGCAGGACCTTTGGCCCCACGCGCCGCGGGCGGACCGGCTGGTCCGCCCGCGGCCCGGTCCGGCGATCGCGGCCGCTAGCTGGCGGGGGTGAGGATGTAGCCGACGTCCTGGCCGTTGAGGGTGGCGGAGCCGGCGATCTGACCCTTGGCGTTGATGCCGGTGGCGGCACCCAGGGTGAGGCCGGCGGTGGGGGCGATCAGGGCGTTCAGGTCGGTCGCGGTGCCGTTCTGGTAGACGAAGCCGTCGCCGTTGCCGCTGCCGCCGACGATCACGCCGTTGTTGTTGATCGCGTTGGCCACCGCGTTGAAGCCGGTAATGGTGCCCGGCGCGAGCTCGGTGACCTTGCCGTTGGCCCACATCTCGGGGTGTGCTTCGCCGTCGGTGCTCAGCACGGCGTCACCGACCGCCACCCCGGAGGAGTTGACGGCGAACGCCTGCGACTGGAACGTGTTCGCGGGCAGCGGGAGCGCGGTGATCGCGCCGCTGCTGTTCCACTCCACCGCCTGCCTGCCGAAGGCGCTGCTGTCGGCGTCGCCCACGATGAAGCCGTTGCTGCTGACCCCGAGCGCGTCGGCGTTGGCTCCGCCGTTCGGCAGCACCGGCAGCTCGGTGGCCGTGCTGCCCTGGACTTTGAATGACTTGTCCCCCTGGCCGTTGAAGTTCTCCTTGAACCCGACGATCTCGCCGCTGTCGCTGATGCCGGTCGCCCGCGCCCCCAGGGTGTAGTTCAGGCTGGCCAGGATGGTCGGGCTGGTGCTGTTGGCCCATTCGACCGGCACGTCCTCGGGATCGATCATGGTGGCACTGCCGAGGGTGTAGCCGACGACGGCGTCGGAAGCGTTGATCCCCAGGGCGACGGAGGACGACTGCGTGTTCTTCTGGTCGCCGGGGGTCCCGAGGAACTGCACGGCCGTGGAGCCCGCCTTGAGCAGGAAGGACTCCGTCGTCTGGGCGCCGCTTTGCACGGCCGTGCCGAAGACGTCGCCGTTGCCGTTGATCCCGAACAGTTGCACGCCGGGCGCGCTGCTGACGATCTTGACGGTGTACTTCGGGGTGGTAGCGGCCTGGGCGGACGAGGTCAGAGCCGGGGCGGCGAGCAGCGCCCCCGCGGCCAGCAGGCCGAGAACCGGCCCGGCATACCTGCGTCGTCGAGATGGCAAGTCATGCTCCTAGTGAACGGGTTGCGTACGCAAGAGCACGCGCCGGCTGGCGCGGCTGCCGGGCGGTTCACCGCCCGGCACCGGTAGATATCCGCCGGGTTACAGCCGCTGGCGGGCGGATCCTGGCGGTCCCGGCTGCACGCTCTACGAGCTGCGGGGATAGCGCGGCACCGAAAGTGCGCGCTATCCCCGCAGGCGACCTGGCGTCGGCTAGGTGTAGGTGGGCGAGGCGGCCTCGTCCCGTGCCTCCTGGGCCTCGGGCGGCTCGACCGAGACCCGCGGGGTGATCCGGTTCAGCCAGCGGGGGAAGTACCAGTTGGCCTTGCCGAATATGTGCATCAGAGCCGGGACCAGCGCCGTGCGGAGGATGAACGCGTCCAGGAAGACCGCCGACGCCAGGCCGAAGCCGAAGATCTTGATCGGCCGTCCGGGGGTGAGCAGGAAGCCGAGGAACACCGCGATCATGATGAGGGCGGCGGCGGTGATGATGCCGCCGGTCTCGCCCTGGCCCACGGTGACGGCCCGCCGGTTGTCCTTGCTGTGCACCCATTCCTCGTGCATCCGGCTCACGAGAAATACCTGGTAGTCCATTGACAGGCCGAACAGGATCGCGAACAGCATCACCGGGATCCAAGCGTCGATTGGCCCGCCTGGGCCGGCCCCCAGGCTGTCGGAGAAGTGGCCCCACTGGAAGATGATGACCGACAAGCCGAACGTGGCGGCCGCGGCCAGCAGGTTCATGACGGCCGCGGTCAGCGGGATGACCAGGCTGCGGAACGCGATGAGCAGCAGCAGGAACGCCAGCCCGACGACGACCGCGATGAACAGCGGTATCTTCCGGGCGAGGACCGTCGCGAAGTCGACATTGATCGCAGTCTCGCCGTACATGTAGATGTGGTTCGCGGTGCCGTTGTAAAGCGGCGGCAGGGTAGTCGACCGGAGGCCCCTGACAAGCTGGTAGGTCTGCTCGTCCTGTGGTGACGTGGTCGTCTTGAACGTGACGAAGGCCAGGCTCTTGGTCAGCGGCGCCGCGCCGATGCTGGTCTTGTCCACCCCGGGGGTGGCGGCCAGGGCGGTGGCGACCCGCTTGAGGTAGGCCGGCTGCGACGCGCCCGGCCCGTTCACCACCGCCTCCAGGGTCGAGTTGTAGCCGACCCCGAACCCGCTGGCGATCAGGTCGTAGCCGGTCCGGGTGGTGGAGCCCTTGGGGTCGCTGCCCTGGTCGCTGGCGCCGAGCTGGAGCGAGAAGAACGGAACGGCCAGCGCGATCATGATGGCGCCGGCCACCACCGCGACGATGACCTTGCGCCGGGCCACGAACTCCGACCAGCGGGCCCAGAACCCGGTCGGCTGGTCGCCGATGAACTCGCCGGCCCGCACCGCCGCCCGCTGCTTGCGGGGCAGCACCTTCAGCCCGAAGAAGCTGAGCAGGGCCGGCAGCAGCGTCAGCGAGGCGATCATAGTCAAGGCGACGGCCAGGGCCGTCGCGACGGCCATGCCGTTGAAGAAGGTGACGCCGAGCGCGATCAGGCCGAGGATAGCGATACAGACGATGGAGCCCGCGAACAGCACCGCGCGCCCCGACGTGCTGATCGCGTTCACGATCGAGTCCGCGACGGGCATGCCCTGGCGCAGGTTCCTGCGGTGCCGGGTGACGATGAACAGCGCGTAGTCCACGCCGACCCCGATCACCATCAGCTCGGCTAGGTAAGGCGTGATGTTCGAGACGCTGAAGGCGTGGCTGAGCATGAAGATGAAGCCGAGCCCGGTGATCAGCGCGACGGCGGCGCTGGCCAGCGGCAGCACGGTCGCCGCGACCGTGCGGAATACCAGCGCCAGGATGATCAGCGCGGCCAGGAAGCCGATGAGCACCGAGCTGCCCGAGCCGGCGCTCTGCCCGACCGCGGCGAACGCGTTGCCGGTGAACTCGACCTGGAGCGACGGGCTGCGCAGCGTCTTGAGCGAGTTGTAGACGTTCGTGAAGATGGCCGGCTCGAAGTGGTTGTCGGCGTACTGGACCACCACCAGGGCGGTGTCAGACCCCCGGGCGGAGTTCAGCAGCTCCGGGTTGCCCGCCGCCGTGGCACCCGGCTTCGCGCAGTTGATCGACTGCCAGGGGCTGGAAACCAGCGCGACGTAGTTGCCCGACGTGCACAGCTTCTGCAGCGCGGGCTCGAGCCCGGCCGGCTCGGCCGAGAACGCGGAGTTGTTCGTGTTCTTGAGTACGACGGTGCCGGAAACGCCGCTCTGGTTGCTCAGGCCGGCCTGTTTCAGCAGGCTGGCCACTGTCGCGGTCTCGGTGTTGGGCAGGCTGAAGCTGTCCTTGTAGGCCGATCCGCCCATGGCGTTGGCGATCCCCTGGGCCGCGATGACCAGCACGATCCAGGCGATGACGACAAGCCACCGGCGGCGCACCATGAAACTGGCAATGGCCTTCATCAGTTCTCCTTAAGCAAGTCCTCAGTCGCGACATATCTTAGGGCCGCGCCCCGACATTCGGCTTGTCATTTACTGGCGAGCCGGGCCTCGGTCGGGCTTCATCGAGGCAGACGCGCCAGGGCGGCCAGAGTCATCGGCCGCGGCCGCTCAGCGGCAGGGCGCACGGTAGGGCACCCCGGGCAGGTAACCCGCCCACTCGGCGGCCGACAGCGGCTGCCCGAGGTTCGCGCAGACCGCGGCGCGCGCGGCCGACGGGCTGGTGTCCCACAGCCGGACCGTGTCATCGTCGTAGCTGGCTGCCGCTAGCTGCGCGCCGTCGGGAGAGAAGGCGACTGAGAACACGTGCCCGGGCATTCCGCTGAGGGTGGCGGCTAGGACGGGGTGCGCGATATCCGCCAGGCTCCACAGCCAGGCAGTGCCGTCGTTGGCGCCGGCCGCCAGCGTCTTGCCGTCCGGGCTGATCGCCACCGCCCAGGCCTGCCCCGACGGCCCGGTCAGCGGGGCGCCGAGCCGCCGCGGGCGGGCCGGGCTGGCCACGTCCCACAGGTACACGTGCTTGTCAGAGTTGCCGATCGCGAGCGTGCGGCTGTCCGGCGTGAACGCCAGCCCGATCGGGTAGCTGGCCATGCCCGCGAGGTCCGGCCCGGCCGGTACCAGGCGGTCCCCGCCGGTGAGCCGCCAAAGCTGCACGGAGTCGGTGTTCACGCTGGCAGCGGCGATCGTCTGGCCGTCGGGCGCGAACACCACGGTGTAGATCGGGTTGGCGCTGCCCGCCCCGCGCACCATCGCGCGCTGCCGGGGATGCGCTGGGTCGGTCACGTCGAACAATCGCACCGACCCGTCGTCCGCGCCGGCCGCCAGCGTCTTGCCGTCCGGGCTGAACGCCACCGACTCGGCGGCCCCGGCCCCGCTGATCACCGGGAAGGGAGGCGCGACCGGTGCCAGCGAGCTCCCGTTGAGCAACTCGACCGTGCCGTTCGACACCGCGACCGCGAGGAGCGGCCCGCCCGCCCGGGCCGGGCGGAACGCGGTCGCGTTGGCGTAGGCCGTGGCGGGCAGGGGGCGGCTGGCCAGGAGCCCGCGGCTGGCGGTATCCCACAGTTGCACGCTGCCGTCGCCGCCAACCGCGAGCGTCCGGCCACCGGGCCCGTAGGCGAGCTGGGTCGGTGCGCTGCCGACGGCGAGCACCGCTGACGGCAGTGCCCACAGCGAGACCGTGCCGTCCGCACCGCCCGCCGCGATCCGGTCGGGACCGTCCCAGGTCACCGACGTGACCGGTTGCGGGTGCGGCTGCTCCTCGGTTACCCGCCGGGTTGCCAGGCTCCACACCAGCACCTTCGCGCCGGACGTGCCGGCCGCGAGTGACCGGCCGTCGGGGCTGAACGCGACTGTGTTCACCCAGTTGCCTGACCCGGTCAGGCTGCCGTCAGGCACCGCCCGCCCAGGCTTGACCCGCCACAGCCAGACCTTGAAGTCCTTGCTGGAGGCGGCGAGCTCGCTCCCGTCCGGGCTGAAGGCCACGCCGGAGACCGAGTCGGCCGGTCCCGTCAGCGGCATCCCGGGCAGCGCGGCCGGCCGCCCCGGCGGCGAGGGCGGGCGCACCGGGCAGGCGCCACAGCCAGACCTGGCCGGCGCTGGTGCCGGCCGCCAGCGTCCGCCCGTCGGGGCTGAACGCGACCGAGTTCGGGTAGGTCCCCACTCCCGGAGTGACCAGCGGCGTGCCGTCTCGGGCGGGCCGGGCGGGGTCGGCGACGTCCCAGAGCCGGATCGTGCCGTCCGTGCTGGCCGCGGCGAGTGTCGCCGAATCGGGGCTGAACGCGACCGAGTACACGGTGTTGGCCGGCCCGGACAGCGGCTGGGCCAGCCGGACCGCCTTCGTCCCGGAGATTGCCCACAGGGTCACCACGCGGTCCGCGCCGGCCGCCGCCAGCAACTTGCCGTCCGGGCTGAACGCGGCCGCGTAGACCGGATCGGTGCCGTCAGCCGAGAGCAGGTCGCCGGCCTGCACCGGGCGCCCGGGCGCGGCCACGTCCCAGAGCCGCAGAGTGCCGTCGGCGCCGGCCGCCGCCAGCAGCCGGCGGTCCGGGCTGACGGCCACCCACTGGACGATGCCCGCCGAGTCGTCGATCCGCGCCACCGAAGGCGCGTCGCTTGACGCGAGCAGGCTGGCGGTGGCCTGCGGGGTCGCCGCGAACCCGGCTGCGCTCACGCTGAGCTGCGCGGCTACCGCGGGATCCTGGCTTCGCAGCTCATCGGCGGTGAAGGCCACGTCACGGGAGTTCGCCGTGCTGGCCGCGTGCAGCGCCGTCCCCTCAGCCACGCGGGCCGCCGACCGCTGGCTGAAGGCGTAGCCGGAAAGCCCGGCCACGGCCAGCACCAGGGCACCGAGCACGGCGACGGTGGACTGCAGCCAGCGGGTACGCCGCCGGGCCGCGCGCTCACTGGTGGCCCCCGCGGCCACGCATGCTTCCACGAACGAGAGCGCCTGCCCGGACAGTGCCGCCCGCTTGCCTGAATCGGCTGCCCATTCGCGCGCCAGCGCCAGGCGGCTGCCGCGCCACAGCGCGTCCTCCTCCCGGTCGGCCTCCGCCCACGCCCGCGCCGCTTCGGCGATCCGCCCCCGGTCCCGCAGTTCCTCGGTGTTTTCCTCGATCCAGGCCCGCAGCCGCGGCCAGGCGGTCAGCAGCGCGTCGTGCGTGATCTGCGCGGCGTCCGCGTCGACGGTGATCATGCGCTCGTCGACGAACGTGGCCAGCACCGGCTCGGCCGAGCCCGCCTGGTCCCAGCCGGGCAGGTCGCCGAGCGCGACCGAAGCGCGGCTCGGCGGCACGCCGTCGGCGACGTGGACCAGCCGGAGGAACAAGTGCCGCGCGAGCCAGCGCTGGCCCTCGGCCAGGCTTTCGTAGGCCTGCTCGGCGGTCTGGATCACTGCGTTCCTGATCCCGCCGCTCGCCTGGTAGTCGACCACCCCGAGCGTTCCGCCGCGGCTGTGTTCCCAGGTGGCGAGCATCGCGTGGGACAGCAGCGGCAGCGCTCCCGGCTCGTAGGCCACGTCGCCGCCCCGGTCGGCTGGCGCGAGGTCGGCGAGCAGCAGCGCGACGAGCCCCTCGTCCACTTCGGCCCGGGCCAGGAGAGCGGGCCGGACCACTGCCTCACGCAGCTGGCCGGCCGTCATCGGCCCCAGCACCACGTTCCGTGCCTGCAGCGCCTGCCGCAGCGACGGATAGCCGATCGCCTGGCCGTAGAAGTCGGCCCGCAGCGCGAGTACGACCAGCGCGGTGCGCGCCAGCTCGCACAGCGCGCCGATCAGCCCGTTCCGCTCGGTCTCGTCATCGCAGAGCGTGAAGACGGCCTCGAACTGGTCGACGATGACAGCCCGCCGTTGACCGCCCGCCGCCGCGGGCGCTTCCCGCCCCGCCGTTTCTGCCGCCAGTCGCACCGCGAGCTGGCGAAGGTCCGGCACCCCGGTCACCGACAGGTCGACGACCGCGACCGACCATTCCATCTGGTCCAGCCGGGGGAGGAGCCCGGCCCGCAGCACCGACGACTTTCCCGCTCCTGAGGGCCCGAGGAACAGCAGCGGCAGCTCCGACGGCGCGATCGCGAGGGAGACGAGCAGCTCGGTGACATCCTCGCGGCCGAAGAACCAGGCCGCGTCGGCCGCCTCGTAGCGGGCAAGGCCCCGGTACGGCGCCTCGCTCGGTCGCCTCGGCCGCCGCCGTACCCGGATGAGGGCCTGCTGCCACCGTTCGATCCGGGCCGGGTCGCTTTCCCCGCACACCGTCAGCAGCCGGGCCAGCAACTGCCGGTCAAGCGGCAGGTGCTGGCCGGAGAAGTACCCGCCCACGGTGGACCGCTGGCCGCCGGTCAGCCGCGCGACCTCGCGGATTCTCAGCCCCGACTGCTCACGAAGCGCCTGCAGGGCGCGGCTGAAGTCGGCCGCGGTCTGGATCAGGTCCGGATCAGGACGTTCAGAGGGAGCCGCAACGTCAATCACATTCCCGGGACGCGGCGCCCCGGCGGGCGGTTCACGCAATTGTTTTCATCGATGCGAAACCGCGATCTTCCGCCCGCCGTGCTTTGCCCCCGGCAAGCTGTCCGGCCTTGTCCGGACCTTGCGCCGGCCATCGCCTGGGTGCCCTCGACCGGGCAGGCTACGGCTGGGGGGAGGGCCCGCCCGGGTACCTGTCAGCGGGGCGGGTACCCGGGCGGGTCCGGATGCACCGACCGGCATCGGGACCCTCCGGAGGAGAACCGAATGCGAGCTCCCAGCGCCGGCCCGATGCGCCGGCCAGTGCCGTTGCCCGTCCTGTCAGCCGACAGGCTCATTCGCCGTCTCGCCCTGCTGGTGACCGAGCTCGACCTCGACCGGCGTGACTTCGTGATCTTCGGCAGCGGCCCGCTGCTGGCCCACGGGCTGCGTTCCGGCATCCGCGACCTGGACGTGGTGGCCCGCGGGCCGGCCTGGCGGCGGGTACGCGCGTGCGGCCGTCCGGGTACCGGCAGCATCAGCGGAGCCCCCATGGCGCTGTTCTGGAACGGGCTGATCCAGTTCTCCCAGGAGTGGATATCGGACGACTGGGATCCCGATGACCTGATCGGCCGGGCCGAGCGCATCCAGGGATGGCCGTTCGCCCCGCTCGCTGACGTCCTCGCGTACAAGCAGATGCTGCTGCGGCCTAAAGACCGTCCCGACATCGCGGCGTTGTCGTTCCTCCGCCCCACGCCGGTCCGCTGCCGGCAGGCACCCGGGTCTCAGGCCGGGCTGAACGCGATGCTGACCGGCCGGG
>CAWGIM010000001.1:0-1285968 GCA_963822615.1 uncultured Actinomycetota bacterium | reverse complement strand
AGAGCGCCTGCCCGGACAGTCCGCCCGCTTGCCTGAATCGGCTGCCCATTCGCGCGCCAGCGCCAGGCGGCTGCCGCGCCACAGCGCGTCCTCCTCCCGGTCGGCCTCCGCCCACGCCCGCGCCGCTTCGGCGATCCGCCCCCGGTCCCGCAGTTCCTCGGTGTTTTCCTCGATCCAGGCCCGCAGCCGCGGCCAGGCGGTCAGCAGCGCGTCGTGCGTGATCTGCGCGGCGTCCGCGTCGACGGTGATCATGCGCTCGTCGACGAACGTGGCCAGCACCGGCTCGGCCGAGCCCGCCTGGTCCCAGCCGGGCAGGTCGCCGAGCGCGACCGAAGCGCGGCTCGGCGGCACGCCGTCGGCGACGTGGACCAGCCGGAGGAACAAGTGCCGCGCGAGCCAGCGCTGGCCCTCGGCCAGGCTTTCGTAGGCCTGCTCGGCGGTCTGGATCACTGCGTTCCTGATCCCGCCGCTCGCCTGGTAGTCGACCACCCCGAGCGTTCCGCCGCGGCTGTGTTCCCAGGTGGCGAGCATCGCGTGGGACAGCAGCGGCAGCGCTCCCGGCTTCGTCGGCCACGTCGCCGCCCCGGTCGGCTGGCGCGAGGTCGGCGAGCAGCAGCGCGACGAGCCCCTCGTCCACTTCGGCCCGGGCCAGGAGAGCGGGCCGGACCACTGCCTCGCGCACTCGCCGGCCGTCATCGGCCCCAGCACCACGTTCCGTGCCTGCAGCGCCTGCCGCAGCGACGGATAGCCGATCGCCTGGCCGTAGAAGTCGGCCCGCAGCGCGAGTACGACCAGCGCGGTGCGCGCCAGCTCGCACAGCGCGCCGATGAGCCCGTTCCGCTCGGTCTCGTCATCGCAGAGCGTGAAGACGGCCTCGAACTGGTCGACGATGACAGCCCGCCGTTGACCGCCCGCCGCCGCGGGCGCTTCCCGCCCCGCCGTTTCTCCCGCCAGTCGCACCGCGAGCTGGCGAAGGTCCGGCACCCCGGTCACCGACAGGTCGACGACCGCGACCGACCATTCCAGCTGGTCCAGCCGGGGGAGGAGCCCGGCCCGCAGCACCGACGACTTTCCCGCTACTGAGGGCCCGAGGAGCAGCAGCGGCAGCTCCGACGGCGCGATCGCGAGGGAGACGAGCAGCTCGGTGACATCCTCGCGGCCGAAGAACCAGGCCGCGTCGGCCGCCTCGTAGCGGGCAAGGCCCCGGTACGGCGCCTCGCTCGGTCGCCTCGGCCGCCGCCGTACCCGGATGAGGGCCTGCTGCCACCGTTCGATCCGGGCCGGGTCGCTTTTCCCGCACACCGTCAGCAGCCGGGCCAGCAACTGCCGGTCAAGCGGCAGGTGCTGGCCGGAGAAGTACCCGCCCACGGTGGACCGCTGGCCGCCGGTCAGCCGCGCGACCTCGCGGATTCTCAGCCCCGACTGCTCACGAAGCGCCTGCAGGGCGCGGCTGAAGTCGGCCGCGGTCTGGATCAGGTCCGGATCAGGACGTTCAGAGGGAGCCGCAACGTCAATCACATTCCCGGGACGCGGCGCCCCGGCCGGCGGTTCACGCAATTGTTTTCATCGATGCGAAACCGCGATCTTCCGCCCGCCGTGCTTTGCCCCCGGCAAGCTGTCCGGCCTTGTCCGGACCTTGCGCCGGCCATCGCCTGGGTGCCCTCGACCGGGCAGGCTACGGCTGGGGGGAGGGCCCGCCCGGGTACCTGTCAGCGGGGCGGGTACCCGGGCGGGTCCGGATGCACCGACCGGCATCGGGACCCTCCGGAGGAGAACCGAATGCGAGCTCCCAGCGCCGGCCCGATGCGCCGGCCAGTGCCGTTGCCCGTCCTGTCAGCCGACAGGCTCATTCGCCGTCTCGCCCTGCTGGTGACCGAGCTCGACCTCGACCGGCGTGACTTCGTGATCTTCGGCAGCGGCCCGCTGCTGGCCCACGGGCTGCGTTCCGGCATCCGCGACCTGGACGTGGTGGCCCGCGGGCCGGCCTGGCGGCGGGTACGCGCGTGCGGCCGTCCGGGTACCGGCAGCATCAGCGGAGCCCCCATGGCGCTGTTCTGGAACGGGCTGATCCAGTTCTCCCAGGAGTGGATATCGGACGACTGGGATCCCGATGACCTGATCGGCCGGGCCGAGCGCATCCAGGGATGGCCGTTCGCCCCGCTCGCTGACGTCCTCGCGTACAAGCAGATGCTGCTGCGGCCTAAAGACCGTCCCGACATCGCGGCGTTGTCGTTCCTCCGCCCCACGCCGGTCCGCTGCCGGCAGGCACCCGGGTCTCAGGCCGGGCTGAACGCGATGCTGACCGGCCGGGCAGGCCGCGGCTGATCGGCCAGCCGGCTCAGGTCACGGTCGAAGACCCGGCTCACCGAGTTGCCGGCCAGGTCCTCAAGGACGGGATCGACGACGAGGTGATGAACCGCGGCGGCCCAGGCCCGGTCGGGCGCGAGGCTCCAGGACCGCTCACCGGGGCCGGTCCGCGCGGTACCGTCAACCGGCCCGCGGCCCGGCCCGCGCACCTGAAGGCACCGGCCGAGCAGGCCGTGGTCCAGTGGCCGGCCGAAGTCGACCCGCAGCGGCTCGCGCGTTCCGGCCGGCGGGACCGCCAGCACCCAGGCCGCGGGATCGACGTGCCGCCGCTCCTCCCCGCCGACCTCGTACCGCCTCTCCGCCGGAGACTTGAGCGGCAGGCCCTGCGCGTCGCGGAACCCGTCCCCGACCACCAGGCGAAACGGCTGGCCCGAGCGCAGCGGGTACCCGGCCTGCTGGTGGCCGGGCAGGCCGCGCTTGATCCGCGCGGGATCAAGCAGCACGGTCAGCCGGCGACGGGACGCATCCCACAGCTCGTGCTCGGACGGCAGCAGGGCACCGGGGACGCCGCTGCCGTCGTCACCGGCGATCCTTACCTGGCCAGCGGCGTAGCCCTCGCTCATCGGGGACGAGAACCAGACGTAAAGCCGGAGCAGGTTGACCGGCACCTCGGCCGCCGTCGGGCGGATGCCGGTCACCTCGGTCACGGCCGGCCGCTCGGGCCGGGCGCGAACCAGGACGGCCGCGGGCGTCCCCCCGACCATGACGGTATAGCTGGTCCCGTCGAGGAACGCGAAGCGCGGGACGAAGCACCAGTCAGGCCCGTCCTGGTCCAGCCGCCCGGCCATCGGCGGCCAGCCGCCGGTCCCCGGGGACACCGTGCCCGGGAACACCGTGCCCGGGAACACCCGCACGTCCGCCCCGGCGGGCACGCCGGCCAGCCGGATGCACTCGCTGCCGCCGCTGCGCGACCAAGTGGCCTCGGTCACGGTGGCGGTTACAGGGACGCGGTCTTCAGCGAGCGCAGCTGCTGACGGCCCGCGTCGTCGGACTGCAGGGCCAGCACGTAGCTGTCGCCGAAGTTGGCCAGGCGGCGGATGCCCTGCAGGTCCTTGGTCTCCCGGGGCACGCCTACCGGCTGCTGCGGCTCGGTCAGCGGCGACTGGCGGTCGATGTCGCGGCAGGCGATCTTCACCAGCCCGTGGGCGCTGTTGGCGACGAGCAGGTACTCCTCGCCGTCCTGCACGAACGACACCATGTCGAGCGGCTGGTTCACCGGGCCGAGCTCGGCCACGGTCCGGCCGACGGCCTTCGCGCCGTCCCTGAGGTCAGCCAGCGCGAAGTGCACCACCGGGGTGCAGGTGTAGCTGGCCAGGATGCTCGCACCGCCGTCATAGGGCACGAACGCGCGGATCGGGGCCGCGGTCTCCCACGCTCCGTGCGACACGTGGAAGATCTCCAGGCTGCTGCCGCTGATCCCGGCGCTGAAGGGGAACGGGACGCGCCGCAGCTTGGCGGAGAACTCCTCGTTCGACAGCCCGGCGATGAGCAGGGTCCCGTCCGCGTAGGCCATGTCGGTGACGGTCGCGGTGCGGATCGGCTGCCGCACCAGGCGGATCTTGATCGTGGCGAACTGGATTTCCTCCCCCTCGTCGCCGAGCGGAAGGGTAGTGTCCAGCCGGTCGTCGTCCTCGGCGGGGGCGTCGCCGATCACCGTCGCGGCGAACGGGACGTCATCAAGCGCGACGTCCGCGACCGAGCCGCCGACGGGGCTGATCCGCACCAGCACCGGCTGGGCGGCGTCGCCCTGGCCGCGCTGAACCGACAGGTACACGTTGTGCGACAGCGGGTGGACCGCCATGTCCTTGATGCTGATATCGCCCGGCCCGCAGCCCAGGAACGAGCCGACGCGCGAGTCGACGTCCGCCAGGTCGAACGGCTCGGCCGCGCCCGCCGGGCCGGGGTCGGCGACATCAACCGCGAACACCGTCGCGGCCGCGTTGTCGGCCACGAACAAGATCCCCGCGGGCCCGAACGCGATCGGCCCGGCCGACCGGAGCGCAACCCGGCCTCGCGACAACCCGAACTCACCCATTGGATCTCCTCCTGCCGGCCGGCCAACGGCAAGCTGCCGTCACCGGCAGACTACTAAATCCGGCATGATATGGCTGGTTTGGGAACGTGGCCCGGCCACGCTCCGCGTCCGGTACGACGACGGGGAACGGATGATGCGGGACGGCCCGATGCTTTCCGGTCCGGGGCTGGCGCAGCCGCCAGCCCCGGCGGCCGAGGCCGTGACCGGCTGCCTGCCCCCGGCGTTGCTGGACTGCCTGCTCGACAGCGCCCTGGAGCCGGTGCTCGACGCCGCGGCCCGGCGGGGCGAGCAGGCCGCGAAGCGGAAGAAGAAGGCCGGGCAGGCCGCCGAGGTCGCGCGGGCCCTGCTGGCGGTGACCGTGTGCGACCCGGCCTGCGGCTCGGGGAGCCTCCTGCTCGCGGCGGCAGGCCGGATCGCCCGACGGGTAGCGCAGGCGCGGGAGGGGAGCCAGTCGCCGGACGCGGTGCGGCGCGCGCTGCGCGAGGTGGTGGGAAGCTGCGTTTACGGCGTAGACGTAAGCGGCGACGCGGTGGAGCGGGCGAAGGACCGGCTGCGGGCCGCGGCCGGTGTCCCGGGGATGACGCCGCCCTTCCTCGACGGTCATCTCAGGCGTGGCAATGCCCTGATCGGCGCGAGTCCGGAGCTGATCGAGGGCGGCGTACCCGACGCGGCGTTCCGGGCGGCCGACGGTGACGACCGCGGATATGCCCGCTCCCTGCGCCGGGCCAACGCCAGGCCGGACCCGGGCCAGCCCACCCTGTTCAGCCAGCTAGGCGGGTATGCCCGCGCCGACGAGGCGAAGCGCCTGGTGGCCGATGCCTGGTGCGCGGCCTTCTGGTGGGCCAAGACGCCGGCCGCGCCGCCCCCGATCGTCAACCGGGTCCTGCGCGACCTGCGGGAGCGCGGGGCCGAGGGGGTCTTGCCGGAGACCCTGGCCGAGATCGGCCGGCTGCGGGCCGAGCACCAGTTCTTCCACTGGCACCTGGAGTTCCCTGACGTCTTCGGGGTGGGCGAGGAGGGCGAGACCCGGGGGCGCGGCGGCTTCAGCTGCGTGCTGTCCGCCCCGCCACGGGGGAAGATCGACCGCCGCGAGGCAGGCGCCCTCTTCGGGTTCGCCAGCAGATCGGGCGCGTATCCCGGGTGCGCGGCTGGCCTGGCCGAACCTGGCACCTCGGCGCTGCGCGCGGACCTGCTTTTCGCGGAGCGCGCTACCGCCATCCTCGCCCCCGAGGGCCGCGCGGGCTGCGTCGTCGCCCCCGGGACCGCGGCCGCCCCCGGCGCCAGGCACCTGCTGGGCGGCCTGCTGCGGCGCGGCGCACTGGCGTCCCTGTATGACTTCGCCGGCCCCGGCCCCCGGCTCTGCCTGCTCACCCTGGCCGGCCGGGCGGCGGCCGCGGGCACCGCCCGCGGCCGGACCGCGAGGCTCGCGTTCAGGCTGGACGACCCGGCGGAACTGGCTGACGAGGGCCGGTCGTTCACGCTGACGCCGGACGAGGTCGCCCTTATCAACCCGAATACCGGGGCGCTGCCTGCCTTCCGCGGCGCCCGCGACGCGGCGCTGGTGGCGGCGGTCTACCGTCGCTTGCCTGTCCTGTGGGACGAGACCGAGGCCGGCCGGAACTGGTGGAAGATCAAGCTGGCGACGGCGTTCCCCCGGGCCGCCGCCGACACCGGCCTGCTCCGCGGAGAGGCGGAACTGCGAGCCGCGGGCTGGGAGCCGGCCGGGAGCACCTTTACCCGTGAGGGCCAGCGCATGCTGCCGGTCTATGAGCCCGCGATGATAGCCCTGTTCGACCACCAGGTCGCGCCGCCGCGGCACTGGATCGCCGAGCGCGGCCCGGTCACCGTCCAGCGTAACGGCGAGACCGCGCAGCGCCCCGGGGTCGCGGACCGCCTGGCGGAACTCGGCTGGAACTGGGAATGGCTGTGCGCCTGGCGCGCGCCGGTGCACGACCGGACAGCCGTCCCGGTGTTCCTGCCGCGGGCGGCGGCGGCCGACTCCCTGCCCTTGATGCTGCCGCGCGTCGTCCCGCCGTTCACGGCGGCCCTGGTCGCCGCGCAGAGCTCGCTGGTTTTCGAGTACGTCGCCCGGCAGAAGGTCGACGCCCCCGTTATGCGGACTGTTTACTGGAAGCAGCTACCGGTGCCGACTCCCGACATGCTGGAGCCGCACCTGCCGTTCATCGTCCCGCGGGTGCTTGAGCTCGTGTACACCGCGTCCGACCTGGGCCCGTTCGCCCGGGACCTAGACGACGAGGGGGACCCGTTCGCCGGCGACCCTGACCGCCGGGCCAGCCTGCGAGCGGAGCTGGACGCCTTCTTCTTCCGGCTGTACGGGATCGACCGCCGCGAGGACGCGGAGTACATCATCGACTCGGTCCAGGCGGGCGCCGGCCGGGAGCTGACCCTGGCCGCCTACGACCGGATGGCCGAAGCGGACGCCGCCGGAGCCGGGTACGAGACCCGGATCTTCCCGCCTCCCGGCCAGGGGGCCCGGCGGCGGCCATAGATTTGTTCGGGTGAACGCAGTACTAACGGCTAAGGGACTGTCCGCGGGGCACGCGGACCGGGTCATTTTCTCCGGGGTCGACCTCGTGGTCCCGCCGGGCAAGGTGATCGGGCTGGTCGGGGCCAACGGGGCCGGCAAGTCCACGCTGCTGCGGATGCTCGCCGGGCTGGATGACGGCGCGCGCGACGCGGGCACGGTGACGCTGAACCCGGTGACGGCGACCGTCGGGTACCTGCCGCAGGAGCCGGAGCGGCGGGCGGGCGAGAGCGTGCTCTCGTTCATCGGGCGGCGGACCGGGGTCGCCGGCGCCGTGGCTGAGCTCGACGCGGCGACGGCCGCGCTCGAGACCGGCCAGCCGGGGTCCGACGATGCGTACGCGGAGGCATTCGACCGCTGGATGAACCTGGGCGGGGCCGACCTGGAGGAGCGAACCGCGAAGGTCGCCGCCTCGCTCGGGCTGGCCGTGCGGCTTGAGGCCCCGATGACCGCGCTGTCCGGCGGGCAGGCCGCGCGGGCGAACCTCGCGTCGCTGCTGTTGTCGCGGTACGACGTCTTCCTGCTCGACGAGCCAACCAACGACCTGGACATCGCGGGGCTCGACGCCCTGGAGGACTTTGTCGTGAAGCTCCGCGCGGGGACGGTGCTCGTCAGCCACGACCGGGCGTTCCTGGAGCGGACGGTGGACCAGGTACTCGAACTCGACCTGGCGCAGCAGTCGGTGCGCCTGTACAGCGGCGGGTACCTCGCGTACCTGGAGGAGCGGGCGATCGCCCGGCGGCACGCGCGGGACGACTACGAGAAGTACGCCGACCAGAAGGCGGCCTTGTCCGACCGGATGCGGACGCAGAGCAGCTGGGCCGACAAGGGCGTGCGGCAGGCCAGGTCCAAGGCCCCGGACAAGGACAAGCACCGGCTTTCGGCGCAGGTCAACCGGACGGAGAAGCTGGCCAGCAAGATCAAGATCACCGAGCGGATGATCGACCGGCTCGAGGCCGTGGACGAGCCGCGCAAGGAGTGGGACCTGCGGATGACGATCGCGGCGGCGCCGCGGTCAGGAACCGTCGCCGCGGCGCTGCGGCAGGCGGTCGTGTCGTTCGACGGTTTCACCCTCGGACCGGTGAGCCTGCAGGTGAACTGGGCCGACCGGGTCGCTGTCACCGGGCCCAACGGAGCGGGCAAGTCAACCCTGATCGGCGCGCTGCTCGGGCGGGTGCCGCTGTCCTCCGGCTCCGCGTCACTCGGGTCCGGGGTCTCGGTGGGGGAGGTGGACCAGGCGCGGTCGCTCTTCGAGGGCCCGGTACCGCTGCTTGCGGCGTTCGCCGCGCGGGTACCCGACCAGGCCCCCGAGGAGACCAGGACGCTGCTGGCCAAGTTCGGCCTCAAGGGTGACCACGTGCTCCGCCCGGCCTCGTCGCTGTCTCCCGGGGAACGGACCCGGGCCGCACTGGCGCTGCTGCAGGCGCGCGGGGTGAACCTGCTCGTGCTCGACGAGCCGACCAACCACCTCGACCTGCCCGCCATCGAGCAGCTGGAGGAGGCCCTGGACGGGTACCCGGGGACGTTCCTGCTGGTGACGCACGACCGCAGGATGCTGGAGTCGGTGTCCGTCACCCGCAGGCTGGTCGTGGCGGACGGCCAGGTCACCGAGGTTGACGTGGCCTGAGGCGGGCAAGCACGCAGGTCCCGCCAGTGACTGGAAATTAATATGAATTTAACGCTCGGCTGGCGCCTGCCTTTTCGCTGTTACAAGCAGGACACGCCGAAGTTTATCGAATATGCAGCCAATCGCTTTTTTGGGTCAAAAGTGTCGTTTGTACCCTCCCTGAATAACACTTGAATCACTGCCCAACTGAACGCCGCCTCAGGAATGGCTGAGTGAGCTAGCCTTCCGGCCATGTCGGGTATTTCGTCAGCAGCGGCCGGAGCTGCGCCCTGGAGGTCACGGGGAACTCGCCGGCGTGCGGTTTGGCGGCCCGATGATGGGCCGGCGCCGCGGTAATCGCCGCGCCCCATGCGTCTACTTAATGATCCCGGATCGCGGGGTATTTCCGGGCCCGACAGGCGGATACGCCAGTCAACGAGAGGATACAGACTTTGAAAGTAAGAAGGCTGACGCCCGCGATCGCCGCGATGGCGATCGCGGCGATCACGGCGGCTGGCTGCTCGAGCAGCCCCTCGTCTTCCGCGAGCGGTTCCACCGGCAGCGGGTCGGCGTCGGGGAGCACGGTCGACATCTACTCCAGCCTGCCGATGCAGGGGTCGTCCAACGCGCAGACCATCCCCCTCGTCAACGGCATCAAGCTGGCGCTGGCCGAGGCCGGCGGCAAGGCCGGCAAGTTCACGGTGAACTACACCGTGCTCGACGACTCGACCGCCGCGGCCGGCAAGTGGGACCCCGCGCAGACCGCGGCCAACGCCCGCAAGGTGGCCGGCGACCCTAACGCCGTCTACTACATCGGCGAGTTCAACTCGGGCGCCAGCGAGGTCTCGATCCCGATCCTCAACCAGGGCGGCATCCCGCAGGTCTCCCCGGCCAACACCTACGTGGGGCTTACCACCAACCTGCCGGGCAGCGCGCCGGGCGAGCCGCAGAAGTACTACCCGACCGGCAAGCGCACCTACCTGCGGATCGTGCCGATCGACTCGATCCAGGGCGCCGCTGACCTGCTGGCGGCGAAGCAGGCGGGCTGCACCAAGCTCGCGGTGGCGAACGACAAGGAAGCCTACGGCGCGGGCCTGGCCCAGCTCATCGAGCTGGAGAAGGGCATGTACGGCGTCAACGTGGTCAGCAACACCGGCATCGACCCGACCGCCAGCAACTACCGCACTTACGCGCAGACGATCAAGGCGGAGGGCGCTGACTGCTTCCTGTTCGCCGGGATCGTGTCCAACGGCGGCGTCCAGATCACCAAGGACGTCAACGCGGCCCTGCCGACGGCCAAGATCTTCGGCCCGGACGGCATGTGCAGCTCGGCCTGGACTCAGGCGTCGCAAGGTGGGGTGCCCGGCCTCGATCGACCCGCTGCTCGAGTGCACCGTCGCCACCCTGGACCTGCAGGCCTACCCGGGCGGCAAGCAGTTCCTGGCCGCCTACAAGGCCAAGTACGGCACGGCTGACCCTGACCCGTACGCGATCTACGGTTACGAGATCATGAAGCTCGGCCTCGACACCATCGCGTCCCTCGGGGCCAACGGCAACAACAAGGCCGACGTGCTCAAGGCCCTGTTCGCCATCAAGAGCCGCAACTCGGTGATCGGCACCTACGGGTTCGACGCCAACGGTGACACCACGTTGAAGTCTTACGGCCTCTACTCGGCCGACAAGAACGGCAACCTGGTTTTCAAGGAGACGCTGACGCCTACTCAGACCGTCAAGTAGTAGTCTCACTGCTCACATCGGCCGCAGGCCGCCGAGGGGGCACCGCACAGCGGTGCCCCCTCGGCGCCTGACTTTTCTGCGTAGGACACGTGAACACGACGACAATCACGCCGAGCCCGCCCGCGCTGCCGGCCCGCCCGATGGCGTCGGTGCTGGCGGCCCTGCGCCGGCACGTCGGCCGCTGGGGCCTGATCGCCGCCCTCGCCGCGCTGCCGGTCTACTACGGTGCCACCGACCTGGTCAACGGCTACCAGGCGGCCGTGGTGGCCGGCCACCCGGTCATCCACCACGACCTGTCCCGGCTGGGCTTCAACTTCGCCGAAGGGCTGTCCGACGGCGCCATCTGGGCGCTGATCGCGATCGGCTACACCCTCGTCTACGGCATCATCGAGCTGATCAACTTCGCGCACGGCGACGTCTTCATGATCGGCTCGTTCACCGCCGTCGGCATGTGGTCCGTGCTCGGCCTCAGCCTGACTACCTCCATGCTCGGCGTGATCGGCGGCCTGATCGTCTCGCTGATCATCGCCATGCTCACCACCGGGACGCTCAACGTCCTCATCGAGCGGGTCGCGTACAAGCCGCTGCGCAACGCGCCCAAGGTCGCGCCGCTGATCACGGCGATCGGCTTCTCCTTCATCCTGCAGAACGTCGGCCTGCTGTGGCGCGGCGGCTCCCCGCAGAGCGTCACCGACCTGATCGGCGCGCAGAAGGTGGTGTTCACCATCGGCGGGGTCCCCATCCTGCGCGGCTACCTGCTCGCCTGGGCGGTCACGATCCCGCTGGTGTTCGCCCTGTCGTGGTTCATCAGCCGCACCCGGCCCGGCAAGGCGATGCGCGCCACCGCCCAGGACCCCGAGGCGGCCCGGCTGATGGGGATCAACGTCAACAACACGATCTCGCTGACGTTCCTGATCGGCGGCGCGCTGGCGGGCGCGGCCGGCCTCATCTACGCCGTGTACGAGACCCAGGTGTGGTACTTCCAGGGGTTCCGGGCGGGCCTGTTCGCGTTCACCGCGGCGGTCATGGGCGGCATCGGCAACGTCCGCGGGGCGGTGCTCGGCGGCCTGATCATCGGCGTCATCCAGGCGCTGTCGGATGAGCGGATCGGGCCGCAGTGGACCGAGGCGATCGTGTTCGCCTACCTCATCGGGATCATGGTGCTGCGGCCCACCGGACTGCTCGGCGAGGAGACGAGGGAGGCCGGATGAGTGAGCTGATGGCGCAGCTGAGCGAGTGGCGGGCCAGCGCCGAGCGGCTGATCCCGCCGTGGTGGAGCAAGGCGCTGGCGGCGGTGCTGCTGGTGATCGGCGTCATCCTGCCGTTCCTGACCGGGTCGAGCAGCGGCTTCCTGAACGGGACGATCGTCGCCGTCGCCTACGCGGTGATGGCCCTCGGCCTGAACGTCGTGGTCGGCATGGCGGGCCTGCTCGACCTCGGCTACGTCGCCTTCTACGCCTTCGGCGCGTACTGCGTGGGCTGGTTCGGCTCCGGCTTCTTCTTCGGCGTGCGGGTGCACATCGGCGTCTCGTCGGTCACCGACACCCTGGCCGGGATCCACCTCAACTTCATCCTCATCCTGGTCGCGGCGGTCATCGTCTGCGCCGTGGCGGGCATGATCATCGGCCTGCCGACGCTGCGGCTGCGGGGCGACTACATCGCGATCGTGACGCTGGCGTTCGGCGAGATCATCGGCGTCCTGGCCATCAACGGGCAGTCCATCGGGGTCGGCGGCGGCATGACGCTCACCGCCGGCAACCTCGGCATCAGCGCGGTCGACGCGCCCTGGTTCCCGGGCTCGGGCTCGTTCGGCCTGCTCGACCTGCGGCCCTGGTACTGGCTGATCTTCGGCATCCTGCTGATCGTGCTCTTCGTCAACCTGCGGGTCCGTGACTCGCGGCTCGGCCGGGCCTGGGTGGCGCTGCGCGAGGACGAGGTCGCGGCCGTCTCCATGGGCATCCCGCTGGTGAAGACGAAGCTGATGGCCTACGCGATCGGCGCGGCCTTCGGCGGGATGGCCGGGGCGTTCTTCGGCGCCTACTTCACCGAGGTCAACGCGGGGCAGTTCGCCTTCGGCTTCTCGATCTTCATCGTCGCGATGGTGGTCGTCGGCGGAATCGGGTCGATCTGGGGCGCCCTGGCGGGCGGCCTGCTGCTCGGCTACATCAACAACTACCTGATCCCCGACGTGCTCAATAACCTGCCGTCCAAGTTCGGGCTCAACTTCCAGCTCACCTCGGTGTCGTTCGGCATCTTCGGCTTCCTGCTGGTGCTGGTGATGACCGTGCGCCCGCAGGGCCTGTTCCCCGAGCGCCGGCGCAGGCTTGAGCTGACCGGCGAGGTCACCGCCCAGGACGCCGAACTCGGCAGCGAACCGAAGGGGCAGGCATGAGCACGGACGCCGTCACCCCGGCGGCCCCCGCCAGCCCGGCCGAGCCGGCCGCCCCGCCGATCCTGCTCGCCCAGGGGATCACCAAGCGCTTCGGCGGCCTGATCGCGGTCAACGACGTCACGTTCGACATCCCGGCCAGGTCGATCGTCTCGCTCATCGGCCCCAACGGCGCGGGCAAGACCACCTTCTTCAACATGCTCACCGGGCTGATCCGGCCCACCGAGGGGCGGATACTCCTCGACGGCAAGAACATCACCCGGTCCCGCCCGGACGTGATCACCGCCCGCGGTGTCGCGCGGACCTTCCAGAACATCCGGCTGTTCGGCGCGATGAGCGCGACCGAGAACGTGATGATCGGGCATCACAGCCGGATGAAGGCGGGCATCTTCGGCGCCATCGCCCGGCCGCCCTGGGTGCTCAAGGAGGAACGCGCGGTCGTGGAGCGGGCCCGCGAGCTGCTCGACTACGTCGGGCTGCGCCGGGCGGACTTCGGCCGCCTGGCCACCCAGCTTCCCTACGGTGACCAGCGACGGGTGGAGATCGCCCGGGCCCTGGCCAGCGAGCCGCGACTGCTGCTGCTCGACGAGCCCACGGCGGGCATGAACCCGCAGGAGTCAGCCGCCCTGTCCGGGTTCATCCGCCGGATCCGCGACGACCTGAAGCTGACGATCTTGCTGATCGAGCACGACATGAAGGTCGTCATGGGCGTCTCCGAGCGCGTCACCGTGCTCAACTACGGCAGCAAGCTGGCAGAGGGCGCACCGGCCGATGTCCGCGCCAACCCGGCCGTGATCGAGGCCTACCTCGGGAAGGAAGGGTAATGGCGCTCCTTGAGGTCAGTGACGTGCATGCGCACTACGGGGCGATCGAGGCGCTCAAGGGCATCTCGCTCAGCGTCGACGAGGGTGAGGTGGTCACGCTCATCGGCTCCAACGGGGCGGGCAAGTCCACCACGCTGCGTTCCATCTGCGGGCTCACCCCGGCCAGCTCGGGCACTGTCACCTTCGCCGGCCAGGACATCACCCGGATGGGCGCGGACGAGATCGTCACCCACGGCATCGCGCTGTCACCGGAGGGGCGGCGCTGCTTTGCCCGGATGACCGTGCGGGAGAACCTGGACCTCGGCGCGTACCGGCGGCGGGGCCCAGCCGTCGCCGCCGACCTGGAGCGCGTGTTCACGCTGTTCCCGCGGCTGAAGGAACGGGAGCGGCAGAAGGCGGGCACGATGTCCGGCGGGGAGCAGCAGATGCTCGCCATCGGCCGGGCGATGATGGCTAGCCCGCGGCTGCTGCTGCTCGACGAGCCGTCCCTCGGCATCGCCCCCATCCTGGTGGACCGGATCTACCAGACGATCGAGGAGATCCACACCCTCGGCGTGGCCATTCTGCTGGTGGAGCAGAACGCCAACCGCGCCCTCGACGCGGCCAGCCGCGGCTACGTGCTGGAGACCGGCCGGGTCGTGCTCGCGGACGACACCTCGTCCCTGCAGCGCGACCCGAAGGTACAGGAGGCGTATCTAGGGACATGAACCAGAACAACGGAACCATCGGCGCGGTCGCGCTCTACCTGCTTTTCGTCTGGCTCATCTCCGCCGCCGGCAGCGCCTGGCTCACCGAGCGGAAAGGCTACGGCGAGCGCCTGGGCCTGCTGCTCGGCCTGGTGCTGTCCGCGGTCGGCCTCATCCTGGCGCTGCTGCTGCCCGGCAGGCCGGGCTCCACCTGGCGGCGCGAAGGGGCGTTCCCCCGGCGGCGGCGCGTCACGGGACGCTAGCCACGCCCGTTTCCCAGTCACCGGTGATAATCTGTCTAGACATGGCTAGACAGATTCCTGGAGGCTCTCATGACGTCGCCTGACCGTGAGCACTGGCAGATCCAGGACGCTAAGCAGCGCTTCAGTGAAATGATTCGCGCCGTCGAGCATGACGGACCACAGGTCATCACCCGGCACGGCGAGGAGGTCGCGGTCGTGGTGGACATCGCCGAGTACCACCGGCTTACCCGCCCAGCCGTGGACCTGACCGGACTATTGCTGGGCGGCCCGAAGCTTGACGACGCCGCTGTCGAGTCGATCGCGCAGGTCGAGGCGGGACGTAAAACCGACTTCGGTCGCCAGGTCGACCTGGAGGCCGGCTGATGACCTACCTCCTCGATACCAACGTCATCTCCGAGACGCGCAGGCGCCAGCCAAGCGCCCAGGTAACCAGCTGGATCGCTGCGACACCGCCGGAGCGGCTGCACGTGTCGGTGCTGACGCTGGGCGAGATTGAGCAGGGCATCGCGCGTATCCACGGGCGCGGAGACCAGGCACAGGCGGCGGGCCTTGAGCATTGGCTGCGGGAAGTGGAACGGGGGTTCGCGGACAGGATCCTGCCGATCACCCTCCAGGTGGCCGCGGCCTGGGGGCGGCACCAGCAGTCGCAACCGCTTCCGGTCGTGGACGGCCTGATCGCCGCCACCGCCCGGGCGAACGGCCTCACGGTCGTCACGCGGAACACCAAGGACTTCGTCCGGTCGGGAGTTGAGACCCTCAATCCCTTCAAGGACTGACAGGGCGGACCAGGAATCCGCGGCGAAGCCCACCCGGGAGGAACCACCATGACCGACCGCCCCGTGCTGGATCTCGCCCAGGTCGCCGCGACCGACGTCGCCCTCGCGGGCGGTAAGGGCGCGAACCTGGGTGAGCTGACGCGGATCGGCGGCGTGCACGTCCCGGCCGGGTTCGTGGTGACGACGAGCGCGTTGCGGCGGATCATGGCGGCGGTGCCCGGGATCGACCAGCGGCTGGACCAGCTGGCTGAACTTGACCCGGGCGACCGCGGGGCGATCAGCGCGCTCAGCGCGCAGGTCCGCCGGGCGATCGAGGCCGTTCCCGTCCCCGGCGACCTGGCGGCGGAGATCACCGGCGCCGTGGCGTCGCTCGGCGCGCAGGCCGCCTGCGCCGTCCGGTCCAGTGCCACCGCGGAGGACCTGCCCACGGCGTCCTTCGCCGGGCAGCAGGACACCTACCTGAACGTCACCGGCCCGGCCGAGGTCATCAGGCACGTCAGCCGGTGCCTGGCGTCGGCGTTCAGCGACCGGGCGGTGACGTACCGGCTGCGCAACGGCTTCAGCCACCGGCAGGTCCAGATGGCGGTCGTCATTCAGGTGATGGTGGCCGCGGAGGCGTCCGGGGTGCTGTTCACGGCCGACCCGGTTACCGGCAACCGGAAGGTGGTGTCGGTCGAGGCGGTGCCCGGGCTCGGCGAGGCACTGGTGTCCGGGCTGGTGAACCCGGACGTGTACCGGGTCAGGGACGGCCAGGTAACCGAGCGCCAGCCGGTGGGCCAGCCGGTGCTGACCGACGCCCAGCTGGTGCGCCTGGCGGCGCTCGGACGGCGGATCGAGGCGCACTTCGGCTGCCCCCAGGACATCGAGTGGTGCCTGGCGGGGGATGAGTTCCAGATCGTGCAGAGCCGCCCGGTCACCACGCTGTTCCCCGTTCCCGAGGCCGGCGACGACGGCAACCACGTGTACGTCTCCGTGGGCCATCAGCAGATGATGACCGACCCGATCAAGCCCCTGGGCATCAGCGTCTGGCAGCTGACGGCGGCGGGTCCGATGGCGACCGCGGGCGGGCGGCTGTTCGTCGACGTCACCCGGCAGCTCGGCGCGCCCGCGACCCGTGCCCGGATCGTGCAGGCCCTGGGGACGTCCGACCCGCTGATCGGGGACGCGCTGCAGCGCGTCATTGACCGCGGCGACTTCATCCCCGCGCTGCCGGACGAGGACGCCGCCCGCTCGCTGCCGCGCAGCGTGGTGGCCCACGGCGGGCCGATCCCGGTCGAGACCGATCCGGCCGTCGTCACCGCGATGCTCGACCGCACCCGGGCCTCGCTCGACGCCGCCAAGCGGGGTATCCGCGGAAAGCGCGGCCAGGAGCTGCTCGACTTCATCGCCGCCGACGTCGAGGAGCTCAAGCAGGTGCTGTTCACCCCGCAGAGCCTGCAGATGATCATGGCGGGGATGGCGGCCAGCGAGTGGCTCAACGAGCACCTGCTCGAGTGGCTGGGGGAGCGGAACGCGGCCGACACGCTCACCCAGTCCGCCCCCGGCAACGTGACCGCGGAAATGGGGCTGGCCCTGCTCGACGTGGCGGACGCGATCCGCCCGCACCCGGCGGTGGTGTCCTTCCTGGCCCAGGCGACCGGCCCGGAATTCATGGACCAGTTGCCCGCGGTCAGCGGCGGACGCGCCGCCCGGGACGCCATCAGCGCGTTCCTGGATCAGTACGGGATGCGCGGCACCGGCGAGATCGACATCACCCGCCCGCGCTGGAGCGAGCGGCCCGACCTGCTGCTGCCGGTGCTGCTCGGCAACGTGCGGAACCTCGGGCCCGGTGCCGCCAAGGAGCGCTTCGAGCGCGGCCAGCAGGAGGCGTCGGACAAGGAGCGGGAACTGCTGGCCCGCCTGCGGTCCCGGCCGGACGGTGAGCGCGAGGCAGCGCAGGCCAAGGAGATGATCGACCGGGTCCGCACCTTCGCCGGCTACCGCGAGTACCCCAAGTACCACATGGTCAGCCGCTACTTCGTCTACAAGCAGGCCCTGCTGGGCGAGGCGGCGCGGCTGGTGGCCGCGGGCGTGCTGCCCGAGCCGGAGGACATCTTCTACCTCACGTTCGGCGAGCTGCGTGACGTGGTGCGGTCCGGGCAGGCCGACCAGGACCTCATCCGGCAGCGCAAGCAGCAGTTCCTGGCGCAGGCGGCGCTGACGCCGCCGCGGGTGCTCACGTCGGACGGCGAGGCCGTGGCCGGCTCCTACCGGCGCGGCGACGTCCCGCCGGGCGCGCTGACCGGCCTGCCGGTGTCGGCCGGAACCGTCGAAGGCCGCGCCCGGGTCGTCCTTGACCTGGCCGAGGCCGACCTGGGGCCCGACGACATCCTGGTCACCCCTTACACCGACCCGAGCTGGACACCGGTCTTCGTCGCCATCAGGGGCCTGGTGACCGAGGTAGGCGGGCTGATGACGCACGGCGCGGTGATCGCCCGGGAGTACGGGCTGCCCGCAGTGGTCGGGGTCGAGCACGCCACCCGGCTGATCGCCGACGGTCAGCGCATCCGCGTCCACGGCACCGACGGCTACGTCGAGCTGCTCAGCTAGCCCGGGAACCCAGGCAACAGCGCCTCAGGCAGTGGCAGCCAGCACGCGCTGCCGGTAAGCCAGCGGCGTCTCGCCGGCGCAGCGCTGGAACGCCCGCGCGAACCCGCTCAGGCTGCCGAACCCGACCGCGGTGGCGACGGAAAGGACGCTCGGCCCTGGCTCGGACAGCAGCGCCATCGCCCGAAGCAGCCGGGCCTGCTGCAGGTACTGGCTCCACGAGGTGCCCGTCTCGGCCAGGAACGCCCGGCGCAGGGTGCGCTCGGAGGCGCCCACGGCCGCCCCGAGCTCGCCCGCGGTAACCGTCCCGAGGTGGTCCAGGGTGTACCGCATGGCCGCGGCGACCAGCGGGTGCCGTGAGGTCGGCAGGGTCAGCGGCAGTTCCTCGTCCAGCGACTCGGCGATCAGCTCGCCCAGGGTGGCGAAGAAGCGGCTCGAGACTGAGTCGGGGGCCGGGCGGCCGATCGGCCAGCGGCGCGCGTACAGCGTCATTTCCCTGATCACCGGGGGGACGCCGATGATCCGCACCCGGTCACCGGCCTCGATCGCCAGCCGCGGGTCGAAGAACAGCGACGCCGCCCGCACCCGGGTCAAGGTGGTGCAGTGCTCCACTCCGGCCGGGATCCAGACCGCCTGCCGCGGCGGCAGGAAGTAGACCGCGGTGGCCGTCTCGACCTGGGCGACGCCCTGGCAGGCGTACTGGAGCTGGTGCAGGTCGTGGGAGTGCCAGCCGGCGCTCTGCTCGTCGCCGACCTCGAGGAAGTAGCTTCCGGCCAGGACCGGGGAACCCTGCCGCATGTCCTGGGGGCCGAGATTGGCCGCCACGGTCACTTTCCTGTCCTTGCCGGCCGAGACAGCCACGCTAGCGATCGTACACGGTTGGATCATGAACAAGCGGCACCTGGAAACGCTGTCCAGCCCGCGCTGGGCGCAGCTGCTCGAGCGGGACCTGCTGCCCTGGGTCACCTCAGTGGCCGACCTGGGCGATGACGTGCTCGAGATCGGCCCAGGCCCCGGGCTGACGACCGACCTGCTGCGCCGCCTGGTGCCGCGGGTCACCGCGGTGGAGGTGGACGACGACCTGGCCCGGCAGCTCGCCGGGCGACTGGCGGGCAGCAACGTGACGGTGGTGCACGGCAGCGCCGACCGGACCGACTTCGCCGACGACCGCTTCACCGCCGCCGCCTGCTTCGCGGTGCTGCACCACGCGGCGTCCGCGCGGCAGCAGGACGACATCTTCCGCGAGGCCTTCCGGGTGCTGCGGCCGGGCGCCGCCCTGGTGGCATCGGATGGCTACGACAATGAGCGCACCCGCGAGGCGCACGTCGGCGACCAGTTCATCCCGCTCGACCCCGAGCGGCTGCCGCAGCGGCTGGCGGCGGCCGGGTTCGCCGACGTGCTCATCAGCCGGGGCGAGTACGACTTCCGCTTCTGCGCCCGCAAGCCCGGGCCGGCCCGGTAGCGGCGCACCCGCGGGGCGACGGAACGTGCTCGGCCGCGCCGAAATTCTTCTACACTGATGTAGAAGAGTGACCGCGAGGCGGGAGGGTATCCCTGGTGCTGATGCGTCAAGCACAGCCGGCCACCGCGCGACCCGGCCGCGCCAGTCCGGCCGCGTCCCGCCCCAGGCCCCGCCGGTCCAGCCGCCGCCCGAACGGGGGAGCGCTGCGCCCGGTCGAGATCGCCGACGCCGGGGTGTTCGCGGCGCTCGCGGTGGTCATCGTGTCGGTCGGCACGTTCCTGCCCCACCTGGGGGTGCTCCAGCTGCTTGGTGCGGTGCCGTTCGGCATCGTCGGGCTGCGGAACCGGGTCCGCGCGGTGCTCGCCGCCACCGTCGCCGCGGCGTTCGTGGCGTTCCTGGTGGCCGGCCTGGTCGCCGCCGTCATCATCGCCACCTGCGCCCTGCTCGGCGGCCTGTGCGGGGTGATCCGCCGCCGCGGCCGCGGCTACGGCACCGTGGTCCTGGCGGCGGTGGTCCTCGGGCCGGCCGCGGCGGCCGTCACGGTCGGGCTGATGACGCTGTTCGCCCGGGCGCGCGAGCTCGCGTTCGGGTCGCTGCGCGCCAGCGCGGCCGGCCTGGTCCGGCTGGCCGGTTCGGTCGGGCTGCCCCCGTCGGCCGGCCACGCGGTGCTGAGCTTCACCGACACGCTGCTCGGCTCCTGGCAGATCGTCTTCGCGGCCGCGGTCGGCCTGGCCGTCCCCGCCTGGATGCTGCTCACCAACCTGCTGGTGGTGCTGGTCGCCCGCCGGGTGGAACGGCTCGCGCACACCGACCCGCTCGACCATGCCGCCCGTGACGACGCCGCCCGCGCCCGCGCGGGCGGCGTCACCGGCGGGCGCGAGCGGCCCGGGCCGGTGCCGCTGCGGCTGGCCGGCGTCGGGTTCGGCTACCCGGCGGCCGGGCAGGAGGCGCTGACCGACATCGACCTGACGGTGGCGGCGGGGGAGTTCGTCGCGGTGGTCGGCCCCAACGGGGCGGGCAAGTCCACCCTGGTGTCACTGCTGGCGGGCGCCGAGCCCGCGCGCGGGCAGGTCCACCGCCCCGGCCGGGTGGGGCTGGGGGAGCCCGGCGGCACCGCCATCGTCGGCCAGCGGGCCGAGACCCAGGTGATCGGCAGCACCGTCGGCGAGGACCTGCGCTGGGGACTGCCGCCCGGGTACCCGGTTGACGTCGAGGGACTGCTCGGCTGGGTCGGCCTCGACGGCCTGGCCGGAGCCAGCACCGAGGCGCTGTCCGGCGGTCAGCTGCAGCGGCTGGCGATCGCCACCGCGATGGCCCGCCAGCCCGCGCTGCTGATCTCCGACGAGTCGACCTCGATGCTCGACGCGGCGGGCCGGGCCGAGGTGCTCGAGCTGCTGGCGGCGCTCCCCGCCCGGACCGGCACCGCGGTGGTGCACGTGACCCACGACCCGGCCGAGGCGGCCCGCGCCGACCGGGTGATCGGCCTGGCCGGCGGCCGGGTGGCAGACCCGGCGGCCGCGGACGAGCTGGCCGGCCCGGCCGGGCCCCGGGTGCCGCCGCGGCCGGTGCCCGCGGCGGCCGCTGAGCCGGGTACGGCCCCGGTCATCCGGGTGCGCGGGGCCCGCCACCGCTACGACGCGGGCACCCCGTGGGAAGTCACCGCCCTGCGCTCGGTCGACCTGGACGTCTACCCGGGCGAGGGGCTGCTGGTGACCGGCGGCAACGGTTCGGGCAAGTCAACCCTGGCCTGGCTGCTGGCCGGGCTGGTCCGCCCCACCGAGGGCACCGTCACCGTCGACGGCGTGCCCGCCCACCAGGCGGTCGGCGCGGTGGCGCTGTCATTCCAGCACGCCCGGCTGCAACTGCAGCGGCCCACGGTGGCGCAGGACATCCTGGCCGCGGCGGGGCCAAACCGCCCGGCCGAGCCGGGGCAGGCGGCCGACTTCGTCCGCGGCGCCCTCGAGCGGGTCGGGCTGCCGGCCGAGCTGGGCGGTCGCGCCATCGACGCGCTGAGCGGCGGGCAGATGCGCCGGGTGGCGATCGCCGGCCTGCTGGCATCCCGGCCGCGGCTGCTGATCCTGGACGAGCCGCTGGCCGGGCTGGACCGCGCGAGCCGCCGCGGGCTGCTTGAACTGCTCGGCCGGATGCGCCGCGACGACGGCCTGACCTTGGTCGTCATCTCGCACGACTTCGAGGACATGGAACTCGCCTGCACCCGCTCGGTCGAGGTGACCGACGGGACGGCCCGGCTGCCCGGCCCCCCGCCCGCGACCGCCCCGCCGCCGGCCGACCTCCCGCCGCCGCGGCGCCGCCGGGGCCGCCTGGTGCTGCGGGCGCTGCCCGGCCGCTCGCCGCTGCACCGGGTCGACGCCGCCGTCAAGCTGCTGGTGCTGGCGGCCGCCACCATCGTGTCGCTGCTGCTGCCCGGGTGGCCCGCGGTCGGCGTGCTGGCGGCGCTGCTGGCGGCGGGCGCGGTGGCCGCGCGGCTGCCGGCCACGGTGCTGCCGCGGGTGTCCTGGTGGGTGGTGGCCGTCCTGGCGGCGGGCGCGGTCGCCGCCGCGGCCGGCCACGGGCTTGTCCTGTACGCGCAGTCGCTCCTGCTCACCGCGCTCTTCCTGGCGCTGTCGCTGCTGGTCGTGTGGACCACCAGGGTGGAGGAGCTGCCGGCCGCGTTCACCCGGCTGGCCCGCCCGCTGCGCGTGGTCCGGGCGCCGGTCGACGAGTGGGCCCACGCCGTCACGTTCACCGTGCGCACGCTGCCGCTGCTCAGCGACGAGCTGCGGGTACTGGTGGCCGGGCGCCGGCTGCGCGGCCAGCCGGCCACCCGGCGGCGGGCGCGGCCGGCCGCCCGCGGCCGGGAAGCACTGGACCTGGTGGTCGCGGTCGTCGCCTCGGCCGCCCGCCGGGCATCCGACCTCGGCCGCGCCGCCACCCAGCGCGGCGGCATGCGCGCCTCCTAGCGCTGGTCGCGGCCCGCCACTAGCCGACGGGCCGCGCCACCGGCAGGATGGTCTGCATGACCTTTAAGCCAACCGCGCCGGTGGCGCTGGCCGACGCGCTTGCCTCCTTCAGTGACCAGTGGAACCCGCGCATCGTCACCACGGTCAACGACTACGACGTGCGCGTGGTCAAGGTGCACGGCGAGCACCTGTGGCACGTGCACGACCACACCGACGAGTTCTTCCTCGTCATCGAGGGCGAGCTGCACATCGGGCTCAGGGAAGCGGACGGCGAGCGCACCGTGGTCCTCGGGCCAGGCTGCGTGTTCACCGTCCCGCGGGGGGTTGAGCACCGCCCGTTCGCGCCGGTGCCCACCCAGTTGCTGCTGCTCGAGCCCAGCGGCACGCTCACGGTCGGCGACCGGCACGAGGCGGTCCCCGATCACGTCCACCAGACCGTCGGCCGCCCGCTGAGCTGATCAGCCCCGCGCCCGGCGCCCGGCGACTCGCCGGGCGCCGGGCGACACCGGCGACTGACTGGCGTCAGCTCACCATGTTGGTTGTGACCTGCACCACGTTGCTGGGGCTGCAGTCGAACGTGGTGGCCTTGGCCGGGTAGACCCGCTGCCACGCGCCGTTGACGACCCGGACGATGGAGAAGCAGGGACTGACCCCGTGATGGGAGACGTCGACGGTGCCGATGATCCCGTCCGCGTTGAACGCCGTTTCCTTGGTGTTCAGCGTGGAGAACAGGGTCTGGCGGTTGAGGGTGCCGCCGTTGGCCACCGTCTTGGTGACCGCGTCCTGGAACAGCAGCGCCTGGACGTAGGACTCCATCGCGTTGCTGTCCACGTTCTTGATGCCGCCGAGCTGCTGGACCTCCGCCGCCATGGTCGGGTTGTCCTGGTACTCGGTTTGGAACGCGATCGTCTGCAGGTTCTGGTACACGCCCTCGGTCACCGAGGGGTTCAGCGACAGGAAGTACGGCGTGTAGCAGCCGCCCGCGCACATCCACGCCTTGACCGTGTTCACTCCCTGCAGCTTGGCCTCGGCCAGCAGCTGCACGAAGTTGGCCGGGCAGGAGCCGTCCTGGCCGAAGGTCGACCCGTGCTGCTTCATCACCAGCACGGTCGGGAGCAGCGCGCTCTGCGGCGCCACGCACGATGACCCGTAGTAACCGCTGCCGTCCAGCTTGATCCCGGCTTGCGTGCTGTCCCCCATGTAGATGGGGACCTGCAAGGACTTGGCGGTCGGGGAGTCGGTGTTGTAGACAAAGATCCCGTGCAGGCCCGGGTACTGCGAGGCCAGCCACTTGTCGTCGCCGACCAGGGCGGTATAGGTCTGCGGGTTCTTCGTGCTGGTGGCGCAGAGCGTCGGGTCGTTGCCGCTCCACAAGAACGTGTCCTTGTCGCACGCCGCCTGCTGCGTCAGCGTGATGCCCGCCAGGTTCGGTATCCCGGTGGCCTGTCCGGCCCCGTTCTTGCAGTTGTCGATGTCAGCGATGTTGCTCAGCATCAGGGCGGACGTGCCCACCAGGGCGAAGTCGTTCTGGCAGGCCTGGATCACGCAGTTCTCGGTGGTGTTGGCGTCGAACCTCGAGTCGCAGAAGTCGACCGTCACCTGGCGGCCGGCCAGGCCGCCCTTGGCGTTGACCAAGGCCGCCCAGGCCTTGATCATGTTGACGTTCTTCTGGAACTCGCCCGGGTTGACCGCGGTGTTGACGTCGGCGATCACCCCGATGCGGATGGTCGTCGCGGTCAGCCCGACGTCCTGCCCCGGTGCCGCGCTGCCGCTGGCGCCGCCGGTGCTGCTCGCCGAGCTAGCGGCCGCCCCGCTCGCGGGCGTGGTCGTCGCGCCGCCGCCGCCCGGCTGGCTGGACGACGAACTGCAGGCGCCGACGGCCAGGACGGCCGCCAGCGCGATCGTAAGGAGCGCCAGGAAGCGCGCGCGGACCAGACGTCTCAGGGCCGATCTGGCTCTCGCCCGTCCGCGAGCTGCCGTGTTGCCTCTCGCCACTGTAATCCTCCACTCTGAAGATCCCTTGCGGTCATTAGCCGCCCGCCATTGCGGGCTGGCAATGTTCGCGTCCTGGTCAGCGGGACACGGCCAGCCGTGGCTGGCTGCCAGCGGCCGCCGCAGCGGATTACGTAGTTCTCGTCGCGGAACCTAGTCAAATCGGCTGATCCCCCGCCCGGGGTCCTGCGGCATCGTCTGAGGCGTCAACCGACGATGCGCGCAGCGCACCAGGAAAGGAAACGCACATGAGCATTGACAACGCGGCGGCCCTGATGCCGGACAGCAAGGCCACCGGACTCGTTGAGCCCGTCGCCCGGACCCAGGTACCGGCCGCCGCGCAGCCCGCGGCCCTCGTCACGCTGGACTCGGGCGAGCAGATCATCAACAACAACTCGAACTGGCACATGCACGGCTGGCTGACCGTGAACCAACAGACCGGCGCGCTGACCGGTTTCTGCCGGACGTGGTGCACCGACAACGCCCCGTGGGGGAGCGGGTTCCACGGCGGCATCGCGGTGCAGTTCGTCGACGCCCAGGGCAACCTGGTCGGCTACCTGCCGCCGCAGCGCTACGGGGTGAGCGGTGGCTGGGACTGGACCGGCCCGCACGACCGCCAGGACTCGTTCCCCGGCCAGATCGACCCGGCGGTGGCCGCGCAGGTCGCCCACATCGTGTTCGCGTTCGGCTACGACCCTTACTCGGAGTTCCTGGCCCAGGTGGAGGCCGCGCTCGCCCAGGCCGTCAACCAGGCGGTGAGCCCGGTCCTCAACCTGATCCAGGGCGCCTTCTCCGGGGTCATCAGCTGGGTTGTCGGCCAGCTCTGAGCCGGATGGTGAACCAGGACCGCCCCGTCAGCTGTACTTGGTGTCCATCGGCACGGTGACCACCGCGAACGGCAGGGCGGCGCCATTGAGTACCAGGGCGCCGTCCTGCCTGGTGCCGTACAGCACCGGGAACCGGCTACCCGCCCCCATGGCGTCGGCGATCTGCTGCGCGAGCGCCGTGCGGTCGGTGTCACCGGGCAGCGGGTACAGGTCGTGCGGGCTGGTGCTGGCGGTCGTCGCCGGGAGATAGGCCGACGGCAGGTAGATGAACGGAAGGTGCAGGTAACCGTCGCCCGGAATCCAGCCCATCGGGCTGGCGGCTGGCACCCCCGCCGGGAGCAGGACGACGCCGGCCGCCGCCTTCGGCGACAGCACCAGGGTCCCTTCCAGCGGGCTGATGATGTCGAGGGACAGCGGCTGGTCGGACGCGGTGACGCCGGCTCAGGTCGAGCGGCTCGCGCAGCGTCCAGGTGTTCGCGTCGCCGGTGATTACTAGTTGTGTGTACACGATGGGTCTCCTTTGAGTCGGCCGGGCGGGTTTTCACTGCGCTGATGTCGGGTCGGCCCCCAGGCCGAGCCGCGAGCCGATCGCCGCGGCCGCCGTCCGGTTCCGGACGCCGAGCTTGGCGAAGATGTGCGAGACGTGCACCGCGACGGTGCGCTCGCTGATGAAAAGCCCTCGGGCGATCTCCCGGTTGCTGTGCCCGTGTGCGAGCAGCCCGAGGACCTGCGTCTCGCGCTCGGTCAGGTCGAAGCGCACGACCGCGGCGGCGCGCTCGCCGTGGTCCTGGCCAGCCGGCCGCGGCCCGAGCCGCGACCGTGCGGCCAGCGCCGCCGCCAGCTTGAGCAGGGGTGGCGACGGCAGCTCCCGGGCGATGTCCTCGCAGGCCGCGAGTGCCCGGGCGGCCTGGTCACGGCGTCCCGCGGCCAGCGCCGCCTCACTCTCGCGCAGCCGTGCGTAGGCCTCGCGATACGGCTGCTCGGCCGCCCGCCAGGCCTCGGCCGTGCGCCGCCAGGTCGCCCGGTCGTCGGCCCCGCACTGGCGGGCGCGCTCGGCGGCGGCGAGGCCGACGTATGCGGCCAGGTCAGGCCGGCTGCCGTCATGGCGGCCCGCGATGGCGTGGGCGCGGCCCGCGAAGTCGTCGTCGGGTGGTGGCCAGCGGCCGGCCAGCGCAGGCGGCCAGGCCGGACGCGGCAGCCTGGCCAGGTCCGCCGCCAGCCGGCGGCAGCGGCGAGCAGCCTGACCTCCTCGTCGGCCAGGTCGGCTCCGGCAAGCCCGGCCAGGCCGGCCGTGACCTCGGCCGCGGCGGCGGGGTAGTCCCCGCTGTTGAGTGCGTGCTCGGCCAGGCAGGCGTGCAACGGCCCTGCCAGCCGCGGGTCGTCCGGCGCCGTCGCCAGGGCGGTCGCCAGCTCAGCCACCCGGGCGCCGTCCCCCTGGCCGACCGCTAGCTCCAGCTGCAGCAGCCGCAGGTACCGCTCGATGTTCACGCTCGCCTCGCCGACCAGCTCGTCCAGTCACCAGCCGGCCTGCGCCCACCGCCCGGTGGCGACTAGGACCGCGGCGGTGTTGTTGCCGAAGATCGACAACTGCCCCGGGGGCGCGTCGAGCGCCTGCGCCGCCCGGCGCCCTTCGTAGGCGACGTCGAGCGCCTCGGTGAAGCGCCCGAGCGTGCACAGCAGGTACATCCGGTTGCTGGCCGCGTGCACGATGTCCTCGACGCTGCCGACCTGGCGGGCGAGCGCCGACGCCTCGGCCAGGGCAGCCAGCCCACTGTCGAGCTCGCCGTGCTGAGCACGGATAAGGCCAAGGGCGGTCAGGCCGCGGGCGCGCTCCGCGGCCGCCCCGGTGCGGACCGCGAGCGCGACCGCCCGCTCGGCGTGCGGTCGCGCGCGGTCGTAGTCGCCGACGAACACCAGGCGGGTCGCCAGGGTCGCCAGCGCCCGTGCCTTGACGACCGACGGTGGCGACGCCTCGAGTTCGGTCACCGCCTGCGCCGTCGCTCGGACCGCGCCCCGCGCGTCGCCCGCCTCCCAGCGGTACCGTCCGAGCCGTTCGAGCAGCCGGCCGCGGTCCGCCGCCGCCGGCCCGCCGCCCGGCGCGGTCTCGTCGAGCGCGGCCGAGACCCAGGTGGCGGCCAGCACGGGGTCCTTCGCCCAGCTGGCGGCCTGCGCCGCGGCCTCAAGGACCGGCGCGACCGGATCCGGCAGCCACCGCCGCAGGTCAATCGCCAGCCGGTAGTTCCGCGTCGCCTCCGGATAGGCTCGGGCCGCGAGCGCCTGCCGTGCCGCCGCCACCGCCGCCGGGGCTGCCAGGCCGGGGCACCCGGCCCGGTCCCAGTGCTGCGCGAGCGGCCCCGGCTCGGCGTCCGGCATCAACGCCAGCTTTTCCGCCAGCTCCCGGTGCAGGCGGCGCCGCTCGCCGGGGAGCAGCTCGGCGTACAGCGCCTGCCGGATGAGGGAGTGCGGGAAGGCGTAACCGTCGCCGGCCGCGGCCAGCAGCCCGGCCGTGATGACTTCCCTGACGTAACTGGGCAGGCGCCCCTCCGGCAGCCCGGTGACCGCGGCCAGCAGGCCATGGTCAAGCCCGCCGTCGGCCACGCAGATCAGCTTGAGTACCGCCTGAGCGGTGGGGGACAGGCTCCCGGCGCGGGCGAGCGTCACCGCCGCGAGCGAGGCGGGCGGGCCGGTGCCGTCGGTCCGGGCAAGCTCCCGGGCGTAGAGCGGGTTGCCTTCGGCGCCCTCGATGACCGCGGCCATCCGCCGCGCGTCGGCCGGGCCGGGCAGCAGGTCGGCCACCACCTCGGCGATCTCGGCGTCGGCGAGACCAGCCAGCCGCAGCCGCGTGACCCGGGGCCGCCGCTCGAGCTCGGCCAGCCAACGCCGGGCGGTGTCGTCGATGTCCTCCTCGCGCAGCGTGCCGATCATCAGCACCGGCTGCTCCCGCAGCCGGACGGACAGGAACGACAACAGCTCGCGGGACGACTCGTCGGCCCAGTGCAGGTCCTCGAGCACGAGCACCAGCGGTGCCGACGCCGCCAGTTCCCCCAGCACGCCGAGCGTGCGGATGAACAGCCGGTGCCGCCCGGCCAGCATGTCGCCGTCGGCCGCCCCCGCCACCCCGGAGACCAGCCAGTCCGCGTGCGCTTCGAGGGCTGCCACGAACGGGCCGTAGGGCAGTGCGGCCCCGGCCAGCGGGGCGGACTCGCCGACCAGGACCAGAGTCGAGCGGCCGGTCCGGGCGCACACCTCCCGTACCAGCCGGGTTTTCCCGATCCCGGCGGCACCGGTCACCAGCAGCACTTGCGCATCACCGGCCGCGGCTCGCACATAGCACCCCGCCGCTTCGGCCAACTCGGCCACCCGCCCGGCGATACCCTCAGCGCCGCCCACAGACGAAGTGTCCCCCCGCCGCCGGAGGCTGTCGACGGTATTTGGAGAAAGGCGCCGCTGTCGCCCGGCCGCGCGGCAGCCGGACGGCCCGGCCGCGCTACAGTCACGATAAGTGTTGTTTCAGTAGTGACTTGTGATCATGGTGGGGGGCTGACTGGCGCGCATGGGCGGCGGAATCGTCTTCGCGCTGCTGGCCGCGCTGTGCAACGCGGTCAGCGTGATCGAGCGGCACATCGCGAGCACGGCCGACGCCGACCGCCCCCATGGGCGCCGGCTGGTCGCCTACCTGCTGCGCAACCCCCGGTGGCTGGGCGGCTGGGTGGCGCAGATCGGCGCGTTCGCCTTCCAGGCGGTGGCGCTGCACCTGAGCCCGGTCTCGGTGGTGCAGCCGCTGCTGGTCACCGAGCTGGTCATCGCGCTGGTGCTGCGGCGGGTGTGGATCAGGCAGTCGGTCGGCGCGGCCGCCTGGGCGGGCGCGGCGGCGGCCTGCGCCGGGCTCGCCGTGTTCCTGGTCGCGGCCGAGCCGCGCGGCGGCAACCCGGCGCCGGCCGGCGGGCACTGGACGGCCGCCATCGTCGGCTGCGCGGCGCTCGCCGCGGCGCTGTCGGCCGCCGCCCGGGGCGGCTCGCCTGGACGCCGGGCAGCACTGCGCGGCATCGCGGCCGGGGTGGCGTGGTCCCTGGAAGCGACGTTCATCAAGGCCGCGACCGATGACGCCGCCGCCGGGGGAGTGACCGGGCTGTTCACCGGCTGGGCGGTCTACGCGGTGGCGGCGGGCGGCCTGGCCGGGGTGCTGCTGGAGCAGCTGGCCCTGCAGGACGGGCCGCTGCGGGTCTCGCAGCCGCTGATGGTGATCACCGACCCGCTGGTCAGCATCGCGCTCAGCGTCTGGCTGTTCGGCGAGTACTTCGAGATGAGCGCGGGCGTGCTGGCCGCGGCGGCGGCCGGGTTCGCGGTCATGGCGGCCGGGGTGGTGGCGCTGTCGCTGGCCGCGCCGGACACCCTGGAGCCGGACAGTGAACGGACCGAGTCGGCCCGCACCCGTTCGGGCTGAAAACGGGGGAGCCGGTGCCGATCTCGTTCAACAGCGTGCTGATCATCGCCGCGGTGTCGGTGCTGGTCCCGGTGGTGCTCGGGCTGCTGCCGCGGCTGCCGGTGCCGGGCGCGGTGCTCGAGGTGATAGCCGGCATCGTGGTGGGGCCGTCGGTGCTCAACTGGGCCCGGGTCGACGCCCCGGTCGAGGTGCTGAGCACCCTCGGCCTGGGCATGCTGCTGTTCCTGGCCGGGCTGGAGATCGACGTCGAGCGGCTGCGCAGCACCCTCGCCCGGCTGGCGGGGCTGGCGTTCGCGCTGTCAGCCGGGCTCGCGCTCGCGGCCGGCTTCCTGCTGCGGGCGGCGGGCCTGGTGAACCGCCCGGTGCTGATCGCCATCATCGTCATGTCCACCTCGGCCGGCCTGCTGCTACCGCTGCTGAAGGACGCGGGCGAGGCCGCCACCGGCTTCGGGCAGCTCGTGATGACCGCGGCCGCGCTGGCCGAGATCGTGCCCATCCTGCTGCTGTCGCTGCTGTTCTCGGCCACCTCGCAGACCATCGGCGGCAAGCTGGTCTCGCTGGCCGTCTTCGTGCTGCTGATCGCCCTGATCGGGGTGGCGGTGGCCGAGGTGCGCCGGATGCCGCGGCTTGACCGGCTGCTCGACCACCTGGAACGGCGCAGCGGCCAGCTGCGGGTCCGGGCCACGCTGACCCTGGCGCTGGGCTGCGGGGTGCTCGCCTACCGGTTCGGGTTCGCGTCGATCCTGGGCGCGTTCGCGGCCGGGCTGCTCACCCGGATTATCGAGGTCACCGGCCGGGAGCCGAACCGCGAGTTCCTGGCCAAGCTCGAGGGCATCGGGTTCGGCTTCCTGATCCCGGTCTTCTTCATCAGCACCGGGGTGGCGTTCCAGCTCAAGGGCCTGCTGACCGACCCGGCGGCACTCGCCCGGGTGCCGTTGTTCCTGGCCGTGCTGCTGCTGGTGCGGGGCCTGCCCGCGCTGCTCTACGTCCGCGCGGTGGGCCGCCGCCGGGCCGCGGCGGGCGCGCTGCTGCAGGCCACCACGCTGACGTTCGTTATCGTGGCGACCGCGATCGGGGTGCAGGCCGGCAAGCTCACCCCGGCCACCGCGGCCGCGCTGATCGCGGCCGGGCTGCTGTCGGCGGCGCTGTTCCCGGCCGGCGCGGCCCGGCTGCTCGCCCGCCCCGGGCACAGCGGCGGGGGCGGCCCCGCAGGACCGCCCCCGCCGGAACCCCGAGCTACAGGTAGTTCTCCAGGTCAGCCTTGATGTCCTCCGGCGGCACGGGCGGCTCGTAACGCTTGATGACGGTGCCGTCGCGCCCGATGAGGAACTTGGTGAAGTTCCACTTAACCTCGTCGGTCCCGTCCGAGCCCGGCCTGATCTGCGAGATCGCCTTGTAGAACTCGCCGTAGCCGGGCCCGAAGTCGCCGGGCGCGGCCGACCGCAGGTACTGGTAGAGCGGGTCCGCGTCCGGGCCGTTGACCTCGATCTTCCGGAACACCGGGAAGGTCACGTCGTAGCTGGTCTTGCAGAAGTCCTGGATCTCGTCGTCGCTGCCCGGCTCCTGGCCCATGAACTGGTTGCAGGGGAAGCCGAGGACCTCAAGGCCGCGGCCCTGGTCGTCCCGGTACAGCGCCTCCAGGCCCTCGTACTGCGGCGTCAGGCCGCACTTGCTGGCCACGTTGACGATCAGCAGCAGCTTGCCCGAGTAGTCGCGCAGGGGGACCTCGGTGCCATCGACAGCGGTTGCGGAGAAGTCATAGGTGCTTGTCATGCCTCGTTGCGATCCTTCCCGGAGCCCTATTTAGTTGAAGCGTAACAAACAACGATCATCGCACCGGCCCGGCCCGCTGGGTGTTCACCGGCCGTTGGCTGGCGGCCGCGGTCCGGCCGCACCCTGGGTCGCCTCAGGGGAAACGGGTACTAGCCCCCGGGTTTATTGAGTAGTTTCCCCCATGTCGCCGCCAGCGCCTTATCCATAGCGTTGGTGTCATGATCGTAATGATTGTCAGCGGGCTGCTGGCGGCCGTGCTGTACGGGGCGGGCGCGGCGGTCGAGCAGCGCCAGGCGGCTACCGCGCCCCAGGCGGCGGCGGGCCGCCCGGGGCTGCTGGTGCTGCTGGCCCGGCAGCCGCTGTGGCTGGCCGGCCTGGCGACGCAGGTCGCCGGGTTCGCGGCGCACGCGGTCGCGCTGCGGTCGGGACCGCTGGCGGTGGTGCAGATGCTGGTGGCCGGCGAGCTGATCGTGGCCGTGCTGCTGGTGCGCTGCTGGTCGGGGCGGCCGCTGGGCCGCGCCGCCTGGGCGGCGGCGCTCACCGTGGTCGCCGGGATCGCCTCGTTCCTGGTGCTGACCGGGCCGTCGGCGCTGGGCCACGCGGGCGCGCTGCCGCGCCCGCACGCCGGGTCGGCGGCGCTGCTGGCGGCGCTGGCCACCGGGGCCTGCGCGGTGGGGTTCGCGCTGGCCGGCCTGCGGGCGGGCGGCCGTCGCCGGGCGGTCCTGCTGGCGATCGCGGCCGGGCTCGGCGACTCCTGCGCGGCCGTCGTCACGATGGCGTTCGCCCACCTGCCGGCGCACGCGCCGGCCGCCCTGGCCGCGTCCTGGACCAGCTACGGGCTGATCATCAGCGGGGCCGGGAACGTGCTGCTCACTCAGTCCGCCTACCAGACCGGGCGCCCGATGATCACCCTGCCGATCATCTCCGCCGTTACCCCGGTCGCCAGCGTGGCCATCGGCCTCGGGCTGCTCGGCGAGACACCGGGCCACGGCCTGGCGGGCGCGGTCGCGGCCGGGTTCGCGGTGCTGGCCACCGGCCTGGCCCTGGCCTTCCTGGCCCGGTCGGCCGGGGCCCGCGCTCCGCCGGGCCCGCGTCCGCCCGGCGGGAACCGCGGCCCGCCCGGCTGGCCGCGCCCGGCCGGGTCGCGGTGCCCGGGCAGGCCCGGCCGCCGGCCCCCCTCGCCCGGGTGCCGGTCGGCTAGCGCTCGCCGAAGTGCTCCTCCGGCGGCTCCTCGCCGGGTCGTTCGTCGTTCACCCCCGGCTCGGTGCAGCCGCTGCACGGCCCGGTTCGCTGCTGCGCGTACCTGGCCTGGTTGACGATGTCGACGGCGCCGTCGAGTGGGTTCTCCATCCGGGCGCTGAGCAGCGCCGGGTCCTCCAGCGGGTCGGTGACCGGGTCGTCGGCGCCGGCCGCGGTGAACGCGGCCGACAGCTCGGTGACGGCGGCCTGCTCGAGCTGGAGGGGGTCAGGGATGACCTCGGCCGCGGGTCGCGGCGGCGGGTGCGCGCCCGGCAGCCGCTCGATCCAGGCGGCGAAGGTGTCCGTCAGCCCGCTGTCCTCCACCAGCCCGGCCAGGTACTCCCTGACCACCTGGAAGACCTCGTTGTCGCCGAGCTGGGGGATCGAGATCAGGCTGGCCACCACCTTGGCGGCGGCGTCGGCCGCCACCTCGACCCGCTTGGCGGCGGCGTCGGCCGCGGCGTCCTCCTGCTGCGCGGCCGCCGCCCGCCCGCCCAGGTCAGCAGGCTCGGCCGCCGACCCGGCCTCGCCCGCCGCGGTCGCCGCCTGGCTGAGGAAGGCATCGAGCGACGGCCGGCCAGCGCGGGTGAGCGCGAGCGCCTGGGCCTCGCCCAGGCGGCGGGCGTTGGCGGTCTCGGTGGCCGAGGCCTGCCGCTTGTCAGCCGGCGGGCTGACGTCGTGGATCTTGGTGATGAGCAGGATGAGGACCGGGGAACGGGGCTGGAAGGCGAGCTGCCGGGAGATAGCGGTGTAGGCGGCGACTTCGGCCTGGGCGGCCAGCTCCCGCTGGAACGCCACCGTGTAGTCGTCCCGTAGCTGGCGGCTGAGCAGCGGGGTGAGCGCCGGCGGGCCCGCCAGCCCGACCAAGACCAGGGCCAGCAGCCCGATGTGGACGCCGGTCAGCGCCCGCTCGGTCGCCTCGGTGACGCTGACCAGCCGCCACCGCTCGAACCGCTTGGCGGCCCGCTTCAGCCGGCCCGGCCAGCGCACGATCGCCAGGCTGGCGGCGGCGAGCAGCAGCCAGGCGCCGGTCCACGCCCACCAGGGCAGGTCGGCCAGCGCGCCGACGCGCTCCAGCCCGCTCCGCACCGCGGCCAGCTCGCCCCGCGGCATACCGAGCAGGTTGGCCAGCCACACCAGCACCAGCACCGCCAGGGCGCCAAGCAGCAGCGCGAAGACCAGGTCGGCGGCCGCCTTGACGCCGCACGGCGCCGGCCGCGCTCATCGCCCGCCACACCCGGAACGCGCCCCAGCCCGCGACCGGGAACAGCAGCCCGGCGGCGGGCGCGGCGGCCAGCAGCCGGTGGTGGAACAGCAGGTACACCGTGAACCCGACGGTGGCGGCCGCGACCAGGTCGGGCACGGCCCGCCGCCAGCGCCGCCGGCGGCCGCGGGCCCGCTGCCGGGCCGTCGCGGTAGCCCAGCCGCCGCAGGCCGCCACCAGCGCGGCCGGCAGCAGGTAGGCGACGATCGCCGCCAGCGCCGGGCCAGCCAGGGCGATCAGCGCGACCGCGGCCGCCACCGCGACGCCCGCCGCCCGCAGCCGCCCGCGCCGGGTGGTCAGCGGCAGGCAGGCCAGGGAGACGGTGGCGGCCCGGGCGACGGACGACAGCGCCAGGTAGGCCAGCCCGGCCCCGGCCAGCCCCGCCAGCGCCGCCACCAGCAACGCGACCGGGACGGCGACCCAGCGCGCCGACGGGGAGAACGACGGCCGGGCGGCCTCGAGCAAGAGCGCCGCCACCACCCCGAGCACGCCAAGCCCGGCGTCCACGCTCGGCCGCTCGATCCGCTGCTTGCCCAGGCGCCGGGCGATCACCGCCCGGGCGCCCCGGCCCGCCAGCCGGGCCTCCTGCCGCCGTGCCAGCTCCGCCCGCGCGGCCTGGCCGTCGGCCGCCAGCCGGTCCCGCAGCTCCTCGTCGCGGAACGCGTAGCCGGCCTCGGCGGTCTCGCGCAGCACCCCGCGGCCGGCCGCGTCCGCCAGCAGCGGCAGGAACCGGACCGGTTCCTCCCACTGCCCCGACAGCACCAGCTCAGACGCCTTGACCAGCGGGTACGGGCCGAACATGAGCGCCCCGGCGGCCGCCGCGAGCAGCGCGTGGGCGGTCACGATGGCGGCTTCAAGCGGGGTTCCCCAGCTCGCGAGCGCGCCCAGCAGCCCGCCGGCCGGCGCCGCCGCGAGCCCCCGCAGCAGGCAGCGGGCGCGTTCGGCGCGGTAGCTGCCCGCCGCCGTTGCCCCCGCCCGCCGGGCGGTGCGCGGCGGGCCAGGCCGCAGCGCGGCCGGCCGCCGGGTCAGCCGCCGGCCGGCTGCCTTCCAGCCCAGCAGGCCCGCCCCGAGCAGGATGAGCAGGTAGAGCCCGGCGCTGCGGGGCGAGTGGCCGCCGCTGGCCCCGTCACCGGCCCCGCCGCTGGCCCCGCCGCCCCCGAGCCCGTCCCACAGCCCCCACCCGATGACGGCGGCCGCCGCCGCGCCCAGCGCCGCCCGCCGCACGGTGAGCACCGTGAACGCGGGCGCCACGGCCGGGGCCTGCCACCAGCCGAAGTCCCCGCCCGGGCCGGCCTGGCCCGCCAGCAGCCCCAGCCAGCGGCGGGCACGGGCGCGCTGCGCCTCGTCGGGGTAGGCGTCGGCCAGCGGCTCCGGTAGCGCGCGATTCGCGGTATCGGACACGCAGACATGCTGTCATGCGGGCCCGCGCTCCGCTGCTTTTCCCTTTTGGGGCATTACGTGGATTCGGGGACCGGTCGCGCCGGCCAGCACGCCATCACGCCGAAGACCCCCTTCAGCCCGACCTCCGCGACGCCCTGACGCTGGTGAGCCAGCCGAAGTGGAACTTCTGTGCAGCGTGGAAATAAATTGGGGCAGTAGTCCCAATTTATTTCCACGCTAAAGCCTAAGCCTGCAGCTACGTGACCAGAGTGGCTGCGGTGGCGATGCCCACGCGCAGCGGCCGCCCGCACGCTCCTCGACGGCACCACCGAAACCGGTCGTCACGGTGATGCATGAGCAGCCCGCCGCCGTGGCCGGCCTGGTCCTGGTCCGCGAAAGGGAGCGTCAATCATCGTTCCCGGCGGTCAGTCGTCCGGCTGCTCGACCAGTTGCGCCAGGTAGAGCTGCTCGCCCAGCGAGGTCACCAGGCCAAGCTGGGTTTCCAGGTAGTCGATGTGCCCTTCCTCGTCCTTGAGGATGTCCTCGAAGATGTTGGCGCTGGTGACGTCGCCGACGCCGCGCATGTAGTCGATGCCGCGGCGCAGCCGGTCCACCGCCTCCATCTCCACCGCCAGGTCGGCCTCCAGCATCTGGCCGATCGTCTGGCCGATCCGCAGCGGGAACAGGCGCTGGTAGTTCGGCAGTCCCTCGAGGAACAGGATGCGGTCGGTGATCCGCTCGGCGTGCCGCATCTCGTCGATCGACTCGTGCCGGGTGTGCTTGGCGATCTTCACCCAGCCCAGGTTCTCCTGCATCTTCGCATGCAGGAAATACTGGTTGATCGCCGTCAGCTCGGCCGTGAGCTGCTCGTTCAGCAGCTCGAGAACCCGTTCGTCTCCGCGCATCCCAACACCCTAGCCTGCTGGTGATGGAGGTGCTGAGGTGACTCGCGGGTCAGGCGGCCTGCGTCGCCGCCAGCACGGTGGCTGGCGCCTGACGGGCCGCGGCCAGCGGGCACGGCGCGGCGGCGGTGCGCTCGTCGATCATCCCGACGATGCGCTCGAGGCAGGTCCCGCAGCCGGTGCAGGCCCCGGTTGCCTTGGCGACGGCCCGAACGGTGACCGCGCCGCTGTCAATCGCCGTGGACACCTGGTCGCAGGTCACGGCGCGGCAGATGCAAGCGAACACGCCCTTGTGGTTCCTTTCACGGGGGAACAACTTTGGTTAGGCTAGCCTAACTTCGGCTCCCAGTAAAGGGGCGTCAGGACGTCCGGGTGCGCCATCGCCGGCCGCGCCGGCCCTAGCGGCGCACCCGCAGCCCGTCGAACGCGATCGCGCACACCGCGTCGGCCAGCCGGCCAGGTCGCCCGGACGGCGCCCCGGCGGGCGGCCCGTCCGGTTCCGCGGTCCCGCCGGGCAGCGGGCGGTACCACTCGACAATCGAGTTGACCATCCCGAACAGCAGCCGCGCGGTCACCTTCTGGTCGATGTCGGCCCGGATGTCGCCGTCCCGTTCGGCCTCGGCCACCAGGCTGGCGACCAGCGCGTCGAATGACCGGCGGCGGGCCAGCGCGGCCCGCTCCACCTCGCTGTTGCCGCGCACCCGCAGCAGCAGGGTGACGTAGGGCAGCCGCGCCTCGAGCACCGCCACCGCCCCGCGGACCAGGGCCTCAAGCCGGTCGATGGCCGGGGCGTCCAGCGCCGCCGCCCGCGCGGCGGCCTCCCACAGGCCGTCCAGGGCCCGGTCGAGCGCCAGCCGCAGCAGCTCTTCCTTGCCCGAGACGTGGTGATAGATGCCCGACTTGGCGATGCCGAGCCGCCTGGACAGGTCCTCCATGCTGGCGCCGTCGTAGCCGCGCTCGTTGAACACCTCGACCGCCGCCCGCAGCACCGCCTCCAGGTCGTGCCCCGGCCGGCCCCGGCGGCGCTGGCCAACTTCCACCGCTGCAGCGTACATTACTGAATGATCGGTATGTAAATCCCGGCGAACGAGGGAACGCATGACGAGCCCACTCGACACCTCCGCGGACACCGTCGCCTTCGAGGACACCATTGCCTTCGAGGACACCATCGCCCGGACGGGCCGGGTCGAGCCGCGCGACTGGATGCCGGACCGCTACCGGGCCACCATGATCAGGCAGATCGCGCAGCACGCGCACTCGGAGATCATCGGCATGCAGCCGGAGGGCAACTGGATCACCCGCGCGCCGTCGCTCCGCCGCAAGGCGATCCTGCTGGCCAAGGTGCAGGACGAGGCCGGGCACGGCATGTACCTGTACAGCGCGGCCGAGACGCTGGGGGTCGACCGGGCCGAGCTGACCGAGAAACTGATCACCGGCCGGCAGAAGTACTCGTCGATCTTCAACTACCCCGCGCTCAGCTACGCCGACGTGGGGGTGATCGGCTGGCTGGTGGACGGCGCCGCCATCTGCAACCAGGTGCCGCTGTGCCGCTCTTCCTACGGCCCCTACGCCCGGGCGATGATCCGGATCTGCAAGGAGGAGTCGTTCCACCAGCGGCAGGGGTATGAGCTGCTGCTGACGATGATGCGCGGCACCCAGGCGCAGCGGGACATGGTCCAGGACGCGGTGGACCGCTTCTGGTGGCCGACGCTGATGATGTTCGGCCCGCCCGATGCCGCCTCGCCCAACACCGAGCAGTCGATGCGCTGGGGCATCAAGCGGCACGGCAACGACGACCTGCGCCAGCGGTTCGTCGACCTGGCGGTCCCGCAGGCGGACCGGCTCGGCGTCACCCTGCCCGATGCCGAGCTGCGGTGGAACGCCGAGCGCGGCCACTACGACTTCGGCCCGGTCGACTGGGACGAGTTCCAGGCGGTGCTGTCCGGCGGCGGCCCCTGCAACGCCCAGCGGCTGGCCCGCCGCCGGGACGCCCACCAGGCGGGCGGCTGGGTGCGCGAGGCGGCCCTCGCCTACGCCGCCAAGCACGGATCCGATCAGCCCGAACGGGTGCGGCTGACTGGCTCAGCCAACCAGAACGCCGGCCCGGGGGAGGCGAACCATGGCTGACCCGGGCTGGCCGCTGTACGAGGTCTTCCTGCGCGGCCACCGCGGGCTCAACCACGTGCACGTGGGCAGCCTGCACGCGGCCGACCCGGAGATGGCGCTGCGGCACGCCCGCGACCTCTACACCCGCCGCAACGAGGGCGTCAGCATCTGGGTGGTGCGCGCGGCCGACATCACCGCGTCGAGCCCGGACGAGAAGGACCGGTTCTTCAAGCCCGCGGGCGACAAGGCGTACCGGCACCCGACCTTCTACGACATCCCCGACGACGTCCCGCATATGTGAGGACTGGGCCGCGATGAGCACTCCGGAGCATGACTTCGACGACAACCCGTACGACCTGCTCGCCCGGGACGCCGGCGACGGGCACCGCTGGGCGTTCGGCACCGGCTTCACCGACCCGCTCGACGGCGTCGACACCGCCGTCCCCGACGACCTCGACCCCGGCCCGCTCGCCCGCTGCTGCCTCGCCCTCGGCGACGACGCGCTGGTCTACAGCCACACGCTGCAGCGCTGGGTAGCCCGGCTGCCCGAGCTGGAAGAGGAGACCGCGGTCGCCAACGTCGCGCTTGACCTGCTCGGCCAGGCGCGGCTGCTGCTCGCCCGGGCGGGCGGGATCATCGGGCAGACCGAAGACCAGCTCGCCTTCTTCCGCCCGGAGCACCAGTTCAGGAACGTCCGGCTGGCCGAGCACGCCGACCGTGACTTCGCCGAGCTGGCGGTCCGGCTGCTGCTGTTCTCTACCTGGCGGCTTGCCTGGTTCGAGTCCCTGGCCGGGGCCGGCGACCCGGTGCTGGCCGCGATCGCCGCCAAGGGCGTCAACGAGCTCGCCTACCACCGCGACTACGCGGCGGGCTGGGTGGTCCGGCTGGGGGACGGCACCGCCCTCTCGCACGCCAAGGCCCAGGCGGCAGTGGATGTCCTGTGGCCGCAGACGGCGGAGCTGTACCGGCCAGACCCGGATGTCCGCGCCATCGCCCCCGGTAGCGCAACTCCCGGCCCCGCCGCCTGCGAGGCGGTCCTCGGCCCGGTGCTGGCCGCGGCGACCCTTGACCGCCCCGCCGCCCCGCCGCTGGCCCTGGTCGGCGGCCGGGCCGGGCGCGACGGCGTGCACACCGAGGCGATGGGCTTCATCCTGGCCGAGCTGCAGTCGGTCGCCCGCGCCTACCCGGACGCGACATGGTAGCCCCGGCCGGCCAGGCCGGGCCGGCCTACGACGTCGCCGCCGCCACCCCCGACCCGGAGATCCCCGCGCTGACCATCGCCGACCTCGGCATCCTGCGCTCCGTCGATTACTCTCCCGGCCAGGGCGTCATCGTCACCATCACCCCCACCTACAGCGGCTGCCCGGCGATGCCCGAGATCGCCGCCGACGTCCGGGACCGCCTGCACCGGGCCGGCTTCGAAGCGGTCACCGTCGCCACCGCGCTCGCCCCGCCGTGGAGCACCGACTGGATCACCGCCGAGGGGCACCGCAAGCTGGCCGCGGCCGGCATCGCCCCGCCGTCGCCGGCCCCGCGCCGGGCGCGGTCCGGCCCGGTCCCGCTCACCCTGACCTTCCCGGGGCCGGGCGGTCCGCCGCCCGCCTGCCCGCCGCCCGCCTGCCCACGCTGCGGCTCGCCCGACACCCGGCTGACCGCCCAGTTCAGCGCGACCGCGTGCAAGTCGCTGCACCGCTGCGCCGCCTGCGGCGAGCCGTTCGAGGCGGTGAAGCCGTTGTGAGTACCCGCACCCGTTCCGGCGCTGATTTTTACCGGCTGACCGTCGCCCGGGTCGAGCCGCTGACCGCGGACTCCGCCGCGATCACCTTCGCGGTGCCGGCCGGCCTGGCGTCGGCCTTCGCCTTCGCCCCCGGCCAGTCGCTGACCGTCCGCCGCGGCGGCCAGCGGCGCTCGTACTCGATCTGCGCCCCGGCCGGCAGGCCGCCCAGGATCGGGGTGCGCGAGGTGGCCGGCGGCGCCCTCTCCGGCTGGCTGGTGCGCCAGGTCAAGCCGGGCGACACGGTCGAGGTGCAGCCGCCCGGCGGCAGCTTCACCCCCGACCTGGCCGTCCCCGGCCACCACGGGCTGATCGCGGCCGGCTCCGGCATCACCCCGCTGCTGTCGATCGCCGCCTCGGTGCTGGCGGCCGACGACGCCTCCACCGTCACCCTGCTCTACGGCAACCGGCGCAGCGACACGGTGATGTTCGCGGACGAGGTCGCCGACCTCAAGGACGCCCACCCGGCCCGGGTGCGGCTCGTGCACGTGCTGTCGCGCGAGCCCCGGGAGGTGGACCTGTTCAGCGGGCGCCTCGACGCCGCCCGGCTGGCCCGGCTGCTGCCGCTCACGGTGGACGTCACCGGGGTGGCCCAGTGGTGGCTGTGCGGCCCGTTCGGCCTGGTCACCGACGCCACGCAGGTGCTGCGTAACCTCGGCGTGGCCCCGGCCCGGGTGCACCGCGAGCTGTTCTGGGTCGGCGACGACCCGCCCGCCCCGGCGGTGCACGAAGAGCCGCCGGCCGGCCACGGCGCCCGGGTAACGGTGATCCTTGACGGCCGCTCGACCACGCTCACCCTCCCCCCGGGCACCCCCGTGCTCGACGGCGCCCAGCGGGTGCGGCCCGACCTCCCGTTCGCCTGCAAGGGCGGCGTGTGCGGCACCTGCCGCGCCCTGGTGGTGGCCGGCACCGCCGTCATGCGCCGCAACTACGCGCTCGAGCAGCCGGAACTAGACGCCGGCTACGTCCTCACCTGCCAGGCCGAGCCCACCAGCGACCAGCTCACCGTGACCTACGACGCCTAGCCCCCGCCCCGCCCCGCCCCGCCCACCTCGTCACCCGCCCACCTCGTCACCCGCCGCCTGCCCCACCTGCCGCCTGCTCCACCCGCCTGGGCCCGATGCAGCGTGAATTCACGCCGCTTGCAAGAACGTGGATATTCCTGCACACCTGGGTGTGCAGGAATATCCACATTGTTCGATTCGTCGGCAAGTGGTGACATGCTGGCCGACCTCACTAGTGATAACAGCAGGAAGCGGCCGTGCTCGCGGCAGGCTGGATGTTTGGGCATCCTCGGGGATGCCCAAACATCCACCGTCTTGACGCACAACAAGCCCGCGGCCCTCCCTCGCCTGATAACAGCAAGAAGCGCGAGAGCGCTTGCCTTCTGGTCGGCGTGCGAGCGGAGCGCCGGCCTCCGGCCGGCCGAGCCGGGCCACGGAAAGGCCAGCTGAGCGGGGACAGGCCCGTGCGCTCGGGCTACCATGGGAACGGGGGGATGCGAAGACCGGCCGAGCCGAAACGGAGGGCGGCGCGAGTCATGACGCATGAACCCCGCTCACCCGCGACGTTCAGGCACAGTTCCCTGGTCATCGAGTCCGACCAGAGCGTGCGGCAGCTCCTGGTGCCGGCCGTCCGGCAGGCGCTGTCCCAGTCCGACGGGGTGTTCATGGCGGTCGCGGCTGGCACCGCCCGCCTGGTCCGGGCAGAGCTCGGCCCGGCCGCGGACACGCTCGAGTGGGGCGACACCGCCGCCTTCTACCAGCGGCTCGGGTTCGCCTACGAGGCGTTCCGCCGTTTCCTGGCCGCCGCCCACGCGGCCGGCCGCCGCGTTCACGTGTTCGCCCAGCCGGACCTCGGCCTCAGCCCCGGCCCCGACGCAGGCCCCGGCCTCAGCCCCGGCCTCAGCCCCGCCCAGCCCCGGCCCCGGCCCTGACGCGGGCCCTGAGCCGGGCGCGGGAGCGGTTGACCGGACCGTCGCCTACCTCGCCTACGAGGCCATCTGCAACGAGACCTACGCCGACTACGGGTGCGAGGTCACCTGCCTGTGGGACGCCAGGCGGCACCCGGCCGCGCTCATCGACAGCGCCCGCGCGCTGCACAGCCACCAGCTCGGGCCGGCCGGGGCGGCCCCGACGGCCGGCTACGTCAGCCCCCGGCAGTACCTGGCCGCCCAGCACCGCCAGCCGCTGCCGCTGCCCGCCGCGGTCGACTGGCAGGCCCGCCTGGCCGGCGCCGAGGGGCTGCCCGCGCTGCGCGGCGAACTGCGCGCGTGGGCGGGCGGCCACGGCTACGCGCCGGCCGCGACAGCGGACGTGACCCTGGCCGTCAACGAGATCGCCACCAACGGGCTCAGCCACGGGCGGCCGCCGGTCGAGGTACGGGGCTGGCATCACGGCGACACGCTGGTCGTGCAGGTGGACGACCACGGCGGCGCGCCCTTGCCAGCGGCCGGCGGCTACGAGCCGCCGCGCCCGCAGCACGAGCGCACCCGCGGCCTGTGGCTGGCCCGCCAGCTGGCTGACGTGATGCAGACCCACGCGGCCGGCGGTACCACCTCGGTCCGGCTGCACTTCCCCTACCAGCTCACCCACCAGCGGCCGCCCTACCTGGCGGGCCCGTCCGGCTAGGCCGCCCGCGACCAGGTCAGCGGACCAGGTCAGCCGTCGAGCCGGGCCACCGCGTCGGCCACGCTCGCGGTCACCGGGATCACGTCGGTCACCCCGGTCATGTCGAGGACCTCGGCGACGTCGCCCCGCGCGGCCGACAGCACCAGCTCACCGCCGCCGTCAGACAGCACCCGGCGCACCCCGAGCAGGATGCCGATCCCGGCCGAGGCCATGAACTGCACGCCGTCCAGGTCCAGCACCACCCGCACCGCCCCCGCGGACAGCACCGCCGCCAGCGTGTCCCGGAACTCCTGTTCGGTGCTGGCGTCGATCTCGCCGCCGACGGACACCACCGCGTAACCGGGTCCGTGCGAAACCGAGCAGTTGAGCGGCACTTTTCTCGCAATCGGCAAGGGGGCGGGGGCCCGGCTGACTGGCCGCCGACGTGCCTGACGCGGGCGGAAGCTGCCCGGGAATACTACAGCAAAACTGAAGCGTGCCACCCGCCCCCTGCCCGGGCCGGCCGCCCCGAGCCCGTGCAGAGCCAGCCTTTGGCGATCGTTCAGGAATGCCGGGTATCGTCCGCTCATGGACGAGTTCAAGGCGCGCCGGGTCGTGGACGCCCTTCGCGACCGCGGCGTCAACGCTCACCTGCTTCGCGGCACCACCGAGTTCGGCGTGCGGGTGACGCTGTCCGGCGGCCGCGAGGCGGAATGGGACAACGACGGCACAGCCGGCCTCGAGGCCCAGGTGATGCGGGACGGGATGCTGGTCGGCTTCGTGCCCATGATCGAGGGCTCGGAGGACTTCGACGAGGCCCAGGTCGTCGACGCCATCGCCCGCACCGACTACGACCAGCCGGTCGCCCGGCAGCGGGAAACCGCGCCCGCCGCGCCCCCGCTGACCCGCGAGGGCGGCGTGTTCCGCCGGTTCCTCGACGGCTTCCGTTACCGCTGAGCAGCGTTACCGCTGAGCAGCGTTACCGGGGCGCTACCGGGACCAGCGCTACCGCTGACCCGGGCGGCCGCCTGACGCCCGGCCCGGTAACCAGGGCGATCCGGCCCGGCGGGGGAGCGGTCACCGCATCCGGGTGCAGGATCGCGGCGATCGCCTCCACCCCGTCCACCAGCCGCGGCCCCGGCCGGACCACCAGCCCGTTCCCGTCGAGCGCCCACACCGGCCGGCCCGGCAGCGCGGCGGTCACCGCCGCCGCCTGCGCCACCGCGTCCGCCAGCCCGAAGCCGCACGGGGCGACGAGCACCAGGTCGGGTGCCGCGTCGGCGATCTCCGCCCAGCTCACCGGCTCGGAGCGGCGGCCAGGGCGGGCCGCTACCGGCTCGCCGCCCGCCGCCGTCACCAGGTCGGGGATCCAGTGCCCGGCCGTGAACGGCGGGTCGACCCACTCGATCACCGCCACCCGCGGCCGCGGCCGCCCGGCCACCCGCGCGGCCACCGCCGAAAGGCGCCCGCGCAGCCCGGCGACCAGCGCCTGGGCCCGGTGGGCGACGCCCGCCCGGGTGCCCACGGCGATGATCGTGCCGAGCACGTCCTCCAGCGAGTAGGGGTCGAGCGACAGCACCTCAGCCCCGCCCGCCGGTCCCGCCCCGCCCGGGCCGGCTTCCCCGCCGTCGCAGCCGAGGTAGCCGAGCGCCGCGGTGACGTCGCCGGACGGCAGCGCGCACACCCGGCACAGGTCCTGGGTCAGGATCAGGTCGGGGCGCAGCCCGGCCAGCGCGTCCGCGTGCAGCGTGTAGAGGTCGGCGCCCGCCGCGAGCTGCCGCCGCACGTAGGCGTCGATCGCGCCCGGGGTCATCCCGGCGGTATCCAGGCCGCCCACCACGACCGCCTTGTCGCTCCGGGCGGCGGCCGGCTCATCGCACTCGAAGGTCACCCCGACCAGGTCCGCGTCCAGGCCGAGGGCATACACGATCTCGGTCGCGGAGGGCAGCAGGGAGACCAGGCGCACTGGTCAAGGATAAGCCGCGGACGATCGACAGCGCCTGCGCGGCCACGTCGGTGATGATCGCCGCGACCCGCTCGTCGCGCGCGTACTTGCTGATCAGCTCGGGCGAGTTGACCGTCCAGAGCAGGCACGGCAGCCCGGCCGCGGCCGCCCGGCGGACCACCCCGAGCTGGGCCAGCCGGTAGTGCGGGGCCAGGTAGTCGGCCCGCACCCGGCGGGCCAGCGCGACCGGGTACACCTCGCGCCACCGGGCGGGCAGGTCGGCCCAGGGGCCGCCGGTGCCGACCAGCAGCCCGGTCCGCAGCGCCGGGAACGCCTCCTTGGCCTGCGCGACCACCGCGGGCAGGAACGAGGTGACGATCAGCTGGGCCGGGTCGAAGCCGGCCCGCAGCGCCGCCGTCACCTCGGGCACGTAGCCGTCCTCCTTCAGCTCCACGTCCAGCCGGATCCGCCCCGCGCACACCCGCAGCACCTCGGTCAGCAGCGGCGGCCGCACCCCGGCCGCGGCCGCGATGTCGTCCCGGGTGAGCCCGCCGACCGGCACCCCCCGCACCGCGGCGTCGTGGAACGCGATCAGCTCACCGTCCCGGGTCCGGCGCACGTCGAACTCGACCATGTCCGCCCCGACCTCGATCGCGCTGGCGAAGGCGGCGATGGTGTTCTCGGCCGCCCCGGTCGCTACTCCCCGGTGCGCGGCCACCAGCGGTCGGCTCATGACCGGCAGTATGCCCGGCCCAGGTGAGGGCCGGGCGACGCGGGGGCGAACAGTCGCGGCGCCCCGCCCGCCGCGCCCCGCCCGGCGGCCGCGGCCGGGCCGCACGGGTCACCGCGCCCCCGTTCGGCTGATTCCCTTTTTATTCATCCCGAACGGATGCGTATCGCACCCGCGCCCGCCACCGACTGCCCCGGTCCGGCCGGCGACGGCCCCGGGTGCCGCGCCGCCGCTGGTCACGCTGTGTGCCGCCGCGCTGGCGGCGGTGGCACCGATTGCCCTCGTCCGGGCGCGCTTTTTGTCGGGTTCCTACAACAGGTGGCCCGTGTCTCGGTCCTCCACCGCATTGGTAGGGTCGCTCGCGATCGAGCAGGATGGATGCCGGTCAGGGCGCGCGCCGCGGGACACGGGCCGCGCCGCGGACGGATGTAAGCGGAGGTCTCAGCCGGTGTTCAGTCGCGTCGCTATCGTCAACCGGGGAGAGGCCGCGATGCGGCTGATCCACGCCGTCCGGGACCTGTCCGCGCAGACGGGAACGCCGGTCGAGACGGTCGCCCTGTTCACCGACGCGGACCGCACCGCCACCTTCGTCCGGGAGGCCGACGCGGCCTACCCGCTGGGGCCCGCCGCCGACCGCCCCTACCTGAACCACGCGCTGCTCGAGCGGGCGCTGGTGGAGTGCGGGGCGGACGCCGCCTGGGTCGGCTGGGGCTTCGTGGCCGAGGACCCGGCCTTCGCCGAGCTGTGCGAGCGGGCCGGGGTCACCTTCATCGGCCCCAGCGCCGACGCGATGCGCAAGCTGGGCGACAAGATCGGTGCCAAGCTGATCGCCGAGGAGGTCGGGGTCCCGGTCGCGCCGTGGAGCCGGGGCGCGGTGCCCACCCTCGACGACGCCCTGGCGGCGGCGGAGGCCATCGGCTACCCGCTGATGCTGAAGGCCACCGCGGGCGGCGGCGGGCGCGGCATCCGCGTTATCACCTCGCCCGCCGACCTGACCGAGGCGTTCGACCGGACCAAGGCGGAGGCGCTGCGGGCGTTCGGCAGCGGCACCGTGTTCCTTGAGCGCCTCGTCACCGGGGCCAGGCACGTCGAGGTCCAGGTGATCGCCGACGGCCAGGGCACCGCCTGGGCGCTCGGCGTGCGCGACTGCTCGGTGCAGCGCCGCAACCAGAAGGTCATCGAGGAGTCGGCCTCCCCGGTGCTCGCCCCGGAGCAGGTCGCCGACCTGAAGGCGTCGGCCGAGCGGCTGGCCCTGGCGGTCGGCTACCGGGGGGCGGCGACCGTCGAGTTCCTCTACCACCCGGGGGAGCGGCGGTTCGCGTTCCTCGAGGTGAACACCCGGCTGCAGGTCGAGCACCCGATCACCGAGCTGACCACCGGCACCGACCTGGTGCGGCTGCAGCTGCACGTGGCGGGCGGGGGAACGCTGGACGGCAGCAAGCCGGCCGAGTCCGGGCACGCGGTCGAGGCGCGGCTGAACGCCGAGGACCCGGACCGTGACTTCGCCCCCGCCCCCGGCCGGATCGCCCGGCTGGTGCTGCCCGCGGGGCCCGGCATCCGGGTGGACACCGGGGTCAGCGAGGGCGACACCATCCCGGCCGACTTCGACTCGATGATCGCCAAGATCATCGCCTACGGGCGCGACCGGGACGAGGCCCTGGGACGGCTGCGCCGCGCGATGCGCGAGACCACCGTGGTGATCGAGGGCGGCGCCACCAACAAGAGCTTCGTGCTCGACCTGCTCGACCAGCCGGAGGTAATCGACGCCAGCGCCGACACCGGCTGGATCGACCGGGTCCGCGGTGAAGGCCGCCTCACCCAGCACCGGCACTCCGCCGTCGCCCTCGCCGCCGCCGCCATCGAGGCCTACGCCGACGAGGAGGAGCTGTCGGTCGCCCGGCTGCTGGCCACCGCCCACGGCGGGCGGCCCCAGGTACAGCACGACCCGGGGCGGCCGCTCGACCTGAAGCTGCGCGGGGCCGGCTACCGGGTGCGGGTCGCCCGGCTCGGGGCGCGGCGCTTCCAGATCGGCCTGTCGTCCGGCGGCTCGGTCGGCGGCGCGGTCAGCGGCTCCGCCGGCGGCTCGGTCAGCGGCACTGACGGCGGCGAGGAGCGGCAGGCCGAGGCGGAGATCGAGCGGTTCGACGCGCACAGCGGCCGGATCACCGTCAACGGCGCGCGGTTCCGCCTCACCACCGCCACCCACGGGCCGGTGCACCTGGTCGAGGTGGACGGCGTCGCCCACCGGATCAGCCTCGACGAGGGCGGCGTGATCCGCTCGCCCGCGCCCGCGCTGGTGGTCGCCACGCCGCTCGGGGTCGGGGACGAGGCCGAGGCCAACGCGCCGATCCTGGTCCTCGAGAGCATGAAGATGGAGACGGTGCTGCGCGCGCCGTTCCGCGCCCGGGTCAAGGAGTGCCTGGTATCGGTGGGCAGCCAGGTGGAGGCGGGCGCGCCGCTGCTGCGCCTGGAGCCGGTCGGCAGCGACAACGAGGAGGCCGGGGGCGCGGCTGATCCCGCCGCTGATCCCGCCGCGGGCGCGGTCCCGGCGGCGGAGGTCGAGCTGCCCGCGGCGCCGGGCAGCCTGCCCGCGGCCGACCGGGCCGCGCGCTACCTGGAGGACCTGCGCGGGCTGCTGCTCGGCTTCGACGGCTCGGCCGCCGAGCGCGGCCGGCTGCTGGCCGGCTACCTGGCCGCCCGCCGCGAGCTCGGCGGGCACCCGCTGCCGGGCGAGGCGGAGCTGCTGACCGTGTTCGCCGACCTTTGCGAGCTGAGCCGCAACCGGCCGGCCGGCGACCCCGGCGCGGCCGGCCCGGGCAGCCCCCGCGAGTACCTGCACGGCTACCTGCAAAGCCTCGACGTGGAGCGGGCCGGGCTGCCGGATGACTTCCAGGTCACGCTGGGCCGGGTGCTCGGCTACTACGGGGTGGCGGGCACCGAGCGCACGGCCGAGCTCGAGGCGGCGGTGTTCCGCGTCTTCCTGGCCCAGCAGCGGCTGGGCGACGGCGCCGCGATCGTCGCCGAGCTGCTGCGGCAGTGGCTGGCCGGCCCGCCGCCGGCCGATCCGCTGCGTGAGCGGGCCGGCCTCGCGCTCGAGCGCCTCATCGAGGCGACCCAGGTCCGCTTCCCCGCCACCAGCGACCTCGCCCGCGGGGTGGTGTTCCGCTGGTTCGCCCAGCCGCTGCTGCGCCGCGAGCGGGCGCGGGTCTACGCCGCCGTGCGCGCCAGCCTGCGCTACCTGGACGTCAACCCGGACGCGGCCGACCGGGCGGAGCGGATCCAGGCGATGGTGGCCAGCTCCGAGCCGCTGGTCCGGCTGCTCGGCCAGCGGATCGCCCGCGGCAAGGTCAGGGAGGGCAGGGCGGGCGGGAGCGGTGCTAGCCAGGCCGGTGCCAGCCAGGCCGGTGCCAGCCAGGGCCGGCCCGGCGGCGGTAACGCGCCGCTGCTCGAGGTGCTGACCCGCCGCTACTACGGCAACCACAAGCTGGCCGAGGTGAGCGCCCGCGAGCTGGCGGGCTGGCAGCTAGTCACCGCCGAGGACGCCGGCCCCGACGGGGTGACCCTGCTGGCGGCGGCCGGGGCGGCCATCGACGACCTGCCGGCCGCGCTGGCCGCCGTCGCCCGGCTGGCCGCGGACACACCGGGCAGCAGCCTCATCGCCGACCTGTACGTCGCCTGGGAGGACCAGCCGGACGCCGACAGCATGGTGGCCCGGCTGGCCGCGCTGCTGTCCGCCTGGCCGGCGCCACCGGGGCTGTCCCGGATCACGGTCACCGTGGCCGGGCCCCGCGGCGTCGCCATGCAGCACCACTTCACCTTCCGGCCGGACCGGGCTGGCCCCGGCGGCGGCCCGGCCGGCCCGCTGGCCGAGGACCGGCTGCTGCGGGGCCTGCACCCGCAGGTCGCCGAGCGGCTGCAGATCGACCGGCTGCGTGAATTCGAGCTGACCCGGATCCCGTCCGCCGACGAGGAGATCTACCTGTTCCGCGCGGTGGCCAGGAGCAACCAGGCCGACGAGCGGCTGGTGGCGATGGGACAGGTCCGCGACCTGACGCCGCTGCGCGAGGCGGACGGCCGGCTGGTCGCGCTGCCCGAGCTCGAGAACGTCCTGGCCGGCTGCCTGGACGCGATCCGCACGGTGCAGGCGCAGCGGCCGCAGCACAAGCGGTTCGATGCCAACCGGATCATGATGTACGTGTGGCCGGCCGCCGACTTCAGCGTCGGCGAGCTGTCCCCGCTGGTGAACCGCATCCGGCCGACCGTGTCCGGCTCGGGGGTGGAGGAAGTCCAGTTCGTCGCCCGCTGGCCGCATGGCCCGGTGGACGGCGTGCCCTACCCGGGGCCGGCCAGCGAGCTGCCCGAGCTGGCGGTGCGGGTCAGCCTGGACGCCGGCCGGTCGGTGCGGGTCCAGGTCGGGCCGCCGTCGACCGAGCCGCTGGCGCCGATGGACGACTACCGGCAGAAGGTGCTGCGGGCGGCCAAGCGCGGCGCCGTCTACCCCTACGAGCTGACCGGCCTGCTGGCCGGGGCCAGCGGCCGGTTCGCCGAGTACGACCTGGACGCCGGCGGCGCCCTGGCCCCGGTGCAGCGGCCGCCGGGCAAGAACAAGGCCGCGATCGTGGCCGGGGTGGTGAGCACCCCGACCGCGGCGCACCCCGAGGGTGTCACCCGGGTGGTGCTGCTCGGCGACCCCACCAAGTCGCTCGGCGCGCTGTCGGAGCCGGAGTGCGCCCGGGTCATCGCCGCGCTCGACCTGGCCACCCGGCTGGCGGTGCCGGTGGAGTGGTTCGCGCTGTCGTCGGGCGCGCGCATCTCGATGTCCTCGGGCACCGAGAACATGGACTGGGTGGCGGCCGCGCTCAAGCGGATCGTGGAGTTCACCCAGGACGGCGGGGAGATCAACGTCGTGGTGGCGGGGATCAACGTGGGCGCCCAGCCGTACTGGAACGCCGAGGCCACCATGCTCATGCACACCAAGGGCATCCTGGTGATGACGCCCGACTCGGCCATGGTGCTCACCGGCAAGCAGGCGCTCGACTTCTCGGGCGGGGTGTCGGCCGAGGACAACTTCGGCATCGGCGGCTACGACCGGGTGATGGGGCCCAACGGCCAGGCCCAGTACTGGGCGCCCAGCCTGGCCGCCGCCTGCGGCGTGCTGATGGCGCACTACGACCACACCTACCTGGCGCCGGGGGAGACCGCGCCGCGCCGGGCGGAGACCAGCGACCCGGCCGAGCGGGACGTCTCCGGCTACCCCCACGCGGTGGCGGGCAGCGACTTCGCCACCGTAGGCGAGATCTTCTCCGCCCGGCACAACCCGGACCGCAAGAAGCCGTTCGACATCCGCACGGTGATGCGGGCGCTGTCCGACCAGGACCACCCGGTGCTCGAGCGCTGGGCCGGGATGGCCGACGCGGACACCGCGGTGGTGCAGGACGTGCACCTGGGCGGGCGGCCGGCCTGCCTGATCGGCATCGAGTCACGGTCGGTGCCGCGGCGCGGCTTCCCGCCCACCGACGGTCCCGACACCTACACCGCGGGCACGCTGTTCCCGCGCTCGTCGAAGAAGACCGCGCGGGCGATCAACGCCGCCTCGGGCAACCGGCCGCTGGTGGTGCTGGCCAACCTGTCCGGCTTCGACGGCTCGCCCGAGTCAATGCGCAAGCTGCAGCTGGAGTACGGGGCGGAGATCGGCCGGGCGATCGTCAACTTCCGCGGCCCGATCGTGTTCTGCGTGATCTCCCGGTACCACGGCGGCGCGTTCGTGGTGTTCTCCAAGGCGCTCAACCCGAACATGACGGTGCTCGCCCTCGAGGGCTCGTTCGCGTCGGTGCTCGGCGGCGCCCCGGCCGCGGCGGCGGTGTTCGCGGGCGAGGTGGGCAGCCGGACGGCGGCCGACCCGCGGGTGACCGAGCTGCAGGCGCAGCTGGCGGAGGCCGGCGGGCCGGAGACCGGCGGCACCGGCCGGGCGGCGCTGGCCAGCCGGCTGGCCGAGGTGCAGTCGGCGGTCCGGGCCGAGAAGCTCGGCGAGGTGGCGGCCGAGTTCGACCGGGTGCACTCCATCCAGCGCGCGGTCGACGTCGGCTCGGTCGACGCGATCATCAGCGCGCCCCGGCTGCGCCCGGCGATCATCGACGCGATCGAGCGCGGGCTGGCGGCGGCGCCGGAGGCGGTCCCGGCCGACAGCTAACGGACCCGGGAGCGGCCGGAGCCAGCGACACCCGTTCGGTGTGCTGCCTGGCTGGTGCCTTGCCTGGGCGGCGCCGTCGCGGCCTGCGCGGGCCGCGCCCGCCAGGCCGACCAGGCGAGGGCGGCGGCCAGCCCGGCCATCAGCGCGAACGCGCCCGGCCGGCCGAGCACCGCGTTCAGGCCGTCCATCGCGTAGGGCGCGCCGAACCCGAGGTAGGCGAGCACGTAGTAGACCGCGAGCACGCTGCCCCGGTCGCGCGGCCCGGCCAGCTCACCTGCCTGCTGCAGCCCGCAGACCAGGCACAGGCCGTAGGCCAGGCCGAACAGCAGCGCCGCGAGGCCGGCCAGCGTCCGCCCGGCCGCCCCGCCTGCCTCCCCGGACCCGCCGGACACGGTGGCGCTGACGACGGTGGCGCTGACCGCGGCGACGCTGACGACGGCGCCCGCGGCCGCGGCCGCCAGCCCGGCCGCCGCTCCCGCCGCCGGTCGGCGGGCCGCCAGCCGGCGGGCGGCCGGCTGCACCCCGATGCCCGCGGCGAACGTCAGCGCGGTCATCAGCCCGGCGTAGCCCGCCGACAGGGTGCGCGCGCTGGTGACCTCCTCCGGCAGCACCACTAGCGCGAGCGCGACCGATCCGAAGACGAACGGCGCCCCCGGCGCGATCCCGAGCCAGAACCCCCGTGTCCGGGCCGCGGCCGGCGGCCAGCGCCGGGCGGCTGTTCCCGGCTGGGCCTGTGGTTCCGGCTGGCACTGTGGTTCCGGCTGGCGCTGTGGTTCCGCCGGGTGCTGTGGTTCCGGCGGGTGCTGCGGCGGCCGGCGGCCGGGCGCGGTCAGGCCGACGGCGAGCGCCGCGACGCCAAGCGCCAGATGCGGCAGGTACGGCACCACCAGGGGATCAGCGGCCCACTGGGCGAGCAGGGCGGCGACCACCGGGCCGAGGCCGAAGCCGGCGCTCAGCGCCAGCGCCGCCCGGCGGGCGCTCAGCCCGTCCCCGGGCGACAGCTCGTGCACCCAGGCGGTGGCGGGCCCGAACACCATGCCCGAGCACAAGCCGGCCAGCGCCCGGCTCGCCGCGATCAGCGGCAGGCTGTGCGGCCCGAGCACCAGCAGCAGGGTGGCGACCGGCGACAGGGCCGCGAACGGCAGCACGCAGGCGCGGCGGCCGAAGCGGTCCGACAGCGGCCCGCCCGCCAGCAGGCCGGGGATCAGGGTGGCGGCGTAGATGGCGAACAGCCCGGCGATCGCGCCCGCCCCCAGGCCGAGCGCGTGCCGGTAGACGATCAGCATCGGCGAGAACTGGTTGGCTCCCCAGCCGACGGCGAACATCACCAGCGCGACCGGTAGCCACCCGGCCCGCACCCGCCAGGACCGCGTTGTCAGCGTCATGCCATCGACCGTAACGGCAGAACTGTCAAACGGCCGTTTGACAGTTCCTCGCCTAGGCTGGCGTCCATGGAACCCGACGCCGACCTCGCCACGATCGGCCGCCTCATCGGCGACCCCAACCGCGCCCGGATGCTGCAGGTGCTGCTGGGCGGCCGGCCGCAGTCCGGTTCGGCGCTGGCCGCGGCGGCGGGCATCTCCCGGTCGCTGGCCAGCGCCCACCTGAAGAAGCTGGCGGCCGGCGGGCTGGTGCGGGCGGAGCGCAGTGGCCGTCAGCAGGTCTACTCGATCGCGGCCGAGCAAGTAGCGGAAGCGCTTGAGACGCTGCTGCTGCTCGCGCCGGCCACCCCGGTCCGGTCGCTGCGCGGCTCCACCCGGATGCGCAACCTGCGCTGGGCGCGGATGTGCTACGACCACCTGGCGGGGGTGGTCGGGGTGGCGGTCACCGAGGCGCTGACCGCCCAGGGCGCGATCGGCGAACGGGACGGCGCGTGGGTGCTCGGCCCGGACGGGCCGCGGGTCCTGGCCGGCCTCGGCCTCGACGCCGCCGCCGTGCCGCACCGCACCCGGCCGCTGCTGCGGCCCTGCCTGGACTGGACCGAGCGGCGGCACCACCTGGCGGGCGGCCTCGGCGCGGCCCTCACGGCCGAGCTCACCCGGCGGGAGTGGTTGCGGCGAGAGGACGGCAGCCGGATCGTCACGATCACCCCGAACGGATGCGCCGGGCTCGCCAGCTGGCTCGGCCTCGACCTCGGTCAGCTACGGGCCAGCGCCGCCGCCTAGCACGCCGCCGCTGGGTTCCCGTCGCGGCTGCCGCCACCGTGTCACCAGGCCGGCCGGTGGCCCGTGTCACCAGGCCGGCTGGTGGCCCGTGTCACCAGGCCGGCCGGTGGCGGCCCAGCGGCCCCGCCTCGACCGGCAGCACCGGGACCACCCCGTCGATCTGACCGGCCGGCGGCACCCGGCGGGCCGGCCCCCAGGCCGTGTCGGCGCTAGTCAGCGGAATGTCCGCGCGCTGCGGGGCCGGCGGCTGGCCGGCGAGCGCGGGCGGCCGGGGGAGCGACCAGAGCAAGTTCGCGGTCCCGGTCAGCGACGCCCTGATCCGAGTCACCGTCTGACGCGTCAGCCGCGCCGTCAGCGCCCGCCCGACCGCCGCCGCCAGCAGGTAGCCGGTCGCGTGGTCGAGTGCCTGGACCGGCAGCGGCACCGGACGGCCGGTATCCGCTGCCGTCTTGCCCGCTGCCGTCTCGCCGGCTGCCGTCTCGCCGCTGGCCGCTTCCCCCGCGGCCGCGATGCCGCAGCTCATCTGGACCAGGCTGTCGAAACCGCGGCGGTCACGCCACGGCCCCTGCCACCCGTAGGCGTTCAGCGTCGCGATGATCAGGTCCGGGTTCAGCGCCGTCAGCGCGGCGTCGTCGTAGCCGAGCCGGCTCAGGGCATCCGCCCGCAGCCCGCCGACGAGCACGTCCGCGCCCGCCACCAGCCGCTCGAAGTCCGCCCGGCCGGCCGCCTGGCTGAGGTCGACGCTGGCCGTCCGCTTCCCGGCGGTGGTCTCCGGCAGCAGCGCGGGCACCTCGGCGAACCCCGGCGGGTCGACCCGCAGCACGTCGGCGCCGTAGCGGGCGAGGAAGCGGGTGCACACCGGGCCCGCGATGACCCGGGTCAGGTCGAGCACCCGGACGCCCGCGTACGGCTGCCCGGCCGGCCGCTCCGCCGCCGCGGCCGCATCCCCCGCATCCCCCGCGGCGGCCACGGCCGCAGCGCCCGCCGCGCTGGTCCCGCCCCGCCGCGGCCGCTCGGTGACCTCGAGCACCGGCGCTGCCGCCGCCGCCGCTCCGGGCGCGGAGGCCAGCCAGGTCTCCCGGTCGTACATCACCGCCGCGCAGCCCCCGGCCGCGACCACCGCCGCCTCCAGGTCGGCCGCCTGCCAGCCGCTGACCGCCGCCGCCACCGCGGCCCGGTCATCCGCCCGCAGCACCTGGGCCACCGCCGCCCGGTGGCAGGCGTAGTTGGTGTGCAGCCGGATCCAGCGGTCTTTCGCCCGGTAGTTACCCGCCACCGGGTCCCAGATGTCCGGGAGGGACCAGCCGACCGGCTGGAACAGCGCCTCGGCCGCGAACGCGGCGCAGGCGGCGCGGCTGTCCACCCGCACCAGCGCGGCCGGCCCGTCGCCGCGCGCCGCCTGGTACCCGGCGGCGGCCAGGGTGGCCGCCGCCACCGCGCCGGTCGCCAGTCCGGTCACGTCGAACGCGGACGGCAGCACCGTCCTGGGCCCGCTCACCCGGAGCACCGCGGTCGTGGCCGCCGCTCCGCCCGTCACCGCCCAGACCTGCGCGCAGACGTCGCCAAGGCCGGTTTCCTGCTCGGTCATAGCAACGATTCTCGATCCGACTGGACTCGATAATCAACGTTGATTATCGTCAACCGATGGGTGAACAACTCGACGCGCGGACCGCGGCCGCGCGGCTCGGAGTGGACGTCCGCACGCTGTACGCCTACGTCAGCCGGGGCGCGCTGCGCCGCGTCACCGGACCGGACGGCCGGTCAAGCCGCTACGACTCCGACGACCTCGAGCTGCTCGCCCAGCGCTCCCGGCCCCGCACGCTGCCCCGCCCGCCCGCGAGCATCGACCTGGTGATCGCTACCGGCGTCAGCACCGTGACCGACGGCCTGATCAGGTACCGGGGAACCGACGTCGCGGACCTGGTGGCCGCCCGCCAGCCGTTCGAGGCGGTCGCTGAGCTGCTCTGGTCCGGCCGGCTGGCGCCGCCCGGACCGCCCCCGGGAGGCTGGGTACCGCCCGCCGGCCTCGCCCCGTCGCTGGCAACGCTGCTGGCTGACCTGGACGACGGCCTCCCGGTCGGGCAGCGGTTCGCGGCCGTCGTAGCCGCCCTGCCCGCCGACCGCCTTGACGTGGGCACCGCGGCCGACCGGCCGGACTGGCCAGCCTGGGGGAGACGCATCATCGCTGCCCTGGTCCAGGCTTCAGGCACCGCCGCTGCGGCTGCCGGGGTCACTGCCGCTGCCGGGGCTGCCAGGGCTGCTGCGGCTGCCAGGGCTGCTGCGGTTGCTGGGACCGCTGCCGGGGCCGCTGCCGCTACCGAGGCCGACGCCAGGGCCAGCAGCGCCGCAGGCGGTAGCGGCGCGGCCGGTAGCGTCGCGGCCGGGTTGTGGCAGCGCTGGTCGCCGCTGCGCCCGACCCCGCCCCGGGTCCGCGCGCTCGATACCGCGCTGGTTCTGCTGGCCGAGCACGAGCTGGCCACCTCCACCCTCGCGGTCCGGGTCGCCGCCTCCGCCCGCGCCGCCCCGGCCGGCTGCGTCCTCGCCGGACTCGGCGCGCTCGGCGGCACCCTGCACGGCGACGTGCCCCGGCGTGTCCGCGAACAGCTGCTCGACCTCCAGGCCGGAGCCCGCCCGGCCGGCCGCGGCGCCTCCGCGACCGACCATGGCGCCGCCTCCGCGACCGACCATGGCGCCGCCTCCGCGACCGACCATGGCGCCGCCTCCGCGACCGACCATGGCGCCGCCGCCCCGACCGACCACCGCGCTGCCCCGGCTGCGCTTGGGTTCGGCCACCCGGTCCACCGCCACGGCGACCCGCGCGCGGCCCCGCTACTGCGAGCCGTCCACGCGATCGCGACGCCGGCCGACCGGGCGCTCATCGAGCAGGCCACCCGTGCGGCCGCCACCCCCGCCAGCGTCGACTTCGCGCTGGGGGCGCTGTGCCACGTTGCCCGGATGCCGCCGCAGGCCGCGACCGCGGTGTTCGCCGTCGCCCGCACGGCGGGCTGGATCGCGCACGCGGCCGAAGAGTACGGCGAGCCTGCCCTCCGCTTCCGCGGTCGCGCGGTCGTGCGCCGGGTGACCCCGGCGCCCCCGCGCGATTCCCGGCCGCGCTCGACGTAGGCCGGTTCAACCTGAGCCGCGCTCAACCCAAGCCGGCCCGCCGCGCCGAGCTGCTCGAAAAAAGATCTTGATATGAGATCTTGAGTCACGCACCTCGAACTGGTAGGCTAACCGGGTAACGGTCGACCGATTGACTGGTCGCCAATGAGATGCCGGCCTCATCGTGGCCGGCCGACGACGCGCCACGCCGTAACCACGCCACCCTGCGCGGCCGCGCCCTTTCACGGATTGCGTAGCACCCCTTCAGGTGGTGCTCACTTCACGATGTCCTCTGTCAGGCATCGCATCTCGCCGTGAGGGGGTGATTGTGCATGTGTACCGAACCCGGAGTCACCGGCGCCAGCAGCGCGGGCGCCGCGAGCGCGCGCTTCGGCAGCGTGGAGGAGGCGCTGCTGGCGGCCGAGCGCGCCGTGGACTACCTCAACGCGCTGGACGTGGCCGGCCTGACCGGGCCGGGCTGCGGCAGCGCGCTGCTCGCCCTCGGCCGGATCCAGGGCAAGCTGGCCGCCGCCCGCGCGCAGTACCTGCGCCAGTTCGACGCGACCGACGCACATGACGCCGACGGCTACGGCTCGTCCTCGGCCTGGCTGGCCGCGCACGGCCGGCTGACCAAGAAGGACGCCCGGGCCGCGGTGCGCGAGATGCGCCGGCACCGCGAGCGACCGCGGCTCAGCGCGGCCCTGCGAGCCGGCCAGATCACCCAGTCATGGGCGGACGAGATCGCCGACTGGACCCGCAAGCTGCCCGGCCAGTTGCGCGACGAAACCGACAAGATCCTGCTGGACGCGTCGGCGGCCGGCGCGTCGCTTGACGACCTGCGGACGATCGCGGCCTACGCGATCGAGCGCTGGCGCCAGCAGCAGCCCGACGCCGACGACCCCGACCCGTCCGACCGCTCGCTGCTGGTCGGCACCACCTTCGGCGGCGCGGGCGTGATCCGCGGCAACCTCACACCGGAGTGCGCGGCCGCGGTGCGGGCCGTACTCGAAGCCCTCGGCAAGAAGCAGGGACCCGAGGACGACCGCACCGAGGCCCAGCGGTTCCACGACGCCTTGCAGCAGGCCTGCGCGCTGCTGCTGCGGGCCCGCCTGGTCCCCGCCCGGGCCGGCGCCGACACCCAGGCGATCGTGCACATCCCGCTCTCCCAGCTGCGGCAGATGCCCGGCGCGGCCGAGCTTGAGGACGCCTGGATCCGCGCCCGCCTCGACCAGGACGCCTGCCTGACCGGCCTGGATGCCGAGACAGCGGCCTGTGACGCGCAGATCGTGCCCGTCGTCACCGGCCAGGCCGATCCGGCCGTCATCGACGCGATCATCGACCTGGCCGGCCGCGCCACCCCGGGAGCACATCAGCATCCCCGGGCAGCGCGGTCTTCCCGGGTGCGGTCTTCCCGGGCGCGGTCTTCCCGGGCTCCGCGGTCTCCTGAGGCACACCAGGCGCTGCGCTACGCGATCACCCGGCTCGCTATCGACCTGGTATCGGGCCCAGCCGGGGTTGCCTCACAGCTACGGCGGGGACTGCTCACCCGGCCTTACGGCACCCCGAGCCTGCCGCTCGACATCGGCTACTCAGACGGCATCCCGGGCCACATCCGCCGGGCGGTCCAGCTTCGCGACCGGCACTGCGCGTGGCCGCACTGCGACCGCCCGGCGGTCTACTGCGACGTGCACCACCTGCGGCACAAGGCGGACGGCGGCGAGACCTCGGTCGCCAACTGCGCCCTGGTCTGCCAGTTCCACCACGACGTCTGCATCCACCGACAGGGCTGGCAGCTCATCCTCTACCCCGACGGCAGCACCGAGGCCCGCAGCCCGGACGGCCGGCGCACCGTGCGCAGCCACGCACCGCCGGGCGGATAGCGGGCCAGGCCGGTAGCCCAGCCCTATCGAACCGCTCGCCACCCGCGTGATTGACTCGGACATGACGCCCGCGTGCCCGGGCGGACCCGCACGGCGAACAGGAACGGCGAACAGGAGGAGTCATGTCGAAGGTCGTGGTCGGCAGCGAGAACGGCGCCGACATCGAGCTGTACTACGAGGATCACGGTACTGGCCAGCCGGTCGTGCTGATCCACGGCTACCCGCTCGACGGGCACTCGTGGGAGCGCCAGACGCCGATGCTGCTGGCCGAGGGCTACCGGGTGATCGCCTACGACCGTCGCGGCTTCGGCCAGTCCAGCCAGCCGTGGACCGGGTACGACTACGACACCTTCGCGGCCGACCTGAACGCGCTGCTCGAGCACCTCGACCTGCACGACGTGGTCCTGGTCGGATTCTCCATGGGCACCGGGGAGGTCGCCCGCTACCTGGGCAACTACGGCTCCGCCCGGGTGAGCAAGGCGGCCATGCTCGGCGTCGTGCCGCCGTTCCTGCTGAAGACCGACGACAACCCCGAGGGCGTGGACGGCGCGGTGTTCGAGGGCATCAAGGCGGCAATCGCCGCCGACCGCTACGCCTACCTCGAGGACTTCTTCAACAACTTCTACAACGTGGACAAGCTCGGCGGCACCCGGATCAGCGAGCAGGCCAAGCAGGCCAGCTTCATCGTCGCCGTCGGCGCCTCGCCGTACGCGACCTACGCCTGCGTCGACACCTGGCTGACCGACTTCCGGGCCGACCTGCCCAAGTTCGACGTGCCGACGCTGGTGCTGCACGGCACCGAGGACCGAATCCTGCCGTTCGCCGCGACCGCGGAGCGGTTGTCGGGCCTGATCAAGGATGTCAGGATCGTCCCGGTGGAAGGCGGCCCGCACAACATCGGCTGGACCTTCCCGGACGAGGTCAACGCGGCGCTGAAGGAGTTCCTCAGCTCCTGAGCCCGGCCATGGCCTGGTTCCCCGGGGGCGGGCGCCGTTGACGCCGTTGACCTTGCCCCCGGGGTAACCGGCAGGGTGCGTGACATGACGATTCAGGCGGTTGTGTTCGACATCGGCGGCGTCCTTGAGATCACCCCGAGCCTGGGGGTGACCGAGCGGTGGGAGTCGCTGCTCGGCCTGGACGCCGGCCAGATCAACCAGCGCATGGCCGACATCTGGCGGGACGGCGGCATCGGCGCGGTCAGCGAGGCCGACGTGCACCGGGCGCTGGCCGAGCGTCTCGGCCTGGACCAGCGGCAGGCGGATGAGTTCATGGGCTGGGTCTGGCGCGAGTACCTCGGATCGGCCAACACGGAGCTGATCGAGTACGTCCGGCGGCTGCGGCCCCGCTACCGCACCGGCATCCTCAGCAACAGCTTCGTCGGCGCACGCGAGCGGGAGCAGGCTGCCTACGGCTTCGCCGACCTGGTGGATGAGATCGTCTACTCGCACGAGTGCGGGCTCAGCAAGCCCGACCCCGCGATCTACGCGCTGACCTGCGAGCGGCTGGGGGCCGCAGCCGGGCAGGTGCTGTTCGTCGACGACCTTGAGCCTAACGTGGCCGCCGCCCGCCAGGCCGGCCTGCACGCGATCCTGTATGCAGGCAACGCGCAGGTCATCGGGGACATCGAGGCCGCCCTCGGCTGATCGCGGCCGATCCGGGCGCCCCCGCCCGCGCTACGCTTCCGTGCGTGCAGCCAACGCGCCTCGACACTGCCCGGATCCAGGCGGCCCGCCGGGTCATCGACCCGGTTTTCCTCGACACCCCGTTGTACCGCTGCCAGGCGCTCGAGCCCGTCCTCGGCTGCGCGCTGAGCATCAAGCTGGAAACGGCCAACCCGGTCCGCAGCTTCAAGGGCCGCGGCACCGAGGTCATCGCCAGCCGGCTGGCGGCCGACGGGCCGCGGTCGGTGGTGTGCGCCAGCGCGGGCAACCTCGGCCAGGCCCTCGCCTGGTCCGGGCGCGGTCGCGGGCTCGAGGTCACCGTGGTGGCATCCCGCTTCGCGCCCGCGGCCAAGCTCGACCGCATCCGCGCCCTCGGCGCCCGGCTCGAGCTGGTGGACGGTGACTTCGACACCGCCCGCGAGCGGGCAACCGCGATCGCCGCCGCCGACGGCATCCGGCTGCTCGAGGACAGCCTGGACCTCGAGACCTGCGAGGGCGCGGCGACCATCGGCCTTGAGCTGGCCGACGCGCTGGACAGCGGCGCCGCCTCATTCGAGGCGGTGCTGATCGCCCTCGGCGGCGGGGCCATGGCGACCGGCATCGGCCACGTGCTGAAGGAGCGAGCGCCCGGGGTCGAGGTGATCTGCGTGCAGCCGCTCGGCGCGCCCGCGATGACGTACTCCTGGCGCCAGCGGCGGGTGGTCACCACCGACTCGACCAGCACCATCGCCGACGGCGTGGCCGGCCGCCTGCCGATCGCGGCCGTCCTTGACGACCTCCTGCTGGTCGCCGACGACGCCGTGCTGGTGCGGGAGGAGTCCATCGTGGCCGGCCTGCGGATCCTGTTGGAACAGGCTGGCCTGGTGGCGGAGCCCTCGGCCGCGCTCGGCGTCGCGGCTGTGCTCGAAGACCCCGGCCGCTTCGCAGGCCGGCCGGTCGCCACCATCGTCTGCGGCAGCAACGTCGACCTGGCCGCCTATCGCGGCTGGGCCAGCCTCCGGTGATAGAACAGAACCGCCGGGCCAACGGGCAAGGACGGGAGGCGGGCCGCCGTTGCTGGAGATTCATCGACTGCACCTGGCCAGGCTGAGCCCGCCCGGTAGCGAGGGCGCGCAGTGGCCGGTCCACGGTTTCGTGATCACCCATCCGGGTGGCGCCGCCTTGGTCGACACCGGGGTGGGAGGCCCGCGGGATCTCCTCAACGACTGGCGGGTGGTCAACGTCTCCGTGGCCGATGCGCTGGCCGGGCTTGGCTTGTCTCCCGCCGACATCTCGCTGGTGATCAACACCCACCTGCACTTTGACCACTGCGGTCAGAATCCGGTGTTCAAGCATGCCCCGTTCTACGTCCAGCGGGCCGAACTCGACCGCGCCCGCCGTGAGGCGCCCGCGCTGTCGAGCTGGTTCGACTTCACCGGCGCGCGGTTCGAGCTGCTCGACGGCGACACCGAGATCCTGCCCGGCCTGTCGGTGATCGCGACCCCCGGCCACACCGTCGGTCACCAGTGCGTCGCCGCCCGAATGGATGACGGCTCGCTCGACCTGCTGATCGGGGATGCCGCCTACACGCCGCGCGAGTACAGCGGCCCGCTTGCCCAGCGGCTGCCGGCGGGCCAGGCGGCCGACCGGCCGTCCTGGGAGGCCTCGCTCGGGCGTGTCCGGTCGATGGCCCCGGCCCGGGTGCACTTCTGCCATCACGCCAGCATCGTGCACGACTGAGTCATTAAGTCAGCGCAGAAAAAACGCGTAATAAGAGAACGGGTAATAAGAGAACACACCGCGCCAGCCTGATTTCTCAGTCAGACGTTCCCGTCTGCTGGCTCAGCTGCTCAGCCGGCCCCCCACCGGCAATAGCGGGTACTGCAACGCCGCTGCCTGCGTGGTCAGCCGGACATGGGAGTACGCGGTCATCCGGATGCGCGAGGGGCATCCGATAGCCACAGCGACCCAGAGCCCGCCCTCCGTCACCCGCAGGCCGGTCCAGCCGTCAGGCGGCAGCGCCGTCCCGTTCCGGTCGGCCGGAGGTGCGCCTGCCAGGGAGGTAAATGACACCGCGTGCCCAACGCCGGGTGGCAGGTGCCCGACAGCCAGCGCCCAGCACCGGGTTTCCCGGTCGGGACCGGAACTCCAGCCTTGCCACCCCGCCTCAATCGACGGGAGGGTCGGCCGGGTACCCGCCGCCCGGTGGACCAGGTTGTCCATGGGGTCGGCCACGTCCACATAGGTACGCCCGCTGCCGTCGATCCAGAAGCCGACCTGCCAGCCTCCGGCCAGCAGCCGCACCCAGAGCGTGGGTAGCGGCGCAAAGGCGGTGAGCATCATCCTTGCCTTCCTAGTCTCGGGTAACCGCTGGCCAGTTATCCGCTATCCGGGAAGTTTCCGGCAACCGCACTCGGCCGAATCGATGCAAGTACCCTGGTAAGACCGTGTTGGCAGTTTTACGGCGACTTTTCATTCCAGATAGATTTACCGGGGGAACGGTGCCAGAAGACGACGCCGCGGGCCGGTTCTGGCGAGCGTTGCGAGCCCTTTACCTGGCAGCCCGCAAGCCGACGCTGCAGCGACTGGTTCACCTTGGGCTGGAGCAGCGGCCTCCGGTCTCGATCAGTCACTCGACGATCAACGGATGGCTGAATGCCAGGGCGGTCCCCACTGGCCGGAAGAACGAGCGGTACCTGACCGCCATGATCGCGTTTCTCCAGGCTCAGGTACCAGCGGACACCGGGTACCAGCGCCTGGCGCCCGGGGAGTGGGCCCGGTTGCTGCGGGCTGCTCAGCAGGACCGGGCCGGGAGGCAGCGGGCCGGCCGCCCGTCCCGTTCCAGCAGTTGGCCCGCTCAAGCGGCCGGCTCCGCGCACCGCCGGTATCCGCTCGCGTCCGAGTCGGCGGTGATCCCGGGTGCCCCGCCTGGCCTGCTGTTTGGCCGCGACAGCGAGCTGGCGCTGCTCGGCCGGCTGGTGCGCGGTATCGCGGCCGGGCAGGGCGGCATGGTGTTTGTCGAAGGGGAGCCGGGTATCGGCAAGTCCGCGCTCGTTCAGGCGGCGCTAGGCGCGGAAGCCGCCGCGGGCTGCCAGGTCTTCTGGGGAACTGGCAGCGAGCTAGACGAGGCGCTGCCACTGCGGCCGCTGCTGGACGCCCTCCAGGTCCGCGAGTCGGCCGGGAACCCGCGGCGGGAGACGATAGCCAGGCACCTGCGCGGCGAGATTGGCGCCGATCACGGCGCGGACGGGCCCGCCCTGCTCGCCGAGCAGCTGCTCGCGCTGGTCGCCGAGGAGTCCGCCGCCCGGCCCACCATCTTGGTCATCGATGACCTGCAGTGGGCGGACCAGGCGAGCATCGGGCTGCTCGCCCGGCTGGCAGGCTCGGCGCCACAGCTGCCGTTGCTCTTGGTGGTCATCCTGCGCCCAGTCCCGCAGCGCGAGGACCTGCTGGCACTGCGTCGGACGGTCGGCGACGTCAGCCGCCTGCCCCTCACGGGGCTCGCCGCCACCGCGGTCACCGAACTGATCGGATCATTGGCCGGCGGCATGCCCGACGACAGGTTGACTGAGCTGGCCGACGACGCGGCCGGCAACCCGCTTTACCTGACGGAACTGGTCGCCGCGCTGCAGCGGAGTTCCCGCGTCACCCTGGCCGACGGGATAGCCCGCCTGGCCGCCGGGCCCACACCGCACTCGCTCACGGAGGCCATCGCCGACCGCCTCGGCTTCATCCCCGCTGCGACGCGTGAGGTCCTGCGGTCGGCTAGCCTCCTCGGCCCGGAGTTCAGCGTGACGGACCTGGCCGTGCTCACCGGCCGGGGTGTCGCCGAGTTGGCCGTGGCGCTCCAGCAATCGTGCGCCGCGGGCGTGCTTAGCGAGTCCGGCAACCGCCTGAAGTTCCGGCACCCGCTGATCTACGCAGCACTCTACGAAGGGCTGCCGGCGTCGGTCCGTGTCGCCTGGCACCGCGAGGCGGGGCATGCCCTCGCCGCGGCCGGCGCACCGGCCGACCGGGTAGCCCGGCAACTGCTCGGCGCGGCCGACGACGCTGGCGCCCTGGGCGAACCGATGGATAGCTGGATGCTGAGCTGGCTGGACGGTGCGGCGCAACAGCTTGTCGCCCAGGCCCCCCAGGTGGCGGCGAGGCTGCTCACGCGGGCGGTCGCGAGCATGGAGGCCGGCTCGGCTGCGCGCGGGCGGCTCGCATGTCACCTCGCCGACGCGCTCTATCGTTCCGGCGAAAGGACGGCAGCGGCCGACTTGGCTAGCCGCGAACTAGCCCGCGCCTCAGACATCGACGTCCTCGTGGGCCTGCACTGGACCCAGGCGGAGTGCCGCATCGCGGATGGCGCGTCCGCCGAGAGCCTGGCCGCGCTGGACCGGGCGCTGGCCATTCCCGGCCTCACCGCCCGCCACCGTGGGCGCCTCTTCGTGCTGGCCGCGCGCACGCACAGTAACGCCGGGCACGTCGAGACCGCCATCCGGTTGGCGGAAACCGCGCTGGCGGCAGCGGAAGAGGCAGACGACGCCTGGGCAACCGGATGGGCCTGGCAGACCATCGCGGTCGCGGCCATGGCCCAGGGCCGGTTGCGCGAGGGCCTGCAGGCATTTGACCGCGGGCTGGCCGTGATCGCCGACGACCGGGTGCTCACCGACCTGCGGCTACTGCTCCAGGTCAACAAGGTGGCTGTGCTGGCTGACCTGGACCAGTCCAGCGAGGCCCGTTCGCTCGCCCTGGAGACCCGGCAGCTCGCGGAGCGGTGCGGAACGATGATTCGACAGGGACAGGCGCAGGGCATGCTGGTGCAGCTGTACTTCGAGAGCGGGCACTGGGATGACTCGCTGGCCGAGATATCCCGGATGCCGGGGGGCATGAGGGAGCTGAGCGCCATCTGCGTAGAGCTGGGCATCGCCGCCGTCATCAGCTTCTACCGGCGTGATCTGGCCGCCGCCCGTGGCTATCTCGCAGTCGCTGCCCCGCACGCCGCCCGGATCGGCCGTCGGCTGGTTCCTCCGCTGGTGCTTGCCCACAGCCTGGAGCACGAGCTGGCGGGGGCACTTCCGGCCGCGCTGTCCGCGCTGACGTGCTGGCTGGACGGCAGCACGGAGGAAGTCTCACGGGCGCAGGAACTTGTCCCGGACGCTGTCCGGCTCGCGGTCAGCGCCGGAGACTTGCACACCGCCCAGAGACTGGCCCGCCAGAGCGCGGAGTTGGCGGCTGGCGACGCGACTCCGGCGTTGCACGCGACGGCCCTGTACTGCCGGGGCCTGCTGGACGCTGATGCCGCGCCGCTGCTCGCCGCAGCCGAGAGTTACCATCGAGCCGGCCGTCAGCTGTTGCGGGCCAGGGCCCTCGATGCGGCCGGGATGGCCTACGCCATGGCGGGTGCCCAGCAGGAGGCCGAGCCCCTGCTGGCCGATGCCGCTGAGATATACACCTGGCTTGGCGCCCGCGCGGACGCAATGCGCATGAGGGCGGCCCGCACCACCGCGCAGCCCTCGGCAAGCAGCACCGCCCGGAAGCCCTGACCTGCGGCGGGCCGTCTGCCCGGCTTGACGCCGGCCGGCCGTCGTGTTCTACTCGGACCGTTACGGGCGGCAGTGGAGGAAGCCGGTGCGAATCCGGCGCGGTCCCGCCACTGTCACCGGGGAGCGAACCCCTGCGCGGAGCCAGGCCACCGTCGCGCTGCGGCGGGAAGGCCGGGGGGAGCATTGATCCGGGAGCCAGGAGACTCCGGCCGTCCTTTTCCGGCAGCACCGGGGCGCGGATACCCCGGAGGAAGAGCGGTCAGCCCATGCAGCAGCGCGAACCCGCGCGCCCGCGAGCCGGCGGCTCGCCCCCGGCCCCCGGCCGCCGGTGAACGCGATCCTGGTCGCGGGAACCGCCTCCGACGCGGGCAAGAGCGTGATCACGGCCGGCATCTGCCGGTGGCTGGTCCGCCAGGGGCTCACGGTGGCGCCGTTCAAGGCCCAGAACATGTCGCTGAACTCGTTCGTCACCGCGGACGGGTGCGAGATCGGCCGGGCGCAGGCGATGCAGGCGGCGGCGGCCCGGGTCGAGCCCGCGGGCGCGATGAACCCGGTGCTGCTCAAGCCGGGCGCGCACGGCAGCAGCCAGGTGATGCTGCTCGGTGAGCCGTTGGCCGAGGCCGACGCGCTGTCCTACGCCGAGCTCAAGCCCCGGCTGCGCCCGGCCGTGCTCGACTGCCTGGCCGGGCTGCGCCGGCGGTTCGACGTGGTGGTGTGCGAGGGCGCGGGCAGCCCGGCCGAGATCAACCTGCGCGGCGGCGACCTGGCCAACATGGGGCTCGCCCGGGCGGCCGGGATGCCGGTCGTCGTGGCCGGCGACATCGACCGGGGCGGGGTGTTCGCCGCCATGTTCGGCACCCTCGCGCTGCTCAGCCAGCAGGACCAGGCGCTGGTGGCCGGGTTCATCATCAACAAGTTCCGCGGCGACGCCCGGCTGCTGGCGCCCGGCCTCGGAATGCTCCGCCAGCTCACCGGCCGGCCGGTGCTCGGCGTGCTGCCGATGATCAGCGGGCTGTGGGTGGACACCGAGGACTCGCTCGGGCTCGCCAACCGCCCCGGGCTCGCCCAGGCCGGCGGCGCTCCCGGCAACGACAGCGACATCCTGCGGGTAGCCGTCGTCCGGCTGCCGCGGATCAGCAACTTCACCGACTTCGACCCGCTCTCGGCCGAGCCCGCGGTGCTGGTCGGCTACGCCACCACGCCCGCCGAGGTCCGCGCGGCCGACCTGGTTATCGTGCCCGGCAGCCGGTCCACGGTGGCCGACCTGGACTGGCTGCGGGCGACCGGGCTGGCCGAGGCGATCACCGCCCGGGCCCGCGCCGGGCGGCCGGTGCTCGGCATCTGCGCGGGCTACCAGATGCTGTCCAGGCTGATCGACGACCCGGTGGAAAGCCGGGCGGGCACCGTGCCCGGACTCGGCCTGCTGCCCGCCGCCGTCCGCTTCCAGCCCGCCAAGACGCTGCGGCAGTGCCAGGGCAAGGCGTTCGGCGAGCCGGTCACCGGCTACCAGATCCAGCACGGGCTGACCGAAGCGGACGGCGGCGACCGGTTTCCCGGCGGCTGCTCGGCCGGCGCGGTCTACGGCAGCTCCTGGCACGGCCTGTTCGAAGCCGACGGCTTCCGGCAGGCGTTCCTCGGGTTGGTCGCCGCCCAGGCCGGGCGGCGCTACCAGCCGTCGGCGGTGTCGTTCGCGGCCGAGCGCGAGCGGCAGCTCGACGCGCTGGGCGACCTGATCGGCGAGCACCTGGACACCGCGAGCCTGCTGCGGCTGATCACCGGCGGCGCCCCGGCCGGCCAGCCGTTCATCCCGCCCGGCGCACCGGCTGACCCCAGCGAGGCGCCGTGACCAGCCTCGGCTACCACGGCGACGCCGAACTGGCCCCCGGCCTGGTCGACCTGGCCGTCAACGTGCGGGTCAGCCAGCCGCCCGGGTGGCTGCACGCCGAGCTGGCCGGCACCCTGTCCCAGCTCGCCGCCTACCCCGACCCCGGGCCCGCCCGCCGGGCGGTCGCCGCCCGGCACGCCCGCCCGGACGACGAGGTGCTGCTCACCGCGGGCGCGGCCGAGGCCTTCGTGCTGATCGCGCGGGCGCTGCGGCCGCGCCGGGCGGTGGTCGTGCACCCGCAGTTCACCGAGCCCGAGGCCGCCCTGCGGGCGGCCGGCCACCCGGTCACCCGGGTCATACTCACCGCCGGCCAGGGATTCCGGCTCACCCCGGCCGACATCCCGGACGACGCCGACCTGGTGATGGTGGGCAACCCCACCAACCCGACGTCGGTGCTGCACCCGGCGGGCCTGGTGGCCGGGCTGGCCCGGCCCGGCCGGGTCCTCGTCGTCGACGAGGCGTTCATGGACGCGGTGCCGGGCGAGCCCGAATCGCTGGCCGCCGCCCGCGAAGTGCCGGGGCTGCTGGTGGTCCGCAGCCTGACCAAGACCTGGGGCCTGGCCGGGCTGCGGATCGGCTACCTGCTGGGCGACGCGGGGCTGATCGCCCGGCTGGCCCGGGCGCAGCCGCTGTGGGCGGTGTCCGCCCCCGCCCTGGCCGCCGCCCGCGCCTGCTCCTCACCGCGGGCACTGGCCGAGGCCGACGCGCTGGCCCGGGCAGCCGCGGCGGACCGGGCCTACCTGGTGAGTCAGTTGCACCCGTTCGGACTGATATTTCTGGCCGACAGCCCCCGGGCGCCGTTTATCCTCATCCGGGTTCCCGGCGGCGAGCAGGTCAGGGCGGGCCTGCGGCGCCGGGGCTACGCGGTGCGCCGCGGCGACACCTTCCCCGGGCTCGGCCCGGACTGGCTGCGGGTCGCCGTCCGCGACCCGGCGACGTCGGACGCGTTCGCAAGCTCCCTTCGTGCGGTACTGAGTGAGGCACCATGACGACAACCGAAGATCCAGTGACACCAGAAGACACGGGCGCCTTCTACCGGCTGGCCGCGGCCCGCCGGGACATCAGGAACGGCTTCCTGCCCGACCCGGTGGACGACGAGGCGCTGACCCGGGTACTGGCAGCGGCCCACCAGGCGCCGAGCGTCGGGCTCAGCCAGCCGTGGGACTTCCTGGTGCTGCGCGACCCGGCCGTCCGCGAGCGCCTGCACCGGCTGGCACAGGCGCAGCGGGACGCCTTCGCCGCCAGCCTGCCAGCGCCGCGGGCGCTGGCGTTCAGCCGCCTCAAGGTCGAGGCGATCATGGAGAGCCCGCTCAACATCGTCGTCACCTGTGACCCGGCCCGGGGCGGGCGGCACGTGCTCGGGCGGCACGCCCAGCCGCAGGCGGCGGAGTACTCGGCCGCCTGCGCGACCCAGAACCTGTGGCTGGCGGCGCGGGCGGAGGGACTCGGCGTCGGCTGGGTCAGCTTCTTCGACGAGCGCGAGCTGGCGGCCGAGCTCGGCCTGCCGCCGCACCTGCGGGTGGTCGCCTACCTGTGCGTCGGCCACGTGAGCGAGTTCCCGCCCGCCCCCGAGCTGGTGCTGTCCGGCTGGGCCCGGCAGCGGCCGCTGGCCTGGGCGGTGCACGAGGGCAGCTGGGGAAACCGGCGCCTGCCGGGCGGCGAGCCGGCCAGCCTGCTGGCCGACACGATCGCCGCGGTCGGGCCGCCGGACGAGGCGGCGGCGGCCGCCGCCCGGGACCGCCAGGCGCAGCTCACCAAGCCGCCCGGCTCGCTCGGCTACCTTGAGGAGCTGTCGGTCCGGCTGGCCGCCATCGCCGGCCAGTGCCCGGCCCCGCTGCCCGAGCCCGCCGCCGTAGCGGTGTTCGCCGGCGACCACGGCGTGCACGCCCAGGGGGTGTCGCCCTGGCCGCAGGAGGTCACCGCGCAGATGGTGGCCAACTTCCTCGCCTCCACCGCGGTCGTCAACGTGATCGCCGCCCAGGCCGGGGCGGAGGTCTGCGTGGTCGACGTGGGCGTCGCGGCCGATCTGCCCGCCGCCCCCGGGCTGCTGCCGCGCAAGGTCCGCCGCGGCACCGCCGACATGACCCAGGAGCCGGCGATGACGGCCGCCCAGGCCCGCCAGGCGATCGACACCGGCATCGAGACCGCCCGCGACCTGGTCACCGCGGGCAACCGCTGCCTGCTCACCGGGGACATGGGCATCGCCAACACCACCGCCTCGGCCGCCCTCATCGCCGTCTTCACCGGCACCGACCCGGTGGAGGTAACCGGGCGCGGCACCGGCGTCGACGACGCGACCTGGGCGCACAAGGTGGACGTGGTGCGCCGGGCGCTTGACCGGCACCGGCCCGACCCCGGTGACCCGGTGTCGGTGCTGGCCGCGGTGGGCGGGCTCGAGCACGCCGCCCTCACCGGGTACCTGCTCGGCGCGGCCGCTCTGCGCGTCCCGGTGCTGCTCGACGGGGTGATCGCGGGCGCGGCGGCCCTGGTCGCGGCCGCGCTGTGCCCCGACGCGGTGCACTACATGGTGGCCGGGCACCGCTCCACCGAACCAGGTGCCAGCCGCGCCCTGGCCGCGCTCGGCCTGCGGCCGGTGCTCGACCTCGGCCTGCGGCTTGGCGAGGGGTCAGGCGCGGTGCTCGCCCTGCCGGTGGTGCAGGCGGCCGCCCGGGTACTGCGCGACGTCGCCACCTTCGACAGCGCGGGCGTGTCGGGCGCGAAGGAATGAGCCCGGTACCCGCCCGGTACCCGCTCAGCCTGCGGCTAGACGGCCGCCTCGCGGTGGTGGTGGGCGGCGGCAGCCCGGCCGCCGACGCCGCCGCCGCCCGCGAGGCGGCGGCGCTGCGGGCGGCGGGCGCCACCGTGCGCGTGCCGGCCGGCCCCTATCGGGCGCAGGCCCTGGAGGGCGCGTGGCTGGCGGTCGCCTGCGCGGCCGATCCCGCCGTCAACGCCGCGGTCCACGCGGATGCCGAACGGGTGCGGCTCTGGTGCGTCACCCCCGATGACCGCCCCGGCCGGGAGGCTGCGGCGCAGGCCCCGGCGGGCGGGCCCCCGGCCGGCCGGGTACTGGTGCTCGGCGGTGCCCGGTCGGGGAAGTCGACTACCGCCGAGCGGTTCCTGGCGGCCTGGGCGGGCACCGGGGGTGACGTGGAGTACGTCGCCACCGGCACCCGGCCCGGCCCGGACGACCCGGAGTGGGCGGCCCGGGTGGCGGCGCACCGCGCCCGGCGGCCAGGCGGCTGGCGCACCCACGAGACGATCGACCTGGAACCGGTGCTCGCCGCCGCCGGCCCGGCCCCGGTCCTGGTCGACTGCCTGTCGCTGTGGCTGGCCCGGGTGATGGACGAGTGCGGCGCCTGGGACGACGAGCGCGGCGCCGACGACGCCGTGGGCGCGCGGGTAGACCGGCTGCTGGCGGCCTGGCGGGCTACGTCCCGCCCGGTGGTGGCGGTCAGCAACGAGGTCGGCCTCGGGGTGGTGCCCGCCACCGCCTCCGGGCGCCGCTACCGGGACGCCCTCGGGCGGCTCAACGCCCTGATGGCGGCGGACAGTGACCAGGTGTGGTTCTGCACTGCCGGGCTGCCACGGCGGTTGCGGTGAGGGGGCGGTTGCGGTGAGGGGGCGGTTGCGGTGACGCGACGTCCGCGGTGGGCCGCGGCCCGGCTCGCGGTCAGCATGTTCAGCATCATCCCGGTGCCCAGTTCGGCTGACCCGCCGGCCGGCGACGCTCCGCTGGACGAGGGGCTGGCCAGCCGGGCCGTGCGCTGGCTGCCGGCCGTCGGCCTGCTGCTGGCCGCCCCGGCCGCCGCCCTCATGCTGGTCGTCGGCGCCAGCGGGACCGACGGGGGAGTGCTGCGCCGCCTGCTCGGCGCGGTGCTCGCGATCGCGCTGCTCGGCCTGCTCACCGGCGGCCTGCACCTGGACGGCCTGGCCGACACCGTCGACGGCCTCGCCTCCCGCCGGCCCCGCGACCAGGCGCTGGAAATCATGCGCCGCGGCGACACCGGCCCGCTCGGCGTCGCCGCCCTCGTCTTCGCCGTGCTGCTGCAGGTCACCGCGCTGGCCGCGCTGGCCGCGGCGAGCGAGCGGCTGGCCGTGGCCGGCCTGCTGCTCGGCGCGGTTACCGCCCGGACCGCGGTGGTGGTCGCGACCGGCCCGGCCTTCCCGGCCGCGCGCCCGGGCGGCTTCGGCGCCCTGGTGGCCGGGCGCACCGCGCCCCGTGACTGCCTGCTCGCGGCCTTTGCCCTGCTGGTGGCGGCCGCCACCGCGGGCCTGCTGCTCGGCGGCACCGCGCTGGCCGTCCGGCTGCCCGCCGCCGCCACGGCCGGACTGCTCACCGGGCTCGCCGTCGCCCGGGGCGCCCGCAGCCGGCTGGGCGGCCTCACCGGCGACGTGTTCGGCGCGATCGTCGAGATCAGCATGGCGGCGACCCTGGTCGCCGTCGTTGTCGCCGCCTAAGCCCCCCTGACCGGACCGCGGGGTCCACGAGCCTGCCAGCTAAGCCATTCCCGATCCCGGACGGCGCTCGAGTACGGCTTTCACCCGATGTGACGGCGCCCGGCTTAGCCGTAACTTCCCGGTATAGGCACCCGCACGTCAGGAGCAAGCCCGATGGACGCATACCTGGACCACCAGACGCAGCAGATCGACCGAGCCAGGACCTTCGCCGACATCCGCCGGATTGAAGCGCGGGTAAGCAAGCTGGCCCAGGCCAGGCCGGGGGCGCGGTGGAGGGCTGGATGGCCGTTCAGCGCCCTGGCGGCCGGCCGCCGGAGCGCTGCCGGGCCGCGTGACACCGAGGCCTAGGCTGGTCGGCGCGGCGACCAGGTCGCGGACCGCGGGAGCGGCCCCGCCTTTCCCGCGTCGGCTGCGGGTCAGGATCGGCGCATGGGTAACCGCTTCACGGCCCACGGGACGTCGGCCGGGCAGGACGAGCTGTCCCTTTCCAACGGCGGCACTGACGTCTTCTTCGATGTCCTTACCCTGGCCGGCTGTGACCTCGCCGAGACGGCGTGGGAGCAGAGGTCATTGCCCGCGGTGCTGGCCGTCCTCCGGCTCCGACAGCAGGCTGGCCAGTTGCTCCGCCTCCATGAAGGCCCAGTCCTCGGGGTCGTCGGTTGTCTGTTGCCGGTAGTCCTCCGGGCTCAGCGTGGACAGGTACTCCGCGCGCAGGCCGTCCGGGTTCTGCCAGACCGCGTCCGAGAACCGCCATGCCCGCGCCGCGCCTTCCAGGTCACCCTGCTCGGCCAGCAGCTCAGCCAGTCGCCGGGTGGTTGGCGAGGCGTCGCCGTAGGCTTGCGCCCACACCCGCACCGCGCCTTCCGGGTCACCGCGCGCGGCCAGCAGCTCGCCCAGGAGCCCGGCCGCGTTGCGGTCGCCGGCCTCAGCCCGGGCCCGCAGCTCCGCGATCTGGTCCGGGTCCGGCCTGCCATTACCTGATTGGTGTTCCACGACCGCCCACCTCATCCACCAGCCTTGAGAACACGGAAACGAGCAAGGACCAGTTCATCCCGCGCAGGCTGACCAGGCCCCGTGTTCACGATCAACTTTGCATGAAAACCAGGTCGGCCGCTACCAGCCGGGCCAGGCGCAGCTGGTGGGCGGTGGCCGAGGTTCCCGGGTGGTGGCGCAGGGACCAGTCGACCTGCCGCAGCATCATGTGCGCGAGGTAGGCGCTGAGCGCCCGCCGGTCCGTAAGCTCAAGTGCGCGGTCGCGCAGCCGCTCGCGCAGCCCGTCGCGGTCGTACAGGTAAAACAGCATGGTGGCCAGGTCGAAGGCCCGGTCTCCGGTGAGCGTGGGCGGGTTGATGTCGATCACGCCGCAGACGCCCGTGCGATCGCCGAACAGGTTGGCGAGGGAGAAGTCGTAGTGAACGAAGTCCGCTCGCTCAGGGACGGCGGCCAGGCAACGGTCGGCGGTCTGCCGGACCACGGCCAGCAGGTCACGGGTGTCCGGCCGGGCCTCAAGCGTGGAGTGCAGGCAGTACCCGTCGCCGCCGGCCGTGAGCGTCGCGGCGAGCAAGCCGGACAACCGGCAGGCGCCGTCCCCGAGCCCCGCCTGGGCATCGTTCAGCCTGGTCACTTCGGGCAGCAGCCAGCCCGGGACCTCGGCCAGGACAGTCCCCGGCAGCCGTTCCTGCAGCCAGAACGTCAGGCCGGCCACCTGCCCGGAGCCCAGCAGCCGGGCCGCCGGATAGCCCCGCCGTCGCAGCCGCGTCACCAGTTCACCTAGCCTGCCGACGGAGTCGCCGGCGGCACCCGGGCCGATCTTGAGCACGCTCACCGCGCCGTCCCGCCCCGTGGCCAGGAACGTGCGGGCAGACTCGCCACCGTCCGCGGGCACGAGCGTGACCAGGTCAAGGCCAGCCTGCTCGCGGAGCAACAGCAGCAACTGGCCCGGCCCCGGTACCCGATCCTGGTCCATGACCCGATGGTCGCACCGATTCCAGCCCCGCGGGGCGCTCGCAGGCGCGCCCTATCCTGTTCCGGGTTCCCGGCACTCAGCCGGAGCCGGCGAGGAGGCGAGGAGCGTGAGCGGTCCAGATGACGCGGGCGAGAAGACTGCAAAGGTCTTCATGGCGCTTCCGCCCCCCGCGGACGACAGCAGTGCGCATTTCTCCCGCGATCTCGCAGTCCTCGTGGACCTGCTGGGCGCGAACGCCGCCACGGAAGAGCCCGGGACCACGGAATGGCGCCGGTGGGCACGGAGAGTCATCAGGACTGGCCTGGAAGGAAGCGAGACGCTGCCTGGGGAGTTCTTCGAGGCCCTGGTCCGGGCGGCCGTTCATGATCGGGACCCGAGCCTGAACGCCACGTTCATCAAGCCCGCCACGGCGGCCTTCGGCTGCCTCCAGGTACGGGAAGCGCTCTTGGGCTACCTGCGAGCCGGCGTCAACGCCGAGCGCGCTGGCGCGGCCCGTGCCTCGTACTGGGCGTCGACGTCCTGGAGGTGGAAGTGGGCATCGGGAGAGCGCAGGCGAGGATGGTGGGCCCACGAAAGGCCCCTCGACCCGGACGGCTCACTGGCAGCTCTGCAGCGGGAATGGCGGGAAGCGACCCTGCGCGAGTTCGTCGCGAACGATGACATCGACGTACGCCGAAGCATCCTGCCGGGGCTGCCGCTCAGCGCTGCGCATTACCCTGGCGAACTTCACGGCCTGGTCGTCAGGGTCATCAGCATCGCCCGCTCCCATCCTGACGAGTACATACGGCACCGGGTCGAGATCCAGATAAATACCTGACTGAGGGAACGCGACTCAGCCAGGTCCCAGTTGCGGCCGAACTGGGTATCCGGCGCCAACAGGGGTTGGGCATGGCCGTCTCGCGTCTTCTTCAGCCAGGCGAACGGGCATGCCGTCAGGTAAACATCAAGGCTAGGTACCTACTGTGAGCTGGCGCTCGATTTCCGATTGGTCGAATCTTGTACGCACGTCGGCCGGGAAGCGGGTTCTCTCGGGATCGAGCAAATCGATCAGATCTATCAGCTGATGCTGCAGTCGCGTTGCCCGTTCGCTGGTAGCCACGGGTTCTCGGGCAGCCATATCAACGTACCCGATAAGTTCTTCCAGCCAGCCGCGAAATGTTTTATCCTCCGACAATCTTCGGCAGAAATCAGCGTATCCGATGCACCAGCGCTCTCCCGGGCTACTTTCAGCTGGGATCATCAGCTCACCCACTGCTCGCTGGTTTATGCGAAATACATGGAATGCGGCAGCGGGAGTACCGTAACTAAAAGTGTTACTGATCCGCGAGAGCAGCAGCATCGCTCGCTCGTTACGAGCAATTTCTCCGACGTCGAGAAACTGGATATCTCGCCGGAAAATCTCAGCCCACCCCATATATTGGGCAAACAGATAAGCAGTGCTATATTGAACATACAACTTTTGCTGCTCGCTTCCTTCCAGCAGGAAGCCTGTAAGAAAACTTCGGCCCGACCCAGCCCGGTCGACTTCATATCCGTACAGAATATTCCACAGTCTGCTTTGAAGATCGAAGGCCGCCCATAGCAGAGAATCCCGGTAGTGGATCATGTAATCGCGCCGCTCCGCTGTCCGCAGGCGCAACTGCCACCAGTAGCCGGAAACGGCAGAGAAGATAGCACCTAGCACTGCGATAACTGCCGAAATCACCGCAACCATGAGAACCTCTACCCCTTTGACGGCCGATAAGTTAGCAAAACTGCGTCAAGCTTCTGCTGCAGCTCGTGTAGATGCAAAAAACACTCCGTCTTCTTACTCACGCTTAGACCCTGCTCGGTAAATTCCATGGCCGCGGCAGATGCCGCTATTGCTGCAATTTGCAGATCTTGCAGAATCTGCCGACGCGCCGCCCTTTTCTCGATCTGCTGATAGCTGACCGTCATATTGAACAGTCTCTTCAGAAGTTCAGCCAGTTCTCGGGCGGTCTTCGGGCCAGGAATCTTCATTGGATAGTTGTTAACTGCAACGTCGACTCCCCTCTTGGCCAAGGCCAGCATTCTCTGAAACTCATCGATGGGTGCGCCGACGGCTCGTGGCCCCTGATCCGCCGATTCGAACGGATACTCAGAGGCTCCTTCGTCCGAGTCATCGGGCAGCAATTTTCCGGCCCCATAATTATGGCTCTAGCGCCAATCCGATAAGCTGATTAACCAGCCGATACAACTCTTGTGCCGTTTCCGCCAAGTTAGTTACGATTTCAATTTTGCGGGATCTACCCAAGAATTCGATGATTTTCTGATAGCTAGCCTGGCAATCTTCGAATGCCTGCATATAGCCGATCGATGGAGGCCTGGGCGCGAGCAACCTTACGCCTTCTATGTCAGCCACCAGTGAATATGTGTCGTCTGCCCACTCACCTAGTCGTGCGATCCATTCATCGAGCCCGCCTGAGCGCTCAGAGTACCGTGGCGGCGGCCCATAAGATTCTATCTCGCGCCCGAGGCGAATTATCTCTTCGCGCTGCGCTGGAACCGCAGCGTCAAGCCAGACCAGATTATCGCTGTCGGGCCTTCCGCTACTGATTACACTCGGCCTCGGCGGAAGCTCAGGAACTTCTCCGCGCGGACCCAAAACGAACTCAGGCTGCTCCGTAATAAGGCGCATGAGCCTTTCTATTCCGATTCCCTCTACAGGGGAAACTCTACAGAATTCTACGCATCCGCGTATCTCGTAAGGGATCACGCTTTCAGCAATTTCGGGAAGCAAAATTACTATTATGGACCTTCGAAAAGCTTCTTGGTTTTCGTTGAAGCGTCCCTTGAGATCGTTGATTTCACGTGCAGTCCCAGCACCTTCGGTGGGCGGATTATCGCCGTCCCAGCGCTGCCGGTATGCGTTGCTCATGACAATCAGGGTAAGGTCGCAGATGTTGATCATCTGGGGTCCCCAGCGGCTCCAGTCGCGCCTTTGTTCGAACTGATCGAGCTTGACTTCGCATCCGGAGTCATTCAGGCGTGTCGCTAGTGCGACAACCTGGTCGCGCCAGGCGTTAGCCTCTGCATCGGTCATGGTCGAATCTCGATGGGCCCAGCTGATGAACACGGACGGCCCCGGGCGCCCGCCTCCGGTTGTTGCCCTCATGCATGCCGATGCTAGATCGACCGTATAGATCTTTGAAGTGGCCGCTTCAGTCGGATCCGTTCACGAACGGGGCCGCAGCGACCAAGCCGGTGCCATGAGAGGATCCGTAGATGCCTGCGCGCAGACCTCCTGTCGACGTGCCCATCCGGGAAGAGTCCATCCGGCTTGGGCAGTTCCTGAAGCTGGCCGACCTCGCGGAGACCGGCTCCGACGCCAAGGAGCTGATCGCGGCCGGCGAGGTCCTTGTGAACGGCGAGCCGGAGACCAGGCGCGGGCGGCAGTTGCGGGTTGGCGATGTAGTGGAGTTCGACGGCCGTCCAACCCGCGTTGCCCGACCGCCAGGATCGGCCGCCGTCTTAGTTCGCGCAGGTACTGGTGCTCGGCATGCGGGCGCGGTACACGGTGGGCGGCCTTTGCCGCGGAAGACCCCCGCTCAGGTGACTCCGGTCAGCCGCGGCTGCCGGGTGGCGCGGAGGGGGCGTCGGCCGGGACGGCAGCGAGATAGGCCACGGCGCCGCGGTCGAGCACGATGCCGCCCGACTCGTGCATCCGGGTCAGCTCGGCCAGCGCACGCCGCTGGAACTCGGCCGCGTCGGCCTGGTCGAGGGCCTCGACGACAGCGGCGAACCCGTGGGACATGTGGAAATCCCAGCAGGTTTGCGGGCTGGCCACTGGCATGTGGACCGCGAGGTTCACGGTGCGGATGTGCGCGAAGCCCGAGGCACGCAGGTCCGCCGCGACCCCGTTGTCGCTCCGGGGCGGCCGCCCGGCGCGGGATGCGAACTGGCCGACCAGGGTGTTCCACGCGTTCCAGCGGCCGTCGTCCTCGCACGGGCCCGGCGTGGTCAGCGCCACGCTCGCGCCCGGCCGCAGGACCCGGCGCAGCCCGGCGAGCACCCGCACCGGCTCTGCGACCAGGTGGATGACGAAGCCGCCGGTGACCAGGTCGTAGGAGGCGCCGGGCAGGTCGAGCCGGTGGGCGTCCATCAGCCGCACGTCGATCTCGGGATGGGCCGCGGCGAGCAGCGACACCATACGGGGCGCCGCGTCCACTGCGGTGACGGCGCACCCGCGGGCCGCGGCTGCCGCGGCGATCGCGCCCCGGCCGCTGCCGATGTCCAGCAGCCGGGTGCCCGGCGCCGGGGCGAGCACGTCGAGCAACTGCCCCGCGAACTCGGCGAAGAAGGGAACGACCTGGTCGTAGCGGTCGGCGAGACGGTCAAACAACTCCGGTGCGGTGTCGGTCATGACCACGACAATGACCCGCGCCGCACGAGCAGGCAAGCGGGGGTGATCCCGCTGCACCCGCTGGATCTCCGGTCAGGCAAGATTGAGGCAATGACCACCCAACCGCAGGGCACCCTTGGCGCCTGCCCGTTCACCGTTGACCGGCCGGTCATGCGGCAGCGCTGGGAGCGGCTGACGTTCCTGCACTGGCCGTTCGAGGCCGCCGACGTGCAGCGGCTGCTGCCCGACGGCCTGGAGGCCGAGACGCACGACGGCGCGGCGTGGGTTGGCCTCGTCCCGTTCTACATGCGGGTGGCCACCCCCGGCGGCCAGCGGCTGCCCTGGGTATCCAACTTCTGCGAAACGAACGTGCGGACCTACGTCCGTGACCGGGCTGGGCGGTCCGGGATCTGGTTCTTCTCTCTGGACGCCGCGCGCCTGGGCGCCGTCGCCGCCGCGCGGGCCACGCCTTACCGCCTGCCGTACTTCTGGTCGTCGATGCGGATCGGCGAGCGCGGCAACGAGATCGCCTACCAGTCCCGCCGGCGCTGGCCCGGCCCGCGCCCGGCCACCTGCCGCCTCCGCATCGGCATCGAGGCACCGGTCGCCCCCGCCGCGGTCACCCCGCTGGAGCATTTCCTGACCGCCCGCTGGATGCTGTTCAGCGTCGCTGGCGGCCGCCTGGTTTCCGCGCGCGCCTGCCACCAGCCCTGGCCCCTGCACCGCGCCCGGGCCGTGGTCCTGGAGGACCACCTGCTCACCGCGGCCGGCCTGCCCGCCCCCGAAGGCCAGCCGCTGGTGCACTACTCACCCGGGGTAGACGTCGCCATCGGCCGCCCCGAACCCTGAGCCGGGGCGGGCATGCCGTAGGTGGCCTGCGGCTTGCGCGGGCGGCAGGGCGCCGGCTTAGTTCGACCAGAACTGGAACAGGTACCGGCCCAGGTCAATGTAGTAGCCCTGGATGCCGAGCGCGCCGGTCAGGTGGAAGATGCCAGCGAAGAACGCCTGGTTGACCTGGGGGATCCAGAGCAGCCCCATCACGATGAGGTACCCGAACGGCCCGATCTTGGCGGCCGCGGCGGCGTACTCCCGCGGCAGCCACGGCTCCCAGATGCCGTAGCCGTCCAGGCCTGGCACCGGAAGCAGGTTGAAGATCGCCGCGGTGACCTGGAGGAACGCCAGGAAGGACAGCGCGGCCCAGAAGTTCTGGTGAAGCACCAGGCTGACGTACGGGCTCACGGTAATGCCCGGTGCCGGGGCGGTCCCGGCCCCGGTCCTGGCGATGACGGCGATGAGCGCCAGCGCCAGCACGAGGTTGACCAGCGGGCCGATGCCGGACACGAGGCTGTGCCGCCACTTTCCCTGGATCGCGCCCCGGTTGATGTACACCGCGCCGCCAGGCAGGCCGATGCCGCCGAGCAGCAGGAAGAGCATCGGCAGGACGACGCTCAGCGCGACGTTGGCGTACTTCGCCGGATTGAGCGTGAGGTAGCCGCGCACCGCCACCTCGCGATCGCCGAACCGCCAGGCCAAAAACGCGTGCCCGAACTCGTGCAGGCACAGCGATACCAGCCACCCCGATGCCACGAAGGCGAAAACGGCCAGCCGGGCACCCCGTCCGGTACCGTAGCCAGACGTCCAGGCCATCGCGCCGGAAGCGACGAGGCAGGCGATGACGACGAGGAAAATCGGGCTCGGCAGGAACGCGGCCGCCACCCGCAGCCGCCCCCCGCTGGCACTGCCCGCATCGCTAGTCACAGCGGCACACTCTACTCAGCCACTACCGGGCCATTGTGCTCTTCGCCTGCGATCAGGTTAAGTGCCTGGTTCATGAAGGCTCGTGTCTTCTCGTTGGGCCAGCCGGCTTGGCGCATCGCTGGCCTGGCAAGCTTGGCGTGTGCGGTTCGTTTTCGATGCGGAGCTGTGGCTGTGGGACGCCCGGCGCGCTGACGCCTGGGTTTTCGTCGGCCTGCCGGCCAGCGACTCGGAGGAGATCCGCGACCTGGCCGGCGGGCTGCGCCGTGGGTTCGGCTCGCTGCGGGTGCGGGCCACCGTCGGCAGCAGCACGTGGGCGACGTCGATCTTCCCGGGCAGGTCTGGCTACGTGCTGCCGGTCAAGCGGTCGATCCGGGTGGCGGAGGCCCTCGACGTCGGCGACACCGCGACGGTGACGGTGGAGCTCGCTGACTTTTCTAGGGACGGCAAGGGTCTCGAGCCGCTAACGGCACCAGCACCGCGGCCCCGTCGAACCGGCCGCCCTTGAGGTCGGCCAGCGCCTGGTCGGCGGCGTCCAGCGGGTAAGGGTGGGTCGTCACCGACAGCTTGTGCGAAGCGGCGAAGTCAAGAAACTCTCGCGCGTCCGCCCGCGTATTAGACGTGACGCTGCGCAGCTGCCGCTCCTGGAACAGGTGCCGCTCGTAGTTCAGCGGCGGGATGTCGGTCAGGTAGATGCCGGCCACGGCCAGCGTCCCACCCCGGTCGAGGGCCGAAAGGGCGGTCGGCACCAGCTCTCCGACCGGCGCGAACAGGATCGCCGCGTCCAGCGGCTCCGGCGGCGGGTCGGCCGCCCCGCCCACGAACGAGGCGCCGAGTGACCGGGCCAGCCGCTGCGCGTCCTCGCCCCGGGTCATCACCGACAGGGTGGCGCCCTGGGCGAGGGCGACCTGGGCGGCCAGGTGGGCGCTGCCGCCGAAGCCGTAGATGCCGAGCCGGCCGCCCGGCGGCAGGGCGGCCCGCTTGAGGGCCCGGTAGCCGATGATGCCGGCGCACAGCAGCGGCGCCAGCTCGACGTCGGAGTAGCCGCCCGGCAGCCGGTGCGCGTAGGCGGCCGGGACGGTGAGGTACTCGGCGTAGCCGCCGTCGGCGTCCCAGCCGGTGTAGGCCGAGGCGGGGCACAGGTTCTCCGCTTCCCGCTGGCAGTACCGGCAGCTCCCGTCGGTCCAGCGCAGCCAGGCGGCGCCGGCCTTCATCCCGACGGCGAAGCCGGCCGGGTCGCCCGGGCCGACTTCCACCACCTCGCCGACGACCTCGTGCCCGGGGGTCACCCGTGGCCGGTGGACCGGCAGGTCGCCCTCGGTCACGTGCAGGTCGGTGCGGCACACCCCGCAGGCGAGCACCCGCAGCAGCAGCTCACCGGGTCCCGGCGCGGGTATCGCGGTGTTCCGCAGCACCAGCGGCCGCCCGGTCTTGTCCCCGACCGGTCCTGGCCGGTCCACGTGCCATGCCCGCATGGGCCTACGCTAACGCGGCCGCCGGGGCCGCGCGTCAGCCGGGTCGGCCAGGTCAGCCCGGTAGCCGTCCGGCGTAGGTCAGCGCGAAGTCACGGAAGGCGGCGGCGGGGCCGGTGAGCGGGCGGCTGGCGGGCCAGGCGATGGCGACCGTGCGGGCCGCCTTCGGCTCGGTTACCCGCACCGCCACCACCGCCGGGTCGGCCAGGGAGGACGTGGTGGCGGGGAGCAGGGACAGGCCGAGCCCGGCGCCGACCAGGCCGCGGGCGGTGTCGGCCTCCTCGCCCTCGAAGGTGACCCGGGGCTCGAAGCCGGCCGCGCGGAACAGCTCGTCGGTGATCGCCCGCAGGCCGTAGCCGGGCTCCATGACGATGAAGTCCTCGCCCGCCGCCGCCGCCAGCGGTACGCCGTCCCTGGCCCTGGCCGCCAGCCGGTGCCCGGCCGGGACGAACAGGTCGATGCGCTGCTCGGCCAGCCCGCGGGAACGGAGGTCGGGCGCCTGCGGCGGCGGCGCGGTCAGGCACAGGTCGATGTCGCCGGCCCGCAGCCGGGCGAGCAGCGCGTGCCCGCCGTCCTGCACGAGCGCGAACCGGATCAGCGGGTGAGCGGCCCGGAAGTCCTTCAGCAGCCGCGGCACCGCCTCGCCGCCCAGCGTGTGCAGGAAGCCGAGCGCGACCCGGCCGCTGAGCGGGTGCGCCTCGCCGCTGAGGCGTTCCAGCGTTCCGCCGAGGGCAGCCGTGGCGCTCTCGGCGGCGTCCAGCAGGTCCCGGCCGTGCCTGGTCAGCCTGATCGAGCGGCCGGGCCGGGTGAACAGCGGCACCCCGAGCTCGGCTTCCAGCCGGGCGATCGAGCGGGACAGCGTGGGCTGCGGCACCCCCAGCAGCTCGGCCGCGCGGGTGAGGTGCTCCTCGCGCGCCACCACCACGAACTGGCGGAGCCGGGGCACCAGCGCGTCGAGCGCGGCGGCACCCGGATCGTCATTCATATGTGCATCATTACACGGCGATTCATGCATTGGACGTATCAGTGCCCGGCGGCCTAGCGTCGGCTGGTGACCTTTTCGCCGCCGGTGACCCCGGCCTCGCCGCCGGCGCCGGGCCAGGATGCCCCGCCGCCGCTGCGGCACGGCGACCCGGGGATGCGGCGGGTCAGGCTCGGGCTGTTCGCGGCCGGCCTCGCCACCTTCGCGCTGCTCTACGCGCCGCAGCCGCTGCTGCCGCTGCTGTCGGGCGCCTTCCGGGTCAGCCCGGCGGCGGCCAGCCTGGCGATGTCGGCCGGGACGTTCGCGCTGGCGGTGGCCATCATCCCGGTCAGCTCGCTGTCCGAGGTCTGCGGGCGGCGGACGGTGATGACCGTCTCGGTGCTCACCGCCGCGCTGCTCGGCCTGGTGGCGCCGCTGTCGGCGAGCCTCCCGATGCTGATCGCGGTCCGCGTGCTGCAGGGGTTCGCGCTGGCCGGAGTGCCCGCCACCGCCATGGCCTACCTGGCCGAGGAAGTCGACCGGGCCCACCTGGGCCGCGCCATGGGCCTGTACATCGCCGGCAACGCCATCGGCGGCCTCGGCGGGCGGGTGATCGCGGGCGTGCTGGCCGACGCGGCCGGCTGGCGGGTCGCCGCGGCCGGGGTGGCCGGGCTCGCGCTCGCCTGCGCGCTGGCGTTCACGCTGCTGCTGCCGCGGTCGGCGCACTTCAGCCCGACGCCGCCGCGGCTGCGCGCCCTGCGTCGGACCCTGGGCAGGAACCTGGCCGACAGCGGGCTGCTGCGGCTCTACCTGATCGGGTTCGCGCTGATGGGCGCGTTCGTGACGGTCTACAACTACCTGACCTTCCGGCTCACCGCCGCCCCCTACGGCCTGTCCGCCAGCGTGATCGGCGCCCTGTTCACCGTCTACCTGGCGGGGACCTGGGCGTCGACCACGGCCGGGCGGCTGGCCGACCGGGCCGGGCGCCGCCGGGTGCTCGCCGCCGGGGTGGCGGTGGCCATCGCCGGGGTGGCGCTGACGCTGCCCTCCTCCCTCGCGGTCGTCGTGGCCGGCCTGGTGGTGCTGACGGCGGGGTTCTTCGCCGCCCACTCGGTCGCCAGCGGCTGGGTGGGCGCCCGGGCCCCGGTCGCCCCGGCCCAGGCGTCGGCCCTCTACCTGTGCCTGTACTACCTCGGCAGCAGCGTGGCGGGCTCCGCGGGCGGCCTGTTCTGGACCCGCGGCGGCTGGCCGGCGGTGGCCCTGTTCGCCGCCGCGCTGCTGGTGGTCGCCCTCGCCGCCGCGCTCTCGCTGGTCACCCGCCGGCCGGCCGCGGGCCAGGGGCCGGGGTCGCCGCCGGGATCGCCGCCGGGGTCGGCTCCCGGGCGCTGAGCGCCGACCCGGTGCTGGCCGCCACCACCAAGACCACCGCGGCGATCGAAACGGGTGCGGCTGACTGCCCGAGCAGCAGCCAGCCCGCCAGGGTGGCCACGGCCGGCTCCAGGCTGAGCAGGATGCCGAAGACGCGCCGCGGCGCCCGCCGCAGGGCCGCCAGCTCCAGCGTGTAGGGCACCACCGAGCCGAGCACGGCGGTGCCCGCCGCCAGCAGCAGCAGGTGCGGCCGGCCGGCCGCGTGCCAGGCGCCGAGCGCGCCCGCCGGGACCAGCGCGACGGCCGCTACCGTCATCGCCACCGCCAGCCCGCCGCTACCGGGGACGGCCGCGCTTGCCCGGCCGCCCGGCCAGGATGTAGAGCGCCCAGAACGCGGCCGAGACCAGCGTGAACGCTACCCCGACGGGGTCCAGCGGGTGACCTCCGCCGTGGCTGTCGGCCAGGCCGATCATGAGCACGCCGGTGACCGCCAGCAGCACCCAGCCGATGTCGCGCGGGCGCCGGGAGAGCACCGCCGACAGGGTCAGCGGACCGAGGAACTGGATGGTCACCGCGGTCCCGAGCGGCAGCCGGGCGAGGGCGGCGTAGAAGAACGCGTTGGTCCCGGCGATGCTGACGCCGTAAAGCACGACCGCCCGCCACTGCGACCTGCTGCCAGGCGCGGACCGACGGCCGGGCCGCCGCCAGCAGCAGCACCGCCGCCAGGCCGACCCGCAGCAAGGTGGCGCCGGGCGCGCCTGCCACCGGGAACAGCCGGACCGCCAGGGCCGCGCCGCCCTGCAGGGACGAGCACGACCCGAGCACCAGCAGCACCGCCGTCCACGGGCGGCGCGCGCCAGCAGGGCTGCGGCCGGCGGCGAGGGAGGGGCCCGCTACGGCCGGGACACTGGCCTCCCGGCTAACTGTCATCGGTCCGGTGGTCATCGGGTCAGCCTGTTCGCTCGCATGCTTCTACGGTGCCCCGCCCTGACTCTTTCGTCCAGCGAATGTTTTTGAGCAATAATGGTAAGTAAATCTGACCAATGAGGAGGCGGTGACCGTGCTTGACGTGCACCGGCTGCGGCTGCTGGTCGAGCTTGACCGGCGCGGCACCCTGGCGGCGGTCGCCCAGGCGCTGTCCTACAGCCCGTCGGCGGTGTCGCAGCAGCTCAGCCAGCTTGAGGCGGAGGCCGGGGTGGCGTTGCTCGAGCCGGCCGGGCGCGGCGTGCGGCTCACCGCCCAGGCGCGGATCCTGGTCGCGCACGGCGAGGCGGTCCTGGAACGGCTGGAGGAGGCCGAAGCGGACCTGCGCAGCTCGCTGACCGAGGTGCGCGGCACCCTGCGGGTCGCCTCGTTCCAGTCGGTGCTGCTGGCCCTGATCCCGGCGGTGCTCACCTGGCTGGCCGAGCATCACCCGGGGCTGCGGGTCGAGATCACCCATCAGGAGGCTGGCCCCGCCTTCGCCGGCCTCCTCGCGCACGAGTTCGACGTGGTACTTGGCGAGGAGTACCCCGGCACCGCGCGCTCACCGGTGGCCGGCGCCCGCAGCCAGCCGCTGGCGCTGGACGAGCTGTTCCTGGTGCTGCCGGAGCACGGCCGGTACGCGCAGGCCGCGCCCGACGGGCCCGCCCTGCTGGCGGACCTGGCTGACGTGCCGTGGATCCTCGACCCGGCCGACACCGCCCCCGGTCAGTGGGCGCGCGCCGTCTGCCGGGAAGCCGGGTTCGAACCCGATGTCCGCTACGTCGGCTCTGACCTGCTGCTGCAGCTCCACCTGGCCGAGACTGGCCACGCCGCCGCGGTGGTGCCCGGCCTGCTGCTGGCGGCGGTGCCGCCGCCCGCCGCCCGCGTCCGCGCGCTCGCCGGCCGCCCGCAGCGCAAGCTCACCACCGGGGTCCGGGCCGGCGCCGCGGGCGACCCGGCCGTCCGCGTCTTCCGCTTCGCCTTGCGCCGGGCCATCAGCGCCGCGGTTCCTGGCGCGGTCATCCCGCGGCCGGGGTCAGCACCAGCTCGTACGCGCGCAAGGTCAGCCCAGGGGCCGGGGAGAAGTCACGGTCGGGGGTCCGGCTGAAGCCGGCCGTCGCGTACAGGTGCTGCGCGGCCGCCATGGCGGGCTGGGTGCACAGCCGCAGGGTGCCGATCCCGTGCCCGGCCGCGTAGTCGATGACAGCCCGCAGCAACTGCCGGCCGACCCCCTGCCCCTGCGCCCGGGCGTCGACCGCGAACGCCCGGATGTCCGCCTCGGCCGGGTTCTGCGCCAGCTCGCTGTCCGGGCCGTACGGCTCGACGGTGATGGTGCCGAGCAGGCCGCCCGCCTCGTCGGCGGCGACGAGTACCACGCACCCGTTCATCCCGAATCCGAAGGTCGTTAGCGTCGCCGCGTACTCGCTGGTCTCCGGCAGCAGCCCGATCGCCTGGTACGCGGCCACCCGCAGTTCGCCGACCAGCGGCTGCTCACCGGGCAGCGCGTCGCGAATGATCACTCCCGCACGCTACCAGCGACCCGGTAGGGTCGGCCCACGAGCTGACAAGGCAACGACAAAGGAACCGGATGAGCCCCACCGTCGCGCAGATCCGCGCCATGCCCAAGGTCCTGCTGCACGATCACCTGGACGGCGGGCTGCGCCCGCAGACGGTGATCGACCTGGCCGACGAGACCGGCTACGACGACCTGCCGTCGCGCGACCCGGCCGAGCTGGCGGCCGCGCTCACGGCCGGCGCCCACCGGGGCCACCTGAACCTGTACCTGGACGCGTTCCGGCACACCGTCGGCGTCATGCAGACGCGGGACGCGCTGCGCCGGGTGGCCCGGGAGGCGGCCGAGGACCTGGCCGCCGACGGCGTGGTCTACGCCGAGGTCAGGTTCGCGCCCGAGCTGCACACCGAGCGCGGCCTGACGCTGGACGAGGTGGTGCACGCGGTCACGGCCGGCTTCCGCGACGGCAGCGCCGACGGCCGGATCGAGGTGCGCGCGCTGCTCACCGCGATGCGCACCGCCGCCCGGTCGGCCGAGATCGCCGAGCTGGCGGTGCGGCACCGGGACAACGGGGTGGTCGGGTTCGACATCGCCGGGGCCGAGGCGGGCTGGCCGCCCAGCCGCCACCTGGACGCGTTCCAGTACGTGCACCGGGAGAACTTCCACGCCACCATCCACGCGGGCGAGGGCTTCGGGCTGCCGTCCATCTGGGAGGCGGTGCAGTACTGCGGCGCGGAGCGGCTCGGCCACGGGGTCCGGCTGATCGACGACATCGCGGTCAAGGAGGACGGCACCGTCACCCTCGGCCGCCTCGCCTCCTATATCCGGGACACCCGCATCCCGCTGGAGATATGCCCCACCTCCAACGTGCAGACCGGCGCGGCCGACTCGATCGAGCAGCACCCGATCCGGCTGCTGCGCCAGCTCCGGTTCCGGGTCACCGTCAACACCGACAACCGGCTGATGTCGCAGGTCAGCATGACCAGCGAGTTCAACCAGCTAGTGCGCGCGTTCGGCTACGGCTGGCCCGACCTGGAGTGGCTCACCATCAACGCGATGAAGAGCGCCTTCGCCCCGTTCGACGAGCGCATCGCGCTCATCGACCGGGTGATCAAGCCGGGCTTCGCCGCCCTCATCAGGGAAGCCGAGATCGCGGGGGAGGCGTAGCCCGCCCCGCCCGCTGACCGCTACGCGGTCAGCGGGACGCTCGCCTCGGTGGTGTAGGTGGCGAAGGTGAACGACTCGGTGAAGTACAGCTCGACCGAGGTGGCGTCGTGCGCGAGGTAGCCGATCGACAGGTCCTGGCCCAGGCGCAGCTCGTAGTCGCCGCCGCGGGTGGACAGCAGCACCGCCCCGTCGATGGCCGGCGCCCAGACGATCTCGCCGTCGATGAGCCGGCTGATGTGCTCGCGGATCGGGTACCCGTGCTCGACCGCCTCGCTGACGGCGGTGTAGGCGTCGGCCGACAGCAGCAGCGAGTAGGGGCCCGCCACGCCGGCCAGCCGCAGCTCGCTGAGCGCCTTGGCGATCACGTCGGGATAGGCCTGCGGCTCGGCCGGCAGCGCCAGGCTGGCGTTGGCGGAAGTGGGCCGCACCCCGGGGATGTGCGCGGGCAGGTAGCCGTCGAGGACGGCGCGGTCCTCGGCGAACGCGATCTGCTTGGCCGCGTCCTTGACCGGCTGCCAGTCGGCGTCGAGCGCGCCGCGCTCCACCGAGTCGATCTCGGCCCGGTCGAGGGTGAACGGCACCCGCAGCTCGACCACCGGCCGCCAGTCGCGCAGCCACGCGGTTACCCCGTCGCCGGGCGGCTCGATCGGGGTCACGTGCCCGGTGCCGACCCCGGCCAGCTTCCCGCCGTCCGGCCCGGTCACGTCGACCGCCTTGCGCGCGGCCGCGTGCAGCGCGAAGGTGCGGCGGGCCTCTTCTTCGATGCCGGCCCAGGCGGCGGCCGAGACCGGGGCGAGGTCGCGGTACAGGTTGTTCATCGGTCCCCTTCTTACTGTCCTTAGCTGGTAAAAGCCGTGGTCGGAGCGGGCCGGCTAGCCGCGCAGCGACCCGATGCCGAGCGACCCGTCGCCCGGTGGCGCCGCTCCGCTACTGCCGCCAGCGGCGCCGGCGGCACTAGCGGAGCTGGCAGCCGCGCCGCCCGCGGGCGGCCCCGGCGGGTCGTCGAGGAAGTCCGCGCACGGGGCGAAGAACAGGCAGCCGGTGACCGCGGTCGAGAAGTCCAGGATCCGGTCGGTGTTGCCCGGCGGCTTCCCGATGAACATGTTGGCCAGCATCTCCTCGGTCACCGCGGGCGTGGCGGCGTACCCGATGTAGTACGTGCCGTACTCGCCCTTACCCGGGTTTCCGAACGGCATGTTGGCCCGCACGATCTGCCGTTCCTCGCCGTCGGGGCCGGTGATGGTGTTCAGCGCCACGTGCGAGTTGGCCGGCTTGACGTCATCCGGCAGCTCGATGTCGTCCAGCTTGGTGCGGCCGACCGCGCGCTCCTGGTCCTCGACCGACAGGGTGTTCCAGGCCGGGATGTCGTGCAGGTACTTCTGCACGATCACGTAGCTGCCGCCGGCGAAGTCCGGGTCGTCGGCCGCGGTGACGATCGCCGCGCTGAGCCCGGCCGTGCCGCCAGGCGACTCGGTGCCGTCGACGAAGCCGATCAGGTCCCGCTCGTCGAAGTAGCGGAATCCCTGCACCTCGTCGGCTACCTCGACCGAGCCGGAGAGCCGCCGCATGATCTGGGTGGCGTACTCGAAGCACAGGTCCATCCGGTTCGCCCGGATATGGAACAGCAGGTCACCCGGGGTTGACGGGGCGGTGTGCCGGTCGCCCTCCAGAGCCTGGAAAGGGTGCAGCTCCCGCGGCCGGGGCCCGTCGAACAGCCGGCTCCAGGCGTCGGAGCCGATTCCCGTCACCACCTGGAGCTGGCCCTCCGGGATGCGGAACCCGACCGACCGCCCGATGCCTGACACGTCCGGCAGCAGCTCACGGACCACGTCCTCGCCGCCGGGACTGATGGTGAGCACCAGGAAGACGGCCGCCTGGGTCAGCGGGCTGACCACCGGCTGCGGCGCTGGCTCATCACTCCACTGGGCTGGCACAGGCACGTCCCTTCGGCATCGACAGTCCCTAGCCTTCCATACCCGCCCACCGCGCACGAGCGGGGAGTGGCCCCAAACCCCGGCCCGCCCGGGCTGCCCGGGTCGCGGCCGACCCGGGCTGGCCCCCGCTAGCTCACCGGGCCGAGGCGGCGCAGCTGGGTGACGTGCCCCGGGTTCAGCTCGGCCACGGTGGTGACCTGGAGCAGCTTCATGGTCCGGGTGACCTGGTCGCGCAGGATCTCGATGGCGCGGTCCGCCCCGGCCCGGCCGCCCGCCATCAGGCCGTACAGGTACGCCCGGCCGACCAGGGTGAACTGGGCGCCGAGGGCGACCGCGGCGACGATGTCGGCCCCGTTCATGATGCCGGTGTCGATCGCGATCTCGGTCCGGCCGCCGACCGCCTTGACCACCTCCGGCAGCAGGTAGAAGGGGACCGGCGCGCGGTCGAGCTGGCGGCCGCCGTGGTTGGACAGCACGATCCCGTCCACCCCCAGGTCGGCCAGCGTGCGGCAGTCGGCGACGTTCTGCACGCCCTTGACCACCAGCTTGCCCGGCCACAGCCCGCGGATGACGTCCAGGTCGGCGAAGCTGATGGTGGGGTCCATGGCCGCGTCGAGCAGCTCGCCGACCGTGCCGCCGGTCGCGGTGAGCGAGGCGAACTCCAGCTTGGGGGTAGTCAGGAAGTCCCACCACCACCAGGGCCGGGGGATCGCGTTCGCCACCGTGCGCGCGGTGAGCTGCGGCGGGATGGAGAAGCCGTTGCGCGTGTCCCGCAGCCGCGCACCGCCGACCGGGGCGTCGACGGTGAAGAACAGCGTGTCGAACCCGGCCGCGGCCGCCCGCCTGGTCAGCTCGTAGGAGATCTCGCGGTCGCGCATCACGTAGAGCTGGAACCAGTTGCGCCCGGCCGGGTTGGCCGCCCGCACGTCCTCGATCGAGGTGGTGCCCAGGGTGGACAGCGAGAAGGGGATGCCCGCGGCTCCGGCCGCGGCCGCGCCCGCCCGCTCGCCCGCGGTGTGCATCAGCCGGGTGAACCCGGTCGGCGCGATGCCGAACGGCAGCGCCGACGGCCCGCCGAAGACGGTGGTCGCGGTGTCGACGGCCGACACGTCCCGCAGGATCGACGGGTGGAACTCGATGTCCTCGAACGCCTGCCGGGCCCGCCGCAGCGAGACCTCGCCCTCGGCCGCGCCGTCGGTGTAGTCGAACGCGGCCCGCGGCGTGCGGCGGCGGGCGATGGCGCGCAGGTCATCGATGGTCAGCGCGGCCGCCAGGCGGCGCTTGCGCGCGTCAAGCTCCGGCCGCCTGAACCGCAGAAGCTCGAAGATCTCGCCGGGTTTGGGGATCTGCCGTTCGGTCATTGAGTCTGCCGCCTCCGGTTGGCAGCGTAACCCGCGGCCGCCCGCCCGGCCAGTCGTTACTGAAAGCGACTAATGGGCATACTAGCGGTCACGGATGGTACTCATCGGGGGGCAGTACATGGAGGTAAGCGGCGCGGCCAGCGGCGCAGGCAGCGAGCAGCGGGGGCGCATCCTGCTGGTCGACGACGACCCCGCGCTCGGCGGGTACCTGTGCCGGGTGCTCAACTCCGGCGGCTTCGAGGTGACCCACGAGCTTGACTCCGAGGGCGCGCTCGGCCGCCTGCACGGGCAGCACTGGGACCTGCTGCTGACCGACATCGAGCTGCCCGGTATGAGCGGACTTGAGCTGCTCGAGCGGGTGCGCGAGCAGGTCCCCGGCCTGCCGGTGGCGGTGCTCACCGGCCACCCGACGGTGGATTACGCGGTCGGCGCGCTGCGCGGCGCGGCCGCCGAGTTCCTGAGCAAGCCGGTCAGCCGGGACGACCTGCTGGCCAAGGCGGCCGAGCTGATCGCGGCGGGCCGGGCCGCGCGCAGTGCCCAGGCCGAGACGGTGCTGGCCATCGGCGCGCACCCGGACGACGTGGAGATCGGCGCGGGCGGGACCCTGGCCGCGCACGGCGCGGCCGGGCACGCGCTGGCGATCCTCACCCTGTCCCGGGGCGCCATCGGCGGTGCCATGGCACAGCGGGCCCGCGAGGCGCAGGAGTCGGCCGACATCCTCGGCGCCCAGCTCTACCTGCGGGACCTGGAGGACACCCACATTCCCGAGGGCAATCCCACCATCGCCGTCATCGAGGAGGTGGTGGCCGAGTTGAGCCCGACCATCGTCTACACCCACTCCCTGCACGACCTGCACCAGGATCACCGCAGCGTGCACCGCGCGGTGATGGTCGCCTGCCGCCGGGTGAACCGGGTCTACTGCTTCCAGTCCCCGTCGGCCACCATCGACTACCGTCCCACCCACTTCGTCGCGGTCGACGACTACCTGGGGCGCAAGCTCAAGGTGATCGACGCGTTCGGCTCGCAGGCGAGCATCCGCGACTACATGGAGCCCGAGCTGATCACCGCTACCGCCCGCTACTGGGCACGCTACGCCACCGGCACCTTCGCCGAGCCGTTCGAGACCGCCCGCGACCGGGGCAGCGTGCCGCAGCCCCGGTCGGGCGGCTCGATCGCCGGCGCGCGGCTCACCGATACGGGGCAGTCCGACACGGGGCAGTCCGATACGGGGCAGTCCAGCACCGGGCCGGCCGATACGGGGCAGTCCGACGCCGGCTCGCGGGCGGGGATCGCCTGATGACCACCCGGGTGCTGGTCACCGGAGCGGGCGGGCCCGCCGCCATCGCCGCCATGGAGTCGCTGCGGACGGACGAGTCGGTCGAGCTGCTGGCGGCCGACATGGACCCGTGGGCGGCCGGCCTCTACCTGGTGCCGCCGCCGGCCAGGACGCTGATCCCGGCCGGGGCAGCCGACGGCTTCACCGACGCGGTGCTCGACCGCTGCCAGGCGCTCGGGGTGGACGTGCTGCTGCCGACGGTCGACGCCGAGCTGCGGCCGCTGGCCGCCGCCCGCGACCAGTTCGCCGCGCACGGCATCGACCTGCTGCTCGCGCCGGCCGCCGCCCTCGACGTCATCCTCGACAAGGTGGCGCTGGCCCGCCGCTGCGCCGGGGTGGTGCGGGTGCCGCGGACCGAGCCGCTCGCCCTCGCTAACGGCGCCGGGGGGACCGACCCGGCCAGCTGGGAGTACCCGGTGGTGGTCAAGCCGCGCTCCGGCAGCGGCTCCCGGGGCTTCCGCGTCGTCAGCTCGGCGGCCGAGCTGGCCGCCCTGGCGGGCGAGCCCGGCCTGCTGGTGCAGGACCTGCTACCCGGTGAGGAGTACTCGATCGACGTGCTGGCCGACGCCGGCGGCCGGGTGATCGCGTCGGTGCCGCGGCTGCGCGCCCGGGTCGACTCCGGCGTGTCGGTCGGCGGCCGGACCGTGCACGACGCCGAGCTCGAGGCGTTCGGCCGCGCCGTGGCCGAGGCCACCGGCGTCACCTTCGTGGCCAACGTGCAGGCCAAGCGGGACGCGGCCGGCCGCCCGGCCCTGCTCGAGGTGAACCCGCGGATGCCCGGCACACTCGGGCTCACCATCGCGGCCGGGGTGGACATGCCCCGGCTGGCGCTTGACTCGCTGCTTGGCCGGCCGGTCCCGGCCGCGCTCGGCTTCCGCGAGCTGGCGGTGGTCCGCTTCCTCGACCAGCGGGTGCTCAGCCCGGCCGAGATCGACCAGCTTGGCCCGGTGCTGACCGGTTCGGGCCTGACCGGTTCGGGCCTGACCGGCACGGGACCATGACCGCGGTCGCGCTCGACGAGGACTTCCATGTCCACTCGGCGTTCTCCGACGACGCGCGGTCGACGGTGGCCGAGAACGTGGCCGCGGCCCGGCAACGCGGCCTGCGCACCCTCTGCATCGCCGACCACGTGCGGCGCGACACCAGCTGGGTGCCGGAGCTGGCGGTCGCGGTGGGCAAGTACCGGGGGAGCGACGGGCCGCGGGTCCTCGCCGGGGTGGAGGCGAAGATCCTCGACACCGCGGGCCGGCTGGACCTGCCGCCCGGGCTCGACGGCATCGACCTGGTGCTGATCGCCGACCACCAGTTCCCGGCCGACGACGGGCCCGCTCACCCCGACCAGGTGCGGTCCGCCATCGCCAGCGGCACGCTGACCGGCGCCCAGGCGATCGAGCAGCTGTGCGCGGCCACGGCCGGCGCGGCCCGGACAGCCGATCAGGCGGCTGGCCCGCGCGGGCTGATCGCCCACCTGTTCAGCCTGCTGCCGAAGATCGGCCTGGCCGAGCCGATGGTGCCCGCGCCGCTGCTCGGCTGGCTGGCGGCCGAGCTGGCCGCCGCCGGGGCGATGGTCGAGGTGAACGAGAAGTGGGCGTGCCCGTCTGCCCGCACGGTCGCGGCCCTGCTCCGGGCGGGGGTGCCGGTGGTCGCGGGCAGCGACAGCCACCACTGCCGTGACGTCGGCGTCTACCGCTCGGTCGGGCTGACCCTGGCGGACGCCGGCGGCGGCGCGCCCGCGTGAGCGCTCACCTGCTCGCGCTCACCGGCGAGTGGATCCTGATCGTCATCGTGCTCGCGGGCGCGATTCCCGAGCTGGCCGGAGCCTGGCAGTTCCTGCTGGCGGCGGGCCACCGCTGGCGCAACCACTACTCCGCGTGCCGGCCGACCTTCCCGCGGACCGCGGTGCTCGTCCCCGCCTGGAACGAGGGGGCCGTGCTGGCCGCGTCGATCGACCGGCTGCTGGCGGCCGAGTACCCGCCGGACTCGCTGCGGGTCTACGTGGTGGACGACGCCAGCACCGACAGCACCCCGGCGGTGGTCAAGGCCAAGGAAGCGCAGTATCCGGGCCAGGTGGTGCACCTGCGCCGGGAACGGGGCGGCCAGGGCAAGGCGCACACGCTCAACCACGGCCTGGCCATCATCCTGAGCGACGACTGGATGGAGGCGCTGCTGATCACGGACGCCGACGTGATCTTCGAGCCGGCCACGCTGCGCACGATGACCAGGCACCTGGCCGATCCGGCGGTAGGCGCCGTCACCTCCTACATCAAGGAGGGCAGCCGCCCCGGTAACTACCTCACCCGCTTCATCGGCTACGAGTACGTCACCGCCCAGGCCGCTGCCAGGCGCGGGCAGAACGTGCTCGGCGCGCTCGCCTGCCTGGCCGGGGGCGCGCAGCTGCACTCGCGGGCCAACCTGCTGGCCCTGGGCGGCCAGATCGACACCACGTCCCTGGCCGAGGACACCTTCACCACCTTCGAGACCCAGCTCCGCGGCCGGCGGGTGGTGTTCGAGCCGCACGCCACCTGCTGGGCCGAGGAACCGGAATCGGTCGCCGCCCTGTGGAAGCAGCGGCTGCGCTGGGCCCGCGGCAACGTCCAGGTCACCATCCGCTACCGCCGGCTCTGGTTCCGCCAGCCGTTGCGCCGGCGGGGCCGGACGCACCACCTCGGCGGCTTCACCTTCGGCGTTCTCTGGTTCTGCCTGTTCCTCCAGCCGATTTTCATGATCACCTCATCGGCGGCGCTGCTCACCCTGTACTTCACCGGCTCGCCGAGCGCCTGGCCCGCCTTCCGCGTGCTGTGGGTGACCAACGCGGTGACGTACCTCTTCATCACCGGGCTGGCGCTGCTCATCGACCCCCAGACCGCGCGGCGCGCGTGGCCGCAGGCGATCGTGTTCCCCGGCCTGGTCAACCTGGTCATCATCGCCGAGAGCTGCTTCCCGCGGGCGGCGCGGGCCGCCGCCGTCGCGCTGCACGTGTCGGGCGGCCAGGCTGCCGCGATCACGGTCTTCGCCTACAGCTGGCTGGCCGCCTCGCTGGTCGTGGGCTACCTGGTGAAGGTGGTCGAGCCGCACCGGGGCGGCCGCCTGGTCAGCCTGCTGCTGCTGTACCTGGCGGGGTACGGGTCGCTGCTGTGTGCCTGCACGTTCGCGTCGTACGTCAAGGAGCTGCGGGGGGCGGACATGACCTGGGACAAGACAGAGAAGACGGGAAAGGTGGCGCTTCCGGGATGACGGCCGAACCCGGTTGGCCGGCCGAGCCCGGCGGTCCCGAGCACCCCGACGGCCCGGTTGCCCCCGGCCGCCCCGCGGTTGAAGGCCCCGCCGTTGAAGGCTCCTCTGCTCAAGGCCCGTCTACCGAACGCACTGTCGAGCCTGCCCCGGCCTGGCAGCCGACCGCGTTCGCGGCCGAGATCCGCGCGGCCGTCCGCTACGAGCGCGGGCTGGCGGTGAAGGCGGCCGCGGTGCTGGCCGCCCTCGCGGTCCTGCTCGTGCTGCGGCAGCTGTACTTCGCGTTACCCGCGGCTGGTGGTGGGCGGCAGTCACGGGCGTGACAGGGGAGGTCACGATGAAACCGACAGGCAGGCCAGGCACGGACCGGGGCGCCAGCGGCGACCAGGAGCGGGCGCCCACGCGGCCGCGCATGGGAATAAGCCGCTGGTCGACGATCGGCTCGGTGGTCGCGCTGGCGGTGACCGCGGTCATGTTCGCGCTCGCGGTCGCCGCCACCGCGGACAGCGGCCGCTACGGCCAGCAGCTTTCCGGCCGCCTGATCCCGGCCGCGGTCGCGGCCGAAGAGCAGCTCAGCCAGTTCACGGTGCAACAGGCGCTGCTGCGCAACGTGGTGGCGCTGGGCAACGCCCGGTCCCTGCCCGCGTTCCGCACCGCCTACGCGGCCACCGGCACGCAGTTGCGTGACGCCCAGGCCCAGCTAGCCGAGCTGGCCGGGCAGGACCCGCCACTGGCGGCGCGGGCGGACGCGGCGGTGCGGGCCTACCAGGCCTGGACGGCCGGCGTGGCCGACCCGCAACTGGCCGCGCTGGCCCGGGGCGACTTCGCGGCCGCCCGGGCCCTGGCCGCCAACACGGCCCAGGTCACCCCGCGGTCAGTCGCCGTCCGGACGACCGGGCTGGCGGTGTCGGCCTACGTCATCACCGAGCAGCAGGCAGCCAGCAGGAGCCTCAACGCGGCGCACGACACGCTGCTCGGCACCCTCATCGTGATGATCGTGGCGGTCGCGGCCATGGTGGTGGCGGTCATCGTCGGGGTGCGGCGCGGCATCCTGATCCCGTTCGAACGGCTGCGGAAGGCGGTGGCGGCGGTGGCCGACGGCCGCTACCACCGCAGTATCCCGACGGTGGGGCCGCCCGAGCTGGCGGACGTGAGCGGTGGCGTCGAGCAGATGCGGATCAGGCTGGTGGCGGCCCTGGCCGAGCGCGAGCGGGCCGAGTCCAACCTGCGCGGCCTGTTCGACCTGGCACCGGACGCGATGCTCGGCATCGCCAGGGACAGCTCCATCGTCATGGCCAACGCCCAGGCGGTGCGCCTGTTCGGGTTCACCGTTCAGGAGCTGGTCGGGCGCCAGGCGGAGATGCTGGTGCCGGAGGAATGGCGGGCCGACCTGATGGCCGACACGGCCGACTACTTCGCCGACCGCCGGTCGCGGGCGCAGTGGAACGGGGCCACCGCGGCCGGGTTGCGCCGGGACGGGACCACCTTCCCGTCCGAGGTCCGGATGAGCCTGCTGCCGACCGACAACGGGACAGTGCTTATCGTCGCGGTCAGGGACGTCACCGAGCGGTTGGCGCTGGAGGCCGAGCGGGAACGGCTGCGGTCCCTCGCCGATGAGGAGCGGCTTGTCCGCCGCCAGCAGCAGTCCCAGCGGCTGGAGAGCCTCGGCCAGCTCGTCGGCGGGGTGGCGCATGACTTCAACAACCTGCTGAACGTGATCTCCGGCTACGCTGAGTTCACCGCCGAGCAGCTTCGGGCGCTGGCGCTCGGCGACGAGCGGCTTGACCCGGTGATCGAGGACGTCGAGCAGGTGCGGGTGGCCGCCGCCCAGGCCATCAGGCTGACCGGGCAGCTGCTCACCTTCGCCAAGAGCGAGCGCGCCCACCGCGAGGTGCTCGACCTGAATGAGGTCGTGGAAGCGTCCGGCCACCTGCTGCGGCGCAGCCTCGGGGAGCAGATTGAGCTGGTCGTGGTGACCGACCCCGACCTGTGGCGGGTCGAGGCGGACCGCGGGCAGCTCGAGCAGGTGCTGGTGAACCTGGCGGTCAACGCCAGGGACGCGATGCCCGGGGGCGGGCGGCTGACCATCTCCACCACCAACGCCGAGGTGGACGAGTACTACGCGCAGCAGCGCCCGAACCTCAAGCCGGGCCGGTACTGCTGGCTGGCGGTGTCCGACACCGGCACCGGCATGGACCAGGCGACCATCGACCGCGTCTTCGAGCCGTTCTTCTCCACCAAGCCGCGCGGCCGCGGCACCGGCCTCGGGCTGGCCACCGTGTACGGGATCGTGTCCGGCCAGGACGGGATCATCGACATCTACTCCGAGGTGGGCTTCGGCACCACCATCAACGTGCTGCTGCCCGAGGCCAGGCAGGTAACCGCCGAGCCGGAGCCGGAGCCGGAGCCGGGCCGCGCGGCCGCGGCCGGCGGCCAGGGCGAGACGATCCTGCTGGTCGAGGACGAGCCGAGCCTGCGCGCGATGGCCGGGCGGATCCTGGCCAAGGCCGGTTACCGGGTCTGCGAGGCCGCCGACGGCGCGGGGGCGCTGCGGCTGACGGCCGACCCTGGCCGGCGGATTGACCTGCTCGTCACCGACATGGTGATGCCGGGGATGCTTGGCACCGAGGTCGTCGAGCGGGTGCGGGCCGACCGTCCCGGCCTGCCGGTCCTGTTCACCACCGGCTACGCGCAGCAGGTGCTCGACTTCCACGGCATCCCCGCGTCCGAGCTGGACATCGTGCGCAAGCCGTTCACCGAGCACGCGCTGCTGTCTCGGGTCCGCCGGGCACTCGACCGGGCACCGGCACCGCTACCGCGGCTGCCAGGGCCCCGCCCGGCCGGGGACGAGCGGACGGGGCCGGGCCGGGCGCAGTCGCCTGCCCCCGGCGCCGGGTCCGCCGCGAGCGGCGGTGACGGCGACGAGGGAGGGCACGCCCCCGTTCGGCGTGATAATCGTGATTAACCGGAACGGGTGCGGGTGCCTGTCGCCGCCGCCGGGCCGCGCGGCTACGCGTGGCCTGCCGCCGCCTGCCGCTGCCGCTCTATGAGGGCCTTGCGGTACTCCGCGACCACCATCTCGGTCAGCTCGTCGGCCGAGGTGTCGGCGCTGCGCTTGTCGAAGGTGATCCGCCCGTCCTGGATCATGTTCACCCGGTCGCACACCTCGATCACCTGCCCGTAGTTGTGCGCGATGATGATGATCGACACGTTGCCCTGGGTCTTGAGCCGGGTGATGAGGTCAAGGATGATCGAGCCTTCCTTGACCCCCATCGCCGCCAGGGGCTCGTCGAGCAGCAAGATCTTGGGGTCGGAGAACACCGAGCGGGCGACCGCGATCGCCTGCCGCTGGCCGCCGGAAAGCTGGGCGACGGGCGCGTTGATGCTCGGGATCCGCACCCCGATCTCGTCCAGGTGCTCCTTGGCCTCGCGGCGCATGGCCCGGCTGTTCAGCAGCGGCCCGCGGGTCTTCTCCCGGTTCAGGTACATGTTCTGGAACACCGTGAGCTGCGGGACCAGGGCCAGGTCCTGGTACACGGCGTCGATGCCGAGCGACCGGGCGTGGTCCACCGACTTGAACCGGACCTCCTGGCCCTCGAGCACGATCCGGCCCGAGCTCGGTGGCTGGAAGCCGCACAAGATCTTCAGCAGGGTGGACTTGCCCGCCCCGTTGTCGCCGATCAGGCCGAGCACCTCGCCCGGGGCGAGCCGCAGGTTGACGTCGGTGAGCGCGGTCACCGCGCCGTAGTTCTTGGAGATGTGCTCCACCCGCAGGACGTCGCCGCTGGTCTCCGGGGCCTGGCTGGCCGGCTCGGTCATCGGGCTCCCCTTTCTCGCAGCCGGGCGAGCTGCACGTTGGCGATCATGGCGATGAGCACCGCCGCGCCGAAGATGATGTCCAGCGGGTTGGCGCTGACGCCGAGGATCGTGAAGCCGTCGAGGAGCATGCCGAGGACGATCGCGCCGAGGAAAGCGCCGACGATCGTCCCGGTGCCGCCGAGCATCGCGGTGCCGCCGATGACCGCCGCCGTCACCGCGTAGAACATCGGGGTGTAGCCGCCCGCGGTCGGGTCGATGGACTGGGTGACGTAGGCGTTCTGCAGGCCCACCAGCGCGCCGAACAGGCCGGTCAGCATGAAGTTGCCGTACTTGATCCGGTTGACGTTGATGCCCGCCTCGCGCGCGCCGAGCAGGTTGCCGCCGACCGACACCGTGTGCAGGCCCCACTTGGTGCGGGTCAGCACGATGGTCATGATCAGGGTTAGCCCGACCGCCCAGATGAACGGGGCCCAGTTGCCGCCCAGCCAGGTCACCTCGCCGGCCATGTCGGCCGGGATCGACACCGGCTCGCCGTGCGAGGTGGTGTCGACGATGCCGAGCAGCAGGAACCCGGTGCCCAGGGTGGTGATGAACGAGGGCAGCCGGACGGTCACGGTCAGGAACGCGTTGATCCAGCCGACTGCCAGCCCCATCAGCAGGGCGATGATGATCGCCAGGATGGCCGGAACGCCGTCATAGACGTGCAGGAAGTACATCAGGTACGGCGCGAACGTGAACGTGAAGCCGACCGATAGGTCGATCTCACCGCAGATGAGCAGCATGACCTCGCCCAGCGCGATGATGATGTACGGCGCCGCGTCCTGGCTGAACAGGATGGAGAGGTTGGTGCTGGTGACGAACTGCGTACTGGAAACCGCGAAGTAGATGAACAGCGCGACCGCGACCACGAAGACGGTCGATTCCCGCTGCCGCAGGAAGGCCAGCCCCACCGTCCGCAGGGTCCCGCCGAGCTGACGGTTCCCGGCCGGGGCCTGCTGCGGTGGAGAACCGGTGTCGGCCGAGATCGGCTGCTGGGTTGTGTCACCCACGAGATTCACCTTCGTTCTCGGCCGGCCGCGCCGTCGCGGCCGGCTCGACTGACATGGCTGACGGCCGGGACGATGGGTCGCATCGCCCCGGCCGCGGCTGGTGCGGTCGGAGATCAGGTGCTGGTGCTGGCCTGCGGGGCGTTGATGGCGCCGGACCGCGTGATGTACTTCTCGGCCGTGGTGGTGCCCTGGTACCGGCTGCTGGCCACGTAGGTGCTGACGTTGGACTTGGTGACGATCGACAGGCCGGTGTCGGTGTTCGGCGGGGCGAGCACGCCGCCGGAGAGGTTGAACAGGTACAGGTAGACCACCGGCAGGAAGCCCTGCAGGTAGGGGTCCTGGTACATGGTGAACAGGAGCTCGCCGCTCTGGATGGAGGGGATCGTCGGGTTGGTGGTGTCCCAGCCGCCGGCCGGGATGCTCATGCCCAGCTCCTTCAGCAGGCCGCCGAGGACCGTGGTGTCGGTCGAGTCGATGCAGAACGCGCCCTTGAGCGAGGACTTGTGCGAGTTGAGGTAGGCCTTCTGGGCCGGCTGGGCGACCGCCTCGGTCGCGCCGGTCGCGATCTCGGCCACGTTGTAGTTGCCGCCGAGCATCGACTTGGCGCCGTCGAAGCGGGGCTGGGTGTTGCCGGTGCCGACCTGCGGGGTGAAGATGACGATGTCGCCGCCGCCGGGGACGACCGTCTTGATCTGCGCCCCCATCGACTGGCCGGCCGTGTAGTTCGACTGGCCGACGTAGCAGAGCCGGTTGGTGCCGATCACCGCCTTGCCGTTGTCGATCTCGCCGTCGGCGTTGTAGGTCACCACCGGGATGCCCTTGTCCATGGCGCTGGAGACCGGGGCGGTGAAGGCCGTGCCGCTGATGGCGGCCAGCGCGATGCCCGCCGCGCCCGCGGCCACGGCCGTGTCGAAGTTGGACACCATCTGGGAGATGACCTGGTTCTCCGAGCCGCCCCAGACCGGGGTGGGCAGCCCGAGCAGGGACGCCGCGTCGGCCATGCCGTACTGGGTCGGGGTGAAGAACGAGTTCGTGGTGACGTGGTTGACGAAGTAGAACTTCCACGCCGGGGTCTTGGGGAAGCTCCCTATCGCGTCCTTCGTCCCGGCCGCCGCGGTGCTGTTCGAGCTGCACGCCGCGAGGAGGGCCGAGGCCGCCGCGGTGGCGCTCACCAGGCCGGTGCCGGCCAGCAGCTTGCGCCGTGACGGGCCCTCCTTCATGTTCAGTGTCTGTATCGCCTCGTCGACCTTGGGGTCGATTTTCTTCATCGCGGACCTCCAGCTGTCGCCGTTGAAGGGGGAACTCCGGTAGCGAATGTTAACGTTCACATCATTGGGCCCAGAACACTATTCACGTGATTAAGAGAACGATAGGACGACTTGTGGGGTCAAGCTAGGGTTCGGTGCGCGAAAAGTTATCGTTAACAGTTCGAGACTTCGCGGTACCGATCGGACGACGGCCGAGGCCGGGCGCATATAGCGAGGCGACAGCGGGTGCGGCGGGCCGCCGGCGCTCCGCCGCGGTGCCCGGCCGCGGTGCCCGGCCGCGGTGCCCGGCCGCGGTGCCCGGCCGCGGTGCCCGGCCGCGGGTGCCGCGGCCGCCGTGCTCGGCCGCGGGGCGGGCGCCGTGCGCCGGTAGACTTGGCCCCCGCCCCTAGGTCTCCCTGTCACCTTGCCCGCGGACGGAGGAAGCGTGAACCCACCGGACGCTTCACCCTCAGGAGCCTCAGCCGACTCCGACCCCGACCGCTCCGCCAACCCCGGCCCCCCGGTTACCTCCCAGGACCAGCCGGCACCCGCGGATGACCAGTCGCCACCCGCGGATGACCACCCGGGGCCCGCGGATGACCACCCGGCACCCGCGGCGCCCGCGGGCCCCGCGGCCGGCGGGGCCCGGGCCGGCGAGCCGGTGCTGCCCGAGCAGAGCCGCGAGGACACCGACGCCGCGTGGGGCGATTACCCCGAGCCGGCCGACGACCGCCTCTACCGGGACCGGCCGCCGCACTGGGCCGACTACTAACCGGCGGCTGGCCGCCCACAAGCCGCCCTGACCAATCGGCTGCGCCCAGGCAAGCGCTGGCATGGAAACTTTTATCGGATTGGAAACTCCTAGGTGCTATGACACGCCTTAGTTTCCATTTGATCTCCTACTGCCCGCGGAACGCGTTACCCGCGGGGCGGGTGAGACGAGGCGGGCGGAGCGGCCCGCCACGCTCACGGCGGTACGCGGCGCAGGGCGCTGACGGCCAGCCCCAGCCTCGACCCAGTCAGCACCCAACCTCCGCCCGGCCGCACCCGGGCCGGGCCCGGCACAGCACCAGGCCCGGCAAGGACCCAGCCCCGAGCGCGCGTCGTCAGGAGTCGACTGGGGTGAACTCGAGGTGCAGCCCGCGCAGCCCGCTGATCAGCCAGTTCGGCTCGTACTCGAACCGCCGGCGGCCGGCCGGGCCGTGGTGCTCCGCGGAGAAGCGGATATCCCGGGTCCGCGAGAGGATCCGGTCCACGGTGACCCGTCCCTCCGAACGCGCCAGCGGTGCGCCCGGGCAGGAGTGAATGCCCCGGCCGAAGGCGATGTGCTCGCGGACGTTCGCCCGGTCGACGCGGAACTCGCCGGGGTCTGCGAACCGGCCGGGGTCCCGGTTGGTGGCACCGTTGAAGATCGCCAGGGGCGTCCCGGCGGGCAGCGTCACGCCGCCGAGCGTGGTGGTCCGCTTGGTCATCCGGAAGTCGCTCTTGATCGGCGAGTCCATCCGCAGGCATTCCTCGATAAAGCTGGGGATGCGCGCCCGGTCCGCCCGGAGCGCGTCCTGCAGCCCGGGATACTCGGCCAGGTACTTGAGCGCCGAGCTGAGCAGCCGCGCGGTGGTGTCCTGCCCGGCCGCGAAGAGGAAGACGGCCACGTGCACCACCGCCAGGACCTCGGGCGTGGACCCGTCCGGGTACTTCGCCTCCGCGAGCTGGGTCAGCACGTCGTCGCGCGGGGTCCGGCGACGGTCCTCGACGTACTCGGCGAAGTAGCCGTACAGCCAGGCGAGGGCGTTCTGCTCGACCAGTGTCTGCGAGCTGTCGGCGGCGGCCTGCTGAAAGCCCTCGCGGAAGACCTGGTGCTGCTCGCGCGGCACGCCGAGCAGGTCGGCGATGACGAGCAAGGTGTAGGGCCGGGCGTAGTCGCCGACGAACTCGCACCGGCCGCCTGGCAGCGCCTCGTCAAGCCGCTCGTCCGCCAGGCGCCACATGAACTCCTCGTTCTCGCGCAGGCGCTTCGGCGTCATCAGCCGCATCAGCAGGGCACGCTCGCGGGTGTGCCGCGGCGGGTCCATCGTCGCCAGGATGTCGCTGGACAGCAGCTGGCCGCGCGAGTCCTCGAGGATCCCGGTGATGTCGTCGCCCTCGAACGGGGCCGGAAACGGGGTGAACGGGCCGAAGACCGTGTTGATGGCGGAGAAGTTCTCGTTGTCCCGGTAGACCTCGGCGGCCTCGTCGTAGCCGGTGACGGCGACGACGCCGTGGTGCCCGGTCGGCTGCACCGGGCACTGGCCGCGCAGGTGCTCGAAGTACGGGACGGGGTCGGTCAGCAGGGACTGGTCGGTGAAGAAGTCGAGCGCGTCGAAGTCAGTCATCGCGTTCCTCCGGGCTGCGGGAGAGCCCTGGCGCAGGGGTCACGGACCGAGCTGATTACTTGGGGCCGCCGCCCACGTAAAGGGTCTGGCCGGAGCAGAAGCTGGCTGCCTCGCTGGCGAAGAACAGCACCCCGAAGGCGATCTCCTCGGGGTCCGCGAGGCGCCCGAGGGCGTTGGACTGCCCTAGCATCTCGACGTCGAACCCGGCCGTCTCGGCGACGTTCTCCAGTCCCGGGGTGCGGATCGCCCCGCAGGCGATGCAGTTGACGCGGATGCCCCGGCCGGTCCAGGCCTGCGCCATCGAGCCGGTCAGGTTGTTCAGGCCCGCCTTGGCGGCTCCGTAGATCGCCGCCGCGGCCATCGGGTGCAGGCCCGCGGCCGAGGAGATGTTGACGATCGACCCCCGGCCCTGGCTGAGCATGTGCTGCGCGGCGTAGCGCGAGGTGAACCAGGCGCTCTTCAGGTTGACGTCCATGACCTGGTCCCACTCCTCGACGGCCCAGTCCATGATCGGCTTCATGATGCCGCCGCCCGCGTTGTTGACCAGGACGTCGACGTGTCCCAGGGTGTCGACCGCGACGTCGACCAGCCGCTTGCACTGCTCCGGCTCGGTCACGTCCAAGGGCGCCGCGATCGCCTTGCGGCCGAGCGCCTCGACCGCCGCGGCGGTCTCCTCGAGCGGATCGGGTCGCCGGCCCGCGACCACCACGTCTGCCCCGTACCGCGCGAGCACCAGCGCGGTGGCCCGGCCGATCCCGGTGCCGCCCCCGGTGACGATCGCGACCTGGCCGTCCAGCGAGAACCGGTCGTCCGTCATCGGGTGGTGCCGTCCCAGAACGGCGCCACCGAGTCGATCTTCAGCGGGCGGGTGTAGGACAGGTCGCTCTCGTCCCAGGTGCCCTTGGGGAAGGCCCCGCTGTACGGCCCGCCGGCCCACTCCGAGTCGCCCTCGAGGACGATCTCGATCACCGTCCGGCGAGCCAGGATCCGCCACTCGCCGTCGCGCTTCTCCAGGCGGTCGACGTAGCGGGCGGTCATGAACTGAGCGCGACCGGGCTTGTGCCGCGGCTGGAACAGCCCGAGGACGTAGCTTTCGGCGTGCGCGGTGTCGCCGTCGATCTCGCAGCTATGGGTGGTCAGGTTGTGCAGGTGGGCGCTGTAGCTGCCCGAGTGCGTCTCGTTGGCCCACTCGCCGTAGCGCGAGCCGGGCGTGACCCACGGGCCGTGCTCGTCGAAGCCGTCCTCCCAGAAGCAGGAGTTCTGCAGCGGGGCGTCGTGCCGGTCGTGGCCGCGCGACTGGCGGCTGAGCACGTCGAGGATCGCCTGCCGGTCCCGCAGGTACGTGACCTCGTCCCGGAGGCGCTTGACCTCGTTGACCAGTTCCTGGATCTCGGTGTCGGTTGTCATCGGTGACCCTCCTCGGCGCCCAGGGCCGCGGCTGTACGGCCGTACAGGAAGGTTACGGTCGTCCGGCGCGGGTGGCAATGGGTGCGAAGTCGCGTCAGGGCTGCGCTCCCGTCACCGGTCGACGGCCGTAAACTCCAGATTCAGCTCGTGCAGCGCGCGGATCAGCCAGTTCGGCTCGTACTCGAACCGGCGTTGGCCGGCCGGGCCGTGCTGCTCGGTAGCGAAGCGGATGTCCCGGGTGCGGGACAGGACCCGGTCCACGGTGACCCGCCCCTCCGCGCGCGCCAGCGAGGCGCCCGGGCATGAGTGAATGCCCCGGCCGAAGGCGATGTGCTCGCGGACGTTCGGCCGGTCGGCACGGAACTCGTGGGGACACTCGAACCGGGCGGGGTCCCGGTTGGCGGCCCCGTTGAAGATCGCCACCGGCGTGCCCGCGGTCAGCGTCACGCCGCCGAGCGTGGTGGTCCGCTTAGTCATCCGGAAGTCGCTCTTGATCGGCGAGTCCATCCGCAGGCACTCCTCGATGAAATTGGGAATGCGCGCCCGGTTCGCCCGCAGTTCGTCCTGCAGCCAGGGAAACTCGGCCAGGTACCACAGGGCCGAGCTGAGTAGCCGCACGGTCGTCTCCTGCCCGGTCGCGAACAGGAAGGCGGCCACGTGCACCACCGCCATGACCTCAGGCGTCGACCCGTCCGGGTACTTCGCCTGCGCCAGCTGGGTCAGCACGTCGGCGCGCGGGTTGCGGCGGCGCTCCTCGACGTACTCAGCGAAGTAGCCGTATACCCAGGAGAGGGAGTTCTGCTCGACCGGGGCGTTGGAACTGCTGCTGGTAGCGGCCGACAGCCGGAAGCCCGCACGGAACATCTGGTAGTGCTCGCGCGGCACCCCGAGCAGGTCGGCGATGACCAGCAGGGTGTAGGGCCGGGCGTAGTCGGCGATGAACTCGCACCGGCCGTCGGCCAGCGCGTCGTCGAGGTGCTCGTCAGCGAGTTGCCACATGAACTCCTCGTTCTCGCTCAGCCGCTTCGGCGTCAGCAGCCGCATCAGCAGGCCCCGCTCGCGGGTGTGCCGCGGCGGGTCCATCGTCGCGAAGAGGTCGTTGGCCGGAAGCTGTGCGTGCGACCGCTCGAGGAGCTCCGTGACATCGTCGCCCTCGAACGGGACCGGGAACGGCGTAAACGGGCCGAAGACCGTGTTGCAGGCCGAGAAGTGCTCGTCGTCGCGGTAGACCTCGGTGGCCTCGTCGTAGCCGGTGACCGCGGTGACGCCATAGTGGGCGGTCGGCTGCACCGGGCCCTGAGCGCGCAGGTAATCGAAGTACGGGTGGGGGTCGGCCAGCACCGACTGGTCGGTGAAGAAGTCGAGCGTGTCGAAGTCAGTCATCACGTTTCTCCGCGCCGTGGGACAGGGGTAACGGGTTACTTGGGGCCGCCGCCGATGAAGAGGGTCTGGCCGGAGCAGAAGCTGGCTGCCTCGCTGGCGAAGAACAGCACGCCGAAGGCGATCTCCTCGGGGTCCGCGAGGCGCCCGAGGGCGTTGGACCGCCCGAACAGCTCGACGTCTAGCCCGATGTCCTCGGCCGCCTTCGTGAGTCCCGGGGTGCGGATCGCCCCGCAGGCGATGCTGTTGACGCGGATGCCCTGCCCGGTCCAGGCCGCTGCCATCGACCCGGTCAGGTTGTTCAGGCCGGCCTTGGCCGCCCCGTATATCGCCGCGGTGGCCATCCCGTTTAGCCCGGCGGCCGACGAGATGTTCACGATCGCGCCGCGCCCCTGGCTGAGCATGTGCTGGGCGGCGTAGCGCGAGGTGAACCAGGCGCTTTTCAGGTTCACGTCCATGACCTGGTCCCACTCGTCGTCGGCCCAGTCCATAATCGGCTTGGTGAGGCCGCCGCCCGCGTTGTTGACCAGCACGTCAACCTGCCCCAGGGTGTCGACCGCCGTGTCGACCAGGCGCTGGCACTCCTGCGGCTGGCTAACGTCCGACGGCGTCGCGATCGCGCGGCGCCCGAGGGCCTCGACCGCCGCGGCGGTCTCCTTGAGCGGGCCGGGGCGCCGCCCCGCGACGACCACGTCCGCCCCGTACCGGGCGAGTACCAGCGCGGTAGCCCGGCCGATCCCGGTGCCGCCGCCGGTGACGATCGCGACCCGGCCGTCCAGTGAGAAACGGTCGTCCTTCCTTTCCGGTGTCATCGGGTGGTCCCGTCCCAGAACGGCGCAACCGAGTCGATCTTCAGCGGGCGGGTGTAGGACAGGTCGCTCTCGTCCCAGGTCCCCTTGGGGAAGCTTTCGGCGATTGACCCTTCCCACTTCGAGTCGCCTTCGAGGACGATCTCGATGACCGTCCGGCGGGCGAGGATCCGCCACTCGCCGTTGCGCCTCTCCATCCGGTCGATGTAGCGGCCGGCCATGAAGTGCGCGCGGCCGGGGTTGTGCCGCGGCTGGAACAGCCCGAGGACGTAGCTTTCGGCGTGCGCGGTGTCGCCGTCGATCTCGCAGGTGTGCGTGGTGATGTTGTGCATGTGGGCGGTGAAGCCGCCCTCGTGCGTCTGGTTGGCCCACTCGCCATAGCGCGAGCCGGGGTTGACCCACTGGCCGTGCTCGTCGAAGCCGTCCTCCCAGAAGCAGTCGTTCTGCAGCGGGGCATCGTGCCGGTCGTGGCCGCGCGACTGCCGGTTGATCACATCCAGGATCGCCTGGCGGTCCCTCAGGTACCTGACTTCCCTGATCAGTTCCTGGACTTCGTTGTCGGTTGTCGTCATCGGGTGACCCTTCCTCGGTAGTTGGCTGGCTCGACCTTCATGAGGTCGCGGAAGGACGGCGGCTGCCGTCCGTCGGGTTCGCTGATGCCGTACGCGATCGCCTCTTCGGCCCCGATCAGGGTCCGGCCGCTCTTCGCCATGACCGCGGGGTCGTCCGCCAGCGCGGCGATGACGTGCCCGGTGAACTCGGGCGACTCGCCGATGTCGGCCAGGAAGGCGTACTCGGGCCCGCTGTCTATGATCTGCCGCACCCGCTGGGTCAGCACCGCGCCCATCCAGATCGACACCACCGCCACGTTGAACGGCTGGAAGTCGACCCCCATGTCGGCCGCGAACTTGTCCAGGCTCGCCTTGTGGGCACCGTAGGCGGCCCCGTACTGGTAGTGGACCGCGCCCGGGGCCGAGGTGAAGGCGACCAGCCCGCCGCCCTCGATGAGCAATGGCGCGGCGTAGTAGCTGGACACCAGGCTGCTGCGGATTCCGACCTCGACCAGGTCGGTGCTTGCCCGCAGCGGCTTCTCCCAGAACGGGACCTCCTGCTGCAGCTCGTCGCGCACTTGGGCGGCGTTGTTGACGAGCACGTCGAGCCGGGCCGACTCGACCCGCACCCGCTCGAACAGGGCGCGCACGCCCTCGTCGTCACGATGGTCGACGCGCACCGCGATGCCGTGCCCGCCGGCCGCGTTGACCGCCTCAGCGGTCTGGTGAATGGTCCCGTCGAGCGACGCCTGACCGGGTGCGTGCGTGCGGCCGGTGACGTACACCGTGTACCCGTGCGACCCGAGCGCGATGGCGATGCCGCGCCCCGCGCCCCGGCTCGCGCCAGTCACGACCGCTACCCGCCCGTTCGCTGCGGTTGCCCTCATTGGCAGCCCTCCTGGCTACGTACCGTCCTCGTTGTCCGGTGCCGGCGGCCGCAACTGTGCGCAGTGCCTCATGCTGTACGACCGTATAGCAGCAGCATACGGTCGTACCGCTTAGGTGGCAATGGGTCAGCTGGAGACGGTCAGTGCTCCGGGTCGAGCGGCTCGACGGCGTCAATCCAGCGCTCGAACGCCGCCCGGAGCTGAACGTGCTCGGCGGTCACGTCGAGCTTGGCCTCCAGCCCGAGCAGCTTCGGAACGCCGTCGGCGAGGAACGCCAGAGCCGCGTCCGGGAGCCGGTCAGCCCCCTCGGGCGCCCGTCGGGGGCTGTTGCGAACGGCGTCGATCTGAACCTGCCGGAGCCGCTCGGAGACCTTCGCGATCTCGGCCCGGATCGATTCACGGTGGCTGCCCAGCGCCGTGAACTCGACCAGCAGCGCGGCGGTCGACCCAGCCGTGCTGAATTCCCAGATCACGTGCAGCGGCTCGGCCGGACGGCGCGCGAGGGCGTCGACAAGCCGCTCCACATGCCCCTCGACCTGACGGCGAATGGTGGCGAGCAAGAGCGTGTCGAGCGTCGGGAAGTAGTACTGCACGAGGGCAGGAGCCACGCCCGCGCGGGCGGCCAGCGTACGGTAAGTGACCGCCGCGTACCCCTTTTCGATCATCAGCTGCTCGACCGTGTCGAGGATCTGATGTCGCGTCGCTGATGTCTCGGCACCAACCCGCCGTGCGGAGCCGGGCTTAGCCGTGCGTTCGTCGATAGGCGAAACTACCACGGGCCGCGGACCGGCAAGTTCGCCGCGGCCAGCTATCCGGCGTTCTCGGACGGCGCCGAGGCTGCGGACCACGAAGTCGATGCCGCCGACAGGAAATCAAAGTCCTTTCATCCCGAACGGGTGCGGCTTACTCCGGCCCGGCCCGGCCCCGCTCACCGCTGGCCCGCGAAAGCGGCCGGGAACCCTTCCCGCCAGCTCGGGTAGCGCGGCGTCCAGGCCAGCTCCTTCTTCGCCCGGGCGTTGGCCGCGCCGCGAGCCTCGGTCAGCATGCTCAGGGTGGCGCCCATCAGCAGGCGGCCCGCCCAGCCGGGCAGCCGCAGCGGCGGCCGGGCGCCGAGGGCATCGGCCAGGGCCGGCAGCCACTCGCGCATCGGGGCGGGCTCGTCGTCGGTGACGTTGTAGACGGCCGGGCCCGCGACGTCCAGCGCGAGCACGGTGGCGGCGGCCGCGTCATCCAGGTGGATGAAGGACATGATGCCGCCGCCGTCGCCGATCAGCGGGAACTGGCGCTTGCGGACCGCCCGCACCATCGAGTCCTCGATCCCGTAGAAGCCGCCGTAGCGCAGCGCGATCCCGCCCGCCGCGGTGACCGCCTGCTCGTTGTGCGCCATGGCGGCGAAGCTCTGCCGGGCCGCGGGCGGCGGGTCGGCCAGCAGCGGGTCGCCCTCGTCCTTGGCCGGCCCGCCGTCGTGGGCGTACCGGAACGGCGCGAAGCTCTGCCCGATGAACCGGGGCACTCCCGCCTCGCGGGCGGCGGCCAGCAGGATGTCGGTGCCGGCCGTGCGCAACCGGTTGGTGCCCGCGAACCCGCGGTCCAGGTTGCGCGAGAAACCCTGCCCGGTGAGGTCGGTCGCCTGGTAGATGATCGCATCCGGCCGCGCGGCGGCCACCGTAGCGCGGACCGCGGCGGCGTCGAGCACGTCGAGCACGGCCGCCTCGGCCCCGAGGATGCGCAGGTACCCGGCCCGGGCGGCCGACCGTGAGGTGCCGGTCACCTGGTGACCCCGCTCGGCCAGACGGGGAACGAGGCGGCTGCCGATGGCGCCGCCGGCCCCGACCAAGAGCACGCGCATGATGATTTCCCTTCATTGCGGCCGCCCGGCTGTCACGCCGGGCGGCCTGTCCGTGTCACCCTTACTGACACCGACGAGGGAGCGAACGTGACCGGCGCCCACACCGACCAAGACGGCACCGACCGGGACAGCGCCGACCAGGACAGCGCCGACCGGGATAGCGGAGCCTGGCTGGCGGAGCGGTTCGAGGAGCACCGCGGGCGGCTGCGGGCGGTGGCCTACCGGATGCTCGGCTCGCTCGAGGAGGCGGACGACGCCGTGCAGGATTCCTGGGTCCGGTTCAGCGCGGCCGGCGCCGACCGCGTGCAGAACCTGGGCGGCTGGCTGACCACCATCGTGACCCGGGTGTGCCTGAACGCGCTGCGCGCCCGCGCCGCCCGGCCGGAAACCCTGGCCGGCCCGCGTGTACCCGACCCGGTGCTCAGCCCGGCCGAGGGGCCGACGCCGGAGCAGGAGGCGCTGCTGGCCGACTCGGTCGGCCTCGCGCTGCTGGTGGTGCTGGACACGCTGAGCCCGGCCGAACGGGTCGCCCTGGTGCTGCACGACGTGTTCGACGTGCCGTTCGGCGAGATCGCGCCGATGCTCGGCCGCACCCCCGAGGCCGCCAGGCAGCTGGCCAGCCGGGCCAGGCACCGGGTGCGGGCAGCCGGGCCGCACGCGCCCGACGCCGGGCTGGCCGGGCAGCGGGCGGTGGTCGACGCGTTCTTCGTCGCCGCGCGGGCAGGCGACCTGGCCGCGCTGGCGGAGCTGCTCGACCCCGACGTGGTGCTGCGCACCGACGGGTTCGCCGCCGCCCCGGCCGTGCTGCGCGGCGCGGAGGCGGTCGCGCGGGCCGCCGCCGGCAACGCCAGCCCGCTGGCTGAGCTGCGCCCGGTCGTCATCAACGGCGCCGCCGGGCTGCTGATCTCGCTGCGCGGCCGGCCGGCCGCGCTGATGGCGTTCACCGTCGCCGGCGGCCGCATCATCGCGGTCGACGGCATCACCGACCCCCGCCGGGTGCAGCGGCTGGTGAGCGCGGCGCAGGGGTGAGCAGGGCGGTCGTGGAAGCAGGGCGGCTTAGGCTACCGCCATGCTGATTCCGACCGGCCAGGAGATCCTGGCGCTGCACCGGCGGCTCGCGCCCGGCCCGGAGGCGCTCGACCTGGTGTACACGCACTGCCAGATCGTCGCCGACATCGCCGGGCAACTGCTGGCGGGCTCCGGCTTCCCGGCCGACGCCGCCCTGGTGCGGGCCGGCTGCCTGCTGCACGACGTCGGCGTGTACGCGCTGTACGACCAGGACGGCCGGCTCGACCAGGCCGGGTACATCAGGCACGGGGTGCTCGGCCACGCGCTGCTGCGCGAAGCGGGCTATCCCGAGGAGATCTGCCGGTTCGCCTCCCATCACACCGGGGTCGGGCTGACCGCCAGCGACGTGCTGCGGCAGGAGCTGCCGCTGCCGCCGGCCGACTACCTGGCCGAGACCAGCGAGGAAACCGTGGTCATGTACGCGGACAAGTTCCATACCAAGGCATCGCCGCCGTCGTTCCTCACCGCCGGCGCGTACGCGGCCAGCGTGCGGCGGTTCGGCCCGGATAAGGTGGCCGCCTTCGCGGCGATGCGCGCGGAGCTGGGCGAGCCCGACCTGGCGCCGCTCGCCGCCGCATACCGGCAGCGTGTCATCGGCATGCCCTGACCTGGCGCGGGTAGCGGCAGCGGGATAACCACCGATTGGCGCGGAGGCGATACGGTTGCCCGTGTGGCGGGCTGGTTGCAGGCGTTCGGAGGTGGCTGAGTGACAGCAGAGACGAGCGCGCAGATCACCGACCTGACGGTGGATGATCATGCGTGCCTGACCTTCGGCGAGCGGGAGGAGCTTTTCGACCTGACCGCCGCGTTCGTCAGGGACGGGCTCGCGGCCGGGCTGAAGGTGGTCTGGCTGAGCGACGCCGGCCCCGGGCAGGCGGTCGGCGAACTGGCCCGCCGCGGCGTCGCCGTGCAGCCGGCGATGGACGCCGGCCAGATGATCGCCACCGGTTACCAGGACCGGCTGCTGTACGGGCAGGCGTTCCGGGCGGACACCGCGGTGCGCTGGCTGAGCGGGCAGCTTGACTCGGCCCGGGACGAGGGCTTTCCCGGGTTGCGGGTGGCGGTCGACATGAGCTGGGCGCTGCGCCCGGTGACCGGCATCGAGCAGCTCCCCCGGTTCGAGGAGGAGATCGCGGCCGTACTCGACGGGACCACCGCCTCGGTGCTCTGCCAGTACGACCGGGACCGCTTCGACCCGGTCACGCTGGCGTCGGTGGCCGGGTTCCACACCCGCGCGGTGGCCGCCGCGACTTACCACGCCGACCCGGTGCTGCGGATCTGCCGCCAGTACGCCCCAGCCGGGGTGCGGATCGCGGGCGAGATCGACTACCAGGCGGCCGACAGCCTCGCGCTGGCCCTGGCGGAGATCGTCCGGCTGGAAGACGACATCACCGTCAACATGACCGACCTGGCCTTCATCGACGCCCAGTGCACGCTGCTGATCGCCGACGCCGCGCGGGCGATCGCCACTACCCGGACGGTGCTGCTGCGCTGCGGGCCGGAGATCGCGGCGGGCTTCGCCCGGCTCGGCATCGGGGACGTGCCTGGCATCAGGCTGGTGACCGCCGATGGGTGACGACCTGGCCCCCCGGGCGACCGCGCCCGGACTGGAGCCCGTGACGGCCAGCCAGTCCGGCGGCCAGTCAGCCGTGCAGTCAGCCAAGCCGGCGCCGTCCGCGCACGGGCTGCCGCCCGGCGCGGTGATCCTTGAGCAGGACTTTGACTCCACCTCGCTGTACGCGCTGCGCTCGGCGGTGTCGGCCCATGGCGCCGACGTGGGGATGGGCACGAGCCGGCTCTATGACGTGGTGACGGCCGCGCACGAGCTGGCCGCCAACGCGGTCAGGCACGGCGCCGGCCGGGGCCACCTGCGCTTGTGGGTGCTCGACGGCATCCTGCACTGTGAGGTCAGCGACGCGGGCCGGCCTGCCTCCGGTGACACTGGCTCTGGCGACACTGGCTCTGGCGACACTGGCTCTGGCGACAGCGCCTCCGGTGACAGCGCCTCCGGTGGCACTGTCCCCGGCGCGGACGCCAGCGGGGCCGACGCCAGCGGCGGCGGCTCGGCCGCGTGGCGGTCCGAGCACGGGCACGGCCTGTGGGTGGTCGGCCAGATCGCTGACCAGTTCACCATCGACCGCGGCAACCGGACCGGCACCATCGCCACCGCGGCCTTCTCCCTCGGCCTGACCCCGGACTTACCCGCCCGGCACGGTAGGGCGGGCCCGCTACCGGAAGCGGGTAACGAATCGGCGCTGCCAGGGTGTCTCCACCGCGCGGGCGGCGTAGTGGTCCCGGACGTAAGCGACCGCCTGCCTGCCTGTCAGTCCGTCCAGGACGGCCAGGCAGGCCAGCGCGGTGCCAGTTCGCCCGTATCCGCCTGCGCAGGCGATCTCGACGCGCTCGGTCCTGGCGCGCGCCCACGCCTCCCGCAGCGCGTCGGCGGCGCCAGCGGGGTCAGACGGCAGCCCGAAGTCCGGCCAGCGTAGCCAGCGCGCCTCCCAGGGGACGGCCGCCGGATCGCGGCCCAGCAGGTACAGCGCGAAGGTCGGCTGGGGCCCTGCGGGCAGCGGGCGCCGCAGTCCGCGGCCGCGGACCAGCCGTCCCGAGGGCAGCCGCAGCACGCCCGCCGTCCCGGGCTCCCAGGCGACGATCACCCGGAGCGGGGCGCGGTCAGGTCGTAGACCGTCACCCGGCCGACCTGCTCGGGGGTGAAGGTCGCCTCGACCCAGGCCGCGACCTGCGCCGAGTCACTGCCGGCCCCGCGGCCGGCCGCCCCCGGCCGGCGAACCCGGCGTCACTGGCCGCCTGGCTGCCGGAAGCTGGGTGCCGGAAGCTGGAGTGCCGGAAGCCGGGGTACCGGAAGCCGCGGCGTCGCTGCGAACGGGGGCGGCGGCAGAAGCGACCGGGCCGCTGCCGCCCGCGCTGAGCGCCAGGAAGTAGTGCACCTGGTGGGCGGCGACCAGTTGCTGGAACCGGGCCAGGGTGGGCACCGGGTCACTGCCGCTGAAGCCGCCGAGCGCCATGACCGGGTAGCCGCCGGTGCCGAGCTCGATCTCGGCCGCGCTGTCGGAGCTGACGATGGCGGCGGTCCAGGTGTAGCCGGCCGCGCCTGCCGCCAGCAGCTGGGTCAGCGCCGGGTTGGTGGTGCTGGTAGCGCCGCCGGAGCCGCCGCCAGCACCGCCGAAGCGGCCTCCGCCGCTCAAGCCGCCCGCGCCTCCCGCGAATCCGCCCGCCCGGCCGCCGGCGCCGCCGCGCCCGCCGGTGCCGCCGCGCCCGCCGGCGCAGCGCGCCCCGTCCGCCGGCGGTGAAGGCGCCCGCCCTGACCGCCGGGCCGGCCGACGGGCTGGCCCCGCCCTGGACGGTGGCGGCGGTGTCGATGCTGTAGGCCAGCGGGCCGGCCAGCCCGGCGACGACGGCCAGGGCCACTGTCACCGCCACCGCGACGGTACCGGGCGCTGGCCGCCTGCCGCCGCTGCCCGCACGGGCGGTGACGCCGCTCAGCACCAGGCCCGCCGCCCCGATCGCCGCGACCAGGATCACCACCCGCAGCCAGGGCAGCCAGCCGCCGTCGCGGCCGAGCAGCACCCAGGCCCACCACCCGGTCACCAGCAGCGTCACCGCCAGCGCGCCGCGTGCGAACCAGGTGCCGCGGACGCGCCACAGGGTCACCGCGCCGATGCCGACCAGGGCGCCGATCGCCGGGGCCAGCACCACCACGTAGTAGGTGTGGCTGATGCCGGACATGAAGCTGAGCACCACCCCGGCGATCAGCAGCCAGCCGCCCCAAAGCAGCGCCGCGGCGCGGGTCCGGTCGGTCCGCGGTGCCCGCCGCGACACCCACAGCAGCGCCGCGATGGCGATCAGCGCGGCCGGGAGCAGCCAGCCGACCTGACCTCCGTAGCTGGCCGAGAACAGCCGGGTGATCCCGGCCGACCCGCCGAACGGCGATCCGCCGCCCGCGGCGCCGCGGCCAGCGGAACCGCGGTAGGTGAGGCCGCCCAGTCCCCGCGCCACCGCCTCCGCCGCCCGCGCCCCGGCGTCGGGCACTGTCCCCGCGGGGGCCGTCCCCCCGGCCGCGCTCGCCGTCGCGGCTGGCGCTGCCGCTGGCGCCGCCCCCGCGAACCCGCCGCGTCCCTCGTTGCCGGTCAGCCGGCCGAACCCGTTGTAGCCGAAGATCAGGTTGAGGATGTTGTTGTCGGTCGAGCTGCCCACGAACGGGCGGCTGGTGGCCGGCGTCAGCAGCACCAGTGCCACCCACCAGCCGGCGCTGAGCAGCAGTGCCGCCCCGCCGGCCAGCAGTTGCAGTACCCGGCGGCCCAGTCCGGGCGGGCCCGCCCACAGGTAGGCCAGCGCCAGCCCCGGCAGCACCATCAGCGCGGCCAGGTACTTGCACAGGAAGCCGGCCCCGAGGAATACCCCGGCCAGCACCAGCCAGCGGGTACGGCCCGACTCAACCGCCCGCGTCACCGCGTAGCCGGCCAGCGTGATGGCCAGCGTCAGCAGCGCGTCCGGGTCGTCGAAGCGGAACATCAGCGCGGCGACCGGGGCGAGCGCCAGCGCCGCCCCGGCGAGCAGGGCCGCCGCCGGGCCGAACCAGCGGCGCACGGTCGTGTAGAGCACGCCCGCGGTAGCCACCCCCGCCAGCGCCTGCGGCACCAGCAGGCTCCAGTAGTTCAGCCCGAACACGCGGGCGGACAGCTCCATCACCCACAGGAAGCCGGCCGGCTTGTCGACCGTGATGAAGTTGCCCGAGTCGAGCGAGCCGAACAGGAACGCCTTCCAGCTCCTGGTGCCGGCCTGCACGGCCGCGGCGTAGAACTCGTTGCCCCAGCCGTTGCGGTCCAGGCCGATCAGGTACAGCAGCGCGGTGCCGAGCAGCAGCGCGCCCAGGGCCGGCCTGGCCCAGGCCGGGTCGGCCGGGTCGGCGCGCAGCAGCCGTCGCCGCCACCCGCCCGCCCCGTCGCCAACAGCCAGCGGCTCATCCGTTTCCAGCGGTACGGCGGTCACGACTCAAGCGTCGCTACGCCGCTCGGCGTAGCATCAGCGGAAGCTGAAGGCTGGCTGAGAAGCCGGCGTTCCGTCTTCGTTTCTTGCTAAGCGTGCCCGTCATCGTCCGGATTCAGCCCGTCCGCGCCCAGCTGGATGGCCGGCACCGTCTCGCTGGTGACCAGGCCGGCCTGCGCGGTGAAGCGGTCGATGACCGTAAACGCGGCGGCGATGCGCTCCGCCGAGTCGATCACCACCGTCAGCGCGGGCACCCGCCGGCCGAGCTGCAGCAGCCGGTCGCCGTGCGGCGGGTGGTCGCCGTGGAAGCCCCACATGCCCCGCAGCGTGGTCGCGCCGCTGATCCCGGCCGCGCGCAGCCCCCGGACGATCGCGCGGTGGGCCGGCTGGCCGTCGTGCAGCGTTCCCTCGGACGTGTAGACCATCAGCTTGTGCCACAGCGGCAGGCCGCTCGGGTCGGTGCCGGGCAGCGTCGACGGCGGGCACAGCAGCTGCCCGTCGCGCTTGCAGATGCGTACCCGCTCCAGGGTCAGCAGCGGCCGCCGCAGCAGGCGGCCAAGCTCGGGCAGCACCCGGCCGATGGTGGTACCCGTGCCGACCGCGATCAGCATCATCGGCGTCTCGGCGTTGCGGCTGAAGAACGCCGCCCGCTGCCGCTCCCCGTACACGGTGCCGTCCACCCCGAGCAGCGCGGTCGCCCCGGCCACGCCGTGGCGGCTGAGCAGGTCGCAGACGGCCATGAAGGCGGGCAGCCGGCCCACCCGCTCCTGGCGGCCCAGGTAGACGGTCAGCTTGGTCTCCTCGTGCACGCCCTCGCCCGCGAGCGCCGCCAGGCCGGCCTCGACGTCCCCCGGCCGGACGTCACCCCGCAGCAGCCGCGCCCGCTCCAGGGTGACCAGCCCGCTGGTGGTGAGCTGCGCGGCCCGCGCGACCAGCGGCTCGATCACCGTCCGGCTGTCCACCGCGACCGCCGCCAGCGGCAGGTCCTCCGACAGGGTCAGTGACATGTCGGTGCGCGGGTGGAGGCGGGTACCGAACCCCTCGGCCCCGCGCAGCAGGACGCTGGTGGCAACCTGGTGCCGCCCGTACAGGTCGAGCAGCGCGTCGGCCGCGAACCGGCCCCCGGCCCGCTGCCGCTCACCGAAGTAGCTGGTCAGCTTGACCGCGTCGCCGTGCACGGCCGGGCTGGTCACAGCCGCGCCCCGATCAGCCGGCCCAGCTCGGCCGCGGCGACCCCGAGCACCAGGCTCGCCCCGATGTTGAGCAGCGCCGCGCGGTGCTGGCGCTCCTCGGTCAGCCGCTGCGACTCCAGCATCCAGGTGGAGAACGTGGTGTAGGAGCCGACGGCGGCGGTGCCGGCCAGCAGCGCCGCGTCCCCGGCCAGGGCCAGCCCGGTCAGCAGGCCGAGCACGACCGCGCCGGACAGGTTGACCACCAGCGTGCCGTAGGGGAAGTCGCGCCCGATGACCGTCGACACCAGGCCGTCGACGTAGAACCGCAGCAGCGAGCCCGCCCCGCCGATCAGCACCACCGCGGTCCACACCAGCACGCTCACCGGCCCGCCGCCCTGTGCCCGGTCGCCTTCAGTACCGCGTTCCTGGCCGGCACCCGGCGGACCAGCGCGGTCGCCAGGTGGATGGCCGCGTACCCGGCCGCCACGCTGGCGGCGGCGTACCCGGCCGCCAGTGCCCAGGCATGCGCGCTGAGCATCTTCAGCAGCTCCACCTCCATCGTGGAGAAGGTGGACAGGCCGCCGCACAGGCCGGTGCCCAGCAGCGGCCGCCGGTAGCTGGACAGCGGCAGCCGCTCCTGCAACCGGGTGACGAAGTAGCCGAGCAGGAACGCGGCCACGATGTTGACCGCGAAGGTGGGCCACGGCCAGGCGGTGGCGGCGTGCGGGAACGCCTGTGCCAGCGCGGCCCGGGCCAGGGTACCGAGCGCGCCGCCGGCGAAGATCGCGGCGACGGTCCGGCCGTCCGGCCGCGGCAGCACTCCCCGGCCGCGGCCCGGCCGCGGCGGGCCGGCGGCATCACCGGGCGGACGGCCGACGTCCGGATGCGCTCCGGAAGCCGCCCCGGGGGAGACGGTCGCGGCGGCAGGATCGGCGGCTGCTGGCTCGGGCACGCGAAAGACTCCTCGGTCACGTGAATCGGAGCTAGAAGCCATCAGCCGCGGCGCGGCGGTTCGCGGGGCGGGACCCCGGCGTCAGGGCATCATCTGACCCACCCGATCCTAGCGGCCTCACTAGATGCCGCGGTACCGGACCGGAGCCAGGCACCGGGCCGCACCGGGCCGCACCGGGCCGCACCGAGCCGCACCGCGCCGCTCCCTGGCGCGGCCGCTCATCGCGTTATATCGTGAGGTTGAGCGCACTACGTGTCAGGTACCTGGGAGGTGGCAGTATGCACAGCATCGCGAGGCTCCTGTTCGGTGACGGCCCGGCCCGCGGTAACGGCTCAGGCCGGGTCGAGGGCTCCGGCCGCGGCGAAGGCTCGGACCGCGGCGCCGGCTCGGACCGTGGCGACAGCGCGAGCGCGAGCGCGGGCGGCGGCCGGTTCGGCCTCGAGGGCTGGGGGCTGGCCGAGCGCGCGCGCCAGGCCGGCCAGTGGTGCGGCAGCACGCCGGGCGCCGACGCCATCACCCGCGCCCTCGGCGGTGGCGACCGCCGAGGGCGGGGGCGGCGCTAACCCGGCCCGGTCGCCGCCGTACCGCTGCCGTGCCGCCGCCGTACCGCCGTTCGCGCCTGATAACAGCAAGAAACGTGCGGGGGTAACCCGGTCACCCGCCGGACGTTTTAACACGGTATGTCCGTGGTGTGAGCGCTGCGTTGCGGGGGTATGCCTGGGGCGGACCTGAGTGCCGAGCCCGGACCCCAGAGCAGTGAGCCGGGCGGCATCTGCCGAAGGAGCCGGGTATGGACGTAGAGGCCGTGATTGAAACCCCCCAGGGGTCGCGCAACAAGTACAAGGTCGACCACCAGAGCGGGCGCATCCGGCTGGACCGGATGCTGTTTACCTCAACTGTCTACCCGCAGGACTACGGCGATATTCCCGGCACCCTGGCTGAGGACGGCGACTCGCTGGACGTGCTGGTCTGGCTGGACGAGCCCACCTTCCCCGGCTGCCTGCTGACCGTGCGCCCGGTGGCGGTCTTCTGGCTCAGCGACGAGCGCGGCCCGGACGCCAAGATCCTCGCCGTCGCCTCGCACGACATCCGCAAGGCCAAGATCACCGACCTGCCCGACGTGCCAGCCCACCTGCTTAACGAGATCGGCCACTTCTTCGACATCTACAAGGAGCTCGAGCCGGGCAAGTCGACCGACGTCCGCGGCTGGATGGACCGGGCGGAGGCGGAACGGGTCATCAAGGAGGCCCGGGTCGCCCATGACAAGGAGGCGCGGGCCCGCCTGGCGGCGGCCGGCCCGGTCCCCGGGCAGCGGTCGGACACGCCCGGCGCGCCGCTATCGCGGTAGCGCGACGTCGGCTGGCTACCTTTCTGGCGCAATAGTGTGACGCTTGTGAAATGTTAAGTAACGTCAAAGAAATGCTGGTCAGACAGACTGTGGCGACTTACTAGCTTTCGTCACGGAGTGTCGCCTGATGGCTTTGACCGAAACGACGGCGGCCGCTGCCACTGAGAGCGCCAAGCTCCAGCGGCACTTCGGCCGCTTCGACATCCTGTTCTTCCTGATCTGCACGATCGTCGGCGTAGACACCATCGCGTCCGTGGCCAGCAGCGGCGGCGAGGCCTTCACCTGGATGATCATCCTCGCGGTGACCTTCTTCGTCCCTCAGGCGCTGCTGTTCGCCGAGCTCGGCTCGGCCTTCCCGCAGGAAGGGGGCCCCTACTTCTGGACCAGGCTCGCCTTCGGCCGCCTGGCGGCCGCGGTCAATAACTTCCTGTACTGGATCACCAACCCGGTCTGGATCGGCGGTGTCCTGGCGGGCGCCTGCGTGGGTGCCGTCGAGGTGTTCTTCAACGACGGGAACACCCTGTCAACCCCGGTCTTCTACGTGGTCGCGATGGTCTTCGTGTGGATCTCGGTGCTGGCCGCCATCCTGTCGTTCTCCAAGGCCAAGTGGCTGCCGACGGCGGGCGCGTTCGCGCGCTTCCTGCTGCTCGGCCTGTTCACCATCTCCTGCGGCATCTACGCCGCCAAGCACGGGGTGCACGGCCTCGGCGGCGGTGCCTACAAGCCGACCTACGCCGGGTTCGTCGGCCTGGTCGGGGTGCTGATGTTCAACTACGTCGGCTTCGAGCTGCCCAGCTCGGCGGGCGAGGAGATGACCAACCCCAAGCGCGACGTGCCGTTCGCGATCGCCCGCTCCAGCGTCGGCAGCGTGCTGCTGTACGCGCTGCCGGTACTGGGCATCCTCATCGTGCTGCCCGCCTCGTCGGTCACCAACTTCGGCGGGTTCGCCGACGCGATGAAGGACGTGTTCACCGTCTACGGCGGCTCGATCGCCAAGGACGGCACCCCCACGCTGAGCGGGGCGGGCACCGCGCTGGCCGCCATCGGCTGCGTGCTGTTCATCCTCTGCCTGCTCACCTCGGGGGTCACCTGGATCATGGGTTCCGACCGGGCGCTCGCGGTGTCCTGTTACGACGGGGCCGGACCGCGCTCCCTCGGCGTGATCAGCGCCCGCTTCGGCACGCCGGTCCGGGTCAACATCTTCAGCGGCCTGGTCGCCACCGTGATCGTCGTGCTGGCCGAGACGCTCACCAACGGCAACACCGCCAAGTACTTCGGCGCGGTGCTCGGGGTCACCATCTCCACCACGCTGATCAGCTACCTCGGCATCTTCCCGGCCGTGTGGAAGCTGCGGCGGTCTCACCCAGAAGTCGAGCGCCCGTTCCGGATGCCCTGGATGCGGCCGCTTACGGTGCTGCTGGTGCTGCTGATCGTGTTCGCCACCGTCCAGCTCGTCGCGCCCGGCCTGGGAGACAACTGGTTCGGCGGGGACTACACGCCGGATGGCTGGGACCCGTCGCAGAAGTGGGTCTACCTGCTGACCGAGGCCATCCCGGTGCTGGTGTTCGCCGCGGTCGGCGTGCTGTTCTGGTGGCTCGGCCGGGGCACCCGGGCGCAGATGATCGAACTGGAGTCGCTTCCGCTGAAGGAGGACGTCGGCTAGCGATCCCGGTCCCGCGGTACTCGACATCACGGGGTACCGGTGGGATCGTGGCGCGGTGAGTGAGCCGCGGCGCCGCGCGTGAGCGCGGTCGAGATTCACCCCCAGTCACCGTTCGGCCTGGCCAACCTGCCCTACGGCGTGTTCGCGGCGCCCGGGCGGGCGGCCCGGGCCGGGGTGCGGGTCGGGGACAGCGTCCTCGACCTGGCGGCGGCGCTGCACGACGAGGTGTTCGACGCCCCGGCCCTCAACCCGTTCCTGGCCCAGGGGCCGGCCCGCTGGGCGGCGGTCAGGCAGCGGGTCACCGAGCTGATCACCACGGCTGACGTGCCCGCCGGGGCGGTGCACCCGGTGCGGGCGGTGGAACTGCGGCTGCCGTTCGAGGTCGCCGATTACGTCGACTTCTACGCCTCCGAGCACCACGCGGCCAACCTCGGGCGGCTGCTGCGCCCCGGAGCCGAGCCGCTGCTGCCGAACTGGCGGCACCTGCCGGTCGGTTACCACGGCCGGGCCGGGACGGTGGTGGTGTCAGGGACCGGCATTGTCCGCCCGGCCGGCCAGCGGAAGGGCCCGGCCGACCCCGCCCCGGTGTTCGGCCCGTCGGTGCGGCTGGACATCGAGGCGGAGGTCGGCTTCGTGGTCGGCGTCGGATCCCCGCTCGGCCACCCGGTCCCGGTGTCCGCGTTCGCTGACCACGTCTTCGGTGCCGTCCTGGTCAACGACTGGTCCGCCCGCGACCTGCAGGCCTGGGAGTACGTGCCGCTGGGGCCGCACCTGGGCAAGTCGTTCGCCACCTCGGTGTCGCCCTGGGTGGTGCCGCTGGCCGCGCTGCAGGCGGCCCGGGTGCCGCTGCCCGGCCAGCACCCGCGGCCGCTGCCTTACCTGCGGGGGACCGAGGACTGGGGGCTGGACATCGACCTGGCGGTGGCCTGGAACGGCGAGGTGGTCTCGCGCCCGCCGTACGCGAGCATGTACTGGTCGCCCGCCCAGATGCTCGCCCACCTGACCGTGAACGGCGCGTCCACCCGCACCGGCGACCTGTTCGCCTCCGGCACCGTCTCCGGCCCCGGCCGCGCCCAGCGTGGCGCGTTCATCGAGCTGACCTGGGGCGGCGCCGAGCCGGTGCAGGTCAACGGCGAGCCGCGGGCCTTCCTCGAGGACGGCGACACGGTCACCATCACCGCCACCGCGCCCGGCCCGTCCGGCCAGCGCATCGGGTTCGGCGCGGTGACCGGCACCATCCTGCCCGCCCGCTGACCGCGATGGACGACGACTACCCGGCCCACCTGCTCGCCCGCCAGCCGCCGCCACCGTACGAAGAGGAAGGCGCTTCTTCGGCAAGCGCGGCCGGGCGGGTGCACGTGATGGAGGCGGCCTGGCTGGTCCGGATGCGGGCAACGCCGGCCCCCACCCGGACCAGCGGAGATAATACAACGCCGTTAACTTATCTGCTGACGAGCCCTGGCGAGGCGAACGAACAGCCAGAGCCCTCAGTTAAACCTACTATTACGGAACTTTTTGTCAGAGTGGAAACAATTTGGTGTGATGACACCAAATTGTTTCCGTACTAAGCCATTGGCCTGCAGCTACGTGACCAGAGTGTCCGTGGTGACGCTGCCCCGTGCAGCGGACGCGCGCCTAACTGACCGTCAACTGCACAGATGTGACGATCGGGGCTGTCGTGCCATGACCGCCCGTGGGAACGCCGGCCCCAGAACGGCATGGCCTAGTACCGCCCGCGCGGCTCATCGGGCGCGATCCGGCGGACCTGGCGCAGCGGGTAGTCGCGCCGCTCCTGGGCCTCGAGGAACGCCTTGACCTTCCGGTAGGGCGAGTCGTCGCGCAGCAGCGGCGCGACGTCCGGGTCGTTGGAGATCCAGTCGTGCGGGCGCTCCACCCCGGAATCGCGGTTCAGTACGACCCGGCGCAAGCTGGCGACCACCTGGTCCTCGTCCGCCAGCCCCTGCCTGACCAGGATCGCGTACAGGCAGGCGGTGTTGTAGGCGGCCTGCCAGGAGGCGGTCCGCGCCTGCCAGGGCAGCCAGCGCACCCGGTCCCGGGTCGGCGGCACCCAGCCCGCGCCCCGGTTACGCCCGCCGGGCGGCCGGCCCTGCGCGGGCGGGGCGCTGGATGGGCTGGCGGCGGGCGGGCCGGCGGCCGTCGCCGTCAGCACGGCCCGGACCGCGCTCGCGTCGCCGACGATGGCCGCCACGATCTGCAGGCCCTTGCGCCGCCAGAGACGGCCCCGGCCGCGTTCGGCGCCGAACGCGGCGGGCAGCCGCCGCCGGCCGCCTGGCCGGCCGGGCGGCCGGCCCAGGTCCGCGAGCTGCCGCTGGTTCAGCCGCTGCTTGACCGCGACCAGCAGCTCGGCCACGCACACGCCGTCACGGAACGCCTGGCGGGTCGACAGCCGCCAGTGCGGCTGCCACACCGCCCGCTCGTCGCGGCGCCAGAACGTGTTCCAGGCCACCACCGGGAGCCAGAGCTGGCGCCGGATTACCAGCAGGTCCGCCCGGGCGGCGTCGAGCAGCGTCTCGCGCAGCCGGTGGGAGAGCACCGACGGCCCGGTCTGGCCCGAGCGGGGGTGGATGTCGTCGTCGGCGCAGCGGTCGACCGGAGTCCGCCCGGCCCGGTAGAGGATGTCCAGGGTGTCGTCGAGGATGACCCGGGCGGCGGCCGGGTTGAGGAAGTCGTAGTCGGGGTCGGCGATCATCTCCAGCGACATGCACAGCCGGTAGGTGCCGCGCAGGAACCGCGGGTACTGCTCGCGGTTGAGCGCGTGCAGCCGCAGCGCGATCAGGCCCTCCCGCTCCAGGTCCTCCAGCGAGGCCAGCTCGTACCTGACCACCCCGGCGCAGCGGTCACCTCCGGTCACGCTCCACAGCAGCTCGATCTGCCTGATCCGGGACGCCCGCACGTCGTCCGCGCTCTCCACGTACACCCGCTCCTGGCGGGCCAGCAGCAGCGCTCCCAGGTCGCGCCCGTCCGACGCGCCGTAGCACCAGGACGGGGAGGCGGGGTCGCGCGCGAACACCTGCCGGGCGACGTAGCCCGCCACCATCGACGCCGCCTCATCGATGGTCTCGGCCGCGATCGTCTTGGACGCGACCGTGCGGCCGTAGCGGGGCTCGTCAAGCTCGACGGTGACCCGGGTGCCGGTCACCGACGGCCCGTTCCCGTCCCCGTTGCCGTCACCGGGCTCGCGCATCGTCCCTGCCTGCACGGTGACCGCCTGCGGGGTTCCCGCCGCCACCGTCACCGCCCGGCCGGTCCGCACCAGCGCGGTCCGCGCCAGCGCGCTGCCCGCCTGGGCGAGCGCGGCCCGGGCGCCGCCGGCCCCCCGCCCGGCCCACCGCGCTGTGCCCGGCGCGGGCCGTACCTGGCTGCCCTCCACCCAGACCCGCAGCTCGTAGCGGCGCGGCGCGGGCCATAGGGCGCCCGCGAAGCGGATCACGGCGCCCGCCAGGCCGCCGCCGGACAGGCCGCTCGCCTCGGCGATGGACGCCAGCCCGTCCGACCGGGTACCGCCGGGCAGGATCGGCGGCGCGTACACGTCCATCGCCGCCAGCCGGAACCGCACCTCGGCCGCCAGCCAGTCGTGCCGCTGCCCGGCGGTCGCGCCCAGGCCGTCGCCCGGCACGCTCGGCTGCCCCTCGGTGAGCTTGCCCGTGTCGAGCTGCGGTGCCTGCCGCCGCAGTGCCCACTTCTCCGCCTGCCGGTAGCCGAGCAGCAGCACCACCGCGATCACCAGCCAGCCGAGCCGCCCGGGCGCGGGCGCGGGCCGCGACGTCCCCGGCGTCCGCCACGACCACAGTGCCCACAGCGGACGGAAGAACGCGGCGCTGAGCCGGTCGGCGCCCAGCCCGAACGCGGTCTGCAGGTCGGTCGGCACCCGCCCGCCGACTGGTGCCTGCCCGTAGGCGGTCACCGCCACCAGCGCGGCGAGCACGATGACGGCGGTGACGTACCGCAGCGTGCGGACGCCGAAGTGGGTCGCGGTGAACCCGATCAGCAGCGCGACCGCCAGCGCGACCGCCCACACGACCCACGACGTCATTGGCTCGAGACGGTGAGCTGGCCGCTGGCCGAGTCGACCTGGACGGCCCCGATGCAGCTCCCGGCCGCGTTCTTGAGCACGTAGACGCCGCCGATTCCGAGCGTGAACGGGGTCGTGGCGCTGGCGGGCGCGGGCCCCGTCTCGCCTCCGGAGTAGCCGCCGGAAGCGATGAACCAGACCGACACGTTGCTCGCGGTGTTGTTGGTCACCGCGTAGAACGCGGGGGTGCCGGACGCGTAGCCGACCGGGTAGTCAGCGCACGAGTAGATGGTCACGCCGCTGCCCGACAACGCGCCGCCGGCGCTGGCCGGGGGCCGCGTCGCGGCCGGGGAGGTGGCGGGGGCGGTCGACGGCGCCCGGGCGGGAGAGGGGCTGGTCGCCGCCGCGTCCGGGGAGGCGGGAGGGCTGGCGGGCGGGGTGCGGGGCGCGGACGGCGTCGGGCTGACGGACGGAGACGGGGAATGGGGGACGGTCGCGGCGGGCGCGGCCGCGGGCCGGCGGCCGGGCGCTTTTCCCGCCCCCGGGGACGAGGGGGCCGGGCCCTGGCGGCCCGGGCTGGCCGGGTGGCTGGCCGCCAGGGCCGGGCCGCCGGGATGGTTGCCGAACGTGTCCGTGCCGGTCGCGAGCCAGGTGGCCAGGACCGCCACCGCCGCCGCGATGGCGGTCACCGTGACCGCCTGGCGACGGCGGCGGCTCCAGGCCGGGGAGCCAGGCCGGCGGTGCCGGCTGGGCGGGCTAGCCGGCGGTGCGTCCGCCCGGCCGGCCGGCGGCGCCGTCTCCCCGGCCCCGGCCGTCTCCCCGGCCCCGGCCGCCGCCGCGGTGGCGGCCGCGAGGCCCTTGCGCTGCGAGGTTTCCGTGTCCCTGGCGTCCGGCGCGGGCGCGGAGACCGCCGCCTGCGGGAGCGCGGCGGCCAGCGGGCCGGCCGGGCTGGCCGGCCCGGGCGAATCCCGGGCGGCGATCTCGGCCAGCCGGGCCGCGGGCTCGTACCGTGCGATCGTGTCCGCCACCGTCAGCGGCAGCCAGTCCGGCCGGACCAGCCCGCCGCCCACGTCGGCCAGCACGTCGTCTACCCTCGGCCGGTCGCCCGGATCCTTGGCCAGGCACGCGGCCAGCAGCGGGCGCAGCCGCGGCGGCACCTGGTCAAGGTCGGGCGGCTCGCTGACCACCCGGTAGACCAGGGCCGCGATCGATCCGGTGCCGAACGTCGGGGTGCCGGTCGCCGCGAAGGCGAGCACGGCCCCGAGGCTGAAGACGTCGCTGGGCGGGCCGACCTTGAGCCCCTGGGCCTGCTCGGGCGACATGTACCCGGGGGAGCCGACGACGGCGCCGGTCTGGGTCAGCGTGCTCGCCTCGACCGCGTGCGAGATGCCGAAGTCGATGACCCGCGGGCCGTCCTGCGCGAGGAGCACGTTGGACGGCTTCAGGTCCCGGTGCACCACCCCCGCCGCGTGGATCGCGGCCAGCGCCGTGGCCAGCCCGGTCGCCAGCGGCAGCAGGGACGACAGGGGCAGCGGCCCGCCGTCGCGCACCGCCGCCGACAGCGGCGGTCCGGCGATGTAGGCGGTGGCGAGCCACGGCACCGGGCCGTCGGTGTCCGCGTCGACCAGCAGGGCGGTGTACAGCCCGCTGACGTTCCTGGCGTTGGCCACCTCGCGGGTGAAGCGGGCGCGGAACTCGGGGTCGGCGGCGAACTCCGGCCGGATCACCTTGACCGCGGCGCGCTCGCCGGAGGGGGACTCGGCCAGGTAGACCTGGCCCATCCCGCCCCCGCCGAGCCGTCCGAGCAGGCGGTAGGGACCGAGGACAGGGGGGTCGGTCGCGAGCAGCCCGGCAGTCATCTCAACAGGCCATCCTCTGTGAAGTAACGCCATTCGCGGGGATATGTCATTTCTCTGATCTGCTAGCTAAACTCTGCTAGCTAAACAATGCCGTGCCGCACGGCCGGGCCGGCGGCAAACCGATGTATATCGATTGCAGGGATTGCGGTGCCCCGTGGGCCTGCGGGGTGCGTTGTGCCGGCAGAGGATTCCGGGCGGGCGCGGTGCCCGTTCGTCTGTGGTTTGCCCGCGATTGGTAGGGCTACGGCCGGGATGGGCGTGTTCGGGCTGGTGAGTTGGTAGGCTGCCAGCTATTTGGGGTCAGCAGCCGCTTCCGGGGGCGATGAGTGTCCTACCGCTACGACGCGTTCCTCAGCTACCGGCGCGCGGATGACTGGCCGCGGTTCGTGGACGGCATCTTCCTGCCGATGCTCAGGCGCGAGCTGTCGGACACCCTGGGCCGGCCGGCCGACATCTTCCACGACGCCCGGCTGGAGACCGGCGGCGCGTGGCCGCAGGAGCTGGCGGTGGCGGTGGCGCGCTCGCGGATCATGATCTGCCTGTGGTCCCGGCAGTACTTCGGCAGCGACTGGTGCAAGGCCGAGCTGGCCCAGATGCTGGCCCGCCGCCAGGCGGTCGGCGGCGTCCCGCTGCCCCCGCTGATCGTCGCCGCCGTCATCCACGACGGCAAGCGGCTGCCGCGGGAACTCGACTCGATCCAGCGCCTCGAGATCCAGCGCTACGCCAGCCCCGACCTGGCCGAGCGTAGCCAGCGCCGGGAGGAACTGGCTTTCGCCGTGCGTGAGCTGGCCGAGCAGGCGGGTCACGCCATCGAGAAGGCCCCGCCGCTCGACGCGGGCTGGCAGGAACTCGCCGTCTCCGCGTTCGAGGGCCTGTTCACCGCCCGCCAGGGGCAGTACGCGGTGCCCAGCCTGGGCGGCCCGTCGTGATCGTCACCTTCTACTCCTACAAGGGCGGCACCGGGCGCACCATGGCCGCCGCCAACATCGCCTGCCTGCTGGCCAGGGCGGGCCGCCGCGTCCTGCTGGTCGACTTCGACCTCGAGGCACCCGGGGTGTGGCGCTACTTCGAGGAGTTCCAGCGCGGGCTGGACCGGCGGCCGGGGCTGATCGAGCTGCTGGCCGAGCAGGCGGCCCCCTCCATGGGGTACGACGGGTACCCGTCGTACCAGTCGTACCGGCGTGAGTCACCCGACTGGCGGCGTTACCTCACCGCGGTGCGGATCGGCACCGCCACCGTCACCCTGCTGACGAGCGGCGAGCAGACCGACGCGTACCCGGCCCGGGTGCTCGGCTTCGACTGGGCCGACTTCTTCGCCATCCAGGAGGGGGGCGCGTTCTTCGAGCGGCTGCGCGAGGAGTGGAACCGCGAGTTCGACTTCGTGCTGATCGACTCCCGGACCGGCATCACCGACACCGGCGGCATCTGCACGATCGCGCTGCCGGACCTGATCGTCCCGGTGTTCACCGCCAACTGGCAGAACCTGGAGGGGATCGCCGACATGCTCGGCCGGGCGCAGCGCGGCCGCCAGGAGCTCGGCTACGACCGGCCCCCGGCCCTGGTGCTGCCGGTGCTGTCCCGGTTCGAGAGCCGCACCGAGCTTGAGTCGGCCAACGAGTGGCTGTCCCGGGCCGCGTCGATGCTGGGGGAGTGCTACGCCGACTGGCTGCCGAAGGACATCGACCCGCGGCTGGTGCTCGAGCGGACCAAGCTGCCGCACGTCGCCTACTTCGGCTTCGGCGAGCGGCTGGCGGTGCAGCTCCAGGGCACGTCCGACCCGGAATCGCTCGGGTACGCCTACAACACGGTGGCGCGGCTGATCGACGGCCGGCTGCAGGACGCGCCGGAAGTGATCCTGGGAACCGGGGAACCGCCCGGGCCGGCGGCGGAGGTGCGCCCGCTTGAGCCGCCCACCGACTCGTGGATCGCTGCCGTCTACGACTACAACAACGCCCTCCTGGGCACCGGCGTCGTCCTCGACGGCAAGCGGGTGCTGGTCCCCACCCGGGTGCTAGAGCGCGCCCAGACCACGAGGCTGCGGATCACGCTGCCCCGGTCTGATCTCGCGGGGACCCGCGGCCGCGCCTACACCGGGCTAGTGCCCCGGCTGGATCAGGCGGCCCGGGTGCTCGGGGCCCCCGGCCTGAGCGTCGTCAGCCTCGACGAGGAGTTCCCGGCCGAGGTCAGCGGCGCGCCGCTCGGCTTCCCGCGTAACAAGGACCTGGTCAGCCGCTCGTGGTGGGCATTCGGGTACTCCGGCGACGCGATGTTCGGTGCCGCCGCCGAGGGCACCGTCGGGGCGGCGCTGGCTTACGGGGCGATCCGGCTCGACGGCGGCCGCCGCTCGTTCTGGCAGCCGGAGGTCATCGGCGCGCCGGTCTGGTCACCGCACCACGGCGCGGTGGTGGCGATCGTCATGTCGGTCCACGACGACGGCTACGGGGCGGCGGTCATGCTGGCCGACATCGCCGCCGCGCTGCCCGGCGAGCGACTGGCGGAGCTGGCGGTCCCGGGCACCGGGGCCGGGCTGGACAGCCAGCGGCGCGCGCAGTTCATCGACGCGCTGGCCAAGCTGTTCGACAACGGGGACATCGTGCGGGCGGTGATCGGGGAACTTGGACTGCCCGACCGGGTAGCGCGGGACTTCGCGGCCTACAGCGCCCCCCGCCTCTACTGGGCGCAGGTCGTCACCGAGCTGGAGAACGGCATCATCCCGGACGGGGTTTCCTCGCTGGCCAGGAAGGCGGCCGAGGTCTACCCGGGGAACCGGGGACTGCGCGAGATCGCCGGCTACCTCGACCCCGGGGGATAGCCGCGGCGGACTGGGCGCAGCCCGCACCCGTTCGGGCTGATTCCCTGCGGCTCAGCCGTCGGTGACCGCCAGCCCGGACAGCGGCCCGAGCACCGGCTTGGCCGGCGGCGCGGCGTACTCGTCGCGCTTGGAGGTACGCAGGCCCAGCGTGACCAGGGACTCCACCGTCTTGACGGCCGCCGCGACCCCGTCCACCACCGGGAGGCCGAGCTCGGCCGTAAGCTCCGCCGCCAGGCCGGTCATCCCCGCGCAGCCGAGCACCAGCACGTCGCAGCGGTCGGCGTCGCGGGCGGCCGCGCACGCCTTGGCGACCGCCGACCGCGCGTCGGGCGAGTCCAGGTCGAGGACCGGGATGTCGCACGCGTGCACCCCGGCGCAGGCGGCCGCGAAGCCGTACGACCGGGCCAGGTCCCAGGCCTGGCCGGTGGTCCGGGACAGCGTGGTGACCACGCTGAACGAGCGGCCGAGGAACGTCGCGGCGTGCATCGCCGCCTCGGCGATGCCGACCACCGGGCCGTGCGCCGCCTCCCGGGCGGCGGCCAGCCCGGGGTCGCCGAAGCACGCGATCACGTGCCCGTCCGCCCCGGCCGCGATGCCCTCGCGCAGCGCGGCGAGGACCCCGGGCACCGCCAGGGCCTCGTCGTAGTGCGACTCGATCGAGGACGGCCCCATCGGCGAGGTCACCGCCAGCACCCGGCAGCCAGGCCCCGCCACCTCCCGGGCGGTGCGGGCGATGCCCTCGGTCATCGCCCGGGAGGTGTTGGGGTTGATCACCTGGACCAGGGTCATGCCGGCTCGGGGCCGGCGTCTCCTCGATGACGCCGCTCTCCTCGCCGCTCATCACCGACTTCAGCGTGCCGTCACGGCAGCTGTCCAGGTCACGGTCCAGGTCGGTGATCATCGGCCGGGTCCGCTCCAGGTACCAGAAGGCGGCGAAGCCGAGCCCGCAGCCGATGAACCACGAGTAGTCGGAGATCCAGCCGACGTTGAGCGACTTGGCGGCGGTGGGCACGACGGTCGCGACCACGGCGGGCACGCCGCCGATGATCACCGCCCAGATCGCGTTCGGGTTCCAGCCGTTTTTGAACCAGTACCGGCCGGCCGGCGACCTCGTGTAGAGGTCGTCGACCCACACCCGCTGCTTCGCCACCACGTAGTAGCCGCAGATCAGGACGCCGAACAGCGGCCCGATCAGCGCGCCGAGGAGGGACAGCGTGTAGTCGATCGCGGTGGCGTTGTCGTACCAGTTCCACGGGGTGAGCAGCACCGAGCCGACGGCGGCGATCATGCCGCCCATCCGCCAGGAGATCTTTTGCGGCTTCACGTTGGAGAAGTCGAACGCGGGCGAGATGAAGTTGGCCACGATGTTGATGCCGACCGTCGCGATGACGAAGGTGAGGCCGCCGAGCACGATCGCGAAGCCGGTGCCGATCTGCTGCACGGTCTGGATCGGGTCGGTGATCAGCTTGCCGTAGACCGGGATCGTGGCCGACGCGGTGACCACGGTCAGGATCGAGAAGAACAGGTAGTTGATCGGCAGCCCGAACAGGTTGCCCCGCTTGACCGCGTTGAACGACTTGCCGTAGCGCGCGAAGTCGCCGAAGTTCAGCATCGGGCCGGCGAAGTAGGCGACGACCAGCGCGGTCGAGTTGAGCGTGACGTAGAAGGTGTGCAGCGGGTCGAGGCCGGGGCCGGTCGACAGGTTGAGTGACAGGTGCGACCAGCCGGCCTTCCAGACCAGGTAGACGCAGAGCACGATCATCACCACGTAGACGGCGGGGCCCGCCCAGTCGATGAACTTCCTGATCGCGCTCATCCCGCGCCAGAAGACGGCGCCCTGGACGACCCACAAGATCGCGTAGGAGATGTAGCCCAGCTCGGACAGGCCGACGAACTTGTGCGTCTCGAGCGAGGCCATCGACGGCCAGAACTTGAGGAACACGATGTCCAGGGCGGTCGCGGCGAGGTAGGTCTGCACGCCGTACCAGGCGATGGCGATCGAGCCGCGGATGATGGCGGGCACGTTCGCGCCGGTCACGCCGAAGATGTGCCGGTTGATGACCGGGTAGGGCACGCCCGCCACCTGCGACGGCTTGGCGACCAGGTTGGCGAAGAACTGGACGATGACGATGCCCGCGATGAGCGCGATGAGCACCTGCCAGCTTTGGATGCCGAGGGCGAACAGCGACCCCGCGGTCACGTACCCGCCGACGCTGTGCACGTCCGACATCCAGAACGCGAAGATGTTGTACGAGGACCAGGTCTGCTTGGACAGCGGTGCCAGGTCAACGTTGGTGAGGGCGGGGTCATACCCTTCTTTTATGACGGGGGCGCCTGGCGCCTCGTCCGCTACCGTCTGCGTCATCCGAATCCTCACTGCTGGGGCGGCCACCGGATCAAAACTGCTACTTAACAGTGAGCGTTAACCGATGACTTAACGCGTGACGGTTATGTAAATCCATTGTTGCGTGCGGGCCGTGATCTTGGGGCTTGACCAGTTATGGCAGAGTGAAGTAATGACTTCCGAAGTCGATCTTGACGCGCTGACTCCCGAGTCGCTCGGCGCCCGGCTGCGTGAGCTGCGCACCGGGGCCGGGGTCTCGCTGCGGGCGCTCGCGGGTCGCCTGGGCATCTCGCCCAGCGCGGTCTCGCAGATCGAGCGCGGGGTGATGCGCCCGTCGGTGAGCCGGCTGATCGCCTACGTCGGCGCGATCGGCGTGCCGCTGTCGGCGGTGTTCGAGACCGGCATCGAGAAGGCGCCCGAGGGCTCGGCTCCGGCCCGGGCGGCGGCCGAGGCGCGCGACGGCGACCAGTACCAGTTCGCGATCCGCCGGGCCTGGGAAGTCGCGCCGATCCAGCTCGGCGGCGGCGTCAGCTTCCGCCGCCTGTCCCCGGTGCCGACCGCGGGGGTCGAGTTCTTCGAGTCCACCTACCCGCCCAACTCCATGTCCAACGCGCACGGCGAGCTGCTGCGGCACGAGGGCTACGAGATCGGCACGGTCACCGCGGGCGAGCTGACGGTCGACTTCGACACCGACGTGGTGACCCTCGCCGCGGGCGACTCGATCACCTACCCGTGCTCCCGCCCGCACCTGATCTCCAACCGGTCGGCCACCGTCACCGCGGTCGCCACCTGGCTGATCGTCAACTCCCCGTGAGCGGCCGGCGCCTTCCGCCGCTAGAGGCAGAGCTGGCCGATGCAGATCGTCGGCGCGCTGGTCGGCGTCGCCGTCGGGGTCGGCGAGCCGGTGGGCGAGCCGCTCGGGCTGCCGCTGGGCGAGCCGGTGGGGGAGCCGCTCGGGCTGCCGCTGGGGCTGCCGGAACCGCTCGGGGTGGGGGACGGGCTGCCGCTGCCGGTCGCGCTGCCGCTGGTCCGCGGGGTCGGGGTGGGCGACGGGTGCTTGCTCGGGGTTCCGGTCGGAGAGCTTGACGCGCTGGTGGCCGGGGCGGCCGGGGCGCCGCTGGCCGACTGGGAAACCCGGGAGACCGAGTGGGAGGAGTGGCCGGACGGCGTGGCCGCACCAGTGCTGCCCGGCCCGGCCGGCCCCGGGTTGGCGGCGGGCGACTGCCGCAGCGCGCCGACGATCAGCACCGCGACCAGGAGGGCGCCGGCCGCGACGGCCGCCAGCACCACGGCCGTGCCCCGGCGCCGCCGGCCGCGCTCGCGCCGCTGCCCGCCCGCCTGGACCTGCTCGGGGGCGCTGGCCGGGAGCGACATGCGCGCGGGCACCACCCACTGGTCGGAGGTCGGATGGCCGTCGGCCGGGGCGGCGGGAGCCGGCGGCCAGGGACCCTGGGCCGGGCCGGATGCCCCGGTCGACGCCGGATGCCCCGGTGACCGGGTCCGGCGGCGGCGCGGGCGGGCCGCCGGTGCCGGCCGCCGGGCCGGGCGCGGGCAGGCCGGGGCTGAGCACGCTGGCATCAGCCGAACGGGTGCCCGCCGAATCAGCCAGCCCGGACGGTTCCTCGCTGCCCGGCAGGCCGGGCAGCAGGCCGGCCACCGGGGCGGACAGCACCGTAGCGCGGGCGGACGGCACCAGCCGGCCGGCCGCCACCGCGTCCCGCAGCCTGGCGGCGACGGCCGACAGCTCGCGGGCGTCGCTCATCCGGGCGGCCGGGTCCTTGGCGGTCAGCCGGGCGACCAGGGCGTCGAGCTCGCGCCGGCACCCCGGCGGGCAGCGGCGGCAGCGGCAGGTACAGGTGGGCGGCCATCACGTCGGCCGGGGCGCCCTCGAACGGCGGTATCCCGGTCAGGCACTCGTGCAGCACGATGCCGAGCGCGTACAGGTCGCTGGCGGGGGTGCCGGGGCCGCCCGCGATCCGCTCCGGCGCCATGTACTGGGTGGTCCCCATGACCAGGTTGGGCCCGGTGACCGGGGCCTGCCCGGCCGCGTAGGCGATGCCGAAGTCGGTCACCTTGACCAGCCCCTCCGGGCCGATCAGCAGGTTGCCCGGCTTGACGTCGCGGTGCACCAGGCCCGCCCGGTGGGCGGCGGAAAGCCCGTCGGCGGCCTGCGCCACCACGTCGAGCGCGAACGCGGGCTCGACCGGGTCGACCACCAGCAGGTCGGCCAGCGACGGGCCGTCGACGAACTCCATCACCAGGAAGGGCGGCCAGCCGGGGCCGGCCGGCCCGTAGTCGAAGACCTGGGCGACGTGCGGGTTGCTGAGCGCGCCCGCGTGCCTGGCCTCCTTGCGGAAGCGCTCCAGGGTCTCCGGGTGGTCGGCATACTCTGGGCGCAGCACCTTGACCGCTACCGGCCGCGAGAGCAGCAGGTCCGCGGCCTTCCAGACCTGGCCGACGCCCCCTGCCGCGATGCGCTTGTCCAGCCGGTAACGCTCACCCAGGATTAGGCCTGTTTGCGTCACAACGGAGCCACCCTACCCTGACGTATCCCCAGAAACGCTGTTACCAGGGAAAGCAACCAAATCTAAGGACACGGCCGGCCGCCCGGCTAACCCGCTTGCTCCGCCCCGTACTTCTGGACCGCCCCGTACTTCTAGACCCAGCCGCGTACTTCTGGACCAGGGCGCCGAGGGCGGGCAGGGCCGCCTTCACGTGCTTGATCGCGCTGCCGCGGACGGTGTTGTAGGCCTTGACGATGGTGGCCCGCGCCGGAGGCGCGGCGGCGCTCGTCGGTGATCGCCAGCAGCGCCTCGGCCACCGCTTCCTCCCGGCTGGCCAGGTAGCCGCCGAAGTCGCCCGCGTCGGCCGGCGGCCGGGCGGTGAACGCGTCCCAGTAGGGCTGCAGGGCTACCGTCACGTCAGGCAGCAGGCTCTCGATCATCACCCGGATGTGCCCCGCGTCGAAGGTCCGCACGGTCTTGTAGGCCAGCCGCACCGCGGTTCCGGTGACCCCCGACATCTCCGCCACCTCGTGATCGACCAGTGCCTGGCAGTCGTCGACTACCTGCGGCTGGACGTCAGGCGCGAGCAGCGTTTCATGCAGCGTTGGCATGCCTGGCGGAGTCCCCTTCCGGTCGCATTCGCCGCCACGTTTCCGTCGGCAAGGGTATCGGGGCGAATATTACGCGGTTGCGGAATGTCGCGATATGTTGGCTAACGGGGCGGCCGCCGCGTGTCATCATCGCCTTGTGGATCCCTTGCCGCTGTGGGTGTCGCTCGGTGTGTCGGTCATGGTCTGCCTGCTCACGCTGTACACCGAGTGGGCCGACCGGGAAATCAACCGCGGCCGCGGCTGGCGCGGGAAGCTCGCCGTCAGGACGCGCCGGCATCCGACCATCGTGGCGGTCCAGGTGCTGTGCGTCGTGGTCCTCCTGGCCGCGGTGATCGTGGGGAGTCACCTAGTAGCGCCAGAGTGCGGCGAGGGCCCCGGATCCCAGCTCGGTAAGCTGGCAGCCATGCGCTACGCCTCTACCTACGACCAGGACGGCGCCCCGGTCGCCGCCGAGCTGCAGGGTGACCTGCTAGTCCCGCTGGGCGGGCTGCCCGAGCTCGGCCCCGGCACCAGCGCCGCGGTGCTGGCGGCGGCGGAGCGGCGCCCGGCCGCCGCGTTCCCGGCCGCCGGGGCGCGGCTGCGCCCGGTGGTGCCGGCCCCGGCCAAGGTGATCTGCGTCGGGCTCAACTACAAGGCGCACATCGAGGAGACCGGCCGCACCGACTCCGACTACCCGGTGCTGTTCCCCAAGTTCGCCAGCAGCCTGGCCGGCCCCTACGACCCGCTGCCGCTGCCGCCCGAGTCCGCCCAGGTCGACTACGAGGGCGAGCTGACGGTGGTCATCGGCCAGCCCGGCCGCCGGATCAGCGAGCAGGACGCGCCCGCCCACATCCTCGGCTACACCGTCGCCAACGACATCTCGATGCGCGACTACCAGTACAAGACCCACCAGTGGATGCAGGGCAAGGCGTGGGACGCCTGCACCCCGGTCGGCCCCTACCTGGTGACCCCGGACGAGGTGGACATCACCGCGCAGACCCTGACCACCACCGTCAACGGCGAGAAGGTGCAGGACTCCCCGATCTCGCTGCTGATCTTCTCCATCCCGCGGCTGATCGCCACCATCTCCGAGTTCACCGAGCTGCGGACCGGGGACCTGATCCTCACCGGCACCCCGTCCGGCGTCGGCTCCCGCCGCACCCCGCCGCTGTTCCTCAAGCCCGGCGACACGGTCACCGTCGACATCACCGGCGTCGGCACCCTCCGCAACACGATCGGCTAGCCAGGTCCGCCCGCCTCGCCCCGCGGCTGGGCTCCCGCCTAGCCGCCGCACTCTTGCCGCCTGCCTTGCCCCACCGCCTCGCGGTTCTCGCTCCCGCCACCGGTGCCCAAGCTGCCGACGAGGGCAACTGACCGCCGGATCCCCTCCGGTAGCGGCATCATTATGGAACTTTTGTGCAGTGTGGAAATAAATTAGGGCTACAGCCCCAATTTATTTCCACACTAAAGCCTGGGCCTGCAGCCACGTGACCAGAGTTGCTGTGGTGGCGCTGCCCGGGCGCCCGGAGCCAGTTAGTCGTCGACCGGGCTGGCGAGGCGCCGGAACGCGGCTGACATGACGCCGCGCACCGCCCGCGTGGCCGGCTGCGCGAACAGCTCGGTGCACAGCTCCCGCAGCCCGGTGCGGTGCCACTCGGGCAGCGAGATCATCCGGCCGCCCTGCTCCACGTGGTCCGGGAAGCGGTCGAAGATATCCCAGCTGTCCACCGTGGTCTCGCCGTCGCGCAGCAGTTCGGCGATCGCCCGCCGGGAGTCGGCGGCGGCCTGCGCCGCCTGGCGGGCGCCGTCCGGGCCGGCCAGCAGGGAGTGGTCGCCGTTGAGCCGGAACCGCGGGCCGAGCGGGCCGGCCGAGACGACCAGCGAGTGCTTGTTGAGGTACTCGTGCGCGACCTTCACCGCTAGCTGGACGGTGCCGCTGCCCAGCATGGTCAGGTAGGCCTGGTAGGCGGCCCGCCGCTGCTGGTCGCTGTCGCCGGTGACCCCGCTGGCCGTGATCCGCTCCTCGAGGGTGGCGGCGTCGGCCACGTCCTGCGCGTCCCACGGCGGCCCCGGCACGCCGCCGGGCCGCTTGCCCGCCGCACCGCCGTTCAGGCCGGGCGCGCCGCCGTTCAGGCCGCGGGCGGTGGCGGCCATCCGGGCGGCCGCCCGGTCATAGTGCCCCGGCCCGTGCAGCAGCGGCTGCCGGCCCGCGGTCAGCGCGTCGAGGGTGCCGCGCCCGGGGTAGCCGACGCCCTGCTCCGCCAGCCATTCGATGTACCACTGGATGACCAGGGTCTTGTTGATCAGGTGGCCGGCCGCGAACGAGTCCTGCAGGAAGTGGTCGGCGTAGCCCGCGCAGATCCGGGCCCGCGCCCGCAGCGACTCGCGCTCCGGGCCGTCCGCGGCCGCCGACTGCGCGATCAGGTCGCGCGCCAGCAGGTGGAACTCGTGCCAGCGGTACCAGGAGAACGGGGCGAAGTGCCCGGAGTTGCGGGCCAGCACCGCGGAGTACAGGTGCGCGGGGGTGAACCCGTGACGTCGGCCGAGCGAGCTGATCGAGCTGATCTCGACGGTCTCCGCCAGCGGTCCCAGCATCGGGTAGCGCAACGCCCCGGGCAGCAGCCGGGGCAGGGCGGGCAGCGGCGGAAACGGCGGCAGGCCGGGCAGCGCCGCCGACAGCGGGCCGCGCCCGCCCGGCAGCCGGGCGGCCGACCGGTCCAGCTCAGCCGCGCTCCAGCTACGGACCGACTGGATCAGCGGCCCGATGAAGCCGGCCGGCGCGGTCTCGATCTCTTCCGGCCGCCCCAGGTAGTCCGGCAGCACGTTCAGCTCGCCGAGCGTGAGCACCAGGCCGCTACCGGGCAGCCGGACCGCGTCCAGGCCGGGATGGGCGGCCCGCAGCGCCGCCGGGTCCACCTCCCGTGGCTCCTGGCCCAGCTTGAAGAGCAGGTCACGGTAGCTGCAGACCGGCCCGGCGTCGCCGCCCGCGGCGGCCTCGACCAGCTCCGGGTCGAGGTCGCCGAGCATCGAGTGCTCCCAGCCCATGTAGCGCTGCACGACCGGCTGCCCGCCGGCGCGGGCCCGGCCGAGCGGGCCGTCGCCCGCGCCGTCGAACACGTGGGGCCGCCCCGCTACCAGCGCGTCCGCGGCCGCGTCGGCCGCGCGCTCGGCCGCGGTCCCCGGTGGCAGCACCACCGCGTCGGAAAAGAGCACCGCGTCGGAAAGGCCCGCCGGACGGATCCCGGCCCCGGCAAGCCCCGCCGCCTGCTGCTGGACCACGTGCGCGACCTCGTGCGCGAGCAGCCACAGCCCGTCGCGGGTGTCCGGCCGGAATGCCTGGCTGGTCAGGTAGACGTCGGTGCCCGCGGTGAACGCCCGTGCCCCGAGTGCCCGGCAGGCCCGGTCGGCGGCGCCGCCGGCGTGAACCCGGATGGCCGCGAAGTCGACCGCCGTGCCGCGGTACTGCGCGCGGAACAGATCTGCCAGCGTCGGCACCTAAACGCCCCCCAAGAACCGCAGAACCGCCGCTCCGAATGCCCGTGTTACCTGCTTAAAAGGTACCCGACCTTCATCGTGCCGCCCGCACTGGCCGCCCCGGGCGAACGCCCGCTTAACAGCAGGCGCACATCCCGGGCCGGGCGGTTGAGATAACAGCAAGAGGCGGCGGAGCCGCTCCGCTGCCCTGTGGAGCCGCTCCGCTGCCCGGTGGAACGGCTCCGCGGAGCCGCCCCGCTGCCCGCGACGCCGTCGGCTAGCTGGAGGCCGGCGGCTGGAGCCGCGACAGGACCGCCAGCAGCCGTGACTCGATGACCGGCCGCAGGTCCTTGACCTCTTCCAGCCGCACCTCGGCCGGGTCGACGTGCCGCCCGGCCAGCGTCACCCGGACCGTCTCCAGCTCGCCCTGTACGCGGGCGGCCCAGCTGACGCGGTGTCGCAGCACGAACGCGTGACCGACCGGCAGTTCCTCCCAGCCGAGGTCGACCACCTCGTCGTCCCGCACCTCGGCCCCGTCTTTCACTTCCGGGAGGCTGGCCGCCTCGCCCAGCTCGACGCCCAGCTCGCCCTGCAGCACGTGGGTCACCAGGGTGGTCACGGTGACGTAGGGCCCGCGGCCGGGGTTGCCGTAGCCGAGGGTGATCCGCAGCCAGTGGTCGCTCTCCACCTCGTACTGGGGGATCGTCACCGGCTCAAGCTCGGGGGAGGCGAGCCCGAAGATCGGGTACCCGGGCCGCGGCACGAGCGCCGCCGCGTCCCGTTCGGCCTGCTCACGCAGTCTGCGCGCGAGCCCCGCGCGCGCGTCGTCGTCCTCTACCAATCGCATGCGCCCAGGATTACGCCAGCCGGGCCGGGCCCGCAAGGGTCCCGGCCCGGCCAGCGGTCCGCGTGTCGCGCCTACCCGGCGCTGACGGTCACCGACGGTGAAGAGTCAGCCCCGTCCGTTCGGGCGACCGCTGGTTCGGTGGCGTTCGTGCCCGCCCGGGCGACTGGGGCGGGGCGGGCGACTGGGGCGGGGCGGGCGACTGGGGCGGGGCGGGCGGGGATGAGAGCCAGCGCCACCAGCGCGGCGGCCAGGCTGGTGGCCGCGGCGACCAGCGAGCCGCGGTGCAGGCCGCTGACGAACGCGGTGCGGACCGCGGCGGCGGCGGCGTCGCGCACCGGGGCCGGGAAGCCGGCCGCGACGTTCATCCCGCTGATCACCGACTGCCCGGCCAGGTGGGCGGACGTGGCCGAGGCGCCGAGGGCGGTGAGGGCGGAGAACACGTGCGATCCGTAGGCGGAGTTCAGCACCGAGCCGACGATGGCGACGCCGAGGGTGCCGCCGACCTCGCGGGTGGTGTCGTTGACGGCCGAGCCGGCCCCCGCCTTGCCCGCGGGCAGCGCGCCCATGATCGCCTCGGTGGCGGGGCCGGTGGTCAGCCCCAGCCCGGCCGCCATCAGCGTCATCGAGATGATCACGGTGCCCCAGTAGGGCGCGTCCACCGCGGTGGTGGCGGCGACCGCGAAGCCGGCCCCCATCACCGCGAGCCCGGCCGCGACCACCAGCTTGGTGCCGATCCGGCGCATCAGCAGCATCGCCAGCGGCGAGAACCCGGCGGTGACGAACGCGAACGGCAGGGTCGCGATCCCGGCCCCGAGCGGGTTGTAGCCCCGCACCACCTGGAAGTACTGGGTGATCATGAAGATGAAGCCGAACAGGCCGAAGAACGCCAGCGCGATCGCGGCGCTGGCCGCGCTGAACCGCGGGTTGCGGAACAGCCGCACGTCGAGCATCGGGTCGGGCCGGCGGGCCTGCCACCAGGCGAAGGCGGCCAGCAGGGCCAGCGAGCCGGCGATGCCGCCGATGGTGGCGGCCGATCCCCAGCCGTGCGTCGGCGCCTCGATGATGGACCAGGTCAGCAGCGCGATCCCGGCGGCCGACAGCAGCGCCCCGAGCGGGTCGAAGCGGCCCGCGTCGGTGTCGCGTGACTCAGGCAGCAGCAGCCGCCCGGCCAGCACCGCGACCACCACCACCGGGACGGAGATGTAGAACACCGAGGACCAGGAGAAGTGCTGCAGCAGCGCCCCGCCGGTCACCGGGCCGATGGCGACGGCCAGGCCGGACACCGCCGACCAGACCCCGATCGCGATCGCCCGCTCGCGGGCCGCCGTGAACACGCTGTTGAGGATGGCCAGGGTGGCCGGGTACACCAGGGCGGCCCCGATGCCCATCAGCGCCCGGGCGGCGATCAGCTCGCCGGTGTTTCGCGACAGGGCCGCGCCGACCGAGAACAGGCCGAACAGCAGCAGGCCGATCTGCAGCGCCCGGCGGCGTCCGAGCCGGTCGCCCAGGTTGCCGCCGAGCAGCAGCAGCCCGGCGAAGGAAAGCGTGTAGCCGTCGACCACCCACTGCAGGGACGAGGTGGAGGCGTGCAGGTCACGGCTGATGGTCGGCAGCGCGACGTTCACGATCGTGTTGTCCACCACCACCAGCAGGACGCTGAGGCAGAGCACGGCCAGGATCCACCAGCGGCGCTCGTTACTGGCTTGCATGGGATGAGACCCCCTGAGGAAATCGTTCTTTAGGACGTCGTTCTATAGCTATGTAACGACGTTCTATAATGAATGTCAAGCGGACCGGGAAGCCGGCTCCGGCGGGGGAGGGCGGGCAGGTGCGAGGATGGACGGCATGAGCGAAGCCGGCGGTGCACCAGTGGCCCGGCGCGGCCGGACGCCGTCGGCCGACGTCGAACGGGAGCTGCTCGCGGCGGCCGAGGCGGTGCTGGTCCGCGACGGGCCCGGCGGGCTGACCGTGCGGGCGGTGGCGGCCGAGGCCGGCATCGCCCCGATGGGCGTCTACAACCGCCTCGGCGGCAAGGACGGCCTGGTCGACGCGCTGCTGGTCAAGGGGTTCAGCCGGCTGCGGGAGGCGGTCGAGATGTCACGCGACGGCGGGCCGACCGTGCGCGACCGGCTGATCGCCTGCGGGATGAACTACCGCCGGTTCGCGCTCGACAACCCGCACTTCTACGCGATCATGTTCGAGGACGCGATCCCGCGCGAACACGACGACAACCCGGAGGTCGGCGCGTGCGCCGCGACCGCGTTCGGCGCGCTGGTCCGCAGCGTGGAGCTGTCCGCCGCGGCCGGCGTGATCGCCGCCCCCGACCCGGTCGAGGTCGCCCAGCAGATCTGGTCGGCGGTGCACGGCGCGGTCGCCCTCGAGCTCAAGGGCCTGGTGCTGACGCCCGACCCGCTGTACACCTACACAACCTTCCTCAACACGATCATCCGCGGCCTGGCGCCTCGCTAAACAGCAAGACCAGGCCGCCACCGAACGGGTGCGGCTGACCCCCGTCCCGCCGCCATGACCGCGACGGCCTGGCCGCTAGTCCCGGCGGCGGTCGGCCAGGCCAGCCCACGGGGCGGCCGTTTCCCCGGCCCCGGCGTTGGCGGCGAGCTGCCCCAGCAGGGCGGCGAGCTGGGCCAGGTCGGCCTCGTCGAGGCCTGCCCGCAGCCTGGCGTCGAAGGCGACGGCGGTGTCCCGCAGCCGGGCGAAGGCCTCCTCGCCCGCCTCGGTCAGCGTGACCACCTGGATGCGCCGGTTGGCGGTGTCGCGGGTCCGGGTCACCAGCCCGCGGGCGTCAAGCGCGTTCAGGTGGTGCGTCAGCGTGGCCTCGCGCACCCCGACCGCCTCCGCCAGCTCGCGCTGGTTAGCGGGCTTGCCGATCTTCAGGTTGAGCAGGATCAGCCAGACCGGCAGGGTGCCGCCCGCCTCGCCCAGCGCCTGGTCGAACGCGCGCTCGACCGCGCGGGCGGCCTGGGCGAGCCGGAGGCCGATCGGGAGCGGGAACGCTGCTGCGGGCACGCTGGCCAGCATAACACCAAGCTTAGTTATCTAATGAATCACTCAGTGAATGAGTTGACAGACGAACGATTAGATCTCTAACCTTTGACGTAGCGGCCGCCGTGAACCCGGGCTGCCGCCGCCGAGCGAGAAGGGACGGGTCCGCGGCTACGCCCGCATGGGCCGCTAACCGAAGGAGACTGTGATGAGTACCCTCGACGGGCAGGTCGCCCTGGTCACCGGCAGCACCCGGGGGATCGGGGCGGCGATCGCGGCCGAGTTCGCCGCCCGCGGCGCGGCGGTCGCCGTGCACGGGCGCGACCGGGCGGCCGCGGACCGCGTGACCGCCGCCATCGCCCGCGCCGGCGGCCGGGCCATGGCGGTGACCGGCGACGTGACCGATTTCAGCCAGGTCGAGGCGGTGCGCCGCGAGGTCGAGGACGCCTGGGGGCCGGTCAGCGTGCTGGTCGCCAACGCGGGCGGCAACCACACCCCGCCCGCGCCGCTGGAGGAGATACCAGAAGACGGCTGGCGCGCCACCGTCGACGGCAACCTGCTGGCCACGTTCCTGACGCTGAAGAGCTTCCTGCCCGGGATGAAGGAAAGGCGCCGGGGCACGATCATCACCGTCGGCTCCGCCGCCGGGCGCCGCGCGGACCCGCGCTCGCCGGTCCCGTACGCCGCCGCCAAGGCGGGCATCGCGCTGCTGACGCAGGATGTCGCCGCCCAGGCGGGCCCGTCCGGAATCCGGGTCAACTGCATCACCCCGGAGACCATCCTGACCGAGGCCAACCAGAGCCAGATCCCGGCCGAGGTGCAGACCGCGCTGGCCGCCGCGCACCCGCTGCGGCGGCTCGGCACGCCCCGGGACGTCGCCGCCGCGGCCGCGTTCCTCGCGTCCGACCAGGCGGCCTGGATCACCGGCGTGATCATCGACGTGGCCGGCGGCGCCGTCCTCGTCTGAGCAAACCCACCCGAAGGAGTCGGACATGGCAATGAACCAGACCCCGGTCAGCCCGGCCGCGATGCGGCGCCGGGCGCGGATCATGCGCGCGGTCAACGTGCCCATGCGGGCGGCGCTCAGCCTGCCGCTGGCGACGCCGCTCAGCCAGAACCTGATGCTGGCCTGCTACGCCGGCCGCAAGAGCGGGCGGGCCTACCGGCAGCCGGTCAGCTACGTGCGCGACCGGGACGTACTGCTCACCCCGGGCGGCGGCCGCTGGACGCGCAACCTGGCAGGCGGGCGCCCGGCCACGCTCCGGCTGCGCGGCCGGGACGTGACCGCCCGGCCGGAACTGGTGACCGATCCGGCCGAGCTGGAGCGGCTGCTCGGCATCATCGCGGAGAAGAACCCGCGGGCGGCCCGGTTCATCCCCATCCCGCGCCTCCCCGACGGGGGGCTCGACCCGGGCGCCCTCGCGGCCGCGATCGGGCACGGCTTCTGCATCGTGCGCTGGCACCTGCCCCAGGAGCCAGCGCTGGCTGGGTAGGCTCGTCGGTCATGGCCACGCCCGTCGTCCGCCTCGCCGCGGCTGCCGACGCGCCCGCCCTCGCCGCCCTGCGCCGTGCCTGGACCGCCGAGCAGCGCGGCCCGGCCGACGACCCGGGCTTCGAGGAACGGTTCCGCGACTGGTACGACCGCGAGTCCGCCCGCCGGGTCAGCTGGCTGGCCGAGGTCGCCGGCCAGCCGGTCGGCATGATGAACATGGCGGTGTTCGAGCGGATGCCGCAGCCCGGCCGCCAGCCTGGCTCGTGGGGCTACCTCGGCAACGCGTTCGTGCTGGCCGCCTTCCGTGACCAGGGCGTCGGCTCGGCCCTGCTGCGGGCGCTGCTCGCGCACGCCGACCAGCGGCGCTACGTCCGCGTCGTGCTCAGCCCCTCGGAGCGCTCGGTCCCGTTCTACCAGCGGCACGGCTTCACCGCCGACCACGGCCTGCTGGTCCGGCCGGGCCCGTTACGCCCCTTGGTCGCCCTGGTCGTCGGCCGGCGGCCCTTCCTGGGGCCCGATGACCGGCTCGAACGCGGCCGAGTAGGCGGCGAAGCGGCGCTGCCAGGCGCCGGGGTCGGCGGGCAGCCCGGCCAGCCGGTCCAGGCAGTCCTCCCAGCCGGCCGCGTTGCGGGCGGCCCAGCCCGGCGGTAGCTGGTCGGTGAGCACCAGGCGGGTGCCGGCGCCCTCGGCCCGCAGCTCGAACCGCAGCACCTCGCCGTCGCCCCAGGTGTAGGAGAGCAGGGCGGGCTCCTCGACCGCCAGCACCGTCCCGGTCAGCGTCAGGTCGATGACCTCCGGCGGGAACGGGAAGGTGATGGCGGCACCGACTTCCCAGCGGCCGCCGTCGACGATCACGTCGCACGGGAACCACGCCTTGAGCTGTGCCCGGTCGGTGATCGCCTGCCAGACCACCGGCGGCGGGTCCGGCAGGTAGCGTTCCAGCCGCACGGCCGGACCCGGGCCCTCCAGGTCGAGGTGCCCGGTGTCGAGGTGCTCGGTCATCCGTTCCTCCGGTCTGCTAGGTGCTGTTCGAGAAGGTCGAGGCGGGCGGACCAGAGCGCCCGGTAGGGCGCGAGCCAGGCGTCGAGCTCCGTCAAGGGATATTAGATCGCCGTCGGGAAGATGAGTTTCTACTACCTGAGAGAATACTCGTGGAGTACTCTCTCGGGTATGAGCGTTCCGCTGACACTGCTCGGCCTGCTTGAGCGCGGGCCGAGCCACGGGTATGACCTGAAACGGGACTACGACACGCACTTCGGCCAGGGCCGGCCGCTGCGCTACAGCCAGGTCTACGCGACCCTGTCCCGGCTGGCGCGGGACGGCAAGGCGGTCGCCGGGCCGGTCGAGCAGGGGGCCGGCCCGAGCGGCGGCGGTACATCATCACCGATGACGGCGTCGCCGACGTGGAGAGCTGGCTCAGCGAGCCGGTCCCGCCCGACCCCGACCTGCAGAGCGAGCTGTTCGCCAAGGTCGTGCTCGCGCTGATGCTCGGCCTGCCGCCGACGGCTACCTGGACGCCCAGCGGGCCGCGCACCTGCGGCGGATGCGCGAGCTGACCGGGCTCAAGCAGCGCGGCAACCCCATCGACGCGCTGCTCGCCGACCACGCCCTCTACCGCCTGGAGGCGGACCTGCGGTGGCTCGACCACACGGCCGCCCGGCTGGACCAGCTCGCCCGGGCGGTGCGGTCATGACCGGCGCCGGGAACACGGCCGGAGCCGGGAACGTCATCGAGGCGCGCGGCCTGTCGCTGTCGTTCGGCCGCACGCCGGCCCTGCGCGGGGCGTCGCTCGCCGTCCGGCGGGGCGAGATCGTCGCGGTCATGGGGCCGAGCGGCTCCGGTAAGTCCACCCTGCTGCACTGCCTGGCCGGCATCCTGGTCCCGGACGAGGGCGAGGCCTGGTTCGACGGGCAGCGCCTCGACTCGCTCAGCGACGACCGGCGCAGCGCGCTGCGCCGGATGAGGTTCGGGTTCGTGTTCCAGTCCGGCCAGCTGGTCCCCGAGCTGACCGCCGAGGAGAACGTCGCGCTGCCGCTGCTGCTGTCGGGCAGCCGGCGCGCCCCGGCGATGGCGGCGGCCCGGCAGTGGTTCCCGGTGCTCGGCCTCGACGGCCTGGAGCGGCGCCGGTCCGGTGAGCTGTCCGGCGGGCAGGCGCAGCGCGTCGCCCTCGCCCGCGGCCTGGTGGCCGAGCCGGAGGTGCTGTTCGCCGACGAGCCGACCGGCTCCCTGGACTCCATGTCCGGTGAGCTGGTGATGGACCTGCTCACCGCCGCCGTCCGGGAGCGCGGCACCACCGTCGTGCTGGTCACCCACGACGCCCGGGTCGCCGCCTACGCCGACCGCGAGGTCGTCGTCCGCGACGGCAAGGTCGGCACGCTGACCGGGAGCCAGCCGTGATCTCCGCTCGGGCTGCGCCTGGTGGTCAACGGGGGCCGGGAGGCGGTCGCCCGGCTGGTGATCCTCGCGGTCGCGACCGCCCTCGGCGTCGGCCTGCTGCTGACCGCCGTGGCCGCGACCAACGCCGCCGTCGCCTGGAACAACCGCCACGCCTGGTTCTGGACCGGTACCACGTCGGTGGCACCGCGCGCCGCCTCGGCCGGCACCGCGCCCCTGTGGTGGCACCCGGTCGGCGATTTCTTCGACGGCCAGCAGATCGAGCGCTTCGACGTGGCCGCGGCCGGCGCCTCCTCCCCGGTGCCGCCCGGCCTCCCGCGCGACCCGGCCCCGGGCACCTACTACGCCTCGCCCGCGCTGGCCGCGCTGCTGCGCGGCACCCCGGCCAGCCAGCTCGCCGGCCGCTACCCGGGCCACCTGGCGGGCACGATCGGCGATGCCGCCCTGCCGTCGCCGGACTCCCTGGTCATCGTCGTCGGGCGCACGCTGGCCGAGCTGGCCAAGACGCCGAACACCGCGCCGGTGACGTCGGTCAACGACGTGATGCCGGGCAACTTCGTGCCGCCGTCCTATGCGCCAGGGCGGCCCGCCGGTGCCGAACCCCGGGGGCCTGCCCTACTTCCCGAACGAACCGGGCGGCGCGTCGAGCTCCGTCGACCTGATCCTGGCGGTCGTGGCCCTGGCGATCCTTACCCCGGTGCTGATCTTCATCGGCACCGCGACCCGGCTGTCGGCCGCCCGGCGCGAGGAGCGGTTCGCGGCGATGCGCCTGGCCGGCGCCACCCGCCGGCAGGTCTCGCTGATCGCGGCCATCGAGTCGACCGCGGCGGCGGTGCTGGGGACGGCGGCCGGGTTCGGGCTCTTCTTGCTGCTGCGCATCCCGGTCGCCGCCATCCCGTTCATCGGCCAGCCGTTCTTCCCGGCCGAGCTGACGCTCAGCCCGTCCGACATCCTCCTGGTGGCGATCGGCGTGCCGTTCTTCGCCGCGCTGGCCGCGCGGCTGGCGCTGCGCCGGGTGAACATCTCCCCGCTCGGCGTCGCCCGCCGGGCGCGGCCCAGGCCGCCGGGCGCCTGGCGGGTAGTACCGTTGCTGGCTGGCCTGGCCGAGCTCGGCTTCTGGACCGTTCACGGTCACCCGGCCTCGGAATCGGGGCAGGTCCAGGCGTTCGCGTCCAGCTTCCTGGTCATCCTGGTCGGCCTGTTCGTGGCCTGCCCGTGGCTCACCATGGCCGCAGCCGCGGCCATGGCCCGGTGGACCAGCCGGCCCGCCACGCTGCTCGCCGCCCGGCGCATCGGGGACGACCCCAAAGCCGCCTTCCGCGCGGTCAGCGGCCTGGTGCTGGCGCTGTTCATCACTACCGTGGCGGTGGTGGCGATCAGCACCCAGGACGCTAAGGAACCGACCCGGTTCGGCACCGCGGCCGTGTCGAACCTGATGACCGACCAGGTAGCGGCCGCGTCGGCTAGCGGCTACGGCGTCTCTGACCCGGGGCCGGCCGCACCCGCCGCCGCCCTCGCGGCGCGGCTGGATGCCATCGGCGGGATCCGGGGGGTAGCCGTGCTCCGGGTGACCCCGGGGCTGACCACTCCCGCGCCCTTCCAAGGCCCCCAGTCCAGCCAGTCACCGGGCAGCCCGGTCGCGGCCGACGTGGTCTCGTGCGCGCAGCTTGCGACCGTTCCGGTGCTCGGCCGGTGCCCGGCCGGGGCGACGGCGGCGGCAATCCCGGCCGGCTCCTGGGCCCTAACGGCCTCTTCGGCAACCAGTCCACCATCGGAGTCACCTGGCCGGCCGCGAACGTCCCGGCCGCCCGGCTTGACACCCTCGGCGTGGACGCCATCGCCGCGGAGACCGACGGCACCACCGCGGCGATCGAGCGGGCGAGGACCGTGCTGGAGACCGAGCCCGCCTACCCCGCCCTCAGCCCGCCGTTCACGCTTAAGGACTGGGTGGTGGCGGACGACGGCGCGCACAGCGGCTACCAGCAGCTCGCGAACGTCGTGGTCCTGGTCAGCCTGCCGATCGCCGGCTGCACCCTGGTCGCGGGCATCGCGGCCGGGCTCTCGGACCGCAAGCGGCCCTTCAGCCTGCTCCGCCTGGCCGGCGCCCGGCTGTCCACGCTGCGCGGCGTCGTCGCGCTGGAGGGAGCGGTCCCGCTGCTGTCGGTCGCCGCGGTGGCGATCGGCACCGGCTTCGCCGGCGCCGCGATGTTCGCCCGGGAGGCGCAGCAGCACCCGATGGTCGCCCCCGGCGCCGCGTACTACCTGCTGACGGCGGGCGGGATCGCGATCTCGCTCGCGGTCATCGCCGCCGCCTTCCCCCTGCTGGCCCGCATCACCGGTCCCGAGGCGGCCAGGAACGACTAGCCGGCGGGGCGCCAGTGGCGGACCGTCCTAAGTTTCGCGGACCGTTCTAAGATTCAGAGCCATGTACGCGCCCGACCTGCTGCTCGTCAACGCCCGCGTCCGGACCATGGACCCGGCCCGGCCGCTGGCCGCCGCGGTGGCGGTGGCGGGCGGGCGGATCGCCGCCGTGGCCCGCGACGCGCGGGAGCTGGCGGACGGGGTGCCGCCCGGCAACGTCATCGACCTCAAGGGCGCCACCCTCATCCCCGGCTTCCACGACGCGCACAACCACATGGCCGGCTTCGGCCTGTCGCTGACCGAGGTCGACCTGCGGGTCGCCACGCTGGAGGAGATCTACGCCCGGGTCGCGGCGCGGGCGGCGGACACCCCGGCGGGGGAGTGGGTCGTCGGCGCGGGCTACGACCAGACGCGGACCGGCGCCCACCCCGACCGGGACGCGCTCGACCGGGCCGCGCCCGGCCACCGGGTGTGGCTCAAGCACACCTCAAGCCACATGTGCGTGGTGAACAGCCTGGTGCTGCGCGACCTCGGCCTCGACGCCGAGGCGCCCGCGGTAGACGGCGGCCGGGTCGCGGCCGACGCCGCCGGGCGGCCAACCGGGCTGCTCGAGGAGCGCGCGCAGGAGCTGGTCGGCAACCTGACCCGGCCCTACCCGCTGGCCGCGCTGACCGACGCGGTCGCGGTAGCCGGCCAGCGGTACCTGAGCGAGGGGCTCACCTCGGTCACCGAGGCCGGGGTGGGCGGCGGCTGGATCGGCCAGTCCCCGGTCGAGCTGGCCGCCTACACCGCCGCCAGGGAACAGGGGCGGCTGGCCGTCCGCACCGAGCTGATGGTGGTCAGCGACGCCTTCCACCCCCTCGCCGCGCACCCCGCCGACGGCATCGAGACCGGGATCGACCTGGGGCTGCGCACCGGCTTCGGCGACGACTGGCTGCGGCTGGGGCCGATGAAGATCTTCACCGACGGTTCGCTGGTCGGCCGCACCGCCGCCATGTCCGACCCCTTCCACGGTGCTTGCGAAAACAACGGTGCTTGCGAAAACAACGGTGCCTGCGAAAACAACGGTGCCTGCGAAAACCGCGGCTACCTGCAGGCGGACGCGGGCCAGCTCACCCGGGCGATCATCGCCGCCCACCGGGCCGGCTGGCGGGTGGCCGCGCACGCGATCGGCGACCGGGCGATCGACCTCGCGCTCGACGCGTTCGACGCCGCCGCCCGCCGCTACCCCCGGCCCGACCCCCGGCACCGGATCGAGCACTTCGCCGCCGCCCGCCCCGACCAGGTGGCCCGGGCGGCCGCGCTCGGCGTGCTCCCGGTCGGCCAGGGCCGGTTCGCGACCGAGCTCGGCGACGGGATGCTCGCCGCGGTCGGCCCGGACCGGCAGTCCTGGCTCTACCGGCAGCGGTCGCTGCTCGACGCGGGCATCGTGCTGGCCGGCAGCTCCGACCGCCCGGTAGCGACCGGGGCGCCGCTGCTCGGCATCCACGACATGGTCAACCGCCGGACCGCGTCCGGTGCCCCGTTCAACCCGGCCGAGGCGGTCACCGCGGCGGCCGCGCTGCGCGCCTACACCTGGGGCTCCGCCTACGCCAGCCAGGCCGAGCGGGTGAAGGGCTCGGTCGAGGTCGGCAAGCTGGCCGACTTCGCCGTGCTGTCCGAGGACCCGGTCGCGGTCAGCCCCGGCCGGATCGCGGGCCTTGAGGTCATCGCCACCATCGTGGACGGCCAGCTCAAGTACGGCACGCTGGGCTGACCGCGGGGCCGGGAACCGGGGCACCCCGTTTGCGCTGGCCCGTTTGAGGCAGTTGTGGTACTGACAGATTCAACAATCGACCGGTGAGGTCAGAGGCGGGTGGCATGGAAATCACCATGGTGCTGGAACTTCCGCGTGATGCCGTCAGTGTGCCGGTCAGCCGCCAGGTCCTCGACAGCTGCCTGGAGACGCTCGGCGTCACCGCGGGCACCCGGGCCGACATCGCCCTGGCGCTCAGCGAGGCCTGCGCCAACGTGGTCCAGCACGCCGGGCCGGGTGAGGAGTACGAGGTGCGGGTCAGCGCCAAGGACTGGCGGTGCACGATCGAGGTGGTCAACACCGGGGCCGGGGACGGGGCGAGCGGAGACGGGGCCGCCCCCGACGGCGCCGGGTCGGTCGACGGCCTCAACGTCAGCGACGGCAGCACCGTCACTGGAGGGAGCACCGTCACCGGCGGCAGCCGCCCGGGCGACGACCCGCTGGCGGCCGACGACCCGGTGGCCGGGGTGCCCGAGCACGGGCGCGGGCTGGAGATCATCGACGCGCTGACCGAGAACCTGCGGCTCACCGGCGACGGCCACCAGGGCACCACCGTCCACTTCGAGAAGACGCTGGACTGGGTGCCCGGCGCGGCCGGGGAGCAGCTCCTCAGCGCCGACGGCAGCGTCTAGCCTGGCCTGATCGGGCCGGGGCCCGCGGCTGACGGCCGTGATACGTTCCCCCGGTGACAGCGGGCAGCTCAGGCGCGCGCACGCTCGGCACCGCCTACACGCTGCTGTCGGCGGCGGCCTGGTCGCTGGCCGGGCTCTTGCAGCGCCAGCTGCACATGAGCGTCGCCACCCAGCTCGCCGGGCGGGCGGTGTTCGCGTTCGCCGCCCTGCTGGTTTTCGTGGCGGTGGCCGAACGCGGCCGGGTGCTCCGCGCGTTGCGCGCCACCGGCCGGGCCGGCCTGCTGGTCACGGTGCTGATGGCGGTGTCCTCGATCTCGTTCCTGACCGCGCTCAACGACGCCCCGGTGGCGGACGTGATGGTGATCCAGGCGCTTGCCCCGCTGGCGGCGGCGCTGCTCGGGCTGCTGGCGGGCGAGCCGGTGCGCCCGCGGACCTGGGCGGCGATGGGCGTCGCGGTGGCCGGGTTCGCGGTGATGGCCGGGGCGCCCAGCCGCCCGCCGCTGGCGGGCACTGCCTTCTCCCTGCTGGCGATGCTGGGCTACGCGGCGATGATCGTCGTCTCCCGGCGCAAGTCCGAGGTGTCGATGGCACCCGCCACCTGCGCCTCGCAGGTGCTGGTGTTCGCCCTGTTCGCCCCGGCCGCCCAGGTCAGCCAGCTAGGCGGGTCCGGCCTGGGCTACCTGGCGCTGATGGGCATCGTCCAGATGGGCCTCGGCCTGCTCTTCATCTCGCTCGGCGCGCGGCTCATCCCGGCGGTCGAGGTGGCCCTGATCGCGCAGCTCGAGAACGTCCTCGCCCCGTTGTGGGTCTGGCTGGCCGGGTTCGAGCGGCCGTCACTCGCCACCGTGGTCGGCGGCCTGGTCGTCCTGGCCGCGGTCGCGGTCCAGGTCAGCGCTCCTGGGGCGGGCGGCGGTGATCTGGGACTAGAGTCGTGGCGTGACGACAGGCAGGACCCGCTGGCGGGCTTTGGGCGCGGCTGGGTCCGTCGTCGTCGCCAGCGCCCTCGCGGCCTGCGGCGGGGGCGGGCTGCCGGTCCCGATGGCGAGCCTGGCGAGCCCGGCCCGCACCACCGCCCGCCCCGGCCCGAGCGCGACCGGCACCGGGCCGGCCGCCCAGCCGACGGCGACCGCCAGCGCGTCCGGCGCCGGCTGCGTCACCCGGGTACTTGGCCGGCTGACCCTGGCCCAGCGGGTCGGCCAGCTGTTCCTGGTGGCGGTGGACGGCGACACGGTGGGCACCGAGCTGACCAGCGCCGAGCGGACTTATCACTTCGGTTCGCTGCTGCTCAACAAGTCGGCCGCGGGGACCGAGGCGCTGGCCGCCCCGACCGCGGCCATGCGGGCACTGGCCCCGGCCGCGGCCGGCGGGGTCGGCTTCTTCATCGCCGCTAACCAGGAGGGCGGCTCGGTCCAGCAGCTCAGCGGGCCCGGGTTCGCCGCCATGCCGCCCGCCCTCACCCAGGGCGGCTGGTCAACCGCCCGGCTGCGCGCCACGGCGACCGGCTGGGGCACCGAGCTGCGCGCGGCCGGCGTCAACCTGGACCTCGCCCCGGTGATGGACGTGGTGCCGTCCGCCTCGGCGGCCGGCAACGCCCCCATCGGCGCGCTGATGCGGGAGTTCGGCGCCGACCCGGCCGCCAACGGCGCGCACGGGGCCGCGTTCATCTCCGGGATGGCGGCGGCCGGCGTGCTGACGGTGGCCAAGCACTTCCCCGGGCTGGGCCGGGTGGCGGGCAACACCGACTTCACCGCGGGCGTGACCGACGACGTGACCACCGCGGGCGACCCGTACCTGGACTCGTTCCGCGGCGCGGTCGGCGCGGGGGTGCCGATGGTGATGGTGGCGCTGGCCACCTACACCAGGATCGACCCCACCCAGCCGGCCGTGTTCTCGCCCGCGGTCATCGGGCTGCTGCGCGGCCGGCTCGGCTTCACCGGGGTGATCGTCTCCGATGACCTGGCCGACGCCGCCGCCGTGGAGTCGGTGCCGGCCGCCGACCGCGGCGTCCGGTTCCTGGCCGCGGGCGGTGACCTGGTCACCGCGCAGTCACTCGGGCCGGCCGAGCAGATGGCGGCCGCGGTGCTGGCGAAGGCGTCGGCCAGCGCCGCCTTCCGGTCCACCGTGAACGCCGCCGCCGGGCTGGTGCTCGCGGCCAAGCGGACGGCCGGTCTTGTCCGGTGCTGAGGCGGGGGCGGAGGCGGGGCTGAGGCAGGGCCGAGGCGGGGCGAAAACGCCGAATACCACGGCTGTACCGGGGCAGTAGTCACGAGCCGGTAGGGTTACCGGCCACGGCAGGCCATCCGCGAGGCCATCTGCGCGCGGTATGCTCCGCGCACTCGCGGCGCCTGCCATGCTGTACGCGTGATCGAGGGACAAGGCAGGCAAGCGTGACCGAACAGGGCAAGCGGAGCAGCAGCCAGCTGGGCTACCGGCTCAGCCGCCTGTGGGCGGCGGCGGAGTTCCGCCGGGTCCCGCTGCGGACCATCATCGCCGCCATCGTGGCCGTCGCCGTGTTCTACCTGGCGTTCAAGGTGATCTACCAGCTCCGCAGCGTACTGCTGCTGCTGCTGGTGGCGGGCTTCCTGGCGCTCATACTCAACCCGGTGGTGGGGGCATTCGAGCGCTGGGTGATCAAGCGGCGCGGCCTCGCGGTCACCGCCGTCGCGGTACTCATGGTGCTGGTGTTCTTCGGGCTGCTGGTCGCGTTCGGGTACCCGCTGGTCAACGCGATCACCCACCTGGCCGACAACCTGCCCACCTACGTGCAGAACGCCGAGCAGGGCAAGGGCTGGCTAGGCAAGCTGGTGCAGCACTACCACGTGCAGCAGTGGGTGCAGCAGAACTCCTCCAAGCTGGTGACGTTCGGCCAGAACCTGTCCAAGCCCGCCCTGGCGGTCGGCAAGGGCGCGCTGTCGCTGCTGGTGGAGCTGCTCGCGATCTTCATCCTGGTCCTCCTGCTGCTGCTCGAGGGCCCGCGGATGCGCCGCGGCTTCCTGTCGCTGGTCTCGCCCGGGCAGGCGGAAGAGTTTCAGGCGATCGCGACCGAGGTGAACCGCTCGGTCATCGGCTACATGCTCGGCAACTTCCTCACCTCGATCATCTGCGGCGTGGTGGTGCTGATCGACCTGGTCGTCCTGGGGGTGCCGTTCCCGCTGCTGTGGGCGCTGTGGGTCGCGCTGGTCGACTTCCTGCCGATGATCGGCGGCGCCCTGGCCGGCATCCCCACGGTGATCTTCGCCGCCTTCAACTCGCTCACCGCGGGCATCGTCACCCTGGTGGTCTTCGTGGTCTACACGCAGGTCGAGAACCACGTGCTCAACCCGGTGATCATGTCCAAAACGGTGCGCATCTCGCCGCTCCTGGTGCTGGTCTCGGTGCTGGTGGCGGCGTCGATCGGTGACTGGGTGGGCGGGCTGTTCGGCGGGTTCGTGGCGGCGCTGCTGGCCATACCGCTCGCGGGCGCCTTCCAGGTGATCGCGCGCGAGGCGTGGCGGCTGACCGCCCCGCCGCCCGAGGCCGAGGTGGAGCAACAGGCAGTGATCGCGGCCTCGGGTGAGGCCGCCCAGGACGCCGGGCGGCTCGCCGAGGCGGGCGCGCGGTCCGACGGCGAGCGCTCCGACACCCCGCGGGCGGACGCGGCCCGGGCGGACGCTGCCCGGGCGAACGACGCTGCCCGGGCGAACGACGACCGCCCGGGCGGACCGCGGGCCGGGCGACGAGCCGGACGACGAGGAAGAGGGCGGGTCGGCCGACAGCCGCCGCAACGGCACCGGCAGCCACGCGGTGCGCTAGCCCTGCCAGCGCCCGTAGTGCACGATCTCGCTGAGGTCGCGCCTGCGGGCGCGCAGGTCGCGCTTTTCCGTCTCGCCGTCGTAGCCGATGGCGATCGCCCCGATCGGCTCCTGGTCGGCCGGTACCCCGAACGCCGACCGGAACGGCGCCACGGCCGGCGGCTGGATCCCGAAGTAGACCGCGCCGAGCCCCTCGTCCACCACCGTCTGCAGGATCAGCAGCGCCGCCATCCCGGTGTCGATGTGCCAGAACGGCACCGGCCAGCGGGCCTCGTCGCGGTCGGTCCAGCCCTTGTCGGGCTCCGCGTAGCGCTCCAGGTAGACCCGCTTGCACGACAGCGGCACGATCACCAGCGGCGCGGTCTGCGCCGACGCGGCGACCGCGCCGCCCGCTAGCGCCCAGAACTGGTCCCGGTCCTGCTGCTGGCTGAGCACCAGGAACGTCTGCCCCTGGGAGAAGCCGGCCGACGGCCCGCGCACCGCGTTGCCGAGGATACGGTCGACCGATTCCTTCGGCACCGGCTCGCCGGTGAACGTCCGCACCATCCGCCGCCGCTGCACCACGTCTTGGAACTCCATGGGCAGACACCTTCCCCGGCATGCTGCAGACTAGACGGCATGGCAGCAGAATCCGACGCCTGTTCCGTCGCCCACGGCACCGTTTCCGCTGGCACCGTTACCGCTGGCACCGTTACCGCTGGCACCGCGCCTGCTGGCGGCACCGCGGCCAGCGCCGGCCGCCCGCCGGCCCCCGACCGCACGCTGGTCGCGGTGTTCGCCAGCGCGGTGTCCGGGTACCTGCTGCGCTACGCCGCCGACGCCGGCTACCGCGGCCTGCTGGTGGAGCCCGACCCGGCCCGGGCCGACGCGGCTGGGATGGCGGGCTTCCCGGTTCTCGCGGCCGTCCCCGGAGACCTGGACGGGGCCGACGTGGTGGTCACCGACCACCACCGGGCCGAGCTCGGCCCGGCGCTGCGCGACGCCCTCGCGGGCAAGGCCCGCTGGGTCGGCATCATGGGCAACCCGCGGCACGCCGGCCCGCACGTCGCCGCCCTGGCCGAGCTGGGCGTGGACCCCGGCGACATCGCCCGGGTGCACCGCCCGATCGGCCTCAACATCGGCTCGAGGACCCCGCCCGAGATCGCCATCGCGACCCTGGCCGGCCTGCTGGCCGACCGCAACTCCCGTCCCGGCGGCTTCTCGTTCCCCGACCCGTCAGCCCGAACGGGTGCGGCTGACCGTTAGCCGCCCAGGATGACCCGCGGCGCCGGGGGAGCGCTTCCGCGGCGCTGCCACTCGCGCGGGTAGCCGACCGACACCTCCTCGAACCGGACGCCGTCGTAGCGGGTGCTGCGCGGGATGTGCAGGTGCCCGTACACCGCCGCGGCCACCGGGTAGCGGGTGTGCCAGCCGTCGGTCCTGGTGGTACCGCACCACGGCGCGAACTGCGGCTGCCGCAGCGCGGCCAGCGGCGCGGGCACCAGCGGCCAGTGGCTGACCAGCACCAGCGGCCCCGCGGTGGCGTCCAGCCGCCGCTCCGCCGCCGCGACCAGCTCGTGGCACCAGGCGGCGACCGACCGGTGCGGGTCGGCGTGCAGCCGCCCCTCGTCGGCCGGCCTGATCCCGGCCGCCCGGGCCGCCGCCAGCGCCGCCGCCCGGTCGCCCGCCGCGCCGCCCAGCGAGTAGTCGTACCCGGTGAACAGCGGCGCCACCGTCACCGGGCCGCCCGGGCCGTCCCAGACCGGGAACTCGTCTTCCGGGGTAAGCACCCCGAACCGGCGGCACACCTTCACCAGCGCCTGGTAGCGGGCGGCGCCGCGCAACGCTACCGGGTCGGACGGCAGCGTCCACAGCTCGTGGTTGCCCGGCGTCCAGATCACCCGCGCGAAGCGGTTCGCCAGCGAGGCGAGCACGAACCCGACGTCGGCGAACACCTCGCCCACGTCGCCCGCCACGATCAGCCAGTCGTCCGGGTCGCCCGGTGCGAGGGACTCCGCGTACCGCCGGTTCTCCGGGTAGCCGACGTGCAGGTCGCTGACCGCCAGCAGCCGCCCGGCCATCAGCGCGGGCAGCCGGTCACGGTGCCCCCTCGGTCACCGCGCCCCTCAATCACGGTGCCCCCTCATCACAGGGCGGTCTTCTCCTGCCACCGGGCCGGCACTGAGGGGTCGCCGAACAGGCTGAGCGACTGGTCTGACACCGGCCGCCGGCCGTAGGTGAACAGCAGCAGCGAGGTCACCGGGCCGCGGACGGCGGCGGTGGCCTTCTGGTGGCCGCGCTCCCAGGCGATCCCGCTGTCGGTGAACCGGACCACCCACTCGCCGTCGGTATCGGTCGCGTGCAGGTGCAGCGACGCCCCGGTCGGCAGCGAGGCGAGGTGCGCGTACGGGCGCCGCGCGGACGGCAGGTTGAACAGGAACTCGTCGATGCCGTCGGCCGCCACCACCGGGTCGACCTCCGGCTCGGTCGCCCCCAGGGCGAGTTCCGCGTCCACCCGGTGCACCGTGGTCTCGTGCAGCATGCGCCGGGCCCACCAGCCGGAGGTGCGGCCGGGTCCCCAGGACCAGACCGGGGTGAGCGGCCCGGCTGAGCGCAGCACGCTGAGCAGCGGCGTGCCGCCGGCGGTGAGCCACTGGGCCCAGCCGTCGGCCGATTCCCAGGGCGAGGTGACGTCGGGGACGGGCGGCCGCGCGGCCGCCTCGCTCTCCACGATGCCGGCCGCCCAGCGGTGCAACGACCCGATGTGCCGGGCGAGGTCCGCCAGCGTCCAGCCGGGGCAGGTGGGCACGTCCGCGGCCAGGTCGGGCGCGTCGGCGATAACGTTCGCGAGGGCGGAGATCTCTTTCTCCGTCCGCTCGCAGAACCACGCGTGATCTAGCACGACGTCAGGCTACCGGCCCGGGCGTCCCGCCCCGCCCCGCGCTCGCTACCGGTACAGCCGGGTCAGCGACTCAAGCACGCAGACCGGCTTGTCGGATCCTTCCCGCTCGATCACGCCGGCCACGGTCAGCTGCACCGCGCCGCCCTTCACTTCCTCCACCTCGAGCAGGGTGGCGGTCATCCGGATCTTCGCGCCGACCGGGACCGGGGAGGGGAAGCGGACCTTGTTCAGCCCGTAGTTCACGCCCATGGTGGTGTCGGTCACGGTGAGCACCTGCGACCACATCGGGACGAACAGGGACAGGGTGAGGAAACCGTGTGCGATCGGGCCGCCGAAGGGGGACTCGGCCGCCGCCCGCTCCGGGTCGACGTGGATCCACTGGTGGTCGCCGGTCGCGTCGGCGAACGTGTTCACCCGGTCCTGCGCCACCTCGAACCACTCGCTGACCCCGAGCACCTGGCCCTTAAGCGCGGGCAGTTCCGCCAGCGTGGTGGTCGTGCTGCTGCTCATCTCGTTCGCTCTCCTCGCTCGCGCCGCTCGACCAACCGAACCTAGCGCGCCGCCGCCCGCGAGGCCAGCCGGCCGGGGCCGGTGAGCGGCCGGTAAACGGGTAAATGGGTTGCTACAGAAAGTGACAGAGTGATATGCGGGATTGTGACGAAGTTCTGGAATGTCCCCTCCGGTTAGGGTGTTGCGCTGGTTGGAGCTGGACTTACCGAATTTCCGTATCATCTATGGGCTCGGGACTTCCCGCCGAGGGCTTCCTTCGGCACACAGGGCTGATCCTCACCGCGGCAGGCGGCGCCGTGGTCGAGGGTGGTTTGCTCACGCTCCTCGCGCCCAACGCCCGGTCGGTCGCTCCCCAGGTCACCGCGCTGCCGTCGCTGGCCGCCTATCACGACCTGCGCTGGCTGTTCGCCGACTCCCAGTCCTGGGTGTGGTTCGCGGGCCTGGTGGTGCTGGTGCTGGCGGCGCGGGCGGCGCTGGACACGGCGCTGCTGCGGCTCGCCTGGCCGCACGGGCAGCCTCCGCCGTCGGCGGGCCGGGCGTTCGTGTCCTGTGCCGCGCTGACCCTGCTGGCCTGGGCGATGCTGCTGCCCGCGGCCATCCTCGCGGTCGGCGCGGCGGTGCTGCCGTTCTCCTGGCCGTTCCTGGCCGCCTTCCCGATCATGCTCGGCATCGTGGCCGCGCTGAGCCACGGCGGCGTGCTTACCGCCTGGTGGCGGCGGCTGCCGCCGCCCCGCGCGGTGCTGTGGCTGCTTGGCAGCCTCGCCGCCGCGACCGCCGCCGCGGCGGTAGTCACCCGGCTGCCAGCGGCGGCCGGGCTGGCCGTGACCGCGCTGGTCGGCCTGGTCAACGCCAGGGCCTGGTACAGCGTGGCCGGGCTGGCGGCCCGGGTTCACCCCCGCGAGCACGTGTCGGTCCCGGCGCGGGTCGTCTTCAGCCTGCCGTTCGCGCCGCTCACCGCGGTGGTGGTGCTAGCGGTGGTGGTAGGCGTGGCCCGGCTGCTGTTCACCGGGACGATCCAGCTCCCGATCAGCCCGCCGCCGGCCGCGGCGGTCGAGGCGGCGCTGGCCGGCGGTGAGGGGACCGCGGGCGCTAGCTCGGCGTCGGGGGCGGCCGCCGCCGTCTCCGCCAGCACGGCGGTGCTGGTGGTAGGCGGCTGGGGCTCATCCTGCTGTGACGCCGCCGACGGGCTGCGGGCGGTGCTGCCGGGGGTGCCGATCCGGCAGTTCTCTTACCAGGGTCTCGACGCGAAGGGCCAGCCGATCCCGAGCGGCGCCGGGGCGGACGACGTATCGCTGCCGGTGCTCGGCGACCGGATCGCCGCTCAGGTACGCGCGCTGCAGGCGGCGAGCGGGCGGCCGGTCTCGGTGGTGGCCGAGAGCGAGGGCACCCTGGGCGTCTACGCGATGATGGCCCGCGACCCCGACCTGAAACTGTCCTCGGTAGTGCTGCTCAGCCCGATCGTCAGCCCCGGCCAGCTCACCTACCCGCCCGCCGCCGACGGCTCGTCCGTCTCCGAGGACGCCCTCGACGAGCTGAACAACCTGGTGGGCAACATGTCACCGTACGGTCCGGGCGGGGCGCAGGCGCTGCTCAACTCGGTCAGCCAGGTCGGCGCCCGCTACTTCGACGACCTGATGACGACCGCCGCCGGCGGCGCGAACGGCAAGTCGATCCGCTGGCTGGCGGTGGTCCCGCTGGCGGACGCGGTCACCCTGCCGGCCTGCACCCTGCCCACCGGCGTGATCGTAGTCCCCGCCTTCCACGGCGGCCTCCTCGGCGACACCGCGGTCCTCCCCATGGTCGGCGACTTCCTGTCCGGCCAGCCAGTGACCGCCCCCGACGACAGCCTGCGCGAGGCCGCCGAGCTGATCACCAGCGCCTCCTCCGCCTGGCGGATGCCCGACACCAGCTCCTCCTGCCCCTACCCCAACCACTAACCCCCTCCCGCCACTAACCCCCCGCCGCGCCCCGCCCAGCGCCCCCCGCCTTAACCCTCACCCGCCGCGCCCCGCCCCAGCGCCCCCGCCTAACCCTCACCCGTCCGGCTACCCGGCGCCTTCCGCCGGATAACAGCAAGAAGCGCGGAGCGCGTCAGCAAGATGGATGTTCCTGCACCCTCTAGGGTGCAGGAACATCCACGCTGATTGACCTGGCCCGCTCTAGCTCTGATAACAGCAAGAAATTCTCGGAGGGCGGGGACGTCGGGAGGGTGTGCGCGGGACGGGCGTGCTGGTGCTAGAGTTCGCGGTGATGAGAACTTCTCTTGACCTTCAGTGGTGGCGCCGCCGGTAGGCGGTGCCCGCTGTTGTGTTGAGCGACCGCCCGGGGACGGCGGTCGCTTTTTTGCTTCTTCCGCCGGTTGCCGGGCCCGGACCTGATCCAGTGCAGACCTGACCCGAGAGGCCCAACGGTGTACACGACCGAGAGCAACCCTGGCGACCTGGCCGTCGACACGCTGACCGTGGGCGGGGGTGTCACCATCACCCGCACGACCCGCGCGTTCGACCCGGCCGAGCTGACCGCGGTCGCCACGCTGATCGACCGCCGCCGCGGCGGCGTGCTCAGCTCGGGCATGGAGTACCCCGGCCGGTACAGCCGCTGGCACATGGCCTACGTGAACCCGCCGGTGGAGATCGCCTGCACCGGCCGGCTGGTGACCGCCCGGGCGCTCAACCAGCGCGGCCTGGTGCTGCTGCCGGTGCTGCGCGACGCGATGCTGCGGGTCGGGGTGGAGCAGCCCGCCGGCCAGCCGGACGCGGTGGCGGTGCACGTGCCGGAGGGGGAGGGGGAGTTCACCGAGGAGGAGCGGTCGCGGCAGCCGACCGTGTTCAGCGTGCTGCGGGAGATCACCGCCGCGTTCCGCTGCGCCGACCAGCACCTGGGACTTTACGGGGCGTTCGGTTATGACCTGGCGTTCCAGTTCGAGCCGGTGCGGCAGGCGATCGACCGCTCCGACGGGCAGCGGGACCTGGTGCTGCACCTGCCGGACCAGGTCTGGGTAGTTGACCTGCGCCGGGAGGAAGCGGTCAGGTTCTCCTACGACTTCACGGTGCCGGCCGCCGGGCCGGGCGGCCAGTCCGGGTCAGCCGTCACGTCGACCGAGGGGCTGCCCCGGGAGACGCCGGCTACGCCCGAGCCGGGCGAGGCCGGGCCGCTGCCGGCCCAGCCGGCCCCCGGCCGCTACGCGGCCGTGGTCGCGCAGGCCAAGGAGCGGTTCAAGCGCGGTGACCTGTTCGAGGTCGTCCCCGGGCACGTGTTCTACGAGCGCTGCGCGTCCCCGTCGCGGTTCTACGAGCGGCTGCGCGAGCGGAACCCGGCCCCGTTCGAGTTCCTGTTCAACCTGGGCCCCACCACCGCGGGCGGCTCCCCGGGCGGCGAAGCCGGGGAGTACCTGGTCGGCGCCTCACCCGAGATGTACGTGCGGGTGAACGGCGACCGGGTGGAGACCTGCCCGATCTCCGGCACGATCGCCCGCGGGGCCGACCCGCTGGAGGACGCGGCCAACATCGCCCGGCTGCTCGGCTCGGCCAAGGAAGAGTCGGAGCTGACCATGTGCACCGACGTGGACCGCAACGACAAGTCCCGGGTCTGCGTCCCCGGCAGCGTGCAGGTGATCGGCCGCAGGCAGATCGAGATGTACAGCCGGCTGATCCACACCGTCGACCACATCGAGGGACGGCTCCGCCCCGGCTTCGACGCGCTCGACGCGTTCCTCACCCACATGTGGGCGGTCACCGTGACCGGTGCCCCCAAGGCCTGGGCGATGCAGTTCATCGAGGACAACGAGGACGCGCAGCGCCGCTGGTACGGCGGGGCGGTCGGCAAGATCGGCTTCGACGGCTCGATGAACACCGGGCTCACCCTGCGGACCGCGCGGATCTGCGACGGCATCGCCGCCGTCCGGGCCGGCGCCACCCTGCTGTACGACTCCGACCCCGAATCGGAGGAGCGGGAGACGCACATCAAGGCCCGGGCGCTGCTGGAGACGCTGCGCGAGGTCGAGGCGGCCCGGCGGGCGGAGCAGGGGACGGACGGCCCGGCCGAGGACGAGCTGGCCGCCTCCGGCTCGGCCGACTACGAGAACGCCGTGCCCGGCCGCGCCAGCGGGACCGCGGACGGGCCGCGCCCGCCGCGGGTGCTGCTGGTGGACCACCAGGACTCGTTCGTGCACACGCTGGCCGACTACTTCCGGCAGCACGGGGCGGAGGTCACCACGCTGCGGGCCGGGTTCCCGGCCCGCCAGCTGGACGAGCTCGCCCCCGACCTGGTGGTGCTGTCGCCCGGCCCCGGCCGCCCGGTCGACTTCCGGTGCGACGAGCTGCTCAGCGAGCTGGACGCGCGCGGGCTGCCCGCGTTCGGTGTCTGCCTCGGCCTGCAGGCGATGGTCGAGCACGCGGGCGGCGAGCTGTCGCTGCTGCCCGAGCCGCAGCACGGCAAGCCCGGCCGGGTGATGGTCCGCGACGGCGGCAGCGGGCTGCTGGCCGGCCTGCCAGCCGAGTTCACCGCCGCCCGCTACCACTCCCTGTACGCCACCGAGCCCGACGTGAAGGGCGGCTTCACCGTCACCGCCACCACCCCGGACGGCGCGGTGATGGCGATCGAGGACCCCGCGGCCGGACGCTGGGCGGTCCAGTTCCACCCGGAGTCGATCCTGACCGCGGGCGGCCGCTCCGGCCACCAGGTCATCGCCAACGTGCTCGCCCAGTGCCGCGCCCGGGCCAGCGCCGCCCCGGTCACCGCTTAGCCGTCACCACCGCACCCCGCTTGCGCGCGTGGTTGGCGCACTCAGCCGCCGGTAACCGGCTCGGTGCGCCAACCACGCGGGCGGCGGGCTCATCCGCCGCCAGGAAATCCAGGCGACAGGCAAGCCGTGAAGGGGCAACATGGGCAGCGTGGCTGCCATCGTCGTCCCCGGTCCCCGTTCACCCTCCCCGGGCCCGTCGGCCGGGCCTGATACACCGTGACCACCCGGCCGCCCCAGGAAGTCTTCTGCCTGAACTGCGGCCCCGAGGCCGCGGTCGAACGCCGTGACCAGGTGCTGCGCTGCCCCCGCTGCGGCGACGAGCAGCAACTGCCAGGCCTCCCGCTGTTCGTGGTGACCGGGGCCAGCGGAGCCGGCAAGTCCACGGTGACGCCGCCGCTGCGGCGCCAGCTCCCGGACTGCGCGGTCTTCGAGGCCGACGCCCTGCTGCACGTCGCCGCGCTCGGCCTGGACACGTGGCGCGACTCGCTGCTCCGGGTCGCCCACGAGATCGCGCTCAGCCGCCGGGTGACCGTCCTGACCGGATCGCTACTGCCCAGCCAGCTAGAGACGCTGCCCGGCCGGAAGCTCATCGGCCCGATCCGCTTCTGCACCCTCGACTGCCCCGATGACGTCATCGCCCAACGGCTCCGCAGCCGGCCCTCCTGGCGCGGCGCCTCCCAGGAGGCGGTGATCACCGAGCACCAGCGCTTCGCCGCCTGGCTGCGAACCCACATCCAGCCCTGCTACGACACCAGCCTGCTCAGCCCGGCCGAGACGGCCGGGCAGATCGCCGCCTGGGTCAGCCAGCACGGCGGCTAGTCCCAGGCCAGGCCGGCCGGCGGGGCGTCGTCGGCCAGCACGGTGCCCTCGATCTGCCCGTAGGGCCGGTCGCCGGCCAGGTAGACCTCGCGGTCGTTGTCCAGGCCGAACGGGGCCAGGTCGACCACGTAGTGGTGCTTGTTCGGCAGCACCAGCCGCACCTCGCAGGCGGCCGGCAGCGCGTCCAGCAGCGCGGTGCCGATCGTGTACAGCATCTGCTGCAGCGAGTAGCTGTAGGTGCCGGCGAAAGTGGACAAGATGGTGTCGCGCGCCGCCGCGAAGCAGGCGTCCCAGTCGAGCCCGGCCTCGACCGCGTCCGGCCGGTACCGCCAGGAGGCGTTCACCGAGGTGGCGAGGATGCGGTCCTTGGTTTCCGGCAGCGTGGTGTACTCGTCCTTGGGGTAGCCCCAGAACTCCGACGCGGTGGTGTTCATCACCGTCAGGTCCTTCAGCCCCGACACCGACCGACACCCCGGCCCCTGTGTCAACGTGCACCACCGTGGTGCGCACCAGGTCACCGGACCGCGCGAACGAGTAGCCGCTGGCGCCGATCGGCGACCAGCCGAACTCGTCGATCGCGATCCGGGCCCGGCTGATCGGCTCCTGGCTGGACACGAAGAACGAGCCGAGCTCGGCCGCGAACGCCTCCGGCGGCACGTCGGCGCCCAGCTCCCTGGCCAGGGCGTAAGCCTTGTTCTTCTGGGAGTCGGTGGCGTACACGTGCGCGTTGGAGCCGCTCAGGTGAGCGCCCGCCAGGTCACCAGACAGGGCGGACCAGATGTTCCAGTCCCTGATCAGGTCCCGGCCGTCCGGGCCGGCCCCGCGGGCGACGTGCACCAGCCGCACCTCTGCCTTGCCGTAGCGGTTAGCGCCAAGCTGTACCACGGTGATTCTCCTGTCACTCAGACATCCGAAGGGTTAAGCGCGGCGTAGACCACGTCCCGGCGCAGCGGCAGCGCCGCCAGCCGCACCCCGGTGGCGTCCCGGACCGCGTTGGCCAGGGCCGGCGCGACCGGGTTGAACGGAGCCTCGCTCATCGGCTTGGCCCCGTGCGGGCCGAACGGGTCATAGCCCGACGAGGCGAACAGCACCTCGGTGCGGGGCACGTCGGCCAGCACCGGCACGTGGTACTCGCGCAGCGCCCGCGTCGTCACCGTCCCGTCGGCGGCGATTCGCACCTCCTCGAACAGGGCGGCGCCGAGCGCCTGGGCGACCCCGCCCTCCACCTGCCCGCGCAGCTGCACCGGGTTGAGCACCGTTCCCGCGTCCACCGCCTGCACCGACTGCAGGATCCGGATCTCCCCGGTGGCCGGGTCGACCGCCACCCGGAACCCCTGCACGGTGGCCGACACCGAGCGGGACCGCCCGTCGCAGTAGCCCTCGGCCTCCAGCGGCTTGCCGTTCGACTCGCCCGACTCGTCCCGGGCGGCGATCGCGTCGGCCAGGGCCCGGGCGGCGCGCATGGTCGCGGTGCCCGCGACCACGATCCCGGTCGAGCCGTAGGCGCCGGTGTCGTGCCCGCTGCGGTCGGTGTCGGAGGAGAACACCTGGACCGCGGCCGGGTCGCAGCCCAGCACGTCGGCGACTAGCTGACGGTGCACGGTGGTGGTCCCGTTACCGAATTCAGCCGTCCCAACGAATGCGGCGTACCCTCCCCCCGGTCGCTCCGCGACGATCGACCGTCCCGGGTGCCCGCCGGGCGGGATGGTGTCGAGCAGTGCCACCGCGATCCCGGTCCCGGTCCGCCAGCCGGCCGGCGCGATCGTGCCGCGCCCGCTGACCAGCGCCTTCTCCACCAGGTCGAGGCACTCGCCGACGCCCAGGCCGGTGGTGACCGCCTCGGCCGGGCCGCCGCTGGCGTTGTCCGGCTCGTCGCCCGCGCGCAGCAGGTTGCGACGGCGGAACTCGGCCGGGTCGAGGCGCAGCCGCCGCGCCAGCTCGTCGACCGCCGACTCGACCGCGAACACCGTCTGCGACAGCCCGTAGCCGCGGAACGCGCCCGCCGGGACGGTGCTGGTGTAGACGACGCGGGCGTCGACCCGCTTGCTCGGGCAGCGGTAGGCGGTGACCGCCTCCTCCACCGCGTGGAACATCACCCCGGGCCCGTGGTTGCCGTAGCCGCCGGTGTCGGCCGTCAGGTCGACCGCCAGCCCGGTCAGCGTGCCGTCGGCGGCCGCGCCGGCCGTCACCGTGACCGTCATCGGGTGCCGGGTGGTGGCGGCGGTGAACTCTTCCTCGCGGGTGAACTCGAGCTGGGCCGGCCGCCCGGTGCGCAGCACGGCCAGGGCGACCACGTCCTCGGTCAGCATCTCCTGCTTGCCGCCGAAGCCGCCGCCGACCCGCTTGGCCACCACCCGCACCTGGCCGGCGTCCAGCCCGAAGATGGCGCACAGCGCGTCCCGGGTGAGGAACGGCACCTGGGTGGAGGTGCGCAGCACCAGCCGCCCGGCGGCGTCCAGCCAGCCGACGGTGGCGTGCGTCTCGAGCGCCACGTGCTGCACCCGCTGGGTCACGAAGGTCCCGGTGTAGAGCGCCGCGGCGGCGGCGAACGCGGCCTCGGGGTCGCCGGTCTGCCGGTGCACCTCGCCGCAGACGTTGCCCGGGGCGGTGCCCGGGTGCAGTTCCGGCGCGCCCGCCGCCAGCGCCGCGGCCGGGCTGGTGACGGCGGGGCGCACCTCGTAGTCGACCCGGACGGCGGCGCAGCCGGCCTCGGCCGCGGCGACCGTGTCGGCGACCACGGCGGCGACCCGCTGCCCGTGGAACCGCACCGTGCGGTCGAACAGCACCGTGTCGTAGGGGTCGTCGTCCGGGTTGTGGTGCCGGGCGGTCGAGTACGCCGCGGCGGGGGAGTCCTGGTAGCTGAAGACGGCGACGACACCGGGTACCCGCAGCGCCGCCGACGCGTCGAGTGACCTGATCCAGGCGTGCGGGTGCGGCGCGCGCACCAGCTTCAGGTGCAGCGGCGGCTCCGGCGGCAGGTGCTCGTCCTGGCCCGGCCCGCCGTCCTCGCCCGGCCCGCCTTCGCGCTCCGGCCCGCCGTCGGGGTCGGGGGCGAGGTCGAGGGTGTACCGGGCGGTGCCGGTGACCACCGCCCGGCTGGCGGGGGCGGGCAGGCCCCGGCCGACGGGAGAAGGCCCGACGGGAGAAGGCCCGGTGGCTGGGAGGCGCGATGCTGGGGGGCGGGGCGCCGCACTCGTTCGGGATGATCCGGGGGGTGCCGTGGACCGCGTCCTCGACCGCGCCGTAGCCGGTGCACCGGCAGATGCTGCCCTTGAGCGCCCGCGGCAGGTCGCGGCGCTGCTCGGCCGACAGCGCCGCCGTCGTCATGATCAGGCCCGCGGTGCAGAAGCCGCACTGGAACCCCTGGGCGGCCAGGAACGCCGCCTGCACCGGGTGCAGGGCGCTCGCGTCGCCGCCGCGGTCCCGGTGATACCGGGCGGCGAGCCCTTCGACGGTGGTGACCTCATGGTCCCGCGCCCGCACGGCCGGGTACACGCAGCTGTGCACCGGCACGCCGTCGACGTGCACCGTGCAGGCGCCGCAGTCGCCGGCGTCGCAGCCCTTCTTCACCCCGTAGGCGCCCTGCTCCCGCAGGAAGGTGCGCAGGCACTGGCCGGGGCGGGGCTCGCCCGGCAGGTCGGCGCCGTTGACCCTCATCCGGGCAGTTCCCCCAGGGCCTCGACGACCAGGCGGCGGGTCATCGCCGCGCGCCAGGCGGCGCTGCCGTGCACGTCGTCCAGGTAGCCCGGGCCGCCGTCGCCCAGCACCGCGGCCTCCAGGCCGGCCAGGGCCTCGGCCGGGGACGGCGGGGCGGGGAAGCGGAGCTGCACCGGCCGCGGGGTGGACGCGGTCACGGTGACGACGGTGGCTCCGGTCCCGGGCTGGCTGGCGGTCCCGGGCTGGCTGGCGGGCCCGGGCGGTGCCGCCTCGCCGTCCCGGCGGGCGATGACGAGCACCGCCGACCGGCCGACGGGCGACAGCGACAGCTGCCGGAACGCGTGCCGCCCGGTCAGCGCGTGGGCCGGGAGCCACAGGTGGGTCAGCAGTTCACCCGGGCGCAGCCCGTTGCGGCCGTCGCCGGTGACCAGGCTGGCCACCGGGACCTCGCGCCTGGCCGGGCCGGGGCCGTGCACCAGCGCCACCCCGTCCAGCGCGCTGGCCAGCGATGTCATCGGCCCGGCGGGCAGCGACAGGCAGATGTTGCCGCCGACGGTGGCGACGTTGTGCACCTTGAACGAGCCGAGCAGCGCGTGGCAGCACTGGCGGCCGAGCCGCGCCGCCCCGGCGTACCCGGGTCGTTCCGGCGCCCAGCTCGCTAGCTGGGCGAACGTGCAGGTGGCGCCGATCAGCACCCCGTCGCCCCGCTCGTCGACCGCGGTCCAGCCGAATGCCTGCAGGTCGAGCAGCCGGGTGAGCCGCGGCTGGGGCACCGAGAACAGCCAGGTGCCGCCGCCGAGCCAGGCGTCGCCGTCCCGCCACGCGGCGTCCGTGGCGGGCGCGAACTCGGTGACGGTGTTCAGGTCCACCGGGCTGGCGTGACCGATGCTGCTGGGCTCGTGATCATCCCCCTATGCTGCCGCAATGATGTTACGTGAGCGTGTCTGCCCGCCCGTGTCCGCGGTCATGCGCCGGCCCGAGCACGAGCCAATCAAGCCCGGATTGGCCCGTGTCCCGCCCGGCCGGCCGCGGTTACGATGACGCCCATGGAGCGCCAATTCCGGCAGGTGGACGTGTTCGCCGACGATCCCTTCCTCGGCAACCCGGTGGCGGTGGTGCACGCCGCCGACGACCTCGATGACGCGGCGATGCTGCGGTTCGCCCGCTGGACCAACCTGTCGGAGACGACGTTCCTGCTCGACCCGGTCGACCCGCGGGCCGACTACCGGGTGCGGATCTTCACCCCGGCGCGGGAGCTGCCGTTCGCGGGCCACCCGACGCTCGGCTCGGCCCACGCCTGGCTGGAGGCGGGCGGCTCGCCCGCCCAGCCCGACCTGGTGCTGCAGGAGTGCGGCGTCGGCCTGGTGCCGGTCCGCCGGCCGCCGTCCGGCCGGCTGTCGTTCAAGGCGCCGCCGCTGATCCGCTCCGGCCCGGTCGAGGAACCGCTGCTGGCCCGGATCGCGCGGTCACTCGGGATCGCCCGGGCCGACATCGTGGACGCCCAGTGGGCCGACAACGGGCCCGGCTGGGTCGCGGTCGAGCTGGCCAGCGCGGACGCGGTGCTCGCACTGGCACCCGGCGTCCCCGCGGACCACATCGGGGTGTTCGGCCCCTACCCGCCCGGCTCGCCCCAGCAGTTCGAGGTGCGCGCGTTCACCCCGCTGGTCAGCGGGGCCGGCGAGGACCCGGTGACCGGGTCGCTGAACGCGTCCATCGCCCGGTGGCTGCTGTCGGCGGGCAAGGCGGCCGCCCCCTACACCGCCAGCCAGGGCACCGCGCTCGGCCGCCGTGGCCGGGTGCACGTCACCGCCGACGCCGACGGCGCGGTCTGGGTCGGCGGCGGCACCAGCACGCTGATCGCGGGCAGCGTCCGCCTGTAGCGGGCACCGTTTCCCGCTCCGGCCCGCCGCTTCCCGCTCCGGCCCGCCGCCCGCGGCCGAGGGAACGGGCGACCTGCGGTTACCACCCGAATCAGGTGTAACGAAACTGACGGCTGTACGCGTTTAGTATTCGGAAGCGCAGAATGTTCGGCGGGGAAATACGTCATCACCCGGCCGATTCCGGCTGTGTCAGGGACAATGGCCGTGTAGCCGGAGCGGGGGCGACGGCTTGGTCCGTCCCGTGCCAGGTGGTTGCCGCCAGCGCGGCCCGGGTTGAACAGCAGCGGTTAAGCAGCAGCAGTTGAGTAGCAGAGCTAAACAGGAGGGACGTCGATGGGCCGCCCGATCATCGGTATCACCAGTGAGCTCGACGCCGCTCGCTGGGGCGACTGGGTCCGGGAAGCCGCGATCGCGCCCGTCAGCTACGTCCGCGCGGTGGAGCGGGCCGGCGGGGCGCCGCTGATCGTGCCCCCGGTGCCGCCGTCCTCGGTTTCCGCCTTCATCGAGGCGCTCGACGGGCTGGTGTTCACCGGCGGCCGCGACATGGACCCCGGGCTCTACGACCAGGAGCGGCACGAGGAGGCGGACGAGCCTGACCACCGCCGTGACCGCTTCGAGCTGGCGATGATGCGGGCCGCGCTCGACGGCAACGTCCCGTTCCTGGCGGTCGGCCGCGGCCTGCACGTGCTCGCGGTGGCACGCGGCGGCTCGCTGACCCAGGACCTGCCCGGCCACCGGCCCGCCCGCGCCCGCTACAGCCCGCACGAGGTGATCCTCGGGGCCGACACGGTCCTCGGGAAGCTGCTCGGCACCCAGCTCGAGGTGCCCGCCGCTCACCACCAGGCGCCGTCGCACCCGGGCGAGGGGGTCACGGTGGCCGGCTGGTCGCCGGACGGCGCGGTCACCGAGGCGCTGGAGGTACCCGGCCATCGCTTCGGGGTCGCGGTGCACTGGCACCCGGAGGAAGGCAGCGACCCGCGGCTGCTGACCGCCCTGGTCGAGGCGGCGGCCGCGGGCCGCCGGGCGCGGCGCCCCGAGCAGCCGCCGCGCAAGCCGGCCGCGGTCAAGCCGAAGGCCGGCGTCCGCCGCTAGCGCGTCACAGCGGCAGGTTATAGCCGCTGAACCAGTGGGCGTGGAGCCAGGTGACGGCGGCGCTCCACGCACCGGTGACCTCGAGCAGCCCGACCACCACCAGCATCACCCCGCCGACCCGGCTGACCGTCCGCGCGTTGCGCTTGAAGAAGCTGAGCACGTTCACCAGCCGCTGGAACGCCAGCGCGACGATGAGGAACGGGACGCCAAGCCCGAGCCCGTAGACGAAGGCGAGGAACGCGCCGCGGGCGGCGGTCCCCGACTGCAGCGACAGGGTGAGCACCGCGGTCAGCGTCGGCCCGATGCACGGGGTCCAGCCGATGCCGAACAGCACGCCGAGCAGCGGCGCGCCCGCCAGGCCGGCCTTCGGCATCGCCGACGGCTTGAACACCCGCCCGGCGAACATGAAGCGGTCGAAGGCGCCGAAGAACAGCAGCCCGAGCAGGATCGTCACCCCGCCGAGCACCCGGGTGAGCAGCGAGTCGTGCGCGCTGAAAAGCTGGCCGAGCCCGCCGACGGCCAGCCCCGCGAGGGCGAACACGACCGAGAAGCCCACCACGAACAGGGCCGTCCCGGCCACCGTGCGCCCGGTGTGCCTGGCCGGCCGGGGCGCCGCGGCCGGCGGCGTGGCGGTGGTGGCGGTCGCGGTGCCGGGCAGCGTGGCGGTGGCGGGCAGCGTCGCGGTGGCCGACAGCGTCGCCGCGGCCGGCCGCGGCGCGGCGGCGGCGGCCGCACCGTCCTCCTGGTCGGCGTCGGCCCCGGACATCCCGGTGATGTACGCCAGGTACCCGGGCACCAGCGGCAGGCAGCACGGCGACAGGAACGTCACCGCGCCCGCCGCGGCGGCGACCGGCATGGCCAGCAGCAGCGGCCCGGAGGAGACCAGGCTGATGACGCTCATGAGACCCAGTATGACCCACACTACAAGCCGTAGTAACCAGGGCCCGGCCGTCAACCGGATAGGGTTGCCGATGTGAATTCGGACGCCAGCGCGGCCCCCGCGGCCCCCGCTGCCCCCGCGGCCGGGACCCGGCTGCTGCGGGCCGGCGTCATCGCCTTCGCCGTCGTGCTCGCCAGCTGGCTGGTGTTCACCGTGGTCAACCGCGCGCTCAGCATGGTCGACCTGACCGTCTACCGGGACGGCGGGCTGATCGTGCGGCAGGTCCGCCCGTACTACAGCCCGGGCGCGCGCAATCCGCTGTACGACTGGGGCGGGTTCAGCCCGCTGGCGCTCAAGTTCACCTACACGCCGTTCGCCGCGATGACGTTCGCGGTCGCCTCGTTCCTGCCGTGGCTGGTGATGGCGGCCGCCTCGGTCGTCGGCAACATGGCCGCGCTGGTGGCGGCGCTCTGGTTCACCTTCGGCGGCCTCGGCTACCGCGACCGCCGGGTGCGGCTCGGCGCCACCCTGCTGGCGGCGGCGGTCACCTTCTGGCTGCAGCCGGTGGTCCGCACCATCTACCTCGGCCAGGTCAACCTGGTGCTGATGGCCATGATCATCGGCGACCTGTGCCAGCCGTCCACCCGCGCCGACGGCCGGCCGCGCTGGTGGAAGGGCGCGCTCACCGGGGTGGCGGCCGGGATCAAGCTGGTCCCGCTGGTGTTCGTGCCCTACCTGCTGATCACCCGCCGGTTCCGCGAGGCGGCCGCCACCGTGGCCGGGTTCGCGATCACGGTCGCGGCCGGGTTCGCGCTGCTGCCGCACGACTCCGCCAAGTGGTGGCTGCACGGCATGTTCCTGGCCGACGGGAACCGGGCCGGGTTCATGGGCTGGGCCGGCAACCAGTCGCTGCGGGCCATCATCACCCGCTTCGCCGGGTCGGTCGCGGCCGGGCAGGACCCGTGGATCGTGGCCGCGGTGCTCGCCCTGGCGGGCGGGATGACCGCCGCCTACCTGCTCGACCGGGCCGGCTACCCGGTGCCCGCGCTGCTCGCCACCGCGCTGACCGGCCTGCTGGTCTCGCCGATCAGCTGGGACCACCACTGGGTGTGGGCGGCCCCCGCGGTCGCGGTGGCCGGTCACTACGCGCTGGCCGCCTCCCGGGCAGGCAGCAAGCGGGCCGCCCGCGCGCTGTGGACTTTGGTCGCGTTCCTGCTCGTCACCTTCGCCGCCTGGCCCGACGCCCTCTGGGAGAACGCCCGCAACCTCGGCAACTTCTCCCTCGGCCTGCTCTGGGCGCAGAAAAACACCAACCCGGTGCTGTTCGCGCAGCACGGCGACCAGCCCGGGTACGTCGAGTACCACTGGCACGGCTTCCAGTTGCTGTGGGGCAACGCCTACATCCTGGCCGGCGTCATCCTGCTGCTGATCGCCCTGGTAACCGCGTTCCGGCTGCGGCCGGCGCCGGCGCAGGCGCCGGCCGCAGCCCCGGCTGACCGGGCCGCGGAACCCGCCGACGCCCCGCACCTCGCCACCCCTTAACGAACGGGTGCGGCTGACTCAGCCCGGCGGCCACCTTGATCCCGCGCCCGGGGCGCGGGCCTCACCCGGGGTAGACGGACTCGGAGCGGGCCCGGCGCAGCGCCGTGGCCCACCAGGCCAGCTGCTCCAGCATGACCTTGGCGTACCCGGGAGCCTGCGGGTCGACCGGCCGGCCGTCCTCGAAATTTGCCCAGTAGGCGGGGAACGCGAGCCCCTCGCGGATCGTGACCGCGTGCAGTTCGGTCAGCACGTTCTCCAGGTGGAGGACGGCGTGGCGGCCGCCCGCGGCCCCGCCGTAACTGACGAACGCGACCGGCTTGGCCTTCCACTGGGTGAAGTGCCAGTCGATGGCGGCCTTGAGTGAGGCCGGGTAGCTGTGGTTGTACTCCGGGGTGACCAGGACGAACGCGTCGGCGGCGGCCAGGCTGGCGGTGAGGCCGGCCAGGGCGGCCGGCCGGGGGTAGGCGTCACCGGCCATCTTGGGCGACTCGGGCGGCAGGGCCAACGGGATCTCGACCTCGGCCAGGTCAGCCACCTGCACCTCGAAGGCACCGTGCTCGCGGGCCCGCTCCGCGACCCAGGACGCCACGACCGGCCCGAACCGGCCCTCTCGCACGCTGCCGATCAAAATCAGCAGCCGGTTGATTTCGCTCATGCCGACGACTCTGGCCGGATCACCCCGGCGCGACAAGGCCGGAGCCAGGCTGGCCCCGGCAGGGCCACCTTCGCCCCCGGCCGCCGGGCCGGTCACGCCGTAGCCTGGATGCGTGAGCACGCCACTGGGTGACTTCCTGCGGGCAAGGCGCGACGCGACCGACCCGGCGGCCGTCGGCCTGCCCGCCAGCGACCGGCGACGAGCCCCGGGCTGCGGCGGTCAGAGGTCGCGGCGCTGGCCGGGATCAGTGTCGAGTACCTGGTCCGGATCGAGCAGGGGCGGGACCGCAACCCGTCGCCAGCGGTGGTCAACGCGCTCGCCGACGCCCTCAGGCTCGACCCGGCCGAGCGCCAGCACCTGCGGCACGCGGCCAAGTGCAGTTCCGGAACCTGCGGGTCGGCGGCCCCGGCGCCCGGCACCGAGGTCCGGCCGGCCATCCGCGAGCTGCTGGCACTGCTTGAGCCGGGAGTCGCTCTGGTGACCAACCGCCTCGGCGACGTGCTCGCCTACACCAGCGGGTTCGACCTGCTGGCCCGGCCAGCCGGGCTGCTCGACGCTCCGGTGCCGAGCCTGACGCGCTTCGTCTTCGCCGACGAGCGGGCCCGCCGCGTCTTCCCTGACTGGGAGCAGGTCGCCGACCAGCAAGCTTTCCCGCTGGCGCTAGGTGCACCGTCGCCGCGATCCGAGCAGCTCATCGCCGACCTGACCGCGCTGGCGGGCGCTGAGTTCACCGACCGGCTGCACAACCAGCGCGTCCCCCGGGCCGGCGCCCAGGCGTGGTGGCACCCGCTGGCCGGCCGCCTCCAGTTCAACCGCGAGCTGCTCGACCTCCCGGCGGCCGACGCCCAGCAGCTGGCCGTCCTGCTCCCGGCCGACGACGCCACCGGCGCCGCGCTGCGCCGGCTGCGCCATGACGGCGGGCTCGCGCTGGTCAGGTAGCGCGCGCGCCCCGCGGGTCGGGAGCGGCGCCGGGCGGGTCGCGGGGAGTAGCGTGGTGGTGGTCGGCCGCTAGCAGGACGGCCGGCCAGGCGAGGGGAGCGGGACCATGGCTGGCGAGCACTGGAAGGACGAGCCGGAGGCGCAGGACTTCCCGGCCGCCGAGTCCTACCTCTCGCTGCTGGTCGGCCGGGTGGCCGCCCGCAAGCTGGTCAAGGCCCTGCGTAAGCAGAGCGTGCTCGAGCGGTTCGCCGCCAAGGACATCCTGCGGGCCTCCGGCCTGGCCTTGCTGGCGGCCGGCGACTCCGAGGTCAAGGCCGACCTGGCCAAGGTCAAGCAGGGCGACAAGCTCTCTCCGGTGCTGCTGGTCCAGGGGGAGCCGCTGTGGGTCGCCGACGGCTACCACCGGGTCTGCGCGAGCTACCACCTGGACGAGAAGGCCCTGGTGCCGTGCCGGATCACGGCCCGCACGATCACGCGCTGACCGGCTACCCGCCCCCCTCGGGGTGACGCGGCGGGCCGGGCGGAGGCGACTGCGGCGGGGCGATCGGCCCCGGCCGCCAGGTGATGCCGAGGGTGCCGCGGGCAGCCTGCATCCCGCTCAGGCCGCCGCCCGGTCCGCGCAGCACGTACGCCATGCCGACGGCGACGACGGCGCCCAGGGCCGGCCCGGCCAGGTACGCCCACCAGGCGGTCCAGTCGCCCAGGACCAGGGCGGGCGCAAGCGACCGGACCGGGTTCATCGAGGCGCCGCTGACCGGGCCGCCCCACAGCCCGGCGAGCGTGATGTAGCTGGCGACCGCGATGGCGGCGAGCGAGCCGACCGCCTGCGCGCCCGACGCGGTGCCGAGGATCACGCTGACCAGCCCGGCGGTCAGCACCGCCTCCCACAGCATGGCGGTGACGGCCGAGATGCCGCTGCCGGGCAGGGTCAGGCCGGCGCTGCCCTGGCGGCCGATCAGCGCCCACAGCAGCAGGGTGGCCAGGACCGCGCCGGCGAACTGGGCGACGACGTAGGCCGGGACCCGTTTCCAGGGGAAGTCGCCCCGCAACGCGAAGGCGGCGCTGACGACCGGGTTGAGGTGCGCGCCGGACACGGTGCCCATGAACAGGATGATGGCCGCCACCATCAGGGCGGGCGCGGTCACCCGGGCGGCGGCCGGGACGGCGTGGCCGCCGAAGCGGGCGTTGACCATCCCGCCGCCCACCGCGACGAGGACCAGGAAGAACGTCCCGAGCACCTCCGAGAACAGCCGCCGCCACTCGTAGCTGTCATCGGCGAAGTCGAACTGGCTGGTGATCGCGTTCGGCTGCCCCATGGAGCGCAGGGCGACCTCGGCCCGCTGGACCGCCCGCTGCGTGGCCGCCCGTTCCCGAGCCGGGTCCGCTGGCCGGGCGGCCTCTTCGGGCCCGGGCTGGCTGGTCATCTGGCTTGTCCCCCTCCGGCTCCCAGTGGCTGGGGCCCTGGCGACCCCTACTGGGCCGTGGGCGTACGCCCACCCTACGGGCCGCGCCGCCCCGTCACCGGCTACCGGCTGCGGACATCCTCGTCGGTGCCTGCTAGCAGCGCCGTGACCGCGGCCGCCGCTCGCCTGGTGCTCGTACGATGGCGGCATGTCGCCCGCTACCGCGCTGCTGCTGCACGGCTTCGCCAGCGGCCCGGCGTCGATGTGGCGCTTCCGGGAGTGGCTGGCTGAGCTCGGGTACCAGGCGGAGGCCAGGGCACAACTCGGGCACGGCGGCCGCGGCCCGGCCGCCGATTACTCACTGGCCGCGCTGGCGGCGGACAATCTCGCGATGGGCGATCACGACCTCGTCGTCGGCCACTCCATGGGCGGCGCCACCGCCACGCTGGCCGCGGCCCGGCGGCCGGAGTGGGCCGGGCGGCTCGTCCTCGTCGACCCGGCATGGCGCTTGCCCACGGCGGACGAGGCCGCCGCGGTGAAACGGGAGGAGCTCGCCGCCCTGGACCGGGACGCAGGCGAGATCCGCGCCGCGTACTCGGCGTGGGACGAGCGCGACGGCGCGGCGAAGGTACAGGAGGTCGCGCGCGTCTGGCGGCCCGCCGTCGAGGGGATCATCGACGCGAACCTGGACGCGGACCTCCGGGACGCGGCGCGGTCGCTGGCGGTGCCCACGCTGGTGATCTGCGGCGACCCGGCGGCCGGCGGGATCGTCACCCTCGCCGACGGCGACGCCGTGGCGTCCGCGAACCCGAACGTGCGCCTCGTGCGGATCGCCGGGGCCGGCCACAACCCGCACCGCGACGACCCGGAAGCCGTCCGGCGGGCCCTCCTCGGCTGGCTCGCAGTTCCGCGCTAGCTACCCAGCGCCCGCGCCGCCCTTGTCCTCACCCAATTCGGGCATAAATGCATCAGCCGAAAATCGCTGAGATCACGTCAATGATCATGATCGTTCAGTTTGTTATACCACCCGATTTCACACGCAGAATCGAGCCGATCTGAATCGCCGCATTCTGGTCCCTGCTGGAGGTCCGCGACCCCATGGTCAGCAAGCACAGGCTCCAGGGCGGCTCAGCGCGCCTGCTGCATCGGTCGGAGCGCCTGGATCGCCTCATTCACCGAGTCGTGGATGCCGAACACCTTCGTCAGGCCCGTCATGCGGAAAATCTTCAGGATGGGCTCCTGAGTGCAGACCAGCTCCAGCGACCCGCCGTGCCCGCGCACCCGCTTGAACCCCCCGACCAGCACCCCGAGGCCCGTAGAGTCGAGGAACTCGACCTTGTCCATGTTCACTACCAGCAGGTAATTCTTCTCGCTGACGAGCTCGATGAGCAGCTTGCGCAGGCGCGGCGCCGCGTAGACGTCGATCTCGCCCTCGAGGTCCACGACCTGGACGCCGTCTCTGGTGTAGTGCCCTAGCTTCAGATCCATGAATCCTCCAGCGCCAAGGCCGCCTTGTCGCCAATGATCGGGTGCAGTCGCTCGTCGTCTCTGCCACATTCAACCATGCATGAGTTCATTCCGGGCCCTGGTCAGGCGAGGTGATTCACTGTCTCATTTGAGACAGTAAGAGACGAGTGCCCGGCCCGTGCCAGCGGCGATAACCATTCAGGTGTAGCCAGAGATAACAACAGCGGCATCTGGCCACCGTGCAGATCGATTAGCCGGATCAGGAGGATCCCGCAGCCGGGCGAGCGCAGATCATCCAATCTGATCACTCGACGGGGCATGACCACCGTGCCGCTAGGCCCAACTCGGTGGTGCTCGCCGAGCCGCTTGACTAGTGATCGGTAACCCGCAGCCCGGCGGACCACAAAGGCATGACCGAAGTCCTGGAAGATGCCAGGACGGCACTCGCCTCAGGCGACACGGGCACCCGGCTCGAAGCCGACCTCGACACCCTCGAAATGCTGATGAAGACATCAGGCAACCTCGGCATCTACCCGCCCGTCACCCGAAGCTCCAAGCCGCTTCCAGGGGCTAGCGACGGGACAGGCGCCCAGAATCCTATTGGATCCCCTCTCCGGGAACCGTAGGCAGCTCAGCGACTGCCGAGGCCAACTACCCGAGCCGACGGACACACCGTATGCCCGGGTAGACCAACGCCCATCATGCGTATCTAGGTGCCTGAGTGGAGGTGAGCGGCCCACAACAGTGGCCAGTTGCCGCCGAGCGTGTGCCGTAGGTCGCGGATAGCGTGATGAAGTCCGTGGGCGGCGAGACTGACGTCCAGTCCGTCGTTCTTGGTGAGGTTGGCGTAGAATCGGTCGGCGATATCGGCTGCGTGCTTGTCATTGATCTGCCAGAGCGTGCCGATTACGTGGGGGTAGCCGGCGAGTTGGAACGCTGAGGTCAGGTGGATCGCCTAATCCATGAGCTCGATCGTGTCGGTGACGGCGGTGCTGCAGGCTGAGAGGTAGGCGAGGCGGGCGTTTTCCAGGCGGACGGGGGCGAGCGCGGCAACGTTGAACGGGGCGGTGTCGTGATCGTGGAGCAAGAGTCGGCTGAGCGAGGGGTCGGTAGGAGAGCTCTCTCCGTGGCAGGCGAAATGAGCGATATCGCAGGCGGGGAGGCGGGCCAGCACGTTGGCCTTCGTCGGCAGGGCGTCCCCTGGCTGCGTGGGGGAAGCAGGGCCGGGTTCGATGGCAGGACCGGCTCGGGCAGGCGCTCGGCGACCCGGATGCTTCTTCGTACGCGTAGTCCAGTCGTCCGTCGATTCCTGGTGTCGTGGGCATTGCGACGATTAGCGCGTGCGGGTCGGAGGCCGGTAGTGATGAAGCGCGCGTGACTTGCTGGTGGGCGTAGCGCAGAGCCCTGATACTGGGAGTGTAGGAGGAGACAACTCTGTCCATGACGGCCGTCGCAGCCGGGTCAGGTGAGCTGCCAGGATCGGGGGGGTTCGCGTGATCAGCCGGCGGCGTGGATCGGCAGCAGACTGAGCAGACCCCCGGGCACCCACCACACCCGCGGCCATCCGAGGCCTGGTGCAGGCTGGACGTCGGGGCCCAGGTCATCGAGCACAGGGCCGACCGCGTGTTCCCACAGCCATTCGAGGATAGGGGCCAATTGTTGCCGTGGTGCTTGAGGTTGATCGGAAGGAACCTTACCCACGGCGCTACCCAGGGCCTCTGCGAAAGCGATCACCTGATCAATCACGGCGTTGATGGTGAGATCCGGCAGCGGGAGGGCTGTGATGCCGTCCGCAGTAACTAGGAAGGCGTCGCTGCGGTGGATGCTGACGTTAAACACCACCACGGGCCCGGTGGCGGCCTGGCTGACAAGCTCGGCGGCGGAGGGCGGCAGGCCGAACGACGCGAAGCCTGCCTGAGCGCGGATTTCGGTCAGCAAGTCATCGAACTCGCCAGCGAGCCGGGGCCGGTCTCGTGCGGTGTGATCGTGCTGGGAGACAGGACCGGGAATCGCGCTAATGGTTACGTTCATGGCAGCCGTGGCCTCGTCGGCAACTCGATCGAGTTGCTCGCGCAGCCACTCAAAGCGGCTCGCCAGCTGAGGATGCTCCCGCGTGAGGTCAGTCAGATCGTTGCGAGTGTCCAGCGCCTGGCTGAGCAGCACCGCCCGGCCCGCCTCCAGCAACCCTAGCGCCCGAGCTGCGCGGTCCTTGTCGGATGTTGCCGGATCTTCCAGGGCCAAAGCGGCGGCATCAGCGGCTAGGCCGGCGAACACGCCGAGGGTGTGTTGCTGATCCATTCGCTCAAGCCGACGCGGTGCGACCTCAGGCAGCAGCCTCACAGCAGAATCCAGCAGTTTTGCAGCCCGCCCTGGCTCGGAGGCGGCTGCGATTCGGCTCCCTTGAAACGCTGCCAGGATCCGGGAGTACGGCGCAGCCGTCTCCGCCGCCAGCGCTCGTTCGCAGCTAAGGATGGCCTCTTCCAGGTCTTCCCGCTCGCCGATGCGTTCATACCGTACTGACAAGGACTCGCTAAGGTTCGATAGGAATCTCGCCCGGAGGTGGTCGGCGGGGGCCGCTTCCACCGCCAGCCGACTCATCGCGATCGCCTCGTCGAGGTCCGCCGAATTATCGGTATGGATGGCCCTGTTACGCAAGGCGTCCGCGAGGTTGTTCACGTACAGCGACCGGATGGCGTGATCGGCACGGGTGAGTTCCACCGCTTCACGGCCGAAAGTAATGGCCTCCTCAAGGTCCGCTGGGTCGCGGGTGTCCTCAAACCTATTGACCAGCGCTAGCCCAAGCATGCACAGATGCCTGGGCCGGTTGGGGTCATCTGCGGGGGTGGAATCCACCGCTTGCCGGTGTGCCGCGATCGCTTTTCCCAGGTCGGCTTCCCCGCCCGCGCGCTGAGACCGGGCGACCAGGGCATTCCCGAGATTGGACAAGTACACCGCATGCCACGGATCGTCGTCGGCGACAATCGCGGCCGACTGGCGGCCGACCTCGATTGCCTCGTCGAGGTCATCAAGCGCTCTGGTCCGATCGTATCGAGCACGCAGTAGGCTACCGAGGTTGGATAGATGGCCCGGCAAGTCGGGGTGCCCGGCAGAAGTGCGACCGAGGGCCTCCCTGCTTGCCTCGATCCCCTCGTCTAGGTCGCTCAGCTGCCCGGCGCGGTCGTACAGGGTCAGCAGGGCGAGTCCGAGGTTCGATAGGAACCCGGTTCGCTCGGGGGCATCAGGGCGGACCGCGCCCACTGCGCATCTGCACAGTGTCACCGCGCGGTCGGCGTCCGACAGCTCCCCACTCTGGCTATACCGGATTCCGTATGCCGCCGCCAAGTTAGACAAGGCTGCGGCCCGGTTCCGGTCGGCGGTGGCGACGTCGACCGCCTGCTCACCCGCCTCGATCGTCCGGTCCAGGTCCGATTGCTCTCCCTTAATCTGGAACCGCGCCAACAGCGCTGCCGTCAAGTTGCCCAAGTACGCGGACCGTTCCGGATGGCCGGCAGGGACGGCATCCACCGCCTGCTGGCCCAGGTCAACCGCCATATCCAGATAGCCCGGCAACGGAGCTACCTCTGACCGGACTCGCAGCAAGTTGCTCAAGTTTGTCTGGATTACAGCCTGGTCAGCGTAGCCGGTCGGGACAACCGCCAGCGCCCGCGTATATAGGTCAATTGCCGAGTCAAGATCCGGTACCGCAAGAGTGCGCTCATACCTTTTATATGTCCCTGTCCCCAAGGTCTGCAGGAACCTACCGCGGATTGCGTGCCCGCGACGGATCAGACCTAGCCCTTGTGACTGGATTAGACCGTTGATCCGTGAGGACGGTCCGGGTCTACCCCCGCTTCCTCGTGCGTCCCCCATCTTGTCTCCCGCCCGCAGGAAATTCGCCTACGGCCGTAATATCACAATAATCGGTGATCGTCGCCATAGCAGGATCAGTGCGGGCATCCGGAGGATCCTGGTGCCGAGAGTCGATAGACGTCGCTTTCATAACAACGGTTCTGTTCTTCGATTCGCTACGAGAGCGACGAGTTGCTTGTCGCACCTACCGGCGGCTGTGTGCGTAAATCCGCTGTCGAGCGATGGTTACCACGTGATGCCGCTGGGGTGCGCCTGGCTGCTGATGGCGGAGAGGGCGTTGCTAAGTGCCGGTGCGGCGAGGGCCCTGGATGTCTGCCAGATGAAGTTGAACCCATGCGGAGCGGTGAGGGTGAGCTCTCCGTATCTCATGATCGGCAGTTGCGGGTTGTTCTTGTACCGCCGGTCCGGGCCGCCTTTCTTGTTCACGTACTTCCACGTGGTGCCGACTTGCTCGGCGTCCCCGGGGACCCGGCCCGCCTCGATGAACCTCGTGGCGGCACCCGCGATGCGGCACTGCTGGTACAACATGTCGGCGTAGTAACGGCCATCGCGGATCAAGACACGGTCGGGCAGGAAGTAGACGGAGCGCTTGCTGGCGTGCAGGCTTGGCACCGCGATATTCGAGGCGAATACCGGGGGCCCCGCAAGGTCGGTTCTGCCGCGATCCCGGTTCAGCAGGGAAGAGGCACCTGCGTTGATCTTGTACTGCCGCGTTGTCGCGACCGCACCCTGCGCGGTGACATGCCAGTGCGCGGCGCACTGCTGCGCTGCGGCGAAGGAGTCCACGACAGCCTGGAACCGTGCCGCCGGGGAGCCGTCAACTTCGTAGAAGACAACCACGGTCCGGCGTGCCTTGTCCTTGGCCCGCAGCATGACCGCCAAAGGAATTGTAAGGACCGGCAGGTACAGCAAGATGACCAGCAGCAGCAGTGAGCGGTGACGCGCGGCTTCGTTCAGCTGGGTGATCAGCTCGCTGGGCGCGGCATCCGCCAATTCCACGGTGGTCGCCCCGGTCCTGTCTTGCAGCAGTACTTGGTCGCCCGGCAGGGCGCGCGGCGGGTGCTGAGGCGCGGGCCGGCGGGCGCGGACCGGCTGCGGCCTTTGGGCTGGGACAGCGTCTGCCGGGAGTACACACCGCGGGCCCCGACACGGATATAACTTCCCCGGGGCCCCGCGCCGACCCGGAGCCCAGGCACACCAGTGGAGATACCGATACCGGATCGGGAAAGGCCGACCCTGAAAGGGCCTGCCTTGACGGTTTTCCGCAAGTAAAATGACATAATCTCACCTTTACGTCAATGACTGCCCGCGAGCGACCCGGACCTCGCCATGGCCGCCTTGAAGATCTTGATACAGTTCCGCGACCGCTAGGTCCAGAAGGCGGCACGCGATTCACGGTTATCAGCTAGACGCTCACACGACCCGCCTGTATGACCGCGGGCGCCGGAAAGACATCGCATCGTTATCCATGCCAGAGCGGACTACCCCGTACCGCCGATTCCGCGCGGTTCCGGGACGGCTCGACTTGGAGCACGACAACGCAGGAATTCGCCAGCTCTGCACCCGCAGTTCTGCCCCGTCCGCTTCGCGGCATGAGTACGCGTACTGCCGTGAGGCTGACGCACTTCCGATACGGAGCCGCGTACCCGGCGCGCGAGCGCATCTCCGATGATGGGCACATGGAGTGGACCTTCACTGGCGAGGTGATCGCGTGGCGCGGGCCGGCGCCCTACCTCTTCGTGGCCATGCCGCCTGAGGAAAGCGAGGATCTAAAGGAGGCAGCCCGCGACTTTATCTACTGGGGCCAGGTGCCGGTACACGTCACTATCGGCGGCACCGGGTTCACCACGGCGCTGTTCCCGAAGGACGGGCGCTACCTGGTGCCCGTCAAGGTGGCGGTGCAGCGAGCGGAGGCGATCGGGGAGGGCGCGGTCGTTGAGGTCGTCATGCGTCTCAACACCGCGCGCTAGGAATGCCGGCGCGCGCAGTCAGCGGCAGATGACGCCCGGGCGATCCGGTTCAGCACCCTGACCCGGCTCTGCGAGGTCCTCGACCGCGCCGTTAGCCAAGACGGGCAGCCAGATCCCCCGCAGGTCGGCATCAGTGCGCAAGTTTCCTGCCCCGTGGGCTGACGTTTCTCAGCGCGGCAGATGAGGGCAACCCACCCGGCCAGCAGCGTCAGAACCGGAAGCGGGTCAGGCCCCCCGGCTCCGTCCCTAGGGTCACGACCGCCGCGCGTGGCTCAATGCGGTACACGTTCCACGGCGGTGGCCCCTGCGACGGCGCGTTGAACGGGGCAGTGATGCCCGGCCCGCTCTCGTCGGGCTCGGCCGGCCAGCCGCCGTCCGCCCACGCCCGCGCGACCCGCGCCAGCGCGCCCGGCTCGGTCACCCGCACGGCGTCGCCCTCTAGAACGACGTCCGCGTCGCGGACCGACACCGCCACCGAGCACCGGGGATCGCGCGCCACGTTGCGGCCCTTGCGCGTGCCCGCGCCCGTCTGGAACCAGAACGTGCCCTCCAGCCATACGGCACCGACCGCGGTCACGTGCGGGCTGCCGTCCTCGTTGACGGTGGTCAGCCAGGTCGTGCGGGCGTTGTGCGCCTCCGGAGCGGGCGCCGACCCCGCGTCGAGCTTCCCGGCAATCGCGGCCCAGTCCACCGGCGGCAGCCCGTCCGCCTTGCCCAGGTTGGTGATCTCCATGATCCATCTCGCTTCCTTGCCCAGCGACACCCTGGCTAACAGCGTCCTTGCAGGCAAGACGCCCGGCAACCGCGAAAGTCATCGCGGCGGGCAGGGATGCACCTGACCGCTCGACCAGATAACCCAGCGCACATAACCACGGTGACCCCGCGCCGCCCAACAGCCCTCGCCAGTCCGGACGATCTCGAGATGGCGCTCGACGAGCTCGCGGCACTGATGCTTCGGGGGTCCGCACCGGGTGCGGCCGTTACGGCGTGGATCAAGCGAGGGTAGGAGCCAGCATGTCGGCTGGTCTCCGGGGCGCGCGGCCGCTAGCCGGCCGACGCGGCGGGCGCAGAGAACCCAAGTATGCGCCTCGCGCGAGTGAGTAGGTCCTCCGTTCGTCGCTACGCCATAACGGCGGTTATCGATTATCTGTCGCTTGTTCGGTCGCCGTGGCTGCTGGCTTGCCGGGCCTGGGCGGTGCCGTCCGGCCGGCGGCTCGCTGCGTGCAGGTCGACTGACAGGCGAGCCGGGCCGTCGTTGCCTGCGACCCTCACCTCGGCGGCGATGCAGCGGTCATCGCCGGGTGTCACGCGGACCTGGGCGGTGCCGTCGAGCGTGAAGAGGGCCTGCCTGGATGCCGGCCCTGACCGGGACCGTGCCCCCAGGGGGGCGTCGGGCGCGGTCGCGAGCCCGAGCAGTTCGCAGGGGTCCGCATCGAGCAGCCTGGACAGGCGGGTCACCGCCTCGGTTACCCGGCCGGGGTCATCGCGTTGCATGGCCGCGGTCACGCCGTCGACGATCGCCTTGATGCTTACGGCCGGGTTCATCTGGCACACGGTGACCCGCAGCAGGAAGCTGCCGTGCTCAGCCGGGGCGCCTGCGGGCGGGATCGGCCGTGCCCGGCGGGCCGCGAGCCAGATGCGTGCCGCTGGCCGCGCGGGGCCGTCCGGGACGGCCGTCCAGGGGACGCGGCAGATAAGCCGTCCCTGCTGGACTGCGCCGAACCCGGCGCCAGCCTCCGCGAGGCGGTAACTGTAGTAGCCCTGCCAGGGCGTGCCGTCAGGTGCCGCCGGCCCAGCCATGCCGAGGTCTTCGAACCTGATGCCCGCCGAGCCGGGCCCGCTGAACAGCGCGAGCGTCTGGTCGATGTTGTTGAACAGCAGGTTCTCGACGTCGGTTCCGGTCCGCCGCTGGCCGCCGTAGCCCGCGTGCAGGACGCGGCCCGCCGGCGCGGGCAGGGAGCGGACCTCGCTCGCGATCAGGCGGCGGAGGAGCCCGGCAGCCGACCCGGCGGCGGAGTCATTGCGGGCGTGCGCGTCAGCCCAGACCTCAAAGCCGCTGCCGGAGCGGCGGATTAGTGGCTCCCGCGGTTCTGCCCCCGTCCTGGCCGGCCGGGAGCCTGCGCGAGGCAGTGCCTGCGGCGCTGCGGCCTCGCTGCTGCAGGCCGGGCAGGGCAGGACCGGTCGCGCGGCGGCGTGCCGCGCGAGGCGCTGCTCCAGGAATGCCTCTCGCGCGGCGGCCGTGCCGGCGTGCCACTTGGGCTGCCCGGCCGTCATCGCTGCCACCCGCGGGCAAGTTGCCGCATGCCACCGCCGGTTGAACGGGTCGATAATGAAGCCGGCCCCCGCCGCAGCGATCTCACGCAGTTCACCGTCGCGCGTGATCTTCCGGATACCCCCGGCCTGGACGCCGCCGCCCGGCCATGGCGCTGTGGTCACGGCAGCCATCATGCATCAGCGCCTCTAGGCAAAGCACGGGCCTGACACCACGACGCCCGCCGAGCGGAAACCCCGCATCACCATCACTGCGAGTTCCGATCTCAGCAACGGTCGCCACGCCAGCGCCCCGGACCGCCGATTAGGCGCTGGCCAATTCGCCTGATCTGCAGGTGATGCGACACGCGCCGAACGTCTATTCGTCCTTTACCGTAAGCAAGTGCAGCTCGCCGCTCAGCCGCCACGTCCACGGCCTTCGCCACGTCCGTGTATCTCCAGGACGGACTCCCGGGACATGCCGGTCCGCGTCACGACGCGGGTCAGGGCACCATCCCGTCCGCGTCCGCGTCTACCAAGGCGACACGCGTTGCCGTCCTGCCCCGCAATGCGCCAAGTGCATCGACGGCCAGCCCGAGACCAGCTGACTAGCGCCGCATCCAAGACATCCTCCGCGGGCGCACCAAGAAGCGCAAAGAATGACCATTCTTCACCCCGGTAACGATTTGCGCTTCGCCCTGCCAACAAACCGCATGACCCACATAATTGCCAGAAAGACAGGAATCTGGGATCCGGGGGCGGGAAATATGAGCGATTATGGGCGATCTCCCCAACAAGAAACGAAGAAGAGTGGCACTGCGCGTCTTGCCGAGCTCGGACCAGCCTGGATTGGAGCCCTAGCCGCTCTCCTTGTTGCGCTTACAGGAGCAGGCTTCTTCGCTGGTCGGGTTACCACGCAACCGGCTCCGCAGCCAACAGTCACAAGTACGGCGACGGTGACGGCTACTCCGACGGTTACGGTGACTGCAACTCCCGTAGCTGGGGCCAGTGGGTCACAGACCTCCGAAGCATCATCCGGATCAATATCTACAACAGCAAACGGAACAGCTCTAGCATCGTACACATTCACTCTCCCCCAATACGACTCCGCCCCACTTGGAACAACAGCGCCCGATCAAGCGCAGGTACTCAGTGGCACAGGACAGGATGTCGTATGGAACACAGGTGCGGGCGGTTCTCCCCTGGAAACGGGGGGTGGAGATAAATTGCTGAACCTTCCGAGCGGATCGACACCCACATATCAGACATGCACAACGGATACGCTGAGTTCCGGGGAAGTGGTAAACCCCACCTCTGGAAACGCGTTCTGCCTAATAGAAGCTACCGGCAAGATGGCGGGCGTAACGATCACGTCTGCAAACAATTCACAATCACCGTACTATCTCGTACTCCACGTTGTGATCTGGGAAAACTCTCCTTCCTGATTAGGTGATGCGTCAATCGCACACAAGACCGCAGACACGCTTGGGTGTCGACCTCGGCTCATCACGGGCACCACTGGGGCTCACGTCTCCATGTGTGCCGGGAACAGCGTCGTCGCCCTGCTGCGCCAGGTGCGTGCACCTTGCTTAACGAATGCGCCAGATCAACCCGTTCTGACGCGCCCCCGGCGGTTCACGCTCCGAGCAGCTAAAAGGCTACGACTTAGCGTGACGGACTGACGTAAGCCATGGCGCCGTAGGCGTTCTTTGCGCGGCAGCTGAGACAGCGGATCTGCTGGCACGCCCCGCCGCGTTAGTTCGTTAGTCATGAGATGACCTCCGGGCACCACCCCTGCCCGGAGGCCATCCAGTTCCCTGCGGTCGAGCAGGCGCGCTAGGAGGACGCCGAAACCGGGATACTTGCTGATCTGCCGTCCAGTGGTAGTGCCGGGGGCGGAGACTCCCAGACTGGCATGAGCAGGTGACCGCTACACACCGAGTACGCCACAGAGGACCCGCATCCGCCTTAGGGATGCCAGATCAACCCGCTATGCGCGGTCAGCGAACTAGGGATTTTCTTTGACCACAGCATCCATGTGACAGTCTTAGTCTGAGAGATAATGGTCGAAATTGATCTGCGCTAGAATATGGCTGCCTCCAGACGGTCCCTGCCATGATGAAGGGGCCAATTATTTTCGGTTAGGCTGCCGAATGACCGTACGACTGCAACGGCCGAGTCTCGGGCTTGGCAGCCGTCGGAGACCTGATCAGCCAATAGTCCCGGCTAGCGATGGATGTTACATTGAGCGGACCAGACTGGCCAGCAATCGAGGGTGGCGTCACTTCGATCGCGATCGTCGTCGGAGGCCTTTGGGCTGGATGGAAATGGGGATACGGCGAGGCCCTCCGGAGGCGCCGAGAACTTCCGGACCTAGACGGCACCCTTAGCGCTACGACCGTATCTCTGCCAGGTGGAAGAACATGCCTGGCCTTGCAGTCTGTCTGGCGCAATCCTGGTCCTGGCCCCATCAGAGTGTGCCCTGACCACAGCTTCGTCGAGCAATACGAGCTGGGAACAGACCTTCCTCTTGGGGGCTTCCGGATAACCGAGTGCCCAGGAATCAAGAAGATTTCTGTAGTCCCCTGGCGATACCATGCCTATATCATGGGGGCGCAGACAGAATCGGTAGTTACAGAACATTTTATTGTCCCTGTGGGGCCGGTATATGCGTTCACCTGGCGAATCTGCTTGGGACGAGTGCCGAGCGGTGACCGCCACCCCCAGTGCAGCCGCGAACTCATCTGGGGCTCGACGCCAGTAGCAGCAAGACGGGCACTGAAACTGCCTGCACGTCGGCGCGGGTACGGCGCCCCGCATCACGCAGAATCATCGCTCGAAGCGAGGAAAACTGAGCGAGACGTCGACCAGGCATCAACCGCTAGGTCAGTCCAGCGACATCCCGGAACAGACCCTGCCACACCACCGCAACCATGGAACATGCCGGACCGCGGCACCGTAAACGACGCGACAGACACGCCAGTTATGGGTGGTCAGCCGGTCGGCGATGTTCTGAACTGAAGCGTCCAGATCGGCGGTTCGCGATCGTTGTCGGCGGCTCCCCTCGCCAGCTGGCTGCCTAAGGGTTCCGGCTATGGCCGGTCTGGCCGCTGTCGGCGGCCAGACCGGCTTGGGGTTATCTGGCTGCTCCGGCGATGTAGGTGGCGACGATGTAGGTGGCGTGCCGGTCGAGACTGGTCCGGGCACGGTCGTAGCGCATGGTGGTGCGCGGGTCGGCGTGGGAGGCGGCTTCCTGCACGTCGCGGAGCGGGACCCCGGCGTCGAGGGCGGCGGTGATGAACGCGTGCCGCAGCGTGTGCGGGCCGACCTTCTTGGTGATCCCGGCGCGGCGGGTGACCCGGCGGACGACCCGGGCGGCGCCGTGCCGGTCCAGCCGCCGACCGTCCGGCGGCGAGGAACAGCGGCCCGTCGGCGCGCTCGCCGATGGCCAGGTCGATCGCGCGGGCGGTGCGCGGGGCGAGCGGGATGGTGACGACCTTGCCGCCCTTGCGGGTGATCACCAGCGTCCGGTGGCCGCGCTCGAGCCCCAGGTGCTCGATGTCGGCCCCGGTCGCCTCCGACACCCGCAGCCCGTTCAGGGCCAGCAGGGAGATCAGCGCGTGCTCGGCGCGCCGGGCCGAGCCCGGCGGCGACCAGGAGCGCGCCGACCTCGTTGCGGTCCAGGGCGGTGGCGTGCGACTCGTAGTCCAGCCGCGGCCGGCGGACGTGCGCGGCCGGGCGAGTGGTCCAGGAGTTCTTCCTCGACGGCGTACTTGTAGAACCCGGCGATGGTGCACAGCCGCCGGGTCACGGTGGCGCGGGCCCGGCCCTGGCCTCCAGCTCGCGGGCGAACGTCTCGATGTCGGCCCGGCGGACCGAGAACAAGGGCAGGGACCGGGCGCGGCACCAGCCGGTGAACTGGCGCAGGTCCAGGGTGTAGGCCTCGCGGGTCAGGCCGCGGTACCCGGCTAGGTATCCGGCGAGCGCGAGCCGCTCGTCAGCGGTGAAGGCCGGCTGGACGGGGACGAGGGCGGTGGACGGGGTTGTGGCGGCCATGAGGCACCTCCAGGGACGGCCGGGACCCGGGAGGCTGGGCCGCGCAGGTCCCAGCGATGAACGATGACCGCAACGTACGCCGATCAGCCAAGCCGAGCCAGACCACGATCCGTAGGCGCCGCGACAAGCCAGCCCTTGCCGAGAAACGCTCCATACCGCCGACTCTGTCGCTGTTAACGGCCGCGCCGATGGGCTAACGGACATCGCACAGAACTTCCAGTTCTGGGTCACGCTGTCCGAACCCTCACCCGCGGCAAATTATGCGTTGCTCAGGCCGCGCTGTCCAGATCAAAGCTGTACCACTTTCCTCCAGCGAAGTAGTGTGCGGCCAGGCCTCAACGCCGCCAAAATTGGGTCACCTGTGGGAGGAGGGCATTATCCTGTCGCGCTGGATCACTGGACACCTCCGGAATAGACGTAATCCCCATCGCCGCTGGTACAGCCGTGGGGCGTACCTGCGGGCAATGCCAGGTGAGCGCTCGCCGCCCGGAAGACTATCTTCACAATCCTGACAACGATGATGATGATGCGTTCCTTGTTGTTGAACGGATGGCGGCTCAGTTTCCGCTGAATCTCCCATTGCAACTCGCGGATCTCATCGACGATCTCGGGACAGGCGCGGCAAGTTCGCTCGAACCCGGGGTACGCCGCGGCCGCGTTCACCAAGATGTTGTGCTGTTTTTCGAGTCCGCGCTCGGTCCTTGCCAGCACTTCAAGGCTGCTCCAGCGGTACTCCCTCAGCAGTTGCTCAAGCGCGTCCCTCGCGCGCTCGAGTCGCCACATGATCGCTGGCGTCGGAAGGTCGGCGTCACAGCGCCCGCACACAATTCCCTTGGTCCCAGTCTCTAGGGGAACCCGGTTTGCCTGCCCGCAAGCGGAGCAACTGAGTACTGCCACCGTCAGCTCGTGCTTTCCGCGGGTACGATCTTCGCGTCCACAATCGCTGGTAGCGCGGCCCCCGCTTCGCCAACTGGCTGCCCGGCTACCGGCCCGGTGGTCTGGCTGCCGTCACCACCATCCCGGTCGGCGGCCCTTTCAGCGTCGGCCGACCCGACGGCGACCTTGAACTGGATCCGCTCGCTGCTGGCCTTCCTCAGCGACAGGCGCAGGTTATCGGGCAGTGGCTCTGTGGCATGCAGGACGATCTCAATCGTCGCCGACCCGGTCAGCTTGTCCAGTAGCGCGAGGCTCGGCACGTCCAAGTTGTCCGTATCAGGTTCATAGTTGACGCTAATACGGACGATTAGCTCTGGCATCCGGACGGAAATCGCTGGTTCCGCGAACCTCCTGATTGTCACCAGGTAGCGAAGGGTCGAGATGATTGACTTGAGTCCCGTGTAGATGCTTGCCGTGTCCGGGTACGCGCGTTCGTCTAGCAGGTCGGCCACGAATGTCGCGATTTCTGTGCAGACCTGCTCCACCCCGCGGTGCGGGCCTGCGCTGACCGATCTTTCGAGCTGCATGGCCTGTTCCACATACGCTCCTTCTGTCCTCGTCATTCGGCGCTCGCCCGCCCGTTATCGTGGCGACTGGCAAGTTCGGCTGTCGCGGGAACTGCCTCGTCAGGCTTCATGCGAGGACGGACGGGCTCCTGGTAGCGCTCAATGTAGGCTCCCCCGCTCGCCACAAGCCCTTCCTCCGCCTGCTGCACCATGGCGATCGCGTGACGGAGGTGGCTGAGTTGAAGGCCGAGGACCGCGCCGCGCTAGTGGCAGCGAGCACAAGGAGATGCCGAAGCGCGCGCCCAGACAGGCCGCTGGTCGCCTTCACGACTTCCGCCCAGACAGGTTGCGGCGGGTTGGCATTGGCGAGGGCAAGCAGTTCAGTCACGTCGAACGCGGTGCGCACCGAGTAGATCGCGTTGGCGAGGATGACCGACCGGTGCGCCTCATCTGGGAGCGGTATCTCACCACGAAGTCAACGCGCTCACGGACCGCACGGTCGATCGCCTTGGGAATGTTGGTGGTGAAGATGAAGGTTACGTTCGGCTGGTTCCGCGCTATCTTGTCGAGCGATTCAAAGAACGCGGTGACCTGGTAGATGGCGTCGAGCGGGTTCGCCTCGAGGCTGATGCTCGCCCGATCCGTGCCAAGGGTCTCGACCTCGTCGATCAGAACGAAGATTGGGTAGCCCGTGGAAGCTTGCTCGGCGATTCCCTGAAAGGCGTTCAGCACGTTCTTCTGGCCTTCGCCGCGAAGGCCGCTGAAGAGCGCGTGCGTGTTGACCTGGATGAACCCGACCCGGCTATTGCCGGTGAGCTGAGACCACCTGGCAGGCAGGCCACGCGCCAGGCTCGTCTTGCCGCACCCCGGTGGCCCATAGAGCATCACGGCCCGGCGCAACGCTAGGCCGTGCGCGGGGACATCACGGAGGCGGTTCAGCGTCTGCACGTAATCAAGCAGCGTGGTCTTGGTCTGCTTGGCGACGTAAACAGCATCCCAGTCGGGCAGCAGATCATCTAGCTGCTCGGGGAGCTTGTACAGGTCGAAAGGCCGTTCCTGAGGAGGCATTACCCGGTCCAGGTGGAGAGGTCGCCGAGGTCAACCGCCTCACCGTTATCCGCGAAGCTGATCAGGAGCGCCTCCACGACCTTCTCGGTCAGGAATGGCTGGTTCGCGAACTGCGGGTGCTCGCTGCGGAGTCGTCCCTCGATCTCCGGACCCATGGTGGCCAAGTCATCCGAGTCGTTTACCTCGAACTCACGTGTCTGACCATTGAGCTTATAGTTAATCTGCATTGTGTAAGCCTCTAACCAACGACGGACGACCAGCTACAGAGGTTGAAAGGTTGAGGTCTGGCACCAGGTCGGTGATGCCCGGCGAGCCTGCGTGATTCGCGCGGCTGGCGGGGCTATGCCTGTTTCGTGAGGTATGCCGACGGTGGCGGGCTGACGGCTGAGGGCCGGGCCCGGCGGGAGCAGGTGCGGCTGCAGGCCGCGGAGATGTTCGCCCAGGACGCGGACCCGGTGCAGATCGCCAGGTCACTGCGGGTCAGCACGAAGTCGGTGTACCAGTGGCGCCGCGCCTGGCGGGCCGGCGGGCAGGAGGCCCTGGCCTCGCGGGGGCCGGGCGGCAGCGCGTGCCGGCTGGACGAGGCCCAGCTCGCGCGAGCTGCGCGCCGCGCTGGAGGCCGGCCCGGCTGCGCACGGCTGGGCGCAGGACCAGCGGTGGACCCTGGCCCGGGCCGCGGCGCTGGCCGCCCGCCTGTTCGGGGTCTCCTACACGCTGCGCGGGATGTCGTTCCTGCTGCACCGGATCGGCTACTCGCCGCAGGTCCCGGTCCACCGGGCGGTCGAGCGCGACGAGGCCGCGGTCGCCGAGTGGCGGGCGGTGACCTGGGCCAAGGCACGAGGCTAGCGGCGCTGACCGGCGCGTGGATCTGCTTCGAGGACGAGGCCGGGCAGTCGCTGCGGCCCGGCAAGGCCCGCACCTGGGCGCCCCGCGGCCGCACCCCCGTGACCCGGGTCTCCGGCAACGCCGGGCGGCTGTCGGTCGCGGGCATGGCCTGCCTGAAGCCCGGCCGGCCGGGCCGGTTCTTCTACCGCGTCCGCGTCCACCGCCGCCGCAAGGGCAGCCGGGCCAGCATGTCCGAGGCCGACTACGCCGCCCTGGTCACCGCCGCGCACCGCGCCCTGAACGCCCCGGTCGTCCTCGTCTGGGACAACCTCAACACCCACCGCAGCCAGAAGATGCGGCAGTTCACCGAGGCGAACTCCGACTGGCTCACCGTCATCCGCCTGCCCGCTTACGCCCCCGACCTCAACGCGGTCGAGGGCGCCTGGTCAGTCATGAAGAGCAGCCTGGGCAACCACGCCGCCACCACCCTCGACCAGCTCGAGGCCCTGGTCCGCAGCCGGCTCCGGGCCATCCAGCGCCGGCCCGACCTCATCAACGCGCTCCTCGGCCAGACCGGCCTTAGCCTCGAACCCCCACCGCCCTAGCCAACAGACCCTGGCCTTTCAACCTCTGTAACGGTAGACACTCATCCCGATTTTAACCGGGCGTGTGTCGATAACATCACCGATGTCGTACTGGCTCAGATGATCGACCGAGCCCAGTGCGGTGTCTTGCCAGCCCTTGACAGAGGCAGCACCTTCTCTAGTGCTAACCACGACCCGGTATTTGCAGCCAGGGAACTGCCCCGCCTCGGTGATCGCGCTCTTAACGGAGTCGATCGCGGTCTCATAGCGTTCCTCTTGGCCTGTCGTGAACTCGATAAGCAGATCGATCCTGGTACGCACATGCCCGCTGCCGTTCTCGTAGACCTCAAGGTAAGCGGCCTTGAGCTGCCGGAGGGTCAGCCATGTCTGCAGGCCTTTCTCGATGGTCGCCTGGTTGTCAAGGAAGTCACTCGGGTCAAGGCCGAAGCCGATGATCGACTCAAGGAAAATCCGGTTGATCTCGTTGGTAGCGTAAACATAACCACGAGCGGTTACGTGCACAGCTGTGCGAACACGAGTACCGACTATAGCCAAAGCTCCCCCACGGTAGTTCCATAGGACCGTACGACACGATGCCCTCGGCTGTCTCGATTCGTTCACCGCTAGCCGACCTGGCATGTCCCCGGACGGGGAGCGACGATATCAGCTTCTCTCCTATGGCGCCAGCCTAATCCCCTCATGCGATGGGTTTGTCGCTAATCCGAAATGCACGCCGGCCAGATCAAGCACATTCTGGTATTGGCGATTGCTATCAGTTCCATGGAAGGTGCCGGTATAGACATGCTGGTGGGTACCGCTCACTCATCGGCATGAGCAGAAGTTCGAAGGCGGCCGGTAAGCGTCCAGATCGGCCAGATCAGTGCTGGCTTGGAGCGAGCGAGTCATGCGGCGGCTGCCGCCCATATCGGCGGTTCTTGGCCGCTCCTGCTGGCTGAGCCAGGACCCATTAGGTGAGCAACGAACTCTCGCTGGGCAAGCAAGGCTGGTGCGGGTTCCGGGATGACGACCCGGTTACGCCGCCTGGCTCGCCGCGAACGCCCAAGGCTACGTCCTCAATACCGTGGGCTCGATGAACCCGTCGGACGGTCGGGTTCACGAGGCCGGCTGTCGGACGATCAGCGGTACTCCGCCGCGGGGAAGGACATGGACGGGGCCTTACGTCAAGGCGTGCTCGACCTCGCTGACCGAGCTGGACGCGCGGGCGCTGTCACACGCTGGGTCAGTCATCACCCGATGCGGGATCTGCCAGCCGTAACTCTGAGCGGCTGTACCTGTAAACGGTTTCTGCCTCATAGCTGTGCGCGCGTACGGTGAGCGGGTGGATCTGGCTTACGCGGATTTGGTGCTTGGCTCGCCGCTGGGCCGGCAGTTTCTCGCTGGCTATCTGGGCTGGGGGTTCGAGCGGTCGCTGTTTGAGGAGCTCGAGCTCGGTGAAGTCCCGGGAACCTCGCCGCTCCTCGCGCCGGGCGCCGGGTATCAGCGCCCGCTACGCCGCAGGGGATGGCAGGAGGTGGCGCCGGGAGAGGCCCGGGCGGTCATCGGTGCGGCCGTCAGGCGGGGTGAGTGGCATGAGCTGGCGGAACGTGATGAGCTTGGCCTGCTAAGCGATCTGGCGGCCACCACGTCCGGCTTCGGGTTCGGCGGCGGGGACGAGGCGGTCTGGGGGCTAACCGCGCTGGCGAAAGAAGAGCTGCGCCCGGTGGCCGAGGCGCTGGTTACGGCGCCGGGAGCGGCGAAATGGTGGGAGCCTGGCCGTGCTCGCGGATCAGCGGTTCCTGGATTGGGATGACTTCCCGAGGGTGACCGGGCCCGCGGTCGGGCAGGCGGTCCGCGACGGCATGCGGGCCGAGCGCGCGAGAAACGAGGAGGGCCTGCGCTCGCCCAGGCCCCGAGAACGTCCCGGGACCCGGATTGGCGCACGCTGGTGGTCGGCGCCAGGGTTCGCCGAGCTGACCTGGACTACCAGCGCGGCCGGCGACGTCCCGGCGATCGCCCTGGGGCATTTCATCGACACGTTGTGGCCCTTTGAGGAAACCGGCGTAACGGTGTGGTCCCTTCAGTTCGCGCCGCACGCCAACGTGCTGGAAATCACCGGGCCGACGGGGTGGCAGGCGCTCGTGGCCCGCTTTCCCCGCGACGTGACCGGAACTCACGACGGCGAGTGGCGCTACTGGGGCGGCGTGCCCGGGCCGTGGCGGCTGCCCGACTGGGAACTTGTCATGGAGCACTACGACGGCGTGCACGTCACCATCGGCGGATACCTGGCCTCCTGCGGACTAGCCCTCCCAGTCGGCGACGGGTACACGATGCTCGTCGGCTGGATACCGGGCGCCACCCTCTGGATGCGGGACCTGGCAGCCGTCTCCCGCCCGCTGGGCCGGTGGTACGGTCACCCGCAATACCTGGGCTGGGACGAAATACGGGACAACTGGACACCCGCCACCGGGCAGCCACGCCCACCGGCACAGCCTTCCTGACAGTCCTGCCGGGTCCCCAGCACTCACCACACGCTGCACCCAGTTTCGGGCCAGCTCAGCTAAGAGTGCTGCCCCCGCATTCCCCGACGCCTTGCTATAGCGGCATGAGCGGCGACTCACTACGGTCGACGCGCGCGGAGCAACCTGATCTGTAGGGCATTTCCCTGGCCGCTGCGCAGTCGGGATCCACGGCCATATCGGCGGCTCAGGCGCCCAGCCTAGCCCCGGTGAGGGGCGGTAGCGTGTCTTACATGGCGGTGAACGCGGAGCAGGCCGAGGCCTGGAACGGGGCCAGCGGGCGTCACTTCATCGAGCAGCGTGAGCGGCACGAGCGGATGCGGGGCCGGCTGACGGCCCGGCTGCTCGCGGCCGCGCAGGTCCAGGACGGGCAGAACGTGCTCGACATCGGGTGCGGCTGCGGTGACGTGACCGTCCTCGCGGCCCGCGCCGCCCGCGGCGGGCACGCCCTGGGCGCTGACCTGTCCCGCGACCAGGTAGCCGAAGCGCGGCGGCTCGCCGCCTCCGCAGGCGTCGCCAACGCCACCTTCGAGGTCGCCGACGCGCAGGTCCACCCCTTCCCGGCCGGGACGTTCGACCGGGTGCTGAGCAACTTCGGCGTCATGTTCTTCGACGACCCGGCGGCCGCGTTCGCCAACCTGAGGAAGGCGCTGCGGCCCGGCGGCAGGCTGGCGTTCCTGTGCTGGCGCAGCCGCGGCGAGAACCCCTTCTTCACCACCGGGTTCGCCGAGTCCGCGGCGGTGCTCGGCCTGAGCGGGCCGCCCGGGCCGGCTGCCGCGTTCTCCCTCGCCGACCCCGGCCCGACGGGCGGGCTGCTAGCCGGCGCGGGGTTCAGCGGCATCGGCTTCGCGAAGGTGGACGAGCCGATGCTGATCGGCCGCGACCTGGACGACGTGCTCGCGTACGAGCGCTCCTCCCCGAGCGCCGCCGGGCTCCTGGCCGGGCTCAGCCCGGCTCAGGCCGCCGAGCTGGCCAGGCAGGTCCGCGACGACCTGGCCCCGTACGCGTCACCGGGCGGCGTGACCATGCCCGGCGCTGCCTGGCTGGTCACCGCGCAAGCCAGCTGAACTGGCCCGCATGCCCTGAACCGGCCGCACCGGCCCGGTTCACGGCGGCGCCGCACCGATCAGCCCAGCCTGCTCGAGGGAAGCTGACCACTCGCGCGGGCCAGGGCAGCGGTGAGTTGTCCGGCTAGCTGGTCCATGTCGCTGTCGGGCACGTGCCGAGCGGGGTCACCGCCCAGCAGCGCGAATATCCGCGGGCCGCGCAGCTGCGGGTCCAGGCCGCCGGGGCGAGGGACGACGTGGAAGTGCACATGGCCGAAGCCCTCGGCCTCGGCGAACAGCGCCACGTAAGTCTTGGTGCACCCGGTGACTTCCCGCAGGGCGGCGGTGACCGCCCGCAAGAGCGGCCCGAGTGCCGCCGCCTCTTCGTCGCTCAGCCCATCCAGCGCCAGCACGTGCCGGCGGGGCAGCACGACAAGCCACCCGGGCTGGGCTGTCCCGAACGCGTGCGCGACCCGCCAGTGATCATCAAGGTAGACGCGCTCCCGCGGCGGCGCGTCCGGCCGCCGCTCGAACGCGCAGCTGAGGCAATCGCCGTAGCCTGCCACAGCAGCAATTATCAGCGCGCGGGCGCCTTATGTCACCCCGGCCGCGACTGGATTGCCAGGCCGCCTGGTTGGACGTCGGTGGACCCGGTGATGCTGGCTGGGGAGCCGGCGCACCCGCACAGCATGGCGGTGGCGAGCGCGGCGCATAGCCGCGGAATTGCCGGGCGTGGCCCGGCTCTGCGATCATTCGGCTGTGTCAGATCCGGGTGTCAGCCGCTTCACTCCCTCCATGGTGGTCGTGTTCGTCTTCGTTCTCGCCCTGCTGACCGCCGGCATCTATTTCACCTGGGCCGGGCCCCAGGCCCTGGGGACAACTCTCACCGGCGGCGGGGTGCTCAGCAGCATCCTGCTGAGCGCCTGGCGCTTCCGCTGGTACAGGACATAACCTCAGCGGCATCGAGCCCCCTGGGTATGGTTCCTAGGTGCCGGACGCCATCTTCGCTCACCCCCGCCTCGCAGCCGTCTACGACGCCTTCGACGGAGCCCGCGATGACCTGGCCGCCTACCTTGGCATCGTCAGGGAACTGAAGGCCGGCCGGGTGGTCGACATCGGCTGCGGGACGGGGAGCCTGGCGGTCCTGCTGGCCGAGAACGGCTGCACGGTCATGGGGGTTGACCCGGCCGCGGCATCGCTGCAGGTCGCCCGGTCGAAGGACGCGGCCCGGGAAGTCACCTGGGTGTGCGGTGACGCGGCCGCGGCGCGGGGGTTCGACGCTGACCTTGCCGTGATGACGGGAAACGTGGCGCAGGTCTTCATCACCGACGATGACTGGGAGCAAGCCCTGCAGGCCACCCGGGGCGCTCTTCGCCCGGGCGGCTACCTCGTGCTCGAGACCAGGCGCCCCGAGCGCCGGGCGTGGGAGGACTGGGCGGCCGACACGGCTCCCGTCGTCCTCGATATCCCGGGGACTGGGCCGGTGGAGCAGCGCCGGGAGGTCACCAGCGTGAAACTCCCGCTGGTCTCCTTCCGCTGCTGCTACACGTTCCTGGCGGACGGTTCGGTGGTCACCTCCGACTCGACGCTGCGCTTCCGCGGCCGCGACGAGATCGAGTCGACCCTGGCCGGGCACGGGTACCGGGTCCTCGACGTGCGACAGGCCGCTGACCGCCCGGGCCGGGAGTTCGTATTCATCGCCGAGCGCACGACCTGAGCCAGCCGTTCCGGGCGCGGAACTCCGAGCGGGCCCTGGCCCGCGGTCACCATAGACTCTGCCCCTTAACCTCTGTACTGCACATCCGGAATTGGCCGATGACGGATAGGAGAGACGTGAATTCACTCCCCGGCAGTCCGCAGCCCTACGCCACAGGCCAGCCGAGCAACGATCCGGCGTTCATGGCTGACCCTTACACCGCCTACGCCAGATGGCGCCAGGCCGGCCCGGTGCACCGGACGGCGACCCCTGACGGTCAGCAGGTGTGGATCGTCACCCAGTACGACGACATTCGCGCCGCGCTGGCCGACCCGCGTCTTTCGCTGAGCAAGGCGCACGCCCGCCCCGGTAGCTACCAAGGCTTTTCGCTGCCGCCCGCGCTGGACGCCAACCTGCTGAACCTCGACCCTCCCGATCACACCCGTATCCGCGGGCTGGTGGCCAGGGCATTCACTCCCACCCGGGTAGAAGACCTGCGCCCAACGGTTGAGCAGCACGCCGACGCACTGCTCGACGCCGTCGCCGACCGTGGCCACGGCGACCTGATCGAAGAGTTCGCCGCGCTGCTGCCGCTCACCGTGATCGGGGAGCTGCTCGGCGTGCCCGCCGGGCCGCGCGCCGACTTCCGCCGCTGGACCTCCACGATGCTCGCCCCCGACCCGGCGAAGCCGTCCGCGGTGAAGGAGGCGGTCGGCGGGATAGTGCAACTGCTGACCGGGCTCATCGCGGCCAAGCGGGCCAGCCCCGGCGGCGACCTGCTGTCCGCGATGATCTCAGCCCGGGACGAGGGGGACAAGCTCAGCGAAGACGAATTGCTCTCCCTCGCCTTCCTCATCCTGGGGGCCGGGTATGAGAACTCGATCCACCTCATCGGCAACAGCATCCTCGCGCTGCTGTCTTCACCGCAGCTGGCCGCGGAACAGCCCTTGACGGAGTTGGCGGCCACGGGATCGCTGCCCAGCCCGGTCATCGAGGAACTGATCCGTTTCGCCGATCCGAACCAGTACGCGATCCGGCGGTTCGCCACCGAAGACCTCAGTATCGGCGGCGTGCTCATACCGGCCGGCGAGACGATCCTGCTGTGCGTGGCCAGTGCCAACCGCGACCCGTCCCGGTTCCCCGAGCCCGGCCGCCTAGACCTGGCCCGCGCCGACAACCCGCATCTGAGCTTCGGCCGCGGCATCCATTACTGCCTCGGAGCCCCGCTGGCCAGGCTCGAAACCGAGGTAGCCCTCGGCACGCTGTTCCGGCGCCTCCCGGGCCTCACCCTCGCGGCCAAGCCAAGCGAGCTCCGGTGGCGCCCCTCGTTCCGCAGCCGCGGACTCCTGGAGCTACCAGTCACCTGGCCGTGTGCGCGGGCGCCGCGTACCCAGGGGAGGACAATGGGCTCATGACGTCGACCAACATCGAAGTCGCGGCGCTGCTACGCGAGTACGCCGAGCTGCTCGACCTTACCGGGGCCGAGTCATTCCGGGTGCGGACCTACGAGCGGGCGGCGCGATCGGTCGGGGGATACCCCGAGGACCTGGACGAGATCCCGGATGCCGCGCTGACCAAGATCAGCGGGGTCGGCAAGTCCACCGCGGCCAAGATCGCCGAGTACCGCCGTACCGGAACCATCGCGGCGGTCGACGCACTGCGGGCCCGGGTGCCGGCGGGTGCGCTGGAGCTGGCCAAGGTGCCCGGGGTCGGCCAGAAGCGCGCCCTTGAGCTAGCCGCACTCGGGATCACCACGATGAGCGACCTCGGCCAGGCCGTCCGCAGCGGGCGGCTGCGCGGGGTGCCCGGGTTCGGTCCCAAGACCGAGGAACGGATCGCCCGGGGGATCAGCGTGGCCGACAGCGACGCGGCGCTGCGGGCGGGACTGCGCGGGCTTGCCCGCGATGCGACCGCTGACGACATCTACGCTGTGCTGGCCGCGAACGTCCCCGGAGAAACCGGGAGCGGTAAGGCGGAGCGCGCACTCGTTCGGGCTGATGACCTGAAGGGCGACCTGCACTCGCATACCGACCTGACCGACGGCATCGTGTCGCTCGAGGGGATGGTGGCGGCCGCCCAGGACCGCGGCTACGCGTACTACGCGGTCACCGATCACGCCCCCAACCTGGTCATGCAGCGGATGACGACCGAGAAGATGCTGGCCCAGCGGGTTCAGCTGCGGGCACTGGCGGAAACCACCAGCATGGTCCTGCTGCACGGCACCGAGCTGAACATCGCGCCCGACGGCAGCGTGGACTGGGACGCGGACTTCCTGCGCGGGTTCGACCTGTGCGTCGCCTCCGTGCACTCCAGCTTTGAGCAGGACCGGGACACGATGACCAGGCGGTTCATCACCGCCGCGGAGAACCCGTACGTGAACGTGATCGGCCACCCGCTCACCCGCAAGCTGGGGCGCCGCCCGCCGGTCGAGGTCGACGCCGACGCGCTGTACGCGGCCTGCGCCCGGACCGGGACGGCGCTGGAGATCAACGCCTCGCCGGACCGGATGGACCTGCCGCCGGAGCACGTCGCGGCCGCGCGGGCGGCGGGCGTCAAGTTCTCGATCGACACCGACGCGCACTCGCTGGTCGACCTGACCAACATGCGCTACGGGCTCGCCTCCGCCCGCTTTGGCGGGCTGACCAGCGACGACGTGATCAATACGTGGCCGCTCGGCCGACTGGAAGAATTCCTGCGCCAGGACCGCTTATCGCATCCCCAGACTGGAGGCGAGGAGAGAAGCGCTGGCCGACGTCACTCCCCGAAAAGGTCGCTGGCTTGTTCTACTTTGAACGCGCGGCGGAACCAGCCGTTGAGGGTGTCCAGGTCCGTGCAGGACTCGACCAGCTCACGCGACTTATCGTCCACGGCGATGCCGCGCTGCTCGAAGACCACGAGGATGGCTTCGGCCTTGCCGCGGGCCTCACCGCGGGCCTCACCTTCGGCGCGGAGCATTTCAGCGGTGGTCACGTACGCCTCCTCTGCGTCCGGTCCCAGCGAGGCGGTCAGGTCGCGCAGCTCGCTGGCGTGTGCCTCACTCACAAGCTCAATGTACGTCAGCAGGGCGATGAACGTCTCGCCCCCGCCGGGCTGGTCCAGGACCGCTCGCAGCTGCCCGGCCCACCGCTGCAGGTCCGCGATGATTCGCGGGTTACCGCGGGCCGTCGGCCCCCGGGTGCTCGCGCTCGAACTGGTCCCAGATCCGGGTCACGTACCGCAGTACCCGGGACGCCATCAGCGGGTCGTCCCTGCTCTGGTGCTCGACCAGGACGTAGACGAACGCGTCCCGGCCGTCGAGCGGCGCGGTGAACAGCACGTCTGAGTGCCGCCACCTCAGCGCCTCGTCGACGAAGCTGCCCGGTACCGGGGCCAGTCGGCGCAGGTCCAGCCGGGCCGCCAGGGACGGCGGCAGGACCGCGCGCAGCTGGGACGCGGCGTTGGCGGGCACGCCGAAGATCCGGCGGAACATCGAGTCATGCGGGGTGGGTGCGCCGCCTCGCCTCCGGCCCGGCGGTTGCTCGTCTGGCATGCCCGCACCGTACCGATCTGGGCCGACATTCGGCGGCGACGAGATGATCAAAAACGGCATCGCGCTCGCCCTGCTGCTGATCGCTACCCTGTGGGTCAGCCGGGCCCCGGTGTCAGCATGATCGCGAGGAGCGGCCGCGGCTGGAAGAATTCCTTCGCCAGGATCGTTTATCCATAGGTTACTGACGAGTAGCATAGGGTCTGGCGGCGCCGCGAACGACCCGCGGGCAACGGCGCACATCTCACAAGGAGCGAGCCGATGAAGGCGCGTGACGTGGTATTCGTCGACGGCGTGCGGACGCCGTTCGGTAAGTCGGGCCCCAAGGGCATCTACGCGGAGACCCGGGCCGACGACCTGGTGGTGCGGGTGATCAGGGAGCTGCTGCGGCGCAACCCGGGCCTGCCCGCCGAACGGGTGGGCGAGGTGGCGATCGCCGCCACCACCCAGATCGGCGACCAGGGGCTGACCATCGGGCGGTCGGCCGCGATCCTGGCCGGGCTGCCGTCCAGCGTGCCCGGCTACGCTATCGACCGGATGTGCGCCGGCGCGATGACCGCGGTCACCACCACCGCCGGGGAGGTCGCGCTGGGCGCGGCCGACATCGCGATCGCGGGCGGGGTGGAGCACATGGGCCGCCACCCGATGGGGGAGCAGGTCGACCCCAACCCGCGGTTCGTCGCCGAGCACCTGGTGGACGAGTCGGCGCTGTTCATGGGGATGACGGCGGAGAACCTGCACGACCGGTTCCCCGCCATCACCAAGGAGCGGGCGGACGCCTACGCGCTCGGCAGCCAGCGCAAGGTGGCCGCCGCCTACGCCGCGGGCAAGATCCAGCCCGGCCTGGTGCCGATGGCGATCCGCACCAAGGAGCTCGGCTGGGGCTGGGCCACGGTCGACGAGCCGCCCCGGCCGGACACCACCGCCGAGGGGCTGGCCGGGCTGAAGACCCCGTTCCGGCCGCACGGCCGGGTCACCGCGGGCAACTCCTCCGGCATCAACGACGGCGCGACCGGCTGCGTCATCGCCGCCGAGGAGGTCGCGGCCGAGCTCGGGCTGCCGGTCAGGATGCGGCTGGCCGACTTCCAGTTCGCCGGCGTCGAGCCCGAGGTGATGGGCATCGGCCCGGTCCCCGCGACCGAGAAGCTGCTCGCCCGGCAGGGGCTCACCATCGACGACATCGGCCTCATCGAGGTCAACGAGGCGTTCGCGGTCCAGGTGCTCGCCTTCCTCGACCACTTCAAGATCGACGACGACGACCCGCGGGTGAACCCGTGGGGCGGCGCGATCGCGCTCGGCCACCCGCTCGCCTCGTCCGGGGTCCGGCTGATGATCCAGCTCGCCGCCCAGTTCGCCGAGCACCCGGAGGTCAGGTACGGGCTAACCACCATGTGCGTCGGCATGGGCATGGGCGGCACCGTGCTCTGGGAGAACCCGCTCGCGGAACGGAGCTAGACAACCATGAACATCCCGAACGTAAGCGGCAGCCTGCCGTCGCCCGACGAGTTCCCGGCCGAGGTGGTCACCCGGGCGATCGTCCGCGACGTCGACCTCGGGTCGGCCGGGCTCCTAACGCTGATCACGCTGGACAACGGGCACGACCACACCAAGCCGAACACGTTCGGGCCGCAGGGGCTGCTGTCCCTGAACGCGGCCCTCGACCAGGTGGCGGCGCGGGCGGCGGCGGGCGAGATCGCCGCCGTCGGCGTCACCGGCAAGCCGTTCATCCTCGCGGCCGGCGCTGACCTGGAGGCCGGGGCGGCTGCCCTAGCCGCTGCGGGCACCGACCCGCGGGCGGCCCGCGAGCGGGCGCTCGGCATCGCCTCGCTCGGGCACGCGGTGTTCAGGCGGCTGGGCGAGCTGCCGGTGCCGTCGTTCTGCTTCATCAACGGCGTCGCGCTCGGCGGCGGCCTCGAGGTCGCGCTGCACTGCACCTACCGGACCATCTCGTCCGGGGTGCCGATGATCGCCTTCCCCGAGTGCTTCCTCGGCATCGTGCCCGGCTGGGGTGGTGCCTACCTGCTGCCGCGGCTGATCGGGCCGGCCCCGGCGCTGAAGCTCATCATCGAGAACCCCCTGGCGCAGAACAAGATGATCCGCGGGCCCGAGGCCTTCCAGCTCGGCCTGGCCGACGCGATGTTCGAGCCCGCCGACTTCCTCGAGCAGTCGCTGCGCTGGGCCGCGTCGGTGCTTGACGGCGCGGTGACAATAGATCGCCCGGCCGGCCCGGACGCCGCCCCGGCCGGCACCGAAGAAGAATGGGCGCAGGCGGTGGCCGCCGCCCGGTTCCTGGTCGACGGCAAGCTGCACGGCGCCGCCCCCGCCCCCTACCGGGCGCTTGACCTGGTGGCGGCCGCGCGCACCGCGTCCCGCGACGAGGGGTTCGCGGCCGAGGACGAGGCCCTGGCCGAGCTGATGCTGTCGGATGAGTTCCGGGCCGGGCTGTACGCGTTCGACCTGGTGCAGAAGCGCGCCCGGCGGCCCGCGGGCGCCCCCGACAAGTCGCTCGCCCGCCCGGTCGGCAAGGTCGGCGTGGTCGGGGCCGGGCTGATGGCCGCGCAGATCGCCCTGCTGTTCGTCCGGCGACTACAGGTCCCGGTGGTGATGACCGACCTCGACCAGGCCCGGGTGGACGCCGGGGTCGGCTACGTGCACGCCGAGATCGACAAGCAGCTCTCCCGGGGGAGGATCTCGGCCGATACCGCCAACCGGCACAAGGCGCTGGTCAGCGGGACGGTGAGCAAGGCCGGGTTCGCCGACGCCGACTTCGTCATCGAGGCGGTGTTCGAGCAGCTCGAGGTCAAGCAGCAGGTGTTCGCCGAGGTCGAGGCGGTGGTCAGCGACACCTGCGTGCTCGCCACCAACACCTCCTCGCTGTCGGTGACCGCGATGGCGTCCGGCCTGCGGCACCCCGAACGGGTGGTCGGCTTCCACTTCTTCAACCCGGTCGCGGTGCTGCCGCTGGTCGAGGTGGTGCGCGGCGGCGGATGCGATGACGCCGCGCTGGCGACCGCCCTCGCGGTCGGCAAGAACCTCAAGAAGAACTGCGTGATCGTCGCCGACCGGCCCGCGTTCGTGGTCAACCGGCTGCTCACCCGGTTCCTGGGCGAGATCACCCGCTCGGTCGACGAGGGCACCCCGTTCGAGGTGGCCGAGCACGCGGCCGACCCGCTCGGCCTGCCGATGACGCCGTTCCTGCTGCTGCAGCTAGTCGGGCCGCGGATCGCGCTGCACGTGGCGCAGACGCTGCACGACGCGTTCGGGATGCGCTTCGCGGTGTCACCCAAGCTGCGCGCGCTGGCTGAGTCGGGCAAGGCCTCGGTCTACCGGCCCGACTTCTCGGTCGACCCGGAGGTAGCGGCGCTGCTGGCCGGGGGCGACCACCCGTCGTCGGGACCCGAGGTTCTCGCCCGGGCGCTGGAGGGCCTGGCCCAGGAGATCAGGTTCATGCTGGACGAGGGGGTGGTGGCGGCGCCCGAGGACATTGACCTGTGCATGATCCTCGGCGCGGGCTGGCCGTTCCACCTCGGCGGCATCACCCCGTACCTGGACCGCACGGGCATCGCGGCCAAGGTCACCGGCGCCCCCTTCGCCGGGAAAAACTAGTCAGCTGACCAAACAAAACTAGTCAACTGACCAGCCCTAGTCGGCTGGCGCACCCTCGGTATAAGTACCTAGAATACTTAGCCGTAGGGGCCGGTGCCGCCCAGGTCGTAACGGGGCCGCATCATCTCACTCCGCAACGTAAGCGCGCAGGTGGCCCCGGCAAGCGGCAGGGGGGCCCGTAGTGGCTGAGGAATGGCTGAAGGCGAGTTCTCGCCTGCTCAGGCCGCCCCAGGTGGACTCCACGCTGCCCAACGTCGCCCGGGTATGGAACTTCCTCATCGGCGGCCGTGACAACTTCGAGGCCGACCGCCGGGCCGCCCGCCAGCTCATGGCCGCGTCCCCGGTGATGGAACTGGTGGCGCTGGCCTCGCGGGCGTTCCTGCGCCGGACGGTCGCCTACCTGGCCGCCGAGGCGGGCATCCGCCAGTTCCTGGACATCGGCACCGGCATCCCGACGGCGGGCAACACCCACGAGGTCGCCCAGGCGATCGACCCGTCCTGCCGCGTCGTCTACGTGGACAACGACCCGGTGGTGCTGACGCACGCGCGGGCCAAGCTGCGCTCCGCCGCCGAGGGCGCCACCAGCTACCTCGACGCCGACGCGCGCGACACCGCGTCGATCGTGGCCGGGGCGGAGGCCACCCTCGACCTCAGCCGGCCGGTCGGGGTGATCATGATCGACATCCTGAACTTCCTCGAGGACGCGGGCGACGTGCTCGAACGGACGGTCGAGGTGCTGCCGGGCGACAGCTACCTGGCGGTGATGCAGCCGGTCAGGGACGACCGGCTGGCACTGGCCGCGCAGCGCTGGAACCAGGTCGCGGCGATGCCCGTCTTCCTGCGCGACCGGGGCCAGGTGGAGCACTGGCTGGCCGGCCTTCGACCTCGTGCCGCCCGGGCTGGTGGAGCTGCCGGACTGGCGGCCCGGCCCCGGCGACCCGGAGTGCCCGAACGGGCTTCCGCTGCTCGGCGCGGTGGCCAGGAAACCCTTCTAGGTACCCTTGGGGTAGCTGATACGAGGTCGTGCCGTCATTCGGGGGTTGTTCGCATGACTGAAGACGAGCAGGCCGCGCCGCGCCGCGCCCGCCCGGGCCTTATCGATGTCACCGTGCCGAACGCGGCCCGCGCGGCTGACTTCCTGCGCGGCGGGTCCGACCACTTCGCGGCCGACCGCAAGGCGGCGCTTGAGGTCACCGCGTCGGTCCCGGCCGTCGAGCGGATCCCGGCCGAGGCCGGCGCGTTCCGCCGCCGGACGGTCCGCTACCTGGTCGCCGAGGCCGGGATCAGGCAGCTCCTCGACATCGGCAACGGCCTGGTGCCGCCCGGCGGCACCCACGAGACGGCGCTGGCGGCCGACCCGCGCTGCCGGGTGGTGTACACCGACAGCGACCCGCTGGTGCTGACCCGCGCGCAGGCGCTCATCGCGTCCGCCCCGGCCGGCTCGGTGAGCTGCGTCCGCGGGGACATCGCGGACGTGGACGCGATCATCGCGGCCGCCGCCCCCACCCTCGACCTTGGCCAGCCGGCCGGCGTGCTGCTGATGTCCACCCTGGCGCACGTGCCGACCATGATCGCCGCCGCCCGGGCGGTGTCGTCGCTGATGGCGGTGCTGCCGTCGGGCAGCCACGTCGTCATCTACCACCTGGCCAGCGACCTGGACCCGGCGATGCCGGCCGCGGCCAGGCAGTGGAACAAGACCGTGCCGGTGCCGATCACCCTGCGCAACCGCGACGAGGTGCTCGCGCTGGTCGCCGGGCTCGAGGTGGTGGAGCCGGGCGTGGTCCCGGTCACCGAGTGGCGCCCGGACCGGGCGGCCGCGGTCGCGCCGGTACCGGTGCACGGGGTGGTGGCACGCAAGCCCTGACGAACTGGCCTCCTGGCCCGGGCCCCCTCCCGGCCTCAGCCCGACTTCTGGCGCTGGCGGAAGGAGCGCATGGAGACCTGGCTGCCGCAGGCCGCGCTGCAGTACAGGCCCCCGCAGTTGCGGGTCTTGTCCAGGAAGCTGACATGGCAGGGCAGGTTGCGGCACATCTTCATCCGTGGCCATAGCCCCGACGCCGTGGCCTGCGCGAGTGCCCCGAACAGCGAACCGAACACGCCGGGCATCCCACCTTGGGACGGCACCAGCTCGCAGCCGCTCTCGGTGACCGCCGCGACCAGCGGGTACAGCTCGGCGGTGCGCCGCAGGTGGTCTTCGGCCTCGGCCAGCGCGCCCTCCTGCTCCTCAACTCGTACGTGGCGAAGCAGCAGGACCACCAGGGCGGCGCGCAGCTCACGGGCAACCGCCGCGTCGGCATCGGTCACCCGCAGGCCTTGGTCACGGCTGAGGCCGGCTGCCAGGATCCACTGCCGCAGGCCCTGCGCGTCACGTAGGCGTTCAGGCGCGCCGTTGCCGGTGGGCCGGGTGTTGACGAATCCCAGCACCAGGTCCGCCGCTGGCTTGCCCGCACTCTCCTGCGCTGTCACTTCTCCGCCTTCCAGCGGGCCGGCCCGGTTGGTTACCTGGCCGCGACGGAGGACAGGAGCTGGACCACGGCCTCCGCCGAGGGCTGCGCCGAGGCCGGGTTCTGGCCGGTGACCACGTTGCCGTCGACGACCACGTGCGGCTCGAAGGCCGCCCCGCCCTCGAAGTCGGCTCCGGCGGCCCGCAGCCGGCTCTCCAGCAGCCACGGCGCCTTGTCGGCGAATCCGACTGCCGACTCCTCCTCATCGGTGAAGCCGGTGATCTTCCGGCCGGCGAAGGCCCAGCCGCCGTCCGCGTTCCGGGCCGGCAAGAGCGCGCCGACACCGTGGCAGACGGCGCCGACGACCTTGTCCTGGTCGGGCAGCAGGGCCGCGTAGATCCGCCCGATGGCCGGGTTGTCGGCCAGGTCCTCCATCGGGCCGTGGCCGCCGGCCACGAAGACCGCGTCGTAGGCACCGGGGTCGACGTCTTCCAGGCGCGCCGGGCGGGACAGCTTGGTCCCCAGGCCGGCCAGGTACGCGCGCTGCGCGTCGATCGCGGCCTGGTCGTTGTTGTTCATCGCCGGGGCGAGGCTGAACTCGTCCACGGTCGGCGCGATGCCGCCGGGGCTGGCGATGGTGATGTCGTAGCCGGCCTCGGTGAAGACCTGGTGCGGGTGGATGAACTCGCTGGCCCAGAACCCGGTCGGGTGCTGGGTGCCGTCCTTGAGGGTCCAGGCGCTGGCGCTCGAGACGACGAGGAGGACTGCGGTCATGACGACCCCTTTTCCGATTGTTCGGTATGCTTCGAACAAGCAACACGTTAGCAGCAAGTACCTTAAGAGAGCAACTCACAGCGACCGGATGCGAAAGAAGAAAGCTTCTAAAGAAATTAGAGCCTAACGTCGTTGCCGGTAGTGGCGCGCCAGCCCTGACGAAAATCAACGGCGCGATCCCGAACGGGTGCGTACCGTTGCCCCATGCCCAGCACCGCTTCCGATCCCGGGCCCGCCCCTTCCGCCGGCCGGCCCGAATGGCAGACCGCGCTGCTGGTCGCGGTGCCCGCCGCCGAGGCCGCGGTGGGGGAGCACCGGGCCCGGCTGGACGCCAGCGCTCGCCAGGGCGTGCCCGCGCACCTGACCGTGCTCTACCCGTTCTTGCCGCCGTCGCAGGTCAGCCCGGCCGTCCGGGAGGTGCTGGCCGGGCTGATGGCCGGGGTCCCGGCCTTCGGCTTCACGCTGGACCGGGTGGCCTGGTTCGCTGACCGCGTGGTGTGGCTCGCTCCCCGCGACGACGCCCCGTTTCGTGAGCTCACCGCATTGGCGAGCCGGGCGTTCCCGGCCTGCGCGCCCTACGGGGGCCAGTACGCCGACGTTGTCCCGCACCTGACGGTCGGGCACCTAGGCGACCTGGCGGCCAGGCAGGCGGCCGCGGACGCGGTCAGCCGGCAGCTTCCGATCGCGGCCCGGGCGGCCGAGGTCACCCTGATGACCGGTCCGGAGCCGGGCAACTCAGCCGCCGCACCGGGCCGGTGGCGCCGCCTGGCGGCGTTCCCGCTCGGGCGCTAACGCACCTGGGCCGGGTCAGATGGTCCAGATCGGCCCGGTCGCGGGGCGCGGCCGGCCGCCGGCGGACCCGGACACCTCCACGATCCGGCGAATCGCCTCCGTCAGCAGGGCCGGGGGAGCGGTGACCGGGACCCGGAAATAGCGGTCGTGCGTCCGGCTGGTCGAGAAGCGGGTCCCGGGCGGGATGCGTACGCCCCGCGGGCGCACCGCGTTCGAGAGCTGGGTGCTGCTCGCGCCGTTCAGGTCGACCCACAAGAACATGCCCCCGGACGGTTCGACGAGGTCCCATCCGGCCCGGCGGACCTCCGCGACGGCGTGCGCGCGCCGCTCCCGCAGCAGCGCCCGCCGGGCTGCGCCGATCTCGTCAAGCTGATCCGTCAGCTCCAGTGCGAGCAGTTGATCCAGGACCGGCGCGGCGACGTCCTGGCTTGAGCGGGCGGCGGCCAGCCGGCTGACCACCTCGCGGGGACCGCGTACCCAGCCGATCCGCAGCCCCGCCCAGACCAGTTTCGACAGCGTCCCGATCGTGAGCACCCGCTGGTCGAGGGCGGCGGTCGGCGTGACCGGCCCGCCGTCGCCCAGCTCGGCGAAGGTCTCGTCCACGCACAGCAGCAGATCCCGGGTGCGCTGGACGAGGACGCGCCGCTCGCTGTCGTCGGCCAGGTGGCCGGTGGGATTCTGGAAGTCCGGCACCGCGTAGGCGATGTCCGGGGACGGGCCGGAACGGTGCGGCCACTGCCAGCCGCCGGCCGTGACCGCCAGCGGCTGCGGCCGGGCGTGGTGCTCGCGGACGGCGTCGATCGCGGCCGGGTAACTCGGCTGCTCGACCAGGACGTGGCGGCCGGGACGGGCGAAGGTGCGCAGGATCAGGTCCCAGCCGTGCAGGGCGCCCTGCGTGATCAGGACCTGGTCCGGCCGGGTGGGCAGGCCCCGCCGGCTCAGCCGGGCCGCCACGGCGGCCCGGAGCTCAGGGACGCCGAGCGGATGGAGCCCGGGGCCGGCCGCCAGCGCGGGCAGGCGGTCGGCGGCCCGGTGCGCCGCGTCGAGTACCTGGCTGGGCGCGGGCAGCACCGCGATCGAGAGGTCGATGGCGGCCGCCGGGCCCGTGTCCAGCCAGGCCGGCTCGTCCGGCCGGTCGGCCGGCCCGGGGGGAGCGCACACCGTCGTGGCGCTCCCTTGCCGGGCGGACAGGAAGCCCTCGGCCTGGAGCACGGTGAGCGACGACACGACGGTCGACCGGCTGAGCCGGAGCGCGTCAGCCAGCGCTCGCTGCGGCGGCAGCCGGTCTCCGGCCACCAGGCGGCCGTCCATGATCAGCGCGCGCAGGCCGTCGGCCAGGTCCAGGTAGGCCGAGCGGCGGCCGAGGGAAGGCGCGAGCTGGGCGGCGAGTTCCGCGGTGCTGACCACACCAGCAATCCTAGATTGGTATTGGATAGAGCGGACCAATTGGCCCGACAATCAACTGGTGCTGCTTCTTCCGGCCTCGCCGACGCGCCGTCTACCGCTGCTCCCGCTGCCCACTGATCGCCTGCTGGTCCGCTCGGTCATGCTCTGCGTCGGGCTGGTGACCTACGGGGTGAGCAGTGGCCTGCTGCTGCAGGCCGACCTCGGCGTCGATCCGTGGGACGTGCTGCACCAGGGGCTGGCAAGGACGTTCGGGGGCCAGGTGGGTACCTGGGCGATCGGGGCCAGCCTGGTCGTGCTGTTGCTGTGGCTGCCGCTGCGTGAGCGTTTCGGCCTCGGCACCTTCGCCAACGCCGTCGTCGTCGGCCTGTGCATCGACGCGACCGTGTCCGTCGTGCCGGCCCAGCACCAGCCGCTGACGCAGGTTGCCGTCCTCGTCCTCGGGATCCTGCTGAACGCCTTCGCGACCGGCCTGTACATCGGCGCGGGCTTCGGCCCGGGCCCGCGTGACGGCCTGACCACGGCGTTCGCCGCCCGCGGGCACCAGATTCGGCTGGTGCGGACGGTCATCGAGGTGGCCGTGCTGGCCGTCGGCTGGGCCCTGGGCGGCTCGGTCGGCATCGGGACGGTGCTGTACGCGGCATCCATCGGCCCGCTCACGCACCGGACCCTGCCGCTCTTCGCCCTGAAGGCGCGGAGCACGCGGAACGACCGGGTGGAGGGACGGCCGTCGTCGTCGGCCTGAGCGCTTGTAGCATCGCGGCATGACTTCCACTGCGGACCCGGCGGTGCTTCGCGGCTGGGTAGACGAGTCGACCGGGCGGCTGCTGGCGGGCACGGCCGCGATCACCGATGCGCGGGCGCGGGAGCCCTCGCTGCTGCCCGGCTGGACCCGCGGGCACCTGCTGACCCATCTCGCGCGCAACGCGGACGGGCTGCGCAACCTGCTGACCTGGGCGCGTACCGGGGTGATGACGCCGCAGTACCCGAGCGCCGCCGCCCGCGACGAGGACATCGAGGCCGGAGCGGGGCGTTCCGCGGCCGAGCTGCGCGCCGACGTCGCGGAGTCGGCCGCGGCGCTGGCGGCCGAGGCCGCGAGCCTGTCCGAGGCGGCCTGGCAGGCCAGCGTGCACGGCATTCACGGCAACGCGCACCCGGCCTGGTACACGCTGACGCGGCGGCTGTCTGAGCTGGAGATCCATCACGTGGACCTGGGCATCGGGTACCTGGTCGCCGACTGGCCGGACGGCTTCGCCGCCGAGCGGCTGCCCGACGTCGCCGGGTCGTTCGCCGGCCGGGACGACGCGCCCGCCTGCCTGGTCGAGGTGACCGGCACCGGGCAGGCGTTCCGCGTCGGCCCCGCGGACGCCGAGCGGACGGCCCGGGTCTCCGGGTCGCCGCAGACGGTGCTGGCCTGGCTGATCGGCCGCGGCGACGGGACCGGCCTCGAAGTCGATCCGGCCGGGCCGCCGCCGGTCCTGCCCCCCTGGTGAGCGTGCGCACCGCCGCTCACGCGAAGGGAGGCGGCTCAGGCGTTGAGGTAGCACCCTGCACGGTCTCGGGCCGGGATACTGGTACGGCGGCCCCTGGCTCGGCGTCACGCTGCTGCATACCGTCAAGGAACGCTAACGAAGAAACTTCCAGGTAGCCGGTGTCCGTCTGCGGCGGCGCTGTTCGTCCGGTAACGGGAGCCAGCCCCCGCCCGTGACAGGAGGAGTCATGCAGTACGCACTGTTGGTCTACTCTCCGCCCGAGGACACCGACCGGGCCACCCGCCCGATTCCGGCCGCCCTCGCCGCCCAGCTCGACCGGCCGGACGTGACGGGCTGGGCCCGCCTGCACGCTGAGGAGTCGGCGACGACGGTGCGCCACCACGACGGCGGGCAGATGCTGCTGACCGACGGGCCGTTCATCGACAGCAAGGAGTACCTCGGCGGCCTGATCCTGGTCGACGCGGGCAACCTCGACCAGGCACTCGCCGCCGCCACGGACCTGCTGCGGCAGACCAGGCCCGGCACCGCCATCGAGGTGCGGCCGGTCCTCGACGGGCGCTTCGGTGGCGCTTGACGCCGTCTTCCGCGATCACTGGAGCCGCGTGGTGGCGATCCTGGTCGGCATCCTCGGCGACATCGAGCTGGCCGAGGAGGCGGCCGCCGAGGCGTTCGCCATCGCCGCCGAACGCTGGCCGCGGGACGGCGAGCCTGCCAACCCGGCCGGCTGGCTGGTCACCACGGCGCGCAACCGCGCCATCGACCAGTTGCGCCGCCGCCAGGTCCTGGCCGCGAAGGCGATGCTGCTCGCGCGCGACCTGGAAGCCGGGCCGGCGCCACCGGAGGCCCTCATGGACGACACCGCCGCCATCCCGGATGAGCGGCTTGAGCTGATCTTCACCTGCTGCCACCCCGCGCTCGCCCGCGACGCGCAGGTAGCGCTGACGTTGCGCACCCTGGGCGGCCTGTCCACCGAGGAGATCGCACTAGCGTTCCTGGTCCCCTTCGAGACCATGAGCAAGCGGCTGACCAGGGCCAAGCACAAGATCCGGGACGCCCGCATCCCGTTCGCGGTGCCGCCTGATCATCAGCTACCGGACCGCTTGGCGGCCGTCCTCGCGGTGGTCTACCTGATCTTCAACCAGGGCTGGGGCGGTGGCCGGGTCGACCTCGCCGCCGAAGCGGTCCACCTCGGCCGGGCGCTGGCCGGCCTGATGCCGGACGAGCCGGAAGTAACCGCGCTGCTGGCGCTGATGCTGCTGCACGACGCCCGCAAAGCGGCCCGCCTGCGCGACGGGGAGCTGGTCCGCCTCGACGACCAGGACCGTACCCGGTGGGACACCGGGCAGATCGACCAGGGCCGGGCGCTGCTGCGGCGGGCCGTGGCCGGCGGGCGCACCGGGCCGTACCTGCTCCAGGCGGCCATTGCCGACCTCTACCTGCAGGAGCCCCGCGACTGGCGGCAGATTGCCGCCCTGTACGCCGAGCTCGCTCGGCAGACCGGCTCCCCGGTCATCGAGATGAACCGGGCCGTGGCCGTCGCCGAGATCGACGGACCCGAGGCAGGCTTGGCCATCCTCGACCTCCTCGACCTCCACCGCTACCGGTACTTCCACTCCACCCGCGCCGACCTCCTGCGCCGGGCCGGCCGGCCAGGCGAGGCCCACCACGCGTACCGCCGCGCCCTCGAACTCGCGCAGACCGAACCCGAACAGCGCTTCCTGCAAGGCCGGCTGGACGAGACGGCGTCTTCCGGCCCGGGCCAGCCCGGCGACGCTTGCACCTGACCGGGCCCCTGGAAACCGCCGGCGCTGTCCGTCCGCGGCTGTCCCGTCCGTCATCCAGGCAGATCCGCCCCTGGCGGCGGAAGTCACTCCTGGAGGAAGCGATGACGAACACACGACCGGCACCCGGGGCGGCCGCGGGCGCCAGCCGCCTTGGCTGGGTTCTTGCCCTCACCTCGACCGCGTACTTCATGGTGCTGCTCGATTCGAGCGTGGTCCTCACCGCGCTGCCACGGATGCAGCGCGACCTGCACGCGGGCCTCGCGTCCCTGCAGTGGACAGTCAACGCCTACGGCATCGCCTTCGCGGCCGGCCTCATCACCGCCGCCGCGCTGGGCGACCGGTTCGGGCGGCGCCGGATCTTCATCACCGGCCTGTCGCTCTTCACCGCCGCCTCCGCGGCGTGCGCGCTCGCCCCCGGGGCCACCGAGCTGATCGCCGCGCGCACGGTGCAGGGCCTCGGCGCCGCGGCCGTCATGCCGCTCAGCCTGACCATCTTGACCACCACGTTCCCCCGGCAGCGGCGCGGGATGATCGTCGGCATCTACGGCGGCCTGGCCGGGCTGGCCATCGCGGCCGGCCCGCTGATCGGCGGCGCGATCACCGAGGGCCTGGACTGGCACTGGATCTTCTGGGTCAACGTCCCGATCGGCCTGATCGCGGCCGGCCTCGCGACCCGCCTGCTGCCGGAATCGCACGGCGCGCCCAAGCGGCTCGACCTGCCCGGCGTCACGCTGGTAACCGCCGGCGTCACCGCGATCGTCTGGGCGCTAGTGCGCGCGAACGGCCTCGGCTGGTCGAGCCCGGAGTTCCTCGTCTCCCTGCTGGCCGGCCCGGCGCTGCTGGCCGGCTTCCTGGTCCGGGAGAGCCGGGCGGCCGAGCCCCTGGTCCCGCTCCGGCTCTTCCGCCGCCGGGCCTTCGCCGTCGGCAACGCCACCACGTTCTTCATGTCCGGCGCCACCTTCGCCGCCGCCTTCCTGATCATCGAGGAGTTCCAGTACGCACGGGGCTACTCGCCGGTGCTGACCGGCGTGCGCTTGCTGCCGTTCTTCGCCACCCCGATGCTCGTCTCGCCGCTGGCTGGCGCCGTTTCCGACCGCGTCGGACGGCGGCCGGTGATGGTGGCCGGCCTGACGCTGCAGGCACTCGGCTTCACCTGGGTCGCTGCCCGCGGCTCGCTGTCAGCCAGCTGGATCGAGCTCACCCTGGCCCTGCTGGTCGCCGGCATCGGCATCTCCATGGCGCTGCCCACCGTGCCCACCGCGGTCCTCAACGCCGTCCCGCAGCCGGACATGGGCACCGCCGCGGGCATCAACCAGATGGCCCAGCGGCTGGGAACCGTCTTCGCCATCGCCATCAGCAGCGCCGTGTTCTCCGCTCACGGCAACCTCGGCCGCCCGGCTGCCGTGACGGCCGGCTTCCGCCCGGCTCTGTGGTGCTGCGTCGTCTTCGCTGCCCTGGCCGCGGCCACCGCCGCCTGCATCACCGCGCGCCCGTCCCGCGCCGCCAGGCAGGTAGGGCACCCGGATCCTGGTAGCGTTCGTGCCATGTCGACGCAGTATGTGGGTGTCGTGCCGGATGCTGAGTGGAGGCCGCTGCTCCACGCAAATCTGCTCCGTGCGGACGAGTTCCGGGTGCACCTGCCAGACGGGGACGGCCAGCTGAGCTACGGCCGGTCGCAGTTCGCGGCACTGCCCGGCGTGCAGGTACGGACGTGGAGCGGAATGCGCGACGCCCTCGAGATCGTCGGCCCGCTGACCGAGGCGGCCAGGGACCTGTTCGTGAGGATGGAGCCGTCGATCGAGTCATTCGACCCGGAGCACAAGCTCTGGGATTACGAGCTGCTGCGGGACGGTGAGGTCATCCTCTCCATCGGCGATTACCACGACCTGCAGGTTGACGTCTCGAGCTGATCGCGTGCGGCACCGTGTGGACCGCTCCCCGCGGGCGGCTGACTCAGGCACCTGGCGGCTGGGCGACCACTCGGTGCACCGCCTTGGCTTCGGCGCGATGCGCTTGACCGGCACCGAGGCCTTCCACGGCGGGGTGCCGCGTGACCGCGGCGCCTCGATCGCGGTCGTGCGGCGGGCCATCGAGCTCGGCGTGAACCACGTAGACACGGCCGCGTTCTATTTCTCGTCGCTGCGCTCGGCCAACGAGATCATCAACGCCGCGCTCGCGCCGTTCGGCGACGAGGTGCTGGTCGCCACGAAGGTTGGTCCGCGCCGGGACCGTGGCGGGGACTGGTCCGACGCAGCGCGACCGGACCAGCTGCGGGGGGACGTGGAAGAGAACCTGCGGCTGCTCGGCCGGGACCACCTGGACCTGGTGCGGACGGTGGCCAGGGCTCACGGGGCGACCCCTGAGCAGATCCGGCTGGCGTGGACCCTCGCCCAGGGAGCACATGTCCTCGCCATCCCGGGAACCGGTGATCCGGCCCACCTGCGGGCGAACGTGGCGGCGGGCGCCATCCGGCTCACCCCGGCCGACCTGACAATGCTGGAGCAGGCGGCCTGACGCACGAAGGCGAACCTGCCGCTCGCATCCTGGCCGGGTGCCTGACCGCCGGCCCGTCGACGCGGCGCGGCGGGCCGCAGGCTATGCGTCCCGCAGACGAAGCAGCAGCCCTCCGAGCAGCAGGGCGCCGGCCGCCCAGGCGGCGAGCACGCCAAGGCCTGCCCAGGGGCTGATCGGCAGGTCGTTCAGCCCGGTGGTGGCCTGGATGGCCAGCCCGGCCGTCATCGGCCCGATCTGCTCCAGATGCCGGGCCACCGTCGCGTCGCCGACCGCGGCGAGGATCGGGAACAGGTAGAGCAGGCCGAGGACGACGCCGATCGCCGCGGCGGCTTCCCGCAGCACGGTGGCGGTGCCGAGGCTGAGTAGGGCGATCAGCACGAGGTAGAGGACGGACCCGAGACCGGCGCGCAGGACCGGCCCGTCACCGAAGGAAAGGGCTGAGTAGCCGTGGGCCGGGCCGATGCCGTGGCCGGGCAGGATGAGCCGTCCAGCCAGCAGCGAGGCCGAGACCGCGATCGTCGCCGCAGCCAGGGTAAGGCCGGCCACGATCGCGGCCTTGGCGGCCAGGACGGTGAGCCGGCGGGGCGTCGCCGCGAGGGTGAGGCGGATCATGCCAGCGCCGTACTCGCCGCTGACGGCCATTACCGCCAGGACAGCGACGACCACCTGGCCGAGGTAGATCCCGGTGAGGCTGATCTTGGCCGGGTCGTCGGCGCACCCTCCGGAGGGGCACCGGGTGGCCGCGTCCGCCGCCGCGCTGACGGTAACGGTCAGCGCGGCGGCGGCGAGCAGCAGCCAGGGGGTGCTGGCGAGGGTGCGCTGCTTCGTCCACTCCGCGTGCAGCGCGTGCCTCACGCGTCCCTCCGGCGCAGCAGGAGGACAGCCAGGGCCAGGGCGAGTGCGGCCCAGGCGCAGGCCACGGCGAGCCCGGCCCACGGCGCCAGCGGGAAATAGTCCTGGAACGGCGTGTAGCTGCCGTCTACCTGGGGGTAGGCGGGAACGGCCTGCTTGATCGCGAAACCGGCGGCTGGGGTGACCCGCAGCAGCCAGTCCGCCGCCCCGGCGGGCAGCACGGGGGAGGCGGCGGCGAGCAGGTAGGGCAGCACGACCGCGGTGATGACGACGGTGACCGTCGCCGCGCCGTGCCGCAGGATGGCGCCGACGCCGAGGGCGAAGACGGCGAAGACCGTCACCAGCGCGGCGGTCCCGGCGATGACGCGCACCTCGGTGGGCGTGCTCGACGGGTAGATCGGGTTGCCGTTGGCGCGTAGCAGCGGGATCCCGAGCAAGATCGCGCCCGCCGATCCGGCCAGCCCGGTCGTGAAGGCGACGGCGCCGAGGACGATGGCCTTGGCCGCCAGGACCCGGACGCGCCGCGGGCTGGCGGCGAACGTTAGGCGGATCAGGCCCCGCCGGTACTCGGCGGTGACGAACAGCGCGCCGACCACGATCACCGCGATCAGCCCGATGAACAAGCCGGCCAGCGTCCCGTCGATGGGCGAGGCGCCGTCGACGCCCGGAGCTATGTCCCCGCTTCCGGTGAGGGTGAAGGTGCCGCCGGCCTCGCGGTAGCCGGCCTCGGCCCCCGCCGGGTAGGAGATGGAGCTCGGTCCTCCGTTGACGGAGGTGCCGGTCCAGGAGCCGCCGGGCCAGCCGCCCGCCAGGCCGACCCGGTCGAAAGAGGCAGTGGCGTCGGTGGGCGCACCGGTGCTGGATCCGCCGGAGACTTGCTGGCTCACCGGCTGGGAGTATCCCGGGGAGGTGGCGAACAGCCCGGCCTGCACAGTCGATGACAGCCCGGCCAGCGTGACGGCGCCGATCTTGATCCAGCGCGTGCCGTCGGCGGAGTCGTAGCCCGTGATGACGTCGCCGGCCCGGGTCAGGCGCAGCCAGCGCGGCGACGCGGCGGACACGCCGCCCGTCAGCCCGGCGGTGTCGCCCGCGTAGTTCCACTGCATCCGAGTGCCGTGGCCGCCGGTGACCATAACCGCCGCGTACCGCGAGCCCTGGCCGCGCCCCGCGGTGATGATCAGCCCGCCCTTAGACCACGGCACCTGGACCGCCTTGGTCCGAGCTGGCCCCTGCGGGGTGACGGCTGTTTCGATCACGCTGGTCAGCGAGGTCGCCCGCACGGTGATGGTGCCATCCCCGGTCAGCGGGCGGTGCACGTAGTAGTAGGTGTCGGTCACCGCCTCCCCGCCCGGGCCGGTCGCAATCGTGTAATGACACGGGCCGTTGACGCAGCCTTCCTGGCTGCGGGCACCGGTATACGCGCCGAGCAGCAGGGTCACCAGCGCCGCGACGATGACGGCGATCACCCAGCCGCGGACCGTCCGGAACTTAGTCCACTCCGCGTGCAGCAGGTGCGCGAAGCCGTCGTCACCGGTCACCGGCGCCGCCAGCACGGAAGCGGTCATCGCGCCGCCTCCCGGGCGGGCTCGGCGCGGTATTCCACGGCGTCGCGGGTCAGCTCCAGGTAGGCCTCTTCCAGCGTCGCCCGGTGCGCCGTCACCCCCGAGAACGGCACCTGGCCCGCTCCGAGTAGGGCCGTGATCCGCTCGGCGGGCAGCCCGGAGACGGTGAGGACGCCGCCGCCGTCATCGGCCACCGACGCGCCAGCGTCCGAGAGGACGGTTACCGCCTCCCGGCGGGCGCTGGTCCGTACCGCGACCCGGGCGGCCGCGGTGGACGCGATCAGGTCCGCGACGCTGGTATCGGCGATCACCTTGCCACGGCCGACGATCACCAGGTGACCGGCGGCCTCCTGCAGTTCGCCCATCAGGTGGCTGGACACCAGCACTGCCCGGCCCTCCGCGGCCAGCGAGTCCAGCAAGCGGCGCATCCACACGATGCCCTCGGGGTCCATGCCGTTGAACGGCTCGTCCAGCATCAGCACCCGCGGATCGCCGAGTAGCGCCGCCGCGATCCCGAGCCGCTGCCGCATGCCGAGCGAGTAGCCGCCCGCCTTCCGCCGGGCGGCCTTGCCCAAGCCAGCCTGCGCGATGACCTCGTCGACCCGCCGGGCGCCCAGGCCCTGGGAATGGGCCAGCCACAGCAGGTGATTACGGGCGGTCCGGCTCGGCTGCAGCGCCCCGGCGTCCAGCAGCGCCCCCACCCGGGTCAGCGGACGCCTCAGGTCCCGGTACGGCCGGCCGCCGATCAGCGCGTGTCCCGCGTCGGAGGCGTCCAGTCCCAGGATCACCCGCATCGTGGTGGATTTCCCGGCTCCGTTGGGCCCGACGAACCCGGTGACCTGGCCCGGGGAGACGGTGAACGTCATCCCGTCCAGCGCGAGGGCGGGGCCGAACCGCTTCCGCAGCCCGGCGACCTCAATGGTTGCTTCGTTCATGCGACGGTTGTATTCCGGCCCTGGTCTCAGCCACCGGTGCCGTCGGCCGATACCCGGGCGATACCGGCCGCCTGGCATTCTGAAGGCCAGGTCAGCTTCCGGAGGGACACGCGCTGTCATGAGAGTGCTGGTGGTCGAAGATTTCGAGCCGATGGCGCGGGGGATCGTCACCGGGCCTGCGCCGGGAGGGGATGGCGGTCGATGCCGTCTACGACGGTGACGAGGCGCTCAGCCAGCTGGCCGTGACCCGCTACGACGTCGTGGTGCTGGACCGGGACCTGCCCGGGGTCCCCGGCGACGAGATCTGCCGCCGGCTGGCCGCCGACCGGTCGCCGAGCCGGATCCTGATGCTCACCGCGGCCGGCAGCCTCTGCGACCGGGTGGAAGGCCTCAACCTCGGCGCCGACGACTACCTGGCTAAACCCTTCGACTTCCCCGAGCTGACGGCCCGGATTCGCGCCCTCGGCCGGCGCGTTGCCGAGCTGGTCCCCCCAGTGCTCCAGCAGGCAGGCATCAAGCTCGACCCGGGCAGCCGGACCGCGTCCCGGGCCGGGCAGCGGCTAGAACTCGGCAGCAAGGAGTTCGCCGTCCTGGAATACCTGCTCGCCCGCGCCGGCCGGGTCGTGTCGGCCGAGGAGCTGCTGGAACGGGTCTGGGACGAAGCCGCTGACCCGTTCACCACCGCGGTCAAGCAGACCATGCACCGGCTGCGGGCCAAGCTCGGCGACCCGCCCGTCATCGACACCGTCCGCGAAGGCGGCTACCGGATCGGCGGGCACTGATGCCCGCACCCCGGACTTCCCAGCGCACTGGCCATAAGCCCACCCTGCGGACACGGATGACCCTGCTGTACAGCGCCCTGATCTGCGCATCAGGCATCGCGCTGCTCGGCATCACCTATCTTCTCGCCCCAGGCCTGCTGCAGCACCGGTCCTGGCGGGCCGCGCCGCACCAGGGCCGCCGGCCATCGCCGCGGCCGGGCACACCTCCGGCATCTTCTCCGCGTTCATCACCTCCGACTCGTTCCGGGCTGCGGTGGCCGCGGTGGCGATCATGGCGGTGCTCTCCCTGGCGCTCGGCTGGCTGATCGCGGGGCGCTTCGTCCGGCCGCTGCGCGCGATCATCACCACCGCTCGCGACATCTCCGCTAGCAACCTGCACCGGCGCCTCGGCCTGCGCGGCCAAGGCGACGAGTTCACTGAGCTCGGCGAGACGCTCGACGACCTGTTCGCGCGCCTGGAAGCCTCCTTTCAGTCGCAGCGAAACTTCATCGCCAACGCCTCGCACGAGCTGCGGACCCCGCTCAGCGCCGGACGCGTCCTGCTGCAGGTCGCGATCGCCGACCCCGAGCCCTCGGTCGCGACTTTGCGGGCAACCTGCGTGGAGCTGGTGGAGCTGAGCGACCGCCAGGAGCGCCTCATCGGCGCCCTGCTCACCCTGGCGGACGGCCAGTGCGGTATCGCGGACCCCCAGCCCCTGGACCTCGCCGACATCGCCCGCGACGTGCTCCTGGCCCGGCACCGCGATGCCGAGCGGCACGGCATCCGCCTTACCGCCGAGCTCTCCGCCGCCCCGGCGACCGGTGACCCAAGCCTGGCGCAGAGCCTGGTGACAAACCTGGTCGACAATGCCATCCGGCACAACCTGCCCGGCGGCCGAGCCGAAATCACGACCGCGATGGCCGACGGGGGCGCTGTGGTAACAGTCGGCAACACCGGAACGCTCATCCCGCCGCACTCGGTCGACGACCTGTTCCAGCCGTTCCGGCGGCTCGGCACCCAGCGAATCCGTCATGGCGAGGGACACGGACTCGGCCTGGCCATCGTCCGCGCCATCGCCGACGCCCATGGCGCAGCCCTTACTGCCAGCCCTCGCCCCCAAGGCGGCCTCGACATAGCAGTCACCTTCCCCTGACCGTCACGGGCAGCGGCCATCGCGGCCACCCGCTACGCGGAACCAGCAGGCCTACTTACGTCCCGGATGGTAGATGTCCGACCGGTCCGCGATGTCGATCACTCACGCGCGCCCGGCCTCCCGCCGGCGGCGGTCCATGATCGCCGCCATCTCGTCGCCGCTGATGTCGGGGCCGTCCGCGCTTGGCTCGCCGGCGCGCAGCCGGGCGATCTCGCGCTCCAGCCAGAAGATGGTTTCTTCTAGTGACTCAAGATCGTCGACTGGCAGGACAACCGCTACCGGGCGACCGTTGCGCGTGATGGTGTAGTGCTGATGAGTTGATGTGACATCGTTCATGACGGCCGAGAGTTGTCCTGGTCACGGGCGGGGCAGCGCGGCGAAGTCCACCGCGCCCAGGCTGGCCGCCAGATCGGCTGCCGCCTCCCGGATGCGGGCTGGCAGGCCGGCGTCGTCCGGCTGGTCGGTCCAGCGCTCGAACGCGGTGCGGAAGATGGCGACGCCGACCTGCGCGAGCAGCGTCGCCTCCGATGAGGCGGCGCCCCGGTCCCGCAGCGCGTCCGCTACCGCCTCAGTTACCGCGGCGAACTTGGTCCGCCCCCGTTCCTGCAGCTCCGGGCTGGCCTGGACGACCGCGCGCCGCTGCGCGGCGAGCGGGGCCTCGTCGGCCAGCAGGCCGGCCACCTCCACCAGCGCGGTCAGCAGGGCCGCGAAGGGGGAGAGGGTGCCGTCAGCGTGCCGGACGGAGCGGGCGAGCACGGCCGGAAGCTGCTGCGACCCGGGGAACAGCACGTCCCGCTTGTCGGCGAAGTAACGGGAGAACGAGCGCCGGGCCAGCCCGGCCCGCTCGGTGATCTGCGCGACGGTGACGTTCTCGTACCCGTGCTCGAGGAACAGCTCGAGCGCGGCCGCGCGGAGCCGGTCTTCGGCGCAGGGGTCCCATCGCGGCACGTCCGCCATCATAACAGTGATGACTCAGTGAGTTATCATCGCTGCTAAGCTGATGACTCAGTGAGTCATCAACCTTCGTAGGCAGAGGAGCAGGCGCCATGGGACTTTCCGGCCAGCGCGTCGTCATCATCGGCGGCAGTTCAGGAATGGGACTGGCGGCGGCCCGCGCCGCCGCCCTGGCCGGGGCGGCGGTCACGATCGCGTCGAGCGACGCGGGCCGCCTGAAGGCCGCGCTCGCGCAGTTGCCGGACACCAGTGACGGTGCCGCCGTCAACACCCGGGACGAGGCGGACGTCGCCGCCCTGTTCGCGCGCGTCGGCGAGCTCGACCACATGGTCTACACGGCCGGCGACACGGTGCGGCCGCAGCCGCTAGCGGACCTGCCGCTCGACGCCGCCCGGGAGCTGTACGAGGTCCGCTTCTGGGGAGCCGTCGCCGCGGTCAAGCACGCGGCGCCGCGCCTGCGGCCGGGAGGCTCGGTCGTGCTGACGTCCGGGACGGTCGCCGTCCGCCCCGCCCCCGGTACGGCGCTCGCGGCCGGCGCCGCCGCCGCCATCGAGGGCCTGACCCGGGGCCTGGCGGCCGAGCTCGCCCCGGTCCGCGTCAACGCGGTCCGGCCGGGAGCGATCCGGACGCCGCTGTGGGACTCGGTTCCTGAGCCGCAGCGGGCCGCCCTGTTCGCGGCCCTCGCCGGGCAGACGCTCACCAAGTCGATCGGGGAAGCGGACCAGATCGCCGCGGCGCACCTATACCTGATGGAGAACCGCTTCGTCACCGGAACCGTGCTGACCGTTGACGGAGGCGCCACCCTGGGCGGGAGCTAGCCGCGAGCCGCTACTCGCGACGGAGCGACAGGGCCAGGCTGGGAACGGCGAAGGACAGCAGGAAGACCGGCAAGATGCTCTTGCCGCTGCAGCGGAAGGCGACGACCTCGTCCTCGGCCGCGTCGAAGGCCTTGGTCCGGCTGGAGTTCCGGCCCTCGCGGACCTGCACGGTGTGCCGTCCGGGTTCCACCGGCGTCTCGAACGTGCTGTTCAGCTCGAGTGACCCGGCCCGCTCCCCGTCCAGCACAACCTCGTACGTGCCCCGGCGGACCTCGACGCCGATCGCCTTGTGCGTCACCTTCAGCGTTGCCGTCATGGTTGGTCTCCTCTTCGCTCACAATAGCGTTCTGCGAGCGGCGGCTCGCCACAAGGCAGTTAACTTCGTGGTGCTATGACCCAATGCCACTAAGTCAGGCGGGCGCCGCCGCCCGCGAGCCGCGCCACTACCGCCACTCTGGTCACGTAGCCGCAGGCCAATGGCTCAGAGTGGAAATAAAGTGGGGCTATCACGCACAATTATTTCCAAACTGCAAAAAAGTTCCGCAACAATACCGCCGCCTGGGGGAAGCTGGCGCCCGCGCGCCTCGTCGACAGCTCAAGTTAACGGCTTTGTGCTATAAGTCGCTGGCCTGGATAAATGCGACTAGGGTGAATCTGGACAACACCAGCGCGTTCAGCCCTTTCCGGGCTGGAAGACCCGAGGTCGTCATGGCTGGCCGCGTCGCGACCGCGTCAGGGCGCCGCCACGCCGCCCTCCGGGCCCGGGCCGCCGGGGAGCCTGCCGGTCTGCACGAAGCGGCGGGCGATCTCGGCCACCTTCAGGTTCTCGGCCTGAGAGACCCGCGACAAGACGCTGAAGGCGGCGTCAGCGCTGAGGCCGTGCCGTTCCATCAGAATGCCCTTGGCCTGCCCGAGGACGTCCCGGTTGGCCAGCGCGTCGTGCAACTGGTCAGCGTGCTGCGCCTCGGCCAGGGCGAGGGCGGCGAACGTGGCCAGCAGGCTGGTGACCCGCTCGTGCGGGTCGCCGAAGGCCGCGGCCTCGTCGGCGTACAGGCTGAGCGCGCCCAGGCCCCGCTCGTCGATCCACAGCGGCACGCACAGCATGCTGCGCACGTTGAGCCGCACCGCCGCCGCGGTGAACTCCGGCCAGCGCAGCTCCTCGCGGGTGTCCTCGATCCGGAAGATGCGCTGGTGCTTGGCGGCGTTGATGCACGGGCCGTCGCCCAGCTTCTGCTGCAGGTGGTCGAGCAGCAGGGGCGGCTCGCCGGTGGTGGCCCGGGGGATGAGCTCGCCCCGCGAGACGACGGTCAGGCCGGCGTACCGGGCGGGACTCAGCATCGCCACCGCCGTGGACGCGATGGCGTCGAGCGTGGGCTGCAGCTCCGCGTTCTTCACGTGCAGCGTGCGGGCCAGGATCTCCAGCGATGCCGCGCTGCGGCCGGTGACCTCCATCAGGTTCTGCTGATCGCTGCCGCTCAATGTTCCTGCCCCCTCTCGGCCGGGTCCGTCATCGGTCACCAGGTCTCCCCGCTGACAGCGACGGCAAACAAGGTCCACCGCCCTGATGCGCCCGGCCGCCGGGCGGCCCCGGCCCTCCTGTATGGTTGGTGACAGGTGAAGCCATCGCCTGCGCCTTCCGCGACAGGAGAAACGATGGCTAAGTCAAGCCCGAACGGCAAGAACTCCACCACCCCCGCGACACCCGCCGGATCACCGGCGGCGGTGCAGGAAGAGGCGGGCGAGTTCCTCACCACGGCGCAGGGCCTGCGGCTGCCCGACACCGATCACTCGCTGAAGGCGGGGGAGCGCGGGCCGACCCTGATGGAGGACTTCCACCTCCGGGAGAAGATCACCCACTTCGATCACGAGCGCATCCCCGAGCGGGTCGTCCACGCGCGCGGCGCCGCGGCGCACGGCACCTTCGAGTCCTACGGCACCGGCCGGTCGGTGACCAAGGCCGGCTTCCTGGCCAGCAAGGGCCTGCAGACCGACGTCTTCGTCCGCTTCTCCACCGTGCTCGGCTCGCGCGGCTCGGCCGACACGGTACGGGACACCCGCGGGTTCGCGGTGAAGTTCTACACCGCGGAGGGCACCTTCGACCTGGTCGGCAACAACATGCCGGTCTTCTTCATCCAGGACGGGATCAAGTTCCCTGACGTCATCCACGCGGCCAAGCCGCAGCCCGACCTGGAGATCCCGGGCGCCCAGTCCGCGCACGACACCTTCTGGGACTTCGCGTCGCTGCACACCGAGGCGACCCACCACGTCCTGTGGAACATGAGCGACCGCGGGATCCCGCGGTCCTACCGGACGATGGAGGGCTTCGGGGTCCACACCTTCCGCCTGGTCAACGAGGCGGGCGAGAGCAGCCTGGTGAAGTTCCACTGGAAGCCGGCCGCCGGGGTGCACTCCCTGGTGTGGGAGGAAGCGCAGATCGCGGCCGGGGTCGACCCGGACTTCCACCGCCGGGACATGGCCGACGGCATCGAGGCGGGCGCGTTCCTCGAGTACGAGCTGGGCATCCAGGTGATGCCCGATGACGGCACCGACAGCTTCGAGGGCATCGACCTGCTCGACCCCACCAAGCTCGTTCCCGAGGAGCTCGCCCCGGTGCAGCTGATCGGGAAGCTGACCCTGAACCGGAACCCGACCAGCTACTTCGCCGAGACCGAGCAGGTCGCGTTCCACACCGGGAACCTGGTGCCCGGCATCGAGGTCACCAACGACCCGCTGATGCAGGCGCGGCTGTTCTCCTACCTCGACACGCAGCTCACCCGCCTCGGCGGCCCGAACTTCACCCAGCTGCCCATCAACCAGGCGCACTGCCCGGTCAACGACATGCTCCGCGACGGCATGCACCAGGGCGCCGTCCCGGCCGGCCTGGCCCCCTACCGCCCCAACAGCATCGACGGCGGCCAGCCGCTGGTGGCCACGGCCGACCAGGGCGCCTACGTGCAGACCGCGCGCCCGGTCGCGGGCGCGGTGGTCCGCAGCAGCCCGGTCTCGTTCGAGGACCATTTCACCCAGCCGGCGATGTTCTACCGCAGCCTCACCCCGCTGGAGCAGGCCCACATCATCGAGGCGCTCACGTTCGAGCTCGGCAAATGCTATGAGCAAGCCATCAAGGAGCGCGAGCTGCAGGTGCTGGCCAACGTCGACGCCGACCTTTGCGCCCAGGTCGCGGCGGGCCTCGGCCTGCCCGCCCCGGCCGGCTCGCCGCCCGCTGACGCGGCCCTGTCCCCGGCCCTCTCCCAGGTCGTCACCCAGCCCGGCCCGATCGCCGGCCGCACGATCGGCATCATCGCCGATTCGGGCGCCGACCTGGCGGGCATCGGCAAGGTCAGGCTGGCGGCCGCCAAGCTCGGCGCGACCGCCCTGGTCATCGCCCCGGTCGGCGGTGTCCTGGGCAGCGGTGACCGCCAGGAAACGGTCGACCGGACGCTGCTGACCGCCCGCTCGGTCGAGTTCGACGCCCTCGTCGTCGCCGGCGGCACCACCCCGACCGGCGACATCAAGCTGACCATCCTCCTGCAGGAGGCATTCCGCCACTGCAAGGCAATGGGCGCCTGGGGCGACGGGAGCGTGATCCTGGCGGCAGCCGGCATCACCGCGGACGCTCCGGGCGTGGTGACCGGCCCCGCGGCCGGGAAGTCGTTCACCGACCAGCTCGCGGCCGCGGTCGGCCTGCACCGGGCGTGGGACCGGGCGCCCGCCGTCATGGCCTCCGCCGTCCCCCCCGTCCTCACCCCCTGATATCCCGAACGGAAGCACATGACTCACCACCCAGAACATGACCCGCTGGCCGACCTGAGCGCCGCCGGGGTGGCGGTGTGGCTGGACGACCTGTCCCGCGAGCTGCTGGCCGGCGGCGGCCTGCAGCGGCTCGTCACCACCCGCCACGTCGTCGGGGTGACCAGCAACCCGACGATCTTCGCGTCCGCCCTGTCCAAGGGCGACCGCTACAACCAGCAGCTCGCTGAGCTGGCCGCCCTCAAGGCCGACGTCGACACGGCGGTGTTCACGGTGACCACCGATGACGTCCGCGCCGCGTGCGACGTGCTGGCGCCGGTGTACGACGGCACGGCGGGCCTCGACGGGTGCGTGTCGATCGAGGTCGACCCGCGGCTGTGCCATAACGCCCAGGCGACCGCGGAGATGGCCCGCCTGCTGTGGAAGACGGTGAACCGCGACAACCTGTACATCAAGATCCCGGCCACCAGGGAAGGGCTGGCGGCGATCACCGAGACGGTCGCCCGCGGCATCAGCGTCAACGTGACGCTGATCTTCTCCCTGGACCGGTACCGCGCCGTCCTGGACGCTTACCTGGCCGGCCTGGAACAAGCGCACGACGCGGGCCTCGACCTGGCCGTGATCAGGTCGGTGGCCTCCTTCTTCGTCTCCCGGGTGGACACCGAGGTCGACGCGCGCCTGGATCACCTCGGCACTCCCGAGGCCGCCCGGCTGAAGGGCACGGCCGCGATCGCCAACGCCCGCCTGGCCTACCAGGCCTATCAGGAGGTGACGGCCGGCCAGCGCTGGCAGCGGCTCGCCCGCCTCGGCGCCCGGCCGCAGCGTCCGCTGTGGGCCTCCACCGGGGTCAAGAACCCCGCCTACCCGGACACCAAGTACGTCGCCGGGCTGATCGCGCGCGGCACCGTCAACACCATGCCGGGGCCGACCCTGGAAGCCTTCGCCGACCACGGCCAGGTCAGCGGCGACACCATGACCGGAACCGGCGACGACAGCCGCCGCCTCCTGGATCAGCTGTCAGCCGCGGGCGTCGACTTCGACGACGTCACCGACTACCTCGAGCGCGACGGCCTGGCCAAGTTCGAGAAGAGCTGGGGCGAGCTGGGGGCTACCGTCGCCGCCGAACTGGACCGGCACCGCTAATCCGCCGGTCATCACCACGTCAAGGAGTCACATGAGCAGCAACCGCAACACGGTCGTCCGGTCCCTGCACGACCTGGGCGCTGCCGCCTGGTTCGGCGGGTCCCTGATGGGCGCCGTCGGCCTGAACGGCGCGTCGGGTGACATCAGCAACCCGGTCGAGCGGACGAAGGTCTCGTCATCGGGCTGGGCCCGGTGGGCGCCGGTCTCCGCCGCGGCAATCGCCGCCCACCTGGCAGGCGGGGGCGGGCTGCTGCTGGCCCACCGCGACCGGGTCCGCAACCAGTCCGGCGTGGGCGCCAACACCGCCGTCAAGATCGTGCTGACGGCCGCCGCGCTCGCTACCACCGCCTACAGCGGAGTGCTGGGCGCGAAGCTGGCCAAGACGGGCAGCGACGCCTACACCGAGAGCGGCACCGTGCCCAGCGAGGCCACCCCGGACGACGTCGCCCGGACTCAGCAGCGGCTCCGGATCCTGCAGTGGGCCACCCCGGTCCTCACCGGCGCACTGGTCGTGCTCGGCGCCCAGCAGGGCGAGCAGCAGCGTCCGCAGCAGCGAGCCCGCGGCTGGCTGAAGAACGCCGTCAGCTGACCTCGTCCTGGGCGGCCAGCGGCCTGCCCCGGACGGCCGCCGGTTCCGCGGCCGGGGCACGGTCGGGTCCGAAGGCGAATCCGGCGATCGCGCCGGCCGCGGCGAGCGCCGCCGCCACCAGCAGCACGTCGTTAAGCCCGGAGGCGGTTCCGGCGCGGGCGGCGTGGGCGACGGCGGCGCGGGCGGCCGGCGTCACCCCCGCCGCGACCCGGGTGCCGGCGCCGGAGCCGACCGCGGCCGCCAGCCCGTCCTTGACGGCGGCGGCACCCGGCAGCGCGGCCAGGTCACCCAGCGTGGCGGCGGTCACCCGGGAGGTGAAGAGCGCCCCGAGCACCGCGACGCCGGCCGCGGTGCCGACCTGCCGCAGGGTGTTCACCGTCCCCGCGGCCATCCCGGCCCGGGCCGGCTCCACCGCCGACAATGCCGCCGTGGTCAGCGCGGTGGAGGAAATGCCGAGGCCGATCCCGGTCAGGATGAGACCGGGCAGCAGCACCAGCCAGCCGGAGCCGGCCGACAGCCGGGCCATCGAGGCCAGGCCCGCGGCGGCGGCCACCATGGCCGTGGCAAGCAGCACCCGCATCGGCACCCGGCCGATGAGCCGGCCGGTGAGCGGGGCGACCGCGAAGGAGACCAGCGACAGCGCGAGGAACCGCAGGCCGCCCTGGACGGGGGTGTAGTCCAGGGTGTTTTGCAGGTACAGCGCCAGGTAGCTGATCACCCCGATGACCGTGGCCGAGACCGCGAACGCCACTAGCCCGGTGGCGGCGAAGCCGCGCTGTGCGAACAGGCGCAGGTCGACCATGGGCGCGGCGGCCCGCAACTCCCAGCCGATGAAGCCGGCCAGTGCCACCGCGGCGACGGCGAACAAGATGATGATCTGGGTGCTCGCCCAGCCGACGGCGTTGCCGCGGATGAGCGCGAACATCAGGGCGGTCAGGGCCACGGTGATCGCCGCGGTCCCCGGCCAGTCGGCCCGCCCGCCGGCCGGGCCCCGGGACTCGCCCAGCCGGGCCGCCCCGGCCGCGAACACCGCCACGCCGACCGGCAGGTTGATGAAGAAGATCGACCGCCAGCCGAACGCGTCGGTCAGCGCGCCGCCGGCCAGCGGCCCGATCGCGGTGGCGCCGCCGATCGTGGCGCCGAACACGCCAAGCGCGCGCGGCAGCGCGGCCCCGGAGAACTCGGCCCGCAGCAGCGGCGTGCCGGTGGCGAACAGCACCGCGCCGCCGATCCCCTGGAACGCACGGAACAGCTCGAGCGACAGGGCATCCGGGGCCAGCGCGCACGCCAGCGACCCGGCGGTGAACAGCACCAGCCCGGCCATGAACAGCCGGCGCTGGCCAAGCCGGTCACCCAGCGTGGCGGCCGGCAGCAGCAGCACCGCCAGCACCAGCGTGTAGGCGTCGACCACCCACTGCAGGTCGGACAGGCTCGCGTTCAGGTCGTTCTCGATTGTCGGCAGCGCCACCGTCACCACCGTGACGTCCAGCAGCAGCATGAATGTCGCCGCGCAGACCAGCAGCAGCGTCCATCGTTGCCGGGCGGACATCGCCGATGTCTGGGTCACCTTCGCCACCTCATGTTCTGTTATGCGTGCAGGCGGGCACCGCGGGGGAGGCAAAATGAAGTGAGCGCTCACTGCACTTTTGTCAGGCCGAGCATGGCGAGCCGATAACCTGCCTGTCAAGCAGTTCCGCCGAAGTCCGAGCGTGGGGGGATCCCGTCATGGCGAGTCCGGCCCGCCAGCGCATCATCGATGCCGCCCTGGTCCTGATCCGGGAGCGGGGGATCGGGCGGGTGACCACCCGGGAGATCGCCGCCGCCGCGGGCGTGGCCGAGGGAAGCCTGTTCAAGAACTTCGGTGACAAGATGGGCCTGCTCACCCAGCTCGTCAACTTCGACCTGCCCGAGAACCGGGCGTGGCGGGCCCTGGCCGAAGAGCCGCCATCCGGCGACGGCGGCCCGGTCGCCGCGCTGGTGGTGTTCCTGGAGCGGGCGGCCGATTTCTACGTGGCCGTCCTCCCGCTCCACGCCGGGTCCTTCGCTGACCGCGAGCTGCTGCGCCGCCATCAGGAGCTCAACCGCGAGCACGGCTCAGGGCCGCAGCTAGCCATCGCGGCCGCGGCCGAGTGCCTGCGCGGCTGGCAGCAGTCGGGCCACCTCGACCCGGCGGCCGATCCCCGCGCGCTGGGGGCCGCGTTGTGCGGTGGCGCGCTGATGTGCGCCTATATCGAGCAGCTAGCCGGAGCTGAGCAGGTACCAGGGGGCCGCGCCAGCTACCTCCGCAGCCTTGTCAGCAGTGTCATCGGGCCCTACGTAACCGCAGGGCCACCAGGGAAGGAACCAGCGTCATGAGCAGCACGGCAGCGAGCGCGCTCGCCAGCGACCAGGTCATCGACATCACCACCACCGGGCGGCAGACCGGGCAGCCGCGCCGCATCGAGATCTGGTACCACCGGGTGGACGGCAAGTACTACATCACCGGCACGCCCGGTCGCCGCTCGTGGTACGCCAACCTGGTCGCGCACCCGCAGTTCGTCTTCCACCTCAAGCAGTCGGCGACGGCCGACCTCGCCGCGACCGCCCGCCCGGTCACCGACCCGGCCGAGCGGGAGAAGGTGCTGGGCGCCATCCTCGAGTCCCTCTCCGGCCTTACCGATGCCCCGGGCCGTGAACCAGCCGCCTGGCTCGCCAGCAGCCCGCTGGTCCAGGTGACCTTCGACCGCTGACGGCCGCCGGCCTCCGCCCGCTCTCTCGGCAGAGCAGTCAGCCGCAGGTAGGCGCGTCCGCGACCGCGAGGCCGTCTCCCGTGAGACGCAGTGCACCTCGCCGTCCGGCGGCCCACACGGTGAATGCGAATCCGCTGAGGACGGCGGCGGCGATCATGATCGCGGTCCATCCTCCGCGGGGCCAGAGGAAAGAGGCGAGGCCGGACCCGACGGCGCCGAAGATGAAGTTGTTGGTCACGAACGCAGTGTTGAGACGGCTGCGGGCCTGGGCGTCGATCTGGAACATGCGCGACTGGACGGTGATGGCGTGCGCCTGGATCGCGACGTCGAGAAGGATGATCGCGACGACGATCGCGACGACGGAGGTCTGTCCGAGCCCGGCGATGACCAGGGCGAGCAGGACGAGTGCCCAGGCGGCACCGATTATCGGCAGGCCCAGGCCCCGGTCGTTGAGGCGGCCGGCTCGTTGCGCGGCGGCGGCCCCCGCGAGCCCCGCGAGGCCGAACAGGCCGATGACGGTCACCGAGAACGAGAACGGCGGGGCGCTGAGCAGGAACGTGAGTGATGTCCAGAACATGGTGAACACCGCGAAGGCGGTGCCGCCGAGCACGAGGGTCCAGCGCACAGTTCGCTCGCGTCTCACGATTGAGAAGACGGAGCCGATCAGGGCCGGGTAGCGCATCGAAGCGCGGGCCGGAAGGCTGGGAATGGCGAGAAACAGCAGGATCGCGAGAGCGAGTGCCAGCGCCGCGGCCAGGAAGTAGACGGCTCGCCAGCCGGCCGCTCCGGCGATGAGGCCTGACACGGTGCGGGAGACCAGGATCCCCATCAGGATTCCTGAGACGACCGTTCCGACGACCCGGCCGCGATCGGAATCGCTGGCGAGGTCGCCTGCCAGAGGAACCAGGAGCTGGCCCGAAACGGTCGTGAGGCCAACGAGGAACAAGGTGGTGAGCAGCACCGTGAAGGTGGGTGCCAGGGCGCTGGCGAGAAGGGCGCCAGTTGCGCAGAACAATGCGACGGGCACGAGGATCCGGCGGTTCAGCACGTCGCCCAGCGGCACGAACAGCAGGACGCCGACCGCGTAGCCGATCTGGGTGGCCGTCACGACCCAGCCGGCTGAACCGGTGCCTGTCTTGAGATCGGCCGCGATGAGGTCGAGCAGTGGCTGTGACCAGTACAGGTTGCCGACCGCCGCACCCCCGGCGACAGCGAAGAGGAACGTCAGGCGCCGGCTAATGGTGTGCTGCCCGGTGATGCTGAGGTGTCCACGCCGGTCACGTTATTCCCGTTGCCGGTACTCAGGGAGTCTCTGCCAGTACGCCCTTCGGCAGAGACTCCCTGACCAGCTCGGGAGAGCGTTCACTGAGGTTACGAGGGCTCGGGAATCTGCACAAAGGAGTTAAGCGATGAAGCACGTCTCTCGCTGAAGAGGCTGGGCACCGATCGCATCGACCTGTACTACCAGCACCGCGTGGACCCGAGCACTCCCATCGAGGACACCGTCGGCGTGCTCGCCGAGCTGGTGAGCGAGGGCAAGGTCTTGCACATCGGCCTGTCCGAGGCCAGTCCCGGCACGATCCGCCGCGCCCACGCCGTCCATCCGGTCGCCGCGCTGCAGACCGAGTACTCCCTGTGGACCCGCGACCCGGAGGCCGAGCTGCTTCCGCTGCTGCGCCGTCTCGGCATCGGCTTCGTGCCGTACTCGCCCCTCGGCCACGGTTTCCTCACCGGCCAGATCCGCACCGTGGACGACATGCCGTCGCCGCCGACGCCGGCGCTACCCCGGCCCAGGTCGCCCTGGCCTGGCTGCTCGCCCAGGGCGATGACATCGCCCCGATCCCCGGCACCAGGCGAGTCGCCCGCGTCGAGGAGAACACCGCCGCCGACGGCATCGAGCTCACCCCCGAGCAGATCGAGCGGCTGAACAACCTCACCCCCGCGGCCGGCGAACGTCACGACGAAGCGAACATGGCCGGGATCGACCGCTAAGCAGCTGGTTCAGGGACCGGGAGGCAATGGACATCGCCATCACGCCGGCCGACCCACACGCGCTACGCGGTTCCCCCAGACCCTTCGGGGGCCTGGGGTGCCTCCAGCGCATCAGCCAAGTCGTGGGTGGCGGCCCAGCTGGCGAGGAGGCGCAGGGCGTCGTCGTCGGGTGAGCCGGCCGGGGCGCTGAAGGCGAGAAAGGACAGGCCCGGGTCGGCGGGCAGCTCCATGGCCTCGAAGTTCAGGTGCAGGTCGCCGACGACGGGATGGTGGAAGTGCTTGCGGCCGGTGCGGTGCAGGCGGACGTTGTGGGCGGCCCACCGGGTGCGAAAAGGCTCGCTCCGGGTGGACAGTTCGCCCACCAGGCCGGTAAGGGCCTGGTTGTAGGGGTCGCGGCCGGCTTCGGTGCGCAGCTGGGCCACGCTGTCGTCGGCGGCGCGTTCCCAGTCGGTCCAGAAGTCGCGGGCGCCGGGGTCGAGGAAGGTGAAGCGGGCATGGTTGACCGGCTGGTTCGCCGGCCTCCCGGGGGAGGCATAGACGGGTGCGAACAGGGCCTTCCCCAGGGTGTTGGCGGCCACCAGATCGAGGCGGGCGTTGTTCACGATCGCCGGCACCTCGGTCATCAGGTCGAGCAGGCGCTGGATGGTAGGCCGGACCTGCTGGGCGGGAGTCCTGCGGCGGGTCCGGGCCGCGGGTCCGGCCGCGCGGGCGAGGTCGAGCAGGTGCGCGTGCTCGGCCTCGTCCAGCTGCAGCGCCCGGGCGAGGGCTTCCAGCACACTGTCGGAGACACCACTGAGGTCGCCCCGTTCCAGCTTGGCGTAGTACTCCACGCTGACGCCGGCCAGGTCGGCAACCTCGCTGCGGCGCAGCCCCGGCACCCGCCGGTTCCCGGCGTACGCGCTCAGCCCGGCCTGCTGCGGGGTGATCTTCGCCCGGCGTGAGCTGAGGAAGGCCTTGATCTCCGCCTGGTTGTCCATGTCTCTCAGGCTAAGCGCAGATCCCGCCCTCAGGGGTGGCCTGTCAGTACGCCCTTCAGCAGTGACTTCTCCGCCCGGCCCGCCGCGGCTTTGCTGGTGATGTCACCGAAGGCCGGTGACACCGACAGACGAAGGACATCGAACATGACGGGCAAGAAGGTTTTTCTCATCACCGGGGCCGGCCGGGGCATGGGCGCGGACATCGTGCGGTCAGCCCTGGGCGCCGGGCACGCCGTCGTGGCCACCGGGCGGAACCCCCAGCGGGTCAGCGAGGCGCTCGGCACTCACGAGGACCTGCTGGTCACCGCCCTCGACGTCACTGATCCGGCCAGCGCCCGCACCGCGGTCGAGGCCGCCGTCGGGCGCTTCGGGCGGATCGACGTGCTGGTCAACAACGCGGGTAACTTCTACGCCGGGTTCTTCGAGGAGATCACCCCGCAGGACTTCCGCGCCCAGGTCGAGACGACCCTGTTCGGCCCGCTCAACGTCACCCGGGCAGTCCTGCCGGTCATGCGCGCGCAGCGTTCGGGACTCGTGGTGGTGATTTCCTCGACCGCCGGAATCACCGGGCTGGAGTTCACCTCAGCCTACGCCGCCGCCAAGTTCGGCCTGGAAGGCTGGACCGAGTCGCTCACCCCCGAGGTCGCGCCGTTCGGGATCCGCACCATGCTGGTCGAGCCCGGCTTCTTCCGCACCGAGCTGCTCACCCCCGAGTCGACCAGCTACGCCCAGCCCGCGATCGATGACTACATCGAGCGGACCAAGCAGACCGTCGCTGCCTGGAGCGGCATGGACGGCCAGCAGGGCGGCGACCCGGCCAAGCTCGCCGCAGCCCTCGTCGAGCTGGTCGACAGCAGCGAGCCGCCGCTGCGCTGGGCCGCGGGCGCCGACGCCGTCCAAACCCTCGAGCAGAAGGCCAGGACCCTGCTCGACCAGGCCGGTGCCCACCGCGAGCTGTCATCCTCCCTCGCCCACACCGACGCCTGAACGCGGCTGCGAGCGTGCCGTCTGACCGGCAGGGCTGGCGAGGATGACATCTTTCTCATGTTGCCCGGCAGGCCTCCCGTCACCGCACAACTGCTGCGTACTGTGGCGGGGCAGGGCGGCCTGTCCTTTCTCCTGCCCGTCGGCCATCGCAAGGAGCAGCCTTCGTGCCCGGCATGAATTCGGGGCTGAACCCCTCCGACCCGACGATCGTGAACGCGTTCAGGTCCGCGCTGCTGCACCAGTGGCTGCTTGCCGCTGCCATCTTCGTGCTCCTGCTGCTGGTGTGGGGTGCCACCAGGACCTGGGGAACCGCTCAGCTGCCCAGTGCCGTCGCGGCGCCGCAGGCGGCAAGAGCTGTAGCTGAGCCGGGAGCGCGCCGGCTGCTGCGGATCGGTTTTGGCCTCCTGTGGGTGTTCGACGGCGTCTTGCAGGCGCAGCCGAAGATGGCCGCTGGCATGCCGTCGCAGGTCATCGAGCCCACTGCGGCGAGCTCCCCGGCCTGGGTGCAGCACGTGGTGAACTGGGGCGGGACTGTCTGGTCGTATCACCCGGTTCAGGCGGGCGCCGCGGCGGTGTGGATCCAGGTCGGGATCGGCCTGTGGCTGATCGTCGCCGAGCGCGGCTGGTGGTCGCGGGCGGGCGGGCTGGCCAGCGTCGGGTGGGGACTGGTGGTGTGGGTGTTCGGCGAGTCGTTCGGCGGCATCTTCGCGCCCGGTCTTACCTGGCTGTTCGGAGCGCCGGGGGCGGTGCTGTTCTACGCGGTCGCCGGGGCGCTTGTCGCGCTGCCCCCAGGGGCCTGGCGAACGCCCAGGACCGGAAGGCTCGTGCTGGCCGGGACGGGGACCTTCTTTGTCGGCATGGCGGTGCTGCAGGCGTGGCCCGGACGCGGCTTCTGGCAGGGCACTGCGGCTGGCCAGCCAGGCACTCTTACCGGCATGGTGCAGTCGATGGCCCAGATGTCGCAGCCGCACGTGCTGTCCGCCCTGGTCTCCTCCTTCGGGTCGTTCACCGCCGCGCACGGGTTCGCGGTGAACCTGTTCGCGGTGATCGCGCTGGCCGTGCTCGGCGCGGCGTTCCTCGCCGGCCGGCCCTGGCTGGCCCGCGCGGCGGTGATCGCCGCGACGGTGCTGTGCCTGGCCGACTGGGTGCTGATCGAGGACCTCGGCTTCCTCGGCGGCCTCGGCACCGACCCCAACAGCATGATCCCGATGATCCTGGTGTTCACCGCCGGCTACCTCGCGCTCACCCCGGCGCCGGAGGCGGCCGAAGAAGCCCCCGCCGGGCCGGCCGGGGCGCCCGCCGGGGTCCGGTGGCGGGAGCGGCTGCGCCCGGCCGCGGTCCGCGGCGCCGTCGGTGCCGTCAGCGTCCGCACGGCCGCCGCCCTCGGCGCGATCGGCGTCGTTCTCGTCGGCGCCGCCCCGATGGCCGCGGCGTCGGCCAGCCGCACCGCGGACCCGGTCATCGCCGAGGCCATCTCCGGCTCCGCCGCCCCGCTCGATGAGCCGGCTCCCGCGTTCACGCTGACCAGCCAGGACGGCAGGCAGGTCACGCTGGCGAGCCTGCGCGGCAAGGCTGTGCTGCTGACCTTCCTCGACCCGGTGTGCGTATCGGACTGCCCGCTGATCGCCCAGGAAGTCCGGCAGGCCGGGCAGCTCCTCGGCGCCGACGCCCGCCACGTCGAGCTGGTCGCCATCGTCATCAACCCGCTCTACTACAGCGTGGCCTACACCCGGGCATTCGACCGGCAGGAGAACCTCGGCACCGTGCCCAACTGGCTCTACCTGACCGGCTCACCCGGCCAGTTGGAGAACGTCTGGCGCGGCTACGGCGTCACCGCGGAGGTCAGTACCGGCGGCGCCATGATCGCACACGACGACATCGCCTTCATCCTCGACCGCTCCGGGCACATCCGCGAGGAACTCAGCGACGACCCGGGGCCGGGCACTACCAGCTCCACCTCGTCCTATGCGGTGCTGCTGGCGGACGCCGCCCGGCAAGCCCTGGGAGAGCGGTGAAGCGGCCCGCCGTACCCGCCGCGGCCCGCCGCCGTGGCACGACGATCGCGATCATGGCGCTGGCCGCGTGCGCCGCCGGATGCGGCCAGGCGGTCAGCCCCCAAGCCGCGCCGCGAGCGGCGGTCCTGCCGCCGTCGCTCAACACCTCGCTCGCCACCACGGCAGGCACCTGGGCCGCCGTCGTCATGGGCGACATCGGCACCAGCGACAACGCGTTCTCACAGCTATTCGCCCGCCCGGCCGGCAGCCCGAGCTGGAAACTGGTCACCCCTCCCGGGGTGGCGACCAACGGTGGCTTCGTGCTGGCTACCGAGGGCGGCCGCTCACTGATCGCCGGGTTCCGGCCCGGCGTCGACCTCACCTTTTCCGCGCTGACGGCCACCGGCGACGACGGCACGAACTGGCAGCCCGGCAGCCCGCTGCAGCCCGGCCTGGCCGACGTCCCCGACGCGCTGGCCGCCGCGCCTGACGGCGGGCGGATGCTCGCGCTGCTCCTCGGCGGCATCCTCACCCAGTCAACCGACCAGGGAGCGCACTGGACCACGCTGCCCGGCCTGCGCTCGCTGACGAGAACCGCGGCCGGGCGGGGCTGCTCCCCGGCCGCCCTCACCGGCGTGTCCCTCACCCCGGCAGGCACCCCGCTGGCCGCCGCCGCGTGCACCCGGCCGGGGATCGCCGGCATCTTCAGCTACACCGCCGGCCGCTGGCAGGCCGCGGGCCCTTCACTCCCCGTCTCGCTGGCGGCCAGGGCCACCGGGGTACTGCGGCTGACCAGCACCCCGGCCGGCAACGAGGCGCTGCTGGCGGCCGGCACCGGGACCGCCGCCAGCCTGCTCGCCACGTGGACGAGCGACGGCGGCGCGCACTGGACCATCTCCGCTCCGCTCCAGCTAGGAGCAGCGGCCGTCCGCTCGGCCGGCTTCGGCGACGACGGCACTGCCTGGGCCGTGCTCACCGACGGCCGCGCCGAGATCACCAGCGGCCCGGCAGCAACCTGGCGCGCGCTGCCCGCCGTGCCACCGGGAACCGCCACGCTCGCCCCCGGCCCCGACCGGGGCTTCGACGCGCTCGCGGTCAGCGGCAGCAAACTGACCATCTGGCAGCTCGGCCCGAAAGCCACCGGATGGACCACAACACAGGTCATCAACGTGCCCATCGAATACGGCTCGTCCTCCTAACCGGCCGCCGCCACCTCCCGTACCGCGCTCGCCCGATGAGCGACGGCCTGCTCAGCTGCCGGGCGGGAAGGCATAGGCCAGGTGCGGGGGAACGTGCGGCCCCACCTCCAGCACGATTTCGGCGTGGCGGGTGAGGGGGACTGCGGCGGGCGCGCCCTGCCAGGCACGGCCATCGACGAAGACCGTCACGCGGGTCCCGGCGGGCGCGCTGAACGACGCCAGCCTGCTCGCTGAGAGGGGCTGGCCCCAGGAGCGGAACAGCGCCCCGAGGGTCGGCCGCCCGCCCGGGCGGATAAGGACGACCCCGGTCGGGTCGAGCGTCACCAGCTGGCCGTAGCAGGCAGCCCGGGTCACCCGGCCGTCCAGGAGGTCCCTTGGCGGCTTGGTGCCGAGCCCGGCGGGCAGCAGCAGGACGCGGTTAGCGGCGAAGACCTCCACGTGGACGCCGTCGCGCGGGCCGAGTCCTGGTGTGCAGGGGCCGCCCACCGGGCCGGTCGCGGACGGGTGAAAACGAGGGCCAGCGCCGATCGGCCGGGCCTCGCTGAGCAGCGCCTGCGGGATCGCGGCGCTGGACGGACCCGGCTGACCCGCCGACCGGGCCGACGCCTGCGATGCTGCCCGGGCCGCCGGGCTGGCGCCCTCGCGGGCAGCCCCGCACGCGGTGACTCCCGCCAGCAGCCCGGCCAGCGCGGCGGTGAGCAGCACCAAGGTGCGCGCCGCAGATAGCGGTGGCTGGTAATCCGCGTGGTACTGCCTCCGTTCCGCGGGCCCACTTGGGTTCCTGCCGGCTCAGGCTACCCGGGCCAGGCCACGGCACCCTGTGCCGTAGCGGAGCAAACCGGCCCTCGATGAGAGCTAGGTCACGATCGCGGTGACCGGGAACTCCGGTCGCGTTATCTGGCACCTATCTATTCGTGATAGGTGATGCCTGCCGCAGTACGGGCGTGCTGGGGCGAGTGCTGGCCGCGGCCGCGCTCGCCGCCTGCGCGCTCGGCTTGCCGTCACCCGCCGCCCGGGCTGACGGAGATCCGGGCAGCGACGTGCTCGTTTACCAGAACCTGTTCGTGGCCGCCGACGCGAACATCTCGGTGCAGCAGCAGCTGCAGCTGGGGAACCTGCTCACCGAGGCAGGCAAGGACGGCTTCCCGGTCCGGGTGGCGGTCGTCTCCCAGCCGGACGACCTCGGCGCGGTCACCGCCCTGTGGCGCAAGCCAGCCGCCTACGCGAGCTTCCTCGGCACCGAGCTGTCGCTCGCCTACGCGCAGCGGCTGCTCATCGTGATGCCGAACGGGTTCGGGTTCCACTGGCAGGGTCACTCCGCTGCCGCGGCCTACCAGGTGCTGGACGGGCTGCGTCCCGGTGCCGCCGGGCCGGGCCTGGCCACGGCCGCGCAGAACGCGGTGCTGGCGCTCGCGCGCGCTTCCGGTGTCCGGCTCACGGTGCCGGCCGCCGGGGCGGTGCCAGCCGGAGGGGCGGGGAGCGGCGAGGCGCAAGGCACGCGGCCCGCTGCCGCGACCCCCGCGCCGGCCGGCCGCCAGGTGCCGGTCGTCGCGGGCATCGCGGTCGCGGTCGTGCTCGCCGGGGCCGCTGGCGGCTGGCTCTTGCTGCGCTGGTACCGGCGCCGGGGAGGCCGGCTGCCGAAGCCGCGGCGGCCGCGGGTCAAGATCCCCGCCACCTGGCTCGCGGGCGGGTTCGTGGGACTCGCGGTCGTGGCGACGGTCGCGTACGGGGCGGTGCCGCGCGGCAGTGCGGCCAGCGGCAGCGCCAGCCAGGCCAGCGCGGCGCAGGCGAGCGCGCTGACGGACAACGAGAACCTCGACCCGGGAGCGCCCCTGTCCGCCCCGGCGCCCGGCTTCACGCTCACCAACCAGTTCGGCCAGCCGGTGTCGCTGCGCTCCTACCGCGGCAAGGTCGTCATCCTGGCGTTCAACGACGCCGAGTGCACCACGATCTGCCCGCTGACCACCGCGGCGCTGGTCATCGCCAAGAACATACTGGGCGCGGCCGGGTCCAAGGTCCAGCTGCTCGGCGTCGACGCCAACCCGAAGGCGATCGCGGTCGAGGACCTGCTGTCGTACTCGCAGCTGCACGGGATGACCTACCAGTGGCAGTACCTCACCGGGTCCCTCGCGCAGTTGCAGAGCGTGTGGAAGGCCTACAGCGTCGGGGTGACCATCAGCCAGAGCCAGACCGACCACGAGCCCGCGATCTTCGTGATCAGCCCCCAGGGCCGGCTCGCGAAGCTGTACCTCACGCAGATGGCCTACTCCTCCGTCGGGCAGCTCGGGCAGCTCCTCGCCAACGAGGCCGCCAGCCTGCTGCCCGGCCACCCGGCGGTGAGCTCGCACCTGTCCTACGCCCAGGTCAACGGCTTCAGCCCGGCCACCGACACCAGCCTGCCCGCGGCCGGGGGCGGGTACGTCAGCCTCGGCCCCGGCCAGCCAGGCCAGGGGAGCCCGCGACTGTACCTGTTCTTCGCGACCTGGGACCGGGAGATCACCACCCTCGGCGGGCAGCTCGACGCGCTCAACGCCTACCAGGCGGCCGCGGGCGCGGGCGGCCTGCCCGGGCTGACCGCCGTCGACGAGGGCGGCATCGAGCCGTCGCCGTCGGCGCTGCCCGGCTTCCTCGCCACCCTGCGGCAGCCGCTCTCCTATCCGGTCGGCATCGACGACAGCGGCCAGGTCGCGGACGGCTACGGGGTGCAGGGCCTGCCCTGGTTCGCGTTGACCTCCGCCGACGGAAAGGTGCTGTGGACCCGGGAGGTGTCCGTCTCGGGCTGGCCGTCCCCCGCCGCCCTCGGCAAGTACGTGCGCTCCGCGCTGGCCGGCGCGAAGCAAGTCCCATTAACAACCGCAGAGGAAAGCCATGACCACATTCGCCCGGCTCCGCGGCCCGCTCCGGCCCGCCGCGCCGCTCGCCCTGCTCGCCATCGTCATCGCCGGATGCGCCAGCGGCAGCTCGGCGGACACGCCCGGCGCGAGTCCCGCCGCCATGAGCAGCAGCATGAGCGGGATGAGCGGGATGAGCATGGCCGCCACCCCGAACGCGGCCGGCGGCGCGGCCGCGAGCAGCGAAGCGGCGGCGGCCGGCGGCAGCGGGATCACCCCGGTGCCCAGCCAGGTGCTCGGCACGGCCGTCTGGCAGGGGATGAAGATCACCGCGATGGCGATGACCCCGGTTGCCTTCGACATTTACAACGGCACCTCGATGCAACTGGTCAAGCCGCCGAAGAACGTCAGCTTCCACCTGATGGTGCTGCTCAACGACGCGCAGACCAACGTCGTGATCCCCTACGCCAGCGTCTGGGGGACCATCAAGGAGGGCAGCAAGACCCCGTTCGACGAGAGCCTGTGGCCGATGATCTCCCGGTACATGGGGCCGCACTACGGCAACGACGTCTCCCTGCCCGGGGCCGGCAGCTACCAGCTCAGCCTCCTCATCTCGCCGCCGGTCTCCGCCCGCCACGTCGAGTACCAGGGCGTGTGGCTCAAGCCGCACACGGTGACCTTCACCTTCCGCTGGCACCAGCCATCGTGACCGGCGCGCGCGCACTGCCGCGGCGGCTCGCGCGGCTGACCCGGCGGCGGCTGCTGCTCGGCGCCGGGGCGGTTGCCGCGGTGGCCGGGTCCGGGGCCGGAATCCGGGCCGCGGCCGACGCTGGCCAGGCGGCCGTCCCTGACGTGCCGCTCGGCCCGCCGCCCGCCGGGCTGCCCGCCCGGCAGCACGCCTGGGAGGCGTACCTCGCGGTCGACGCCGACGGCAACCCGGTCGCCCCGCGCTTTGACCGGCTGCTGTTCTTCGACGTCGTCGGCGGCCCCACGCCCGCGTCCGCGCGGCTGCTCGAGGCCGCACTGCGCACGCTGGAGCGCGCTTACCCCTGGCGGCCATCGGGCCTGCTGTTCACCGCGGGCTGGGGTTCCGGCTACTTCACGGACGTGCTCAAGGTCGCGTCGCCCGTCCCGCCCGCGACGGCGCTGTCCGGTTTCGAGCAGCCCGTGATCGACGACTACCACCTGTGCCTGCACCTGGCCGCGGACGACGAGTCCCGGCTGGCGGCGGTCGAGGCCGCGCTCACCCGGGGCGAGCCCCTCCCCGGAGCCGTAGCAGGCGGGCCGCTCGACCTCTCCGGCGGGCTGCGCTGGCGGCAGTCCCGGACCGGCTTCACCGGGGCCGGGCTGCCGGCCGGGCGCCAGGCCGTCAACGGCATCCCCGCCGGCGACCCGGTACCGGGCAGCGCGCCGCTGTTCATGGGGTTCAAGTCGGGACTGCGGCGCAACCAGGCCAGCGAGGACGCCGTGACCATCACCGGCGGCCCGTTCGCGGGCGGCACGACCATGCACGTCAGCTACCTGCGGCTGCGCCTTGACACCTGGTACGGGCAGCTGTCGCAGCCAGAGCGGGTAGCCCGGATGTACGCGCCCCAGGTCACCCCGGAGCAGGCAAGCGCCTTCACCACCGACGCGGCAAGCGACCCGGGCCTGCTCGGGCAGGCCATCACCCGCTACGGCGTGATCGGGCACGCCCAGGCCTGCGCCCGCGCCCGTCGCGGCGGCAGCCCGGTCATCCTGCGCCGCGACTTCGATACCACCGACGGCGGCCTGGCCGGGCTGCACTTCGTCTCACTCCAGCGGACGACCGCGGATTTCGTAACCACCCGCACCGCGATGAACGCCGCCGGCGCGCAGCTGGCGAACCCGTCGGTCACCGCCACCGTGAACAACGGCATCAACGAGTTCATCTTCGTGCTGCGCCGCGGCAACTACCTTGTCCCGGCGCGCGCCCAGCGTTCGTTCCCGCTGCTGCCCGGCCGGGAGACCGCGCTCGCCTGAGGCGCCGCGGGAACTTTCGCGGCGTCCCCGCGCACTTACAGGACATGCGATGCGACAGGTTCCGTGAGGCCATCTCGGCCCGGATCGACGGTGAGGACCCCGGCCTGCCCGATGGCGCGCTCGATGCCCACCTTGGGGCCTGCGCCGGCTGCCGCGACTGGCAGCAGCAGGCGCACGTGATCACGCGCCGCGCGCGCCTGGGCGGGTCCTTCCTCGACCACGACCTTTCCTCCCGGGTGCTCGCGGCCGTTCCGGACCCGGGCACCGGGCGACGGCGAAGGTTCACCCAGCGGGCCGGGCTGGCCGCCGCCGCGGCGGCCCAGCTCGCGATCACGATTCCGCTGCTGCTGCTCGGGCATGATCATGACGCGGGACCGCACGCGGCGCATGAACTCGGCTCGTTCGACCTGGCACTGGCGATCGCGTTCGCCGTCGGCGCCATCCGCCCGGCGCTCGCGGCCGGACTGGCCTGGCCGTGCGCGATCGCGGCGGCCGGGCTGACCGGAACCGCCCTCATCGACCTGATCGGCGGGCAGACCCCGGGTGCCGACGAGGCGCAGCACCTGGTCGCGGTGGCGGGCGCGCTGCTGCTCATCTGGCAGGCCAGGACCAACGGCGCCAGGTCGGCGGGCGGCGTCGCGGACGCTTCCCGTGACCAGGCAGGCATGGCCGCCGTCACGCCGACGGCGGCCACGGCGGGACCCGGTGCCCCCGCGCCGGCGGACGGCCCGCCAGGTTCCCCGGGCGGCGGCGAGGCGGCCACCGCGCCCGTTCCCGGCGTTGCCGCCCGCACCGGGAAACTCACGGTTACGTCCGACCGCTACGCAGACGGCGGAGCGCCGGCTGGCGAGGACGGGGCAGCGGTCGCATGACGGCCGCGCCAGAAGCCGACAGACCGCCTGTCGGCCTCACCTCCGCGGCCGGCGCTGCGGGGACGGCCGCGACCCGGGAGATCGGGCTGTCCATCGAGGGGATGACCTGCGCGGCGTGCGCGGTGCGGATCGAGAAGAAGCTCAACCGGCTGGACCAGGTGGTCGCGACGGTGAACTACGCCACCGCGACCGCGCGGGTCACCGCGCCGGCCACGATGGCGGTGGCGGACCTGATCGGCGCGGTGGAGCGGGCCGGGTACTCGGCCCGCCCGTCTCATCCGGCCGACAGGCACGCTGCCGACCTGCGCCGCCGGCTGATCGTGGCACTGGTCTTCTTCATCCCGCTGACCGACCTGTCGCTGATGCTGTCCCTGATCCCGACGCTGCGGTTCCCCGGGTGGCAGTGGCTGCTCGTCGCCTGCACGGCGCCGGTGGCGCTGTGGTGCGCGTGGCCGTTCCACCGGGCCGCGCTGAAGAACGCCAGGCACGGGACCTCCACGATGGACACGCTGGTTTCGCTCGGCGTCCTCGCCGCCTGCGGCTGGTCGGTCTACGCCATGTTCGCGCTCGACCGCGGCAGCCAGGGCGGGTCGCTGTGGGAACGGCTGTTCCACAACTCCGGTGGCGGCATCTACCTGGAGACCGCGGCCACGGTCACCACGTTCCTGCTGGCCGGGCGGGTCTACGAGGCCCGGGCCCGGCGCATCACCAGCCAGGCGATGCGCGACCTGGCGGCGGCCGCGGCCAGGGAGGTATGCCTGCTCGAGCCGGATGGCACCGAGCACCTGGTCCCGGCGAGCCAGCTCCGGCCGGGGATGCGGTTCGTCGTACGGCCCGGCGAGACCATCGCCGCGGACGGGGAGGTCGAATTCGGCGAGACCGCCGTCGACCGCTCCATGATGACCGGCGAATCGGTGCCGGGCGAGGCCGACGAGGGCGACCCGGTCATCGGCGGGACCATCGTGCTCACCGGACGGATCGTCGTCCGCGCGGTCAGGACCGGGCCCGACACCCAGCTGTCGCGGCTGATCAGGCTGGTCGAGGACGCGCAGGCGGAGAAGGCGGCGGTGCAGCGGCTGGCCGACCGGATCAGCGGCGTCTTCGTGCCCGCCGTCCTCGCGTGCGCCGCCGCCACCCTGGCGGGCTGGCTGCTGGCCGGCGCCACCCCGTCAACCGCGTTCAGCGCGGGGCTCGCCGTGCTGATCATCGCCTGCCCGTGCGCGCTCGGCCTGGCGACGCCGGCGGCGCTCGTCGCGGCGTCCGGCCGCGGCGCCGCCAACGGGATATTCGTCAAGGGCTACCAGGCTCTCGAATCCTCGCGCTCGGTCGACGTGGTCGTCCTGGACAAGACCGGGACGGTCACCACCGGCCAGATGTCGCTGGCCGGAGTGCGGTCCGCCGACGGCGTGAGCCGGGCCGAGCTGCTGCGCCGCGCGGGGGCGGTCGAGCAGGCCTCCGAGCACGCGGTGGCCGCGGCAATCACCGTGGCCGCGACGGCGGAAGCGGCGCCGCTGCCGCAGGCGGCCGGGTTCCGGGCGCTGCCCGGGCTCGGTGCCCGCGGCACCGTCGACGGCCTCGAGGTTCTCGTCGGACGGGAGAGGCTGCTGGCCGACCACGGCCTGTCCGTGGCCGCCGGCCTCGCCGGGCAGTGCCGGGAGTGGGAGCGGGCCGGCCTGACCGCTGTGCTCGTTGGCTGGGGCGGCGCGGCCCGCGGGGCCATCGCGGTCGCCGACGCGGTCAAGCCGTCCGCCGCCCCCGCCATCGCCGAACTGCGCGCCCTCGGGCTGCGTCCCATCCTGCTGACCGGCGACAACGAGCCGACCGCGCGGGCGGTCGCCGCCGCGGTGGGCATCGACGAGGTCATCGCGGGGACGCTGCCGGCCGGCAAGGCCGCCGTCATCACCGGACTGCGGGCCGACGGGTACCGGGTGGCGATGGTCGGCGACGGCGTCAACGACGGGCCCGCGCTCGCCGCGGCCGACCTCGGGCTCGCCCTCGGGTCCGGCACCGACGTCGCCATCGCGGCCGCCGACATGATCCTGCTCCGCGACGACCTGCAATGCGTCCCGGACGCGATCGGACTGGCCCGTGCTGCCTTCCGCGCCATCCGCCGCAACCTCGGGTGGGCCTTCGGGTACAACGCCGCCGCGGTCCCGCTGGCCGCGCTCGGCTTCCTCAACCCGATTATCGCCTCCGCCGCGATGACGCTGTCCTCCCTCTTCGTGGTCGCCAACAGCCTCCGCCTGCAGCGGTACCCCCTCCGCGCGGGCAGCCAAGACCGATCGGAAACAGAAGATGCACGGTTACACCCACGGCAAGGACAGCTACCTCCGGCGCCTGCGCCGGATCGAGGGCCAGGTCCGCGGCCTGCAGCGGATGATCGACGAAGACAAGTACTGCATCGACATCCTCACCCAGGTATCGGCGGCGACCAAGGCCTTGCAGGCGGTTGCCCTCGGCCTGCTCGAGGATCACCTCGCCCACTGCGTCGCCGAGGCGGTGGCCGAGGGCGGTGACGGCGCGGCCGAGAAGGTCAGGGAAGCCTCAGAGGCGATCGCCCGCCTCGTCCGGTCCTGAAGCACCATCTCCGGCCGCGGTCACAGGTGCTCCGTTGACACCTTGCTGGTAACCGCCTTGTTCAGCGCGCTGACCTCGGCGAGCATCCAGGACTGGTAGTCGAACCCGGGGGCCGGCATGGTCTCGTAGACGCCGACGACCGGGATGCCGTTCTCGTTGGCCAGCTTGATGAACGACTCGGTGAAGGAGTCGGTGACCTGCTGGTTGTACAGGAACACCCTGACCTTGCGCTGGGTGAACAGGGCGTTCTCGGCCGCGGTGTCCTGCGGCGAGGGATCGGTGCCGTTCATGATGTCGGCCTGGAACGCCCACGGCGTCAGGTTGTCGGCCCCCGCAGCCTGGAGCAGGTAGTCGGCTACCGGCTCGGTGGTGGCGACCGGGGTGCCGGGGTGCGCCGCCTTGAACGCGGCGATCGCGCTGTCCCACGCGCTCAGGCTGGCGGTGAACCTGGCGGCGTTTGCCTGGTAGTAGGCGGCGTGCGCGGGGTCGATCTGCCCGAGGCCGGCGGCGATCGCGCTGGCCACCCGCGGCATCGTGGTGGGCTTGTACCACAGGTGCGGGTTGGGTGTGCTGTCCGGCAGGCCGAGCAGCTGCTGGACGTTGATGACCTGGCGGCCGTCGCCCGGCGCGGCGTTCTCGATCGTGGTCGCCCAGTCGTCGTAGCCGACGCCGTTCTGCACGATCAGCCTGGCGCTGCTGATCTCCCGGGCCACGGCCGGGCTGGCCTCGAACGTGTGCGGGTCGGTGTTCGGGTTGCTCATGATCGACGACGCCTGCACGTACCTGCCGCCGACCTGCGCGATGACGTCGGCGTACTCGTTCTCGGCGCCGATGGCGGTGATCTTGGCGGCGGACGCGGCGGCAGCCGCGCTGCCGCCGGCGGTGCCCGATGAGGACGAGCACGCGCTCGTCAGCAGAGCCGCTGCCAGCGGCAGGGCAACGGCGAGGATGCCTGGGCAGGTTCGCATGACCTTGTACTCCCGGGGTGGCGGGGAAGCGCCGCGAAGTGGCGACGGACTTGAAAACGAATACCGTTATGGTAATCATTTTCATTAAGAGGTCGCAAGGAGATCGCGGAACAACCGGCAGGCCGCCGGGGTTCAGGGCTCGCAAACCGGGCCGGCGGCCGGGGGCGACTCGGCCGGGACGGTGGCCGACCAGCGGTCCTCGACCTTGCCGACCCGCCAGTAGGTCAGGGCCACCGCCCAGACCAGGACGAACAGGCCGGCGATGCAGAACCCGGCCACGTTGATGTTGAAGTTCGCCATGATGTCCCAGAACCCGCCGCTGAGGTGGAACTCAGCGGTCAGGATGCCGAGGATCTCGATCGTGCCGACGATGAACGCCGCGCCGACCGACAGCCCGGTGATCACCAGGTTGTAGTACACCTTCCGCACCGGGCGGGCGAACGCCCACCCGTAGGCGAAGTTCATGAAGCAGCCGTCGAGGGTGTCGAACAGCATCATCCCGCCCGAGAACAGGAACGGCAGCGCCAGCACGGCGAAGAACGGCAGGCCCTGGATCGCCGCGTAGGCGGTCGCGGCCAGCAGCACCACCTCGGTCGTGGTGTCGAACCCGATGCCGAACACGATCCCGACGAAGTACAGCTGCCAGGTGTGGTTGATCGACCGCATGAACCGGCCGAAGAACCGGTACATCAGCCCACGGGCCTGGAGCTGGGCCTCTAGCTGCTCCTCGTCGTAAGCGCCGCTGCGCATCGCGCGGAAGACCTTGAAGATCCCGGCCAGCACGATCAGGTTCAGCACCGCGATCAGGTACAGGAAGCTCGCCGACAGCAGCGTCCCGACCGTGCCGCCCGCGGTCTCGTAGGCCGAGTCGGGGTTGACTACCGCGCCGAAGACGGCCTTGGCGGCGAAGGTGATCCCGACGCCGACCGCGACGATGACCGTGGAGTGGCCGAAGGAGAAGAAGAACCCGCTGCCCAGCGGGCGCTTGCCGTCGGCCATCAGCTTGCGGGTGGTGTTGTCGATGCACGAGATGTGGTCGGCGTCGAAGGCGTGCCGGAACCCCAGGAACCATGCCGTGATCGCCACCCCGAGACCGACGCCAAGGCCCTGGCTAGCGCCTAGTCCCTGGTAATCGAAATGGTGCGGCATCACATACAGGACGAAGACCAGCCAGCCGATGACGTTGAGGGCCAGGATGAACGCGAACATCGCGACCAGCCGTCCCCATTCCGCGGCCGACAGCGCGGCCTGGATCACGCGGAGACGCTGAGCAGGATTCGGCAACGAACCGCCCTTCCTTCGAGGACTGGTTGCGAGCACGCCGGGCCAGGCGACCGGACTCGTCCCCGTGAAAGGGGCTTTACCGTTGCGGGACAGTGCCGGGCTCGCACCGGACTTCGCTGGACTGGCTGCCGCCCGGGCAGGTGACCCGGGCACTGAAACCGTACAAACGGCACATGTCGCCGTCAAGGCTGATCAGGTGATCAGACATATGATGCGCTGTTTGGCGGCCCGGCGCGTCGCGCTCAGGCTGCCCGCCGGGCGACCAGCCAGACGGTCGCGGTCATCAGGAGCAGCGACAGGGCCAGTAGCCAGCCCCCCTCGATCCACTGGAACGACCAGAACCGGCTGGCCGGCTGGTAGCTGGCGGAGAAGGAAATTCCGTGGTGGAGGAGGTACTGCACCGGATTCGTGCTTTCCGCGCTGGCAGGCGCGCTATCGGCGCCCGGGGCGGCCGCCGCGCCCAGCTGACCCGGCGTGGCTATCGTTGCGCCGACCTTCTGCAGGATCTGGTTGACGGCGGCGGAACTAACCGGCTTGCCGCCCTGGGCCCACGACTGGGTCAGCACCCAGTCAGCAGAAGGCCGGTCGGGGGTATGGGTAACCAGCGGCGGCTCGTACTGCCTGCGCAGGTACACCGCGGTCACCAGGGCAAGCCCGCTCCAGGCGGCGATGGTGGCGAACATGGCGGGGACGACCCGGCGGATGAGGACGCCGGCCAGCACGCCGATCGCGAAGGCGGCCAGCGTCCAGCCGGCCACCGCGACCCCCCGCAGGTCGAACGTGATGTTAGTGAGCGGGCTCAAGGCGACGAAGCCGTCTCGGCCGGCGATCAGGGAGCCGTAGCACCAGGAGAAGGCCAGGCCGAACGCTCCCGCCGCGACCGTGACCGTGAGCGCGAGCGGCGCCAGCGTGGCGACGGCCCACCGGGTCCGCCCGAAGCCCTGGGTCCAGGTGAACTGGAAGGTGCCGGTATCCAGCTCCCGGGCCACCGCCGGCGCGCCGGCGAACGCGCCGATCAGCGCGGGGATCAACTGGAACAGGGCCGCGGTGACGGACATCCCGCTCCGGGCGGCAATGAGGTCAGCGTCGGCGCGTATCTGCCCGCCGGCGGCGTACAGGTACAGGCTCGCCGCTCCGAGCGCGACGACGAGGCCGGCCAGCGTGAGCCGGTGCTGGCGCCAGGTGACCCAGGCCATTCTCCGCCACGGCACCGGCCGTGCGATGGCCTCCCGCGCTGGCTGCGAGGGCGTGGTCAGCGCGGTCATTTGGCCGGCTCGCGCAGGTACGGCAAGACCAGGTCTTCGAGACTCCGGTGACCGGCGAGCAGGTCAGTGGTCTCCCCGGCCACCTGGACGCTGCCGCGCGACACCAGGATGAGGTAGTCGGCCACCCGCTCAAGCTCGACCAGGACGTGCGAGGACAGCAGCACCGACAGCCCGTCGCGGGCCATCGCGCGCCTCACCGCGGCCATGAAGTCGAGGCGAGCCAGCGGGTCCAGCGACGCCATCGGCTCGTCAAGCACGAGCAGCCGCGGCCGCCTGCCCAGCGCAAGCGTCAGCGCGAGCTGTGCCTGCTGACCGCCTGACAGCCGGCCGGCCTTGCGGGCCAGCGGGATGCCCAGCTCCCCCAGCCGGGCTTCGGCATAGCCCCGGTCGAAGCGCCGGTTCAGGTTACGGGCCAGGTGCAGCAGGTCGGCGACGGACAGGTGCTTGTGCAGCGGCGCGTTCTGGGCGACGAACGCGATGCCGTCAAGGGCCGCCAGCGACCTTGCCCGCGTGCCGCCGAGGACGGTGACGGTGCCGGCAGTCGGCGCCGTCAGGCCGACCACCAGATTCAGCAGGGTGGTCTTGCCGGCGCCGTTCGGGCCGACCAGCGCGGCCAGGTGCCCGCCGTCTACGGCGGCCTGTTCGTGCTGATGAGCGCGGGGCTGCTGGCGATCTTCAACGGGATGTTCGCGACCCAGGTCCCGGGCGAGCTTCCCGCCGCGCAGGCCTCCTACGCCAGCCTGCTGAAGGTCTCGGCGATCGCGCTCGGCCTGATCACCGTGGTGTCCCTCACCCTGGCCTGGCTGATCGCCGGGCGGGCGCTCCAGCCGCTGCGGGCGATGACCGAGACGACCCGGCGGATCTCCGCCGAGAGCCTGCACGAGCGGCTGGCCGTGGCCGGTCCGCGCGACGAGCTGACCGGCCTCGCGGGGACGATCAACGACCTGCTGGAACGGCTGGAGGGCTCGTTCGCGGCGCAGCGGCGGTTCGCCGCGAACGCGGCCCACGAGCTGCGCACGCCGCTGGCCACCATCCGCGCGTCGCTGGACAACGCCATCGTCCACAACGAGGCCGGCGGCTGGATCGGGGTCAGCACCGAATCCTGCCTGGCGGGGACGTGCCTGGTCGTGGACAACGGCGGCGGCGTCCTTGATCCCGGGCTGGCACGGGAGCTGGCACAGCCGTTCCGCCGCCTCGGCGCCGACCGCACCAGGTCCGATCGCGGCGCCGGGCTCGGCCTGTCGATCGTCGCCGCCATCGCCGCCGCCCACCAGGGCACGCTGGAGCTGCTGCCGCGGCCCGGGGCGGCCTGCGGGTCCGCATCGATCTCCCGCCGGCATGAGAGTCCTGGTAGCCGAGGACGCGCGGCCGCTCGCCGAGGTACTGGCCGAGGGGCTGCGTGATCATGGCATGGCGGTAGACGTCGCCCTCGACGGGCTGTCCGCCGCGGCCAAGCTCGACTTGAATTCCTATGACGTCGTGGTGCTGGACGGGACCTGCCGGGCATTCACGGCGACACGCTGTGCCAGATGATCACTTCACGCGACAACCGGGTGATGGTGCTCATGCTGACCGCGGCGGGACTGCCGGGCGACCGGGTCAGCGGGCTCGGGCTCGGCGCCGATGACTATCTCGCCAAGCCGTTCCATTTCCCCGAGCTGCGCTGCTGCGGGCCAGCCCGGCGTTCCTGTCGGCCGAGTCGCTGCTTGAGCAGGTCTGGGACGAGCAGGCCGACCCCTTCACCAACACGGTCGCCGTCACCGTCGGCCGCCTGCGCCGCAAGCTCGGCGACCCGCCAGTGATCCGGACCACCCCCGCCGTCGGCTACCGGATCAGCCTCGAAGGCTAGGCTCGGCGGTTTCAGCAGCCGTCGCCGGGCGCGCCGGCCCCGGTGCAGGGGGACGGCTCGCAGGCGGAGGCGGACGCCTCGACTGCCCGGGACAGCAGGGCGTAGAGGGTGGCCCGCTCGTCCCCGGTGAGCGCGGCGAACAGGTCGTCCTCGACCTGGTTGAGGTTGGCGCAGGCCTGCGCTACCTCGCCAGAACCGGCGGCGGACAGCTCCACGATGTGCCGGCGGCGGTCGGCCGGGTCGCGGCGGCGGGTGATCAGGTCCCGCTCCTCGAGCTCGTTGAGCAGGCCGACGACGTTGCTCGGGTCGAGGCTGAGGGCTACCCCGACGGCGTGCTGGGTCATCGGGCCGTGCTCGCGGATGACCCGCAGGGCGATCAGGTGCCGCGGCCGCAGTGAGCCGGACGGGGTTGCCTCGGCCGAGCGGCGGCCGACCCGGGTCAGGTGCTCGAGCAGCGGCAGCAGCTGCCCCGCCACCTGCTGGCTCCCCGCCCCTGCCTGCCCCATGCCCCCACCATACTCCGCCGTCAATCGTTTGTTATACACCAATGGTTTGTGCTAGACATATTGATGAGCGCCGCCTACTAACAGGGAGCAGTAATGTCGAAACTGCTGGTCATCGTCGGAAGCACGCGTCCCACCCGGGCCGCCGACCTCGTGGTCCCGTGGCTGACGGAGAAGGTGTCGCAGCACCCCGCGTTCGACGCCGAGGTCGTCGACTTGCGGGACTGGCCGCTGCCGATCTTCGCCGAGCACTTCGGCACCATCGGCGACATCAACGACCCCAGCTACTCGGAGCCGCTGGTCAAGGCGTGGAACAACAAGATCAAGGGCGCGGACGCGTTCGTGGTGGTGACGCCGGAGTACAACCACAGCGTGCCCGGCGGCCTGAAGAACGCGATTGACAGCGTGTGGCTCTCGTTCGGCTTCCGCAACAAGCCGGTCGCCTTCGTCAGCTACGGCGGCGGCCAGGTCGGCGGGGTCCGGGCGATCGAGCACCTGGCGCACATCTTCGTCGAGACCGAGTCCGTGCCGATCAGGAACAGCCTGGTCATCCCGTTCGTGACCAGCGCGTTCGACGAGAGCGGCCAGCCCAAGAACCCGCTCACGGTCACCGCTGCCGACATCATGCTGGACGACCTGGCCTGGTGGTCGGCCGCGCTCGAGCAGGCGCGGGCGGGCGGCGAGCTGGTGCCGGGCAACTTCCGGATGCGCGCGGCGATGGCGGCGGCCAGCAGCTAGCGGAGCGGGCCCGGCCAGGCCGACTTACCCGGCTGGGCCCTCGCGGGTCCAGCCGGGGGCGAGCACCCGCAGCTTGAGCGAGTCCCGGTGCACCTCGTCCCCGCAGTGGCGGCAGGTGACCGACGCCTCGAACTCGTGCCCGCACTCATGGTCGAAGACGGCCGGCGGGGAGTCGACCGCCCACTTGTCGCCCCAGCCGCGCAGCGCGTTGATCACGGTGCCCAGCTCCTGGCCGGCTTGGGTCAGCTCGTACTCGTAGCGCGGCGGGTGCTCCTGGTACTGGCGCCGGGTGAGCACGCCGCCGGCCTCGAGCGCCCGCAGCCGGGCGGCCAGCCGGTCCCGGGGCGCGCCGGTGTTGCGCGCGATCACGTCGAAGCGCTTGTTGCCGAAGTTAATCTCGCGCACGGCCAGCAGCGACCACTTCTCGCCGATCAGGCTCAGGGCGGCCGCCACCGAGCAGGGGCGGCCGGGCAGTTCCTCGCGCATGCCGCCAAGCGTACATCAGTTGCGAAATCAAACTCACTCGGGTTAGGCTACCGGCGTCCCGTGTGGGTTGGATTTCCAAACGAACTGGTGGTGCGTGCGCGTGACCGAGAGCGTGACCGGCGGCAGCGGAGTCGTCGCCCCGGCGGCCGGCCAGACCAGCGGCCAGCGGGCAGCGCCCGCCTTCGGCGCCGTGTTCGCGATCGTCACCGCGGGCATCGCGGTGGTCAACCTGGACCTGTTCATCGTCAACGTGGCGATCCCGTCGATCGCCCGCAGCTTCGGCAACGCCGACCTGGCCTCGCTGTCGTGGGTGCTCAACGCCTACGCGATCGTCTTCGCGGCGCTGCTGGTGCCGGCCGGGCGGGCAGCCGACCTGATCGGCCGCCGGACGGCGTTCCTGGCCGGCATGGTCGTCTTCGGCCTCGCCTCGGCCGCCTGCGCGGCCGCGCCCGACGTCTGGGTGCTGGTCATCGCCCGGGTGGTGCAGGCGGCCGGGGGCGCGCTGCTCATGCCGGCCTCGCTCGGGCTGCTGCTGGCGGCCGCCCCGGCCGGCCGCCGGGTGGCGATGATCCGGGCCTGGACCTCGGTCGGCGGCGCGGCGGCGGCCCTCGGCCCGGTGCTCGGCGGCGCCCTGGTCGCCGCCAGCTGGCACTGGGTGTTCCTGGTTAACGTGCCGGTGGTGGCGGTCGCGGTGGCGGCCGGCCTGCGCTACCTGCCGTCCGACCGGCGCAGCCGGGCCGGGACCGCCCAGGCCGAGGCGGAGGCGCTGCCCGACGCGGTGGGCGCGCTGCTGTTCACGATGGCGATCGGCGCGCTGGCCCTCGGCCTGGTCAAGGGGACCGACTGGGGCTGGAGCTCGCCCGCCCTGCTGGGCTCGCTGATCGGGGCGGCGGCGCTGCTGGCGCTGTTCGCCCGCCGCTCGGCCCGGCACCCGGCCCCGGTCATCGAGCCGCACCTGCTGCGCCAGCCGGTGTTCGCCACCGCGACCGCGGCCAACGTGGTGTTCGGCATCGCCTTCGGCGCGATGCTGCTCATGGTCACCCTGTGGTGCCAGGACGTGTGGCACTGGTCGGCGCTGCAAACCGGGCTGGCGGTCGCGCCGGGGCCGCTGCTGGTGCCGTTCTGGTCGATCGCGGCCGGCCCGATCGCCCGCCGGGTCGGCCCAGGACCGGTCGCCGCGGCCGGCTGCGCGGTCTATGCCCTGGGCTGCGTGTTCTGGCGGCTGAACCTGGCGATCACCCCGGACTACGCCGCCCGCATGCTGCCCGGGATGCTGCTGACCGGCACCGGCGTCGGCCTCACGCTGCCCAGCCTGGTCAGCGCGGCCGTCTCGGCGGTACCGCCGCAGCGGTTCGCCACCGGGTCGGGCATCGTCACCATGGCCCGCCAGGTCGGCATCGTGCTCGGCGTCGCCATCCTGGTCACCGTGCTCGGCCAGCCCGGCGGGGCGGACCCGCTGCCGCCGTTCCAGCACGCCACCGTGGTGCTGGCGGCCGCCGCCGCCAGCGCCGGCCTGGTCGCGCTGCTGCTGGTGCCGGCCAGCCGGAAGGCGCGGGCAACGCGGGCGGCGCGGCCGGCCAGCCCGCAGAGCGGGGCCGCCAGCCCGCCCGCTTCCTGATGGTCAACGCGGCACCGCGTCGCTGAGCCGCCCGTCCCGCTGCAGGCTTAGCCAGCGGGTGATCCCGGCCGACCGCAGGAACGGCAGGTCATGGCTGGCCACCAGCAGCGCGCCCTGGTAGCAGGACAGCGCCTGCGCGAGCTGGCTGACCGAGGCCAGGTCCAGGTTGTTGGTCGGCTCGTCGAGCAGCAGCAGCCGCGGCGGCGGGTCGGCCAGCAGCAGCGCCGCCAGCACGGCCCGGAACCGCTCGCCGCCGGACAGCGTGCCGGCCCGCTGGTCGGCCCGGGCCCCGCGGAACAGGAACCGGGCCAGGCCCGCGCGCACCTCGTTCACGGTGGCGGCGGGGGCGGCCGCCCGCACGTTCTGCAGCACGGTGAGCTGGTCGTCAAGGACGTCGAGGCGCTGCGGCAGGTAACCGAGGGCCGCGGTGCGCGTCACCGTCAGCCCGGCCGGCCCGTCTCTGGCCGGCCCGTCTCTCTGGAAAGCGCCGTCTCTTCGGAAAGCACCGTCTCTCCGGCCAGTGCCCGCAGCAGCGTGCTCTTGCCGGCGCTGTTCGGGCCGGTCAGGGCGACCCGCTCCGGCCCGCGCAGGACCAGCTCCGCCAGCCGCCCGGCCGCACCGGCCGCACTCGGGCCGCCCGGCTCGCCGTCGCGCTGCCAGGGTGCCCACGCCCGGTCGAGCCCGCGCACCGTCAGCACCGTCTGCCCGGCCGGCACCGCCGTCCCCGGCAGCGCGATGCGGATCTCGGGGTCGTCGCGGACCGCCTCCTCCGCTTCGGCCAGCCGTGCCCGGGCACCGGCTACCCGGGCCAGCGCGACATCGCGCGACTTGCCCGCCGACACCTGCGCCGCCCGCTTGCGGCCGCCCGCCACGATGCGCGGGAGCGAGCCCGAGGCGGCCAGCGCGCGCCCCTGCCGGTCCCTCGTGGCCTGCCGGGACTGGCTCTCCAGCAGGTCGCGGCGTTCCCGCCGGACGTCGGCGGCGGCCACGCTGACCGTGCGGCGCACCGCCGACTGCTCGGTCGCCCGCAGCTCCTGGTACGCGCTGAGGTTGCCGCCGTACAGGCGCAGCGAGCCGCCCGACAGGTCGGCGACCTGGTCCACCAGTGACAGCAGGGTACGGTCGTGGCTGACGACCAGCATCACCCCCGGCCAGGCGGTGACCGCGGCGTACAGCCGCTGCCGGGCGCCGCTGTCCAGGTTGTTGGTGGGCTCGTCGAGCAGCAGCACCGCGGGCCGCCGCAGCAGCAGGGCGGACAGCGCGGTCAGCACCGTCTCGCCGCCGGACAGCCGTCCCACCGGGTCGTCCAGGCCGACGTGGGACAGCCCGAGCCGGTCCAGCCACTGACGGGCGCGGTCGTCGGCGTCCCAGTCGTCGCCCACCGCGTCGAAGTCGGCCGGGTCGACCGACCCGGCCTCGATCGCGCGCAGCGCCGCCCGGGTCCGCCCGATGCCGAGCAGCGACGCCACCGGCGCGGCGGCGTCGAGGGTGAGGTCCTGCGGCAGGTAACCGACCGGCCCGGTCACCGTTACCGAGCCGGACGTCGGCCGTAGCTGGCCGGCGATCAGCCGCAGCAGGGTGGACTTGCCCGCGCCGTTGGCGCCGATCAGCCCGGTACGCCCGGGGCCGAAGGCGAGGCTGAGACCGGACAGCGGGACGTTCCCGTCCGGGAAGGAGAAAGAAAGGTCGCTGAGGACAACTGACATGACAGCTCCGTGCGAGGTCGCGGGCGCGCGCCACCGCGGCGCGGCACTGGGGGCCGACCTCAGAGCTTCAAGCCACTCTCCTCATCCCGGGAACAGGACAGCTCGAGTATGCGACCGGCGGGCGCCGCCGCGCAACGGGATTACCGGCCGCGGCCCGGGTGGGGTCGGGCGGGTCGGGCGGGTCGGGCGGGTCGGGCGGGTCGGGCGGGATAAGAAGAGCCGCGCCCCCGTTCGGGCTGATCGGTTTGTCGGGTGCTCCCTCATCCGGATCGGGTGAACTTGCCCGCCGCCGCACCGGGGCGGGTACCCCCGGGCCGGGCCGCCGATCACCCGCCGCGGATGAGGCGCGGGCGCCGTGCCTGCCGCAGGCTAGCCCCGTGTGCGCACAGCGAGACGGCACTGGTCGAGACGGCACCGCGGGACGGGCGCGAAAGGGCGGCGGGCGCTCGCGGTGGCCGCTGTGGGCGCTGGCGGGCGCGGTCGTGGTGGCCGGCGGGGGGCTGATCGGCGTGGCGGTGGCGGCCCCCGGGTCGTCGGCGACCGCCGCTTCGGCCGACAGCGGCACCGGGGCAGCGGCCGGCCAGACCTGCTCGGTCACCGCGGTGGCGGAAAGGGTGCTGCCGTCGGTGGTGACCATCGCCGCCCAGGGCGCCGACGGCGCCCGCGGTACCGGGTCGGGCGAGCTGATCAGGGCGGACGGCTACATCTTGACCAACAACCACGTGATCTCGATCGCGGCCGCGGCCGGCGGCTCGGTGCAGGTGTTGTTCGCGGACGGGACGAGCGAGGCCGCCACCATCGTCGGCCGGGACGTGCTGACCGACCTGGCGGTGCTCAAGGTAGCCGCCACCCACGGGCTGGACCCGATACCGCTCGGCTCGTCGGCCTCGCTGCAAGTCGGGCAGCAGGTGATCGCGGTGGGGGCGCCGCTCGGCCTGTCCGGCACGGTGACCACCGGCATCGTCAGCGCGCTTGACCGCACGGTGGAGGTGCCGGCCGAGCAGGACGCCTCGGCCCTGCTGGTCTCGGCGGTGCAGACCGATGCGGCGATCAACCCCGGCAACAGCGGCGGCGCCCTCGTCGACTGCGCGGGCGACCTGGTAGGCATCCCCTCGGCGGGCGCGTCGGTGCCGAGCGCGAGCGGTGAGTCCGGGGGCGGCAACATCGGGCTCGGCTTCGCCATCCCGGTGGACGCGGCCAAGGTGACCGCCGACGAGATCATCAGCACCGGCCGGGCCACCCACTCTTACTTCGGGCTGCAGACGGTGCCGGTCCCGCCCGAGGCCGCCACCGAGGCGGGGCTGCCCGGCGGCCTGTACGTGGCGGGCGTGGTGGCCGGCAGCCCCGCCGCCAAGGCCGGGCTACGGGCGGGCGACGTGATCACCACCCTGGCGGGCCAGCCCGCCACCAGCAACGCCCAGCTGCAGGAGCTGACGCTGACCAAGAACCCCGGCGACCAGGTGGACGTCGGCTACCTGCGCGGTGGCAAGGAACAGCAGGCCGCGGTCACGCTCACGGCCCAGCCCTAGGTCCCAGTTACGGGGGAGACAATGGACGCATCGTTGCTCGCGGTTCTGACCGACGCCGAGCGGCTGCTGGTCGACCAGACCGGCCGGGACGCGCTGGCCGCGCTGGATGAGGACGCGGCGATCGCGCTCGAGGGCCGGGTCAGGCGGGCTCGGGACAAGTACGTCGGCCAGTACCGGCGGTCGGCCAGCGCGCGGGTGCCGGAACGCGGCGGCCGGGGCCGGGCGCGGCCGGAGAACGCCCGTGCCCGGGCCAAGGCGGAGGCCTTCGAGCGGGCGCTGGCCGAGGTCAGCCGCCGGGTCGCGGTGCTCGCCCGGCAGTCGGCGGCGCAGTTGCGGGCGCAGCGGCTGGCGGCCGCCCGGGCCGCCCGGCAGGGTGACTGGCCGGGGTCGGGGTCGGTAGCGGGGGAGAGGCGGAAAGAGCTGGTGCCCCGCCAGCGGCGGCAGGGGCCGGCGGTGACGCCGGAGCCGACCGGGGAGCGGGCGCTGCGCAACCCCGCCAGCGAGAAGGCGCGGGCGGGGACGCTGGCGGCTGGTGCCCGGCGGCAGGCCAGGCGGGACAGCTGAATTTCCCCTACGATCACATGCCGTGAGTCCAGAGCTAATCGATCGCGCCGTCCAGCTGCGGCGGGCACTCGCCGCGGCCGGGGGACTCGCCGCCACCGAGCGGTTCGTCGCCGCCCAGCGGGGACTGACCCGGGCCGACCGCGAGCTGCTGCTCGACTGGGCCGGCAACAGCGTGCGCGGCGTGTTCGAGCTGCGGGCCAGCCAGGGCGCCCGGGCCGGGCGGGTGGTGAGCGTGCTCAGCCTCGTCGACGACCTCGACTACCAGGTCCACGGCCTGGGAACGGCGCCGGCCGGCACGGCGGGCGGCTTCTTCGCCGGCACCCTGCTCCCGCTGGCCGACGACGACTCGGCCTGGCTCGCGTCGGGCGACGAGACCTGGTACCCGCGATCGGACGCCCGCCAGGTCGCCCGGCTCGCGATCGACCTGGCCACCAGGGAACCCGACCTGGTGTTCCGCAACCAGGAGAAGGCGGCCCAGGGCTGGGCCTACATGCGGCGCGACCGCGAGGAGTTCGTCGCCTTCTTCGGCCGCGACGAGCTGGTGCTGCCGACCCGGGAGGCCGAGGGACGGCTCAACGCGTACTACAAGATGCGCCGCGACTCCGCCGCGAGCGCCCGTGGCAGGCACCGGGCGGTCAGCGACGCCGGCGAGACCACCTTCGTGATGCCGGAAGGGTTCTTCGAGTTCGACACCGTCGGCATCATCTACGACCCGCTCGACGGCTTCGTGGTGGTGCCCGAGTACGGGCTGCTGGCGGCCATGTTCGCTGACCCGGCCCTCGCCGCCGATCCCGCGCACGCCAACGTGCTGCGCGCCTACCTGCGCGAGGACAGCATCCCGCCGCTGCCGCTGCGCCGGCTGGCGGAGGCCTACCCCGGCAATGTCGACGCGGTGTTCCGCCGGGTGCTCGGCAACCGCAGCTTTAGCTGGAGTCAGAACGGGATCGGCTTGCTCAGGAAGCGCAAGCCCGGCTACTACGCGGCCGAGCCGACCCCGGGGGTGGCGGTGCTGAGCGACCGGGTGCTGGCCCTGGCCCGCGGCGCGGCCTTACCGGGCCGGCGGCGTGAACTTACCGGCCGGCGGCGTGAAGTCCGGGTCGGGCTCGAGGAACGCGTCGACCAGGCCCAGGTAGGCGTAGGTGACAAGCGTCCACTGGGCGCTCTGGCCGTTCAGCCCGGGGCCGGGGATGGGCGCGTTGAGCAGCTCGTTCACGTAGCGGGGCTCGCGCAGCTCGGCCTCCGCCCGGCGAGCGTCGGCCTGGCCCGCGTCGGCGTCGTCGTCGGCGTCGTCATCGTCCGGCTCGGCCAGCACCGCCTGCACCTGCACGTTGCGCAGCGCCATCGCCTGGACCAGCAGCCCCCCGGACAGTTGCACGTGGTCCAGGGTGTAGGCCGGGTCGCGCAGCCGCAGCCCGAGTACCGTCGCCAGCTGGGTGAGGATGGCCACGATCGACTCCCGTGACCGGAGCTGCGAGTCCTCCAGGGCGGCGGCGATCCGCCGGCGGGCGGCGCCGCTGCGGGTAGAGCCGAGCGTGGCCAGCAGGGCCATGTGCAGCCGCCACGGCGCGGACGCGCTCAGCTCCTGGTAGTTGTACTCGATGGTCGCCCGGACCACCTCGCACAGCAGCGCGCGGCGGCCCTCGGGGGCGGCGAGCAGGTGGGCGTTCTCGCCGATGATCTTCTCGGCGAGGCCGATCGTGTCGGGCTCGTTGACCGGGCGCTCGCTGAAGTAGCTGCCCGGGCCGGCCAGGTAGCTGAGCAGGTCGTCGATGTAGCCCTCGCGGTAGGGCCACATCCGGTAGACCGAGCTGCGCGGCACCCGGGCCCGCTGGATGACCTCCTCAAGCCGCAGGTGCTCGATGGTGAGCGCGGCCCCGGACTCGAGGGCGAGCTCGCGCCCGGCGTCTAGCATCCGCTGCCTGACCTCTTCTGCCGCTACCCGCTCCGGCCGGGGCGCCATGGCCGTGCCCACCTCTCGCTGCTTTTTGTGAGATCTGCCTCTCAATCCAACGGTACCGTGCAAAAGTGCCGTGGTTGAGACATTAGACTCTGTGTCTCAAGCCTGCGGACGGGGAACCCAGGCGGCCCATGGAGGGGGAGGGCCGGTGACCGGCCGGGCGCGCACAGCGCGCCCGGCCGGCCTGCAGTCGGTTCCCGGGCCGCCAGCCCCCAAGAGCCACGCGGGTCACTCCAGAACGCGGCCGCCGCGATCGTATCAGGGTTGTTTTTTTGTTTGTTTTTCGCCTGCCGTCCGGATTAGCCCGCCCGCGGTGGTCGGCGCGCCGCGGTCCGGTCGCGTGATCGGCCATGGCCGTCGAGATGGCGGCCGTCGATCCCGCTCAGGCCGAGCGGGTGGCCGCCTCCATCACCGCCCCCGCCTGGAAGGCGGCCGCGCTGGCGGCCATCGCCAAGACGCTGGCCGAGCCGGCCGGCGGACGCCGCCGGCGGTTATCCCGGCGTCAGCCGGCCAACCCCGCACCAGTCGATGTCGGCCGTGTCGGCGTCGCTGCCTGCACCTGGACCGCCCGGGTCGGGCCGCCACCGCGGCTTCGGTACCAGGCCCGGCTCGACCAGCTCGAACCCGTCGAAGAAGCGCAGCACCTGGGCCCGGGTCCGCGGCGCGACGGGCGCGTTCGCCTTCTCGTAGGCGGCCACCAGGCGCCGGGCCGCCCCTGGGTCGGGCAGCAGGTCCGCGCCGACGTGGCTGATCACCAGGAAGCTGCCGGGGGCGAGCGCCCGCCGCAGCGCCGCCACGATCGCGTACGGGTCGTCGGCGTCGGCGACGAACGCGAGCACCGAGACCAGCAGCACCGCCGCCGGCCGGCTGAAGTCGAGGTGCGCGCCGATCTCCGGCCGCGTCAGCAGCTCGGCGGGCCGGCGCAGGTCGCCCCGGACCACGACCGCCACCCCCGGCCGGGCCAGCATCGCGTTGCCGTGGGAGACCACCACCGGGTCGAAGTCCACGTAGGCCACCCGCGCGCCCGGGTTGACCCCCTGGGCGATCTCGTGCACCGCGGGCGCGGCTGGCAGCCCGGTGCCCAGGTCGAGGAACTGGTCGACCCCTGCCTCGCCCGCCAGGTAGCGCACCGCCCGGCCGATGAAGTCCCGGCCCGCCAGCGCGGCCGCCCGCATTCCCGGCAGCGCGGCCAGCACCTGCTCGGCCGCCTCCCGGTCGGCCTGGAAGGTCTCCCGGCCGCCCAGGAAATGATGATTCATCCGTGCGACGTTCGGAGTGCTGGTGTCCAGGCGTCCCCCGAGGTCCCCTCTGACCTCTCGCTCCACGGACACGACGGTAACGGCGGGCGGACTTAATGTCACATATCGCCCACGGATCGCGACCAATCCGTTACCGTTGCCCGCGGCGCACTGGCCGCCATCCGAAAATCCTGTGGCACCAGCCCCACGAGTCTCGTAGCGCTGGCCCTGCGAGCAGCGACTGGAACGGTGCACGCCGCCAGGACGCGGCGCACCGGGTGCCGCCATCGGATAACAGCAACAAGCATGTCCTCTTCCGCGCGGTGGCCAGCGCCATGGCCGGCCGGGAAATCTAACGTGGATATTCCCGCACACCCGGGTGTGCGGGAATATCCACGTTAGCGATCGGCTGCGGATAACAGCAACAAGCGCCGTCGGCGACAACCCGGGGGCCGGCGACAACCCGGGAGCTGGCGGCGCCTGGCCCGGGGGCCGGCGCTGGCGAGGCGGGCAGCGACGGGGGCAGGCCGAAGCGGTCGAACAGCGACGCGTCGAAGGTGGTGATCTCGGCGATCAGGCCGTCCCCGGTCCGCAGCACGTCCAGCTTGAACGGGACGAAGCGGTCGCCGCCGGACCGCCGCAGGTACGACGCCGCGGCCGGCATCCGGTTGGCCGCGGTCGGCAGCAGCTTCCAGTCGCCGAACACGGTGCGGTCGTACGCCTGGGCCATCAGCCCGGCGATCGCCTCGCGGCCGGTGAACACCCCCGGGTTGGGCGGCATCGAGACCCGGATGTCGGCCCGGATCGCGGCCAGGGCCGCGACTGGGTCCTGCCGCTCGTGCGCCTCGATGAACGTGGCCAGCAGGTTCCGGTCGGCCTCGGTGATCCCGCCCGGCGACCAGTCGGCGTCGCGAGCGGCTACCCGGTCGGCGATGGTGGCCCGGGCCCGCTGCAGCGCGCTGTTCGCCGCGGGTACCGACAGCTCGAGGATCTCGGCCGTCTCGGCCGCCGAGTAGCCCTGCACGTCGCGCAGCAGCAGCACCGCCCGCTGCCGGGCGGGCAGCAACTGGATCACCGCCAGGTAGGCCAGCTCCACCGTCTCCCGGCGGATCGCCGCCCCCTCCGGCCCGGCCCACTCCGAGCTGGCGGCCTCGGCCTCGTCAAGCAGCGCGTCCGGGTAGGGCTGCAGCCACGGCACCTCCGCCGCCGGCCCCGGGCTCCGTCCCTGCCGCTTGGCTGCCCGCAGGATGTCGAGGCAGGTGGTGGTCACGATCCGGTACAGCCAGGCCCGGGCGCCGGGCCCCCAGTCACCGGGGCCGCCATTAAACGAGGCCCGGCCCTTCCAGGCGCGCAGCAGCGCCTCCTGCACGGCGTCCTCCGCCTGCTCCAGGTTGCCGAGCATGCGGTAGCTGTGCACCTGGAGCTCGCGGCGGTGGCGCTGGCTGAGCTCACCGAACCGGGCCTCGTCGAGGATATCTAGGCCGGGCACGACCGGCTCAGGCGTGCGCCGCGGCCGAGTCGGCGGCGTCCCGCACCGCCTGGATGTCGATCTTGGTCATGCTGAGCATCGCCTGCATGGCGGCGTTGGCCCGCACCGGGTCAGGGTCGCCAAGCAGCCGGGGCAGCTCGGCCGGGACCACCTGCCAGGACAGCCCGAAGCGGTCCTTCACCCAGCCGCACGGGCCGGTCTCGCCGCCGCCGTCGGTGAGCTGCTCGGTGTAGCGGTCAACCTCCTCCTGGTCGGCCGCGGACACCTGGATGGAGAAGGCCTCGGTGAACTTGTACTGCGGCCCGCCGTTGAGCGCGACGTACGGTACCCCGTCCAGCTCGAAGGTCACGGTCAGCACCGCGCCGTCGGTGCCCGGCTGGTCCGGCCCGTAACGGGTAACCCCGGTGACCTTCGAGTTGGGCACGACGGAGACATAGTGCTCGGCCGCCTCCAGGCCGTTGCCGTCGAACCACAGGCACTGGGTGATCGCCGTCATGGTGTTAGTCCTTCCTGGTGCTCCGGTCGCTGACAGCGGTTGAGTCGCTGACACCAATTGAAACGTCGACCCGGGCGGAAACTAATCGGCCGGCCCCGAACTTAGCGGCCGGCCGGCGCCTGCTCGTCCAGCCAGGCGGCGATGCCGCGGGCCAGGGTCGGCATCGGCAGCGAGCCGTGGTCGAGCACCGCGGCGTGGAACCCGGCCAGTGAGAAGGCGGGCCCGAGGCGGCGCCGCGCGTCGTCGCGCAGCCGCTCGATCTCCAGCTTGCCGGTGAGGTAGGCCAGCGCCTGCCCGGGCATCACGATGTACCGGTCGACCTCGGCCGCCATGAACTCCGGCGGCATCGGGACGTGGTCGACCGCGTACGCCACCGCCCGCTCGCGGCTCCACCCGAAGGCGTGCAGCCCGGTGTCCACCACCAGCCGCACCGCGCGCATCAGGGCGGCGCTGACCGCGCCGAGCCGGCCGCGGTCATCGGGGTACAGCCCGGTCTCCTCCGCCAGCTGCTCCGCGTACAGGCCCCAGCCCTCGGAGAACACCGGCAGGCTGCGCTGCCGCTGCAGCGCGGGCAGGTCGCCGAGCAGCTGCAGCCGGGACAGTTGCAGGTGGTGCCCTGGTACCGCCTCGTGGAAGGCCACCACGTCGATGTCCCAGCCGGTGCCCGCGGTCGGCAGCAGGGTGTTGAACCAGAAGGTGCCCGGCCGCCCGCCGTCCAGCCGCGGCGGGGTGTAGTGCGGCGCCGCCCCGGCCAGGGCCACCACCTCAGGCATCGGCGTCACCGCGCAGGGCGGCGGCAGCGGAGCGGGGAAGAACTCCGCCGCTCGCTCCTCGGCCCGGCGCACGGCGGCGACCGCGCGGCTGATCGCGTCGGCAGGCGCCAGCTTCCCGGCCGAGTCCCGGATCGCCGCCATCACTTCTTCCCGTGCCGACGGGCCGCCGTCGCCCAGGCCGAGGCGCTGGCCGAGCTCGACCGCCCGCGCCTCGAGCGCGGCTACGTGGTCAAGCCCGGTCTGGTGCAGCTCCTGCGCGGTCAGCGGCAGGGTGGTGTAGAGCCTGATCGCCCGGGCGTAGTCGGCGTCGCCGCCGGGCAGCCAGTGCAGGCCGGCCTGCTCGGCCGGGCGGGCCCGCGGCAGCAGCTCGCGCACGGTGTCGGCCCAGCGGCCGAGGGCCGGCTGGATCACCTCGCGGACGGCCGCGCGGCGCTCGGCCTGCCAGGCGTCGGCGCGGTCCCAGCCCGGCGGCGGCTCCGGGGCCAGCACCGGGCTGTTGTCCGGGGCCGCGAGCACTGTCTCCACCCAGCTCACCGCCTTGTCCGCCAGCGGCGCGACCGGCAGCCGGCCACGGCCGGCGCCGGCCCGCAGCCGCTCGCCGACCTGGTCCAGCCAGTCGCCGGCGCCCCGCACCCGGGTCAGGTAGTCCTCGGCCGCCTGCTCGTCGGTCAGTACCGTCCGCGCCGCCACGGCCAGGAACATCGCGGGACCGGAGTACTGCATGGCGGTGACGGTGTACTCGTCGGCCGCCAGGTCGACCCCCGCCACTTCCTGGGTCGCCGCCTCCGCGGTGCAGTCCAGCGTGACCGCGTCGGCGGTGGTGAGCTGCGCCTGCCGGAGCTGGGCGGCCTCGTCGGCGAAGCGCGCCGCCTCGGCCCGCCAGGCCTGCTGGCCGGCCTCGCTGTCGTCGGGCAGCAGGGCGTCGTAGCCGGGGATGCCGTACATGGTCGCGGCGAACGGGTTGGCGTACAGCCACCGCTGGTGGAACCGGTCGGCGAGGTCACGTGCTGCGGTCATCGAACCTGCTCCGCTCTCGAGGGCATGATCGGCGAATACTAACGGGTTGACCGCGCGGCGGCCGGAACCGCCTTCCGCGGAACCGGCTGCCACGACATCGCCTTAGGCGGGCATTGTCGGCCGGTCACTTGAAGTTTTATAAAGTCACCGATGGTTACATTTTCGCTGCCCGGCATCGGCCGCGCGCCTCGTCTCCGCAATTTCCGCAGGAAGCGCACAGAAATCATCTGGTGAGGGAATCGCGCCGCCGCCCGCCGTGCCGCCGATTTTTGGCACGAAGTGCCGCTAGAGGGGATACCCGGGGTCAGCGCTCGGACACGGTTCCATTACGATCGCACCGTGGGAGACAGGATATTTACCTGGCCGAACGTGCTCAGCGCCGCTCGGCTAGCGGGTGTTCCCGTCTTCCTGTGGCTGGTCATCGGGCCGCGGACGGCCACCGCCGACATCTTCGCGGCTGCCCTGCTCGGCCTGGCCGGGATCAGCGACTGGCTGGACGGCAAGCTGGCCCGGATGTTCAACCAGACCAGCAGGCTCGGCCAGCTCCTCGACCCGCTGGCCGACCGGCTCTATATCGCGGCCACGATCGTCGCCCTCGCGATCCGCGACATCATCCCCTGGTGGCTGTTCGGGCTGATCCTGGTGCGCGAGGTGTGCGTGACGCTGGCCCTGTTCGGCGTGCTGCGCCGCCGCACCGATTATGACGCGCTTCAGGTCAGCTTCGTCGGCAAGGCCGCCACGTTGTGCCTCATGTATGCCTTTCCCCTGCTATTCCTCGGCGCCCACGGCGGGATGGTGTCCGAGGTAGTGCGAATTATCGGCTGGGCCTTCGCCGTCTGGGGCGTCGCGCTCTACTGGTGGGCAGCACTGCTCTACCTGATCCAAATCAGAGAACTGGTGAAAGGAGCGCAGGCGTCGTGAAGGCCGTCGTGATGGCAGGTGGCGAGGGAACCCGACTCCGCCCGATGACCGCCAACCAGCCCAAGCCGCTGCTGCCGGTGGTGAACCGGCCGATCATGGAGCACGTCCTGCGGCTGCTCAAGCGGCACGGCTTCGACGAGACCGTGGTCACCGTGCAGTTCCTGGCGGCGATGGTGCGGAACTACTTCGGCGACGGCGACGACGTCGGCATGATGCTGCAGTACGCCACCGAGGAGACCCCGCTCGGCACGGCCGGCTCGGTCAAGAACGCCGAGGACGAGCTCAAGGACGACACCTTCCTGGTGATCTCCGGCGACGCGCTGACCGACATGGACCTGAGCGAGATGGTCCGCTTCCACCGCGACAACGGCGCGCTGGTCACCGTCGGGCTGACCCGGGTGCCCGACCCGCTTGAGTTCGGCATCGTCATCGCCGACGAGGACGGCCGCATCCAGCGCTTCCTGGAGAAGCCGACCTGGGGCCAGGTGTTCTCCGACACGGTGAACACCGGCGTGTACATCATGGAGCCCGAGGTCCTGGCAGAGGTGTCGGCCAAGGAGTCGGTCGACTGGTCGCACGACGTGTTCCCCAAGCTGCTGCAGCGCGGCGCCCCGATCTACGGCTACGTGTCCGACCGCTACTGGGAGGACGTCGGCACCCACGAGTCCTACCTCAAGGCCCAGGCCGACGTGCTCAACCGCAAGGTCGAGGTGGACATCGCCGGGTTCGAGCTGTCCCCGGGGGTCTGGGTGGCCGAGGGAGCCGAGGTCGACCCGGACGCGCTGCTCACCGGGCCGGTCGCCATCGGCGAGTACGCCAAGATCGAGGCGGGCGCCAACGTCCGCGAGTACAGCGTGATCGGCGCCAACGTGGTGGTCAAGGAGGGCGCCTTCATCCACCGGGCGGTGGTGCACAACCGGGTCTTCGTCGGCCAGGGCGCCACCCTGCGCGGCTGCGTGGTCGGCAAGAACACCGACGTCATGCGGCGGGCGCGGATCGAGGAGACCGCGGTCATCGGCGACGAGTGCGTGATCGAGCCCGAGGCTTACGTGTCGGCCGGGGTCAAGGTCTACCCGTTCAAGACCATCGAGGCCGGCGCGGTGGTCAACAACTCGGTCATCTGGGAGTCGCGCGGCCAGCGGACGCTGTTCGGCGAGCGCGGCGTGTCCGGCCTCATCAACGTCGAGGTCACCCCGGAGCTGGCCGTCCGGCTCGCCTCCGCCTACGCCACCACCCTGCAGAAGGGCTCGACGGTCACCACCAGCCGGGACGTGTCCCGGGCGGCGCGCACCCTGAAGCGCGCGGTGCAGAGCGCGCTGAACGCCTCCGCCATCAACGTGATGGACCTGGAGGCGCAGGCGCTGCCGGTGGCCCGGTTCGAGACCGCCCGGCGCCGGTACAGCGGGGGAGTGGTGCTGCGTACCACCCCGGGCGACACCCAGTCGGTCGACATCATCTTCCTCGACGAGCGCGGGGCCGAGCTGTCGCAGAACGCGCAGCGGAAGCTGGAGCGGGTGTTCTCCCGGCAGGAGTTCCGCCGCGCGTTCCCGGGCGAGATCGCCGAGCTGTCCTACCCGCCCCGGGTGGTCGAGCTGTACACCCACGAGCTGCTGCGCTGCGTGAACCTGGACGGGGTGCCCACGGCGGGGCTGAAGGTGGTGGCCGACACCGCCGGCGGCACCGTCTCGCTGGTGCTGCCCACGCTGCTCGGCAGCATCGGGGTGGACGTGCACACCCTCAACAACCGGCTGGACGAGGTCACCCCCACCCAGACGGTCGCGCAGGACCGGGCCGGGATGCAGCGGCTGGCCGAGGTGGTCTCCTCCTCCAAGGCGGCCTTCGGGGTCAGGTTCGACCCGGTGGGCGAGCGGATCCACCTCGTCGACGAGAAGGGCGCGCTGGTCAGCGACGAGCGGGCGCTGCTGGTGGTGCTCGACCTGGTGGCGGCGGAGATCAGGCACGGCCGGGTCGCCCTGCCGGTGACCACCACCCGGGTAGCCGAGCAGGTCTGCCGGTTCCACGGCGTCCAGGTGACCTGGACGCCGACCTCACGAGACGCGCTGACCACGGCCGCGGCCGCCGACGACGTGATCTTCGCGGCCGACGGCCGCGGCGGCTTCGTGGTCCCCGAGTTCGGCCGGACCGTCGACGGGATCGCCGGCTTCGTCCGGCTGCTCGGGCTGGTCGCCCGCACCCGGCTGACGCTCAGCCAGATCGACGCCCGCATCCCGCAGGCGCACCTGCTGCGGCGCTCGGTGCCGACCCCGTGGGCGGCCAAGGGCTCGGTGATGCGGATCGTGATGGAGGCGGCGGGCACCCGCCCGGTCGACACCACCGACGGCGTGCGGATCGTCGACGCCGACCGCGGCTGGGTGCTGGTGCTGCCCGACCCGGCCGACGCGGTCACCCACCTGTGGGCCGAAGGCGGAGACGCCGACTCGGCCCAGCTACTGCTCGACGAGTGGGCGGCGGTGGTGGAGCAAGCCGACCAGTAGCCCGTTTGTGCTGGTCTGTCACTGGGACGGTGCCCTTAGGGAACGGTATTCCGGTATTCTGTGTTAACTACACAGACGTACCATTCGCGGTGCGCGGTGCGGCCCGCCGCAATCGCGAAACAGCGCCGTAGGCGCGACCCGGAGGTGAAGCGGCTGTGTGGCTGAGACGTCAGCGGGCGGCGGGGCGTCAGGTTACCGATGGGGTGACTAAGGGGGGTCTGCGCCGCCTGTTTGCGTGGCGCGTAGACCCGGAGCCCTCAGCCCGGGTACCGTTGGCACCGTCGCCTGACGCGATGCTGCGCGCACCTGCGATTCAGCGAGAGAGCCCAGAACGTCACGCAGAGTCAGTTTTCCCTGGTGACCGGGCTCTCGACGACGGCCGGGCCATCGGTGAGGACCGGGCATTCAACGAGGGGAGGCCGGGCGAGGCCATGGCTGGAATGTACTGTGCGCGGTGCGGTCGGCCCAACCCGGAGCGGGCCAGGTACTGCTCCAACTGCGGTGCGCCGCTGATGCGGGCGGGTAACACCGGCAGCTTCGGCGCGATCCCGGGCGCCCCCGGGGAGCGGCCGAGCATGACCGGCGAGACCACCTCGATCATCGACTCGGGCTCGGGGGAGCCGGCCGGGGACGCGGAGTACAGCGACGAGTCGTCGCCGGACTACGAGGCCGCCGACACCCTCCCGCCCGGCACCGGGCTGCTGGTGGTGCTGCGCGGCCCCAACGCGGGCAGCCGGTTCCTGCTCGACAGCGACTTCACCTCGGCCGGGCGGCACCCGGACAGCGACATCTTCCTTGACGACGTGACGGTATCCCGGCGGCACGCCGAGTTCTACCGGCATGGCGACCGCTTCACGGTCCGTGACGTTGGTAGCCTGAACGGCACCTACGTGAACCGCGAGCGGATCGAGGAGGCCGAGTTGTTCGGGGGCGACGAGGTACAGATTGGCAAGTTCCGGCTGATGTTCATGGCCCGCAGTCCTGAGGTCGGCCGGCGCCACGGTCTTGGAGCACAGGACTACGTATGACGCGTGAGCACCAGCAGGCGCTCGCGAGCGGTACCCCCGCCAGGGGCAGTGCCAGCACCAGGGGAAGCGTGGCCATCGGCCAGGTGCTCGACGAGCTCAGCCCCGAGTTCCCTGACATCAGCCCGTCGAAGATCCGCTTCCTGGAGGCGGAGGGGCTGATCCAGCCGCTGCGCTCGTCGTCCGGTTACCGGCGGTTCACCGCCGCCGACATCAGCCGGCTGCGCTTCATCCTGACCGCGCAGCGGGACGAGTACCTGCCGCTGCGGGTGATCAAGGAGCGGCTCGACGCGCTGGACGGCGGCGGGGGCGGTCCCGACGGCGCCGCCAGCGCCGTCCCGGCGGTCGCGATGACCAGGAGCGAGCTGCTGACGGCGGCGGGCGCGGTCGAGGAGCAGCTAGCCGAGCTTGAGGACTACGGGCTGATCCGGCGCGGCCGCTCCTACGGCGCCCAGGCGCTGTCGGTGCTGCGGTCGGCCGTCCAGCTCGCCGGGTACGGGATCCAGCCCCGCCACCTGCGGGCGGTCAAGGCGGCCGCCGAGCGCGAGGCGGCGCTGGTCGAGCAGGCGGTGGCGCCGCTGGCCAGGCAGAAGGGCAGCCGCGAGCCGTCCCTGCTGGCCGCCCGCGACATCGCCGCGCACCTGGCCGGGCTGCACGCCACCCTGGTCGGGGACGGGCTGGCGGAGGCGGGGCTGGCCGACCGCGGACCAGCCGAGGCGGGTTCGGCTTCGCGGCCGCCGCGCCCGGGTACATCTCCCGCTGAGACCCAACAAGCTCAGGGGCTGCGCTCGGCTTCGGGGCGATAGCGGTGTAGTTTGGCAGTTAGAGTGGTTCAGTTCGCTTGGCCGTCCGGGGCCTCTTCGGGATCCCGGATGCCGCCAGGCACCTGCGAGGACGGAGCTCCAGTGCGGCGGATGGAGGTCGTCGGCGTCCGTGTCGAGATGCCGTCCAACAGCCCGATCGTCTTGCTGAAAGAAGAGCAAGGCGACCGGTACCTGCCTATCTGGATCGGGGCGGTCGAGGCAACGGCGATCGCCTTCGCCCAGCAGGGCATGGTGTCGCTGCGGCCACTCACTCACGACCTGTTCAAGGACGTGCTCGAGGTGCTGAACGTGCAGCTTCGCACGGTCAACATCACCGCCCTGCGGGACGGGATCTTCTACGCCGACCTGGTGTTCTCCAACGGGGCCGAGGTCAGCGCACGGCCGTCGGACTCGATCGCGCTGGCGCTGCGCACCGGGGCGGCCATCTTCGCCACCGACGAGATCCTCGACGAGGCCGGCGTCGCCATCCCCGACGAGCAGGAGGACGAGGTCGAGAAGTTCCGCGAGTTCCTCGACCAGATCTCGCCCGAGGACTTCGGCAAGTCGGCCTGAGTGCCGTCCCCTGCTCGCCGCGTCACCGTTCCCGATCGTCAGCGCTGCCCGCGCGGAGCCCGCGGCCGCGGGTTTTCGCGCCGCCGCGCCAGGCCGGCGGATTTCAGGACAGGAATTCCGAACGGGTGCTTGCTACGCCGCTCCCCGCCACGGCATGACACTTCCCGGCGTTCCAGACTTAGCCGTTTTGCCGGTCAATGTCGCGACGCGCCGGGCGGGATCGTTGACCGAGGGTGGCTGGCAGGCTTACGGTGCGAATGCCGTAGGGGAAGTCCCAGGAGGTGGCCGTGTCGGTAACAGAGGGTGGGTCCGGAGGTATCCAGGGCGCGCTCTTCGATGGCGATCCCGAGATCGGTTACCGGGGCCCCACCGCATGCGCCGCTGCCGGCATCACCTACCGGCAGCTTGATTACTGGGCCCGCACCGGCCTGGTGGAGCCGAGCGTCCGCGCCGCCCACGGGTCGGGCTCGCAGCGCCTTTACGGGTTCCGCGACATCCTGGTGCTCAAGGTGGTCAAGCGGCTGCTCGACACCGGGATCTCGCTGCAGCAGATCCGGGCCGCGGTGCAGCACCTGCGCGACCACGGGACCGAGGACCTGGCTCAGGTCACCCTGATGAGCGACGGGGTGAGCGTGTACGAGTGCACCTCCGCCGACGAGGTGGTCGACCTGCTGGCCGGCGGCCAGGGCGTGTTCGGCATCGCGCTTGGCCGGGTCTGGCAGGAGGTGGCGGGCGAGCTGGCGGAGATGCCCGCCGTCCGGGCCGAGGACGGCCTGATCGTCGACGGCGCCGACGAGCTGGCCAGCCGCCGGGCGGCCCGCAAGACCGGCTGAGGTTTCCGCCTGCGGCCGGACCACAAATTCCCGGTGCCCGTTTAGTGGCCGGCGCCTCATTGTCGCTACACTGGCGGTAGCCAATGACCCGGCTGGGAGAGACCTCGCGCCGACGCGAGGCGCCGAAGGGGCAACATTCCCCGGAACCTCTCAGGCAAAAGGACCCGCCGGTCAGGCGCACTTGGAGCCGGCACCGGTGACAGGCGGGGAGCCACGATCGGGAGGCTCCGTGTCGGGTAACGTGCCCGCTTTCAGTAGTGATGTTCCCGCCCCGGTGGACGGGGGGACCGCGTTCGCGATCAGGCACATCGGCCCCTCGGCGGAAGACCAGCGGGCCATGCTCGCCACCCTCGGCTACGGGTCGCTTGACGACCTGCTGACGGCCGCGCTGCCCGCCTACGCGGCGCCGCCCGCCACGCTCAGCGGCCTGCCCGCCCCGCGGACCGAGCAGGAGGCGCTGGCCGGGCTGCGCCGCATCGCCAGCCGGAACAAGGTGACCGTGTCCATGATCGGGCTCGGCTACTACGACACGCTCACCCCCGCCGTCATCCGCCGCAACGTGCTCGAAAGCCCCGCCTGGTACACCGCGTACACCCCGTACCAGCCGGAGATCTCCCAGGGCCGCCTCGAGGCGCTGCTCAACTTCCAGACCATGACCTGCGACCTGACCGGCCTCGACGTGGCCAACGCGTCGCTGCTTGACGAGGGGTCGGCCGCCGCCGAGGCGATGACCCTCGCCCGCCGGGTGGCCGGCAGCGGCGGCCGTAACGTCTTCCTGGCCGACGCCGACTGCCTCCCGCAGACCCTGGACGTGCTGCGTACCCGGGCCGAGCCGCTCGGCATCGAGCTGCGGGTGGCGCCGGTCACCGCCGCCACCGACTTCGCGGGCGCGTTCGGGGTGCTGCTGCAGTACCCGGGGGCCAGCGGCGAGGTCCGCGACCTGGCCGCGGTGACCGAGGCGGCGCACGCGGCGGGCGCCCAGGTGGCGGTGGCGGCCGACATCCTGGCCCTGACCCTGCTGAGGCCGCCGGGCGAGTTCGGCGCCGACATCGCGCTCGGCTCCACCCAGCGCTTCGGCGTGCCGATGTTCTACGGCGGCCCGCACGCCGCCTACCTGGCGGTCCGGGCCGACCTGCGCAGGCAGCTGCCGGGGCGGCTGGTCGGGGTGTCGGTCGACGCGGCCGGCCGGCCCGCCCACCGCCTCGCCCTGCAGGCCCGCGAGCAGCACATCCGCCGGGAGAAGGCGACCAGCAACATCTGCACCGCGCAGGTGCTGCTGGCGGTGGTGGCCGCGATGTACGCCTGCTACCACGGGCCGGACGGGCTGACCGCCATCGCCCGGCGGGTCCGCGGGCACGCGCTGACCCTGGCCGCCACCTTGCGCGACTACGGGATGACGACCACCGCCAGTCCCGTGTCCGCCAGCACCATCTTCGACACCGTCGGCGTGCAGTTGCCGGGAGCCAGCGAGGCCCGGGCCGCGGTGGCCCGCGCCCGCGAGGCGGGCTACAACCTCTACGACGCGGGCGACGGCATCGTCCAGGTCGCCTGCGACGAGACGACCCAGCCGGGGCACCTGCGCGACGTGGTGGCGGCGCTGGTCGGCGCGTCGATGGTGGGCACCGGCCTGGACGCGGCCGACGTGCGGCTGTCCGAGCCGGGCGACGACACGCTGCCCGCGGGCCTGGCGCGCACCTCCAAGTTCCTCACCCACCCGGTCTTCAGCGCCCACCGCAGCGAGACGGCGATGCTGCGCTACCTGCGCCGCCTGTCCGACCTGGACATAGCGCTCGACCGGTCGATGATCCCGCTCGGCTCCTGCACCATGAAGCTGAACGCGACCACCGAGATGGAGGCGGTCACCTGGCCCGCCTTCGCCGGGCTGCACCCCCTCGCACCCGCCGCCGACACGGCCGGCTACACCGAGCTGCTCGGTGACCTGGAGCGCTGGCTGTGCGCGGTGACCGGCTACGACGCCTGCTCGCTGCAGCCCAACGCCGGCTCCTCGGGCGAGCTGGCGGGGCTGCTCGCGATCCGCGACTACCACCTCGCCCAGGGCTCCACTGGCGAAAACAATGGGGCTGGCGAAAACAACGGGGCTGGCCGGGACATCTGCCTGATCCCCGCCTCCGCGCACGGCACCAACGCGGCCTCGGCCGTCCTCGCCGGGCTGCGGGTGGTGGTGGTCAAGTGCGCCGAGGACGGCGCGATCGACCTGGCCGACCTGCGCGCCAAGCTGGCCGAGCACGCCGACCGGGTGGCGGCGATCATGGTGACCTACCCGTCCACCAACGGCGTCTACGAGGAGACCATCACCGAGGTCGCCGACCTGGTGCACGCGGCGGGCGGCCAGGTCTACATCGACGGCGCCAACCTTAACGCCCTGGCCGGGGTGGCGTCGCCCGCCCTGCTGGGCGGCGACGTGTCCCACCTGAACCTGCACAAGACGTTCTGCATCCCGCACGGCGGCGGCGGCCCCGGCGTCGGCCCGGTCGCCGCCCGGGCGCACCTGGCGCCGTTCCTGCCCGCCCGGGTCAACCAGCCGGACGGCGAGCCGGCCGGCGGGCCGGTGGCGTCGGCCCGCTACGGCTCGGCCGGGGTGCTGCCGATCTCCTGGGCGTACATCGCGATGATGGGCGCCCCCGGGCTGCGCCAGGCCACCCAGGTGGCGGTGCTGTCGGCGAACTACATCGCCCGCCGGCTGGCCCCGTACTTCCCGGTCGTCTACGCCGGCCGGGACGGCCTGGTCGCCCACGAGTGCATCATCGACCTGCGCCGCCTGCCCGGCGGGATCACCGTGGAAGACGTCGCCAAGCGCCTCATCGACTACGGCTTCCACGCGCCCACCATGTCCTTCCCGGTCGCGGGCACGCTCATGATCGAGCCGACCGAGAGCGAGTCGCTGGCCGAGCTCGACGCGTTCTGCGACACCATGATCGCGATCCGGGCCGAGGTGGACAAGGTGGGCTCCGGTGAGTGGGACGCGGCCGACAACCCGCTCAAGAACGCACCGCACACCGCCGACATGCTGATGGCGGACGAGTGGACCCACCCCTACCGCCGCGAGGAGGGCGGCTACCCCGGCGGCTTCGGCCCCCGCGGCCTGGCCAGCGGCCGGGCCAAGTACTGGCCCCCGGTCCGCCGCATCGACCAGGCCTACGGCGACCGTAACCTGGTCTGCGCCTGCCCCCCGCCGGAGGCCTTCGAGTAACCGGCCCGCGGTGAGCGCCGGCGGGCCAGCACCAGGCTGGTCACCGTCGTGATCGCCATCGCCGCGAGGCCGGCCAGCGCCGCCGTGGTGTAGGCGCTGTCGTTCGGGAAGACGTGGCCGGCCTCGGTGCCGGCCGCGAGGACCAGGCCGCCGACGGCGCTGCCGAGCGAGAACCCGACGCTGCGCACGACGTAGTTGAAGCTCATGGCGCTGGAGGTCTCGCTCTTGGGGGTGACGGCGAGGATGACGCTGGGCATCGCGGCCGAGAAGCTGCCGACACCGAAGCCGAGCACGCCCATCGCCAGGAACAGCTCGGCCAGGTTCGACCGGGCCAGGGCGAACAGGACGAACCCGCCACCGACGACGGCGGCGCTGCCGGCCAGGAGCAAGGGGGCCTCGACCCGCTCGCGTACCCGGGGCGTGAGCCGGCCGGCGATGAACCCGAGCACCGAGAACGGGACCAGCACCAGCCCGGCCACGAAGGTGGTCAGCCCGAAGCCGTAGCCGGCGCTGCCCGGCGTCTGCGCGTACCGGGTGACGAGCGTGAGCAGCAGGTACATGCCGATCCCGCCGGTGAACATGGCGACATTCGCCCCGGCCGCGGCCGGGTGCCGTACCGCCCGGACATCGATCAGGGGCGTCTTACTGCGCAGTTCGGAGGCGGTCCAGAGGCAGAGCAAGAGCACGGCGGCGACGGCGAGGACCACCGCCACCGCCCGGTGACGGCTCCACAGGCTGGTCTGGCCGGCCAGGAACAGGACCAGGACCAGCCCGCCCGCCAGGAGGAGGGCGCCGGTCAGGTCCACCCGGGCGGAGCGGCCCGCCGGGGCTCTGGGCACCGAGCGCCAGGCGGTCAGCAAGGCGACCGCGGTGACCAGCAAACCGAGGCCGTAGGCGGCGCGCACCCCGCCGAGCTCGGCCAGCAGCGCGGCCAGGGGGTAGCCCACGCCGACCCCGATGATGGAGGTCACCGAGATCAGGGCGATGATGGCCGCGCTGCGCTCCTCGGGCAGGTGGTCGCGGGCCACGCCCATCATCAGCGCCGTCAGGCCGAGCCCGACCCCCTGGGCGGCCCGGCCGGCCAGCAGCCAGGCGAACGGCAGCGGCAGCACGGTGAGCGCGCTGCCCGCGACGACGACCGCCAGCGTGGCGACGATGGTGCCGCGCCGATGCGGCCCGGCCCCCAGCCGGCCGAGGACCGGCGTGGCTACCGCGCCGCTCAGCAGCGCGATCGTCAGCGTCCACTGCGCGCTGTCGAGGGAGACCCGGAACGTCGTCGCCACGCTGGTGATGAGCGGTGTCCCGAGGCTGGCGACCGCCGCCACGACCAGCGCGATGAACATCAGAGAGGGGACCAGCAGCCGCGCCTCGGAGCGCTCCCGGGTAGTGCTTGCCTCGGTTGCCACGAGGACGAACCTAGACCCCGGCCCATCAGATGTGAAATACATGATAACTCTCATGACCATAGACGATCCCTATGATCAGCTAGGCTGGCCAGGGTGCAGCTGCAGCAGCTCGCCTACTTCGTGGCCGTCGCCGAGACCCGCCACTTCACCCGGGCCGCCGAGCAGCTCAGGGTGGCCCAGCCTTCCCTCTCCCAGCAGGTCCGGGCGCTGGAGCGGGAGCTGGGGGCGCCGCTGTTCCACCGGACCAGGGGCAACGTCTCGCTGACCGACGCCGGCCAGGCACTGCTGCCGGTGGCCCGGCGGATGCTGGCCGACGCCGACGCCGCCCGGCTCTCGGTCCGGGAAGTACTCAGCCTGGGCCGGGGCCGGGTCCGGCTGGGGGCGACGCCGAGCCTCTGCACCGCGCTGCTGCCCACGGTGCTGGCCGGGTTCCGGCAGCAGCACCCGGGGATCGAGCTGATCGTCCGCGAGAGCGGATCCCGGGGCCTGCAGCAGGAGCTGACCGAGGGCGGGCTGGACCTGGCCCTGGTGGTCAACGCCCGGCTGGGCGAGGACCCGCAGGTGGCGACGGTACCGCTGTTCGCCGAGGAGCTGGTGATCATCTCCTCGCTCGACGCGCCGAGCCCGGCTGGCCGCCAGGACCGGATGACCATCCGGGACCTGGCGGGCAAGCCCCTGGTGATGTTCCGCCCCGGCTACGACCTGCGGGAGACCACCGAGGCGGCCTGCCGGGAGGAGGGGTTCTGGCCGACCTTCGCCATCGAGGGGGGCGAGATGGACGCGGTGCTCGAGTTCGTCCGGGCCGGCCTGGGCCTGGCCGTGGTGCCGCGCACCGTAGCCGGGGAGCGGTTCCGGGTCACCCCGCTCGCCCCGCCGGGGCTCAGCCGGACCATCCTGCTGGCCCAGCGGCGGGGCATGGCCCTGCCGCACGCGGCCCAGGCCCTGGCCACCGCCCTGGTCGCCTACGTCCGCGGACTCGGCTAGCAGCGGGCCGGCGAGCCGCTACCGGGTGGCGTTCGAGGGGGGCGGGCCTTCGCCGCTACACCGGCGAAGACCCGCCCCGCTCACGGTGAACCTGGCTGTCGGGGGGAGAGAAGCCCCTGGTGCCCCGGGGCGGAGGAGGATGCCGCCACGGTGCTGCCGGATTCGCCGTGCCCCCGCGGGAGGCACACGCGGGGGAGGGGAAAGCTCATGCGGCGCCGCCGACCGGGACGTCGCGCAGTCTCGCGAGGTGCCGGGGCAGCTCGATGGTGACGTCGCCGTCCGGGTGCCCCTGGCCCGCGTCGCCGGGCTGCTGGCCGCCGGGCCCGGTCACCATCGCGATCGAGGTCACGTCGCCCCGGTTCACCGCCAGGTGCGGTGCGCCGGGCGGCACGTAGATGAAGTCGCCCGCCCGCAGCAGCGCCCGCCGGGCGAGGCCGTCGCCGTGCCACACCTCGGCCTCGCCGCTCACCAGGTAGGCCGACAACTCGCGGCCGTGGTGGAAGTGCGGGAGGCCACGGGTGCCGGGCGCGATCATGACGAGGTGCAGGCGGAGCGCCCGCGTGCCGGACGACGGGCCGCTGCCGCCCGGTCGCTGGTCCCTGCCGCTCCGCCTGCAGTCCTCGTCGCCCGCCGGGTGAGCGGTTACCTGCTCACCCGGCTGGCTCTCGGAGAGGACATTCAGTCGTCCCCCCGCGAGTCCATGGCTGGCCGACCGGATGATCACGCACTCGCCGGGGTTGCCCGGGCCGGGGCAAGCGGTGCCCGCGGCTCGCGGCCGCGCTCGCCACCCATCAGCCTTGATAACTCTCAGCATTTGTCCGTGTCCCATCCGTGATGCCCGCTGTGGAAAGATTATGGCCCTACGAGCACTTTTGGATACCCTCTGTAAGGACATATGGATGTTTCTCTATGGTAAGAAATACCTGTCTTTATGGCTACATTTGTCTCATTAGTGCAGGTGATGGCGATTATTCGAAGCACTCACCCGTTCCGAGGAGCCGAATTCTCTTTTCGGACGGCGGGCAGCGGGCGGGACATGGTCACGCTCCGCTATCGTGGCTGCCTGCGGCGAACCGGCGGTGCCCGGCCGAGGAAAATGCTCTGAATTTCCGGTGACTGAACCGCATGGCGGCACGTCCCGTTTCCCTTACTGAAAGAGTCAGCGCAGTTTCCTCATCCGCACCAGCGGCCACAGAAGTGTGATTAGGAGCAGCTATGACACAGGAAGCACAGGCTGAGACGCCGGAACCGCAGCCGGGCGGGACCGGGTCCGCTTCGCGGCGGAGCATGCTGGCCGGCGTCGGCCTGCTCGGCCTCGCGGGCGCGGTCACCGCCTGCAGCGGGGGCAGCTCGAGCAGCAGCACGGCCGCCGGCACCACTCCCGCCGCGGCCGGGACGACGCCGGCCGCGGCCGGTCCCAGCAGCGCCGCCCCCAGCAGCGCCGCCGCGAGCGGTGCCCCCGCCAGCGCGGCGGCCGACGCGCTCACGGCGACCAGTGCGATCCCGGTCGGCAGCGGCAAGATCTTCGCCGGGCCGAAGGTAGTGGTCACCCAGCCGACGGCCGGCGAGTACAAGGCGTTCAGCGCGATCTGCACGCACCTGGGCTGCACCGTCAGCCAGGTCAGCAACGGCACCATCGACTGCCCCTGCCACGGCAGCCAGTACAACATCACGACCGGGGCAGTGGTCGCCGGGCCCGCCCCCCAGCCGCTGCCGGCCAAGCAGATCAAGGTCAGCGGCGGCAGCATCTTCCTCGAGTAGCCCGTTCGCGGTGCCCGGCCGCCAGGCGGGCGCGACCAGGCGGGACCGTGGCCGGGAACCCGGCTATATTCGGTGGCTGGAGCCAACGCGGCAGAACGGGGCCCGACGGTGGAAAGCGAGACCGCGAGCGCGCCCGCTCGCCTGCGGCACGCCGAGCCGGTGATGGGGACGGTCGTCTCATTCGACGTCCCCGTCACCGCCCGCGACGACGGGTCGCTGCGGGCGGCGGTCGGCTGGCTGCACTGGGTGGACCGGCTGTTCTCGCCCTACCGGCCCGACAGCGACGTGACGCTGCTGGCGGACGGCGCGGTCACGCTCGACGCCTGCGCCCCCGAGCTGGCCGAGGTGGTGGAGGCGTGCGCGTTCGTGGCCGAGCTGTCCGGCGGCTACTTCACCGACCGGCCCGCGGGCCGGTTCGACCCGACCGGGTACGTGAAAGGCTGGGCAGTGGAACGGGCAGCGGCCATCCTCTCCGCCGCCGGCTCGGTCAGCCACCTGGTCAACGGCGGCGGCGACGTGCAGTGCGCGGGCGGCCGCCCGCTCGACGGTGCCGCCGACGCCGGCGCCGGGCCGGGCGGCACCGCGCCGTGGCGGGTGGGCGTCGCCGACCCGTTCCGCCCCGGGCGGCTGGCGCTGGTGGTGAACGCCGCCGACTGCGGCGTCGCCACCTCGGGCACCGCCGAGCGCGGTGCGCACATCATCGACCCGCGGGCCGCCCGCCCGGCCACCGGCCTGGCCAGCATCACCGTCACCGGCCCCAGCCTGGCCCTGGCGGACGCGTTCGCCACCGCCGCCTTCGCGATGGGCCCGGACCGCGCCCGCGCCTGGACCGAGGCGCTTGACGGCTACCACGCGTTCGCCATCACCGAGGCCGGCCAGACCTGGCAGACCAGCGGCTTCGCCGCGCGCGTGGCGGCCGGCTGACCGGACGGCTGACCGGGACCGCATTGCCCCGGCCGCCGCGTCGCGCGCTGGCGTGGTCAGGGCGCGCTGGTACCGGGCTGCGGCAGGCTGGGGATGTCGGGCTGGCCGGTGGAGGGCCGGTCACGGCGCAGCACCGTCAGCAGCTCGTCGTACGGGCCGATCAGGTAGGCCTCGTCGTCCGGCTGGAAGCGGGTGGAGCGGCGCGGCGGGTGGTAGAGGACCCCCCGGTCGTCGGCCCGGCGCAGCGCCAGCACCCGGGTGCTGGCGGCCAGCTCGTCCATCCGCAGGCCGTGCAGGCCGCCGCCCGGGGTGACGGTGAGCCGGGCGACCAGCAGCGGCTCGTCGCCCGCGTAGAACGTGGACAGCACCTCGAGCCCGAGGGCCGCGCCGACGAACCACGGGGCGGCGAGCGCGGCGGTGGACCGCACGTTCATGAACCCGAACGTCTCCTTCACCGAGTGGGCGAGCTGCGGGTCGAAGATCCGCAGGACCACCGGGGTGTCGCGCCAGCGCGGGCCGAGCTGGTCCCGCACGGCCAGGCCGGTCTCCAGGTTGGCCAGGTCGTCGCTGGTCAGCACCGCGACCGCGGACGCGGCCTCCAGCCGGGCGTCCGCCAGGGTCTCCGGCTGGGTCGCGTCGGCGATCATCACCGGGATGCGGAGGGCGCGGAGCTGGTTGAGGTGCCGGTTGCGCTCGCTCCGCTCGATGACCACCACGTCCCGGCCGGCTTCGTGGAGCTGCTGCACGACCCGCCAGCCGACCGCCCCCAGGCCGATCACCAGGACGTGACCGTGCAGCGCGGTGATCTTCTGCAGGCCGAGGGACTCCTCGATCCGCCGGCTGACCAGCATGTCGGTCAGCAGCGCGAAGAAGACGGCGACGAACAGCGCGCCGGCCAGCATCAGCGTGATCGCGAAGACGACCAGCCAGCCGGGCTCGCCGCGGAACGAGTAGTCGCCGTAGCCGACGGTCGTCACGGTCTCGACGGTGAAGTACGCCGCCTGCAGCAGCGATATGTGGTGGCCGGGCCCGGCCAGCTCGTAGGTGAAGCGCAGCACGATCGTGGCGGTCACCAGCACGGTCAGCAGCCCGCCGAGCGCGAGCATGATCCGGCGGTCGGTGGCGCGCACGAACGAGACGACCAGGTCGCGCAGGGAGCGCAGCGCCCGCATGGTGGCGCCGCTGCCCGCGTGCTCGTCGGCGGGCTCCTCCGGGGCCATCACGGCGAGCACGCCGTAGGACGGCCCGCCGGCCGCCGCCGGGTCGGCCGTGGTGCCGGTGGCGGTGAAATCGCGGATCCGTTCGGGATGGTCGATGACCGAGGCGGCGGCCAGCTCGTCGGGCGTGCCGATGAGCGTCACCTCGTCGCCCTGGCGGACCAGGGTGTCCCGCCCGGGGCAGATCAGCACGTCCCCGCCCGCCGGCGCGACCGCCACCGGGGCCAGCGACCCGTACAGCTCGCGCAGCGTCCCGGTGGACGGCGCGGCGGTCCGGGTGGCGAGGAACCTCATCCCGGACAGGGTCATCTCCTGGACGCCCTCGGCCAGGCAGACCTCGACCACCGACGGGGCGGACAGCCCGGCCACGTCGAGGACCGCCACCCCCGCCTCGCGGACCGCGCGGCCGACGGCCGGGTTGGTGAGCTGCGCGACCACCCGGACCTCGCCGCGCAGCCGCCGGACCAGCAGCGCGGTTTCCAGCGCGGACAGGTCGTTCTCCTGGGCGCAGATCACCGCGGCGGCGCCGGACAGGCCCGCCGACCGCAGCGTCTCCTCGGCCCGGGTCGGCCCGGTGACCAGCGGCACGCCCCGGGCGGTGACCAGCCGGGCGAGCGCCGGCGGCGGGTTCTCGTCCACCACCACGGTCAGCACGCCGGACAGCGCGAGCACCTCGACGATGCGCAGCCCCACGCCGGGCAGCCCGCAGACGATCACGTGCCCGTGCCAGTCCTCCGGTGATCCCCCCACGGGCAAAGCATGCCCAGCTGGGATTGCTGTCATGTTACGGGCGGGAAGCGGGAGCCTAACGTCAGCTCACCGTGGCCTGCTCAGGCCGGGGCCTTGCCCTCGATCCGCTCCGCCTGCGCGACCCGGGCGGCGTACTCGTCACCCGACCGGGCGAAGGCGGCGAACTCGCGCTGGGCGGCGGCGGCCCGGCGGTAGGCGTCGCCCGCCTTGTCCGGGCGGTCGCGGGCGAGCTGGTCGCCGACATCCTCGAACACGGCCGCGGCCAGCGCGATCCGCGGCTCACCCTCGGTCGCGGTGCCGGGGTAGGAGCCGTAAAGGTCGAGGAGCTGCACCGCTTCCACCGACCGGCCGTGGTGCAGCCAGGACTGCACGTCGCTGACCGCGCGGGACGCGTCATCGCCGAAGGGCCACCCGTGCGCCTCGCACGCGCGCCGCACCTGCGCCAGCCGGAACGCGCCTTCCAGCGGCTGCTTCAGCAGGATGAACTCGCCACGGCCAAGGAACACCAGGCGCGGTGGCCTGGCCGTGCCGTACAGCTTGTACCCGGGGAGTATGCGCAGCAGGTCGCCGTCGGCCCGGTCCACCCGCTGCGGCCGCAGGTCCCGGCTCGGGTCCCGGACCAGCGGCCGGCTGACGATGTCGACCCGGCGGATCTCCAGGTGGCCCCGGTGGCGCCGGTTGAGCAGCCAGCCCGCCGCGCTGAGCAGGAGAAGCACTCCGAAGATGACGGCGGCGGCGATGCGGTCGCCGACCGTGGGGGGACCGTGCACCTCGATCCCGAGCAGGACCCCGCCCCACAGCAGGACGAGGAACCCGAAGACGCACGCCACGATCCGGTTGACGCCAGCCTGGATGACGGTGCTCTCGGGCGGCTGGCCGGGACCACGGGCGGACACGGGGCAAAGCTTAGCCCGCGCGCCCGGTTTAGCCGATAAGCCGGCCGGTGACGGCCTAGCCCTGGGCCTTGCTGTCGATCCGGTACGCCTCGGCCGCCCGTGCCTCGCCCTCGGCCGCCGAGCGGGCGGCGGCGGCGAAGGCGCGCTGCGCGGCCGCGGCCCGCCGGTAGGCGTCGCGGGCGTTGGCGCGGCTGCCGCGCAGCAGCTTGTCGCCGACGTCCTCGAAGACCGCTGCCTCCAGCGCGGTGTTCGGCTCGCCGTCCGCGGCCGCGCCGGGGAACGGGCCGAAAAGCTGCAGTAGCTGCACCGCCTCGACCGACTGGCCGCGGTGCAGCCAGGTCTGCACGTCCCGGGCGGCCAGCGCCGGGTCGCCGTCGAACCGCCACCCCTGCCCCTCGCATACCCGCTGCACCTGGTCCAGCCGGAACCCGCGCAGCAGGATGAAGCCGCCGCGGCCGAGGAAGACCAGCCGCGGCGACCTGACCCGTCCGTACAACCGGAACGCGGGCAGGATGCGCAGCGTGTCGCCCGGGTCGCGGGACAGCGTGAACGGCACGCTCTGCTTCCCGGTGCGGTAGGCGATCGCGTCCCGGCCGACCTCCAGCTGCGGCCGCCGGCGGCTGACGCCCCACCAGCCGCCCGCGCTGAGCACGATGAACAGGCCGAATATGACGCCGGACTCAACCCGCCCGGCGGTGGTGGCCTGCGCGCCCTCGGAGACGACGAGGGCGAGCACCCACAATGCGATGAGGAACGCGAACACCAGGGCGCCGACGTTGCGGCGGCCCCGGATGGAGACGGCCCCAGGCGGCCGTCCAGCACCTTGGTCTTGCACGAGGTTAGCCTAGCCGCGGCTGAACCATTAGTTCGATTAATTGCTCATATCGAGGTACAACAAAAGGGATCAGGATGGCTCACCGTGGTGCGCTAGAGGCCGGTGGTGCCGTCGATCGCTTCCCGGATCAGGTCCCCCTGCCCGGCGTGCCGGGCGGTCTCCTCGATCATGTGCAGCAGCAGCCAGCGCAGCGTGAACGGCTTGCCCTCGATCCGGGACACCGCCGAGAGCGCGTCGAGGGTGTCCGCGTCGGCCGTGATCCGGCGGGCCCGGTCGCAGGCGTCCCGGTAGCGCTGCCGCAGCCACTCGGGCTCCTTGCCCGCGGCGGTGCGGAACTCGTAGTCCGGGTCAGCCTTCCAGTCGACCCCCTGCCAGTCCGCACGGGGCGCCAGGCCAAGGAAGTCCTCCTCGAACCACGACTCCTCGACCAGCGCCAGGTGGTAGAGGAGGCCGGCCAGGGTGAGGCTAGAGGTCGGGATCTTCCTGGCCAGTTGTTCCTGGTTGAGGCCCTCGGTCAGCAGCAGGATGGTCTCCCGCTGGTAGTCGAGGTACTGCCCGAGGGCGTCCCGCTCGCTGACGGTGGCGGGGTCAGGATCCTGACGCACTGGGTGGGGCCTCCTTGGTCGAGAGCGGCCGATGCAACCGTCACCTCACCCTAATAAGGAATGCGGGTGCGGCGCGGTGTCGTTAGGGCATGACGTGAGCGATTCGACCCGACCGGGGCTGCGCATCGGTGCCGTCTTCCCCCAGACCGAACTCGGCCACGACACCGGCGCTATCCGAGCCTGGGCGCAGGAGGTCGAGCGCGCTGGCTACCGGCACGTGCTGGTCTACGACCACGTGCTCGGCGCCGACCCGGTCGTCCACGCACCCTGGGACCGTCCCTACGACGTCCGGACAACGTTCCGCGAGCCGTTCGTCTTGTTCGGCTACCTGGCCGCGCTGACGTCGCTGGAGCTGGTCACTGGAGTGATCATCCTGCCGCAACGCCAAACCGCCCTGGTCGCTAAGCAGGCCGCCGAGGTCGACCTGCTTACCGGGGGACGATTCCGCCTCGGCGTGGGGCTCGGCTGGAACCAGGTGGAGTACCAGGCGCTCGGCAAGGACTTCGGTAACCGGGGTCGCCGCAGTGAGGAGCAGATCGCGTTGCTGCGCCGGCTGTTCACCGAGCAGAGCGTGTCGTTCCAGGGAGCCGACGAACAGGTCGTCGGCGCCGGGATCAGCCCACTGCCGGTGCAGCGGCCCATCCCGATCTGGCTCGGCGGGTCGTCACCGCGTGCCTACCAGCGAATCGGACGGCTCGCCGACGGCTGGTTCCCCCAGGTGGCTCCCGGTCCCGCCCTGGACGAGGCCCGCGGCCTGGTGGAGCAGGCGGCGCGCGAGGCCGGCCGGAACCCGGCCAGCATCGGGCTGGAAGGCCGGGTCAACTACGCCGGCGACCTCGACGCCGCCCTGGCGTCAATGGAGAGCTGGCGCGCCGTCGGCGCCACCCACGTCACCATCAACACCATGGGAGCCGGGCTGTCCGGCGTGGACGACCACCTGGCGGTGCTCCGGGACGTGGCCGGCTCGCTGGCGACCGCGGCGGTAGCACCGAGTCAGGGCGTCGAGGGCGGTGATGATCGCGGTGACACAGGGGGGCCCCCCTTGGCATACACCGGCCGGCCGCGCTCACTGCGGTCAGTGAAGCGGCCCTGAAGGTCTTTGTGATGCATCGCCGCCGCTCGCCCGGTAGGAGTCCAGCGCCCGCGACATCGCGGCTCGGGCGCGGGGCCGGCTTCGGGGTCGCCGAGTAGCTGGATCTCCTGGTTGGCCGCCATCGAGATGCCGATGAGCATCGTGGCGACCTGCCGCGCGCTGTCCAGCGGCTGCGCCGGGTCGATGGCGTGGACCTGCTGGGCGAGCCACTGGTGCCAGCGGGCGACGACCCGGGCGAGACGGTCACGGCGAGGTCCGGGGCGGCCGTCGAGCTCGACCGAGGCCATGGTGACGAAGCACCCGCCGGGAAAGGGGCAGCCGACGAGGTAGCCGACCCAGCGGTCGACGATAGCGGCCGTGCGCGGAAGGCCTGGCGGTACCTCCAGGGCCGGCTCGACCACGGCCGCGCGGAACCGCGAGACGGCGCTGTCGAGGGCGGCGTCGAGCAGGTCGTCGCGTGACCGGAACGGGCCGATGACGCCCGACCTGGACATGGCCAGGTCTCCCGCCAGCTCGCCGATCGACACCGACTCCAGCCCGAGCAGGGAGGCGCGGGCGACCGCCGCGTCCACGATGCGGTCTTTCGTGCGCGCGGCCTCGGATGCGGAATTGCGTGGCATGTTTATAGAGTACAACTGTGCTCTATATGGGGAGGCCGCCATGGACCCAGTGCTGCTCGACCGGCGGGCGATCGCCTCGACCCGCCTTCGCGTGGCGGGCCTGCGCGAAGGCGACCTGAGCCGCCCGACGGTCAACGACCGCTGGGACGTCGGTGCCGTCGTCGCCCACCTGGTCGGCGGCTGCGCCCGCTACGCGGGGGTGCTGCGCGGGGAGAACGTCGACTGGGCGACGCTCAACAGCCAGCCGGTCACCGATCCGCTTGGCCAGTTCGACGCCGCGGCCGCCCGGCTGAACGACGCGACCGGCGCGCTCGGTGACCGGCGCCGCCAGGTCACCATCCCGGCCGGGAACGTCCCGGCGGTGGTCGCGATCGCCGTCCACGCGACCGACATGCTCGTGCACGGCTGGGACCTGGCCGTCGCCACCGGCCAGGACCGGCGCCTCGACCCGGACCTGTGCGAGGCCGCCATCGCGATCATCAGCCGCTTCCCGCCTTCGACCTGGGGCAACCCGAAGTATTACGCCGCCCGGGTCCCCTCCGGTTCGACCGAGCCGGCCGACCGGCTCGTCGCCCTCACCGGCCGCGACCCGGCGGCCGGCCGATGACCGTCGGCGGCGCCGGGTCAGGTCGCGAGGAACCGCTTTAGCGCCCGCCGCGGCGCCGCGAGCCGGTGGCCGGCATCGAATTCCAGTACCGAGATCTCCCGGGTCATCGCGGCCAGCAGTTGCGCCGCCGCCTCGGCGTCGTCCCAGCCCATGGCCTGCACGTCGGCTGCCGCTGCCGCCGCGAGGCGCCCGCGCCGCGCTTCCATCGCGCCCTGCATGGCCGGGTCCGAGCGCGCCTCGAGCGACAGTGCCTTGACGCCCCGGTTCGCGAGTGAGACGTCGAGGTAGACCTCAAGGCCGCGGTAGAGGCGCTCGGCGCCTGGCGGCAGTCCCGCGACTGCCCCGGCGACCGTGGCCTCGACCCGGGCGTGGAAGCGCGCGTGCATGGCGTCGACAAACGCCGCCCGGTCCTTGAAATGCACGTAGAAGGTCCCCTTGGCGACCCCTGCCCGGGCGACCACCATGTTGACGCTGACGCCGGCCAGGCCGTACTCCTCGGCCAGGGCCGCCCCGGCGTCGAGCAGGGCCTCGCGAGTCTGCAGCGCGGCGGCTGCCCTGGTTCCCTCTGCCATCGCGCGGAGTATACGCCCGCCGCGACCAGACAGCAGAATGCGGTGACCGACCGGTCGGTCATTATGTTAGGCTCAGTCCATGGAGCAGCAGTGAAGGCCGCGGTCATCGACACGCTCGGCACCGCACCGCGCGTGACCACCCGTCCCGACCCGTCGCCAGCCAGCGGCGACCAGGTACTTGTCAAGGTCGAAGCGACGGCCCTGAACGTGATCGACTTGCACATCGCGGCGGGGGATCACCGTGCGGGGCCGCCGCAGCTCCCGTACGTTCCCGGCCTTGAAACGGTCGGGACGATAGCGGCCGGACCCGAACAGGGCCTTCGGGTGCGCGCGGTGGCCCTCGCCGGCCTGGTGCCCGGCGTCAACGGCGGGCTGGCTGAGTTCCTGCTGGCCAGCCGCGCGACCTGCATCCCGGTCAGCGACGGGCTGGACAGCGTCGTCGCCGCGGCGATCGGGGCCGTCGGCACCAGCGCGGACCTGGCGCTGCGCAAAGCGGGACTCCGGGCGGGCGAAAGCGTCCTGGTCCTGGGAGCGACGGGCCCCCTGGGCGCGGCCATCGTCCAGCTAGCCCGGCTGGCTGGCGCCAAGCGCGTCATCGCGGCGGGCCGCGATCGCGAGCGCCTTGCCCGAGTCCCCGCGGCCGACGGCGTGGCGGTACTTGGCACGGAGCCGCTGTCGGAGCAGCTGGCCGCACTCGGCGGCCCGGTGGACCTGGTCGCCGACCCGGTCTGGGGTCCCTGGGCAGAGCCGGCCGTGGCCTGCCTGAAGCCAGGCGGGCGCTACCTGAACGTGGGCGCGGCGGCGGGCGACGGGGCCCCGTTCCACGTCGGGCTGCTCCGCGCCGGGCAGCGAACGCTCATCGGCTTCAGCGGGACGGCAGTGGACCCGGCCGACAGCATCGCCAGTTACCACCGCGTCGCGGCGCTGGCCGCGGATGGCTCGTTCGCGCTGCCGACGGCCACGTACCCGCTGGACGAGGCCGCGCGGGCATGGGAGGCGCAAGCGTCCTCACCCGGCAAGAAGATCGTCGTGATCCCCTGACTGGCGGCGCGGCGGACCCTGCTCGGGCGAGGCTGGAGCGTCGCCCGCGCGCTCAGTGGCCGAGGTTGACCTGTGCCCGGTGGCGGTCGCCCTGCTCGATCAGGTCGACGAACCCGAGCGCGTAGTCCGCGGCCGAGATCGCGCCGCCGTCCCCGGGCTGAACCGCGACCTCGTCGCCGAGCCGGTACCGGCCGAGCCGCTCGCCGGGCAGGTGGGCGCCGAACCCGAGCGCCGGGCTCACGAAGACCCAGTCCAGCGTGGCGGGCGTGGCCGGGAGGTCCTCCGTGATGAGCGCCGCCCCCGCCAGGATCTCCGGGTGCAGCTCGGCCGGGACGTGGCTGAGGTCGGTGACGAAGCGGTCCGCCCCGGGCGCCGGGCGCAGCGACGAGTAGCCGCCGACGACGTACAGGGCGGCGCCCGCGGCATCGGCCAGCCGCGCGACGGTGCGGTAGACCTCGCGGAAGGGGCCGGCCAGCGGGCCGCGCGGTGCGAGCGCGGCCACGACGACGTCCGCGCCCGCGATGGCGGCGGCGAGCGTTGCCTCGTCGGTCGCGTCGCCCTGGACGTAGGTCACGTTCGGGACCGGAACGTCAGGGAGCGCGCGGCTCAGCGCGGTGACCTGGTGACCGCGGGCGGCGGCCTCGGCGACGATGGCCGAGCCGGCATAGCCGGTGCCGCCGATGACGGTGATGCGGGACATGAGGTTCCTCTCGACGGGACGGCTGGCGTCCGGTGACGCCTGCGATTACCGTATGAGAGCAGCTCTCTATTGGGAAGTAGGCACTTTGTGGTAACCACCGAGGGCGAGCCGGTGCTCCGCGGCAGCCCCTACCGCGCGGACTGCCCCACTCGCCGCATCCTGGATCGCATCGGCGACCGCTGGACGGTGCTCGTCGTGGGCGCCCTCTGGGACGGCAGCGCCCGCTTCTCCGAGCTGCGCCGGCGCATCGAGGGCGTCTCGCAGAAGATGCTTACCCAGACCCTCCGCGGGCTCGAGCGGGACGGCCTCGTGCGCCGCACCGTCTACCCCGAAGTACCGGTCCGGGTCGAGTACGCGCTCACCGAGGCGGGCCGCACCCTGCGCGAGCCGCTGCGCGCGCTGGAGGAATGGTCGATCGCGCACCTCGGCCAGGTGGCAGCGTCGCAGGACGCCTACGACCACGCGGAACAGCCCAAGCAGTAGTCCACCGAACGGGTGCCCCTGACTGCCGCACCGCCTCGTCGCTGTCGCGCGCGGGCGAAAGGCCACCTGCAGCGGCCGCGCCGGCGGTCAGAGGTCGATGCGGGAGCCCATGATGACGGTTCTGTCCCGGGGGAGCCGGAAGTGCTCGGCCGCGTCGGCGGTCAGCCGGGAGGTGGCGAGGAACAGGCGCTTGCGCCACCGGCTCATCCCCGGGCTGGTGCCCGGGTGCAGGTCGATGGCGGACAGGAAGTAGGAGATCCTGCTTTCGTCCAGCGGGCCTTTCAGGCCAGCCTGGCGGATGAGCGGGAGCAGGCCGGGCACGTCAGGGGAGTCCATGTAGCCGAAGCGGGCGGTGACGTGGATGATCCGGTCGCCGGAGTAACCGAGGTCGTCGGCCTGGAGCCGGCCAGCGGGCGGGACGTGCGGGACCGGGACCGTGTCGATCGCGAGGATCAGCACCAGCTCGTGCAGGACCTGGTTGTGCTCGACGTTCGCGCGCATCGCCAGCGGGGCGGTGGTGCCGCCCCGGTTGAGGAAGATCGCGGTGCCCGGCACCCGGAGCAGCGGCGGCCGCCGGGCGTGCAGCTCGTCGACGAACGCGCGCAACGGCCCCTCGTCCTGCTCCCGCCGCCGGGTGACCAGCCCGCGGCCCTTCTGCCAGGTAACCATGACGGTGAACACCGCAACGCCGATGAGCAGCGGCAGCCAGGCCCCGTGCGGCAGCTTGGTGACGTTGGCGGCGAGGAACAGCAGGTCCACCGCTAGCAGCGGCACCGCCCCGGCCGCGACCAGCCACCGCGGCCAGCGCCACTGGTAGCGGGCCAGGTAGAAGAACAGCAGGGTGGTGATCGTGATCGTGCCGGTCACCGCCATGCCGAAGGCATAGGCGAGCGATGCCGAGCTCCTGAACGTGAAGACCAGCGCGAGGACCGCGGTGAGCAGCGCCCAGTTGATCCACGGGACGTAGACCTGGCCGATCTGCTCCTCGGAGGTGTGCGCGATGCGCAGCCGCGGCAGGTAGCCGAGCTGGGCCGCCTGCCGGGTCACCGTGAACGCGCCGGAGATGACCGCCTGGGAGGCGATGACGGTGGCGGCGGCGGCCAGGAACACCATCGGCAGCCGCGCCCAGCCGGGCAGCAGCAGGAAGAACGGGCTGGCGACAGCGGCCGGGTCGGCCAGGATCAGGGCGCCCTGTCCCAGGTAGCTGAGGATGCAGGCGGGGAACACCAGCAGCAGCCACACCTGGGTGATGGGGGCCCGCCCGAAGTGGCCCATGTCGGCGTACAGGGCCTCGGCGCCGGTGACCGCCAGCACCACGGCCGCCAGCGCGAAGAAGGCGACCGGGAAGTGACCGCCGAGGAATCCCGCCGCGTAGCTGGGGGACAGCGCCTTCAGGATCGCGGGGTGGCCGACGATGCCCCGGATGCCGAACGCGCCGATCGCCGTGAACCACAGGCCCATGACCGGCCCGAACAACCGGCCCACGGCACCGGTCCCGAGCCGTTGCAGCAGGAAGAGGCCGACGATGATGGCCGCGGTAACCGGGACCACCAGGTCAGCCAGCGACGGGGCCGCGATCTTGACCCCCTCGACCGCGGACAGCACCGATATGGCGGGCGTGATCATGCTGTCGCCGAAGAACAGCGAGGCGCCGAATACCCCGAGCGCCGCCAGCGTGAGCCGCGCGCGCCGCCCGCCCGGTGCGCCCCGGCGGCCGATCAGCGTGATCAGCGCCATGATGCCGCCCTCGCCGTCGTTGTCGGCGCGCATCACCAGCAGCACGTAGGTGACGGTGACCACGATCACCACCGACCAGACGATCAGCGAGACCAGGCCGAAGACGCTCTGCTGGGAGACCTGGACCGGGTGCGGATCGGACGGGCTGAACACCGTCTGCTCGGTATACAGCGGGCTCGTCCCGATATCACCGAACACCACCCCCAGCGCCCCGACAGCTAGCGCCAGCCGGCCCGCACCGTGCCTCATCGCCCACCCTCCCCCCGTCAGCCGGCCCGCTTACCTTAGCGGGCGGTCCAGCCCGGCCGGCCAGCCGGTGAAGACGCGCCGCTGGCAAGCGGTGCGCGCATGTGATTTGATCCAGGCCATGACCAGGGTGGTCCGCAGGCTCGCGTGCGCGCTGACGCTAATACCCCTCGCCGTCGGCCTCCCGGCTTGCTCAAGCACGCCCAAGGCACCCGGCCTTCCCGCTCCAGCAGCCGCCGCATCGCCTGAGCAAGTTGCTCGTGCCTACCTCCGCGCCGCCGTCACCGGCGACTGCGAGATGACCGGCGAGAAACCCGGCGGCCACGGCGAACGGTGCGTCGCCGTCGGCGCTCTCGACATGGCGCTCTGGGACGCCGCGGCCAAGATCGCCGATTTGCCGCTGCACCGCTTCCTGCGACCCCGGCCGGTCTCTCACCGCGGCTACGGCGCTGGCACGTTTCGGGCTGTGGTGGTTCGAAGACATCTGCGACCCGCTGGACTTCGCCACCCACGCGCGCGTCGCCGCGCGCTACGACTCCCCGATCGCGGCCGGCGAGGCGCTGTTCTCCGCGGCCGAGGCGGCGGCGCTTGACCGCTACGCGGGCCTGCGGCGCGCCCGCGACATTCTCGGCTGGCCCCGGAGCGCCTTCTGGCCCCACGGCGGCCACCTGTTCAGCCTCCACCTGGTCGCCGCGCTCGGCCTCGGCGGCGCCGAGGTCAACTCGCCGACCACCGGGCGTGGTGCGGTCACCGGGATGAGGGCCAAGACTGTGGGCATGGAATTCTTCTGCTACCACCGCGACCGGCCCGGCACTGTGACGCTGCGGGAGGAACTGGCGGAACGGCACTGGTCCTACATGGACCAGTACCAAGCGGAGATGGTCGCCCGCGGCCCCACCTTGGCCGGCGACGACGACACCGCCACCGGCAGCGTGCATATCGTCGGCTTGCCCGACCCCGCGGCCGCCCGCGCGTTCGCCTTCGAAGAGCCGAACTACCAGGCCGGCGTGTACCGGGACGTGCTGCTGCACCGGTGGCGGAACCTGCTGGGACGCAGCATGTGGGACTTCCCCGGAGGCCCAGACGGCGGCAGGCGGTACCTGGTGCTCGGCCTCGGCCCGGGGCAGGGCGCCGACCTTGCCGTGCCGTCCGGCCAGGATGAGCTGATCGCGTACGGGCCCCTGCTGTCCGACGACGGTGCCGCCTGGCTGGGCACGGCGGCGCTGGTGCGCGCGCCGGACCCGGGGAAGGCGCGCGCCGTCTTGACCCCGCAGCGGTACGCCGGCATCGAGGTGCACAGCTGGCAGTTCGGCGGGCGGGCGGCCGTCCGGGCTTAGCGCTGCTCGGCGGCGCCGACTTGGCGTGCGTTTTCGCCGACCATCTGGGCTGCCGACGGGAAGACCGCCACCACCAGCATCACCGCGGCCAGCAGCCAAAAGAGCCACACCGGCCAGCCGTACTGCTGAACCACGTGCCAGGTCTCGCCCGCGGCCAGCATGGCGGCGCCGCCTGCCACGGTGAACCACCCGGTGGCCTTGCTCTGGAAGCGGGTCATCTGCTCGCGCTGGGTCGGGGTGAGCTGCGCCAGCACGGCCTGCTGGGCCGCCTTGTACCAGCGGCGGTGAAGCACGTACATGATCGGTGGCAGCAGCCACCACCAGGTCGATGGCCGGTCCTGTGCTGCCTGGACAGCCGCTGCCTTGCCCTGGATTCCCTCACGGTCAAGGTCCAGTTCGGTGAGCTCGACCGAGCCCTGGTAGAGCGGCCCCGCCACCAGCAGCCACGCCCCGGCGAACGTGAGCCAGGCGATTACCTCATCCACGGGCTATAACCTCCCAGACCCTGTCGACGTCATCCGGCCGGCCCCTCGCGGCCGGGATCGGGCTCGGTGTTCCAGTTCGCTATCGCCTTCACCAGGGCGCGGACGAGGCGGTCGAAGCTTCGGTCGACGCTGAGGGGCATGCCGAATCCGCCGCTGGCCTCTAGCGAGACAAACCCGTGCAGCGCGGACCGGTACGCCCGGACGGCGTCGATGGCGTCGTCGCCGTCGAGGCCGTAGCCGGCCAGCACCGCCGTCCCGACCGCGACGAACCGGGCAGCGACCGCCAGGTGGTCGGCGTCGCCGGGGGCGGGAGCACGCTGGCCGATCTGGTACCGGCCCGGATGCTCCAGCGCCCAGGCGCGCCAGGCGTGCGCCATCGCGACCAGGGCGTCGTCGCGGGCCCGGCCGATGGCAGCCCGGCCCAGCACCTCGGCGAGCTCGCCCTTGGCCTGCTTAGCGATGAGCTGCTGCAGCGAGTCGAGGCTGCTGACGTGCTTGTACAGCGACGGCTGGCGCACCCCGAGGCGGGCGGCGAGGGCCGCCAGGGTGAGGCTGCCCGGCCCCGCCTCGTCGGCCAGCTCCGCCGCCTCGGCGACCACCCGGTCCGTGTTCAGCCCGGCCCTAGGCACCGGCGGCGCCCGGTTGAGGGCAGCGGAGTGAGCGGACGCGCTCCCGGAAGAAGCTCGTGGCGAGGCGGGCGACCTCCTCGGGGCACTGTGCGTGGGGATAGTGCCCGGCCCCCTTGATCAGCGCGGTGCGGCCGAGTCCGCCCGGCATCGCGGCGACGATACCCTCGGCCTCGGCCTGGGGGTCGGCCCAGTCGGGGTCCGCGGTGCCCATGATGACCAGGGCCGGGCAGCCGATGCGGGGCAGTGCGTCGCCCGCGTCGGCCGGGGAGGTCTTGAGCGTCTTGAGGAACTCGGCCATCCGGCCCGGCTCGGACAGCTTGTCTCGCAGCGCCGCCATGTAGGCGGCGTAGTCGGCCGGCTTTTCCGGGTAGGCCAGGTCCAGGTAACTCATCCACATTTTCAGGCTGCGCAGCATTAGCACGCCCGTCATCAGCAGCAGGCCGCGCCGGTAGCGCCGGACGCGCAGCAGCCCGTCGAGGCTGTACTCCGTCTTCCTGGTGAACGGGCACACCTCCACGATGCCGCTGACCAGTTCGGGTGCGGTCGCGGCGGCGATGGAGGCCGCGCCGCCGGACAGGGAAGTCATGCGGTCCTCCAGAAAGCTATTGGCAATATCTTTTTGGCTTGTATCAATAGCATAGCGTCTCGCGCGGCGGCGGCACCGCTGACTTCGAGGGCCAGCCGATCCGGCCCCGGCCGTGGCACGATAAGCACCATGACGGGCGAAGCAGAAGCAGACCTGGGCACCGTGCAGCGGACGCTGTTCTTCCCGCTGCTCGCGCGGGCGAAGGAGACCGCCCGCAGGCGGCCGCTGCTGCGCGACCGCACCGCGGTCGAACTGGTGCACGCGATCGACTTCGACTACTCGCGCTACGAGACCCCGTTCGCCAGCTTCCTGGTGGTGATCCGGACGATGATCCTGGACTGGTGGGTGCGGCAGTTCCTGGGTGAGCATCCCGGCGGGACCGTGGTCGAGCTCGGCACCGGGCTGAACACCCGCTTCGAGCGGACCGACAACGGGTCGGTGCACTGGATCGACCTGGACCTGCCGGACACCATCGCGCTGCGCCGCCGGTTCTTCACCGACAGCCCGCGGCGGCGGATGCTGGCCGCCTCGCTGCTCGACCAGGACTGGCAAGCCGAGGTCGAGCGGCTACCGGGACCGTACTTCTTCGTGTCCGACGGCGTGCTCACCTACCTCACCGAGCAGGACGTGGCCGGCGCCCTGACCGGGATCGCCGCCCGGTTCCCGGGCGCCCGGCTCGCCTTCGACACCTACCCGCGGCGCGCGCTCGAGGCCGAGCACAAGATGGCGGCCAAGCGGGACATCGCCCGCTGGCAGTGGGCCTGCGACGACCCGCGGACGCTGGAGCCGCTCGGGTTGCGGCTGATCGAGTCGGCGACCCTGTCCCGACCGCCCGCGGGGGTCCGCGCCCAGCTCCCCGCCCGCTACCGTTACCCGCTGCGAGCGGCCGACCCGCTGCTGCGCGGCTTCGGCGCGGTCAGCCTGTTCCAGGCGGCTGGCTGACCGCGGTGAGCCGCGCCGGTTTTGGCCGGTCAGCCTGGCTGGTGCGGCTGGCGCGAGCGCTGCCGAGCGCGGCCAGCAGGCACAGTGGGCCTGCCAGCAGCCAGATGAGGTGGGCGCCGCCCAGGCCGCCGAGTGCCAGGCCGGTCGTTGGCCCGACGGCGGTGCCGATGTCTTCGGTGGTGGACAGCGCGGCCTGGTAGGTCGCGGTATGGACGGGCGACGCCAGGCGGCTGGTGAATGCCGACACGGTAGGGGCGTAGAGCATCTGGCCCAGTGCCATCAGCAGCACCGCTCCGATCAGCAGGACGTAGCCGAGGCCGGCCCCGGCCAGCGCGAGCAGGCCCGCCCCCTGCACGACGGCGCCGGTGAACAGCAGCTTGCGTGGCGACCAGCGGCGGGCGAGCCGGGTGGAGGGAAGCTGGAACGCGACGGTGGCGGCGGCCGCGACCGCGAACAGGGCCGCGTAGGCGGTGGTGCCGAGCGGGTGCTGCTGGCGGAGCAGGACCAGGCCGTCCGCCTCGAACCAGGTGAAGGTGATGGCCAGGACTCCTCCCGAAACGACCAGCAGGGCGAGCCGCCGGTCCCGCAGCGCGCGCAGCGAGCTCGGCTGCACATCGGGCTCGTAGTCGGCCGGGGTCTGGCGGAGGTCCCGGTCCGGGGGGACGGTGCAGGCGATGACCACGACGGTGGCCGCCAAGAGCGCGCCAGCCACTGCGAAGACGCAGCCAAGCGAGACCGTGACGGCGGCCGCGCCAAGCAGCGGTCCGCCGATGTTGCCGACGTTGGCCCCCACCCGGACCGTGCCGTAGGCCCGATGAAGTTCCGGCCCGGGCCGCAGGTCGGCCACGAGGGCGGCGATCGTCGGGTGAAAGGCTGACTCGAACAGCCCGGCCACGAAGAACGCCCCGATGGCGAGGGCCGGCTCGCGGATGGCGAACAGGCTGCCGTAGCCGGCCGCCATGCCAGCCGTCGCCACCAGCAGTACCCGCCGGTGGCCGAGCCGGTCGGCCAGCATGCCGCCCGCCAGTCCGCCCGCCAGCTCCCCGATCGCCTGGGCCAGGAACAGCAGCCCGGCGACGGCGCCGCTGAGTCCCACGTCATGACGGGCCCACACGACGATGAACGGCAGCATGGCGCTGTCGGCGAAAGCTCCGAGGGTCCGCACGGCGACCAGGCCCCGGAACGCGACGTCGGGGGCGGCGGCATGTCTCGGTCTCTGCATAAGGTGCCTCTCCAGGGATTGCACAACGAGACGCAACGTAGCGTCTCGTTTAACGTACCAGGCTGCCCCGCCACGCACAACGCAACGTTGCGTCTGCATGGGGTACGCTGCCCTCGTGCCGCAACCACCCCACCCCGAGCCGGGCACCCTCCCGGCGAGCAAAGGGCGCGCGCCGAACCGGCGAAGCGACCGCGCTCGCGACGCCGTCCTTGAAGCCGCCGACGGCCTGCTGGTCGAGAAGGGGTACGCAGGGGTAACGATCGAGGGAATAGCGGCGCGGGCCGGAGTGGCCAAGCAGACCATCTACCGCTGGTGGCCGTCGAAGTTCGAGGTGCTGATGGACACCTTCCTCGACGACGCCGAGAGCCAGCTCGCGATCCCCGACACCGGCAGCACCGCCGAGGACCTGCGCCAGCACCTGGGCCGGCTGGCGGACTTCCTCACCGGGGCCGACGCCGGCCAGGTCATGCTGGCCCTCATCGGCCAGGCCCAGCACGACCGCGCGGTCGCTGCCGTCTTCCGGCAGCGCTACCTAGACGACCGCCGCGCGCTCGACCGGACGATCCTGGAGCGCGGGGTGGCCCGCGGTGACGTGCGCGACGACGTCGACCTGGACCTGGTCATCGACGTGCTCTACGGCCCGGTCTACCACCGCGTGCTGCTCTCGGGCCTGCCGGTGAACAGCGAGTTCATCGACGCGCTGGTGGACCACGTCTTCGCCCCCCTGGCGGGCCCGGTCCAGGGCTGACCCGCGCCGAGACGGCCTAGAACAGCGTCGGCGGCCCGGCCGGCTCCGGCTCCGGCAGCGGGTCGAGCTCCGGCACCAGGGCCCGTACCTCGTCATGGAACCGGCGGGCGAGGCCGAGCGCCTCGACGTTGTCCGGGGTGTGGATGAACACGGTCGGCGAGCGCCCTTCGCGCAGCCAGCCCGCCACCGTCGCCAGCCACGGCTGCCAGCCCGCGGCGGTCCGCTCGTTGTCGTCGCGGCCGATGTACCGGACGACCGGGTGGCCGGTGAGGGCGCGGTCCCGGCGGGGGAGCCGCGGCTTCTTGGTCCACGCCTCCCGCTCGGCGTCGCTGGCGGGCGGGCCGTCGTACAGCACGGTGGTGTCGAAGGTGACCCATTCCGCGTCGGCGTCCGCCAGCACCCGTTCCAGCGCTTGCGTCCACCGCGGGTCGGCGAAGAACGCGCGGTGCCGCACCTCGACCGCACGGCGGTAGCCGGGCGGCAGCCGTCGCAGCAGTGCGGCCAGCGCGTCGAGCCCGTCCGGCCCGAACGAGGGCGGGAGCTGCGCCCACAGGGTGTGGGCGCGCTCGCCGAGCGGCTCGATCGCGCCCAGGAAGGCCCGCAGCGTGTCGTCGCCGCCGGCCAGCCTCCCCTCGTGGGTGAGCGGCCGGGGCAGCTTGAGCACGAACCGGAAGCCGGGCCCGGTCTGCGCGGCCCACGACCGCACGGTGCCGGGCGGCGGGGTCGCGTAGAAGGTGGTGTTGCCCTCCACCGCGTTGCACCAGCTCGCGTAGGCGCTGAGGCGGTCACCCGGGGACAGCGGGTGCGGCAGGAACCGGCCCTGCCAGGGGGCGTAGCTCCACATCGCGCAGCCGACGTGGAGTTCCATGAGAGCCGAGGCTACCGGAGCCGCGCGACGTCGGACACCGGCCCCAGGTGGCCGAGCTTGTCCGGGTTGACCACCGAGCGGATCGCCTGCACCTGCCCGTCGGCCACCTCCAGCGCGAACACGTTGACCACCCGGCCCGCCGCGTCGTAGGTGACCGCCCCGGGCTGGCCGTTCACCCAGGCGGGGCGGAGGTAGGCGCCGATGAGCGTGCCCCGGCGGAACAGGCCGCCAAGCAGCCGGCCGACGCGCTCCCGTCCGACCAGGGGCTTGCCAAGCGCCTGCGCCTTGCCGCCGCCGTCACCGTGGAACACCACGTCCGGGGCGAGCAGGGTGAGCAGCGCGTCCATGTCGCCGCCGCCGGCGGCGGCGAAGAACCGGCGGGCCAGTTCCTCGCCCTCGGCCCGCCGGGCGGCCCCGGGCAAGCCGGCCTGGCCGCCGTCGGCGATGTGCTGCCGGGCGCGGGCGAAGATCTGCCGGCAGTTCACCGCGGACTTGCCGGTGATCACGGCGATCTCGGGGTACTGGTAGCCGAACACCTCGCGCAGCATGAACACCGCCCGTTCCACGGGGGTCAGTGCTTCCAGCAGCACCAGGAACGCCATCGACAGCGAGTCGGCCAGCTCGGCGTGCTCGGCTCCGTCGCCGGCCGCGCCGCCAGCGGGCACCACCACCGGCTCCGGCAGCCAGTCGCCGACGTAGCTCTCCCGGCGCACCCGGGCCGAGCGCAGGTAGTTGATGCCCAGCCGGGTGACCGCGGTGCACAGGTACGCCTTGTGGTCGGCGATGACGGTGCCTGCCCGCTGCGCCCGGGTGAGCCCGAGGAACGCGTCCTGCACGATGTCCTCGGCGTCGCCCACCGACCCGGTCATGCCGTAGGCGATGGAGAACAGCAGCGGCCGGTACCCGGCCGCGTCCGGTTCAGGCGCTGACCCAGGCACGGAACCCCTCCCGCCAGCTCGCGAACCGCGGCTCCCAGCCGAGTTCCTTCCGCGCCTTCTCGTTCGACGAGCCCCGCGCGCTGGTCATGTAGGCGACCGCGAACTCCCCGGCCAGCAGCCGCCCGAGCCAGGCGGGCACCGCCAGGGGACGCCTGGCCCCGGCTACCTGGGCCAGGTAGGGGAGCCATGCCGAGACCGGGGCGGGGTCGCTGTCGACCACGTTGTAAACCCCCGGCGCGCCGTGGCTGACCGCGGCCACGGTCGCCGCCGCGGCGTCACTGACCTCGGTGAACGACCAGACGCCGGTTCCCCCGCCGACGACCGGCAGCCGCCGGGCGCGGACCGCGTCGAGCATCATGGTCGAGGTGCCGGGCCCGTAGAAGCTGCCGTAGCGGAGCACCAGCCCTTCCGCTGCCAGCCGCGGCACGACGTCCTCCACGTGCCTGATCGCGGCCAGGGTCCGCGCCGACGACGGGACCGGATGCGCGTCGAGCGGGTCGGCCTCGGTCTTGACCGGGCCGCCGGCCCGCTGGTTGGGCCAGCCGGTGTAGCTTTGCGCGATCACCCGCCGGGTGCCGGCCGCCGCGGCCGCGGTGAGCAGGTTGTCGGTGCCCGCGGTGCGCAGCGCGTTGGTGGCCGTGAACACCCGGTCCAGCCGGTTCAGGTTGCGCATGCTGGCCAGCGCGGTCATCTGGTGCACGATGACGTCGGGCGCGGCCGCCAGGACGGCCGCGGTCACCGCCGCGCGGTCGAGGCCGTCGAGGATCACCGGCTCCGCGCCGGCCGCGCGCAGCTGCCCGGTCTTGCCCGGTGTCCTGGTGGTGGCGGTGACCTGGTGGCCGGCCGCGATCAGGCCGGGAACGAGGAACCGGCCGAGCGCCCCGGTCGCCCCGGTGACGAAGACTCGCATGCTTGTTTCCCTCCGCGTGATGCTTTCCCTTGAAGACAAGGCATCACGCGGGGGTGTGACAGGCAGTCAGACGTCGGTCGGCTCGTCCCCGCTGTCGCCCATGAGGTTGGCCGTGGTGTCGTCCGCGTCCTCCGGCCGGGGCCGCGGCACGTTCGCGTCCAGCAGCGTGGTGGCCCCCGCCGCGCGCAGCTCGGCGTCGTCGGTGCGTTCCCGCAGCCGCTCAACCGACTCGGCGTCGCCGAACGGGACGGTCGCCTCCAGCCGGCTGGCCGCCTGGACCTCGGGCAGGTCCATGACCTGGTCCACCAGGTGGGCCCGGTCGCCCGGTCGCACGTGCTCGACCTTGGCGTACAGGGACGTGCGGACGGTGCCCTCGGGGCCGCTGTCCGCCGACACCGCCGCCACCGCGGCGGTGTGGTCGTTGTCGTCCTTGACCTCGATATGACGCGAAGCCTCGGGCTCGGTCATAACCTTCTCCTCTGGGCTCGCTCGCAATAGCGTCCGCGCGGTGCGCAGGCCCATCGCTGTCGCTGTTACGCCGCTTCCCCTGCCCGGCCCCCCGGCCGCGAAACGGCCCCCGCTGTGAACTCTGCGTCAAGTCGCCCGGCTCAGCCGGCCGCGTCCGCCCGCACGTGCTCGAAGATCAGCGAGGTCTCGGTGTAGGACACGTCGCCGTTGGCCGACAGGGTCTCCACGAAGTCCCGCAGCGACTCGGTCGACGCCGCCGCGACGTGCAGCAGGAAGTCGTCCTTGCCGGCCAGGAAGAACACGTTCAGCACCTCCGGCCGCGCGGCCACCTCGGCCACGAAGCCGCGGATCCGGCCGCGGGCGTGCCCCTGCAGCCGGACCGCGATCATCGCCTGCAGCGGCCGCCCGAGCGCGGCCTGGTCCACGTCCGCGTGGTAGCCGCGGATCACGCCGCGCTCGCGCAGCGACCGGACCCGGCCCAGGCAGGTGGACGGCGCGATGCCGACCCGTTCCGCGAGCGCGTTGTTGGCCAGCCGGGCGTCCTTGGCCAGCTCGCGGACCAGGTTCCGGTCGACCTCGTCGAGCTCGCCGGGGCCGGGCGGCGCCAGCCCGGGCACCCCGGGCGCGGGCGGCCAGCCGGGCCGAACACGATTCTGCTGGCTCGCCGATACCGGCGCTGTTGATGAATGATCAGTCCCCACAACGCCATTGTAGAGAATCATCTTCAGAAATCTAGCCAAGATCCCGATTAAAATGCATCATGGAGGCAGAAGGTTAGAACCTAGGTCCACCGTGAGCAGCGAAGGGAACCATGCCATGAAGGTCGGCATCCCCCGTGAGGTCAAGAACAACGAGTACCGCGTCGCCATCACGCCGGCCGGGGTACACGAGCTGACCAGCCACGGCCACCAGGTCTACCTCGAGCACGACGCCGGGGCCGGCTCGCGGTTCCCCGACGACGCGTACACCGCCGTCGGCGCCACCATCATCCCAGACGCGGACGAAGTCTGGGGCGCCGCCGACATGGTGCTCAAGGTCAAGGAGCCGGTGGCCGAGGAGTACCACCGGATGCGCCCCGGCCTCACCCTCTTCACCTACCTGCACCTGGCGGCCGACCAGGCCTGCACCGACGCCCTGGTTGAGCGCAAGGTCACCGGCATCGCCTACGAGACCGTGCAGCTCGCCGACGGCTCGCTGCCGCTGCTCGCCCCCATGTCGGAGGTGGCCGGCCGCCTGGCCCCGCAGGTCGGCGCCTACCACCTGATGGCCTCCGGCGGCGGCTACGGCGCGCTGCTCGGCGGGGTCCCCGGCACCCGGGCGGCCAGCGTCACGGTGATCGGCGGCGGGGTGGCCGGCGCCAACGCCGCCCAGATCGCGGCGGGCATGGGCGCCCGGGTCACCGTGCTCGACAAGAACATCGGCCGGCTGCGCGCGCTCGACGCGATCTACCAGGGCCACCTGCAGACGGTCGCGTCCAACGCCTACGAGGTCGAGCGGGCGGTGCTCGACGCCGACCTGGTAGTCGGCGCGGTGCTGGTCACCGGGGCCAAGGCGCCCACGCTGGTGTCCAACGACCTGGTCAGCCGGATGAAGCCGGGCTCGGTGCTGGTCGACATCGCCATCGACCAGGGCGGCTGCTTCGCCGACTCGCACCCCACCACCCACGCCGACCCGGTCTTCCGGGTGCACGACAGCATCTTCTACTGCGTCGCCAACATGCCCGGCGCGGTGCCCAACACCTCCACCTACGCGCTGACCAACGCGACCCTGCCCTACGTGGTCGAGCTGGCCAACCAGGGCTGGCACGCGGCCCTGGTCACCGACCCGGCCCTCGCGGCCGGCCTCAACACCCACGAGGGCCAGCTCGTCAACCCGCAGGTCGCGGCCGCCCACGGCTACGACGCGGTGCCCGTCACGGCAGTCCTCGGCTAGCACCAACCCAGACCATCCCGAACGGATGCGGCTGACCCCGCCGCCCCCACCCCCTCCGGGGCACGGGAGCCAGCCCGTCCAACCGGCGCGCCGCCCACCCCACCGGACCACCTCCTCCGGCGGGCGAAGCGGGCCGCGCCGCCTCCCGTCACCCGCAAAACGGCTCTGACGGGACATCGCGGGCCGGAAGGTGAAATATCCCCGCCGCCTTCCGGCCCGCTTAGCTTTCCCGCTCGCTGACGGCCAGGCCGTCCAGGATCGCCGCGCTGGCCGACGCGCCGATCCGGGTGGCGCCGGCCGCGATCATCGCCAGCGCGTCACCGGCGGTCCTGATCCCGCCCGACGCCTTGACCCCGAGCCGCCCGCCGACCGCGGCCGCCATCGCCGATACCGCCTCGACGGTGGCGCCGCCCGCCTTGTGGAACCCGGTCGAGGTCTTGACGAAGTCGGCTCCGCCCGCCTCGGCTGCCTGGCAGGCCGGCCCGATCCGGTCCGGCCCGATCGCGGCCGACTCGATGATGACCTTCAGCAGCACGGACGGCCCGAGGGCGGCCCGCACCGCCGCCACCTCGGCCGTCACCGCCGCCCAGTGGCCCGCGAAGGCGGCCCCGAGGTCGATCACCATGTCCACCTCGCTGGCGCCGGCCGCCGCGGCGGCGGCCGCCTCGGCCGCCTTGACCGCCGGGGCGTGCGCGCCGGACGGGAAGCCGGCCACCGCCGCCACCGCGATCCCGGGGGCGAGCGCGCCCGGGGCCAGCGGCAGCCGGGACGGCGACACGCAGATCGCGCCCACGCCAAGCCGCCCGGCCTCGGCCGCCAGCCGGGCCACGTCGTCGTCGGTCGCCTCCGGCGCGAGCAGCGTGTGGTCGATCATCCGGGCCAGCTCGGCCCGGGTGATGGTGGCGTTGTGGGTCATGACGGCTCTCCCGTGATTGGCGGCGCAGGCGCCGGTTCTGGTTCAAGCGCGGCCGTGGCAGCCAGCAGCAACCGTTCGGCGTGATCCTCGGCGGCAGTGCGGGCGGCCGCGAGCTCGTCCCTCGACCGGGCCGGCCGGACGACCTCAGCGTAGAGCTTGATGACCGGCTCGGTCCCGCTCGGCCTGACCATCACCCGCGCCCCCGCGCCGACGTGCCAGATGAGGACGTCGGCGGGCGGGAGCGGCTGGCCGGGCGCGCGCTCGGCCGTGCCGCCGGCCAGGTCCACGACGGCCGGCCGGCCGTCCTGCAGGTCGGCCACCGTGACCGGCCGGCCGTCGAGCGTCGGCGGCGGCTGCTTGCGCACCCGGGCAACCGCGTCCGCCAGCCGGGCCAGGCCCGCGGCCCCGTCCGCCCGCAGCGACCTTTCCCTCGTCACGTGCAGGCCGTGGGCCAGGGCGAGCTCGTCCAGCCGGCCGCAGAGGGTGCTGCCCTGCCGCGCCAGCTCATCCGCTAGCCGCAGCGCCAGCAGGGCGGCGCTGATGCCGTCCTTGTCGGCCACCAGGTCGGGGCGGACCGCGTAGCCGAGGGCCTGCTCATACCCGTAGACCAGCGGGTGGCGGGCGCCCCCGGCCCGGGCGATCCACTTGAACCCGGTCAGCGTGGTCACGCAGCGCACCCCGGCCGCGTCGGCCAGCCGGCGCAGCAGCGACCCGGAGACCACCGTGGTCGCCACCACCGGCTCGTCCGGCCGCGGGTCGCTCCCGGCCAGCCCGCGCAGCACCGCGTCGCCGAGCAGCGCGCCGAGCTCGTCGCCGGTCAGCGCCCGCCAGCCGTCCGTCGCCCGGGCACCATCACCGCCAGCCGGTCCGCGTCCGGGTCGTTCGCCAGCACCAGGTCGGCCCCCGCCCGCTCGGCCGCCGCCCGGGCCAGGTCGAGCACGCCGGGTGCCTCCGGGTTGGGGTAAGGGACGGTCGGGAACGCGGGATCGGGCTCCCGCTGCTCGGCGACGGATACGGGCGCGGGCCAGCCGGCCGCGTCGAGGACCGCGCGCAGCGTCACGTCGCCGACGCCGTGCAGCGCGGTGTGCACCACCGTCAGCGGCGGCCCGCCCGGCTCCCGCCGCCCGCCCGCGGCCACCGCCGCCACGTAGGCCTGAACCGCGTCGTCGGCCGGGCGGAACCCGAACGGCCCGTCCGGCCAGCCCGCGGGCAGGCTGAGCGGGTCGACCGCGTCGATCGCGGCGGCGATCTCCTCGTCTTCGGGCGGCAGCAGCTGGCCGCCGTCGGCCACGTAGAGCTTGATCCCGTTGTCCTCCCGCGGGTTGTGGCTGGCGGTCACCATCAGCCCGTAGGCGGCGCCGAAGTGCCGCACCGCGAACGCCAGCACCGGGGTCGGCAGCGCGTCCGGAAGCAGCCAGACGGCGATCCCGGCCCGGGACAGGATCCGCGCGGCGTCGGTCGCGAACACCCTCGACCCGGCCCGCCCGTCGTACCCGATCACCACCCCGGTTGTGTCTCCGGCCGGCCCGGTCGGCCCGGTCGGCCCGGTCGGCCCGGTCGCGTCCCCGGCCGCGGCGCCGTCGGCGATGTAGCGCGCCAGCCCGGCCGCTACCCGCCCCACCGTCAGCCGGTTCATCCGCAGCGGGCCGGCCCCCGCGGCCGCCCGGATGCCGGCCGTCCCGAAGCTGAGCGCTCCCTCGAACCGCTCGCTCAGCCCCGCGCCGTCACCCGCGGCGAGCAGCCGGTCAAGCTCCGCCCGGGTCCCCGGGTCCGGATCAGCCGCCCGCCATGCCCGGCCCTCGCGGCCAGCGCACCGTCCGGCTGCCCGCCTCGCTCCCGCTGTCCGCGTCATCGCGTCCTCCCTCATCCCGACCGGGCAACGCAACCTTTCCGATGACGACCGGGACTCCCTGATCTTTGCTGCCCGCCGGTACCTCAAGCGCTACGAACGCGCGGCCTGGCGCGGAATGGATCTGAGCCGCGGTGGCCCCTGCCCCTGACATTCCGCCGGCTGGGCGGCCACCCTGGAATCTGAAGGTTCACGCTCAGCGAACTTTACCCTGATCAGGGTCACTCGAGCGAATCAGCGTGCTCAAGCACACCCTTGTTCTCGATGTGGTCAGCTAGCCCAGTGATCTGGAAACTTTTATCCAGTTGGAAACTAACTCGGGTGATAGCACCACATAGTTTCCATGCCCCTCCGTCCGCCCGCCCAGCCCCGGGTCCCGCCCGGGATAACAGCAAGAAGCGCTGTGCGCCGAAGGCTGACCGGAGGCTGACCGGAGGCTGGCCGGGGGGTTAGCCGGGGGCTGAATGCCGTCCGCGGCCGCGGCCCCACGGATAACAGCAAAAGGTGCCGGCTCAGCCCAGCCGGACCGGGAGCGCTTCCAGGCCGTGGATCAGCGAGCTCTGCCGCCACCGCAGCGCGGCCGGGTCGGCGGCGAGGGAAAGCGCGGGGAAGCGGGACAGCAGCGCGCCGAACGCGACCTCGCCTTCCAGCCGGGCCAGCGGCGCGCCCAGGCAGTAGTGGATGCCGTGCCCGAAGCCGACGTGGCCGGCCGCGTCCCGGCCGACGTCGAGCCGGTCGGCGTCGGGGAAGCGGGCCGGGTCGCGGTTGGCGGATGAGGTCACGCACAGCACCCACTCGCGGGCCGGGATGGTCACCCCGCCGATGTCCACCGGCTCCAGGGTGAACCGCTCGGTCGCGTGGTTCAGCGGGTTGGCGTAGCGCAGCAGCTCCTCGGTCGCGCCGGGCAGCAGCGAGGGGTCAGCGCGGAGCCGGGAAAGCTCGTCCGGGCTGGTCAGCAGGGCCAGGGTGCCGGTCGCGATCAGGTTGGTTGTCGTCTCGTGCCCCGCCACCAGCAGCAGGAACAGCATCGCGATCAGCTCGCGCTCGTCCAGCGAGCCGTCCGGGCCGCCCGGGCCGCCCGTGGCCGCTCTCGCCCGGCGAAGCGAGGGCGGAGATCATGTCGTCGGCCGGGTGCGCGCGCTTGTCCGCCACCAGCTTGGTGAAGTAGTGGAACATCGCGGTGCCCGCCGCGCGGAACGACCCGGGCTCGCCGACGTCGGCCAGCATCGCGTTCGACCAGTCGCGGAACTGCGCCTGGTCCTCGACCGGGACGCCGAGCAGCTCGCAGATGACGGTCACCGGCAGCGGGAACGCGAACGCCCGGATCAGGTCAACCACCGGGTCGTCGGCCAGGGACGCCTCCATCGCGTCGAGCAGCGAGGCGGTGACCGCCTCCACCCGCGGCCGCAGCCCGGCTACCCGGCGCGCGGTGAACGCCTTCGACACCAGCTTGCGCAGCCGGGTGTGCCCGGGCGGGTCGGCGTTGAGCATGTGCACCGCCAGGTAGCCGGTCACCTCGTCCGGCACCCAGCCCGGCTCGGTCAGCTTGGCCGCCCAGTCCTTGTGCAGCCGGGGGTCGGCCAGGGCCGCGCGCACGTCGGCGTACCTGGTCACCAGCCAGACCCGGCCGCTGCCGCCGGGCAGCACCACCGGGGTGACCGGCCCTTGCTCCCGCATCCGGGCGAAGTAGGCCAGCGGGTGCTGGAAGTAGTCCGCGCCGAGCTGCTCGGCTGCGGCCGCCGCTGAGTCCGTCACGGATTCCAGCCTACAAGTAATAACGCGAGACAGCGGCCCGCCCCGGGCAGCTCCCGGCCACCTGAGCGCCCGCGTCGCAACAACCGCGCACACGCCCGCCTGCGGCTAGTCTTACAAGCGTGACCGACCCGAACCGATACCGGCCCAGGCCGGGGGAGATCCCCGAGGAGCCCGGGGTCTACCGGTTCCGCGACGAGCGCGGCCGCGTCGTCTACGTCGGCAAGGCCAAGTCGCTGCGGCAGCGGCTGAACCAGTACTTCGCCGACTTCGCCACGCTGCACCCGCGCACCCAGCTCATGGTGACCACCGCCGCCAGCGTGGAGTGGACGACGGTCGGCACCGAGGTCGAGGCGCTGCAGCTGGAGTACTCCTGGATCAAGGAGTTCGACCCGCGGTTCAACGTCAAGTACCGGGACGACAAGTCCTATCCCTACCTCGCGGTGACCATGGGCGAGGAGTTCCCCCGGGTCCAGGTGATGCGCGGTGCCAAGCGCAAGGGGACCAGGTACTTCGGCCCGTACTCGCACGCCTGGGCGATCAGGGAGACGGTGGACACGCTGCTGCGCGTGTTCCCGGTCCGCACCTGCTCGGCCGGGGTGTTCAAGCGGGCGGGCCAGATCGGCCGCCCGTGCCTGCTCGGCTACATCGGCAAGTGCGCCGCCCCCTGCGTCAATAAGGTCAGCGCCGACGAGCACCGGGCCCTGGCCGAGGACTTCTGCGACTTCATGGCCGGCCAGACCGGCCGCTTCATCCGCAGGCTGAACGCGGATATGCAGCAGGCCTCGGCCGACGAGGAGTACGAGCGCGCGGCCCGGCTCCGCGACGACATCAAGGCCCTCGAGCGGGCGCTGGAGAAGCAGGCGGTGGTGCTGGGCGACGGCACCGACTGCGACGTGATCGCGCTGGCCGAGGACGCGCTCGAAGCGGCGGTGCAGATCTTCTACGTGCGCGGCGGCCGGATCCGGGGGCAGCGCGGCTGGGTCTCGGAGAAGGTCGAGGACACCACCACGGCCGACCTGGTCGAGGTCTTCCTCGGCCAGTTCTACGGCGACAGCGCTTCCCCCGACAGCAACGGGATTCCGCGGGAGGTGCTGGTTCCCGAGCTGCCGCCGGACGCCGAGGCGATGACCGAGTGGCTCATCCAGCGCCGCGGCGGCCCGGTCCGGCTGCGGGTGCCGCAGCGCGGCGACAAGAAGGCGCTCTCGGAGACCGTCGCCCGCAACGCCGGCCAGGCGCTCGCCCTGCACAAGCTGCGCCGCGCCAGTGACCTCACCACCCGCTCCAAGGCGCTGCACGAGATCCAGGAGGCGCTCGAGCTCGACGACGCCCCGCTCCGCATCGAGTGCTACGACGTGTCCAACCTGCAGGGCACGCACGTGGTCGCGTCGATGGTGGTGTTCGAGGACGGCCTGGCCCGCAAGAGCGAGTACCGCCGGTTCTCGGTCAAGGGCTACGACGGCAGCGACGACGTGTCGGCGATCCGCGAGGTGATCACCCGCCGCTTCCGCCGCTACCTGGACGAGCGCGAGGAAACGGGCGAGCTCGACACCCTCGGAGATCCCGCCGCTGGTCCTGATCCAGCCCAAGACCAAGATCAAGACCGCGAGGACCAGTCCGAACGGTTGGTGGTGACTCCGCAGCGGAAGTTCGCCTACCCGCCGAACCTGGTGGTCGTCGACGGTGGCGCGCCTCAGGTCGCGGCGGCCGCGGCCGCCCTGGCTGACCTGGGCATCGATGACGTGGCGGTGTGCGGCCTGGCCAAGCGGCTGGAAGAGGTGTGGCTGCCCGGCCAGGACTACCCGGTGATCATGTCCCGCACGTCGGAGGGCCTCTACCTGCTGCAGCGGGTGCGGGACGAGGCGCACCGGTTCGCGATCACCTACCACCGGGCCAGGCGCGGCAAGGCGGCCACCGTCTCGGTGCTCGACGGCGTGCCCGGGCTCGGCCCGGCCCGGCGGGCCGCCCTGCTGAAGGCGTTCGGGTCGGTCAAGGCGCTGTCGGCGGCGCGGGCCGAAGAGATCGCGGCGGTGCCAGGGATCGGCCCCAAGCTGGCCGTCACGGTGCTGGCCGCCCTACAGGAGAGCAGCTGAATGACGACTGAGAACGATGATGAGCGGGGGACGCCCGGTGCGCCGGACATCGTCATCATCACCGGCATGTCCGGGGCCGGGCGGTCCACCGCGGCCAAGTCGCTTGAGGACCTCGGCTGGTTCGTGGTCGACAACCTGCCGCCGGGGCTGCTGCCGACCATGCTCGACCTGGCTGACCGGGCGTCGCTGGCGGGCATCGCGGCCATCGTCGACGTGCGCTCGCGGGCGTTCTCGACCGACCTGAAGTCGGCTATCTCGTCCCTCGGGGCGCGCGGCGTCGCCCCGCACGTGCTGTTCCTCGAGGCGTCCGACTCGGTGCTGGTGCAGCGGTTCGAGAACGTGCGCAGGCCGCACCCGATGCAGGGGGCGGGCACCATCCTCGACGGCATCGCCGCCGAGCGGGAGCTGCTGCGCGCCGTCCGCGGCGACTCCGACATCGTGCTCGACACCTCCTCGCTCAACGTGCACGAGCTGCGCGCCCGGATGCACGGCTACTTCGCGGGCGACTCGGTCAGCGGGCTGCGGATCAACATCGTCTCGTTCGGCTTCAAGTACGGGCTGCCGGTGGACGCCGACATGGTCGCCGACTGCCGGTTCCTGCCCAACCCGCACTGGGTGCCGGAGCTCCGGCCGCTGAACGGCCTGGACGCGCCGGTGCGCGACTACGTGCTCGGCCAGCCCGCCGCGACCGCCTTCCTCGCCGCCTACCTGCAGGTACTCGACGTGTCGCTGGCCGGCTTCGAGCGGGAGGGCAAGCGTTACGTGACCCTCGCGGTGGGCTGCACCGGCGGCAAGCACCGCTCGGTGGCGATGGCTGAGCAGCTCGCCGCCCGGCTGGCCGGGCGCGACGTCGGCGTGTCGCACCGCGACCTGGGGCGGGAGTGATGCCTTGAAGGTGGTGGCCCTCGGCGGCGGTCACGGGCTGGCGGCGTCGCTGGCCGCCCTGCGCCGGGTGACGGAGGACCTCACCGCCATCGTCACGGTGGCCGACGACGGCGGCTCGTCGGGCCGGCTGCGCACCCAGTTCGGCGTGCTTCCGCCCGGTGACCTGCGGATGGCCCTCGCGGCGCTGTGCGGCGACGACGACTGGGGCACCACCTGGGCGCAGGTGGTGCAGCACCGCTTCGGCGGCGGCGGCGACCTGGCCGGCCACTCGCTCGGCAACCTGCTCATCGCCGGCCTGTGGGACCTGCTGGGCGACCCGGTGGCCGGTCTCGACTGGGTGGGCCGGCTGCTGCGGGTGACCGGGCGGGTGCTGCCGATGGCGGCGGTGCCGCTGGACATCGTCGCCTGCGTGGAAGGGCTGGACCCGGCCTGGCCGACCGACGTTTCCACCGTGCGCGGGCAGGCGGCGATCGCGGTCACCCAGGGGCGGGTGCGGTCGATCTCGCTGCTGCCGGCCGACCCGCCCGCGGTGCCGGAGGCGGCCCGGGCGATCAGCGAGGCGGACTGGGTGGTGTTCGGCCCGGGGTCGTGGTTCACCTCGGTGCTGCCGCACCTGCTGGTGCCGTCGCTGCGTTCGGCGCTGACGGCCACCGCCGCGCGTAAGCTCGTAGCGCTGAACTTGGTCCCGCAGCCAGGGGAAACCGAGGGGTTCTCACCGCACCGGCACCTGGAGGTGCTGGCCGACCACGCGCCGTCGCTGTCGTTCGACGTCGTGCTGGCCGACGCGGGCACGCTGGCCGGCGCCGAGGCCGGGGCGGAAGCGGACCTCAGGAAGGCAGCGGAACAGCTCAGCGCGTCGGTGACGATCGCCGACGTGGCGGCGCCGGACGGCGCCCGGCACGACCCGGTGCGCCTGGCGGCGGCGTACCAAAGCGTTTTCTCGGGGGAGCAGTACTAGGGATGGGGGACTCGCGATGGCGATGACGGGCGTGGTCAAGGACGAGCTCAGCCGGGTACCGGTGGTGAAGCCGTGCTGCCGCAAGACGGAGGTGTCCACCCTGCTGCGGTTCGCGGGCGGGCTGACGCTGACCGGCGGTCACATCGTGATCGAGGCCGAGCTGGACACCGCGGCGGTGGCGAGGCGGCTGCGCGCGTCGATCACCGAGGTGTTCGGGCAGCCGTCGGAGCTGCTGGTGCTGGCGCCGGGGGGGCTGCGCAAGGGCAACCGCTACGTGGTCCGGGTGGCCAAGGGCGGCGACACCCTGGCCCGGCAGGCGGGACTGATCGACAGCTTCGGACGGCCGGTGCGCGGCCTGCCGCGGCAGGTGGTGGCGGGCGGCACCTGCGACTGCGAGGCCGCCTGGCGGGGGGCGTTCCTGGTGCACGGGTCGCTGACCGAGCCCGGCCGGTCGATGGCGCTTGAGATCACCTGCCCGGGCTCGGAGGCGGCGCTCGCCCTGGTCGGCGCGGCGCGGCGGATGAAGATCTCGGCCAAGGCACGCGAGGTCCGCGGCATCGACCGGGTGGTGATCCGCGACGGCGAGGCGATCGCGGCGATGCTGACCCGGCTGGGCGCGCACGACAGCGTGCTCGCCTGGGAGGAGCGCCGGATGCGGCGCGAGGTGCGGGCGACCGCCAACCGGCTGGCGAACTTCGACGACGCCAACCTGCGCCGCTCCGCCCGGGCCGCGGTCGCGGCCGGCGCGCGGGTGGAGCGGGCGCTTGAGATCCTCGGCCCCGAGGCCCCGGATCACCTGGTGATGGCCGGCCGCCTGCGGGTGGCCAACCGGCAGGCGTCGCTCGAGGAGCTCGGCCAGCTAGCCGACCCGCCGCTGACCAAGGACGCGATCGCCGGCCGGATCCGCCGCCTGCTGGCGATGGCCGACCGCCGCGCGTCCGACCTCGGCCTGCCCTCCACCGAGGCCTGCCTGACGGCCGACATGCTGCCGTAAGTCGGTCGGCTTGGTTGTACGGCCGGGACGCAGACTACGAAGGCTGAACCGCCCGGCGGCCTAGTGGTCGCCCAGGGCTGCCAGGCGTTTGGCGAGGTTCCTGGCAGAGCGGAGGGTTTCGGGGTGGTCGTCGCCGAGGACGCGGCGGCGGCGGGTGAGGGTGTCTTCGTCTAGTTCCCGGGCGGCCTGGTGGTCGCCTAGGTGCGCTAGGTCGACGGCGAGGTTGTTCGCGGATCCGAGGGTGTCGGGGTGGTCGTCGCCGAGTACGTGGCGGCGGCGGGTGAGGGTGTCTTCGTCTAGTTCCCGGGCGGCCTGGTGGTCGCCCGCGTCCGTCAGCCGGATGGCGAGGTTGTTCGCGGATGCGAGGGTGTCGGGGTGGTCGTCGCCGAGGACGTGGCGGCGGCGGGTGAGGGTGTCTTTGTCTAGTTCCCGGGCGGCCTGGTGGTCGCCCAACGCCGCCAGCCGGATGGCGAGGTTGCTGGCGGATGCGAGGGTGTTGGGGTGGTCGTCGCCGAGGACGCGGCGGCGGCGGGTGAGGGTGTCTTCGTCTAGTTCCCGGGCGGCCTGGTGGTCGCCCAACGCCGCCAGGTTGGCGGCGAGGTTGTTCGCGGAGTCCAGGGTCTGGAGGTGGTCATCGCCGTGAAGGCGGCGGCGGCGGGTCAGGATATCTTCGTTCAGTTCGCGGGCGGCCGCGTAGCGGCCCAGCCGGTAGAGCGCTTCCGCGACGCTGGTCGCGGCGCGCAGCGTGGCCGGGTCGTCGCCACCGAGCCGGGTGCGCCACTGCTGGTAGAGCCGTTCGGCGAGCTCAAGGCCGAGGCGGATGTCACCGCGTTTAAGTAGGTACCAGGCCGCGTTGTTCGCCTGCTCGCACAGGCTGGGGCTGGTGGTGGCGGCCGGGTCGAGGGCGAGCAGGTGAGGCAGCAGCCGGGCCCACCGCGGCCAGGCCGCCGGGTCATCAGCGGAGCCGGGGTCGTAGGCGGCCAGGAGCGCCTCGGCGCGGGCACGGGTGGTGGCCTGTTCGGGGCCGAGCCGGTCGCGGACGATAGCCTGGGTGAGCCGGTGCAGTTGCAGCCCGTGCTGGCCAGCCCGGGCCAGCGACCGGGCGGTGAGCAGGTCCAGTAGCTGCGCCCAGGCCAGCGGGTCGCCCGCCCGGCTGGCCAGCGGTTTCGGCAGCAGCGCGGCGGCGGTGGTGGTGGTGAACAGCTCCTGCGGGATGGGCTCGGGGGCCAGGAACGCGCACACCCCGATCAGTTGCCCGGCCGCCAGGTCCTGCCCGGCCGCCTGTTCGACGCTGAGCCCGGTCGCGGCGGCCAGCGACCGCGGGTAGGACGTCGGCCGGCCCAGGTCGAGGAGCTCCGCCGCCCGGGTCCGCAGCAGCTCCAGGTAAGCCGGTCCCGACAGGCCGCTGCCGGGCAGGTACCCGGCCGCCTGGGCCACCGCCAGCGGTAGGTCGCCCAGCTCATCGGCCAGCCGGCTGGCATCCGCTGCGCTCAGGCCGGTTACCCGGGCCCGCAGCAGCGCCACCGACTCCACCCGGGCCAGCACGTCCACCTCGACCGGCACCGCGACCTCGGACCAGCGGTGCTCGCGGGAGGTGATCAGCACGTGGCCGCTGCCGCCGGGCAGCCAGGCGAGCACGTCCTCGGGCCGCTCGGCGTTGTCGAACACCAGCAGCCACCGCCCGGCTGAACGCAGCGCGGCCAGCACGGCGCCGCGTACCGCCGCGGAGGGAGCATCGGGCTCGGCGCAGCCCAGCTCCGCCGCCAGCGCGGCGAACTGGTCACCGATCAGCCCGCCCCGCTCGGCGTCGACCCACCACGCCACGTCGTAGTCGCCGGCGAACCGGTGTGCGTACTCGATGGCCAGCTGGGTCTTGCCCACCCCGCCCATGCCAGCGAAAGCCTGCACTACCGCTCGGTCCCCGGCCGCCAGCCGCTCCCGTACCGCTACCAGCAGCCCGTCCCGGCCGGTGAATCCGGGATTGCGGGCTGGGACGTTCCACACCCCCGGTATCGTGCCGGGCAGCCGCGGCCCTGGCCTGCGGTCCCGGCGCGCCAGGACCGCCCGCCCCTGCCCTGGGAAGCCCGGTTTGCGGCCCGGGCGGGCTGGGCCCGCTACCGCCGCCAGCAGCGCCTCCCGGGCTTGCTCCTCGGCCAGGCCGAACAGGTCCCGCGCGACCAGCGGCCGCAGCAGCGGCGGCACCTGCCGGGCGGGCACGTCCTCCAGCCGCACCGGCACCAGCCGGTCCGCCTCCACCCCGGTCAGGTGAACCAGCGACGCCGCCCACTCCTGGGTGGTGTACCGAGCCTGGTCGAAGTACGCCGCCGAGAACAGCGCCATGACCCGGTCGCAGCGGCCGAGCGCGTCGCTCATCGCGGTCACGAAATTCCGTCCGGCCGCCCAGTCCCACACGTCCAGCTCAACCGAGTACCCGGCCCCGGTCAGCTCCCAGGCCACCCACTCCGCCCACGCCCGGTCCGCCCCAGCGTGGCTTACGAAGAAATCAACCCGATCCCCGTCCACGTCGGCCAGTATCCCGCCATATACCCACCGCTGTCAGCCGGCCGCGGGCACCTCCGACACCGGGCGGCGCCGCTGTCCGCGCAGCGCACTTACTATGAGCCCGGGCCTGCGCCCGGGCCCGGTCAGCCCGCCTCCCAGGCGCTGGCGCCCGGCCCGGGACCGTCCTCGGCGGGCGCGAGGGTGGCCCCCCGGTCCGCCGAGGCGGTGCGGGCGAGGGCGATGGCGAGCACCGCCAGGACCGACACCGAGGTCAGCGCGACCCGCAGGCTGACCACGGTGGCGAGGAAGCCGATGATCGGCGGGCCGAGCAGGAAGCCGGCGTAACCGCAGGTGGAGGCGGCGGCCACGCCGTGCGGGCCGGCCAGCGCGCCGACCTGGGTCATGGCGGTGGGGAAGGCGTTCGCCACCCCGAGCCCGGCCAGCGCGAAGCCTGCCAGGGCCAGCGGCAGTGACGGCGACAGGGCCGCGGCGAGCATCCCCGCGCAGGTGATGACGCCGCCAAGGACCAGCACCCGGGTCTGGCCGAGGTGGACGAGCAGCCAGCTACCCGCCAGGCGGCCGCACGCTTCGGCTAGCGCGAAGGCGGCGTAGCCGGCCGCGGCCAGCCCCGCCGCCGCCCCCAGGTCCTGGCGCAGGTGCAGCGCTCCCCAGTCGCTGATGGCGCCCTCGCCGTAGGTGGAGCAGAGCGCGATCACGCCGAGCAGCAGCACCGTCCGCCAGACCGCCGGGCGGCGGGCGGGGACCGGGTGAGGGAGGGCGCCCCCGTTCGGTGGCTGCTGTTGTTCGGTTCCGGGGGCGCCCGTGCTGCCGCGGGGCAACGGCGGCATCGCGGCCGGGACCGGGACCGGCATGGATGAGGATGACCCGGCCGCAGGCGGCGGTCACCGCCAGGCCGAGCAGGCAGACCAGCGTGAAGTGGGCGAGCGGGGACAGGTGCGGGGCGGCCAGCCCGCCGAGCGCCGACCCGGCCAGGCCGCCCAGCGACCAGGCGGCGTGGAACGACGGCATCACCGGGCGGCCCAGTTCCGCCACCAGGTCGACCGCGAGGCTGTTCATCGCGACGTTGAGGCCGCCGTAGCCGATGCCGAACACGACCAGGGCCAGCCCGAGTTCGGTCGCGGAGCGGGCCAGCGCGGGCAGCAGCAGCGCGAGCGACAGCCAGGCGCAGCCGATTACCACGACCCGCGCGTTGCCGAACCGGCGGCACAGCGCCCCGGTCGTCGTCATGGTGGCGATGGCGCCCGCCGACGCGCCGAGCAGCGCGATGCCCAGCGCGGCGGGTGACGCGCCGACCGCCTCCTTGACCGCGGGAATGCGGACCGCCCAGCTCGCGAAGATGAAGCCGTCCACCGCGAAGAACAAGGTGATGGCGGCGCGGGCGCGGGCCAGGTCGTTGCGCGGGGCAACCGGAAGCGGTATTTTGTATAGCAACTGCACAAAACAAGGATAAGGGGAAATCCAGATGCGGACAACCGGGTGGAGCTGACGGCGCCGGCCTGCCCGCCACGGACGGCGCGCGGACCCTGGCCGGGGCCGCGCTGACCCTCGTCCACACCGGGCAGGCGCCCACCCGCTCGGCCCTCACCAGCAGGCTCGGGGTGACCAGGGGGACCACCGGGGCGCTGGTGGGCGAGCTGCGCGAGCTTGGCCTGATCGAAGTGGACACCGGCCCGGGCCCGGCCGGCCAGCAGGGACGCCCCTCGCACCGGCTGCTGCCCGCCCCCGGCGGCCCGGTCGCGCTGGCCGCCCAGGTGCACCCGGACGGCTTCGAGGTCGCGCTGGTCGGCCTGGGTGGCACGGTGACGGCGCGGCACGGCCGCGACGCCCCGGTCCCGGCCGACCCGGAACTGGCGCTGGCACCGGTCGCCGCGGCGGCGGCGGCGCTGCTGCGCGAGTCCGGGCGCCAGTGTGTCGGCGCCGCGGTGGCGGTGCCGGCCGCGGTCAGCCGTCCCGCCGGGGCGGCGGTCCGCGCCCTGTACGTCGGCTGGCCCACCGGCGCCCCGGTCAGGGACATCTTCGCGGCCGCGCTGGCCGGGCACGGGGTAGCCAGCCAGCCGGCCGGCGGCTGCGCGGCCGTCAACGACGTCAACGCGGTCGCCCTGGCCGAGCACCGGCACGGGGCCGGCCGCGGGGCTGGGCACCTGCTGGTGGTGGCGGCCGGCCACCGCGGCGTCGGCGGCGCCCTGGTGCTGCGGGACGCCCTCTACACCGGCGCTACCGGCCTGGCGATGGAAGCGGGGCACGTCAGCGTCGACTCCGGCGGCCTGCCCTGCGAGTGCGGCAACCGGGGCTGCCTCAACGTGGAGGCCGACGTCGAGCGGTTCCTCGCCCTGGCGGGCCTCGGCGCCGCCCCCGGCGAGCTGGCCTCCCGTCAGGCGGCGGCCGCGCTGCGCGCGGGGTACCCGGCCGACGACCGGGTCCGGTCGGCCGCCGACGCGATCGCCGACCGGCTCGGCCTCGGCCTGGCCGGCCTGATCAACGTGGTCAACCCGGACCTGGTGCTACTCGGCGGGCTGCACGGGGAGCTGCTGGCGGCCGCTCCCCGGCGGCTCCGGGCCGCCGTCGCGGCCGGCAGCCCCTGGGGGACCAGCGCCGCCAGCGGGGCCACGATCCCGATGGAGGCCTGCGCGCTGGAGCACGCGGGGCTGATCGGCGCGGCCGAGGTCGCCTGGCAGCCGGTGCTTGACGACCCCGCGCTGCTCCGCACCGCCTTACCGGTCGCGCATACCTCACTGAGGGTTGTCTGTCTATCGACCGATAGTTAACTCTCATCTCGTTATGAGACATTGCGGCCAATGCAATTGCAGACGGTGCTAGTGCGTCGTAGGGTATCCATCAGTAACCAGGGGAATGCCGCCCGCGAAACGGGTGGCCTCCTCAACGAGGATGGGGGGACGGGAAATGCGGACGACTGGCTGGGCCTAGTCGCGTCTTCGAGGGGAAGACGCCGCGTTATCCGTGTGCTGAGGGCGCCGGCCGGGCAACTGCCCGGCCGGCGCTTCCGTTTCCCGGCCTGCCCGCAAACTCCGCCCGGTGCCGCTACCCGCCCGGTGCCGCTACCCGGCCTGGACCGCTACCCAAGTTGCGCCGGACCCGCCTTGCGCTCCCTCGCCCACCGCCGCGGGATCGGCCCGTCCGGTGCAACTGCGTTTCCCGCAAATGATGTTCGGATGTCCTTTCATCTACATACCGTGGCCTACGTTTTGCACCACTTTCGGCGGCTTTCAAAGAGCTCCGCCGCGACGACTTCGTGAACTGATCGGGGCGGTCGAACGGGACGAGGCCGACGTGGTCATCGCCCGCGACATGGACCGTGTGACCCGCGACCCAGTCGTGGATGTCGGCTTCCAGCGCTTTGCCGGACTGCGGACACCGCGGCGGATCATCTGGTCGGTGAGGAGCCTCTAGGCTGGACACATTACGCAATCATTATGCATAATAGATGCATGGCGTTGATTCAGATCCGGGACGTGCCTGAGGCCATCCGCGACGAGATTGCCAGGAAGGCCGCCGCTGCCGGGCAGTCCATGCAGGCCTACCTGCTGGGCGAGCTGACCAGGCTGGCCGAGCGGCCGAGCATGGCCGAGATTACCCGGCGAGCGCAGGCCAGGGCCAGGGCCTCCGGGTCCACCGTGACGATGCAGGACGCCGTCGCGGCGGTACGGGCTTCGAGGGACCGGCAGGAACCATGAGCGGCTACGTCCTCGACGCCTCCGTGGCGGTGGCCGCACTGACCGAGCCGGACAGCCCGGCCGCCGAACTGCCGTCCGGGGATGACGCGGTCTTCCAGGTCCCCTCGATCTTCGACGCCGAGGTACTCAGCGCCCTGCGCGGGCTGGTCCGAGGCGGAAAGTTCGACAGGGCCGCCGCCGCCGACCTCATCGCCGACCTCATCATCCTGCCCGCCGAACGGTGGCATATGGCGCCCCTGCTCCCGCGCATGTGGGAGTTGCGCGACAACCTCACCCCCTACGACGCCGCCTATGTGGCCCTGGCCGAGGTCACCGGAGCCGTCCTGCTCACCGGGGACGAGCGCATCACCACCGCACCAGCGGTCCGCTGCACCATTCAAATCATCAAGTAGCAAAAGTAGGATGCGCGCTCAGTCTTCCTAAGACCGCCCATCAAGCCCGCTGGCCGCTACTTATGCCGGATAACAGCAAGATGCGTGGTACTGGGTGGTGCCGGGCTGGCGCGGCGGCGTTGCGGGACTAGCGGGTCCGGACGTAGAGCTTGCTCGCGCCGTAGCCGGGGAACGCCGCCAGCGGCCGGAAGTGGCGGTTGAACCAGGACGTGAGCGCGGGCGTCCACGGGATGCGGGCGGCTGACCCGCCCTGCAGCCACACGTAGCGGGCCTGGCCGAAGATCTGCTCCCAGCCGGCCACCACCCCGGGCACCTGCCCGGCCCCGCCCTGCGGGGAAATGCCGCCGCTGAGCGTGAGGGTGACCGCGAGCGAGTCGATGACGTCGGGGCAGCCCGGGCCGGGGGCCGGGAACCGGTTGGCGGCGATGGCGAACGACACCTGGTCGGCGACCAGGCAGGAGCCGGCCGGGACGAGGGCGGCCGCGGCGGCCGGGCTGGCCGGCACCTGGGCTGGCGACAGCTCGCGGGCCTCGGCCGCCGCCACCGCCAGGATCACCACCGCGACCACGGCCGGCCAGCACCCGCCGGGCCAGCCGGGCACCGCGCTGGCTGCCCTGGATCAGGCAGGCGAGGCTGCCGACGGCGATGCCGGCGGTGATCGCCAGCCACGGCGCCGGGAAGTCGGGGTAGTGGTAGAAGAACGCCGAGTAGCCGGTGATCGCGGCCGTCGCCAGCACCGCGCTGGCCAGCGCGAACCAGTCAAGCGGGGTCCGCTCGCGCAGGCCGCGCAGGTACGCCGGCCGCGATGACGGCAACGGCCACCGCCGCCGCCGCGTAGGCGGGCCAGCCCACCGCCACCGTGTGGGTGGACGCCTCGGCGCCCATCGAGAACAGCGAGTGCGCGGTGCTGCCGGGCACCGCGAACCCGCCGTCGCGGCCGAGCACGTCGATCAGCCCGGTCAGGTGCGCCAGCCGCAGTGACAGCGGCGCGGCCGCCCCGGTCCGGCTGACCTGGTCAAGCAGCGTCTGGTGGACGAACGCGGACGGGTTGGGCAGCGCGAACGGGCCGGCCAGCACGGCGAAGCCGCCCACCGCCCCGCCCAGCAGCGCGCCGGCCCGCCGGGCGCGTGACGTTCCTTCCGGCGAACGGGCGATCAGGCAGACCGCCAGCAGCACCGCGGCCGGGAACGCGGCCCAGAACTTGACCGCCGTCGCGCAGCCGAACGCCACCCCCGCCACCGCGAGCCAGCGCGGGCTGGCCAGGCGGCCCGCGCGGAACGCCGCGCTCACCGCCAGCAGGCAGAGCAGGTTCATCCACGGTTCGAGCAGCAGCGTCCGGGCGGACAGCACGTCGGCCGGGTAGACCGCGAGCAGGCCGACGGTCACCGCGCAGGTGATCGGGCCGCGGTGCCGCACCAGCCGCCCGGCCAGCGGCACGCAGGCGGTGCTGGCCAGCACGCTCAGCAGCCGGGCGGCCGCCAGCCCGCTGGCCTGCGACGTCAGCGAGCCGATGAGGGCGGAGGGCAGCCCGACGATGATGATTCCCGGCGGCTGCACGAACGAGTAGTCCTGGTACGGCATCGCGCCGTGCAGCAGCCGCATGGCCGCGCCCAGGTAGACCCCGTCGTCGTACTCGACGGTGCCCGAGGTGAGGAAGCCGGGCCGGGCTGACCAGGAACAGCCGCAGCGCCAGGGCGAGCACGGTGCCGAGGCCGATCACCAGCCCGGCCAGCGACAGCCCGCCCGGCGACCGGGGCCGCGCCCAGCGGCCCGGCCGGCCCGTCGCCGCCGCGCCGCTGGCATCCGCGTCCCCGAGCGCTGCGCCTCCGGGCGCTGTGTCTCCAGGCGCTGTGTCTCCGGGGACCGCGTCCTCGGAGACGCCGTCCCTGTCGCGGCGGACAGCAGGCATGTGGACGCTCCGGAAGGACAAGGTGCTGGTGACTGGAGTGGCCCAATTTACCATTCCGGGGGTGCAATCCCGGTGCGATGCGCACCGCCGGCCCCGGCCGCCACGAGATCATGGATTTTCCTGCACACCCGAGTGTGCAGGAAAATCCATGTTGTCCGCGCGAGCGGTCAAACTTACCGATAACAGCAAGAAGCGCGGAGCGCAACTGAGGAACGGGGGCGGTTTTCCTGGGCCACGGCGACGCGTCCGCCTGGCCGCGCAGCACGCACGCGTTCGGGCTGATCGTGGGCGGTCACCAGGGGCGGGCGGCGGGTCAGCGCGGGCCCGGGTTTCGCCGGGCACCTCAGCCGGCCGGGGCGGGCGCCCGTTCCAGGCGGATGACGACCGACTTCGACGTCGGGGTGTTGCTGACGTCGGCGGTCGAGTCCAGCGGGACCAGCACGTTCGCCTCGGGGAAGTAGGCCGCGGCGGAGCCCGCGGGGGTGGGGTACTCGATGACGCGGAAGGCGGGCGCGCGGCGCTCGCCGTCGGACCAGACGCTCACCAGGTCGACGATGTCGCCGTCGGCCAGCCCCTGCGCGGCCAGGTCCTGGGCCGACACGAACACCACCCGGCGGCCGCCGTGCACGCCCCGGTAGCGGTCGTCGAGCCCGTACACGGTGGTGTTGAACTGGTCGTGCGAGCGGACCGTCTGCAGCAGCAGGTGGCCCGGTGGCACCTCGACCGCGGTGGGCGGGTTGACGGTGAACCGCGCGAGCCCCGAGGGCGTCTTGAAGGTGCGCGAGTCGTGCGGCGGCCGGGGCATGGTGAAGCCGCCCGGCCGCGCGGTGCGGGCGTCGTAGTCGGCGCACCCGTCCACCACGTTGGCGATGTGCCGCCGGATGACCGAGTAGTCGGCCCCCATCGCGGACCACCCCAGGTCGTCGCCGAACAGCTCCGCCGCCAGCCCGGTGACGATCGCCACCTCACTGCGCAGCTGCGGTGACGCGGGCGCGAGCCGCCCGGTCGACGAGTGCACCACGCTCATCGAGTCCTCGACGGTGACCCGCTGCTCGCCGCTCGCCCGCACGTCCCGCTCGGTCCGCCCCAGGCACGGCAGGATCAGCGCCTCGGCCCCGGTCAGCAGGTGCGAGCGGTTCAGCTTGGTGGACACGTGCACGGTCAGCGCGCAGCGGGCGAGCGCCGCCGCGGTCACCGCGCTGTCCGGGGTGGCGGCGGCGAAGTTGCCGCCGAGGCCGATGAACACCTCGGCCCGGCCGTCGCGCATCGCCCGGATGGAGTCGACTACGTCCCAGCCGTGCGCCCGCGGCGGCTCGAACCCGAACTCGTCCCGCAGCCGGTCGAGGAAGGGGTCCGGCATCTTCTCCCAGATGCCCATCGTCCGGTCGCCCTGCACGTTGCTGTGCCCGCGGACCGGGCACGGGCCCGCGCCCGGCCGGCCGATGTTGCCCCGCAGCAGCAGGAAGTTGACGATCTCACGGATCGTCTCGACCGCGTTCTTGTGCTGGGTCAGCCCCATCGCCCAGCAGACGACGACGCTGCCGGCCGCGCGCACGTCGGCCGCGAACCCTTCGATCTCGGCCCGGCTGAGCCCGCTCAGCCGTTCCACGCTTGCCCAGTCCAGCGCCCGCCACCCGGCGGCGGCGTCGGCGAAGCCGGCCGTGTACTTGTCGATGAAGGCGTGGTCGAGGACGTCCGGCTGGCCGGCCGCCGCGTTCGCCTCGTCCTGGGCGAGCAGCGCCTTGTTCACCCCCGCGAACAGCGCCAGGTCGCCGTTGACCCGCACCGGCAGGAAGCGGTCGGCCAGCTTGGTGCCGCGCCCGGCCAGGCCGCTGGCCTTCTGCGGGTTCTTGAACCTGAGCAGGCCGGCCTCGGGCAGCGGGTTGACGGCGACGATCTTCGCGCCGCGCTGCTTGGCCTCCTCCAGGGCGGAGAGCATCCGCGGGTGGTTGGTGCCCGGGTTCTGCCCGACCACCACGATCAGCTCCGCGTGGTCGGAGATGTCCTCCAGGGTGACGGTGCCCTTGCCGATGCCGATCGTCTGGCCGAGCGCCGCGCCGCTTGACTCGTGGCACATGTTGGAGCAGTCCGGCAGGTTGTTGGTGCCAAGCCGGCGCGCGAGCAGCTGGTAGGCGAAGGCGGCCTCGTTGCTGGCGCGGCCGCTGGTGTAGAACAGCGCCCGGTTCGGGTCGTCGAGCGCCCGCAGCTTGCCCGCGATCAGCCGGAACGCGTCGTCCCAGCCGATCGGCGCGTAATGGGTGGCGCCGGGGGCCAGGTACATCGGCTCGGTCAGCCGCCCGTTCGCCTCGAGCCAGTGATCGCTCTGCTCGCGCAGCTCGGCGACCGGGTGGGCGGCGAAGAACGCGGCGTCCACCCGCTTACGGGTTGCCTCCCAGGCCACCGCCTTGGCCCCGTTCTCGCAGAACTCCGCGTGCTTGCGGTGCTCCGCGGCCGGGTCGCCCCAGGCGCACGACGGGCAGTCGAACCCGTCGGCCTGGTTGAGCCGCAGCAGCGTCCTGGCCGACCGGGTGACGCCCATCTCGGTCAGCGCGTAGCGCATGGACACGGCGACCCCGGGCACGCCGGCCGCCCACTCCTCGGGCTCGCCGACCTTCGGCCGCCGCTCGTCTGGTGTGCGTCGCTCTTCCATGGTGCCTGCCGTTACCTATCGCCGTGGGGATTCAATGACTTGTACCGGTATCGATGGATGCCCCGGCCGCGTCCCAGCCGGGGAACGGGATGACCCCGATCTCGCGGCCGGCCGTGAACCGGTCCCGTCCGGCGGGCACCGGCCACCACCCGTCGGCCCGCGCGAGCTGGCTGATCGAGCTGGCCCCGCGCCTGCCCGGGGTGGCGACCGGGAGGCCGCCCCGGCCCGCCGGGTCTCCCGGGTCGTCGTGCAGGGTGACCAGCACCCAGTCCTCGACGCCGGCCGGCGACTCCCAGTCGCGGCCGAGCCGCGCCCGGACACTCGGGGTCGCCCCGGTCGCCGGGAGCCCGGACAGTGCGGCCAGCAGCGGGGCCGCGAACAGCTCGAACACCACCGCCGCGGCCAGCGGGTAGCCGGGCAGCCCGATCACCGGGGCGATCCCGGCCGTGGGCCGCTTGGCGTGCCCGAGGAGCGCGGGGTGCCCAGGTCGCACCGCCACCCCGGCTACCGCGACCGCGCCGACCTGGGCCAGGACGGCGGCCGTGTGGTCGCCGCGGCCGCGGCTTGATCCGGCGATGACCAGCACCAGGTCCGCCGCGGCGGCCGCCTGCCTGACAGCCGCGCTGAGCGCGTCCGGGTCGTCCGGCACCACGTCGCTGACCGTGGGCAGCGCCGCCAGCTGACGGCACCGGGCGGCCAGCATGACCGAGTTGGTGTCCATGATGTCGCCGTACCGCAGCACCGATCCGACGGCGCGGATCTCGTCGCCGGTGGGAATGATCGCGACGGCCGGCCGGCGGAGCACCGGCACCGCCGGGTGCCCGCCCGCCGCCGCGGCCGCCAGGTCGCCCGGCCGGAGCCGCCGCCGCCGGCACCAGCAGCTCCCCGGCCCGGAAGTCCTCGCCCGCGGCGCGCACGTGCTGGCCGGGTGCCTGCCGCGGCCCGGGCCGGCCGTCGGCCGGGGTGATGAGCACGCCGCCGTCGGCCTGCGGCAGCAGCCGCTCCCGCACCACCACCGTGTCCGCGTCACCGGGCAGCGGGTCGCCGGTGTCGATCCAGGTGAACAGGCCGGCCGGCAGCAGCAGGGTGCGGCCGCCGTGGTCTCCCGGTGAGCGGTCTCCCGATGGGTCGTCTCCCGATGGGTCGTCTCCCGGGCCGGCGCCGGCCGCGGGGACCGCCGGGGCGGCCGCGAGGTCGGCCGCGCGGACCGCGATCCCGTCCATCGCCGCGCAGGCTGCCCGGGGCGACGGCCAGCGGGCGGTCACCGCCGTGGCGGTGACCCGGCCAAGCGCCGCCGCGACCGGGACCAGCTCGGCGTCCGCGGCCGGGTCGTCAGCCGCCCGCTGCTGGCCGGCCGGGGGCACTGACCAGCCGGCCCGGGCCAGCGCGTCCAGCCAGCGCTGGTAGGCGACCCGCGGGACGGGCCGGCTGCCGTCACCCGGCGGGCTCACGGTCGGTCTCCACCGGGGTCAGCGGTGCGCGTCATGCCGCTTCCGCTACCCGGTGCGCGCCGGTGTAGACGTTCATCGACTGTCCGCGCAGGAACCCGACCAGCGTCAGCCCCGCCTCCTCGGCTAGCTCGGCGGCCAGCGATGACGGGGCCGACACGGCCGCCAGCAGCGGGACGCCGGCCAGCACCGCCTTCTGTACCAGCTCGAACGAGGCGCGGCCGGACACCAGCAGCGCGCACCCGGTCAGCGGCAGCTTGTCCCGCAGCAGCGCCCACCCGACGACCTTGTCGACCGCGTTGTGCCGTCCCACGTCCTCGCGGACCGCCAGCAGCTCGCCGGTCGCGGTGAACAGCCCGGCCGCGTGCAGACCGCCGGTCGCGGAGAACACCCGCTGGGCCGCCCGCAGCCGCCCGGGCAACGTGGCCAGCACCGCGGGCGCGAACGCGGTGGCGTCGGCCGACAGCGGCGCCCGCGGCAGCACGCGGATGTCGTCGATCGACGTCTTGCCGCACACCCCGCAGGCCGAGGTGGTCATGAAGCTGCGGCGCGCCCCGGCGCTGACCGTCGCCCCCGGCCCCAGGGCGACGTCGACCATGTTCCCGATCTCCTGCGCCGAGTGGTCGAGGTGGCCGCAGCTAGTGCCGTCGCAGACCTTCATCGCGGCGATGTCGTCGCGCCCGCGCACGATCGCCTCACCGACCAGGAAGCCCGCCGCCAGCTCCACGTCGTCCCCGGGCGTCCGCATCGTCATGGTGAGCGCGGTCCCGTCCACCCGGATGCCGAGCGGCTCTTCCGCTGCCAGCAGGTCGGCCCGGGCCGACACCGTGCCCGCCGCTGTCCCGTGCCCGTCGGCACCGTGCCCGCCGCTCTCCTGGCCGCCGCGCCCGCGGCCGGCACCGTCACCCGCAGCACCCGCCGCCGCGCCGTCCGCCCTGACACCTGTACCGCCTCCTGCCAGGCTCGCCCTTACCGTCAGCGTACGCCGCCCGGCGCGGAACGCACCGTCGCCGATCACGGCCGAACTCTTAGGATGACGGCCCGGCGCCCGCCCGGCCGCTAGCGGCTCAGCACGATAACAGCAAGAGACGGCCGGCTCCGTCCCTCGGTCCGGCGATTGCCGGGTCGGGGTGGAAACTTGCAGGGGTGATCACCCCTGCAAGTTTCCACCCCGACCACCTGGTTCGGATAACAGCAAGAAGCAGGGTGCTGAAACGGCCACGGGCGCGGCCTGCGGGCGGCTAGGCGGCCGTCACCCGGGATAACAGCAACAAGCGCGGAGCGCGGGGCGCGGGGCGCGGGGCGCGCGCGGGCGCGGGGCGCGGGGCGCGCGGGGCGCCCGGTCGCGGGCGCGGGGGCGCCGAGCGGGCGGCGGAGGTGCCCGCTGACGCGGCGCGCGACGGGCCGGGCCGGGGCCGGATATTGCCATCTATTTGCTGTGTTCTGTATGGTCTAGACCATTAGGCCGGCGCGGCCGGGGCGACCCCCGAGGTCCGTGGCCTGGGCGGGCGCGGGCGATAATCTCCCCGGGGCGTGACCGCGCGCTGAGACGTGACCGACATGACAAGTGACAGGACGTCCCTGACGTTGGACCCTAGTCACAGGCGGCGATCGGAACGGAGACTGGTGCTGTGACCATTCGAGTAGGCATTAACGGGTTCGGGCGGATCGGCCGGAACTTCTTCAAGGCCCTGGAAGGGAGCGGTGACCGCGGCTTCGAGGTCGTCGCCGCCAACGACCTGGGCGACCTGAAGACCATGGCGCACCTGCTGAAGTACGACACGGTCGCCGGGCGGTTCCCGAAGGAGGTCGCGGTCGAGGGCGACTCGATCGTGGTCGGCGGCAAGCCGATCAAGATCCTGGCCGAGCGCGACCCCGCCAACCTGCCCTGGGGTGACCTGGGAGTGGACATCGTGGTCGAGTCCACCGGCCGGTTCGTCACCGGCCCGGCGGCCAAGGCGCACATCGCCGGCGGCGCCAAGAAGGTGATCATCTCCGCCCCCGCCAAGGAGGAGGACATCACCATCGTGCTCGGCGTCAACGACGGCAAGTACGACCCGGCCAACCACAACATCATCTCCAACGCCTCCTGCACCACGAACTGCGTGGCGCCGATGGCCAAGGTGCTGCTGGAGAACTTCGGCATCGTCAAGGGCCTGATGATGACGGTGCACGCCTACACCCAGGACCAGATGCTGCAGGACGGCCCGCACAAGGACCTGCGCCGCGCCCGCGCCGCCGCGCAGAACATCGTGCCCACCTCGACCGGCGCCGCCAAGGCCACCAGCCTGGTCATCCCCGAGCTCAAGGGGAAGCTGGACGGCACCTCGCTGCGCGTCCCGGTGATCACCGGCTCGATCACCGACCTGGTGGTGGAGACCGGCCGCGAGGTCACCAGGGACGAGGTCAACGCCGCGTTCAAGGCGGCCGCGGACGGCCCGCTCAGGGGCGTCCTCGCCTACACCGAGGACGAGATCGTCTCCTCGGACATCGTCGGCTCGCCCGCCTCCTGCACCTTCGACTCCAAGCTGACCATGGTGATGGGCGGCAACCAGGTCAAGGTGCTCGGCTGGTACGACAACGAGTGGGGCTACTCCAACCGCCTGGTCGACCTGACCGCGCTGGTCGCGTCGAGCCTCTAGGGACGAAATCCATGCAGACCATCGATGACATCGAGGTCACCGGCCTGCGCGTGCTGGTCAGGTCCGACCTCAACGTGCCGCTCGACAAGTCGGGCAGCGGCCAGATCACCGACGACGGCCGCATCCGGGCGTCGCTGCCGGTGATCAAGAAGCTGGCCGACCGCGGCGCCCGGGTGATCGTGCTGGCCCACCTGGGCCGCCCCAAGGGCGAGGACTTCGCCGAGCGGGCGGCGGGCGGCCCGTCGCTGCGGGTGGTCGCCGACCGGCTGGGTGAGCTGCTCGGCCAGCCCGTCGCGTTCGCCTCTGACCTGGTCGGCCCGTCCGCCGCGGCGACGGTGGCGGGCCTGCGCAACGGCGACGTCGCGCTGCTGGAGAACGTCCGCTTCGAGCCCGCGGAAACAGCCAAGGACGAGCCCGAACGGGTGCGGCTGGCTCAGGACCTGGCCAAGCTGGGCGACGTGTACGTGGGTGACGGGTTCGGCGTGGTGCACCGCAAGCAGGCCTCGGTCTACGACCTGGCGCGGCTGCTGCCGAACGCGGCCGGCGACCTCATCACGGCCGAGGTGGCCGTGCTCCGGCGGCTGACGGTCGACCCGGCCCGCCCCTACGTGGTGGTGCTCGGCGGGTCGAAGGTGTCGGACAAGCTCGGCGTCATCGGCAACCTGCTCGGCCTGGCCGACCGGGTGCTGATCGGCGGCGGCATGGTCTACACGTTCCTGGCCGCCCTCGGTCACGAGGTCGGCGACTCGCTGCTGGAGGCCGACCACATCGACTCCTGCCGCCAGATCCTGGCCGAGGCGAAGGAACGGGGCGTCGACCTGGTGCTGCCGACCGACATCGTGACCGCCCCCCGGTTCGCCGCCGACGCGCCCCCGTCGGTGGTCCCGGCCGACGGGATCGCCGCGGGCACGATGGGGCTGGACATCGGCCCGGCCTCCCGCGAGCTGTTCGCGGCCAAGCTGGCCGATGCCAGGACGGTGTTCTGGAACGGGCCGATGGGCGTGTTCGAGTTCCCGGCCTTCGCGGCCGGCACCCGGGCCGTGGCCGAGGCGCTGACCAAGGTAGACGGGCTGACGGTGGTCGGCGGCGGCGACTCGGCGGCCGCGGTGCGGTCGTTCGGCCTGGCCGAGTCCGACTTCGGGCACATCTCCACCGGCGGCGGCGCGTCGCTGGAGTACCTGGAAGGCAAGACGCTCCCCGGGCTGACCGCGCTGGGCGCGTAAGCTCTGCTGTCACTATGACGGATACCAAGAGGCTGCCGCTGATCGCCGGCAACTGGAAGATGCACTGTAACCACCTCGAGGCGATCGCGCTGGTGCAGAAGCTCGCGTTTACCCTCAGCGACAAGGACTTCAAGCACGTCGAGGTGGTCGTGCTGCCGCCGTTCACCGACCTGCGCTCGGTGCAGACCCTGGTGGACGGGGACCGGCTGAAGATCGGGTACGGCGCCCAGGACCTGTCGCGGCACGGCAAGGGCGCCTACACCGGCGAGGTGTCCGGGCCGATGCTGGCCAAGCTCGGGTGCTCGTACGTGCTGTGCGGGCACTCCGAGCGGCGCCAGTACCACCACGAGGACGACGCGCTGGTCAACGCCAAGGTCAAGGCGGCCCTGGCGGTGTCGGTCACGCCGATCCTGTGCGTGGGCGAGCCGCTCGAGGTGCGCCGGGCCGGCACCCACGTCGCGCACGTGCTCGCCCAGCTGAAGGGATCCCTGGCGAAGGTACCCGACGCGGCCGTCGCCTCGATGGTGGTCGCCTACGAGCCGGTGTGGGCGATCGGCACCGGGGAGACCGCGTCCCCGGGCGACGCGCAGGAGATGGCGGCCGCCATCCGCGGCTACCTCACCGACGCGGCCGGGGGCGAAGCCGGCGCCGGGGTGCGTATCCTTTACGGTGGGTCCGTCAAGGGTGACACGATCGCCCCGATTATGGCGGGCCAGGACGTAGACGGAGCCCTTGTCGGCGGCGCGAGCCTCGACGCCGCGCAGTTCGCTGCCATCTGCCGGTATCGTGAGCTGTCGGCCGGCCGCTGAGCAGGCCGCCCGGCACCAACAGAGCACCCAGGGAAAGAAGACACAGCGGTGGAGATCGCGCTCTCGGTCATCTTGATCATCACCTCGATGGTGATGATCCTGCTCGTGCTCCTGCACAAGGGCAAGGGCGGCGGGCTGTCCGACCTGTTCGGCGGCGGGGTTTCCTCCACCCTGGGCTCATCGTCGGTGGTCGAGCGCAACCTGGACCGCATCACCATCTTCTTCGGTGTGCTCTGGTTCGTCTGCGTGGTGGCCCTCGGCTACATCATCAACCGCTGAACCTGGCCGGCCAGCCGGCGCGGGTCTGCGCATTTACGCCCGCGGCGGCGAAACCAGTGGTGAAATGAATGAGAGCCGGTGTTAACCGCGCGCCCTGCGCGCGGCGCTGAGCCAGGTCTGGTGACAATCCGGTCCGGGTGCACACGTCCGTCCGGAGTTAAGGTAATCCAGCACGTTGTGACAAGAGGTGGTCTGTGAGCAGTGGCAACGCGATCCGTGGCAGCAGGGTAGGCGCTGGCCCGATGGGCGAGGCGGAGCGGGGTGAGGCCGCGCCGCGGGTATGGGTGTCGTTCTGGTGCTCCAACGGGCACGAGACCCGGCCCAGCTTCGCGTCCGACGCGTCGATCCCGGACCAGTGGGAGTGCCCTCGTTGCGGTTTCCCGGCTGGACAGGACGAGGCGGCCCCGCCGGCCCCGCCGCGCGTTGAGCCGTACAAGACGCACCTCGCGTACGTGAAGGAGCGACGCTCCGACGCCGACGGCGAGGCGATCCTGGCCGAGGCACTGCAGCGGCTGCGCGGCTAAGCGGCCGCGAGAGATCGAAAGCCCCGGGCGGGTCCCTAGCTTCTAGGGTCCGTCCGGGGCTTTTCGCGTCCGCCCGCTCGCTAGGCCAGCAGCGACGGGAGGACCTGCTGCATGTGGGCGCCGAAGCGGCCGAGCGCGGCGGCGTCACCGCCCAGGTAGGCCAGCAGCGACTGCTGGAAGACGCCGTCCGCCAGGGCGTAGGCCAGCTCCGGGCTGACCGCGGGCACCGTGCCCGCCAGCTCCGCGTAGCGGGTGACGATGCGCCAGATCATCTGCTCGAGCGACGCGTCGATGTCGCTCACGTCGGCCCGGAACCGCTCGTCGAACTGCGACTGGTTGCGCAGGTCGTACCACAGCCGGTGCATGTCGGCCTCGTCGCGCATGGTGGCCATCATCTCCGCGCCCACCCCGGCCAGCAGTTCGCCGGCGGTGGCGGCGGTGGCCACGATCGTGTCATAGCGGCGCACGCAGCGGCTCTTGTACTCACGGACGCAGTACGTGACCAGCTCGAACTTGTCCTCGAAGTAGTAGTGCAGCACGCCGTGCGAGAACTCGGAGTTCTGCGCGATGTCGCGCAGGCTGGTGTTCGCGTAGCCCTGCTGGGCCAGCGTCTTGACCGCCGCCGCCGCGAGCTGTGCTCGTCGCTCAGCGAACTTGTCCACCTGGCGGCGTGCGATCCGGTCGCGCTTAGCCTGCTCTGTTACCTGAGTCAACGCTTTGCCCCGATCAACGCCATCGCCCCAAGCTACCAGCCTCGACAGTTACATCGATCATTTAAGACAAGCGTCAAACAAATGCTTGACAACTGTCAAGACAGAAGCGACGGTGGGAGCACGCCGGTGGCCTGGGGCGCCCGCGCGTCAGGCCACGGCGGCCAGCGTGGAGCCCGGCATCGGCCGGCGGTAGCAGCGGGTGGCCCGGTGACGGGCAGGCAGGACGGCAGCACAGGTCAAGTACAGGTCTTCGGCCGCACAGAGAGGTGCCCGATGAGCGTTTACGATCTGACCGGCCGCAAGGCCCTGGTGACCGGCGGGGCCCGGGGACTCGGCGAGGGGATGGCCAGGGCGCTGGCCGCGGCGGGGGCGTCAGTGGTAATCGCTGACATCAGGGAGGACCTGGGGAAGGCGACGGCGGAGTCGCTGCGGCAGACAGGGGCGGCCGCAGAGTTCGTCGCACTCGACGTCACCGCCGACGGACAGCTGGGCGCAGGCGATGCCGCAGGCCATCGGCCACCTCGGCGGCCTTGACATCCTGGTTAACAACGCCGGGATCGAGATCACCAGCCTGCTGGTGGACGTCGACCCGGCCGAGCTGCGGCGGATGCTGGAGGTGAACGTCCTCGGCACCGCCCTCGGCCTCAAGCACGGCTTCCGGGCGATGCGGCCCGGCGGTCCCGGCAACCGCGGCGAGCGCCCGGGCGGCGCCAGCCAGGACCATGCGATCGTCAACATCTCATCGGTAGCGGCGACGATCGCCTTCCCCGGCATCGCCGGCTACTCCGCGACCAAGTCCGCGGTCGACCGGCTCACCCGGGTGGCGGCGGCCGAGTCGGGCCGGCTCGGCTACGGGGTGCGGGTGAACTGCGTCTACCCCGGCCTGGTGCCGACCGAGATGGGCAACCAGCTCGCGGTCGACTGCGCCACCATCGGCCTGTTCCCCAGCCCGCAGGAAGCGGCGGGCGCGGTGGCCGGCCTGACCCCGCTCGGCCGCCTGGGCGAGGTGCCAGACATCGCCGACGCGGTGGTGTTCCTGGCCTCCGAGGGCGCCCGCTTCATCACCGGCGCGGGGCTGCCGGTCGACGGCGGCATGGGGATGTGAGGGGTTCTCATGAGCGGCAAGAAGGTCATCGTCTACGGCGCCTCCGGCTACACCGGGCGGCTGGTCTGCGAGTACCTGCGGGAGTTCGGCATCCCGTTCATCGCGGCGGGCCGGGACAAGGCGCGGATCGCTGAGGCACTGGAGACCGTCCCCGGCATCGACACCGTCGAGCACGACATCGTCGAGGTGGAACACGCGGTCGGGCCGCTCAGCGAGCTGTTCGACGGCGCCCGGGTGGTCTGCAACATGGTCGGCCCGTTCGCGCAGTACGGCGGCGAGGTGGTGGAGGCCTGCCTGGCGGCCGGGGCGCACTACCTGGACACCACCGGCGAGCAGGACTGGCTGATCGCGGCGGCCGAGGCCTACGGCGCGCGGATGGCCGAGCGCGGCCTGCTGCTGGCGCCGGGGCTCGCGCAGATGTACACCACCGGGGAGATCGCCGCCCAGCTGTGCCTGGAGGAGCCCGGCCTGGACACCCTCGACATCCTGGTGTTCTGGAAGGGCATGCCGACGGTCGCCTCGACCCGGACCATCCTGGTCAACGCGGCCCTCGCCAAGGCGTACTACCTGGAGCACAACCGCTACCAGGAATGGCCCGCCGACGGCGGCCTGTACACGGTGACCGTGCCCGGCCAGCACGAGACCGGCCTGGCGCTGCCCTGGGGCGGCACCTCCCACCCGGTCTGGTTCCGCGATGACCCGCGGGTGTCCAACGTCAAGGTGCTCGGCGGGGTGTTCAACCGCGCGCTGATGCTCGGCGTGCCGCAGATCGTGGCGGGCGCCCTCGCCCAGATCGAGGGGATGGACGAGGCGGACAAGCTCCGGGTGCTGTCCGAGCAGGCCGCGGCGGTGATGAACCAGATGCCGCCGCGGGAGTACACCCTGGTCAACACCTCACTCGACTCGGTCCACGGGTCGGGCCCGCTCGGCCGGGCGCACTGCGTCATCCACGGCAACTGCAACTACAAGCAGACCGGACTGCTGCAGGCGTACGCCGCGCACTGCCTGCTGCAGCAGCCGCCCCGGCGGGCGGGCTTCGCGTCCGGCTGCCAGGCGTTCGGCCACCGGGAACTGCTCGGTGTGCTCCGCAGCTTCGGCCTGGTCATGAGTCCCGCACTCACCAGGTCGAACTGAGGGAGTTAAGGGCCATGCGGCTCACTGACTTCCTCGACAAGGGGGCGTCGCGCCACCCCAGCGACGCCCCCTTGTTCATAACCAACGGCCAGGTGACGAGCTACGCCACCGTTCAGCGGCTGTCCTGGTCGGTCGGCCGGGCCCTGGCCGCGGCCGGCATCCGGCCCGGGGACAAGGTCGCGATCCTGTCCGGCAACGACCCGGTGGCCTTCGGCTGCGTGTTCGGCATCAGCCGGGCGGGGGCGGTCTGGTGCCCGGTCAACCCGCGCAACGAGGCGGCCGAGAACCGCGAGCTGCTGCGGGCGTTCGACTGCCGCTGCCTGATCTACGCCCCCGCGTTCGCCCCGCTGGTGGCCGCCGTCGCACCGGAGCTGCCCGGGCTTGACCTGCTGGTCTGCCTGGACGAGGCGGGCGCGGGGGCGGTGCCGGGCGCGACCAGCCTGGCCGGCTGGCTGGCCGGGGTGAGCGCCGAGCCCTGGCAGTTCGCGGAAGCCGAGCAGGCCGGGCCGGCCGACGACGTGGTGATGATCGCGGGCACCGGCGGCACCACCGGCCAGCCCAAGGGCGTGATGCTGACCGGGCACAACATCGAGACGATGACCGCGCTGACGCTGATGAGCTACCCGTTCGAGGCCGGGCGGCCCCCGGTCTACCTGGCCCTCGCGCCGCTCACCCACGCCGCCGGGGTGCTGTGCTTCCCGGTGCTGGCCCTCGGCGGCCAGGTCGTCATCATGCCCGCGCCCGACCTGGGCGAGTTCCTCCGCCTCATCGGGCGGCACCAGGTCAGCCACGCGTTCCTCCCGCCGACCCTGATCTACCAGCTACTCGACCACCCGGCGCTGGCCGGCGCGAGCCTCGGCTCGCTGCGCTGCCTCTGGTACGGCGCCGCGCCCATGTCGGCCGCCCGGCTCGAGCAGGCGATCACCGCCCTCGGGCCCGTCCTCGGCCAGCTCTTCGGGCAGACCGAGGCGCCGATGATGATCTCCACCCTGGCCCCGGCCGACCACCTGCACCCGGACGGCACCCTGGCCAGGGAGAGGTTCTCCTCGGCCGGGCGGCCCACCCCGCTCACCACCGTCGCGATCATGGCCGAGGACGGCCGCCTGCTGCCGCCGGGAGAACGGGGCGAGATCGTGGTCCGCGGCCCGCTGGTGTCGCCCGGCTACTACCGGAACCCGGCCGCCACCGCGCAGGCGCGCGGGCACGGCTGGCACCACACCGGCGACATCGGCTACCTGGACGACGACGACTTCCTCTACATCGTCGACCGGCTCAAGGACATGATCATCACCGGCGGGTTCAACGTCTACTCGGCCGAGGTCGAGCAGGCACTGCTAGCGCACCCGGCCGTCCTCGACTGCGCGGTGGTCGGCCTGCCCGACGACAAGTGGGGCGAGCGGGTCACCGCCGTCATCCAGCCGCATCCCGGCCAGCCGGTGGAGGCCGAGGAAGTACGCGCCTTCGTCAGGGAGCGGGTGGGCGGGGTCAAGGCCCCCAAGCAGGTCGAGGTCTGGCCCGACCTGCCCCGCTCCCGGCTCGGCAAGGTGCTCAAGGCGGAGGTGAAGTCCCGCCTGCTGAGCGGCTGAGGCCGGGCCGCCGGGCGGTGCCCGCTACTTCGCCAGGGCCTTGTCCAGCTCGGTCCACTGCGCGCTGGTCAGCGACGGCAGCCCGTCCTGGAACTGGAGCAGGCCGGTGGCGCCGTGCGACCGCAGGGCGCCCACGAACGCGCTGATCGACGGCTTGGCGTCGGCGACGTCGGTCTCCGAGATGAAGATCGGCAGCTTGGTCAGCGCCTTCATCTCGGTGAAGGACCGGGCGAACAGGGTGGCGTAGGTGGTGAGCCCGTACTGCGGCTGCGGGTACCCGTCAAGCCCCACCATCGTCACGTGGTGCTTCCCCGGCCACCAGGCGGCGAACGGCACGGTGGTGCCGCCGGTGTCCACGTTGGGCACCCACATCCACCACGCCCAGTGGTTGCCGCCGCTGCTCATGATGACCGACTCGACATTGTCCCAGGCCCTGATCCACTGGGTCGGCGTGGTCTGCTCGGCCCCGCCGGTCGCCCACGGGTACTGGCCGCTGACGTTGAACTCGTGGGCGAACGTGAAGATGACCGGGTGCGCGAACTGGTGCACCGCCTGGCCGATCGTCTTCAGGTAGGAATTGTAGGAGCCGTTGGCAATACCCGTCATGGACGGGTATTCGTTTGTCCAGTTGATATGCCACGGTTCGAGTTCGATGTAGGGAGTAGCGCCCACTTTCTCCGCGGACTCGGCCCAGGCGGTGGGGAATGGCTGCCCCCAGGCTAGGTAAAAGTTCGCGATGTTCGGGTGCTGGCCTGCTATCGTAACGAACGTGGGCGACGAGTCCTCCGCGGGGATCCAGGTGCCGAGGGTCGCCCGTGGGGACGCCACCGCGGCATCGGATGTCGCGAAAGCGAGCAAAATGGCTGTTGCCACCACCGTGATGAATGTCAGGTATCGCCTGTGCTTATCGCGTGGCTTTTGCATTTCATGGCTATTCCCGGTGCCGTCGAGGTTCAAGCTTGACGGATAATTGACGTAAATCGAGATTTCCGAGGTAATTGCCGGAAATAGCCGCCTGGCATTTGGTGCCCTTTGGCCCGGCTTCGTGCCCGCGCTCGCCCGCCCGGCCCCCGCCCCCGCCCGGCCCCCGCCCCGCCCGGCCGGCGGTCCGCCGCCGCCTGGCGCGGCGGACCCCAAGTCGTCGCCGTGAGTTCGGGATGCGTTCACTGACAGCGGCTTAACCAATTCCATAGAGTGCGGAACGTGGGGAACATGCGAGGCACCCGCTCCGCAGCCGATGAAAGGAGCGCCCGCCCCGTGCGCATCGTGCAGATCTCCGACACACACCTGTCCCACCTCGGCGGCGTCACCACCGCGAACCTCCGCCAGGTCGCGGCCTGGGTGAACGCCACCCTGGCGGCCGACCTGATCGTGAACACCGGCGACATCGTGGCCGCCTCACCGGACCAGCCGCTGGACCGGGACTGGGCCCTGGCGGCGCACGCCGCGTTCGACGCGCCCGTCGTCTACCTCCCGGGCAACCACGACGTGGGGGAGCCGGGCCCGGTCCCGTGGAAGGGCCTCGGCGTCTCCTCCGCCCGGGTCGCCGCCCACCGCGCGGTGTTCGGTTCCGACCGGTTCGCGGTTCGGGACGGCGGGTGGCTGGTGCTCGGCTTCAACAGCGAGCTGCTCGGCTCCGGCCTGGAGGAGGAAGACGAGCAGTGGAACTGGCTGGCGCGGCAGCTTTCGTCGCCGGACTTCGAGCGACTGCTGCTGTTCTGCCACAAGCCGCTGTGGCTGCCCCGTACCGCTCCCTCGACCGCCGCGCTGACCGTCCCCGACCAGGCCCGCGAGCGGCTGCTCGCGCTGGCGGGCGGTCGGCTGGCGGCCGTCGGGTCCGGGCACCTGCACCGCTACCGGCGGCGCCCGCGGACCCAGCCGCCCCGGGTACTCGAGGTGTGGGCGCCGTCGACCGGCTTCATCGGCCAGACCGAGACCGAGGCGCCCTACTTCGAGCAGCTCGGCGTGGTCGAATGGCGCCTCGGCGAAACCGGCACCGCCGTCGACGCCTGGTTCCGCGCCCCGGCCAGCCTCGACGAGCGCGAGGGAACCGCTATCCACGAGCTCACCCAGACGGTCGCCGCGCTGGACGCGGCCGGAGCCTGAGGAAACGGCCGTCCCGCGGCGGTGCCGCGGGACGGCCGCCCTCGGCTCAGAACGCGGGAACCGGGCCGACCGGGCCGGTGACCGGCAGGACCGTCAGGCAGGGCACCTTGACCGGACTGGCCGGCCCGAGGGCGTTGAGCAGGTCGGCCAGCGCGACCGGGTCCGCCGCGATCTCCAGGTGATCGCTGAAGTCCAGCCCGCACTGCTTGTTCACGGTGATGTCGGCGACGTTGGGCGCGGCCGGCAGCCACGCGCTGGTGTACGGGGTGACCACCTCGTCGTCCACGCTCTCGATGACCGTGTAGCTGACGCCAGGGACCGTCGGCGCGGCGTTCAGTCTGGCCAGGAAGGCGGATCCGCGCTCTTGCTGCCCGCAGGCCGGGCACGCGCTGCTCAGGCCGCCGTTGATCAGGCTGGCCGCCCCGAGGTAGCCCGCGAGCGTGGTGATGCCGTCCAGGGTGGTCCCGTAGTTGGACGGCGCCAGCGCCACCAGCGCGTGCACCCGGGACGCGCCGCCGAGGAAGTTGATGTAGTAGCGCGGCATCATGCCGCCCTCCGAGTGCCCGACCAGGTCGACCCTGGCCGCGCCGGTCGCCGCCAGGACCTGGTTGACGAACGAGGACAAGGTGGCCGCCGAGGCCGCGATGTCCCCGGTGCCCTGGATCGGCGAGCTGGCCGACGAGCCGCCGTAGTTGAAGGCGAACACGCAGTAGCCGTGGTTGTACAGCAGCGGGGACGCCGCCTGCCAGTTGTCGTCCATGTTGGCGAAGGTGCCGTGGACCAAGATCACCGGGTACGGGTGGGCCGTGGTCGGCCGGCAGGACCAGTCGTTCGCGCCAGGCGGGGGCGTGGCCGGGGAGAACGCGGCCGCGGCGGCCCCGGCGATGAAGTCATAGTTCACTGGCAGGGTGGCGGCCTGCGCCACCCCCGACAGCGACGTCGCCGCCAGCAGCGCGCTGGCGGCGGCGAGGCCGGCCGCGGACAGCAGGCGGACGTGCGCGATTCGGGTGAGTCGGCGGCAGGCGGAAAGTGCGGGCATCGGCGCCTCCTTGACGGGAATGCGGGCCGCCTTCATTAGAAGGCCCAGCTCAGGCGGCGTCTGCTCACGGTGGTGAGCGTGTGTCCGGCCAGCCTTGTCCGCCCGTGACAAGCGGGCACGGTTACCGGCCGCCCGAAATAGGCGGTCGCCTGGCTTGCCCGGGCCGCGCTGAACGGGCGGCCTCCGACCCCGGCCGGACCGCCCGGGCCGGCCGTTGACCGGATTCCTGCATTCCGGCCTCCGCGGTGACGGATTCCTTGAGATTCCCTGGTGGTTTCCCGGCCGCGCCGCACCATGATAACTGGTTCATCAGGACGAGAGAGGATCTCCGGTCGAAAACTAAAATTAACAAGTTAACATATTCTTAATTGATTGACCTCCTGATAAGGAGTACCGCCAGGCGTAACCAGATGCCGGTCAACTGCCTCGCAACCTGCGGTTTTCGATTCGCGCCGCCGCGCCTGCCCGGCGGCTTTCGCTTTACCGCGCTTTTTATGGTGGCGGCGAGCTGGTGCCAGTCGACAGTCTGTGTTCCGTGCGCTCGACTGCTTCCCTGATTAGCGTTGAATCAGTCAACTAAGGTTTAACTCACGCGTAATAAGGACCAGTTTTCCGATGCCTAGCATAAATGTATGGAAAATGCGATGATCGGCGACATCGGTTCGGGAGAACGCGGAATAATCAGCCGTGAGCTGCACGACGGGGTCGCACAGGGCATCGCGGCGGGCCTGACCGAGCTCGAACTCTATGAACACTACTGGCTGAATCACCGGCCGGAGATGGCGCACGCGAAGGCCGAGACGGCCCTGCGGGTCCTGAGGTCGGCCCTCGCGACGACGAAGGAGCTGGCCGCGCGGGTGCGGCTGCAGCCAGGAGGCGGCTTCCCGCCGCGCCCGGCGGCGCCCGCGGAGCTGTTCCTCCTGCTGCGCGAGGCGGTGAACAACGCGGTGACCCACGCTGGCCCGTCGACCATCGTCATTCGTATCTCGGCGGGCGGAGGCAGCGTGAACGCGACCGTCGAGGATGACGGCCGGGGGATCCCGGCGGAGACAGTCGATTCCGCGGCCAGCCTGGGACTCCAGTCGCTCAGGGAGCGCGCGGCGCTGCTCGGTGGCACCTGCCAGATCCTGTCCGCGGAGTCCGCGGGCACCCAGGTCATCGTGACGGTTCCGCTGACCGGGGGAGGCCACGTTGGATGAAGCGGCATCGACCCGCCTGCTGGTCGCCGACGATCACACGCTGTTCCGTGAGGGCATCGTCGAGATCTGCCGCACGGCGCCGGACCTCGACGTGGTCGGCCAGGCGGCGAGCGGGAACGAGGTCGTGCGCCTGGTTCGCAGGGACGTGCCCGATGTCGTCCTGCTCGACGTGGAGATGCCGGGCCCGCCGCCGGACCAGACGATGCGGGAGATCTCGCTGATGCCCGTGCCGCCGCGGATCGCGATCCTGACCATGCACGACGACGCGCGGCTGGTCGGCCGGCTGCTCTCGCTCGGCGCCCAGGCCTACATCTCGAAGGGGTCCAGCCGGGAGCAGCTCCTCGCCGCCATACGCGCGGTGCGCAGGCAGCCCGACCGGGCCGTCATCTCCGTGCCGAAAGAGACAGTGCGAGAGCTGGGCGAACCACGGCTGAACCCGCTGTCTGGCCGCGAGTGCGAGGTACTCGACCTCGTGTCGAAGGGCTTCAGTAACGCGCAGGTCGCGACTCGCCTCTATATCACTGAGGGAACCGTAAAGCGGCATCTCACCAATATCTACATCAAGCTCGACGTGCGGTCGCGCATGAATGCCGTGAACAAGGCGGCGGCGATGCACCTGATTGGCGCGTAGGAAGAACTTCGATGTGACTAAGGTCGTAATGTCACTGTCCCGTTCGGGCGTTACCTGAAAACCGGGTCCTGCCTATTGTTGAGACATGGATACTCGTCCGGCATTCTCCCTCTTTCAGGGATATGCGACAAGCAGCGTACTGGCGTCCCTCGATATGGCGGGTCTGCTGACCGAGCTGAGCGAAGGCCCGTTGTCCTACCAGAGGATCGCCGCCACCGGCGATGAAAGAGCCAGGCTGTTCACCGCGAGTCTCGATTACCTCAGCCATCGAGGGCTCGTACGGGAGGCGGACGGCGCGTACGCGCTGACCGAGTACGGTGCCGATGTCTGCCGGGACATCGGCTACCTGGTGTGGCTGGTCGGCGGCTACGGGGAGCCGCTGCGGCGCCTTGACGCCTTCCTCACGGGCACGAAACGCTACGGCGTCGACTTCCCGCGCGACGGGCGATGGGTCGCCGACGGCTCCGCGGTCATCGGCCGTTCCGACGTCGTGCCGGACGCCATGAAGCTGCTTGAGCGCCACGCTTTCTCGACCGTACTCGACCTTGGCTGCGGGAACGCGCGGTTCCTGGCCGGGGTGTGCCGGAAATTCGGCGCCCGCGGAATCGGGGTGGACGTGAGCCCGGCCGCCTGCGCAGAGGCGGAGAAGGTCATCGACGAGCTCGGGATGGGCGACCGGATGCGGGTCGAGGTCGGCGACGCGGGCGCGCTCGACAAGATTCCGGGGCTTGAGGACGTCGACCTGGTGGTGACGTTCTTCCTGCTGCACGAGATCCTCGCGAGCGGCCGGGACGCCCTGGTGAACTACCTGAAGACCATGTCGGCGCAGCTTCCGGTCGGCGCCTCCCTCCTCATCGCCGAGGTGCAGCCCCCGGCGATCGGCGACCAGTACTTCACGCCCGAGTTCACCTACGTCCACGCGATGATGCGGCAGTTCCTCCTCTCGGCCGAGGAGTGGACCAGTGTCCTCGACGAGGCGGGTTTCCCGGTCAAAGAGGTGGTGCACTGCGGGATGCCCGGCGGCATCCTGCTGCTTTGCCAGAATCGGGCGTGAGGCGGGCAGCGTCGCCCCTGGCCGGCCGGCGGGGAGCCCGCCGGCCGGCCGGGGCGCCGGTCAGACCGCGGCCACGAAGAAATAGCTGCGGCGCAGCTTGATCGTTTGCTGATCGAGCAGGTAGACGTCCGCGAAGCTGTGCTTGATCGGCGTCCCGTCCACGTGGACGGCGTCGATCGAGCCCCAGGCGGCCGCCCGGCCTTGCTCGACGACGATTCCGTCCAGCGTGTGGACCCCCTGCCGGATCACCCGCTCGTCGCGGTAGAAACGCATCACGCGGTCGCACCCGACGAAGGAGTCGTAACCGGGCCGCTCGTACACGATATCGGAATGGAAGTACGCCGGGAGAGTGTCCCAGTCCCGTGCGTCGATGGCAGCGAACATTCCCTGGATCAGGTTTTCTTTTACCTCGCTCACGCTGCCCAGGATAGAAATCCGCTAGTGCGGTCCGTAACCGACGGAAGAGACACCCGCGCTTCGCCGAAAGTGACATTCGCGGACCACTGTGGATTCCACAGGGCGGTCCGGAGATTATTCGTGGATGCCGGGCTGTTTCCGGTCCCGCCTGGCTTTTTAGAGTGGGGGCCCATGAACGTGAACGCGGTCGGGCTCGGCGTGCCGCGCACCGTGGACGGCCCCGGGCGGAACCGCCGGGGGCTTGCCTTCTTCGCGGTGTGCCTCGGGAACTTCATCGTGTTCATCGACACGAGCATCGTCAACCTCGCACTGCCCCATATCCGCACTTCGCTCCACGGCTCGCTGGCAGGCCTGGTGTGGGTGGCCAACGGCTACACGCTGGCGATGGCGGCGCTCATCCTCACCGGCGGCGCGGTCGGTGACCGGCTCGGCAACGACCGGGCGTTCCGGCTCGGGGCGCTGGGCTTCGCGGTGACCTCCCTGGGCTGCGGACTGGCGCCGAGCCTGCCGGCGCTGATCGCGCTGCGGGCCTGCCAGGGGGCGTGCGGCGCGCTGCTGCTGCCCGCGCTGCTCGGGCTGATCCCGCACCTGTACCCGGACAAGGTGAAGCGCGCCCGCGCGGTCACGATCTGGGCCAGCACCGGTGCGGTGGCGCTGGCCACCGGGCCGTTGCTCGCGGGCATCCTCATCGACGGCGTGGGCTGGCGGGCCATCTTCGACATCAACGTGCCGATCTGCGTGGCCGCGGCCCTGATCGTCCGCTGGACGCTGCGGGACGTGCCCCGGCACCGATCGTCGACCGGACTCGACCTGGCCGGCCAGGCCCTCGCGGTCGCTGGCCTGGCCGCGTTCAGCTTCGCGCTGGTGGAGGGCCCGTCCTTCGGCTGGGGCTCGGCCGCCATCGTCGCCTCGATCGCGGCGGCACTGGTCGCGGCGGTGGCGTTCGTGGTGGTCGAGCGGCGGGGCGCGAGCCCGCTGCTGCCGCCCCGGCTGTTCGCCAGCCGGACGTTCACCGCGGCGGTCTGCGGCGGGGTGCTGTTCCAGTTCGTCTTCTTCGGCGCGCTCTTCGTCTACCCCCTGTACCTGCAGGAGGTGCACCACGTAACGGCGCTGGCGGCCGGCCTTGAGCTGCTCCCGCTCACCTGCTGCACCGCGCTGAGCCCCATGCTGATCACCAACCGGATCGTGGCCCGCTACGGTTTTGCCCGGTCGGTGGTGGTCGGCGCGGTGTTCGGCGTTCCCGGCTGCCTGCTCGTCCTGTTCGCGCACGCGTCGTCGCCGTACTGGTTGCTCGGGATCGCGATGGGACTGCAAGGGCTATGGAGCGGCCTCACCCTGCCGCCGACGGTCTCGCTGGCCGTCACCAATACCCCGCCCGAGCTGTCGGGGACCGGGAGCGGGGTCCTCAACGCCGGCCGTCAGATCGGCGCGGTCCTCGGGGTCTCCGTGCTCGGCACCCTCATCGGGACGTCGTCCCTGGCCGCGGGCTTGCGCTCGGGGATGCTGATCTTCGCCGCCGGAATGATCGGGATCACGGTGCTCATCACCGGCGGAGCGCGGGACCGAGCACCTTCCCGGGACTGAACATCCCCATTGCCGGATCGGCGACGAATCGCCGCGTCATATCCTCGATAACACGGGGAGGGATATTGGCGACCGAAGTCGATCTGTGCCGGTCGGTGGCGGAGGACCTGGAGATCCTCGTGCCCGACATCGTGGGACGGATTCGCGCTGAAATCTCGGACTACGGCCCGGTGCCGCGGGAAGAGCACGAATACCACGTCCGCGAGCAGTTCCGCGGGCTGCTGGCCGGCCTCGCGGCGCGGCAGTCGCCCACCCCGCAGCAGACCGAGGCGGCGCGCGAGCTGGGTCGCCAGCGGGCCTACCAGGGGGTGCCGGTGGAGGCGGTCATCGGCGCCTACCACGTGGGGTACCAGGAGATCTGGAACGTGCTGCTGACCCGCGCCCAGTCGCAGGGCGGCGGCCTGACCGAACGGCTGGTGCGGCTGGTCAACCTCGTCTGGACGTGGGTGTGGCTGGTGAGCAGCGCCTCGGCGGATGCTCACGCCGAGGCCACCCGGTCCCGTCAGGCCGTGCAGATCGGCCTGGTGCACCGGCTGCTTGACGTGCTCCGCCGGGGCGAAGCCACGTCCGACGAGGCCGTGTTCCTCGCCCGCGCGCTCGGTTTCGACCCCGCCGGGGACTTCCAGGCCGTCTGCTCGCCCTCCTCCGGATGGCCGGAGGAGGGCCTGGACCGGCTGAGGCGACGGCTGAGCGCGCAGCCCGGCAGCGTGCACGGCGCCACGCGGGGCGCGTTCACGGTCATCCTCGTCCAGGGCGCGGACGCCGCCGGGGTGGCCGGCTCGGTGCGCGCGCTCTCGCCCGCCCCGCCGGTCGGCATCGGCCTGCGCCGGCCGGGGCTGGACGGCGCGGAGCTCAGTATCGGGGACGCCGAGCAGGCGCTGGCGGTCGCGCCGTCGGCCGGCGGCGTGTCATCGTTCTCCGAGCACTGGCTGGCGGCCTGCCTGTCGCCGCAACGACGCCGGATCGCGCCGCTGCTCGAGCACGGCGGCGACGTCGCCGCCGCCCACCCGCACCTGGCCGAGGCGGTTCGCGCCTTCGCCGAGCACGGCTACTCGGTGACGGCCGGGGCGCGGGTCCTCCACCTGCACCCGAACACGGTGAAGTACCGCCTCGACCGCTGGCGAGAACTCACCGGGTGGGACCCCTGGGTGCCCGACGGGCTGGCGAAGTCGCTGCTCAGCCTGCGGCTCTTCGGCCCCGCCGGGGCACCGCCGGCCGCGTACTGAAACCCGGCCGGACCGGCCGCCGCACCGCGGCGCCCGTTCAGCGGCCGTGCAGCAGGCCTGCCCGGCTGCGCGCCCAGCGGACGGCCTCGGTGAGGAAGCGGCAGCCGTGCTGCAACTGGTCGGCCGCGATCCACTCGTCGGGCTGATGTGCCTGGCTGATCGACCCGGGGCCGCAGATCACCGTCGGGATGCCCGCCGCCTGGAAGAACCCCGCCTCGGTGCCGAAGGGCAGGTCCGCCAGGGGCAGCAGCCCGCCGAGCTCACGCGCCACCTCCACGGCCGGGTTGGCCGGGGTGGGGCGCAGCGGCAGGATCGAGACGATCTCCTGGGTCTCCGCCGCCACTCCCGCCTGGCCGTCGGCCGCTGCCGCCTCGGCGGCGAGCCCGCCGGCCGCCTGCCGCAGCGCCGCGACATCGGCGTCGGCGGCGGGCCTGATCTCCCAGGTGACCTCGCACCGTCCCGGCACGATGTTGATGTTGGTGCCGCCGTTGATCAGCCCGACGTTGTACGTGGTGCGCCGGGGACCGTCGGCCCGGCTCCGCTCCGGGTCGTCGAAGTGGCGGACGAACCTGGCCGCGGCCGAGATCGCGCTGCTGCCCGCGGCCGGGTCACTTGAATGCGCCGGACGGCCGTGGAACGTCGTACGGAAGCCCAGGAAGCCGCGGTGCCGGTCGGCGATGCGCATGCTGGTCGGCTCGCCGACCACCACGACGGCTGGCGGCGCCACCGTCGCGGTCAGCTCGTCGACGAGCCCGGGCACCCCGTGGCAGTCTGATTCCTCGTCATGGCTGAAGGCCAGGTGAATAGGCCGCTCGAGCCGCGCCTGCCCCCAGATCGGGGCGGCCGCGAGGCAGCAGGCGATGAAGCCCTTCATGTCTGAGGTGCCGCGGCCGTAAAACCGCCCGCCTCGTTCGGTCAGCGAGAACGGATCGGATGACCAGCGCTGCCCGTCAACCGGAACCACGTCGGTGTGGGCGGAGAAGACGATGCCGCCCGGGGCTTCCGGGCCGAAGCTGGCAATAAGGTTGGCCTTCTCGCCGCCGTCGCCGGGGATCACCCGGACCCGGGCACCGGTTTCCCGCAGGTACTGCGCCGTCCACTCGACCAGCGCGCAGTTGGAGTTGCGGGAGACCGTGTTGAAAGCGACGATCGCCGCCAGGATTTCCGTGACCTTCATGTCAGCCCCGGCCCGTCGCGCTACGCGGGCTGGCGGGTGAGCCGCTGGCGAGCGATCTCCCGGGCGGCCGCGGTGGTGGGGATGCCGGACCGGTCGGCTTGCTCGAAGATGTCGCTGAGCGTCGCCCCGATGCCGCGGACCCGGCGGTCGACCTCGTCCCAGTCGAGGCCCGGGCCGGCGGCGATGCGCTCCACGGCGAACTGGATCATGCCGCCGGCGTTGATGACGTAATCGGGCGCGTACAGGACGCCGCGGTCCCGCAGTAGCTGGCCGTGCCGTTCCTGGTCGGCGAGCTGGTTGTTGGCGCCGCCGGCGATGACAGGGGCGGTCAGCAGCGGCAGCGTGTCGTCGTTGACGACCGCGCCGAGCGCGCACGGGGCGAAGACATCGGCCTTCGCCCCGTAGATCGCGTCCGGCTCGACCCCGGCGGCCCCGAACTCCCGCTCCGCGGCGGCGACCAGGTTGCCGCGGACGTCGCTCACGACGAGCTCGGCGCCGCCCTCGGCCAGTAGCCGGCACAGGTTCCAGCCGACGTTGCCAAGGCCCTGGACGGCGACCCGCAGGCCGCTGACATCGGGCCGGCCGAGCCGGTGCCGGACGGCGGCGGTGATGCCGCAGAAGCAGCCAAGGGCGGTGCTCGGTGACGGGTCGCCGCTGCCGCCTGCCTCCTCCGGCGCGCCCATCACGTAGCTGGTGACGGACAGCAGCTCCGCCATGTCGGCCACCGTGCTGCCGACGTCCTCGCCGGTGACGTAGCGGCCGCCGAGCCGTTCGATCGCGAGCCCGGCCGCGTGCAGCAGCGCGGGGGTCTTGTCGCGCTGCGGGTCGGCGATCACCACCATCTTGCCGCCGCCGAACGGGACGCCGGCCACGGCCGCCTTGAACGTCATCCCCTCCGACAGCCGCAGCACGTCGGTCAGCGCGGCCTGCTCGTCGTCGTACCGGCGGATCCGGAGGCCGCCGATGGCCGGCCCGCGGACGGTGCTGTGGATGGCGATGATCGCCCGCAGCCCCGTCGCCCTGTCCCAGGAGTGCACGACTTGCTCGTGATCAGCGAAAGCGCTCAGCCCGAAGACCGACATGTTCCTCTTCTCCTTCTCAGGTGGTGGTTTTCATGGTGGCCTGGCCGGCGGGCGCCGCCGCCGCGGCGCCGTCCGGTGGCGTGAGCGACTCCAGTGTCCGCCCGGTCGTCCGCGGCCCCAGCGCCATGACGTCGGCGATGAGGACGGCGAGGGCGACGGCCACGATGCCGAAGACGAGGCCAGAGCCGGCATCGTTCAGGGCCGGGATCAGGATGTAGGGCAGCGCCGCGGTGACGATCCGGCTGATCGAGTAGCCCGCGCCCGCGCCCGTCGCCCGCAGGGCGGTGGGGTAGAGCTCGCCGAGGTAGACGTGGTAGGCGTTGGAGAAGATGTTGCTGATGAGGGTGAAGACGAATCCCCAGAGCACGACCTCGGTCGGGTTGCCGGCGTAGCCGTAGAGCAGGCCGGCCACCGCCATTCCCGCCGCCGTGATCGCGAGCAGCAGCCTCCGCTCGACTCGCTCCATGATCGGCAGCGACAGCAGGGAGCCGACCGGGTAGCCGATGTAGGAAAGGGAGATGAAGGTGAGGGAGCTGAGGATCGAGTACCCCTTGCTCGCCAGCACGAGCACCGCGATGGTGCCGAAGCCGTAGTACCCGAAGGCCGATCCCACGCTCATCAGCCAGGCCATCACCGTCCGTGGCAGGTACTCGCGGGAGAATATCAGCCGCGCCGCCGCCCGCTGCTGCGGTGCGACGGGCACCGGGGACGGTTCCGGCAGCACCTGGCCCGCCCGCCGCGCGCTGTCTTCCCAGGCCGTCATCGCGGCGTCGGCGGCCGCGCCCCGCCCAACCGACTCCAGCCACCGCGGGGACTCAGGCAGGAACAGGCGCAGCGCCCACACCACGAGCGCGCCGAGCGCGCCGATGAAGAACAGCCACCGCCACCCGGCGACGCCCAGCGGCGCCAGCGGCACCAGCCAGCGGGCCAGGAAGCCGGCCGCCGGGACGCCGAGGAAGCCGATCGTGTAGGCGTAGGAGATAAGGCGGCCGCGCGCCCTGGCTGGCATCAGGTCCGACAGGTACGTGTCGGCCAGCGCGAGTTCCGCGCCCAGCCCGACGCCGACCAGGAACCGGGCGACTATCAGCAGCCACGCATTCGGCGACAGGCCGCCGACAAGCGAGAAGACCGAGTAGACCGCCAGGTTGACCAGGAACATCCGGCGCCGCCCGAAACGGTCGGCTACCCGCCCGAGCAGGATGGCGCCAAGGAACTGCCCGACGAAGGCGCTTGCCAGCACCGCCTTCACCGAGTTCTCGGTGAGCTGGAACTGCTTTTCCAGGGTCGTCGAGAGGGTGCCTGCGAGCAATACCTCGTAGGTGTCGAAGAAAATGCCGAGCCCGACGCAGACCACCACAATGACGTGCAGGCGGGTGATCGGCATGCGGTCGAGCCGTGCGGCGACGGTCATGGGCGGCTCGCCGCTGACACTGGGCGAAGAGAGGCTGCCGGACATGCGGAATTAACCTCCGGATAATGCGGCGATATTGCTCGCCGTGCGATTTAAGAGGGACGATAAGTCGCAACCCCCGTTCAGCGGCGCATGTGGAGGAATCGGTCATTCGGTGGAGGCGCGATGCAGGAAACCGTTCAGCTTGACGAGCTGGACTACTCGCTGGTCAACGCGCTGCAGATCGCGCCCCGGGCCCCGTGGAGCCTGATCGGCGAGGTGCTCGGGATCAGCCCGGTAACGGCCGCCAGGCGCTGGGAGCGGCTCAGCGGCGAGGGGCATGCCTGGATGACCGGCTACTGTTCCCTGACGCAGGTGCGGGACATGCCGTACGTCCTGGTCACCCTCGGGTGCGTGGCCGGAAGCGTCCAGGGGGTCGCCGACGCGCTGCTCGACGACCCGCACACGGTGACCATCTCGCACACCGTCGGCACGTCCGACCTGCTGCTAGGCGTCTGGATGTCGAGCCTGCGGATGCTGTCGCGCTATGTGCTTGACCGGCTGAACCGGGTTCCCGGCGTGATCACCGTGCGGGTCTCGGTAGCCACCGAGATGTTCACCGAGGGCAGCCGGTGGCGGCTGCGGTCGCTCGACCCGCGCCAGCAGCGGGCGCTCAGCGACTGGCGGCCCGACCCCGGGGTGAGCGCGCCGACGATCTCACCCGGCGACCGCGAGCTGATCGTCGCACTCAGCGGCCACGGCCGGGCATCACTGGAGGACCTGGCCGACCGCACCCAGCTCAGCATCAGCACCGTGCGGCGGCGGCTGCACCGGCACCTGGGCAGCGGGGCACTCTCCTTCCGGTGCGAGGTGCCCCACACCACGGCCGGCTTCCCGGTCGAGGCCACGCTGTGGATCAGCGTGCCGTCAGCCCGGCTGGCCCGGACCGCCGCCGAGCTGTCCGGGCTGCCGCAGACCAGGATGTGCGCCGCGGTGATCGGCAGCAGCAACCTCGTGGTCACCGTCTGGCTCAGGTCGATGAGCGAGCTGAGCCCCCTGGAAGCCGAGATCATGGCGCGCGTCCCTGACGTCCGGGTCAACGACCGCATGCTCACCCTGCGTCACCTCAAGCTGATGGGGCAGGTACTGGACGGCAGCGGCCGGGCGCAGCGGTATGTCCCCATGGACATCTGGCGCGAGCCCGCCTGCTAGCCGGGCTCACGCCTCCGGGATCGGCCGGCCGAAGCTTTCCAGGGTGATGGCGTCCGGCTCGGGGCCGCCGCGCTTGCCGGTATCGAGCCCGTCGATGGCCGCGACCTCGTCCGGGGTGAGCTCGAAGTCGAGCACGTCGAGGTTCTCGGCGATCCGGGCGGGCCTGGTCGACTTCGGGATCACCGAGCGTCCCTCCTGCAGGTGCCAGCGCAGCATGACCTGCGCGGGGCTCTTGGCGTGGGACCCGGCGATCTTGGCGATGACCGGGTCCTCCAGGGTGCTGGTGTGCCCGCTGTCGCGGTAGAAGGTGATGCCGCCGATCGGTGACCAGGCCTGGGTCACGATGCCGTGGCCGGCGTTGAACGCCTGCACCTCGGGCTGCTGGAAGTAGGGGTGCAGCTCGACCTGGTTGACGGCGGGGACCACCTCGGCCTTGGCCAGCAGGCTGGTGAGGTGCCCGACCATGAAGTTGCTGACGCCGATGGCACGGACCCTCCCGTCCTTGAGCAGCGTCTCCAGCGCCTGGTAAGCCGCGAGCGTCTGGCCGAAGTCGGACGGCAGCGCCTGGTGCAAGATCAGCAGGTCGATCTGGTCGACGCCGAGCTTGCCGGCGCTCTTGTCGAAGGCGTGCAGCGTCTCGTCGTACCCGTAGTCGCTGATCCAGACCTTGGTCTCGAGGAAAACCGCGGCGCGGCCGCCCTTCGACGCGTGCACCGCCTCGCCGACCTCGCGCTCGTTGCCGTACGCGGCGGCGGTGTCGATATGCCGGTAGCCGGCGTCGAGCGCGGCCGCGACCGCGCTGCGGGTCTCGTCCGGCGGCGTCTGGAAGACGCCGAAGCCGACCGAGGGCATCTGGACGCCGTTGTTCAGGGCAATGTCTGGAACTTCATGTGCCATGTTGGGTCACACCCCCGCCGTGCGCTGCGCGGCCGCGTACTGCTGGTCGGTAACCGGCTCGAGCCAGGTCGTGGCCTCGCCATCGCCCGCCGCGTCCAGGATCGCGTAGTGGCACATCATGTTCTCGGCGGTGCCGCCGTGGAAATGCTCCTCGCCCGCCGGAGTCCACACGCTCTCCCCGGCCCGCAGCACGACCGTCTTCCCGTCCCGGGTGCCGACCAGCCCGACGCCGTCCGTGCACACCAGGAGCTGCCCGTTGGCGTGGCTGTGCCAGTTGGTGCGGGCGCCCGGGGTGAACCGGACCAGGCCGCAGGTCAACTTAGCGGCGCCGTCGCCGCCGAACACCGGGTTCAGCCACACGTCGCCGGTGAAGTTCGACGACGGGGTCTTCACCGTGGCGGTGCTTGGATTCTTCTCCATGTCGGGTCCTTCTCGTCGTTGAGGTGCGGACTGCCTGCTGTCCCGGTGGCCGCGTGCACCAGGACCAGTCAACGCGGGCGGGCGCGCCCGTGGGAGTGCCTGCTCTTACCGGTACCGACGGTACCCCCCGCAGAACCGGCAGGACGTGCGGCCCGGACCCCGCCGGGCGCGCCTGGTTACGTAACTGCAGTTCAGTGGCTCAGTGTGGAAATAATTAGGGGTGATCACCCCTAATTATTTCCACACTGACGAAAAAGTTCCGAAATCGGCTACAGGCCTTCGTTGATCAGCCGTCCTACCTTGTCGAAGGTCTCCGGCTTGTAGCGCTTGTAGTAGAAGGCGAGCCCGATGCCGAGCAGCACCACCGCCGCGTCGATCGGGCCGAACAGCTTGGCGTACCCGTAGGTGCCCGCGCCGAGGAAGTTGAGGTTCTCGAACAGCAGGTAGACGACGTAGCCCTGGCTGACGAAGGCCAGCACCGGGGCGAGCAGGGTCGTCCACCAGTGCACCTCGTCCCGGTGGAAGCGCAGGTAGTAGACCAGCACCGCCAGCGAGACGAGCGCCTGGACGGACAGGATGATGATCACGCCCATCACCGCCATCAGGCCGTAGAGCTGCCCGTAGGCCTGCGAGGAGGGGTCGTTGGTGCCGATGAAGATGGCGAACAGCCCGATGATGATCAGTGACAGCAGCGAGGTGGCGATCGACGCGATGTGCGGCGACTGCCACTTGGGGTGGGTCTTGCCGAGGATCGGCGGCAGCATCCCCTCCCGGCCGAGGGAGTAGGCGTAGCGGGCGGTGGTGTTGTGGAAGGCCATGCCGCAGGCGAAGGAGCCGGTGATGATCAGGTAGCTCATCACCGAGGTGACCCAGTGGCCCGCGTACTGGGTGGAGGTGGAGAAGAAGAAGTTCGCCGGGTCGCCCTGGGCCGAGGCGACGGCGGCGTTGGCGGACGGGTAGCCGGCCAGCGACGCCCACGAGGTGAGGGTGTAGAAGATGCCGAGGCCGATCACGGAGATGTACATCGCCCGGCCGACGTTCTTCTTGGGGTCGCGGGACTCCTCGCCGTAGTTGGGCGCCATCTCGAAGCCGACCCAGGACCAGAAGGCGAAGAACAGCCCGACGCCGACCGCGCCCGCGGCCAGCTTGCCGGTGGCGGGGAACGCCTTGAACGCGTTGACCGGGTTGAGCGCGGTCCAGTAGATGTGCCCCTTGGCCAGCAGCATGCCGTCGAACAGGAGCAGGATCAGCACCTCGGTGATGAGGCCGATGGCGAGGATCTTGGCCGAGAACGAGACGTCGAAGTAGGTGAGCACGCCGATGAGGACGACCATGCCGAGCGCGAGCCAGGCCCAGCCGACGTTGACCCCGAAGGACGCGAGCTTGAGGTTGAGGAAGTAGGCGAACCCGCCTGCCAGCGAGGCTTCGAACACGCCGTAGGCGACCAGCGAGCCGAAGCCGGCCCCGAAGCCGATCTCCCGGCCGAGGCCGTGGCTGATGTAGGAGTAGAAGCCGCCCGCGGTCGTCTTCTTGCGGGACATGGCGACGTAGCCGACGGAGAAGATGGTCAGCACCACGGTCGCGACGATGAACGCGGCGGGGGTGCCGATGCCCTCGCCCGAGCCGACCACGATCGGGGTGTTGAGCAGCATCGCGGTGATCGGCGCGGACCCGGTCACGGTGAGGAAGAGCACGCCGCCGAGGCCGATCGCGCCCTTCTTGAGCTTGGCGACGTCGCCCTGGGCGGAGACGTCGAAGTCCTCTGCGGGCGTTGTCGGTATCGCTGGCTCGGTCTGTGCCACAGGCCGTTCCTTCCAGGTGAGAGGGCTTGCGCGGGGAACATAACAACGGCGACAATCGCGGGGCAATAGCCGTAAATCGAATTAACGTGGCGGAAACGGTAAGAGGGAATTCGTAACCGGAAGGGGAGCGGGAGTCGTTGTTCACTTCTATTGCCGGGCGCGCGGTGCTGGTCACCGGGGGAACCCGGGGCATCGGCAAGGGCATCGCGGCGGTGTTCGCCGGGGCGGGGGCGCGGGTGCTGATCACTGGCCGGGACGAGGAGACCGCGCGGCAGGCGGCGGCGGAGTCCGGGGCGGCCGGCTACGTGGTCGCCGACGTGGCCCGCAAGGCTGACTGCGAGGCCGCCGCGCGGGCGGCGGCCGACCGGCTGGGCGGGCTCGACGTGCTGTGCGCGAACGCCGGCATCTTTCCCGACGCGCCGCTGGCCGAGCTGACCGAGGAGGACATCGACCAGGTGCTCGGGGTCAACCTGAAGGGCACCATCCTCAGCGTGCAGGCCTGCCTGCCGCTGCTGCGGGCCTCCGGCCGCGGCCGGGTCATCCTCACCAGCTCGATCACCGGGCCGATCACCGGGTACCCGGGCTGGACGCACTACGGCGCGAGCAAGGCGGGGCAGCTCGGGTTCATGCGGACGGCCGCGATCGAACTGGCGCGGGACGGCATCACCGTCAACGCGGTGCTGCCGGGCAACATCATGACCGAGGGGCTGGCCGGGATGGGGGAGGACTACCTGGGCGGGATGACGGCGGCGATCCCGCTTGGCCGGCTGGGGGCGGTCGAGGAGATCGGTCACGCGGCGCTGTTCTTCGCAACTGAGGAGGCGGGCTACATCACCGGGCAGACGCTGGTGGTGGACGGCGGGCAGGTGCTGCCGGAGTCTCCGGAGGCTGTCTCGTGAGTGGCGCCGGCGCGCTGGCCAGGGTTCGTTAGCCGACGGTGATCTCGAACCGCAGTTTGCCGTCGGGGGACAGGGGCACCGTGTGGTGGTCGACGATGTTGGTGTCGGTGAGCTCAAGGTTGGCGAAAACCCGCGATGACTCGGTGAAGAACGGGCCGGCGTGCCAGGTGCCGCGATGGAGGAGCACCGATACGTCCGTGGGGATGGCGAAGGCCACGATCTGGTCGAGGTCGGGTACGGCGTCGGCGATCTCGAGTGGACTGGGCGGCGCGACGGCGAGGAACCAGTCACCCCCGCAGACGGCGAGCAGCGACTGGGTCGTGCTTCGGTGCCGGGTGATGGAGCGGAAGGTCGCAGGCTTGTCCGTGAGCTCCATCAGGTAGAAACGCGGCTCACCGGAGGAGAGATCGAGCTGGCGCTCGGAGTCTGTGACCGGGGTACCGTCCGGCATCGCGCGCAGGACGCGGCCGAAGGGCCGGAACGCGTCGTCGTCGATGCGTTTCGCCGGAAGTTGGCGTACCTGCTGTGTCACGGGCATTGATTTGAGCCTTCACTTGTCTGACGTTCAGAATGTTGTGAGTTCGGTGGGCGTTACGTCTGGTGTACGGGGCGCACCATGGCGAATTCGATCGGGCCGTTGACCTGGAGCTCGCGTGACCAGTAGCAGGTCATGCCGCGGGCGTCGATCCCGTGCAGCACGAGGCACACCGCGGGTTGCGGCTCGCTGAGGTTGAGCATCCACGCTTCCTTCTCGTCAACCATGGCGGCGGTGACCCAGACCGTCTCCCAGACCGGACGCCCCAGACCGAGCGTCTCTGCGAGCGAGAAGACAGAAGCCGACGCGTCCACGTCCGCGCTGGGGATGTCGCGCAGCCGAATCGGGACGCAGTCGGCCGCGAGCGCGACTGGCTGGCCGTCGGCGAACCAGGCCTTAACGGTGCGGAAGGCAGGGAGCCCGGCCTTGACCCGGAACCGTTCTGCCTCCTCCGTGGTGACGGGGGCGATCTCCTGGCGGATGACGCGCAGCGTTGACGACATCCCGGCGCCGGCGATGATGTCACTGTGGTCGACCTGCTCGTCGATGCGCGCCTTGATCCTCAGCAGCTCAGGATTGACGGCAGTGCCCGTCCCCTGCGTCCGGTGGATGTAACCGCGCTCTTCGAGTCGGATCAGCGACTCCCGGACTACGGGCCGGCTACTTCCCGTCGTGGCGGCGAGGTCGGGTTCGCTCGGAAGCCGCTTGCCCTGCGTGGCCGCGTTGCGCCAGATCTCCTTGATCGCATCCGTCACAACGCGCGGCCCTATTCGCATGTCAGACATGTTGCGATCCTAACGAGGTGAGGTGCTCTGAACGTTGAGTGCCACGCCGCGCCGTGCGGAGCGCCCGGGCGTAGAGCAGGCGATTGACTTCAAGCAGCTGCGATCCGAGCTCGGCCCGGAGTCGGGGTGGTACCCGCAGGTTCGTGCCGAGCTGGAGGATCGATGTCGCGCCGCGCGCCAGGAGGCCGCGAATCGCCTGCTCGATCCGGGTCTCAGCCACCTCGGCGATCGAGAAGTTGGTGAGGGGCTCCACCGACTCGATGGACGCGAGGTTGACATTCAGCTCGGCCAGGAATTCCGCGACCCGGCGGTTGGCTTCCGGCCGGTACGGCGTGATCGCCCCCCACACGGTGGCGGGGCCTCGCGCCGCAACAGCAGCGTCGGCCGCGTCGGAGGCGATGACTACCGGCCGGCCCTCCGCCGCCAGCGTGCAGCGCTGTCGGAGCCGGTCGGCTCCCGCGTGGCCGTCCCAGAAAGCCGGGATCGAGATTCCGAGCACGACGACGTCGGGCCTGGCCTGGCAGACCGACCCGATAGCGGCTTCAAGGTCGGCGTGGGCCTGGGCTACGACGCGCGACTGGTCGCCGTCGTCGCGCAGCGGTGCCTCCGGCATGCGCACGCGCGCGACATAGTGCCGCACGTCGGGCGGTTTGAGCTCGGCGAACTCGTCCTCAACGGTGGTGTTGAAGGCCGGGACCACCACGCCAAGCCGATGAGTTTGCCCGGCCGGGCTTCTCGAAGGGACCTCAGACGGCACGGCGCCGGGCCTCATCTTGAAGGCCGAGGATGAAGGCCCCGTGGTCCTCGAAGCCGGCCTCGCCAAGACCGCCGTGGGCAGCAAGGGTGTTCAGGTCTCGCAGTTGCCGCGCGATGAGGGTCTCGTCGCGGATCGCGCTCGAGCCGAGAACACGGAACACGCGGGTGACAATGTCGACTCCTGTCTTGCACGCGAACGAGCTGACGATCTGCAGGGCGTCGGTGTCGGCCAGCGTGAACCCGGCCGCGGAGTCCTGTCGCTCGGCGAGCTGCGCCAGCGTCCGGCGAGCCAGGCTGTCGGCAGCGAGCCAGCGCGCGTTCAGCTCGCCCAGCTCGCGCTGGAACCACGACGCCTCCGCCAGCGACGGCATCTGCTCGGCGTTGATCCGAGCCCCCCGCCTCACCAGCGGGGCGGCCCGGAGCAGTTCGTCCAGCGCCCGGCGGGCCACGCCCAGGGGGTAGGCGCCGTTGCCCAGCAGTACGTAGCGCGTCGGACCGAGCCGTCCCATGGGCGTGCCCGGCCGTGCGTAGGACGACGGGTCGAAGCGGTCGTAGGTCATCGAACGGGGAACCGGCACGCCGGTGGCCCGGACGCTGCTGCTCCCGGTCCCGCGCATGCCGAGGACCCGCCAGTCATCGAGAGCCTCAAGCTGCTGCTTGGGGATCAGGGCGCACCGGCGGGTGCCGGCGTCGACCTCGACAGTCACCGCCACGTAGTCGGCCTGCCTCAGCCCGCTGAGGAAGTTCCACTGGCCGTCGACGATGTAGCCGTCCGCTGTCTCGGTAGCAGATCCCGGCGCGAGCGAAAGCACCCGCAGCGGGATTCGGTCGGCGAACATGGCCTGGGCCGCCCGGGGCTCGAGCACGGTCGCCAGCTCGCCGGCCCCCTGCAGGAGAATCGCGGCCGTCCAGGCCGTCGACGCGTCGATCGAAGACAGCCGCTGCAGCACTTCGTAGACCGCGAGCGGCGCGACCTCGTTGCCACCCAGGTCGTCGGGTACGAGCAGCCCGAAGATGCCCGCCGAACGAAGGGCGGCGGTGCTTTGGTCGCTGAGGCTGCGTTCATTCTCCGAGATGATCGCCCCCTCCGCGAGGAGGTCGGCTACGGCATCGAGGTTGGCCAGCAGCAGCCGGCACCGTTCGCTGGAGGATCCTGCCGCCCTGATAGCGGCAGCGGGGTGCAGGCGTCGGCTCCGATCCCCGGAAGGGGCCTGCGGAAGGGCGGCCGGCATCAGGGGTGTTTCCGCCTTGGCGGCCGGGGTGGTCATCACGGTGCCTTTCCTTCCATCACGGGGGTGCGCGGGGCGCTGGACGGCAAGGTGTCCGTCACGCTGGCGAGGGCCGTCGCGGCCTGGAGCGCTTCCTGGTCAGCACCGGGCGCGGCGGCGATCATGGTCGCCAGGGGCAGGCCCGAGGAGGACAGCGCGCTGGGCACCACCACGAGCGGCCCGTGGAACGCGGTCCACCCGATGAGGTAGTCAGCGGGGCCAGTCGTGCTCCGGTGCGGTGCCGGGCCCGGTACCGGCAGGGCCAGCACCGCCTGGATGCCGCGCAGGCCTTCCCAGTAGCGCTCACGCTGCCCGCGCAGGAAGTCCAGTGACTGCCGCCATTCCCTGTCGGTGACGGCAGACCCGGTGCGAAGGAGGCCGGAGATCGCCGGCCCGAACCGGTGCGGAGCCTGTTGAAGGGCGTCGCCGTGCGCGCTCCACGCCTCGAAGGCCATCACGGTGCGGTGGTGGAGCAGGAGCCGGTCCCGCTGCGGCAGCGGTGGGAGTGCCTCGGTCGCGTAGCCGAGCTCGGTGAAGACGGACGTTGCCCGCCTCAGCTCGGCCACCGCCTCGGGACTGGCGTCGGGATAGCCGCTCTCCGCGATGACGCCGATGACCGCGGGCGCCGCCGCGCGGGCGGGCCCGCGGTCACCCGGCGGCTCCAGGGCTGCGTAGCCCTGCCGCGAGGTCCGCGACCCGCCGGGTGAAGAGGCCGAGGGTGTCAAAGCTCGGGGCCAGGGGAAGCACCCCCGCCGTCGGGAGCGCGCCGTACGTGGGCTTGAGCGCGCTCACCCCGCAGTAGGCGGCTGGCCGGCAGACCGAACCAGCCGTCTGGGTGCCGATGGCAAGTGGCAGCAGCCCCGCTGCCACCGACGCCGCTGAGCCGCTGCTTGAGCCCCCGGGTGTCGCTTCCGGGTGCCAGGGGTTCCGCGTCGGGGCTGGATCCATGGTGGCCAGCTCGGTGGTGACGGTCTTGGCGATGACCGAGGCACCGGCGGAGCGCAGGCGGGCCACGATGTCGGCATCCTGGGTGGCCGGCGGCACGCTGATCCGCGCGGGCGAGCCTCCGAGGGTGGGGAGCCCAGCCACGTCGATCACGTCTTTGACGCCTACGCACACCCCTCGCAGGGCGCCGTGGTGGGCAGCTTCCGCCGGGCCCCATGAGCCGAAGGAGACGATGGCCCGGAGCTGGCCGTTCACCGCCGCGATCCGGGTCAGCGCCTGCTCCTGCGCCTCGGCCGGCGTGAGCAGCGTCGCCGCGACGGCTGCCCGGATGTCCAGCAGCGTGGTCGGGGCCAGGGCGGCATCCTTTCTCATGGGTTCACCCGAAAGACGGCATCGACCTCCACGGCCGCGTTCTTGGGCAGCGCGGCGACCCCGACAGCCGTGCGGACGTGACGCCCCCGCTCTCCCCAGAGCTCGACGAAGAGGTCAGATGCGCCGTTGATGACCGCCGGGGCCTCGGCGAAGCCGGGGGAGGCGTTGACGAAGCCGCGTACCTGGACGCACTCGGCGACCCGGTCCAGGTCGCCGTCGCACGCAGCCGACAGGGCGGCCAGCAGGTTGAGCGCGCACGCCCGCGCGGCCTGGGTCGCCTCATCGAGGGAGACCAGCGCGGGAACCGGGCCGCGGGCCATCGGCCCCTGGCCGGCCTCGTTGGTCTGTCCCGCCAGGAACACGAGGTCGTTCACCCGCTTCCACGGCCGGTAGCTGCCGGTCGGCCGAGGTACGGAAGGCAGCGCCAGGCCAAGCTCAGCCAGGCGTGAAGCCGCCGCGGTGGTCATACTCCCACCCCCTTGACCTGATGCCGGGCGAGGAACCGGTGGCACCGGGCCAGGAAGTCGAGCTGGTCCCCGGGCTTCTCCAGATCGCTGCGCGCGGCTGGGTCCCCCTCGACCAGGTCGAGCAGGGCGGCGAGCTCCGCGGGAACCAGGTCCGGGTGCCCCGCCTGCCACCGTGGGTCCCGGACGTCAACGGGCTTGCCGGACCTCCCGCCGCCGGGCTCGAGTCCTTCGATGGTCCACATGCGCAGCGGTGCCTCCCTCAGCTCTGCGAGTACGCCCGGCCAGTCGATTACGCCGGCCCCGCACGGAGCGACGTAGCGGGTGAAGCCCGTTGGGCTGGCTGTGAGCCGCACGTCCCGCAGGTGCGACATCCGGGTGTAGGGCGCGCAGCGCCGGGCGGCGGCCACCGGGTCCTCGCCCCGGACGACGACGTTCGCGACGTCGAAGGTGATGCCGAGGACATCCGGCCCGACCGCCTCGACCAGGCGCACGACCTCGAAGGAGGTGATCTCCTCGTGGGTCTCCACGTTGAGGTGGATCCCGGTGTCGGCGAGAACCGGACGCAGCGCCATGAGCAGCCGTTCGATAGCGCGAAGCTGGTCGGGCCACGGGGCATCGGTCCGGAAGCGGTCGTACTGGAAGATTCCTGGGTACTGGCGCTTCCAGTTCGCCGTCGCGGTCCAGGCGTTCTGGATTCCAGCGCCGGCGCAGGCTTCGAGCATCCTGGCCAGCGCCCGGACGTAGTCGCCGTTCCCGAGGTCTCGCACCGACGGCAGCTCCGCGGTCATGTACGGGTTGACCTTCGCGATCCCGGCTTCCAGGTGCAGGCCCAAGGCTTGAGCATGCTGTCGGACATCGAGAAGCTCGCGGGGGTCGAGCGTGGGGCTGAGCTCGGTGACCGACCTGAACAGCAGCCCGCCGTAGCCCATCGCGGCGGCGAGGTCCAAGGCGTGCCGGGCGCCGACGCCGGCCCCCGGGAGTTTGCTGGTGTCGACTCCGATGACTGGTTCAGGCATCGTGGCTGGCCCCCCGTCGCCATGGCATGGCGAAGTACTCGACGACGCCGACAAGGCCGAACGCGGTCACCGCCAGCATCGACGCGATCAGCGCCGCCCCCCAGAGCTGCGGGATCTCGAACTGGGAGCCCAGCACGCTGATCAGGTAGCCCAGGCCGCGGTCGGCGCCCATCCACTCGGCCGTCAGTGCGCCGACGAAGCACCCGCCCGCGCTGATGCGCAGGGCGACGAATAGGTAGGGAAGCGCGCAAGGGATGCGGACCCGGGTCAGGACGCGCCACCAGCTCGCGTTATAGGACCGCATCAGCTCCATGGTCTCGGGATCGACCGCGCGCAGGCCACGCTGGACACTGACGAGCGTGGGGAAGTAGCACAGGAAGCCGGCCACGAGGATCTTCGACAGCATGCCCGGCCCGAGCCAGATGGCGAGCAGCGGCGCGACCGCGATGACCGGGATGCTCTGCGCCGCCAGGGCAAGCGGGTAGAAGCTGCGGCGCACGAAGCTTGAGTAGACGAAGGCCACGGCGGTGAGCACGCCGGCGGCGGTGCCGAAGACGAGAGCCAGGAGCGCTTCCTCGGTGGTACGCGCGGTGTTGGCGGCGAAGAGTCCCGGTGCCGCGCTGACCGCGCTGATGATCGCGCTGGGGGAGGGCAGGATGAACTGCCTGATCCAGCCCAGGCTCGTGATCACCTGCCAGCCCGCGAGCACGGTGGCGATGACCAGGCCGGGCCCGATCAGCTGGAGCAGCCGCGCCCAGCGGCGGCGGTCGTTGGCCGCGTCCTCGAGGTCGTGGAGTTGCCCGGTGTTCCCCGCGGCCGGCGCTGCTGGCGCCGGCCGCGGCCCGCGGACCTGCGAGAGGGAGCCGCTCGGCGACGTCATGAGATGGCCGGATCCACGAGGTTAGCGAGCAGGGTGGAGGTGTCGACCAGCGTCTTGGTCGTCCCAGCGGCATATTCCGTCTGGGCGGACTCCTTCCAGAGGGTCGGGTCGGGCGCGAGCAACCCGTGCACCTTGGTGAACTTGGTGCTGATGAAGGGCACCATGGCGGTGGCCTGCGCCTTCTCCTGGGCCGGATCGAGCCCTTCGGAGTCCTCGTGGGCGAGGATCCACTCAGCGCCCGCGACGGGGTTGGCGAGGAAGCCCTTCCATTCGGCCTGGGTGGCCCGGATCCACGACTTCAGCAGATCCTGGTGGGACTGGTAATAGCTAGCGGTGGTGAAGTAGACGTTCTCCTGCGCCCCCTGCCCGTAGTCCGCGTCGAGCAGGATGTGGTTCGGGACGCCGGCGTTGGCGACGATGCGCGGTTCGTTAAGTGCCAGGTCGGCATATTCGCAGTCGATGTGGCCGGCAATGAGGTTGGCCTCGTCGGTGTTGCTGATGTTCACCACCGTGATCGAGCCCGGATTGATGCCGTTGCTCTTCAGCAGGGTGGGGAAGCCGGGCGAGGAAATCGGTCGTACGCCGATCTTCTTGCCGGCGATGTCCTTGAGGGTGGAGACGTTCGCGTCGTCGCGGCACAACATGCCCAGCGGCGAGATTCCGAACTCGGCCCCGAGGACCTTGAGTTTGAGGCCGGCCCCCTCAGCGGCGACGAGGGACTCACCGTTGGCGATTCCGACCTGGGCCTTGCCTGAGGCGACGACCTTGATGGGGTCAACGCCGATCCCTCCCGGGGCATAGCTGAGCTGAAGTCCAGCCTTGGCGTAGGCGCCGTCGGCGATGCCATGCGGGATCGCGTAGTTCTGGGTGTTGGCGATGAATCCGAGCTGGACCTTGAAGGGCGTCAGGCTTGCCGACGCGCCGCTGGACGAGGACGTCGAAGTGCCGCAGGCGGTGAGCATCGCCAAGCCAGCGAGGGCGCCGGCCAGGCCGAGGGCTGGGAGTTTCAGTTTCATATGTCTGTCTGCTTTCTGGTGGGAGGTGCGGAGGAGTGGTCATTGGGGTGCAGCGCGTCGCGGAGGAACGCCTCATGGGCGAGGAACCGGTGGTCCTCACGCAGCTCGGCCGTGCGATGGTGACCGAAGTCGATGTCGATGGAGTGGGTGATGTGCCCAGGCCTCGCGCTCATGACGAAGACGCGGTCGGACAGGAGCACTGCCTCGGTGATCGAGTGCGTGACCAGGAGCAGGGTGGTCCCCTCCTCCTCGAGGATTCGGAGAAGCTCGAAGTTGAGCCGCAGCCTGGTGATCTCATCGAGGGCTCCGAAGGGCTCGTCCATGAGGAGGAAGCGCGGGCGCATCGCGAGGGCTCGCGCGAGGGCGGCGCGCTGTCGCATGCCGCCAGATAGCTCGTGCGGGTAGCAGCGCTCGAAGCCCGCGAGTCCGACGAGCTCGATCGCGTGATGGACTCGTGCGAGCCGCTCCCGCTTCGCCATCCCCGTCATCTCGAGGCCGAGGGCGACGTTGCCGACGAGCCTGCGCCAGGTGAGCATCCCCGATGCCTGCCCGACCATGGCCACCTGCTGGGAAAGGCGGGCCTCGCGCGGGCTCAGGCCGCCGAGAGAAGCGTGGCCGGTCGCCCCGGCGATGAGGTCAGCGACAACTCGCAGCAGGGTTGACTTGCCGCAGCCGGAAGGGCCGATGATGGCGGCCCGCGACCCCTCCTCGACGCTCAACCGGCACGAGTCGAGCGCGTGCGTCTGACCGCGTCCGGTGCGGTAGACCATGGACACGTCGTCTACCTGGATCCCGCCTGTGCCCTGCGTGGCGGCGGTGAGGCCGGGTGCTGTGCTCGGGGCCAGCGCCATCTCAGCTCCTGGAGGCTCTCGGTGTGTGTTGATACCGAAAGCCTGACCCACGAATGAGCGCTGGTCTAGAACTTGTCAGACAAGTTTACGGCGAAGTAACCGAGTTTCCAGCCCTGTAACGTGCCGCCGCCGCGCGCACCGTCTCGGCCGACTTCGCGACGAACGCATCGATGTCGCCCAGGGCCTCCGGGTCGGCCTGGTCGAACGCGCTTCGCGGCCGGGCGCGGCCGGCCAGCACCTGCTCGTCGTAGGCGACGAGGAATGAGTCGAGCGGGTCTGGGGTATCCGGGGCCAGGCCGCGGTCGCTGATCCAGCCGGGATGGGAGCGCGGTATCGACAGGCGCCCGCGGTGGGCACCGGATCCCTCGATGCTGAGGTTGAGGTCTGCATTGGCGTCGAGCAGTGCCGCGACCAGGCCATCCCAGTCAAGAACGCCCTCGCCGCAGGGAGCGAGATAGCGCCGGATGTCCGCGCCATCGGTGAACAGGGCCACGTCGCGCAGGTGGGTCTGGTGGATGGACGTGCCCAGGGCACGGGCCACCTCGAGGGGGTCTTCCCCCCGGGCGACGCAGTTGGCCGGGTCGAAGGTGACTCCGACGATGTCCTCGCCGGCCGCGTCGATGACTTTCACGAGCTCGGATGCGCTTATTTCCTCGTGCGTCTCAAGGTTGAGGCGGCTTGACGAGTCGCGCAGCGCGGGTCCGAGCTGCTTGATGAAGGCCGTCGTCGCCCGCAGCTGCTCCGCCCAGGTGACGTCGGTCCGGAAGCGGTCGACGGCATGGATGCCATAGCGAGCGCTCTTCTGAAAGGCGGTCGCGGTCCACAGCTCGTGACATCCCAGGTCTGCCGCGGCCGAGATCATCCGGGTCATCCCGGCTGCGTAGTCGCCGCCACCCAGGTCGCGAACCTCGGGCAGCTCTGCTGTCATGTAGGGATTTACCTTGCCGACGCCGAGCTCGAGGTAGAGGCCGAGCTCGTCGGCGGTAGCGCGCACCGCGCGGAGAAGGCCCGCGTCCAGCGTGGGCGACAGCTCGGCGATGGTCCGGATGAGGACGCCGTCCAAGCCTGCCGCGTGGCAGCCCAGCAGGATCTCCAGCGGCCCGGTAGAACCTTCCGGGGCGGCGTCGAGCTGGTCGCGGCTGGGCTGGTGAAGCTTGACGTCTCTCCCGACGGAAGTCCTTCTCATGAAACCGAGTATGCACCGGGCGCCCCTGGAAGGCGACAACTTGTCAGACAGATGAGCGCCGGGAAGCAGCCGCACCCGTTCCGATCACTGGTTGTGAATTGTTTACGGAGAGTCACATTGATTACGGACGGTCATCTGTCCGTCATGACCAGTAGAGGTAACGGATGTCCCTTTAAACATCCTTGTAACATTCATGTCTCACGTATCGTCATGACCCAATATGACCTGCGAGGATGCCTGAACACTTCAGTGCGGGGGCGCTGCCGAGGGGGCGGATGCCTGGAGTCAGCAAGGACGCTGCGACCGCGCTGTCACGAGGGGGGCAATCCCGTGGCTACCGTCCACAACTTCTCCTACGGCCTGCTGAACCCGGTGCTCGGCTACGCGATGTCGTGCCTGGGTGCCTTCCTTGGCCTGCGCTGCGTGATCCTGGCCCGCGCCTACGAGGGCGCCGCCCGGGCCCGCTGGCTGATCCTGGCCGCGGTCGCCATCGGCGCCGTCGGCATCTGGGCGATGCACTTCATCGCGATGCTCGGCTTCTCCCTGCCGGGCGAGCCGCTGCTCTACAACGTGCCCCTGACGGTGGCGTCGATGCTGCTGGCGGTGGCGGTGGTGGGCGTCGGCCTGTTCATCGTCGGGTTCGGCCCGGGCGGCTACGGCGCGGGCGGCTGGAGCCGGCTGGTGGGCGGCGGCGTGATCATCGGCGTCGGCGTGGCCGGCATGCACTACCTGGGCATGGCCGCCATGTCGATGCCGGGCTCGATGACCTACAACCTGCCGCTGGTGATCGTCTCGGTGCTGATCGCCTGCGTGGCGGGCACCACGGCGCTGTGGATCGGCACCTGGGTCCGCGGGGTGCTCGCCACCGCCGGGGCGGCCCTGATCATGGGTATCGCGGTGACCGGCATGCACTACACCGGCATGGCGGCGCTGAAGGTGACCGGCAGCATGCAGTCGATGTCGGCCAACGCGGCGTCGGTGTCGGGCGCGACCGCCGCCAGCTTCCTCATCCCCCTGCTGGCGGTGATCGCGCTGGCCACCTTCCTGCTGACGCTGGCGGTCAGCATGACCCCGAACGAGGACGAGATCCGGACCGACCGGGAGATCAAGCGGCGGCTCGAGTCCTTCGAGCAGCAGCGCAGCCGCGACAACCAGCCGCTGCGCTAGCGCCTACAGCCAGTCGTTGCGGCGGAAGAGCCAGTACAGCACGACGCCGGAGACGACCATGACGGCCATGGCGACGAGGAAGCCGACGTGCTGGCCGAAGGCGGGGTAGGGCACGTTCATCCCGTAGAAGCCGGTGATGAACGTCGGCACCGCCACGATCGCGGCCCAGCCGGTGACCTTCTTGCTGATGACGTTCATCCGGTTGCCCTGGATGGTGAGGTTGGTCTCCAGGATGGTGGTGACCAGGTCGCGCAGCGACTCGGTCCACTCGGTCGCCCGCAGCACGTGGTCGTAGACGTCCTGGAAGTAGGGAATCAGGTCCTCGTCGAGGTGGTGCAGGTCGCGGCGCATCAGGGTGTTCAGCACCTCGCGCATCGGCAGCACCACCCGGCGCAGCACCACCAGCGACTTGCGCAGCTCGAACGAGCGGCGCTGGACCTGGATGTCCTTGACCGCGGTCGGCGCGAACAGGTCGTCTTCCAGGCCCTCCACCGCGTCGTCGAGCGACTGGACCGCCTCGAAGTGGCCGTCGACGATGAAGTCGAGCAGCCCGTGCACCAGGAAGCCGACCCCGTGCTTGGCCAGGTCGGGGTTGGCGTCCCAGTGGTCGACCACCTTGCCGATGTCGAGGCCGTCGTCCTTGCGGATGGTGATCAGCGCGTGCGGCAGCACGAAGGCGGAGATCTCGCTGGTGGCCAGCTCGCCGCTGACCTCATCCAGCCGGGCGCTGTAGGCGGTCATGAACAGGTGCGTGTGGTAGCGGTCGATCTTCGGCCGCTCCCGGTCGTGCAGCGCGTCCTCGATCGCCAGCGGGTGCAGCCCGAATTCTTCCTGCAGCACCGCCAGGTCGGCCCGGTCGGGATCGCGCAGGTCGAGCCAGACGGTGGCCGGGCCGTCGGCCAGGTGGTCGCTGATCAGCTCGACCGGGAAGCCCGCGGCGACCAGCAGCCCGTCCCGGTAGACCCGGGTCCTGGCCTGGCACCGGGTCGGGGTGTCATGGCAGATGGAGTCGGCCGCCACCGTGTCCGGGTCGCTGCCGTGGAAGGTGGTGTCCCGCGCCGTGCTCGAGCCGAGCTGGCCGCCGAGCGCTCCGCTGCGGGTGTCGGTTTCCGTCATCTGTCCCCCTTGGTGCTAATGCCGGACCAAGGATCTCACTACCAGGACCGCGGCCGGGCAACGGTTCCCTTCAGGTCTGGTTAAGGGCGCCGAAGCGTCCGAACGGGTGCGGCTGGCTCTGGCCGGCGACACGCGCGGCACCGCCCGGCGCGGACGGCGCGGGGGTCAGTGGGCGAACGACTCCCGCTTCTTCTGCAGCTCAGGCGGAAGCTGGGTCTGCGGGTTGTGCTCCAGGATCTCCAGGTGCGTACGGAAGTCAGCCAGCAGCAGGTTCGCCAGGTCCATGGAGAAGCCGTTGCGGATCACGATCCGCATCACCGACATGTCGGTCAGGTTCGCCGGGAACGTGTACGCGGGCACCTGCCAGCCGCGCATCCGCAGCCGCTCGGAGATGTCGAAGACCGAGTACTTGTCGACCTCGTCGCGCAGCCGGAACGCGAACACCGGCAGCTCGGTCCCGTCGGTCAGCAGCTCGAACGGCCCCAGCCGGCTGATCTCGCCCGCCAGGTAGCGGGCGATGTCCTGCGCGGTCTGCTGCACGTGGCGGTAGCCCTCCCAGCCGAGCCGCAGGAAGTTGTAGTACTGCGCGGCGACCTGGGCGCCGGGCCGCGAGAAGTTCAGCGCGAACGTCGGCATCTCGCCGCCCAGGTAGTTCACCTTGAACACCAGCTCCTCGGGCAGGTGCTCCTGGTCGCGCCAGATGATCCAGCCGACGCCCGGGTAGACCAGGCCGTACTTGTGCCCGGAGGCATTGATCGAGGCGACCCGCCGGAGCCGGAAGTCCCATTCGATCTCCGGCTGCAGGAACGGCGCCACGAACCCGCCCGAGGCGGCGTCCACGTGGATCGGCACGTCCGGGCCGTCCGGGGAGAGCGCGAGGGCGTCGAGCGCGGCCGCCAGCTCGGCCACCGGCTCGTACGATCCGTCCATGGTCGACCCCATGATCGCCACCACGCCGATCGTGTTCTCGTCGCACAGCGCGACCGCCTCGGGAACCCCCAGGTGGTAGCGCCCCGGCTCCATCGGCACGTACTTCGGCTCCACGTCCCAGTAGCGGCAGAACTTCTCCCAGCAGACCTGCACGTTGCTGCCCATCACCAGGTTGGGCCGGGCGGTGTCCTTGCCCGCGGCACTGTCCTGGCCGGCCGCCCTGCGCCGGGCCCGCCACCGCCACAGCAGCGCCATCCCGCCCAGCATGCAGGCCTCGCTCGAGCCGGTGGTGGAGCAGCCCACCGCTACCTCATGGGGGGCGTTCCACAGGTGGCCGATGATGTTCACGCAGCGCCGCTCAAGCTCGGCGGTCTGCGGGTACTCGTCCTTGTCGATCATGTTCTTGGGCGAGCACTCGGCCATCAGCTCCTCGGCCTCTGGCTCCATCCAGGTGGTGACGAACGTCGCCAGGTTCAGCCGGGCGTTGCCGTCCAGGATCAGCTCGTCCCGCACCACCTGCAGGGCCGTCCGCGGCAGTACCCCCTGCTCGGGCAGCCGGAAGCGGGGGATCTCGCAGCTCTTCTCGCGGAAGTAGACCGGGTTGATGTCCAGCTCGGTGCCTGACTCGTCCTCGGGTACTTGCCGGTGCAGCGCAGCCATGGGGCCAGGCTAGTGGCGGTCCGGCGGCCGGGCGAGAACGGGGGCCGGCCAGATCACTAATAAGTGGTATGACCTGAGCTGAGCTTGCCCGGCCGGCGGCACCGATTCCGCTAAAGTGACCTGCGCGGGGCCACCACGCCGGGGCAGAACAGGACGGAATTGCCGCTACCAGACAGCCGCTTCCCCGATCTCGCGGGAGCCGAGCCGACGATCCCGGAACTGCTGGTGCCCCAATTCCCGGGGCCGCGGTTCCCGGAATCACAGCCCCCGGAATCACAGCCCCCGGGGCGGCCGCCCGCGCGCCGGGCACGGGGGCTGGCCTGGTGGCGGGCGCGCCCGGGGCGGACCCGGGCCGGGGTGTACGCGGCGCTGCTGGCGCTGGCGGGTACCGCCGTCTTCCTCGGAGTCCAGGGCGGCCCCGGGCCGGCCTCGACGACCGTCGTCATCCCGCCGCCCCCGTCGGTCTCCGCCGCCGCTCAGGCGCAGTCCGTGGTGGGCGTCGCCACTGCCCAGGCGTCGGTCGGCGCGGCCGCCAGCGCTAAGCCGAACCTGCCCCCTGACGTCAGCTCGCCGCCGGTGGCCGGCGCCAAGTACGCCGGGCAGGTGCTGAGCAACACCACCGGTGCCGCCCTCGCCGCCTGGAACCAGACCCAGTCGTTCTGCACCCAGGCCGACTGGGCGAAGGCGGACGGCTCGGTCTACGACGACCGCAGCGACGACACCGTGCTGACCACCACCGGCTCGCTCGGCAGCTGCGTCGGGCTGATCAGCCCGGGGGCCTACTCGTCGGCGGTGATCGAGGCCGAGGTCTACTTCCCGCCGCTGCCCGGCCACCCGAACACCATCGCCGACTGGACCTCGTTCTGGCTGACTAACCAGGCCGCCTGGCCCGCCGACGGCGAGCTCGACGCGGTGGAGGCCGAGCCCGCGACCGGGGTCAACGCGGTGGCCTGGCACTGGGGCGCGGCCGGGGCCGAGCAGTCGATGTCCACCGACGGCTACGCGCGGCAGGGGACCCTGCCGTCGGAAGGCCCCAACCTGACCCCCGGCTGGCACGTGGTCGACGTGGTCTACACCCAGGGCTTCTTCGCCGTTTACTACGACGCCAAGCTGTTCACCAGCCTGTCCAGCGGCGTCGTCACCGGCGCCCCGCTCAACCTGCTCATCACCACCAGCGTGACCCCGGACAACGGTGAGGTCCAGGCGACCATCGGCAACGCGCCGCAGAACTCCGACAGCTCGCCGGCCGGCCTGGCGGTCAAGTACGTCAAGGTCTGGTCGTACAAGTAGCCGGCCGGGTCGGCGTTATCCGGGTACCAGGGCTGGCGCATCTGGGTGTGGTAGCGTCTGGTCAGGCGCTCGGGGCGCCCCCGGGTCCGCGGGAAGGGCTGAGCCCACCCGACCGCAAGGCACCCGCTCCGGCGAGACTCCTCCTCTCATGGCCATGTCGGGCCTGATCAGCGGACCGCAGGTCTGGTCAGGAGATGGTGATGTCCGTTGTCCCCCTGCCGCCACTGCCCAGCATCGAGCAGCTCCGAAAGCGGGCCCGTGAACTCCAGCGCGCGATCCGGGCCGGGCGGCCGCCCGCGGTGGCACTGGCGGCCGAGCATTGCCCGGCCCCGGTGGACCCTGGTTCGTGCACGCTGACGCAGGCGCAGCTGGTGCTGGCCCGCTATCACGGCTTCGCGAGCTGGCAGCAGCTGCTGCGGCACCTCGAAACCGAGCCCGCGGGTCCGCCCGCGCCGCCCGGCGACGGGATCCTGACCCGGGATGACCGCCACCGGGTGCACCGCGGCTGGGTGTCCGCGGACGACGCGGCGCGCTGCGCCCGGATCGCCGCACCGGCCCTCCCGGACCCGGCGGGGTGGCGCCCGCTGCTGACCGCCCAGCAGAACGGCGTGCGCGCGGTCGCGTTCAGCACTGCCCGCGGTCCGCTGTTCGGTGAGCTCACCCCGGCCACGGTCACGCTGTCCGGGCTTCCGGCGGTGCTGGACGTCCCGGCGGCGCTGTTCCGCACCGGGTGCGGGACCATCGGCGGGATCGTGCCCCCGGGAACTACCCGGGTGATGGTGGGGCGGCCGGCCGACCGGGACACCCGGGAGCCTGCCGTGCTGGCCGGTGACGTGTTCCTGGTGCCCAACGCGTTCACGATCGACGACGCCGGCCTGGTGCTCTGGCTCGACGAGGCGCGCCGCGGCCTGATAGTGCCGCTCGGCGCCCTGCCCGCGCAGGCGCGTACCGTCACCGACCGGCCCGCGCCCCCGGCCGAGCGCAGCTCGCCTGCGGGCCGCCGGCTGGCGGCCGCCCTGGCCATGGCCGACGTGCCGCCGGTGGCCGATGCCGGCGCATGGACCCCGGGCGCGTACGCGGAGCTGGCGGACGGCGAGAGCATCCAGCTGGGCAGCTACCGCCAGCTGCTGCTGTGGCACAAGGCGGGCGAGGAGCCGTTCGTGTTCGACTTCAGCCGCAAACGGGGGCCAGTGCGCGACTTCGCGGTTACCGGCCAGACGGTCGCGCTGACCCGCGTCTACTACGGGTTCAGCGGGGGGACCGGCGACCGGGTGGTGCTGGCCGGCCTGGCCGACGGGACCCGGGTCGGCTCGGTCGTGCTGCGCCGCGCGGACGGCGCCGAGCTGCCGGCTGTCCTGGCGGGCGGCACCGTCCTGATCACCGCGCCCAGCCTGACCGCACCGCGCGAGCGCGGGACCGTCACCGACCGGGTGGTGGTCCGCGACACGACCGGAACCGTGCTCGAGGACCTGCCCTATCAGCAGCAGTCCTGACGGCGACCGGCCGCGCTGTGGCCGGGGAACCGGCCGCTGGCCCTCACGCGGCCGCTCGGCCGGGACCGGACGACTCCGAGGTGGAGTCCGGCGCCGCCGGGCGGGTCCTTTTCTTCTGCGACGCCGTGATCGCGATCGCGGCCACCCTGCTCGCGCTTGCCCTGCCGCTGCCGCGCAGTACCGGCAGCACGACCGACGTCCAGTTGCTGCGGGCGCTGGGCGGCTACAGCGACGAGTACCTCGCCTTCCTGCTCAGTTTCCTGGTGATCGCCAGCCACTGGGCAGCCCACCGGCGGATCTTCCGCTACGTGGCCAAGGTCAACCACCGGATCGGGCAGCTGACCGTGCTCTGGCTGCTGATGGTGGTCCTGATCCCCTTTGCGGCCCGGCTGCTGTCCGGCAGCGGCGGCTTCGGGATTCGCTTCACGCTCTACGCGCTGATCCAGGTCATCGCGTCGACCTGCCTGGTGCTGATGAACCGCGAGATCGTCCGGGGTGGCCTGCTGCGCCCGGCGGCCCCGGCGAAGGCCCGTCACCCCGACAACACGGTCAGCTTCACCATCATCGTCATGTTCGTACTGTCGGTTCCGATCGCCTTCTTCACGCCCTGGGCGTTCGCCTGCTGGGCCGTGATCCCGCTGCTGGTGCGGGCGCAACGCTGGCTGCGGGCCGGGCCTTCCGCGGAGTCATCCGGACCGTAAGGAAACCTGGACCGCCCACCTGCGCGCCGTGGCCGACCAGGGGGAGCTATCGTACATCTACGCCCTAGCCCCCGGTGTGCGGAGTCCCGGGCGTCCCTGAGAGGAGGGCTGGTGGCGCTCGCGGCAGATGCCGAGTCGGGGTCGGCTACGGCCGAGGTGTTCGCCGCCGATACAGAAGTTGGCCGTGACCTAGCCGCGGTCGACTGGGCTGCCACCCCGCTCGGAGCGCCCGGGTCCTGGCCGCAGAGCCTGCAGACGGCGGTGGACATCCTGCTGTCATCCCGCTTCTCGATGTGGATGGCCTGGGGGCCGCAGCTGACGTTCTTCTGCAACGCCTCTTACCGGCGCGACACCCTGGGCCGCAAGTACCCGTGGGCGCTGGGCCGGCCTGCCAGCGAGGTATGGGAGGAGATCTGGGGCGACATCGGCCCGCGCATCGACACCGTGCTGGCCACGGGGGAGGCGACGTGGGACGAGGCGCTGCTGCTGTTCCTTGAGCGGTCCGGCTACCCGGAAGAGAGCTACCACACCTTCTCCTACAGTCCGCTGCGTGACGACGCCGGAGCCGTGGTCGGCATGCTGTGCGTGGTCAGCGAGGACACCGAACGCGTCATTGGCGAGCGCCGGATGGCGACCTTGCGCGATCTGGGCTCCGACCCGAGCGTGGTGCGCACCGAGCAGGAGACCCTGGAATTCGCCGGGCGGCAGCTCGACCGCAACCAGCGGGACCTGCCGTTCACGTTGACCTATCTGTTCGACAACGACGGCGCCGTCGCCCGGTTGTCGGCGAGCACCGGCATCGCCGCCGGGCACCGGGCTGCCCCCGCCACGCTCGCGGCCGGGGACCCCGACCCGGTGTGGCCGGTGACGGCGCTGCTGCGAGGCGAACCCGCGCTGATAAACCTCGATGGTGCCCGGTTCGCCGACCTGCCGGCCGGCCCGTGGAGTGGGCCGCCCGTGCAGGCCCTGGTAGCACCGCTGGCCCAGCAGGGGAGCGCCCCTTACGGGTTCCTGGTCGCCGCCCTGAACCGGTACCGGCCCCTGGACGAGGACTACCGCGCGTTCGTCGGCCTTGTCGCCGGACACCTCGCGGCCGGGATCGCGAGTGCGCGCAGCTACCAGGACCAGCAGCGCCGGGCGGAGGAACTCGCCGAACTGGACCGGGCCAAGACCACGTTCTTCTCCAACATCAGCCACGAGTTCCGCACCCCGCTGACCCTGATCATGGGACCGCTGCAGGAGTTGCAGCGCCTGCTGGCCGACGCCAGCCCGCAGGCACGCGAGGAGCTGGAGGTCATCAGCCGCAACAGCCTGCGCCTGGGCAAGCTGGTCAACACGCTGCTTGACTTCTCCCGCATCGAGGCCGGGCGCATGCAGGCGAGCTACGAGCCGACCGACATCGCGCAGGCGACCGCCGAGCTGGCCAGCGTCTTCCGCTCCGCCATCGACCGCGTCGGCCTGGCCTTCGAGGTGGACTGCCCCCCGCTGCCCGAGCCGGTCTACCTCGACCCCGGCATGTGGGAGAAGGTGGTCCTGAACCTGCTCAGCAACGCGCTGAAGTTCACCTTCGAGGGTTCCATTCGCATCGCCGTGAAGGCCGAAGGCGGCGAGGCCCTGGTCACGGTTGCCGACACCGGCATCGGTATCCCCGAGCAGGAGATGCCGCGGTTGTTCGAGCGGTTCCACCGCATCGAGAACGCCCGCTCCCGCTCCAACGAGGGCAGCGGCATCGGCCTGGCCCTGGTCCAGGAACTCGTTCAGTTGCACGGGGGCACCATCACCGCGTCCAGCACCGCGGGCGCGGGCACCACGTTCACCATCCACCTGCCCTTCGGCCCCGCCCACCTGCCCCCCGGTGCCCTCGTCCCAGCCGGCCACTCGGCTACGGTCTCGGCTACCGCCGCCCCGTTCGTCCAAGAGGCCCTGCGCTGGCTGCCGGGGGCCGCGCAGGATGGTGGCGGCACGAGGACGGCCCCCGTGCACGAGGACATCGTGCCCGGCGATGAGGCGGATCCCTCGCCGCAGTCGGGCCGCGCCCTGCCCGCGCGGGTACTGGTGGCCGACGACAACGCCGACATGCGCGAGTACCTGGCCCGGCTGCTGCGCACGGCCGGCTATCAGGTCACCGCGGTCACCGACGGGCAGGCCGCCCTGGCCGCTGTTCGCGCCGCCCCTCCCGACCTGGTGATCAGCGACGTCATGATGCCCCGCCTGGACGGCCTGGGCCTGGTCGCCGCCCTGCGCGCTGACGCGCGCACCGCGGCCCTGCCGGTCTTGCTGCTGTCGGCGCGGGCCGGGCAGGAGGCGTCCATCGAAGGCCTACGGGCGGGCGCGGACGACTACCTGGTCAAGCCGTTCTCCGCGGCCGAGCTGCTGGCCCGGGCGCGGGCCAGCGTGGAGCTGGCCCGGGTGCGCGCCCAGCATGCCCGGTGGCGCACCGCAGTAGTCGACTCCATGCAGACGGCGTTCTTCGTCTGCGAGGAGGACGGCACGGTCATCGAGATCAACTCCGCGTTCACCGACATTCTCGGCTACGGCCTTGAGGGCCTGCCGTACCGCCCGATCCAGCCCTGGTGGCCCAGTCCTGAGGTCGATCCGGAGGCATACCAGCAGGTGGCCGGTGCCTTCGCCGGGTTCCTTGACCAGCCCCAGGGCGGCTACACCGTCCCGGTCAACCACCGCGACGGGCAACGGGTCTGGATAACAGTCGCCTTCAACCAGATCCAGGACCCTTACACCGGCCGCAGCATGATCGTGGGCACCTTCCGCGACGTCACCGCCGAGCACTACGCCGTCCAGCGCGAGACCGCACTGGCCGGCTTCGCCGCCGCCCTGGCCGCGGCCGGGGAGATCTCCGAGATGCTCACTACGGCGGCCCGCGAGATTGCCGCTAAGGTACACGCCCGCCAGGTGACAGCCGCGCTATGGTCCAGCGTCGACAAGCCCGCCATCACCGGATGGCCCCGGCCCGCTCCCGGCCAGGGCGCCTCCTCCGCCGTGACCGGGGCGCTGGAGGTCGTCCGGCAGCAGTTGGCCGCCTCGGTCGCGGTGCTGCCGGGGGACGACGGCGCTAGCCTGCTCGCGGCCCCGCTCGACAGCACAGGCTCGTCGGCCATCGCCGCGGAGTTCCCGGCCGGCCGGGTCGTCAGCGCCGAAGTGCGGGAACTCTTCTCGGTCCTCACCAGCCACCTGGCCCAGGTCCTGGCCAAGGCGAGGGACTACGAGCAGGCCCGCACGGTGGCACTCACCCTCCAGCATGCCATCCTCGCTCCCACCGAGCTGCCACCCGGATTCGCCGCCCGGTACACCCCGGCGGTTCCACCGCTCGAAGTCGGCGGCGACTGGTACGACGTGATTCCGCTGCCCGGACAGCGGACCGGCGTCGTCGTCGGTGACTGCGTCGGCCGGGGGCTGCCCGCCGCCGCGGTCATGGGCCAGCTCCGCTCGGCCAGCCAGGCCGTCCTGCTGCGGGCCCCCGGTCCGGCCGAAGCCCTCGCCGACCTGGACACTTTCGCCAGCCGGATCCCGGGAGCGGAGTGCACCAGCGTGTTCTGCGCGATCCTTGATCCCGCGGCCGGGACCGTCACCTACAGCTGCGCCGGGCACCCGCCGCCCTTGGTCGTCGCGTCCGGAGAAGAGTACCGCCTGCTCGACCAGGCCCAGTCCCTGCCGCTGGCCATGCTGCCCGCTGACTGGCGTCGCAGCCAGGCGACGGCCGTGCTGCCACCGGGCGCGACCTTGATGCTGTACACCGACGGGCTCGTCGAGCGGCGCAACCAGTCGCTCGACATCGGGATCGCCGCCGCGGCGGCCACGGTGGCCGAACACGCGCAGGACCATCCGGACGACGTCGCGGACCAGGTAATGTCGGCCATGACGCCGTCATCCGGTTACGAGGACGACGTGGCCGTGCTGATCTACCGACACCCGCCTGCTCCGCTGACCGTCCAGGTAACAGCGGACGACCCCTCTTGCCTGGCCTTGCTCCGGGCCAGGCTGCGGCAATGGCTGCCAGCCGCCAGCATCGGCCACCGGGAAGCCACCGACATCATGATCGCGGCCGGTGAGGCCGCCGCTAACGCCGTCGAGCACGCCACCGCCGGCCGCCCCGCCGACGCGGCGCCCGTCCAGGTCACCCTCACCGCCTGCGTCACCCACACGATGGTCCAGCTGACCATCGCGGACACCGGAAGCTGGCGGCCTCCTCCGGCGGACCGCGAGCAGCCCGCCCCGGGCACCAGAGGCCACGGGGTCATTTTCATGCATGCCCTGATGGATGACGTCGCGATCGACCCGTCCGCGCACGGAACGACGGTGACCCTGACTAAGGAACTGAAGCCATGACCAACGACGCCAGCCCGGCCGACCCCGCTCACGACCGCCTCCCGGGCAGCGGCACCCCGCTCGGCAGCCCGCAGGCGCGGTTCGAATTCCTGCCCGCCGGCGAAGGTGAACCCGCGCTCGTGCGCGCCGCCGGCGATATCGACCTGACCAACCTCGGGCAGTTCCAGGCCGCCCTCGACCAAGCCGCCGCCAGCTCAAGCGACATCACTGCCGACCTGACCGCGGTCACCTACTGCGACAGCGCCGCCACCCGGGCGCTGATCATCGCCGCCGGGCGAACCCGGCTCACCATCCGGGTCAGCTCAGCGGGGCCGCTCAGCGGAACCCTGCTGAAAGTCTCCGGCCTGGACCAGATCGCCGCCGTCGTCACGCTGGACTAACGGCACGCCGACCTGGTTTGCGGAAAGCGACATCATCGCGCACCCGGCCGGCGGCGACCGCGACGGCGACGCCGCCCGCGCGGTGGAGCGGCTGCGGGGGGCGGTCGGCCCGGTCAGCGCAGCGGCCGGAAGAAGGCGGCGATGTCAGCGGCGAGCAGGCCAGGCTGCTCGTGCGGGGCGAAGTGCCCGCCGCGGGGCATCCGGGTGTACCGGGTGACGTGATAGGTGCGCGCGGCCCAGCTGCGCGGCGGCTGCACGAGGTCTTTGGGGAACAGCGCGACCGCGGTCGGCACGCTTACCCGCTCGACACGGGCGCGCAGGCCAGCGGCGTATTCCCAGTAGGGCCTGAACGATGTCCCGATGCTGCCGGTGAACCAGTAGAGCGAAGCCTGGGTGAGGACGTCGTTGTCGCTGAACACCGACGTGAGACGGCCGCCGTGGTCGCTCCAGGCCCAGTACTTCTCCACCAGCCAGGCGAGCAGTCCGGCGGGGGAATCGGACAGGCCGTAGGCCAGCGTCAGCGGCCGCGTCATTTGCTGGTGCTCGTAGGCCCCCTCGGCGGCGAACCAGCGGGCCAGGTCGTCAAGGTGCCGCTGCTCTTCGGGGGTGACGCTGGACGGGTCGAAGCTGGCCGGCTCGGCGACCGAGAGGAGGTGGATGCCGCTGACCGCCTCCGGATGCTGCTGGGCGAGCAGGGAGACCACCCCCGCGCCGAGGTCGCCGCCGTGGGCGCCGTACCGCGGGAAGCCGAGGTGGCCGCGCATCAGCCGGTGCCACAGCTCGTGCACCGCTACGCGGCCCGGCAGTTCGTCCAGCTGCGGGGCCAGCGGGAAGCCGGGCAGGCAGGGAACGATGACCGTGAACGCGTCCCTGGCGTCGCCGCCCCAGCGGGCCGGCGCGGCCAGCCGCCGGGCCAGGCCGGTCAGCTCCCAGAAACTGCTCGGCCAGCCGTTGGCCAGCAGCAGCGGGTGCGGGTCGCTGGCCTCGCCGTCGAAGCGCAGGTAGCGCACCGGCGTCCCGTCCAGGTCGGCCGAGGCCCAGGGCAGCCCGTTGATCTGGGCCTCGGCCTGTCGCCAGTCGTAGCCGTCCTGCCAGTACCCGGCCAGCCGCCGCAGCTCGCCCAGCGGTGCGCCCGCCTCCCAGCCCCGCTGGCCGGCGCCGGGCCAGGCGGCGGGCCAGCGGGCGGCGGCCAGTCGACCGCGCAACTGCGCGAGTTCGCGATCGGGAACCGCGATAGCCGGCTGGTCGCTGCCCACGGCTAAGCCCCGGCTACGTGTACTGGGTGATGTCGGCGACGGTGAAGCCCTGGTCCTGGATGTGCCGGTAGAGCCGGGTCATCATGCGCACCATGGTCTCACCGTGGAGCTGGGCCGGGCCGCGGAAGTGGCACAAGATGATGTCCCCGGGGTGCAGGCGGTGCGAGGCCGTCTGGTACTGCATGTCCGAGATCTCCATGGCCTCCCGCCAGAGCATCACGCCCTTGAGGCCGGCCTGTCCGGCGGCGGCGATCGTCGCCTGGTCGTAGTTGCCGCCCGGCGGCCGGAACAGGTAGGGGGTGACCCCGTAACGGTTCTTCAGGATCTGCTGCTGCCCGGAGATCTCGTGAAGCTGCTGTGACGCCGACAGGCTGGGCATGCTCAGCGGGTGGTTGACCGTGTGGTTCTGGATCGAGATGTAACCAGTCTGATAGAGCTGCTCAAAGTACGGGTAGTCCGACTTGATGAACAGGTCCGCCAGCTCGACCGCAATGGGGACCCGGAAGTCCTTGACCATCTGGATGAACGCGGGCTCCTTCTCGAGGCCGTCGTCGATCGTAATGAACACCACTTTGTCGGTCAGCGGCACGTGCGAGAACACCGTCGGGTCGGACGCGCTCAGCGTGATCGGCTTGACCGCTGGCGGCGGCGGTGCGGGGGCGAACGGCTTTATCCCGTACCGCCGGCTGATCAGCTCGGCGTCGACCCCGAAAGCGGCCGTGGTTCTTGTACTAGAGGTGCCGCCGGCCGGCGAGGTGGGGGTGGCCAGCATCTCAGCGCCGCCCGTCGACCCGGGGCTGCGGTCGCACGCGGTCGCGAACGAGCCGAGCGCGGCCACGCCCGCCACGCCTCGCATGAAGCGTCGGCGCGACCAGCGCCGCGCGGCGGTGTCGGTCACGATGTCGGGGAGATCCAAGGCCATCTCCTGCTGGTGCAAGGTCCCGGCGGCGCGAAACTGGCCGCCGGGAAGGGTCCAATGCTCGCGGAACAAATCCGCATAGTAGCGGCAGCCGGGAGAACGCCTGCCAGGGTGGCAGTTTGTTTCGTCGGGGTATCTGGTTCATTTCTGGTTAAGGATCGCCGGCATCCGGAAATGCCAGGTCACAGACACTGACAGGCGGCGGACGAGCCCGGGCATCCCGCCAAATACCGTTCCATCGCGCCAGCCGGCCGGGCATCTGGTAGGGTCTCGCCGTCAGAATAGTGTTGCAAAGTGGGGCATCTCGTTCAATGGCGTGTCTTATTTTGATGTCGGTGATATTGCCCGCTATCTCCTGAAAACGCGCATCCCGGCCTGTTCGGTGCGTTGCCCCCCCGTTGAGTACTACCAGCGAAGACGTGAGAATGCGGCGGCAGCGTCGCGCTGATGAGGAGAAAAGTGTGATCCACGAGCGAGCTTTGCCGCGCCGTGTAGCGTGCAGACTTGCCCTAGCCGTACTCGTCTGTGGTCGTCTGCCGTGAAGGCCGCCGCGCAGAGTGCCGCGCCGACGGTGCCGGTCGACCGGTCCGCGGCCTGGACCATCGATCGCGCGCTCAAGGCCCTGACCACCGCGTGCGACGACGAGGACATCGTGTTCCCCGGCGTCTACCTCGTTACGGTTGACGCAGCGTCAGTCAGGGTCACCGTGTCGAAGCCGTCGGCTAAGGCCCCGGCGGGGTGGACGGCCTCGAGCGACGGGCGAACGTGGAGCGCGCAACTGGCCGCGCTGCAGACGTCAAACGTCCGCGATACCGGCGGGCACTCCTTCGCCGGGCTGGTGATGCTCGGAGCGACGGACGACGGCCAGGTGCTCCTCGACCTCGATCAGGCGGCCGGCCCGGTCTCGGTCGGCGGGCCGAAAGGCGCGGTTGACGGAATCGTCGAGGCCCTGGCCACGCAGCTGACCACTAATCCCTGGTCGGCGACCGTACGCGTCGCGCGCATCAACGGGCGGGGTGAACCGAATCTCGACCGCGCCGAGAATCTCCTCGCGGATCTCGTGGCGGGTGAACGAGCGCTCATCGTGTTCGAAGAGCCCCCGGCGCGCTCTCAGACCGCCGCGCTTCGGGCGCTGTTCGCCTCGGCCGCGCCCGCGTGGATCCTCATCAAGGGCAACGCACCGGTAGCCACCTGGAAGTTCACGACCGACGGCGAGGTGCTGTCGAGCGGGTTCCTGCCCGACATCCGGTACAGCGGATCTCCCCGCCCTGCCCGGCGGAGGACGCAGTGGAAGCCCCCGTGGGTACTTGGCGGCATCGCTGCGGGCATCGTCGTGGTGGCGGTGGTGGCCGCGGCGACGCTCTCCGGCGGCGGGACGCGGCGCAACCCGGTGGCCGACACGTCGTCGGCCGCACCAGTCGTTTCCGCGGCCGGGAAGGTGGCACCCAGTGCCAGCGCATCGGCCGCATCCCACAAGGCCGCGAGCACGCATCCGGCCGCGCCCACCAACGCAGCAAAGAAGTCGGCGGCAGGGAAACTACCGGCCCCACGGCAGTCGACCGGGTCCGCGCCGGTATCAGCACCGCAGTCCGGCGGGTCTGCGGCGGCCTCACCACGCCAGTCGCCTGGCCCCGCGCCGGTGTCGGTGCCGGAGCCGGTCAGCTGGTGGCCGCTGGACGATCGGACCGGGACAACCGCGCTGGACAGCATGGGCGTGCACCCGGCCACCGCCGCCAACATCAACTGGTGCATCCCGCAATACGGGAGCTGCGCCGCTTTTGACGGCACTAACAGCGACATCGTGACATCCGGGTCCGTCCTCGACACCGCACCGGGTAGCAGCTTCACGGTTTCGGCGGTGGTTGACATGACCGCGATCCCGGCTAACGGGGCATCCGCGACGGTCGTCAGCCAGGACGGCACCAACGACAGCGGCTTCTACCTGCAGTATGCGGGGGCCGAGAAGCGCTGGGCGTTCTCCCGGGTGGCCGGCGACACCAATGCCGGTCCCGCGGGCATCCGGGCGCTGTCGACGTCAGGGCCGGCCCTCAACACCTGGACCCGTCTGGTCGGCGTCTTCGATGCCGCAGATGACCAGTTGCGCCTTTACGTGAACGGCGTGCTCCAGGGCACCGCTACCGACTCTTCCCCGTTCGCCGCTACCGGTGACCTGGCAATAGGGCGGGCGCAGTACGACGGCAAGCCCGCCGACTGGTTCCAGGGCGCCGCCGGCGAGATCAAGGTGTACGACGTGGCGCTCACGGCCGCGCAGGTAGCCAAGATCTAGCTGGAGCAGCCGTTCCGGCAACCGCCGGCGCGGACACCGATAAGAGAAATGAGGACCACATGCCCAACATGAACGTCACGTACCAGGACATGCACGACGCGGCCACGCGCCTCACCCAGGGCGAGGACGAAATCACGTCGAAACTGTCACAGCTCAAGTCCCTCGTTGACTCGCTCGTCTCGGGCGGTTACGTCACCGACCGGTCCTCGGTGGCATTCAGCAACTCTTACCAGGAGTTCAACGACGGAACGACCAAGACCATCGCGGGCCTGAGCGGAATGGCGGACTACCTCAACAAGGCGGCCGACGCGCTCGCGCAGACCGACAGCGACCTGGCTAACGCGCTCAAGAACTAACGGGAGGGTGGGTCCCGCCGCCGGGTGCGGCGGGACCCGCACGCCATAGTCGACACCTCTACCGACCCAAAGGCCAAGTACCTTGCGTATCGCCCTTTCCCTGCGTTATGCCGGCAATGACTCGCGCGACTTCCTGGTGGACGCCGAGCAAGAAAGCACAGTCGGCGACGTGCTGCGCCGGATGGGCGTCGGCGATACGGGCGCGGCCTACGGGAATGAACGCGTCTGGGTCACCGGCCGTGAGGTGCGTCACGACTGGTCGCTCCGTGAAGCCGGGGTCCGCCACGGAGCGGTGTTCGACGTGGGGGTGTTCCCGCAGTCCCCGGAGCCGGCCGCCGGGCTGCTCGATGTAGGCATCGCCAGCGGACCCGGGGCCGGCAACGCCATCAGGCTCGGACCGGGAGAGCACGCGATCGGCGGCGGTCGGCTTGCCCCGGTTCCCGACGGCGCCCTGGTCATCCAGGTAGACGTGGCGATGCGTACCCGCGTCCGCATGACGTCGCCAGGCATCCTCGCCACGATCGGCGGCACACCGCTGACCGAGGAGTTCACCGCCTGGCGGCCCGACGCGCCAATCGTCATCGCCGACACCCTGCTGGCAACGCGACCGGTGACCGACGCGGACGCCGTCCTCGAGCCCGACTTCGAGGCCGGCCGCCTTGACTTCAACCGTCCGCCGCGCACGTTGCGCGTCCCCGCGAAGGGCCAGTTCCGGGTCCCGGCTCCGCCCGCGGCGCCCCAGGCCAGCGCTCTGCCCTGGCTCGGTGCCATGGTGCCGGTCCTCGGCGCCGTCGTCACCGCGGTCGCGTTCCACTCCTACGTGTTCCTGGTGATCGCAGGTTTCTCGCCGATCGTCGTTATCGCCAACACCCTGACCGGCAGGCGGCAAGGTCGCCGTGGATACCGGTCGCTGCTGGCTGAGTACGAGGCGACCGTCGCTCGGATCGAGGCCGATATCGAGGCAGGCAACGTGGCGGAGCGGATGTCGCTGCAGGCGTCGGCGCCGAGCGCGGTCGACCTCGGGCGGATCGCGTCCGTCCCGGAATCGCGGCTGTGGGAGCGGCGTTTCGCGGACGACGACTACCTGCTGCTCCGCGCGGGAACGGGCGATGTCCCCAGCTCCGTGACCGTGGACGACGCCAGGGAAGAACTTGAGCACCGTCGGCGGCTCCCGGCCACCTTGACCGACGTTCCGCTCGCGATCTCGCTCAAGAAGGCGGGGGTGCTGGGCGTCGCGGGGACTCCCGCTCGTACCCGCCCGCTCGCCAAATGGCTCCTCGCGCAAGTTGCCGTCCTGCAGAGCCCGCGCGACGTGCAGCTAGTCCTCATCACCGCGAGGCAGAACGGCGCCGAGTGGGGCTGGACGGCGTGGCTGCCGCACCTCGCCCCTGTTTTCGGGCAAGACTCCCGCTCCACGATCGGCAACGACGCAGAGACGATCGGACGGCGAGTGGCCGAACTCGGCCGGCTGCTCGGCGAGCGGCAGACTCAGGCGTCTTCGGCTCCCGGACGCCACCTGCGGCTCGGTCCCGACGTCGTTGTCTTCTGGGACGGCGCCAGGCGCCTGCGGAGCTATCCCGGCGTGGCCGCTATCCTGCGCGACGGCCCGGCCATGGGCATCTACAGCATTTGCGTCGACGACGACGAGCGGTCCCTGCCGGAAGAAGCCTCGGCCGTCGTCGTGGCCCATGCCGATGGCAGCGCCGACCTTCGTCGTTCTCCGCAGGACATCAATCACAAGGCCCGCCTCGATGCGGTCGGCCAGGACTGGTTCGAACGGACGGCCCGGGCGCTCGCTCCGATCCGCGACACCGGCGGAGACGATGACGACGCGCTCCCTCAGGCCGCCCGCCTTACCGAGGTGCTCGAACTCGAACCGGTCGGCCCCGAGCAGTTCCTCTCGCGGTGGGCCAGGGCCGCGCGCAGCACGCGGGCGACGATGGGAGTCTCCTTCGACGGCCCGTTCTCCATCGACCTTGTCGTTGACGGCCCGCACGGGCTGGTCGCGGGCACCACCGGCTCGGGAAAGTCAGAGCTGCTGCAGACCATCGTGGCGAGCCTGGCCGTCGCGAACCGGCCCGACGCCATGAACTTCGTGCTCGTGGACTACAAGGGTGGCGCCGCGTTCAAGGACGCGGTGCACCTGCCGCACACGGTCGGCATGGTGACGGACCTCGATGCCCACCTGGTCGAACGCGCGCTCACCTCGCTCGGCGCCGAGCTCACCAGGCGGGAGCACATGCTCGCGGCGGTCGGAGCGAAGGACATCGAGGACTATGTCGAGGCCAGCTCCCGGCGCCCCGCGGAGCCAATGCCGAGGCTGCTGATCGTCATCGACGAGTTCGCGTCCATGGTGCGGGAACTGCCCGACTTCGTGGCCGGCCTGGTGAACATCGCGCAGCGCGGCCGGTCGCTCGGCATCCACCTGATCCTGGCCACCCAGCGCCCGTCTGGCGTGGTGTCAGGCGACATCCGCGCGAACACCAACCTCCGGATATCGCTGCGGGTCACCGACGGGGCCGATAGCACCGACATCATCGGCGCGTCGGACGCCGCCCGGATCTCCGCTTCGACCCCCGGCCGGGCCTACGTGCGCCTCGGCCACGACTCGCTCATCCCGTTCCAGGCCGCGCGGGTCGGCGGGCGCAGCAAAATGGCCGCGTCGACCGGCCCCAGGCTGGTGCCGCCGCCCTTCGTCGCCCCGATGAGCTGGGCGACCGCCGGCTATCCGTTGCCTGCCGCGCCGCGTCAGGATGTTCAGGACGGCGAGGACACAGATCTCACGCGTCTGGTCCACGCGGCCCGGGAGGCGGTAAGCAGGCTCAAGCTGCCGCCGAATCACTCACCGTGGCTGCCGCCGCTGCCGGACTCGGTCACCCGCGGCGACCTGCTCGCGGCACCGCCCCGGCTCGAACCGGATGACGGCGCGCTTCCGGAGGTGCCGTGGGCACTAGGCGACGTGCCGAGCGAACAGGCCCAGCGCCCGGTCACTGTCAGCCTGTCCAGGTTCGGCCATCTCTTCATCGCCGGCGCATCCCGCACCGGGCGCTCCCAGGCCCTGCGGACCATCGCCGGGAGCCTCGCCGCCGCGGTCTCGACCGCGGACCTGCACCTTTTCGGCATCGACATGGGAAACGGCGCCCTGCTGCCGTTGACCCGGCTTCCGCAAACGGGCGCTGTCGTCCAGCGCAGTGAACGCGAGCGGCTGACCCGCCTCTTCGACCGCCTGCAAGCCGAACTGACGAGGCGGCAGGAGATGTTCGGGCGGCTCGGCGTGGCCGACATCGGCGAGCAGCGGCGCCAGGCCCGTCCGGGCGACCGGCTGCCGCACCTGGTCCTGCTGCTCGACCGGTGGGAGAACTTCACCAGCAGCTACGCCGACCTGGACGGAGGGGCGTACGTTGAGCGCGTACTTACCTTCCTGCGCGAGGGTGCGGGCGCGGGGCTGCATCTGGTCCTCGCCGGTGATCGCTCGCTGCTGTCGGGCCGGATCGGCGTGCTGACGGACGACAAGTGGGTACTTCGCTTCGCCGAGCGGGCTGACTACGGTTTGGCCGACCTCAACCCGCGGAAGCTTCCCGAGCGAATCCCTGATGGCCGGATACTCCGGGCCACGACCGGCCAGGAAGCGCAGATCGCGCTGCTCGCCCCCGATCCGAGCGCGACCGCGCAGGCCGCGGCGCTCGAGCAGATCGGGGTGCGCGCCCGCGACCGTGACCGCGACGTGCCCCTCGGCCTGCGTCCCATGCGCGTCGACCTGCTGCCTTCCACCCTGACGTGGGACGAGGCGGCGCAGTACCCGGCGGAGCCGCATGAGAAGCCGCTGTGGGCCATGCTCGGGATCGGCGGGGACCAGCTCACGGCCGTCGGCACGGATCTCGCCGGGTCGGCGCCCACCTTCCTCATCGCCGGCCCGCCGCGATCGGGGCGCAGCAACCTGCTGGCGGTGATGACGCGGTCGCTGCTCGAGGCCGGGTCGGAAACTGTCCTGCTGCTGCCCCGCCGCTCGCCGCTTGAGCAGATCTACACCGGGGTCCCCGGAGTCCGCGCGATCTTCACCGGCACGGAGACCCCGGCCGACAAGCTGCAGGCCGCACTGCAAACCGATGCCGGGCCGGTCGTGCTGCTCATCGACGACGGCGAGCTCGTGCGCGACAACTCGGAACTGACGTTCCTGCGCGGCTGGATCAGGAGCGCGGGCGGAGCCGGGCGCGCGGTCGTGCTTGGCGGCAACAGCGCGGAGGTCGGCGGCGGATTCTCGGGCTGGCAGACGGACATTCGCAACAACCAGCGCGGCGCGCTGCTCAGCCCACGGAATCCGTTTGACGGCGACCTGCTCGGCGTGCGCCTCCCGCGGTCACTGACGAGTGGCCCGGTCACGCCCGGCCGTGCGCTCGTGCACCGCGGCGACGGCGAGTTCCTGACCCTGCAGGTGCCCCGCCTCGTCGAATAAGCGCCATGACCAGACTAAGGAGGATGACGGATGACTGACCTGGTGGTCGACGCGAGTCTCGACGACACGAACAGCGATCTGAAGGCGATTCTCGATGAATTCAACAACTGCCAGAAGAACGCGAAGGAAGACCAGAACATCTGGGGTCAGTCAGACGTCGCCAGCGCGATGGACGCGTTCGCCAACAACTGGTGGGTGCACCGGGGGCAGATTCAGTCAACCCTGACCACGCTGAGTGACAACGTTGACAAGGCCTGCTCGACCTGGAGCGACGCCGATAAGCAGCTTGCCGACAGCATCGCGGTCAGCAACGGCTAGTGGGGGCCTGACTCATGAAGATCGAGATCGAGATCGAGACCTGGCCGGAGTCGACCGGACGGCCGGAGCCGGGTCCGGCCGGTACGCCACCGTCCCCTGAAGGGCGATGGCACCTGATCCAGGTCGTCCTGCCCGCGCACGATGCCGACCCGGAACTACTGACGAACGGAGGCCAGCAGGATGCCTGAGCGTCCCGGGCCATGGGAACTCCTCGACAAGTCATCGGATCCGGTCGTCGCGGACGTCCCCGAGATGAGCGCGCGGCTGGCCTATTTCCGGTCGCTCGCTGAGACCATGCGCACCGAGGGCCAGCGCCTGTCCCAGATCTCGTCCGGTGAGTCACTGAAGGGACAGTACGCTGACAAGCTGCGGTCCTCCGCTGGGGCCGTCGCGAAGGACCTCGATCAGGTCGTCGGCCGCTACGAGGCCGTCGTGCAAGCGCTCACCACCTACCAGCCGGCCCTGGAAAGCGCGCTCCTCGGGTCGTCGCAGGCACTCGATGACGCGATCGACGCGAACACCGCCGTCCAGGCGGCCGCCGCGATGCCTACGGTCACCGCCCCGCCCGGCCAGCAGCTGACCGCGCAGCAGGAGCAGGCCAACGCCGACAAGACCGCGGCCACCAGTGCGGCCGCCGATCGCCTCAATGCCGCCAAGCAGCAGCTCGCCGGCGTGCTGTCAGCCCTCGACCAGGCCGGGCAGGCCGCGGCCGACACGATCCGCAAGGGCTTCCACGACGGGCTGACCGACTCGCACTGGGACCGTATCAAGTACGCGTTCAAGAAGTTCTTGCAGATCCTGGTCAAGGTACTGACGTACGTCGCGATGGCGCTGGCGGTGATCGCCCTCATCATCCCGGGCCTGGGGGAGGCGCTGCTGGCGGCGACCATGGCGATAGCGGCGGTGACGCTCGCGGCCGACGTCGGGCTGAAGGCACTGGGCGGGGGGTCGTGGGCTGACATCGGGATGGCGATCGCGGGCCTGCTGACCTTTGGCGCCGCTAAGGTCCTCGGCCCCGCGATCTCGGCCGGCGTGAAGTCCCTGAGCAGCGGTATCAAGGCCGCGGAGGGCGGCGACGGTTTCGCCTCCCAGATCGCCACCGACATGAAAGACCTCGACTCGATGTCGTCGGCCGGCGAGTCCAAGGGGGCAGCGAACGGGTACGAGAACGTGTGCACGAACGGCGACCCGGTGGACGTGGCTACCGGGGACGTGCTGATGACCGAGACGGACGTGTCGCTGCCCGGGCTCCTGCCGCTCGTGATCGAGCGCACCCACCGGTCATCGTGGCGGACCGGACGGTGGTTCGGGCCCGGCTGGCAGTCATCGCTTGACCAGCGGCTCGAGGTCAGCGCCGGCCGGGTACGGGGGGCGTTCGCTGACGGCCGGGTCGTGACCTGGCCCGTTCCGGCCGGCGACGAGGCCGTGCTGGCGGCGGCGGGACCAGCATGGACGCTGCGGCGCGCCGGGCGCGGATCATACGCGGTACACGACCCGCAGCGCGGGCTCACCTGGAGGTATGACCAGGGGGCGGGCGCGCCGGGCGAGTTCCCGCTGGCGGCGGTGAGCGACCGGGCAGGATACGAGGTGTCGTTCTGCTACGGCGCTTCCGGTGCTCCGGAGTCGGTGACGCACTCCGGCGGGTACCGGGTCGACGTGACGGTCACCGACGGGCTGGTCACCGCGCTCACGGTCGCCGGGGAGGCCGAGCCGCTGCGGCGGTACTCCTATGACGAGGACGGGAACCTGGCCGCGGTCGTCAATACCTCCGGGCTGCCGCTGCGGTTCTCCTACGACCCGGAAGGCCGCCTTACCGGGTGGCAGGACCGGAACGGGCAGTTCTACCGGTACTCCTACAACGAGCAGGGCCAGTGCGTGTCCGGCGAAGGACCCGGCGGGACCCTGTCGGGGGCGTTCGCGTACGAGCCCGGGGTCACCCGGTGGACGGATATCGCGGGCGCGACCACCACCTACGAGTTCACCGAGTCCGGCCTCCTGGCCGCGGTCACCGATCCGCTCGGCCACACGACCCGCCGGGAGTACGACGCCCGCGGAAACGCCATGGCGGACATAGACCCCCTGGGCCGGGTTACCCGGTACGCCCACGACGAGTACGGCAATGTCACCTCGATTACCCGGCCCGATGGCGGCCGGTCCATAGCCGAGTACGACAGCCGCTGCCTGCCGACCGCCGTGACCAACCCGGACGGAACGACCTGGCGGCAGGAATACGACGAACACGGTAACCGAACCTCACTGACCGGCCCGGATGGGTCCGTCACGCGATTCGGCTACGTCGGCGGCGGTGACCCGGCCAGCGAGAGCAGCCGGGACGGCTCCGTCATCCAGGTGGTCCGCGACGCCACCGGAATGCCGGTCGAGGTGACGGCCCCGGACGGCGCCCGGACCCGGTACGAGCTAGACGCCCGCGGCCAGGTCACCCGGATCACCCTGCCCGACGGCAGCGTCACCGCCCAGGACTGGACACCAGAAGGCGCGCTGGCGTCGCGGACCTTCCCCGACGGGACGGCGGAGAGCTTCTGGTGGGACGCGGAGGGCAGCCTGTCCCGGTACGTCAACGCGGCCGGCGGGGTCACCAGCTACGAGCACGGCCCGTTTGACTCGCTGACCGCCGAGGTGTCGCCTGACGGCACCAGGACCGAGCTGCGCCTCGATCACGCGCTGCGCCTGACTGAGGTCCGGCACGGCGGCCTGACCTGGCACTACGACTATGACCCGGCGGGGCGGCTGGCGGCCGAAACCGACTACAACGGCGCCACCACAACGTACGCCTACGATGCCGCCGGGCAGCTCATCCGGCAGGTCAACGCCGTCGGCCAGGAAATCGAGTTCGGGTACGACGTCCTCGGCAACGTGACCGAACGGGTGGTGGGCGGCATCCGGTCGTCCTTTGGCTACGATGCCGCGGGGAACCTGCTCTGGGCCCGGAACCCCGACGCCGAGGTGCGTTTCGAACGCGACGTGCTTGGCCGGGTAATCGCCGAGAGCTGCAACGGGCGCTCGGTCAGGACTTCCTTCGACACCGCGGGCCGGGTCGCGGGCCGGGTGACTTCTTCCGGCCTGGAGACCCGCTGGGAATTCGACACCGCCGGCCGTCCGGTCGCGGTGACCGCGGCCGGGCGGCAGCTGCGCTTCGGCTACAACCCGGGCGACCAAGAAACCCGCCGCGAGCTGCCAGGCGGCCTTTCGCTCGTTCAGGAATGGGACCAAACCGGGCGCCTCGCGCTCCAGTCCCTGACCGGTCCGGGGCACCAGATCCAGCGGCGCTCGTACCGCTACCGCGCTGACGGTGTCCCCAGCCGCGTCGACGACCTGCTGGCCGGCCGTCACGCGCTCGCGCTCGACCCGGCTGGCCGGGTAACCGGGGTCACCGGACCTGACTGGGCCGAGCAGTACACCTACGACCGGGCCGGGAACATCACCGCGGCCACCTGGTCGCTCCCCTCCGGAGCCGCCGCTCCATCGCTGGACAGCGGGTCCCAGGGCGCCAGGCAGGTCACCGGAACCCGCGTCACCCAGGTCGGCAACGTCCGCTACGGCCACGACGCGGCGGGCCGCATCGTGACCCGCACCCGTACCCGGATCTCCCGCAAGCCGGAGGCCTGGCGTTACGAGTGGGACGCGGACAACCGGCTTACCTCAGTCAGCACATCGGAAGGCGGGAAGTGGCGTTACCTTTACGATGCGTTCGGACGGCGCGTCAGCAAACAGCACGTCTCGCCCGACGGGCACCTCCTCAGCGAGACCCGCTACACGTGGGATGGTGCCATCCTGGCCGAGCAGGCAGAAGCCACTGATTCCGGCGAGCGCGTCACCGCCTGGGAGTATCAGCCGGGAACCTACACCCCGATTCTCCAGACCGAGCGCGCGTCTCTTCGTGACGCACCGCAGGCTGAGATCGATCAGCGGTTCTACTCAATCATCACCGATCTCAGCGGGGCGCCCGCGGAACTGCTGGCCGAGGACGGGACCCTGGCCGGACGCCGGCTGCGCACGCTCTGGGGGGCAACCGTCTGGAATTCCGGCGGCGCATCCTCGCCGCTTCGTTTTCCCGGCCAGTACGAAGACCAGGAAACCGGCCTCCATTACAACAACCAGCGGTACTACGATCCGCTGACCGGAAGTTACCTCTCGCCCGACCCGCTGGGTCTTGGAGCGGGCTTCAACAACCAGGCGTACGTCGCTAACCCCTACCTTCTCATGGACCCCCTGGGTCTCCAGGGGTGCGGGACGTACACCCATATCGCCATCGACAAGAACAACGCGGGCCTCGACCAGCTACGCAGCGGACTCAACTTGAATGGCCTTAAGACAGCCGAGAGCCTCGGTATAAAACTCTCTTCAGGCAGCGAGAAAATGGGGCACCATCAGCATGTCTTCATGTGGGACTCCACGCCGCAAGGCGTTAAGGGTGCTATTGGGATCGTCAACAGCGTCGGACACGACAGCAGCGTCATTGTGAAGATCCGAATGCCCGATCTCACCGAGTACAAATGGTTGCGGCCAACCACCTTGAAGGGTGACAATCCCGGCGGGCTTGGCGGGGCGTCGGAGAACGGGGCCTGGGCGTACAAGGGCAACATCCCCCGCCAGTACCTGTTCATCGAGGGGCTCGATACCGCGGCCCGGCCCGGCTTCGCCGACTGGCAAGCCGGCAAAGGATGGCCCGCCAACAGCGCCTAGCTGGCCAATGTTTCGCGGACACGACATAAAGGCCATGAACGGAGCCATGAACGGAGAATGGTGATGACCGTCAGCCGGCTACAGATCGACGCGCTTCCCGCGTCGTGGGAGCAGGGCGCCGAGCCTGGCTGGTTCCGCGCGACCGCGCTGCCGGCCAGGGGCGCTACCTGGTCCCGGGTCCGGGCGTTCGAACCGCTCGACCGCAACCCGGATTACCTGCTCGACCGCGTCGGTGCCCGCCGGGCAGGACCCCTTGGCCGGCCGGAGGTCGCCAGCCTGCCGGAACCCCTCGAGGACGGCATCGCCGTCCTCGCCTTCGAGCTCGAGCCCGACGACACGCTGACCGCCCGCATCGACCTCGTCCGCCGCGCCTGGGACCTTGACATACTCGTCTCCGCGCGCACGCCCGAGATCGGGGCGGCCGGGGCCCTGGTGTCGGCGATGGTCGAGCTCCTTGGAGCGGTCGTACCGGCCGGGGAGTCCGTATGAGCAGCACGTACTCGATCGTCCAGATCCCGGGCTGGGAGACCTTGTCGCTGCACCCCCGCGACCACGGCACCCTGGAGCGGCGGCTCGATGAGCTGGCGCACGGCTCCGTCCCGGCCGCGGTGCCGCGGGACACCGCGACGCCGTTCCGCAAGGAGGTCAGGAAGGAGCTTGTCCGCGTCGTCGAGCACGCCCAGGCGGCCGGGGCCGGGCTGATCGCCCTGCCGGTCGAGGCGGTCGACGGCAAGGCCGTCCCCGCGTCTTACACGGTGGCGGAGTGGCGGGACCCGGACCCCGGTGACACCGCTCCGCTCGACCTCCTCAAGGCGATCGCCGAGGGGAGCGCGGCTAGTACCGAGATCGTCGACGTGGACGGCCAGCCCGCGCTCCGGGAGGAAATGGTCGAGTCAGCCGATCCCGAGGCCGAGCCGCTGGCCACCCACCCCGGGCGCCGGGTGACCTATACCGTCTCCGCTCCGGACAGCCAGCATTCCTGGGTCATCTTCACCTTCGTCACCCTCGGCGACGGCAATCCTGACGGTCCGCTCGCGCGTCTCCTGGTCGAGCTGTTCGATGCGCACCTGACGACGCTCCGGTGGCAGGTGCGCGCCCGCTGACGGGCGTAAGGCCGTCGGCGGGTGGTGCTTGATCCAGTGCTGGGCGATGTCGGCCCGCCGCGCGAACCACACCCCGTCGTGCCCGGCCATGTGGTCGAGCAGCCGGGCCACCGCCCGGGCCCGGCCCGGGCGCCCGGCCAGCCGGCAGTGCAGGCCGAGCGACATCATCCGCGGCAGCTCGGCACCCTCCTCGTAGAGCTGGTCGAAGGTGTCGGCGGCGTAGCTGAGGAAGTCGCCGCCGTGCGCGAAGCCGGGCGACCCGACGAACCGCATGTCGTTGACGTCCAGGCTGTACGGCACCACCAGGTGCGGGGTGCCGTTCACCCGGGTCCAGAACGGCAGGTCGTCGCTGTAGTCGTCGGAGTCGTAGAGGAAGCCGCCGTCCTCCACCACCAGCCGCCGGGTGTTGCCGCTCATCCGCCCGGTGTACCAGCCGACCGGCCGCTCCCCGGTGACCCGGCGGATCGCCTCGACCGAGCGAGCCAGGTGCACCCGTTCGGTATCCTCCTCGACAGCCGCGTAGTCGATCCAGCGGTACCCGTGCGGGCAGATCTCGTGCCCGTCGGCCGCCAGGGCCGCGACCACCTCCGGGGTCCGCTCCACCGCCATGCCGACCGCGAAGACGGTGGCCGGCACCCCGCGGGCGGCCAGGATGCGCCGCAGCCGCCACACGCCGGCCCGTGAGCCGTACTCGAACATCGACTCGGTGCGCAGGTCCCGCTCCCCGGCCCGGGGACGGGCGTCGACCACGTCGCTGCCGGCCGCCTCGGAGCCGGCGTCGCCGTGCAGCACGTTCGTCTCGCCGCCCTCCTCCCAGTTCAGCACCACGCTGACCGCGATCCGGGCGCCACCCGGCCAGCGCGGGTGCGGCGGGCGCGCACCGTAGCCGGCCAGGTCGCGCGGGTAGGCCGACGGGCTCATCCGGGGAACGGGAAGCGGCGGCGGAAGTCGCCGGCCGCGTACTCGAAGGTGCGGAAGCTCACCCCGGGGTGGCCGCGCAGGTAGCGGAAGAACCGCTCGAGCATCAGCAGCACCTGCGGCCGCCCGCTGACGTCCGGGTGCAGGGTCACCGGCAGCACCGCGTAGTCCATCTCCCGGTACACCCAGTCGAACTGGTCGCGCCAGAGCTGCTCGATGTCGCGCGGGTTCACGAACCCGTGGCTGTTGGGGGACTGCTTGATGAACATCATCGGCGGCAGGTCGTCCAGGTACCAGTTGCCGCAGAACTCCACGATGTCCACCGCCCGGCCGCGCCGCAGCGGCTGCATCCAGCTTGCCGCGGGCTGCGAGTAGTCGGGCTTGACCCACTGGTCGCCCACCCGGGCGTAGAACGGCAGGAAGTCGTGGTAGTTCTGCGAGTGCCCGTAGGAGAAGCCGAACTCCCGCAGCAGCACCGCGCCGCGCTCCGAGGTCTCCCACCAGGGCGCCACGTAGCCGCGCGGCGGCTGCCCCGACAGCTTGGTCACCAGCTCCACCGAGCGGGCCATGACGTCGCGCTCCTGCTGCTCGGACAGCGCGACCGGGTTCTCGTGGGAGTACCCGTGGGCGCCGATCTCGTGGCCCGCCGCGGCCACCGCCGCCATCTGCTCGGGGAACGTCTCGATCGAGTGCCCGGGGATGAACCAGGTGGAGGTGATCTCCTCCCGGTTCAGCAGGGTCAGCAGCCGGGGCGAGCCGACCTCGCCCGCGAACATGCCGCGCTGGATGTCGCTGGGGGAGTCGCCGCCGCCGTAGGAGCCGAGCCAGCCGGCCACCGCGTCCACGTCGACCCCCACCAGGACCTGGATGTCCTTGCCGGCGCCGGTCACCGGCCCGCCCCGCGCTCGGTGCGCACGCCCGCCTCGATCCGGTCCATGATCTCCCGGCGCAGCTCGTTGAACGCCGGGTCGGTGACGTCCCTGGGATAGCCGAACGGGACCTCGTAGATGTCGCTGACCCGGCCCGACGCCATGATGCCGACCCGGGTGGACAGCAGCAGCGCCTCCTCGATCGAGTGGGTGACGAAGATGGTGGTGACCGGGTGGCGCTGCCACAGCGACACCACCAGGCGCTGCACCTCACCGCGCACGTAAGCGTCGAGCGCGGCGAACGGCTCGTCCATCAGCAGCACCGACGGCCGCATGGCGAGCGCCCGGGCGATGCCGACCCGCTGCTGCATGCCGCCGGAGAGCTGGTAGGGCCGGCGCCCGGCCGCGTCGGTCAGCCCGACCTCGGCTAGCTGGGCCCGGGCCCGGTCATGGCGCTCGCGGCGGCTGAGTCCTGAGTGCTTCAGCCCCGCCGCGACGTTGTCGGCCGCGCTCATCCACGGGTACAGGGTGGGGGACTGGAACACCACCGCCCGGTCCGGGCCGGGGCGGCGCACCGGGCGCCCGCCGACGGTGACCGCGCCCCCGTCCGGCCGGTCGAACCCGGCCACCAGGTTGAGCAGCGTCGTCTTGCCGGTGCCGCTCGGGCCGAGCAGCGAGAAGAACTCGCCCGCGCGGATGTGCAGCGAGCAGTCGCGCAGCGCGTGCACCTCCCGCTCGCCCTGCGTGAACAGCTTGCCGACCGCGTCGAAGGTCACGTCGGCGGTCGCGCTCACCTCGGTGATGCTCAACTCCGTACTCCCGTCTCGGCGTGCCACCGGGTGGCGGGCCGGGTCGCGGCCAGCAGCAGCGCGTCCGTGAGCAGCCCGCAGATGCCGGTGACGATCATGGCCGCGAACACGGCCGGGTAGTCGAGGTAGTTGTAGGCGTTCCACAGCGTGTAGCCGAGCCCGGAGTGCACCGCCAGCATCTCCGAGGTGACGGCCATCATCCAGGACAGCCCGAGGCCGATCCGCAGGCCGCCGACGATGCCGGGGAACGCCGACGGCAGCACCACCTGCCAGATCAGGCCGGCCCGGCCGTTGCCCATCATCCGCCCGGCCCGCAGCAGGTCACGGCTCACCCCGGACACCGCGACGGCGGTGGCGGCGATCACCGGGAACACCGCGCCGACGAACGTCAGCGCGAAGTTGGCGTCCTGCCCGATGCCGAAGATGACGATCGCGACCGGGATCCAGGTGATCGGCGGGATCGGGCCGAGGATCCGCAGCAGCGGGCTGAGCAGCCCGTCGAACAGCCGGGATACGCCGATCGCGGTGCCCAGGGCGACGCCCGCGACCGAGGCGAGCCCGAACCCGACCAGCACCCGGACCAGCGTGGCGGCGATGTCGGAGAACATGTGCCCGCTGTAGAACATCTGCGGGCTGGGCCGGGTGCCGAGCCAGTTCTCGGCCGTGCTGAGCACGGTCAGCGGGCCGGGAATCAGCGCCGACGGGAACAGGCTGGCCGACACCACGAGCTGCCACCCGCCGAGCGCCAGCGCGGGCACGATCAGCCCGAGCAGGATCCGGCCGCCGCGGCTTCTCATCTTTTTCAGCCCGAACGGGTGCGTGCCCGGGCGCCTGCCGCTGATGGCCGCCTGGACCGAGGCGACGTTTTCAGGGTCGGGGAGCGCGCCGGAGCCGGCCAGCACCGTGGTGCTGGCCGGACCGGTGGGCGCTGGGTCGGTCACGAGGCCGCCCCGACGGCGGTCAGGCTCTGCCCGCTCGCCTTCGCCAGCGGCGCGTAGTCGACGTGCTGCTGCAGCGTCGCCGGTGACAGGTCGGTGGTGATCAGCTTCTGCGCGTACATCGCGCTGGAGATCGCCTGGATCTGGGTGAACGGCATGTCGATGTCCGGGGTGAGCTGCGCGAGGGCGGTCTTCACGTCGGCGGCCGAGGTGCCGGTGTACTTCTCCACCGCCGACGCCCAGGCGGTCTGGCCGGCGCGTCTTCAGGTAGGGCACCAGGTTGGTCATGCCCTTCACGATCGCGGCGACCTCGGCCGGGTGCTGGGCGAGGAAGTTCTTGTTGACCACCACCACGTTGGTGAGGTTGCCCGCGGCCTGGTTGTACGGGTAGGCGAAGTGGACGCCGAAGCCGCCGTTGGTGATCGCCGCCGCGAACGGCTGGACCGGGATCGCCGCCTGCACCGAGCCGTTGTGCAGCGCCTGCGCCATGCCCTGGTAGGGCACGTTGACCAGGTTGACGTCGGTGTTCGGGTCGATGCCGTACTTGGGCAGCTCAAGCCGCAGCTCGATGTCCTGCACGGTGCCGAACTGGGAGGCGATCTTCAGCGGGTTACCGGCCGCCTTGTCCTTCATGACCAGGGTCTTGAACGCGGCCCAGTTGCCGACCGGGACCTTCACCGACGGCGCCAGCACGAAGTCGGAGCCGCCGTTGACCTCGCCGCTGACCGCGACGATGGGCAGGTTCTTGTCGATGAAGCTGACCAGGCCGGTGTAGTCGATCTGGCCGACGTCGATCGCGCCCGAGGCGAGCCCGGCGGTCAGCTCGGTCAGCGTGCCGAACGACTCGAACTTGACGTTGTAACCGGGGATCATCGAGCTGTCGAGCAGGGCCATCGCCAGGCAGTGGGCGCACTCGGGGGCGGCCACCACGATCGTCGGCTTGGCCGCGCTGGCGCTGGCCGCGCCGGAACCGGCGGACCCGCTGGAACTGCAGGCGGCGACCACGGCCGCGCTGATCAGCGCGGCGGCGGTCGCCGCGACTCTCCTGAACCGCATGGGCTGCTCCTCATCTCAGATTCGGCCGCACCCCGCTCACTTGCGGGGGTGCGGCATTTCTGAAGGTAGGAGCGGGTCACTGCGCCGACGTTAAAGACCGGTTGAATCAATGTGTCCCAACCGGTTGGACCAATCACCCCGGCTCACCTCCCCGCCCGCCGCGCCAGCCACCCACCCACCCACGCCACCTGCCCGCGTGGTTGCGGCAACCAGGCGGTAATAGCGCGCTGGTTGCCGCAACCATGCGGTTCGAGGATGGGTTAGCGGGAGCGGGGCGGCTGGCGGACGATGCCTTTCCCCACCCGGATGGTGCCGAAGATGTGCTGCTCGAGCCGGGACAGGTGGTCGTGCATGGTGACGGCGGCGAGGTCGCCGTCGGCCCGCTCTACCGCGTCGAGGATCGTCCGGTGCTCGGCGACCTGCTCGGCCCGGTTGGCCGGGTCGCGGACGTGCATCGCGTTCACCACCTGCCACAGCGGGTGCGCGGTGACGTCCACCAGTTGCCTGGTCAGGTCGGCCAGGATGCTGTTGCCGCAGCTGCGCGCCAGCTCGGAGTGGAAGTCGTGGCTCATCGTCAGGAAGGTGCCCAGGTCGTCGCTGGCGGCGCGCTCGCCTTCCGCCTCGCACTGGTCGATCAGGCCGCGCAGCCGGCGGATCTCGGCCGGCGGCACGTTGCCCGCGCAGATCCGCGCCACCTGCGGCTCGACGCTGATCCTGGCCTCGATCAGCTCGCGCGGCACCGCGTCCATCATCACGCTCGACGTCCGCCGCCGGGGGGAGGAGAGGCTGCTGATGTAACAGCCGGAGCCCGGCCTGACCTCGACCACGCCGAACAGCTCGAGTGCCAGCAGCGCGTCCCGTACGGTGGTCCGGCTGGTCGCGCAGATGCGGGCCAGCTCCCGCTCGTTGGGCAGCCGGTCGCCCGGGCTGAGGTGGCCCGCCCCCACCGCGGCCAGGATGCCGTCCGCCACCGCCAGGTAGCGGCGGTGCGGGCTGCCGTCGGCCGGGCCGTCCGGCTGGCCGTCCCGTTCCGGCTGGGCCAGCCCGGCCAGGGCTGCCGCCACGTCGCCCATGTCGCCTCCGCGGGCCCTGCCTGCTGACCGGAGTCAGTGGTTGGACCAATCGCGGCCTGCGGTCGGTCCTGATGACGTCACGGAGACTAGCCGCGTCATGTTGCGCCCAGGTGACAAGTCGATGGCGGCTGCTGGCCGCGTCCCGCCAGGACGGTGGCGACCTCCGCCTGGACCCGTTCCAGGGCCGTGATGTCGGCCGGGCTCCAGTGCCTGGTGGCGTCCTGCTGGTGCACCGAGACGGTGCCGATCAGCTCACCGTCGTCGAGTACCGGCGCGACCATCTGCGCGCGCACCCGGTAGCGCTCGATCATCGACCGGGGCGGCCGCGGGCCGTTGTTGACGCAGTCGTCCTGGACCAGGATGGCCTTGGTCTGGCTGAGCACCTGGTAGGTCGGCGCGGCGGTGATGGCGGCGGGCTGCTGCCCGTCGGCCATCGACTCCACGCCGGGGGCCAGGGACTCGGCCAGCAGCGCCACCGGGTCGTCGCCGGACCGCCCGCGCACGGTGACCCGGCTGGCACCGGTCTCCGCCCGCAGCCGGTCGGCCAGCGGGCCGAGGTTGCCGTCGCCGTTCGGCTCCTCCTCCAGCAGGAAGCCCGCCTCCTGGTCGGCCAGGGCCTCCTCCGCCTCGGCGGTGACCGTCAGCGGTGACTCAGGCGCGCCGGGCGAGCGCTTGCCGCGCAGCACCGAGGCCAGGCCGGCCAGCACCGACAGGGCCGCCGAGACGCTGAAGACCACCAGCAGGCCGCTGTGGAACGGGCCGGACAGCAGCGCCGGGAAGAACGTCCGCCCGGTCAGCTCGGCCTGGCTGGCGGCCGGCAGCTGGCTGAGCACGCCCGTGGGCGCCAGCAGGTGCTGGATCGGGTTGACCCCGAGGACCGAGGCGAACAGCGACGAGACCGGCGGCAGCGTGGCGACCTGGTGCGCGACCCCGCCCGGCACGCCCAGCTTGGTCAGTCCGTTGGACAGCGTGGTCGGCAGCGAGCTGGACAGGCCGATGATCATCAGCGTGAACACCACCCCGATGGACACCGCGGTGCCCGAGTTCTGGAAGGTGGAGCGCATGCCGGAGGCCGAGCCGCGGTCGGCGGCGGGCACCGAGCCCATGATGGAGGAGGAGTTGGGCGACGCGAACATCCCGCTGCCGATCCCGTTCAGCGCGATGAACAGCGCGAACGCCCAGTAAGGGAAGTTGACCGGGATGAACATCAGCCCGATGAAGGACGCGCCGAACACGGCCATGCCGGCGCTGGCGATGCCGCGCGAGCCGAACCGGTCGGACAGGATGCCCGAGATCGGGCCGGACACCAGGAACCCGGCCGTCATCGGCAGCAGGAAGATGCCCGCCCACAGCGGTGTCTGGTCATAGGTGTAGCCGTGCAGCGGCAGCCAGATGCCCTGCAGCCAGATGATCAGCATGAACTGGATGCCGCCACGGGCGATCGACACCAGCAGGCCGGCCACGTTGCCCAGGGTGAACTCGCGGATCTTGAACAGGGTGAGCCGGAACATCGGCTCCGCCACCTTGGTCTCGATCAGCACGAAGATCAGCAGCACCACGAGGCCGCCGATGATCTCGCCCAGCACCACCGGCGACTCCCAGCCCATCGAGTTGTTCCCGTAGGGCTGGATTCCGTAGGTGATGCCTACCAGGACCGAGCCGAGCCCGAGGGCAAAGGTGATGTTGCCCCACCAGTCGATCTTGGCCTTGCGCCGCACCCCGTTGTCGCGCAGCATCAGGTAGGCCCACAGGGTGCCGAACACCCCGACCGGCAGGTTGATCCAGAACACCGCGCGCCAGTCCCAGGCGGCCAGCAGGCCGCCCGCCACCAGGCCGATGAACATCCCGGCGAGGGCGGCGATCTGGTTGGTGCCGAGCGCGAAGCCGCGCCGCTCGGGCGGGAACGCGTCGGTCAGGATGGCGGCCGAGTTGGCCATCAGCATCGACCCGCCGATCGCCTGCAGGAACCGCCAGCCAATCAGCCACAGCGCGCCGTGGGTCCCCTGGAACGGGTCGAACGACAGCAGGATCGAGGCGAAGGTGAACACCACGAAGCCGAAGTTGTACATCTTGACCCGGCCGAACATGTCGCCCAGCTTGCCCAGGTTGACCACCAGGACCGCCTGGACCAGCCGGTAGCCCATGATCATCCACAGCAGGTAGCTAATGTTCCCGGCCGACAGCGGGTCGAGGTGGATGCCCTTGAAGATGGCGGGCAGCGCGATGATGACGACCGAGCCGTCGAGCGTGGCCATGAAGATCGCGGCGGTGGTGTTGGCCAGCGTGATCCAGGCGTAGCGGTCCGGCTTGGGCGCGCGCGGCCGGGCCGTCGCGTCGGTGGTGCTTGCCCCCATTACAGGTGCTCCGCCAGCCGCTCAAGCAGCACGGCGGCCGTTCGCAACTGGCCGAGCTCCTCTTCGGTGAACCCTTCGCGCAGCGCCTTCGCGATCTGCTCGGTCCGCGCGCCGCGCTTGTCGTGCACGGTGCGCACCCCCGCCTCGGTGATCGACAGCACGATCCGGCGCCCGTCCTCCGGGTCGCGGTCCCGCTCGATCAGGCCCCGCTCCAGCAGCGCGGCGACGGTGACGCCCATCGACTGCGGGCTGATCCGCTCCAGCCGGGCAAGATCGCTCGAGGTGGCCGGGCCGCCCCGCTCCAGCCGGGACAGCGCCGACGACTCGGCCACGGTCAGCTCGCTGCCGACCGGCGACTGCCGCATCTTCCGCACCACCAGGCCAACCGCCACCCGCACCGCGCCAGCTACCTCGCTGGCCTCCGCGACCGGAACTTCGGGAACCGACTCCACAGGGCTCATAAGCTCAAGAGTAACTGATAAGGCTTGGCTTAGCAATTGCCCGCGACCAGGCCCGCGATGTCCGACCGGGACAGTAGCGTGCCGTTGTGAGCAAGGCGTACTCGGTGTACTGGCCGCAAGATCGCTGGCGGCAGGCGGCTGGGGTGACCCCGCGGCTGACGGTGCTGTTCGGCGGCCCGCATCTCTCGGAGCCGAGTTTCCGGCGGGCCACGGTGCAGCCTGGCGACCTGCTGTATCCCATCGGCGTCGGCGACCAGGTGCTCTACGTATTCGGCCGGCTGCGGGTGCACGAGATCATCGCGGTCGGGGACGCCGGGCAGCCGCCGCTCGAGGAGTACTTCTCCCGCTTCGCCGGCTGGCGGTTCCTTGCCCCGACCTGCACCACCGAGGTTGTCATCGGGGCCGAGGGCACGCGGGTACAGCTCGACCGCCCGGTGCCCGGTGAGGTCCTCAAGCGGCTGACTTATCACCCGCGGCGGGGGCTGCGGCCGGTCAAGCACGTCAGCGAGGACGGGCGCCTGACCCGGCCTGACAGCGTGCAGGGCATCTACCGGCTGGCCGAGGCATCGGCCGCCGACCTTGATGCCGTGCTTGATGGAGAACCAGGTCGGCCGGTGAGTCGCACCCGGTCGCGCAGGAAGCTGGAGGTCCCGGTGAACATGGACCCCATGTTCTAGCCCAGGCCGAGACACCTGAGTGGTGGGCTGCCATGGTCGCGGCCGCGGCGGCGACCATGGCAGCCCAGGACGCACTCGGGTGCTGGTTCTGCGACCGCTGAGTTGCAGTGCGTAGGACTGGCTTTAGGCCATACTGGGTTCGTCCTATTTTGACCGGGCGTGCGGGCGCGGGTGCAGCGGGTGGCCGGCTTGTCCTTGGACCAGCGTGGCCGTTGCGGGTGGCGGGCCGGGCAGTACCTGGGGAGGGTCTGTGGCGGGGACGGGTCTTGTCGTTGACGACGGCGGCTTCGAGCTGCTGGCCGGGGGCGCGCGGATGGGGCCGCGGCGGCTGGTGTCGTCGGCTGATGTTGAGTTCCTGACTGACCTTGCGGTCCGGTACGCGCGGGCGGTGCGGGCCCGCTCGGGCGAGCCGTCGTTCGCGCGCCTGGGACGGGAGCTGTTCGCCTGGGTGGACGGTGACGAGGGCCAGCTGGCCCGGCTGCTGGACCAGGCCGTCGCCCCGGTCGTCTTCGAGGTGGCGGGGCCGTGGCGGCCGTCGGCAACGGCGTGGGCGGTGCTCCGGGCGCCGTTTGAGCTGCTGGCCCGGCCGGATGGCGGGTTCCTGGCCGGGGACGGCCTGTCGCGGTTCGCCGTGACCCGCCGGCTGGGCCAGGCCGGGTCGCCGCCCGGCCTGGATGATTTGCGGCTGGGGGTGGCGTTCATGGCGTCGTCCCCGCGCGGCCAGCGCGAGCTTGACTTCGAGGCGGAGGAGGCCGCGATCTTGCGGGCGGCGGGCAGCCGGGTCGACCTGGTGGTGGAAGACAGCGGTGACCCGTCCCAGCTCGGGCGGCGCCTGGGTGACCTGGGCGGGCTGCCGGTGCTGCACCTGTCCTGCCACGGCACCAGCAGCTGGCGCCCCGCCCCGGGCGCGCCCGGGGTGCCGGCGCTGATGATGGAGGACGACGCCGGCGCGGACCGCCCGACCAGCGCGCAGGACCTGGCCGGCCTGGTGACCGCCCGTCCGCGGCTGGTGTTCGTCTCGGCCTGCCTCACCGCGGCCGCCCCGGAGGCGGCGGATCACCTGCCCCCGGGGCCGGCGAGAAGGCCTCTGCGGCTGACGGCGGCACCGATGCGGTGCTGCCGGCGCACTCGCTGGCGACCGCTTTGGTGGCGGCGGGGATGCCGGCCGTGATCGGCTGGGACGGGTCGGTGAGCGACCAGGCCGCGACCGTTTTCGCCGAGTACCTGTATGACTCGCTCGCCCGTCGCACGGACCTGGCCGAGGCAGTCGGCGACGCCCGCCGGGCGCTGCTGGCCTCGGCTGACCGCTGGGTGCGGGCGGACTGGCACCTGGCCCGGCTGTGGCTCGGCCCGGGCGGCGGCGGCCCGCTGGTCGCCGGGAACCGGCGGCGGCCGCTGCAGGCGGCCCACGGCACCAGGACCTTCCTGGCGGGCAAGCCCGAGGTGCCGGTCGCCGCGGCCGACATGTTCGTCGGCCGCCGCCTGGAGCTGCAGCGCGCGCTGCGCGTGCTACGCGAACGGGACAAGGCCGGGGTGCTGCTGCGCGGGCAGGGGCGCCTCGGCAAGTCGAGCCTGGCGGCGCGGGTCGCTGACCGCCTCCCCGACCACGCGGTCGCGGTCGTCTACGGCGACTACACCGCCCTGGGCGTCATGGACGCGGTCGCCCGGGCGGTCCGCCTCGACCCCGCGGCCCGCCAGCAGGCCGAGGCCGGGATCTACCGGGTCCGCGACTCGCCCGGCGCGATCGAACAGGTACTGACTGACCTGCTGGCCGGCCCGTGCGCGCAGCGCGGCCCGGGTCACCAGCGGCCGCTGCTGCTGGTCATCGACGACCTGGAACAAGCACTCGTCTCAGACCCGGCTGGCCCGCGCCGGGTCGATCCTGGCTTTTCCCCGGTGCTGGCCGGGGTGCTGCGCGCGTTCGACCCGGCCAGCACCGATACCGCCTGCTGCTCACCAGCCGGTTCACGTTCACCCTGTCCGGGCTGGAGCAGCGCCTGGAGGACGTGCAACTGGCCCCGCTGTCGGCGGTCGCCCAGGCCAAGCTGCAGCGCCGCCAGCAGGCCCAGGCCCCAGCCGAGCGGGCGGCCGAGCGGGCTGCGCTGGCCAGCCGGGCGATGGCGGTCAGCCGCGGCAACCCGGGCCTGCAGGACCTAACGGTCTTGCGCCTGGTCTACGGCCAGCAGGTCTCGGCCGAACGAGCCGAGGCGGCCGTGGCCGGGATGGAGGCCTACCTCCAGCGCGGCGAACTGCCCGAAGACGCCGAGGCCCGCGCGTTCCTGGAGAACCTGGCCATCGACGCGCTGCTGGAGGAAGCGGCGAGGCAGGCCGCGCGCTGCTGCGCGCCGCCACCCTGTTCACCCTCCCGGTGCCTGCCCCCGTCATCGACGCCTTGGCGGCAGCGGCCGGGGGAGAACCGGAACGGCTGAGCGGTCTGGGGCTACTTGATCCCTACCCAGACCAGGGCGACCCGGCCACGACCGCGCTAGCGGCCAGCCCCCTGGCAACGGCCCGCCTGGAACCGCTCACCGAGGGCGAGCAGGCCGCCCTCGCCGCCGTCACAGCCGGGCCGCTGCTGTCAGCGTGGGGCGGCCCCGCCTTTGAACGGGATACTGGGCTAGACCTAGAGCTAGCACGCCTGGCCATGCTTGCCGACGACCCAGATGTAACGGCGACGGCAGCGGCTGGGGCGGTCGCCGAACTGCGTGACGGCCCTGCCGCAGCGGCGGCCGCCTTTGCCCGGCAGGCAATCGCCCTGCTGGACGCCCACAGCCGGTCTGTGCCCCTAGGCTTGCTGCGGCAAGCTGCCGCCGCGTCCTTCACCAGCGGGGACGGCCAGGCGGGTGAAAGCCTGCTTACCCGCGCCGCGGCACAGGCTGAAACCACCGGCGGTCCAGCCGATCTCGTCAACCGGGCCAGCGTCATGTACGAGCAGGCCCAGCGCCTGATCACTACTGGCGAGCTCACGCAGGCCTGGGAACTGCTTCACCACGCCTGGCAGATGTTCACCAATGCAGGTGCGGAGCGGGAATCGGCAGTGGTCATGGGCAGTATCGCCAACATTGCCTACCGGCGCGGCGACTACGACGAGGCCCTGCGCATCCGCCGCGAAGTCCAACTGCCCGTGCTCGAGCGCCTCGGCGACACGCGCTCGGCCGCCGTCGCCTGGGGTTATATCGCCGACATCGCCTACCGGCGCGGCGACTACGACGAAGCTCTGCGCATCCGCCGCGAAGTCGAGCTGCCCGTCTACGAGCGCCTCGGCGATGCCAGCTTGACCGCCGTCACCTGGGGTTATGTGGCCGACATCGCCTACCAGCGCGGCGACTACGACGAAGCCCTGCGCATCCGCCGCGAAGTCCAACTGCCCGCCTTCGAGCGACTCGGCGATACCCGGGAGACCGCCGTCACCTGGGCCGCATCGCCGACATCGCCTACCTGCGCGGCGACTACAACGAGGCCCTGCGCATCCGCCGCGAAGTCCAGCTCCCCGTGTACGAGCGACTCGGCGATACCCGGGAGACCGCTCTCACCTGGGGCCGCATCGCCGACATCGCCTACCAGCGCGGCGACTACGACGAGGCCCTGCGCATCCGCCGCGAAGTCCAACTGCCCGTGCTCGAGCGACTCGGCGATACCCGGGAGATCGCCGTCACCTGGGGTAGCATCGCCGACATCGCCTTCCTGCGCGGCGACTACGGCGAGGCCCTGCGCATCCGCCGCGAGGTTCAGCTCCCCGTGTACGAGCGACTCGGCGACACGCGCTCGGCCGCCCTCACCTGGGGCCGCATCGCCGACATCGCCTGCCGACGCGGCGACTACGACGAGGCGATAGGACTCCAGGAGAAAGCGCTCGAAGTCAGTAAGAGGCTTGGTGACCTTGACGGGATCGCCGCCGCCGCCTGGGGTCTCGCCCAGATCGACCTTGCTCTTGAGGACTACCAAGGAGCTGTGCCCTGGCTAATCCAGTCTTTCCAGATCTTCACGCAGCTGCAGCGGTCAGACGGGATCGCCGTCGTGGGAGCACCTTGGGCGAGCTGCTGCTGGCCGCCGGCCAGGGAGATCAGGGCTATCAGGTGCTCAGAGTCGCGATGGCCGCCGCCATCAAGATCGGTCAAGATGACATGGCTCGCCAGATCAGCCAGCTTCTCCAAGCCCAACCACCAGCTGAGGAAAAATGATCATCCAACCTGGAGCAGGCCCGGCACGAACTGGCGGAACTCGCCCGTAGCTGGGGACATGAAATCTCCGACCCTGCCGCCAGACCGCCGCACTCCCTCCGGAGCCCGCTGCGAAAGTTCGGATCCTTCCGGGCTGCTAAGGCTTGTCCGCGAAGTACCGCAGGAAGAGGAAGCCGTCGTCGTCAGCGATCACCTGCCGCAGCGTCAGCGGGCGGGCGCCGGCCTGCGGTCCGGCGGTGATGCGGCCCGCCCCGGGGCCGGCCAGGGTGGGGCTGAGCGACAGGCACAGCTCGTCGGCCAGGCCGGCCGCGTTCAGGTCGCCGAACAGGTGCGGGCCGCCCTCGCAGAGCACCCGCCGCAGGCCCCGGTCGGCTAGCGCCTGCACCGCCTGGCCGAGGTCGACCGCCTCATCGCCCGCCACGATCACGTCGGCTACCCGGGCCGTCGCCGCTCGCCTGGCCTCGTCGGAGGCGGCGCTGGTGATCACGATCGTCCGGGAGTCCGTTGCTGCCTCGGTGAACAGCGGCATGCTCAGGTCGAGGTCGAGCTTGCTGGTGACGAGCGCGATCGGGGCGGCCGGGGAACGGCCCGCGCGCAGCGGCGCCAGGGAGTCCCGCCGCTTGGCCGGCTTGTAGTTCTCGGCGCGGGCGGTGCCCGCGCCGACCAGGATCACGTCGGCCAGTACGCGCAGGATGCCGAAGACCCGCTTGTCGCCCGCCGAGGACAGCCCGGCCGACAGCCCGTCGGCGGTGACGCTGCCGTCCGCGCTGGAGACGAAGTTGACCCGCAGCCAGCGCTCACCCGGATACTGGTATGCCTCGGCCAGGCCCATCAGGTCAAGCTCGCCACCCGGGCTGGGAAAGATCGTCCGCATCGCCCCGATGCTACCGGGGCGGGGCTGGCAGGCGGGCGAACCCGGGCGGGTCAGCCGTCGCAGCTCACCCGCGCGCCGGCCACCAGCCAGGTCTGCACCGAGCCGGCCGTGCCCGACAGCGACAGCGAGAACGAGCCGGACGTCAGCTTCAGGGTGCCGGCGACCAGCTGCGCATAGGCGGCGTAGGAGGAGCCGGACGCGAGCGACAGCGGGGGAGCGACGATCTGCTGGTGCGAGTTGCCGCCGTCCGGGCTGCTGCTCGGCGCGGCCTCCGCGCCCCGCCAGCCGGAGCCGAGCCCCCCGGCGTACACCACCCCGGTACTGCCAGGCACCCCGCTGAACACCACCGTCTCGGCGCAGCCGCCGGGGTCGGCCCCGGCCGACGTCAGCGAGCCGAAGGTGACCTGGCCCGTCAGCGCGCCCATGACCGAGCTGAGCTGGCCGAAGTAGGCGCGCGCGGTGACCGTCGAGGACCCGGTCGCCAGCGGGACGCTGGCGTAGGAGGCGGCGGCCGGGGCGGCGGTGCTGTGCACCGGGGCGGGCTGGGCCGGCTGGGCGGGCGAGGACGGGGCGGCGGCCGTCGTCGACGGGCCCGCGGCCGCCGTCGTCGACGGGCCCGCGGCGGGCTCGGTGATCACCACCACCGGGGCGCCCGCGGCGGCGGCGCTTGATGTCCTCCCGCTGGGAGCGAGGGACGGCGGCCGGGCGCTGGCGGCGGCCGACGGCGGTGTGCTCGCGCTGGTCAGCGGGGAGGCCGTGGCGGCCGCGGCGGCCTGGGCGGTGCCGGTGCCGCCGCCGGCCGCGGCTGGCTGGCGCGGCGTCGGGTGGTGCGGGCGCAGCGCGAGGGTCACGGTGACCGCCGTCACCGCGATCACCACCGCGGCCGCGCCGGCCAGCAGCGGCCGGCCGGCGCCAGCCCGGGCCGGCCCGGCCGCCAGCCCGGCCGCGCCGGGCGGGGTCGCCGCCCCGTCGGCCGCCGCCGGGGCGAGCGCCGCCGCGTGCTCGCGCGGCCGGATGACGGTCGCCCCGGCGGTGCCGGCCAGGGGAATGTCGGTGGCCGTCGCCGCGCTCGCGGCGGCGCTGTCAGCCGCCATGTTCGCGGTCACCCGCTGGTAGTGGTCGGGCTCCGCCATCGGGGGCAGCGCCGCCATCGGTGCCAGCTCGGACGCAAGCGCGGCCAGCGCCGCGGCCGCCTCGGCGGCCGACGCCGGGCGGTCACCGGGGTCCTTGGCCAGCAGCCGCTTCAGCTCCGCCCCCAGGGCAGGCGGCAGCCCGGGCACCGGCGGCGGGGCCATGTCGGCGTGCCGCCGCAGCACCGCCATCGGCGGGCCGCCCGCGAACGGGGTGCGGCCGCTGAGCATCTCGTACAGCACCACGCCGGCCGAGTACAGGTCGGCCGCGGGGCCAGCGTGGTCCCCTTCCGCCAGTTCCGGTGCCATGTACTCGGGAGTGCCGATGAGGCTGCTGAGCTTGGTCAGCGACGCGCCGTAGGACAGCCGGGCCACCCCGAAGTCGGTGACCTTCAGTGTCACGCTGGCGGCGTCGCCGCCGTCCGGCTCGCCGTCAAGCAGCAGGTTCTCCGGCTTGATGTCCCGGTGCACCACGCCCGCCGCGTGCACCGCGGCCAGCCCGGTGAGCAACTGGACCGCGAGCCCGGCCGCCTCGGCGGGCGGCAGCGTGCCCTTCGCGCGCAGGTAGCGCCGCAGGTCATGCCCGCTGACCAGCTCCATCACGATCGCCAGGGTGTCACCCTCGGCCACCAGGTCGATGATCCGCACGGTGGCCGGGCTGCTGATCGAGGTCAGGATCTGCCGCTCCTGCATGAACCGGGCCACCGCCTGGGGGTCGGACACCAGCTCCGGGCGCAGCACCTTGATCGCCACCGGGGAGCCGTCGTCCCGCGCGGTGCCCGCGAACACCTGGCCCATCGCGCCCCGGCCGATCAGCTCGCCGACCAGGTACCTGCTGCCAAGCTGCTGCGCGATCGCCGTCAGCTCACCCGTCTCCGTGCCCACGCGTCCCCCGCCCCTTGACGCCCCCCGCACGGGAAGCGGCTCGTCCCTCCGCAGAGATATACGCGATGAACTCTGAGCCGGTTTACAGCTTTTTCAGGAAACTACGTAAACGTTATGGTGCCGGAGATAAGTCAGCTCCGTGACCGGAGCACCACGATCGCGTGCGAGTCGACCTCGACCTTGGTCTTGGGCAGGAAGCCGATCGCGTCCTGCGGGTCGCCGCGCGGGGTCTCGGTGTCGATCACGATCTCCCAGTCGCTACCGAGCCGTGACTCGGGGATGGTGAACGTGATCGGCTCCTGCCCGGCGTTGAACAGCAGCAGGAACTTCCGGTCGGTCACCCGGTCACCGCGCGGGTCGGGCTCGGTGATCGCCTCCCCGTTCAGGAAGACCGCCACCGACTTGGCGTAGGACGCCCGCCAGTCCGAGTCAGTCATCTCGTCGCCGGCCGGGGTAAGCCAGACGATGTCGACCACGTCCTCGCCCGGCTCGTCCCCGGCCGCCCGCTGCCCGGTCGCGCCCTCGCCGTCCGCGTCCTCCCCGACGGCGATGTAGGCGCCCTGGAAGAAGCGGCGGCGGCGGAACACCGGGTGATGCCGCCGCAGCCGGGCCAGCTTCCTGGTGAACGCCAGCAGGTCCCGCTCCGACGCGGCCCGCGACCAGTCCACCCAGGAGATCTCGTTGTCCTGGCAGTAGGCGTTGTTGTTGCCCGCCTGCGTACGGCCGATCTCGTCACCCGCCAGCAGCATCGGGATCCCCTGCGAGAGGAACAGGGTGACCAGGAAGTTCCGCTGCTGCCGGGCGCGCAGCGCGCTCACCTCAGGGTCCTGGGCCGGCCCCTCGTCGCCGCAGTTCCACGAGCGGTTGTCGTCGGTGCCGTCCCGGTTGTCCTCGCCGTTGCCGTCGTTGTGCTTGCCGTTGTAGCTCACCAGGTCGGCCAGCGTGAACCCGTCGTGGCAGGTGACGAAGTTGATCGAGGCGACCGGCCGGCGGCCGCTGGTCTCGTACAGGTCCGACGACCCGGTCAGCCGGGACGCGAACTCCGGCAGCGTGGCGGGCTCACCGCGCCAGAAGTCGCGCACCGTGTCGCGGTACTTGCCGTTCCACTCGGTCCACAGCGGCGGGAAGTTACCGACCTGGTAGCCGCCCTCGCCGACGTCCCACGGCTCGGCGATCAGCTTCACCTGGGACACCACCGGGTCCTGCTGCACCAGGTCGAAGAAGGTGGACAGCCGGTCCACGTCGTGCAGCTCCCGGGCCAGGGCGGAGGCGAGGTCGAAGCGGAACCCGTCGACGTGCATCTCCAGCACCCAGTAGCGCAGCGAGTCCATGATGAGCTGCAGCGAATGCGGGTGCCGCACGTTAAGGGAGTTGCCGCAGCCGGTGTAGTCGACGTAACGCCACGGGTTGGCGTCATCAAGCCGGTAATAGGCGTGATTGTCGATGCCGCGGAAAGACAGCGTCGGGCCGCGGCCGTCACCCTCGGCGGTGTGGTTGTACACCACGTCGAGGATGACCTCGATGCCCGCCGTGTGCAGCGCCTTGACCATCGTCTTGAACTCACCGACCTGCTCACCGCGCTGGCCGGCCGAGCAGTAGCGGTTGTGCGGCGCGAGGAACCCGATCGTGTTGTAGCCCCAGTAGTTGGTCAGCCCGCGGGCCACCATCGCCTGCTCGGGCACGAACTGGTGCACCGGCAGCAGCTCGACCGCGGTGACGCCGATCCGCTTCAGGTGCTCGATCACCGCCGGGTGAGCCAGCCCCGCGTAGGTGCCCCGCTGCGGCAGCGGGATGTCCGGGTGACGCAGCGTCAGGCCCCGGACGTGCGCCTCGTAGATGACCGTCTCGTGGTACGGGATGCGCGGCGGCCGGTCGTTACCCCAGTCGAAGAACGGGTTGATGACCACGCTCTTGGGCATGTACGGGGCGCTGTCGACGGTGTTGCGCTTGCGCGGCTCGGCCCACTGGTAGTCGAACAGTGCCTCGTTCCAGAGCACGTCCCCCTCGAACGCCTTGCCGTAGGGGTCGAGCAGCAGCTTGGACGGCGCGCAGCGGGCGCCGCGCCGCGGGTCGTAGGGGCCGTGCGCCCGGTAGCCGTAGCGCTGTCCTGGCCCGATGGCCGGCAGGTAGCCGTGCCACACGAAGCCGTCGACCTCGGTCAGCTCGATCCGCGTCTCGGTCCCGGCCTCGTCGAACAGGCACAGCTCGACGCGCTCGGCCGCTTCGGAGAACAGGGCGAAGTTGGTCCCCCACCCGTCCCACGTAGCTCCGAGGGGGTACGCGGCGCCTGGCCAGATGTGCATCCGTCTCCTCACGGTTCACAGCCCGAGCGCCCGAGCCTACCGCTTTGGAATATTGGGGGAGGACCCGCGTGCCCGTACATCCGTTCCACATGAATTTCCCCCGCTGAAGCAATTTCCTAACGGGAAAGTTACATTCCTGTGCGCCGGGTAACCGGGCCGGGCCGAGATCGCCGCCGTGAGCTGGCCCGCGGCAGCGGCGTAGCGCTCTAGCACCACCGCGGCGACCTCCGGCGCGGCGCCCAGCACGGGGGAGACCGCGGCCGCGCCCGCCGCGAGCGCGCCCGCCCGGATCTTGTCCGCGAAGTAGCCGGGGGACAGCAGGTAGCTGGCGACGACCACCCGGCGGGAACCGGAAGCCAGCAGCGCGCCGACCGCCTCGGCGGGCGTGGGCGCGGCGGCGGACGCGTAGGCGGGCAGCACCGCCCGCCAGCCGCGCTCGCGGGCCCAGCGGGCCGCCAGGGCGGCCACGGTGGCGTTGGCGGCCGGGTGGGACGACCCCGCCGCCGCCAGCACCACGCTGGTGGCCGCGCGCTCGCGGGCGTCGCTGACGTCGAGGCCGGCCTCGGCCAGCCGCCGCTCGAGCGCGTCGAGCAGCCGCGGGTGCGGGCCGAGGGTGCCCGCCGCCGCTACCCGCTGGCCCGGGCGGGCCGCGGTAGCGGCCGCGAGCTGGGCCGGGATGTCGGCCTTGCTGTGATACGCGGCGGTCAGCAGCAGCGGCACCACCGTGACCGGGGCGCCGTCGAGCGAGCCGAGCACCTGGCCGACGCTGGGCGGGCAGTGGTCGAGGAACGCGGCCCGCACGTCGAGCCCGGGTGCCAGCTCCCGCACGGTGGCCAGCAGGCCGGTCACGGTGGCGGCGGCGCGCGGGTCGCGTGACCCGTGCGCGACCGCGATCAGCGGCGGCGCGTCGTTAACGGTGTCGTCCTGGTGGCTCAGACGTGGATGCCGCACTCGGTCTTGCCCGTCCCGGCCCAGCGTCCCGAGCGCGGGTCCGCACCCGGCTCCACCCGCATGGTGCAGGTGCGGCAGCCGATCGACGGGTAGCCGTCGTAGACCAGCGGGTTGACCAGCACCCCGTTGGCCGCGATGTACTCGTCGACCTGCTCGGAGGTCCACCCGACGATCGGGTTGACCTTGATCTTCTGCCGCTTCTCGTCGAATTCCACCACCTGGGTGCCGCGCCGGGACAGCGTCTCGTCGCGCCGCACCCCGGTGATCCAGGCGTCGTAGCCGGCCAGGGTGCGCTCGAGCGGCTCGACCTTGCGCAGGTAGCAGCACAGGTCGGGGTTGCGCCCGTACAGCCGCGGGCCGAGCTCGGCGTCCTGCTCGGCCACGGTCCGGGAGGGGGTCACGTTGACCAGGTTGACCGGGTAGACAGCGGCGACCGCGTCCCGGGTGCCGATCGTCTCCGGGAAGTGGTAGCCGGTGTCGAGGAACACCACGTCGATGCCGGGCTTGACCGCCGAGGCCAGGTGCACGATCACCGCGTCCGACATGGAGGAGGTGATGGCGATCCGGTCACCGAAGGTGTCGGTCGCCCAGCGGATGACCTCCTGCGCCGGGGCGTCCTGGAGTTCCTTGGCTGCCTGCTCGGCTAGGGTGCGCATGCGCTGCGGGTCCTTCACGTCTTGGTCGCTGGATTCGTTCAGCACATAGGAGTAGCGCCGGTTACTTAGATTTTGATTAACTCCTGTAACGCTCATAGCGCCGCCCCCAGGCCGGCGAACCGGAGCTGGAAGCTTCGGGTGCAGGATCGGCAGTGCCACTCGCCGTCGGCCGCCCCCTGCGGCTCGAGGTCTTCCTCGCCGCAGTAGGGGCAGTAGAACGGGACCGCGCGGGCCGGGCCGCCGGATGAGAATGGCGTCTTCATGACAGCTCCTCGTCGGACGCCCGCAGTGTCCAGGCCGCGAACGTCTCCCCGTCCTGGCGGGCGGCGTCGAACCGGCGCAGCACCCGCTCCACGTAGTCAGGCAGTTCCTCGGCGGTCGCCTTGAGGCCCCTGACCTTGCGGCCGAACCCCGAGCCGGCCGCGTCCCCGCCGGTCAGCGTACCGCCCAGGTGGATCTGGAAGCCCTCGACTTGCCGGCCGTCGGCGTCGGTGACCAGCGAGCCCTTGAGCCCGATGTCGGCTACCTGGATGCGGGCGCAGGAGTTGGGGCAGCCGTTGACGTTGATGGTGACCGGCGCGTCGAAGCCGGGCAGCCGCCGCTCCAGCTCGTCGATCAGGCTCATCGCGCGGCCCTTGGTCTCCACGATCGCGAGCTTGCAGTACTCGATCCCGGTGCAGGCCATCGTGTGCCGCCGGAACGTGCTCGGCGCGGCCGGCAGGTCGAGCGCGTCAAGCTCCGCGGTGAGCGCGCCGACCGAGGCCTCCGGCACGTCGAGGATGACCAGCTTCTGCTCGGTGGTGGTGCGCACCCGCCCGCTGCCGTGACGTTCGGCCAGGTCGGCGATGGCGGCCAGGGTCTCCCCGTTGACCCGCCCGACCCGGGGCGCGAAACCGATGTAAAACAGCCCGTCCCGCTGCCGGTGCACGCCCACGTGGTCGCGCTGCACCACCCCGTCGGCGTTGACCGGGGCGGGCCCGTCGGGCAGCGAGTAGCCGAGGTACTCCTTCTCCAGGATCTCGCGGAACTTCTCGGCGCCCCAGTCAGCGATGAGGAACTTGATCCGGGCCCGGTGCCGCAGCCGCCGGTACCCGTAGTCGCGGAACACCTCGGCGACCCCCGCCCACACCTCGGGCACCTGCTCGGGCCGGACGAACGCGCCCAGCCGCTTGGCGATCATCGGGTTGGTGGACAGGCCGCCGCCGACCCACAGGTCGTAGCCGACCTCGCCGGTCTCCGGGTGCCTGACCGCCGCGAACGCGACGTCGTTGATCTCGTGGTGGGTGCACTGGGCGGCGCAGCCGCTGATCGACGACTTGAACTTGCGCGGGAGGTTGGACAGCGACGGGTCGCCGATGTACCGCTGGTTGACCGCCTGGATCTGCGGCGTCGCGTCGATCAGCTCATCGTCGTCCAGCCCCGCCAGCGGGCAGCCGAGCACCACCCGGGGGGTGTCGCCGCAGGCCTCGGTGGTGCTGAGGCCGACCGCCTCCAGGGCCTCCCAGATGGCGGGCACGGACTCGATCTCGATCCAGTGCAGCTGGATGTTCTGCCGGTCGGTGACGTCGGCGGTGCCCCGGGCGTACTTGACCGAGATATCGGAGATGACCCGGAGCTGCTCGGCCGAAAGCTGGCCGCCGTCGATCCGTCACCCGCAGCATGAAGTAGCGGTCGTCGAGCTCCTCCGGCTCGAGCACCGCCGTCCTGCCCCCGTCGATGCCCGGGCGGCGCTGGGTGTACAGCCCGTACCAGCGCATCCGCCCGCGCAGGTCGGCCGGGTCGATCGAGTCGAAGCCGTTCTTGGCGTAGATGTCGATGATCCGCTGGCGGACGTTGAGCCCGTCGTCGTTCTTCTTGTTTTCCTCGTTCTTGTTGAGCGGCTCGCGGTAGCCGAGCGCCCACTGGCCTTCCCCGCGCTTGCGGCGGGCAGGCTTTCCGGTGGGCTTGGCAGGCGGGGGTGTCGCAGTTGCTCCGGTCGCGGGAGACATGCGGCGGCTTCCTCACTAACGTCATCGTTGGTCTCGGCGGGCGCGAGGTGCGCAGCAGGGCGTCACGGCATAAAAAAAGCCGCCCGGCTCTGCCGCGCGCGCCCACTCGTTCCCCTTTGGCTACCTGATGAGATGTAACCGGGGGTTAAAAGGAATAGGCGGCGGTCAACGGGCCGGACGACAAATCGCGCTACGGACACGCTGCAAGTCGACGTGCCTGCGCACGACGAGCATGGGGTCCGTAACACTCACCCAAGCAGGATCACACAGATTCGTGATGCCTGTCCAGTCGGTGAAAGTCACATAGCCGCCAACCGTGAGGCAGCTCACCCTATTCCGGTTACCGCTGTTAACCCTGGCGCACCCAGCTGAGCGCGGGCTCGGCGCCGCGGGCCGGCTCGTCGCCGGCCGCGCCGTCGGGCTGGCCGGGCCGGGGCTGGTGCTGGCAGTCGCACCAGGTGCCGCCGGGACAGTCCCGGTGGTCGCGGCGGCGGCAGTCAACGCAGATCATCGCGGCTCCTTCCGCTTTCCGGCTCCGGCGGCGGCCCGGGCGTCGCGCCGAGCTGGCGTTATTCTACGGCCGCGCGCCCGCGCCGCTGGTTTCAACCGCTTCGCCCGTCTTAGCCCCCTTCCCGGCCGGGTATACGCGGGTCAGATGGCCAGCGACCGCGAGCGCGGCCCGGGTGAACCCGGTCCCGCGCCGCTTCCCGGTTCGCCCCCCTTCGCCGACCGCACCGAGGCGGGGGTGCTGCTTGGTGCCGCGGTGCGGGACGCGGTTGACCGCTGGGAGGGTACGGAACGGGGGCGTGGCCCGGCCGGCCGCCCGGCCGCGCCCCGGGACCAGGCAGGCCCTGGGGGGCGGGTACGCGTGTTCGCCCTGCCGCGGGGCGGTGTCCCGGTCGCGGCCGGGGTCGCCCGCGCCCTCGGCGCACCGCTGGACGTGCTGGTGGTGCGGAAGATCGGTCATCCCGCGACCCCGGAGCTCGGGCTGGGCGCGATCGCGGAAGACGGGCGCGGCGGGGTGCTGGCGCCGTACTTCGACCAGGGGCTGCTGCGCGAGGTCGGCTTGGTCCCGGCTGACCTGGCCGAGGTGGTGACGCGTGAACGGGCCGAGCTGGCGCGGCGGGTGGCTGTTTACCGGCGGGTGGGGGAGGAGGCGGAGCCGCGCCCCCGTTCGGTATCAGCGGGGGGCGCCACCGGCGATGCGGCGGCGGCCGACCCGGGCCTCGCCGGGCGGCTTGCCATCGTGGTGGACGACGGGCTGGCAACCGGGGTGACGGCGCGGGCGGCGCTGCGCGCGCTGCGCGCCCGCGGCCCGGCCGGCACCATGCTGGCGGTGCCGGTCGCCGCGGCGGCCGCGGTGGCGGCGATGCAAAACGAAACCGGCGAGGTGGTGACCGTGGTCACCCCTCGCCGGTTCGTTAGCGTGGGAGAATGGTACGCCGACTTCGGTCAGCTAACCGATGCCGACGTGCTGACGCTGCTCGCAGCTATCCCGTAGCCGGTCAGGCCGCGTTGGCGCGGCGCATCCGGCGACGGCGCTCAGCCGAGCGCTCGTCCTCGTTCAGGCCACCCCAGGTCCCGTACTTCTCGGGACGGGCGACGGCGTAATTAAGGCACTCGATGCGGACGGGGCAGCTCGCGCAGACCTGCTTGGCCTTGCGCTCCCTGATGTCCCGCTCCGGCTGCCGTTCGCCGTCTGGGCCGAAGAAGAGCATCAGATCCTCGCCACGACACGCGGCAGCGTCCTGCCATCCCCAGTTCGGACGGGGAAGCACGGCCGTCTGCCTACGCACCTGAGACATGGATCAATCACCTCAACAAAGTTGCTTAGATCTTGGGTTACCCTTGCTAGTGGCTCACCTGTACGCGAGACCGACCCTGCGCGGAAACTGCTGTTGCAAGCTGCAACGCTCAACGGCGCCGTACTGTTCCCGCGCGTTGCCCGCGTGCTTGCGCACGCGTTACCGGATGACCGGGGCCGCGCCGGAACAGTTCCTTTGGGGGACTGGCACCGCTTCGTCGATACAGCTCGCACGCCGCCCGTGGCTGGTACATGCGTGACAAGAACCTGCCCCATGAGACGACGCTCGCCAGCGGACAACGTCAGCCACGCGGGAGACCCGCTAGGTAGAACGCCAGTCCGCTCGCTGACCCGTTAGCCGCTGTCAGCCGGTAGAGCCACCGCAAGAGGGGGCAGGAAAGCCTGTGTCTATGATGCCACCCCGGTTACCGCTCGCGCATGGCGGGGTCCAATTTTCTTGCCTGAGTTTCAAATTTTTCCCGGCGCCGTCCGCCCCACCGGGGGCGACACGCCGTGAGACGTAGAACGCTTGACTGACCGGCAAGAGTAGGGCACGCGTGGGGCGCACTGCGAATACTCTGGTGACGTGGACAAACGTTCGCCTGGGGGGCTCATGGGCAGTATGTCAGCGTCGGACGCGGGGTCTCTACCCCGGCTTGGCGAGATCTTCTTCGACGTTCGCGGCAACTCCCGGAGCATGCGCCTGAGCTGGTACGCCAGCACCGGGGTGGCGGTCTTCAGCATCTGGCAGGGCGGCACCTGCACCGGCACCTTCCGGCTGCCCATGGACGACCTGTCCCGGCTGGTCGATTCCCTCGGCCGCGGCGTCCCCGGGGGACAGGCCAACGAGGCGACCGGCCCGCTGCCGCTCGGCCGCGAGCGCCCGCGGCTAGCGCTCGGCGCCGCCCCGGCCGAGCCTTATACCGGCGCGATGGCGGTGCTGACGGACGAGCGGGCGGCCGCCTACGGCCTGCGCACCGGCCAGCCCACCGGCGGGTTCCCGGCCGCCGGCCAGCAGAACCAGCAGCAGGGCCAGCGGTACGGCACCGAGCAGAACGGCACCGCGCAGAACGGCACCGGGCGCGGCGGCGCCGGCGGCAGTACGGCGCCGGCCAGTACGGGTCAGACCAGTACGGGTCAGAGCAGCAGTACAGCGGCGGCCCGTACCGCACCGGTGACCACGACGCCTTCGCGTCGGCTCCGCTGGCGGCCGCGGCGGCCGCGGCCGTGGCGGCGGCTTCGGCGGCCGCGGCTTCGGCGGCGTCGGCCCCCGCGATCGGCCAGGGGCGGCAGTACGCGGACCCGTCGTGGTACGGATCGCCCGAGAACGCGCAGCCCGGCGCCTACCAGCCCGGCGCGTACCAGCCGGGCTACGACCAGCCGGACTACGAACAGCCTGGTTACGCCGGGCAGGACAGTTTCGGCGGGCAGGACGGTAGCGTCGCTGGCCGGCAGGCGCAGGTAGCCGGCGGGACTGGCGGCTACCCGTCACTGGGACAGCAGGACCCGGCCGCCCAGGCGTTCCCCGGGCAGGCCTACGAGGCGGCGCCCGGATACGAGGGGCAGCCCGGTTATGCCGCCCAGCATGCCGCGGGCGCGCAGTCGGGCGCCCAGGACCAGGGCTACCAGGACCAGGGCTACCAGCAGCAGCAGGGTTACCCCGCTCAGGGGTACGAGCCCCAGGGGTACGAGGGGCAGGGTTACCCGGCCCCTGGTTACGACGCACAGCCCGGGCAGCGGGCCGGCGGTTCCGAAGCCGCCCCGCTGGGGGCACCGGTGAGCGGGGATGGCGGTGCCGCCGGGCAGTCGTTCGCCCCGGCGCACGCGCGGCCCGCGGGTGACCAGGGCGGCCAGCAGGACGCTTCCTCCGGCGGAACCGCCAACGGGGCGGCGGCCCTGGACGCCGACTGGTACGCGGCCTCCTACGGAAGGCTGTCCGGTCAGGACCAGCCGTCCGCCTACGACGCGGCCGGGTACCCGGCCGACGGCTACCAGGCACCCGGTTCCGGCGGCGACGACTACCGTGCGGCCGACTACCAGGCCGGGGGCTACGGAGCCGACGGCTACCAGGCCAGCGGCTACCAGGCCAACGGGAACGGGGCCCTTGGCCAGGGGAACGGCGAGCAGCAGGGCCGGCTATGACCAGAGCGGCTACGCCGGCCGCGGCACCGGCGGTTACCCGGCTGACCGGTCGTCCGGCCAGGGGCAGCCGCAGTCAGGCGGGGCGGGGCCCGCCAGCGGCCCGCAGCGCCTGTCCGGCCCGGCCGGCGGGCCCGGCTCCAGCCGGCGGCCAGGCGGGCGGACCAGGGCCGGCTTACGGGCCAGGACCGGGCGCCTACTCGGCCAGCCCGTACGGTACCGGCGGCTACCCGGCGCTGCCCGACTACGGGCAGGACGGCCAGGGCCGTGCCGCTGGCGGCGGGTATTCCCAGGACCCGCGGGGTTCCGGTGCGCAGCCGACTTTCACCCCTTCTTTCACCGCTAACGGCCAGGCCAACGGCACCCCCGGCGCTCCCGCGGCCCCGGGCGAGCCGGGGGCCTACCAGTCCGCGCCCGCCCAGTCCGCGCCCGCGGCGCCCGCCTACCCCGAGGGACCGGGGCGTCACGTCGCCCAGTCCGGCGGCCAGCGGGCCTACCCGGCCGCGCCCGGTTACCCGGACGGCTACCCGGCCAACGGCTCGGCAGGCGCCCCGGGTAACGGCTACGCCCCGCCAGCCGGCTACGCCCAGCCCGGCGCTTCCCGGCCGAGCGCCCCGATGCCGGCCGCTGTCGGGCGGAACACTGGCGCGCAGAACGGCTACGCGCCCAACGGCTACCCGGCGAACCAGCCGGACAGCGGCTACCCGGGCGCGAACGGCTACCCGCCGCCAGCGGTTACGCCCCGCCCAACGGCTACCAGCCCGGCAACGGCTACCAGCAGCCGCCGAACGGCCAGTCCGGTCAGCGCGGCGACGGCGGTTTCCCCGCCGCCCCCGGCCAGAACGGTTACCCGGACGCCAGCGGTTACCCGAACGGAAGCGGTTACCCGAACGCGAATGGCTACCCGGACGCCAGCGGCTACCCGGAGGCCGACGGCCGCCCGAACGGGAGCGGCTACAGCCCGGCCAACGGTTACGGCGCCGCCAACGGCCACGGGCCGGCCAACGGCCAGGCCGCCCCCAACGCGGCGGAATGGGACAACAGCTACTCGACCGACGACTACATCTCGAGTCATCCCCCGGGCCCCCTCGACCCCGCCTTCCAGTCCCCGCCCGGCCACGTTACCGCAGGTCAGCACGACCAGGCGGAGCAGCGCTACTGGGAGCAGGAGCAGCAGCAGCGCGGAAATTGGAGCTGACCGGGGAACACGCACCCCGCCTTTCGCGTTAGACTCAAACAGCCGGTGCGGCTAGGGTCCCCCGGGCCGCACCTAATATCGCCTTCGCGGAATACCGTTCGGCTGGAGCCGCGATGTGCCTCTCGCCGAGGAGGCGACCAGTCGCACCGGCACACACGTCACCCCCGGCTCGCACTACGCGAGCCGGGGGTTTCGTGTTCCGGCGGCCTGATCGGGCGAGTCGACCATGCCCTGCGGGCGCGGTCGACCACCGCCAGGGCTGATGGCTAGGTCAGCCTGCTAGTCCGCTGCCTGCACGGTCGTCGCGTGCTCGTCCTGGCCGCTGGCAGAGCGATTGAGTCCCTGCCTGACGAGTTGTCCCGCGCCCGCAGTCGCCACTTCCGGGGTGCGGGGCCTGCGTGCCCGCCGCCGGGCGGTTGCCGCCGCCCGCCGCTGGGTCGCCTTGAGGTCCGGGCGGGCCGCAACTAGGGACAGCCCGGCTTGCGAGCTCTCGGCCAGGCTGCCCGCGGCGCTGGCGTCAGCGTCACCGATCCTGATGATCCGGCCCGGGTTGCCCACCACGACCGCCGTCGGCGGCACGGATTTCGTCACCACCGCGTGTGCGCCTATTTCCGCGTAATCACCTACGTGGATGCCGCCAAGCAGCGCGCAGCCGCCCCCGAGGTCGACATGGTCGCCGACGGTGGGGAACACGATGGCCCCGGTCTTCCGGTCGAACTTCGAGCCGAGCGTGACCGCGTGGCGGATCTGGCAGTCGCTGCCGATCGTGCACTCGCCGTGGATCACGATGCCAACCTTGTGGTACATGCGCAGGCGCGGCCCGATCGTGCAGCTGACCGGCACCTCGAGGCCAAGGAAGGTCGACGAGATCAGCGTGTACGGGCTGTAGACGAGCCGGCCGAGCACTCCCCAGTGCCGGTACGCCCACTGGGCCGCGCGGAACCAGGCCAGGAACAGGCGAATGTCTGGCTGACCGGCATTGGTCTCCCAGTCTTGCAGTATCCACTGCCGCGGAATCAGGAACTTACGCATCGTCATCCCCAAAGGCCAACGAACCATCATCATCTTCCGGCCGGCCGCGCGGAGAGCTGGTTAAGCCGACACCAGCCGCACCCGAGCAGCAGATGGCGGTGCGGGGCAGCTAGCGCCCCGCCCAAACCACCGCGTCCCCGTCCAAGAACCACTGACAGAGACTGTAGAGAAGTTAGTTGATTCCTGAGACTTCTCTGTAAAAAATGAAGAATTGCCTCGACTTATGGCGGCACCTGCTACTGAAGCCGTGCTCGCCCCGCGGGAACCTCGCTAACGCCTGGGCGGCGTGGTTGACCAGGGCGGCGAACAGCCAGGGGAGCCGCTGGGCGGCGGGCACGATGCGCGGGGCGAGCAGCGGCTGGTTGCGTGACCAGAGCAGGCCCGCGGTAAGCCGCCAGGCGGGGCCGGAGACCCGCCGCCAGGCGCGCTCGTAGTCGGCCGGGCGGCCGGCCGCGAGGCAGGCGGCCAGCGCGTCCGCCTGGGCCAGGCCGACGCCGATGCCTTCGCCGGTGAGCGCGTCCAGGTAACCGGACGCGTCGCCGGCCAGCAGCACCCGGCCGTATACCCGGCGGTGGACGTCCTGGCGCAGCGGGCCGGCCCCGCGCAGCGCACTGGCCGGCGCGGCGCCCGCCAGCCGGTCACGCAGCGCCGGGAACGCGGCCAGCCGGGCCGCGAAGCCGTCCGCTGGTCCGTCGGTAACGCCGTCGCCCGGTCCGGCGGGTTCCCCGGCCGCCCGCGCGCAGAGCAGGGCGACACCGACCACGTCGGCCGACACCGGCGTCACGTAGGCCTCCGCCCCGGCCGCCCAGTGCACCTCGACCAGGTCGCTCCACGGCGCCACCCGGTAGTGCCTGCGCAGCCCGTAGCGGGGGGCCGGCCGTCGCCGACGCGACACCCGCTGCCCCGGGGGCGCGGCGGTCTCGCGTTCCAGCGCGCGGCGGATCGGGGAGTGCAGGCCGTCGGCCGCCACCAGGTAGCGGGCGTCGAGGCCGGCCGCGGTCACGTGGCCGGCGTGCTGCTCGAAGCCGGCGACCCGGGCCGGCTGGACGGTGACGCCGAGCGCGGCCGCCCGCTCGGCCAGGGCGGCGTGCAGCGTCGTGCGGCGCACGCCGAGCCCGGCCTGGTGCCGGAACACCGCCTCGGCCTGGTGGCGCCCGTCCAGGTAGCGGATGCCGCGCAGCGGGTAGCCGTCCGGTGTCACCCCCAGGGCGGCGAGCCGTCGCACCGCGGCCGGCATCACCCCCTCGCCGCACGCCTTGTCGACCGGCGTCACCCGCGGCTCGGCCACCGTCACCGACAGCCCGGCCAGCGCGCAGCCGATCGCGGCGGCCAGGCCGACCGGGCCGCCGCCGGCCACCAGCACGTCGATCACGGCCAGCCGCCGGTCACGAGACCGCCAGCCGCGGCGGGGCGGCCGCGGCCAGTGCCCGCGTCTCGCAGCGGATCCGGACCGTCAGCAGCACCGCGTTGGCGGCGGTGAACGCGGCCGCGGTGATCCAGGCCGAGCCGGTCAGCGGCAGCGCCGCGCCCTCCACGATGACGGCGACGTAGTTGGGGTGCGCGAACCAGCGGTACGGCCCCGAGCGGACCAGCGGCTCACCCGGCAGCACGATCACCCGTGCCGTCCACCGCTCGCCCAGGGTGGCGATGCACCACCAGCGCAGCCCGTTGGCCGCCACCGTGACCGCCAGCATCGGCCAGCCGAGGGCCGGGATGAACGAGCGGTCCCCGAGCAGCGGCTCGAGGACGCAGCCGGCGATCAGCCCGACGTGCAGCGCGACCATCACCGGGAAGTGGCCGAAGCCGTACTCGGTACCGCCGCGGCGCAGCAGCGCGTTCGCGTGCCGGGCCGACACGACCAGCTCGGCCACCCGCTCGCAGGCGACGACGGAGAGCAGCACCCAGAACACGGTCACCGCGTCACCACCTCAGCAGCAGCAGCTCGGCGCTCACGCCCGGCCCGAGCCCGATCATCAGCCCGAAGGATCCCGGCTCGGGCGGGTCGGCGTCAACCGTCAGCTCCAGGATGTGCAGCACCGAGACCGACGACATGTTGCCCGCCTCGGCCAGTGACCGGCGGCTCAGGGCGAGCGCGCGGTCGGGCAGCTTCAGTGCCTTCTGGGTGGCGTCGAGCACCTTGGGACCGCCCGGGTGGCAGATCCAGCGGCTGATGTCGTCCACCGTCAGCCCGTGGTCGGACAGGAACGCGGTCACGCTGCCGCTCAGCCGCCGCTCCACCACCTCGGCCAGCTCCGCCGTCAGCACGATGCGGAAGCCTTCCGGTGCCAGCCGCCAGCCCAGCGTGTCGGTGCTGTCCGGGTACACCTCGCTGCGAGTGGCGATCACCCGCGGGGCGCGGGCCCGCCGCGGCTGGCCCGGCAGCGGCGGCGCCGTCGGTGCCACCGCCGCACCGGCCGCCACCACCGCCGCCGCCCCGTCGCCGAACAGCGCGCTGGCCACCAGGTCGGCCGTCTCCATGGCGCTCGCCCGCCAGGTCAGCGAGCACAGCTCGACCGCCAGCAGCGCGGCCGAGTGCCCCGGCCAGCCCAGCAGGTAGTCGTGCAGCCGCGCCAGGCCCGCCGCGCCTGCCACGCACCCGAGCCCGAACACCGGGAGTCGCTTGATGTCGGGCCGCAGCCCGAGCCGGGGGATGAGCAGCGCGTCCAGCGACGGCACCGCGACCCCGGTGACCGACGTGACGATCAGCAGGTCGAGGTCGGCCGCGGCCAGCCCGGAGCCTGCCAGGGCGGTGCGCAGCGCCCGCTCGCCGAGCGCGGTGGCCTCCTCGATGTAGCGGTCGTTGGCCGACGCCCCGCCCGCCGCCAGCGCCGCCTCGGCGTTCTCGTACTCGCCGAGCGGAAACACGGTGTACCTGGTGTCCACCTCGGCGTTGGCGTGCAGCCGCTCGACCAGCGCCCGCTGCCGGGGCCGCAGCCCGCCGGCCGCCTCGGCGATGGCGGTGACCGCCCGGGTGAGCTCGCGCTGCGGGTACCGGTGGGCCGGGAAGGCCGACCGGACCGCCTCGATGCGTGACATCAGGTGAGCGCGTCCGCGCCGAGGACGAACACGGCCACGTCCACCCCGGCGATGCCGAGCGCCGCCCGGAACGGGGTGCGGCCCCGGCCGAACAGCCCGGCCGCCGCCAGCAGGGCGGAGCAGCACAGCCCGGCCACCGCCACCCAGCGCCGGCCCGGCTTGGCCGCCACCACCAGCAGCACCGACGCGGACAGCAGCAGCGCCAGCGCGATGACCCGGGCGGCGGTCGGCCCCCAGCGCGCCGCGACCTGCTGCGGCAGCCCGCGTACCCCCGTCCGCAGGTCGGCCGCCAGGTCGGGCAGCACGTTGGCGAAGTGCGCGCCCAGGCCCACCAGCCCGGCCGCGACGCACAGCACCAGCTTCGGGGCCGGCTGCCCGGGCAGCGTCGAGGTGGCGTAGGCGGGCAGCGGCGCGAACCCGAGCAGGTACATCAGGCCGGACCAGGCGGTTGACTTCAGGCCCAGGTTGTAGGCCCAGGCGGCCCCGATCAGCAGGGCGAGTACGCCCAGGGTGACCAGGCTGATCGCGGCCGCCAGGGCGAGCCCGGCCGCCAGCGAGGCGAAGGCCGCCGTCCACAGCGACCGCACGCTCACCTCACCGCGCGCCACCGGCTTGTCGGTCCGGCCGGCGGCGATGTCCCGCGGCGCGTCGCAGGCGTCATTAGACCAGCCGACCGAGAGCTGCCCGGCCAGCATGGCGGGCGCGGTCAGCCAGGGCCCGGTGCCGTGTGGTGCCGCCTCCGCCGCCAGCACGGTCGCCATCGCGGTGATCGCCAGGCAGGGTCCCGGGTGACTGGCCATGACAAGCGAGCGCACGCGGACCATAGGCAGGCCCCCCGTCCGTGTGTGGATGATCTACCCTTAAGTGTGCGGCTTGGGCTGAAAGGTGCCAACCCCGGGGAGTGGCTGGCATTGCGGGCCGGCCTGGTGCCCGCACCCGCGGCCGAGGCCTGGGGCGGGATGGCCGCCTCGGGGGTGCTGGTGGCGGCGGTCCGCACCGGCATCACCGCCCGCCTCGCCCGCGCCCCCGCGTCGGCCGCCGAGGTCGCCGCCGAGCTGGGCCTCGACCCGCTGCCCGCCCGGCTGCTGCTCGACTGCCTGCAATCGGCCGGGCACGTCACCCTGCGCGCGGGCCGGTACCGGCTGTCCCGGCGCAGCCGCCGCTGGCTCGACCCGGCCTCGCCGCTTTCTGTCGCCACCTACGTGGCCGGCGTCGACGACTACTGGACCTGGTGGGCGGGCCTGGCCGAGGCGACCAGGACCGGCGCGACGACCGGCTCGCACGCCGCGCCCCCGGACGACCCGTACTGGCAGCGCTACATCACCGGGCAGCAGCAGCTGGCCCGGCTGTCAGCGGCCGAGCTGGCGCGGAAGCTGCCGCTGCCGTCCCGCCCGCGGACGCTGCTCGACATCGGCGGCGGGCACGGCTGGTACTCCGCCTGCCTCTGCCGCCGGCACCCGGGGCTCACCGCGACCGTCCTCGACCTGCCCGGCAGCGCCGCGGTCGGCCGGGAGCTGATCGCCGCGGCCGGGCTGAGCGAGCGGGTGCGGTTCCGTGACGGCGACGCCACCACCGCCGACCTCGGCGGCGGCTACGACGGGGTGCTCTGCTTCAACCTGGTCCACCACCTGGCGCCCGAGCAGGCGGCGGCGCTGCTGCGCCGGGCGGCGGCGGCGCTCAACCCCGGCGGCACCCTCGCCGTGCTCGACGTGTTCGCCGACCGCGGCCGCCGCGCGCCCGCCCACGCCGACCTGCTGGCGCTGTTCGTCTACCTCAGCTCGGGTGCCCAGGTGCACACCCCGGCCCAGCTGGCCGGCTGGCTGGCCGACGCCGGCCTCGGCCCGCCGGCCGAGGTCCGCGTGCTGCGCATCCCCGGCCTGAAGCTGCGGGTAGCGAGAAAACCAGCCTGACACCGAACGGGTGCGGCTGACCCTGCACCCGCGGTTATGGCAGCCGCCCGCGGGCAGCGCCACCACCGCCACCGCTGCCACTCTGGTCACGTAGCTGCAGGCCACTGGGCCAGAATGGAAACAATTTAGTGCTATCACACTAAATTGTTTCCAGGCTGCTAAGAATTTCCGAAGTAATTCCGCTACCTGGTGGATTCTGGTGCTGTCAGGCTCGTCGGCGCCGTGGGCGCGGGCTTACTGCTCGCCGCCGGTGCCTGACCGGTGCGCGCCGCCCTGCCCGTCGGCCGTTCCCACCGGCCCGGCCGCCGCGCCGTCGGCCGGCGCGGCCGGGGCGGCCGGGGGAGCGGCCGGGGAAGCTGCCGGCTCCGGGGCCGGCGGCGAGACCGGCCACGCCTGCGGCGGGGCCGGCGGGGCGGGCGGGACGTAGTCCTGCGGCAGGGGGCCGACGACCGCGTTCAGTACCTGGGAGTTGGGGACCGAGATGACCCCGTCGCGGCAGGCCAGCCGCAGGTAGGTGATGCCGATCTCGGTGACCGTGCCGTCGACCTCGCCCGCCAGCGCGCCCGCCCGCAGCCGGATCGTGTCGCCGACCTTGAACGGGCGGGCGAGCAGCAGCACCAGCCCGGCGAACACGTTGGACAGCGCCTGCTGCGCCGCGATGCCGACGAACACGCTGGTCAGCGCCCCGCCGAGGAGTAGCTGGCCGACCGGGACGCCGAACAGCACCAGCGTCACGATCAGGGTGGTGACCGCGCCGACCAGCACCAGCGCGTAGCGCACGATGGCGGCGTAGGAGACGCCGACCACCGGCTGCAGCACCGAGCCGGTCTTGCCGGACAGGCCGATGGTGGCCACGCTGGCGAAGACCAGGAAGGCGACCGCGGTGGCGGCCGCGATGATCTGGTGGACGCCGTCCCCGCCGGTGAAGAACTGATGGAACCGACTGTGGGCCCAGCCGGAGGTCGCGGCCGCGGCGATCGCCAGCACCAGCGCGATGATCGACTTCCACGGCCTGGTCTTCGCTCTCACCCGGGCCACCTGGACGGACAGCTCAGATAGGTCAAGCGGCCCGTCATGCGGGTGCATAGATGTGAAAACCTCCCGTTCGCACCGAAAGCGTATCGGCCGTCTGGCCTAACGCTACCGGTGCGAACGGGAGGTATGGGGCGGATGTAACCCGTGCTTCACCTGCTAGATCAGCGCACGGCCGACCGGCACCCGCAGGCGGCCGTTGAGGCCGTTGGCCACGCCCGCGGCCGAGGTGTACCAGGCGACCAGGGCGGTGAGCACGCCCAGGTAGCCGCCGGCCTGGCTGATGCCGCCGGTGCCGCCGGTGAAGTTCCCGACCGCCAGGACGATCTCGGTGAGCTCGAGGGTGAGGAACACGCCGAAGACGGCCAGGTTCACCTGCGCGCTCATGATCAGCATGTACGTGTTGAAGATGGCGAAGGCGACCAGGATCCAGCCGAGGTCATGGCCGCTGTTGGCGGGCGCGTTCTTGATCCAGAAGAACAGGCCGATCCAGAAGCCGCCGTAGGAGGAGAACGCGGTGGCGCCGAACACGTTCTTGTTCCTGAACTCCCACATGCCGGCCAGCAGCTGCACGATGCCGCCGTAGGCCAGTGCGTAGCCGAGGAACGCCGTGCCGGCCGAGTTGCCCGTGGTCCAGTGGGCGTTCACGGTGGACAACAGGAAGGTGGTGAGGGCGAATGCCGCCAGGCCGAGCGGGCCCGGATCGGCGACGGGAGCGGCCGCGGCCGCCGGCTGTACTGCGGGTGCTGCTTCTTCGCGGTGTTCGCTGACGCTCATCTGGTTGCCTCCGAGCTTGACCAGCTCCCTGGCCCCGATGCCAGGTGTGGAATACATTCCGCCCTCAGCGTAACTCTGCAGTAACAAAGCCGCGAGACCCGCAGGCGACCGAAAGTGATCATTCCTGACGGAAGCGTCAGTAGCCGGGCGTCAGGGGCTGGGCACCGGGGGACGGTCGCCCGCCAGGAACGGGGACAGTCCCGCCCGGGTGGCGAGGACGATCAGCCGGTCGCCCTCGGCCAGCGGGCGGTCCCGCCGCGGCGACCAGCTGAACCGCGGCGTGCCGCGCTCGGCGATGGCCAGCACCCGCGCCTGCCGGTCCCGTTCGAGCTGGTCGAGCGAGTGCCCGGCGATGGGGGCGCCGTCCTCCACCCGGACGTCGGCGATGAGCAGCACGTGCCGGCCGACCGCGATGGTGCGCAGCACCTTGTGCTCGAGCATCGCCACCGCGAAGGCCGGCGCGGCCAGGTAGGAGACCGACCGGGAGACCACGTTGGTGAGGGTCTTGCTCACCCGGTGGGCGAGGTCGTCGTCGAACAGGCGCAGCACGATGCGCAGGTCGTCGCCGCGCAGGGCCCGCGCCTGCAGCGCGGTCTCCAGGTTAACGATGTCGCTGCTGGTCGCGGAGACCAGCGCGATCGCGCTGTCCACCCCGGCCCGGCGCAGGGTGTCATTGCTGGCGGCGTCACCGATGATCACCGCCAGCCCCAGGCGGCGGGCCAGCGGGGCCCCGCGGGCGGTCGCGCTCTGGTCGATGACCACGACGTCGAAGCCGAGGTCGTGCAGGCCGCCGATCACCCGGGTGCCGATCTCGCCCGCCCCGACCACGATGACGTGCCCGCCCCGCGGCCGCGGGGCGCCGCGGACCTGCCCGGTCAGCCGGGCGCCGACGATGATCGCGGTCAGCAGCGGCAGCAGCGCCATCCCGTCGGCGGTCATCAGCACCTGGGCGACCTTCTCCGGAACGCTGTCGTGGGTCTCGGTCAGGGCCGAGCCGGTCATGTCCATGATGCCCAGGTAGATCACGTCGCCCGGCCGGTAGCCGGTCGCCGCCAGCAAGGAGAAGCCGGCGATCGCGACCAGCAGCAGCACTGCGAAGATGGCGCCGTAGCGGTTCCACAAAAGCTGCCGGGCCATCCGCAGGCTTCCCTGCAGCGGGTGGCGCGCGCGGGCCAGCGGGTCGCGGGGGGTGCCGTCGGCCACCGCCAGCACCAGGCTGGCCGACCCGGTGCCGGCCCTGGGCTCGGCGCCGGGCCGGTCCAGCCGGGGCGCGCCGTCCAGTTCACCCGGCGCGACCAGCTGGGCGGTATCGGCCGATTCGTCCGGCACCACCAGGCCGCACAGCACCTGCCCGGCCGGCGCGTCCTCGCGCCTGGCCACGTACAAGGTGCGGCCGGACAACCGGACATGGCTGGGCGCGATCTCGCCCAGCGCGGCCGCGACCAGGGCCGGGGCGGCGAGCTGGCTGCGGGACAGCACCGTGCAGTCGCGGAAGAAGCCGCTCAGGTGGTCGCCCAGCCGGCGGTTGTAGGCGGCGACCACCAGTCGCAGGTCGGGGTTGAGCTCCTGGGCGCGCAGGGCCGCGTGGAAGTTGGCCAGGTCGTCCGAGCCAACCAGGGCGAGCGCTCGGGCGGAGGCGACGCCCGCGTCGGCGAACGCCTCGGGGGTGAGGGCGGCATGCTCCCGGATGCTCACGCCAGCCAGGGCCGCGATCCGCGGCCCGTGGTTGACGAGCTTGTCGGCCAGCAGCACGACGACGCTCTCGCCGTAGCGCAAGGTCAGTTCGCGGGCAATGCGGTAGGCGAGGGGGTTGTCACCGCAGACGATGAAGTGACTCCCGGTCTGGATGGTCGGGGGCATGGCCCAGATCCTAGTAAGACGGGACGCTGTAACATGGAAAAGGCCTGCCTCCCGGAGGGAGAAGTACTGCTCATGGCCACTGATGACCTCATTCGCGCCTCGGACGCTGACCGTGAGGTCGTGGTGGACACGCTGCGCGAGGCGTACATGGCCGGACGGCTGACGCTGGACGAGTTCGATGAGCGGATGTCCGCCGCCTACGCCAGCCGGACCTGGGGCGACCTGCGGCCGCTGACCACCGACCTGCCCTGGCAGCCGCTGCTCGGGGCTGACGTGCCGGTCCGCGACCTCGCCCCGGCCCGGACCGGGTCATCCGCCCTGGTGAAGCCGGGGGCCGACGGGCCGGGCGCGGACGCCCTGTCCGGGCAGGAGGGCGACCAGGAAGCGGACCAGGACATGCTGCCCGCGCGGCGGCGGCCGGTGGCGATCCTCATACCGCTCGCCGTGTGGACGCTGCTGGTGCTGCACAACAGCGTCTCTCCTGGCGTGGTGTTCCTGCTGATCGTGGTGTTCGCGTTCATCTCGGTGATGGCGACGATCCGCCGCCGGTAACCGCGGGGCAGCCGCCGGGCCTGGCTCAGCCGGCCGCGAGCTTGCCCGCGGCGGGCTCGTCGATGAGGAACAGCGTCCGGCTGCGGCCGCGGGCGCCGGCCGCTGGCAGCTTGTCCTGGCTGATGCCGGACAGCGCCTCGGCGACCGCGTCCGCCTTCTCCGCGCCGGAGGCCAGCACCCACACCTCGCGGGCGGCCTGGATGGCGCTGAACGTCAGCGACAGCCGGGTGGGGGGCGGCTTGGGCGAGTTCCGCACCGCTACCACCGAGCCGTCCGCGTGCGCGGCCGGGGAGTCCGGGAAGATCGACGCCACGTGGCCCTCCGGGCCGATGCCGAGCATCAGCACGTCGAAGGCGGGCACCGGGCCGGCGCTGCCCCCGGCCGCCCCCTGCTCGCCCGCCGCCCGGGCCAGCTCGGCCGCGTAGCGGGCGGCGGCCGCGTCCGGGTCGTCGCCGTCCGGGCCGTCAGGCCCGGCCATCACGTGCACCCGGGCCGGGTCGGTGCCGATGTGGTCGAGCAGCGCCGAGCGGGCGCCGGTCTCGTTCCGCTCCGGGTCGCCGGACGGCTGGAACCGCTCGTCGCCCCACCAGAAGTCCACCTGGTGCCAGTCCACCGCGTCCCGGGCCGGGCTGGCGGCGATCGCCGCGAGGACCTTGGTCCCGATCCCGCCGCCGGTCAGCACCAGGTGCGCGCGGCCGTCGGCGGCGAGCGCGTCGGCCACCCGGGTCACTGTCCGCGCGGCGGCCGCGCTGGCCAGCAGGTCGCCGCTGGCGAAGCGGAAAACCTCAGCTGAGCTCACTGTCTGCCTCCTGGTTAAGCGCTTTCCTCTTGCTCGGCGGCGGTCCGCTCGCCCTCGCTGGGCGGCCCGGCCGGGCCGGGCAGCTCCGGCACCCCGGGGCCCGCGGCCGGACGGCCCTGCTCCACCTGGTGCAGTGTCTCAGCGTAGACCTCGTCCGGGTCGAGGCGGCGCAGTTCCTCCGCCAGCAGCTCGGCCGTGTCCCGCCGGTGCAGCGCCAGCATCCGGTCGATCCGCCCCGGCCAGGCCAGGGTGGCGGTCCGGCCGTCGAAGCGGGTGATCTTGATGTCGCCGTCGAGGGTGGTGAAGCAGGCGGCGGTGATGCCCGGGCCGCCGGAGACGGTCCGCGACACCGGGATCGACAGCCGCCGCGCCAGCCAGGCCGCGATCAGGTCCGCGGTCGGGTTGTCCTGCTCGGCCGCGATCTCGGCCGCGGTGACCCGCGGGTGCGGCTGGTCCAGGGTGGCCGCCAGCAGCGAGCGCCACGGGGTGGCCCGGGTCCAGCCGAAGTCGGTGTCGCCTGGCTGGTAGGCGCTGGCCAGCGCGGCCAGCGCCGCCCGGGGTGACTCGGCCGCGGCGGTGTCGGTCACCCGCCGCTGCGCGAGCGCGCCGAGCGGGGCCTTGGCCGGGATCTCCGGTGCCTCGTCCGGCCACCAGGTCACCACCGGGACGTCCGGCACCAGCAGCGGCGCGACCACTGAGTCGGCGTGCTGGCCGAGCGGCCCGTACATCCGCAGCACGATCGTCTCGCCGGGCGAGGCCTCGCCCACCCGGATCTCGGCGTCGAGCCGCGAGTCGGCCTTCGGCTTGCGGGCGATGACGGCCAGGATGCGGCACGGGTGCTCCCGCGCGGCCTGGTTGGCGGAGCGGATCGCGTCGTACTGAGCCGCCTCGTCGGTCACGATGATGAGCGTCAGCACCATGCCGAGCGTCATCCCGCCCAGCCGCCGCCGCGCCTCGTTCAGGGCCTGGTCGATGGCGCTGGTGGTGGTGTCGGTCAGGTCGATCGTCATCGGTTACAACCTTCTCCAGGCGCGGCCGTCGCGCGCCATCAGGGCGTCCGCCGACGCGGGCCCGGCCGACCCGGACACGTACTGGTCCGGCTTGGTGTTCTCGGCCCAGAACTGCTCGATCGGGTCGAGGATCCGCCAGGACAGCTCGACCTCTTCCTGGCGCGGGAACAGCGGGGGGTCGCCGATCAGCACGTCGACGATGAGCCGCTCGTAGGCCTCGGGCGACGCCTCGGTGAAGGACTCGCCGTAGGCGAAGTCCATGTTCACGTCGCGCACCTCCATCGCCGACCCGGGCACCTTGGAGCCGAACCGCACGGTGACCCCCTCGTCCGGTTGCACCCGGATCACCAGGGCGTTCTGGCCCAGCTCCTTGGTGTCGGTGGCGGCGAACGGCAGGTGCGGCGCGCGCTGGAACAGCAGCGCGATCTCGGTCATCCGCCGGGTGAGCCGCTTGCCGGTGCGCAGGTAGAACGGCACGCCCGCCCAGCGCCTGGTGTCCACCGCGAGCCGTACCGCGGCGTAGGTCTCGGTCCGCGAGTCGGCCGGGATGCCGTCCTCCTCGAGGAACCCGGCCACCTTGCGGCCACCCTGCCAGCCGGCCGAGTACTGGCCGCGGGCGGTGCCCTCGGCCAGGTCGGCGGGCAGCCGGACGGCGGACAGCGCCTTCTCCTTCTCCTGGCGCAGCGAGTCGGCCTCGAACGAGACCGGCTCCTCCATCGCGGTCAGCGCCAGTAGCTGCAGCAGGTGGTTCTGGATGACGTCGCGGGCGGCGCCGATCCCGTCGTAGTAGCCGGCCCGGCCGCCGATCCCGATGTCCTCCGACATGGTGATCTGCACGTGGTCCACGTAGGAGCGGTTCCAGATCGGCTCGTACAGGGTGTTGGCGAAGCGCAGCGCCAGGATGTTCTGTACGGTCTCCTTGCCCAGGTAGTGGTCGATGCGGAACACCGACTCGGCCGGGAACACCGCGTCGACGGTGTTGTTGAGTTCCATCGCCGTCTTGAGGTCCCGCCCGAACGGCTTCTCGATCACCACCCGGCGCCACGGCGTGCGCCCGTCGGGCCCGGCCGGGCCCGGGTCGGACAGGCCGGACCGCTTGAGCTGCTGCACCACGGTGGAGAAGGACCGCGGCGGGATGGACAGGTAGAACGCGTAGTTGCCGCCGGTGCCGCGCTCGGCGTCGAGCTGGCGCACGCAGTGCGCCAGCTTGTCGAACGCGTCGTCGTCGGTGAACTCGCCCGAGACGAACCTGACGCCTTCCTGCAGCTGCCGCCAGACGGTCTCACGGAACGGGGTCCGCGCGTGCTCCTTGACCGCCTGGTAGGTGATCTGCGCGAAGTCCTCGTCGGCCCAGTCGCGGCGGGCGAACCCGACGAACGAGAAGCCGGGCGGCAGCAGCCCGCGGTTGGCCAGGTCGTAGATGGCCGGCATCAGCTTCTTGCGCGCCAGGTCGCCGGTGACGCCGAACATCACCATCACGCAGGGGCCCGCGACCCGCGGGATGCGGCGGTCACGCGGGTCGCGCAGCGGGTTGGCCGGGTCGATTTCCGACGCGATCACCCCTGGGTTGGCCGGCGCCGACCCGGGGTCGCCGGCGTTCGGCTCGTCCATGTGGGAAACCTCCAGTACCTTTCCTGCCGTTAGGAGTTGAGGCTGAGCTCGTTGCTGATGGTCTGCAGCAGCTCGCCCCAGGAAACCTCGAACTTGGAGACGCCCTCGTCCTCCAGGACCTTCACCACGTCGTCGTAGCCGATGCCGAGCGACTCCAGCTTCGCGAACAGCTCGCGGGCGGCGTCGTAGGTGCCGTGCACGGTGTCGCCCTGCAGCACGCCGTGGTCGGCGGTGGCGCGCAGCGTCGCCTCCGGCATGGTGTTGACGGTGTCCGCCACCACCAGGTCGATCACGTACATGGTGTCGGGGAACGACGGGTCCTTGGTGGAGGTGGAGGCCCACAGCGGCCGCTGCACCTTGGCGCCCTTGGCGGCCAGCGCGCGCCAGCGGTCGGTGTCCAGCTTCTGCTCGTACAGCTCGTAGGCGAGCCGCGCGTTGGCGATGGCGGCCTTGCCCTTGAGCGCGGCCGCCTCCGGGGTGCCGATCGCGTTCAGCCGCTTGTCGACCTCGGTGTCCACCCGGGACACGAAGAACGACGCCACCGAGGCGATGGTGGAGATGTCGTGCCCGTTGGCGGCGGCCTTCTCCAGGCCCTCCAGGTAGGCGTCGATGACCGCGCCGTAGCGCTCGAGGGAGAAGATCAGCGTCACGTTGACCGAGATGCCCTCGGCCAGCACCGCGCTGATCGCCGGGACGCCCTCGGCGGTGGCCGGGATCTTGATCAGCGTGTTGGGCCGGTCGACCAGCCACCACAGCTGCTTGGCCTCGGCGATGGTGGCGGCGGTCTCCCGCGCCAGCCGCGGGTCGACCTCGATCGACACCCGGCCGTCGAGCCCGTCGGTGGCGTCGTAGACCGGGCGCAGCACGTCGGCCGCCCAGCGGATGTCGTAGGTGGTGATCATCCGGGACGCCTCGTCGACCGTCACCTTGCGGGCGGCCAGGTCCTTGATCTGCTCGTCGTAGGCGTCGCCCTTGGCGAGCGCGCTGGCGAAGATGGTGGGGTTCGACGTCACCCCGAGGACGTGGAAGTCCTTGATCAGGGACGCCAGGTTGCCGGTGCGCAGCCGCTCCCGGCTGATGTCGTCCAGCCAGACCGATACCCCGGCCTTGGTCAGTTCTCCGAGTACGTCAGTCATGTGACCGCGTTCCTTCCGTATCTAAGCTCTGGTTAGCGTCGCCGGGCCGCGCTCAGCCGCGTGCCTTCGCGATGGATGCCTTGGCGGCGGCCGCGACGGCCTCCGCGGTGATGCCGAACTCCTTGTACAGCACGGCCTCGGAGGCGGAGGCGCCGAAGTGGTCCACGCCGATCGACTGCCCGGCGTCGCCCACGAAAATCTTCCACGGGGGAGTGATGCCCGCCTCGACCGACACCCGCGCGCGGATGGCGGCCGGCAGCACCTCCTCCTGGTAGGCGGCGTCCTGCGCGGTGAACCACTCGGTCGACGGCATCGACACCACCCGGGCGGAGATGCCGTCGGCCGCCAGCAGCTCCCGCGCCGCCACCGCGATCTGCACCTCCGAGCCGGTGCCGATGAGGATCACGTCGGTGCCGTCGGCCATGACGTAGCCGCCCTTGGCGGTGAGCTCGGCCGGGGCGAAGATGGCCCGGTCGAACACCGGCAGGTTCTGCCGGGACAAGATGATGCCGGCCGGCCGGTCGGTGTTCTCGAGGATCGTCTTCCAGGCGAACACGGTCTCGTTGGCGTCGGCGGGCCGCACGATGTCCAGGTGCGGGATGTTCCGCAGCGACCACAGGTGCTCCACCGGCTGGTGGGTCGGCCCGTCCTCGCCCAGCCCGATCGAGTCGTGCGTCCAGACGAAGGTAACCGGGATCTCCATCAGCGCGGCGAGCCGCACGGCGCCCCGCATGTAGTCGCTGAACTGGAGGAACGTCCCGCCGTAGGGCCGGGTGAGGCCGAACGCGATGCCGTTCAGGATCGACCCCATGCCGTGCTCGCGGATGCCGAAGTGCAGCGTGCGGCCGTAGGGGTTGCCCGGCCACTGCTTGGACTGCCGGTTGGCGGGCAGGAAGGACGGCTCGCCCTCCATGGTGGTGATGGTGGACTCGGCCAGGTCGGCCGAGCCGCCCCACAGCTCGGGCAGCACGTCCTTCAGGGCGGTGAGCACCTTGCCGGACGCCTTCCTGGTGGCGACGCCCTTGGGGTCGGGGTCGAAGGACGGCAGCGCGGCTTCCCAGCCGTCCGGGAGCTTGCGGTCGAGGAGCCGGGCCAAGAGCGCCCCCCGTTCGGGATTCTCCTTCTTCCAGCTCTCGAACTGGGCATCCCACTCCGCCCGGGCGGCCTTGCCGCGGGCGGCGGCCTCGCGCACGTGGCCGAGGACCTCCTCGTCGACCGGGAACTTGACCGCCGGGTCGAAGCCGAGGATCTCCTTGGTCGCCGCGACCTCGGCGTCGCCCAGGGCCGAGCCGTGCGCCTGGTACGTGTTCTGCTTGTTGGGGGCGGGCCAGCCGATGATGGTCCGCAGCACGATGAACGACGGCTTGTCGGTGACCGCCTTGGCCGCCTCGATCGCGTCGTACAGCGCCTGGGCGTTCTCCTGGTAGCCGTCGTCGGTCACGAAGGAGACGTGCTGCACGTGCCAGCCGTAGGCCTCGTAGCGCGCGCCGACGTCCTCCGCCTTGGCGATGACGGTGTTGTCCTCGATCGAGATGTCGTTGTCGTCGTAGATCACCACCAGGTTGCCGAGCTCCTGCACCGCGGCGATCGCGGCCGACTCGTGGGTGATGCCCTCCTCGATGTCACCGTCGGAGACGATCGAGTAGATGAAGTGGTCGAACGGGGACTGGCCGGGGGCCGCGTCCGGGTCGAGCAGGCCGCGCTCGCGGCGGGCCGCCATCGCCATGCCGACCGCGTTGCCGAGGCCCTGCCCGAGCGGCCCGGTGGTGCACTCCACGCCCGGGGTCAGCCGGTACTCCGGGTGCCCGGGGGTGATCGAGCCCCAGGTGCGGAACGCCTTCAGGTCATCGAGCGAGACCCCGTAGCCGGCGAAGTAGAGCTGGATGTACAGGGTCAGCGAGGTGTGCCCGCAGGACAGCACGAAGCGGTCCCGGCCCACCCAGGTCGGGTCGGCCGGGTCGTGCCGCATCACCCGCTGGTAGAGCAGGTACGCGGCCGGGGCGAGGGACATCGCGGTCCCCGGGTGCCCGTTGCCGGCCTTCTGTACCGAGTCCATCGCGAGGACGCGCACGAGGTCGACCGCCCGCTTGTCGGTCGCGGTCCAGTCAAGGGCAGGTGTGCTCACCTTTACGTCACAGTCCCTTCATACAGACTTCTCTGGCCTACTACGGCGTCCGCCGCGGCCGGCGGAAATGCGTGGATTGCGCGGCTGGACGCGGGCAGGGGAAGTCCCCCGTGGCCACCATGCCACGTCTAAAAGCCTATCCCCGCTCGCGAGCAGGGGAACGCGCGGGGCAGACACGTTTCCGCAAGGTTCACTCAATCGCTGGTCTAGACCACAAATCGACATGGGTCTAGACCAATGGGACGACCCCGGTCCGCGCCCGCAGGAACGCCCCGATCTGCTCAGTGGCCTCGGCCGCCTCAGGGGTACCAAGCGTGAGCTGGTACACGTGCGGCAGGCCCGCGCGGGTCTGCAGGGTGACGTCGACGCCGGCCGCGTCGGCCTTCGCCGCCAGCCGCTGGGCGTCGCTGAGCAGCAGGTCGGCCGTTCCCGCCTGGATCAGCAGCGGCGGCAGCCCGGCCAGGGAGGCGAACAGGGGTGACGCCAGCGGCGTCTTCGGGTCCGCGCCCGCCAGGTAGTCGGCCGCGAGCTGGCGCAGCAGCTCAGGGGTGGAGATCAGGTCCTGCCCGGCGCGCTCCCGCATCGAGGCCCCCGAGCTGGTCAGGTCCACCGTCGGGGACATCAGCACGGCGGCCGCGGGCAGCGGCCCCCCGGCGTCACGGACCGCCGTCAGCAGGGCGACGGCCAGCCCGCCGCCCGCCGAGTCGCCCGCCACCGCCAGCGCGGACGCGGGCAGGCCCTGGGCGCGCAGCCAGCGCCAGGCGGCCAGGGCGTCGTCGACCGCGGCCGGGAACGGGTGCTCAGGGGCCAGCCGGTACTCGGGGAACAGCACCCGCATCCCGCTGGCCCGGCCCAGCCGGGCGGCCAGCTCGCCGTCGCTGCGCAGCGAACCGAGCTGGTACCCGCCGCCGTGCAGGAACAGCAGCACCCGGCCGGCGTCCGCGCCGGGGGCGGTCAGCCAGTGGGCCGGCACCCCGCCCGCGCTGACCTCCTCCACCCGCACGTCGCCCGGCACCGGGTGCGGGACGCCCGCGGGCGTGAAGCCCGCCCTGAGCTCGGCCAGCGTCGGCGGCGGCTGGCCGGCGCTCGCTTCCCGCTGCTTCCTGAGCGTGTCGAGCACGTCGCGCATGGCCTGGCTCGGCATCACGGCCTCCTGATGGTCGAATACCGGGTGGTCGGTTACAAGCCGGAGCTGAGCTCGGCCACGATGTCCGCGGCCGGCTGCCGCCGCCGGGCGAGCGCGACGCTCTGCCCGGCCCACATCGACAGCGCCTCGATGTCACCGCTGGTCCCGGCCATCGGCGGGGCGGGCTCGTACCGGACGATCTCCTCGCCCGAGGCGAAGTGCGCGATCACCTCACCGAGCCCGGCCCGCTGCGCGAGCGGGGGACAGCCCGCGGCCTGCCACGTGTCGGCGGTCGAGTTGCGCAGCGCCCGGTGCGGCGAGTCCGGCCAGCCGACCGAGTAGAGGCTGGCGTACCGCTGCGGGTCGGTCTCGGCCGCGGCGATCAGCCGCCGCTGGTACTCCTGGTGGATCGGCATCTCCTCCGCCAGCAGGAACCGGGTGCCGACCCAGGCCGCCTGGGCGCCCAGGGCGAGCACCGCGGCGACGCCGCGGGCGTCCGCGATCCCGCCCGCCGCGATCACCGGCACCGGCGCCACCGCGTCGACCACCGCGGGCACCAGGGGCAGCGTCGCGACGGTGCCCCACACGTGCCCGCCGGCCTCCCAGCCCTGCGCGACGATCACGTCCACGCCCGCCCCGGCCGCCCGTCGCGCTTCCTCGGCGGTGCCGACGGTGTGCAGCACGATGCCGCCGGCGTCGTGCACCTGCTGGACGTAGCCGCTCGCGTCGCCCCAGAAAAACGACACGATGCGCAGCCCGGCCTCCAGGGCCTGGTCGAGGCGGCGGTGGTGGTCCTCGGTCAGCACCAGGTTGCCGCCGAACGGCCGCCCGGTGAGCGCCGCCGTCGCCCGGACGTCGGCCCCGGCGTCGGCGGACCAGGTGAGCGTGACCATGCCGAGCGCGCCGGCGTTGGAGACCGCCGCCGCCAGCGGGGGAACGGCGGCCATGGGCGCCTGGACGATCGGCCGCTCGATCCCGAGCAGCTCGCAGACCGGGGTGCGCACCGCGTTCACCCCTTCCGGGCGCCGGTGTCGTCATAGGACACCGGGGCCGACCCGGGGGCGCGGCGGTCCCAGCCGTGGAAGCGCGTGTAGTCGCCCGCGTCCCAGGCCTCGCGCAGCCCGGCCGCGCTCAGGTCCCAGTCGGGGCGGGTCTCGCTCATGGCGGCGCGCAGGTCGCGCCACAGGTCGTAGAACGACGGGCGGCCCCAGAACCAGTAGCCGTTGTAGACGCTGTGCACGACAAGCCCCGGCTTGAGCACCAGCGTGTGCGGGATCATCGGGTTGTGCTCGGGGTCGGTGTACTCCGCGATGTCGAGATCCTGCTGGACGATGCGGCCGGGATCGGACAGGAACGTCCACTGGGCGCCCACCGACGCGCGGAACTCCTGCAGCACGTGGTGGTCGTCGGTGGCGATGGTCGCCACCTGGGTGTAGGCCACCGCGATCTTCGGGTAGTTGGCCGCCAGCTCGAGGTGCTGCTGGTGCTCCTTGGGGCAGTAGTTACCGCGGGCCAGGGTGAGGATCAGCGGATCGCGGCCCTGCAGCTCGCTGAGCTTGCGCACCGTGCCGGTGTGGTCGGGCAGCTCGTAATCGGGGAACGTTCCGCCGGGCTGGATGTCAGGGCGCACTGGCTGACCGCCTTAGGAATCCGAGGCTGGGACCTTGCGACGCGGGCGCGTTAGGCTGGTGGTCACTCGCGTACCCTCCGTGCCGGCGTCCGCTACCGCTACGCTAACCCGGCCGGCCGGGCACGCGCCACGCGGGCCCGCGGATACCACGCCACCCGGGAGGAGCGATCGTGACCGTCGCCGGCACCCTGCTGTCGGTCAACGTGGGGCTGCCGCGGGACGTGACCTGGCAGGGCCGGACCGTGCACACGGGGGTGTGGAAGCAGCCGGTCGCCGGGTCGCGGATGGTGCGGCGGCTCAACATCGACGGCGACGGGCAGGGTGACCTGGCCGGGCACGGCGGCGAGCAGCGGGCGGTGTTCGTCTACCAGGTCGAGTCCTACCAGTACTGGCGCGAGCAGCTCGGGCGCGATGACTTCGAGTACGGGCAGTTCGGCGAGAACTTCACCGTCCAGGGCCTAGCCGATGACCAGGTCTGCATCGGCGACCGCTACCGGATCGGCGACGCCGTTTTCGAGGTGACCCAGCCGCGGGTCACCTGCTTCCGGGTCGGTATCCGGATGAACGACGCCCGGATCCCGGCCCTGCTGGTCTCCCACCGCCGGCCCGGGTTCTACTTCCGGGTGCTGACCGAGGGCGCGGTACGGGCCGGGCAGGAGATCGTCAAGCTGTCCGCGGGCCCGGAGTCGATGACCGTCGCCGAGACCGACGCGCTGCTGTACCTGCCCGGCCATCCCCGGCCGCAGGTGCAGCGGGCGCTGCGCATCCCCGCGCTCAGCCCCGGCTGGCAGGCCTCGTTCCGGGAGATGCTCGGCCAGCCCGCGGGCGCCTCGGGCAACGCGGGCCTGGCGGCGGCGCCCCCGCCGCCCGCCTGGCCCGGGTTCCGGCCGCTGGCGGTGACCGCGATCACCCGGGAGAGCGACTCGGTGGTCTCGCTGTCCCTGGCCGATCCCGCGGGCGGCAGCGTGCCGCCCGCCCAGCCCGGGCAGTTCCTGACCCTGCGCCTGCACCCGGACCCGGCCGGGCCGCCGCTGCTGCGCAGCTACTCGCTGTCCGGGCCGCCGGGCGCCCCCGACTACCGCATCAGCGTCAAGCGGGAGTCCCACGGCGCCGCCAGCCAGTTCCTGCACGCCCGGGTCAGGCCGGGGGACCGGCTGGAGGTGGCCGCGCCCCGCGGCACCTTCACCCTGCGCCCCGGCGACGGTCCCGTCCTGCTGATCAGCGCCGGGGTCGGCGCGACGCCGGTGCTGGCCATGCTGCACGCGCTGGCCGCGGCCGGGTCCGCCCGGGACATCTGGTGGCTGCACGGCGCCCGCCGCCGGGCCGACGAGCCGTTCGCGGCCGAGTCCGCCGCCCTGCTCGCCGCGCTGCCCAGCGCGCACCGGCACGTCTGCTACAGCAGCCCGGGCCCGGATGACGTCCTCGGCCGCGACTACCAGGCCGCGGGGCGGCTGTCGGCGCCGGCCCTGGCCGCCCTTGACCTGCCCCGCGACGCCGATGCCTACATCTGCGGGCCGGCCGCGTTCATGGCCGACATGTCCGCCGCCCTGGCCGCCTCCGGCGTCCCGGCGGCCCGCATCCGCACCGAGGCCTTCGGCGCCGGGCCGGCGCTGACCCCCGGCATCGCGCCGCCCGCCGCCCGCCGCCCGCACCCGCCCGCGGGCCCGCCCGGCGCCGGCCCCCTGGTCGGGTTCGCCCGCAGCGACCTGAGTGCCCGCTGGGGCGACGGCTACGCCAGCCTGCTCGAGTTCGCCGAGGCGTGCGACGTGCCGGTGCGCTGGTCATGCCGCAGCGGGGTGTGCCACACCTGCGAGACCCCGCTGATCGCGGGAACCGTCCGCTACGCCACCGCCCCGGTGGACGACCCGGCCGCGGGGAACGTGCTCATCTGCTGCGCCCAGCCCGGTGAGGACCTGGTCCTGGACCTGTGAGCCCGGCTTGACTGGTGATCCCGGCTTGACTGGTGATCCCGGCTTGCTGGCCGGGCGGGTCAGCCCAGCAGCTGCTGGCCGCCGTCGACGTCCCAGGTCGCGCCGGTCACGGCGGTGCTGGTCATCAGCATGACGGCGACCGCGGCCACGTCGGCCGGCCCGACGACGCGCCCGATCGGCAAGGTCGACCGCAACTGCGCGCGGCGCCGCTCGATGTCGGCGCCGAGCTCGCGGGCCGTCAGCGGGGTGTCGGTGAAGCCGGCCGCGACCGTGTTGACCCGGACCGGCGCCAGCTCGAGGGCGGCGTTCGCGGTGATGGCGGGCAGCGCGGCCGACATGACGGCGGCTATCACCTGGCCCGGGCCCGGCCGGCGGGCGTCGGTTCCGGTGAAGAAGGTCAGCGACCCGCCGGGCCGGACCCGGCCGGCGCACTCCCGGGCGATCCGCAGCGACCCGAGCAAGTGCTGCCGGAGCACCTCCTCCGCCTGGCTGAAGTCCAGCGTGGCGATCGGCCCGTAGGCCGGGCCGCCGCCGGTGACCACCACGTGGTCAACTGGCGCGGGCAGCCCGGCGAAGAAGCGCTCAAGCCCGGCCGTGTCGCTCAGGTCGAGCACCGCGGCTGAGGCGCCGAGGTCGTCGCGGGCGGCGTCGAGCCGCCCCTGATTACGGCCGGTAACGATCAGCCGCGCGCCGGCCGCGCGCGCCTGGCGGGCCGTCTCCAGGCCGATGCCGGAGCTCCCGCCGATGACGACGACGGTGCTCCCCGCGAGACTGCTCATCGCTTCCTCCTCCACGCCAGCGCGATTATCGTCCGCCCGGCCAGCCGGGCGCACTACCAATGATCAGCCCGAACGGATTCGGGTTGCCCCCGGCCAGCCAGGATGCCCGCCAAGTGCCCCGGCCCGCGGGGGGCGCGCCGCTATGCTTCCGGCCATGACCGACGCCGACGCGATCCTGGCCGGCCGCCCGCCGGGACGGGCGCCGGTGGCCTACGTGGCCGGGATCGCCGCCACCACCGCGTGCGCGATCACGGTACTCGGCATCGACGCGGTCCAGTCGTTCGCGGCCGGCCACGGGGCGGCGCCGTTCGCGCTGGCGCTGCCGCTCGCCCTGCTGCCGGTGCCGCTGCTGGTGGCGGTGGTGCTGTGGATGGACCGGCTGGAGCCCGAGCCGCCCGGCAACCTGGTGTTCGCGTTCGGCTGGGGGGCCGGCGTGGCCGCCCTGGTGGCGCTGGTCATCAACACCGCCAACCTGGTCTACGTCACCATGCCCGCGCTCGGCGCGTCCACCGGCGAGTACGTCGCCGCGACGTTCGGCGCGCCGGTGGTCGAGGAGACGCTGAAGGGCCTGGTGCTGTTCGGCCTGCTGTGGCGGCGCCGGGCCGAGTTCGACGGCCCGGCCGACGGCGTCATCTACGCGGCCATGGTCGGGCTCGGCTTCGCCATGATCGAGAACGTCGGCTACTACGTCAACGCGCTGGTCACCCCCGAGCGGGGCGGCATCGAGCTACTCGGCTACACCTTCGTACTCCGCGGCCTGGTGTCACCGCTGCTGCACCCCATCTTCACCTCGATGACCGGGCTCGGGGTGGCCTACTCGGCCAGCCGCCGCGGCGGCGCGCCGTGGGCGGTGGCACTCGGCCTGCTGGGGGCGATGGTGCTGCACGGCACCTGGAACGGGCTGTCCCTGTTCGGTACGCCCGGCCTGGTGGCCGCCTACCTGATCATGTCCTGCGTGCTCGCGCTGCTGGTCACCGTGCTGGTGGCCGACCGCCGCCGGGTGATCGGCCTGATCCGCCGCTACCTGCCCGACTACCAGCGCACCGGCCTGGTGGCGGGCGGCGACGTGGCGATGCTGGCCTCCCTGCGCGCCCGCCGCTCCGCCCGCGGCCGCGCCCGCGCGGCGGGCGGGCTGCCGGGCGCCGCCGCCATGTCGGACTACCAGCTCGCCGCGACCGAGCTGGCCCTGGCCCGGGCCAAGGCCGACCGCGGGGTGCTCGACTTCAACGCGTTCGCCGCCCGCGAGCACGCGCTGCTGGGCCTGATGGCAGTCGCGCGTGATCGAATGGGATGATGCGATCATCACCCCCGGATGATCAGGCAGCGCCAGCTGCCGAGCTTCAGAGCTAGGAGACATAGACGACATGGGTGCCCAGCCGACAGCACAGATCGGCGTGACCGGACTTGGCGTGATGGGCCGCAACCTGGCCCGCAACTTCGCCCGCCACGGTTACCCGACGGCGCTGCACAACCGGACCGCGGCCAAGACCGACGCCATCATGGCGGAGTTCGGCCACGAGGGCACCTTCGTGCCGTCGCATTCCGCCGAGGACTTCGTGGCCAGCCTGGAGCGCCCGCGCCGCCTGGTCATCATGGTGAACGCCGGCGCCGCCACCGACGCCGTGATCGACGAGTTCGCGCCGCTGCTCGAGGCCGGCGACATGATCATCGACGGCGGCAACGCCCACTTCAGCGACACCCGCCGCCGCGAGGCGGCGCTGCGCGAGCGCGGCCTGCACTTCGTCGGCATGGGCGTCTCCGGCGGCGAGGAAGGCGCGCTCAACGGCCCCTCGATCATGCCGGGCGGCTCGCCCGAGTCCTACCAGGCCCTCGGCCCGATGCTGGAGACGATCGCGGCCACGGTCGACGGCGTCCCGTGCGCCACCCACGTCGGCCCGGACGGAGCCGGGCACTTCGTCAAGATGGTGCACAACGGCATCGAGTACGCCGACATGCAGCTCATCGCCGAGGCCTACGACCTGCTGCGGCACGCCGGCGGGTACAGCCCGGCCGAGATCGCCGAGATCTTCCGCACCTGGAACACCGGCCGCCTCGACTCCTACCTGATCGAGATCACCGCCGAGGTCCTCGCGCACACCGACGCCAAGACCGGCGGCCCGTTCGTCGACATCGTGCTCGACCAGGCCGAGCAGAAGGGCACCGGCCGCTGGACGGTGCAGACGGCGCTGGACCTGGGGGTCCCGGTCGACGGGATCGCCGAGGCGACCTTCGCCCGCAGCGTGTCCGGCCACGCCGACCTGCGGGCAGCCGCCCGGTCGCTGCCCGGCCCCTCGGCGTCGGTGGTCGCCGACCGGGCCTCATTCGCCGACAAGGTCGAGCAGGCGCTGTACGCGTCCAAGGTGGTCTCCTACGCCCAGGGCTGGAACATGATCGCCGCGGGCAGCCAGGAGTACGACTGGGACATCGACCTCGGCGAGATGGCGGTCATCTGGCGCGGCGGCTGCATCATCCGGGCCGCGTTCCTCGACCGCATCCGGGCCGCCTACGCGGGCAACCCCGCGCTGCCCACCCTGCTGGCCGACCCGGACTTCGCCAAGGAGGTCACCGAGGCCCAGGACGCCTGGCGCGACGTGATCGCCACCGCGGTGACCGGCGGCATCCCGGTCCCCGGCTTCTCGGCCGCGCTCGCCTACTACGACGCGCTGCGCGCCGAGCGGCTGCCCGCCGCGCTCGTGCAGGGGCTGCGCGACTACTTCGGCGCGCACACCTACCGGCGGACCGACGCCGACGGCAGCTACCACACGCTGTGGGCGGATGACGACCGCAGCGAGGTCGACCGCTAGCCCGAATCCGGGGTCGCCCCGCCCGTGGTTGCGGCAACCAGGCGCCCCATGGCGCGTGGTTGCCGCAACCATGCGGCCCGGGCGTTCTCGGTGCCTGGCTAGCTGACCGGGAGCACCCGGCGCAGCGCGCTCCGGGGTGAGGTCGGCCAGGGCCGGGTACCCGTCGACCGCCATGATCAGGTCGGCCTCCGCCAGCAGGGTACGCAGCACGTGCTGCACGCCGTCCGCGCCCCCGAGGGCGAGCCCGTACGCGTACGGGCGGCCGACGCCGACCGCGGTCGCCCCAAGGGCCAGCGCCTTGACGATGTCGGCGCCGGAGCGGATGCCCGAGTCGAACAGCACCGGGTGCCCGGCCGCGGCCTCCGCTACCGCGGGCAGGCAGTCGAGGGCAGGCAGCCCGCCGTTGGCCTGGCGCCCGCCGTGATTGGACACGTACACGCCGTCGACGCCCGCGTCGAGCGCCCGCCGCGCGTCATCGGGGTGGCAGATCCCCTTGAGGATCAGCGGCAGGCTGGTCAGCGACCGCAGCCAGGGCAGGTCGTTCCAGGTCAGCGGGTTGCCGAAGATACCCGCCCAGTGCGCCACGACCGCCGCCGGGTTCTCTTCTGGCGACTGCGCCAGCCGGGACCTGAACACCGGGTCGCTGGTGTAATTGGCCAGGCAGTGCCCCCGCAGCTGCGGGAAGTTGCTGGTCGCCAGGTCGCGCGGGCGCCAGCCGGTGACCCAGGTGTCCAGTGTGACCACGATCGCCTTGAACCCGGCCTGCTCGGCCCGGCGCACCAGGCTTTCGGCCAGCTCCCGGTCGGTCGGGGTGTAGAGCTGGAAGAAGCCGGGGCCGGCCCGAGCCGGGCCGCGACCTCCTCCAGCGGATCGGCCGACAGGGTGGACGCCGCCATCGGCACCCCCAGCCGGGCGCAGGCCTCGGCCACCGCCAGGTCGCCGTGCCCGTCCTGGCCGCACAGCCCGATCACGCCGATCGGGGCGAGGAACACCGGGGACGGCAGCCGCAGCCCGAACAGCTCCACCGACAGGTCCCGCTCGATCGCGCCGACCAGCATCCGCGGCATCAGCCCCCACTGGCGGAACGCGGCCACGTTGGCGCGCTGGGTGTGCTCGTCGCCCGCCCCGCCCGCCACGTAGGACAGCACCGAGGGCGGCAGCGCGTGCGCGGCCCTGGTCTCAAGCTCGGCGAACGACACCGGCAGGCTGGGCACCGTCCCGCTCAGGCCGGCCAGGTAGATGTCGAGCTGGAAGTCGCCGTAGGACATGGTGGTGATCTTAGAGTCGTCGGCGCTAGCAGTCCGGGGATACTTAGTCTCGCCTGCCCGGCCGCCCCCTGCCCCGGGTGACTTCTTCCGGCGATACTGTCTGACATCCCGCACCCCACGCGACAGAAAACGACGTGATCGTGCGCGTCCACGCGGCTGGGTTCACGGGCTACGGCACCACCGGCTTGACCGCGGGCCAGCGGGTGTCCGGACTGGCCGACTGGCCGCTCACGCAACGCAACGACGCGTGAGGCGGTGGACAGTGTGATCCGGGCACGCCGCGGTCGCGCCAAGCGCGAGCCGGCAAGCCGACGGCCTGCGGACCCTGACGCCCAGGGAGCGTGACGTGCACGCGCTCATCGCCGAGGGCTACCCGGAAGCCTGACCGCGCCCCCCGCAGGTGGCAAGCCTGCGGCGGTCACTGGCGATGCTGGCCGGAACCGTGCTTGGTCGGGTAACCCCTACCTGGGTTCCGGGTGGCTGCGCCCTGGCTACGGTGGTCCTCCTCCGCCAGCATCGAGACGTGACAGAACCGTGCGGACCCGGCGGGCGCTACGGCCGTGAACTTGCCGTAAGCAGCGCCCAGGGCCCCAAGCCAGGAGGCAAGAACCCCATGCGTAACCGTTGGAGCAAGGCGCGGGTCGTTGCGCTGACGGCAGGTACGGGCGCGCTTGCCGCCGCCGCGCTCGCAGCCCCGGGTGCGTCCGCCACGGCCAAATCGGGAGCCGCTCAACTGGCCGCCGCGATTGGCGCCCCGCCCACGACCGCACAGTGCGAGAAGCTCTACGGGTTCGCCTGCTACCAGCCGAATCAGATCCGGGCCGCGTACAACCTTCCGGCGCTGTACAAGAAGAGGATCACCGGCGCGGGCATGACGATCGTCATCGTCGACCCGTTCGGCTCGCCGACGATCAGGAATGACCTGGCCGTCTTCGACAGGCAGTTCGGCTACCCGGCACCGTCGTCGTTCAAGGTCATCGCGCCGGCCGGACAGATCCCGGCCTACAACGCGGGCGACCCGGAAATGGTCGGCTCGGCGGGCGAGACCACCCTGGACGTGGAGTACGCGCACGCCCTGGCACCAGGCGCGAACATCCTGCTCGTCGAGACGCCCGTCGCCGAGACTGAGGGCGTAACCGGCTTCCCGCAGATCGTGCAGGCCGAGGAGTACGTGATAAACCACCACCTCGGCGACGTGATCAGCCAGAGCTTTGGTACCGCCGAGAAGACGTTCACCGGCTACGGGCAGCTTGAGCCGCTGCGCGCGGCCTACCTGGACGCCTGCGCCCATCAGGTGACCGTGCTGGCCGGCGGCAGCGACGCGGGCGCGACGGCTGGCGGCCCCAACGGGGACTACTACACGTCGCCGGTAACGGAATGGCCAGCCAGCGACCCGCTGGTAACCGCAGTGGGCGCGACGCAGCTCACGCTCAGGGACGCAAAGTTCACCGCGGTGGCCTGGAACGACACGGACAACACGGCGGTGAACGAGCACTTTGCCGGGAACGCGGGCCCGAACCCCGCCGCCAGCGGCGGCGGGGTGTCTGAGTTCTTCGCCCGCCCGTATTACCAGGACGGGGTGGAGTCCGTGGTGGGCACCAAGCGCGGCGAGCCCGACATCTCGATGAGCGGGGCCGCCGACGGGGCAGTGGTGGGTTACAGCAGCTTCGCCGGGTATCCAACGGGCTGGACACTTGCCGACGGCACCAGCGAGGCGACGCCGGAGTTCGCCGCGATCGTGGCGTTGGCCGACCAGGTGGCCGGGCACCCGCTCGGGCTGATCAACTCAAGGCTGTACGCGCTGTCGGAAAGCCACGCGCCCGGCATCGTGGATGTGACCTCGGGGAACAACACGGTGTCGTTCCGCCAGGGTGCCGGGAACACGCTTTTCACCGTCAAGGGATACCAGGCCAAGAAGGGCTATGACCTGGTCACCGGCGTAGGTACGATCGACGCGCCGTCCTTCGTCTACGAGTTGGCCGGCCGCTAGCTGACCAAGTCGCCTGGTCGCCGCTGCCCCGGCCAGGTAGATCTCTAGCTGGAAGTCGCCAGAGGACATGCTGGTGATCTTAGGGTCCGTTGGCGCCAACCCCCGCTGTGGCTGCCGGGTCGGCTTACGCCGTGCACGACAAGCTGTCAGCAGATTAACAGTCAGTGATTTCGGCTAGTTTATAGTCATCGGTGCTATTTCCGCTCTTGATGGTTCGCATCAAGACCTTGCACCTACAGGCGGGGCACCGCCAAGTCGTATACGAGACCTTATGGCCACTCTGGCCCGCTATCCAAGGGGCTGCGACCTCAAGCAGATCTTGCATGAGATGACTCCCGGATCCCCCTGGACGCTCGATCTGATGCCCTAGAAATTCTTGGGGCACGACCGAGCTTGTATTGATGAGTTGACACTTCCTGGGGGCTCCGCTAAACCCCGTACACTGCTTTCCGCAGGGACAGTGAACTTTCACTTTACTCCGTCACTCCGTTATAGGTTCCGTGGGAGAATTGTTTGAAATCGCGTTAAGCCGTGACTTCGATGTTCATACTGTAGACTTTTGTTCATTCAGTCCAGTCGTCTGCGTTAGTCGATGCAAGTACAGTAACTCGTTCAACTTGTTCCGGGAAGTAGGGGTAAGCGTTAATTCTGGCGCAATAGAGGAGGCGTCTCGGCGCGCTTAGTGACTGCGGTTGCGAGCGAGGCGGAACATGGTAAAGAAATTCTTTGTCGTCCGAGCTCAGGTGACCTCGATGCCTGTCCTATCGGCTGGAGTAGCGAAACCTCGTGTTGGTTTCCAAGCGCCCTAGTGGCTGATCGTGCCTTTGGCTCGAAGCTCGACATCTTCGATCCGTCACCGCGGTGTGAAGGTCATGGCCGAAAACAAGGGCGCTCTCGCCGGGAGGACGTGATCCGGCTACTTGCTGTATTTTTCGGCGAGTTCCCGCATGATCTCCTTCGGAGGGTCTTCACCCCATCCCGAGTGCAGAATCTCGCCGTACTCGCTGACGTCGAGCGATCTGGTTGACAGGGCCTGCTTGAAAGACACCAACTTCGAACGGTCGACCTTCACCAAATGCCAGGCCGGTCTACCCTCGTCCTTGCCGCGGACGATGTAGATCAGGCTCGTTTCCTCCCTGACCATAATGCGCAGCAGGTCCACGGCCCGGTCAACGTGTCCTGCCTCGATCAGGCGATTCAGCTCGTCGGCGTCTTCAGTCCGGGCCAGGCTGCGCAGCACCAGTCCGGCCGTAGACCTGTCGCGGCGGCGTTCGGCCAGTTCCGGGACAAGTTCGGCGAGCCGGTCGATCAGCATCGGGATGGTGGCGTCTAGCCCGCGACCAGGGACGAGCCATAGAGCCTGACGGTAAACCATGGCCCTGATGGATTCGGGCACTAGATCCGGTTTGGGTACCTCCACCTCGTTGCGGTTGCCGAGTAGCAGAGGCACCAGGTGATTGCCTGCTCGCAGAGAGGTGGCGATCTCCTCGCGTACCCAGTCACCGGGCGAGTCGAGGCGCCGACCGCCGTGTGGTGCGCTCGCCGTGAGCCACCCCGGACCGATGCACGCGAGCATGACGGGGCATGAGGCTGCCTTGCTGCGCAGGACCGCCGGGTACTCTCGCCAGCTTGGAGTGAGTTCCCGGCTTTGAATACAGTGTCGGCCCCGAAGGCCTCCGTCATACGCGCATAGACGAACTCCGTGGCCCAGTTCAAGTCGGACCCGCGATAGCTGATGAAGATCAGGTGACTTCGCTGGTCAGCCATGACCGCCTGAGTCCTGATTGCCGTCGATATCGGAGTGGCGTGCGCGAGTGCTTATGAAGCGCGCAGCCGTAGTCAGGTCAGGCAGGAGGGACTGGACGGCAAGGGAACGGCGGTGCCGGTTCAGGACGCGGCTCAGTTGTTTCAGGTCGCCGCGTAGCGACGCCGAACCCTGGCGAGTCACCGTCGGCAGTGCCTTGGTGATGATCTGGCAAGCGCGCTCGGGCTCGCCGACGTGCGCGTAGGCAATGGCGTGCCGGATGGCCAGGCGGGCGTAGCCGGTGCGTGCCGCTTGGAGGCGCGCCATGCCCTGGTCAAAGAGCGTTATCGCGGTGCGGAAGTCGGCGAGGTCTACCAGGCAGGTTGCCTCGAGCAGCCGTGAGCGCTCGAACGCCGGGTCCGGTGCGGGCCCCCACGAGGGCAGAGGAGGGGGGCCGAGCTCGGCTGGCGAGGGCGGCGGGGCGGCGAGGGCGTGAAACTGGTCGAGGGCCCTGTGGTAGGCCCGCTGTCGCCTGCCAGCGCGCAGGCCTGTGCCTCGCGCTGCGCGGCGAACTGCGCGAGGCGGGGCGAGATCCCGCCCACGGCTCCCGCTCGGCGGGCGAGGGCGACTGCGGCCTCGGGGTCTCCGCGCCGCCGGGCCCTTTGAGATCGCCGGATGAGGGCGTACCCGAGAGCGTCGCTGTCTCCCAGTTTCAGCGCCCAGTCGGCCATGGCGGTGGTCCAGCGCAGGGAAATAGCGTCGTGGCCGATCTCTTGCGCGGTCCAGCCGAGCAGTTCGGCGTAGCGGAGGAGCACCGGCCATAGCGGGTTCGCGGCGTCCGGGTCGGCACCCCCGGCCAGGCTATACAGGCCCGCGATGTCATCACCGAGATCGTGCAGGATCGAGTGCGGTCCCGCCTGGTGGCTGCGGACCCGCAGCGCCTGCAGGCGAACGGTGGCCGCCGCGGCGCCGTCGTCCCGGTCCAGGCCGCGCGCGCCGGGCGGCGCCGGGTCGCCGCGGGCGAGAATGTCGGTGTCCGGCGCGACCGGGCCGACGCGCGCGCATTCCTCCAGGAACAGCCGGGTGAGCTGGCCGTGCGCGCCGAGGGCCGTGTCCAGGGACAGTGCGAGCTGGTAACTGCCGCGGGCGTTGCCCTGCTCGATCTTTCCCAGCTGGGAGCGTGACAGGTAGACCTCGGTCCCGAGCCCACCCAGCGACTTCCCCGCTGCTATCCGCAGGCGCCGTACCTCCGACCCGAACCAGGCGACGGCAAAGCCCGTCGCGGACTCCGGCTGCGGCAGGACTCGCGAGGGGGCGCGTCTGGCGCTCGGCCCTGCCTTCGCCGGGCCGAGCGAGGCGTAAAGCCTGGCTACGGCCGCGGTCACCGGCCGTCGCCCGGTTTCGACGCGGCTCAGGTAGGAGGCGCTGAAGCCGCTGCGCACGGCAAGGGCCCGCAGGCTCAGGCCCGCGGCCTCGCGCTGCGACCGCAGGCCGGGACGTGAAGGCACGGGATGACCCCCGGAATCCGGCATGCTCACGGAAATGAGCATACGCCGCGATTCCGCCCGGCAAACATCCTTATGACACCCGAATTCCCTGGTCGTCTGAGTCGAGACGGGCAACAGCTATCCAGTCCCAGAACCGGCTTCTACATTCTGAGTACCGAGAACGACTGAAAGGGATGCGACGTGCAGCGCCAGAACGCTCCCGATGGTGCCTCCGCCATCAAACAATTGGCGGAACAGGTACCCGGAATAGCACAGACATCAACGGCGTCCCGCGTCGACGTTGATGTCGAGGCGATAGGCGAACTTAAGAAGCAGATCGACTGCCTGTGGGGAAACCTCACGGCGGCCTCCCGCGAAGGCCTCAGCGCGCGGCTGGACCTGCTCTGCATCGCGGCGGATAACCGCGCCACCGATACCAGGCAGGTGCGCGAAGCGCTGCAGGCGGTAGTGCTCAGCATCGGGACGGGTGCCTTGGCGGTGCTGAGCGACCCGACCAGGCAGCGACTCACCGCCCTTACCGGCATCGCGCTGCCCGGCCACCTGCCGGCCACCAGAGACCGAAACGCTGCGGAGGTGCCCGTAGACGAGGGAAGCGGGCCGGGTACCGGCCAGCTAGCGGGGCTGCCTGAGGAGGCTGCTGACAAGGGGGCGGGAAATTGAGTGCCACGCAAGAACCAGCAGACTCGGAAAAGCTTGGAGAACTCGGGGAGCTCCTGAAGCAGGCGCTCGCCGAGAGGCCGCCGGCATTCGGGCTGGTCGGAGTTTCCGGTGTCGGCAAATCGTCCACAGTCAACGCGCTGTTCCGTACCGAGCTGCCGACGAGCGACACCGTTGCGTGCACCCAGGAATTCCGTGACGTTCCGCTGGACGTCGAGTTCTCCGCCACCGGGGGCGCCAAGCGGCCGGTGGCGCTCACCGTGATCGACGCGCCAGGCCTCGGCGAGGACCTAGCGCGCGATCCCGAGTACCTGCGGATGTACGAGGAGAACCTGGACCGCTGCGACGTGGTGCTCTGGGTCATGTCGGCGCGGAACCGGGCGGTCGCGCTGGACCAGATGTACCTGCGCCAGCTGAGCCGCTTCCACGACCGCGTCGTGCTGGCGATCAGCCAGGCCGACCTGGTTGAGCCGCTCGACTGGGTGGAGAAGTACAACATCCCCTCCTCCCGGCAGGAAAAGAACATGCGCGCCATCGAAGCCGACCGGGTAGAGAAAATCCGCGCCGAGGTCGGCCGGTCCCTGCCGGTAGTCAGCTACTCAGCCCACCGCGGCTACCAGTTGGAGAAACTCTTCTCCACCATCCTCAGGTCATGCCCGGAAGACAGGCAGTGGATCTACGGGGGACTCAAGAACTTCAGCTACAAGGACTTCCTACCATCCGACCGGGCCAAGAAGCGGCGGAACACTCGGGCGGCCTGCTCGGGCGCTTGTTCAGTGGCCAGTAAACGATTCTGGCTAAACAGAAAGACACGCAAGGAGATAAGATGCCAAACAACTTGCCACGCGCGCTGCTTACATGGCTCAGCGAAATGATGGAGTCGGGGATGATACGGTCCATTAGCGAATCAGCATTCGGTACCTTCGTGAAGAACCGCAGGCCGGACCTGCACCCATTCGTCGTAGCGAACTTCTCTACAGTCTGGGACTATATCGAGGAGCGTCTCCGGCGTCTCCGCTGAACGGCTTCCGGTTACCCGCCCAGAGTGGGAATAAGCCCATTCAGGTGCTTTGCGCATAAGGTGCGTGGCCGCGGTCGTAGCCCGCTCCGCTGCGCTCATAGGCGGCTCGTCGCTGAAGAGCGCAGCGAGCTCGGCAACCGGGGCCAGCAGCCGGTGTGCCGGTACACACAGCTGGACCTCGGCGTCGATGTCAGCTTGCGCGGACCGCCCAGAACACCACGGCCAACGCGGGCAACATGGCCGGCGCCACCACGCTGAGCAACGGCAGTGACAACGCCCTGATCGACGCTTTCCTTGACCCGATCTTCGGCTGTACCCCGTTCACTGCCCCGGACCTGGGCAACAACAACCAGCCGGGGACCTCGCAGGCCCTTGATGAGCTCTCGGCCGCGAAGAACTCCCCGGCCATCGTGGCGCTGGTCCCGGAGAACGACGAGATGGGGCTGGACGCCCAGGGCAACACCGAGCTGGCCAAGACCAACCTGTACCGCGGCCAGGTCGGCCAGCCGCCGGTCAGCGCGGCCAGCAACAAGACCAGCAGCCCGGCCACGTACGGCCAGAACATGCTCAACATCCAGACCGCGTTCCTGCAGGCCAACCAGGGGCTGCTGGCCACCGGCCAGTCGCCGGTGCCGGGGACCGGCGACAACCTGTTCACCTTCCTGGCCAACCGGCTCAGCATGTCCTTCTCCAACCTCGGCCGCCAGAACGACGGGCTGACCGACCCGGTCACGGTCACCCTGCATGGTAACGGCGTGGCGGTCGCGGCGACCTTCAACACCACCGGGAATGTAACCACCCTGCCGGCCCGGGCCTCGCCGTTAGATTGGCGAGGCCCGGGCCTTCCCTGTGGTCAGCTGACGTTCGCCCCGGGCAGAAAGCGCCATTCGTTCGGTAAATGCCGGTTCTTCGCGGCGCTAGGAATTGCTGGCTCCGGAAGGTCGAAATAAAGCGCTCCTCGGCCCGGGCTCGAAGGGGCCACCTGACCGCACGGCAGCGGCCCAGGGGTCGCCACCGTGAGGCTAGGGCCAGTGGAAACATGCGTTCCTGGCTCAAGCTCACCCATCCGGAATATGCTTTTTACAAGCCTATTCAGTAAGTATTTCGCCAGGTATCTGCCGTTCCTTTGCCGGTGTGGATCGGCCCGTTCGCCTCCCGTTTTGAGGTTCGCCTGCGCGGGAATCGATAGGGAGCCTTAGGGTAATAGGCGATTCACACACTCCGTCATACGAGGGGCATGGGGGCTACGCATGACGCTTTCCCGTCCGATTAGTTATGATTTGCACGACTGCCGGGCCGCGCACGGGCACATCTACGACCTTGAGGTCTACGACGGCGACCAGTGGGTGCCGGGCGGCCAGGTCGCGGTGCTCGACGACGCGGTCACCTATGACGGCACCCACCTGCACACCATCGATTACCAGGGCGCGAACCACTCGCTGCTGCTGCGGGGCAAGTGCGACGACCCGACGTTCCAGGCGCGGCTCAACCTTACCGACTGCGGCACGGCGTTCGTGGGCACGATGTCGGCCGGGGGCGCGCACCCGCAGGCGATCCGCGGGGTCGAGGTCGAGCAGGTCTACCAGACCAGGCGGCGGCCCCAGGCGGACGAGCACGCGCCGTTCACGGCCTGGGATCCCTTTACCATCAAGTCCGGCTGGCACGACGGCGCGCTGGAGATCACCTACCTGCTCGGCACCGCCGACGTCAGCAGCCGGGTGCGGGTGACCAAGGTCGACCGGAAACGGGGGGAAACGACCCTGGAGATGGTCCCGTCGATGGAGTCGCCGTTCCGTGAGGACACCTTCACGATCGTTCTCCAGTCCGGCAGCCGCACCTTCACCGGCGTTTACACCGACGATGACGACGCCCGGACGGTGTACGACTGGCTTGGACATACCGCACCCGAGCTCGCGGCGGCGCGGGCGGCGGCGTTCCGGGCGGCCCACCAGAGCGAGAACTCACTGCTGGCGGCGGCCGCGCCCACCGCGTCGATGTCCTTCCAGGACCTGCACAACATCTCTTCCCTGCAGGTCGTCACGGACTCCAAGGGAAAGGAGATCACGGTCGACTTCGCCCAGACCACCTGCGGTAACTACTTCAACAAGTGCCTGCTCAACGGGCTGGACCAGCGGTGGATCGACGGAATCGACGGGCACGCGTACTCGCTGCCGACCGGGGTCAAGAAGGTGTACGACGCCAACGCGCAGTTCTTCAAGGACAAGTCGGTGCTCGGCACCGGGCAGATGCTCTACGACCAGTTCGGCACCAGCCCGACCTACAAGGACCTGATCAAGCGGGTCAACGCGGACGCGATGAAGACCGCCTGGGAGGGCATGGGCAAGACCCAGGCGGCCGGCGTCAGCGACCAGGCGGTCAGCAACGACCTGTACATCCAGGGGTACCGGGACGGCGTCAGCCAGATGCGGCCCTACCTGGACGACAACCCGGAGAAGTGGGCGGAGGGCTACTTCGGCTGGCTGACCGACAGCGCCAACCTGCTGACCTGGCAGATCCAGGTCGCCAGCAAGGAGTTCAACAACGTCAAGGCGCGCATGTACGAGTGGTACGTCAAGCTCCAGGTGCTCGCCCCGGACAAGGACTACGGCCAGCGCTTCATGTCGGTCGCCTACACCGCCCTGGTCGGCGTGAACTACACCAGGTCCCAGTGGTCCGACGACCTCAAGCCGTTCCTGCAGGCGCTGATCGAGAACGCGATCTCCGGCAAGGTCGACCCGAGCGTCATGGACGAGCTCCAGCGGAAGGCGGCCGAGGAGAACCAGAAGCTGGTCGCCCAGCTGGTCAGCACCGCCGACCAGATCGTGCTGCTGGTCGACGCCATCGCCAACGCGCTGACCGCCTACCAGCTCAAGGGCAGCCTGCAGCGCCTCGCCCTCGACCCGGAGGCGCAGCACCTGATTGGCCTGGAGCTCAGTGGCGCCCAGTACGAGGCGTGGAGCTCGCTGAGCGGCAAGGGCAAGATCGGCGGGGTGCTGAGCGTGCTGTTCGACGGCGCCTCGGCCGGCTACCTCATCTACACCATCAGCGAGAACGCCAAGACCCCGCAGACGCCTAAGACCGTCCTGCAAGAGATCAACCTCGGCATGCTCAGCCTCGCGGTCCTGGTCAAGGGCGTCGAGAAGCTGATGTCGATCGGAGTGGGGCGCTACCTGAATGGCCTCGCTGCCCGCAGCAACAGCGCGTTCGCCACGTTCGCGGGCGACATCGCCACCTGGTTCTCGGCAGGCGGGAAGGCCGTCCCGGTCGGGAAGACCGGGAAAGCCTTCGTGGCCATCTTCGGCGAGAACTCGGCCGAGTTCATGGCCCGGCGCATCGGGCCCGCGATGGCCGTGGTCGGCCTGGTGCTGTCGGCGTTCACGCTCTACCAGGCAATCAAGTCGGGCGACGTCCGCAACATCATCTTCGAGTCCATCAGTACCTTCATCGCGCTCGCGTCGCTGGTGCTGATCGGCCTGGAGCTGATGAGCTTCGCCTGGGCCGGGCCGGTTGGCCTGGCCGTGGCCGCCGTGGGCATCGTCGTCGTGCTGGTCCAGTTCATCTGGAACCTGATCGACCCGCCGCAGCCGCCGCCGGACCCGATCACCGAGTTCGTCAACGGACCGATGGTCGCCCAGCAGTTCGCTCGTGCCTGACCTGGCCTGACCTAACCTGACCGCCGCCGACTGGGCCGGGCCCGCCACGCTGGCGGGCCCGGCCCGCGCGCCCCGCCCGGTAGACCCATGCAGGAAAGGCACCCCGATGCTCATTGACATTTCCCGCCCCGCGCTCCCGCTCGCGGCGTCGGCCGGCTCGGCCGCGGCGCCCAGCCCGCTGATCGAGGCGATGGTCAACCTGATGCCCGACTACAGCGCGGGCCGCAGGCTGCACGACCTCTACGTGAACAAGCTGCAAAGCGCCCTGCCGGGGAACTACTCCCAGGTGTTCGGCACCGGCCCCGCCTTCCGGGGCGTCTTCTTCCCCAACTGGCAGGCCGACCCGCTGCTCGACTTCGCCTGCCGGGCACCGGGCTGGACGACAACTGCTGGCGTGACTTCTCGGTGGCCGTGCTCTGCCAGGCGATCCAGGAGCTGGCCAGCGACATCCGCGGCCAGATGCTGGCCGATCAGATCAGGGCCGCCGTGGCCGAGCGGAACGGTGCGCTGCGAGCCCGTTCGGCGCTCGCCTACTCGATGGTCCTCGCCGTCAGCTACGAGCCGCTGGCCGCGCTGCTCCGCCAGCTTGATAACCGGGCAGCCGCCAGGCAGCAGTTTCACGACTCCCTGCTGGCCAACGTGCTGACCCGCCAGCTCTGGTACCAGGCCGGGATGTGGACCAGCCCCGCCTGGGAGATGTTCAACCAGTACGCCAAGTACCTCGCCCTGGGCGCCAGCACGGCCGAGGTCGACGAGCTGATCCGCCAGCTCAGCGCGGCCGGGCTGCCGGTGCCAGGCGAGGTCGGGCCGGGCCGCTGGCTCAGCTACGCCGAGGAGCTGCAGGCCAAGCCGAACGTCGACGTCGACGACATCCGCGGGGCCTGCGCGCAGGCGGTTACCGCGGCCACCTACCTGCCGACGTACGGCGCGGGCGGGCCCGCGCGGATGCCCAACGGGAACTGTTTCGAGTTCACCGCCAACAGCCAGCCCGGCAACCGGTACCGGCGGGCGGCCGGCGGGTCCTGCTTCACCGGCGACACCCAGGTACTCAACGGGTCGGGCCAGCCGGTCCCGCTGCGGCAGCTGCGCCGCGGCGACACCGTGCTGACCCGGGCAGGCACCGGCACCGTCGCCTACGTCGGGCAGCCGTCCCGCGGCGCGCGCGCCGTGTATCAGGTGAACGGGGGCGGCCCGGTGTTCACGGCCACGCACCCCTTCTTCAACGGGGCCCCGCCTGACCCGGGCGCCGCGGACCCGGTGCTGTCTGCCATTTCCCCCCAGGCGCTCGCGCTGAGCGTCCCCACCCTGTCCGAGGACGGCATCGCCGCCCTGGCGGCGGGCAGCCAGCTGCTGTCCCGCGCGCCCGGCCAGCCGGCCCCAGTGGCGCCGGTGACCGTGACCACGGTGGCCGAGGTCCCGCCCGGCCCGGACGACGGCTACCTGTACGACGTGCACCTGGAGCCGGGCGACGGCGGCCGCCAGGAGTTCTGGCTGGCGATGGCCAGTCGTTCTACCTGGTGGCACCCGAGTACCCGGTCATCGCCCAGGCCGGCCCGGCCGCGGTTACCATCGTCGCCCTGATGGAGGGCCTGCTGGCGTCCGGCGGGCCGCTGGCGCCGTCGAGCCCGGGCTGGCCGGCCTGGGTCGCGGACGCGGTCCAGGCGTTCGGCCCCGGGTTGTTCCAGGGCGCGATGTACGAGGCCCTCGCGGACACGCCGTCCTTCGGCGCGCCCCCGCCCCCGGGCTCACTCGACGCGCGCATCGACCGGCTCTACTCCGGTCTCGCCAGCGCCGGCCCGGAGACCGGCGCGGTGGTCGCGAGCCTGTTCGACGGGCTGCTGTCCGCGCTGGGCCAGTGGCTGTCCTCGGTCATGTCGCTTGGCTGGCGGTCCAGCACCCTGCTCGGCGGTGACGTCCTCGCGGTGACCGTGTTCGACCTGGCGCTGACCCCGGACAACCCGCTCCCGGCGGACTCGACCGTCCAGCTCGACATCACCGTGAGCGGGCGGGCCAGCGCCGAGACCACCCGCATGTGGGACCGGCGGGGCCGGGCCAACACCCGCTTCCACCACTACTTCGACCAGCTGGTGCATGTCGACCTGGACTCCGAGGACCGCGCCGTCGACCTCGCCTTCGCCGCCAGCATCTACGGCTCGCTCATTCCCTCGGTGAGCGCGCACGCGCCGAGCGCGGTCGGTGACTCGGCCCAGATGTTCCACTCCGCCGTGCTGCTCGACGCGGCCGGGGCCGCGGTTGGCGAGATCCGCTTCGACGCCCGCCGGCTGGGCCGGGCCGCCGCCGCCGAGGAACTCGCGACCAGTGGCCTGTGGACCGACCAGGCCGCCGCCGCCTACGCCAACGCGCTCGGGGTGTCCATGGTCGGGCCCGCCCTCAGCAGGCTGCGGAGCCTGGCCCCGAGCGGCTGATCACCGGCCCCGCTGTGCCCGCCGCGCCCACTGCGGCGGGCGCGGCGGCCAGCGCGTGGCGGCGTTGCCAGAACGGCTGGTCAGGCCAGCGCCGCTCGAGGGCGTAGTACGCACGGTGGTTGCGCTCATAGGCCGTGCGGACCGCCGTCAGCCGCGCCGCGTACCCGGCCAGCGCCCCGTCATCCCCGTCCAGCGCCGCGGCCGTCGCCCGCCCGGCCAGCAGGCCGGTGAACAGCGCGGTGAGCATTCCCTGGGCGGACAGCGGGTCGAAGGAAAGCGCGGCGTCACCCGCCGCCAGCCAGCCGGGGCCGGCCAGCGGCCAGAGCACGGCGCCGTTGGCGGGCGCGCGGCGCGGCGGCGCCTCCGCGCGGGCGCCGTCCAGCAGTGCGGCCAGGTGGGTGGTCGCCGTGACCGGGTCCGGTGGGCCCGCCCGGCTGGCGTCGGCGTCGGCCAGGAACGCGACGGTCCGCCGCCCCGGGCCCGCCAGCGTCGAGTACCACCAGCCGTCCGGCCCGGCCTCCACCAGGGTGCGGGCGTCAACGTCGCCGTCGGCCGCGGCGTACGGCATGACCAGCGCGACCAGCGCGTCATCGTGGCGGCGGCGCGCGCCCAGCCGCCCGGCCACGGCCGCGGCCCGGCCGGTCGCGTCCACCACCAGCCGCCCGTAGCAGGCGCCGCCGCCACGCAGCGTGAGCGCGACGCCGCCCGGGGCGCGGCCCGGCGGGGTGACGGCCGCCGCGGTGACCGTTGCCTGCCGCACGTCAGCGCCCGCCGCCGCCGCGCAGCGGCGCAGGAACGCGTCGAACCGGGCGCGGTCGAGGTGCCAGCCGAGCCCGTTCGGGTCGCGCAGGAAGTCGTGCTCGGCCACGGTGCCCGTGCCCCAGGCCGACCGGTTGCCCGGCGAGCGCGGGTGCCGCTCGGCCACCAACGCGTCCCAGACCCCCAGGTCGCGCAGCAGCGGCCGGGCCGCGGGCGGCAGCGACTCACCGACCGCGACCCGCGGCGGGCCGCCGGCCAGCAGGGCGACCGACCGGCCGGCGGCGCGCACCGCGAGTGCGGCCGCGCACCCGGCCGGCCCCCGCCGGCCACGAGCACGTCGTATTCGGTCACCGATGGCGCCGGAACCGCTGCACCTTGTCGATTGACCCGACCGCGACATCCTCTCCCGCCATCGGCGCCACGCTGGCGATGGCGCCGACCCGCGCTTCCACCACCGGCCCGGGTACGCCGTCGGGAATGTGCAGCGTCACCAGGTTGCGGGCGACCGGGACTCCCTCGGCCGGGAAGCCGACCTCGCTCTCGACCATGAGGGTGGCGGGGAACCCGTCCCCGGCCGACGGGCCGGAACGCGCCTCGACCACGCCCAGTTTGCCGAAGCTGGAGATCATCGTCTCGAGCTGCTGCTGGTAACCGGGGCCGCCGAGGAAGCGCAGCCACACCGCCCGGCGCTCGAAGGCCGCGCGCCGCTCGTCGGGCGACCGGCTGGGATCGACCACGACCTGGTAGTCGGCCTCGGTGAGCACGTGGTTGGGCACCCGGGCGGGCCAGAAGGTGGGCAGGTAGGGGTCGTAGACCGGCCCGAAGTGCAACGTGTAGCCGGAACGGCAGCTCGCGGTGTCGGTCTGCCACGGAACCGCCATCCACCGGGTCAGGTCGCCCGGGCCCTGGGCGTAGAGCGGCCCGCCGATGCTGGTGGCGATGTCCGGGGTGAGCTGGCTCCCATACGCCGGGCTGGGCTCGCCCGCGGGACGGTGCCTGATGCGGAACGGGCTCATGTACAGCGTCGGGTGACGCATCGGCCAGGTCATCTCGCAGCCCGGGTGGAAGGCATCGGCCAGGCAGAACTCCAGCGCGGCGCGGTCGAGCATGGCCGGCTGACCGCTCAGCGGCACCTGGTCGAGGATGCGCGGCGGAGTCGCGGCCGGATCGTAGTCGGCCAGGAAGTCCCCGTTGGCCCACCGCTCAAGCAGGCGGTACTGCGTCGGGGAGAGCGTGACGTGCTGACGCGCGGAGACCGGCGGCAGGCTCATCGAGTCGCCGTAGACCCACGGCCACGGCACCGGCGACTCACCGTCGCGGACCCAGTCCCGGCACGCCGTCCAGACCTGCCGGCGCAGCTCGTCGTACTCCGGCGCGTCACTGGACAGCTGCTTCAGCAGGTCAGGGTCGATCCAGCGCTGCCGCCCGAACCATCCGTAGGCGGCCGCGAACCCGTGGTTCACCCACTCGAGGCCGCACAGCCGGGTGAGGATCGGCAGCACGTCACCGCTGAAGGAGACCTGCTCGGGGTAGGGCAGCGAGCCAGCCTGCACGTAGGCGTCGAACAGCAGGTCGTGCATCGTGCGAACGCTCTTCACCGCGGGCGCGTAGTCCGGCGGCGCCACCACCACCCAGGCGGGCTCCACCGGGATCTCCTGGCCGTTGATCGAGACCTTGGCCGTGACCGGCCCGTCGGCGGTGTCGTCATGCCAGCCGTCGTTGTTCGCGAACGTCGTCGGCGGCGCGCCGGTGTAGGACGCCGACACGCCGCGCCCGCCGAGCACGATCAGCCGCCCCGACTCGTCGGTCTGCAGCTCTCCGAGGTAGACCTTGGTGCCGTAGAACTCACCGGTGTCGAAGGCGTAGCCCGCGCCGTTCTTGTTCGCCCCCCGCACGCAGCGCGGACCAGGATCGATGGTCAGCACCGAGCGGTCGGCCACCGTCGCGTTGCGCAGCAGTGACGGCTCCGCGCCGCTGAGGTCGGCGGCCTCGGGAATGTCAAGGGCGACCTGGAACTGGTACCAGGCTGCCTTGGTGTTCGCCAGGTGAACCGTCCACGCGATGTTGGCCGAGTCACTGGTGAGCTCGGTCACCACCGCACCGGCCGCGTTGTACCCGTACACGCGGAACCGGGCGGCTTGCCGCTTCATGGCGCCACTCGCATCCTTGAAGCTGCCAGCCGCCCCGGGCTCTGGCTCGGTCACCTCCGGTGCCAGGAAGAACTCGCTCTCGCTGTTGCCAATGCGAGCGACGCCGATCGCGGGGTGGATGGCCGCGCGCACGATGGTGGTGTCGACCGCCACCGGTGCGCTGGCGAGCGGGCGCGGCCGGTCCGGCTCGCCCACCGGCACGCCGTTGGTGTTGCGCCGCAGCTCCGCGCTCGCCTGGTAGACCGTCCTGCGCGCCTCGGCAATGCTGCCAGCCGGCTCGTGCTCGGCCAGCGCGTGCCAGGGGTTGTAGGCCAGGTTCTCCCCGTAGGCCGCCTGGCTGCGCGCGTCGATGTCCTGCCGGGGGAACGTCAGCGTGGCCACTGGCACCGGCAGGCTCAGCTCCTCGCTCCAGCGCACGGTGGCGCGGTCAAGCGGCATCGCGTCGGCGTCGGTGCGCAGCTGCACCGAGAACTCCAGCGCCGCTTCCCCCGCCAGCAGCCGCTCGCGCAGCTCGGCGTGCAGGTAGGACGGGTCGTCGGGGTTCCGGCCGCCCGTCTGCGGGGCGGAGCTGGCTACCGGCGCGAGCTTGTACTTCACGTACTGGCTGGCTCCGAAGCGGTAGGGCAGCCCGCTCCAGTAGGTCGCCTCGAGCACGCTCGGCACGTACTGCGCCATGTCGTCCAGCAGCTGTTTCGTGCGCGGGTGCTCCGCCAGGTAGGCGTCGTAGTCATGGTTGACGACGCCAGCCCGGGTGAACTCGCACATGTCGGTCGCGGTGTCCACGAAGAACACGTCGAAGTTCTGCAGCAGGAGGTCATGCGTGGTCGCGTCGCGCTCGGGGTCGAGCAGTTTCTCGCCCGGCACGCCGAACAGCTTGATACCGATCCCACAGGTCGACTTCAGGTCCGGCCGCGTCGGCAGCGTGTCGCTGGAGAACCGTACCCAGGCGTCGTAGCGGCTGCCACGGAACAGGCCGACGCGCAACTCCTCGGGCAGGTCAGGGCGTACCTCGAAGCGGGCGTGGGCGACGCCATGGGGCTTGAGGAAGACCGGGCGCTGGGCCGGCTCCTGGCCGCGTGCGATACGGCCCGCCTGCACCATGTCCACGAACATGGTGCGCAGCGCGGTCACCGGATCCGCGCAGTCCGCCGGGCCCGCCGTGCCCGGCAACGGATCCGGGAGTTCGCCGAATGAGCGCATGGTTAATTGCCCCCTTATCCAAGCATAATGTCCAGCCTTTTTCGGCTGCCGCCATTCGATGGAGACAATAGCAAGCCCCTGACGAGGCGCGACGTCAGGCCGCCCGCACTCGGTCAAGCCGGAGACGTTAATTGTTCATAACTGGATTCGTCCCGGCTGATAGCCTGGTGGAAATGCCGTAAAAGGAACCGGTTATGACTTGAGCCGTGCCGCAGTTCGACCCGTCGGTCCCCAGCATCGCCCGCGTCTACGACTACGTCCTCGGCGGCACGGACAACTACGTCGCTGACCGCGAACTGGCGGAGAGGTCGCTCGCCTACAACCCGCTGATCCCGGTCATGGCGCGGGAGAACCGGCAGTTCCTGTCGCGGGTGGTCGGCTGGATGGCCGCCCAGGGGATCGGCCAGTTCATCGACCTCGGCTGCGGGCTGCCGACGCAGCCGAGCACCGCGAGCCAGACCTGATCCTCGACGGGATCGCCGGGACCGTCGACCTGGCCCGCCCGACCGGCCTGCTCCTCGGCTCCCTGCTGCACTTCAGTTCCCCCGGCGAGGCCGGGGACCTGGTCGCGCGGTACGCCGGCGCCCTCGCCACGGGCAGCTGATGACCTGGCGCTGCCGCAGCGGCGAGCCGGAGCACCGCCGCCATCAGCGAGGGGTCACCACCGGCGGTCGCTTCGGCAGCCGGTGCCTCGACGTCGGCGACCGTCACTTCCCGTTGACGGCGCCGCCACCATGACCGATGGGCGTTCAGCGCGGTGCGCACCACCCATGCCCGAGGCGCGGGATGCCTGCTTACCTTGCGCCAGGACGCCCATGCCCGCGCGAAGGCCTCGGCGACCAGGTCTTCGGCGGCCGGCCGGTCCCTGACGGTCGCCAGCACGACGCGCAGGCAATCATCCCTGGCGCTGGAGTAGAACTCGGCGAATGCCGCAGCATCAGTGTCCACGCCCCACTAACTCATTCGCAGGCACGCTCACTTACCGCAGAATATAACGAAAAAGCCTCATTCGCGGACCGGGCCCGCGTGGCTTGCGGCCGGCGCTGATCGCCTCAGCGGCGATGATGCGTACCGTCTGCCTGAGTCCGCCGGCGGATGGAGTCCTTGATCTCGCTGAGCCTGGCCACCGCGGCCGGGGTCCACTGCGCCCTTTGCTCGCTGGCGCGCAGGGCGTCGTCGATCTCGCTGAGCTTGGCGGTGGACACCGCGCCTGCCCGCTCGATCAGGTCTTCCCGGTTCAATGTGGTCAGCCAGGTACACGGGGTAAAGCCCGGCAACGGGAACACGAACCGCAGCACGCCGTCGAAGGGCAGTCCCTCCCTGGCGCCGACCGCGACTTCGACTCCCAGCCCGGAGATGTCGGTATCCGCCGGGGCGACCACCTGCATCGCCCGGAACCCGGACGGGTCTTCTCCGGACAGCAGCACGACCGGCCGTCGCTCATCGAACTCGGCCCACCAGACCTCGCCTCGTCGCACGGTGTCCTCCTGCTACTTCAGCCGTGACCTTGGGGGTGTCGGTGCTGGAGACGGGGCGGCCACCGGCTGATCATCGCGGTTGGTGACGACTCATGGCGACCTTCTGGTGGCCGCTGGCCCTAGCGTAAACCCTGGCCGGCGGCCGGGGATATTTGATGAGCTGATGACCCGGGTCGGGTGGGATGCTGACGGCGTCCGCGATGACGTGCGCGGCTATGTCCTCGAGCACCTCGGCGACGCTGGTGCGGTGCTGGTCGTCGAGGTTGCTGTGGGCTAACTTGAAGACGTCGATGCCGCGGGGCGGGCCGCGCGGTGTGCGCGTGGCCCGTCCCGCGGTGACCGGTTAGGAGTGCTGGTAGACCGTCGGCGCGGTAGCGACCGGGCTTGCGTTGCCGCCCAGCGCCTCGGCCGTGCCGGGGATGCTGGCCACCGACCTGAACGGCTCGTCGGCGGTGACGAGCCGGCCGGCCGAGTAGTGCAGCAGCACCTCGTGGTTCTCGTGGGTGTCGGAAGTCATCCACAAGCCGCCGTTGCCGTCGGAGGCGAGCGTGCTCGTGCCGATGATGAAGGCCGGGCCGGCCGCCGCCAGGCTCCAGCGGTGACCGTTGAAGTGCAGCACCACCGCGGTGCCGCCGCCCACCCCGGCCCAGCCCACGCCGGTCGCGAAGATGTTGTCCGGTGCGAGTGCCAGGACACCGGTCAGGGTCGGGGCAACGCGCCCGCCGGTGCTGGCCGGGAACAGTCCGGCGACGCTGGCCTTTGTCCACTTACTGCCGTCGTAGTGCGCGAGCTGCGTGCCGCTGTAGGCCCAGACGTCCCGGTCGCTGGTGGCCGAGCCACCCGACAGGGTCGAGGAGACCTCCGCCCAGCTGCGCCCGTTGAAGTGGAACACGCCCTCGCCGGAGGTCCGCCCCGCCGAACGCCCACACGTCGTTCGGCCCGAGCACCGACAAGCTGGTGACCGAGCCGGGGAAAGACTTCACCGTGGACCACTGCCTGCCGTTCCAGCGGTCAACCTGCGACCCGCTCCCGTCGACGACCGGAAGGCGGCCCACACGTTGGACGGCGAGGAAGCCGCGGCGGCGTTCACGTAGCCGTTGGTGCCGGGGAACGCGACCTTCTTCCATGCGGTGGCGCCCATGCGCTGGTAGGCGGCGCCGTTGCTCACGAAGGCCCACCCGGTTGTCTTGCCGGTGGCGACGACCGCCTCGGTCACCCCGCCGCCCCTCACAGACAGCACGGGGTGCCAGGACGGGGCGTGCGGGGTAGCGGCCGACGCGGCCTGGGTTCCCGATAGCGCGGCTGCCGCTATCGCACCCCCTGTGCTGAGAACCATGCAAATCCGGAAAAACTTCTGTTTCATAATCGTGACCGTCCCAATCTTGTCGGCTTCAATTCGACTCACGGTTATAAGACGGCCCACCATGCAAAAGGTTGTCTTCTGTCTGAGAATTTTCTTTGCAGCTTGACCAGAGGCGTTTTTCAGCCAGGATTAGACGGTTTCGCGCACCGGCCCACTGCGGCGATCGCGGGCGGCCGCAATGCCCCTCATGTCGTTTCCGCCGACGGGTGTGGGGCGGCCGCCACCCTGCCGGACTTTACGTGACGCCGCGGCTACGTGGAGGCCGCCTGGTACTTTTGATACGGGATGACCCAGCTCATCCGGAATTTGGTCACGCATAAAGTTGTCCAGCCGGATGAGCTAATTGATCGAGCGAAGGTAGTGCACTAATAACCCTGCTTTTCACGGGGTTGCGTGAGTCATTTCCAGTCTGGTTATATTCACATAATTGCACCAGAGTGGCGATAACAATGGGGGCTTCCACATGCATTTCTACCGTGCCGCGCTGCCGTTGTCTCGCCAGACCCTCACCTTTACCGCCGGGCTGATCCGCCGGCACCGGGCCTCGATCGGGTCGCTGTAGGCCGCTACAGTCGGGTGGCGAACCCCATGTAGGAGACGGCGGTGCTGTTGACCTGCCCGATGTCCAGTCGCCGGCTGAGCTTCCGGTCGTCTCGCCGGGGGCAAGCCGGTGGCGTTCCAGGATGGCGGGCAGCTCGGCGGGCGTGATGAACATGTCCCAGGTACGTGCTCGAGCACGTCTCAGCAGCAGGCCACGCTGAAAGCGGCGTCCGGCACGGGCGGTTCCTCGCCGGACCCGGCCCGGTAGTCGATGCGCAGGCCCCCGCATCGAAATGCCGGGCGAGCACGTCACGGAAATAAGCGAACCGGCCCGGCGTAACGCTGCCGTGCAGCACGTTGAGCGGCTCGTCTCATCCCACCACGACCCGCCCAGCTCGCCGGCTCGGGCTACTGGCCGGCTGGGTCGTCTGCCCAGAGCCCGATCAGGCGGTCGAACCGTTCTGCGATCATGGAGACGATGCCGTCGTCGGCGAGTGCGCTCCCGACTTCCCCAGCTGCGGGGCGGCGCTCTCCCGCGGTCCACCGCAGGAGCCGGTTGAGCGAGGCGGAGAGGCTGGGGTCAAGTTCACTCCAGCGCCGGGCAGCGCACCGGCGGTCTGTCGTCCAGGTTTGGTCGTGCACGCTGACCAGTCCGGCAACGGCCAGGAGGGACTTGCGGGCTACCCGGACGCCGAGCTCGTCCGCGGCCACGCTCCCCGCGTCCAGCGCCTGCCGCCATCGCCGGTGATGCCGGCCGAGGTCACCGTTGAAACCGCGGGCAGCCCGCGCGTCAGCGGGGAACGCCGGCAGTGCGGCGGCCGGGTCCGGGCCTGCGAGGTGAACGCAGTAGTGGCGGAGGAAAACCCGGTAGCCGTACGCCTCATCGGTGTCACCGGCCAGGTCCGCCGCCGTAGCCGCGGCGACCTCCACGCCCCGGCACCGGTCGGCGTACCGGGCAGACAGGCGCTGCCCGAGGACGGCCGCCGCCGGGAGGCCGACCGACAGCAGGTCAACGTCTGACGAGCCGGGACGTACCGTGCCGTTGGCGGCCGACCCGTAGACGTACAGCGACGCCCCGGAGTCGCCGAGGAAGGCGACCGCGTCCGCGAGGACGGGCTCGAAGGCCGCAGGCACCCGGTCGCGGCGCGCGCCTGTCCGGATCGTGCCGTCGGCCGCCACGCCCTCCGCCGGGTCAGCCATTACCCGCGCCCATGGCCGGGCAGTCTAGGAGCTGAGCCGCGGAACGGCCAGCGAGATACCGCCCCCTGTGGTCTGCGTTGTTACCAGCCCAGTTCCCTGAGTCGGTTGTCGTCGATGCCGAAGTGGTGCCCGATCTCGTGGATGACGGTCTGGCGGACCTGGTCAGCGACCTCCTGCCGGGACTGGCAGGTCGCGCAGATCGCCTGGCGGTAGATGGTGATCCGGTCGGGCAGGACCCCGGCGTACGCGGTGGTCCGGCTGGTGAGCGGGACGCCCTGGTAGAGCCCGAGCAGGCCTGGCGGCCCCGCGCGGTGCTCCACCGTGACGGCGACGTTGCTCATCAGCCGCCCGAGCTCCTGCGGCAGCCCGTCCAGCGCCGAGGCGACCAGCTCCTCGAAACTCTCCGGGTTAACCTCGATCACCAGCCCATTGTCCACCCGTTGCCGCAACGCAGGCAGGCGGTGAGCTCTGTCGGACCCTGCGCGGCGTGAGGCTTTGCTTCAGGATGGTGCGCATGACAACACCTTCACCATCGGCGTTCGATCCCCGGGCGTTCGAAGGGACGGCCGAGTACTACGCGGTCGGGCGTCCCCCGTATTCCGCCCGGCTAGCGGAAACGATGGCCCGGGAGCTGTCGCTTGACGGGACCGGCCAGCTGCTCGACGTGGGCTGCGGGCCTGGCGTCCTTGAGCTTCCCCTGGCCCGGTTGTTCGACCAGGTGACGGCGCTTGATCCCGAGCCCGGCATGCTGCAGGCGGGCCAGCGGCGCTGCCAGCAGGCCGGAGTGGCCAACGTGCGCTGGCTGCGGGGGGTCGCGGAGGACATCGCCGCGCTGGACCTCGGCCCGCAGCGAGCGGTCACCTTCGGGCAGTCGTTTCACCGGGTTCGGCGGCTGGAGGTTGCCGAGGCCGTCTACGACCTGCTCGAGCCGGGCGGGGCGCTGATCCTGATCTCGCACAATGCCGACGACGGCCGTCCGCGGCCGGCCGGCCCCGGGCACCCCGAGATTCCGCGCGCCGCGGTGCGGGAGCTGATCCTCGACTACCTCGGCGACGGCACGCGCCGTTACCTCGCCACCTGGAACCAGGGCCAGCCGGCCCGCTTCGAGGACACCCTCTCGCAGACCCGGTTCGGCGGCTCGCGCACCGTCTACGCGCCCGGGCGCCCCGACCTGATCGCAGACATCGACACCGTCGTGGCCAGCTACTTCTCGCTGTCGTACGCCGCGCCCCGGTGGTTCGGGAACCGCCGGGATGACTTCGAGTCCAGCCTGCGTCACCTGCTGCGCGAGTACTCGCCAGACGGCCTGTTCTGGGACTGGCCAGGTGACACCGAACTCGTCATAGCGACGAAGAGCTCCGGTGCTCGACTGTAGCGGCGTCGCACCCCGGCGTGTCGGTCTACACGCGCTCGTAGGTGAGGTGCACGGCGTTCCGTGACCCGCGGACCTCGCGTTGCCGGTACAGCTGGCGCGTCCCCGACCTGAACAGCGGCGTGCCGCCGCCAAGGATCATCGGGGCGAGGTGCAGCCGCAGTTCCTCGACGAGGCCCTGTTCGAGCGCCTGGCCGATAATGTCGCCGCCGCCCATGATCACGACGTTGCCGTCGGCCGCGGCGGACCGCGCCTGGCCGATCGCGGTGAACAGGTCGCTGACGAAGGTGAAGCGCATCCCCAGGTCGCGCTCCAGCCGGACGTCTTGCCGCGGCGAGTGAGTGACCACGAAGAACGGCGGCGTCCCCGCCTGATCGGCGCCGTACCCCATGTCCTTGCTCCAGCCAGCGGGCCCGTTGACGTAGACCGCCGTACGGCGGCAAACTCATCGCGGCCGGCCGAAACTTCCAGAGGCTCGCGCACCCGTTCCGACTGCCCGTTCAAGCTTGTTAGCGGCGGCCACCTCGACGACCCGCGCGGCACCGGGGGGAGCTCAGGCTGGCAGGTTCCCCGGGACTCTGGACCGGTCATTTGGGACGCGGTGCCGCGCGGTTGCCGGTGGCACACTGATGCCATGGCACCGTGGCGGGTTCGCGATTTCCATGCCGACGACCTGGATGCCGCCGTCCGGCTATGGGACAACCCGGCGGCCAGCAGCGAGGCGGCGGCGTTCGGCCTGTCTGATCTGATCGCGGCCGTCCGGTCGCATGAGCCGGCCGTGGTCGCGGTGGTGGGTGAGGAGCTGGTGGGGGTCGCGGTCGCGGCGGTGGGCGGCGAGCGGGCGTGGGTGATGCGGATCAGCCTGGCGGCCGCGTGGCGGCGCCGCGGGATCGGCAGCGCGATGCTGGGCGAGCTCGAGCGGCGGCTGGTGGCGGCCGGGGTGCACCGGATCCAGTGCCTGCTGGCGGGCGCGGGCGACATCGGGGCCGAGGCGCTGGAGCACGCCGGGTACACCGCGCGCGCGGGGATGATCTTGTACGAGCGGCTGGAGCCGGTCGACCCCGGCAGCGCCGGGGTACTGGGCCTGCTCGGCGGCCGGATGGTGCGGGCTGGCGCCTGGGATGAGCTCGGCGGCATGGCCAGGGAGAAGGAGCTGATCGAGCGGCGGGTCATCTTGCCGCTGGCGCAGCCGCAGCTGGCGGAGCGGCTGGGCCTGGTGCCACCGCGGGCGGTGGTGCTGTTCGGGCCGCCGGGAACGGGCAAGACAAGCTTCGCGCGGGCCGCCGCGTCGCGCCTGGGGTGGCCGTTCGTGGAGCTGTTCCCGTCGCGGCTGGCCGGCGAGTCGCCGGCCGGACTGGCCTCCGCGCTGCGCGAGGCGTTCGCGATGGTCGCCGAGCTGGACAAGGTCGTGCTGTTCATCGACGAGGTGGAGGAGATCGCCGGGGCGCGGCAGCCGCGCACTGTCTCGGCCGCGCAGGGGGTCACTAACGAGATGCTCAAGCTGATCCCGCCGTTCAGGGAGCAGGACAGCCGGCTGCTCATCTGCGCCACCAACTCGGTCCGTGCCCTGGACGGCGCGTTCCTGCGGCACGGCAGGTTCGACTACGTGATCCCGGTGGGGCCGCCCGACCCGGCCGCGCGGGAGGCGATCTGGGACCGTTACCTGGCCGCGATCCCGCATGACGAGCTAGACATGACCGCCATCGTGGAAGGATCGCGGCTGTTCACCCCGGCCGACATCGAGTTCGCCGCGCGCCGGACCGCGCAAACGGCCTTCGAGCGCGTCCTGTTCGAGCGCGGCGGGGAAGCGGTGACGACAGGCGACGTCCTGCGCGCGGCCGGCCAGACCCGCCGGACCCTGACTCCGGAGCTCGTATCCGAGTTCGAGCAGGACATCCAGGACTACGCCCGGGTGTGAGCGGCGCAGGCCCGCCCGAGCTCCGCGAGGCTGACCGGTGCGGTGCTCCTCCTGCTGTGATGTTAGGCTCCGTCAACGGATGTGGGGCGATGGAGAAGCGGTAGCCAAGTACGATGGTCGCGTGAACTGTGACTTAGGTGGCAAACGGCTCCGCGCTGGCTACCGGTGGGGAGTGCGCGAGCAAACGCCCGAGCGCAGGCGGGAACATCGGAGGCGTCCGGCGCGCTGTCCTAGTGGCGGAGGACTTCGACCTCTACGGTTGGCGGTGCGCCTGCTGCGGTTGGCTTCGGGACAATGGCATCCCGGGGGATTCCGGCTCTTGTGCCTGTCCTGCCAGGAAGCAAGGGCGCGGGCGCACGGTGCACGCTCGCGCAGGTCGACGGTAAGAAGCGCTGCTGTGCCGGTAATGAGAACCGCCCGTGATGGGCACGCTAGCGCTGCAAGGTGCGCGGACGCTGCAGCCTGAGCAATGGAGGATCGATAAATGACGGAGAGTGACATGATCGGGATTCAAGGCGAGATCGCCGCTATCTACCAGGGCGGGGTGCACCATGCCCAGATCTGACTTCATCGAGACCGAGGGCACTGTCATCCGGATGCGCGGGCACGGCTTCTACACCGTGGTACTCGCCAACGGGCACGAGGTCCTCGCCAGGATGTCGGGGCGGATGTCGAAAAACCACATCCGCGTCATCCAGGACGACCGCGTGCTGCTGGAGATCAGCCCGGCGGACTGGTCGCAGGGCCGCATCGTTTACCGCTACAAGTGACTCGCGTTACGACTACTGACTAGCCAGGCGTGCCGGGGCCTCGGTCCCCGGACACTCCCGGCGGGGCGTCACGGCTCGCGGGCCGCGCGGAGGCCGAGGCGCTGCAGGTGATCGTTGCTGAACGTGCCGTCGGGGTCGAGGCGCTCGAACAGGTCTCTCGCGTGGGCGAGCCTGGGATAGGCGGGGTCGAGGCGGAATCTCCGCCAGACCTTCCCCCAGTGCGGGCGGGCGCTGAAGGGCCCGAGGGCCTCCTGAAGCTCGGGGAGCAGTCCGACGACCTTCCGGGCGTTGTGGCGCCAGGTGAACTGGAGAGCCAGCGTCGGGCGCCCGGACGCGCCGCTCAGCCACAGGTCGTCCGCCGCGATAGCGCGGATCTCGCTGACCAGCAGCACCCGTGCCAGCCGCTTGCGCAGGCCCCTGACCGCTTCCAGGGCCGCGGGGCCCTGGCTCATGGGGACGAAGAACTCGGTCTGGATCTCGTTCCCGTTGCCGGGCACGGCGTCGGGAAGAAAGCTCGGCAGCCGCTGCGACCACGGCCCCGCCACGCCTACCGGCGTGAGGTTGTCCGCCGGGGCGTCGGCCAGTCGCACCGGGCCGGTGGCCAGCCGCGCCCCGAAGAACTCGGCCGGTACCGGGTCATCCGGCCCGGCGAGGCGGCGTTTTACCACCACGTGCTGGACCGAGTCCCCGAGCCAGGACGTGAACAGGCTCACGCTGTACGCCGCGGCCATGATGTCGTCCAGCTCACCCAGGACACGGCCCCAGGTCAGGCCGGCGTACACGTCCTGCCGGACCAGGTAGGAGGGCTCTAGGTCGAGGGTGACCCGGGTGACGACGCCGAACGCGCCCAGTCCCACCGGCATCCCGGCGAAATCGGGATCACTGCGCCTGGCTTCCCGGATAACGCCCCCGGCATCCACGTACTGCAGGCCGGCGACCGCGGCCGACAGGACCTGGTTGCCGACCCCGGAGCCGTGGGTGCCGGTCGCGATCGCACCGCCGATAGTGACGTGCGGCAGCGATGGCAGGTTGGCGAGCGCCCACCCCTGCGCTTCCAGCCACCCCGCAAGCGCGCCGTAGGTCACGCCCGCGCCGATGGTCACGGTCCGCGCCCCGGGGTCGAGAACAGGATCAGGATCGATGCCGGACACGGAGACCAGCGTGCCCGTGGTGTCGGCAAGGTCGTTAAAGGAGTGCCGGGTCCCCACTGCCCGTACCCGCCCGCCCCCGAGTACCGCGCGCCGGACATCGTCAACGGTCCGGGCACTCATGAACCCGCCGGCCGTGTAGGTATAAGTACCCGCCCAGTTCCGCAGCTCAGACGTCACCCGGCTGACCCTACCGGCTGGACACAGGAGCCTCGTTCCGCCGAGTCGCCGGGCTCAACGGACAGCGATAGGATTCCGTACCGGAGCGAGGGAGGCGGGAATGCCGGACATAGTGCCAGGGATCGATACGTCCAAGCCGCACAGCGCACGGATGTACGACTACTACCTCGGCGGCAAGAACCATTTCGCGGCCGACCGCGAGACGGCGGAGCAGGTGCTCGCCCGCATGCCGACGACGCGCGTCGGGGCGCGCGAGAACCGCGCCTTCCTGGGCCGCGCCGTCCGGTACCTGGCGGGCGAGGCGGGCATCCGGCAGTTCCTCGACATCGGGACCGGGCTGCCGACCACGGGCGCCGTTCACGAGGTCGCGCAGGCGGTCGCGCCGTCGGCCCGGGTCGTCTACGTCGACAACGACCCGCTGGTCCTCGCGCACGCGCGGGCGCTGCTCACCAGCTCGCCGGAGGGCCGCACCGCTTACATCCAGGCAGACCTGCGGCAGCCGGAGGCGGTCCTGGCCGACCCGGCGACCCGGGAGGTGCTGGACTTCAGCCAGCCGGTCGCGCTGATGCTGATCGCCGTCCTGCCCTTCCTCCCGGATGAGTACGAGCCCGCGAAAGTCGTTGCCACCCTGCTTGACGCCCTGCCGTCCGGGAGCTACCTCGCCGCGTCGCACTTCACGCTGGAGCACAACCCGGGAGCGGCCGCCGCGGCGAGCGCCTACCAGAAGGCAGGGGTCTCGGTGCAGGCCCGGGGCGCCGACGACTTTGCCCGCCTCGCGTTCTCCGGCCTGGACCTGGTGCCGCCCGGGGTGACCCTCGTGTCGCAATGGCGACGGGAGGCCACCGGCCCGCTCCCGACGCCGGCCGAGGTGAGCGCGTACTGCGGCGTGGGGCGCAAGCCGTAACCCGGGCCGGGACCTGCCGGACGACGGCTGGCCGTAGGCTCGGAGGCATGACTGTTACGTCGCCCTTGCTCCGGTTCGAGGATTCCTACGCCCGCGAGGTGCCTGGCCTCTCCGTGCCGTGGACGGCGGCCCCGGCGCCCGACCCCACGCTGCTGGTGCTCAACGAGGAGCTGGCCGCCGAGCTGGCCGCCGATCCGGCGGCGCTGCGAGAGCCGCCGGGCGTCGCGCTGCTGGCCGGACAGGCCCCGCCGGGGGTCACGACGGTCGCCCAGGCCTACGCCGGCCACCAGTTCGGCGCGTACTCGCCCCGCCTCGGGGACGGCCGCGCGCTGCTGCTCGGCGAGGTGATCGATGTCCAGGGGCGCCGCCGCGACCTGCACCTCAAGGGGTCCGGGCGCACCCCGTTCTCCCGGGGCGCGGACGGCAAGGCCGTGGTGGGCCCGATGCTGCGCGAGTATCTCCTCGGCGAGGCCATGCACGGCCTCGGCATCCCCACCACGCGGGCCCTCGCGGTGGTCGCCACGGGCGAGCGGGTGATGCGGGAAAGAGCGCTGCCGGGCGCGGTGCTCGTCCGGGTAGCAGCGAGCCACCTGCGCGTGGGCACGTTCCAGTACGCGGCCGCGTCCGGTGACCGCGACCTGCTGCGCGCCCTCGCGGACTACGCCATCGCTCGTCACTACCCGGAGGCGGCCGGCGCCGCGAACCGCTACCTGGACCTGTACCAGCGCGTGGTCCAGGCGCAGGCGGGGCTGGTGGCGCGGTGGATGCTGGTCGGGTTCATCCACGGGGTGATGAATACCGACAACACGACGATCTCCGGCGAGACCATCGACTATGGCCCGTGTGCGTTCATGGACGCCTTCGACCCGGCCACGGTGTTCAGCTCCATCGACGAGCGCGGCCGCTATGCCTACGGCAACCAGCCGGGGATCCTGCAGTGGAACCTGGCCCGGCTGGCGGAGGCCCTGCTGCCGCTGTTCGACGACAACAGCGAGGCCGCGGTCGAGGCGGCCACGGAGGTGCTGAACGGGTTCACCGCCGCCTACCAGGGTCACTGGGCCGAGGGCATGGCGGCGAAGCTCGGGATCGCCTCGCCGGACCGGGCGCTGGCCGACGACATCCTGAAGCTGATGCGGTCGCAGACGGTCGATTTCACCCTTTTCTTCCGCGCGCTGTCCGCTGGCACCGCGCGGACGCTGTTCACCGAGCCGGAGCCTTTCGACGCCTGGGCCGCCCGCCGCGAGGCCCTGCTGCCGGCCGACCGGGCCGCGGTGGCCGCCGCGATGGACCGGGTCAACCCCGTCTACATCCCGCGAAATCACCGGGTCGAAGAGGCGCTTGCCGCGGCGACCGAGGGCGACCTGGCGCCCTTCCTTCGTCTCGCGGACGTCGTCTCCCGCCCCTTCGAGGAGCGGCCGGGCTGGGAAGAATACGCCGGACCGGCACCGGTGAGCTCCGCCCCGTACGTCACCTACTGCGGAACCTGAGCGGGCGCGGTTCAGTCATCGGGCTGCCACTCGAAGCTCGGCCCGGCCGGGACGCCCCCGGTGGCGCTGCCCGACAGCATGCCCGCCGCCTGCTGCCGCAGCGACATCATCAGCGTCACGGCCGGCGTCAGCTCGCCTGGGCTGCCCTGCACCGCGGCCTGCAGGGTCTTCAGCAGCCGCACGTACGTGCGGTTGAACGCGGCGCAGGCCAGCCGGGCCGGGCTGCCCGCCGGGTAGTCCGCCTGCTTCGGGTTCCGCGGCGCCGCCTGCACCCCGGCCGGGTCGAACGGGACCGGGTCGCCCGCGTAGACGAACCGCTGCTCGGCCGGGGTGCCGGGCCCGGTATCGGGGTTGCGGACCAGGCGGCGGCCGTGCACGATCTCGGCCAGCCGGTAATAGTGCGCGACGTCGGCCCCGGCTCCCTCGAGCGGGCTGGTCAGCGTGCCCTCGCCCTGGTCGATGATCAGGTCGATGGCCTGGCAGGCGGACGCGACCCCGGTGACCGGGACCGCGCCGGTCATCGCGCCCGGCCCGAGCTGGTAGTGCCGCTTGCCGGTGAACGCGCCCTCGCCCAGTGCGACCAGGGTGGTGCGGATTCGCCGGTAGAACTGGCCGATGGTCAGCGGGTCGGCGGCGGAAGGTCCGGGCGAGCCGAAGCCGAGCGCGTGCTCCGGCTGCTCGATGCGCATGAAGGTGTCCCGTACCAGCGCGACCGAGAACGGGGCGAGCCCGACCACGACGCCGTCGTCGACCGTGCCCGGCAGTGGGCCCGGGTAGCGGGGCAGCAGCCGCGGGCTGTCAAGCACCGGGCGGCCGCCGACGGCGCTGAGCAGGTTCGCGGCCAGCGCCAGGTGCAGCATCTCTTCGTCGACGATCGACCGCAGGGTCACGGCGGCGGCGTCGTTGCGGCCCGGGACCAGTGAGTAAAGCGCGTACAGGTAGGGCGGGATCACCGCGTGCTCGATCTCGATGGCGGCCTGCAACGCGGCGCGCACCCCGTGCACGTCGCCCCGGTGTAGCAGGCCGGTGACCTGGGGGTGCACCCGGATCATCGATTTCCCCTGTTATCTCGGCAGTCGCTATGAGCCTACACTTGTGACATGGCCAGGTACTTCGACATTCATCCGGCCAACCCGCAGCGCCGCTCGGTCGGCCAGGTGGCTGACATCGTGCGGGGCGGCGGCGTGATCGCCTACCCGACTGATTCCTGCTACGCGCTCGGCTGCCAGCTCGGCAACGCGGGCGGCATCGAGCGGATCCGGGCGATCCGGGGCGTGGACAGCAAGCACCACCTGACGCTGGTCTGCCAGGATTTCGCCCAGCTGGGCCGGTTCGTGCTGGTGCCCAACGGGATCTTCCGGGCGATCAAGGCCGCTACCCCCGGCCGCTACACGTTCATCCTGCCCGCCACCAAGGAGGTGCCGCGGCGGCTGCAGCACCCGGGCAAGAAGACGGTCGGCGTGCGGATCCCGGATCACCTGGTGACCCAGGCGCTGCTGGCCGAGCTGGGTGAGCCGCTGGTGTCGAGCACGCTGCTGCTGCCGGGCCAGGACGAGCCGATGACCCAGGGCTGGGAGATCAACGAGGAGCTCGGCGGCGTCCTCGACGCGGTGCTGGACTCGGGTGACTGCGGCACCGAGCCGACCACCGTGATCGACTTCTCCGGCGATGAGCCGGAGATCGTCCGGCGCGGCGCGGGCGACCCGGACGCGTTCGAGTAACCCGCCGTTACCCGGCCGGGCTGGCCTGGCTGGCCTCGCTGGCCTGGCGGCTGCCGTCGGCGATCCGGCTGACCAGGTTTTCCAGCGTGTCCAGGTCGGCCGCCGTGAGCGTACCGAACCCGGGCGGCGGCTGCCGCCTGACCTGCAGCGAGAGCTGGGCGGCGGCGAGGCCGTCGGCGGTCAGCGCGACCAGCTTGCGGCGCCGGTCGGCCGGGTCGGTGCGTCGCTCGACCAGGCCGCGCTGCTCCAGGCTGTCCACGATCAGGGTGGCGTAGGGCGCGTCCACCCCCACCGCCTCGGCCAGCGCGCTCAGCGACAGCGGCCCCTCGGCCAGCCACCACAGGGCCTTCACCCGGCCACTGCCGCGGCCCAGGTTCAGCGCCGCCCGCAGGGCTTCCTTGGGCGGGTAGTTCTCGGCCAGCTCGCGCATCATCGCCCAGACCCGGCCCGCCTGGTCACCGGCCTCCGGCTGTCGTGTCACTAGCCTGTCCTTCCCGCTCCGCCGTCCGGGCCGGCTCACCCGCGGGCTCAGGCGCACTCGCCGGGGCCGGCTCGTCCAGCATCTCACGCACCCGCCGCGCGGTGCCGAGTGCGCGCCGGGAGGTGGACGCGTACCCGATTACCGTCACCCCGATGCCGCAGGCGACCAGCACCGCCCAGGCGGCGTGGCTGGCGGCGGCCAGCCCGGGGGCGCTCACGCCGCCGGCGGCGGCGGTGCCGGCCACCGCGGCCGCCACGATCGAGCCGCTGACGGCGACGCCGATGGTGTTGCCGGTCTGCCTGCTGGCCGACGCGACCGACGCCGCCACGCCCGCCTGGCTGTTCGGCATGCCGGACACCGCGGTGTTCGAGATCGGCGCGTTGACCAGGCCGAAGGCGAGGCCGAAGAGCAGGTAGTCAACCAGCAGGTACCAGGTCGGCGTGCTATCGCTGAGGCGCAGCAGGAGCGCCGCCGCCACCGCCATCAGCGGGCCGGCCAGCACCATCGGCAGCCGCGGGCCGCGGCTGGCGACCAGCCGGCCCGAGATCGGCGCGAACACGCAGATCATCACCGCCATCGGCAGCGTCATCAGGCCCGCCCGCAGCGCGCTGTAGCCGCGCCCGTCCTGCAGGTACAGGGTGTTGATGAACAGGAAACCGCCCAGTACGCCGAACGAGAGCACCGCGATCACGCTGGCGCCGCTGAACGGCAGGCTGCGGAAGAACCGGACCTGGAGCAGCGGCTCGGCCCGGCGCGACTCCACCAGCACCAGGCTGACCGCCGCCAGCGCGCCGACGGCGAACATCGCCGCGATCAGCGGCGACCCCCAGCCGCGGGACGGCCCCTCGATCACCCCGAAGGTCACCGTGGCCAGCATGAGGATGACCAGTACCTGCCCGTACGGGTCGAAGCGGCGCGCGGCGGCCGCCTTCGACTCGGGCACCAGAAGCTGGGTCAGCACGATCGCGGCGATCCCGATCGGGATGTTGATCCAGAACACCGCCCGCCAGGTCAGGCTGGTGACCAGCAGCCCGCCGAGGACCGGGCCGAGCGCGAGGCTGACACCGAAGACGGCGCCCCAGACGCCCATCGCCCGTGCCCGCGCCTTCCGCTCGGTGAACGTGTTGCTGATGATCGACAGGGCCACCGGGTTGAGCATCGCACCGCCCAGGGCCTGCACGCAGCGGAAGATCACCAGCATGGTCGCGCTGGTCGACACGCTGCACAGCAGCGACCCGAGGGTGAACAGGGCCAGTCCGGCCTGGAACACCCGGCGGCGGCCGAAGCGGTCCGCGGTCGACCCGGCCGCCATCAGGAAGCTGGCGATGACCAGGGTGTAGGCGTCGACCGACCACTGCAGCCCGCTCAGCGAGGCGTGCAGGTCCTGCCTGATCGCGGGCAGCGCGACGTTGACGATGGTGGCGTCGGTGCCCACGATCAGCAGGCTCAGGCAGCAGATGGCGAGGATCAGCCAGGGGCGCTGGTCGGGGGCACGCCGATTACTTGTAGACATATATCTATTGTATGTCTACAAGCTTTATCTGGCTAGCGCAGCCCCAGCCCGGTCGCACCGTCGAGCAGCTCCCGGGCAATCTCCAGGTGCCCCGTGTGCGCCGCTGTCTCCTCGATGACGTGCAGGATTACCTCGCTGACGGTGTACGGCCGCGGCTCGTCGGCGTGCCTGCCGCGGGCCAGGTCCGACAGCTCGACCGCGGCCAGCACCAGGTCGGCCCGGTCGGTGGCCGCCCGGTAGTAGGCCAGGATGTCGGCCGGCGGGCGGTCCAGGGTGAAGGTCATCGCCGGGTGATAGGGCGGCAGCCCCTCGTCCCACGGCAGGGGAGCGTCCGCGTCCGCGACCACCCCCTGGAACCAGTGCCGCTCGGCGTTGCCCAGGTGGGCGATCATCCCGGCCACCGTCCAGCCCGACGGCACCGCCGGGGTGTGCCAGCGGTCCTCGCTCAGCCCGTCGACGACCGCGCGGGCCGAGGCCCGCTGGTACTGCAGGCACTCCAGCAGCTCGCGCTTGATATCCGGCATGTTCGGTCCCTTCGCCGCGTCGCTGGATAAGACGGTCGCGGCCGGGCTGCGTCATCGGTCCGCGGCCGGCCCGTCAAGGCCGATCGACTGGCGGAAGCCCGCCAGCCCGGACACCGTCAGCGGGTGCGGGTAGCGGACCAGCCGGGCCGGCTCGAGCAGCAGGCGGTGCAGGGTGGCGGGCTGGCCGAGCCGGTCGCGCAGCTCGGTCCCGTTGTCGGCGTAGCCGACCTTCCGGCTGACCGCCAGCGAGGCCGGGTTGTCGGCGAAGGCGCTCGAGGTGACGTACCGCGCGTCTAGCTGGTCGAAGGCGAACGCGCAGATCACCTGGCGCATGGCGGTGCCGATGCCCAGGCCCTGGAACCGGCGGCCCAGCCAGGAGCCGGTCTCGCCGGTCCGCGTCACCAGGTAGTTGCCGGCGCCGAAGCCCTGGGAGCCGACCAGCTCGCCGTCGTAGAACACGGCGAAGTCGGCGTTCCACTGCTCAGCCGAGAAACGCGAGCGGTTCCCCCAGTGGTACTGCGCCACGCTGCGCGCCATGTCGGGCGCCGGGGTGAGCGACCAGGGGAAGGTGAACGGCATGAAGTCCCGGTCGTGGATGTCGGTGGCGAGCTCAGCCAGCGGGCCGAGCAGGTCGTCGGTTATGCCGCGCAGCTCCACCGGGCCGGCCGTGATCCGCAGCGCCAGCAGTGGCAGCACCGCTGCCGCCGGGGCCTCGCGTTCCAGGTCATCGCCCATGGTGGCGCTATCTGACCACACCGGCCGGCCGCCCGCCACCGAGTTTCGTGATCGTGCATGCACAGCCGCGATCGCTCAGGCCGGGGAGCGCCCCTATAGTCGCGCCATGACCCCGGGGGAGCAGCGGACGCTGGCATCGGTCACCGCCGAGCTGGCCCGGCTGGTCCGCTACGACGACGAGTCCCTGGTCCACGACACCTGGATCAGGCAGCGCTACGCGGGCGGCTTCGCGGCGTCGTACGCCCCCGCCCGGCGCGAGGCGGTGCGCACCGCGTGGCACGAGGCCGGGCACGCGGTGGCCGCCCTGGCGGTCGGGGCGCGGTTCAGCTCGGCCTCCATCCGGGCCGGCGGGCGCAGCGCGGGCCGGGTGCACCAGGTCGCGGGCGGCGGCCCGGACGCGTTCGTGATCGCGGCCGCCGGGCAGGTCGCGGAGGGACTGCGCGGCTGGACGCTGCCGTCGGCCGAGGCGGAGCTGCGGGCCTGGCTGGCCGGCTGGCGCGACGACGGGGGCGACGCCCGCCGCTTCCGCGCGGCCCTGGGCGGCACCCGGTTCGCCGGCGACGAGGCGGGCGCCTGGCGGCACTGCGTCGACCTCCTCACCCCGTGCAGGCTCCAGGTCAGGTCCCTCGCCCGCGGGCTGCTGGTCTGGCCGCGGCACCTGCCCTACGCGGTGGCGGCGGAGCTGGCCGGCTTCGGTCCCGGCGCCGCGCCGCCGGGATAACAGCAAGGAACGGCACGCTCGCCGCCCGGGTGCGGTCAACGGCCCGAGCATCCCGAACGGGTGCGGCTGGCTCCGGCCGGATAACCCGAACACCGGGGGGCGGCGCTCAAGGAAGGCGCGCACTCCCTCCGCGTAGTCCGGGCTGTCGAGCGCGGCCGCCTGCAGCGCCGCGTGCGCCGCGTCGTCCCGGTCGGCGCCGTCCAGGATGCGGGCGACGGTCTGCTTGGCGGCGCGCTGGGTGACCCCGGAGCGGGAGCCGAGCAGCGCGGTGAACGCGTGCACGCCCGCGTCAAGCGCCTCGGGGTCGGGGAACACCTCGTCGACCAGCCCGAGCGCCTGCGCCCGGGCGGCGCCGAAGTCCGCCCCCGTCATCAGGATGATCTTGGCGCGGGACGGCCCGACCAGGTCGACCAGCCGCTTGGTGCCGCGCAGCGGGTAGACGATGCCCAGCTTGGCCGGGGTGATCGCGAACCGGGCGCCCGCCGCCGCGAACCGCACGTCGCAGGCGATGGCCAGCGCGCAGCCGCCGCCGTAGCAGTCGCCGTGCACCGCGGCGACGGTGGGCAGCGGGAAGGACGCGAGCGCCTCCTCGGCCGCGACCACCGCGGCGTCGTAGGCGGCGGTCTGCTCCTTGGTCGCCCGGATGGCCTGGAACTCGGAGATGTCCGCGCCGGCCGAGAATGCCCGGCTGCCCGGCCCCGCGCAGCACCAGCGCGCGCAGGCCCGCGGCCGCGGCCGCCCCCGCCAGCTCGGCCAGCAGCCCGGGCAGCCGGGCGAACATGGCGTAGCTGATCGCGTTCAGCCGGGCGGGACGGTTGAGGGTGAGGGTGGCGACCGCGCCGTCGCGGCGCAGCCGCAGCGGTTCGTCGTCGGCTGGTGTCACCGGGCTGGTCACGAGGCTGCCTCCAGGGGGACCAAGGTAGGCGGTCCGCCACCGGTGGCCGGCCGCCCCGGTCCCGACGATCATCGCATCGACCAGTGTGACACTCCGAACGGGTGGGTGCTTCGCCCCGCACCGCAGCCAGCGGTCCCCTTACCAGCGAGCCCCGTACTGCTGCTGGTAGAGGGATTCCGCCTGCTCCCGGGCGAGCCGGTGGGCCTCGCGCCGGTTGAGGTGGCCGTAGCGGCCGCTCTCGAAGTGCTTCTCGATCTCCGCGCCGACGAACCCGGCCAGCAGCTCCTTGGCCAGCTCGTGGCGCTCGGGGATGCCCTCGCGCTCACGGTGCTGCTCGAACAGGCGCATGGCCTCGAACGAGGCCGCCCCCGCCAGCAGCTCATGGGTCATCTGGTGATGGGGGAGGCTGCCGCCGTAGACCTGGTCGTAGGCATCCCGCGCGTGATGGTGCGAAAAAAGTCCCATAAGCCAGAAAATACCGGATTCCGGCGGTCCCGCACCCGTGCCGCTGCGGGGTCGTGAAGGGCGGGGGGGCGGAGGACGGGTTGGGGCTGCGGGCCGGCCGCGCAGCGGCTAATGTCTGTCGCAGCGAGTGAACATCCGACTGCGAGGAATGGGGCGTGGCGGTGCCTGCAGCCCGGCGGCTGGCCGTGTTCGGGGGCGGCGCCGCCGCCGGCGACAGCGCGGTGGCGGACGCGGTCCGGCCGCTCATCGCCGCCCACCGGCGGGTGTTCCCCGGCGCCGACGCCGCGCTGCTGCAGCGGGCCTACGCGGTCGCCGACCACTGGCACGCGGGCCAGATGCGCAAGTCAGGCGCCCCCTACATCACCCACCCGCTCGCGGTCGCCATCCTGCTGGCGGACATCGGGATGGACACCACCACCCTGGTGGCGGCGCTGCTGCATGACACGGTGGAGGACACCGGGCTGACCATCGGCCAGGTCAAGGCCGAGTTCGGCCCGGAGGTGGCGGTCCTGGTGGACGGGGTCACCAAGCTCGACGGGTCCCGGTGGGGTGACCACGCCGAGGCGGAGACGTTCCGCAAGATGATCCTGGCCGCCTCGATCGACCTGCGGGTGCTGGTCATCAAGCTGGCCGACCGGGTGCACAACCTGCGCACCCTGGGGCATCACGCCAAGCGGGAGAAGCGCGAGCGGATCGCCCGCGCGTCGATGGAGCTGCTGGTCCCGTTCGCGCAGCGGCTCGGGCTCTACGACTACCAGCGGGAGATCGAGGACCTGGCGTTCGCCAACCTCGCCCCGCAGGCCCACCAGCGGGTGCTCGCGCTGGTGGCGGAGACCGACGCGGAGCGGCGGTCCGCCCTCGGCGAGCTGCTCGCCGGGATGCGGGCCGAGCTGGCCGCGGCCGGGGTCCGGGCGCGGGTGTCGGCCCGCGCCCGGCACCTGTACTCCATTCACCGCGCGCAGCCAGGGGCGGCGGGCGGCTGGATCTCCGGACCCGGCCAGGCCGGGGGAGCGGAGACGGCCCTGGCGGCGGACCCGCCCGCGGCGGCCGCGCTGCGGCCGACCGACGGCGCCCGCCTGGTGGTGGTGGTGGACGGCGCCGAGGCTGACTGCTACATCGCGCTCGGGGTGCTGCACGGCCGCTGGAGCCCGGTCGACGGGCGGTTCCGTGACTACATCAGCATGCCCAAGTACAACATGTACCGGTCGCTGCACACGGCCGTGCAGGCCGGCGGCCAGCCGGTCGGCGTGCTGATCAGGACGCAGGCGATGGACGCGGTGGCGACCTACGGGGTGGCTGCCAGGATCCGCGAGGCCGGCGGGCGGGACGGCCGGGTCAGCGCCGACCTGGCCCGCCAGGCCGACCTCGACTGGCTGAACCGGCTGCTGGCCTGGCAGCCGCTCGCCGCGCCGGGCGACTTCCTCGACGGGCTGCGGGCCGACCTGAGCGGCGCCGGCATGGTGGTGTTCACCCCGGCCGGCGCGCCGGTGAAGCTGCCGGCCGGCTCGACCGCGGTCGACTTCGCCTACGCGGTCTCCCCGGCCACCGCCGGCAGCGCGGTCGGCGTCCTCGTCAACGGGATGCGCAAGCCGATGGAGAACCGCCTGGCCCACGGCCAGGTCGTCGACCTGATCACCGGGCCGTACGCTGACCCGCCCGAGTCGTGGCTGGCGGCCGCGCACAGCGGCCATGCCCGGGCGCACCTGAAGGTGACGATCGCCCGCCGCAAGGCCGAGGAAGCGGCCGCGCTCGGCCGCACCGCGGTCGCCGCCGCGCTCGCCGCCGCCAGCGGCGCGCGGTCAGGGCCGGACCATGGCCCCGGCCAGGAGCTGCGCGACCTGGAGGACGACGGGAGCGCGTTCAGCACCGCCCGCCGCCTCGGCTACGCCGACCTGGACGACCTCTACGAGGCGGTCGGCCGCGGTGACCTGCTGGCGGAGACGCTGGTGGAGGCGCTGGGCGTGTCGTCGGCCCAGGGCTGACCGGCGCCGCCCGCGGGCAAGTCGGCCGCGGCATCCGTCGCGCCGGTACCGCCGCGCGGCAGCCCGGTCCCGGTGGACAGGAACAGCTGCAGCACGAAGATCCAGATGAGCACCGCGACCGACACGTGCACCCAGACCAGCCCGGCCGGCAGGTGGTTGAAGTACTGCGCGTACCCGATCGCGCCCTGCAGGCACAGGCCGCCGAGCACCGTCCAGCCGAGCCGCACCGTCCGCCGCGACCCGCCCGCGAACCGCAGCCCGATCACCAGCGCGACCGTCAGGGCGACGATGAACCAGCCGATGTCGGCGTGCAGCTGGGTGACGGACGCGAGCGAGAAGTGGAACCGGGGCACCGTGGTCCTCCTGCCGTGGGAGTCGATGGTGGTGCCGGCCAGCGGCCCGGTCCCGGTCACCACCGTGCCCGCGGCCAGCATCAGCCCGGTCACCCCGGTCAGCAGCCCGGCCAGCACCCGCAGGTCCCGGCGGACCGGCGGGGCGCTGGCGGGAGCAGTGCCAGCCCCTGCCAGCACGCAGGCCCGGCGGTGCAGCACCACCGCCGCCGACAAGATGACCGCCGTGGACAGCAGGAAGTGCGCCGCTACCAGGGCCGGGGGCAGCTTGAGGAGCACCAGGATCCCGCCCAGCACCGCCTGGGCGATCACCCCGAGCGGCAGCAGTGCCGACAGCCAGACCAGGTCCTTGCGGCTCCGGTCGCTGGCCCGGTAGTAGCGCAGGAAGGCGATGAACGTCAGCCCCGCGATCGCCACCAGCGGGAAGTTCAGCAGCCGGTTGCCGAACTCGATCCAGGTGTTGAGCGTGGTCTGGCCGACCGAGTGGGCCGCCACCGCGCTGCTCTTGGTGCAGCTCGGCCAGTCCGGGCAGCCCAGGCCGGACGAGGACACGCGCACCGCCGCGCCGGTGGAGATGATCACCGCGTTGGCGACCACCGACGCGAGCGCCCAGCCGCGCAGCACCCGCGGCGTCGGCCGCCACACCAGGCCGGCGATCTTCATCAGCACGCGCACTATGCTAACGCTCCGTTCTCGCCCGCTGCGGGCGTCGCGCTGGGTACCGGGCCCGGGACGACGGGGGTCACCGCGGCCGCGCCCGCCGACGCGGCGACCACGCAGCCGATCCCGGCCCAGTCGGTGACCGATAGCCGCTGGCCGAGGACGGCCAGGCCGATCAGCGCGGCCACGGCGGGCTGCACCGACATCCACACGCCGAACAGGCCGGTCGCTGATCCGGCGCAGCGCCTCCAGCTCAAGCCAGTAGGGAATGACCGACGACAGCACCCCCACGGCGGCCCCCGCCGCCAGCAGCGACGGCCGGAACATGGCGGTGCCGCCGACCGCCAGCCCGGGCCCGGTGACCGCCACGGCCGCCACGCACATCGCGATGACCAGACCGGACGCGCCCGGCAGGCGCTGCCCGGCGGCCTTGGCGCCGAGGATGTAAGCCGCCCAGGCAGCGCCCGCCGCGGCCGCCCAGGCAACCCCCGCCCAGTTCAGCCGGGTCCCGCCGGCGGTGCCCGCCAGCAGCAGCACGCCCGCCGCGGCCAGCGCCGCGTAGCCGAGGCCGGCCGCCCGCCGGCCGCCGCCGCGCAGGGTCCCGGTGACGGTGACGGTCAGCGGCCCCAGGAACTCGATGGTGACCGCGATGCCGAGCGGTATGCGCGCGAACGCCTGGTAGATCGCGAAGTTCATAAAACCAAGCGCGATACCGAACGTGAGCGTGATGACGCTGTCCGCCCAGGCGCGCCGCCGGGCCAGGCCGGCCGCCGCGCGGGCGGAGCCCCGGCCCGCCACGATCAGCAAGATCAGGGCGGCCGACCACAGCCGCAGGGTGGTGACCGCGGCGGGCGGTAGCTGGCTGAACAGCCGGGCCGCGATCCCCGCGCCGGACTGCACCGAGACCGCGCCCGCCAGCACCAGGCCGGCCGGCAGCGCCGTCGGCGCCCAGCCGCCCGGTCGGCCGGGAGAACGGGGCCAGCCGGACGGGCGGGTGACGCCGGCTGCCCTCATTCCCACCGGAAGAAGCGGACGGCCAGCGCGACCCCGACGACCGCCCAGACCGCGAGGGTAACCGCGTCCCTGACCGGGAAGGCGGACCCGTTGGCCAGCACCGCGCGCAGCCCGCTGGACAGTGCCCCGGTCGGCAGCAGCTCTAGCAGCGAGCGGGCGCCGCGCGGGAACTTGGTGAGCGGGAAGACCACGCCGCCGACACCGAGCAGCACCACGTAGATCAGGTTGGCCCCGGCCAGGGTCGCCTCGGCCCGCAGGGTGCCCGCCAGCAGCAGCGCGAAGCCGCTGAAGGCGGCGGTGCCGAGCAGCACCAGCAGCGGCACCACGACCACCGCGGCCGGGACGGCGTCCGGTGACCAGCCGAGTGCGAGCGCGATGAGCAAGATGATGGCCGCCTGGAGCAGCTCGACGCCGATCACGGTGACGGTCTTGGCGGCGATCAGGCCGGCCCGGGACAGCGGCGTCGCCCCGAGCCGCTTGAGCACGCCGTACCGGCGCTCGAACCCGGTGGCGATCGCCTGGCTGGTGAACGCGGTCGACATCACCGCCAGCGCGATCACGCCCGGGGTGAGGAAGTCGATCCGGGTGTACCCGCCGCCGAAGTCGATCAGCGGCTCCAGGCTGAAGGCGGCCAGCAGCAGCAGCGGGATGATGAGGGTGAGCGTCAGCTGCTCCCCGTTGCGCAGCAGCTGACGGGTCTCCTGGGCGGCCTGCGCCGCCACCATCCGGCTCAGCGGCGCCGCGCCGGGCGCCGGGGACCAGGTGCGGGGCGGCGCGCTGGTGATCGGCTGGCTGGTCAACCCCTCAGGTCCTTTCCTGTCAGCTCGAGGAAGACGTCCTCGAGCGTGCGCGACTCGATCTGCAGGCTGCTCGGCAGCACGCCCCGGTCCGCGCACCAGGCGGTGACCGCGGCCAGCAGGGCCGGCTTGACCGCCCCGCCGGGCACCTCGATCAGGTAGTGGCCGGCCGGCGACTCCTTGGCGGCACTGCCCGCGGGCAGCGCCGCCAGCAGGTTGTCGGTGTCAAGGCCGGCCTCGGCCCGGAACCGGAGCTGGCCGGCCGTGCCGGTGAGCTGGACGGGAGTGCCGTCGGCGACTGGTCGACCGTGGTCGATGATGACCACGCGGTCGGACAGCCGCTCCGCTTCCTCCATGAAGTGGGTGGTGAGGATCACGCTCACCCCGTCGGCCTTGAGCGCGGTGACCAGGTCCCAGGTCGCGTGCCGCGCCTGCGGGTCCATGCCGGCCGTCGGCTCGTCAAGGAAGACCAGCTCGGGGCGTCCGAGGACGGCGGCGGCGAGTGACAGCCGCTGCTGCTGCCCGCCCGACAGCCGCTTGTACGGGGTCTTCGCGTGACTCGACAGGCCAACGATGTCAAGCAGCCACGCCGTGTCGTGTGGTTTCACATGGAACCGACTGAGCGTCCGCAGGTACTCGCCCGCCGGCACGGCGGGCGGGATGCCGCCCGCCTGGAGCATCACCCCGACCCGGGGCTTGAGCCGGGCGCCGTCGCGCGCCGGGTCGAGCCCCAGCACCCGCACCGTGCCGCCGTCCGCCGCGCGGTAGCCCTCGCACACCTCGATGGTGGTGGTCTTGCCGGCCCCGTTCGGGCCGAGGATCGCGGTCACCTCGCCCCGGGCCGCGGTCAGGCTGAGACCGTCCACGGCGGTCAGCGGCCCGTACCGTTTCACCAAGCCGGAGATCTCGACGGCCGGGGGATTGCTCACGCACAGAGTCTAAGGGCCGTGGCCGCGTGCCGCAGGGCGCAGGTCCGACAATCTGTAGTACATTGCCCGCCAGCCACCTCGCCCGCCCCGGCCGGCATCCCGCCCCTGAGCGGGCTGGCGGGCGTCTGGGCTAGCAGGCTTCGCTGAGGGACTTGCGGCGCCTCCTGAGGTGGCGGTGCTTGCGGTGGCGGCCCTCGAGGGGCCAGTCCGGGCCTTCTGGCCAGCTTGCGACGGCCCGGGGCGCGGTCGCGTGCGGGTTGCGGGCCCGGGCGAGGAAGCGCTCGAACCGGGTCGCGCCGGGTAGCTCGACCCGGGCGGACTTGAGCTGGAGGTGGCAGCCGCCGGTCATCCGCACTGGTTCGTCCGACTCCTTGTCGGCGGCTGCCTGGCTGGCCGTGGTGCTGATCTCTAGCCAGGACAGCTGCTGGGTACGCAGGTAGACCGGGGGCATCCCGTAGATGGTGTTGATCGCCTCGACCACCGAGGTGCACGAGCCGGTGTTGCCGTAGAAGCCGTCGCCGTGGGCGTGCAGCTCCGGGTGGTGGGTGTGCCCGGAAAGGTAGCCGGTGTAGCCCTCGGCGATGAGCGCGTCGGCCCGTTCCCTGGCGGCCGAGTTCTGGCTGTAGCCACGCCCGGCCAGCGCAAGGCCGCTGAGCGAGACCCAGGCGCGGCGCGACACCACCGCCACCACCACCGCGATCAGCGCGATGTCGACCAGCGCGCCGTAGCCGAGGATCTCCCCGTCGTGCAGCCAGCGGCCCGCGTCCGGGTAGCGGTCGCCGACCCGGCCGACCTGGGGCAGTACCAGGGCGAAGAGCACGATCGGGACGAGGATCAGCCACCACAGGTGGCGGATCAGCTTGCGGTAGACCAGGCGGGAGGCGATGAACGACGGGAAGTCGGCCGGGTCGGCCATCTCGTGCGCACCGGTCAGCCAGTCCCGGCCGATCCGCTCAAGCTTCGGGATCACCTCGCGGACGATGTGGTGCCCGAGCGGGGTGTCCAGCGGGTTGCGCGGGTCGTGGAAGCAGTTGTAGGGATCGACCTGGTGCCCGTGCTCCACCCGGATCTTGCTGCCGCCGGGCAGCATCAGGTCGGCCGCCAGGCAGAGCTTGGCCCCGGTGGCGTCGTGCACCGCGGTCGCGGCCTTCAGGTCCCAGGCCAGGTCACCGTCGTGGTTGCCAACGGTGTAGATGACCTGGCCGCCCCGCTCGGTCACGGCGGCGAGGGCGTCGCACAGGTCGTCGTGCGCGTCGAGCACCTCGGCCGCGGAGCGCCCGGGATGCGCCAGCAGCTCCACGATGTCCCCGGCCAGCACCACCGTCAGCGGTGCCGGGGCGGCTGCTATCCGCCGGGCCAGCACCGCGCAGCTGCGGCCGGACACCGTGGTCCGCTCGGGCGGCAGGTGCAGGTCGCTGATCGCGATCACCGTGCCTCCCGGCACGATGGCTACCTCAAGCCGGTCGCTGACGTCAGGCCGCGGCGAAGCCATGGCAATCGGGTTCCTTCCCCATAAGCGCGAGCAGGCCGCCCTTCAGGTGTCGAGCCGGACAGTTCGGGGTCGGGCCGGGCGAAGCCACCAAACAGTAGCGCTCTTCGTTCAGTGCCACGTCTGCGTTCTCCCAATGGTTGGCCGGCGTGCCACCTTGTGTGGTCGGGCCCGCCCGGCGGGCACGACCAGACCGCTTAGCTACCACGAGAGCGCCGGGAGTAACGTGACCGCCGTGAGCCGTATCTACCACATCGCCACCCGCGCCGACTGGGAGCAAGCGCGGGCGGACGGCGAGTACACCCGCTCCTCGGTCGGCACGACGCTGGCCGAGGAAGGATTCATCCACGCTTCCCAGGCCTCGCAGGTGGCGCGGACCGCCAATAAATTCTACCGTGACGTTCCCGGTGAGCTGCTGATACTGGTGATCGAGCCGGGACTGCTGCGATCCGAGGTGCGGTACGAGGACGTGCCAGGGGCGGAGCTGCCGTTCCCGCATATCTACGGCCCGCTCAACGTCGACGCGGTGGTGGAGACGCGGCCGCTGGCACCGGGGCCCGACGGCGCGTTCGCCTTCACCGCCGAAGCGTGACGCGGGCGCGCGGCCTGGTGACGGGCTGGGGAACGCCGGGCCCCGGCCGCGGCGCTCGGCCGCCGTTCGGTCACCCAGGTCCGGCATATGGGGGCAGGATGCCATGTTTACCTGCATGCCGGGCAAACGGCTGCATGACGCCCAGGTAAATCTCGTTGTACGGACGGCGTCGCCTTCCTGGTGCTGACGGCCGCGGCCGTCCGGCCGGTTCAGACACCCTCGACCGCCGCTAGCTGGCCAGACTTGACCGCGGCGACGAACTCCGCGTAGTCGCGATCGTTCTGGTCGGCGTAGCGGAACGCGAAGTTCGTCATCGCGCGGTCGAACGCGTCGCTGTCGCCCAGGTAAGCGGCGAGCGCCACCGGGTCGCCCGAGCGCGCGTGCGCCCGCGCCAGGGTCCAGCCGCACAGCCGGCCGTACTCCGCCAGCGCCAGCGGCGACATCGACTCGACGGTGGCCGAGCCCTTCATGTCGCGCAGCTGCCGCCAGTAGAAGTGGCGGCCGCGGGGCCCGCGGGTCCAGCCGAGGTAGATGTCGCTGGCCGCCTGCATCAGCCGCTGCCCCTGCACCACCCGCTGCCCGTGCTGGCGGTAACGGCTGCGCGGCAGGTGACCCTCGAGCACCGACGAGGTGGCCTCCTTGATCTGCAGGAACAGCGGGTCGCTGGCGTCGCGGCCCTCGAGCAGCACGATGTACGCGCGGGTGCCGACGCTGCCCACGCCCACCACCTTGCGGGCGGCGTCCACCATCTCGAACTGCTCGAGCAGGTGCCGCCGGTCTGGCTGCAAGGTGGCACGGTAAGCGCGGAACTGGTCGCGGATGCTCTCCTCGATCTGCTCCGGCGTCAGGCCGGGCGCCATCTCGAACGCCAGCTCCCGCAGCGGGATGATGACCGGCGGCTGGCTGACGATCCGGTAACGTCCGCCCACATGCTCGCCCAGCTTGGACAGCGCCTGGGTGCTGTCCCGGGTGCGCGCCTTGGCGGTTGCCTTAGCCGCGGTCCTGGCCGCCCGCCGCGCCAGCTTGGCCTCCTTGCGGGCGCGCTTCTTCTCCTTGGCCGAGCTGGCCGACTTCGCCGCCTGGCTGTAGCGGTCGAGGCGGCCGCGGACGGCCGCCCTTATCCGGTCCTCGTCGGCGCAGGCGTACCACACCTCCATCGCCCCGAGCTGGGCGAAGTCCGCCATTGCGAGCCGGTAGGCGGCCACTGCCGCCCGGGCCACCCCCTTGGTCTCGGCGGCTGTGAACCCGTTGTCCCGCGCGGCGATGACGAAGCTGGTCACCATGCGCTTCACGTCGTACTCGAACGGCCCCGGCAGCGTCTCGTCGAAGTCGTTGAGGTCAAATACCAGCCGCCGCTCGGGCGAGCCGAACACCCCGAAGTTGGACAGGTGGGCGTCACCGCACAGCTGCACCGGCAGGCCTGCCACCGGGGTGTCCCGCAGGTCTTCGGCCATCACCGCGGCCGCGCCCCGGTAGAAGGTGAACGGGGACACCATCATCCGGCCGTGCCTGACCGGCACCAAGTCCGGCAGCCGGTCGGCCTCCTGCTCGGCCAGCACGGTGACCGGGCTGCGCCGTCCGGCGGCGGGTTCCCACCCGCGGTGGGCCCGGAGCGGTACCGCCACGACCGCCTGGGTTCCCCTGGACCGGCGGTCGGCCACGCTCAGCTGCGCGCACATCGGGTAGCTCCCTGGCTCTCGGTATCGCCTGGCCGCATCGCCTGGCCGCATCGCCTGGCCGCGGCTCCCTTTGGGCGGATTGTAGGAATGCGGCCAGGCGGCGGCCTCACCCGCGCTGGGTGAGGCGCCCGGCCGGCCGCGACCAGAGCATGTGTGGTGTCGATCGGGGGAGGGAACAGGCGGTCACCCCGGCGCCGCCGTCAGTCCGGAGCCCGCACGACGCAGCGGAACCCCAGGTGCGCGGTGGAGGTGTCAACCGCCTCGCCCTGGCGCGCGGCCGGGCGGTAGCGCAGGCAGTAGTTCGGCGCGCACAGGTGCGAGCCGCCCTTGATGACCCGGCGCGGGATGTGGGCACCGGGCTCGCCCGGTACCAGGCTCGCCTCGGGCGAGGTCACCCGCGGGTTACGGGGCACGCAGCAGCCGCCCCCCGGGTTCGCGGCGGTGAAGTAGTCGCTGGTCCACTCCCAGACGTTGCCCGCCATGTCGAACAGCCCGTAGCCGTTGGGCGGGAAGCTGCCGACCGGGCTGGTGCCGCGCTTGCCGGGCGGCTTCACGCTGCGCCACGGGAACTCGCCCCGCCAGGTGTTGGCCATCACCCGGCCGCGCGGCTCCGGGTCGTCGCCCCAGGTGAAGGTGGCGCCGTCGAGGCCGCCGCGGGCGGCGAACTCCCATTCGGCCTCGGTCGGCAGTTCCTTGCCCGCCCAGGCGGCGTACGCGTCGGCGTCCTCGGCCGCCACGTGGCTGACCGGGTGGCGGTCGAGGCCGCCGACGGTGCTGCCCGGGCCGGCCGGGTGGCGCCAGCTCGCACCGGGCGTGTAGCGCCACCACTGGGACACGTCCCGCAGGTCAGCCGGCCCGCTGGTTGGGAAGAAGACCAGCGAGCCGGGGCTCAGCAGCGCCGGGTCGGCGCCGGGGTACTGGGCCGCCTCCAGTGGCCGCTCGGCCACGGTCACGTACCCGGTCGCGTTCACGAACCGGCGGAACTCGGCCACGGTGACCGGGCGGGTATCGATCCAGAAGGCGTCCACTTCCACTGGACGGACTGGTCGTTCCTCCGGGTAGAAATCGGCCGAGCCCATCAGGAAGCGGCCGCCGGGCACCCAGGTCATGTTCTTGGTGCGGGTCGTCCGCGGTGCTGCGGGCACGGGACCGCCGCCCGGCCCGGAAGTGCCGGGCCGGGCGGCGGGGAGGGTTTCGCTCACTGGGCGCTACTCCCGGGCCATCATCGCGACGGCCTCGCGCTCAAGGTCGACGTAGGGCTTGCCGCTCACGTTGACGACGACCCGGTTGAGGGTGCCGCCGGTGAACGCCCAGGGCGCCGTGCCCGGGTAGTCGTCGGTGACCGCCTCGCCGCTGTCTCGGCCGGCGCACAGGCCCTCGCCGCCGATGGAGAACTTGCCCGGCTGGGTCTTGATGCGCCCCTCGCCGACCTTCTGGTCGCCGTGGTACAGGGACAGGGTCCCGGTCGCGATCCCCGGCGGGTCCTCGCCGTCCTTCTCGAATGACGCCGACAGGATGAGGTTCTCGCCGACTGGCAGCTCCTGGGTGGCGGTCACGTGCTGTTCAAGGCTGCCCACGAAGTTGTACACGTAGTGCAGCCGGCCGTCCTTGACGTAAAGCGCGTGGCCGCCGAACCGGGAGCCATGGGCGAACAGCACGCCCTGCGCGCCCGGGCCGGGGATGTCCACCAGCGCGCCGATGGAGTACGAGCGGTTGCGGACGTTGACCGCCTGCGACTCCGGTACCTCGGCCGTGCCCGGGTAGTAGGTGTACTGGGCGCGTGGCGGGCTGAGGACCGGGCGCGGCGTGGTGAGGATCTCCACCGGGCCCCGGTCGTCCAGCGGCAGCGCGCCGTTCGCCCCCGCCTCCACGTACCACAGGTTGACCAGGTCGCGAAGCTTGTCCGGGTGCTCAGCGGCCAGGTCGTGGCACTCCGAGCGGTCGGTCTCGGTGTTGTACAGCTCCCAGGTGTCGTTGGCGTAGTCACCCCAGCCCGTCACGCCGATGTGGGTGGTGACCGCCTTCCAGCCGTCGTGCCAGATGCTGCGCGAACCGAGCATGGAGTAGAACTGCGTCTGCCTGGTGGTCTTGGCGCGGGCGTCGTCGAAGCTGTAGCGCATGCTGACGCCGTCCAGCGCCGACTGGGTATAGCCCTTGATCTCCGCGGGCACCTGGACGTCGAGCACGTCGAGGATGGTCGGCACGAGGTCGATGGCATGGTGGTACTGGTGCCTGATCTGGCCGCGTGCCTTGATGCCCTTCGGCCAGGCGATGATGCACGGGTCGGCGGTGCCGCCGTTGAACTCGTACCGCTTCCACATCTTGAACGGCGTGTTGAACGCCATGGCCCAGCCGGTGGGGTAGTGGTTGTACGTGTTGGGGCCGCCCAGTTCGTCTATCTTGGCCAGGTTCTCGGCGATGTCGTCCTGGATGCCGTTGGCCATCTTGTTCTCGTTCACCGAGCCGTTGGGGCCGCCCTCGCCGGATGCGCCGTTGTCGGAGACCAGGATGATCAGCGTGTTGTCCCGCTGCCCGGTCTCCTCCAGGTAGTTGAGCACCCGCCCGATCTGGTGGTCGGTGTGCGCGAGGAACCCGGCGTACACCTCGGCCATCCGGCAGAAGAGCCGCTTCTCCTCGGCTGAGAGCGTGTCCCACGGCCTGGTCGTGTCGAACTCGTTCATCGGCTTGGCCGGGTCGGTGTGCGATTCCATCGTGCCGAGCGGGTTGACCGGCGGCAGGTCGGTCTCCGGCGGGACGATGCCCAGCTCCTTCTGCCGCTGCAGTACCTGCTCGCGGATGGCCTCGTACCCCAGGTCGAACTGGCCGCGGAACTTCTCTGCCCACTGCGCGGGGACATGGTGCGGCGCATGGCACGCGCCGGGCGCGTAGTAAAGGAAGAACGGCTTGTCCGGCGCGATCACCTTGGCGTCCTTGATGAACTCGAGCGCCTTGTCGGTGAGGTCCTCGGTCAGGTGGTACCCCTGCTCCGGCGGCTTCGGCTGGTCGACCGGGTGGTTGTCGTAGACCAGGTCGGGGAACCACTGGTTGGTCTCGGCGCCGAGGAAGCCGTAGAAGCGCTCGAAGCCGCGCCCGCTCGGCCAGTTCCGGCGGGGCGAGGCGACGTTCATCTCGGCCTCCGGGCACAGGTGCCACTTGCCGGTGATGTAGGTGTTCCAGCCCCGGTCGACCAGGATCTCCGACAGCATCCCGTTCTCCGGCGGGATCGTCCCGCTGCCGTTCGGGAAGCCGATGGCGGCCTCGGTGATGCAGGCCATGCTGTTGCGCGTGTGGTTGCGCCCGGTGAGCAGGCAGGAGCGGGTCGGCGAGCACAGCGCGGTGGTATGCCACTGCGTGTAGCGGACACCCTGGTCCGCGATCCGGTTGATGTTGGGCGTCGGGATCAGTCCGCCGTAGCAGTCCATCGCGGAGAAGCCCACGTCGTCGAGGACGATGTAGAGCACATTGGGCGCGCCGTAGGGTGCCACCGGCGGCTCGAACGGGGTCCAGTCCGGCTCCGAGTCGCGGATGTCGATGTTGATGGTTCCCTTGAACGGCTTCGCCATCGCTGCTCCTCGTGTCCTGCGGATTACCCGGAGTACCGGGCAGGCGTCATGCCGATCGTCCTCGCAGCCTGTCCGGGCCGCGTCACCTGCGGCGGGTGAAACCGGTGGTGAAGTCCGCTCGCTTCGGTCGGCCGGTAAGGAAACAGTGGCTGTTTGGTAAGGGCGTCGCCGCACTGTTGATCTTGAATTCGTAGTATTGTTCGAGTATCTACTTGATCGCGCCTGATGATGCGGACGCGGACTCGAACACTTCCACAGGGGGCTTCATGGGCTGGCAGCCGGGCGCGGGGCAGGGGACGGGCGGGGAGCCCGGCCTGCCGTCCCCCGGCCCCGGCTCTGGTCCTGGTCCGGTCCGGGCTCTGGTCCTGGCTCTGGCCCGGGCTGGCGGCACCCGGCGATGGCCGGCTTTACCCGGGGCGGCCGGTGGGATGCCTGCGCGCCGTCGGCCGCGCTGGCGGCCGCGCTGGAAGCAGCGTCCGGCCCGGGCTGGCGGTGCCCGGGGGCGTCGCACGACCAGCGGATCGGGCTGCTGCGCCGCTACCAGGCGATGGAAGCCTGGTCGGCGGCCGGCAAGCTCGGGGTGCTCCGGGACCTGATCCGCGAGGACGACGAGCCGCTGGCCGGCGGCTATCACGGTGACCTGCCTGACGGCTGGTCCCGGCCGCTGACCCACGAGGTCGCCCTGGCGCTGGCGATGCCGCCGCAGTCGGCCGAGAAGCTGATGTGGACCGCGTGGGACCTGCAGGTGCGCCTGCCGCGGACCGGGGAACTGCTCGCGGCCGGGGAGCTCACCTTCCCGAAGGCCCGCGCGGTCGCCGACGCCCTCGCCTCACTCTCGGAGGCCGACGCGGCCCGGGCCGAGGCGCTGATCATCGATGAGCTGCCGGGTAAGACCCACAGCCAGGCGGAGAAGCTGGCCGTGCAGGCGGCGCTGACCGTCGACCCGGCCTCAGCCGAGCGGCGGCGGGAGGAGTCCGAGCGGAACCGGGCCCGGGTCGCGCTGCGCCGCGACCCGTCCGGGGCGGTGAACCTGTCGGGGTACGACCTGCCGACGGACGAGTCCCTGGCCGCCTACGCCAGCGTGTGCGCCCGCGCGGGCCAGTACAAGCAGTCCGGCGTGTTCCCCGGGACGCGGATGGACCAGTTCCGGGCGATGGCCTACCTGGACCTGATGAACGCGGTCACCGCCGAGGCCCGGATCGCGGCCGGGCAGCCCCCGGACGGGCTCGGCGCCCCCAACGAGTACGGGCCCGGACGACCCCGGCACCACGGGTGACAGCCCGGACGACCCCGGCAGCCCCGGCGGCGGCGGCGCCCCCGACGGTTCCGGCCCGGACGATCCCGGCCCGGAAAGCCCCGAGCCCCGCCCGGAGGACTCGCGTCCCGACGGTACCAATGGAGACGGGCCCGGAACTGGCGGCGGCACAGACGCAGTCGGCCCCGGAACCAGTGACGGCGCATCCCCGCCGCCCAGGCTGGCCGACCTGATCATCCCGCTGGTTACCCTGCTCGGCCTGGCCGAGCGCCCTGGAGAAGGACACGGGCTCGGCCCGCTCGACCCCGGTCTGTGCCGCGCCCTGGCCACTCTTGCCGTCAGCAGCCCGCACACGACCATCTGCCTCACCGTCACCGCTCCCGACGGCACCGCCGTCGGGCACGGCTGCGCCCGCCCCGCCCGCAACACCCGGCAACAGGCGCGAGCCGGACCAGAGCACGGCCCGCCCGCTCCGCCACTGTCACAGCTCCCGGCCCGCCTCAACCTCACCATCCCCGGTCGCCTCTCTGCACCAGCTCACCGCACCCGACCCCAGGGCCCCCGACGAACCGCCCCCGCCCTGGACCCTCACCCCAGCCCCCGCCCCGGGCCCACCTGACGGACACGGCGCGTGGCAGCTCACCCTGCCCGACGGGCGGACCCTGCTGGTCAAGCTCGAGCCGGTCCCCACCGAGACCTGCGACCACCGCCACCGCACCAGCGCCTACCAGCCCGGCGACACCCTGCGCCACCTGGTCCAGGTCCGCGACCACGAGTGCACGTTCCCGACCTGCTCCCGGCACGCGCGCGAGTCCGACTTCGAGCACGCGATCCCCCACCACCGGGGCGGCCCCACCTGCGCGTGCAACGCCGGGGCCCGCTCCCGCGCCTGCCACCAGGTCAAGCAGTCACCGGGCTGGACCGTCACCCAGCCCAGACCCGGCTGGCACCAGTGGACAACCCCAGCCGGCCGCACCTACACCCAAGGACCCAAGCGCTACCCCTGCTAACAGCACCCCGCGTACCCCCGCACCGGCAGGGGACCCCCCGTCGGGCCGAGCTGGGCGAGCTGGCCGAGAGCTGGCCGAGCTGAGCGCGGCGCGGCTAGCCGGTCAGCCCGCTGATCGCGTCACCGATCAGCTTCGCGCCGATCACCAGGCACAGCACCGACATGATGACCGCGTTATGGGCGCCCATCCAGTCCTTCAGCCCGCCCAGCCGCTTGTCCGCCCGCGGGCCGAGCACGAAGTACATCCCGACCGGGATGCCTACCCCGAGCGTGCCGAGCAGGGCGAAGACCAGGTAGGCGACCGCCTGGCCGGCGCCAGAGACGCCGGTCTGCGCGATCGAGGTGGCCGCGCCCACCGCCAGCAGCAGGTTCTTCGGGTTGGCGCCGGCCAGCAGGGCGGCCAGCCCGCACGCGGCCAGCGGGCGGATGTCGTCAAGCTTCGCCATCCACTGGGGCAGCGAAGCCTCCGCGCCCGCCCGCGGCCGCCCGCGGAACTGCCTCGCCGCGACCACCAGCAGCAGCAACCCCAGGGCCAGCTTCACCCAGCCCACCCAGGTGGCCGGGGTACCCGAGGAACTGGCTCCGGCCGGGCCGGCCACGCTGAGCACGATCGCGCCCACGACGGCCAGCCCGGCCAGCCAGCCCGCGATGAACAGCGGGCCGTTCACCCGCGCCCGGTGGGTGGTGAGCATCAGCACCACCGCGATGATCGGGATCGGGCTCAGCGCCACCCCGACCGCTAGCGGCAGGGCGCCGCCGATCGCGGACCCCATCTACCGGGCCGCTATACCTCTCTGCTCATCGGGTTGCGCGGGGTGAGCAGGGCCCAGATGACGAACGCGTCCAGCGCGATCAGCACCACGGCCCAGACCGGGTAGTACGGCAGGGACACGAAGTTGGAGATCATGGCGAGCCCGACGAGCACCACGCCGACGATCCGGGCCCACAGGTGTCCGGTGAACAGGGCCGCGCCCGCGACGAACAGCACCGCGCCGATGATCAGGTGCAGCCAGCCCCAGCTCACGGCCGACAGGCTGAACTCGTAGTTGGGCAGTACCACGAAGAACGATCCCTTGATGATCGCGGCCAGCCCCCAGAAGAACCCGAGGAGGCCGGACAGCATCATGAACGCGGCTGCCATGATGGTCAGCCCGAGCGCCGCGCCGCTCGGCGCCGCCTCGTGCCTGCCGCCGCCGGCCCCCGCCTGGTAGCGCTGGTCGTCGTCGTACCCGGGGGCCGGACGGGGCACGTAGCGCTGGCCGCTGGCCGTCGCCCCGGTCCCGGTGCCCGCCTCCGCGGTCCCCGGCTGTCCGGTCACTGTCTGCCCGGTCACTGTCTGCCCGGTTCCCGGCTGCTGCCCGGTCGCTGTATGGCCGGTGCCGGCCTGGCCGGCCTGCTGGCCGGTGTTGTCGCGCATTTCGCTCATCGGACGGTCTTCCCTCCGCTTTGCCGGATCCTTCCGCTAAGGGAAGGACTGAGCTGGATCGTGACCCGGCCTGGCGTCCCTGGCGTCATCCGCAGCGGGTGAAGTCGGCGGGAGGGCCGTCCGGCAGGCGGCCGGCCCGGCACGCGGGCACCTCCTGAAGCGCGCCGCGGGCCCGCCGGCGGGCTCTGCGCGGGCCGCGAACGCGGTCAGCGGATGGCGGGGCCGGGCAGTCTCACCCGCCGCGGGTGATGCGGTGTGACGAGGCATTGCTCAAGGTGCTCAGGTGATTACTCCTCAAATCAGGAGGGTAAGGAAAGGCCTGGTTGGGGGAGTGTCTGTGAAGCGAATGACCCAGCTGGAGTCCATTCCCGGCGGCATTGCGGTGAGTATGGATCCGGCGCCAGTGACCACGATCGGGGCCGGAAAGTTTCGCGTGCCGCAACCCGGGGCTGACGTGTTCCGCCGTGACCGGCTGACCGCGCTGATCGAGCAGGCCACCGAACGGCCGGTGACCGTGATCACCGCACCGCCAGGGGCCGGCAAGACCGTGGCCTGCGCCGGCTGGGCGGCCGCGCGGGCCCGGTCCCGGCGGATCGCCTGGCTCAGCCTGGATGACGGCGACCGCGACCCTGGTCGCTTCTGGGCCTGCATGACCGCCGCGCTGGCCGCCGCCAGCGCGGTAACCACCACGGTGACCAGCGTCGGGCCAGGCCTGGCGGGGAGCGGGGGCACGCCGCTGGTGCCGCGCGGCCGCGAGGCACCCGACGACCTACCCGGCGACCTGGTCAACGCGGTACGGAAGCTGTCCGGTTCACTGGTGCTGGTCATCGACGACGTGCACGCGCTGGCGGGCAGCGACGTGCTGCCCGGGCTAGCCCTGCTGATCCACCAGGCCCCGGCCACGCTGCGCCTCATCCTGTGCGGGCGGTCGGTGCCCGGCCTGCACCTGGCCAAGATGCGGCTGTCCGGCGCCCTGTCCGAGGTGCGCGCGGCCGACCTGGCCTGCACCGCCGAGGAGGCGGACGCGTACTTCGACCACCTGGGGCTGGCGGCCGGGCCCGCGGAGCGGGCGGAGCTGCTGCGGCGGACCGAGGGCTGGATGGCGGGACCCCGGCTGGCCGCGCTGGTCGCCGCGCGCGACGGCGGGCTGAACCCGCAGGCGCTCGCGGCCGACCCCATCGTCGCCGAGTACGTGCGCGATGAGGTGCTCGACTGGCAGCCGCCCGCGATCCGGCAGTTCCTGCGCTGCACCAGCATCACCGAGCGGGTGACGGCCGACTTCGCGGGCGAGGTGACCGGCGAGCCCGGCAGCGCCCGCATCCTCGATACCCTGCACCGGGAGAACACCCTGGTGGTCCGGGACGGGGCGGACGGCTACCGGTACCACCCGTTCCTGCGCCAGGTGCTGCTCGGCGAACTGCGCTGCGAGCTCGCGGCCGATCTCCCCGGGCTGTTCAGCCGGGCCGCCCGCTGGTACGCGGCGCACGGCGACGCGGTCGAGGCTTTGCGCTGCGCGGCCGAGGCGGGCGAGTGGGAGGCGGCCGGGCCGCTGCTGGCCGAGGCGGGGCTGGCCGGAGCGCTGACCGAACGGGTGGCCGAGTTCGAGACGGTCATCGGGCGGCTGCCGGCCGAGTGGCGGGCCGACCCGGCCGTCGCGGCCGCGCTGGCGCTCGCCCGGCTGTACCGCGGCGACCCCGACTCAGCCGAGGCCTACCTGGACCTGGCGACGGGGGCAGGCAGCGACCTGGCGACGGTGGCAGGCAGCGAGGACGCCGGGCCACTGAACGATGACAGCGGCAGCGCGCCCGACCGGCTGGTGATCGAGTTGTGGCTGGCCACCCTGCGGCTGCTGCGGCACCCCGACGCCGGGTCGGTGGCGGCCTGCCTGCCGCTGGCCGAGCAGGCTCGGGCATCGGCTGGCCGGCCGCAGGAGCACCAGGCGGCCGGGCTGCTGTGGGTGGCACTGGGCACCGTGCAGCTGCGCCGCCTGGAGTACACCGCCGCCGCCGACGCGCTGACCGCCGCTTACCATCAGCTCACCGCGGCCGGCAGCGGCCTGCTGGCCACCCGGGTGCGCGGCTGGCTTGCCCTCACGGCGGCGCTCGGCGGCGACCTCAGCATCGCCGCCGACCTGGCCGCCGAACTGCTCGACGAGGGGCCGCCGGCCGGGGGCACGGCCGATGGTCCGGCCGCTCCGGCGGGCCCGCCCGCCCGCCTGGCGACCAGCCCGCTCGGTGAGCCCGGCACCGGCACCGGGACCGCGGCCGCGGCCGGCTCGGCCGCCCGCTGCCTGGCCACCATGGCGGCGGCGCAGCTGGCGCTGGACCGGGATGACCTGATCGGGGCGGCCCGGCTGCTCGACGAGGCCGAGCCCGCGCTGCCGCCGGCCCTGCCGGGTGAACCTGACCTGGGCGTCCTGCTGGCGGCCAGCCGGGCCCGGGTGGCGCTGGCCGAAGGGGACGTGGAACGGGCCAGGGACCTGGTACGGCTGGTGCGCGGCAGGCACGAGACCGACGGCCCGGTGCTTTCCGCGCTCGACTTCGACGTGGCGCTGCGGGCCGGTGACCTCGCCCTGGCGGCCCGGGCGCTGCCCCCGGCGGACAGCACCCGGCCAGCGGGCCGGCCGGACCAGGCGGCCGCCCGGGCGCGGCTGCTGCTGGCCGAGGGCGACCCGGCGACCGCACTCAAGATGGCCCTGGACGCCGCCCAGGACGACGGCGACGGACCCGCCGGCCAGGCCGGCGGCTGGCCGGCCATCCGCCCGCGGCCCCGGCCGTCGCGCCGCGACCGGGTAACGGCGCTGCTGGCGGGGGTGGTCGCCGCGCGGCGCAGCGGGACCGACGCGGAAGCGGCGAAGCTGCTCGAGGAAGCCCTCGGGCTGGCGGAGCCGCACGACCTCTACCGCCCGTTCCTCGACGCGGGCGGCGCCGTCCACTCGGCGATCGCGCTGCTGGTGGCGCCGGCCAGCCCGGTCGCCGGGTTCGCGGCCCGGGTGCACGAGCGGTTCGTCACCCAGCCGTCCTCCCGGGCGGCGGGCAGCGGCCCGGCCGAGCACGAGGCGTCGGCGCTGACCGCGAGCGAGCTGGCGGTGCTGCGGCTGCTCCGCTCCTACATGAGCAACCAGGACATCGCCGACACGCTGTTCCTGTCGGTCAACACGGTCAAGACGCACCTGCGCTCGGTCTACTACAAGCTGGGCGTGTCCTCGCGCCGCGAGGCGGTCGAGCGCGGGGTACGGCTCCGCATCCTGTAGCGCCCGTATCACCCGCCCGGGAGCCGGCCGATCCCCGTGCCCAGGGGGGTTGTTCACCCGCGGCGGGTGATGGCCGGCGGCCGGGAAACGGGCAGGTTCTGATCCCGAGGGGGATCGCCCGCAGCGGCGTCCCCCGGTCCGCGTGCGCACAGGCACGCCACCAGGCGAACCATGAACCGGAGGGCAAGACACGATGTCATCGCTGACCGTCTGGAAGTTCCCCACCCCGTACGGCGCCGACGCGGCCCTGACGAAGCTCGGCGCACTGCAGTCCCAGCAGCTCATCACGGTGCAGGACGCGGCCGTGGTCAGCTGGGAGGCCGGCAAGAAGAAGCCGAAGACCAACCAGCTGCACGACACCCGGATGGGCGGCGCGCTCGGCGGCGGCTTCTGGGGCCTGCTGTTCGGGCTGATCTTCTTCGTCCCGATCCTCGGCCTGGCCATCGGCGCCGCCTCCGGCGCGCTGTTCGGCTCGCTGGCCGACGTCGGCATCAGCGACCACTTCATCAAGTCGGTGCGCGACCAGATCACCCCCGGCACCTCGGCGCTGTTCCTGCTCAGCTCGGACGCGGTCATCGACCGGGTGAAGGCCGAGTTCCCGGCCACTGAGGCCGAGCTGATCAGCACCAACCTGTCGAGCGAGCAGGAGGCCAAGCTGCGCGAGGCGTTCGCGCAGGAAGACTGATCGTCCCCGGCAGCGACAGGAGCTGAGCCGTGGCTACCGAGGACCGTCCCGCCCGGGACCGGTCCGGGCAAGACCTGGCCGGGGAAGTGCCCGCCGCGCGGGAGTCAGCCGAGCGGGCCGAGCTCGAGCAACTCAGGTCCGAGGTCCGCGCGCTGCGGGCCCAGGCCGCCGGCGGTACCGCCGGGCGGGACCGGGGCGGCCGCGGTGGCGGCCGCGGCCGCTGGCGCACGCCAGCGGCCGCGGTGGCCATTGTCCTCGGCTGTGTGCTCGCCCCGGTCTCGGTGATCGGCGTGTGGGGCGCCAACCAGGTGTCCAACACCGATCGTTACGTCGCCAACGTGGCACCGCTGATCCACGACCCGGCCGTGCAGCACGCGCTCAGCGACAAGATCACCGCGCAGATCACCAGCCGGGTCGACGTGCAGGCACTGGTCAACCAGGCGTCGAGCCAGCTCGTGGCCGACCGGCTGCCGGAGGTGTCGACCCTGCTGCAGAACTTCTCCGGGCAGATCGACGGCGCGGTCGACGGCCTGATCGCCAGCACCGTGGCCAAGGTGGTGGCCAGCCCGGCCGCCGCCGCGGCGTGGACACAGGCCAACCGGGTCGCCCATGCCGGGATAGTGCGGGTGCTGTCCGGTAACAGCAGCGCCGGCGACAGCAGCCTCAGCCTGGTCAACGGGCAGGTGGTGGTTAACCTAGGGCCGCTGATCAGCCAGGTGAAGCAGCAACTGGTCGCGCGCGGCCTCACCGTCGCCAGCCGCATCCCGGCCGTCAACGCCACCTTCCCGCTGTTCGCGGCGCCCAACCTGAGTAAGGCCCAGTCCGGCTACCGGCTGCTAACCACGCTCAAGTGGGTGCTGCCGCTGCTGTCGCTCGCCTTGCTGGCGGGCGGCATCGCGCTCGCCCGCGGCCGGCGCCGCGGACTGGTCGGCGCCGCCCTCGGCTTGTCCGCGTCCATGCTGGTCCTCGCGATCGCGCTGGCCATCGCCCGGGCGATCTACCTGAACAGCGTGCCGAGCACGGTGCTGCCGTCCGACGCGGCCGCCGCCGCCTACGACACGCTAGTCCGCTTCATCAAGCAGGGGCTGCGGGTGCTGCTGCTGGTGGGCCTGGTGGTGGCGGCGGCCGCGTTCCTTGGCGGCCCGTCGACCGCCGCGGTGGCCACCAGGCGCGGCGTGGCGAACGGGATCGGCTGGCTGCGCGAGCACGGCGCCAGGGCCGGTCTGCGGGCCGGGCCGGTCGGCGTCTGGACGGCCGCCCATATACGGCTCCTGCGGATCGCGGCGGTGGTGGTCGCGGTGCTGGTTTTCGTGTTCTGGGGGCAGCCGACCCTCGCCGTGGTGATCGTGCTGGTGCTGGCGCTGCTGCTGGTGCTCGGCATCATCGAGCTGCTCGCCAGCCCGGACAGGAGCGGGACGCCGCAACCGCCGGCCAGCGCCCCGGCTGGGAGATAAGGAGGGCCGGTGCTCGTTCAGGCCACCGGGTTCGCGCTGCTGGCCGCCGTGTCACCGACGGCGCTGCTGGTGATGGCCGTCTTGCTGGCTTCAGCCAATCCCCGGGTGACGGCGTTCATGTACGCCGCCGGGGCGGTGCTGATGACCGTCATCATGGCGGTCGCGGTGCTGCTCGTCCTGCGCGCGGTGCACCTGAACGACGCCCGCCACCACGACCCGCGGTTCGCCCTGCGGTTCGGGCTCGGCCTGCTGGCGCTGCTGATCTGCGCCTGGCTGCAGTTCCGCCCCAAGCGCACCGTCTCGCCCGACGACGAGGCCGGTGACAAGGAGAAGAAACCCGGCTTCATCGCCCGGATGGCCGAGAACCCGCACCCGCGGACCGCCTTCGTCCTCGGGCTGATCCTGTTCGCGCCCGGCGCCACCTTCATCGCCGCCGTCCAGGCGGTCGCCACCGCCGACGCGTCCCTTCCGCTGACCGTGGCCGCCCTGGTGATCGTGATCGTGCTGTCGGTGCTCACCGTGTGGCTGCCGCTGCTGGCCTACCTGGCCGCGCCCGAACCGACCACCCGGGCCCTGCGCAACGCCAACGGCTGGCTGCGCGCGAACGGCCGTACGCTGGTGACCGCCGCGCTCACGGTGGCCGGCCTGGCGCTGGTGGTCAACGGCGCCATCGGCCTGTGGGGCTGACCGGCCGCCTGGCCGCCGGCCAGACCGCGCGGCCTGACCAGCGCCCGGCCGTCACCGGCGGCCGTGATTTACGTCACGCGCGCGTGGCGAAAAACTTGCCACCTGCCCCTTATTTACGGCACACTGGTGTTGTGAAAAGTTCCGGGACCGCCGCGGGCACCAGCCCGACTGTGGCGGCACAGGCCTCAGGCCGGGGACAGGCGGGTGAGACGGCCGGCACGCGCGGCCAGGTCGCCCGGCTGATCCTCGAGCTCGGCCCGTGCACCGCGGCGACCCTCGGCGGCCGGCTCGGGCTGACCCCCGCCGCCATCCGCCGTCACCTGGACAACCTGATCGCCGACGGCATGATCGAGACGCGCACCGCCCGCAGCTACGGCAACCGGGGCCGGGGCCGCCCGGCCAAGGTCTTCGTCATCACCGACGCCGGCCGCAGCGCCTTCGAGCACTCCTACGACGACCTGGCCAGCAACGCGCTGCGGTTCCTGGAACGAACCTACGGGCCGCAGGCGGTGGCCGATTTCGCCCGGCAGCAGGTGGCCGAGACCGAGCGCCGCTACGCCCCGGTGGTGGCCCAGGCGGGCGACCTCCGTACCCGGGTGCAGGCCCTGGCGGGCGCGCTGTCGGCCGACGGGTACGCCGCCACCGCGGGCCCGGCCCCGGGTATGGCCGGCCGGCCTGGCAGCGTTGTAAGCAATGGCGAGCAGGTCTGCCAGCATCACTGCCCGGTCGCGCACGTGGCGGCCGAGTTCCCCCAGTTGTGCGAGGCGGAGACCGAGGCGTTCGGGCGGCTGCTCGGCACCCCGGTGCGCCGCCTGGCCACCATCGCGCACGGTGACGGCATCTGCACCACGCACGTCACCTGCCCGAGCACACGCGCGGACGGCGAGGAAAGCGCCGAGGGCGACCAGACGCCGTACACCGGCAGGCACCGCACGGATGACACCCGCAGTACCGCTGAAATGCGCGGCGCTGCTGAAGCACATACCGAGTCCGGAGGGCTCTAACCTATGACGACCACCGCGAATGACCAGCTCGAAGGGCTGGGCACGTATAAGTTCGGCTGGGCCGACTCTGACGTGGCCGGCGCGTCCGCCAAGCGCGGGCTCTCCGAAGAGGTGGTCCGCGACATCTCGGCCCGCAAGAGCGAGCCGGAGTGGATGCTGGAGAACCGGCTCAAGGGCCTGCGCTACTTCGGCCGCAAGCCCATGCCGAACTGGGGTTCCGACCTGACCGGGATCGACTTCGACAACATCAAGTACTTCGTGCGGTCGACCGAGAAGCAGGCCGAGTCCTGGGATGACCTGCCGGCCGACATCAAGGCGACCTACGACAAGCTCGGCATCCCCGAGGCGGAGAAGCAGCGCCTCATCTCCGGCGTCGCCGCCCAGTACGAGTCCGAGGTCGTGTACCACAAGATCCGCGAGGACCTTGAGGAGAAGGGTGTCATCTTCCAGGACACCGACACCGCCCTCAAGGAGCACCCGGAGCTGTTCAGGGAGTACTACGGCACGGTGATCCCGGCCGGCGACAACAAGTTCGCCGCGCTGAACACCGCTACCTGGTCCGGCGGCAGCTTCATCTACGTGCCCAAGGGCGTGCAGGTGGAGATTCCGCTGCAGGCCTACTTCCGGATCAACACCGAGAACATGGGCCAGTTCGAGCGGACGCTGATCATCGTCGACGAGGGCGCCTACGTGCACTACGTCGAGGGCTGTACCGCGCCCATCTACAAGAGCGACAGCCTGCACAGCGCGGTGGTCGAGATCATCGTCAAGAAGGACGCCCGCTGCCGTTACACGACCATCCAGAACTGGTCGAACAACGTCTACAACCTGGTCACCAAGCGCGCCGTCGCCTACCAGGGCGCGACCATGGAGTGGATCGACGGCAACATCGGCTCCAAGGTGACCATGAAGTACCCGGCGGTCTACCTGATGGGCGAGCACGCCCGGGGCGAGACCCTCAGCATCGCGTTCGCGGGCGAGGGCCAGCACCAGGACGCGGGCGCGAAGATGGTGCACTGCGCCCCCAACACCAGCTCCGCCATCGTGTCCAAGTCGGTCGCCCGGGGCGGCGGCCGGACCAGCTACCGCGGCCTGATCAACGTGCAGGAAGGCGCCACCCACAGCAAGTCGACGGTCAAGTGCGACGCGCTGCTTGTCGACTCGATCAGCCGGTCGGACACCTACCCGTACAACGACATCCGCGAGGACGACGTGGAGATGGGCCACGAGGCGACCGTCTCCAAGATCTCCGACGACCAGCTGTTCTACCTGATGTCGCGGGGCATGACCGAGGACGAGGCGATGGCGATGATCGTCCGCGGCTTCGTCGAGCCGATCGCCCGCGAGCTGCCGATGGAGTACGCCCTCGAGCTCAACCGGCTGATCGAGCTGCAGATGGAAGGAGCGGTCGGCTAGTTATGTCAGTGTTGTCCGGTGCGGTCGAAACCGCGCCTGTCTCCAGCCTGCACCCAGCCGGGTCGGCCAACCCCGACGACTTCGCCGTGCCGGCCGGCCGCGAGGAAGAGTGGCGGTTCACCCCGCTCAGCCGGCTCCGCGGTCTGCACAAGGAAGCGCCGTTCGACGGCGCGGTCACCGTCACGGTCGAAGCCGCGCCCGAAGTGACGGTTGAACAAACCGATTTGTCCGAACGGGTGCGGCTGACCGGGGCCGGCCACCCGTTCCTGCCGATGGACCGGGTAAGCGCCCGGGCGTACGCCGCGGCCGGGACCGCCACCGTGCTCACCGTGCCCAAGGAGGCGACCGCCTCAGTACCGACCTACGTCCGGGTCACCGGCACCGGGACCGACCGGGCGGCGGCCGGGCACCTGGTCATCGACGTGCAGCCGTACGGCCGGGCGACGGTGGTGATCGACCAGACCGGGTCCGCCACCTACGCCGACAACGTGGAGATCCACGTCGCCGACGGCGGCCAGCTGACCGTGATCGCCCTGGCCGACTGGGCCGCCGACACCGTCCAGGTCGCGCACCACGTCGCCACCCTCGGCAAGGACGCGCGCCTCACCCACTTCGCGGTGACCCTCGGCGGCAGCCTGGTCCGGCTGTCGCCGACGATCAGGTACGCGGCCCCCGGCGGGGACGCCGAGCTGCACGGGATCACGTTCGCGACCGCGCTGCCTGACAGCAAGGCCGGCCAGCACCTGGAGGCCCGGCTGTTCATCGATCATGACACGCCGAACTGCCGCAGCCGGGTCGGCTACAAGGGCGCGGTGTCGGGCGAGGGCGCGCACACCGTCTGGATCGGCGACGTGCTCATCCGGCCGCAGGCGACCGGCACCGACAGCTACGAGTACAACCGGAACCTGATCCTGTCCGACCAGGCGCACGCCGACTCGGTGCCGAACCTGGAGATCCTCACCGGCGAGATCGCCGGCGCCGGCCACGCGTCGGCCAACGGCCGCCTCGAGGACGAGCACCTGTTCTACCTGCAGGCCCGCGGCATCCCGTTCGAGGAGGCGCGCCGCCTGGTGATCCGCGGCTTCTTCGGCGAGCTGGTGGCCAGGATCGGGGTGCCGGAGCTCGAAGAGCGCATCGCCGGCCAGATCGAGGCGGAGCTGTCATGAGCCAGCCGGAGACAGCCCCATTCGTTCGGGCGTGCGCTGTTTCTGACTTGAAGGAAGACGGCGCGATCAGCGTGGTGCTCGGCGGCGACGAGATCGCGATCGTGCAGGCCGAGGGCGAGGTGTACGCGATCCGCGACTGGTGCTCGCACGCCGCCGTGCCGCTGTCCGAGGGCGACGTGGTCGGCACCACCATCGAGTGCTGGCTGCACGGGTCCTGCTTCGACCTGCGGACCGGCAAGCCCACCTCGATGCCCGCCACCGTGCCGGTGCCCGTATACCCAGTGAAAGTTGAGGGCGGCGACGTCCTCGTGTCCATCAACCAGGAGTCCTAGTGGCCACCCTCGAAGTAAAAGACCTGCACGCCTCGATCACCGAGGCCGATGGCAGCCTGCGCGAGATCCTGCGCGGCGTCGACCTGCGGGTTGGTGACGGGGAGACGCACGCCATCATGGGGCCGAACGGCTCCGGCAAGTCCACCCTCGCCTACGCCCTCGCGGGCCACCCCAAGTACACCGTGACGTCCGGCTCGGTCACCCTGGACGGCGAGGACGTGCTGGCGATGTCGGTCGACGCCCGCGCCCGGGCCGGGCTGTTCCTGGCCATGCAGTACCCGGTCGAGGTGCCCGGCGTCTCGGTGTCCAACTTCCTGCGCACCGCGATCACCGCCACCCGGGGCGAGGCGCCCAAGCTGCGCCACTTCGTCAAGGAGCTGAACGGCGCGATGGGCGAGCTGTCCATCGACCCCAAGTTCGCCGAGCGCTCGCTCAACGAGGGCTTCTCCGGCGGCGAGAAGAAGCGCCACGAGATCCTGCAGCTCGAGCTGCTCAACCCGAAGGTCGCGGTGCTCGACGAGACCGACTCCGGCCTCGACGTGGACGCGCTCAAGGTGGTGTCCGAGGGCATCAACCGGTTCCGCGCCCAGCCCGGCCACGGGGTGCTGCTGATCACCCACTACACCCGCATCCTGCGCTACGTGCGGCCCGATTTCGTGCACGTCTTCGTGGGCGGCCGGATCGTCGAAGAGGGCGGCCCGGAGCTGGCCGAAGTCCTCGAGAACGAGGGCTACGAGCGGTTCACGGGGGCGGTGACATCTGCATGAGCGAGCCATTTGACGTTGAGGCGGTGCGGAAGGACTTCCCGATCCTGTCCCGCACCGTCCGCAACGGCAAGCCGCTGGTGTACCTGGACTCCGGTGCCACCTCGCAGCACCCGACGGTGGTGCTCGACGCCGAGCGGGACTACTACGAGCAGCACAACGCCGCCGCGCACCGGGGCGCCCACCTCCTCGGCGAGGAGGCGACCGAGATCTACGAGAGCACCCGGGCCAAGGTGGCGACGTTCCTCGGCGCGGCCTCGGCCGACGAGGTGGTGTTCACCAAGTCGGCCACCGAGGGGATCAACCTGGTCGCCTTCGGCCTCGCCTGGTCGCTGCGGCCGGGCGACGAGATCGTCATCTCCGAGATCGAGCACCACGCCAACCTGGTGCCCTGGCAGCAGCTCGCGCTGCGCACCGGCGCGACCCTGAAGTGGTTCAGGGAGCTGCCGGACGGCACCCTCGACGTGGACCCGGCGCTGATCACCGAGCGGACCAAGATCGTCGCGGTCACCGGCCAGTCCAACGTCACCGGGGTGATCCCGCCGCTGCGCGAGATCGGCCGGCTGGCGCACGCGGTCGGGGCGCTGTTCCTGGTAGACGGCGCGCAGCTGGTGCCGCACCACCCGGTCTCGGTGCAGGACCTGGACTGTGACTTCCTCGCCTTCTCGGGGCACAAGATGCTGGGCCCGCTCGGCCTCGGCGTGCTCTACGGCAAGTACGCGGCGCTGGACGCGCTGCCGCCGTTCCTCACCGGGGGCTCGATGATCGAGGTGGTCCGGATGGAGGAGACTACCTTCCTCCCGCCGCCCGCCAAGTTCGAGCCCGGCGTCCCGCCGGTCTCGCTGGCGGCCGGGCTCGGCGCGGCGGTGGACTACCTGACCGAGCTGGGCATGGACAACGTGGCCGCGCACGAGCAGGAACTGACCGCGCACGCGCTCGAGTCGCTGAGCGCGATCGAGGGCGTCCGCATCCTCGGGCCCCTGACGACCGAGAACCGCGGCGGCACGGTCGCGTTCGAGGTCGAGGGCGTGCACGCGCACGACGTCGGCCAGGTGCTGGACGAGCTGGGCATCGCGATACGGACCGGCCACCACTGCGCCTGGCCGCTGCACCGCACGCTCGGCTGCCAGGCCTCCAACCGGGCGTCGTTCTACCTCTACAACACGCAGCGCGGAGATCGACGCGCTGGCCGACGGCATCCGCTACACCCAGAAGTTCTTCCGGGCCTGATCCTCCAGGGTCACGCGCCGGAAGATCTTGTAACCAGACCGCGTTACAGAAGGCACTATGCAGCTGCAGGACATGTACCAGGAGATCATCCTGGACCACTACCGGAACCCGCACCACAAGGGCCTGCGGGACCCTTATGACGCGCAGGTCTACCACGTCAACCCGACCTGCGGGGACGAGGTGACGCTGCGGGTGGCGCTGAAGCCGGGCGGGGACGGCGAGCCGGTGGTGGAGGACGTCTCGTTCGACTCCCTCGGCTGCTCGATCAGCCAGGCCAGCGCGTCGGTGATGACCGACCTGGTAATCGGCAAGCCGGTCAGCGAGGCGATGAAGGTGGGCGACGCCTTCCTCGAGCTGATGCAGTCCAAGGGACAGCTGGAGCCGGACGAGGACGTGCTGGAGGACGCGGTGGCGTTCGCCGGCGTGTCCAAGTACCCGGCCCGGATCAAGTGCGCGCTCCTTGGTTGGATGGCCTGGAAGGACGCGACCGCCCAGGCGGTCGCGTCGCACGAGTCTGAGGGAGAGGCATGACCGAGGCAGGTATCACCGAGACTGGCGCGGTGCCCACGCTGACCGACGAGGAGGTCGCGCAGAAGACCGAGGACATCCTGGAGGCGCTGCGCGACGTCGTCGACCCCGAGCTCGGCATCAACGTGGTCGACCTCGGCCTCATCTACGGGGTGCTGCTCGACGGGCCGACCCGCGCCACCCTGGACATGACCCTGACCAGCGCGGCCTGCCCGCTCACGGACGTGATCGAGGAGCAGGCGGGCGAGGCGCTCAAGGACCTGCTGGACGACTTCACCATCAACTGGGTGTGGATGCCGCCGTGGGGCCCGGAGAGCATCACCGACGACGGGCGCGAGCAGCTGCGGGCGCTCGGCTTCAATATCTAACATCCGGCTTACCGGCAGTAACAACTTTGCTTCGCTCGGTGAGGTCTGCCCGGTGTGACGGCAACGGCTCGATAGCATCCTCTTTCGATTGTTCCGGGGAACCGGCTACACGGGGGAGAGCGAATGTTCCAGAGATTGGGCCTTATCGTCACGATCGCTCTGCTGGCGGTGACCACCGCCTGCAGTTCGAGCAGCAGCAGCACCGTCAACGCCGCGTCGGCGACCGGCACGGCCGCGGCCAGCGCCTCGGCCACCGCCTGCCCGACCAGCAACACCAAGTCGTTCGCGAAGACGCGGTTCGTGGCCGACGTGGCCCTGGCGGGCGGCGCGTTCAAGCGCTACATCTACACGCCCGCTAAGGACGGCAAGTTCAAGAAGGGCGCCAAGGGCAAGGTGCTGGCGCTGGTGAAGGCGGCCGCGGCGGGCGCGTTCACCATCAACCGGCTGAAGGCCGCGAGCGAGGCCGCGCAGGCCAACCCGACCCTGTGCAAGCTGCTGGCCCAGCCGATCGCCAAGTTCTCGGCCGCGGTGTCCGGGCTGATCAGCAAGGCCAAGAGCGGCAGCATCAACCCGGCCGACGTGACCAGCCCGGACGGCCTGCTGAGCGACCTGCACGGCGCCGCCAGCCAGGGCGGCGCGGCCTTCACCGACAACACCAACACCAGCGCCTGACGCGGGGTCCACGGCGCGCGGCGGCGTGGTGCCGCGCGCGCCGTGGCGCCGCCGCGCCGCCGGTGCGCTAGTTCCGGGTGTAGAAAGGGCGCGTGTTGCGGGCGATCCAGCGGGCGATCACGTCCGGCTCGGTCGCCGCCTCCGGCGCCGCGCCGGGCGCGCTGGTGGCGAACCCGTAGAACACCGGGTCGGCGTGCGGCTCGCCCGGGAAGGTGACGTCAACCGGGAACGGGACGTGCAGCGGGACCGCGGCCACCGCCCGCCCGAGCGCGGCGGCGGCCGCCGCGCGGGCCGGCTCGCTGCCCGGGTCGTCCAGCGTGACCGCGATGACCAGGCCCTCGCCCCGGGCGGGGACCGACAGCCAGGCCCGTCCGGCGTGGCTCACGGCGGGCAGCGCGCCCAGCTCGTGGCGGGCCTGGCCGAGCAGGGTGGCCGGCTCGGACGGCGGGTGCCCGATCAGGAACCTGGTCCCGGTCTCCGCCTCCAGGTGCTGCAGGGCGACATCACGGTGCGGCAGCCCGGCCGCCGCCGCGACGATGGCGGGCGGGCTCAGCCGGGCCAGGTAGGGCACGCACTCCGGGGGCAGCGGCAGCCCGGACGCGGCGTCGGGGTTGATCGCGAGGCCGAGGCCGGCCGGCAGCCGTCGGGCCAGCCCGACCGCGGGCACCACCACGTGCGGGATCGTCCGGCCGTCGGCTGCCCGCGGTACCGGGACCGGGACCGCCTCGGCCCAGGCGGTCAGGCGCTGCACCGAGGTGAAGGCGGGCACGTAGTCGGCACCCTGGTAGCCGACCACCGGCAGCCGCACCGCGGCCCCGTCGGTGAACGGCCGGTTCCGCGACGGCAGCGGTACCCACAGCCGGCTGGCGGCCAGCTCGGCCAGCAGCCCGGACAGGTCGCCGGCGTCCCGGGCGAGCCCGGCCAGGGCCCGCTCGATCACCTCGCAGGACACGTAGCCGCCGTCCCGCGCGTCGCGCAGGCCGCCCCAGGCGACCGCGCCGGGGCGGATGATGGTGCCGCCGTGCGCCATCGCCTGCGATGGCACGATGTCCCGCAGGGCGTGGTGGTACCGCGGCTGGCCGGCCGGTGCCCTATGCTGCTCCTGCGCCGGATCGGACCGCGCCGCGGTCACCGCGTGGCCGGTAAAGTTGTCGTTCTTGCTGTCGGCTGCGCCTTCAGGGGGGGCGGGGGCCCGGCCCCCGGGAAGAGAGCTGCCCGGACCGTCACGTCGATCGATCGGGAGCATGCGGATTCCTTGCTGTCTCGCTTGTCGCGTAGGTCGCCTGGTTTGTTGTTGTTGAGTTCTGTGGGTATGACGAGTCGTTAACCCACAGTAAACATGATGGGGCCGTTGGTAGTGAAGAACGTCGCAAGCAGTGGCGTTAAATGGGTCGACGTCGCCCCCGGGCGGTTCCCCGGCTGGATCGCCGCCTTCGCGGTCCGGCACGGCGACCCGGTAACCGTGCAGCCCCCGGCCGGGCCCGGCGACGCGGTGGTGACCTTCCGCGCACCGGACGGCGTGGCGGCGCAGTGCCACCCGCCGTTTCCCGAGTCGTTCCGCTGGCCGGCCGCGCCCGACCTGGCTAGTGCTGGCCCGGCTGAGCTGGCGGCGGCGGTCGCGGCGCACGCCGCCGCGCCGCGTAACGTCGGCGTGCTGCTGGTCCGGCTCGGCGGCTACGCGGCCGGGGTGTTCGCCGGCTACCCGCCGGCCCTGGTCGACTCGAAGACCGGCTCGCGGCTGGTGCACGGGCGCAGCGCGGCGGGCGGCTGGTCACAGCAGCGCTTCGCCCGCCGCCGGGAGAAGCAGGCCAGCGAGGCGGTCCGGGCCGCGGCCGACACCGCGGTGTCCGTCTTCGGGCGGTGGAGCGGTGCGGGCCGCGGCCGCGCGCTGGACGCGGTGGTGCTCGGCGGCGACAAGCGGACCGCGGCCGAGCTGCGCGACGACCCCCGCCTGGCGCCCTACCTGGCGCTGGCGACCGAGCGCTTCCTGACCGTGCCCGACCCCCGGCGGGCGGTCCTCGAAGGCACGCCGGCCCAGTTCACCGCGGTGCGGGTTAAGCTCTCAGAACCGTCGTCCTGATCCGGTATTCTTAGCAATCATGATCGTTGCCAGTGGCATAGAGCTGCGTGCTGGTGCCCGGCTACTGCTGGCAGACGCGTCTTTCCAGGTCGCCGAGGGGGACCGGATCGGCCTGGTCGGCCGTAACGGGGCCGGCAAGACCACCCTCTGCAAGGTGCTTTCCGGATCGGGCGCGCCCGCCGCCGGGACCGTGCGCGCGTCCGGCAGCGTCGGCTACCTGCCCCAGGACCCGCGCACCGGCGACCTGGACGTGCTCGCGCTCGACCGCATCCTGTCCGCCCGCGGCCTGGATGAGGTGCTGGCGCAGATGCGCAAGGCGGAGACGCTGATGTCCGACTCCGACCCCGCCAAGGCGGAGAAGGCGATCCGCCGCTACGGCACGCTCAGCGACCGGCTGGCGGTGCTCGGCGGCTACGCGGCCGAGTCGGAGGCGGCGTCGATGGCCGCGTCGCTCGGGCTGCCTGACCGGGTGCTGCGCCAGCCGCTGCACACGCTGTCCGGCGGGCAGCGCCGCCGGGTGGAGCTGTCCCGCATCCTGTTCTCCGACGCGCAGACGCTGCTGCTCGACGAGCCGACCAACCACCTGGACGCGGACTCGGTCACCTGGCTGCGCGACCACCTGAAGACCTACCGGGGCGGCCTGCTGGTGATCAGCCACGACGTCGACCTGGTGGAGCAGGTGGTCAACAAGGTCTTCTACCTGGACGCCAACCGCTCGGTGCTCGACATCTACAACGTCGGCTGGAAGGCCTACCTGAAGCAGCGCGAGGCCGACGAGCGGCGCCGCAAGCGGGAGCGCTCCAACGCCGAGCGGCAGGCCTCCACCCTGCAGCTGCAGGCGGCCAGGCTGGGCGCCAAGGCGACCAAGGCCAAGGCCGCGCAGAACATGCAGCGCCGGGCCGAGCGGCTGCTGGACGGGCTGGAGGGCGAGCGGCAGGCCGACCGGGTGGCCCGGCTGCGGTTCCCCGAGCCCGCCGCGTGCGGCAAGACGCCGCTGACGGCGCGCGGCCTGTCCAAGTCCTACGGGTCGCTTGAGGTGTTCACCGACGTGGACCTGGCGATCGACCGGGGCAGCCGGGTCGTCGTGCTGGGGCTCAACGGCGCGGGCAAGACCACCCTGCTGCGGCTGCTGGCCGGGGTCGAGAAGCCGGACACCGGCCAGGTCAACCCGGGTCACGGGCTGCGCCTGGGCTACTACGCGCAGGAGCACGAGACCCTCGACACCAGCCGGTCGCTGATCGAGAACATGCGCACCGCGGCCCCCGAGCTGACCGATACCGAGCAGCGGAAAGTCCTCGGCTCGTTCCTTTTCTCCGGCGAGGATGTCGATAAGCCGGTCGGCGTGCTTTCCGGCGGCGAGAAAACACGGCTGGCGCTGGCGCTCCTTGTTGTTTCTGGAGCCAATGTGTTGCTCCTGGACGAGCCGACCAACAACCTGGACCCGGCCAGCCGGGAGGAAATCCTGGCCGCCCTGGCCGGCTACCGCGGCGCGATTGTCCTGGTCACCCACGATGAGGGCGCGGTCGACGCGCTGGCACCGGAACGGGTGATCGTGCTGCCCGAGGGCACCGAGGACACCTGGTCGGCCGATTTCGCCGAACTGGTGGCGCTCGCCTGACCGTTATTAGGCCGCTGTCAATATCCATGCGGACGGTAACTAAGCCGGTCTAAGCGGGTAGTCAAGCACGCCCCGATAGGTGATCATTGCGTTAGGGGAACGTAACGCAGTGAGTGCTGAACCTTACGGGAGGTTAAAGGTGGCCGAGACCCTGAGGAAAGGCACCCGGGTTACCGGGTCGGACCGCAGCAAGCTGGCAGCCGACTTGAAGGGCCGCTACGACGCGGGTGAGTCGATCCGCTCGCTGGCCAGCGCGACCGGGCGGTCCTACGGGTTCATCCACCGCATCCTCACCGAGCACGGGGTCGAGCTGCGCGGCCGGGGCGGCGCCACCCGCAAGTAGCAATACCATGACTTGGTGATGATGCGTGGCGGCCCGGGTATCGGGATGGTGCACGGGATGCGGATGGACCCGTCTGTCACCAAGCAGAAGCTCAAGCCGGGCACGATCAGGCGGATCATCGGCTACGCCCGGCCGTACCGGGTCCAGCTGACGTTCTTCCTGCTGGCGACCGCGCTGGACGCGGGGATCACGGTGGTCAACCCGCTGCTGCTGCGCGACCTGATCGACAACGGCATCATCGCCCGCGACCAGGCGGTCGTCATCACCATCGCGCTGACGGTGGCCGGGGTGGCGCTGTTCGACGCGCTGCTCGGCGTGATCAACCGCTACTTCTCCTCCCGCATCGGCGAGAGCCTCATCTACGACCTGCGCACCCAGGTCTTCGACCACGTGCAGCGGCAGCCGCTGGCGTTCTTCACCCGCGCCCAGACCGGCTCGCTGGTCAGCAGGCTCGACGGGGACGTGGTGGGGGCGCAGCAGGCGATCGTCGGCACGCTGTCCAGCGTGCTGTCCAACGTGCTGTCGCTGATCGTCATCCTGGTCACCCTGTTCTACCTGTCCTGGCAGGTCAGCCTGGCCGGGCTGGTGCTGATCCCGCTGTTCATCCTGCCCGCCCGCCTGCTTGGCCGCAGGATGCAGCGCCTGTCCCGCGAGTCGATGCAGCTCAACGCGGAGATGGGCTCGACCATGACCGAGCGGTTCAACGTGGCCGGGGCGATGCTGGCCAAGCTGTACGGGCGGCCGCGCGAAGAGGCCGACCTGTTCGCGGCCAAGGCGCACAAGGTGCGCGACATCGGCGTCACCAGGGACATGTACGGGTCGGTCTTCATGATCGTGATCACCCTGCTCACCGGGCTGTTCACCGCGGTCGTCTACGGGGTCGGCGGCAGCCTGGTGGTCCGGGGGGCGTTCGAGTTCGGCACCCTGGTCGCCCTCGCCCAGCTGCTGGCCCGGGTCTACGGGCCGATCGGCGCCCTGTCCAACGTGCAGGTCCAGGTGATGACGGCACTGGTCAGCTTTGACCGGGTATTCGAGGTGCTCGACCTGGAGCCGCTGATCAAGGAGAAGCCGGACGCGGTGGCGCTGCCCGCCCGGGACGCCGCCGGCACCGCCCCCGCCATCGAGTTCGACCAGGTCTCGTTCCGCTACCCGACCGCCGCCGAGGTGTCGCTGGCGTCGCTTGAGTCGATCGCGCTGAAGCGGCCGGAGCGGACCGACGCCGCCGCCGGGGTGCTGCACGACGTGTCGTTCGCGGTGCCCGCCGGGCGGCTCACCGCCCTGGTCGGACCGTCCGGCGCGGGCAAGACCACCATCACCCAGCTCGTGTCCCGGATGTACGACCCCAACGACGGGGCGGTCCGCATCGGCGGCCACGATATCCGCGACGTCACCCTCGACTCGCTGCACGACGTGGTCGGGGTGGTCACCCAGGACGCGCACCTGTTCCACGACACCATCCGGGCCAACCTGCTCTACGCACGGCCCGCCGCGACCGAGGCCGACCTGGTGAACGCGTGCCGCGCGGCGCAGATCTGGGACCTGGTGGAGGTGCTGCCGGACGGCCTCGACACGGTCGTCGGCGACCGCGGCTACCGGCTGTCGGGCGGTGAGAAGCAGCGCGTCGCCCTGGCCCGGCTGCTGCTCAAGGCCCCGTCGATCGTCGTGCTCGACGAGGCGACCGCGCACCTGGACTCCGAGTCCGAGGCGGCCGTGCAGCAGGCGCTGTCGGTGGCCCTGCGCGGCCGCACGTCGCTGGTCATCGCGCACCGGCTGTCTACCGTGCGCGAGGCCGACCAGATCCTGGTGATCGAGTCAGGGCAGGTCGCCGAGACCGGCACCCACGAGGAACTGCTGGCCGCGGGCGGCCTGTACGCCGAGCTGTACATCACCCAGTTCAAGGGCCAGGAAGCGCGCCACCAGGACGCGGCCCGCTAGCGGCCGGTAGCGGGGGAGCGGGGGAGCCGGGGGACGGCTCCCGGGCTGCTAACCGCGGTAGCCGAGGCGGCGCAGTTCCTCGCCCGCGACCTTCTCGATGTCGCCGAGCTGCCCGTAGGACAGCGTGCGGCGCCACTCGGGGGCCTCGGCCCGGCCCCGCTTGGCGGGCGCGGTGACCGGCGCGACGATCGGCGAGCCGGTGAACTCGGACAGCGCCGTCGCGGCGGCGCCCGGGTGGCGCGCCATGTCCTCGTAGCGCAGCGTCTTGAGCTGGTCCTCGGGCAGGGTCTGGCGCAGCCGGGCGGCCAGCCTGATCGCGCCGCGCCAGCGCAGCGCGCTCTTGCCCGCGCTGGACAGCGACGGCCACAGCTTGCGGTCCGACTCCTCCTCCACCCCGTAGAACGGGTTGGGGAACTCGGTCTCGATGTTGACCACGCTCGGCCGGAACCAGGACATGGCCGCCTGGTCGGTCAGCATCGCCGCCACCGCGTCCCGGCCGTCCCGCACCACCTGGACGATCAGCGCGTCAGGGAACGCGGCGATCAGCGCCTCGGCGCAGTAGGCGAGGTCGGGGCTGGCGTCGCCGAACCGGGCCAGCCCGCGCTGCTCGGTGCACGGGCCGACCTCCGCCTCGCGCAGCCCGGCCGCCGAGCGGCACTGCGGCGCGCAGTCCAGGCAGCTGGCCGGGCCGATCTGCCAGCCCTGCGCGAACGCGTCGCGCATCACCGCGGCGGCGGCGTCGCCCCGGCCGCTGTACAGCGAGGGACGCCGCGCGAACCCGTACACCGCCTGCAGCACGGACTGCCGGCCGATGGTGACGTGGAAGCCGGCCGAGCCCTTGAGGGCACGGCCGACCTCCTCCGCACCGGAGTGCGGGGCGCCGATCACGAAGACCGGCCGGGTCACGTTGCGGGCGTTAACGAAAAGAAGGTGGCGCGGTGGCATCAGTCGCGATCCGGGCGGGCCTGCTCAGGGCTTGGGCGGGGGGAGGTGCGGCGGGCGGGTGCGGGTCTCCCCAGTACCGTACTCGGATCGCCAAGCGCATATCATATCCCCGTGCCGCTACTACCGCGCGTCGTGATCAGGCCCGCCGCCCTCGGCCTGGCTGGCGTGGCCTGCTTCCTTGGTGTTACCGGGTGCTCACAATTCAATAAAGCTCTCGGCCAGCAGTCGGCACTGATCTACTTCAAGGAGAGCACGCCGGTCGCGTTCAAGCTGAAGGTCCGCACCGCCTGCAACAACCTGCCGCACGTCAAGGCGGCCCCGATCGCCAGCGGGGTGCCGCTGTCCTCCGCGATCGACGTGGTCACCTACGACACCACCGGTGCGGGCGTCGCCGACATCGCCCGCCTGGAGGAGTGCGTTAACAAGTTCGCGCCCCAGGTGCAGGGCGTTGACGTGCAGGATTCCTCGGACAACTCCTAGCCTGGGGCCCGGTGCGGCCGGTGTTATCCCTGGTTCCGCCGTGCGGCCGTTACAGGTTTTTCCTACCGATCTGGTTCGGTATATAGTGCCCTAGTACTAGTACCCCAGTAAATCGATTGGGAATGGAAACTTAATGCGACGCATCTTGGCTGGCACAGCCGCCATCGTCGGCGGCGTCCTTGCTATAGCCGGCTGCTCGTCGAGCAGCTCAAGCAGTTCGTCCGCCTCCGCTGGTGCCTCTTCGTCCGGCTCCAGCTCGGCCGCCGCCGCGGCCCCGGTCACCGTGCGCCTCGGCTACCTGGCCAACATCACCCACGCGCCCGCCCTGATCGGGGTGAAGAACGGCTACTTCACCAAGGCCCTGGGCGCCAACACGCTGAAGACCACGGTGTACGCCACCGGCACCCAGGAGACGACCGCGCTGCTGGCCGGCCAGCTCGACGCCGCCTACGTCGGCCCGAACCCGGCCATCAACGCCTTCCAGAAGTCGGGCGGCACCGCTATCAAGATCGTCTCCGGGGCGGCCACCGGCGGCGCGTCGGTCGTGGTGAAGTCCAGCATCAGCTCGGCCGCCCAGCTCAAGGGGCAGTCGCTGGCCACTCCGTCGCTCGGCAACACCCAGGACGTGGCGGTCCGCTACTGGCTGAAGCAGCAGGGCCTCGCCACCAGCACCACCGGCGGCGGCGACGTGTCGATCAAGCCGACCACCCCCAACTCGGCCGCGGTGCTCGAGTTCAAGTCGGGCCAGATCGCGGGCGCCTCCGAGCCGTCGCCCTACGACGTGGAGATCGTCCAGGACGGCGGCAAGGTGCTGCTGTCCGAGCCGGGCGTGACCACCATCCTGGTAGTCACCCAGTCGTTCCTGTCCGCCCACCCGGATGTCGTCGCCGACCTGCTGAAGGCCAACGAGCAGGCGCTCGGCTACATCAAGTCGGACCCGGCCGGGGCCGCCGCCGCCGCCAACGCGCAGCTCGGCGCCTACACCGGCAAGCCGCTGAAGGCCGCGGTGCTCACCCCGGCGTTCAAGGAGATCACCTTCACTGACGACCCCGACGCGGCGTCGCTGACCGCCGACGCGCAGCAGGCCACCACGCTGGGCCTGCTCAAGACGGCCAGCCTGAGCGGGATCTTCGACCTGGCCCCGCTCAACGCGATCCTGAGCGCGGCGGGCCAGCCCGCCGTCAGCGCGGGGTAGCAGAGTTCATCCCCGGCCCGCCCACCCATCCCGGCCCGCCCGCCCGGGCGGGCCGGGGTTACCCGGTGGCATCGAGCGAGAAGGCAGGATACGGAGCCCCCATGAGCACGACAACGATAACCGAGACGGCGGCGGTATCACTGTCCGGCGTCTCCAAGGTGTACGGGCGCGGCGGCTCCGCCGTCCGCGCCCTCGACCAGGTGTCCCTCAGCGCCGCGCCGGGGGAGTTCACCTGCCTGATCGGCGCGTCCGGGTGCGGCAAGTCCACCCTGCTCTCGCTGGTGGCCGGGCTTGACCGGCCGACCACGGGGGACCTCACCGTCAACGGCCGGGTCGCGTTCATGTTCCAGGAGCCGGGGCTGTTCCCCTGGCTCAGCGCGGGCGGCAACGTCGAGCTGGCGCTGCAAGCGCGCAAGGTGCCACGGGCCGAGCGCAAGCGGCGCGCGGCCGAGCTGCTGGACGCGGTCCAGCTCGCCGGCTTCGCCGGCAAGCAGCCGCACGAGCTGTCCGGCGGCATGCGCCAGCGGGTCGCGCTGGCCCGCGCGCTCGCCCAGGACGCCGACGTGCTGCTGATGGACGAGCCGTTCGGCGCGCTCGACGCGATGACCCGCGACGTGCTGCACGACGAGCTTGACCGGGTCCGTGAGAGCGTCGGCAAGCCGCTGACCATCCTGTTCGTCACCCATAACGTGCGCGAGGCGGTCCGCCTGGGCGACCGCGTGGTGCTGCTGTCCAGCCGGCCCGGCCGGGTCATCGAGGAGTACCCGGTGCCGATCGCGCGGCCCCGCCGGATGGACTCGGCCCCGGTCGCCGAGCTGGCGAGCGTCATCACCGACCGGCTCCGCCAGGAGGTAAGCCGTCATGGCAGCTGACACGACCCTGGCCGGGCTCGACGCCCTCGAGCTGGCCCCGGAGAACAAGGGCGCGGGCGGGGGAGAGCGGCTGCGCCGCGGGTGGGCGGCGCTGTGGCCGAAGCTGGCCGCGGTCGCCCTGGTCTGGCTGGTCTGGGAGCTGGTCCACCTCACCGGCTGGAAGAAGCTGGTGCTGCCGGGTCCCGGCGTCACCCTGTCCAACCTGTGGGACCAGGCGAAGACCAGCCTGCTGTGGCACGCGGCCGGCGACACGCTGCTGCGAGCGGTGATCGGTTACGCGCTGGCGGTGGTCATCGGCACCGTGGTCGGCCTGCTGGTGGCCCGCATCCCGCCGCTGCGGGCGGCGGTCGGCTCGCTCATCACCGGCCTGCAGACGCTGCCGTCGGCGGCCTGGATCCCGTTCGCGATCATCCTGTTCGGGCTGAGCACCTCGACCATCCTGTTCATCATCGTGATGGCGTCCTCGCCCGCCATCGCCAACGGGGTGATCTCCGGGGTGGACTACATCCCGCCGCTGCTGCTCAAGTCGGGCAAGATGATCGGGCTGCGCGGGCTGCGGATGACCTGGCACCTGATCATCCCGGCGGCGCTGCCCACGTTCATGGCCAGCCTGAAGCAGGCATGGGCGTTCACCTGGCACGCCCTGCTCACCGCCGAGCTGCTGGTGCTGGTGGCGGGCGTCCCCTCGATCGGCCAGCTCTTCTCGGCCGACCAGGAGCAGACCGACATGCCGTCCACCATCGCGGTGATGATCGTGATCCTGGTCCTCGGCATCGTCGCCGATGCGGGCTTCGGCCTGGCCAACCGGGCGATCAGGAAGCGGTGGGGCCTGCTGTAGGTAACGTCCCAGGCCAAGTTGATCACGGTGAACAGGGCGCTCCGGTAACGGAAAACCATCAGTTTTCCTGATGATCTCGCGCGTGCCAGAAGCACACCCGTGTAATTTAGTCCCGATGTGTGAGGGACCTACGGGAAGAGGCGAGATGGAAAACATCAGTGCCGGAACGCGGGCCACCGACCCCGAGCTGGACGAAGCGCTCGCGCGGGCCATCCGCCACCTGATCGCCGAGGCGATCGAGGCGGGCACGGCCGAGGCTCCCTCGGCCAGTTAACGGGGTCGGCCGACTAGCACCCCGGCTAGTCGGCCAGGCCAGCGCCAAGCGCGCCGGCCACCGCGTCCACGTAACGCGATAGCGAGTCGCCGTCGGCGTCATAGCTCGGGTTGACCTCGGTCAGCACCACCGCTGACAGCCGCGGCGCGGCGAACAGCACCTCGAGCGCGGTGCGGGCCGCGCTCAGCGGCACCCCGATGCCGTAGTGCGGGAAGTTGGCCAGCGGCAGGTCGCCCGAGTCGACCGCGTCCACGTCGAAGTGCACTATCAGCCGCGGCGCGGCCGCCGTGGCCGCGACGGCGGCCCGGGCGCAGCCAGCCGGGTCGGCCCGCACCTGGTGGTTGGCGAAGTGAGTCAGCCCGGGACGGGCGGCGAACACCCCGGGCAGGTAGCTGTCCTGGTCGTTCTCGTCGTAGCCGAGCACCGCCAGCCGCTGCGCCAGCCGTCCCGCCGGGATCGGCGGCCGGGTCGCGAACAGCGTGCTCAGCCCGCTGTCGGCCAGCCCCAGCAGGTGAGCGATGCCCATCGCGTCCATGATCTTCCCGTCGCCGCCGGGGACCGCGAGGTCGGCGTCGCCGTCGAAGTAGACCAGGCCGGTCTCCGGCTCGACCCGCTGCAGCCCGGCCAGCACCCCGAGGGTGATCGTGCAGTCGCCGCCCAGCACCACCAGCACCGTGCCGCTGCCGTCAGCCGGCGCCGGCCCCGCGCTGCTCGCAATCGCGCCCGCGACCGCGTCCGCGACCGCCCCCGCGGCGCGCACCACCGCGTCCTGGTTGCGGGCAGGCGCACCGGAGCGGTCCACCCGGAAGGTCTCCTGGACCACGTCCCCGAGGTCGGTCACCGCCAGCCCGGCCGCCTCCAGCCGCTGGACGAACCCGGCCGCCCGCAGCGCCTGCGGCGCCCGCTCCTGACCCGCGTGGTGGGTGCCCGCGCTGGTCGCCGCGCCCAGCAGGATCACCCGCCGCGGGCTAGCCACCGGCCACCGCCACCTCGGCCTCGACCTCGACCGGGATGTCGAGCGGCAGCTCGGCCACCCCGATCGCGGACCGGGCGTGCTGGCCCCGCTCCGGCCCCCACAGCTCGAGGATCAGGTCGGAGAAGCCGTTGATGACCGCCGGGGTGCGGTTGAACCCGGGGGCCGTGTTCACCATCCCGAACACCCGCAGCCAGCCGGTGACCCGGTCCAGGTCGCCGAGGGCGCGCTTGAGGCTGGCCAGCACCGCCAGCCCGGTCGCCCGGGCGGCCGCGTAGCCCTCGTCCTCGGTCAGCTCGGCGCCGACCTTGCCCAGGGCCGGCCACAGGCTCCCGTCCGTGCCCAGCGGGCCGTGCCCGGACACGTAGCCGCGTCCCTCCCACAGCCGCACCCACGGGAACGGGAGCACCAGCCCGGTCGCCGCCATCGGGGCCGGCAGCTCAAGCCCCAGCTCGGCCAGCCGCTGTTCGATCCGCATGCCGTCATCATCCCGCACCGGCGGCGCGGTCACGAGCGGCGGCGCCACCCCGGTCAGCGGCGCCGCACCGCGGCTATTGCCGGTGTCACATTGTCATGATTTGCTCACCTTGAGTTTTCGTCGCTTGCGGATCCTCGATGATTGCCGGAGGACTACTAAGTTCCGGTTTGGATCCAGAGAACGGGCCGGCCAACTGATTAGAGTTCACTCCAGTCAAGCCAATGATTTCCTGGAAGGGCCTGTTCCGATGAGTGAGGGTCACGTGGGCGCCGTCGACCTCACGACACCGGACCCCGCTCCGGAGCCAGCACCGTCGCGGGCAGCGCGACTGCCGCGGGCAGCACGGCTGGCCGTCGCCCGCGTCCCCGCCCCGGTGCTCCAGGGGCTGCTCGCGTTCGCGATCTACCTGGCCCTCTTCCTCGCGGTCTACGGGCGGGCGGTCCTGCGGCACCTTGGCGCGCCCGAGCTGCTGCAGTTCTTCACCGACCCCAACTTCTACATCTGGTCCGTGGGCTGGTGGCCGTACGCGGTCGGGCACGGCATCAACCCGCTGTTCTCCGCCTCGATCGGGGCGCCGCACGGCTACAGCCTGGGCTGGGCGACGACCACGCCGGCCGTTGGCCTGCTGATGTGGCCGGTCACGGCGGCGTTCGGCGTCCTGGTGTCCTTCAACGTGGCGCTGCTGCTGGCGCCGCCGGCCGCCGCCTGGGCGGCGTTCGTGGCGGCGCGGCGGCTGACCGGGCGGTTCTGGGCGTCACTGCTGGCCGGAGCCGCTTACGGCCTGTGCCCGTTCGAGCTGAACCACAGCTGGCAGGGCGACCTCAACCTGACCATGATCGCGCTGTTCCCGCTGATGGTGTACCTGGTGGTGGCCTGGTGGGACGGCGGGCTGCGGACCAGGTGGTTCGTCTCGGCGCTGGCACTGGCCATGGCGGTGGAGTTCTACACCTTCAACGAGGCCTTCTTCGACATGACCATGGTCTGGGCGGGCGGCCTGGTGATCGGCTTCGCGGTCGCCGGGCGCGGCCAGTGGCCCAAGGTGGCCCGGCTGGCCTGGCTGTCCGGCATCGCTTACGCGGCCGCCATCGTGGCGGCGGCGCCCTACCTGTACTACGCGCTGAAGCACAACCAGACCACGGCCCTGGCCCGGACCAGCCCGGAATTCTCGCTCCGCCTGGTCCGCCTGGTGCTGCCGGCCGCGGACAAGGTCTTCCAGCTGCTGCCGCTGGCGAACTACTCCAACCGCCTCGGCTGGTGGGGGCTGGACAACTACGTCGGCCTGCCGATCATCCTCGTCCTGCTGGCGCTGGCCGCCGTCGCCTGGCGGAACCGGGTCAGCCGGCTGCTGCTGGGCGGCTTCGTGCTGGTGACCGCGCTCGCCGCCGGGCCCGTGCTCTACTTCGACGACCGGCCGGCCTTCCGCCTGCCGTGGGCCGCGCTGTGGCGGCTGCCGATCGCCCGCAGCGACGAGCCGTCCCGGTTCATCATCTTCATCGTCCTGGTGCTCGCCCTCGCCCTCGCGCTCTGGCTGGCGATACCGGCCAAGCCCACCCTGGCCAGCCGGCTGTGGCTGGCCGCGCGCTGGGTGCTCGGGGGGCTCGCGATCGCGGCGATCCTGGCCGACGCGCCCTACCGCCGCCAAGTCGGTGATCGCGGTCCAGCCCGGCCAGCACGTGAAGACCGAGCACCCCGTCGACCAGCTGCCGGCGTTCATCACCGACGGCCTTTACCGCGACTACCTCAAGCCCGGGGAGATCGTCGTCATCGTCACCGGGCGGGGCAACGCCGGGATGGTGTTCCAGGCCGCCGCGGGCTTCTACTTCCGGATCGCGGGCGGCTACATCAACCAGTCGCTCACCCCGGTCAGCGCGGTCCCGCACGCCGTCACCGGGGTGGCCGACCCGTCCAAGACCGCGGACCAGAACTTCGAGGACTACATCCGCTCCTCCGGGGTGGGCGCCGTCATCGTCGAGCACGCGTGGGAACTGCCCTGGATGAACAACTTCTCCCGCGAGCTGCACATGCGCGGCACCTCGGTCGGCGGGGTGACGCTCTACCCGACCGCGCCCTGGCTCGCCACCCTGGACCGCCCGGCCCGCTAGCCCGCCAGCGCGGCCGCGCTGGCCGGGGTGGTGTGCGCCCCCTGCTACGGGGGCGGCTGGCCGGGGACGTACATCCAGGCGTGGACCGGGGTCCGCTTCACGCGGGTGTTGATCGGCTGGAACAGGGCGGGGCTGATCCGGCTGGGGTGGCGGGCGACGATGTTGTCGTGGAGGTAGCGGGACACGGCCAGGGCCAGCTCGGCTTGCGAGCCGGCCAGCGCCTTCCGCAGCGGGGGGGCTTCGAGCATCCGGAACAGCAGGTTGAGGTCGTCGCCGGCGAAGCCGTGGGCGTCGCGGTCGACCGGCCCGATGCTGGCGGCGGCCCGCAGCTGCATCTGGGCGGGCTCGCGCGAGACCCGGTTGTGGCGGCGGATCAGGGCCCGCATCCGCTCCGGGAGCGGGTCGATCATGCCGTAGCCGGACACGTGGGGCGGCAGGACGACGAGCGCGCCGTCGCCGCGGTCCTCCCAGTCGCACTCGGCCCACGGCAGGCCCGACTCCTCGAAGGCCTCCTGGAGGATCTGGTACAGGGACCTGCGCAGGTACAGGCGCACCTCGCCGTCGCGGTCCGGCCGCGTGTACCCCGCGACGTCCACCGCGAAGACGCCGCAGACCTGCCCGCTCAGGGGCCGCGCGGCCCGGCTGCCAGGGACCTCGATCACCGGGAGGCCCCTGTCAATATCAGGGCAGCCAGTTGATCTTCTTGCCTGCCTGATTCGTCAGTCTGGTCGACAAGTTGCTGAGAACTGAGAGGTCGATTCGGTGCCATTGTCCCTTTTCTCCGCGAGTGGCGGTAATGGGCTCTACTCTGGCTGCTGGATGATCGCCCTGCGCGGCGGTCGAATGACACCGAATGAGACCGAGTACCGCCGGATGAAACCGGCTGGACATTCTGGGCTTTCCGGGAGCAAGGCGGAGGTTCGTGCCCTATGGTGAAGCTGGCTTTCGTGTGGCGGCTCGCGAAGCCTGCGGAGTAAGCCAGTGTCTGAACACGTGACTTTCCCCGGCGCGAGGGGTTCAGGGCGGTTCAGACCCACAATTCACGAACGGATCAGTTCACCATGGCGGATAATGACTACCAGGCTGGCCTGGACGGCTTTGTCGACGACCTGAGACGGGTCTTGCGCGCGGTCGGCGGCCCCAGTTATGCCAAGTTGGACCACCTGTCAGCGAAGGTGCTACGCCAGCGTCCACCCGGGAGCGTCAGTCTGGTGACGCTCCCGTCGTCCACCACGTCGGAGATCCTCAGCGGGCAGCGCAAGCAGGTGCCGAAGTGGCCGTGGGTGCTGACCTTTCTCACCGTGCTGCAGGTCGCAGCGCAGCAGAACGGAATCGACCCGGCCGTAGTCGGGACGCTCGACGAGTGGCAGAGGAAGCATGAGGCGGTGCTCGCGGCCGGGCAGGCACTGCCGCGCCCCGCTCGCGTCAGCAGGCAGTTTCAGCGCAAGGCGTACGAGAACGTTTCAGTCATCGATCCGGAACCCCCGGTCGATGACCAAGCCAGCGAGCCAAATGCCCTGCTGGGAGTGTTCCTGTCGGTGATCCAGCTGGGAGGCGCGCCGCAGGGACGGCATGGCCGACGGGACGTTGTGCCGGAATGGCGGGAACTGTACATGACGCTGGAGTCAGGCGCGGAAGCCATTCGGACATACGAGACGGAAGCCATTCCCGGACTGCTGCAGACCGAGGCGTATGCCCAATCGATTGCCGCGCACCGCAGGCCACGTGCCACGGCCGACGAGATCGCCGGACTCGTCGAGCAGCGCATGCAACGCCAGTGGCTGCACCGGTACCGGGGGCAGTGTCAGCTCTGGGCCATCGTCGAGGAAGCATCCCTCCACAGCCCGTGGATCGACGCGCCAATCATGCGGGCTCAGGCGGGGTACCTCATCGACCTGATGGATGAGCCGAATGTCACGTTCCAGGTAGTGCCCACGGGCACCGTGGGCGACCTTGCGTTCAGCGAGACCATCACCATCTTTCGCCTCCCTGGGCGCTCCCTGGGCGAAGTATTGTGCTTGGAGCAGAGTAACCACGCGCTCTTTCTCCATGAACGGAAAGATACCGACCACTACAAGCAGCTCTTTGAGAGCCTAATAGTCAAGGCTTCACCGCCGGATATCACCTGGCGCATGCTGCGGGAAATCCGTGACGGGATTTGATTGCTGGCGCATTTCAGCCCAGTTATGGATTTCCCGCAGCTCAAGTTCGCGCTTTGCGGCTGGCTGCCTGGATGGCGAGCCAGACGTTGGCGGGGGTCAGCGGCATGTCGGCGTGTGTCACGCCGAAGGGGGCGAGTGCGTCGACGACGGAGTTGACTACTGCCGGGGGCGAGCCGACCGTGGCCGACTCGCCGATCCCCTTGGCGCCGACCGGGTGGTGCGGTGACGGGGTGACGGTGGCGCCGAGCTCGGGGGAGGGGCACTCAAGCGCGGTCGGCAGCAGGTAGTCCATGAACGACCCGCTGAGGCAGTTGCCGATCTCGTCGAACGCGATCGACTGCATGAGGGCGATGCCGATGCCGTCGGCCAGCCCCCGGTGCACCTGCCCCTCGACGATCATCGGGTTGATCCGCACCCCGCAGTCGTCGACCGCGATGAAGCGCCGGACCTTGACCTCGCCGGTGCCCGGGTCAACGTCGGTGACGCACAGGTAGGCGCCGAACGGGAACGTGAGGTTGGGCGGGTTGTAGACCGCGGACGCGTCCAGGTGGCCCTCGACGCCGGCCGGCAGTTCCAGCCCCGAGTGCGCGGCCCGGGCGATCTCGGCCAGGCCGAGGGCGAGGTCGGGGTCGCCCCGGACGCGCCACTTGCCGTCCAGCCACTCAAGGTCGTCGGGGGAGGCCTCGAACATGGCCGCCGCTACCAGCCGGGCCCGCTCCCGGACCTTCCTGGCCGCCACCACCGCGGCCGCCCCCGACACCGGGGTAGACCGCGACCCGTAGGTGCCGAGGCCGAACGGTGTCCGGTCGGTGTCGCCGTGCACCACCTCGACGTCATCCGGCGACAGCCCCAGCTCGTGCGCGACCAGCTGGGCGAACGTGGTCTCGTGACCCTGCCCCTGGGTCTGCACGGAGACCGCGAGCACCGCCTTGCCCGACGGGTGCACCCGCAGGTCGGCGCCGTCGGCCATGCCGAGGCCCATGATGTCCATGTGGCCGCGGGGACCAGCGCCGACGCCCTCGGTGAAGAAGCTGAGCCCGATGCCCATGTACTCGCCCCGCTCCCGCCGCCGCGCCTGCTCACGGCGCAGCTCGTCGTAGCCGGCCATGTCCAGGGCCAGCCGCAGCGCCCGCGGGTAGTCGCCCGAGTCGTAAGTCCAGCCGGACGGGGTGGTGTACGGGAACTGCTCGGGGCGCAGCAGGTTGCGCATCCGCAGCTCGGCCGGGTCCATGCCCAGCTCCCGGGCCAGCATGTCGGTCATCCGCTCGACCAGGTACACGGCCTCGGTGACCCGGAACGAGCACGAGTAGGCGACCCCGCCCGGCGCCTTGTTGGTGAACACGCCGGTGACCTCGCAGTAAGCCGCCCGCGTCTGGTAGGAGCCGGTGAAGATGTGAAAGAAGCCGGCCGGGAACTTCGACGGCTGCGCGACCGCGTTGAACGCCCCGTGGTCGGCCAGCACCCGGGCGCGCAGCCCCAGGATCCGGCCGTCGGCGGTGGCGGCGATCTCGCCGTGCATGTGGTAATCGCGGGCGAAGGTGGTGGACATCAGGTTCTCCGAGCGGTCCTCCACCCACTTCACCGGCCGCCCGGTCTCCATCGCGGCGACGATGGCGCACACGTACCCGGGGTAGACCGGGACCTTGGCGCCGAAGCCGCCGCCCAGGTCGGGGGACACGACCCGGATCTTGTGCTCGGGGATGCCGGTCAGCGCCGCGTACAGCGTGCGGTGCGCGTGCGGGGCCTGGCTGGTCGACCACACGGTCAGCCGGCCGTCGGTCCGGTCGTACTCGGCGAGCGCGCCGCAGGTCTCAAGCGGCGCCGGGTGCGAGCGCGGGTAGCTCAGGTCGCAGCCGACCACGACGTCGGCGGCGGCGAAGACCTCGTCGGTGGCCGCCTGGTCGCCCGCGCTCCAGTCGAAGATGTGGTTGCCGCGCGGCCAGTCCTCCCGGACCACCGGCGCCCCCGGCGCCAGCGCGGCCGCCGCGTCGATCAGCGGCGGCAGCGGCTCGTAGTCGACCATGACCAGTTCCAGGGCGTCGCGGGCCGCGTAGCGGTCAGTCGCCACCACGAACGCGACCTCCTGCCCCTGGAACCGCACCTTGTCGGTTGCCAGCACCGCCTGCACGTCGCCGAACAGGGTGGGCATCCAGGCCATGCCCCGGTCGTCCAGGTCCTGCCCGGTGAGCACCGTCACCACGGCCGGGTGGGCGCGGGCGGCGCTGGCGTCCACCGCGGTGATCCGCGCGTGCGCCAGCGGGCTGCGCAGGATCGCGCCGTACAGCAGCCCGGGCGGCTGGAGGTCATCGACGTACTTTCCCTGGCCGCGGATGAACCGGGCGTCCTCCTTGCGGGGCAGCGGCCCGTACGCGTGGTTCACGGCTTGGCCCGCTTTTCCCCGCTCTTGGCCGCGTGCAGCACCGACCGGACGATGTTCTCGTAGCCGGTGCACCGGCAGAGCTGACCCGAGATCGCCTCCCTGACCTCGGCCTCGGACGGGTCGGGGTGGTGGTCGAGCAGCCAGCGGGCGGTCATCATCATCCCCGGGGTGCAGAAGCCGCACTGCAGGCCGTGGCAGGCGGCGAACGAGAGCTGAACCGGGTCGAGCACGTCCCCGGCCGCCAGGCCCTCCACCGTGGTGACCCGCCGGCCGTCGGCCATCACCGCCAGCACCGTGCACGACTTGACCGGAACCTCATCCAGCCACACCACGCAGGCACCGCAGTTGGAGGTGTCGCAGCCCCAGTGCGAGCCGGTCAGGCCGAGCTCGTCGCGCAGGAAGTGGATCAGCAGCAGCCGCGGCTCCACCACCCGCGGGTAGTCGGCCCCGTTGACGGTGATGCTGATCTTCACGGTTGTTCCCCGCCCGCCCGCCGCGTGGCGGTGGCCAGCACCCGCGCGGTGAGCTGGCCGACCAGGTGCCGCTTGTACTCGGCCGGCCCGCGCTGGTCGGAGGCCGGGCGGCAGTGCTCGGCCGCGATCTGGCCGGCCCGGGCGAAGACGTCCGGGCCCGGCACCTGGCCGCGCAGGAACTCCTCGGCCTCGGCCGCGGTGAAGTGCGACGCGCCGACCGCGGTCAGCCCGATGCCGACGTCGGCCAGCACGCCGCCGGACAGCCACACCGCTGCCCCGGCGGCCCCGATCGGCCAGTCGCCCGCCCGGCGGGTCACCTTCAGGTACGCGCTGCCGGCTCCCGGCCTGATCGGCAGCCTGATCTCGGTCAGCACCTCGGCCGGGCCGACCACGGTCTCGTAGGGGCCGGTGTGGAACGCCCGGGCGGACACCTCCCGGGTGCCGCCCGGCCCGTCGATGATCATGGACCCCTTGAGCGCGGCGAACGCGGCCGACAGGTCCTCCGACGGGTCGGCCTGGCAGAGCGACCCGCCGATGGTGCCCCAGTTCCTGACCACCGGGTCGGCGATCACCCGCTCGGCGTCATGCAGGATCGTGAAGTGCTCGCCCGCGAGCGGCGCCGCCAGCAGGTCGGCGTGCCGGGCGAGGGCGCCGATGCGGAGCTGGGCGCCTCCCCGGCCCAGCTCGATGTAGCGCAGGCTGGTGATGCCGTTGATGTCGATCAGCACCTCGGGCTGGGCCAGCCGCAGTTTCATCATCGGGATCAGGCTGTGCCCGCCGGCCAGGATCCGCGCCCCCGGCGCGTACCTGGACAGCAGCGTCACCGCGTGCGGCACGCTCGTCGCCCGCTCGTACTCGACCTGCGCCGGTACCTGCACTTCCGCCTCCCGGCCGCGGGCACGGCTCGTCCGGTGCGCGCGCCGCGCCGATGCCGTACGTTCTGAGTGTACGGAGGGACAGCGGTCGCGCCTGGTGCTCCTTCCGGCCAATACTCGCGGCTTATGGTGGAGTAGGCAATGACGCTGACTCAGCTGAACGCGTTCGTCCTGGTGGCCCGGCTCGGGTCGGTCCGGGCGGCCGCGAGCGCGCTGGGGGTGAGCGAGTCGGCCGTGTCGCAGGCGATCACCGCGCTCCGCCAGGACCTCGGCGACCAGCTCGTCACCCGCAGCCAGGCGGGGATGACGCTGACGCCGGGCGGCAACCGGCTGCTCGGCACCGCGTCCCAGATCGTCGCGCTCGGGGCGGAGGCGCACGCCGCCGTCCGCGCCGCCCAGGGCGCCCCCGAGCAACTGCGCATCGTCGCCACCGCGGCCTTCGCCGAGTTCGTGGCCGGCCCGCTGATGGAGGCGTTCCGCCGCCGCTTCGCCGGGGCGGTCGAAGTCACCAGCGGGGTTGCGGCCTCCGACGAGCTCGGCGTGCTGATCGCCAACCGGCTGGCCGACGTGGCCATCGGGCCCGGCGTGTCCGGCGAGGACGAGCTGCCGGTGGTGAGCGAGCCGGTCTTCAAGTACCGGCTGGTCGTCGTCGGCCCGGGGGAGAGCGCGGCCCGGGCCCGGCCGCGCGGGCCCGCCCGGCAGTGGCGGTGGCTGGTCGACCCGTCCGGTACCGACCCGCGCAGCGAGGTCGGCCGCCTGCTGCGCAGGCTCGCGATCCCCGAGGCCAACATCGGGGTGTTCCAGAGCCAGACCGCCGCCCTGGCGGCCGCCGCCGACGGGGCCGGGGTGGCGCCCGCCATCGAGCACCTGGTCTCGCACCAGCTCCGCCGGGGCGGGCTGTCGCTGGTTGACCTGCCGGGGCTGCCGGCCGAGGAGTGCTGGTACGCGACCTTGCTCGAGCGCGAGCGCCGCAGCACCGCCGCCAGCTCGCTGCGCCGGTTCCTGACCACCCCGGAGGCGATGCAGCTGATGCGGTCGCCGGCCGCGGGCGTGCCGCCGTCCCGGTTCAAGCCCCCGGTGTACGTCACCATCTGGAGCTGACCCGGCCCGCCGGCGGCCGATTAAGGATCAGCTTATTTCGCTGTTGCGGCCAGGTTAACCGCGCGTCACGATCGCGGCATGGCGATCGAGTCGGACGGACACAGCAAGGACAACCCACGGCTGTTTGAGCTGATCGAGGACGCCCCCAAGACGGGCAAAAGCCCCACCGTGTGGGCCTGGCCCCAGCTGGTGGACTACCTCAAGGTCGCCGGGCAGCCGGTGCCCGGCCCCTGGCCGCCGCACCAGGAGCCGCGCCCCGACCCCGACTACGAGTCCGGGCCGCTGGCGGTCCCCGACCCGCAGTCCGCCCCCGGTCCCGCCCAGCCCAGCCAGCGGGAGGACTGAATGTTCCCGTCCCGGTTCCGCTACGAGGCCCCGCGCTCCCTGGACGAGGCGATCAGCCTGCTGGGCGACGGCGGCGACTACGCCAAGGTGCTGGCCGGCGGCCAGAGCCTGGTGCCGATGATGAAGCTGCGCTTCGCCTCGCCCGAGCTGCTGGTCGACATCAACGACCTGCCCGGCCTGGCCTACCACCACGTCGACGCCGGCGGCAGCCTGCGCATCGGCGCGCTCTGCCGCCACGCCGACCTGGAGTTCTCCGGCTTGCTCAAGGACACCCAGCCGACCATGGCGGCGGCGGCGCCGCTGGTCGCCGACCCCCTCGTCCGCAACCGGGGCACGCTCGTGGGGTCGCTGTGCCACGCCGACCCGCAGGGCGACTGGGCATCGGTCATGCTGGCGCTCGGCGGCTCGGTGGTCGCCGCCGGGCCGCGCGGGCGCCGGGAGATCCCGCTGGCCGACTTCGTCACCGGCCCGTTCCAGAACGTGCTGGAGCACGACGAGATCGCGGTCGAAGCGGTGGTACCGCCCGCCCGCGGCACCCGGGCCGGCGGGTACCTGAAGCTGGAGCGGCGGGTCGGTGACTTCGCCACCGTCGGTACCGCGGTCGCGATCGAGACCACCGGCGGCACCGTCACCCGGGCCGGCGTCGCGCTGACCGGCGTGGGCGGCTCCACCATCGGCGCCACCGACGCGGCCGCGGCCCTGGTCGGCCAGCGGCTGACCGCCGACGTCATCGCCGAGGCGGCCGAGCTGGCGGCGGCCGCGGCCCAGCCGCGCACCGACCACCGCGGCTCCGCCAGCTACAAGCGGCAGCTCGTGCGGGTCTTCGTGCGGCGCATCCTGGCCGGCACCGAGGCCAGCCTCGAGGCGCAATCGGAAAGGGCGGCCTGATCATGACCATGGTGTTCGACGACCTCGGCGACGACGCCGAGCAGGTCCCGCTGCGCCGGATCCGGTTCTCCGTCAACGGCAAGAAGAAGGTGGCCGAGATCGAGCCCCGGCTGCTGCTGGCCGACCTGATCCGTCGCGGGGCCGGGCTGACCGGCACCCACCGCGGCTGCGACACCACCAACTGCGGTGCCTGCACGGTGCAGGTCGACGGCCGGGCGATCAAGTCCTGCACGATGCTCGCGGTCCAGGTCGACGGGCGCGAGGTGACCACCGTGGAGGGGCTGGCGTCGGCCAGCGAGCTGCACCCGCTGCAGGAGGGGTTCAAGCAGGAGCACGGCCTGCAGTGCGGCTTCTGCACCCCGGGCATGATGCTGGCGGCCAAGGACCTGCTCGACCGCAACCCCGACCCGACCGAGGAGGACGTCCGGTGGGCCCTGTCCGGCAACCTGTGCCGCTGCACCGGCTACCAGAACATCGTCAAGTCGGTGCTGTGGGCGGCCGCCAAACTCAGGGGCGAGCAGCCCGAGGCGCAGGAGGCATGAAGTGACCACCACCGCGGGTCCCAGCCGGGCACTGGACGAGATCAAGATCGGCGGGCTCGGCTCCAGCCGCAAGCGGGTCGAGGACGACCGCTTCATCCGGGGCAAGGGCAACTACACCGACGACGTGGTGCTCCCCGGCATGCTGCACATGGAGATCCTGCGCAGCCCGCTGCCGCACGCTCGCATCAGGTCGATCGACACCAGCAAGGCCTACGCCATCCCCGGCGTGCACCTGGTGCTGACCGGCGAGCTGATGGCGACCAGGAACCTCGCCTGGATGCCCACCCTGTCCTACGACACCCAGGCCGTGCTCGCCACCGACAAGGTCCGCTTCCAGGGCCAGGAAGTGGCCTGCGTCATCGCCGACGACCCCTACATCGCCAAGGACGCCTGCGAGGCGATCGAGGTCGACTACGAGGCGCTGCCGGTGATCGTGAACCCGGCCCAGGGACTGGCGCCGGACGCCCCGGTGATCCGCGACGACAAGGCCGGCCAGCGTGACAACGTGGTCTACCACTGGGAGGTGGGCGACCAGGCGGGCACCGACCGCGCCTTCGCCCAGGCCGACGTGATCTCCAAGCTTGAGCTGCACTACCCGCGCAGCCACCCGTCCCCGATCGAGTGCTGCGGCTCGGTCGCCGACTTCAACCGGGCCACCGGCAAGCTCACCGTTTACATGACCACCCAGGCGCCGCACATCATCCGGGCCGCGGTGGCGATGGTGGCCGAGCTGCCCGAGCAGATGATCCGGATCGTCTCGCCCGACATCGGCGGCGGCTTCGGCAACAAGGTGCCGATCTACCCCGGCTACGTCTGCTCGATCCTGGCCTCGATCCTGCTCGAGCGCCCGGTCAAGTGGATCGAGGACAAGACCGGCAACCTGATCTCGACCGGGTTCGCCCGCGACGTCTACCTGAAGGGCGAGCTGGCGCTGCGCCGCGACGGCAAGATCCTCGGCTTCCGGATGTACACCGATGCGGACCACGGCGCGTTCTTCGCCGACGCGCAGCCGAGCAAGTTCAAGCTCGGCCTGATCCACTCGGCCTTCGCCGCCTACGACATCCCGGTCGGCCACCTGACCGCCCGCGGCGTCTACACCAACAAGGCGCCCGGCGGCGTCGCCTACCGCTGCTCGTTCCGGGTCACCGAGGCGATGTTCTTCCAGGAGCGGATGGTGCAGGCGGCAGCGGACGACCTGGGCATGGACCAGGCCGCGTTCCGCCGGATGAACTTCGTCGCCGACGACGACTTCCCGCACCGCACCCCGCTCGGCTTCCTCACCGACTCCGGCCAGTACGCCAAGTGCCTCGACGTCGGGCTCAAGGCCATCGGCTACCAGGACTTCCGGCGCGAGCAGGCCGAGGCGCGCAAGCGCGGCCGGCTGCTCGGCCTCGGCATCTCCACCATGACCGAGCCGCTGGGCGCGGGCAACAGCCGCGAGTACGACATCCTCGGCATCAAGATGTTCGACTCGGCCGAGCTCAAGGTGCACATGAGCGGCAAGGCGATCCTGCGCACCGGGGCCAAGACGCAGGGCCAGGGCCACGAGACAACCTGGGCCCAGATCGTCGCGCACGAGCTCGGTATCCCGGCCGACGACGTGGTGGTCGAGGAAGGCGACACCGACACCGCGCCGTTCGGCATGGGCACCTACGCGTCCCGGTCCACCCCGGTGGCCGGCGCCGCCGTGGCGATGGTGTCGCGCAAGATCCGCGCCAAGGCCCGCAAGCTCGCCGCCCACCTGCTCGAGGTGTCCGAGGAAGACGTCGAGTGGGAGCTCGGCCGGTTCTACGTGCGCAGCGCCCCGCAGCGCGGCGTGTCCATCCAGGAATGCGCCATGGCCGCCTACAGCAACATGCCCGACGGCATGGAGCCGGGCCTGGAGAACACGGCGTACTACGACCCGCCCAACCTGACCTGGCCGTTCGCCGTCTACATCGTCACCGTCGAAGTCGACCCGGAGACCGGCGTGTGGGACGTGCTGCGGATGGTCGCGGTCGACGACTGCGGGGTGCGGATCAACCCGATGATCGTCGAGGGGCAGATCATGGGCGGGCTAACCGAGGCCTACGCGATGGCCAGCATGCAGTTCATCACCTTCGACCCCGACGGCAACTGCGTCGGCTCCAACTACATGGACTACCTGCTGCCAAGTGCCTGGGAGACGCCCGGCTTCGAGCTGCACAGCGAGGTCGTCACGCCCTGCCCGCACCACCCGATCGGGGCCAAGGGCATCGGCGAGTGCGCGGCCGTCGGCGGGCCGGCCGCGTTCGTCAACGCGGTCATGGACGCGCTGGGCGAGACCGGGGTCAGGAACATCGACATGCCGCTGCTGCCGGACCGGGTGTGGGAGGCGCTGACCGAACGCCGGGACGTGTCGGGCGCGCCGCCGGTCAGGCAGGACTAGGAGGACGCATGGACGGTCTGGGGGTGCTCACCCGGATGGCCGAGCTGGCCCGCCGTGGCCAGCCGTTCGCGCTGGCCACGGTGGTCTGGCGGCAGGGTCCGTCGTCGAGCAAGCAGGGCTCGCGGGCCATCATCACCGCCGACGGCGAGCTGAACGGCTGGATCGGCGGCGCTTGCGCCGAGCCGGCCGTGATCCGCGAGGCCCGGCAGGTCATCGCGGACGGCACCGCCCGGCTGCTGCTGCTCGGCAGCCCCGATCAGTTCGGCAGCACCGTCCCGGACGGGATGACGGTGGTACCGATCTCCTGCCAGAGCGAGGGCGCGCTCGAGATCTACATCGAGCCCGTGCTCCCGGTGCCGCACCTGGTCATCGTGGGCAGCTCGCCGATGACGCACACGCTGGCCGAGCTCGCCCGGGCCCTCGGCTGGCAGACCGACCTGGTCAGCCCGCAGGACTTCACCGCCGGCAGCGCCGCCCAGCGGTCCATGGTCCTCGTCGCCACCCAGGGACACGGCGACGAGGACATGATCGAGCGCGCGGCCGCCCTCCGCCCGGCCTACCTGGGCCTGGTCGCCTCCCGCCGCCGCGGCGAGGCGGTGCTCGGCTACCTGGCCGAGCGGGGCGTGCCGCGGGACCAGCTCGACCGGGTGCGCGCGCCGGCCGGGCTCGACCTCGGCCGGACCAGCCACGAGGAGATGGCGGTGGCCATCCTGGCCGAGCTGGTACAGCTCCGCGCCGCGGGCGCCCTCGACCTGCCCGCCCAGCGCGCGCCGCGGACCGGGCGGGCGCCCGCCGAGGCGGTCGACCCGGTGTGCGGGATGACGGTGCTGGCCGATCCGGCCGCGCCGCGGGCCGAGCACGAGGGCACCACCCATTACTTCTGCTGTGCCGGCTGCCGGCAGGCGTTCCAGGAGAATCCAGCTGCTTACCTGAAGGCGGTGCTGCGGTGATCATCACCAGCGACTTCGAGGTCGCCGAGCCGGTCGAGAAGGTGTGGCGCTTCTTCGACGACATCCCGCAGGTCGCCTCCTGCCTGCCGGGGGCGGAGCTGACCAAGGACCTCGGCGACGACAAGTACGAGGGCCGGGTCGCCATCCGGATGGGCCCGGTGCGGATGCGGTTCAACGGCACCGCCGACATCACCGAACGGGACCAGGCGGCCAAGAAGATCGTGGTCAACGCGTCCGGCGCGGACGAGAAGGGCCGTGGCCAGGCGGCGATGACCGTGAGCGCGGCCCTGTCGGCCAAGGGCCGCGGCACCCGGGTCGCGGTCACCCAGGACCTGCAGCTATCGGGCGCGGCGGCGCAGTACGGCCGGGGCATGATCTCCGATGTCTCCGCCATCTTGATGCGCGACTTCTCCGCCGCCATGCAGGACCGCATCGAGCGGCTGGAACGCGGGGAGAGCGCCGAGCAGATCGCGGCCGCGGGCGCCCGCTCGGCCCAGGGCATGACGATCGCCCTGCGGGCCGCGCGGATGGCGCTGATGCGCGTGTTCGCCCGCTTCTTCCTGCCCTATCAGCCGGCCGCGAGCTAGCCCGAGGAGGCCCGTCATGGTGCTGTGGTGGATCGGCAACGTCGTCTTGCTGGTGGTGATCCTGCCGGTGGTCATCTACCTGCTCAACCGGGTGCTGGCGGCGCTCGAGCGGATCCGCGCGGCCGCCGACGCCATCCTGGCCGGCGGGGTCTGTCTCGTCGGCCAGCTCGAATGCGTTCCCGGCGGGCTGGCGGTCACCGACCAGACCATCGAGGCGGTCAAGGTCGGCGCGGTCCGCTACGCCGGCTCGGTCGCGAAACTGCTCGGCTAGCGAAGGGAGCTGACAACAATGCCAGCAGCAGCCTGGATGACCATCGCCGTGGCCGGCCTGATCATCGTCTTCACCGCCGTCGGACTCATCCGCATCGTGCTCCATCTGCGCGCCATCCGCGCCACCCTCCGCTCAGTCACCGGGGGAGTGCAGCTCGTGGACCAGCTCACCGCCACCGTCCCGGCCCGGCTCAGCTCAGTCAACGCGAACCTCAAGCCGGTCCGCGACTTCTGCGAAACGGTCTAGCCGATGACCACCGACTGGACGATCGGCTACGTCATCGGCGGCGTGATCCTGCTCGCCGTCGTCGCCCTGCTCGCCGCGATCCTGCTGCTGGCCAAGCAGATCGGCGACGAGGCACCGAAGATCAACGCCGCGCTGGAGGGCGCCGTCCGCAACACGGCCCCGCTGGCCGCGCTGCAGACCACCATCGAGCACGCCACCGTCATCATCGCCGGGCTCAGGCGCGGCCGGACCCGGCTGGGAGGGTAACCGTGAACCCGACCGAGCACACCCTGTGGGTGTCTGTCATCATCGTCGGCTTCGTGGTCGTGGTGGCCGTCGCCGCCCTCCTCAGCCTGCTGATCTACCTGATCAAGCGGATCGACGGCCGGGTCGACGCGGTCGGCGCCACGCTGACCGCGGCCAAGGCCAACACCGCCAGCACGGTGCTCATCGGCGACGTCGCCACCGGGGTGGACGCGGTGCTGGCGGAAGGGCTCGAGCACCACCTGTTCCTCGGCCGGGTACTGGGAAAGGTCAGGTCATGACGGCACTGGTAGTCCTGACGGTCATCGTCGTCGTCGCGCTCATCGCGGGCCTGGCGGTCTACCTGTACTGGGCGGGCACGCTGCTCGACCGGATCGGCGCCAAGCTGGAAGGCGCGGCCGGCCTGGTCGACGGCATCGTCGCCGACGCGGCGCGGATCGGCCCCGGGGTCGAGCACATCAACCAGGCCGGCGGGGTGGTCGCGGGCGCCCTGCCGCTGCTGTACGGGATGGCCGAGGGCATCGTGGCCGGGGTGACGCCCGGTGCGCCGCGGCCGGCCGTGCCGCTGCCCGCGCGGCCGGCCTCGGGCACCCGCCGCTCCCGGCTGCTGTCGGCGGTCGGCTACCAGCCGCAGCCGCGCCCCTAACCAGGCATTCCGAACGGGTGCGGCTGGCTGCCGCTGATCCACTCGTCCTTCCACGCGTGGTCGTACTGCTGCTGGTTGCACCCGGGCCGGTACACCGCGGTGAGCTCGCGGGTGATCTGCTCGCGGTGTGCCCGGGTGTCACCGGGCACCTGGTAGCTGGCGATGTAGACCTTCCACTTGGAGCCCGCCCGGCTGATCCAGCAGGCGGCCCGCGGGTGCTTGAACGGGAACCGCTCGGCCGACAGGTCGTCGGCGTGGCCCACGTAGATGACCGCGTAGTGCTCGGGCTTGGCCGACGGCTCCGGCTTGTACAGCACCGCGTAGACGGCCGCGGCGGGCGGCGGCGTCCAGCCGCCAAGCAGCCGGGGGCCCTCGAACGGGTACCCGGCCAGCGAGCCCAGCCTGATCACCGCGGGTTCCTCCTGTCGCTCAGGTCAGCGCCGGCAGCCGGCCCGCCAGCTCTTCCAGGCTAGCCAGGTCATGCCCGGACAGCAGCAGGTCAATGTGCGGCGCGGCCACCATCATGCCCAGCGTGCTCGGCCGGAACTCGGGATCGTCGCCCTTGTGCGGGTTGAGCCAGACGATGCGGTGGCACAGCCGGGCCAGCCGCTCCATCGCCAGCGCGAGGACCTCGGGGTCGCCCCGGTCGAGGCCGTCGGAGCAGATCAGCACCACCGCCCGGCGGGCCAGGCCGCCCCGCCCGTAGTCCTTGACGAAGGCGTCGAGTGACGCCCCGATGCGGGTCCCGCCGTCCCAGTCGAGCACCGCCCGGGCCGCCTGGTCGAGCGCGGCGTCGACCCGGCTGCTGGTCAGCTCGCGGGTGATCCGCGTCAGCCGGGTGCCGAAGCAGAACACCTCGACCCGGCCACCGGGGCCGCGCCCGGTCGCCTGCCGGGCGGAGTGCGCGAACTGCAGCAGGCTGCGCGAGTAACCCGCCATCGACCCGGACACGTCGAGGATCAGCACCAGCGGCCGCGGCTTGGTGGTGCGCTGCCGGCGCAGCAGCCGGCCGGGCGGCTCCCCCCCGGTCCGCATCGACTCCCTGATCATGGCGCGCGGGTCGGGCTCGGTCCCGCGGGGCGCCGGGCGGGTCCGCCGGGTGCGGCGCCGGGGCGGCGTGAGCCGCATCCTGGTCATGATCCGGCGCAGCGCGGCCAGCTCCTCGGGGGTGCAGGCGTCGAACGAGCGGTGCTTGAGCGCGTCCACGCCGGAGGCCATCCAGCCGTGGGCGGGCCGTTCCTCGTCTTGCTCGCGGCCGGCCTCGGTGCCCGGCATCACCAGCGCCGCCTCGGCCTCGGCGGCCGAGGCGGCGCTGACCGTGAGCTGCCCGCGGGCGGGGGCCTCGGAGCCGAGGAAGTAGCGGCGGAACACCTGGTCGTACACGGGATCGTCGTCATGCCGGCTGACCAGCGTGGCCTTACCCGCCCAGTACAGGTCGACCAGGTCGGTCGGGTCGAGCGGTGACATCGCGGCCAGGTAACCGAGCACGTCGCCGGTGCCGGCCCGCAGCCCGGCCGCCCGCAGCCCGGCCGCGAACCCGAGCAGCACGCCGCACAGCGCCTCGCCGGGAGCTTCCCGGCCGGCCGGGTCAGCCACCGGGGATGACCTCCGCCAGGTTGTCGCGCACCAGGGTGAGGTCGTCCCGGTCCTTCACCACCGCGCCGAGGGTGTCGGCCGCCGCCTGCTGGCTGAGGTCGGTCTCGCCCAGCACGCCCAGGGTGCGCACCCAGTCGATCGTCTCGGCCACCCCCGGCGGCTTGGCCAGGTCGAGTTCACGCAGCCGCTGCACGGCCGCGACCACCTTGGCGGTGAGCTGGCCGGCCGCTTCCGGCACCCGGACCTTGACGATCTCCGCCTCGCGCTCCGGGGTGGGGTAGCCGATCCAGTGGTAAAGGCAGCGGCGGCGCAGCGCGTCGTGCAGTTCCCTGGTCCGGTTGGAGGTGAGGACGACGACCGGGCGGGTGTCGGCCTTGATCGTGCCGACCTCGGGAATGGTGATCTGGAAGTCCGACAGCATCTCGAGCAGGAACGCCTCGAACTCGTCGTCGGCCCGGTCGACCTCGTCGATCAGCAGCACCGCGCGGTCACCTTGCCTGACCGCCTCGAGCAGCGGCCGCTCGAGCAGGAACCGGGGGCCGAACAGCCGGTCGACCGACGTCTCGTCGCTCGCCTCGGCGGCCGACAAGGCCCTGATCTGCAGCATCTGCCGGGCGTAGTCCCACTCGTACAGCGCCTGGCTGGTGGTGATGCCCTCGTAGCACTGCAACCGGATCAGCCTGCGGCCGAAGACCTCCGCCATGACCTTGGCGATCTCGGTCTTGCCCACGCCGACCTCGCCTTCGAGCAGCACCGGGCGCCGCAGCGCCAGCGACACCAGCATGGTGGTGGCCAGCCCGCGATCGGCCAGGTAGCCGCCGCCGCGCAGGCACTGGCTGAGCTCGGCGACACTGCCCGGGTACTCCACCGGCGTCCGGTCGCTGTCCGTGGTCAGCGCGACGCGTCGGTGCGGGCCGGCGACGGGGCGGGATCCGGCCGCAGCACCAGGTCGGCGACGCTGCCGGCGGTGCTCAGCTTGCCCTCGCGGGCCAGCCGGGCGCGCCAGGCGGAGATCCGGCCGGCCTCGTCGCCGGCCGCGTAGTCGTCGAAGCCGACGCCCGCCTCGGTCATCTTCTTGCAGTGCGACTCGCAGCTGTCGTCCAGGTCGGCCACGCCCTGCGCCTGGGCCCGCCACAGGTCCCTGAGCACCTCAAGCGCCGCCTCGGCTTCCTCGGCCATCGCCTGCCTCCTCCGGTCAGCCTGCTGCCTGCCTCGGCACGACGATAACCCGCCGTCCGCCCGGCGACGAGGCGCGATTAAGCCATCTCTTAATCGCCCCTCTTCATCGGCGCGCCGCGCTAGGCGGTCGCGACCAGGAAGTCCTCGCCGGTTGAGGCGCGCAGCCGGTCGGGGCGGCCCCCCAGGTAGCGGTCATTCAGCTCGCGGCCCGGCACGTGCCGCACGTCGCGGAAGCCGGCCGCGCGGGCCAGGTCGAGGAACTCCTGCGGGGCGAAGAAGCTGAGGAACGGGGTGCCCGAGTTGCGCGCGCCGTTCTCCGACCGCACCCAGCCCGGCCGGTCCCGCTCGTCGACCAGGTCGAGCGGCAGCAGGAACGTCATCGCGACGGTGGATCCGGGGGCGAGCCCGGCCAGCTCGCGCAGCGTCGCCAGGTTCGCCTCCCGGGTCAGGTACATGCTCACCCCGGTGGAGGCGACCAGCGCCGGGCGCCCGGGGTCGAACCCGGCCGCGGTGACCGCCGACCGCCAGGAGGCGCCCGCCTCGAAGTCGACCGGGACCAGCCGCAGCCAGTCCGGGATGCCGTAGCCGAGCGCGGTCAGCCGGCGCCGCTTCCACGCCTGGGTGCCCGGCTGGTCGACCTCGAACACCCGCAGCCGGGCCGCCAGGTCCGGCCGCCGCTGCGCGAACGTGTCCAGGCCCGCCCCGAGCAGCACGTACTGGCTGGTGCCGCTGGCCGCCCGCTCCGCCACCAGGTCCTCGATGAAGCGCGCGCGGACCACCATGGAGGCACGGAACCCGCTGGTGAAGACCGGGTCCATGTCCGGCCGGGACCGCCAGCCGTCTGGCGGGTCGGCCAGCCGCAGCCCGATCTCGTCTTCCAGCACGTGCGGCGGCGCGTCCACCGACACGTGCAGCGCCCGCCACAAGGCGGTCCGCACCGCGGTCTGGTCCGGCCCGGCCGCTGGCGGTTCTTTTAGCATGCTCGGATGCTAGCATACTAATTGTGAGCGATGATGGCGTGCGGCAGTTCAACGTGTACCTCCCCGCCGACCTGATCAAGCAGGTCAAGCATCATGCCATCGAGTCCGAGATGTCACTGTCGGCCCTGGTCGCGGCGGCGCTGCGGGCCTACCTGGAAGGGGACCGAGATTGAGCACTGAGGGAATCGAGGCTGTGTTCCTCGAAACGCACAACTGGGGGAAGGCGGCGAAGTTCTGGCTTGAGCTCGGCTACCAGCTCGAATTCGACACCGGGCACAACTCCGGCCAGCTGCGCAACGGCGACGGCCCCTACATCTTCATCGCGGAAGTCCCGGCCGACCAGGAACCCGGTCTCCGCGTGGTGCTCCGGGTGCCCGACCCGGACAGCTTCCGGCCCGGCCCGGTGGCGGAGGTCGTCTCGCCGTTCGAGCCGACTCATTTCGGCACGAGGGAGATGACCATCCGCGACCCGGACGGGCGGGTGTGGAGCCTGCAGGCGCCCGGCCAGAAGTAACGCCGGGCCACGGAATGTGGCCGGCCCCGCCCCCGGGTAGCGGGGACGGGGCCGGTGGAACGCGCGCCCGTTCGGGATGATGCCTTTATCAGTGGCTGACCGCGGCGCGCAGCGACTGGCGCAGCGAGTCCATGGTGGCCAGCACCGCCGTCGGCTCGTAGCCGCAGTGCGCCATGCAGTTGTCGCAGCGCGGGTCCTTGCCGCGGCCGAACTCGTCCCAGTTGGTTTCCTCGATCAGTTCCTTCCAGGTGGCGACGTAGCCGTCGTCCATCAGGTAGCACGGCCGCTGCCAGCCCTGCAGGGAGTACAGCGGCACGCCCCAGGGGGTGCACTGGAAGTCGGCCTTGCCCTCGAGGAAGTCGAGGTAGAGGGGGGAGTGGTTGAAGCGCCACTTCTTGCGGCGGCCTTCGGCGAACGCCTTGCTGAACAGCTCCCTGGTCTGGGTGACGCCGAGGAAGCGGTCCTGGTCGGGCGCCTTGGCGTAGGCGTAGCCGGGGGCGATCTCGAGCCGGTCGACGCCCAGCTCGTTGTTGATGTAGTCGAGGGTGTCGATCAGGTCCTGCGGGGTGTCGGTGTTGAACACGGTGGTGTTCGTGTAGACCGCGAAGCCCCGGGACTTGGCCAGCTTGATCGCCTCGACCGCCTGGTCGAACACGCCGGCCTTGGCGACCGCCTGGTCGTGCTTCTCGCCGATGCCGTCCAGGTGGACCATCCAGGCGAAGTTCTTGTGCGGCTTGAACTTGTCGATGTGCTTGGGCAGCAGCACCGCGTTGGTGCACAGCACGACGAACTTCTTGCGCTTGAGCAGCTCCTCCAGGATCAGGTGGATCTGCGGGTGCATCAGCGGCTCGCCGCCCGCGATCGACACCATCGGCGCGCCGCACTCCTCGACCGCGGCCACCGCCTGCTCGACCGGCATCCGCTGCTTCAGCAGCTCGTGCGGCTGCTGGATCTTGCCGCAGCCGCCGCACTTGAGGTTGCAGGCGTACAGCGGCTCGAGCTCCATGATCAGCGGGTACTTCTTGATCCCTTTGAGCTTCTGCTTCATCAGGTACGTCCCGAGCTTCACCGTAAGGTGAAAGGGCATAGCCATGTCCGGTCCCCATCTCCCGTGGCTCGACATACCAAGCGCACGTAACATGCACTGTGTTTCTACCAGGCACAGCGCATTGAACATACACGCTGTATGTCACATGATGGCTGTATGCCAGCGAATCCGCAACCCCCCGAGCCTGAGACTTCCGCCGCACGGAGGTCCCGGTCCTCGTCGGCCCGGCGGGCGGAGCACGCGGCCGACACCCGGGGCGCGCTGATCGCCGCCGCCCGCCGCCTGTTCGCGGCGCACGGCTTCGACGGCACCGGCACCGAGCAGATCGTGGCCGAGGCCCGGGTCACCCGGGGCGCGCTCTACCACCACTTCCGCGACAAGGCGGACATCTTCCGCGCGGCGATGGCCGAGGCGGCGGCCGAGGTGGCCACCCGCCTCATCGACGAGCAGCTGGCGGCCGAGGCCACCTCGCCGATGGAGGAGATCCGGGAGGGGATGAGCGCCTTCCTCGACGTCTGCAGGCAGGGCGACTTCCAGCGGATCGTGCTGGTCGACGGCCCCCGGGTGCTCGGCGCGGACGCGTGGGAGGACCTAGTCGAGCGGTACGGCCGCAGCCTGCTCGAGCAGTGGCTTGAGCGCTGCGTGGGGACTGGCGACCTGGTCGACCTGCCCGTTCACGCCCTGTCGCGGCTGCTGATCGCGATGCTGACCGATGCCAGCCTGGCCATCGCCCGGGCCGAGGACCCGGCCGCGGAACGGGCCGACCTCGGCGCGGTCCTTGACCGGATGCTGACCGGGCTGCGCCCGGCCGGCGATGCGGGGGCCGGGGGCTAGGCCGCTACGGCCGGGGGTGGCGGACGACGTGCCCTTCGCCGGGGACGTTCTCGATCATGCCCTCGCCCTGCAGGATCTCCAGGGCCCGGGCGGCGACGCGGTGGGACACCTGGTGGTGCTCGGCGATCGTGTGCGTCGAGGGGATGCGGCCGGTCATGGTCCCCTGGGCGATCTCGTCGCGCAGCATCTTGGCTAGTTGCTCATACGGCGGCACCGCCGAGTCCGGGTCGATCACAGGGGCCAGCATTCCGGTTGCGGGGGCCGTTGGCAAGCTCATCCCGGCTGGCCGCGACCCGCGGCCGGGCGGATACTTCCCCGGAGCACGCGTTAGCCGCTCAGGGACCGCGCAAGGGCCTGAAGCTCGCCGGCTTCCGCGAGGCGAGCCGCCTTTTCTTCCGGAGTCGGCGCGAGCGCCGCGAATGACCGCTGGGCAGCGGCGGCGAGGCAGTAGATGCTGACTGCCCCGAGGCCATAGGCGTCGCCTTGCCCGGGGTAATCCGGGGGGAGCCCGGCGGCGTACCCGCTCAAGATCGCCGCGCCCAGCGACATGCGCCCGCCTGGCTTGGCCGCTACGTCAACTGGGCCGTAGTTATCGACCAGGCTGGCCGCGATCCGCAGCCACTCCCAGTCCCGCGCCCCCCGGTCCAGCCAGAGCCTCAGGTCCCGCTCTCCCCGGACGGGATCATAGCCGAACCTCCAGCCGCGGCGCCTGCACGCCCGTCTCACAGCGCCCCGGGGGAACCCCGTCAGGGCGACCACCTGGCCGGTGCCCAGCTGGGCCAGGAGGACGCTGGTGTACCGCTCGCGGTCGAAGAACCTCGGGAAGGTCAGCAGGAGATCGCCGTCCTTGCGCTGCAACGTCGTCTCCCGGCCGTCGCTCCAGCGCTGGAAGGCGACAGCGTCACCGGTCACCGTGATGCGGTCCCGGTTCCGCCAGACGGACGGAACCGCGCGGCGGCAGGCCACCGATAGCCCGAATGCGAAGAGGGCGGCCATTACGATGCTGTCGAGGAGCCTGTCGCTGCCCGGCGATATAAAGAACGTGAACGCGCCGGCAAGGAGCGAGATTGCCAGCACGATACCGCCAATCACCACCAGGCTCCGGCGCTCCCGGCAGAAAACGGCTTTGCCTGCACCCGGCCGTTTCACGATGACCGACACGGCGAAATTCTAGCGCTGTACGCGGAAAAGCTCAGCGCCTGTCCGGTTGCGCCGAGGCGCCGCAGCACAGCCGGCGGTCGAGTTTGGGCGGGCCGACCGCCCGGCGTCCCTGCTTACGCGGCCACGTCGATAACGAGCTTGCCGAGGATGCCGCCGCGGGTGAATGCCTGCTGCGCGGCGGCGATGTCCGCCAGCGGGAAGACGCTGCTGACCACGGGGCGGAGCGCGCCGGAGGCGACGTACCTGGCCAGGTCACGCAGGAGGGCGGTGTCGGGGTTGGCGCTGAAGGTGCGGATGCGGCGGGAGCCGTGAACGGTCGACAGCGCGATCGCGGCCAGGGCGGAGGCCGACAGCCCGACGGTGACCATCCGGCCGTTCCTGGTCAGCCGGCGCCGGTAGCACTCGAGCTCTGCGCCGGCCGTGTCGATGATCACGTCGAACGATCCGGTCTGCTCGGGGGTGGCGTCGTAGCCGAGGACCTGGTCGGCGCCCAGGTCTCCGAGAGCCTGCGCGTAGCGGTCCCGCGCGAGGGCGGTGACGTGCCCGCCCATCGCGTGCGCCAGTTGCACGGCGGCGGTGCCGACGCCGCCGGCCGCGCCGCGGACGAGGACTCGTTCCCCGCTCACCAGGTGCGTGCTGTCCCGCAGCGCGATCAGCGCCGTCGTGCCCGCGACGACGAGCGAGGCCGCGTCGGCCGGGGAGAGGCCCGCGGGGGCAGGGGCGATGCGGTCCGCGGGAACGGTGACGTACTCGGCCGCCGCCCCGGTGACGTGCCGGCCCCGCGGGTGCACGGTGCCCCATACCTGGTCGCCGGCCCGGTAGCCCGCCACTGAGGGGCAGGTCGCGACGACGACTCCCGCGAAGTCCAGGCCGGTGCCGAGCGGGAACTTGCGGCCGGAGACCATCTTGAGCCCGCCGGAGCGGACGATCACGTCGTGCCCGTTGACGCTCGACGACTCAACCAGCACCAGCACCTCACCCTCGCCGGGATCGGGACGGTCAACCTCGTTGATCGTGAGGACGTCGGGCTCACCGTACCGGTCGATCTGAGCGGCTTTCATTTTTCTGCTTCCTTCCTTCGCCTGTTGTCTCGGCTCCGATCCTGGCCCGGGTGGCCGGATTCATGGTCGTTCGCCTTTTCCTGGGACTGCCGGACCCACCCGCACGGGCGCGCGATACTGGGGACATGGCGACCGATCCGCGACAGGAACTCGCAGAGTTCCTCAAAACGCGGCGGACCAGGGTGCGGCCGGAGGACCTTGGCCTTGAGCCGGGCCCGCGGCGGCGCGTGGCCGGGCTGCGGCGCGAGGAGCTCGCCCTGCTGGCCGGGGTGAGCACCGACTACTACCAGCGCATGGAGCAGGGCCGCGATGTACGGCCCTCGGAGCAGGTGCTCGACGCGATCGCGGCCGCCCTCCGGTTCACGCCGGAGGAGTCCAGGCACCTGCACAGTCTCGCCGCCGCCGCGCGGACGCCTGCCCGGCCGCCCCGGTACGGGCCAGAAGTGGTGCCGCCGACCACCGTGCGGCTGCTCGAGACGATGAGCGCGCCCGCGCTTGTCGTCGGCCGGTTCCTTGACCTGCTGGCGTGGAATCCCCTGGCGGGCGCGCTGCTGGGCGGTTTCACGCGCCTGCCGGCGGCTGAGCGGAACCTGCTCTTCCTGTTCCTGCACCCGCAGGCCGACCAGGCCTGCCCGGACCGCAAGGCCACCGTCGCCGAGCTCACGGCGATGCTGCGCGCCCAGGTCGCGGCCGAGCCCGGGCACCCGCGCGCGGAACAGCTCATCGCCGGGCTCACGGCCAGCAGCGCGGAATTCACGCAGCTGTGGGGCCGCCACGACGTCGAGGAGACAACCCGCGGCCGGATGCGCGTGATCCACCCGCTGGTCGGAGAGCTGAGCCTGGACTGGGACGCCTACCCGATGCCCGGTGCCCCCGGCCCGGTGCTCATCGTCTTCACCGCCCCGCAGGACGGACCCGACGCCGAACGACTCAAGCGGCTGGCCGGCCTGCCCGGCGAGCCCGAACCAGCACCAGTGTCGGGCCCGGAGCTGACGGGGCCGGCCTCGGCTCACTGACCGGTCACCGGGCCGGGGATGCGCAGCACGCACTCGTTCGGGATAATCCGATGGTTACCCGCGAGTAGCGAAGGGGCTGCGATGGATGCGGACGTGATCGTGGTGGGAGCCGGGCTGGCCGGCCTGGTCGCGGCGGCCGAGGCGGCCGACGCCGGGCGGCGGGTGCTGGTCCTCGACCAGGAGCCTGAGCAGTCCCTGGGCGGGCAGGCCTGGTGGTCGTTCGGCGGGCTGTTCTTCGTCGGCTCGCCCGAGCAGCGGCGGCTGCGGGTGCGCGACGACGTCGAGCTGGCCTGGCGGGACTGGCTGGGCACGGCCGGCTTCGACCGGCCCGAGGACGAGTGGCCGCGCCAGTGGGCCCGCGCCTACGTCGAGTGGGCGGCCGGGGAGAAGCGGTCCTGGCTGGCGTCGATGGGGCACTCGGTGATCCCGGTGGTCGGCTGGGCCGAGCGGGGCGGCTACGGCAGCAGCGGCGTCGGCAACAGCGTGCCGCGCTTCCACGTCACCTGGGGCACCGGGCCCGGGGTGGTGGAGCCGTTCGAGCGCCGGGTGCGGGCGGCGGCCGCGGCCGGGCGGGTGACGTTCCGCTTCCGGCACCGGGTGGACGCGCTCACGGTCACCGGCGGCGTCGTCGACGGCGTGACCGGCACCGTCCTCGAGCCGAGCGACGTGCCGCGCGGGGTGGCGTCATCGCGGGCGGCGGCGGGGGCGTTCGAGTTCCGCGGGCAGGCGGTGATCGTCACCTCCGGCGGCATCGGCGGCGACCACGACCTGGTCCGGGCCGCCTGGCCGGAGCGCCTCGGGGTGCCTCCGGCGCGGATGCTGTGCGGGGTGCCCGCGCACGTCGACGGCCGGATGATCGGCATCGCCGAGCAGACCGCGGGCGCGGCGGTGATCAACGCCGACCGGATGTGGCACTACGTGGAGGGCATCGAGAACTGGGACCCGGCCTGGCCGCTGCACGGCATCCGGATCCTGCCCGGGCCGTCCTCGCTATGGCTGGACGCCACCGGGCAGCGGCTGCCGGCGCCGCTCTACCCCGGGTCCGACACCCTCGGCACGCTCGCGTTCCTGCGCCAGGCGGGCTACGACCACTCCTGGTTCATCCTCACCAAGCGGATCATCGCCAAGGAGTTCGCGCTGTCCGGCTCCGAGCAGAACCCCGACCTCACCGGCCGCGACCGGCGGGCCATGGTGACCAGCCGGCTCGGCGGCGCCGTGCCCGGGCCGGTGCAGGCGTTCCTCGACCGGGGAGCCGACTTCGTGACCGCGCCCGACCTGCCCCGCCTGGTCGCGGCGATGAACGAGCTGACCGGCGGGACCCCGCCGCTGGACGCGGCTGCCATCGAGCGCGAGGTCCGGGCGCGGGACGGCGACGTCACCCGCCCGTTCGGCAAGGACTTCCAGGCCAGCGCGATCCGGCGGTCGCGCGCCTACCTGGGCGACCGGCTGATGCGGGTCGCCCGGCCGCACGCGCTGCTCGACCCGGCCGCGGGGCCGCTGATCGCGGTGCGGCTGCACGTGCTCACCCGCAAGACCCTCGGCGGCCTGCACACCGACCTGTCGTCCCGGGTGCTGAACGCGGCCGGCCAGCCGGTGGCCGGCCTCTACGCGGCCGGGGAGGCGGCCGGCTTCGGCGGCGGCGGCATGCACGGGTACCGGTCGCTTGAGGGGACCTTCCTCGGCGGCTGCCTGTTCTCCGGCCGGATCGCCGGGCGCGCCGCCGCGGCCGCCGCTGCCTGAGCTCGCCGGTAACTCGCACGTGCGTGCGGAAAACATCTGGGTACTAACCCTCACGTCTGGGGGAGGCAACCGGGTGAACCTGCGTGACCATTTCTTCCATGCGCCGGGGACGGCTTAGATGGGCGCGGCCGGGCTGGGCGGCGATGGGGCGCTGCGCCCGCTCGACCCGCGGCTGCTGCGCCAGGCGGGCCGGGCCCGCGCCGCCATCGGCGGCCTGGCGGGCCTGGGCGCGCTGACGGCCGGCCTGACCATCGTCCAGGCCTGGCTGCTGGCCACGGTTATCGCGTCGGTATTTGTCGATAAAGCGACGCTGTCCGGCTCCGCGCTGCTCGCGCTGGCCGGGGTGACCGCCGCCCGCGCGGCGGCGGCGTGGGCAACCGCGGCGCTTGCCCAGCGGGCCAGCGCCGCCGTCAAGTCGCGGCTGCGCGGCGCGCTGCTGGCGCACCTGGTCGCGCTCGGCCCGGCCTGGCGGCGCGCGCCGGGGAGCACCGCGCAGGACGATACGGCCGGAGACGGTGCGGCCGGAGACGGTGCGGCCGGAGACGGCACGGCCGGGAACCGCGGGCCGGCCAGGGACGCCGCCGCGCTCACCCAGCTGGCGACCACCGGGCTTGACGGGCTCGACGGCTATTTCACCAGCTACCTGCCCGCGCTGCTGCTCGGCGTCGCCGTCCCGGTGGCGGTGGTGGTCACCGTCGCCGTCGCTGACCCGCTAACGGCGCTGGTCATCGCGCTCACGCTTCCGCTGGTGCCGCTGTTCGGCGCGCTGATCGGCATGGCCGCGGGCCGCCACGCGCGCCGCCGCTGGCAAGCCCTGGCCAGCCTCGCGCACCATTTCCAGGACGTGGTCGGCGGCCTGGCGACGCTGCGGGTGTTCGGCCGCGCGGGCGTGCAGCAGGCGCAGATCGCCCGGGTCACCGCCGACTACCGGCGCGCCACCATGGCCACCCTGCGGCTGGCGTTCGCCTCCAGCCTGGCGCTTGAGCTGGTCGCCACCATGTCGGTTGCCCTGGTGGCGACCGAAACCGGGCTCAGGCTGGCGGGCGGCCAGCTCACGCTGCGCACCGCGCTGCTGGTGCTGATCCTGGCCCCCGAGGCGTACCTGCCGCTGCGGACCATCGGCAGCCAGTTCCACGCCACCGCCGACGGCCTGGCCGCCGCCGGGCAGGTCTTCGCCATCCTGGAGACCCCGCCGCCCGGCCCCGTCACGCCGGCCGCGCCCGGCGCCACCATCCGGATCGAGAACCTGAGCGTGCGGCACGCGGGCCGGGCGCGAGCCGCCCCGTCCGGCCTCACCGCCGCCATCGTCCCCGGCCGCCTCACCGCGGTGACCGGCCCCAGCGGCTGTGGCAAGAGCACGCTGCTGTCCTGCCTGCTCGGCTTCGCCGAGCCCACGGCCGGCACCATCAGCCCCCGGCCAGGGCACGGGGTGCGGCCCGGGCCGGAGGAACCGCCCGCCCCCGGCAGCCCGGCCCTGGCGGCCGGCTGGCTTCCCCAGCACCCCACCCTGTTCGCCGGGACGGTGGCGGCCAACATCCGGCTTGGCTGGCCGGACGCGCCCGACGAAGCGGTGGCAGCCGCGGCCGTGGACGCCGCCCTCGACGACGTTCTCCTCGACCAGGTGCTCGGCGAACGGGGCGGCGGCCTGTCATCCGGCCAGCGGCGCCGGGTCGCCCTGGCCCGTGCCCTGCTCCCGGGCGCGCCGCTGCTGCTGCTCGACGAGCCGACCGCGGGCCTCGACGCCGCCCGCGAGACGGTGGTGACCGAGACGCTGCGCCGCCGCGCCGCCGCCGGGCAAGCGGTCGTGGTGGTGACCCATCACGCCGCCGTCATCGCGGCCGCGGACGAGGTCATCACCCTGGCCGGCCCCAACGAACCGGGCGTGCCCTCCGCGAGCACGCCCACGGAGGTGCCCGCGTGAACTGCGTCCGGCTGACCACCGACGGCTCCAGCCCCGTCCCCCGCCCGGATAACAGCAAGAAGCGGGCGCGGCCGCAAGAGCGTGGATATTCCCGCACCTCCCGGGGTGCAGGAATATCCACGTTGTTCCGGTCCCGCGGGCCGGACCCGGATAACAGCAACAGGGCTCCTGCCCGGCGCGGCGCGCCGGCCCCGCCCCGGGGCCGGCGGCGCTCGTGCGGGAGCGTGGACGTTTGGGCACCCTCTGGGGTGCCCAAACGTCCACCGTCAGGCCGCGGGCGCTGCCCCGGCAAGATAACAGCAAGAAGCGCGGGTGGCCGCCACCCGTACCCGCGCCGCGCCAGCCTGATAACAGCAAGAGGCGCGGGAGTGCAACCGCCGCGGGTGAGAGCACGGCCGCGGCGGGGAGCGCCGGCCCCGAGGGCGCCGGCCGGGGGAGTGCCCGGCCGGGGAGAGCGCCGGCCCGGGGAGCGACGGCCTGTGGGGCGACGGCTCGGGGGGCGGGGGCCTGGGGCGGGGGGAGCGCGAAAGCGCGGGGGACGGGGCGCGGCTGGGGTTGCGGCTGGGGCTGGCGGCGGTGCTTGGGGCCCTCGCGGCCGCCTGCTCGGTCGGGCTGCTGGCTACCTCGGCGTTCCTGATCTCCCGGGCCGCGCAGCGGCCGCTGGTGCTGTACCTGGTCGGGCCGGCCGCGGTGGTGCAGGCGTTCGCGCTCGGCCGGGCGTTCCTGCGTTACACCGAACGGCTGGCCGGGCACGACGCCGCCCTGCGGCTGCTGGCGGGGCAGCGGGTCCGCGCCTACGCGGCCCTGGCCCGGCTCGCGCAGGCCGGCCTGGCCGACTACCGGGCCGGCGACCTGATCGCCCGGCTGGTGGGCGACATCGACTCCCTGGCCGACCGCTGGCTGCGGGTCAGGCTGCCGTTCGCCGCCGCGGCGGCGGCCGGGGCGGGAGCGGTCGTGGTGGTCGGCGTCCTGTCACCCGCGGCGGGCCTGGTCCTGGCGGTGACCCTGGTCATCGCCGCGGTGGCCGCGCCCGCGACGGCGGTGCTGCTGTCCCGGCGGGAGCAGCGTGACCTGGTGCCGCTGCGCGGCGAGCTGGCGGCCGCCGCCACCGAGCTGATCGACGGCGCGGCCGAGCTGGCCGCGTTCGGTGCCGCCGGGCGGGCCCTGGCGGCCGTCGAGCAGACCGGGGGGCGGGCGGCGAAGGCCAGCATCCGTTCGGGATCGGCCCGCGGCGTGGGGGCGGCGGTGAGCGCGCTGGCGGCGGGGACGGCCGTCTGCGGCGCGCTCTACTTCGCGGTGCCCGCGGTGCGCGACGGCCGGCTGGCCGGCGTGCTGCTGGCGGTGGTGGTGCTCACCCCGCTGGCGGCCCACGAGGTCTTCGCCGGGCTGGTCCCGGCCGCGCAGGAGGTGCCCCGGCTGCGCGCGGCGGCCGCCCGGATCGCCGACGTCCTGGGCCGGCCGAGCCCGGTGGCCGAGCCGTCCGCCCCGGCCGCGCTGCCAGGCCCGCCCTACGCGCTGGCGGCGATGGGGCTGACGGCCGGCTGGCAGCCCGGCCAGGACGTGCTGCGTGACCTGTGGTTCGACATCCCGGCCGGGTCGCGGACCGCGATCACCGGGCCGTCCGGGGCCGGCAAGACCACCCTCGCCCTGGTCCTGCTGCGCTTCCTCGATTACTCCGCGGGCGTGGTGACGCTCGGCGGCCGGGACCTGCGCACGCTGTCCGGCGACGAGCTGCGCTCGGTCATCGGGTTGTGCGAGCAGGACCCGCACGTCTTCGACTCCACCCTGGAGGCCAACCTGCGGCTGGCCAAGCCCGCCGCCACGCCCGACGAGCTGCGGGACGCGCTCGCCCGGGCCCGGCTGCTTGACTGGGTCGACTCGCTGCCGCTCGGGCTGGATACCCCGGTCGGTGAGCACGGCGCCCGGCTGTCGGGCGGCCAGCGCCAGCGGCTGGCGCTGGCCCGGGTGCTGCTGGCGGACTTCCCGGTGGTGATACTGGACGAGCCCGCCGAGCACCTCGACGAGGCGACCGCGGCCGCGCTCACCGGCGAGCTGCTCAGCGCCGTGGCGGGCCGCACGGTGCTGCTGATCACCCACCGCCCGGTCCCGGCGGGCACCGTCGACCAGGTGCTGCGGCTTGACCCGGGCCCGGCGCCGGCCGCCGCGCCCGAGCCGGCCACCGTGCTTTTAGGCCGACCGTCGCGGGCCATTTCCTGCCTGCTGCACTATGATTCGAAAGATCAGCAGATGGGTGGGGAAATGGCGATGGAAACGGCGTCGCCTCGGCCGTCGGCCGAGGCGGAGGAAATATTCGAGCACGTCAGCAATTGGGGTCGCTGGGGGGCCGATGATGAGCTCGGAACGCTGAATCTCATTACCGCCGGCATTCGCTCGCAGGCGTTGTCGAGCGTGCGCGATGGCGTCACCGTCGGCTGCGGTGTTCTCGAACTGAGCCGTTCAGCGGCCAACCCGGCGCCCGCGCTGCGGTTCATGACGCTGGCACCGGACACCCAGACAGAGCCCTACGGTATCTGCCGTGATTACCTTTCTTTCGCCCCCCACGGGCCGGGGATCACGCATATCGACGCGCTCTGTCATGTCTTTTACAAAGGCCTTATGTATAACGGGCGGCCCGCTGCCCTTGTCACCTCCGCGGGGGCAGCCGCCAACGCTATTTCGGCGGTGCGGGACGGGATCGTCACGCGGGGGGTGCTGTTCGACCTCCCGGCGCTGCGGGGCACGGCGTTCGTTGATCCCGGCGACCCGGTCCGGGCAGCCGAGCTGTCCGCCGCCGAGCAGCGGTTCGGCGCCGTCCGCGAAGGTGACGCGCTGCTCGTCCGGGTGGGGCGGCTGGCGCGGCGGGAGCAGCTCGGGGTCGAGGCCGAGCACATCGAGGGCAGCCGCCACCTGCGGCTGGCCGGCCTGGACATCGACTGCTTGCCGTGGCTGCGCGAGCGGGGGGTGGCGCTGATGCTGTCGGACGCCGGGCACGACGCGCTGCCGTCGCCGTTCGGCCCCGCCGTCTCCCCGATCCACGTCGGCTGCCTGGTGTTCATGGGCCTCTACCTGGTCGACAACGCGCGGCTCGACACGCTCGCGGCCGAGTGCGGCCAGCGCGGCCGCTGGTCGTTCCTGCTGACGGTCAACCCGCTGAACATCGACGGGTGCACCGGCTCGCCGGTCAACCCGGTGGCGGTGCTCTGAGCGCGGGCGCGGCTCACACCGCGCCGGTCGACTTGAACCGGCCGTGGGCCGCCGAGTCGACCGGGATGGCGTACCCGTCGGTGTCCATCACCTGCTGCCAGTGGTCGCGCAGGTCCTCCAGGCCAACCCGGCCGCGCCCGGGGGCGGAGAAGCCGCGGGTCTCGGCGACGAACAGCCGGGAGACGTTGGCGTTGGCGGCACTGAACATCTCGCCGCTGACCGGGACCTGCTCGTGCGCCAGGAACGCGGCCAGCGGCGCGACGTCGTCCGGGCTGCCCTTGCTGGCGGCCCCGGCTGCCGCCGAGCGCCCGGACGCGTTCCTGATCGAGGAGATGCCGATCATCCGGGTGTCCGCGCTCGGCATGAACAGGTTGACCTTGATTCCCGCCGCCGCCCCCGACCGCGCGAGGCTGCGCCCGAGGCTGACGATGCCGCCCTTGCCGGTCGCGTAGGACAGCGCGCCGGGCGAGCCGAGAAACCCGGCCGAGATCGTCAGCACCACCCGGCCGTACCCCTGCTTCTTCAGCTGCGGCCAGGCGGCCCGGCACATCAGCAGCGAGCCGCGGACGTGCACCCCGGTGACGCGCTGGAACCCCGCCAGGTCGATGTCGTCGATGTTGTCCGGTCGCAGGATGCCCGCGCAGTTGACCAGGATGTCGAGCCCGCCGAACTCGGCGAGCGCGGCGCCCACGGCCGACTGGGCGCCGTCCTCGGTCGCGATGTCGGCGTAGCTGGCCACCGCCAGTCCGCCCGCTTCCCTGATCGAGGCGGCCACCTGATCGGCCGGCTCGCTGTCCCGCCCGGCCCCGCCGACGTCGCTGCCGAGGTCGTTCACCACGACCCGGGCGCCGCGGGCGGCCAGCAGCCGGGCGACGGCGGCGCCGATTCCCCGGCCGGCCCCGGTGACCACCGCCGTGCGCCCGTCGAACCGCAGCTCGCTCATGACTGGCCGCCCGCGGGTGAACCGCCCACCGGCGCCGGGGCGGCCCGTCGTTTCATCAGCGACACCAGCTCCAGCTCCTGGGTGACCTCGCCGCGCTGGTTGACCAGCTCGACCCCGCGCCACAAGATGCCCTCGGCCGGCTTGGAGGTCTCGCGCATCCGGGTGATCACCACCCGGGCGTGGATCTCGTCGGTCGCCAGGATCGGGCGCAGGAACCGGCAGTTCACCTCGAGCAGCGCCAGCACCGTGCCGGTGACGATGCCCAGCTCGGCGATCAGGCCGATGGCGACCGAGGTGCCGAGCAGGCCGTGCGCCACCACCTCGCCGAACCGGGTGGACTGGGCGAAGGCGGGGTCGGTGTGCAGCGGGTTGTCGTCCCCGGTGAGGTCGGCGAACGCCTGGATGTCGGCCCGGCCCAGGCGGCGCGCGCTGGTCACGAACTCCATCCCGACCGAGAAATCGTCGAAGTACAAGGCGCTGCCCGCGTCGTCGCTGGGCAAGGTCATGCTCATCTGGACCGCTCTCCCGCCCTCGGCCACCCCGGAGCGCCGAAAGATTCATATGTGAACTCCAGTTGCAAAGCAGTATCGGCGGCGTGGGCCTGACGGTCAAGGCGCGGCGCTCACCAGCCACCGGGCAGCACAGATGAGGATCTTGCGGTCGCCGGGAGTTCTAGTTAGCCTGACACCGGACGACTCTTGGAAACATGGTTTCACTGGCGAAACAGATGGTCGAGGTGGGGCATGGCGGCAGCGCAGCCGGGCTCAGCGTCGCTGGCGTTCCCGATGCCACGGCAGCGGGGCTGCCCGTTCGACCCGCCGCCGGCCCTGCGGGAGATCCAGGACGAGCGCCAGCCGGTGCGGGTCACCATCTGGGACGGCTCGCGCCCCTGGCTCATCACCGGCTACGAGCTGCAGCGGACGCTGCTGGTGGACCCGCGGCTCAGCTCCGACCCGCGGCAGCCCGGGTTCCCGTTCCAGAGCTCGGGCATGAAGGTCCGCCGGGCCCGGACCTCCACCTTCATCCAGATGGACAACCCGCGGCACAACTACTACCGGCGGATGCTGGCCGGGCAGTTCACCGTGAAGAAGATGCTGGCCCTGCGGCCCGCCATCGAGCGCATCGTCGACGACCACCTCGACGCCATGCTGGCGGCGGGCGGGCCGGCCGACCTGGTCCAGGCGTTCGCGCTGCCCGTCCCCTCGCTGGTGATCTGCGACCTGCTCGGCGTGCCCTACGCCGAGCACGACCGGTTCCAGCGGGCCAGCGCGACGCTGCTGCGGCAGGAGACCACCCCCGGCGAGATCATCGACGCCACCAACGAGCTGCGCCGGCTGGCGCTGGCGATGATCGAGCGCAAGCAGGCCGAGCCGGCCGACGACATCATCGGCCACCTGGTCGCCCAGCACCTGAGCGCCGGCGAGCTGACGCGGGACGAGGTCGCCGACATGGCGCTGCTGCTCCTGCTGGCCGGGCACGAGACGACCGCCAACCAGATCGCCCTGGGCACCCTCGCCCTGCTGTGCCACCCCGAGCAACTCGCGCTGCTGCGCACCATGACCGGGCCCGACCAGGTCGCGGACGCGGTTGAGGAACTGCTGCGCTACCTGAGCATCGGGCACGTGGGGCGGCGGCGGGTCGCGCTGGCCGACATCGAGCTGGGCGACACCGTCATCCGGCCGGGCGACGGCGTCATCTTCCCCGACGCGGCCGGCAACTGGGACGAGCGGGCCTTCGCGCGCCCGGAGGCACTCGACCTCACCCGCCGGGCCTACCACCACATCACCTTCGGCTACGGCACCCACCAGTGCCTGGGGCAGCCGCTCGCCCGGGTGGAACTCCAGGTCGCCTACCAGGCGATCTTCAACCGGATCCCGTCGCTGCGGCTAGCGGCCGGGGTCGAGGAACTCCGCTTCCGCGACGACATGAACGTGTACGGCGTGTACGAGCTGCCGGTCACCTGGTAGCCCGGTCATCGCGCACCGTCCAGCAGTGAGAGAAAGGACTGCCGTGCAGGAGATCTACACCAAGCCGGCCAGGTCGCCCGAGCTGGCTGACCGCAGCCGGGTTCCCGCCGCCGAGCTGGCGGCCTACGACCGGGCCTACCGCCTGGTCGAGAAGTACAGCGCGGACAACGCGGTCGCCCGCGCCCGCCCGCTGGTCGGGGGGGAGCCATACGCGCACCCGTACCGGGTCGCCTGGACGAACGCCCCCGCGCTGTGCTCGGCCTTCCTCGACGCCGCCTACGTGACCAGCCGCCGGGCGGGCAAGCCGGGCTGGTACGCCCCGGCCGACCACGAGATGGTCGACCTGGTGCTCGGGTTCGACTCCGGCTACTGGGTGTTCCACGCCGGGCACACCGCCAACGCGATCGCCTCCGGGGTCAGGATCGAGGCCATGCTCGCCCTCCGGCACGGCACCGAGGAGCAGCTCACCGGGGAAGAGGCGCTCCAGGTGGCGTTCATCCGCGCGGTGCGCGACGGTGAGATGACCGACGAGCTGTGGGCCCGGATGCTGGAGCGCGTCGGCACCCTCGAGGGCACCATCGCGTTCGCGTACCAGGTCGCCATGCTGTCGTCGATCCAGCAGATGATGTCGGTCTTCGGCGTGCCCGCGATGCGCCCCGAGGACTGGGACCGGCTAATCGACGGCTACCGGCGCGGCTCGGTCGACCCGGCCGACTCCACCCAGGACTGGGTCTGGGACACGATCAAGGAACTCGAGGCCACCCGCGCCAGCGCCAGCGGCGGCGCCTGAGCTGCCGTGGCACCGAGCGACCTGGACCAGACGCGCGAGAAGTACCGCCAGGAGCGCGCCAAGCGGGTAGGCGGCGACCGGGACGCCACCCTCGCGCTGACCGGCGAGCTGGCGCACTACCGGCAGGACCCCTACCGCCCGGCGCGGCCGCGGCCCGCGGTCACCGACGACGTCGACGTGACGATCGTGGGCGGCGGGTTCGGCGGCCTGCTCTGCGGGGCGACGCTGCGGGGCCTGCCATCCGGCCGGGACGCGGCCCGGATCCGCGTCATCGACCGGGCCGGGGACTTCGGCGGCGTCTGGTACTGGAACCGCTACCCCGGCGCCCAGTGCGACATCGAGTCCTACATCTACCTGCCGCTGCTGGAGGAGACCGGCACCATCCCGACCGAGAAGTACGCCCACGCCCCGGAGATCTTCGACCACGCCCGCGCGCTCGGCCGCCACTACGACCTGTACGACCTGGCGCTGTTCCACACCGCGGTGACCGGCGCGACCTGGCACGAGGCGCAGCGGCGGTGGGAGGTGTCGACCGACCGCGGCGACCGCTTCCTGAGCAGGTACCTCATCCTGGCGATCGGCTCACTGGACAAGGTGAAGCTGCCCGCCATCCCCGGGGCGCAGGACTTCGCCGGGCACTCGTTCCACACCAGCCGCTGGGACTACGACTACACCGGGGGCCTGCGCACCGGCCAGCTGACCGGGTTGCGGGACAAGACCGTGGGAGTGGTGGGGACCGGGGCCACCGCCCTGCAGTGCGTGCCCCACCTGGGCGAGTGGGCGGGCCGCCTGTACGTGTTCCAGCGCACGCCCTCCACCGTGGGCGAGCGCAACAACCGGCCGACCGACCCGGCCTGGGCCGCCTCACTCCGGCCAGGCTGGCAGGAACGGCGGGTGCGGAACTTCACCGCCATCCTGGCGGGCGGCGAGGCCGACACCGACCTGGTCGACGACAGCTGGACCCGGCTGTACACGGCGCTGCTGCACCCGGTGCCCGAGCGGCTCGGCATCACCGAGCCAGCCGGGTCAGCCGGGCCGGGCGAGCCCGGCCGGCTGGGCGAGCTGGCCGACCTGGCGATGATGGAGCGCATCCGGGACCGGATCGACGCGGTGGTGACCGATCCCCGCCAGGCGGCGGCGCTCAAGCCGTACTACCGCTACCTGTGCAAGCGCCCGGGCTTCCACGACGACTACCTGGACACCTTTAACCGTCCCGGCGTCTGCCTGGTCGACACCGGCGGCGCGGGCATCGAGCGGGTGGTCCCCGACGGGGTGGTGGCGGGCGGCCGCACGTACCACCTCGACTGCCTGATCTGGGCGACCGGATTCGAGTGGAACACCTCCTACACCAGCCGGATCGGCTTCGACCTGCGCGGCCGCGGCGGCGCCAGCCTGGCCGGCAAGTGGCGGGACGGGCTGGCCACCCTGCACGGCATGACAACGCACGGGTTCCCGAATTTCTTCACCCTGCCCGGGCCGAATTCGCAGGCCGTTGTCACCACGAATTTCATGCACATGCTCACGGAGTGCGCGCGGCATGTGAGCTATATCATCGGCGCGACCGAAGAGCGCGGTGCCCGGGGATTTGCCCTCACGGAAAAGGCGGAGCGCGAATGGGTCGACACAATCCTCGCCCGGGCCAAGTACAACGCCGAATTCCAGCGTGCCTGCACCCCGGGCCGGTTCAACAACGAGGGCAGGCCGGACGGCAGGCCGCGCGCTAACACCAACTTCGGTGACGGTCCGCTAGAATTCTTCCAATTGCTGGAGAATTGGCGAGCCGCCGGCGGGCTGGCCGGGTTGGAGTTGTTGCATTGAGCGCTGAGGACATCGCCGACAGGCCGGAAACCGAGCGCAGGGAGTACTTCGCGCCGGCTGTCGACCTCGCCGTCCGCATGCTCGAGCTGCTCTCGCGCCGGGCCACGCAGTCCTGCACGCTGACCGAGATCTGCACCGTGCTCGGGGCGAACAAGGCCAGCAGCCTGCGCATCCTGCGCACCCTGCAGGCGCGGTCGATGGTGTTCTACGACGAGAACACCAAGCGGTACTCGCTCGGCATCGCGGCGGTGGTGATCGGCGCCCGGGCCGAGGAGAGCATCGACCACCTGGCCCGGCTGCGGCCCGCCCTCATCGACGCCGCCGAGCGCACCGAGATGACGGCCGTCTTCGTCGAGCGGGTCAGCTCCGACCGGATGATGTACGTGGCCAAGGAAGAGCGCATGGCCGACACGCACGTCACCGTGTCGGTCGGCAACCGCTTCCCGATCACCGACGTGTCCTACGGCAAGTGGGTCATCGGCTACAGCAGCGACGAGGACGCTAAGCGCCTGCTCAAGCCGGGCCTGCGCCAGGTGACCCCGCACACGGTGACCGACCTGGCGGCCTACCGGCGCAGCGTCGCCCAGGCGTGCGCGGACGGCGTGCTCGAGTCCCGCGACGAGTACGTCCCCGGCGTCACCGCGATCTCCTGCCCGGTGTTCGACTACCGGGGCGGGCTGCTCGGGGTCCTGGTGGTGCTGAGCCTCACCAGCGGACTGACCGAGGACGACATCGCGCGCACCCGGGCCTACATGCGCGACCTCGGCCGCAGCGTGAGCGGCACCGGACTGCCGTCGGCGGTCTGGCCGACCGTCGACGGGCACGCCTCGCTCTTCGTCGGCAGCCACTGATCTTCGGTGACCGGGGCCCGATGACCAGCGCTCCGCTGACCAGCCTGCCCGGCCCGGGCACGCTGCCCGGCCTGGTGACGGCCGCCGCGCAGGCCGTACCGGAGCAGACGTTCCTGGTCGCCGAGGACCTCACTGCCCGTTACGGGGAGCTGCCAGGGCTGCTCAGCCAGGTAGCCGGCGCGCTGGACGAGGCCGACCCGGACCTGGCCGCGCCGCTGGCGGTCGGGTCGCGCAACCTCGGCTGGGCCGTCCTGTGCTGGTGGGGGCAGGCGTGGCGCGGCGGCGTCACCGCGCTGCTGCACTCGGCGCTGCGCGGCGACCCGCTCACCCGGGCGCTCACGCTGACCGAGTCGCAGGTGCTGGTAGCCGACGCGGAGATGGCAGGGCGAGTACTGGCCGAACGGGTGCGGCTGCCTCGGCTCCGCACGCTGGTCCTGCTGGAGGAGGCGCCGGACCTGCCCGCCGCGCCCGGCCTGCGGCTGGTCCGGCTGGCGGCGCTCGGCGGGCCGCCGGGCCGCCGGGCCAAGGTCCGCCCGGAGGACCCGTGCACGATCATGTTCACCTCCGGCACCACCGGGCCGGCCAAGGGCGTGCTGAAGTCGCACCGCTACGAGACCACCTACGGCCGCTGGGCCGCGGCCGGGGTGGAGCTGCGGGGAGGCGGCCGGCACACCATGTGGTCCTGCTCGCCCTACGCGCACACCAGGACCGCCAACGCGACCATCATCGCCGCCGCCTGCGTCGGGGCGCGGGTGGTGCTCGGCCCGGGCTACCGCGCGCCGAGCTTCTGGGCCGACGCCCGGGCGGCCGGCGCGACCCACACGCTGATCAGCTCCTCGCTCGCCAACCGGCTGCTGGCGCTGCCCGAGGCGGACGCCGACCGCGGGCACGGGGTCGAGGTGGTGCACTGCCTGCCCGGGCCGCGCGACCCCGGCCGGTTCATGAGCCGCTTCGGGGTACGGCTGACCGGGCAGGGCTACGGCTCAACCGAGATCTACGCCGCCCCGCAGCAGCTACGGCATCAGGACTGGACGCGGCCGGCCAACTTCGCGGGCCGCGCGCACCCGCTGGTGCACGCGGTCGTCTGCGACCCCTCCGGTGCCCCGGTGGCGCGGGACGGCGTCGCGGTGGGCGAGCTGTGGGCCCGGCCGATGCGCCGGCTCGACATGTTCACCGAGTACTACCGTGACCCCGCCGCCACCGCGCGGGCTGTCAGCGCCGACGGCTGGTTCCGCACCGGGGACCGCTTCACCTGGGACGACGACGGCAACCTGTTCTTCGTCGGGCGGGCGACCGATTCGATCCGCCACTCCGGCGAGAACGTGTCGGCCTGGGAGGTCGAGACCGCCGCGGGCGCGTTCCCTGGCGTGGTCGAGGCGGCCGCCTTCGGGGTTCCCGCGGCCGGGGGCGAGCAGGACATCAGGCTCGACCTGATCGTCGACCGGCCGGTCGACCGGGCGGCGCTGCTCGACCACCTGCGGCGCCGCCTGCCCCGGTTCGCGGTGCCGCGCTACCTCGCGTTCCGCCGTGACTTCCCGCGGACCCCGTCCGGCAAGATCCGCAAGAGCGAGCTCGGCGCGGCCGGTGACGAGATCATCGGCGAGGTATTCGACCGGCGAGCTGGAGGGCCACTGCCATGACCGCAATCGAGGCTTCGACCGCTCCCCCTCCCTTGCCGCGCTGGTTCGGACCCCGGGCCAGCCCCGATGACCCGGCTGTCTCGGCCCTGATCGCCCGCGTCGCGCGCGGGGCCGGATGGGCGGACATCGGCGGTGGGTTCAACCTCAACCTGCGGATAGACGCTGAGCCGCCGGTCGTCCTCCGGGTTCACCGGCCCTGGGTCCGCCGCGGGCGGGTCGCGGGACTGCGGCGCCTGCGGGAGCGGCTCCAGCGGACGCACGTCCGCGTCGCCCGGCCGCTTCCGGTTTCCGGCCGCGACCTGCTGAGGGTCGCTGATCGCTGGGCTGAGCTTGAGGAGTTCATCGGTCACGTTCAGCCGCCGGCCGGCCAGGACTCCTCCCTCCGCCTGCTCGAGGAGCTCGGACGTGTTCACACTGCGCTCAGAGCAGTCTGGGAGCCCAGTCCGCCCGAACCCCTCGACGACCACCGGACCTTCGGGCAGCTGCGTTACTCGGCCGGCTTCACCCGCCGCAGGCTCGGACCCGGCAGCGAGCCGGTCGTGCGCCGGATGCGCCAGCTGGCTGGCGAGCTCGCCCAGCTCCGGAAGGAGGTCGAACTGCCCTGCGCTCCGATTCACGGGGACTACAAACCGGGCAACGCGGGGGAACTGCCAGACGGCTCACTGGCCACCTTCGACCTGGATTTCGCGCGGGTCAGGGAGCGCCTGTACGACATCGCGGCCAGCCTGCACTACGTCGCCCAGGACAGCGCATTGCCCGAGCTGCGACGACTGCTCGACGCCTACGAGAGCACGGCTCCGGAACCGCTCACCCGCGACGAGCACCGCTGGCTCCCCGGGGCGCTGGCCCTCGTCCCTCTGCACTGGGCTGCCACCGCAGGGCTGGTGGGCGACGGCATCCGCGACGCCGAGAGCGCCATGACCGCCGCCGAGGCCTGGTGGTCGCGGCGGGCCGAACTCTCGTCGTAGACCGGCGGCCGCGCTGGACTGCCCCGGATCGCCGGATGGGAGTCACGCCGCCTCGGTACCCAGCTCCGCGGCGACCGGGCGCATGGTGAGCGCCCCGGCCTCCGGCCTCACCTTGCAGATAACAGCAAGAAGTGGCCGTTGGGTGCCTTAGGTGGATAGAAATGCACATCATAGGGTGCGTGAACATCCACTATCTTGCGCTCCTCCGCCCTCCTGCTAGATAACAGCAAGACGCGCGGTGCGGTTAAAGAGCGGTGCGGTTAACCGGCTCCACCGCCGCACTCGGCGGCTCTATGTCGACCCGCACCCCGGCCCGCCGCTCACCCGCCCGCCCTAAGCTTCTCCCGTAGCACGTACAGGCAGCTTTCCAGCACGTCGTCGTCCAAGGCATCCGGATCGGCCAGCAGCGTCTCCACCGCCAGCATCCGCGCCGCCGGGGCGGTCAGCCGGGTGAACGGCGTTACCGCAGCATCCACCGCAGTGCCTCTCTCCTGCTCATCTCGCGGCTCAGTACCCGGTACCGGTCGGCCAGCGCCGCGATCAGGTCCGCGACCCGGGCCCGTTCTGCGAGCACCTCGAAGTCATCCAGCCGGCTGACACACGTGTCCTCATCCATCGCCTTTCCCGTCTTTACTGATGCGACTATGGCCGCCCCGCTGCCGTGTCCCGGTCGGACTCGGTTTGCACGTCGTGACGGCAGCGGAGCGTGAATACGAGACTGCCGAATGTTCGCGGCCATGGCCAAGCAATATGACAACATGGTCTTATGGCGGACAACCCAGGTCGCAATGCTGCAACGCACTTTGGTCGCCAAATGCGGAAGGAAAGGGTCGCTCATGGCTGGTCGCTGAGGGATATGGCCGAGCGCACGGGCATCGACTTTGGCAACTTGAGCAGGGTCGAGAACGGGAAGCGACCGCCTAACGCCCGGCTCGCTGAGGCGTGCGACCGCGTGTTCCCCGAACGGCGGGGCTGGTTCTCCGACTGGTACGACGAATCGCGCTCGTGGTCGGAGGTGCCGGCCGGATTCAAGCCGTGGGCTGAGGTTGAAGAACGTTCGGCAACGCTGCGAAGCTGGACGCCCGGGGTCCTCAACGGCCTGTTGCAAACTCCCGTATACGCAAGCGCACTGCTGGCAACGTCACCAACAGCCAGTGTCGAGGTAACCGCCGCCCGGCTGGCCAGCCGCATGGAGCGCCAGCGGCGGGTGATGAAACGAGACACCCCGCCCGCCGTGTGGTTCGTGGTAGATGAGATGGCGCTGTACCGCTGCGTCGGAAGCCCGGAAATCATGGCCGCGCAGTGCGCCCACCTGGCCGAGATAGCCCGGCTGAGCCACGTCACCGTCTCGGTGATGCCAGCGGTAGCGCACCCTGGGAACGAATCCGGGTTCGTGCTTGCCGACGACGCGGCCTACGCGGAACACGCGGCAGGAGGCTACGTGTTCACTGACCAGGAAACCGTTACGCGGCTTGCTCGCTTGTTCGATACGCTCCGGGGCGAGTCGTACCGCGTGTCTGATTCACGGGCACGCATCGAGAGGATGGCCCAGATATGGACTGGCGGAAATCCAGCTACAGCGGCAGCGAAGGCGGGGACTGCGTAGAGACCGCCGGCGCCGCCGCCCTGATCCTGGTCCGCGACACCGCCGACCGCGACGGCGTGATCCTCCCCATTCCCGCGCAGGCGTGGGAGCAGTTCACCGCCTCGCTCCGCTAACAGGCGACTACCCGGCTAGGCGGCGCCGCCGGCTGGCCGGGGCAGGATTCCCTCACCCGCCACGTCGGCCACCAGCCGGGCGATGGCGGCCGGGTTCTCCCGTCCCGACGGCTTGTACCAGCGGACCATGGCCTGGCAGGCGGCCAGCAGGAAGTTGACCACCGCGCCGACCTCGGCCGCGGGCCGCAGCTCACCGGAGGCGACCCCCGCCTGGTAGGCCCGGACGAAGGCCCGGTGGTAGTCCCGCCGCCGCTGCACCACCTGCTGGCGCAGGTGACCGGGCAGTTCCTGGTCCTCGGTGGTGCTGATCCGCACCAGGTCGATGTTGGCCGCGCAGATCAGCGCGTGCTCTTGCAGCATCGCCAGGAAGGTCGCCCCGGGGGAGTCACCGCGGATGCCGAGGACGCGCACCTCGAACAGCGCCGTGGTCCGGTCGAACAGCGCGTAGAGGATCGCGTCCTTCTGCGCGAAGTGGTGGTAGAGCGCCTGCCTGGTCACCCCGAGCCGCTCCGCCACGGCCGCCAGGCTGGTCGCGCGGTACCCGCGCTCGGAGAACACCGACGCGGCCACGTCCAGGATCTGGTTGCGGTCAATCGCGGCGGGGGTTGCGGTCATCTTCACCCTTGCTATTGTCCCGGCTGCCAGGTCGGCAGGTACACGCCCGCGGCGACGTTACGGAAGCGGACCCGGACGGGCATCCCGACCGCGAGCGGGTCGCGGCCGGCCCGCGGGCCGCGGTCGAGCAGTCCCAGCATCCGCAGCCGCGGGTCGTCGTCCAGCTCGACCAGCGCGACCGTGTAGGGGGCCAGCAGCCGGAAGTGCGGCAGCGGGCTGCGGTGCACCTCGGTCCAGGTGTACACCCGGCCCGTGCCGCTGACCTCGGCCCAGCCCAGCCGGGCGGGCTGGGCATCGCAAGCGGCGCAGGCGGCCCGGGGCGGCCAGCGCCGGGCACCGCAGGCCTCGCACCGCTGGACCAGCAGCCTGCCCTGCGCCGTCGCCGCCCAGAAGGGCGCCAGCTCGGTGTCGGCCAGGTCGGGGACGGGCCAGTCGCCTTGCTCGTCAGGCAGACGGCCGTCAGTCACCGGGCACCAGGATCGCCATCGAGCCGTCGCCCAGGTCGCCCCAGCCGGTCACCGCCGCCACCCGCGCCCCGGGGACCTGGCGCTGGCCGCACTCGCCCCTGAGCTGGCGGACGGCCTCGGCGACGTGGTTCATCCCGCCCAGGTGGCCCTCGCCCAGCAGGCCGCCGTGCGGGTTGACCGGCAGCGACCCGCCGAGGGTGATCGCGCCCGAGGCGGCGAACGGGCCGCCCTCGCCGGGGGCGCAGAACCCCGCCTCCTCGAGCTGGTGCAGCACCTCGAAGGTGAAGCAGTCGTAGACCAGCGCGACGTCGACGTCGGCCGGGCGCAGGCCGGCCGCGGCGAACGCGCGCGCGGCCGCGTACCGCAGCCCGGTCTCCAGGAACGGGGTGCGCCCGGTGATGTCGTCGGGGGAATCCGGGTGGCCCTCGGCGACCGCGGCGACCGCCACCGGGGGCTGGCGGCAGTCCCGGCCGCGGTCGGCCCGCGTCACCAGCACCACGCAGCCGCCGTCGGTCTCCAGGCAGCAGTCGAGCAGCAGGTACGGCAGCGCGACGGGCGGCGACGCCAGGTACTCGGCCATCGTCAGCTCCCGGCCGTGGAGCTGGGCGCGCGGGTTGAGCTGGGCGTGGCGGCGCATGGTGAGCGCGACCGTGCCCAGTTGCTCGCGGGTGGTGCCGTACTCGTGCATGTGGCGGCGGCACAGCAGCGAGTACCACTGGGCGGGGGTGGACAGCCCCTGCGGGTGCTCCAGGCCGCGGCGCAGGTAACCGCCCGGCAGCAGCTGGTCGATCCGGGTGGCGATCCGCTTGCCTGAGTTACCGTTCCGGGCGAACACGCAGGCCACGACGGTCGCGGAGCCGGCCGCGAGCGCGGCCGCGGCGAGCTGCAGCGACGCCACCGAGCTGGCCCCGCCGAGCTGCGGGGTGGCGCTGAAGCGGACGCCGGGCAGCCCCAGGGCGCCGATGAGGTCCTCGGCCCGCGGGCTGCCGGGGTAGCTGACGATCCCGTCGACCGACCGCGGCGGCAGGCCGGCGTCCGTGAGGGCCGCCCGCAGCGCCTCGACCGCCAGCCGGAGCTCCGACCGGCCGCTGCGGCGGGAGTACTCGGTCTCGCCGACGCCGACGATCACGCAGCCGGTCACGCCGTCAGTCACGCCGTCAGTCACCCCGGGGAGCTGACGCGGGGGATACGGCCGGCCGCCGCCTGCTTCTGCTCGATGGCCGCCCGGAACCGGCGGATCGCGCCGGCCAGGCCGTAGGTGGAGATGGTCTTGCGTACCTCCGTCGTCTGCGGGCTGAAGTGGGCGACCGGGTTGATGGTGGCGACCGCGCCCAGCGCGACCCGGAAGCCGCCCGCCTCGACCATGGTGTTGATCGCGCGCTTCTTCAGCGCCAGGACCCCCGGCGGGGTGGCGGCGACCTCGACCGCGAGGTTGAAGGCGGCGACGTCGAGCTCGGCGGCCGGCACCGCCTGGTTCGCCCAGCCCCACTGCGCGGCGGTGGTGCCGTCGATGCGGCTGCCCGCGCGGAAGGACATCTCCTTGGCCCGCTTCGGTCCCACCAGGTGCACCCAGAACGGCGAGATGAAGCCCCCGCCGAGCGGCAGCGCGGGCAGCCCGATGACCGCGTCCTCGGCCACCAGGGTCAGGTCGCACACCGACGCGAGCTGGGTCGCGCCCGCCAGGCAGTAGCCGTGCACCTGGGCGATGGTCGCCTTGGGCAGGTCCCAGACCCGCAGCCAGCGGCGGATCCGCTCGCTCACCTTCGCCTCGTCGTCGATGATGTCGGCCTGCGCCCCCGGTGTGTACTCACCCGGGGTCAGGTCATCAGCCGGCCGAGAAGGCGCGCCCGGCGCCGCGGAAGATCACCACCCGGACGTCGTCCTTTGCCTGCACCCAGTCCAGGGCCGCGTCGAGGCGGGTCAGCAGCGGCTCGTTGAGCGCGTTGAGCTTGGCCGGCCGGTTGAGGGTCAGGTAGGCGACCTCGTCGAGCTGGTCGATCAGCACCTCTGAACCGGGATCAGCGAATCCGTCTGGCCTACTCACGCGTGCCACCTCTCCTTGCTGACTAGTCAGCAAGTTAGCCGGTGCCAGAGTAACCGTCAACCGTTCGGAATCCCGGTTTTAAAGCTTATATTCATTCCGAACGATGGCTTGTTTCACGTTCGGCGATCAGCTAGCTTGCTTGCTAGCAAGTAGGGACAAACCTTCCGGTGAGGTGGTAGCGTGCGAACGCGGCTAGCTGAGACGCTGGGTATCGAGTACCCGATCTTCGCCTTCAGCCACTGCCGTGACGTGGTGGCGGCGGTCAGCCGGGCCGGCGGCCTTGGCGTCATGGGGGCGGTGCGGCTGACCCCGCAGCAGCTCGAGATCGAGCTGGACTGGATCGACCAGCACGTCGGTGGCAGGCCCTACGGGGTCGACTTCCTGCTGCCGAGCAGCTACGAGGGCGACGACGTCCAGGCGCTGGCGGAAGGCATCCCGGCCGGCCACCGCCAGTTCGTGGCCGGGCTGGAGCGGCGCTTCGGCATCCCGCCCCGCAGCGCGCCGGGGACGCCGTCCGACCTGGGCGGCGGCGACGGCCTGGTCAGCACCCACGCCCGGGCCCGCGGCCTGATCGACGTGGCGCTGCGCCACCCGGTCAAGCTGGCGGCGACCGCCCTCGGGCCGTTCCCGGCTGACCTGGCGGAGCGCTTCCACCAGCGCGGCATCCTCATCGCGGGCCTGGCCGGGCAGGTCAAGCACGCGCACAAGCACGTGGCGGCGGGCACCGACATCATCGTGGCCACCGGCACCGAGGCGGCCGGGCACACCGGCGACATCACCACCTCGGTGCTGGTGCCCCAGGTGGTCGACGCGGTCGCGCCGGTCCCGGTCGTCGCGGCGGGCGGGATCGGCAACGGGCGGCAGATCGCCGCCGCCCTCGCCCTGGGGGCCGAGGGGGTGTGGGCCGGCTCGCTCTGGCTGGGGACCGCCGAGAGCGACCTCGACCCGGTCGTCCGGGCGAAGCTGCTGGCGGCGACGTCCCAGGACACGGTGCGCAGCCGGTGCGCCAGCGGCAAGCCGGTGCGCCAGCTGCGGACCCCGTGGGTCGACGCCTGGGAGAGCGCCGACGCGCCCGAACCGCTGCCGATGCCGCTGCAGGGCCTGCTGGTGCGGGACGCGGTGGTCAGCGCGCACGAGCACCACATCGCGACGGTCATGGGAACCCCGGTCGGGCAGGTGGTGGGCATGATGAACAAGAGCAGCACCGTGCGCGAGGTGATGTTCGGACTAGTCGACGAGTTCGCCGAGTCGGCCCAGCGGCTGGTCGGCCTGCTCGGCTGACGGCAGGACAGGGATTCGCGCGGACGCGGAGGTCTGATGCGGCTGGGACTCGTCATCACGCCGGTCTACGACCGGGGCACCGACCCGCTGGTCCACGTCGCCGAGCACGAGCAGGCGGTGGCCAGGGCCGGGGAGCTCGGGTTCTCGACGGTCTTCGTCGGCCAGCACTTCCTCGGCTCTGAGCTGCGCTTCTACCAGCCGGTCCCGTACCTGGCGCACCTGGCCCACTTCGCGCCGGGGGTACGGGTGGCGACCGGGATCGCCCTGCTCGCGCTGATCAACCCGGTGGAGGCGGCGGAGCAGGTCGCCACCCTCGACGTGGTGACCCGCGGCCGGGCGGTGTTCGGCGTCGGCCTGGGCTACTCGGACCGCGAGCTGGCCGCCTTCGGGGTCGAGCGGCGCACCCGGGTCGCCCGTTTCACCGAGGCCGTCCGCCTGGTCAGGCTGCTGTGGTCGGGTGAGGAGGTCGATTTCGACGGCAGCTACTTCCAGGTGCAGGCGGCCCGGCCGGCCGTGCTGCCGCTGCAGCGGCCGGGCCCGCCGGTCTGGCTGGGCGGGCAGGCCGAGCCGGCCGTGCGCCGGGCCGCCCGGGAAGCCGACGCCTGGTACGCGGCCCCCTTCGTGCGCGACGCCGACCTGCGCCCGCTGCGGGAGGCGTTCCTCGACGAGCGCGCCCGGCACGGGCTCCCGCTCGACGGCGAGTTCCCGCTGCGGCGGGACATCGTCATCGCCGGCTCGGTGGCCGGCGCGCGGCGGCTGGCGCTCGAGCGCAGCCGCAGCCGGTACGCCACCTACGCCCGCTGGGGACTCGACGCGGGGCCGGGCGGCACGGCGGCGGGCACCGGGTACTCCGCCCTGGACGCGGAAGAGATCGACCAGCGCTTCATCCTCGGGCCGCCCCAGGCGTGCGCCGAGCAGATCGCCGAGCTGCGGGACCGGACCGGCCTGACCGAGCTGGTGATCAAGGTGCACTGGCCCGGGCTGCCCCACCAGGCGGCGATGGAGCAGCTAGAGCTGTTCGGGGCCGAAGTCATGCCCTACTTGTGATCGCCCTACACCGCACAAGGGAGTCGCGCTATGCCTTCAGCAAGCGAGCAGCCTCGGACCTACCGCATGTTCGCCCGCGGCGACGAGGACCTCGCGACCTGGCTCGCGAGCCTGCCCGATGAGGACGTGATCGAGCCTGAGCTTGAGATCGTCGACGCCCACCACCACCTCTGGGACACCCCCGCCCGCGGCCGCTACCTGCTGCCGGAGCTGCTGACCGACCTCGGAGCGGGGCACCGGGTGACCGCGACGGTCTACGTGGAGTGCGGGGCGATGTACCGGCGCGGCGGGCCACCGCAGGAGGCGCCGCTGGGCGAGATCGAGTTCGCGAACGGGGTCGCCGCGATGAGCGCCTCCGGCCGCTACGGCGACTGCGCGGTGTCGGCCGGCATCGTCGGCCGGGTCGACCTGACCGCCGGGGCGGCCGTCCGCGGGCTGCTCGAGCAGGGCATCGCGCTCAGCGGCGGCCGGCTGCGCGGCATCAGGCACGGCCTCGCCTGGGACCCGAGCCCGGTGATCAGCGCGGGCCGCAAGGCGGGAGCGGGCAAGGGCCCGTCCCGGTTCGCCCCGCCCCACCTGGCGGCCGACCCCGCCTTCCGGGCCGGGCTCGCGCAGCTTGCCCCGCTGGGGCTGGTATTCGACTGCTTCGCCTTCCACTCCCAGCTAGACGAGACGCTTGACCTGGCCCGGGCCTTCCCCGACACCACGTTCGTGATCAACCACGTCGGGGTGCCGCTCGGGGTCGGACCGTACCAGGACCGGCGCCGGGAGGTGTTCCGGGACTGGCGGGCGGGGATGGCCGCGCTGGCCGGGCTGCCGCGGGTGCACGTCAAGCTGGGCGGGCTCGGCATGCCGCTGTTCGGGTTCTTCTTCCAGGACGGCGAACTGCCGCCGACGTCGCAGGTACTCGCCCGGGCCTGGCAGGACTACATCGGTTTCTGCGTCGAGGCGTTCGGCGCCGACCGGTGCATGTTCGAGAGCAACTTCCCGCCGGACCGGCAGTCGTGCGGCTACCGGACGCTGTGGAACGCGTTCAAGCGGATTACCGCCGCCGCCTCGGCCGCGGAGAAGGACGCACTCTACCGGGGGACCGCGACCCGCGTGTACCGGCTCAACTGACAACCGGGCTCGACTGACAACCGGGAAGGAAGACGGCAATGGCACGTTTGGACGGCAGGACGGTGCTGATCACCGGCGGGGCCGGCCCCGACATGGGCAGCTGCCTGGTGGGGTACTGCGTGGAGGCCGGCGCCCAGGTGGTGGCGGTGGACGCCAGCGAGCCGAACCTGGCCAAGCTGGCGGACAAGTACCCCTCGGTCACCGCCGTGCGGGCGGACATCTCCCAGGCGGCCGAGGTGGACCGCGCGCTGGCCGCCGCCCCCGCCCCGGTCGACATCCTGTTCAACCACGCGGGGGTCAGCGAGAAGATCAGCGTGCTGGACGAGGTCTCGGAGGAAGACTGGGACCGGGTGATGGGGGTGAACCTGCGCGCGCCGTTCCTGTTCTGCAAGCGGGTCCTGCCGGGCATGGCCAGCCGCGGCTACGGGGTGATCATCAACACCGCCTCGGTGTCGGGACTGCGCGGGGCCAGGGGCGGGGCCGCCTACACGGCGTCCAAGTTCGGGGTGGTCGGGCTGACCCAGCACATCGCGGCCACCTACGCCGGCTACGGGATCCGCTGCAACGCGATCGCCCCCGGCGGCATGGGCAACAAGCCCAAGCCGCACCAGCGGGCCAACCACTTCACCGAGCGCGGCCGGGAACTCCTCACCCGTGACCGGGACAAGCCGGCCCTGGCGCCGGCCGAGCAGGTCGCGTCGGTCGCCTTCTACCTGGCGACCGACGAGGCAGTCCGGGTCAACGGCGCGGTGCTGCCGGTGGACGGCGGCTGGATCGCCTACTGACCACGACCCGCTCACTACCCGCCATTCCCTGCCCGCCACCCGGGCCCGCCATAGGATCGGAACCGTGACTACCGCTACCGACGCGACCCCCTGGGTGCAAGCCGCCCGGGCCTCCCACGACCGGCTCGCCGCCCTCGTCGCCGGGCTCGACGCCGCCCAGCTGCGCCAGCAGTCCTACGACACCGAATGGACCATCGCCGACGTCCTGTCCCACCTGGGCAGCGGCGCGGAGATCTTCACCCTGGTCATCGACGCCGCGGTGACCGGCGGCGACCCGCCGTCCCCGGACGACTTCAAGCCCATCTGGGAGACCTGGAACGCCCGGTCACCGGAAGAGCAGGCCGCCCGGTCCGTCACCGCCAACGAGAACCTGCTCACCCAGGTCGAGTCGCTCACCCCCGCCCAGCGGGCGGCGTTCCAGGTCACCATGTTCGGCCCGCAGCCGATGGACCTGGCCGGGGTGCTCGGCATGCGGCTGTCCGAGCACGCCCTGCACACCTGGGACATCGCGGTCGCGCTCGACCCGGCCGCCCGGGTCGCCCCGGACGCGGTCGACCTGCTGGTCGACCTCCTCCCCATGTTCGCGGGCTTCGCCGCCAGGAAGGCCCCGGCCCCGGTGGTGGCCGCGGTCACCGCCAGCGCGCCCGAGCGCCGGTTCACCCTCGACACCGGCACCGGCGACGCGGTGTCGCTGCGCCCGGCCGACCCGGACGACACCGCGACCGCGTCCCTGACCCTGCCCGCGGAGGCGCTGCTGCGGCTGGTCTACGGACGTCTCGACGATGACGCCGAGCTGGAGCTGTCCGGCCTGACGCTGAACGAGCTGAAGTCGGTTTTCCCCGGGTTCTAGCACGCCACCGGCTCCCCTCCAGCCCGGTGCGGGCTTTCCGCCGGCGGTTTCTGCCGCCAGCTGGCGATCGGCGGCCTGCCCGGTCGTCATCAGGGCACAGGTCGCGATCAGCGCGACAATGGGATCGGAGGGATGACGATGCGTTACGCACTGCTCATGCATTACCGGGAGCCAGGCGACGGGGAGATCAGCGCCGAGGCGATCGCCGAGGCGCAGGAAGCCTTCGGCGCCTACGGCCGGGCACTGGAAAGCGCGGGCGTCCTGCTGTCGGCCGACGTGCTGCAGCCGGGCGCGGCGACCACCACCGTGACCCGCCGGGACGGGGGCCTGCGGGTCCAGGACGGCCCGTTCGCGGAGACCAAGGAGGCCCTGGCCGGGGTGTTCATGCTCGACGTGCCCGACCTGGACGCGGCCATCGGCTGGGCCGAGAAGTGCCCCGGCGCCGCCTGGGGGGTGATCGAGGTGCGCCCGACCGCGACCGCCTTCGTGGACGGCGGGTGGACTCGCTGACGCCTGGCCGGTCCAGCGTGTCCCGGGCGGCCGAGCGGGCCGCCCGGGACAGCTACGGCCGGCTGCTGGCGTTGCTGGCCGCCCCGGCCGGCGACCTGGTCGCCGCGGAGGACGCCCTCGCGGACGCGTTCGAGCGGGCGCTGCGGACCTGGCCCGCCCAGGGGATCCCCGCTAACCCGGACGCCTGGCTGCTGACCGTGGCCCGCAACCGGCTCCGCGACCAGTGGAAATCCGCCCGCGTCCAGCGGACGGTGCCGCTCGAGGCGGATCCGGAGCTGCCGCCCCCCGGCCGGGGCGGTGCGGCCGGGCCGCAGCTCGACCAGGTGGACATCGACGCGATCCCCGACCGGCGGCTCGAGCTGATGCTGGTGTGCGCGCACCCGGCGATCGAGCCCGCCGTGCGCACCCCGCTCATGCTGAACACCGTCCTCGGCTGCACCGCCGAGCAGGTCGGCCGGGCGTTCGCGGTGCCGGCCTCCACCATGGCGACCCGCCTGGTCCGGGCGAAGCGGCGGATCAAGGCGGCGGGCATCCCGTTCCGGCTGCCCGACCGGACCGACCTGCCGGAGCGGATGACGGCGGTCCTGGAAGCGGTCTACGGCGCCTACGTCATCGACTGGGCGACCACCGGCCCGCAGGACCGCGCGCTGCCCTCGGAGGCCCTCCAGCTAGCCGAGGTGCTGGTCGCCCTCGCCCCGGCCGACCCCGAGGCGCGCGGGCTGGCCGCGCTGGTGCAGCTCTCGGCCGCGCGCGGGCCAGCCAGGGCCGACGGCGCGGGCCGGTTCGTGCCGCTGGCCGAGCAGGACCCGGCCCGCTGGAACCAGCGGCTGATCAGCCGGGCGCACGAGCACCTGCGGTCCGCGCACGCCCGCGGCGCGCTTGGCCGGTTCCAGCTCGAGGCGGCCATCCAGGCCGTCCACTGCGCCCGCGGGCCGGGCGAGGTCACCGACTGGCTCACGCTGCTCGACCTGCACCGGCTGCTGCACGCGGTGGCCCCCTCGCTCGGCAGCGGCGTCGCCCTGGCCGCGGTCACCGCCGAGGTTGACGGCCCGGCGGCCGGCCTGGCCGCCCTCGACCGGCTGACCGCCCTCAACCCGCTGGCTGGCGACGGCGGCGCGGGCGCCCGCCGCTTCCAGCCCGCCCGCGCGACCCGGGCCCACCTGCTGGAACGCCTCGGCCGCGACGCCGAGGCGGCCGCCGCCTACGACAGCGCGATCGCGCTCACCCACGAGCCGGCCGAGCGCCAGTACCTAGAGCACCGCCGTAACCGGCTGGCACCCTCCCGGCCACCGGCCAGCTGATAAACCGGCCAGCTGATAAAAGGGCTCCCGGCCGGCGTCGCCAAGCCGAATTCGAGGCCGCTGGATGCCGTCGGCCTGAAGGCTGCGGGGTCGTTATTCATCGAGCTGCCGAGCGAGGCAAGCAAACAGCCCGATCCCCTCAGGCAGCGGTATTATCGCGGAACTTTGTGGCCGTTTGGAAATAATTTATGGCGATGACACCAGATTATTTCCACCTGAATCCGTTGTCTTGCAGCTACGTGGCCAGAGTGGCGTCGGTGGCGCTGCCGCGCGGTGGGCGCCCGCCGAACTAGCGGAGACGCTCAAGGGGCGTTGGTTCAGCCGCCCCGTGCCCCAGCGGGGCCGGACGGGTCTGTGACGCTCAGTCCGCGAAGACCTCGGCAGCCGTGCTGGCCGTGATGGCGCGGTCGAACCAGCGGTCAAGCTGGCCGGCGTCGGTACAGGACAGGACCTGGTCTCGCTGCTCCTGCGACGGGTGGAGGTGCCTCGCCTCAAGGAGTCGCAGGACAGCCTCGGCCTTGCCCTCGGCCTTGCCCTCGGCCATGCCCTGGTCGTGGATTCGTTCTGCCAGGGTCTTCTCGTACTCGCTCGTCGTCATCATCGCCTCCAGGATCTGCCGTGCGGCATCGGACGCTAGTCTCAGCATAATGGTCATCATCCGCGACCGGTCAGCGTCGCTGACCTCGGTGCTGGCTATCGCGTCCAGCACCCGGCGCGCCCCGGCTTCAGACTCCAGGTCGATGCCGCCCATGCTCGCGGCGAACACTGTCAGGTACGGCCCGGCCTCGGCGGCCAGGCCGGGTGGCCCACCAGAGTCGATCACGACCGGCGCGAGGTCGAAGCCGGGGTGGCCGGTGCGGATGAGCCGGCGGCACTTGGCGGCCTCGTCTGGGTCGGGACAGAGCACCACGAGGACCGCCGCGGGACACTGGGCGATCCGGCGGGCGGTGGTGACGTAGACCGGCCAGCTGTAGCGCTTGGTCTCGCTATCGCGCAGCTGCGGCTCGATGATTACCGCCAGGACCGGCTCCCCGGTGGCCTGGTCGGAGATGAGGACAACCATGTCGGCCAGGTACTGCACCGGGACGACTGCGCTCATGTCGGTCGGGGCCAATGCCGCCGATGCCTGCTCAGGCAGCGTGAGGTCAATAGTGCCCTGAATAAGTTTCAGGGCGATCTCAGGGTGCTGACGGACTAGGTCAAGCGGCCCCTCATGCGTAATTGAAGGCATGCCGTCACGCTATGCGCCTGATGACGCTAAGTAGAGAATAGTCCGCCAAATAGGTATAGATGATGTAAACGAGGCAGGTGTGAACGCAATCAGTTGCCATTAATTAGAAGGCTCGACCTATCTCGGGTTCACGGGCTGGCTTTTCGCGACGCGCCCGGCTGGCCCGGCCACGGCCTCAGCGCCGACCGGGACCACAGCATTCTGGCCCGATGGGCTCACCGACCGGTGCAACCTCGCCCGGGGTGCCGCCGCGTCCGAGGCGATGTCGGATCCGCGGCCTTGCGCTATCGGCCCGCCGGCCGGCAAGTGGTACCCCTCCCGGCTGCTCGCCGTTCATGGTGCGACCCACGAGCCAGCGCTGGCCGCAAGAAAACAGTCGAGCACGGTCGAGTATCATTGTGCGCGGCACTGCAGTTCCCCCCAGCCGGCGCCACAGGAGAGGCACTGATGCCGCCTATTGACCCTGCTTCACCCGAGGCCAGCGCGGTGGCAGACGACAAGGCGCCCCGGAAGTACCTGCGCGCCGCCGCGGTCGTCCGCCGGCAGATCACCGACGGCGTGCTGCGGCCGGGGCAGCCCGCGCCGAGCGGGGCGGAGCTCAGCCGGCTGACCGGCTACGCGGTGCTCACCTGCCGCCGGGCGCTGCGGTTGCTGATCACCGAGGGAGTGCTCGTCCCCGGTCCCAGCCGCAACGCCCGGCCGCGGGTCGCCGGGGCCGCTCAGCATCCGGGGGAGCAGGACCTGGCGGCCGCCGAGCGCGCCTTGTCGGCCGGGCTGTCAGCCCGGCGGCGAGCGGCCGGGCTGACCCAGCCCGAGCTCGCCGCACGGGCCGGGGTGTCCGTCACCACCGTTGGTCACGCGGAGACCGGACGGCTCTGGCAGTCCCGGCGGTTCTGGGAGCGGGCCGACAGCGTGCTCGGCGCCGGCGGCGGGCTGCTGCGGCTGCACGACGCGTACCGCGCGGCGTCTGCCGCGGCCTTGTCGCGTGACGCGGGCGCACCCACCGGAGTACCCGACCCAGTTCCAGACCTAGGGGCAGGGGCAGTAGCCGGGGGCGGGGGAGGAGCGGAGCCGGCTGGCAGCCAGCCCCGTCCGTTCCTCCATCCGCTGTTTCCTGCCGCGGGTGACCCGCAGGCGGCCGGCATCCCGCTGCCGCGCGGTCAGGCGGGGATCGCGCAGGCGGAGTGGTGGCCGGGGGAACGCGAGGGGGAGCCCGGCCCGACCGTGACCCCGGCCTGCGTCACCATCGTGTGGAGCGACGGCACCGTGACTACGGTCCGCCCGCCGCAGACATCGCGGACCGGGCCGGCCAGCCCGGCCGTTCCCCCGCCCGGCGATCAGGGGCCGGACCGTCCCGTGCCCGGGACGAGCGGGCGTTAGCCGGACGGCTAACCGGCTCGGCGGCCCGCAATCACCCGCCCGGAGCCGCCTGGTTGCGGCAACCACCCGTCCAGGACCGCCTGGTTGCCGCAACCATGCGGGCTGGGGCCTCCCTAGCCCGCCAGCGCGGCCAGGAAGTCCCGCAGCCGCTCCGGGGTGGTGAACACGTGGCCGGTGATGCCGAGCGCTTCGGCCGCGGCCACGTTCTTCTCGCGGTTGTCGATGAATACTGCCTCGGCCGGGGTGATCTTCAGGTCGGCCAGCACGTGCTGGTAGATCGCCGGGTCCGGCTTGATCAGCCGGAGCTCCCCGCTGACGTAGCAGGTGCCGAAGAAGTCGCCCAGCGGCCCGTGCCGGAAGTAGCTGCCGTAGTCCGGGCCCGCGTTCGACAGCAGGGCCAGCGGCGTCCGGCCCGCCCGCAGGTCCGCCAGTACCTCCACCGTCCCCGGGTTGACCGAGAGCCAGCTGCGGAAGTCGGCCGCCCAAAGCTCGTGGACCCGGCTGTCGTCCCAGCTCGCGCCGATGTCGGCGGCGACCGCCCGCCAGTAGGCGGCGACACCGCCGATGCCCTGGTCGAGGCCGTCCCGGTGGGCGTCGTAGGCCGCCCAGAACCGGCTGGCGGCCGCGCCCTCGCCCGGGCCGCCGTCTGCTCCCGCCTGGTCGCGCACTCCGGCCAGCCGGGTGATGGCGTCGCGGTCGGCGGGCGACTGCGCCAGCGAGATGACCTCGCCGTAGTCGAAGATCACGGTCCGGCCGGGCAGCGAAAGAGGCGCGCGGGTCACCGGGTCACCGTATCGTGGGCGGCCCCCGGGCGCGGCGGCACGGCCCGCCCCATCCGTGCCACCGCGCCCTGCCCGCGACCCTCGGCAATGCCTTGGGTCCCCACCCCGGGCGGGCAGCGCTTTGAATATAGGGGCGAAGGGTAAAATTCAGGTCTAATTCGCGGCCTCGGCGAATTTGACCCGGTAGAGATACGTCATCCCGCGTTCCCCCGGAAGGAGCGGCGTGCCAGCCGGAACCATCGTCATCCTGGGACGGGCCGAGCTGCTGTGCGACGGCCGCCCGGTGGAGCTGCGCAGGCAGGTCAGGAAGGCGCTGGCGGTGCTGGTGGCGGCCCGCGGCAGGCGGGTGCGCCGGGCGGAGATCTCCGCCGCCGTGTGGGACGACGAGGACCGCGACGTGCGCACGCTGATGTGGTCGCTGCGGCGCGCGCTGCGCGACTGCGACGACGGTTTCGACCTGCCCACCGACAAGGGCAGGGATGGCAGTTACCGCCTGGTCGCGGCGGGCGGCGGCCAGCTGGAGGACCGGGTGGACGCGTTCCGCTTCCTCGGCCTGGCCGCCGCGGCCGGGGCGCGGGCGCGCGACGGTGACGCCGCGGGGGCGCTGGCCGGGCTGACCGAGGCGGCCGGGCTGTGGGACGGCGAGCCGTTCGCCGACCTGTGGCCGCAAGGGCCGCCCGAGGTCTGCCGGCGGCTCGCCGCCGAGCTCGACCAGGCGCGCGACGGGCTGGTCAGGGCCCTGGCCGAGGTGGCCCTGGCGCAGGGCGCCCCTTACCAGGCGGCGCGCGCCTACCTGGGCCGGCCGGTGGCCGGCCCGGCCGACCGGCGGAAGCAGGCCGGGCCGGACGGTGCCCGGGGCCGCGACACCGCCTGGCTGGCCAGCTTCCTGGTCGCCCTGCACGACGGCCCTGGCACCGACGAGGCCGAGCGGCTGCTGGCGGCGCGGCGGGAGGCGCTGCGGCTGGAGGCGGGCCGCGGCCAGCCGGGCCAGCCCGCCGACGGCGCGCTGGCCCGCGCCGATGACCTGCTGCTGCTGGCCGAGGCGGGCATCGACGTGCACCGCCCGCTCACCGCCGGCCAGCCGCCGCCGGTGGCCGGCAGCCCGCCGGTCCTGGTCGGCCGGGAGACCGAGCTGGCGGCGTTGCGGCGGGTGCGCGAGCGGGTGCGCGACGGGGGCTCCGCCTTCGTCGCGGTCCGCGGCGCCAACGGGCTGGGCAAGACCAGGCTGGCCGAGGAGTTCGCCGACGCGGCGGTGGCGGCCGGGCTGCCGGTGGCCTGCCTCAGCGCGGGCCATCCGGGTGACCTGAACCCCTGGCCGGAGCTGGCCGCGCGGCTGTGGCCGGCCGCGTGCCGGGAACCGGGCCCGGGCCGCGACGGCACCGGGCGGGACCGGATGACGGTCCGGCTGACCGTCGGGCAGCGTCGTGCGCTGCTCGACTTCGTCGCGCCGCGGTCCGGTTCCCCGTCGTCCCCCGAGCCGGACCAGCCGCAGCAACTGCGGTTCACCGAGATCGCGGGCGCGCTCGGCGTCATCATCCGGGACGTCGCCGCCCGCCGCGGCCTGCTGGTGACGGTCGACAACGCCGACGCGCTGACCGGGCAGGGCAGGGAACTGCTGCGCCTGCTGCTGGCCGGGCTGCGCGACGCAGCGGTCGGCATCGTGTTCTTCGGCCGCGACGACCCGCCCGATGACCAGGGCGGCGGCTGGGCCGACGCGGTGCTGGCGGGGACCGCGGCGTTCGCCGAGACGGCGGTGCTGCGGCTGGGGCCGCTGCCGACGGAGGCGATCGCCGACTGGCTCCGCCAGCTAGCCGGACGGCCGCCCGCCGAGGCCGAGGCCGAGCTGGTGGCGGCGGCCACCGGCGGGGTCCCCGCCCGGATCCGCGACCGGGTAGCCGCCGCCCCGGCCAGGAACGACGCCCCGGCCGGGGACGCCGCCCCGGCCAGGGACGGCTCTGCGGCCGGGGAAGGCGGGGCGGCCGGGCAGGACGCGCCGGCGCTGTCGGCCTGGCTGGCGGCGGCCGCGGTCACCGCCAGCGACCTGGTGATCGACACCGCCCTGGTCGCCCGGATGCTCGCGCTGACTGACGCCGAGGCCGACCGGGAAGAGCTGCGGGCCCGGCGCCTGGGCTGGGTGGACACCTCGGCCGGGGTCCGCTTCACCCACGGCGGCCACCGGGATGACGCGCTCGCGCGGCTGGACGAGCAGCCGTCGCTGCGGCGGGCCCTGCACCGCCGCGCGTTCGCCGCCCTGGCCGGCCAGGGCGGCCCGGACCCCGATCCCAGCCTGCCGGTCCGCCTCGCCTGGCACGCGCTGCGGGCCGACCGGGACCTGCCCGACGCCGACGCCGTCCGCGCCTTCCTCGCCGCCGCGCGGGCCGAACGGGCGAGCGCCGACGCGGCCGAGCGGTGGGCGCGGGCCGGCCTGGCCCGCACCGCCACCGCGGCCGGCCCGGCCGACCCGGTCACCCGGGCCGGCCTCCACCTGGCGCTGGGCGACGCCCTCGACCAGCGCGGCGCGATTACCGCCGCCGACCGCGAGTACCAGCTCGCCTATGACATCGCCGACGGCCGGCCGGTCGAGCGGGCGGAGGCCCTGATCAGGCTGGCCCGCCGGTGGACCGACCCCGGCGTGGTCGACTGGTACCTGCTGCACGGCCTGCGCGGTGGCATCGCCGCCCTCGACGGCCGGGACGACGAGGTGGCGGTCGCCCTGCGGCTGCAGCTCAGCGCGCACCTGGCCCGTAAGTCCACCCTGGCCGTGCCGGTGCTCGGCACCGACGCGGACGAGATCAGGGCGGCCGGCGTCGCCCTCGCCCGGACCGCGCTCAGCCAGGCGGACACGCTGCCGCCCGCCGCCGCCTGTGAGGTACTGAACGAGTGTCGCTGGGCCCTGTACGACTATGACCCGCCGAGCGAGGCGATCCGGCTGTCCGAGCGCCTGGAACGGACCAGCCTGCTCGCCCGCTCGCCGTACTTCCAGAGCGAGGGGCTGATGACCCTCGCCATCGACCAGTTGCGGACCGGCCGGGTGACCGACGCGCAGGGCCTGCTGCTCGCCCACGAGCGCACCATGCCGGCCAGCCACGCCAACCAGTGGCTGCAGCTCACCATGGAGACCGTGCTCGACCTGTGGCAGGGCCGGTTCGCCGCCGCCCAGCACCGGCTGTTCACCGCGGCCGCGCCGCTCGTCGCCCGGGCGCACGCGGACTGCGAGCCGGTGGCCGACACCTTGCAGCAGACCTGGCAGGGCCAGGTGTACTGGCTGCGCCGGGAGCGGGGACAGCTAATCAGCCAGACTGACCCGGAGGTGTTCCGGCAGGTCGAGGGGCACGCGTTCTTCCCCATCTGGCGGGCCGGGCTCGCCCTGGCGGCCTGCGACGCGGGCGACCTGCCGACCGCCGCCGCCCACGTCCGGGCCCTGGACGACGAGTACGGCCGGTTTGCCGCCTTCCCGCCGCACGGCTGGACCGTGCCGGTCGCCGCGCTGCTGGCCGAGACCGTCCTGGCGCTGAGCCCGGCCGGGCGGGCGGCGGTCACCGACGACCCGCTCGGCGGGCTGCTCCCGGACATCACCCGGCGGCTGCGCGCCATCCTGGCCGCCCACGCGGGTGAGTTCGTGCTGGCCGGCTGGCCGTCGGTGCTGCTCGGCCCGGCCGAGCGGTTCTCCGGCCTGCTCGCCATGGCCGCGGGCGACGACGAGGAGGCGGTGCACTGGTTCGACTCGGTGAGCTGCCAGGTCGCCGCCGCCCCGCCGCAGGCGGCCCGGCTGGCGGTGAACAAGGCCCGCGCGCTGATCCGGCTGTCCGGGAAGGCAGGCCGCCGGACCGGCAGCGACGAGGCGGCCCGGCTGCTGACCACGGCCGGCGCGACCGCCGACCGGCTCGGCCTGCGCTGGCTGGCCGATGAGGCCAGCCAGCTGCTGGCCGAGACCTGACCGGGACGGCGAGCACGGTGTACCTGAGCGCGGCGTACCTGAGCGCGGGGCGGCTAACGGAGGGCCGAGGTCAGCTCGGCCAGTGCCGCCAGGTCGCCCGGGGCGAACCGGCCGCCCTCGCCCAGCAACTGGATCACCACGTGGTCGGCGCCCGCCCGCAGGTGCCCGGCGATGCGGGCCTGCACGTCCGCCATCCCGTGCGGGACCACGTCGGACAGCAGCCGGTCGCTGCCGCCGCCGGTGACGTCTGCCTCCGCGTAGCCGAGCCGCCGCAGGTTACTGGTGTAGTTGGGCAGCTGAAGGTAGCGCTGCGCATAGTCCCTGGCGTGGGCGGCGCCCGCGTCGCCGGCCGCCAGCGCCACCGCGATCTCCGGGATCAGCAGCGGCGCCGCGCCCAGGATCTGCCGGGCCTGGGCGGTGTGCTCCGGCGGGGTGAAGTACGGGTGCGCGCCCGCGGCCCGGTCCCTGGACAGCTCGAGCATCCTCGGCCCGAGGGCGGCCAGCACCACCGGCACCGCCAGGTCGCCGAGCTCGTCGAGGTAGCGCACCATCTTCGTGTAGGGCCGCACGTACTGCTGGCCGGTCGCTTCCACCAGCGGCGCGTGGCTGACCCCGAGCCCGAGGATGAACCGGCCCGGGTACAGCGACTCCAGGCGCTGGCAGTCGGCCGCCAGCTCGGCCGCCTGCCAGGTCCAGACGCTGGAGATGCCGGTGCCGAGCACCAGCCGCTGGGTGGCGGCCAGCAGCGGCTCCACCGCGGCGAGGTCGGCCGGGGAGTTCACGGCCGGGATCCACACCGATGTGAAGCCGGCCGCCTCGATCTGGCGCCCGTAAGACTCGGGATCCAGGCCGGCGCTGGCGGGCGAGTACATCCAGATTCCGAGGGGGCCGAGCGTCTTCCGCAGTTCGTCCGTTGTGATCATGAAGTTGTTATATCCGCCAACTCGCCTCCAGGAGACACTGATGTCCCCGTCAACCATCGTCATCACCGGTGCGGCCGGGCGGATCGGGTCGATGCTGCGCCCCCGGCTGGCCCGCCCCGGCCGGCGGCTGCGCCTGCTCGACGTGGTACCGGTGCCCGCGCTCGCGGGCGGCCAGCCGCCGGCGGCGCTCCTTCCGGCGACCCGGCTGAGGAGACGGTGACCGCGTCAGTGACTGACCTGGCCGCGATGACCGCCGCCTGCACGGGCGCGGACACCGTCATCCACCTCGGCGGCATCCCCACCGAGGACGCGTGGGGGCCGATCCTCGACGTCAACATCAACGGCACCTACACGGTGTTCGAGGCCGCCCGCCGGGCGGGGGTGCGCCGGGTGGTGTTCGCCTCCTCCAATCACGCGGTCGGCTTCGTGCCCCGCGAGTCGTTCCCGGTGGCCGACGACGCGCGGCCTGAGCCCGACACCTATTACGGCGTCTCCAAGGCGGCCGGCGAGGCCCTGGCGGCGCTGTACGCTGCCCGGTACGGGCTCGAGGCGGTCTGCGTCCGCATCCTGTCCTGCTTCGACCGGCCGCAGAGCGCGCGGATGCTGGCCACCTGGCTGTCGCCGGACGACGCGGGCCGCCTGTTCGAGGCGTGCGTGTCCGCCCCCGCCCCCGGTTTCCGGGTCATCTACGGTGTATCGGCCAACACCCGCGGCGGCTGGGTGTCGCTGGACGGCGCCCGGGCCCTCGGCTACCAGCCGCGCGACGACGCCGAGGTCTACGCCGCCCAGCTACTCGACGGCGGCCAGCCCGACCCGGCCGACCCGGCCGACCCGGTTTTCCGCTACCTGGGCGGCGAGTTCACCCTGCCCAGCCGCGACGCCCCGATCCCGCCACGGCACGCCTAGACCGGAGGACAGATGGACGGATTGACCTGGCTGCTCCGCCGGTCCCCCCTGGGCTACCTGCCAGCGACCTGCATGCGTCTGGGCACGGGGAAGGCGGGAAGACGTGCTGCAGCGCGTCTCCGCGGGCACCGAGGCCGTCTGCTTCTGCCAGGATCTCGGCAAGCTCAATGACGAGTTCGCGCACGCCGTCGACGGCGAGATCATCACCGCGGTCATCACGTCCGCGCCGCCGAACGGGGGCGGCACCCAGCCTGACCGCTTCCGGCCGCTGGCCGAGCAGCTCGGCCTGCAGCGGCCGGACGGCAGCCCCGGCCCCGACGACTACGACCTGGCAGACCTGGAGATCCTCTTGCTCATCGGGGAGACCGCCCTGGGGCTCTCGCTGGACGAGGCAGACCTTAACCGCCCCCTGCTCAAGGTGCCCGACGATCCGCCCGACCCGACCCCCCGGCCGCCGTCCGGCCTGGTCAGCGCGGTGGCGGTGGACGTGGTCCGGGCGCACGTGCGGCAACTGGTCGACCGGGGAGTCAGCACTGGCACCGTCGCGACGGTCGCCGGGATGGACCCGCGCTGGGTCGACCGCCTGCTCAGCGGCGGGCAGGGACGGTGGATGGCGGCCAGCCGGGCGAAGCGGATCCTCGCCATCGAGGCACCTCCCGCACCGCAAGAGCGGGGCTGACGGCCGCGGAGCCAGCCGCACCCGTTCGGGCGACTGGTTTTTAGCCGGTGCCGGTGATCGCTGAGTAGTCGGCCACCACCCGCGGCGCGCCGCTGCCCGCGGGCGGGTCGTAGCTGGCGAACTGCTCCAGGTAGGTCACCGTGACCGTGGCCATGGCCTGGCCGGGGGACAGGAAGCCGGGGATGGTCACGTGCAGCGCTGACCCGGCGGGCGGGGTCACGGTGACGGTGGCCGAGTCGGTGTACAGCACCAGGGCCCCGCCGTCGGCGGTACGCAGCGCGAACTCCTGCCCGGCGGTGCCGGCCGCGGCCGCGTGGGTACCGGTCACCGAGCCGTTCGGCACGTCCTTGCGCCAGAGCTGCTGGTCGGCGGCGTCGGCCAGGTTGCCCGGCGTGGTCACCTGGCCCGCGCCCGTCCCGTCGAGGGACGCGGCGGTGGCGGCCGGCAGCTGCCCGGGTGCCACCGCGTCGGCGGTCGCGTCCGGCGCGACCGCGGTGGCGAGGCCGTCGGCCCCGAGCGCGATCTGCGGGGCGCCCGCGCTTGGCAGCAGGTAGGGCTCGATCGCGTCGCGCCAGGCGCCGCCGGGCACCGACTGGGTGAACAGCAGGTACTCGGTGGAGGTGACCTTGGCCGGGTTAGCGGCGAACGCGTTGCCGACCTGGACCACGAACCAGCGGGGCCCGGCCGCCGGCTCGTCCCGCGGGAGGTAGAAGGCGGACTGGGCCGGGGTGAAGGCGGGGAACGGGGCGGAGCCTGCCGCCTGCCCCGCCCGGTACAGGGCGGCGTCGATCGCGTCGCTCGACCCGGTCTCGATCGCGGCCAGCTCGGTGGCGTTGCGGGCGGCGTTGGCGGTGTTGTTGGCCGTCGTGTAGCTGGCCAGCACCGCCTGGGCCTGGGCCAGGGTGAGCGGCGGGCCGGCCGCCCCGCCGGCGGCGGCCGGTGACGTGCTGCCCGCGGCGCTTGCGGCAGTGCCCGACGCGGCCCCGCTGGCGGACGGAGCACCGGCGGAAGCGCCAGAGCTGGCAGGGACCGGGCCGGCCGTCCCCTGCGGTGCCTGCTGGCCGGCCGAGCCTTGGGTGCCCGCTCCCTGGGCGCTGCCCTGGCTGCCGCCGGCTGAATGGCCGCTGGTGAGCAGCACGGCAGTCGCGCCAACGGCCGCCGCAACCGTTGCCAGGCCGGCCGGGATCAGCCACCGACGGCCGCGTCCGCCGGGCCCGCGCCGCCTGCGGTCCTGATCCTCGTATGATTCCAGCCAGTCCTCGAGGTAGGCTTCCGTCCCCGCTGCCCCCGGCCCGGGCGGCCCCGGCGGGGCTGGTTCGGCCAGCGCCGGGCCCGGCGCTCCCGGGGCGGCCGGGACTGCTGCCGCCCACAGGTCGGCGGGCGGAGCAGCCGCCGCCTCGCGCTCGTAGGTCAGCGGGTACGGGGCCGCGTCGTCATCCCATTCCTCGCCCGTGCCGGTGCTAGCTTCCTGGTCGCTGATCCAGCTGCCGGGCGGCCAGCCGTGCGACTGGTCGCCCGCCATGAACACGTCACCCTCGTCAATCCAGCGGTCACCCGCGAGGAGCTGCGTGTCGTCGCTGGCGTCGTGCTCGTCGGCCGGCGGGCGGCCGAAGTCCCAGTGGCTCATCGTGCTCCCCAGGTAGAGGCGTGCTGCCCTGTATCACGGACCGCCTGGGGGGATGGTTCACCCTGCGCCGGGTCCGGAGCGAGTTTACCCCCATGCCTGGCCGTTACTTCGCTCAGGCGCCAGTGCCGATGCTGTTTGTGCAGGGCAGCGCGGACGTCGTCAATCCGCCGTGGACCAGCGTGCAGCTTTATGAGTCGAATCCAGGGACGCGGTACTACCTGGACCTGATCGGCGCAAACCACACCGGCCCGTACTGGGGGACCAATCGGGTCGAGCAGGTGGTGGCCCGCGTCACGCTGGCCTTCTTTGACCGCTACGTGCTCGGTCAGCCCCGGGCTCGGTCGGCTATGGCGGAGGACAGCGACGTGCCCGGGGTCGCTACCTTGGTCAGCGGCAGCCAGCCCGCGCCGTGACGGCTGCCGGCCCGCCCCGGCTCAGCCGGTCCGCCAGAGGTAGGTCGTCCCGTTGGTGTCTCCGGCCGCTAGCGTCCTGCCGTCCGGAGAGAAGGCCACTGCGCCGACCCCTCCGCTACCGCTGCCTGGGTCGGGCAACGTGCCTGCGGCATTCCCGGTGCCGAGGTTGTACAGGTACGTGCTTCCGTCGTCGTCGCCGATGGCCAGGATGCCCTGCCTGCTGACGGCGAGGCCCCATACGGTCCCCGGCTCCGAGATGACGCTGTGCGCGCTGGTGCCGATTTGCCAGATGTCCGTGGTCCCGTCGTTGTTGCCGGTCACCAGGGTCTTGCCATCGGGCGAGAACGCAACCGCGGTGACGTGTTGGTTACTGGTGATGAAGGTGTGCGTCGGGCTCGTCGGATCGGCCGCGTCCCACAGGTAGGCGTGCCCGGTGAAATCGGTGGTGGCCAGGGATGTTCCGTCCGGGCTGAACGCGACGGACCAGACTCCGGTGCCAGCGGGATCGGGAATCGTGGCGGCGAGCGTGGCCGACTGGCCGCCGGCGCCGATGCTCCAAAGATAGGTGTCGCCGTTCGAGTCTCCGAACGCCACCCGGGTGCCGTCCGGGCTGAACGCAGCCCAGTCCACCCCCTGGCCGCCCGGATCCGCGAGCTGGGTGATCAGGGAGAAGGCTGTATCTGAGTGTGCGGAATCCCTTGGACTGTCCATGTCCGGCCCTCTCGTGTCCGCCGCCCGGAGCGGGACCGCTGTTTAGCCAGGTAGTGCCTAGCTCGCCTGATGGTGCTTGACGCCCTCCCGAATGGCTAGCACCTCTTCATATTTCCATGATGACCGGCGGGTATCCCTGTCGGCCGCCGCGCACGTGACTGAAATGCCGAATTGCCGGAAATGGGGGGCTGTAATATCGCGTCGCGGTCCGACAAGAGTGCATAAAAAGGGCGGCATGCCGGTCAACTGTGCTGAATCATCTTTTATGCATGCATTCGGTAATCAAAGCTGAGGTTCTCGAGAACGTGGCTAATAGCGGAGGACGAGCCTGGAAGCGGCACGCCGGGTGCCCGCGCGGACCTCGCTGGGCTGCTCACGCGGCTGGCCGCGGGATGACCGCCGGCCCTGGTCGGCCCGTAGCGCGCTTATGCTCGAAGTGGCCGGCCGGGCAGGAGGCCGGGTGCTGACCCAGCTGGGGGTGGGCCATGGCAGCCGCGCGGCGGGCTCGCATGATGGCCTCAGTGGCTGACCGGGACCGTGCGGTCGCGGTCCTCCAGCAGTCGTTCATCGAGGGCAGGTTGTCCCGGGACGAGTTCGAGCAGCGGTTGGGCCAGGCCATCGTGTCGCGGGATTTCAGGGAACTGCTCGCGCTGACCGCGGACCTGCCCGTCCGCAGCCCGTTCGACCGGCTGCCGGCCCACCGGACCGTCCCGCGCCTGCCAGCTCGCGGCAAGCGGTCACCGCGCTGGCTCACCCGGGTAACCGCCAGGCTGAGGCAGCAGAAAACCAGTTGTGCGTTACCAGCGGCGGGCGGTCTACTGGTGCCGCAAGGCGGTTCCGATGTCGGCCGCGGGGTAGTCCGGGCCGTCCGCAGGGGGTTCTCGTGGTCCAGGTCCAGAGGTTGAGCGCCAGGTAAGCCAGCCGCGCCGTCACCGATGCGCGTGGCTCTCGTTCGCCCTTGGACTCGGAGCTGAGCTTTCGTGCGTAATCACGACCACAAGGTCAAGGACATCAGCCGTTCGGTGCTGCCGTCGACGGCCCGCAAGTCCGCCCGGGATAACCGCCGGATTATCCATAAGCGGCAGCGGGCCCGTGAGCTTGCCGCCGTCACCGCCTACCGCCGGGACACCGAGCCGGGCAGCGTGACGCCCGACGTGCGCGGCACGTACGGGCCCGACGTCACGCAGCTGGTCTGGCAGCGCCGGTCCAGGGACAAGGTGGGGCCGCTCATCCGCTGGGCCCGGGCGACGATCGCCGCTGACCCGCTCCTGCGGTCCGCGCCCCGGGCGGACCAGGTCGCCTACTTCGCCCGGATGATGCCGGACACGACCATCGGCCGGCACGCGGTCCAGCACATCGAGCAGGCCCTGGAATGGGATGAGCGCCGCGCCCGGTACACGGCCGGCCGCCCGGCTGTCCCCGGCCAGCCGGTGACCGACATGGAGCGCCAGCTCGGCCAGATCCTGGAAGCCGGACTGCACGCCGAGCTCAATGCCAGGCTGCGGCAGCTCGCGGGCACGCAGGAGGACCGGCCGCGCGCGCAGCCGGTGCCGCGGCGGCTGCTGCTCGGCGGTCACGATGTCGGGGCATTCGCCGTGGCGATGTCCCGCTGGCCGGCGGTCCGCGACCTGGTCGACGCCCTCGCCGCCGCTGGTCCGGCCTGAGGGATAGCTGTTTCAGGCCGGCTCGCCGCCGTCCCGCTCCTGGTGCGCCAGCAGGCGCGCCCGGTAGGCCGCCTCCGGTTCCAGGCCCAGCGCTGCCCTCCGCTGGTCCAGGCCGGAGGGGTCGCTTACGGTCCACATTTCCGGCGGGCCGTTCCCGACCCCGCGGTACTGGGTTCCGTACACCTGCGGTTCGCCCCGGTGCATCAGCACCCGGTCCAGCAGGTACGCCAGGTCCACCGGGCTGGCGTCCCCCCGTGCCACCGCCTCCTGGAGCAGCGGCAGGCACTCCTCCTGCAGGTCCGGCGGCGCGTGCTGGACCAGCAGCCAGGCCGCGTGTGCGCCCGCCTCGCCGACCAGCTCATGGCCGGGCCACCCGTGCCGGGCGATTACCTCCCGCAACCGCGTGGTGTTGTCCCGGTCGACTGGTGCTACGGCCGCCTCCCATTCCGCCATCCCGTAGCCGGGCCGCAGCCCCATGCGGGCGGCCTGATCGCGGTCGGCCCGTTCCCGGAGCTCGGCGTTCAGTTCCTCATCCACCAGCCTCATCCTCCAGGGCACCCGCGCCCGGCGCCAGAGGCGATGGCTTCCGCCTGCGGACAGGCCCCTGCGAACGCGATCACCGACCCGGCGGGTCCAGCGGCCAGGAACCGCCTGCCCGGGCGGGTGAGCGGTTTCAAGTGGAACCTGCGGGGCACGGGGCCGGGATCATGCCGCAGCGATCCTCCAGTTCGTCGCGCCGGGCGTGATCTCAGCCCAGTCCGCCTCCTTTACCGGTAAGAGAGCCTCATGAACATCACCGAATGCGTCCCGCTGGCCGGCCGGGGCCTTGTCGCACGGCGCGGTCACCTAGTCGCGCTGACCGGCGGCACGGACGCGGGGCCCGACCCGCTGCTGACCGCGCTGACCGCGGTCGCCTACGCGAACGGTGACGGCGCCGCCCTCGTGCTGGCCGGCACGAGCGCCGCCGCCGAGCACCGGGGACGTCCCGCGTGGGCCTGTGCCGGGGTGACAGCCGGCGAGGAGGTCGCGGTCCTGGTGCACGGCGAGGCGGTCGCGCTCGTCTCGGTTGACGGCAGCCCAGAGGCCCAGGTCACCGCCAGCGGCTCGATGATCCCGGTGGTGGGCACGTTTACCGGCGCGGTCGTCACCGTCCGGCTCGTCATCGGCCCCCCGGCGCCACCGGACCCCCGGCTCTGGCTGGAGGCGGGAACCGTCTTCGGCGGCGGCGTCGCGCTCACCATCGAGAAAGACAAACCCGGCAGCCTCGTCCCGAACGGACCGTATGCGTCTGTCGCCGCCACCATGCGTCCGGCAGTGGAGCAGGCGGTCGGGAACATGATGCCCCATCCGTCCGCCGCCGGGCCCGCGGACCCGGTCCCGGCGCCCCCGGGGGTGGCCCCGGGTGAGGTGTACCCGGAAGACGTGCTGCGCAGTCCGCGCTGGGCCCCGAGCGGGCGTCAGCGGGCGGGGGCGGGCCTGGCCTCGCTGCGGTAACGCCCGGGCGGGAGGCCGCGCTCGCGGGCAAAGGCGCGGCTGAAAGCGTATTCCGACGTGTACCCGAGGCTCCGGGCGATGGTGCCGGCCGTCTCGTCGGTGTCGCGCAGGCGCTGGGCGGCCAGGTCCATGCGCCAGCGGGTCAGGTAGGCGGCCGGCGGCTCGCCTACCCTGGCCGTGAAGCGGCGGGTGAGCGTGGCACTGGAGACACCGACGCTGGCCGCGAGCGAGTCGACGGTCCATGACCGTCCGGGCTGGGCGTGCAGCGCGGCCAGGGCCGGGCCCGCCACCGGGTCGGTGAGTGCGCTGAGCCAGCACCGGGGGCCGTCATCGGCGCCGGCGGTGAGCCAGATCCGCAGCATCTGCACGAGGAGGATGTCGATGACGCGGTTGAGGACCGCGTCCGCGCCCGGCTGATGCTGGCCCAGCTCGTGCGCGAGCAGCCTGAGGGTGGCCTCCAGGCCGGGATTGGCGCCGCCCGCGGGGATGTGCAGCAGGTCGGGCAGCAGGGACAGCAGCGGCAGGGTGAGCGCCGGGTCCTGGTAGTAGGACGCGCACAGGATCCTGGTCTGGACCGTACCGCTGCCGAGGGTGAGCTCGCCGCCGGGTGGCAGCGACTGCTCGGCCGCCAGGCGGTCCCAGGACTGGGTGCTCACGCCAGGGCCGCTGGCTAGCACGTGGGCCGTGCCCGCTGGCAGCAGGACCATGTCGCCCGGCATCAGCCTGATGCCGGGGTTATCGCCGACCGAGAGCCAGGCCGTCCCGTCGGTGACCGCGTGAAAAGCCGCGCCAGGGACGTTGTCCAGGGTGAGTCCCCAGGGCTCGGCCGCGTTGACGGTGGCACCGATGGTGCCGCGCACGCCGGCCACCGCGAGCACGGTCGCCAGCACATCCACCCCACCAGGTTAGCAACCCGCGCGCTGAGGACATCCCGGTGATGGATACAGGCAAAAGCCTGCCGCATTCAGCTATCGTCTCTTCCAGTCCGTGATTTATACGGTTAACCTCATGAACCTCAAGGAAAGCGTGGCGCTGGTCACCGGCGCCAACCGTGGACTGGGCGCCTGCCTGGTCCGTGAACTGCTGACCGCCGGGGCGGCGAAGGTCTACGCCAGCGCCCGCACCGTCAGCGCGATCGCCGCCGACATCAAGGCCGACCCGCGCGTGGTGACGCTCACGCTGGACATCACCGATCCGCTCAGCGTGGAAAAGGCGGCCGCCGCCGCCCAGGACGTGACGGTCCTGGTTAACAACGCCGGCGTGCTGGCCTTCGGCAGCGCGCTCGAGGGCGACCTCGACGGCTTCGAACGCGACCTGCGTACCAATTACCTCGGCACGCTGCGGGTTACCCGGGCGTTCACTCCGGTCCTGGAACGGCACGCGCCCTCCGCCGTTGTCAACGTGCTGACGCTCATCGCGCTGGCCCCGGTCGGGCCGATGGCCGGCTACAGCGCCTCCAAGGCCGCCGCCCACTCGATTACCCAGGCTCTGCGGGCCGAGTTGCGAAGCCGCGGCATCACCGTCCTCGGCGCCTACCCGGGCGGGATCGACACCGACATGCTGGCCGGCGTCGAGGCGGAGAAGGCGGCTCCCGAGCTCGTCGCCCGCAGGATCGTGGCGGCCCTGGCCGACGGCCAGACGGTGGCGTTCCCCGACGACGCCTCGGCGCAGGCGGGCGCGGTCTACCGGCAAGACCCGCTCGAGCTCGAGCGGCTGCTGCTCGGCGGCTGACTGGCCCGCCCGCCCGCGCCCGCCGCGGCCCCTCAGTACCGCGTCTCCATCGCGTCGCGCACCCGCTCAAGGGTGGCCGTCGCGACCGCCCGCGCCCGGTCGCCGCCGTCGCGCAGCACCTGACGGGCATAGCCGGGATCAGCCGCCAGCTCGGCCCGGCGCGCCCGCAGCGGCGCCAGCCGCTCGTTGACCGCCTCGGTCACCGTCCGCTTCAGCCGGGCCGCCCCGCCCGGACCGATCTCCTCCGCCACCGCCGCCGGGTCCCGCCCGGAGCACAGCGCGGCCAGCAGGACCAGTGACGACACCTCCGGGCGGCGGGCCGGCTCGTAGCTGACGTGCCGCTCGCCGTCGGTCTTGGCCCCCTTGATCAGCCGGGCGGTCTGGTCGGCGGTGGCGCGCAGCTCGATCGCGTTGCCGCGGGACTTCGACATCTTCCCGCCGTCGGTGCCGAGCAGCAGCGGCGCGTCCGACAGCAGCGCGTCCGGCTGACCGAACACCGGGATGCCCCCGGGCCCGGGGTAGCGCTCGTTGAACCGGCGCGCGATGAGCCGGGTCAGCTCCAGGTGCGGCAGCTGGTCCTGGCCGACCGGGACCAGGTTCCCCTGAACGCCGAGGATGTCGGCCGCCTGGTGCACCGGGTAGGTGAACATCAGCCCGCTGACCGCCGCCTGCCGCGAGTGCGCGATCTCGTCTTTCACGGTCGGGTTGCGCTGCAGCTCGGGCACGCTGACCAGGCTGAGGAACGGCAGCAGGAGCTGGTTCAGCTCGGGCACCGCGCTGTGCGCGAAGATCACCGAGCGGTCCGGGTCGATCCCGGCCGCCAGGTAGTCCAGGACCAGGCCGAGCACGTGCTCAGCGGGCGCCTCGGCGGTGTCCCGGTCGGTGAGCACCTGGTAGTCGGCGACCAGCACGAACAGCTCCACCCCGGCGTCCTGCAGCCGCACCCGGTTCTGGACGGTGCCGAGGTAGTGCCCCAGGTGCAGGTGACCGGTCGGCCGGTCGCCGGTGAGGATGCGGAACGAGTGCGGTTCCTCCTCGATCCGCCGCTCGATCTGCGCCGAGCGGCGTTGCGCGGCGGCCAGCGAGCCCGCCCCGGGTGCCTCGGCCACGGTTGTCGTCATGGTTGTGTCTCCCTTGCCTGGTCAGTGAGTGCGGCAGGGGCGACCCGGTTTGACTGCTACCACGGGCAACAAAAAAGGCCGTCCCCGGTGCGGTGGACGGCCGTCGATCGTTAGCGCGCGCTCAGCGCGGCAGCCGTCCCCCGCGGGGACGCCACCAGCCCTGGAGCGTGAGGGTGCGCATGCCCACATTTTAGCACCCGCGGATGCCCGCCCCCGGGGCCGGCGCGCGCCCGGCCGGCCGCGTGAAAGGCTGGATGCATGGAGTACACGCATCTGGGACGCACAGGCCTGTCCGTCAGCCGGCTCTGCCTCGGCACGATGAACTTCGGGCCGCTTACCCCGCCCGGCGACTCGCACGTGATCATGGACCGGGCGCACGAGCTCGGCATCAACTTCTTCGACACCGCCAACCCCTACGGCCGCCGCCAGTCGCCCCCGGGCCAGCTCGCCGCCGACGACCAGGCGCACGCCGGGTGGACCGAAGAGATCATCGGCGACTGGTTCGCGCTCGGCGGCGGCCGCCGCGAGAAGACGGTCCTCGCCACCAAGCTCTACGCCGACATGGGCCCCTGGCCGAACGAGGGGAAGCTGTCCGCGCTCAACATCCGCCGCGCCTGCGACGCCTCGCTGCGGCGGCTGCGGACCGACTACATCGACCTGTACCAGATGCACCACATCGACCGGGACACCCCGTGGGATGAGATCTGGCAGGCGATGGAGGTCCTGGTCGCGCAGGGCAAGGTGCTGTACACCGGGTCGTCGAACTTCGCGGGCTGGCACATCGCCCAGGCCTGCGAGGCCGCCCGGGCGCGCGGTTACCTGGGGCTGGTCAGCGAGCAGTCGCTGTACAACCTGTTCACCCGCTGGATCGAGCTCGAGGTGCTGCCCGCCGCCCGCGCCTACGGGGTGGGCGTCATCCCCTGGTCACCGCTGGAGGGCGGGCTGCTCGGCGGTGTGCTGGCGGCCGAGCGGGAAGGCCGGCGGCGGCTGGCCGGACGGGCCAAGGCCGCGGTGGAGGCGAACCGGGAGCGCATCGAGGCGTGGGAGGAGCTGTGCGGCAAGCTCGGCGAGGAGCCCGCGCACGTGGCCCTGGCCTGGCTGCTGCACCAGGACGGGGTGACCGCGCCGATCATCGGCCCGCGCACCCTCGGGCAACTGGACGGGGCGCAGCGGGCACTCGACGTGCGGCTGGACAATGAGGTGCTCGGGCGTCTCGATGAGATCTTCCCCGGGTACAAGACCGCCCCTGAGCACTACGCCTGGTGAGCGCGGCCCGGGCGGCTATTCCTCCTCGTCGGTCTCCATCACGACGCTGACCGAGTCGTTCGCCAGCAGGAACGAGACGTCCTCGAGCGACTTGGCGATGGAGAACAGCAGGAACGGCACCGCCGCCTGGGCGTCACCGCTGAGCATCCCGGCCGCGACACGCAGCTGCGGGCTGTAGTCAGGGCCGAGTTCTTCCTGTAGTTCGTCGAGCAGGCTGTCGTCGTCCATCGGTGCCCTCCCTGGCGGTGCGCCCGTGGCGCGTAGCTCGCCCCTTAGGGGCGCGTTGGGAATCCTAGTCCAGCCGGATCGCGGTAAAGACACGAGATTGACAGCAGAATGACAAGTGCGCCGGACCCGGTCGAAGGCCAGGGTCCGGCGCACTTGCCGCCGCCTGTCAGCGGTGCGAAGACGCTCTGCTAGCGGGAAGCGAAGTCGAGCTAGGAAGCGAAGTCGAGCAGCGGCTGCGCCCGTGACGGGTGCCGCAGCTTGGACAGCGACTGCTTCTCAAGCTGGCGGATCCGCTCCCGGGTCAGCCCGAGCGCGCGGCCGATCTCGTCCAGCGTGTGCGGGTTGCCGTCGTACAGGCCGAACCGCATCGCCATGATCGTCGCCTCGCGCGGGGTCAGCGCGTCCAGCGCCGACCGCAGCTGCTCGGCCATGAGCTGCCGGTCAACCAGCTCCGAGGCCTCGGGCGCGTCGACGTCCTCGATGAGGTCGCCGATCGACGTCTCGCCGTCCTCGCCGATGGTGGAGTCGAGCGAGATCGGCTGCCGTGAGGTGCGCAGCAGCTCCTCGATCTGGTCCGGGGTCCGGTCCAGCTCGACCGCCAGCTCCTCCGGCGTGGGCTCGCGGCCCAGCTTCTGGTGCATGTCACGCTCGACCCGGGACAGCTTGGACAGCATCTCAAGCACGTGCACGGGCAGCCGGATGGTGCGCGCGGAGTCCGCGAACCCGCGCTGGATCGCCTGCCGGATCCACCACATCGCGTAGGTGGAGAACTTGTAGCCCTTGGTGTAGTCGAACTTCTCGACTGCCCGGATCAGGCCCAGGTTCCCCTCCTGCACGACGTCAAGGAGGGAAAGCCCGCGGTCGCTGTACTTCTTGGCCACCGACACGACGAGCCGCAGGTTGGCCTCGAGCATGTGCGCCTTGGCGCGCCGCCCGTCCTCGGCCACCAGCTCAAGGTCGCGGCGCATCTGCGGCTTGAGGCTGGGCTCGGTGTCCAGCTTGTGCTCGGCGAACAGGCCGGCCTCGATCCGCTTGGCCAGGTCCACCTCCTGCTCGGCGGTCAGCAGGCTGGTCCGGCCGATCGACTTGAGGTAGGTGTGCACCGAGTCGCCCATCGCGGGCGTCTGGTCATCCAGGTCAACCCCGTCGGCGAAGGCAGCGACGTCGGCCTCGATCGAGGCCACCTCGTCGTCGCCCAGGTCCGGGTCGGCGTCGCCCTGGGCCGGGGCGGCCGCGCCAGCCTTAGCCGGGGCGGCAGGCGCCTGGTCAGCCTTCTTGGCGCGCGTCGTCTTCTTCGCGGTCCCGGCGGCCGCGGCGGCCGGCTCGGCGGCGGCGGTCCGGCTCGCCTGCGCCTTGGTGGTCCCGGCGGCCTTGGCGGCAGGCTTGGCCTTGCCCCGCGGCGCCTTCAGCTCGGTCTCCTCGTCGGCCAGCCGCACGCCGGCCTCGCTCAGCTCGCGGAGAATGGACCGCGCCTCGGCGGGCTGAAGCCCCGCCGTCTCGAACGCGGTCCGCAGGTCCGTAAGGGACAGGTGGCCCTGGCTGCGACCGCGCTGGATGAGGTCGTCCACCCGAGACGAGCTCGCCTCCTCGTCAGCCGAGGCGGCCGTTGCGATCTGCGGCATGAGACACCACCCTCCTTCTGTACGCGTGCGCATGCGTTGCGCACTTCAGCATCAACACGACTTAACACGATCCCCGATGACAATGAGTCACCCCGCTCCGTTTTACCGGTGTGTGCGGGGGGCACTCTTGATTAACGCTCCGCGCCCGAGTTTGTTCCCGTTGGCGTCACGTTCTTGCCACCTTGAGGGCTGCCAGGTCCGGCTTCCCGCTGGGAAGGAGCGGGATCGCCTCCGTCAGCACGACCTCAGTAGGGCAAGCGTAACGCGGAAGGCGCGCGCTTACATGCGTACGTACCAATTCTAGGCCAGGCGGGTCAGCCGGGTCGGCCGGGACTACCACCGCGGTGACCCGTTCGCCCCACTCCGGGTCGGGGCGCCCGACCACCACCGCCTCCCTGACACCAGGGCAGCTAGCCAGCACCGCGGCCACCTCACCGGGGACGACCTTGTGACCGCCGGTGTTGATCACGTCGTCCGCCCGGCCACGGACGGTCACCCGGCCGTCCGGGTCCACCCGGCCGAGGTCGGAGGTCACGAACTCGCGGGTTTCGCCCGGCCGGGCCTGCCCGCCGCCGAACGCGGCCGCGGTGAGGTCGGGCCGCCCGTAGTAGCGGTTCATCAGCACCGGGCCGGAGATCCGCAGCCGCCCGTCGGCCCCCGCCCGGACCGTGACGCCGTCCAGCGGCACCCCGTCGTAGACGCACCCGCCGCAGGTCTCGCTCATCCCGTAGGTGGTCACGGCGGTAACGCCGGCCTGCCTGGCCGCGTCGAGCGCGCCCGCCCCCGCCGCCGCCCCGCCGACCAGCACGCAGCGGTAGCGGGCGAGCGCGGCCGCGCCGTCGCCGCGGCCGAGCAGCCGCACGAGCTGGGTGGGGACCAGTGACAGGTGCGCGCAGCCGGCCGCGTGCGCGTCCGCGACCGCCCGCGCGGTCGCGTCGGCCGCCACCGCCGGCTCGGTCCCGCCGACCAGCGACCGCACCAGCACCTGGAGCCCGGCCACGTGCGAGGCCGGCAGGCACAGCAGCCACCGTTCCCCCGGCCGGGCCCCGGCCCGGGCCAGCGACGCCCGCGCGGAATGCCTGAGCGCGGCCGCGCTCAGCTCGACCCCCTTCGGCTCTCCGGTGGATCCCGAGGTGCCGACGATGACGGCCGTCTCCGCTGCCACCCCCGGTGATCCCGAACGGGTGCGGGCGGCGCCGCCGGGGTCGATGACCGCGCCGGGCTGGAACGCGTCGATGAGCTGCCGCAGCCGCGCGGCCGGAAGCCCGGCGTCCAGCGGCAGGATGGCCGGCCCGGTCCCGTCGAGCGCCCGCTCCAGCGGGCCGAGCAGCCGCGCCGCGTCCGCCACCCCGTCAAGCAGCACCGCGTGCAGCGGCCGGTCGCCGGAGCCGGGCGGGCCGACGGGGCCGGGCGGGGGCAGGGGAGTGGCGGTCACGGAGGTCAAGGGTAATCCGCCTGGCCTGGCCGGCCCCCGACGCCGCCCCCTTCCGCCGCCACCTCCGTGCGCCTCCCGCCACGTCCGTGCGCCTCCCGCCACCTCCGTGCGGCCGGCCGCTGATGCCCGGCGCTAAGGTTCCTAGGGACGGCGATCGTCCCGGAACGGGAGGAGTGGTGTCCGGTGAGGCAGTGGCGGTGACCGGGGAGGCCGCGAGCGGCGGCACGCTCCCTGACCTGCCGGAACTGCTGAGCACGCTGCGTGCGTTCGCGATACCGATGCGCACCCGGTTCCGCGGTATCGAGGTCCGCGAGGGAGCCCTGATCGAGGGGCCGGCCGGCTGGGGCGAGTTCTCGCCGTTCGCCGAGTACGGGCCGGCCGAGTCGGCCCGCTGGCTGGCGAGCGCGATCGAGTCGGCCACCGTGCCCTGGCCCGCCCCGCTGCGCGACTCGGTTCCGGTCAACGTGACCGTGCCCGCGGTGCCGGCCGAGCGCGCGCACGCCATCGTCACCGCCTCCGGCTGCCGGACCGCGAAGGTCAAGGTGGCCGAGCGCGGTCAGCCCGAGTCGGCCGACCTCGAGCGGGTCGCCGCCGTGCGCGACGCCCTCGACGCGGGCGGCCCGGGCGGCAAGATCCGGGTGGACGCCAACGGCGGCTGGACGCCGGGGCAGGCGGCCCGGCTGCTGCGTCAGCTCAGCCGGTACACCCTGGAGTACGCCGAGCAGCCCTGCGCGACCCTGGCCGAGCTCGGGCAGCTGCGCCGGCTGGTCGACATCCCGGTGGCGGCGGACGAGTCGGTCCGCAAGGCGGAAGACCCGCTCCGGGTGCGCGCGGCCGGCGCGGCCGACATCGTGGTGGTCAAGGTGCAGCCGCTGGGCGGGGTCCGCGCGGCCCTGCGGGTGGCCGAGGCGTGCGGGCTCCCGGTTGTGGTGTCGAGCGCGGTCGACTCTTCGGTCGGGCTGGCGGCCGGCGTCGCCCTCGCGGCCGCCCTGCCCGCCTTGCCCTATGCGTGCGGCCTGGCCACCATGTCGCTGCTGGCGGGCGACGTGACCGCCGATCCGCTGACCGAAACGGCGGGCGCGCTCCCGGTCCGCCGCCCCGCGGTCGACCCCGGTGCCCTCGCCCGCTGGGAGACCGACCCCGCCCCCTGGCGCGAGCGCGCGCTCGCCGCCGCCAGCCACCTCGCCGGCCAGCCGGTGACCCCCCGTGCCTAGCCGCCCCGCTGGCACCCCTCGCCGGGATAACAGCAAGAAGCGCCGCCGGGCCGGGGGCTGGCGGCCGGGGGGTGCGGGGTGAACCCGTCGACCGCGTTCGGCACGGTGCTGGCGGACGAGCTCGCCCGCTGCGGGCTGCGCGAGGTGGTGGTGGCGCCCGGCTCCCGGTCGACCCCGCTGGCGGTGGCGTTCTGGGAGCTTGAGCGGGCCGGGCGGGTGCGGCTGCACGTCAGGATCGACGAGCGGTCGGCCGCGTTCACCGCGCTCGGGCTGGCCAAGGTTTCGCGACGGCCGGTCGCGGTGCTGTGCACGTCGGGAACGGCGGCGGCCAACTTTTACCCGGCGGTGATCGAGGCGAGCGAGTCGGCCGTGCCGCTGCTGGTGCTGACCGCCGACCGGCCGCCCGAGCTGCGCGGCACCGGCGCCAACCAGACCATCGACCAGGTCAAGCTGTACGGGTCGGCGGTCCGCTGGTACGCGGAGGCGGGCGTGCCCGAGCGGCGCCCGGGCATGGCCGGCTACTGGCGCTCGCTCGCCTGCCGGGCCTGGGCGCACGCGGCCGGCGCGCTCGGCACGCTGCCGGGGCCGGTCCACCTGAACCTTCCCCTGCGCGACCCGCTGGTGCCGGACGCCGGCCCCGCTGCGGGCGACGGGGACTGGCCGGAGCCGCTGACCGGGCGGCCGGACGGGGCGCCGTGGACCAGGATCGGGGGCGCCGGGACCCCGGAGCCGCTGACACCGCCGCTGACACCGCCGCTGCCGCTGCCGTGGACCGAGCGCGGCGTGCTGGTCTGCGGCGACGGCGACTACGACACCGGCCCGCTGCTCAGGCTGGCCGAGCAGGCGGGCTGGCCGGTGCTGGCCGAGCCGTCGTCGGGCGCCCGGCGCGGCCCCAACGCGCTGACCGGGTACCAGTACCTGCTCGCCTCGCCCGAGTTCATGGCGTCGGCCCGGCCGGACGTGGTGATCTCGGCCGGCCGGCCGGGGCTGACCCGGCCCCAGTCGGCGCTGCTCGGCCTGGCCCGGGCGGCCGGCTCGGGCGGTGTCCGGCACGTGGTGCTGGCGTCGGGGCCTGGACTGTGGGCGGACCCGCAGCGGGCGGCCACCGACGTGGCGGCCGCGGTCAGCCTCACCGGGGTGCCCGCGCGGCCGCCCGGCCGCTGGCTGGCCCAGTGGCGGGAGGCGGCCGCGGCGGCCGAGCGGGCGGCCGGGGACGCGCTCGACCGCGGGCGCGAACCGGCGGTGCTAGCCGAACCGGCGGTGCTGACCGAACCGGAGATCGCCCGCGAACTGGTCACCGCGCTGCCGGAGAACGCGCTGCTGTGGTGCGGTAACTCGCTTTCGGTGCGGGACATCGACCTGCTGCTGCCCGCGCGGGCGGACACCCGGGTGATCGCCAGCCGGGGCGCCAGCGGGATCGACGGGACCGCCTCGACTGCGGCCGGGGCGGCGCTGGCGCACGCCCGCGGCCGGCCCGGTGCGGTCGCGTTCGCGCTCATCGGTGACCTGTCGCTGCTGCACGACGCCCCCGGCCTGGCGATCGGGCCGGCCGAGCCGCGGCCCGACCTGTGCCTGGTGGTGGTCAACAACGACGGCGGGGGGATCTTCGCCGGGCTCGAGCCGGCCCGGCTGCCCGGCCCGTTCGAGCGGGTGTTCGCGACCCCGCACGGTGCGTCGCTTGAGCAACTGGCGGCCGCGTTCGGCATCCCCTGGACGCTGGCGCAGCAGCCGGGCGACATCGCCAAGGCGGTGGCCGCCACCGGGCCGGGCAGCGGGCTGCGCATCGTCGAGGCGCGCACCGGCCAGGCCGCCAACGCCCGGCTGCGGGCGCGGATGCTGGCGGCGGCGACCGCGGAGCTGGCCGGGCGCGGGCCGGGCGGGTGACCGCGCCGCCGGGGCCGGCTCAGGCGGGGGCGACCTTCCAGCTGAACGTGACCGACCCGGACGCGCCCGCGGTGTTCCTGGCGGTGACCGTCACCCGGTAGGTGACGGCGCCCTTGGCCGCCGCGGAGGCCGGCACCTTGCCGGTCACCAGTCCGCCCGCGCGGACGGACAGGCCGGGCGGCAGGCCGGACGCGGTGTAGGCGAGCGACTCGCCCGCCAGCGCGCCAAGCGAGCTGAGCTGCAGGGAGGCCTGCTGGCCGGCCCGCCAGGACTGGGTGCCCGGGTTGATCAGGCCGACCGCGCCCGGGCTGAAGTGGTCGAGATCGGTCTCACCGGGGGCGTACACCCCGGGCACCGTGCCCAGGCTGCTGTACTGCCAGAACGTCCACGACCTCCAGCCCGCGGGCAGCGGCGGGCTGGCCGGCCCGTAGGCCGCCACCCACATCGGGTCGGCCGCGAACGCCGTGGACCGGCCGGTGCAGGTGCTCCACCAGTCGGCGGTGGTGTAGATGAGCGGGTACTGGCCGGTCAGTGACTTCGCGGTGGTCACGAAGGCGGACAGCCAAGCGGTCATCTTCGCGGCTGGCAGGCCGTAGCACTCGTTCGTCCGATCGGTGTTGACGTAAGGGTCGTACTCGATGTCGAGCATCAGCGGCAGCATCCGCGGGCCGTCTCGGTACCCGGAGTGCTGCACCGCGAACCTCGCCTGGGTCGCGCCGTCGCTCGCGTTGGGGATGGCGAAGTGGTACGGGGTGACGTCGAGCCCGGCCGCCTTGGCGCCGGCCAGGTCGGTGGCCGCCCACGGGTTGACGTAGTAGTTGCCCTCGGTCGCCTTGACCGCCGCGAACTTGTACTTGGCGGCGCCGACCGAGGCCCAGGCGATGCTCCGGCCCTTGGGGTAGGCGGCGCTGGCCGGGTGCTGGAACGCGGCCACGTCGAGGCCGCCCAGGATGCGGCCCGCCGCCGCGGCGGCGGGAGCGGCCGTCGGCTGCCCCGCCAGCGCCGCCAGCAGCTGCGGCGAGTGCGGCAGGGCGGTGGTCGCCGCCCGCGCGGCCGCCAGTGACGCGAGGGCGGGGCTGGCGCCGGGCACCGCGCCGTCGCCGGGCACGGCGCTGCTGGCGGGCACGGCGCTGCGTCGGCAGGCACGGCGCCGTTGGCGGGCACCGCGCCGGAGGTTGCCGACCCGGGGGAGCCCGCACGGGACGGCGCCGCGGTCCCGCTTCCCGCGGGCAGCGTCCCGGCGCCGGGCTGCCCGCCTGCCCCGCCGCCGGCGGCGCTAGCCGACCCGCTCCCGTCCGGGCCGCCCGGGCCGCGGGGCACGGTCGCGGTCGCGGGCAGGCCGGCCGCCGACGGCAGCGCGGCGGGCGTGACCACGGTGGTCCCGGGAGCGGCGGTGACGCGGACCAGGGCAACCGACGCGCCGCCTGCGGCCGCGAGGGCCAGCGCGGACGCCGCAAGCGCCCGCTTCGACTTGATGAGCACGCACGGAAGGCTAGGGGCGGGTTAAACCGCCGCAGGCGGGTTTCGGGGCCGTTTAGCCCGGGAGGACTAGCTACTAGTCCCGATGAGCCAGAAAGTCTCGTGGCAGCCGGGACAGGGGTGCTGAGCAGCGCGCCTACGGGGCCGGCGGAACGGGCGCGGCCGGCGTGACCGCACGCGAAGCGGGGACGCGGGCGGGGGCGGTGTGACGCGGGCTGGGCCGGTGGGGTGACGCGGGCGGGGCCGGTGTGACGCGGGCGGGGCCGGGCGCGGCTCAGGCGGGGCGCGGCCGGCGGGCGGCGTTGCCCGCGCGGGGGTCCATCCGCAGTGCCTCGGCCGCGCAGCCCGCCGCGACCACCGCCAGCAGGCAGAAGGCGACCGGGTAAGCGGCCTGGCCGCCGCCGGCCGCCACGTCGCCGATCCGCAGCGCCACTGCTCCGCCGGCGACCGCCAGGCCCGCCCCGAGCTGCAGCGAGGTGGCCGCGAGGGTGTTGGCGTCGCGCATCAGCTCCGGCACCATGTCCGCCAGCCCGACCGTGGTGTACACGGTGAACCCGGTCGACCGGGTGATCCCGCTGGCCAGCGCGAGTGCGGCGATGACCGCGACCGGGGTGGCGGCGGTGGTGAAGCCGAGCGCGGCGACGATGACGGTGGTGCCCAGGGTGGAGGCGATCAGCAGCGGCCGGAACCCGAAGCGGTTGATCAGCGGCGTGGTGGCCGGCTTGATGCCCACGTTGCCCAGCGAACACGAACGCGGTGACCGCCCCTGACTTCACCGGCGACCAGCCGAACTGCACCTGGAACATCAGCGGCAGCAGGAACGGCAGGGCGCCGACCACGAAGTAGTACATGGTGCCGCCGAGCTGCGACATCCGGAAGGTGCGCACGGCCAGCGTCCGCAGGTTGAGCAGCGGGTAGGGGGCGCGCCGCAGGTGCGCGACCGCGCCCGCGAGCAGCGCCAGGGAGGCCGCGCCGAACGCCGCCGTCTGCGCGACGGGCACGGCCGGCAGCGTGACCAGGTGCGCCGCGTAGGTCAGCCCGCCCAGCCCCGCACAGGTGAGCACCACCCCGGCCCAGTCGAGCGGCGGCGGGGCGCCGGGCGGCGTGTGTCCGGGCGGCGGGGCACCGGGCGGACTGCCGTCGGCCGCGGGGGCGGCCGCGACCACCGGCGCCGCGGTGACCAGGCGCCAGGCCGCGGCGAACGCCACCGCTCCCAGCGGCACGTTGATGAGGAACATCCAGTGCCAGCTCGCGTAGGTGGTGATCAGCCCGCCGGCCAGCGGCGCGACCACCGGGGCGAGCAGCCCCGGCCAGACGACGTAGGAGGTCAGCCGCAGGATGTCCGCCTTGGCGGCGGGCGACAGCACCATGGTCCGGCCGACCGGCACCATCATCGCCCCGCCCGCCCCCTGCAGCACCCGCATCGCGACCAGCATGCCCAGGTTCACGCTGGCCGCGCAGCCCACCGAGGCCAGGGTGAACAGCGCGATCGCGGTCAGGAAGACCAGCCGGTTGCCGTACCGGCGGGTCAGCCAGCCCGACAGCGGTATCAGCACCGCCAGGGTCAGCAGGTACGCGGTGACCACCAGGCCGACCGCGGTGGCGGGCGCGTGCAGCGACCGCCCGATCTGCGGTGACGCGGTAACGACGATCGTTCCGTCCAGCATCTCCATGAAGTAGCAGCCCGCGACGAGCAGGGCGACATCGCGGTGCCGGGCGGTGATCACGCCTGCGGCAACAACGGCCGGGTGCCGGTTATATCCCGGTCTGGCCGGACCGTGGCCGACCCCGTTATGGTCAGTCCTCCGCGACCCCTGACACCGGGTGCGGCACCTGCCAAGTGCCGAACCCGCGCCGGAACTCGGCGCCAGCGCGACCGAGCAGACGTCTCGCGGACACGTGGATGGTCCTTCTCGTGACCAGGTCCCGGTCCGGCCTTGCTGGCTGGCAGGGTCTTGCGTGATGTTCGGCCGGACCCGGCGATTGCGGTTCTCACTATAACGAGTATGCTAACCGTTATGGTAAGCGTCTGGTTGGGCCGGTGAGCGTCCGGCATGCCCTGCTGGCCCTGCTCAGCGAGGGTCCGAAGTACGGCCTGCGGCTGCAGCAGGAGTTCGAGGAGCGGACGGGCGAGGTGTGGCCGCTGAATGTGGGGCAGGTGTACATCACCTTGCAGCGTCTTGAGCGCGACGGGCTGGTGGAGTCCGGCGACGAGCGCGAGGCGGGACCGCAGAAGAGATTTACGATCACCGCGGCCGGGGGTGCCGAGCTGGACGGCTGGCTTCGCACTCCGGCCGGCGACATCCCTCCGCCGCGAGATGAGCTGGTCATCAAGATCTTGATCAGCCTGCGGGTGCCTGGGGCTGATGTGCACGACATCGTGCAGGTCCACCGACGGCACATGATCGAGCTGATGCAGCGGTACTGGCGCCTGAAGGCTGAGGCCGCAGAGGACGATATCGGGCTGGCGCTCGTTGCCGACGCCGAGATCTTCCGCCTGGATGGGCTCGTCCGCTGGCTGGATGCGGCCGACGCCCGGCTCAGGCTGCATCCAGCACCCGATCCGGCCGACCGGCCTACGGCGGCTGGAGTGCCGGGACCACCGGCGCGGCAGACAGGAAGGAAGGCGCCGCGATGACAGCGGTACTGGAGCTGCGGGAGGTGTCGAAGGTCTACGGGACCGGGGCTGGCGAGGTAGATGCGCTGCGGGGGGTCAGCCTGTCGGTCGATGGCGGTGAGCTGGTGGCGGTCATGGGGCCGAGCGGCTCCGGCAAGAGCACGCTGCTGACCATCGCGGGCAGCCTGGAGGAGCCGACCGGCGGCCAGGTGCTGGTAGCCGGGAACGATCTGTCGGGTTTGTCGGCTAACGACCAGGCGAAAATGCGTCGGCGCCTGATCGGCTATGTCTTTCAGGATTTCAACCTGCTCGCCGGGCTGACCGCAGTCGAGAATGTCACGCTGCCGCTGGAACTGGACGGCGTCGGGATCAAGGCCGCGCGCCCGGCGGGGATAAAGGCCCTGCAGGAGCTGGGTGTCGCCGGGCGGGCTGACCGTTTCCCTGATGAGCTGTCCGGCGGGGAACGGCAGCGCGTGGCGATCGCGCGCGCGGTAGTAGGTGACCGCCAGATCCTGCTTGCCGACGAGCCGACCGGCGCCCTTGACTCGGCGAACGGCGAGGCGGTCATGCGGCTGCTGCTCGCCGCCTGCCGACGCGGGGTGGCCGGGGTGGTCGTGACCCATGACGCACAGTTCGCGGCGTGCGCTGACCGGGTGGTGTTCCTGCGCGACGGGCGCATTATCGATCAAACCCGGCCGCCGCTAGAGCCGGAATCGCTGCTCACCCAGGGCCCGCGGCGATGACCGCCGCGCTGCGGGACCGGCCGGTCCTGCCCGGCCCCGCTAGCGGCGGCGTCCCGGCCCGGCGGGCCGTGGGCCGGTGGGCGTGGCGGCTGTTCCGCCGCGAGTGGCGGCAGCAGATCCTGGTCCTCGCGCTGCTGACCCTCACGGTCGCGGCGGCTGCCTTCAGCGTGTCCGCCGCCTACAACGTGGCGTCGCTGCCCGGCCCCCAGTTCGGCTCCGCCAGCTACCTGCTGCAGTTCGGTGAGACCAGTCCGCGGGCGCTGGCGGCGGACGTCTCGGCGGCCGGGAAGGCATTCGGGACCATCCAGGTGATCAACCGCCGGTTCGTGCCGATCCCTGGCTCGGCCCAGACCGTCGAGTTCCGGGCAGAAGATCCGGATGGCCCCTACACCGGCCCGATGATCGCTCTGACCCAGGGCCGCTACCCTGCAGGCACCGGGGAGGCCGCCGTCACCGTACAGGTAGCGCAGACCCTCCAGCTGCGCATCGGCTCCCCGCTGTCCCTCGGCGGCCATCACCAGACGGTAACCGGCATCGTCGAGAATCCCAGCGACCTGAATGACCAGTTCGTCCTCGTCACGCCCTCGGGCGCAGGCCCGCCGCAGTCAGTGACGGTGCTGCTGAACGCCACCCCGGCCAGTTTTCGAGCCTTCCGCGACCGGTTCCGCGGCCCGCTGGAATGGCAGGCGCGCGGTGCCGGCACCCAGCAAGCTGTCGCGGGTGGCGCGCTCGGAGCTGTCACGGTCCTGCTGCTGCTGGTCTCCCTGGTAGCAGCCGCCGGCTTCGCAGTGATCGCCGCGCGCCGCCAGCGTCAGCTCGGCATGCTCGCCGCGATCGGGGCGACTCGCAAGCAGCTTCGGATGGTGATGGTCGCGGGCGGCGCCCTCGTGGGCGCCATCGCCGCCGCGGCCGGGACCGGCGTCGGCCTTGCGGCGTGGATCGCCGCCGCTCCGGCCCTGGACACGTTCGCGGGGCACCGGATCAGCCGGCTCGCGATCCCGTGGGACCTGGTCGCGCTGGCCATGCTGCTCGCCGTCGTGACGGCGACCGCCGCGGCCTGGTGGCCTGCGCGGGCCGCCGCCCGGCTGCCGGTCACGCTTGCCCTGTCGGCCCGGCCGCCGCGGCCCAGGGCCGCGCGCCGCCCGGCCCTGCTGGCCCGCCCTGATGATCGCGGCGGGCGTCGCCTGCCTCGCCCTGGCCAACCAGACCCGGCCGCCGCTGATCATCGCCGGCGCGCTGGCGATGACCCTGGGAATCCTGCTGATCAGCCCGCTGGCCATCTGGGGCCTCGCCGCGCCCGGCCGGTTCGCGCCGGTCGCGGTGCGGCTGGCGTTGCGGGACCTCGCCCGTCACCAGGCCCGCTCCGGGGCGGCCCTGGCTGCCATCAGCCTCGCCCTGGGGATCACCGCGGCGATCATCATCAGCTCGGCCGCAGACCAGAGCGCCGCCGCCGCGGGCAACCTGCCGGACACCCAGATCCTGGTGTGGTCCGGCCAGCCAGGTGGCGGAAATGGCCCGGATGGTCCGGTCGTCCCGGTCCGCACGCCCGCCCAGCTTGGCGTCCTGGCCGTTGCCGTGCACCAGATCGCCAGAACGCTGCCGCACCCCCAGGTATTCGCCCTTGACATGCCCGTCAACCCGGCCGACAAGGCGCAGCCCGGCGGGCAGGGCAGCCAGGCAGGACAGCCGGTAGCCACCCTGGGCGCCTCGCAGAACCCGGCCGCCAGCGGCCGGGGAGGAACCTACAGCGTGCTCCCGCTATACGTTGCCACCCCAGCGGTATTGCGCTACCTCGGTATCAGCCCAGCCACGATCACCCCGGCCACCGACTTCCTCACCGTCCACGCGGGGCCGCTCGTAGTCACCACACCCTCCACCTTTGCGGCCGTCACCCACGTGCAGCGGATCCAGGCCTCCGCCTACTCCTCCCAGCCCACCTCGCTGATCACCGTGAACGGGCTGCACCGGCGGCACTGGACCCAGATACAGTCAGGCTGGCTCATCCAGTCCGGTGCGCCCGTCACAGCCGCGCAGCTCGCCGCCGCGCGGGAGGTGGCCGCGACGGCGGGCCTGATCACCGAGGCCAGGAACAGCCAGGCCTCGCTCGCCACGATCAGCGCCGCAGCGACGGCCGCCGGGGCACTGCTCGCCCTCGGCGTCCTCGCGATGACCGTCGCGCTGATCCGCACCGAGGCCGCCGGTGACCTGCGCACTCTGACCGCCGCCGGAGCCACCAGCACGAACCGGCGCACCCTCACCGCCGCCACCGCAGGCGGGCTGGCCCTGCTCGGGGCGCTGCTCGGGACCGCCGGCGCCTACCTCTCGCTGGCCGCCGGACACCTCAGCGACCTCAGTACCCTGAGCCGCGTGCCACTCCTGTACCTCGCCATCACTGTCCTCGGCGTTCCCGTCGCCGCTGCCCTCACCGGCTGGATCCTCGCCGGGCGCAAGCCACCATCCATCGCCCGCCGGGTACTTGAGTGACACCAGCCCCCTGAGTAACGATCACAGACCGCGGCCAGACGACGCCGATCATCCGCAGCCCCCGGCAGACCGTGCACCACAGCCGATCCGGGCTGCCCCGCCCGAGGACCCGGGCCGGCAGAGTGCCTTGGGCCAGCAGTTCCTCCGCGAGTGAGTCTCGCGCGGCCAGCGGGCTGGTCATCGCCGTTTGGCAGGGGCGCTGACGTCGCCAGGGAAGGCATAACGGCCGATGTAGCGGGTGGTCTCGGGGGATTAAACCGCCCGCCGCCGCGCGCTCGCGAACAGCGCGCTTTCTACCTTGTCCTGAGCCGCCAGCGAAGAGTTACGCCTCGCGTGGTCGTAGGGCGATGAGTGCGCTGGCGGGCCGGACGACCCGGCCCGCCAGCGCGACTTCATCAACCTCTGGGCGGTTCAGGGGCCGATCATCGGGGTCACGTTGAACCGGTTGCGCAGCAGGCCGAACTGGTACATCACGTCGGCGACGCGCTGGATCCGCACCTTGTCGATGGCGGTCGGGTAGATGTTCACCGCCATCACCGCGGCCACGATCGGCTGCACTTCCCCGTTCTGCGGGCCGCTCAGCGCCTCCATTGCCTTCTCCACCGCGGGGCGGCTGGTGTCGGCCATCTCCTGGCCCTGCTCCAGCGCGGTGGTGAACGCCCGCAGCGTGCCCGGGTTCTGCTGGGCCCAGGACTTGGTGACCACGTACCCCTGGATGGGGAACTGCTCGGTCGCCCCCTGGTTGAGGTCGGTCAGCTCGACCGCCCCGTATTCCTGCTCGGCCGAGGTGGCGAACGGCTCCGGTAGCGCGGCCGCGTCGACCTTGCCCGCCGCGAGCTCCGACGCCATCTGCGGGAACGGGATCGGCGTGGCCGGGAAGCGCACCTGACTCAGCTTGATGCCATTCTCGGTGAGCACCGAGGCGGCGAGCAGGTAGTTAATGTTCTGGGGTGCGTTGATCCCCAGCACGTGCCCCTTCAGTTGGGCGAGGGTAGTGATCTTGGACCCGGGCATCGTGTAGATCGCCTGCGTGCCCTGCTGCATCACCGATCCCTCGGCGATGATCTCGAGCTGGGTCTGATGATCAACTACGTAATGCTGGATGTAAGAGACGTAGTTTCCGCCAGTAATGTCATACTTTCCAGCTAGCTGCTGGCCGATTACCTGGTCACTACTGACGGCGGGGGAGTAGTTAACGGTCAGGCCCTGCTGCTTGAACAGGCCGTCATGCAGGGCGACGAAAAAGCCCGCGGAATCGACCGCGGGCACGACGGCCACGTTGAGCGTTGTTTTCTGTAGCCCGTTCGGGCTAGTACTTCCGGCTGTGGCGGCTACTCCGCCGCAGCCCGAAAGGGCTAGCAGGGCTATTACTAGTGGTGGCACGAAAATGCGTGCACGGGTGCGGAACAAGGAATTCCTCCTGAGTTGCGGCCTACAGGTAGGTGTGCTGAGCGTAAAACAGGAAGAATTGCTTGCTTTGCCTTTTAAGGGAAATAGTGTCATTTCCTGCATAGAGTTACTCGCTTTAACGCGAGTGCCAGGATTAAAGGCCGTGCCACCAGGAGTGCCGGTGATCTTCATGTGACTGGAGTGAGTGCGGCGTGCTACCTGCTCCGGCTACCGAGCCTCGCCTCCCTGGTCACCGCGCGCCGCCCCCGGCGCCGAGATAACAGCAAGAAGCGGCCTGTCTGCGTGTGCGTTCTCAACGCGGTGGACGTTTGGGAGTTACCAGGGGTGCCCAAACATCCACCGCGTTGGCGGCTCTCCCGCCCAGGCGGATAACAGCAAGTAGCGGGGACTCTGTGCGGGCAGTACGGGAAGCGGACAGGTGCCGCTAGCTCAGGTGGGTGCCGATGACGTGCCCGATGCCGAAGGACATGACGGTCGCCAGGAACGCCGCGCCGAGCTGGCGCAGGCCGCCGCGCCAGGGGGAGCGGCCCGCCAGCCGGGCCACCGCGGCCCCGCCGGCGAAGGCGGCCCCGCCGGCCAGTACCAGGGCCGCGGTAAGGGAGGGGACGCCGATCAGGAACGGCGCCAGCGGGATCAGCGCACCCACGGTGAACGAGGCGAGTGACGCGACCGCGGCGGTCTGCGGGGAGGGCAGGTCGTCCGGGTCGATGCCGAGTTCTTCGCGCACGTGGGTGGCGACCGCCCGGTCCGGGTCGGCCGAGATCTGCCTGACCACCGCTTCGGCCAGGTTGGGGGAGACCCCCTTGTCGATGAAGAGCTGGGTGAGCCTGGTCAGCTTGCCTGCCGGGTCGCGGGCGTGCTGCCTGCGTTCGAGCTCGACCTCCGCCGCGGTCAGCTCGTTCTGCGACTTCACCGAGATGTACTCGCCGGTGGCCATGGAGAACGCGCCCGCGATCAGGCCGGCGATGCCGGTCAGCACGATCATGCCGGCCCCGCCGCCGCCACCGCCGATCCCGGCGATCAGCGAGGAGTTAGTGACCAGCCCGTCCATCGCGCCGAAGACGGCGGGCCGCAGCCACCCGCCGTTGACGTCGCGGTGCTCACGCAGGTCCGCTTCCGGCTCGTCGAGTGCGAGGTCGGGCGGGAGCAGGACCAGCCGGCTGCCGTACGGCAGCCAGCCAGGCACCCGCTTGCCGACCGAGAGCAGGGACCCGAGCGCGGCCTGCTCGCCGGTGGCCTGGCTGCCCGGGCCCTGGCCGGCCGGCCGCGGGCCGCGGGCCGGCGGCGGTCCCGCCAGCAGCATGCTGTCGGCCGGACGGTGCCGGGGGCCGGATCGTGACGGCCCGGCGGCCATCGGCCCGCTGTCCCGCCGGTAGACCGGACTGGGCCCGGTGTCCCGCCGGTAGACCGGGTTGGGGCCGCTGCCGGGCCGGACACCAGGCCTGGGCCCGGTGTCCCGATAGTCCTCAGGCGGCCCGCCGCGCCGCTGGTAGGCAGCCTGCGGGCCGCCGTCCCGCTGGTAGGCCGGCTGCGGGCCGCTGTCCCGCCGGTAGACGGGCTGGGGACCACTGCCGCGGCGCGGGGGCGGGGCCTGGACGCCGGGCGGGACGCTCCATCCCCCGGCCGGCGGTCGCGGCGGGTGCGGCGGGTAATGCGGGTAATCCGGCTGCCAGGATCCTGGATGCTGACTCTCCGGCCGGTCGCGCTCGGTATCGGCGTAGGTTTCATAGGGCGGGTACCCAGCGGAAAACGCGTACGGCCCGTTGTCGAAGTCGTCCACTTCTCGCACCTCGCCTTTGTGATAGCGGCTTTAGCCGCCGTATGACATAAGAAAAGGAACCGGGAAAGGCCGGTCCGCAATCAAAGACTCGAGGTACCTGGACTAACCGTCATGACCTGGTGGCGGACCGCTGAGCCAAGGACGAAGCGGCTGCCTGGTGATCCGCCGGACCGCGTCCGGCCAGGAGTGCAGCCCACGGGAACGCGGTCCATGACGATCCGCAGCCAGCCGGCCGCCGAACGCTTCCATTTCGTCTCCCTGTGCATCCCAGGCAACGCTTGTGCCGCTGAGTTTACACATCTGTGATCCGAATAATTCTCTGTCGCCCGGCGCCGGTCATTACAAAATTATCATCGAGCCGACCCCAGATAAACGATGCAATGAGCTGCGGCAATGCGGAAAAGTTAGGTAACCCTAAGGGGGAAGGGGCCGGTTGGCGTCGAAGCCAACCGATAACAGCAAGAAGCGGGGGGAGGGCGCGGCCGGGTTACCGGCTCGGCCGGGGGAGCGCTTCGATCGGGGCCGCTCATCCGGGTTGCATGATCATACAGTGTCATGCATATAATTGCAGTCATGACTAAGGTGCTCGCCTCCCTCCCCGTTGGTGAACGTGTCGGCATCGCCTTCTCCGGCGGCCTGGACACGTCGGTCGCCGTCGCCTGGATGCGCGAGAAGGGGGCGGTGCCCTACACCTACACCGCCGACCTCGGCCAGTACGACGAGCCCGACGTGGCGTCGGTGCCCGGCCGGGCCGGCGCCTACGGGGCCGAGGGCGCCCGCCTGGTCGACTGCAAGGCCGCCCTGGTGGAGGAGGGCCTGGCCGCGCTGACCTGCGGAGCGTTCCATATTCGGTCCGGCGGGCGCGCCTACTTCAACACCACGCCGCTTGGCCGCGCGGTCACCGGCACGCTGCTGGTCCGGGCGATGCTCGAGGACAACGTGCAGATCTGGGGCGACGGCTCCACCTACAAGGGCAACGACATCGAGCGGTTCTACCGCTACGGCCTGCTCGCCAACCCCTCGCTGCGGGTCTACAAGCCCTGGCTGGACGCCGCGTTCGTCAGCGAGCTGGGGGGCCGGGCGGAGATGTCCCAGTGGCTGGCCGACCGCGGGCTGCCGTACCGGGCCAGCAAGGAGAAGGCGTACTCGACCGACGCGAACATCTGGGGCGCTACCCACGAGGCGAAGCAGCTCGAGCACCTGGACGCCAGCGTCGAGCTGGTCGAGCCGATCATGGGCGTCCGGTTCTGGGACCCGTCGGTCGAGATCCCGTCCGAGGACGTCACGGTCACCTTCGAGCAGGGCCGCCCGGTCGCCATCAACGGCAAGGAGTTCGCCGACGCGGTGGCCCTGGTGCTCGAGGCGAACGCGGTCGGCGGGCGGCACGGCCTGGGCATGTCCGACCAGATCGAGAACCGGATCATCGAGGCCAAGTCGCGCGGCATCTACGAGGCGCCCGGCATGGCGCTGCTGCACGCCGCCTACGAGCGGCTGGTCTGCGCGATCCACAACGAGGACTCGATCGCCGCTTACCACAGCGAGGGCCGCAAGCTTGGCCGGCTGCTGTACGAGGGGCGCTGGCTCGACCCGCAGGCGCTGATGATCCGCGAGTCGCTGCAGCGCTGGGTGGGCACCGCGGTGAGCGGCAACGTGACCCTGCGGCTGCGGCGGGGCGAGGACTACTCGGTGCTCGACACGTCCGGGTCCGGGTTCAGCTACCACCCGGACAAGCTGTCGATGGAGCGGGTGGAGGACGCCGCGTTCGGGCCAGCGGACCGGATCGGCCAGCTCACCATGCGCAACCTGGACATCGCCGACTCCCGCGCCAAGCTGGAGCAGTACGCGGGCCTGGGCATGTTCGGCGGCGGCCACGCCGCCCTGATCGGCGCGGGCAGCACCGCCACGTCGTCGCCCGCCGAGCTGATCGGCGCGATGCCGACCGGCGGGGCCGAGGCGATCGCGTCCGGTGGCAGCCAGGCCCCCGACGACGAGCTGCTGGACCGCGCCGCCATGGAGTCAGGCACCGACTAGCCCGAACGGGTGCGGCTGACCCACCCGGCCACGCCCTCGTCCCCGGCCCGTTCACGTCGCGTCCCGGCCGCCCGCGCCGTCACCCCTCTGATAACAGCAAGAAGCGCGGGGTGTCCGGTTAGCGCGCGGGGTAACCCTGCCCGCCAACCCCCGCCAGCCCCCGCCAGCCCCCGCCATCCCGCGCGAGGGCCCGCCGGCAGCTCCAAGCGCCCGCCGGCAGGCTGGGCAACGTGGCGCCTGACCGGGAAATCTGAGCCTCACGCTAACCAGGTGACGGGCGGTGCCCGCGTGTCCGGACGCAGAGTCGTCGGCGTGGAAACTTTTGTCCGCGTGGTAATTAACAGGTGCCATAGCCCCGAAAAGTTTCCATGAGCCTTCGCGGGCCCGCCGCCGTGCGGCGCACGGTGCGCCAGGGGTTGGCCAGCATCCAACGCCGCGCCGCCCTCGGGCTTCGCCCGAGATAACAGCAAGAAGCGACGGGAAAGGCTGCGTAGCCCGCAAGGCGGCGTCATCCCCAGGGCCACGTAATCCTCAAGGGCCTCAGAGCACTCGAGGGCCTCAGCGCGCGAACTCAGGTCAGGTGTCCGGACTGCGGGGGCAACCTCAAGGCCCGCGGCAACTCAGGCACCCAACGCACTCGAGCCCCCCAAGGACTCGCGGACCGGCAGCGTACTCGCGGCTCGCAACGTGGATGCTCCTGCACACCATCGTGTGCAGGAGCATCCACGTTCTTCCCGTCCGCGCGCCCTCATCCTGATAACAGCAAGAAGCGCTCGGGCGCCCAAACGGTGGCCGACCGAGTCGGCCGGGCTGAGCGTCAACCCGCGCCAGGAGAGGGGGCGGCCGGACGCTACAGGTGCAGGCTCATCATGGTGAGGTCGAGCCAGCGGCCGAACTTGGTGCCGACCTCGCGGGCGGTGCCGACTACCTGGAAGCCGAGCCGCTGGTGGAGGACGACCGAGCGGTTGTTGGACGCTTCGATGCTGGCCATCATCACGTGCGCGCCGGACTCGCGGGCGGCCGCGATCAGCGTGCGCAGCAGCTCGGTCCCTACCCCGTGCCCCTGGTGCCCGCTGACCAGGTACACGGAGTCCTCCACGGTGTGCCGGTAGCCGTCCTTGGCGCGCCAGGGTGACCAGCTGGCGTAGCCGATCACCTGGCCGGACGCCTCGGCCACGTAGGCCGAACGGCGCGCGATGTTGTCCTCCAGCCAGGACCGGCCGTCGCCTGGGGTCAGCAGCCGGGTGGTCCACATGGCGGTCGAGTGCTCGATCACGTCGTTGCGGATCGCCCGCAGCGGCTCCGCGTCGTCGGGCGCGGCCAGCCGGATCTTATATAGTGGAGACATGTCTACTATAGTAGATTCATCGGCGGCGTTCGGGGAACGGCTGCGGGCGCTGCGCCGTGCGCGGGGCTGGTCGCTGGACCGGCTGGCCGCCGCGTCGGCCGTGTCCCGGGCGATGATCAGCAAGATCGAGCGGGGCGAGAGCAGCCCGACCGCGACGCTGCTTGGCAGGCTGTCGGCCGCCCTCGAGCTCAGCATCGCCGAGCTGCTTGAAGCGGCGCCGTCCGGGGACGCGCCGCCCCGGACGGCGCCGCCCGGCGAACCGGACCACGGCATCCGGCAGGCAGGCGGGGTGGTCCGCCGCGCGGCGGACACGCCCGAGTGGCGCGACCCGGAGACCGGCTACCGGCGCCGCCAGGTGTCCACTCCCGGGTTCCCGGCCGCGGTGACCGAGGTGCTGCTGCCGGCGGGCGCGCGGGTTCCCTACCCGGCCGGCGCCTACGCGTTCATCGCCCAGCTTGTCTGGGTGCTGGCCGGCCAGCTCACCCTGGCGGACGGGGACGACGTGCACGTGCTGCGGCCGGGTGACACGTTCGTGCTGGGCGAGCCGCGGCCGCGCGAGTTCCGCAACGAGGCCGCCGAAGGCTGCCGCTACCTGGTCGTGGTCAGCCGCACTGCCCTCCCCTGACCGCGGGGCCTGACGGCTCGCCCTGGCCGGACCGGGAATGTCGGCCCCGTGTGCTCTAATCGGCGGGTGCGAGAGACTCCGGAAGAAATCGATCGCCTGCAGCTCCTGCTCGACCGGAGCGCCGCCGGGGCCGGGGGGCACCTGCGCGGCATCCTCAGCGAAGAGCGCCGGCTGAGCGCGGCCCGGCTGTGCGAGCGGCTGCAGGGCATGCGGCTGCTGACGGTGGCCACGGTCACCGCCGACGGCCGGCCGCTGGCCGGGCCGGTTGACGGCTACCTGCTGCACGGGTCGGTCTACTTCTCCTCGGCCCGTAACTCGGTCCGCATGCGGCACCTGGCCGCGCGGCCCGCCGTCAGCGCCACCCACCTGCCGGGCGAGGAACTGGCGGTCACCGTGCACGGGCGGGCGGAGCTGTTCGACCTGGCGTCGCCGGACGGCGCCGAGCTGCGGCAGGCGATGCTCGACCACTACCTGCCGCTGCAGGGCCCGCAGTTCGAGACCTGGCTTGACGAGCTGGACGCGGTGGGGGCGCGCATCGAGGCGGACAAGATGTTCACCTTCGCCCTGGATGACTGACGCGTCCCAGTGCGGGTACGGCTTTGCGTGAGCAGGGAAGAAGGCGAGGCGATGACGGACGAGGACTCGCGCCGGGCCCTAGGGGAACTCAGGCAGCGTCCCCGGCGGCGGGCGTACTTCGTCATGATGGGCATCTGCCTGCTGCTGATCGTGCTGGCCTGGATGGTGATCTGGCGCTTCTCGATCCTGGCGGCGGTGATCATGTCCGCCGTCGCGCTGGTCATCCCCCCGGTCGCGGCCATCGTCGCCAACAACGGCCCGATGAACCGGCAGTGACGGCGGGCAGTCACCGGGGCCAGCGGACCTGCGGGTACCTCCCCCGGTAGGCGTCCGCGACGAGCTGGACGAAGGCATCCTCGCTCACCGCCCCGCGGAACCCGCTGCCCACGTCGGTCACCGCGACGGTGCCGGCCGCCGCCTCGCTCTCGCCGATGACCGCGATCAGGTGGTCCCGCCGCTGCCTGCTTTCCCTGACCCGCGCGCCGAGCGACCCCTCGGGTGCGAGCCGCGGCCGCAGCCCGGCCGCGAGCAGCGCGTCGGCCAGGCGGCGGGCCGCCTCGTCCTGGGCCTGGCCAACCGGCAGCAGGCACACCTGCACTGGTGCCAGCCACAGCGGCAGCCGTCCCGAGTAGCGCTCGAGCAGCGCCGCGACCACCCGTTCCATCGACCCGACGGTCCCGCGGTGGATCATCACCACCGGCTGCCGCGAGCCGTCGGCGGCGGTGTAGCCGAGGCCGAACCGCTCGGGCTGGTTGAAGTCGACCTGCACGGTGGCGATGGTCTCCTCCTGCCCGCGCCCGTCGCGGACCTGCAGGTCAAGCTTGGGCCCGTAGAACGCGGCCTCGCCCGGCGCGTCGACCAGGCTCAGCCCGTGCCCGGCCAGGCCCGCCGCCGCGGCGGCCTCCCGCAGGGCGGACTCGCCGTCCGCCCACTGGCCGGCACTGCCCAGGTAGGCGGGGCTGTCGTCGCGCAGCGAGAGCCGCACGTAGTCCACTGGCAGGCCGAGGACCTGCTGGGCGCGCAGCGCCGCCCGCAGGCCGCGGGCGGCCTCGGCCGCGACCTGGTCGGGCCGGCAGAACACGTGGGTGTCGTCCAGGTTGATCTGCCGCACCCGGCTGAGCCCGGACAGCACCCCGGAGCGCTCCGCGCGGAACATCGCGGCCAGCTCGTTGAGCCGGACCGGCAGCTCCCGGTAGGAGTGCTGGGCGGCCGCGTAGATCAGCGCGTGGTGCGGGCAGTTGGCGGGCCGCAGCACCAGCTCGTCGCCGCCGACGCTCATCGGCGGGAACATGTCGTCGCTGAACTTGGCCCAGTGCCCGGACCGCTCGTACAGGGCGCGCTTGCCGAGCACGGGCGAGTAGACGCCCTGGCAGCCGTCGGCCCGGGCCAGTTCCCTGGCCAGTGCCTGCAGTTCGTCGCGGATGACGGCGCCGTCGGGCAGCCACAGCGGCAGCCCTGCCCCGGCGAGCGGGTCGGTCGCGAAGACCCGCAGGTCACGGTTGATGTCGCGGTGATCGTTCACAGTGAGTCTCCCTGGTGAGCGCCCAGGGGAGCCAGCCCGCGACGGTGCCCGGTCCCGGAGACTGACTCCGGTGGGCTGGCGGATTGAGCTAAGGCAGCAGCCGGGGGCCGGAGGTGTCCGGCGCCGTGGTCTGGATCGCGTGCTGCACGGGATTATCTTAACGGGTGCGCGCGGCGACCCGCTCAGTCCGTGACCCGGTAGGCGCGCAGCACCGCCGGGTCGGGGTCGAGGCCGAGCCCCGGGCCGGACGGCAGCCGGAGCCGGCCGCCGCCGGGCTGAGCGCGGTCCCGTAGGGCCGGGCTTCCAGGGCGGCGTGCCGCCACTCGATCATCGTGCCCGGCGGCCCCAGCGCGGCCGCCGCGTGCGCCGCCGCCAGCAGGCCGGGCCCGTGGTAGAAGGTGTGCGGGCAGACGGTCACGTTGCGGACCGCGGCGACCGCGAATACCTTGGCCAGCTCGGTGACGCCGCCCATCTTGGCCGGGCTGGGCTGCACCACGTCGACCGCGCCGTCGCCCATCAGCCGGTCGAAGTCGAGCAGGGTGGAGACGTTCTCCCCGGCCGCGAGCGGGATGCCGCAGGACGCGCGCAGCCGGGCCAGGCCGTGGTAGTTCTCCGGCGGCCACAGCGGCTCCTCCAGCCACGCCAGCCGGGTGCCCGCCAGCTCCGCCGCCCGCTGCCTGGCCTCGGCCAGCGACCACGCGCAGTTGACGTCGAGCATCAGCCCGGCGTCGGGCCCGGCCTCGGCCCGGGCGGCGCGCACCACCGCCACGTCGCGCTCGTGCAGCTTCACCGCGCCGAACCCGGCCGCCAGGGCGTCCCGTACCGCCGCCCGGACCAGCGCCGGGTCGCCGCAGCCGTCCAGGCTGGCGTAGCAGGGCAGCTCGGCCGCGCCGCCGCCGAGCAGCCGGTGCAGCGGCAGGCCCGCGACCTTGCCCGCGATGTCCCACAGGGCGATGTCGAGCGCCGACAGGGCGTGCACCAGCGCCCCGCTCCGGCCGAGCACGTGCAGCCGCCGGGCCAGGGTGCGCATCAGGGCGGGGATCCGGGTCGCGTCCTGGCCCGCGCACAGCGGCGCGATCACGTCCAGCACCGCCCGGCAGGCGGCCGGGGTCATCTCGAAGCCGAGCGCCTCGCCCCAGCCGGTGCAGCCCGGCCGCGGTGGTCACCCGCACCAGCAGCGAGTCCACCGCCGCCCCGCCGCCCGGCGGGCGCCCGCCGGGCAGGAACGGTATGCGCAGCGGGAACGTCTCAATGCTGGCGATGACGTCGGCGTCCACCCAATGACTGTCGCCGGCCCGGTTCCCGTGGTCAACCGGCCGATGACTTTGCCGGGCCGGCGGCGTCCTACTGGTGCGAGCATTACCAGGACACCAGTGAGGAGGCCCCATGGCTGACACCGCGCTACCGCCCGTCGTCGACGCCGCCAGCTGGCAGCGTGAGCTGGACGCGCTGCGCGCCCGGGAGAAGGCCGCGACCAGGGAGCTGGACGCGATCGCGGCGCAGCGCCGCCGCCTGCCGATGGTACGGATGCCGGACTACGTGCTGGAAGGCGAGCACGGGCCGGCCCGGCTGGCCGACGTCTTCGAGGGCAAGTCCCAGCTGATCGTGTACAACCACATGTGGTTCGAGGGCGAGGAATGGCAGTGCCCCGGCTGCACCGGGTTCACCTCGCAGTACACCCGGCTGGAGTTCCTCGACAACTGGGACGCCCGGTTCGTCATCGTCACCCAGGGCCCGATCGACCAGGCGCTCGCCTACAAGCGGCGGGTGGGCAACAAGATGACCTGGTACTCGACCGCCGGCAGCCCGTTCGGGGCGGACGTCGGCGCGCCGCCCGGCGGGGGCTTCGCGGTGAACGTGTTCCTGCGCGACGGCGAGACCGTGTACCGCACCTGGCACACCAGCGGCCGCGGGACCGAGCAGCTCAGCCACTCCTTCGCGCTGATCGACCTGCTGCCGTACGGGCGGCAGGAGGAGTGGCAGGACTCACCCGACGGCTGGCCGCAGTCGCCCACCTACAGCCGCTGGGGCGGCTCGCGGGAGATCGCCGCCGCCTACGGCGCAGGCTCCTAGGGAGCTGACAGCCGACGAGGGTATCTCATATTTGAGATACCCTCTTCGCTATGGACGAGGAGCTTCCGCTGCTGCCCGGGTTCCGGGAGATGGCGCTGCGCCGGATGGCGGAGCGGCGGGCCGGCCTGGTCCGCGGCCTGGTCGGGCAGCGCCTGGCGGCCGGGCTGTCGCAGACCGAGGTGGCCGCCCGGATGGGCACCTCCCAGTCGGCGGTGGCGCGGCTGGAGTCCGGCGCGACCGACGCCCGCGCCTCCACGCTGGAACGCTACGCGGCCGCTATCGGCGGCGAGATCAACTGGAGCCTGCATGGATGAGCGACGCGCGGCCGGCCGTCACGACCCCGGCGGCCCGGACATCCCCTGGCCGGGCCAGCCGCGGCCCGGCGGCCCGGGTCCCGGCCGCCCGCCGTCACCGTGGACCCCGGGGGTGCCAGACCCGGGCCCGGTGCCGCCGTCCCGGGTCTGGCTCGACCCGCCGGCCGGGCAGCCGGACGGGCTGACCGAGCGGCTGCTCGCCAAGCGCATCGTGCTCGCGTCGGGGTACTTCGACGACGCGGCCGCCACCCGGCTGTCGGCGCAGCTGCTCACCCTCGACGCCGAGGGCAGCGGCCCGGTCCGCCTGGAGCTGCAGAACCTGCGGGCCGAGCTGCCCGCCGTGCTCACCCTGATGGGGGTGCTCGACACGCTGCGGGCCGAGGTCCAGGCGTACGCCGGCGGCGAGAACGGCGGCCCCGCCCTCGGCCTGCTCGCCTCCTGCCCGCGCCGCCTGGCCTACCCCAACGCCTCGTTCACCCTGTCCGAGCCCACGCTGCGGTTCGGCGGCACCCTCACCGCGGTGACCGCCCGCGAGGAGCTGGCCAGCCGGATGACCGACTCGCTGTTCTACCGGCTGGCCGAGGCGACCGGCCGGGACGCCGAGGAGATCCGCGCGGACGCCCGCAACCACCGGGTACTGACCGTCGCCCAGGCGATCGGCTACGGGCTGGTCCACGAGCGGGCGGGGCGGGCAGCCCGCTAGCCGGGGATAGATGCGGTCGAACAGTTCTTCGGCCCGCTGGCCGCCGCTTCGTGGGCGCCGGGCCCGGCGCCGCGCGCTGGTCATGATGCGTCGCCCAGGGTCAGGCCGGGGCCGGTGATCTCGATGCCGTGCCCGGCCGCCAGCTGAGCTAGTGCCTGGCGGCCGGGCGCGCCGCCCGCCGCCAGGTCGCTGACGTCCCGGACGAACGCCTCGAAGCCGGCCGGGGTGTGCAGTGTCAGGTACCGGGCGGCGGCGCTGACGACCAGGAAGGTGTGCACCTGGTCGCGGGGCAGCACGGCCACGCTCCCGGGCCCGGCGACGTGCCGCTGGCCGCCGGCCTCGATAAGCAGCTCACCATCGAGCACGATGAAGGACTCGGTGGCCCGCCGGTGCCGGTGCCGGGGCGCGCTGTGGCCGCGCTCGGCCACCGCCTCGAGCACCGCGAACTCACCTCCGGTGCGCTGCCCGTCGACCAGCAGCCGCTCCGGGGAGCCGAGAAAGGAGAGGACCGGCTGGCTGGCCGGGTCGCAGAACGCGGTCGTGCTGGCGTGCTCGCCCACCGTCTGCCCCCTCAGGCGGCGGCCAGCATGCTGGCCGCCTTCTCGGCGATCATGATGCAGCCGGCGGCCCCGCCGCCCACCACCACGAAATCGGGGTCGGTCATGTTCACTTCCGTCATTCCCGGTCTCCTGACGCTCGGGCGGGAGACGGTCCCGCCACTGCTGAGACTGGCCGGGCGGCGGCCAGCTAGCATCGGTCATCCGACCGCCCGCGCGTTCCGGCTAGGCGCAGACGCCGTTGCGCAGGGCCTCGGCCACGATCTCGACCCGGCTGCGGGCGTCGAGCTTGGCGAGGATGCGGGAGATGTAGGTCTGCACGGTCCGCCGGGACAGGAACAGGCTGCGGGCGATATCCGGGGTGGAGTCACCCCGGGCCACCAGGGCGGCCACCTTGACCTCGGTCGGGGTGAGGGCCGCCCAGCCGGATGCCGGGCGGGGGCCGGGCGGGCGGCGGGGGCCGCGCCTGATCCCGTGGCTTCGCAGCCGGCTCTCGGCCCGGCGGACGTCCCACTGCGCCTGCCGGCTCTCGTAGAGGCGCACCGCCTCGTTCAGTGCCGCCCGGGCCTCTTCGTGCTCGCCGCGCTCGGCCAGCGCGACGGCGAGGTCCTCGCAGGCGCCCGGCAGCTCGACGGCCGGCCCCACCGTGCGGTAGTGGGCCGCGGCGTCCCGCAGCGGACCCGGGTCGGTGTCCAGCAGACCGCGGCAGCGGAGGCTGGCGGCCGCCGCCCGGGCCGGCCGGGTCTCGGCGGCGGCCTCCGCCTGGCACGCCCCGGCCGCCTCCCGCGCCAGCCCCGGGTCCCCGGCCGCCAGCGCCAGCCGGACCAGGTCGGGCAGCCACTGGTGGGTGAGGGTCATCTCCCGGTCGCGGCGCGGCAGCAGCGACGCCGCCAGCCGGGCCGCCGCCTGGCGGGTGTCCCCCCGCTGCTCCAGCGCGAGCGAGTGCGCGGCGACCAGGAAGTCCTGGTTCTCCCGGTCGGTGATGTTCTCGATCGGGAGGGCCAGCCCCAGGCGCAGGTGCTCGTCGGCCAGGGTGCGCTGGTCCCGGTGCACCGCGATCAGCGCGGTCACCCCGTGAGTCAGCAACGCTGACCAGCGGTCCCGCAGGAAGGAGAGCATCGACCCGGGAGAGTCAACGGTGTCCGAGCCGAGCTCGGCCAGGGCGTCGTCCCACTGGGCGAGCCAGTACCGCAGCACCGCCGCGCTGGCCCAGGTCGCGCGGTCAGGGCGGCCGGTCCGCTGGGCGAACTCGCGGGCCTGCCGCAAGGCCAGCTCGGCCTGCGGCCACTGGTCGAGGTTCTGCAGCGTGAACGTGCGGGCGTCCAGGGCGACCGCGCGCAGGTCTCCGTGCGCCGGGTCGTCGCCGAGCACCCGGACCGCCTGGTCGATGTACTCGAGCGCGGCGACGTGATCCCGCTCGATCGAGCGGGTCAGCCACAAGTCGTGCAGGGCGTGGGCGGCCGCGAACTGGTCGCCGGCTTGCTCGGCGGCGGCCAGCGCCCGGCGGGCGGTCGCGTCGGCCACCTCGAACCTGGTCAGGGGCCGTTCCAGCAGGGCCAGCATCGCCAGCAGGCGCCCCGGCCACACGCCGGGCAGGTCGCCCGGTGCCAGCGCCTGCCGGATGGTGGCGATCGCGTCGTTGCCGCTGCCCGCGCTGACCTGGGCGTGGGCGAGCATCCAGTAGCTCTCGCCGCGCCGGGCGGGGTCGGTCAGCACCGTCAGCGCCCAGCGGGCCCGGCGGGTGACCTCGGCGAAGGAGCTGACCGCCAGGAGCGCCCGCAGCAGCCCGACCATCAGACTGCCCCAGGCTTCGTCGCCGGTCGGGGTCTGGTCCAGTTCGCGCTGCAGCAGCTCCGCCGCCACCTGCGGCGCCCGGGTCGCCAGCGCGGGCGCGGCCCCGATCAGCCACTCCCGGGCCCAGCCGCCGCCCAGCCCGCCTGGCCCCCCTGCCGCTGACAGCTGCTGGGCGACGCTGAGCACGTCCGCGCCGCCCGCCGCGAGCGCCCGGGCGGCCTCGGCGTGCAGTGCCGTGCGCAGCGCCAGCGGCGTGTTCTCATACAGGGCCTGGCGGAGCAGCGAGTGCCGGAACACCAGCTCGGTGCCCGAGCCGGCCAGGATGCCGGCCGCCAGCGCCTCCTGCAGGCCGGCCGCCAGGCCAGACACCGGCTGGCCGAGCGCTACCGACAGGTCGGCAGCCGAGAACCGGCCGCCGAGCAGCGCGGCGCCGCGCAGCAGTTCGGCCGTCGCGGGCGATACCGAGTTGAGCCGGTCGGTCAGCACCCCGGCCAGGGAAACCGGCAGCTGCTCCCCGGCCAGCACCGCCTCGGCCACCGGCCCGACCCGCAGCGCCCGCTCGCGCAGCAGGGCGTCGATGAGCTCCCGGACGTACAGCGGGTTGCCCGCGGCCTGGTCCGTCAGCCGGCGCAGGCCGCTCCCGGGCGGGGCGCCGGTCATCGCGGTCGCCAGGCTGGCCACGTCCGCGTCCGGCAGCGGCGCCAGCGTGATCACGGTACCGCCGCGGCGCCCGACCGCCGCCCGGACCTGCGTTACCTCCGGTCGGCGGGGTGCTGGCCGGCAGGTCCCGATCAGCAGCAGCCGGAGCTGGCCGACCGAGGCGGCCAGCTGGTGCCAGACGATCAGGGACGCCTCGTCCGCCCACTGCAGGTCGTCGACGACCAGCACCGTGGGCGCGGCCGCGCACAGCTCGTCCACCAGCGTGACCAGGATCTCCACGCCGGTCGCGGCGCTGTCGCCGTCCGCCAGCGGGCTCAGCGCCCGCTTGCGCAGCAGGTCGGCCGCGTGCGCCCGCCGCGGATCGGGTGACCCCGGCCGCACCCGCAGGCAGTCCAGCATGACGCCGAGCGGCAGCCGCTCGGCCAGCTGGTCCGCCATCGCCCAGCTGATGTCAGCTGCCGGCTCGCTCGCGGCCAGGGCCCGGCTCACCAGCGAAGACTTGCCGATACCGGGCTCGCCCTCGACCCAGAAGACCGACCCGATGCCCCGGCGGAGGTCTTCGGCGGCGGCGTTAAGCAGCGAAAGCTCGTGCGCGCGGCCGACCCAGTGCGCTGACTGCCCGCTCGGCCACATGCGGACAGGGTATTGGCAGGGTCCCCGGCTCCCGGCGGCCGGGTGTCGTCGCCGCGCGGCCGGCAGGTGTCGTCATTTGACCACTGCGCGGGGACCCGCCCGGCCGCTTTCCTGGGAGCGTGCCCCCGGACAAGGAGACCGCGATGACCCTATCCCGCCTGGAGATGACGCCGCCGTGCGCGGCCGCCGGCGACGACGCCCCCCTCGAGGCCGCCGTGCGCGCCCTGGAGGCGCGGAAGGCGCTGCTGGCTGGCGCCGTGCTGGCGCTGGCGGCCGCCGACGGCCTAGCGGCCGAGCTGTTCGAGGCCGCGCTGGCGGGCCCGGGGGCGCAGTGGTGGCCGTTCGACGCCGCCCGGGTGCGGCTGCTGTACGGGGAGCGGCTGCGCCGGTCGCGCCAGGTAACCCGGGCGCGACCGCAGCTGCAGGCCGCACTGGCCGCGTTCGAGCGGCTGGGCGCGGTCGCCTGGGCGCAGCGGGCTGCCGCCGAGCTGGCCGCCACCGCGCCCACCAGGCAGCGGGACGCGGAGCCAGGCCGGCCAGCTGACCGCGCAGGAGCTGCAGGTAGCGGAGCTGGCGGCCGCCGGGCTCAGCAACAAGCAGATCGCCGCCCGGCTGCGCATGTCGCCCCGGACGGTCAGCGCCCACCTGTACCGGGTCTTCCCCAAGCTCGGCATCGGCTCGCGGGCGGCGCTGCGCGACGCGCTCAGCCAAAGGGGTGCTCATCGCCCTGCCCTGCCAGGCTAGCGGGGACGGGGACCGCGCTTTCGTTCGGGACGACCGGGGTGGCTTCCAGCCGCCGCGCGCGGGGCGGCAGCAGCTCGCCGCGCACGACCAGCAGCACCGTCCGGAGCGCGATGTACCCGATGAACGCGGTGATCACGGTGAGGATCAGCGTTGCCCAGGCCGCCGCGCCGGACGGCCGGCGCAGGGCGATCCAGTCGAGCGCGTCAGTCGCGACGGCGGCCCAGGAGAAGGCGAACGCCCAGAAGGCGGCCGAAAACCGCAGCGCCCGGAACCGGGGGAACAGCCGGACCTGGACCACGATCATCAGCACCGCGTACCCCGCGAGCGCGCGGGCGGGCCAGTCGGTGCGGCCGCCGGCCAGCGCGAAGTACGCGATCCCGGCCACGGCCGGCGGGGCAACCTCGATCGCCAGCGTCGGCACCAGCGCCGGCGGCAGCGCCCGGTGGAAGAAGAGCCGGCCGAGGACCGTGGAGCCGATCATCAGCCAGCACAGCATCCCGACGCCGAAGCTGGCGGCGCCGAGCGCGGTCAGCTGCACCTGGGCGGCGCAGAACGCACCGACCAGGCCGCCCGCCACGGTCGGCAGGAAGTAGCCGGGGTGCGCCGACTCGTGGTCGAGGGGGCCGAGCACCCACTCGCCGGTCAGCAGGCCGCCCAGCAGCAGGGTGGCGGCCAGGAACACCGCCACCAGCACCCGCCCGGCGGTGAGCGCGTACGGCGACAGTGCCGCCGCCAGCAGCATCCCCGTCATGGGGGCGAGCGCGACGAACGGCGAGAGCGTCTTGCTCCGGAAGTCGGCGAGGGCGCTGCTCAGCCCCTGCCCGGCGTAGCCGGCCAGCAGCGTGACCCAGGCCAGGGCGGCGACGGCGGCGATCGCGGTGGATACCGCGGCCGGCAGCCGCAGCACCAGCGCGGCCGCGTGCCAGCACTCGGACAGGCCGGCCAGCCCGAAGGGGATCGCGAACAGGTTCGGGGGGAAGCGCCGCCACCCGGGCAGGCCGGCGACGGCGAGTCGTGTTCTCATGGCAGCCATCGTCGGGAAGCGCGCGCCTGCCAGCATCAGTCATCCGGCGGTACTGTAGGCCTCGGTCAGCAGGGGAAGGCAGCGCATGAGCAACCGAGTAATGACGGGGGTCATCCCGGCGGGCCGCGGGGCACCCGCGTGACGGCCGGGTCCTTCGCCGACCGGTTCGCGGCCGCCCGCGCCAAGTACGGGCCCCTCGTCCTGGGCGCCGACCCGCACGCCGCGGTCCTCAGCGCCTGGGGGCTGACCGACGACGCCGACGGGCTGGAGCGGTTCACCGACATCGTGCTGGCGGCCGCGGCCGGGACGGTCGGGCTGGTCAAGCCGCAGTCCGCGTTCTACGAGCGGCACGGCTGGCGCGGCATCCGGGCGCTGGCCCGGCTGGCGGCCGAGGCCCGCGCGGCCGGGCTGCTGGTGATCCTCGACCTGAAGCGGGGCGACGTCGGGTCCACCAACGACGCCTACGCGGCCGCCTACCTGGGCGAGGACGCGGCCATCAGGGCGGACGCGGTCACCGTGCACCCCTACCTGGGCCTGAGCGCGATGAGCGCGTTCACCCGGCGGGCGGACGAGGCCGGTGCGTGCGTGCTGGTGGTGGTCCGCTCGTCCAACCCCGAGGGGCGGGCGGTGCAGGCGGCCGTCTCCAGGCCTGGCGTGACGGTAGAGCAGGAGCTGCTGGCCGGCGTCGGCGCGGTCAACGCCCGGCTCGCGCCCGGGCGGCTGGGCCCGCTCGGGGCAGTCGTCGGCCCGGTGCCCAACGACCCGCCGCTCGACCTGGCCGGCGCTAACGGGTTGCTGCTGGCCCCCGGGATCGGGGCCCAGGGTGCCTCCCCGGCCGACGTGGCCGCGACGTTCGCGGCCTGCCCGGAGCGGGTGATGCCGTCGGCGTCCCGCTCGCTGCTGGCGGCCGGGCCCGGGCCGGGGCGCTGGGCGACGCCGCGGCCCGGCTGAACGCCGAGTTCCGGTCGCTCCTGTAACGGGACCGCCCGCCGGCGATGGCCAGCGGGCGGGACGCGGGGCGGCGGTTAGGACGTGACCTTGTCCGCGCGGTGCGGCAGCTTCCAGCCGGGGCGGATGTAGTGGCAGGTGTAGCCGTTGGGGTAATTCACCAGGTAGTCCTGGTGCTCCGGCTCGGCCTCCCAGAACGGCCCGGCCGGGCTTACCTCGGTGACTACCTTGCCCGGCCACAGGCCGGAGGCGTTCACGTCGGCGATGGTGTCCTCGGCGACCTGCTTCTGGGCGTCATCGGTGTAGAAGATCGCCGAGCGGTAGCTGGTGCCGATGTCGTTGCCCTGGCGGTTCCTGGTGGTCGGGTCGTGGATCTGGAAGAAGAACTCCAGCAGGTTCCGGTAGGAGGTCTGGCTCGGGTCGAACAGGATCTCCAGCGCCTCGGCGTGGGTGCCGTGGTGGCGGTAGGTCGCGTTGGGCACGTCGCCGCCGGTGTAGCCGACCCGGGTCGAGATCACGCCAGGAAGCTTGCGGACGAGGTCCTGCACCCCCCAGAAGCAGCCGCCGGCCAGGATTGCCTTCTCGGTCGTCATGATGCGCTCCCAGTGTCGAAATGGGTGCCTGCAGCGGATGCGCTGCGCACATCCTTGTAACCCGATCCGGGGCCCCGCTATTTCGTTCCGGCCCGGCTCCGGTCAGGCGCCGTCCCAGCGCAGCATCAGCATGGTGGCGTCGTCCCGCAGGTCGCCGTGCTGGTGGTCGAGGATGGCGCGGACCATCCGGCGCAGCAGCTCCTCCGCCTGCTGCTCGCCCGCCGCCTCGCGGACCAGCAGGTCGGTCAGCCGGTCGAGGCCGAACAGCTCGTGGTTGGCGGTGTGCGCCTCAGTCACCCCGTCGGTGTAGAACAGCACCACGTCGTCCGGCTTGAGGTCGAGCGCGTGGACGCCGGGGGTGCCCGCCCCCAGGCCGAACGGGATGGTCGGCGTGGTCTCGATCTCGGCGGTGCCGTGGCCGCGCAGCAGCAGCGGCGGCGGGTGGCCGGCGCAGGTCCACTCCAGGTGCCCGGTGGGCACGTCGAGCGTGCCGATGATGCCGGTGGCGAACGACATGTCGTCATACCGGCTGGCCAGGGCGCTGTCGATGGCGGCGTGGATCTGCGGCAGGGCCGCGCCGGCCCGCCGCGCGTGCCGGTAGGCGCCGACCGCCAGGCCGGTCAGCACGGTGGTGGCGATCCCGTGCCCCATCCCGTCGATGATCGCGAAGCTGATGCGGCCGCCGTCGACGGCGTAGTCGAAGGTGTCGCCGGCCACGTCGTAGGCGGGCTCGAGGATGCCGGCCGCCATCGCGCCGGGCACCCGGAGCGTCCACGGCGGCAGCGTGTCCCACTGCATGGAGGCGGCCAGCGACATCCGCCGTCCCTGCCGCCGCACCTTGGGGGCGTCGCTGACCCGCATCTTCGCCGCCACCACGAGGCCGGCGAACACCCCGAGGAGCTGCGCCTGCCGGACCGTGTCGGCGTCGGCCTCGGCCACCGAGACGGCCAGCACCCCGATGCGGGCGGTCTGCTCGGTCACCGGCACCCAGACCCGCACGTGCCCGCGGCGCTGCACCAGCGACGGCTCGCCGGTGGTGAACGTGGCGCCGCCGGCCGTGCCCGCGACCGGCTCCTCCGGTGCCCCGGCGCTGAGCGGCAGCAGCGTCTCGCGGGCGAAGTCGGCCAGGTAGACGACCGGGTCCCAGGCGGGCGTGCAGGACGCCGCCAGCAGCCGGTCCACGTCCACCGAGGCGTGGCCGGCCAGCGCCTGCAGTGCCCTCGTGTAGGCGAACTCCGCCATCGCTTCCCGCCCTCCGCCTGACCCCGTTCCCCGAATGCCAGCCAGGCTACCCGGCTTAACCGGGACGAACCCGCACCTGCGGGGCCGGCGGCGGCGGTTCGGCCCGCGGGGAACCGGGAACTACCTGACGTGATTTTGCCAGTACATTCAGTTACTTCAGGCGGCGCCCGGGCGGTGCCGTGTCCCGGGGGGATCGGCATGCGGACGGCTGACCAGCGCGGCCCGGGCACGCCGGTGCTGGCCGAGCCCGCCGTGTCCTCGGCCAGCTACCGGCGCCGCTGGGCGGTGGAGTGGGTACGGGAACGGTTCTGGGTGATCCCGGCCGTCCTGCTGGTCCTCGGCACCGGGCTGGCGGTGCTGACCGCCGCGGGCAACGGCCTGTGGCACTCGCTGGGCGGGCTGCCGGCCGACGCGTCCTGGGGCAGCGGCTTCCTGGAGAACATCTCCGCCGCCACCTTGACCTTCCTCGGCGTGGTGTTCACCCTCACCCTGGTCGCCCTGCAGCTGGCCAGCTCGCAGCTGTCGCCCCGGGTGATCAGGACGTTCGTCCGGTCCGGGATCACCCGGGTGGCGTTCGGCACCCTGCTGGCCGCGTTCGCCTACTCGGTCACCGCGCTGGTGCTCAGCCACGGCCGCAGCGGCCCGGCGGTGTCCCGCGCGGTGGTGGTCGCGGCCGCGCTGGTGGCGGTCAGCCTGGTGGTGTTCCTGCGCTACGTGGCCGCCATGATGGAGCTGCTGCAGGTGGTCGACGTGATCGCGGCCGTCGCCGGGGAGACCAAGGCGGCGGTGGCCGCGTCCTGGCAGCCGTCGCCCGCCTGCCGTCCCGCCCCCGCCCCGGTCCGCGCGGGCGGCCCCGTCCCGCTCCGGCTGCCGGCCCCGCCCGGCCGCCCGCGCTGGGGCCGCCGGCGCGCCTACGGGCGGGTGCTCGGCGTCGACCACGCCCGGCTGGCCGGCCTGGCCCGCCGCCGCGACTGCCTGATCGAGCTGACGGTGCGGATGGGCGAGTTCGTCCCCGGCGGCGGCGCCTTCGCCGCCGTCTACCCGGCCGGCCCGGGCGGGGCCGCGCCGGTGACCGCCCGGGAGGTGGCGGCCGCGGTCAACTTCGGCCGGGGCCGGACCCTCTACCAGGACCCGGCCTTCGGCCTGCGCCAGCTCGCCGACATCGCCGCCCAGGCGCTGTCACCCGCGGTCAACCAGCCCACCACCGCGGTCCTGGTCATCGACTCACTGGAGGACGTCTTGCTGCAGCTCGCCCGCGGCCCCCGCCACTCAGGCTGCTACACCGACCCCGGCGGCACCGTGCGGCTGGTCATCCCGCTGCCCGGCTGGGAGGACTGCCTGGACCTGGCGTTCACCGAGATCACCGGCTACGGCGCCGGCTCACCGCAGGTGAGCCGGCGGCTGCTGGCCGCCTACGCGACGCTGGAGGAGGCCGCCGCGCCCGAGCGGCGCCCGGCCGTGACCGCCCGCCGGGAGGAGCTGACCCGCCAGCTGGCCGGCGACGGCGCCCCCCGGCAGGCGCTGCGGCCCGACCCGATGGGCCTGGGCTAGGAGCCCGGCATGGACGTCACCCAGGGGCTGCAGAGCCTGCTCGCCGTGTTCGTCGTCGCCGCGGTTACCCCGGTGATCGCCGCCGTGCTGCCCGGGCCGAAGATCCCGCAGGTGGTGTTCTTCCTGATCGGCGGGGTCCTCATCGGGCCGCACGGGCTCGGGGTGGCCGACACCGGCAGCGTCCAGCTAGTCGCCGACGGCGGCCTGGGGTTCCTGTTCCTGCTGGCCGGCTACGAGCTCGACCCGGCCCTGCTGAGGCAGCGGCCCGGCCGGCTGGCGATCGGCGGCTGGCTGATCTCGGTGGGCCTGTCGCTCGGCGCGGTGGCCGGCCTGGCCGCCACCGGGTTCGTCCGCGACTACGTGCCGATCGCGCTGGCGCTGACCACCACCGCGCTCGGCACGCTGCTGCCGATCCTGCACGACAACGGGATGCTGCACGGCGACTTCGGCCGCTACGTGTTCGCGGCCGGCGCGGTCGGCGAGCTGTTCCCGATCATCGCCATCGCCGTCTTCCTCACCCAGGGGAACCACTTCGCCGCGCTCGCCTCGGTCGCCGCGGTCGGGCTGCTGGCGGTCGCGCTCGGCACCGTCCCGTTCATCGTCCGCAGCCAGCGGCTGCGCACGATCATCAGGGAGGGGCAGAACGCCACCGGCCAGATCATGCTGCGCTGGTCGGTCGTGCTGCTGTTCCTGCTGCTGGTCATCGCGGCCAAGTTCGGCCAGGACGTGGTGCTCGGCGCGATGCTGGCCGGCATCGTGCTGCGCACCTGGACCCGGCGGATGGGCATCGACGTGCAGGGCCTTGAGCTGAAGTTCGACGCGGTCGGCTACGGCATCTTCATCCCCGTCTTCTTCGTCGCCTCGGGGATGACGCTGGACGTGAGCGGCATCGCCAAGAGCCCGTTCCGGCTGCTCGCGTTCTTCGTGCTGCTGCTGGTCATCAGGGGCCTGCCGTCGCTGCTGGTCTACCGGCGGGTGCTGCCGCTGCGGCAGCGGGTGGAGATGACGTTCATCACCGCGACCGCGATGCCGCTGCTGGTCGCGCTGGCCGAGATCGGGCTGCGGGACGGCAAGATGCTCCCGTCCAACGCCGCCGCCCTGGTCGGCGCGGGCGTGCTGTCGGTGCTGGTCTACCCGGCGGTCGCCGCCGCGCTGGCCAGGAAGGACACCCCCGGCCCGGACCCGGACCAGGAGCCGGACCCGGCGGCGCTGACGCCGCGGGCCCGGCACCCGGCCGACGGGCTGATGCCCTGGCACCGCTGACCGGGCTCCCGGGTCAGGCGTCGCGCCGCCACAGCAGCACCGCGGCGGCCGCGAGCGCGCCCGCGGCCCAGGCGGCGCTCACCCCCAGGCCCTGCCAGGGGGTGAGCGGCAGGCCTGCCAGGCCCGTGGTGGCGAGGCTGTCGGCGCCCGCGGTGAGCGGGCCGGCCTGTTCCAGGTGCCGCCGCAGGACCGGGCCGGCCAGCCCGGCCGCCACCGGGAACAGGTAGAGCAGGCCCAGCGTCACCCCGGCGGCGGCCACCGGGTCGCGCACCGCCATCGCCACCCCCAGCCCGAGCAGCGCGGTCAGCGTGAGGCAGAGCGCCGCGCAGCCGAACGCCCGCGCGGACGCGCTGCCCGCCAGGTCGAAGCCGCGGGCGGCGGTGAACCCGCGCCCGGGCAGCAGGAGCTGCCCGGCCAGCGCGGCCGCCCCCGCGGTGACCGCGGACGCCGCGCCGGCCGTGGCCGCCAGCACCAGTGCCTTGGCCGCCAGCAGCCGTCCGCGCCGCGGCACCGCCGCCAGGCTCACCGTGATCAGGCCGGAACCGTACTCGGCGCCCGCCGCCGCCACCCCCGCCAGCGCCGCCAGCGCCTGGCCGGCGTAGAGGCCGGCCAGGCTGATCCGGGCGGGATCCTGCCCGCAGCCGGCCGCCGGGCAGCGGGCCGCCGCGATCACCGCCGCGCTCAGCGCGGTGCTGACCACGACGATGGCGCCGAGCAGCCACGGCAGGCCCGGGTCGGTGCGCGCCTTCACCCACTCGCCGTGCAGTGCCCGCCTCACGCGTCCCGCCGCCGCAGCACCAGCCAGGCCGCCGCCGACGCGACGGCGGTCCACCCGCACAGCACCGCCAGCCCGGCCCACGGCGCCAGCGGGAAGTACCCGTAGGCGGGCGCGTACACCTCGTCGACCTGGGGGTACCTGGTCACCGTGCCCTCGATCGCGAACGCCGCGGCCGGGGTCACCCGGGTCAGCCAGTCGGCCACCCCCAGCGGCACCACCGGCACGGTCACCGCCAGCAGGTACGGCACCACGATGAGGGCGACCAGGGCGGCGACCGCGACGGCGCCCCGGCGCGCCACGGTGCCGAGGGCGAGCGCCAGCACCGCGCACAGGGCGAGCGCGACGGCGGTGCCGGCGATCACCCGGACCTCGGTCAGCGCGCTGACCGGCGGCAGGTAAACGCCGTCGGCGCGCAGCGCCCGCTGCCCCAGCGGCACCGCCAGCGCGGTGCCCGCGAGCCCGGCCGCCAGCGACACCAGCCCGATCACCGCCGCCTTGGCCGCCAGCACCCGCCCCCGCCGCGGGCAGGCGGCCAGGGTGACGCGGATCAGGCCGCGCCGGTACTCGGTGGTGACGAACATGGCGCCGACCACCGCCAGGATGACCAGGGCGACGAACACCCCGCCGAGGGCCTGGGCGAGGGTGGCGCCGAGCCCGTCAGGCCCGTTGGTGAGCGGCGCGATGTCGCCCGACCCGGTGACGGTGAAGACCCCGGCCCGCTGGGCGTACTGCCCGGGCGGCCCGGCCCCGGGCCCGCCGGCCGGCTGCATCGCGGTGCCCGCCCAGCCGGCCGTTGTCCCGCCGGGCCAGCTCAGCCGCAGCCCGCTGAAGGCCGCGGTTGACCGGCTGGGGCCGCCGCTGACCGAGGTCACGCCCGCCGTCGTCTGGGTGTACTGCGGTGAGGCGGTGAACAGCCCCGCCTGCACGGTGCGGGGCAGGCCGGGCAGGGTCACCGCGCCGACCCGGGTCCAGCGGGTCCCGTCCGCCGACGCGTAGCCGGTCAGCACCGGGCCGGCCCTGACCAGCCGGAGCCAGCCGGCCGCCAGCGCCGGGCCGGGGACGTCGCCGGTGAAGTCGTCCTGCATCCGCACCCCGTGGCCGCCGGTGACCATGACCGCGGCGTAGCCGGAGCCGCCGGCCAGGCTGGCCTTGACGATGAGGCCGGCCTTGGCCCACGGCACGCTGGCCGGCTGGAACCGGTGCGGCGGGGCCGGCACCTGGCTGGACAGCGCGGAAACGCGGACGGTGAGGGTGCCGTCGCCGGCCAGCGGCCGGTGCACGAAGTAGAAGCTGTCGGACACCGCCTCGCCCCCCGGCCCGGTCAGCGGCGTGCACCCGGACCCGGCGCAGCTCCCCTGGCCCGGGCTGGCCAGCCCCAGCCCGGCGATCGCGGCCGCCGCCGCCAGCGCGGCCAGCACCCAGCCGCGCACGGTGCGGAACTTCAGCCACTCGGCCGCGATCACGACCGCCCCCGGTAGTCGACCGCGTCCCGGGTCAGCTCCAGGTAGGCGGCCTCCAGGGTCGGCCAGCGGCCGAGCAGGTCCGCCAGCGGACGGTCGGCGATCACCCGCCCGCGCCCGGCCACCACCACGTGGTCGGCGGTGTCCTGCAGCTCGCCCATCAGGTGACTGGACACCAGCACGGTGCGGCCCTCGGCCGCCAGCGCGCGCAGCAGGCCGCGCAGCCAGACGATGCCGTCGGGGTCCAGGCCGTTGAACGGCTCGTCGAACATCAGCGCCGGCGGGTCGCCAAGCAGCGCGGCGGCGACGCCGAGCCGCTGCCGCATGCCGAGGGAGAAGCCGCCCGCCCGGCGGCGGCCGGCCGCGCCCAGCCCGGTCAGCTCCAGTACCTGCCCGGCCCGGCCGGCCGGGATGCCCTGGGAGGCGGCCAGCCAGCGCAGGTGGTCGCGGGCGGTGCGGCCCGGCTGCAGCGCGCCCGCGTCGAGCAGCGACCCGGCGTGCCGCAGCGGGGCGTCGAGCGCGGCGTAGCGCCGGCCGCCGACCAGGGCGGTGCCGGAGTCGGGGCGGTCAAGCCCGAGGATGACCCGCAAGGTGGTCGACTTGCCCGCCCCGTTCGGCCCGGCGAACCCGGTCACCTGCCCGGGCCGGGCGGTGAAGGTCATCCCGTCGAGCGCGGTGACCGGGCCGTACCGCTTGCGTAGTTCGGTGACTTCGATCATGCGGCCGTTGTACGCGGGCGGCGGTGCCAGCCCGGTGCCAGCGGCTGACACCGGGCTGACACCGGGGGGTGTGGCATCGTGGGGCCATGCGAGTACTGGTCGCCGAGGACTTCGACGTCCTCGCGCAGGCCGTCGCGGCCGGCCTGCGCCGCGAGGGCATGGCGGTGGACGTGGTCGGCAGCGGCGACGACGCGCTGGAGTCGGCCGCGGTCACCCGCTACGACGTGATCGTGCTCGACCGGGACCTGCCGGGGGTGCACGGGGACACGGTGTGCCGCCGGATCGTGGCGGGCGGGTCCGGCAGCCGGGTGCTGATGCTCACCGCCGCCAGCACCGTCGCCGACCGGGTGGACGGCCTCGGCCTCGGCGCCGACGACTACCTGCCCAAGCCGTTCGACTTCGCCGAGCTGGTGGCCCGGATCCGGGCGCTCGCCCGCCGCCCGGCGGTGGCGGTGCCGCCGGTGCTCACCCGCGGCGACCTCACCGTCGACTGCGGGCGCCGGGCCGCGTTCCGGCGCGGGCGGCGGCTCGACCTCAGCCCGAAGGAGCTCGGCGTGCTCGAGTACCTGCTGGCGGCCGGCGGTCGGGTGGTGCCCGCCGAGGAGCTGCTCGAACGGGTCTGGGACGCCGCCGCCGACCCGTTCACCACCACGGTGAAGACCACCGTCAGGCGGCTGCGGCTGAAGCTGGGCGACCCGCCGGCCGTGCACACCGTCCGCGAGGGCGGCTACCGGGTCGGCGAGCCGTGAGCGTCCGGCTGCGGTTCGCGCTCCTGTACGCGGGCGCGTTCCTGCTCACCGGGCTGCTGGTGCTGTCGCTGGCGTTCCTGACGACGCGGTCCACCCAGCAGGTCACCCAGCAGGTCGGCCCGGCCGGGCCGCCGGCCGTCGCCCACCCGGTCGCCACCGCGCTGGGCCCGCTGGCCACGGCCGGCGTCGCGCTCGGGCTGCTGGCGGCGGCGTCGGTCGCGATCGGCTGGCTGCTCGCCAGCCGCCTGCTGCGGCCGGTGCGGCGGATCACCGCCGCCGCCCGGGACATCTCGGCCAGCAACCTGCACCGGCGGCTGCCCCCGGGCCACCGCGACGACGAGTTCACCCTGCTCGGGGAGACGCTCAACGGCCTGTTCGCGCGGCTGGAGGCGTCGTTCGCGGCCCAGCGGCACTTCGTCGCCAACGCCTCCCATGAGCTGCGCACCCCGCTCGCCGCCGAGCGGGCGCTGCTGCAGGTGGCGCTGGCCGACCCGGACGCCGGCCAGGCCAGCCTGCGCGCCGCCTGCGAGCAGGTGCTCGCCCTCGGGGCGCGCACCGAGCGGCTCATCGACGCGCTGCTCACCCTGGCCACCGGGGAGCGCGGCATCGACCGGCGCGAGCCGTTCGACCTGGCCGAGCTGGCCCGGCAGGCGGCCGGGCCGCTGCGGGCGGACGCCGCCGCGCGCGGCCTGCGGCTCACCCTGCGGCTCGACCCGGCCCCGGCCGCGGGCGACCCCCGGCTGGCGGAAAGCCTGGTCGCTAACCTGGCCGGCAACGCGCTCGGCCACAACCAGCCCGGCGGCTGGGCCGAGGTCAGCACCGGGACGCACGGCGGCCAGGCGGTGCTGACGGTCCGCAACAGCGGCCCGCAGGTCCCCCCGGACCAGGTGGAGCGGCTTTTCGAGCCGTTCCAGCGGCTGGGCGCCAGCCGCACCGCAAGCGGCCAGGGGGGCGGCGGCCACGGGCTCGGCCTGGCGATCGCCCGCGCCATCGCCGACGCGCACGGCGGGCAGGTGACCGCCGCCGCCCGGCCTGGCGGCGGCCTCGACGTCACCGCGTCGCTGCCCGGCCGCTGAGCGCCGCCCGGCCGGCCGAGCATGAACGGAGAAGCCACGGCCGTCCCGCCGCGGCTAGAGTGGCGCCCGTGACCAGTACCGATCCGGGCGCCGCCGACAGCCATGACCTGATCCGGGTGCTCGGCGCCCGGGAGAACAACCTCAAGGACATCAGCGTGGAGCTGCCCAAGCGGCGGCTGACGGTGTTCACCGGGGTGTCCGGGTCCGGGAAGAGCTCCCTGGTGTTCGCCACCATCGCGGCCGAGTCGCAGCGGCTCATCAACGAGACCTACAGCGCCTTCGTGCAGGGCTTCATGCCCAACCAGGCCCGCCCCGACGTGGACGTGCTGCAGGGGCTGACCACCGCGATCATCGTCGACCAGCAGCGGATGGGCGCCGACCCGCGGTCCACCGTCGGCACCGCCACCGACGCCAACGCGATGCTGCGCATCCTGTTCAGCCGCCTCGGCCAGCCGCACGTCGGACCGCCGCAGGCGTTCTCCTTCAACGTCGCCTCGGTCAGCGGGGCGGGCGCGGTCACCCTGGAGCGGGGCGGGAAGCAGGTCAGGGAACGGCGCAGCTTCGCCATCACCGGCGGCATGTGCCCGCGCTGCGAGGGCCGCGGCGCGGTCTCCGACATCGACCTGGCCGAGCTGTACGACGACAGCAAGTCGCTCGACGAGGGCGCGCTCACCATCCCCGGCTACACCCCCGGCGGCTGGGGGTACCGGCTCTACAGCGAGTCGGGGTTCTACCCGGCCGACAAGCCGATCGGCAAGTTCACCAAGAAGGAACGCCAGGACTTCCTGTACCACGAGCCGGTGCGGATGAAGATCGGCGGCATCAACCAGACCTACGAGGGCCTGGTGCTGCGGCTGCAGCGGTCCATGCTGTCCAAGGACCCCGAAGCGCTGCAGCCGCACATCCGGGCGTTCGTGGACCGCGCGGTCACCTTCACCACCTGCCCCGACTGCGGCGGCACGCGGCTGGCCGAGCACGCCCGGGCGGCCAAGGTCAACCGGATCAGCATCGCCGACGCGTGCTCCATGCAGATCAGCGACCTGGCGGGCTGGGTCCGCGGCCTGGACGAGCCGTCGGTCGCGCCGCTGCTGGCCACCCTCGTCCACACGCTCGACTCGTTCACCGAGATCGGGCTGGGCTACCTGTCACTCGACCGGCCGTCGTCGACCCTGTCCGGCGGCGAGGCGCAGCGGGTGAAGATGATCCGCCAGCTCGGCTCCTCGCTGACCGACGTCACCTACGTCTTCGACGAGCCGACGGTGGGACTGCACCCGCACGACATCGCGCGGATGAACGACCTGCTGCTGCGGCTGCGCGACAAGGGCAACACGGTGCTGGTGGTGGAGCACAAGCCGGAGGCGATCGCGATCGCCGACCACGTCGTCGACCTCGGCCCCGGGGCCGGGGCGGCCGGCGGCCGCGTCTGCTTCGAGGGCACCGTCGACGGGCTGCGCGCCAGCGGCACCGTCACCGGCCGCCACCTGGACGACCGGGCCCGGCTCAAGCCGTCGGTCCGCACGCCGTCCGGGGTGCTCGAGGTCCGCGGCGCCACCAGGCACAACCTGCGCGACGTGGACGTGGACATCCCGCTCGGCGTGCTGTGCGTGGTCACCGGGGTGGCCGGGTCGGGCAAGAGCTCCCTCATCCACGGGTCCGTCGCCGCGCGGGCGGGCGTCGTCTCGGTCGACCAGGGCGCCATCCGCGGCTCCCGGCGCAGCAACCCGGCCACCTACACCGGCCTGCTCGACCCCGTCCGGACCGCGTTCGCCAAGGCCAACGGGGTGAAGGCGGCCCTGTTCAGCGCCAACTCCGAGGGCGCCTGCCCGAACTGCAACGGCAACGGCGTCATCTACACCGACCTGGCGATGATGGCCCAGGTGGCCACGGCGTGCGAGGTCTGCGAGGGCAAGCGGTTCTCCCCGGAGGTGCTGGAGTACCAGCTCGGCGGCCGGGACATCAGCCAGGTGCTGGCGATGCCGGCGGCTGAGGCACGAGAGTTCTTCGGAACGGGGGCGGCCAGGCTGCCGGCCGCCCGCGCGATCCTTGACCGCCTGGGCGACGTCGGGCTCGGCTACGTCAGCCTCGGCCAGCCGCTCACCACGCTGTCCGGCGGTGAGCGGCAGCGCCTCAAGCTGGCCACCCACCTGGGCGACAAGGGCGGCACCTACGTGCTCGACGAGCCGACCAGCGGGCTCCACCTGGCCGACGTCGAGCAGCTCCTGGCGCTGCTCGACCGGCTGGTCGACGCGGGCAAGTCAGTGATCGTCATCGAGCACCACCAGGCGGTCATGGCCCACGCCGACTGGATCATCGACCTCGGTCCGGGGCCGGCCACGACGGCGGCCGGGTGGTGTTCGAGGGCACCCCGGCCGACCTGGTGGCCAGCCGCGCCACCCTCACCGGCCAGCACCTGGCCGGCTACGTCGGGAGCTGAGCCCGCCGCTGGCCGGCCGCTGGCGCCGCGACGTACTGGAAGCGGTCGCCCTTGACGGGCGGGCTGGCCGGGCCGTCCTCGGCCGAGATCCGGACGTCGACCGTGCGGGCCGGCTCGGCGGGCAGGGTGACCGTGCAGGCGGTGCTGCTGGCGCAGCGGGCGGTGACCCGGACCGAGCCCGCCACCGCCACGTCCGCCCCGGCGACCGGGAGGAACCCCGAGCCGCGGACGGTCAGCGTCACCGGGTGCCCGGCCCTGCCCCGGGCGGGCGACACGCTGGTGACCCGGGACGCCGCGGTCAGCCTGGTGGCGTAGGCCCGGCACAGCAGCGCCGCCAGCCCGGGGTAGTACATGCTGGGCTTACCGGCGCGGTCCAGCCCGGTCAGCAGCGGCGCGCCCAGCCCGGTCGCCTCGTCGAAGCCGTGGCCGGCCCGGTACAGGCCGCCGGCGTACCCGGACGGGGTGTAGTCGTCGTTGCCGCTGGTGATGTCGCGCACCGCCTCGGCGACCTGGCCGCTGGCCGGGTAGACGTAGCGGTGGTCGGCGGCGACGGCGGCGTACAGGCCCGGCGGCAGCATCCCGGGCGCGCCGGAGCCGTAGGCCGCGCAGAACGGGGAGGCGTCGGTCAGCGCGGCCGCCGCCGCCCACAGCGGCGCCGCCGCGCTGGTGCCGCCGATCCCGGTCCAGCCCCCGTCCCAGTCGATCACGTAGCCGGTGTAAGGGTCGGCGTCGGCGGCGATGTCGGGCACCTGCCGCAGGTAGCGGCCGGTCGCCGCCGGGCAGCCGGACCTGGTCCGGGAGTCGGCGTTGACCAGCCCGGGAATGGCGGTCCGGTACTGGTAGGCGGGCATGCACCAGAGGCCGGAGATGCCGCCGCCGCCCGCCCCGGCCTGGTTGGCCGACTGGTTCCACACGGTCTCGGCGCTGGCGCGGGCGCTGGTGCCGCCGACCCCGAGCACGTACGGCAGGCTGGCCGGGGTGAGCGCGTTCACCGCGCCCGCGTCACTGCCGCCGGCCTGCAGGCACTCGGTCGAGCCGGTGTCGCCCGCCGCCGCCAGCACCGTCTGCCCCTGGGCGTCAGCCTGCTCGAACAGGCTCTCCATGGCCTCGGCGGCGGACTGGCCGAGGTAGTCCTCGCACAGCCCCCAGGAGGTGGACACGGTCTTGTCCGCGTCGGCGCTGACGATCGCCTGGTAGTCGTCGTAGTTCCCGGTCCCGGTGTTGGGCGCCTGGTACACGTCGATGGCGGCGCCGGGCGCCAGCCCGGCCACCGTCTCGATGTCCAGCGCCGCCTCGGCGCTGCCCGCCCCGGTGCCGGCCCCGCCGTCCACCGGCCGGTAGCTGACCGGCGTGGTGATGCCGTAGCAGCGCTTGTAGGCGGCGATGTCGGCGGCCAGGTTCGGCTCGAACTCCACCAGCGCCACCCGGGTGCCCGCGCCCAGGTCGCCCGGGCCGTACAGCGGCGAGAGCCCGTACCGGGCGGCGAGCTGCCCGGCGGTGAACCCGCCGTACAGGCTGGCCGTGTCCCGCGCGGCGGCGCACGCCCGCGGCGCGGACGACGCCGGGACGGCCCCGGCCGGGGCCGTCCCGGTGCCGGGCGGGCCGACGGTGGCCAGCGCGGTGCCCGGCCTGCTGCCGCCGGGGACCGGGCTGGTCATGCTGACCTGCGGGTACAGGGTGTCCAGGCCGATCACCGCGGACACCAGCGGCGCGACCGCGGCGGGCAGCCGCGGCGCGGCGGTGTTGGCGTAGGCGGTGCGCCCGCCGCGCAGCCGGTAGCGGACCAGCGGGGTGCCAAGCGCGCGGGCCACGGCCCCGGCGGTCGCGGTCACCGGGACGGACAGCCGGTCGGCCGCGGCCGCCCCGGGGGACAGCCCCGCCGCCCGCAGTGCCGCCCGCACCGCGGCGAGCTGGGCCGGCGTGGCCCCGAAGCGCGGGCCGAACTGCCCCGGGGCGAGGAAGTGGCCGAACAGCGGCGAGTGCCGGTCGGCCACCGCGGCCAGGAACGCGGTCAGCCCCGCCTGGTCGCGGACCTTCAGGGTGACCTCGAGCCGGACCGGGGTGGCGGCGGGCACCGCCCCGAGCCCGGTGGCCCCGGCCGGCGGCCGGGGCGCGGCGCTGCCGGGCAGCGTGACCGGCGGCGGCGGCTTCCCGGCGGCGGTAGCGGCGCGGGCGGGCGCCCCGGCCGCCACCGCCACCGCTGGCACTGCCACCGCTGGCACCGTCACCGCCAGGACCGTCACGGCCGTCATCCCGATCAGGCCGGAGAAGATGGTGGCCGCTTTCCGCGGCAGCCTGCTAGTACGTCTCATTTGATCCCCCGGCCGTCCCCAGATTCCGCTTTATCAGGCCCTGACCAGCGTGTTTCGCCGCCCGGCCCCGGGAATTTGTACCAGCGGCGACAGTCGCGGCGCTCGCCCCCGGCGAATTACGGCGACTGGCCCGGTCTGTCGCGGTGGCTGGCGAATGAGCCGGTTGCCGCCGGTGCCGCCGGAGTTATCGCCTAGGCGGCCGGGTTGGCTTCCAGGGCCGCAAGGTCGCGGACCGCGTAGCGGCGGTGCTCGCACTCCTCCTTCATGACCACGCCCAGGCAAAGGCCGACCGTGCGCGCTTCCCGGGGGTACCCGGGCGCGGGCAGCCGCGGGCACACCCGTTCCAGGTCGTCATCGGTGAGCCCGTCGACGATGCCGCGTACCAGCGCCACGCGGGTGGCGCGTGCCTCCAGCACCTCGGCCAGCGGCGGGCGCGCTTCGAGGTCGATGCCGAGCGCCGCGGCGTCCGCGGGCGCGAACCCGGGCTGCGGGAGGCCGAGGGGGTGGTAGGGCATCGGCTTATCGAGGATCATGGAGCCGGCCCACCGGTCGGTGGCCATAACGAGATGGCGCAGCGTCTCGACGAAGGACCATTCGCCGTCGACCCGCTGGTGCAGGACAGCCTCTGGTAGCCGCCCGGCGCGGTCGATCGTCTCGGCCCACAGGCGCTCGAGCGTGCCCCACATCGCACGGTAGTCGTCGGCTGCCCGCAGCTTTCGCAGCTGTACGCGTTCGGGGTGCCGCTTGTCGAGCTCGCCCTGGACGAACGCGGTGACGTCGACGTCGTTGACGACGAAATTCTCGACCAGCCCGGACATCCTGACGTCGACCAGCCACGAGTCAGTGACCTTAGCCTGGCGCAGGTCGCAGTCCCGGAAGTTCGCGCCGGCGAAGTCAGCGCCGGTGAAGCTGGCACCGCGAAACCCGCCGCCGCCGTCGTCGTCAGCTGTCACCGCGCCATTGTCCCGAACCGGCCGGAGCCCGGCAACCGGCGGGCGGCTCAACGCGCCCGCCGCCCCGGCGGCCGGGTCAGCGCTGCGGGGGCCGGGCGAGGGCGGCCCGCACGCCGGGGTCGTCGAGCAGGTAGGGCAGGGCGAGCAGCACGCCGCCTGAGTCGGTCATCCCGGTCGTCAGGGCCAGCGTGACCAGCTCGCCGAGGGAGACCTCGCGGACGGTGACGAACTCGGCCGGGTCGAGCCGCTGCTCATGGCGCCGCTCGCAGCCGGTGGCGAGGAAGTAGTTCCGTGTCCCGGCCGAGTACGCGTCGTAGCGCATCTGGCCGAGGTAGCTGAGCTGCTCCGGCACGTACCCGGTCTCCTCGGCCAGCTCGCGGGCGGCGGCGTCGGCCAGCGGCTCGCCGGGCTCGACCCCGCCGCCCGGCAGTTCCATCATCAGCCGCTCGGGCCCGGGCCGGTACTGCTCGGCCAGCACCGCGGTGCCCCGGCCGGTCAGCGCGACGCAGGCGACCGCCGCGCTGCCCGGCTCGCCGGTCACCGAGAAGACGTGGGTCGACCCGTCCGGTAGCCGGTAGGTCTTGGCGAAGACCGGGCGGCGCCCCGCCTGCGGCAGCCGCTCGCTGCTGATCAGTTCCCAGCCGCCGGTCACCGGGCGATCTTATAAGCCCGCGCCGGCCGCGGAGCTCGCGCCCGGTGAGAACAGCACCGAGCGGGCCAGCCGGTGCCCGGCCGCGGCGGCGTCCGGCGGGCTGGCGCCGTCCAGCCAGGCGGCGAGGAAGCCGGCCGCGAACGCGTCGCCGGCCCCGGTCGAGTCACGCGGCGGCGGCGCCGGAGGCACCGGCACGGTGACCGGCGCGCTGCCCGGCGCCCGCACCGTGGCCGACCGGGCCCCGTCCTTGACCACCGTCAGCGTGCCGGCGAAGGCCGGCCCGGCCAGGCCGAGCAGCCGCGCCTCGGCGGCGTTGGCGAACAGCACCTGCGGCCTGACCAACTCGATCAGCCGCAGGTAGCGGGCCAGCCCGTAGTCCTCGATCAGGCCGGTGGAGGACGCGTCAAGCGACACCGGGACCCCGGCCCGGCGGGCGTCGGCGACCAGCCGGGTGACCGCGCCCGCGGCCGGCTCGGCCGCGAAGCAGTAGGACGGGGCGTGCAGCACCGCGGCCGACTCCAGCCAGCCGGGCGGCACCGCGGTCAGCTCGCCGGCCGCGGCCCGGTCCGGGTACATGGTGCGCTCGCCGTTCCCGTCGACCAGCACCACGATCGTCCCGGTGCGGCCGCGGCGCTGCACCCGCACGTCCACCCCGTGGCCCGCCAGGTCGGCGGTGAGCTGGTCGGCGACCGGGTCCTCGCCTACGCAGCCGATGAACCGCGACCGCATCAGGGCGCTGGCGAACACCGCCACGTTGGCGGCGCTGCCGCCGCGCCCGCGGTGCACCGCGGCCGGGTTGTCGGTCGCGTGCCGGGGCGGCCCGCCCGACCACACCACGATGTCTTCCACCAGGTCGCCGACGCTGACAAGGACGCCCGGGTGACCGGCTGCGGAGGCCATTGGCTAAGCGTACGGTGCCCGGAAAACCAGGCGACCAGCGGCGGGCGCCGCCGGTACGGTCGGCCGGGTGACCCACCCGCTGCTCGAGCCGGCCGTCGTCCAGGCGGTGCGGCAGGCCGCCGCCGCGCACCGCGGGTGCCCCTGGACTCCGTCCGGGTTCACCAGCCTGGATCATCGCGGCTCGCACCCGTGCGGCATCTTCACCGGGACACCGTTCTCGGTGTTCGCCAAGCTCGGCCCGGTGCCCGCCGCCGGGCCGCTGTTCACCGCCGAGCTGCGCGGGCTGGAACTGATCCGCGCCCGGGTGGGCGGGCCCGGGTTCACCCCGGTCCCGTTGGCGGGCGGGATCGTCGCCGCCGGGCCGGGCACCCTGCTGCTGACGGAGGCGCTGCCGGAGCGGGGCGGCCGGGCCGGGCAGGCGGCCGACGGCCGCACCGCGGGCGACTACGCGGCGATCGGCCGGACCCTGGCCCGGCTGCACCAGGCGCACGGCGACGCGTTCGGGCTGGCCGAGTTCGACGGGTTCTTCGGGCCGCTGCCGCAGTCCAACCAGCCGGTCGCCTCCGGGCGCTGGGCCGACTTCTTCGCTGAGCGGCGGCTGCGGCCGATGCTGCGGCTGGCGGCCGCGTCCGGTCACCTGCCGGCTGAGCTCGCCCAGGGCACCGAACGGGTGCTGGCCAGCCTCCCGGCCCGCTGCGGCCCTGATCCCCGGCCGGCCCTGCTGCACGGCGACGCCCAGCAGAATAACTTCGTCAGCGGCCCCGGCCGGGCGGTGGTGGTCGACGTGGCCCCCTACTACGGGCACCCGGAGGCCGACCTGGCAATGACTGGCATCTATCACCCGGCCGGGCCCGAGCTGCTGCGCGCCTACGCCGAGCGGGTCCCGCTTGACCCCGGGTTCGCGGGGCGGTGCGAGCTGTGGCGGCTGCCGGCCTACCTGGCCGCGATCGCGGTCACCGGCGCCACCCCGTTCGGCCGGTCATTCCTGCCCCGGCTGGCCGCCGCCGTCCGCCAGTACCAGTAAACGGCGGTCAGTCGGCGAAGCGGGGCGGCCGGCCTTGCGCGTGGGCGGTGACCGTCTCGGCGATATCGGGCCCGGACAGCAGCGCCTCCTGCTCGCGGGACTCGGCCAGCAAGATGGCGTCCGCGCCCGCGTCCTGGGCCAGCCCGAACAGCCGCTTGGCGGCCCGCACCGCCCGCGGGCTGGCCGCCGCGACCTGCCCGGCCAGCTCCATCGCGGCGGCGTAAGGGTCGGCCGCGGCCCGGGTAGCCAGGCCGAGGGCGACCGCCTCGGTGCCGGACACGGTGCGGGCGGTGTAGGTCAGCTCGCGGGCGACGTCGTCGCGGACCAGGCCGCGCAGCAGCGCGATCCCGGCCATGTCGGGAACCAGGCCCCAGCGGGCCTCCATCACCGCCAGCCGCGCGTCCGGCGCGACCACGCGGATGTCGGCCGCCAGCGCGACCTGCAGCCCGCCGCCGAACGCGGCCCCGTGCACGGCCGCGATCACCGGGACCGGCAGCTCGCGCCAGCCCCACACCGCGTGCTGCCAGCGGTTGGCGATCCCGTGCGTCCGGCTCCCGATCCCCGACGGGGGCGCGGCCGCCAGCGAGCCCAGGTCGAGGCCGGCGCAGAACGCCCGCCCGGCGCCGGACAGCACCACCGCGCGGACCCCGCCGTCCGCGGCGACGGCGGCTGACGCCTCGCTCAGCGCGGCGAACATGGCCGGGTCGATCGCGTTCAGCTTGTCCGGCCGGTTCAGCCGCACGTCGGCGATCCCGCCGTCGACGGTGACGGTGACGCGCTCGTCGCTCATGGGTGCATCCTAGGTGACATGCCATCAGTGACCCCGGCTGGCGGGCCGGTGACCGCGGGCCGCCGCGCGCTGGTAGTCGGCGGCGGCATCGGCGGGCTCGCGGCCGCGCTCGGGCTGCAGCGCGGCGGCTGGCAGGTCCAGGTGCTCGAACGCGCCCCGGCCGGCGCGCCGCCCGGGTCCGGGCTCGGCCTCTGGCCCAACGGGCTGCGCGCCCTGGCTGTTCTCGGCGTCCAGGAGCCGGTGCTGGCAGGCGCCGCGCTGGGCGGCCGCAGCGGGGTCCGCGCCCCGTCCGGCCGCTGGATCGCCCGCACCGACATCGGCGGCGCGGTCCGCGACCGGTTCGGGCTGCCGCTGGTGATCGCCTCCCGGCAGGCGGTGATCGCCGCGCTGGCGGCCGCGCTCGGCGCCGACCGGGTCCGCTACCGCTGCCAGGTCACCGCCGTCGACCCGGCCACGTCGACCGTCCACTGGGCCGGGCAGGCACAGCAGGCCGGCCTGGTCGTCATCGCCGACGGCGCCCGGTCACGGCTGCGCGGGGCGGTCAGCGGGCCCGGACCGCGGCTGCGCTACGCCGGGTACACCAGCTGGCGGTTCATCGCGCCCTGGCCCGCCGGCCGGGCGCAGCCGGCCGAGACCTGGGGCCGGCCGGGCAGCGCTTCGCGATCCTGCCGCTCGACGCGGAGCACGTCTACTGCTACGCCACCGCGACCTGCCCGCCCGGCGGTCACCGGCCGGACGAACGGCAGGAGCTGCGCGCCCGTTTCTCCGGCTGGCACGCGCCGATCGGCGACCTGCTCGCGGCGCTCGCCCCGGACGCGGTGACCAGGACCGACGTCAGCTACCTGAGCCGGCCGCCCGGCACCTGGCACCGGAACCGGACGGTCCTGCTCGGCGACGCCGCGCACGCGATGACGCCGGACCTGGGGCAGGGCGGCTGCCAGGCGCTGGAAGACGCGGCGGCGCTGGCCGCGCTGCTGCCCGCCCGCCTCGACGAGGACGAGACCACGGCCGCGCTGGCCCGGTACACCAGCCTGCGCGCACCGCGCGCGGCCGCCGTGGCCCGCCGGTCGCTGCGGGCCGGGCGGGTCTACCAGGCGCCGCTGTGGCTGCGCGGCCTGGCCGCCCGGGCCGGCGGCGCGCTGCCGGCCGCGGTGACCGTCCGCGCGCTCGACCCGGTGGTCGGCTGGGCGCCGCCGGGCACGCCGCCCCCGCCCGGCCGCCCGCGGTGACGCGGGCCGGGCGCGGCCCCGTCATCGCCTGGGGCCTGTGGGACTGGGCGTTCTCGGCCTTCAACGCGGTGGCGACCACCTTCGTCTTCAGCACCTACCTGTCCGGCTCGGCGTTCGGCGACCCGGCCCGCGAGTCGGAGCTGCTGGGCGCCTTCACCGCCGCCGCCGGGGTGATCATCGCGGTCGTCGCGCCGGTGGCCGGGCAGCGCACCGACAGCTCAGGCCACCGCAAGCGGTGGCTCGCGGTCAACTCCGGCCTGGTCACGCTGTGCCTGCTGGGCACCGTGTTCGTGAAGGAGCAGCCGGGCTACCGGTGGCTCGGGCTGGCCTGCCTGGCCGCCGGCACGGTCTTCTACGAGCTGGCGACGGTGTTCTACAACGCGCTGCTGCCGGCGGTGTCGACGCCGCGGACGGTCGGCAAGGTCAGCGCCTTCGGCTGGAGCATGGGCTACTTCGGCGGCATCGTGCTGCTCGCCATCATCCTGGTGTTCTTCGTCGACGGCGGCACCAGCGGCACCTCCGGGCTGCTGCGGGTGCCCGACGCGGGCGGACTCTACGTGCGGCTGGCGATGCTGGTCGCCGCCGCCTGGGCGGCGGGCTTCGCGATCCCGGTGTTCCTGGCGGTCAGGGTGCCGCCGCCGTTGCCCGGGCCGGGGACCGGGCGCCGCGGCTTCCTCGCCAGCTACCGGCTGCTGGCCGGGAACGTCCGCGGCCTGTGGCGGGAGAGCCGCCGCACCGTCTGGTTCCTGCTGGCCAGCGCGGTCTTCCGGGACGGGCTGACCGGCGTGTTCACCTTCGGCGGGGTGATCGGGCACGTCGCCTTCGGGCTGACCGCCAAGCAGGTGCTGGTGTTCGGCATCGCCGCCAACGTGATCGCCGGGCTGGCCACCGCCGCCTCCGGGGCCCTCGACGACCGGCTCGGGCCCAAGCCGGTCATCGTCGCCTCGCTCGCCGCGATGAGCGGCTGCGCGGCGCTGCTGTTCGCCGCCCGGTCGGCCGGGGCGGCGGCCTTCTGGGCCTGCGGCCTCGTCCTGTGCGCGTTCGTCGGCCCGGCGCAGTCCGCCAGCCGCACCTTCCTGGCCCGCCTCACCCCGCCCGGCCGCGAGGGCGAGGTGTTCGGCCTCTACGCGACGACCGGGCGGGCGGCGACCTGGCTCTCCCCGGCGCTGTACGCGATCGCGGTCGCGGTCTCGCCCGCGACCGGGGCACCCGCCAGGACGGCCTGGGGGATCCTCGGCATCCTGGTGGTGCTGCTGGCCGGGCTGGGCCTGCTGCTGCCGGTTAAGGCGGTGCGGCCGGCGGCGGACGGCCTGCTGGCCGCCTCGCCGGCCGCCCGCCCGGCCGAAGGGGGCTGAGCGGTCAGGGGAACCGCGCCCCCGTTCGGGCTGGACCTGGTTTTGCGGGGCACGGCCGGGCAGGTAACCGCCATGCCGCTGATCATCGGGACCTCCGGCTGGCAGTACCGCGACTGGCGGGGCGTCCTCTACCCGGCCGGGGTGCCGCAGCGCCGCTGGCTGGAGCACTACGGGCAGCAGTACCAGACGGTGGAGAACAACAACAGCTTCTACCGGCTGCCCGCCCGCGAGACGTTCGCGGGCTGGGCGGAGCGGACCCCGGACGACTTCGTGATGGCGGTCAAGGCCAGCCGGTTCCTCACCCACGTGCGGCGGCTGCGCGACCCGGCCGGGCCCGTCGCCCGGCTGCTTGAGGCGGCGGACGGGCTCGGCCCCAAGCTCGGGCCGGTCCTGCTGCAGCTCCCGCCGACCCTGCAGGCCAGCCCGGCCGACCTCGACGCCTGCCTGCGCGCCTTCCGCACGGCCGCGGACGACCTCGGCCGGCCGCCGCCGCGGGTCACCGTCGAGCCGCGGCACGAGAGCTGGTGGACCGGCCAGGTCCGGCAGGTGCTAACCGCCCATGACGCGGCGCTGTGCTGGGCGGACCGCAACGGCCGGCCGGTCACCCCGCTGTGGCGCACCGCGTCCTGGGGGTACCTGCGGCTCCACCAGGGCAGCGCCCGGCCCTGGCCGGCCTACGGGCCGCGGGCGCTGCGCTCCTGGCTGGGCCGGCTGGCCGCCGCCTGGCCGGATGACCACGACGTTTACGTGTACTTCAACAACGACCCGGGCGGGGCCGCGGTCCGTAACGCGTCCCGGCTCGCGGCGACGGCCCGCCGGGCGGGCCGCACGGTGACCCGGGCGCCCGCGGTCCGCCCGCTGCCCGCTGAGCGCCGCGCTAGCGGCCGGTGAACGTGTCGGGGTCAGGGCCGGTGCGCTCGTCGCGGTTGAGCGCGGTGATGTCATCGGCGTCGGCGGGCTCCAGCTCGAAGTCGAAGACGCCGATGTTCTCCCGGATCCGGTCAGGGGTGACCGACTTGGGGAAGACGATGTCACCGCGCTGCACGTGCCAGCGCAGCACCACCTGGGCCGGGGTCCGGCCGACCCGCTCGGCGATCGCCGTGATCACCGGGTCCTGCAGGCAGTTGCCCTGGCCCAGGGGCGACCAGGCCTCGACCGCGATCTGGTGCTGCGCGCAGAACGCGCGCAGCTCGTCCTGGGTCAGGTACGGGTGCACCTCGACCTGGTTGACGGCCGGGATGACCTCGGTCTCGCCGTGCAGCCGCCGCAGGTGCCGGGGCTGGAAGTTGGAGACGCCGACCGACCGGGCCCGGCCCTCCCGGTAGAACTCCTCCAGCGTCCGCCACGTCTGCACGAAGTCGCCGCCGTAGCGGGCGGGCAGCGGCCAGTGGATGAGGAACAGGTCGACGTAGTCGGTGCCCAGCGCCTTCAGGGTCCCCTCGAAGGCCCGCCTGGCGTCGTCCGGCTCGTGCGCGTCGTTGCTGAGCTTGCTGGTCACGAACACGTCGCCGCGGTCAAGGCCGGACCGGGCGATCGCCTCGCCCACCTCGGCCTCGTTGCCGTACATCTCGGCCGTGTCGATGTGCCGGTACCCGGCCTCCAGCGCGGTGCTCACCGCGGAGACCGTGTCCTTCGGCTCGATCTGGAAGACGCCGAAGCCGAACTGCGGGATCGTCTGGCCGTTGTTCAGCGTGATGTCCGGGATGGAGGCCATCGCAGGCTCCCCTTTCAACGTGATCGCGGATACGGATAAGGCGCGCCTGCCCAGCTCAGGCCGGGTTACACCGTCCCCCCGGCGATTACGCCGGGTTACTGCCAGCGGCCGCGAGGCCGGCCAGCAGCCGGGGGAGCGCCTGGCCGATCGGTTCCCGCACCACCTGGTCGGCCACCGCGTCGTAGGGGGTGGGCTCGGCGTTCACGATGACCAGCCGGGCGCCGTGGCCGGCCGCCACGTCCACCAGCCCCGCCGCCGGGTAGACCTGCAAGCTGCTGCCCACCGCGAAGAAGACGTCGCAGCCGCGGGCGGCGGCGGCCGCCGCCCCGAGCACCGCCGCGTCCAGGCTCTCGCCGAACATCACCGTCGCCGTCTTCAAGATCCCGCCGCAGCCCGCGCACGGCGGGTCCGCCTCGCCCGCGCCGACCCGGGCGTACGCGGCGGCGGCCGGGGTCCGCGCACCGCACGCCGTGCACACCACCGCCTGCGACGTCCCGTGCAGCTCGAGCACCTTGGCCGCGGGCAGCCCCGCCCGCTGGTGCAGGCCGTCGGTGTTCTGCGTGATCACCCGGACCGCGGCCGCGCCCGAGCGGTCGAGCGCGGCGATCGCACGGTGCGCGCCGTTCGGCTGCGGGTCGAGCGCGTGGATCTCCCGGCGCATCTGCCAGGAGCGGCGCCGGATCTCCGGGTCGGCCAGGTAGTACCCGACCGTGACCAGCTTCTCGTAGTCCGGGTCGAGCGTCCACCGCCCCCGCGGCCCGCGGTAATCAGGGATCCCGGAGTCGGTGGAGATCCCGGCCCCGGTGAAGATGACGACTTCCGGCCTGCCCATGCGCCCAGCCTAGGATCAGCGGTCCCGGCCTGGCCGGCGCGGCCCGGCTGGCCGGCGCCGGCCAGCCGGGACCGGGCGTCAGCCGCGGGCCAGCGGCTGGCTCAGCCGCAGGTGGTTCCCGCTGGGGTCGCGGACGCCGGCGTCGCGGACGCCGTAGGGCTGGTCGATGGGCTCCTGCAGGATCTCGGTCCCGGCCGCCCGCAGCGACTCGAACGCCTTGTCGAGGTCATCCACCTCGATGAAGACCGCCAGCGTGCCCTTGGCGACCAGCTCGCGCATGGCCGGCCGGTCGGCCGCCGGGACATGCTGGTCGACGGCCGCCAGCAGCAGCTCGTGGGGGTCGCCGGGGGCGTGCAGGGTGAGCCAGCGCATTTCCGGGCCCATCGGGACGTCGTTGACGACCTCGAAGCCGAGCCGCTGGTAGAAGGCGAGCGTCTCGTCCAGGTCGGTGCAGTACACGGGTGTGTGCGTGATGGAAAGTGGCATGTCAGCGACCCTACGGTCGGACAGCCCGGTAACGCTTCTCCGATCCTGCACGGCTCGGCGATCCACCCGGGCCGCGCCCACGCCCGGGTCACGCAGGGCGGCACCGCGGCGAGCCGCGAGTGGTCCCGCGCCTTGTACGCGGACGGCGGCTCGCCCACCAGGCGGCTGAACGTCGAGCTGAACGAGCCGAGCGAGGTGAACCCCACCGCCATGCACACGTCGGTGACCGACAGCGAGCCGCCGCGCAGCAGCGCCATCGCCCGCTCCACCCGCCGCGCCTGCAGGTACGCGTACGGTGTCTCCCCGTAGGCCTCGCGGAACAGCCGGGAGAACAGCGACGGCGACATCAGCGCGGCCCGCGCCATCGCGGGCACGTTCAGCGGCCGCGCGTACTCGCGGTCGAGCAGGTCCCGGGCCCGGCGCAGGTGCGCGAGCTCGGCGATGTCCGTCAACGGCACGGGCGCCATGCTACCGCCGGGGATGGCAGGCAGGCGGCGCTGCCCGCGCAGGCGCGCAGCCTACGGCGCAGCCGGCCGCCGGTCCTGTCGCCGCTGACGCCGCTCGTACCGTTTGCGGGGGGCGACGAAGTTGCCGCCAAGCGCGTCGGCGGCGGCCAGCCGCACGATCTTGTCCGGATCGTGCTCGGCCGCTCGCTCGATGGCCTCCCTGGCCCGGCTGTCGCGGCCGGCCAGCCGGAGCAGGACCGGAACCGCCTTGCTCCGCAGTTCCGCCGAGGGATCATCGGCCAGGACGCGGACGACGCTCGGCACCACGTCAGCCACGCACAGCTGCTCTGTCCTGCACGTCTCGCAGGCAATCGAGTGCAGGGCCGCATTGCGGACGAAGTCCACCGGATCATGCAGCGCCCCGGCGAACACAGCGGTGGAGGCTTCGTTGGCATAGTGATCCAGGAAGAACACGCAGGCCCGGCGGACGAACGGGTCCGCGTGCTGAAGCGCCGCGACGTGCAGGTCATCGAGCGGCGCCCGGCTGGCCAGCTGCGTCTTCTGCCGGGCGGCGGCTGAGGAGAACCGCTTCAGGTACGACACCGCCGAGCGGCAGGCCTCCGCCGCCCGGCCGTCCTGCACTTCCACGCCCGTCATAGGCACACGGTAACGACCGGCCGCGGCCGGAAGCCAGCCGATTTCCGCGGGCACCGGCGTTTTCCGCCGGGCACCGGAATGTCGGCCGCCCGGGGGATACTGAGGTCATGCGCCAGGCATATGTCCACGACGCGGTCGTGACCATGGAACCGGATGGCGACGTGCGGGCCCCGGGCGCCGCCGTCACCGCCGCGCTATGCGGGCGCTGGGACCACCAGCCGCCGTGCCCGCTGGCTCCGCACCACACCGCTGCCGAGCGCACCGCGGATCAGGTGCGGCTGCGGGTGCTGTTCGCGGCCGAGCCCGCTAACGAGGCCGAGGTGCGCCGCCGGATCGAGGCGGCGCTTTCCGGGGACGGCCTCACCGGCCCGGACGGCGTCACCAGCCGCTGGCGGCTGGGCAGCGCGCGGCCCGGGGCGCTGCGCGACGACGAGGCTGAGCACGCTGAGCAGCTCATCAACCGCTGAGACGCTGGCCGGGGCGCGACTGCCCGACTTCCGGCACGCCCCCAACCAGGGCGGCCACGTCGCGCTGTACGAGCTGGAGAACCAGGCCCTCGACCCGGACGGCCACGTGCTGGCGGCGATGCGGGCCCGCGCCCCCTGGGCCGGGCGCACCCTGCTCGACCTGGGCTGCGGCAGCGGCTACTGGCTGAGCGGCTACGCCGGCGAGGCGGCCGAGGTCATCGGGGTCGAGCCGGACCCGCGCCTCGTCCCGCTGGCGGCCGCCCGTGACCGCCGGGCCCGGGTGCTGCCCGGCTCGGCCGAGCGCATCCCGCTGCCGGACCAGTCGGTCGACGTGGTGCACGCGCGGTTCGCCTACTTCTTCCCGCCCGGCTGCGACGCGGGGCTGGCCGAGGTGATGCGGGTGCTGCGCCCCGGCGGCACCCTCGTCGTCGTCGGCAACGACCTGCGGTCAGGCGACTTCGCCGAGCTGGTACGGGCAGCCGGGACGGCGCTGGTGCCGGCCGGGGGAGCGGAGGCCGACGCCTGGTGGGCCGCCCGCGGCGCCGACCGCGCCACGGTCCGCAGCCGGTGGCGCTTCACCAGCCGGGCTGACTTCGAGGCGGTGCTCCGGATGGAGTTCCCGCTCAAGGTCGCCGACCGCTGGCTGGCCGCCCATCCCGGTGCGGCCGGCCTCAGCTACAGCTACGCGCTGTTCGCGGTGGACAAGCCGAGCGGGCTGCTGCGCTCACGAGCGCTGACTTGCCCGTAGGATGCCGCCACGAGCCTGCCCGCCTGGGTGACAGACCCGGATTCGCTGACGCTGACCGAGGAGCAGTACGACGAGCTCCCAGACGACGTCCGCAAGATGGTCGAGGTCCTCGACGGGCACGTCATCTTCTGCCAGAGCGGCACTCCAGAGCACAGCGACGTCGCCCGCAGGCTGGCCAAACGCCTCGAGGCAGCCAAGCCGACCGATCCCTGCACTCGAGTGTCAACCGACATCGACGTACAATTCATGAGGCGCACGCGGAGTACGCTTACGAGGGCATCCCTATCTACCTCGTCGTATTCCTCGACGGTGACTTCTACGTAAAGATGATCCACCAGTACCGTCTTGACTGGGCCAGCAGGACCTACTGCCTTGCCTACAGTCACGCTGACGAGCTCGTGGTGGAAGATCCTTTTCGTGTGACGATCACGTTCGCGGAACTGGACGGCTGAAAGCGCAATCAGCGGCCCGGCTGCACTGGCGATGAGGCGAGGCTCTCGGTGACGGCCGACCTCGGCCTGCGGCTGCTTGTCGCCTGATGAGCGGCCGACAGAACGTCCGCCGCCCGGCCCACGGGGGTGGCGAGGCGCCCGGGCCCGCGTCAGATAAATTTCCCTCCGGATGTCGAGAACGTGACGCCGGCTCCGCCCCAGGGTGTGAGCGGCCAGCAGCGGCCGCGTGACCAAGGAGGAGAATCCCGTGAAGTACCTACTGCTCAAGCACTACCGGGGTGGCCCGGCTCCCGCCGTCGAGTTCGCGCCGATGGACCAGTGGGCGCCGCAGGAGGTCGACGCGCACATCCAGTTCATGCTCGACTTCGCGGCCCGCCTGGAGCAGTCCGGTGAGTTCGTCGACGGCCAGGCGCTGGCACCGGGGGGCGCGTTCGTGCGGTACGACGGCGAGGGCCGCCCGCCGGTGACCGACGGCCCGTTCGCCGAGACCAAGGACCTCATCGCCGGCTGGATGGTCATCGACGTGGAGTCGTGGGACCGCGCGGTGCAGCTGGCAGGGGAGCTGTCGGCCGCCCCCGGCCCCGGCGGCAAGCCGATCTACGAATGGCTCGAGGTGCGGCCGTTCCTCGCCCACCCGCAGACCGTCACCGAGTGAACGAGCCGCTGCTGCGGGAGCTGGTCCCCGCGGTGATCGGCGTCCTCGTCCGGCGCGGAGCGGACTTCGCGTCGGCCGAGGACGCCGTGCAGGAGGCCCTGATCCAGGCGCTTGGCACCTGGCCGGGAGACCCTCCGCGCGACCCGCGGGCCTGGCTCGTCGCCGTCGCCTGGCACCGGTTCCTGGACGCCGCCCGCTCCGAGGCGTCGCGCCGGGGACGGGAACTCGCCGTCGAGGCCGAGCCGGCCGCCGGGCCGGCGCCCGGCGCCGACGACACGCTGAAGCTGTACTTCCTGTGCGCGCAGCCCGCGCTGCCGAGCAGCTCGGCGGTGGCCCTCACGCTGCGCGCGGTCGGCGGCCTCACCACCCGGCAGATCGCAGCCGCCTACCTCGTCCCCGAGGCGACCATGGCCCAGCGGATAAGCCGGGCCAAGCGGCGGATCGCCGGGCTGCCGCTCGACCAGCCAGGCGACCTCGGCACCGTGCTGCGCGTGCTCTACCTGGTGTTCAACGAGGGCTACAGCGGCGACATCGACCTGGCGGGTGAGGCCATCCGCCTCACCCGCCAGGTCGCCGCCCTGGCCGACGACCCCGAGGCGTCCGGGCTGCTCGCGCTCATGCTGCTGCACCACGCCCGCCGCGCGTCCCGCACCGGGCCGGGCGGCCGCCTGGTGCCGCTGGCCGAGCAGGACCGCTCGCGCTGGGACACCGCCCTGGCCGCCGAGGGAGTGGCGATCCTGCAGCGCGCCCTGGCCCGCGACCGGCTAGGGGAGTACCAGGCCCAGGCCGCGATCGCCGCCCTGCACGCGGACGCCCAGACAGCGGCCGAGACCGACTGGCCGCAGATCGTGGAGTGGTACGACGAGCTGCTTGCCCTCACCGGCAGCCCGGTCGTGCGGCTCAACCGGGCGGTAGCGGTCGGCGAGGCCGACGGGCCGCTGGCGGGGCTGGCGGCGCTCACCGGGCTGGACCCGGGCCTGCCCCGCTACGCCGCCGTGTCCGCCTACCTGCACGAGCGGGCCGGCCATGACGCGCTCGCGGCCGGGCTGTACGCCGAGGCGGCCCGCGCCGCCGCCAGCACGCCCGAGCGAGACCACCTGCTGCGGCAAGCGGCTCGGCTGCACCAGCGCCGGTAACGCTGTCCCGCCCGCGCCATTGTTGGTTCACGGGCGGACCCGCTAGTGTCACCGCTATGCGCCCGGGCTGGCGGCACGGTCTCACCGGGGGAGCGGGCGGTCTCGCGGTCGCGGGCCTCCTCGGCGGCAGCTGGTACCTCGCCGGGACGATCCGGTCCGAGGCGCTGGCGGTCACCCCTCGCCCAGACCGGCCCGCCTGCGACGACGTGCAGTTCGTCGGCTTTTCGGCCGGGCAGGCGCAGCTGGCCGCGATCGGCGCTCAGCCGTCCTTGTCCAGGCCGGGACTCTGCGGCATCACCTGGCCGGGCGGCGCCGGGTACCTCGGCCCCGGGGTAACCGCGGCGCGCGGGGTGGTCACCCGCCCGCTGACGGTGGCAGCCGGGGCGGCGCCCAGGGCGGGGCAGCTCGCCGCCCTCGTCAAGGCGTACTTCCCGGATGCCGCGGCGCTGGGCATTCCCGTGACCGACGTTGCCGTGCCGGGCCCGCTCGGGCCGCTGCCCGCCTGGTACTTCCCGGGCCGGGGAACGACGTTCTTCATCGGCGTGCACGGCCAGAACGGGACCCGGGCCGACGTGCTCCGCCTGGTCGACATCGCGGCCCGGATGGGACTGCCCGCCCTCGCGGTGACCTACCGGGGCGACCTCGGCGTCGCCCCGGACCCTTCCGGTTACTTCCGGCACGGGCAGGCGGAATGGCAGGACCTCGAGGCGGCGGTGCGGTGGTCGCTCGCGCACGGGGCCCGGCGTGCTGTCCTGGCCGGGCAGTCGATGGGCGGCGGGATCGTGGCCGCGTTCCTCGAGAACTCGCCGCTGGCCGGGCTGGTGACCCGCGTGGTGCTCGACGCGCCCATGCTCGACCTGCACGCGGTGGTCGGCTACCAGGTTGGCCGGGTGACCACCCCGGCGATCGGACGTGCCCTGTCCCCGCTGGTCTGGCTGGCCGAGCGAACTGCCAGCGCCCGCTTCGGGGTCGACTGGGCCGCCATCGCCTACCTCGGCGAGGCCAGCTGGCTGAAGGTCCCGGCCCTGGTCACGCACGGGGCCGACGACATCAGGGTGCCGGCCTCGGTCAGCGCCAGCTTGAAAGAGCGGCAGCCCGCGCTGGTCGACCTGCAGGTGTTCCCGGGCGCGGGGCACCTGGAGTCATGGAACAGCGACCGGGGCCGCTACACCTCGCTGGTGGAGTCGTTCCTGGCTCCCGTAGCGTCCTGAGAGCGAGCTGACCGGGGCCGCTCGCGGGGCGCCGGCTGCCCGCGAGTCAGCGCTCCTGGCGGGACGTCCTGTCCGCGGCGTAGGCGGCTACCCAGGCCTCGTTGAGGTCATTGGACTGCCGGCGCGTCGGGGGGGCCGGGACCGGGCCCTGGTAGTCATGCAGCCCGAGGTGGGCGAGAGCGCCCCGGATGGTCTGCTCGTAGCCGTCTGGGCTGGCCAGGTCCTCGTAGACGACCTGGTAGGGGGTAAGCCCGAGCTCGCGGTAAAGCTGGCGCCAGCCGGCCTCACCCTTGGCGATGAGGGCCTCCAGCCCGGCGATCAGCCGGTAGTCGTAGCGGGGAGGGCCCGCCGCGGGCGGCCAGGCGGGCTCGGGCTCGTCGGCGGGGGCGACCCACATCCCGTCCTGGGCCATCCGCGCCCAGGAGACCGCCTGCCGGACCCGGTCACGCCGCGTTACGTCGATGACCCGCAAGTCGGGAAACGCCGCGTGCAGGATCGCGCCGCGGTCAAGGCCGGCGAAGCGGGGCATCTCCGAGAACTTCGCCAGCGCCCACCGCAGGTTGCTCCAGTGGATCTTGGCACCGAACACGCGGTTGGGGGTACTGCCCAGCCGGTACGCCAGGGCCAGGTAGCCCTCCCGGTCGCTTACGTCATGACCGGCGGCGTAGGGCCCTTCCTCCCAGAAGCGCCAGTCCGGCAGCCTCGCGGGATCCTCGGCCAGGAAATACTCCTGGGGGCGGCCGGCGACGCCGGTGGCGGCCAGGGAGCGGCACAGCAACTCGGTGCCGCTGCGCTGGCTGGCGCAGACGAGGTAACTCACCTTCGGCAGTTCCACCGGGCCATCGTCCCCGGCGCGCGCCGTTTCGTAAAACGAATATCAAAGGGGCGCGGGGGGTGCTGCGGGACACAAGCTGTCCCGTCTCAGCCAACGTGTCGGCAAAGACTAGTGAGTCGACAAGTTCGTGAGACGCCCGGATCTCTCGTTCTCTCAGCCATCATGGCGAGTCCAGAGAAGGGAATGTAAGCCGCTCGTAAAGCCGCGCCTGCTTCCTCTCAGCCCGCTACGGCCGATGGGGAGTCCAGGGCTCCGAATGGTGACTTTCAGTACGGCGGCGGGCCGAGCGGCGGATCTGTGACCACCAAGACACCGGGCTGTCCAAGTTCCTCTCTGCCGCGTTCGCCGTGAAAGCCGCCTGGCGCGAGCTGACCCTCATCGCCGGTGACCTGCTCGCCCGACCCCGCACCCTGGCCATCGGCAATCGCGTCTCACGCCCGCCACCCGTTCAGCCCGCCGCAACCAAACGGCAGAGTCAACGATCTACTGAGCGATCCGGGACTGGACGGTCCCGCCTTGACTCTCGGGCGGCCTAGGGTTGGACACTGCTGGTGTGGATTCAGGCGAGGTGGTCGGTGTCGGCGCGTTTGCGCAGCTGTCGGGGCTGACGGTTGAGACGTTGCGGCACTACCACCAGGTTGGCCTGCTCGTGCCGGCCGAGGTGGATGACCGCACCGGCTACCGCCGCTACGGGCTGCGCCAGCTGCCGCGAGCGCGCACCCTTGCCGCGTTGCGGGACGTCGGCATGCCGTTGGAGGATGCCGCCGCCATCGTCGACGCTACTGACCGGGGCGCGCGACGGGCGCGGCTGGTTGAGCACCGGCGCCGCCTGACGGAGGCGGCCCGGCAGGCGGCTGGCCGGGTCGACGCAATGGACCGGATGATCGAGAGAGAGGACGCCATGGAGTCACCGCTGCGGACCGGACAAGGGACGCCAGTGCTTGCGGACGAGAGGCTTGCGAGGGAACTGCTGGGCACGCTCGGCCGAACGGACTTCGGTCACCTTGGTGTCCGTCACGAGGGCAAGGTGCGTGACAGCTACGTCGACGGCGACGTCCGCACCATCGTGACCACCGACAGGTTGTCGGCGTTCGACCGGCTCCTCGGGACTATCCCGTTCAAGGGACAGGTCCTCAACGAGATAGCGAACTACTGGTTCGACGCCACCTCCGATATCGTCTCCAATCACCTCCTGGAGGTCCGTGACCCCAACGTCGTGCGCGTCCGCGAGTGCGCTCCGGTGCCGCTTGAATTCGTTGTTCGCGCCTACATCACGGGCGTAACGAAGACATCGCTGTGGTTCAACTACGAGGCGGGCACGCGGAACATCGCCGGCAACCCGCTGCCCGCAGGTCTGCGCAAGAACGAGCGGCTGGAGGCTCCGATCCTGACCCCGACGACCAAGTTCGAAGCGCATGACCGGAACCTCGGCCGCGACGACGCGATCGCCGAGGGACTCCTGACCGCGGACCTGTTCGACCGGTGCGCCGACGTCTGCTTCCGGCTGTTCGCCCGGGGCACCGAACTCGCGGCGCGGCGCGGCCTGATCCTGGTCGACACGAAGTACGAGCTGGGTCTGCTCGGTGACGAGATCGTGCTCATCGACGAAGTGCATACGCCTGACAGCTCGCGCTACTGGTACGCGGACACCTACGACGAGCTTTTCCAGGAAAACAAGGACCAGCGAGCACTCGACAAGGAGCCGCTGCGAGAGTGGATGGCAGAGCGGGGGTTCCGCGGCGACGGAGAGGCCCCCGTCCTGACCGACGAGGTCCGTATCGCGACTGCAGCCCGCTACATCCTTCTCGCGGAGGAACTGACCCAGCGACCGTTCGAGGCCCCGGAGCTCACCGCCGCCGAGCGGGTCGCCAGCCTCCTCCGCGACTGACTGCCCGCGTCTGCCGCGGAGTCGGTTCGGAGATTACTATCATCGAACAACGCAAATATCAGTGGCTCGTTTACCTATCCGTGATCAAGGTGCGATCCCCCTCTACGGCGCACACGGTTGCCGCGGCTACGGGGACTGTAACTTGGCAGCCCCCGGCTACCGGAAAGGATTAAGGGAGTGAAGAAAGCACATACTCTTCGATCATGATGGTGTTCTGGTGGATACCGGACAGGGTCAGGCGCTTCCAAGAAAGCGTTCAACGGAGCGCTCGTAGTCCTCGGTAATGTCGATAAAGGGGATCTTCTTTCGGACAGCCGAAGCAGGCGGTGGAGCACCCCATTCGGGATCACTCAGGATGCGTCCCCACCGGGCTTGCTCTTGGATGTCGCCTGGCAGGGGATCAAAGGTCCGCATGGATCGCAGCTGAGTTTCCTTGTCTACCTCGAGTTCCGTAAGGAGCCTCAGGTAGAAGTGCCGGTGCTGCCGTTCGGGTGTAGGGAGTGCCAGCGCGGCCCAGTGCGGGCTGGCGAACACGGCTGCTATCGCGGTGCACTCCGGGTGTACGGCCCAGCCGGGAAACTGCCAGGTGGTCTGAGCGGGAGAAGCGCCTGCTGAGCGAATTCGCTGTTGCCACCGTTCGACTAGCTCCGGGTACCAGAGCGGGTGGTAGTCGCTGCGCCACGAGTATTGCAGGTAGCCGCTGGCGATCTCGTAAGCGCGCATCGCGGCTGTGGGGCCGCGGTGTGACGCTATCCGGTCGAGGTGCCGCTGTGCGGCAGCGACTTCCGGGATTGCGGCCAGATTAAGGAGTTGTCCGCCGCCTTGGCCGAACAGCCAGTACCCGTGACGTAGGCATGCCGTTTTATGCGTGAGCAGGCGGGCGTCAGCGTGGGCACCGTCTCGGCGTTGGCGGCAGCCCGGGCAGTCGGTAGCCAGAGACTTCACGAACGAGAGTCGGATGGCAGGAGACTCATCTGGTGGCGAAATCGCCCTCGGGGCTAGCGAGGGAACCGCTTTAACGAGCTGCACGCCATCAAGGCCGGTGTACGCGAGCAGCCTGTTGAAGGCGGCCTCGTTCAGGCTGAGCACCATGATCGCCAGGTCCGGGCTTCCGCTTGGCAGTGCCGGCGGCAGGCTACCGAGCAGACTGAGGAACGAGCGCAGGTCAGTCCGGTTGGCGCGGGCGATCCTGGCCAGGTACGAACCTGACAGCTCGCCGCGGCGAGGTCGAGGCACGATTGGGATCTTTCTAGGTGGCGGCAGAGCAGGACTCATCGATTGGCGTGTTTCCTGGGCTTGCGAGCGGGCTGATGCTGGGCGGTGGCTCCTTCGGTGGCGGCGTGGTCGAGTTCGACTCCGTCGAGGAGCGCTTCGTCGATGCGCTCGGTGCCGCCGAGGATCGCCATAATGGCGGCCTCTCGGATCAGGTGGGACAGGGAGACGATGTAGCCGCCGGTGCGGCCGTAGAGGTAGTCGGCGAGGGGGAGGAGACTGCCGGGCTTGTGGGCGTGCAGGCGCAGCGCCCGCTCGAAGCCTTCGATGAGCAGAGCCCATTCCTGGCGTTGCGGGATGGTGCTGTAGTTGCTGGGGGAGGCCTTCAGCGGCCGTGAACCGACGGGCGAGCTGCTCGCCGCGGTGCCCGTTGAAGAAGCCGCAGTTCTCGACGTTGATCCCGGCCAGCACGAACGTGGCCGGGACGTGGTCCATGAAGTACTTCAACTGGTCGGACTGCTGGGCGTGGCTGGCGCGCGAACGGTCGATCCCGTGGACCTCGTCGACGATGACCAGGCTGGTGCCCAGGTCGGTTATCAGCTGGCATGCCTGGTGGGTAAGCATCGTCTCCGTGGCGCGGGCGGCATGCGGGGCACCCAGGAAGTACAGGAATTCGGCGGGCAGTGCCTTGGGATGTTCACCGGTCGGCATCGTGATGTACACGACCGGCACCGCTTGGGTCATCCCCGGGTTCCTTGCCCGGTAGGTCTGCTCTACAGTCCGGCCCAGCGCCCGGACGGCGGTGCTCTTCCCGACCCCGGGGACACCGCTGAGAATCATGCCGCACGGGGTTCCCATCTGCAGGCCTCGGTTGAGGCGCATGAACAGCAGACCCTTAGTGACCGTACGGTCGAGAATCGGGGTTTTCAGCGCGGGGAGCGCCGCGTGGTAGTCGGTGCGCATGTCGTCGTACGCGCGGCGCTCGCTCTCGGATAGACGGCCAAGTTCTTCGTCCGTGAGCAGCGCCACCTGCCGGGGGTCGTGGTTGACGAACGCGCGCCAGCCGTCCAGCGTTGTTACCACGCTGGAGGTGAAGCTGGCAGAGGTCAAAGCCGCCACTGCACGCCGCCCGTATCGAATACCTCATACGCGCTGGGATCAGCCGCTGTGCCGGGGTCTGGCTGATCCAAGTCCGCTTCCTGTTCCGACTCGGGCTCGGGGGCTTCGGGCGTTTCCGGTTTTGGATGCGCTGGCCGGTTGGCATCAACCGCGATCACCTTGGCCTCATCAGCGGACAGGTTCTTGCCGGAAGCCCGGTTCAGGAGGTCGGCGACGTTCCGGGCGACGTCGGCCTCGGCCGGCCGGGGTCCGGATCGTTCAGTGGTGACGCGGCGAGCGTGCTCCCATAGGGCGAGGCCGAACGGCTGCCCCGCCATGGAGCGGTACACCCACGGCACTGTGATCCACTCGTCAGAACGGTGGTCGCGCAGCCAGACCAGGGTGATGTCGTAGGGGTCGTAGTGGACTTCCCACTGCTTGTTCCCGCCGCGCAGCCCCGAGTCCAGCCTTCGGTAGGGGTTGAGGGCCTTGCAGTCGTAGGTCCGGTTGTTGATGGTGAGCCCGTAGTCGTTGACGGTCCGGAAGATGGCGGGCAGCAGCTCGATGTAGTCGTCGCCGGTTAGAGGGAGCGGGACGTAGCCGCTGATGCCGACGCAGGCGGCGAACATCTCGTTGGGGGAGAGGTCCCGGCCCTCGCCCCAGGTGTGACTGAGGCTCTCGTGCGGCCGGTTCTGCCAGCAGGCTACGACCCACTCGTCGAAGAGCTCCTGGAGCTGTGCCACTGTCCATACGGCATCCTCGGCCACGTCGGGCCCGCGCCGGGTGGTGTCCCGCCCGGTGTAGCCGGCGACATGCTGGCAGAACAACGTGTTGATCGATGAGAAGGTCCGCTCCACAAGGCTCTTGTCGCTGCCGGTGTAAGGACGGGCTGGCTGAACGGAGATGCCTAGGGTCGCACATGCCCGCAGGAACGTGTCCGACAAGTAGACCCTGCCCCGGTCGCAGTTGATGGTCTCGGGGATGATGACGGGCTTGGCGGCGGCGTTCGCGAACCGCTCGTCGATGTTCAGCAGCCGCTCGTGCGGGATCACTGAGTGCGCGTGATGCAGGGACTCCGCCCAGCCCGGCCGCATCGGCTCAGGGACGAGCATCCGCGCCAGCACCGCAGCGGCGTCCACCGCCTTGGTAGTTGGCGCGATGATGCCCCCGACGATGCTCCTGGTCGCCACATCGACGGCCATGGTCAGCTCGGCCCTGCGGACCACCCCGTCGGCATACCGGCACATGATGTCGAGCTTGTTCGTGTCAATAGGGACGTCCTCGCCGGGCCGGAGCGCGGTCACAGGGGTGAACGGCCGGTTCGGCCGGTTTACTGACACCCGTCGGGACGCCTCGCTGGCGAAGTTGCGGCGGCCGCGGTCCATGTGGCTCATCAGCCGGTAGAACGTTGCCCTGCTGGGCATGGGTACCTCACTGGAGCCATGGACCCCATCAAGCTTGCGCTGAAGCTGCGTGAACATGGCTGACCGGGCAACCGTCGAGCGCCCGCGCGGGTCGGCGAGCATCTCCTCAATGGCATCGACAACGCGAGGATCAACGGCAGCTCCGGGCGTCTGCGAGCGCAGTGCCCGCTTGTCGGCGAGCCCGATGAGCCCGTTGTCCCGGTAAGCCTGGCGCAGCCGCTGAAGAGAGCGTTGGCTCGTCTCGGTGCCCTCCGCTCTGAGCTCGGCCACCTTTGCCAGCTCGCGTTCATCCAGGCTGTGGAGGTCAGGGTCGTACGCCTCGCGAAAAGGACCCTCAGGATGACGTCCCGTCTCAATTTCGATGAGGTGGCCTTCAAGCAAGCGAATGCGCTGCTGCTCGGCCTCGTCGAGTACGGAGAGCCGGCCGTCCTGCGGTGCCCTCCTCGGCGGCGCGGAGTCGAGCGCCGCGAACCCGGGTGCGGTCAGCAGGTAGCCAAGCAGCATGGCTGACAGCTCTCCGTGCTGATTCTGCAGCGTCACGGTGGTCCCGTTCAGCTGGATGACCGTGTAGACGCCCTGGTCCAACGCGATGCGGTGACCAGGGCGCAGCACCCGCGCTTTCGTATCGCTCATGCTTCCTCCACCGGGTCCGCGCAGGCTGTCAGGATTGTTGTCTCGCCGAGCGGGCGTCCGAGGTCCGCGCTCAGGCGGCCGCGCCATAGGAGGTGGAACAGCACGGGCCGGATGCGGATGGGATCACCCGCCTGCCGCGCGGCGCTGAGCGGCTGCGCGCTGGCGAAGAGAGAGACCAGCAATTCTTCGAGGTGCTCGTCGCCGAACCGCGGGTGCCGGTAACCGGCCAGCCATCGCAGATTGGCGGCCCAGACCGGGTCAGGTTCGCCGACCAGGCGATAATCCCAGCCGATATGCCTGCAGGCGGCTGCTGTGACCGCTGCCTTGCGCCTGAATTTCTCGTCTGCCCGGCTGACCGGGCGGCAGTCGATGACGGCCACCTGTCCTCCGAGCTTCCTGCAGAGCAGGTCGGGCACGTGTCGGGCCTGCTTCTGGCCCAAGGGCCATGTCAGCTCGAACGGCTGTCCCAGGATGGCGACGACCCGAGCGTCACGGTCCGCCTCGATGACGTGATGGCGCTCCAACCAGGACTCGTACAGGACATGCGACCTTGTGGTGGCCGACCACCACCAGCCCGGGAAGTGGCGCTGGCCCCGGTATGCGGGCGGCTTGCGGAACGCCTTCGCCAGGCCGAAGTCGAGTCCCGCGGCGTCTTCGAGCGCGATCGTGCGACGGCGGTCCCGGTCGTCAACATAGAGGAGCTGAATGTCGTCAGGCAGCTCGCAAGGCTCCACGTAAGCATGGGTGTCGCGTTCTTCGTCGCATTGGGGCATACCTCGATGATGCTCGCAAGCTCATCGAAATCCTGGGCGACACACTGTGCGGGCTGGCCAACTCGGTAGAGCAGAGATGCGAGATGACTTAGGTGCTGAAGTGAATTAACCGACGGTCAGGCGGACTCTGACGGCATCCCGCACGTGCCGAGGTGCCAGGGTGGGCAGTAGGCGCGTCATCTCAAGTTCCTGGCGAGCGAGTTCACCCTTCGCCAAGTAGTTCGCCAAGATGAGCGAGATTCGCCAACTTCCGTGAGACGGGACACAAGCCGTGCAGTCGCCCCTTCCGCCCCGCTCCCCTATGCGCCGATAATGCACATTATGTAAAGTTGACGATCCGGGCCCTCCCCGTCCGGCACCCTCAAGATCTAGCCCGTAACGGGCACCTCGTCGTTGGGGTTGGCCGAGGTGCCGGTAGCGCAATTGATCACCACGTCGTTGGCGGTGGCCGAGATGCCGGTGGCGCATGTGGCGACCTTCACCGGGGTGAAGCTGCTCTCGGTGGTCCCGTTGCCAATCTGGCCCTCCTTGCCACCACCCCACGAGTAGACATGCCACCGCTTGGAGATGCCGTACGAGGTGGCGCCGCTCGACGCCAGCGCCCGGTAGGTGACTCCGCGCGGCGGGGTGATCCGCTCCGGCGAGGACTGCGCCGCCGTCTTCCCGTCCCCGAGCTGCCCCTGCCCGTCAGCGCCCCAGGCGTACAGGGCGCCGTTGGTGAGGAGCGACAGCGTCTGCCCGTTGCCGGGCGCTGACCCGCCCTGGCTGACCTGCCGCACCCTGGCCGGCAAAGGCACCACGACCGGCACGTCGGACGGCTTCCTGGTGCCGATGCCGAGCTGCCCCTCGGCGTTGGTGCCCCAGTCCAGGTACCTTCCGTCGGCCAGCAGGGCGCCGGAGTTGGCGAACGCCGCCGCCAGGAACACCACGTGGGCGGAGGGGCCGAGGCCTTTCACCTTGACCGGCACCGAGCTGGGCTTGACGGTCCCGTCGCCGAGCTCTCCGAGGCTGTTGAGACCGCACGCCCAGACCTGGCCTTTCGCGTCGTAGAGCGCATGGTCGAACGCGCCCGCCACCGCCGTCACGTGCGAGAACGGCAGCCTGACAGGCGTGAGGTGCCCGTGGCGGTGGCCCAGGCACAGCTCTCCCCCTTGGTTGTCTCCCCAGCCCCAGACGTGGCCTTTGGTATCGACGGCCAAGCCGGTGTCGAAGGGCATCACGTCAATGGGCAGCGAGGCGATCTTCACCCGCGCCGGGAAGCGCACCCGCACCGGCTTCGTGAAGGAGTTCTTGGTCGCACCGTCGCCCAGCTGGCCCGCGTTGCCCAGCCCCCACGCGTAGACGCTGCCGTTGGTCAGCAGGGCATACTCGGTCGAGTTGGACGAGGCGACCTCCGCGACCCTGCCTGGCAGGCGCACCGACGTCGGGGAGGTAATCGTGTCCTGGGGTTTGAGCGCGTTGGTTCCCCCGAAGAACGTGCCCCAGTGCTCGACGGTGCTTGAGCTGGCCGCGTGCGCGGGCCGCGGCTGCGCGGACGCCGCCGGGATTTCCTGGAAGGCGAGCAGCAGGGCCGCCGCGCTCAGGCCCGCGGCGGCCCCCCTGGCCATCCAGCGGGTGCTGCTTGGTGTGCGGTTCACTGGTTCTCCCCCGAGAATGTTTGGCACAGTGCCACGACTCTGCCAGCTCATCGGCCTTGCGATCGTGAGCGCCGAATCCGCCGCGTTCACCCCCCGATGACTCGCGACAGACCGAAACTATGCCGCAGCGACAACGCACATCAGGATCGCCACGCCGACGCGAGCAGCGGCGCCGGCACGGACTCTCGCGGCCGCCTCTGCGCATTGAGGTCAAATCAGCGCCCCGGCACGGCATGAGGGATCGAGCGAGACTAGTTATAGCCAGCGAGCTGGCACCGAAATTAGGCTTCAGTGGTTTCCTTCACGCTCTTATTGTTGTCAAGCGGGCTATCCGGGTTCACCAGTTCTTGATCTCCCAGGCTTCGCCGGGGAGCTGGTGATAGATGTCGTCCATGGCGTCGGCAGGCAAGAAGACCGGGCGTGTGAGCAGCCGGTCACCGGCCCGCTGGAGGCACACCACCAAGCCGCTGCACTCCCGGCTTGGCGCCGCCCAGCGCCGCGGACGCCTCCTCCGGGCTCATGCCGAACCGCAGCGGCCCCACCCGCGCGAAAGGCTCTAGAGTCCACTGCTCGCGCTCGCTGTCAGGCAGGACATCCCACAAGGCCATTGCGTCACGCTACAGCCAGGAATCCAGCGCAGGCCCTAGGCTGCGAGCAGCGGGAAGACCTCGCGGGCGATATAGCGCTAGAGGCAGCACATGATCTGCGAAGGGGGCGAATGGGCGCAGCAGGTCCCGGTCAGTGGCTGACCGGTGTCTTCGACACGATCAGCGCCGCCGCTGCCGCCGCGGTCATCGTGGCACCGCGCTGGCCCTGGTACGTGGCAACCCAGACCCCGCCAGGCGGTGACCTGGTGGCACCCGAGGGCACCGCCACCGGCCTTTCCGCGCACGTGACGCTATGGGCGGTCACCGGCCTGGCCGGGGTGCTGCTGGTACTCCTGCTGGCCCGTCACGTCAGCCGGGGGCGCCTGCGGGTGCCCGGCGACCGGGTGTGGCTGGTGTGCAGCGCGCTCGTCATCTGCTTCCTCGTCGTGGCGGACGCGGACTTCCTGCCGGACTCGTGGTACGTCCACCTCAACATCGCCGGCGAATCAGCCCCGTACATCTGGCCGCGCTCGCATGTCTTCATCGTTGACGGCTCCATTACGCTGAGCTGGGGGTACGGGGCGGTCGTGGCCGTAGCAGCCGCTCTCACGCTGCTCATCGCCTCCATCGCGTCCCCCGGAGCGCCGGCGGTCCCGGCCGTCCCGGCCGGGCGGTCCCGGCCGGCGGGCCGGAGCGCCGCTCAGCTGTAGTCGCTCACGGCCGGCGTGGTCCAGTAGTCGGTGACGCCGCCGTCCACGTAGATGTCGGGGCCGCTCCAGTTCATGCCGGTGTCGGACCAGGTGCTGCCGTCGGGGCTCACGGTGATCGTGTCCCCGTAGCCGGTGTCCCCGTCGGAGTCGGTCGCGGTGGCGGAGTAGGTGTTGTCGCCTGTCGGGGTGAGCGAGACGCTGACCGGGGCGTTGTCGGTCGAGTCGTAGTCGTCAGCAGGCGCTGCCGCCAGCGCCGCCTGCTGCTCGCTGGTGACCGACGCCGACAGCACGCTGACGCTGCCGAACTGCCCTGACGCGGCCGCCGGCGCGGGCACGGCCGCGGGGGCGGCCGGGAATTCCATCCAGGTGCTGTCGGCCCCGGTGCACACCTCGTAGCCGGTCCCGGAGGCACCGCAGGACACCGTGTAGGTCAGGTCGGTGACCGGGCTGTAGGCGGTGACCGAGCTGGCGCCGTCTGAGGACTCCCACGCCGACTCCACGTTCTCCGCGAACGGGCAGCTGACGTGCGCGCTGACGGTGATCCCGCCCTGGTCGGCCGGCGCGCCGCAGTACGAGGCGCCGGCGGCCGGAGCGGCGGGCCCGGCCGCGGCCGGCGCGATCACCGTCTTGGTGGCGGCCGGGGCGGATGACGCCGGCGCGGTCACGGTCCTGGTGGCGGCCGGGGCGGATGCGGCCGCGTGGGTGGCCGACGCGGCCGCCACCGGGATCTCCCTGACGGTGGTCGTGCTGCCGCCGCACCCGGCTACGGTGCCGGCTGCGGCGATGGCCGCGCCCGCGATGATCGTCTTCATGCCGAGCCTCTCGTCCTGTCCACGGCTTATCGGCGCGCGCTAGGTCAACCAGGGCCGGCACCCGTCAGTACGGGCGCCCGGCGCCTGCGCGGGCCCCTGGCGGGAGGCTGGTGAGCCGCTGCCGCGACGGGCGTCGCACCGGTGAGCGCGAGCGCCCCGCGGACTGGGATCACGGCGGTCTCCCCTGCCGGGACCATGCCCGCAAAGGAGCGGGAAGATACCGGAACTGGCCGCCTTTCTGGGACGTTTTCCCAGTTCAGGGGTATCTGGTCAGCGGATCTTCAGGCGGGCTTGGGGTTTCGGTCGCTCACGCCGCCGGCTCGGGACAGCGGCCGGGGGCCATCCGGTGCCCGGGGTCGAGCTCGTCCTTGACGGCCTGGTACGCGGCGAGCGCCCTCCCCCGGTCCCCCGGGCCGGCCAGCTCCCTGACGTCGCCCGGTGCGTACACCACCGCCGCGGCCAGGGCCTCCCGCCCGGTGCGCAGGGCCGTGACGAACCGCGCGACCGACGCCGCGGGCGGGCCGGCCGGAATCGTGACATCGAGCAAGCCGACGCCGGCCGGCCCCCTGACCATGGCCGGCAGCCCGCAGGCAGCGGCCGCGGCGCGGATCGCGGCCAGCGCGGCGGCGAGCCGCGGCGGCGGGAACGAGGCGCGCACCAGGGTCCCGGTATCGGCCGGCGGGTCCAGCATCTCGGCCTGCATCCGCTCACGGTGGGCGAGCAGCTTCTGGGCGACGGCCGGCGGCAGCCCGCCGTGGCCGGGCGCGTCGAGGCGGATGGCGGTGGCCGGGTCGGGGGGCGGCGGCGGGGTCCGGCCGGCCAGCGCGTAAACCCGGTTGACCCGGTCCTGGTAGTCCTGGCTGTCCCGCTCGACCAGCACCGAGACCCTGATCGGCTCGTCCGCCGCGGCCCAGTACAGGTTGATGCCCGCCACCGCCAGCCAGGGGTCGGCGCTGACGATCCCGACGATCCGGGCCGCGTCGTCCGGGCCGGCGCAGGTGATCCCCACCCCGGCGCTCCCCCCGGGCAGCGGGTACACCCGCACGGTGGCCTCGGTGATCAGGCCGAGCGTGCCGTAGGAGCCGGCCAGCAGCCTGGGCAGGTCGTGGCCGGCGGCGGTGGGGACGCCGGCGGTGCCGCGGGTGACGGTGCCGTCGGCGAGGACGGCGGTGACGCCCAGCAGGTGGTCGCGCGGCGTGCCGTAGCGGAAGGCGAGCAGGCCGGCCGCGTCGGCGGCCAGGAGCCCGCCGATGGTGCCGCGGTGCGCCCGGCGGGGCGGGATGAGCCGCAGGCTCTGGCCGGCCGCCTCGAGCGTTTTCTCCAGGTCGGGCAGCCGCACGCCTGCCTGCACGGTCACCGTGAAGTCGGCCGGGCGGTGCTCGGTGATCCGGTCGAGGCGGCGGGTGTCGACAATGAGGTCGCAGCTGTCCGGCCCGCCCCCCCAGTGCTGCAGTCGCCCGGCGCCGCGGGGCACCACGGTCAGGCCGAGCGCGGCCGCCGCCCGCAGCAGCGCCGCGGCCTCGTCGGTCGAGGCAGGCGCGGCGACGTACCGGGCCTGGCATCCGCCGATCACGTCGGTTGCCCTCGCCGCCGCGGTGTCCGGGCAGGCGGCGGTGAGCTCGGGCAGGCCCGGGCCGTCAGCAGTGGTCACAATCCGACGATAGGCCACAACTTCCCAGAAATCGACGATCGGAATCCGCCCAGCTCGGGCGCGCCGCCGTCATCGGCCGCCGTCACTTGCGCGGGGGCGTGACGGCCCCTGGGCGGCGGTTCCCCGGTGCGCGGCCGGCCGCGTCCGGTAATCTCGGCCGGGTGGAAGACGTCGTCGTCGGGGCCCGTGGCAGCCGGCTCGCGCAGATCATGGTGCAAGAGCTGATCACGCACCTGAGCGGGTGCCCGGTGGTCCGGTTCAGGGCGCGGTCGGTGATGACCGACGGGGACCGGGACCGCAAGACCCCGCTGCGTGACCTGGGCGGGGGCCAGGGCGGCGTGTTCACCACCCAGGTGGAGCAGGAGCTGCGCGCGGGCCGGGTGGACATCGCGGTGCACTCGCTGAAGGACCTGCCGACCGCGCCGCCCGACGGCCTGGCGCTGGCGGTGACGCCGCTGCGGGCCGACCCGCTGGACGCGCTGTGCGGCTCCACCCTGGCGGGACTGCGCCGCGGTGCCCGGGTCGGCACCGGGTCGGCCCGGCGGGTCGCGCAGCTGAGGGCGCTGCGGCCCGACGTCGAGGTGGTGGCGATCCGCGGCAACGTCCCGGGCCGGCTGGCGAGGGCCAGGTCCGGGCTGGACGCGGTGATCCTGGCCGCGTCGGGACTGCGGCGACTCGGCCTGGACGACGCCATCACCGAGCTGCTCGACCCGGCCCTGTTCCCGCCCTCCCCCGGCCAGGGGGCGCTGGCGGTCCAGGTGCGGGCGCAGGACCGGGAGCTGCTGGAGATGCTGAACGCGTTCGGGGACGCCGACGCGGACGCGGCCGTGCGGGCCGAGCGGGCGTTCCTGGGCGAGCTGCACGGCGGCTGCTCGGTCCCGGTCGGGGCGCTGGCCGTCCGCGGTGACGGCGCTATCTCCCTCAGCGGCCAGGTGACCTCCCTGGACGGCCGCGAGCAGGTGGCCGGCACGGTCAGCGGGACCAGCCCGGAGGCGACCGGGGCGGCGCTGGCGGCGCTGCTGCGCGGGCGCGGCGCGGGCGCGATCCTGGACGCGGTCCGCGAGCCGGCCGGCCGCTAGGCTTCCCACGCCACGGCGAGATACGCCTGCGCTTCCTCGCGGCGGCCGAGGCTGCGGATGAACAGGCCGGTGGAGACCAGCGCGGTGAACGCCCACTGCCAGATGGCGTCCGGGCTGGTGCCGGCCAGCCGACCAGCCGGCCCGCGCGGCGGCAGCGCTGCCTGCGGGTGCCCCGCCCCGAGGTCACCGATCCAGCCGTCAGCGAGGCCGGCCCGGTCGCCGCCGGGATCGTCGCGACTGTCCTGCCCGCGCTCGCCGCGCCCTAGCAGGCGAGCCAGGGCACGGTAATCCGGTTGCCCCGCCGGCCGGGCCCGGCGCACAATCGCGAGGGTGCTGACCGCCTCCGAAGTCGACCAGTTCATCAGCGACGGCCTCGTCTACCTGCCGGGGGCGTTCCCGCGGGCCCTGGCGGATGAGTGCCGTGCGTTCCTGTGGCGGGAGGCCGGCCTCGACCCCGGCGACCCGGCCTCCTGGACCAAGCCGGTGATCCGGCTCAACGGGTACGGGGGCGAGCTGTTCAACGCCGCCGCCAACACGCCCGCCCTGCACGAGGCGTTCGACCAGCTGGTCGGGGCGGGGCGGTGGTTCCCGCGCTCGGGCCTGGGCACGTTCCCGATCCGGTTCCCGCATCCCGACGACCCCGGCGACGCCGGCTGGCACATGGAGGGCAGCTACACCGTCGAGGGCGAGCAGGGCTACTGGCTGAACCTGCGGTCCCGGGGCCGGGCCCTGCTGATGCTGTTCCTGTTCTCCGACGTCGGCCCCGATGACGCGCCGACCCGGGTCAAGCTGGGCTCGCACCTGGACGTGCCGCCGTTCCTGGCCGCGGCGGGCGAGCGGGGCATGAGCTTCGCCGCGGCCAGCGCGGCGATGGCCGCGGCGGGCAAGCTCGACTCCCCCGGCCGCGCGCTGGCCCTGGCCACCGGGCATCCCGGTGACGTCTACCTGTGCCACCCGTTCCTGGTCCACGCGGCCCAGCCGCACCGCGGCCGCGAGCCCCGGTTCATGGCCCAGCCGCCCCTGATGCCGGTCGCGCCGCTGGAACTGCGGCGCGACGACGGCGCCTACTCCCCGGTCGAGCTGGCGGTGCTCCGCGGCCTCAGCCAAGGTCAAGCAACTGGCTGATCGCCGCGCGCAGGAAGGTCCTGGCCTGGTGCCCGCGCTCGGCCCGCCAGCGCTCGCTGGCCGGCGGCGGGTTCTGGTAGCGCCGCCGGTAGATATCCCGGACCACCGCGGGCGGGGCGCCCAGGCCGGGCAGCACGCCCAGCGCCTCCCGCTTGGTGATCAGCCGTCCCTCCCGGAGGGTCACCGAGGCCCGCGCGAAGGTCAGCAGCCCGAGGTCAACCCAGATGTCCCGCAGCCACAGGCCGGCCTGCCCGGCGTTCGGGTACCAGTAGCCCGCCAGGTCGCCGCGGATATAGTCCGCGAGCTCGGAGTCGGTGACGGCGGGGATCACCGCGGCCGGGGCCGGGCCGAGCAGCGCCAGGCCGCCCTGGTGCAGCTCCCGGCGGCTGACCGGCGACACGACCCGGCGCAGCAGCTCACCGTGGGCCCAGGTCAGGTGGCTGCGGCCCGGGTCGCCGGCCTCGGACCGGGCGACGTACGAGCAGTGCAGCTTCTCCGCCAGCGGCATGTCGCGCTGCAGCTCCTGGTGCACCCGCCGCAGCGACTGCTCCTGCCCGCGTCCCGGCGGCGCTTCGGTCAGCGCGACCAGGTCCAGGTCGCTGCGGCCGGGCTGGAAATCCCCGAGGGCCAGCGAGCCGTGCGCCCACAGCGCCGCCAGCGGGACCGCGCCGCCGATCCCGTCCGCGAAACGGCCGAGCAGCGGCTTGACCTCGTCCGCCAGGGGCACAGGCTGACGATACCCCGCGGCGTCGCCGGCGGCTGCCGTGGCGCGGCGCCCGTTCCGGTATAAATACCTAAACCGAGTAAATACCTAGACCGAGCAGTTTGCCAGCACCCTGAAAGGCGCCGGGAAATGAGCAGCGACGACGCGTCCGCGGCAGGCGACCAGGCCGCCGCGGAGGCGGTTCAGGCCCGGCCGATGCCGTTCGACCCCGGGGTGGCGCACCAGGCGCGGATGTACGACTACCTGCTCGGCGGCAAGGATAACTACGCGGCTGACCGGGAGGCGGTCGAGGCGACCCTGAAGGCCTGGCCGGAAATGGGCTTCGCGGCGCGGGCGAACCGGGCGTTCCTCGGCCGGGTGGTGCGGTTCCTGGCCGCGGAGGCGGGCATCAGGCAGTTCCTCGACCTCGGCACCGGCATCCCCACCGCGGGCAACACCCACGAGGTCGCCCAGGCGATCGCGCCGCGGTCGCGGGTCGTCTACGTCGACTACGACCCGGTCGTGCTCGCGCACGCCCGGGCGCTGCTGGCCAGCCACCAGGCGGGGGCGACCGCCTACGTCGACGCCGACCTGCGCGACAGCGCCGCCGTGCTGGCCCAGGCGGCCGGGGTGATCGACTTCAGCCAGCCGGTGGCGGTCACCCTGCTCACCACGCTGCACGCGATACCGGACGAGGACGACCCGCAGTCGATCCTCGCCGCCTACATGACCGCGGTGACGCCCGGCAGCTACCTGGCGATCTCGCACAGCGGCGCTGAGTTCTTCGCCCAGGAGACCAAGGACGCCTTCGGCTCCATCGGCGACCGGATCTCCCAGGGGTTCAACGTGCGCACCCGCGACCAGCTGGCGCGCCTGTTCGGCTGCACCGAGCTGGTCGAGCCCGGCCTGGTGCCGGTCGAGGAGTGGCGCCCGGACGGGAGCGCGGGCACCGACGGGAAGTCCTCGCTGTGGGGCGCGGTCGGCCGTAAGCGCTAGCGCCTGCGCCCGCTCACCAGGGAATGACCGCGCCGAAGCGGTCGAGGTACTCCAGGCCGGGCCGCTGGCGCTTGGCGAGCAGCACGTCAGCCACCGCCGGGATGGTCTCCTCGATCGTGTAGGGCGCGTCGTCGCCGCCCAGGCCGGTGCGCACCCAGCCGGGGGCCAGCAGCGCGAGCGCCCGGCCGGGCGCGGGCTGGCGGGCGGCGTAGCTGCGCATGAACATGTTCAGCGCCGCCTTGCTGCCGCGGTAGAGCTCGTGCTGGCCGCGCGTGTTGTTGGTGATGCTGCCCTGGCCGGATGACATGGCGCCGATCAGCCCGTCCGCCGTCACCAGGTCTTCCAGTGCCTCGATCACCCGCATCGGGCTGAGCGCGTTGGTCATCATCACTGACGCGAAGTCGGCGGCGGTCACCTGGCCGATGGTCAGGTCGTCGCTGCCGGTCACCCCGGCGTTGACGAACAGCAGCGGGAACGCCCGGCCCGCGAGCCGCTGGCGCAGCGCCGCGACCTGGTCCGGCTCGTTGACGTCGAGGGTCTCGATCTCCAGGCGCCCGGGGCTGGCGTCCGCCAGGTCGTGCAGCGGGGTCCGCGCGGCCCCGGGCCGCACCGTGCCGACCACGGCCCAGTCCCGCCTGAGGAACTCGGCCGCCAGCGCGTGACCCAGGCCCCGGGAGGCGCCGATGAGCAGGATGGTGCCCGGTTCGTTTTCCATGGGGTCAACGCTATAAGCGCGGGCGCGGACCCGGTCAGGCGGGAAGGCCGGGCGGCGGCGATAGGCTGGGGCTTCGTGACTACCGTGAACCGCCCCGTCCGCGTGGGCTTGCAGCTGCAGCCGCAGCACGCCGACTACCCGAAGATCCGCGCCACCGCCAGCAAGGCGGAGGAGCTGGGCGCCGACGTCGTATTCAACTGGGACCACTTCTACCCGCTGTACGGGGAGCCCGAGGGCAAGCACTTCGAGTGCTGGACGATGCTCGGCGCGTGGGCCGAGTCGACCTCGGCGGCCCAGATCGGCGCGCTGGTCACCTGCAACAGCTACCGCAACCCGGAGCTGCTGGCCGACATGGCGCGCACCGTCGACCACATCAGCGGCGGCCGGCTGATCCTCGGCATCGGCTCCGGCTGGTTCGAGAAGGACTACGACGAGTACGGCTACGAGTTCGGCACGGCCGGCGGCCGGCTGGACGCGCTGGCCGAGGCGCTGCCGCGGATCGAGGCGCGGCTGGCCAAGCTGAACCCGGCCCCCACCAGGAAGATCCCGGTGCTGATCGGCGGCGGGGGCGAGAAGAAGACGCTGCGCCTGGTCGCCCGGCACGCTGACATCTGGCACGGCTTCGGCGACCTGGAGACCGTCGAGCGCAAGATCGGCATCCTGCGCCAGCACTGCGCCGAGATCGGCCGCGACCCGGCCGAGATCGAGATCTCGGTGGGTGTCAGCGGCGCCCCCGAGGAACTCGGGCCGCAGCTGGTCAAGCTGGGCGCGACACTGTTCACCGTCAGCGCCGGCGGCCCCGACTACGACCTCACCAAGCTGAGCGACTGGATTACCTGGCGGGACGGCCTGGGCCAGTAAGCGGCCCGGGCGGGGAGCGGGCCGCCGGGCCCGCTCCCCGCCCGAAAAGGCTCCCTCGCCGAAAACAAAAGCCGCCCGCGAATAGCCCGGGCGGAAAGGAAAAGGCTGACAGGTGCCAGGAAGGCGGAAGGACTGGTAAAGTAAGCATTTCCTATTCATAAGCGAAAGGAAGACGCGCTCTTGTCCCACTTTAAAGATAGCACCGTAGGGGAAGTGGCGTCAAATAGCGCGGCGGAAACGACCGAACTGGCCGCTGAACAGGCTTATGTCACGCTGCTTTATGCCCGGCTTGACGCGATGCGGGCCGCCACCGCGCAGCGGCTGTGGGAGGTCTACCGCGGGCCGACGGCGGAAAACGAGCAGGGCCGGTCCGAGCGGGAGTCGTTCGCGCGGGAGCACCGGGAGCGGGCGGCCGAGCTGGACGCGGCCGAGCGGAACCTGTGCTTCGGCCGGCTGGACTTCGACGACGACGACGACCGCTTCTACATCGGCCGGCTCGGCCTGCGCTCCGGCGATCACGGGGAGCTGCTGCTGGTCGACTGGCGGGCCCGCGCGGCCGAGCCGTTCTACCGGGCCACCGGGCGGCAGCGGTACGGGGTGACCCGCCGCCGCCACCTGCACACCGCCGGGCGGACGGTGGTCAGCCTGGACGACGACGTGCTCGACCTGGACGCGGTGGACGAGTCCCGGCTGACCGGGGAGGCCGCCCTGCTGGCGTCGCTGCGCCGCGGCCGCACCGGGCGGATGGGCGACATCGTCGCCACCATCCAGGCCGACCAGGACCGTGTCATCCGCGACGACCCGGCCGGCATCCTGGTGGTCGAGGGCGGCCCCGGCACCGGCAAGACCGTCGTCGCGCTGCACCGGGCCGCCTACCTGCTCTACACCGACCGCAAGCGGCTCGCGCGGCGCGGCATCCTGGTCATCGGGCCGAGCGCCGCCTTCCTGCGCTACATCGACCAGGTCCTGCCGTCGCTGGGCGAGAACGACGTGGTGCTGGCGACCACCGCCACCCTGTTCCCGGGGGTCGACCCCCAGGCCGCCGAGTCACCCCGGGCCGCCCAGGTGAAGGGGGACGCGAAGATGGCGGGCGTGCTCGCGGCGGCGGTCACCGCGCTGCGCCAGCTGCCCGCCGCCGACATCGAGGCCAAGGTCGACGGGTTCACCTACCGGATCACGCCCCGGCTGTGCGAGCAGGCCCGGGACGAAGCAGACGGACGCCGCGACCCCGACACCGGCGACCCGCTGCCGCACAACGCCGCCCGGCGGGTGTTCGCGGCCGTGGTGCTGCGCGAGCTGGCCCGCCAGCAGGCCCGCGAGCAGGGCACCCGCCAGTCCCTGACGCCGCAGGATGAGGCCGGCCTGCGGGCCGAGCTGGCCGACGCGCCCGCCGTGCGGGCGGTGCTCGACGCGCTGTGGCCGGAGGCCGACCCGCGGCAGCTGCTCGCCCTGCTGTACGCCGAGCCCGCCCGGCTGTCCCTGCCCGACGACGAGCGCGCGGCGCTCGCCCGCCCCCGGCCCGCCGCGGACGGCCCTCCGCCGTGGACGCCCGCCGACGTGCCGCTGCTGGACGAGCTCGCCGAGCTGCTCGGGCCGCCCGACGCGGCCTACACGGCCGACCGCCGGCGGCAGGCCGAGGCCGACGCCGAGCACGCCCTGGCGCTGCGCTACGCCGGGGAACTGGTCGCCAAGATGATCGCGGACGAGGCTATCGTGGTGCCGGCCCTCGAGGTGAACGACTTCACCGCCTGGATCGCCAGCCGCAACACCGGTGACGAGGCGGAGGGCACGCTCGCCGAGCGGGCCCTGGGCGACCGCACCTGGGCCTACGGTCACGTGATCGTGGACGAGGCCCAGGAGCTGTCGGCGATGGCATGGCGGATGGTGGCGCGCCGCTGCCCGGCCCGGTCGATGACCGTCGTCGGCGACCTGGCGCAGGCCAGCACGCCCGGCGCGCCCAGCACCTGGGCGCAGGTGCTGGACCCGGTCGCGCCCCGGCGCTGGCGCACCGCCCGGCTGAGCGTGAACTACCGCACCCCGGCCCGGGCGATGGCCCTCGCCGCGGCGCTGCTGCCAGCGGGCAGCGAGCCGCCGCAGGCGGTCCGTGACGGCGACGACCAGCCGTGGCTGGCCGGCCCCGGCGGCCTGGCGGACCTGCCCGCCCTGGTGCGCCGGGAACGGGAGCTGGTCGGCGACGGGCGGGTGGCGGTGATCGCCCCTCCCGCCCGGCTGGCGGCGACGGCCGCGCAGCTCGGCCTGCCGGCCCGCCCCGACCTGGACGCCCCGGTCACCCTGCTGTCCCCGGGGCAGGCCAAGGGCCTGGAGTTCGACGCGGTCATCGTGGTCGACCCGGCCGGCATCGAGCAGGCGTCGCCGCGCGGCCGGGCCGACCTGTACGTCGCGCTCACCCGCACCACCCGGCGGCTCGGGCTGGTCGCGCCCGGGGAGCTGCCGGCCGGCCTGTCGGCGGCGCTCGGTGAACCCGGGGGTCAGCCCGGCTTGCGCCAGGCGAGCTCGTAGCGCCAGTGCACCAGCCAGCGGACCCGGCTCCCCGGCAGGGCGGCGGCGGCCTGGGCGCGGACCTGCCGCAGGGTCAGTTCCGGGTCGGCGTACGGCGCGTGCGGGGCGGCCGCCTGCCGCCGGCGCAACTCCCGCCGGTACCGGCGCCCGCCCGGCAGGCACAGCAGGCCGGCCCGCCGGGCGTTGCTGGCGAGCACCGTCACCGCCTCGGCGGGCAGGCCGCGCGGGACGTCCAGCCGGTGCAGGGCGACCCCGATCAGCAGCCCGCCGGGCCGCAGCGCGGCCGCCAGCCGCGGCAGCACCACGCAGAGGTCCAGGTGGTGCAGGGCGCTGACGCTGGTGACCGCGTCGTAGGCGGCGTCGGGCAGGGGAACGGTGGCGGCGTCGCCGAGCAGGCAGGTCACGTTGCCTGGCACCGCCCGGCGGGCCTGGTCGATCATGCCGGGCGATCGGTCGAGCGCGTCGACCCGGCTGGCCCGCTGCGCCAGCCGGGCGGCGAACGCGCCCGCGCCGCAGCCGACGTCGAGCACCCGCTCGCAGTGCTCTGGCAGCGCCCGCAGCAGCCGCTGCTGGTAGTAGGTGTTGGCGTCCCAGGCGAGGTTGATCATCCGCTGCCTCCCAGGCGTCGGGCCCCCGGCCCCCTGTATACCGGTCAGGCACCCGGGATAGCGTGCTGTCATGGACACCAAGTCACGCGGCTCGGTCCGCACCGAGCCGGGCGCGAAGCGGGTCCGCGCCTACCTGGGCGGCCGGCTGGTCGCCGATACCCGCCACCCGGTGCTGGTCTGGGAGATCCCCTACTACCCGGCCTACTACCTGCCGCTGGGCGACGTCACGGCCGAGCTGGCGGAGACCGGGAAGACCGAGCACTCGCCCAGCCGGGGCGAGGCGGTGCTGTACGACGTGCGGGTGGACGGCGCGGTGGCCGCGGGCGCCGCGCGGCGCTACCCGGACTCGCCGCTGCCCGCGCTGCGCGACCTGGTGCGGCTGGACTGGGACGCGATGAGCGAGTGGCTGGAGGAAGACGAGCCGGTCTACACCCACCCCCGCGACCCCTACCACCGGGTCGACATCCTGCACAGCTCGCGGCACGTGCGGGTGGAGGTCGACGGGGTGACGGTGGCGGACTCGGTGCGCCCGGCGATCTTGTTCGAGACCGGCCTGCCCCCGCGCTACTACCTGCCGCTGCCGGACACGCGGGCCGACCTGCTGACGCCGACCGGCACGGTGACCCACTGCCCGTACAAGGGGGCGGCCAGCTACTGGTCGGTGGACGTCGGCGCCGGCGTCCACCCGGACATCGTGTGGGGCTACCGCAGCCCGCTGCCGGAAAGCCAGAAGATCGCCGGGATGGCCTGTTTCTACAACGAGAAGGTCGACCTCTACGTGGACGGCGAGCTTCAGGAGCGGCCGCGCACCCACTTTTCCTGAAGCCGCGGCAGGTCGCCGGCTGAACCAGGCGGATCATCCCGAACGGGGGCGGGCCGGCTCTCCCGGCGCCGCCGCAGCACCCCCTGGGCGACCAGCACCCCGGTCACCAGCAGCACCGCCCCGGCCAGCTCGGCCGGGCCCGGTACCTGGCCGAGCAGCGCCCAGGCGCTGCCCATGGCGACCACCGGGGCCAGCAGCACCCACGGCACCACGTGGGCCGGCGGGTAGGCGGCGAGCAGCCGGTTGAACACCGCGTAGCCGACCAGCGAGGCGAGCCCGGCGGTGTAGGCGGTGGACAGGGCGGCGTGCCAGCCGAACGCGGCCAGCCCGCGGGCCACCGCCGGCGGCCCGTCTACCAGCAGGCTGAGGCCGAGCAGCGGGACCGGCGCCACGGTGGCCGACCAGACCGTCAGCGCGAGGCCGCCCGGCGCCCGGGCGGCCCGCGACACCACGTTCCCGATCCCCCACGACAGCCCGGCCGCCAGGCACAGCGCGAGCGCGGCGAGGGTCACCTGGGCGCGGGTGCCTGCCGCCACCACCGCCAGCCCGGCCACGCCGAGAGCGACCCCGGTGACCTGGGCCCGCGACGGGCGCTCGCGCAGCACGGCCGCCGCGATGACGATGGTGAACACCACCTGCGCCTGCAGCACCAGCGCGGCCAGGCCGGGCGGCATCCCCAGGTGCATCGACAGGTACAGCAGGCCGAACTGGCCCAGGCTCATGAACGCGCCCACCGCCGCCACCGTGCGCAGCGGCACCGCCGGGCGGGGCACCAGGAAGCAGGCGGGGACCGCGACCACGGTGAACCGGATCGCCGCGAACAGCAGCGGCGGGACGGCGCCCATCCCCCAGTCGATGACGACGAAGTTGAAGCCCCACAAGGCGGCGACGAGGGCGGCGAGTGACATGTCACGGCGGTTCACGCTGACTAGTGTGACCAGCGCCGACCATGAAGCACCAGCGAATACTGGCACCGCTGACCATGTAGCATCACTTCATGATTGACCTGGTTGCCCTGGACGCGCTGCGCGCGGTCGACGCCCACGGCTCGGTGGTGGCCGCCGCCGAGGCGCTGGGCTTCACCCCCAGCGCCGTCTCCCAGCAGGTGAAGCGGCTGGAGAAGCAGACCGGGGTGCCGCTGCTCGAGCGGGTGGGCCGCGGCGTGATGCTGACCAGGCACGGCCGCCACCTGGTCGACCAGGGCGGCCGGCTGCTGGCGGGCCTGGAGGAACTGCAGGCCGGGCTGCAGCAGCAGGCGGGCACGGTCGCCGGCCACCTGCGGCTGACCGCGTTCTCCACCGCGGTCCGCGGCCTGGTCGCGCCCACCCTGCCGGCGGTGCTGCGCGCCCACCCGGAGCTGCGGGTGAGCGTGACCGAGCGCGAGCCGGGGGAAGCGATCGGCCTGGTCGCCACCGGCCAGGCCGACCTGGGGGTGGTGCACACCTACGGCGACATCCCGCTGCCGGTCCCCGACCACCTCGCCCGCACCCCGCTCACCCGCGACACCGCCGAGGTGATCGTGCCCCGCGGCCACCCCCTGGCCGGCCGCGCGGTCGTCACCCCGCGCGACCTGGCCGGCCAGGACTGGATCGCCACCGCCGAGGGGACCATCTGCCGCCAGTGGCTGCACCGGATGTTCGACGGCACCGGCCGCCTGCCCCGCGTGGCGCACGTCTCGATGGAGTTCGAGAGCCACCTGGCGCTGGTCCGCGCGGGCCTCGGGGTGGCGCTGATCCCCCGCCTGGGCCGGGCGCCGCTCGGGCCCGACCTGGCCGCCGTCCCGGTCGCCGACCCGGTGCCCGGCCGCGAGATCATCGCCGTGCACCGGGCCTCGATGGGCGACTCGCCCGCCCTCGCGGCGCTGCTGTCGGCCCTGTCCGGGATCACCGCCGGGGCGGCCGGCTAACAGGGTCAGGGCCGGCCGCCCCGGCAGCGGTCAGGCGGCGCGGCGGCGGACCAGCCACACGGTCGCGGCGATCAGCAGCGCCGACAGCGCGACCAGCCAGCCGGCCTCGATCCACTGGAACGGCCAGAACCGGCTGGCCGGCTGGTAGCTGGTCCACTGCGTGTAGCCGTGCCTGGTGAGGTACTGCTCCACGAGGAGCAGCGCCTGGTCCTTCTGGCCGCTCCTGCTCACCGCGGGCAGCGGCAGATGCCGGAACGCGGCGTCCATGACCTGGGCCATGGTGGACTGGCTGACCGTCTGGCCGCCCCTGGTCCACCACTGGCTGATGAGCCACGCGGAACCGGGCACGTTCAGGTCGCTGGTGACCAGCGGGGGCAGGTAGTACTGGCGCGGCCACCCCCCGGCCGCGAAGGCAAGCCCGCCGTAGACGGCCAGGGTGGCGGCGACCGCGGGGATGACCCGGCGGATCAGCAGGCCGGCCAGGGCGCCGATGGTGAAGGCGGCCAGCGTCCAGGCGGCGAACGTGATCCCGCGCAAGTTGAACAGCGTGGGGTCGAACGTGTTCAGCTGGGTCATGCTCAGCGGGTGGTTGCCCGGGGCGAAGTACGGCTGGTAGTACCAGGACAGCAGCACGCTGAACGCTCCGGCGGCGGCGGCCAGCACGGCCCCCAGCAGCACCAGCTTGGCCAGCGCCCAGCGCGGCCGGCCGAAGCCCTGGGTCCAGGCGTACCGGAAGGTTCCGGTCTCCAGCTCCCGGGCCAGCAGCGGCGCCCCGGCGAATGCCCCGATCAGCGCGGGCAGCAGCTGCGCGATGCCGCCGTTGGACAGGTAGTCGCTGGTGTCGTTGAAGATGTTGACCAGCCCGGTTCCCGGCGCGTTGCAGGCGGGCGACCCGACCGGGCGGCAGGCGAAGGCGGCGGCGTACGCGTGGTGCAGCTGCAGGCCGGCCAGCCACAGGCTCACGGCCGCGGCGCCGAGGAACACGGCCACGCCGGCCAGCGTGCCCCGGTGCTGCCGCCAGGTGACCCAGATCATCCGCCGCCACGGCAACGGCCGGGGGCTCGCGTCCTGCCCGGGACGGGCGGGCACGGACAGCGCGGTCATCGCGTCACTCCCGTCGGCCGCGATCCCGGGCTGGTGCCCCGGGCGCGGTCCGGGCCGGGCAGCGCCGCGGCGCCGGGTGCGCGCTCGCCGGGGGCGCGCAGATACGCCAGGGCGAGTTCCTCCAGGCTGACCGGGTGGGCCTCCCAGCCCGGCGGGACCGGGTCGTCCGGGCCGGCCCGGACCAGCAGGTGGGCCAGGGCCCCGCCCCGGCGTACCTGCACCACCGGGTGATCGGCGTACTGGCCGGCCTCGGCGGCCGGGCCGGTCAGCAGGCGGTGGCCGGCCAGCAGCTGGTCGACCTCTCCCGCCACCTGCACCCCGCCCAGGGACAGCACGACGAGGTAGTCGGCCACCCGCTCGAGGTCGGCCAGCACGTGCGAGGACAGCAGGACCGACACGCCGTCGTCGACCATCGCCGTCAGCACCGTGGCCATGAAGTCGTGCCGGGCGACCGGGTCGAGCATCGCCACCGGCTCGTCAAGGACCAGCAGCCGCGGCCGCCGGGCCAGCGCCAGGGTCAGCGCGAGCTGCGCCCGCTGGCCGCCGGACAGCTTCCCGGTCTTCCGCTTCAGCGGGATGCCGAGCTCGCCCAGCCGGGTCCGGGCGTAGGAATGGTCGAAGCGGTGGTTCAGGTTGCCGGTCAGGTGCAGCATGTCGGCGGCTGACAGGCCCGGGTACAGCGGCGTTTCCTGCGCGACGAACGCGATCCCGTCCAGCGCCGCGGGCGACCCGGCCGGGCGGCCGCCGAGCACGGTGACGCCGCCCGCGGTCGGGCTGGCCAGCCCGACCGCGAGGTTGAGCAGGGTGGACTTGCCCGCGCCGTTCGGCCCGACCAGCGCCGCCACGTGCCCGGCGGGGATCGCCAGCGAGCAGTCGCGCAGCGCCCAGGTGCTGCCGTAGCGCTTGCCCAGGCCGCTGGTCTCGATGATGGCGGTGCTCACGCGACGCCCTCCGTCTCTCCGGCCGCGGCGGCGCGGTCAGGCTGGGCGGCCCGGCGCTGGTAGAAATCCCGCAGCGCGCTGGCGAACAGCGCGACCATCCCGTCCTCGTCCAGCCCCGCCGCCTCCGCGGTAGCCAGCCAGCCGAGCAGGGTCTTGCGCAGCACGGCCAGCTCGGGCAGGCCGGCCTGGCTCAGCGTGGCCCGCACGAACGTGCCCTGGCCGGGCCGCCCGGCTGCCAGGCCCTTCGTTTCCAGCTCCTTGTAGGCCTTCAGCACGGTGTTCGGGTTGATCGCCAGCGCGGCCACCACGTCCCTGACCTTCGGCAGCTGGTCACCCGGCTTGAGGTAGCCCAGCCGCAGCGCGTGCTCCACCTGGTGCACGAGCTGCAGGTAGGTCGGGACCCCGGAGGCCGCGTCGAGCCGGAAGTCGATCGGCGACCCCGGGCCGGGCGGCGTCCCCCCGGCCCCGCCCGGCGCCCGGCTGACTGCTTTATCTATAGGCATAAGACAACGATACAAGTGGCCGGGCTCATGTCAAGCAGCTTCCGGCCGGCGGGGACACCGCGCGTCAGGGCAGCCGGGCGGCGGTGGCGGCGATCGTCGTGTAGCCCATGACGAACGTGCCGCCGGCCGCGTCCACCGCCGCGCCGAGCCCGTCGAGCAGCTGCCGCTGGACGGCTTCCGGCTGCCGGGTGAAGCCGCCGGTGGTCGGCACCAGGTCCAGCCACTCAGCCGTGCTGTAGGGGCGCTCCCAGGCCGACAGCCACTCCTGCGGCTCGCCGAACGCGCCCGTGCGCCGCAGCGCGGCGGCGACCCGGGCGCACCCGGCCCGGTAGGTATCGAGCGCGGGCCGGTCCCAGAACCGGGCCACCGGCGAGCCGGGCAGCACCCGCCGGTAGGCCGCGCCGAAGCCCTGCGCCAGCTCGGGCGGCGGGTCGAACGCGTTCCAGAACACCGCCAGCCGGCCGTGCGGCCGCAGCACCGCCGCCGCCTTGGCCGCCCCGGCCTCCGGGTCCACCCAGTGCCAGGCCTGGGCGGCGGTCACCGCGTCGAACACCCGGCCCGCCGGGTCCCAGTCCTCGAACCGCGCGACCTCGGTCGCGGTGCCGTCGCGGGCGGCCAGCGCGGCCATCCGCGGGTCGGGGTCCAGGCCGAGCACCCGGCAGCCCGCCGCGGCCAGCAGCCGGGAGGCGATGCCGGTGCCGCAGCCGACGTCGAGCACCTCGCGACCCGGGCTGGCGGCGACGATGCGGTCGATCAGCTCGGCCGGGTAGCTGGGCCGGGCCCGGTCGTAGCGGCCGGCGTCGCCGCCGAACCCCTCGGCGACCGGCCGCTGCCGGTGCAACGGCTGCGCCAGGTCGTAGCCGGGCGGGGCTTGCCCGCGCCGCCCGCCCGCCTGCTCGCCCGGGGCGCCCGCTGGTCCTGACGGTAGAGTGGTCATGTGCCCACTCTAAATGGGCAATCGCCCATTACGCGCGCGGCTTCACCGTCGGCGAAGCCGCCAGCCGAGAGAGGACGGCCGTCAGTGCCCACCGGAGTGGCCATCCGCGACCCCCGCGGGCAGCTTTTCGACGCCGCCGAGCGGGTACTGCTGCGCGACGGGCCGGCCGCGCTGACCAGCCGGTCGGTCACCGCCGAGGCGGGAGTGGCCAAGGGCGTGCTGCACCGGCACTTCACCGACTTCGACGCGTTCCTGACCGAGTGGGCCAGCGACCAGCTCGCCCGGTCCGGCGCCGAGGCGGACGCGCTGCGGGCCGCCGCCGGGGCCGGCACGGTGCACGGCAACCTGGCCGCCGCCCTGCCCGGCCTGTTCAGCCCGGCCGCGCTGGCGCTGACCCGGCTGGTAATCGCGCGGGACGAGCTCCGCGCCCGGCTGCGGCAGGCAGCCGGCAGCCGCCTGCCGCCGCTGTCGGAGATCACCGCCGGGATGGCCGGCTACCTGGCCGCCGAGCGCGACCTGGGCCGGGTCGCGGCCGCCGCCGACATCCCCGCCCTCGCCCCGGCGCTGGCCGGCGCGGCCCACCTGCTGTTCACCGACGCCGAGCCCGGCCGCCCGGACACCGCCGCGGTCACCGCGATGGTGCGCGCGGTACTGGCCGGGGCCGCGCCCTGAGCAGGCCCGCTGGGCGGGCCGGAAGTGCAAGGCCGACCAGGCGCTACATCTCGTGCACGGCCTGCATCAGGTGGCGCGGCGGTGGACGAGCCAGATGGTTGCGGTGATGAGGAGCACTGAAAGGGCGAGCAGCCAGCCGCCCTCGATCCACTGGAACGGCCAGAGCCGGCTGGCCGGCTGGTAGCTGGTCCACTGCAGGTAGCCGTGCGGTGCCAGGCACTGCGGGATCGTCGGGGCCGGGGCGGGGGCAGCACCGGAGAGGCCGCCGCCTGTCTTGGACACGCCCGACGGCGGGAAGTTGCAGAACTGGCCGACGAGGCTGGGGGGCGGGTTGCCGGCGAAGGCGAACCTGCCGCCCTTGGTCCACCACTGGCCGGTGATCCACGCGGTGCCGGGCACGTTCGGGTTGCTGGTGACCAGCGGCGTCAGGTAGTGCGCGCGCAGCAGCCCCGCGGTTGCGAAGGCGAGCCCGGCGTAGGCGGCCAGGGTGGCGGCGATCGCGGGCACGACCCGGCGGATGAGCATCCCGGCCAGGGCGCCGGCCGCGAACGCCGTCAGGGTCCAGGCGGGGAACGTGACCTCGCGCAAGCTGAACTGGCCGACGAGCGGGGAGTTCCCGTAAAGCCCCAGGTCCTGATTGCCGGGTGCGGAAAACGGCTGGAAGCCCCAGGACACCAGGGCGCCGAACGCGGCGCCGGCGGCGGCCAGCACGGTCGCGAGCGCGGCTAGCTTCGCGAGGGCCCAGCGCCGCCGGCCGAAGCCCTGCGTCCAGGCGTACCGGAAGGTGCCGGTTTCCAGTTCCCGGGCCAGCACCGGCGCCCCGGCGAACGCGCCGATCAGCGCGGGCACCACCTGCAGCAGGACGGCCGGGATCGACATGGCGTCCCACGTGCGGTTGAACGCGGCGGCCAGGTCCTGGCAGCCGGCCGAGCCGGCCGGGCGGCAGGCGGTCGCGGCGGCCCAGGCATGGTGCGCCGACGCGCCGGCGATCCACAGCCACACCGCGAGCGCGCCCAGCAGCACGGCCAGGCCGGCCAGCGCGGCCCGGTGCTGGCGCCAGGTGACGCCGGCCATCCGGCGCCACGGCAGCGGCCGCAGGCCGGCACCGTCTTCTGAGTCCGGGCGCGACGGCATGGTCAGCGCGGTCACCGCATCACCTCCGGAGGGAATTTGTTCACGGGCATGGCTTTCCTCTCAGGCGGCGCGGCGCTGGACGAGCCAGGCGGTGACGGCGATGAGCAGCGCCGACAGGGCGAGCAGCCAGCCGCCCTCGATCCACTGGAACGGCCAGAGCCGGCTGGCCGGCTGGTAGCTGGTCCACTGCACGTAGCCGTGCGGTGCCAGGCACTGGGTGAACACCGCCCCCGGCGGGCCGAGCTCCTTCCCTGAGCTGGACCCGCAGTACTGGCTGACGAGGTTCAGCGGCGGGTCGCCGGCGTAGGCGAACCGGCCGTTCAAGGTCGACCACTGGCTGATGACCCACTCGGTGCTGGCGCCGGGCAGGCTCACGGCGGTGGTGACCAGCGGCGTCAGGTAGTGCGCGCGCAGCAGCCCCGCGGTTGCGAAGGCGAGCCCGGCGTAGGCGGCCAGGGTGGCGGCGATCGCGGGCACGACCCGGCGGATGAGCATCCCGGCCAGGGCGCCGGCCGCGAACGCCGTCAGGGTCCAGGCGGGGAACGTGACCTCGCGCAAGCTGAACAGGTCACCGAACGGGGAATTCTCGAAGAGACCAGGGACCTGGGGACTGGCGCCGCCGTAGGGCTGGAAGTACCAGGACACCAGGGCACCGAACGCGGCGGTGGCGACGGCCAGGACGACCGCGAGCAGCACCAGCTTGGCCAGCGCCCAGCGCCAGCGGGCGAAGCCCTGCGTCCAGGCGTACCGGAAGGTGCCGGTCTCCAGCTCCCGGGCCAGCACCGGCGCCCCGGCGAACGCCCCGATCAGCGCGGGCACCACCTGCAGCAGGACGCCGCCCGGGCCCTTGCTCCCCATGAAGTGGCCGTCGGCGCCGGAGTTGAAGCCATCGATGAGGTCCTGGCAGGCAGCCGAGGCGGCCGGGTGGCAGGCGACAGCGGCGGCGTAGGCCTGGTGCAGCGGCACGCCCAGGCGCCACAGCCACACCGCGAGCGCGCCGAGCAGCACGGCCAGGCCGGCCAGCGCGGCCCGGTGCTGCCGCCAGGTGACGCCGGCCATCCGGCGCCACGGGATCGGCCGTGGGCTGGCGTCGCCGTCGGCGTCCGGGCGGCCGGGCGCGGTGAGCGCGGTCACCCCGTCACCTCCGTCGCGGTCTCGGGCTGGCCGGCTTCGCGCTCGGCGGGGGCGCGCAAATAGGTCAGGGCGAGTTCCTCCAGGCTGGCCCGGCCGTCGGCGGCGAGCAGGCCGGCCACCTCCCCGGCCAGCCGCACCCGGCCGCGTGACATCAGCACGAGGTAGCTGGCCACCCGCTCCAGTTCGGTGAGCACGTGCGAGGACAGCAGCACCGACACTCCGTCCGCCGATGCCGCCGCCAGCACGGTGGCCATGAAGTCGTGCCGGGCGACCGGGTCGAGCGCCGCGACCGGCTCGTCAAGCACCAGCAGCTGTGGCCGGCGGGCCAGCGCCAGGGTCAGCGCGAGTTGCGCCTGCTGGCCGCCGGACAGCTTCCCCGATTTCCTTTTCGGCGGGATGCCGAGCTCGTCCAGCCGAGCCTTGGCGTAGGGCTGGTCGAAGCGCCGGTTCAGGCTGCGGGTCACGTAGATCATGTCCGCGACCGACAGGGTCTTGTACAACGGCGTGTCCTGGGCGACGAACGCGATCGCGTCCAGCGCGGCCGGCGAGCCCGCCCGGCGGCCGCCCAGCACGGTGACCGCGCCCGCTGAGGGCGGCGTCAGGCCGACGGCCAGGTTCAGCAGCGTGGTCTTGCCGGCCCCGTTCGGCCCGACCAGCGCGGCGACTTGCCCGGCCGGGATTTCCAGCGTGCACTCGCGCAGCGCCCAGGCACGGCCGTAGCGCTTGCCCAGGCCGCTGGCCTCGATCACGTTCATCGGTCTCCTCTCATGCGTTAACCCGGTACGTCCGCCGCCTACTGTCCCCGGCTGGCAGGCCGGCTGTCTGCGCTCGCGGGATGGAACCGGTTCAATCGGAAGGCTGAATCCAGGTCGCCTCAGGGATGATGCGGACCGCCTGGGCAGCGGATAGTTTCGGTGGCATGGAGGCAGCTTGGCGGTTGACGGGCGGTGACCCGGGAGTCATCATCGACGCCGGGCTGGGGATCGCCGGGACCGGGCTGATCGCCGTCGCCGCGTGGGGCTCGCCCCGCCTGATCGGCAGCGAGGCGATCGCCGGGCCGTGGTGGCTGCTGGCGCTGCTGCCCCTGCTGCTGGGCGGGCCGCTCGTGCTGCGCCGCCGCGCGCCGCTGCTGATGTGGCTGGCGATCTGGGCGGGCATAGCGCTGCTTTCCCTGTTCGCCGGCAACTCGCTGCGAGGCCTGGCGTTCACGTTCGTGCTTTTCTCCGCCGCCTACTCACTGGGCGCGCACGCAACCCTGCGCCGCTCGGTCGCCGGGCTGGTCATCACCGTCCCGGTCGTGGCCGTGATCAGCCACCGGGGCGAGCTGGGGCTGATGTTCGCACGGGGTCATGGCGGCGGCTCGGCGACCGTGGCACTGGCGTTTCTGCAGCTGCTGGCATTCTGGCTGGCTGGCGTGTTCGTCCACGCCCGCAGGCGGGCCGTCTCACTGGCCGCGCGGAGTGCCGCGTCGCAGCGCCAGGCCGAACAGGCCGCGGCGGCCGAGCGGGCACGGATCGCCCGGGAACTGCACGACTTCGTCGCCCATCACCTCAGCGTGATCGTGCTGCAGGCCGCCGGCGCCCGGGCGTCGGGGAAGCCGGCCGGGGCGACCCTGGAGAAGATAGAGAACAGCGCCCGGCACGCACTAGACGAGGCCAGCCGCCTGCTGGGCGTCCTGCGCGACCCGGACGAGGAGGCCGGGCTCGCCCCCCAGCCGGGCACCGGCGAACTGGACACGCTGGCCGCCAGCGTCCGGGCAGCCGGCCTGCCAGTGAACCTGCACATCGACGGCAACCTCGCCGCGCTGCCCGCGACAGTGGACGTATCGATCTACCGCATCGTCCAGGAAGCGCTGACCAACGTCCTCAAGCACGCAGGCCCGGCCCGCGCCGAGGTGACGATCGGGAACGAACAGGACACCGTCACGATCGAGGTCACCGACAACGGAACCGGGCAGAACGGTAACGGGTCCCCGGGCGGCGGGCACGGGCTGGCCGGCATGCGCGAGCGGGCCGCCGTATTCGGCGGCGAACTGGCCGCCGGGCCGCGGCCCGGCGGCGGCTTCGCCGTGCGCGCCCGGCTGCCGCTCAGCAGCCACCTGCCACCCGGCGAGCTGTCATGATCAGCATCCTGATCGCCGACGACCAGGATCTCGTCCGCGAGGGCCTGCGGATGCTCCTGGAAGCCGAGCCGGACCTGGCCGTCGCCGGGGAAGCCGCCGACGGCAGCCAGGCCATAGCGCAGGCAAGGCTCCTGGACCCCGACGTGATCTTGATGGACGTCCGCATGCCCGCCATGAACGGCATCGAGGCAACCACCCGGCTCGTCCAGGCCGGATCCAGGGCGCGGATCCTGATACTGACCACCTTCAACCTGGACGAGTACGTCTACCACGCCCTCAAGGCAGGTGCGAGCGGCTTCCTGCTCAAGCACGCCCGCCGTGACCAGCTGACCGGCGGCGTGCGCGCGGTCGCGGCCGGCGAGACCCTGCTCGCCCCGGCCATCACCCGGCGGCTGATCGAGGACTTCTGCAACGGCCCCGCCCCCGGCACCCCGGCCGCCGGTGCCGCCGGAGGCCTCAGCGAAAGAGAACTCGGCGTCGTGCGGCTCGTGGCCCAGGGCCTGTCGAACGCCGAGATTTCCGCCAGGCTCTACCTCAGCGAGGCCACCGTCAAGAGCCACATTGTTCGCATCCTGGCCAAGCTCGGCCTGCGGGACCGGGTGCAGGTCGCCGTCCACGCCTACGAGCACGGCATCGTCCGGCCAGGCCGCACTCCGCCAGCCGGCGGGAAGACAAGGCCCTAGCGCGAGCCAGCTGCCAGAGTCCCGAATTCAGAACCGCCATCATCCGCCTGCCGCCGGAAGCGCGGAACAGCGGGCCGCCGCGAGGCGTTGAACATGCATGCTGGTGACCGAGGGTATCCGCAACCGGATCGGAGTCGCCGTCCGCGAGCGGGTCTTCCCGGAGCCCGCATCGCCGAGGGGGAAAGCTCCCCGCACCCCGGAGGCTGAGCGATGGTTCAGCGCGGACCGCCCCATCCGCCAGGTGCACGACGACTGCGCGATGTTCGTGGGCGGAATAGCAGCGGTCCTCCTGCAGTCACTGCACCCGCTGACAATGGCCGCGATCACCGATCATTCCGCCTACCAGAGCGACCCGTGGGGACGCCTGCGGCGGACGAGCCACTTCGTCGCGGCCACCACGTTCGGCCGGCCAGCCGACGCCCGCGCGGCCATCGCCCAGGTCCGGGCCATCCACGAGCACATCGCCGGGACCGCGCCCGACGGCCGCCCGTACGCGGCGTCCGACCCCCACCTGCTGACCTGGGTGCACGTAGCCGAGATCGACGCCTTCCTGCGCGCGTATACGGCCTACGGAGGCAAGCGGCTCGGGCAGGCGGAGCGGGACGGCTACGTGACGGACATGGCCAGGATCGCCGCCGAGCTGGGGGTGCCCGACCCGCCCCGGACCGAGGCCCAGGTCAGCGCCGCCATCGAGCGGTACCGGCCCGAGCTCAGCGGGACCCCGCAAGCCCGTCAAGCCGCCCGCTTCCTGCTCTTCAAGCCACCGCTGCCGCTGATCATCCGCCCGATATACGGGGGCGTGGCAGCCGCCGCGGTCTCCCTGCTTCCCCCGTGGGCCCGGCGCGAGCTCGGCCTCCCGTCGCTGCCGCGGGCCGAAGCCGTCCTCGTCCGTCCCGCCGGGCAACTCGCGGTGAACGCGATCCGCTGGAGCCTGCCCGCCCGGCGACCCTGACCTGGCAGGCCCCGATCTAGCTCATGCGCAGACCGGCAAGGCGGCCATCGCGGTTTCGGCAATACCGAGGAGGTCTTCGGCGGTGCCGCCGTCGCGGGCACGGCCGGACATGCCGCGCATGACGGCCACCAGGAACGAGGCAAGGTGGTCGGTGTGCGCAGTGGGTGCGAGATCTCCGTCCCGCACTCCCTGGTCGAGCCGGTCCTTGATCCGCTGGTGAAGGACCTCGCGCTGCGCTTCGAGTCGCGGCTCAGTCAGCATGAGGCACCCGGGAGGCGTTGCGGCGTCGGTGTGGGCGCGAGCAGTGTCGTCCAACATCTTGGCGATGGCCTCGCGCACGGACGGGAGTGCAGCAGCGCGGTCAACACCCTCACAGGTGCGCTGAAAATACTTCGCTGAGGCCTCCTCGAACAGGCGGCGCTTGTCTCCGAACGCTGCATAGAGGCTCGGAGGTGTCACGCCCATGGCCGAGGTCAGCATCGCGACGGACGTCTCCTCGTAGCCCGAGCGCCAAAACTGTTCGAGGGCCGCGGCCAGAGCGGAATCGCGATCGAAGCTCCGCGGTCGTCCGGCCATGCGGTCAGTATAACGTATCGGTCACTACGGAATGTGTGCTAGCGTCCTAGGCGTCAAATGATAGTGATCGCTACAGAATGGGATGGCCATGGACGTAAACGGTGCGACGGTGCTCGTCACAGGAGCGAATCGAGGCATCGGCGCCGCGTTCGTCGAGCAGCTGAAAAGGCGCGGCGCCGCCAAGATCTACGCTGCCGCCCGCGATGCCCGCGCGATCGACGCCGACGGCGTCCACCCGCTCGAGCTCGACATCACGAACGCCGGCCAAATCGAAAGGGCAGTCGCCACCGCAAATGATGTTCAGGTGCTGATCAACAATGCCGGCATCTCTACGGGCACGTCGCTCGTGACCGGGGACGAGGAAACGATCCGGCGTGAGATGAACACCAACTTTTACGGCCCGTTGCTCATGACTCGCGCGTTCGCCCCCGTCCTGGGATCGAACGGCGGAGGCGCGATCGTCAACGTCATCTCGGCGCTGTCGTGGTTCACCGCCCCGTCAGCCGGCGCGTACGCCGCGTCCAAGGCTGCGGCCTGGGTACTGACTGACAGCACGCGACTTGAGCTCGCCGCGCAAGGCACGCACGTGGTCGCCGTGCACATGGGGCTTGTCGACACCGACATGGCCAATGCCGTGGAGGCGCCGAAGATCGCACCGTCGCATCTGGCGAGCGCCGTTCTTGACGCCATCGAGTCAGGTAAGCAGGAGGTGCTAGCCGACGAGTGGTCGAAGTTCGTCAAGTCGGGGCTGACCCTCGACCCGGAGGAACGATACGCGCAGATCTTCGCCGCTCTGGGGGGCTGAGCAGAACCCCGCGGTTCGAGATCGGTCGCGCCGCGCGCCATCGCGGCGATCAGGCGTCCCGGCGGCGGATCACGTACCAGGCGACAGCCACCAGGGCCGCCGCGAACAGCAGGTAGATCACGGTCTCGATGCCCTGGAACGGCCAGTACCGCCAGCCCGGCTGGTAGGTGACCGCCTGCCGGAAGCCGGCCCGCTGCATGCACGACAGGGCGGCGCTGACCGCGCCCGGCGGCACCGGGCCGGCCTGGGCAGCCGGGGTGCCCGGGATCAGCCGCGCGCAGGCGGCGGTCAGCGGGTACCCGTTGAAGCCGATGTTGCTCGCGAAGGGCTGGCCGGCCGGGCCGATCACGCTGCTGCCGAGGAACCAGGCGATCCCCGGCGGCGACCAGGTGCTGGTCATGCTGGTCACGGTGGTCACCGCGGGCATCAGGTGCGCCCGGATGAGGTTGACGAACAGCAGCCGGAAGCCGATGAAGGCGCCCAGCGTCACCACGATGGCCGGCAGCGTCCGCCGTAGCAGCGTCCCGGCCGCGATGCCGAGGGCAGTCGCGAACACCGCGTAGCCGACCGGCACGATGCCCTGGGTGTCGAAGTAGTTGCCGCCGAACTGCGCGCCGCGCATCGCGTTGACCGGGCCCGACCAGAAGGTGACGAGGGCGGTGACCGTGCCGGCCGCCAGGGACGCGGCCAGCAGCAGCCAGCCCGCCTTGGCCAGGAACCAGCGGCCGCGGGTGATGCCCTGCGTCCAGGCGAAGCCGGCCGTGCCCGTCTCCAGCTCGTGCGCCACCAGCGGCGCGCCGAGCAGGATGCCGAGCAGCGCGGGCACCAGCACGCTGAGCACCCGCAGGTCGTTGCCGAGGACGCCGACGATGCTGCCGCCCGAGCAGGGATCGGCCGGTCCCGGCGTCGCCGCGGTCCCCGGGCAGCGCTGCAGCAGGGCGTGCCAGGCCGCGGCCATCTGGAAGCCGGTGGTCAGCTCGGCCGCCGCGAACGCGGCCAGCAGGGCGAGGGCGATCGCGCCCGGCAGGCGGTACTGTCGCCAGACAACCCAGGTCATCGTGATTCTCCTGTCGTCTCACGGGCCGGGACGGCCGCCAGCGCGGCGTAGGCGGCCGGGGCGGCGGCGCCCATGTAACCGAGCACCAGTTCCTCAAGCCCCACGTCCTCGGGCTGGTAGTCGGGGTCGAGCAGCGGGCCGTCCAGCCGGACCAGCACGGTGGCGTGCCGCCCGACGGTGCTCTCCTGCACCACCGTGTGCGCCTGCCGCAGGGCGGCGGTGTCCTTCTTCGGCCCGACCAGCACCTTGTGCCCGGCCAGCAGGTCGTCGGTGTCGCCGCAGAGCTGCACCCGGGCGGCGGCCAGCAGGATGAGGTGGTCGCAGACCCGCTCGATGTCCGCCACCAGGTGCGAGGAGAGCACCACGGTGAGGTCACCCTCGGCCGCCGCGACCGCCTCGGTCAGCGTGGCCAGGAAGTGGCGGCGGGCGAGCGGGTCGAGCGCCGCCACCGGCTCGTCAAGCAGCAGCAGCCGGGGCCGCTTGGCCAGCACCAGCGCCAGCGCGACCTGCGCCCGCTGGCCGCCGGACAGCGTGCCGGCCGCCCGGTCGAGCGGGATGCCCAGGGCACGCAGCCGGTCACGGACCGAGCCGCCGTCCCAGCCGGCGTTCAGGTGCGCGCCGATCCCGATGTGGTCCTCGGCCGTCATCCGCCGGTAGAGCGGCATCTCCTGGGCGAGGAAGCCGACGCCGGCCAGGAACTCCGGGTCCTGCCGGGGCGCCGCGCCGAGCACGGCGGCGCGGCCCGCGGTCGGCGCCGCCAGCCCGGCCAGCATCCGCAGCAGGGTGGTCTTGCCCGCGCCGTTCGGGCCGACCAGGGCGCAGATGCTGCCCTGGGGGACCGTCACCGAGCAGTTGTCGAGCGCGGTGACGCGCCGGTAGCGCTTGGTCAGCTCCTCGGTCGCCACGGCCGGGCCGGGGCCCGCCTCAGCCGCCGGGCGCAGCGTGCGGCCGGGTCCGTCGCCGCTCATGCGATGTCCTCCCGCGCCGCGTCGTCAGCCTGCAAGGTGACCTTGAGCAGCGACTCGATCGACTCGTCGTCGAGCCCGGCCGCGCGCGCCTCGCGCACCCAGCGGGTGAGGCTGCGGCCCAGCCGGGAGAAGGTGGGCGGCGGCGGCCCGGCCGGGCGGGCGCGGACGAACGTGCCGTGTCCCGCCCGGGCCTCCACCAGGCCCTCCCGCTCCAGGTCGCGGTAGGCCTTCAGCACCGTGTTGGGGTTCACCGCGACCGCCGCGACTACCTCGCGGACCGTGGGCAGCTGGTCGCCCACCTCGAGCACGCCCATCCGCAGCGCCTGCCTGACCTGCTGGACGAGCTGCTGGTAGGGCGGCACGCCGGAGCGCCCGTCCACCCGGAAGCCGATACTCATGCAGACCACCCATCTAGTGTCTTAGTTGCCTAGCACTTTAGGGTGCGGGCGGACCGCTGTCAACGCGGCGGGCCGGCGTCAGCCAGCCGGGGTCCCGATCACCTCCGCCAGGCCGCGGGGGTCGGCGAAGTCGCGGAACAGCACGATGCGGCCGTCCCGGATACGGAAGATCTGCACCGACGTGGCCGTGAAGGAACGCCCGCTGCTGGTCAGCGTCCCGCTCGTGCGCACCTCGGCCACTACCACCTCCGGGTCGGTGGTCGCGAGCAGCTCGACTTGCTCGAAGTCATCCAGGTGCAGCGGCGCTGCCAGCACCCGGTGCGAGTACGCGCGGATCGCCTCCCGGCCCTCCAGCCGCAGCGGCGCGCCGGGCGGCCCGGTGAAGGGCGCCTCGATCACGCCGTCCGGCGCGAAAAGGTCGGCGAAGCCGTCCGCGTCTCCGGCCAGGATCAGCTCCCGCCGCCGGGCCAGCACGTCGGCGGGAGTTGCTGCGGGCATGAGGGTTTCCCTTCGTCAGGGGCCGGCGGTGCTAGCCGCCGGCCCGTACCTGGGCGGCTACCGCCAGGATCGCGTCGGCCACCACGTCGGGGCGCTCGGCCGGGAGGCGGTGGCCGGCGCCGCCCACGACGACGTGCCGTCCCTGCGGGGCGGCGGCCGCGAGCCCCGCCTGCAGCCCCGTCCAGTGCGCGCGGAACCGGCGGGGCAGCGGGAAACCGCGCGCGGCGCTGAGCACGGTGACCGGCACGTCCGGGAAGGGGCTGGCGGCGGCGCGCAGCTCGCGCAGCGCCGCCGGCGCGGCGGCGTCACCGTGCACCTCGTCGGGGCGGACGGCGCGCGCGAGCCGCCAGCCCCAGCGCAGGGCCAGGGGCAGCCCGCCTTCCATCTCCTCGTGCCCCGGGTCCACCAGGACCAGGCCCGCGACCAGCTCCGGGCGGCGGAACGCCAGCAGCTGCACCAGCATGCCGCCCCAGCTGTGGCCGGCCAGCACGCACGGCCCCGCCGCCAGCCCGGTGATCACCGACGCCAGGTCATCGGCCTGGCGGTCGATGACCGCCCGGCCGGGCGCGGGGGCGCTGCCGCCGATTCCCGCCCGGTCGTAGGCGACCGCGCGCACCCGCGGCGCCAGCAGCGGCATGACCCGCTCCCAGGACGCCGCCCCGCAGTTCATCCCGGCCTCGAGCACGACGGCCGGCTGCCGTCGCCGGCCTCGACCCGCCGCACGATCCTGGGTGCGACGTTCACCGCTGGCAGGCCGGGCGTGCGCATGGGCCGGCTCCCTCCGCTCGAGACTCGTTCAACAGCCGTTCATTGAACAAGCGTAGAACCGGATGGCGCCCCGGTCAACAACCGTAGAATGAAGCAATGACCACTCCCCGGCCCGGATCGCGCGCCGAGCAGCGCCGTCGCACCGAGGCCCGCATCCTTGACGCCGCGACCAGGGAATTCTTCAGCGGCGGGTACGACCGGACCACCATCCGGGCGGTGGCCTCGGCCGCCGGAGTGGACGCGGGCCTGGTCATGCACTACTTCGGGTCCAAGCAGGAGCTGTACCGGCAGGTGATCGACGCCGCCCCCGTCCCCGAGCTCAGCGGCACGCCGGCCGAGGCAGCCGAGCAGATCCTGGCCGGGCTGGCCGGCCGGCTGGCGGACGAGCCCGCCGCGTCGCTGGCCCTGCTGCGCTCGATGCTGACCAACCCCGAGGCCGCCAGCGCCGCCAGCGACGGCATCGCCCGCTACCAGGCGCAGATCGCGCGGGTCCTGCCGGCCGGCGACGACGCGGGCCTGCGGGCCGCGGTCATCAGCGCGATCACCCTCGGCATCACGGTCTCCCGGCACCTGATCAAGGCCGACGAGCTCGCCAGCGCCGACCCGGAGCAGGTCATCGGCCTGCTCCGGCCCTGCCTGCAGTCACTGACGGCCAGCCCTCCGGCCGGCTAGCTCCCCGCCTCGCCCGGGGCCGGCCCGGCCGCCGCGTGGGCGTGCGGCTCGGCCGCCGCCCGCAGCGCGCCGGGCCGCAGCGGGGTGCCGAGCAGCTGGCTGACCAGCGCGCGGTGCGAGGCGTGGAGGGTGCGCACCGCGGCCGGGCTGATGCCGGGCTTGGCCGACGGCACGCCGCCCCGCGCCCGGCCGGGCTTGGTCGGGATCCACAGGTGCCCCGGGTCGCTGCCCTCGAGCTCGACCACGATCGTGGCGCGGGCAGCGAGCCACCGGGTGAGGATGTGCACCGTCGGCCGGGTCAGCCGCACCCGCTCGCCGTCAACCTCGGCATAGGGGTCGTCGCCGTCCAGGTGCAGGGCGCTCACGTTCATGTTCGCCAGCTCCGGTACCCCCCGGCCGCTGTCGGCCACCAGCGCGGCCACCGCCGCCGTGCGCAGCTGGGTCATCGCGTTCGCGTTGACCGGCCGCTTCACGGTCAGGTCGTGCAGCAGCGCCTCGGTGCCGCCCGGGTCCAGGTGGAAGCCGCGGGCGGGCGGCTGCCGCTCCAGCCGGCCGGGCTCGCCGATGAACTCGGCGAACGCGTTGACCGAGTCGATCCGTACCCGCATCGAGTTCGGGTACGCGGACGCCTCCGGCCCCCGGCTGGTGTTGCGGGTCCGCGTCCGCCCGGCCGCCGCGGCCGCCAGCCAGGCCGCCGCCCGGGCCGGGTCCATCAGGTCCCCCGCGCGCAGCGGAGGCGCGGGGGACCCGCCGCCGTCGCCCGGGCCGTCCGCGTCGTCGGCATCACCTGCGGGCTCGGCCGCGGCCTCCTGGGCGTGGCGCAGGTACTCGTTCAGGTACGTCTTGCGGATCCGGCGGGTGGTCGCGGACAGGCCGCGGTCGGCCAGGTGCCGAACGAAGGCGTCAACGGCCTCACGGGCCGGGGTGCTCGCGTCTGGGGCAGGCATGCCGACAGCCTACTCGCGGTCCCGGATAACAGTAAGAAATGACACGCGGAGCGGCCGGCCGGGTAGCTCTGTGCCGCCCCGGGCCGCCGTCCCGTGCTCAGCTTCCGGTGCCGGCCGCCTCGTTCGCCTGCAGCAGCCCGGCCAGCCGCTGCAGGGCGCGCTGGTTACCCCGCCGGACCAGCGCGCGAACCAGCGGCGCGGCCAGGGCCTCGGCCCGCGGCACCTGCAGCCAGGCGTTCTCGAAGGTGATCCGGGTTCCTCCGCCGGGAAGCTCGTCCAGCGTGTAGGTCCCGGTTGCCACCCGGCCGGTCGCGCCGACGTTGCGCTCCACGTTCCGCGCCGGGCGCTCCGCCTCGGTCACCTCCACCTCAACCGGCTCAGCGCGGCCGCCGGCCACGGCGGTGAACCTGACCTTCGCGCCCACGCCCCGGGCCGGCCCGTCGCTGGACCAGTCGCGGAACATGTGGTCGGTGAACTGCTCGTGGTTGGCGAGCACGTCCAGGAAGTCGTAGACGGCTTCCCGGGCCTGGGGAACGTCAATGCTTACCCGTACCGGCTTCATGTACCAAATGGTACAGTGCACTGCTGTGAGCGGCAATACAGCCAGGCAGCAGCTTCTCGACGCGGCGATCGAGTACACGGCGGCGCACGGCATCAGCGACCTCAGCCTGCGCACCCTCGCCACCGCGCTCGGCACCAGCCACCGGATGCTGATCTTCCACTTCGGCTCCAAGGAAGGGCTGTGGCTCGAGATCGCGCGCACCGTCGACCAGCGGCAGCGCGAGCAGATGCGCGGGTTCCCGCCCGGGCCCGGCCAGCCGCTCGGCGAGGCGATGCGCGCCTGGTGGAAGCTCTTCTCCGCCCCCGCGCTGTGGCCCCACGAACGGCTTTTCTTCGAGCTCTACGGCCAGGCCCTGCAGGGCCACCCGCACACCGCCGGGTTCCTCGACGAGTTCCTCGGCGGGGTAATCGCCTGGCTCGAGCCGCTGGTCGCGGCCGCGGTGGCCGGCGGGGTGCCCGAGCCGCTGGCCCGCGCGCACCTGCGGCTGGGCGTCGCCGTCACCCGGGGCCTGCTGCTCGACCTGCTGGCCACCGGCGACGTCGAGGCAGCCGACCAGTCCATGGACGTCTTCATCGCCATGACCGAGCGCTGGGCCGAGACCAGCAGCGGGCAGCCCTGACCCGCCGCTCCCCTGCCGGAGGCTGATCTTGACTTTTGGTCGGCTGATTTGCCAGCCAAGCGCTTCTTGCTGTTATCAGATTGCGAGACAGGTGGCCTGCGGGCCGGGCTGTTAGGCGTAAGCGCGTAGCTGGTCGTCGACCGGGGCGCCGACCAGCCGGTTGGCGAAGGTGGACAGCGTGTAGGTGCCGATGCCGAGCATGACCTCGAGGGCGTTGCGCCGGGTGAACCCGTGCGCGAGGAACTCCCCCAGCGCCTGCTGGCCGACGTCGCCCGCGGCCTCGTGGGCCCGCAGGGTGAACACGCGGACCGCGTCCAGCCGCGGGTCGCTGAGCGGGCCGCCCGCCCGCAGTTCCTCCCGCAGGGCCGGCTCGGCGCCGAGGGCGGACAGCCGGGCCGAGTGCATCGCGAAGCACAGGTGGCAGCCGTTGCGCACGGCCACCGTCATGACCAGCACCTCGCGGGCCACCGGGTCGAGGGTGCACTGGTCGAAGATCGCCAGCAGCCGCAGGAACCCGTTCAGCGTCTCGGGCGACTCGGCCAGCAGCCCGACCGCGGCGGGCAGGTAGCCCTGCTTGCCCGCCACCGCGCTCATCGCCTGGCGGGACGCGGCCGGCGCGGACTCGAGGGTGTGCTCGGTGAATACGGTCACGGGGTCCTCCCGGTAAGCTAGTCAACTAGGTTGTCTAACAGAAACGGTAAACCAGGTTGTCTATCTCGTCAAGCGGCGCCGGCGGCCCCGGCTACGAGCTGCCGCTGCTGCTGCTGGCCGGGTTCCGCGCGGTGATCGACGAGGCCCACGCGGACCTCGCGCAACGCGGCCACCCCGGCCTGCGCCCCGGGCACGGCTTCGCCTTGCAGGCCATCGGCACCTTCGGTGCCACCGCGGCCGACGTCGGCCGCCGCCTCGGCGTCTCCAAGCAGGCGGCAGGCAAGACCATCGACCGGCTGGCCGAGCTCGGCTACGTCACCCGCGGCGAGCAGGACGGCGACCGCCGGCGCAAGCTGGTCCGGCTCACCCCCCGGGGCACCGAGGCCCTGACCTTGTCGGCCGAGGCCTTCACCCGCGTCCGCGCCCGCTGGACCGCCGACCTCGGCCAGGACCAGGTAACCGCCCTGGAAGACAGCCTCCGCGCGATGACCCCGGGCCAGCCGCTCCGGCTCGACCTCCCCGGCTGGCTCAGCCCCTGACCACCCGCCCCGCTTCTTGCTGTTATCAGGATAGGGCGACGCGGGGCGCAGTGCATGCTTCTTGCTGTTATCCGGCGCGGGGTAAGCTGATCCCGCGTGGAGGTGACAACCAGGGGCCGGTAGCGCAATGCAACTGAATTAGGCGGGCGCCGCCGGCCGCGGGCAGCGCCACCAGCGCCACTCTGGTCACTTAACCGCAGGCGAGCGGTTCCGGATGGAAATAATTTGGCGCTAGCCCACTAAATTATTTCCATACTGCAAAAAAGTTCCGTAATAACGCCGCAAGCTGAGGGAATCAGGCGTCCGTACGCCTCGCCGGCGGCTTAAGTTAACGCCCTTGGCTTATAGGCGAACGCGCTTCTTGCTGTTATCCATCCGGCTGGCGGCGTAGGCCCTCGGCTGGGGCCCGTTGCCGGGGGCGGCGGGCCCGGGAGGCGGCCGGGGGGCGGCCGGGGGGCGAGCGTGGCGACCTGGACCTCGGGCGCCCGCCCGTTCGGGATAATCCTCAGCGTGAGCACCTACCGGCAGCCGGGCACCATCGTGAGCGACCACCACTTCAGCGTTCCCCTGGACCACGGCGCGCCGGGCGGGGACCGGATCGAGCTATTCGGCCGGGAGGTGGTCGCGGCCGCCAAGGCGGGTGACCGGCTGCCGTGGCTGGTGTTCCTGCAGGGCGGCCCCGGCTTCGCCGCCCAGCGGCCGGTCGGGCGGTCGACCTGGCTGGACCGGGCGCTCGACGACTACCGGGTGCTGCTGCTCGACCAGCGCGGCACCGGGCGGTCCAGCCGGCTCACCGCGCGCTCGCTCAGGCACCTGCCGACGCCGGAAGCGCAGGCCAGGTACCTGGCGCGGTTCCGGGCCGACTCGATCGTGCTCGACTGCGAGCTGGTGCGCCGCGAGCTGTGCGGGCCGGACACCCGGTGGACGGTGCTCGGCCAGTCGTTCGGCGGGTTCTGCACGGTCAGCTACCTGTCCTTCGCGCCCCAGGGCATGGCGGCCGCGCTGATCACCGGCGGCCTGCCCGGCCTGGACGCCCGGGCCGAAGACGTCTACCGGCTCACCTACGCCACCGTCGCCGCCCGCAACGCGGCCCACTACCAGCGCTACCCCGGCGACGTCGCCGCCGCCCGCGACATCGCCCGTCACCTGGCCACCCACGACGTGCGGCTGGCCGACTCCTCCCCGCTCAGCGTGCTGAGGTTCCAGTCGATCGGCGCCCTGCTAGGCGGCGCGGCCGGCACCCACGAGCTGCACTACCTGCTGGAAGACCCGTGGGACGGCGACGGCGGGCTGTCGGATGACTTCCTGGCCGACGTCTACCAGCGCACCAGCTTCGCCCGCGCCCCGCTGTACGCGGTGCTGCACGAGGCCTGCTACGCGCAAGGGGAGGCCACGCGGTGGGCGGCGCAGCGGGTGCGGGCCGAGTTCCCCGCGTTCGACCCGGCGGCCGCGGTCGACGGCGACGGGCCGCTGCTGTTCACCGGGGAGATGACCTACCCGTGGATGCTGGACGCCGACCCCGCGCTCGCCCCGCTGCGGGAGGCGGCCGAGCTGCTGGCGCAGCGGGACGGCTGGCCGCCGCTGTACGACCCGGCCCGGCTGGCCGGCAACGAGGTGCCCGCCGCGGCCGCCGTCTACTTCGACGACCTGTACGTCCCCGCGCCGTTGTCGCTGCGCACCGCGGCGGCGGTGCGCGGGCTGCGCGCCTGGGTGACCAACGAGTGGGAGCACGAGGGGCTGCGGGTCAGCGGCGGCGCGGTGCTCGGCCGGCTGACCGCCATGATCAACGGCGAGGCCTGACCCGCCCGGCCCGGGGTCCCGCGAACCCCGCCGCGGGGTGAACATAGAGGACATGGAAACCGTCATCGCGGGCACCGGCCCGCTGAGCTTCGCGGATGTCGTGTCGGTGGCCCGCGGCGGCGCCGCGGTGGCGCTCTCGGCCGAGGCCGAGGCCGCGGTCGCGGCCGGCCGCAAGGTCATCGACGCCCTCGCCACCGACAGCGCGCCGCACTACGGGGTGTCGACCGGGTTCGGCGCCCTGGCCACCAAGCACATCCCGGCCGAACGGCGCGCGCAGCTGCAGCGTTCCCTGGTCCGCTCGCACGCCGCCGGGTCCGGCTCCGAGGTGGAGCCGGAAGTGGTGCGCGCGATGATGCTGCTGCGGCTGTCCACCCTGGCGACCGGGCGCACCGGCGTGCGGCCCGCGGTGGCGCGGTGCTACGCGGCGATGCTCAGCGCCGGGATCACCCCGGTGGTCCGCGAGTACGGCTCGCTCGGCTGCTCCGGTGACCTGGCGCCGCTGGCGCACTGCGCCCTGGCGGCGATGGGCGAGGGCACCGTGCGGGTGCTTGAGCGGCCCGGGGTTACCGGGCCGGAGATGCCGGCCGCGACCGCCCTGGCCGCGGCCGGCATCGATCCCCTGGTGCTGGCCGAGAAGGAGGGCCTGGCGCTGATCAACGGCACCGACGGGATGCTCGGGATGCTGATCCTGGCCGCGGCCGACCTGCGGGCGCTGCTGAAGGCGGCCGACGTCAGCGCCGCGATGTCGGTCGAGGCGCTGCTCGGCACCGACGCGCCGTTCGACGCCGGGCTGCAGGCGCTGCGGCCGCACCCCGGGCAGGCCGCCTCGGCCGCCAACCTGCGGCGGCTGCTCGACGGCTCCCCCATCGTCGCCAGCCACCGCGGCCCCGGCGACACCCGGGTGCAGGACGCCTACTCGCTGCGCTGCGCCCCGCAGGTGCACGGGGCGGCCAGGGACACCCTGGCCCACGCCCGCACCGTGGCCGAGTGCGAGCTGGCCAGCGCCATCGACAACCCGGTGGTCACCGCGGACGGGCGGGTGGTGTCCAACGGCAACTTCCACGGCGCCCCGGTCGGGTACGTGCTGGACTTCCTGGCGATCGTCACCGCCGACGTCGCCTCCATCGCCGAGCGGCGCACCGACCGGATGCTGGACGCGGCCCGCTCGCACGGCCTGCCGCCGTTCCTGGCCGACGACCCCGGGGTGGACTCCGGCCACATGATCGCCCAGTACACCCAGGCCGCGATCGTCGCCGAGCTGAAGCGGCTGGCCGTCCCGGCCAGCGTCGACTCGATCCCGTCGTCGGCCATGCAGGAAGACCACGTGTCGATGGGCTGGTCGGCCGCGCGCAAGCTGCGCCGCTCGGTCGACGGGCTGACCCGGGTGCTCGCCATCGAGCTGCTCACCGCCGCCCGGGCACTCGACCTGCGCCGCCCGCTGTCCCCCGCCGCGGCGACGGCGGCGGTGGTCGCCGGGCTGCGGCGCGGCGACGGCACCGGAAACACGGGCACCGCAAGCACGGGCGCCCGAACGGGGGCGGGGGTTCCCGGGCCGGGCACCGACCGCTTCCTCGCCCCCGAGATCGAGGCGGCCAGGGGCTACCTCGCCTCCGGCGCGGCGGTCGCCGCCGCCGAGACGGTGACCGGGCCGCTTGAGTAACCGGGCGCGGCGGGTGGCAGCCGCACCCGTTCGGGCTGATCATGGTTCTTAACCACCGATGAGGGGACGCCAATAGGCATGGAAGGCGCCAGAACCGTCCGCGCGGCGCGCGGGCGCACGCTCACCGCCCGGTCCTGGCAGACCGAGGCGCCGCTGCGGATGCTGATGAACAACCTCGACCCCGACGTCGCCGAGCGGCCCGACGACCTGGTGGTCTACGGCGGCACCGGCCGCGCTGCCCGCTCCTGGGCGGCGTTCGACGCGATGGTGCGCACGCTGACCGAGCTCCGCGAGGACGAGACCATGCTGGTCCAGTCGGGCAAGCCGGTCGGGGTGGTGCGCACCCACGAGTGGGCGCCGCGGGTGCTGATCGCGAACTCCAACCTGGTCGGCGACTGGGCGAACTGGCCCGAGTTCCGCCGCCTGGAGGCGGCCGGGCTGATCATGTACGGGCAGATGACGGCCGGCTCGTGGATCTACATCGGCACCCAGGGCATCCTCCAGGGCACCTACGAGACGTTCGCGGCGGTGGCGGCCAGGCGGTTCGGCGGCACCCTGGCCGGCACGCTGACGGTGACCGGCGGCTGCGGCGGGATGGGCGGCGCGCAGCCGCTCGCGGTGACACTCAACGACGGGGTGTGCCTGGTCATCGACGTGGACCGCAGCCGCCTGGCCCGCCGGGCGGCGCACCGCTACCTGGACGTGGTCGCCGACGACCTCGACGACGCGCTGCGCCAGTGCCTGGCGGCCAAGGCGGAACGGCGGGCCTTGTCGGTCGGGCTGGCAGGCAACTGCGCCACCGTGCTGCCCGAGCTGCTGCGCCGCGGCGCCGGAGTCGACATCGTCACCGACCAGACGTCCGCCCACGACCCGCTGTCCTACCTGCCGGAAGGCGTCTCGGTCGAGGACTGGCCCGACTACGCGGCGAAGAAGCCGGCCGAGTTCACCGACCGGGCCAGGCAGTCGATGGCCAGGCACGTGGCGGCGATGGTCGGCTTCCTCGACGCCGGGGCCGAGGTCTTCGACTACGGCAACTCGATCAGGGACGAGGCCCGCCAGGGCGGCTTCGGGCGGGCGTTCGCGTTCCCCGGCTTCGTCCCGGCCTACATCCGGCCGCTGTTCGCCGAGGGGAAGGGCCCGTTCCGGTGGGCCGCGCTGTCCGGCGACCCGGCCGACATCCGGGCCACCGACGAGGCGGTGCTCTCCCTGTTCCCGGACAACGACCACCTCGGCAAGTGGATCCGCGCGGCGCGGCAGCGGGTCGAGTTCCAGGGGCTGCCCGCCCGGATCTGCTGGCTCGGCTACGGCGAGCGGGACAAGGCCGGGCTCGCGTTCAACCAGCTGGTCGCCTCGGGCCAGGTAGCCGCGCCGATCGTGATCGGCCGCGACCACCTGGACGCGGGGTCGGTCGCCTCCCCCTACCGGGAAACCGAGTCGATGGCGGACGGGTCCGACGCGATCGCCGACTGGCCGGTGCTCAACGCGCTCACCGCCGCCTCCTCCGGGGCGACCTGGGTGTCGTTCCACCACGGGGGCGGGGTCGGCATCGGCCGGTCGCTGCACGCCGGCCAGGTCTCGGTGGCGGACGGCACTCCCCTGGCGGCGGCCAAGCTCGAGCGGGTGCTGTCCAACGACCCCGGCCTCGGCGTGCTGCGGCACATCGACTCCGGCGACGCCCCCGGCGGCGAGGCCACCCTGGCGGCGCACGCCGACAGCGCGGTGCGGCTGCCTTCCTAGGCTCCTCGGACCCACGGCGCGCTCCGCGCTTCTTGCTGTTATCAAGAGGGCGTCGAGGTGCCGACGGCACGCGGCGGCCGCGTGGGGGTATCGGTAAGACTGCTGTGACCAGGTGCACGCGCTTGACGGATAGGGTCGGTCACGTTTGCGAGATCACCGACGCCCTGGCTCGGGGCACCGCGGGAGCCGTAGATGCGCCATCCAGACCCCTTGTACGCCGCGCGGCTCGCCGCTCACGGGACCATGTCCACCCACCTGTCCCTGCTGAGTGACCGTCAGCTCGGTGAATCCGTGGCGGCCGCCGACCCGCTCGGATCCGGCATCGGCGGCAGATCCGCGGAACTGGACATCGATGGCACGCGGATCTTCGTCAAGCGGATCCCGTTGACGGACGTCGAGACGAGGGCGGAGAACGCTCGGTGCACGGCGAACCTCTTCGGACTGCCGATGTTCTACCAGTACGGAGTGGGGTCGGCCGGATTTGGGGCCTGGCGCGAGCTGGCCGTGCACACCATGACCACCAACTGGGTCCTCGGGAACCAGTACGAGGGCTTTCCGCTGATGTACCACTGGCGGGTCCTGCCCGATTCCCCTCCCGAGGGGTTCGTCGACGAGTTCGGGGGAATTGACGGGGCCGTCGCGCACTGGGAGGGCTCGCCGGCTGTGCGAGAGCGCCTGGAGGCCATCGGCCGGTCTTCGTCCAGCCTGGTGGTCTTCCTGGAAAACGTGCCGCAGACGCTCTCCACGTGGCTCGCCGGCCGCCGGAATGCTGCCCCGCAGGGCCCGGACGGCTCGCCGTATCCCTGGCTCGAGGAAGCCTTGGCGTGCGGGACCGCCTTCATGAGCTCACACGGGCTCGTGCACTTCGACGCCCATTTCCGCAACATCCTGACCGACGGCCGGCTGCTCTACTTCGCGGACTTCGGGCTCGCCCTGAGCTCCGGCTTCGAGTTGTCAGTGGCCGAGGCAGACTTCCTCTCGCACCACTTCGCGTACGACCGCTGCTACACCGCAAGTCACCTGCTCCGCTACCACCTGCCCGACGGCACTCGCGGCGAGATGCCACACGATGCGTTTCTCCGTGAATGGATCGCTGGCCGGCAGTTCGATCGCGTCCCGCCAGAGATCGCGGCGATCATCGACCGGAATGCCAGGGCTGCCATGGTCCTGGACGATTTCCACCACCGACTACTGGCAGAGACTAAGCGGACACCATTTCCGGCCGCGGAGATCGAGCGGGCCCGCGCTGCCACCTCAGCGACTCGCTGACAGGGCGCAGTCATGCCGGCGGTCATTTCTTCAGAGGTGGCGGGTCACTTCGCTGATCCTGGTGACCGCCTCCGCCAGGGTGCCCGCCTCGGCCAGGCCGGCCCCGAGGTTGCCGAGTACCTTCCTCGCCGCGTCCACCAGTCGCGCGAAGACGTCCTTTTCCGGTTGGCCGGCCTCGATTTGACGGATGGCGGCCATGGACAGGCCCGTCGCCTCGATGGCAGCCGGGTCGGTGTACTCGCGGACGACGCTGAGCACTGTCTGCAACGCTTCGGCCAGGTCGTGATCCTGGCGCTCGATTCGCCCCTGCGCACGGGCATTTCGCCCGATGGCGAAGACCGAGTTGTCGACTCTGCCAATATTCGTCTCGTAAGAGTCCATGAGACTTCCTTGATCTCGGGCTAGCCGGCCGAACCTTTACTTCCCTTTCCCGTAGAGCTTGCATTTCCGCCTACGGAGAAGTTGGAATCCGAAACGTTTCCTATGTTCACGCTATAATTTTCGTTGGTCTGCTTGATGATGATCTGCGCTTGATCTTTGAAATCACCGATGGCGATGTTGTGCTGGATGAGGAAGCTCTCCATCTCGCGCAGCAGGCTCTTCTGCAGGAGCAGGACGTACATCGTGATATCGCGCTTGATGAAGTAATGCCTGGTGCCGTACTGGGACGCTTCTTCCCTGATGCTGCTGATGGCGCCGTAGTCGAACGCCCTTCCCCGCTCGATCATGCGCCCTTGCGCCCACTCGCGCGCGTACCAGTGCCTTTCTGCTCTCCTTTGCCGGACAAGGGAAACGGGCGAGGCGATAAGGTAAGGGACAGTCATGGCCAGGCCCCATGCGGCCGTTCGGCGCAGCCGGTGACCAAGCGGCTGGCTGTAGAGTAGATCGACTTGGGTAAACCTGGATGAAATCGGCGGCAAAACGTAGAAACTGTACTCTATGTACAGCCAGCCGCCCGCGTGGACGGCTCGCGCGAACATGGAGACCACCAACTGTCCTTGCCAGCCGTGGATCTCCGCGCACACGTAAGCGCGCGCGTCCGCGCTCGGGTGCTCGGCCGCATCGTGCAGGATTTCCTCGCTCACCCAGGCACGAGGCGGCTTGAGCGCAGTTTCTTGCAATTCTTGGTTGCCGCGCACGTGCCTGCCGTTGACGAAGGCCCGGAGGGCGACGTTCAAGCCAGGCAGTCCGATATCTGCAATCGCCTTCGCGATGGCCGTATTCACATCGGAGTTGGTAAAAGGGATGGGGGCCGCGTCCGCGTCGTCACCGTCTTCCCGGCCGCGGCTCGCGTCAACCACGATCTGCTGTTGCCCGACAAGCCGCCCGCTCCCAACGAAAGCGAGGTCGCCGGAGAACACCACCAGGTTCCCGCTTCTTCGCTCCGCTGCTGCCCGCAGCCTCTGCCGTACCTTCTCCTCGGCCGGATCCGGCGCGTCCCGTGCCCGGAACTGGTCGCGCAGCATTCGGCCTGCGAGCGTCCGGTACCAACGGGTCCAGTGTTCCCAGGCAACCACATTGAATGCCATTCCGAGCATCACCAGCACAGTCGCGAAGACCAGCCAGGCCGAGGCCCCGACCACGGAGCCAAGCAGCCAGCTCAAGATCACCCCGGCGAACAGGATCACCGTCAGCGTGGCGTCTCGGCGCATGATCCGGCGCAGCGACTCCAGTGCCCAGCGGGCCACGACCGTTACATCCGCCCCGTGCGCGGGAGCCAATGCCCGGTAGGGCTCGTGAACGACCTTTGCCACTACCCCCTTGGCGTAGTTGAGATCTATGAGCGCCGCCGCGGACAGGTATCGCGTCGTTTCCCGGTCATTGTCGCGTTGCGAGTAAAACTGCAAGCGGTGACGAGCATCGTCCGCATCGCCATGGCCGTTACTCTGTTCCGGACGGGGAGCCGGGGGCGGGAATGGCTGCGTTTCCACTCGCGCCCCCCAGAACCCGCTCGGTCACCACGCTCCTTCTCGTATTTTCTATACCATCCCGGCAAGAGCACGACAAGGGCAACCGAGCCGTTGGCGATGTGCAGAATAATAAAGTCACCTAACTTCTCGGCACACCCGTAATCAAGTCCCCATCGAGGCAATGCGGCATCAGCGCTTCATGCTGTATAAATGATCACCGCGCCTCAATCTGCCCCGCACTAGGCCGTCACAGCTCAGCCAAAACCCGCCTGCTTTGTCTCCCCGCGGAATCGGGCGCGTTCCCTGAGGCGCCGGTCACGGCTACCCGGCGGACCCGATAACCGATGGCGGCTGGCGGGCCCGCGGCCTACGGTGGGCAGCGTGGCGGACGAGATCCAGCTGGAGCCCTTCGACGCTGAGTCCTACTACCAGGACCCGGCCGGGTTCTTCGCCCGGCTGCGCGAGTCCCGGCCGGTCGCCCCGGTGCGGATGCCGTCGCGCGGGCGGTGCTGGTTCGTCACCCGCTACCCGGACGTGTGGGCCGCCCTGGGTGACTCCCGGCTGGCCAACGACATCCACCGCCACCCGCACGGCGCCCGGCAGCGGCCGAGCGAGGCGGCGGGCGGCGTGCACGCGCACCTGCTGAACACCGACCCGCCCGTGCACACCCGGCTGCGGCGCCTGGTGTGGCAGGCGTTCACGCCGCACCGGGTGGCGCGGCTGCGGCCCCGGGCGCAGCAGGTCGCCGCGGGCCTGCTGGACCAGATGGAGCTGGCCGGCGGCGTCACCGACCTGCTCGGCGCGTACGCCCGCCCCCTGCCGGGCGCGGTGCTGTGCGAGCTGCTCGGCGTCCCGCAGGCGGACCGCGGCTGGGTCTCGGCCACCGTGACCGCCTACGACAGGCCCGGGGAGGCCAACCGGGTGACCCGGGAGCTCTCGGCCTACCTGACCGGGCTGATCGCCGCCAAGCGGGCCGAACCCGCCGATGACCTGCTGTCGGCGCTCTCCCTGGTCCGCGACGACGTCAGCCCGGACGGCTCCGGGGCCGGGCTGACCGGCACCGAGGCGCGCTCGCTGGCCTTCCAGATCATCATGGGAGGCTTCGGGACCACGGTGAACCTGATCGGCAACGGCACCCTGGCGCTGCTGACCCACCCGGCCGAGCTGGCCCGGCTGCGCGCTGACCCGGCGCTGCTCCCGGCCGCCGTCGAGGAGCTGCTCCGGTTCACCAGCCCGCTGAACCACGCCACCGACCGGTTCGCCACCCAGGACCTGACCATCGGTGACGTGCCGATCCCGGCGGGCGACACGGTTTTCATGGCGATCAGCTCCGCCAACCGGGATCCCGGCCGGTTCCCCGACCCCGACCGCCTCGACCTCGGCCGGGACACCGCGGGGCACCTCGCCTTCGGCCACGGCATCCACTACTGCCTGGGCGCCTCGCTGGCCCGGGTCGAGGCCGAGGTGGCCCTCGGCGCCCTGCTCGCCCGCTTCCCCGGGCTGTCGCTGGCGGTTCTACCGGAGGAACTGCGCTGGCGTCCCGACAGCCTGATGCACGGCCTCCAGTCCCTCCCCGTCCGCCTCCGCTGACCAGCGCGGCAGCCCGGCCTCAGCGGGCGCGGCGACCGGGCCGGATCACCGTGCCCGGTCCGCTGTCAGCTGGGCTTGGCCGGGTCCAGGCCGTACCGGCGGTCCCGGACGGCCGCCGCGACCTGGGCGACCCGGGCGTTGAAGGCGTCGAGTTCCGCCGCCTCGGCCGCGCTGGCGACGAACGCACGCCGGTCGCACGGGACCCCGGCCCGCCAGATCCGTTCGATGGCCCGGGTCGCGGTGATGTCGGTCAGCGGGTCGCCGGATACGAGCACGAGGTCCGCGCGCTGGCCGGGTGCGGCCTGCCCGCGGTCGGTGAGGCTGAACACCCGGGCCGGAGCGGCGGTCGCGGCGTTCAGCGCCTGCGCGGGCGTAAGGCCGCAGCGGCCGAGCAGTTCCAGCTCCCGGTGCAGGCTTGCGCCGAACACGGTTCCCGGGTTCGGCGCGTCGGTGCCGGCCAGGATCGTGGCGCCCGCGTCGACCAGGCGGCCGACGTTCTCCTCAGCCCGCGAATAGGGCGGCCGTTGCTGCCCGCGCCCCCCAGACGCGCCCGCGCCCAGGACGTTCTCGATGGTTGCCAGCGTCGGGCCGACCGCGATCCCGGCCTCGGCGATCCGCCCGGCCAGCGCCCGGTCCAGCTCGCCGTCCACGGGCACGTGCGCGACGACGTCGACCCCGGCGGACACGACCTCGCCCACCCCGGCCGCGGAGTGGACGTGCGCGACGACCACGAGTCCGCGGCTGTGCGCCGCCTTGGTCAGCGCGGTGATCGTGGCCAGGTCCAAAGACGGCATCGCCCGCGGCCCGGCGGTGCCCGCGGGGCCGAAGACCTTGAGGTAGTCCGAGCCCTCGGCCACCCGGTCGGCGACGAACCGCTCGGCCTGCTCCGGGCCGCTCAGGGTCGGGAACGGGGCGTACAGCATCGACGGATGACCGCCGGGCGCGGTGGCACCGATCCCCGCGGAACGCACGTCGGCCACGTCTGACCGGGCGGCCGCCTGCCGCTTGGCCGCGGCCATCACGCTGGCCTGGCTGAACATGTCCAGCGCGGTAGTCACGCCGAAGGTGAGCCCTTGCGCCAGGGCGCCGGGCACCAGGTGGATGTGCGAGTCGATCAGCCCCGGCAGGACGGTGCCGCCCGCCGCGTCGATCACCTCGTCGCCGTCTCGGGCAGTGGGCCCGGTGGCGCAGTCGGTGATGACGCCGCCGGCGAACCGGACTGACGTCCAGTCCCGCAGCCGGGTGCCGTCAAAGACCCTCGCGTTGACGATCGCCGTCGCCGTGGACACCAGGCCCCTCCCGGGGGGATGCGTTTGCTGGTCAGGGTCGGGCGACGTCAGTGCGAGCCGCAGGAGCCGACGGCTCCTGGTCCCGTGGCCGGCGGCCGGTTGCTCCGGTATTTCGCTGACAGTATGTATTCTGGAATACATACTGTCAAGCCAATGTTAGATTGACGGTCATGGCCACCCGGAAGTACGAGCAGCGCCTGCGAGCGGACGCGGCGGCGGAAACCCGGCGCCGCATCCTCGACGCGGTCTACCAGCGGCTGCGCGAGGCGCCCGCGGAGCCGGTCAGCATCGACCGGGTTGCCCGGATGGCCGGCGTCGCGCGGCCCACCGTCTACCTGGCCTTCGGCTCCCGCGCCGGATTGTTCGACGCGGTCGGGGCGGACCTGCTGGAGCGCGGCGGGTTCGGTCGCGTGCTGCAGGCCGCGGCAGACCCCGACCCGCGGGAGGCACTGCGCGGCGCGATCCGCGGGGTCGTGGAGATGTACGCGGCCCATCGCGACGTGCTGCGGGTACTGTCCTCGATGGCACGGCTCGACGCCACCGCGGTCGGCGGCGCGATCCAGCGGATGGAACAAGGCCGGGCGGGCGGAATGACCCGCCTCGCCCAGCGCCTGGCAGACCAAGAGGCGCTGCGGGCCGATGTCACCGCCGGGCAGGCCGCCGACCTGCTGTGGCTGCTGACCAGCTTCGACAGCTTCGACCTGCTGTACACCGGCCGGGATCTGCCGGTCGAGGAGACCGCGGCAACGCTGATCAATACCGCTGATCGCAGCCTGTGCCGCTGAGGCACCCGGCCACCGCGGGCGCGGCGGCCGTGCGAGCGGGCGGGGATGACTGACAGAGTGGACCGGTGCTGACTGAGGTGGCGGACGGAGTTCTGGGTCCGGCAGAGCGGGTGGGTCTGGAGCAATGCCGTCGTGGTGCGCGGCGAGGACGGGCTGATCCTGGTCGACCCCGGCATCGACGGTTCCGACCTGCGCCAGCTCGCCGATGACGTGGGCCGGCTCGGCCTTCCGGTGGTCGCCGGGTTCTCCACCCATCCCCACTGGGACCACCTGCTCTGGCATCCCCGGTTCGGCGACGGGCCGCGCTACGCCACGCCCGCCGCCGCCGAGGCGGCCGGCTCGGCCCGGGAGCGGGGGCAGCAGATGGCGGCCGCGAGCGCGTCCGGCATCCCGCTCGAGCTGCTCGGGCTGGTCTCACCGCTGCCCGCGGACGGCGGGCCGGTGCCGGGCGAGGTCATCGAGCACCAGGCGCACGCGGCCGGCCACGCCGCGGTCCTGCTCGCGGACCGTGGCGTCCTGCTGGCGGGCGACATGCTGTCCGACGTCCTGATCCCGATCCTCGACCCTCGCCGCCCCGGCCAGGTCGGCGCCTACCAGACGGCGCTGGGCCGGCTGGACGAGGCCGCCAGGCACGTCGACGTCCTGGTCCCCGGCCACGGCGCCATAGCCCGGGGTCCCGAGGTCGCGGCCCGGCTCGCCGCCGATCACGCCTACATCGACGCGCTGCGGCACGGAGGGGAACCCCCCGACCCGCGGCTGGGACCAGACACGGCCCACGGCCGGCACTGGCTCCCCATCCACCAGGCGAACCTGGAGCAGGCCCGGGCGGGGTAGGCACCCGGGCGGTCAGCCGGCCTGGGACCGGCGCCGCCGGAACCAGCGCGGGCCGCGCCGCGCGGGCGCCGGGACCCCCTCGGGGGCGGCCGCGCCGGGGGCGGCCGCCGGCCGCCCGGGGGTGCCATGCCGGACCGGGCGCCCGGCGGGCGACTGCCCGGCGGGGCGGGCCTGCCGCTTGGCCTGGGCCTTGCGCCAGCGGGCGACCAGGTCATCGGCGTTGACCAGGCGGACATGGACCGGCGGGCCGAGCGGGATGCGGCGCCACTCGACGATCCGCCGGTTGAGGTCGGCCGCGGCCTCGCGGACCTCGGCCTCGGTGCGGAACTCGCCCGCCGTCTCGGCCAGCCGCTCGATCTCGCGGCGCAGCCGCAGCGGGGTGGGCAGCATCTCCTCGGCGGGCACGCCCTCCCGCCGCGCGTAGTCGAGCGCCCAGGCCCGGCCGAAGTCGCCGTCGGCGGCGCCCGGCTTGATGTTCAGCGGCTTGCCCGCGCCGGGCAGGTTGTCGAACACGCCGCGCCGCTCCGCGTCGGCCACCTGCTGGTCGATCCAGGTGGCGAACTTCATCGGCGGCGGCTTTCGCTCGGTCATCCGCACCAGGGTAACTCGCCGCGAGGAGCCCCCACAAAGGCACCGAAAAGCACCCGCAAGCCAACGGAAAGCCTTATCGGCAGGCTAAAAGGCTCAGGGCAGCAGCTTGACCGCGCTCACCCAGTCGAGGCCGAGCGGCCCCTGCAGCGTCATGTGCAGTAGCTGGAACGCCTCAAGCTCACGGGCGCGGCGCAGCGGCCCGGTGTCCACCGGGCGCATCCCGCCGTCGTCGACCAGCGCCGCCACCTGCGCCTTGGCGCGGGCGTCGTCGCCGGCCAGGAACACGTCCAGCGGCAGCCCGCCGACCTCGCCCGCCAGCAGCGCGGCGGCGAAGGTGGTGTTGAACGCCTTCACTACCCGGGCCGCGGGATTGGCCGCCGCCATCTCTTCCGCGGCCGACATTCCCGGGCTGGTGAGCAGCGAGTCGAAGGTGGAGAAGTCGACCGGGTTGCAGGTGTCGACCACGGTCACCCCGGCCAGCGCGGCCCCCTGCGCGCGCGCCACGATCCGCCCCTCCGGGTACGGCAGCGCCAGCACGACCACGTCGGCACCCGCGATCGCCTCGCCCACGCTTGCTACGCTCTGTGACGAAACCTCGGTGTCCGGCGAGCCGGGCACGACCCCGGCGGTGACCAGCAGGGCCACCAGCTTGTCCGCCTTGCCCGGCTCACGGTCGGTGATGCGGAGCCGGTGGCCGCCCGCGATAGCCCGCACAGCAAGGCCTTCCGCGAGCCTGCCGGCCCCCACGATGGTCACGATCATTGTCCCCCCAGTACAGGGAACACTACCCAGGGGAGTCGCCGGCCAAGATCGTTTCCGGTCACGGAAAGTAACGATCTTTGGACCCGAGTGGCTGCGGGTAGGGTGAGGGGACCTGCGCGGCGGCCACCCGGGCGCCCAGTGCGGCCTTGACTGAGGCCCCAAACATTGTCTGTCGATCCCAGACAACACGCTGAAAGTCATGATGTGCGCCACAAATCTGCACTAGGTTCGTCTGGTTACCACGTACAACGGCGCACGCCCGCGTGCCTGACCAGTGACCAGAGTCCAGCTGTCCAGTGCCCGGGAGCCCGTCGCGTGACTAAAGTCCGCCTGACGACGAGAGCGAATTGGCCATGACAGCGACAGACACCGTCCCGCCCAGCGGCCGTACGGGCCCCGTGACCCTCCCCTTTACCGGTGAGGAGTACCTGGAGAGCTTGCGAGACGGGCGTGAGGTCTGGATCTACGGTGAGCGGGTCAAGGACATCACCGCCCACCCGGCCTTCCGCAACAGCGCCCGGTCGGTCGCGCGGCTGTACGACGCGCTGCACGACCCGGCGCAGCAGGCCGCGCTGACGGTGCCGACCGACACCGGGAACGGCGGGTTCACCCACCCGTTCTTCAAGGCGCCGCGCAGCCAGGAAGACTTGATCTCGTCGCGTGAGGCCATTGTCGGCTGGCAGCGCCTGGTCTACGGGTTCATGGGGCGCACGCCTGACTACAAGGCCGCGTTCCTTGCCACCCTTGGCGCCAACACCGAGTTCTACTCGCCTTACCAGGACAACGCCCGCGCCTGGTACGTCAAGGCGCAGGAGCGGGTGCTGTTCATGAACCACGCGTTCGTGCACCCGCCGATTGACCGCAGCAAGCCGGCCGACGAGGTGGCCGACATCTGCGTGCACGTTGAGGAAGAGACCGACAACGGCCTGATCGTCAGCGGCGCCAAGGTGGTGGCCACCGCCTCCGCGCTCACCCACCAGACGTTCATCGCGCACGCCGGGCTGCCGCTGAAGGACAAGAAGTTCGCCCCGATCTTCATCGTGGACATGAACACCCCTGGCGTGCGGCTGCTCGCCCGCGCCTCCTACGAGCTGGTGGCGGCGGCGACCGGCAGCCCGTTCGACTACCCGCTGTCCTCGCGGCTGGACGAGAACGACTCGATCCTGATCTTCGACCGGGCGCTCATCCCGTGGGAGAACGTCCTCGCCTACGACGTGGACCAGGCCAACGGGTTCCTGCAGCGGTCCGGGTTCATCTACCGGGCGATGTTCCAGGCGCTGCTGCGCCTGGGGGTCAAGCTCGACTTCATCGCCGGCCTGCTGATGAAGGCGACCGAGGCGGCCGGCAACAAGAAGACCCCGCGCGTGCAGGCCAACATCGGCGAGGTGATCGCCTGGCGCAGCCTGGTCTGGTCGCTTACCGACGGGATGATCCAGGGCTGCGAGCCGTGGGCCGACGGGTGCGTCCAGCCGAACACCGCCACCGCGCTGGCCATGCAGCCGCTGGCCCCGCAGATCTACGGCCGGATCAAGGAGATCATCGAGCACACGGTCGGCTCCAGCCTGATCTACCTCAACTCCAACGCGGTCGACTTCAAGACCCCCGAGGTACGCGGGTACCTCGACAAGTACCTGCGCGGCTCCGACGACTACAGCTCGGTCGACCGGGCCAAGACGATGAAGCTGCTGTGGGACGCCATGGGCAGCGAGTTCGGCGGCCGCCACGAGCTGTACGAGCGGAACTACGTCGGCAACGTCGAGGACACTCGCCGGGCGGTGCTGTTCGGCGCGCTCAGCAGCGGCGACGCCGACCGTATGAAGGCGCTCGCCGAGCAGTGCATGACTGAGTACGACCTCGACGGCTGGACGATGCCCGGGTTCATCAACCCGGACGACATCAGCCTGTGGAGCAAGCGCTAGCCACCAGGCGCGCGGGGCCGGCCGGGGGACACTGTCCCCCGGCCGGCCCGCGGCTTTTCCCGGCTCCGGCCGGCGGACCAACCCGGTCAATAGTCCCGCCCCGCGCCCTCGCCGGTGGCAGCATGGGCGGGTGCGAATCCTAGTCCTCGGCGGCACCCGTTTCGCGGGCCGCGCCATCGTCGAGGCCGCGCTCGGCCGCGGCGACACCGTCACGCTGTTCAACCGCGGCCAGTCCAACCCGGGCCTGTTCCCCGGGGTGGAGAACGTAACCGGTGACCGGACCGTGAGCCTGGCGCCGCTCGACGGCCGGGAGTTCGACGCGGTGGTCGACGTCGCCTGCTATGACCCGGCGACGGCCCGGTTGTCGGCCGACGCGCTCAGCGGCCGGACCGGACGGTACGTCTTCGTCTCGACCGTGTCGGTCTACGCCGACCAGTCGACCACCGAGGCGCAGCTCGAGGACTCCCCGCTGGCCAGCCTCAAGCCGGACACGGACGATTTCGCCGAGAACTACGGCGCCAACAAGGCACTGTGCGAGGGCATCATCCGAGACGTCTTCGGCGACCGCGCCCTCATCGGCCGCCCCGGCCTGATCAGCGGGCCGCATGACCCGACCGACCGCTTCCCCTACTGGCCGCGGCGCATCGCCCGCGGGGGCCGGGTGCTCGCCCCGGGCGACGCCGGCGACCTGACCCAGGTGATCGACGTCAGGGACGTGGCCGCGTTCCTGCTCGACGCCATCCACCGGGACCGGGGCGGCGTCTACAACCTGACCGGCGCCCCGCGCCCGTTCGGCATCCTGCTCGACCTGTGCCGCACCGCCACCTACAGCGACGCCGACCTGACCTGGGTCCCCAGCGATCAGCTGATCGCGGCGGGCGTCGACCCGGGCTCGGGCATCCCGCTGTGGATCGCCGAGCCTGGCTACGAGGCGTTCCACAACGTGGACTCCTCGCACGCGGTCGGAGCCGGCCTGGCCTGCCGCTCACTCACCGAGACGATCCGCGACACCCTCGCCTGGGACCGCGGCCGCGGCGGCCCCGCGGCGGAGGGGCTGGCCCCGGCCGAGGAGGCCCGGCTGCTGGCGCTGCTAACCGGGGACGGCGAGTCGCTGACCGGGGACGGCACGGGGCTGGCGAGCTAGCGGATGCGGGCCGCCGGGCTTGGCCGGAAAACGAGCGCGGGCACACCCGCCTGTTGCTGTTATCCCGCTGCCACCACTGCCCGTCCAGCCACCGGGCAGCAGGCCCAGGCAGAGTGGCAATAATTGCGCGCTATTCCACTAAATTGTTTTCATGCTGCCAAAAAGTCCCGCGATAATGCCACTAACTAAGGAAATCCGGTCGATCACCTCGCTGGGCGGATCATCGGCTGCTCAAGTTAGCGGGACTGCGATCATAATGAACGGGAATTCGCGCAATAACTCTTTGGTCTGTACGAATGTGACTGGACGGGTTAGCCCGTGCATCGCGGACCGCCCCGGCCGGGTCCTCGAACGCCTGCGCGCGGGCGAGCTCCGTGAATTCAGCGGACGCCGCGCCCAGCCGCGCGGACGGGCGCGGCGGGCACCGGGCCGTCGGCCCGCTCGATGAGCGCGGCGGCGCGGGCGGCGCTCGCCCGGCCCGCCCGGCCGGTGCTGACCACCGCGATGACCAGCACGCAGCCGCCCATCGCGGCCACGATCCACCAGGCCGGGCGGGTGGCGGCGGCGAACCCGGCCACGTAGGAGCCGTGCAGCCCGGCCGCCAGCACCGACCCGGTCACCGCGACGCCGAGTGACGAGCCGACCTGCCGGCCGGTGGACACGGTGCCAGACGCGGTCCCGGCCCGCGCCCGGGGCATCCCGGAGACCGCGTTGTTGGTGGCGGGCGCGTTCACCCAGCCCATCCCGGCGCCGAAGACCACGCAGCTCAGCAGCACGTACCAGTCGGGCGAGGTGGACCGCAGGAAGGTCAGCAGCACCCCGCCGGCCAAGATGCCGACGCCGGCGATCAGCAGCGGGACCCGGCTGCCGACCCGCGCCATCACCCGGCCGCACAGCGGCGCCGAGGCCGCCATCACCAGTGCCATCGGCAGCAGGAACAGGCCCGCCGTCAGGGCGCTGTAGCCGCGCACGTCCTGCAGGTACAAGGTGACGAGGAACAGGAAGCCGGCGAACGCGCACATGCCGCACAGCGCGGTCAGCACCGCCCCGGAGAACGGCAGCGAGCGGAAGAACCGCAGGTCGATGAGTGGCTCGGCGGCCCGCCGGGACCAGCCGACGAGCAGCCAGGCCGCGGCCGCCGCGGCGGCGAAGCAGGCGATGATGAGGGCACTGCCCCAGCCGCGGTCAGGGCCCTCGATGATCCCGTAGCTGAGCGCCACCAGCGTGACGATCAGCAGCAGCTGCCCGGCCGGGTCGAGCCCGCGCCGGACCGGGGCGCGCGACTCGGGCACGAAGCGGGCGGTGAGCACGATCGCGGCGGCGCAGACCGGGATGTTGACCCAGAAGACGCTGCGCCACCCGGCCGAGTCGACCAGGGCACCGCCGATCACCGGGCCGAGCGCGACCGACAGGCCGAACGTCGACCCCCACAGGCCGATCGCCTTCGCCCGTTCGGCCGGCTCGGTGAACACGTTGGTGACGATCGCGATCGCGACCGGGTTCATCATGCTGCCGCCGATCGCCTGCAGCGCGCGGAACGCCACCAGCCAGCCCAGCCCGGGCGCCAGCGAGCAGGCGAGCGAGCCGAGCGCGAAGGCCGCCAGCCCGATCTGGAACACCCGGCGGCGGCCCACCCGGTCACCGACCGAGCCGGACAGCATCAGCAGGCTCGCGATCACCAGCAGGTAGGCGTCCACCGTCCACTGCAGGCCGGAGACCTGCGCGTGGAAGCTGCGCCCGATGGCCGGCAGCGCCACGTTGATGATCGTGCTGTCCATGCCGACCAGGAACAGGCTCATGCAGCAGATGGCGAGTACCAGGTAGCGGCGCTGGCTGGTCAGCTCGGGCAGCGTGACCTCCACAGAAGGGGACGCGCGGGCGGGGGGCGCGGCCGGGACTATTTCGCACGCTACAACTAACGATGTCGTGGCGTTATGCCCCCGGGGGGCCGTCCCCGTCAGGAGAAATGTCTGCTCAGGGAATCGGGGCGGTACCGGCCGGGCTGGTCGAGACCCGGTGCCAGCCCGAGGTAACCGGGACGACCGCGAGCCCGGCCTGCCCGGTGGTGTCGGTCGCCGGGTCGCCGGCGGTCGCGGGGACGGCCGCGGCGGTGTCGCCCTCGGCCGCGGTGAGCGGCTCGGCGGTGCGGGGCTGGCCGTCCACCCAGACCCGCTGGCCCGCGACCACCCCGGGCAGGGCCACCTCGGCGGTGGCGGTGGCGGGTACCCCGACCTCGGCCGTGAAGGACGGGCCGCTGGCGGTGAACCTGACCGTGACCGGGCCGCGCGGGCTCGGCACCTGAACGGACCCGCTGGTGAGGGCGGCCGGCTGGGGGTGGATCAGCACCGTCCGCCAGCCGGGGGTGAGGGCGGAGACGCCGAACAGGTAGCCCGGGACGATGAAGGCGGGCGATGCGGACCACGGGTGGGAGTAGGTGAGGTTCGGCTTGATCGCCGGGGTCCACGCCTCCATGGTGGAGCCGGCCCCCAGGCTGATCATGTGCAGCCAGCTAGTCGAGCTGGTGGCGGTCAGCAACCGCAGCGCGGCCTGCGCCTGCCCGCCGTCGTAGAGCGCCTCAAGCAGGTACCCGGCGCAGTACGCGCTGCAGGCCATGCCGCGGCCGGCGATCGCGGCGGCGGCGGTCTTGGCCTGGCCGGGGCTGGCGACGCCGAGCGCCACCGCGTACACGCTCGACTGGACGGCCTCGTGGTCGACGCCCACCCCGTCCCGGAACGCGCCGGTGGCCGGGTCGTACAGCTTGTCCCGCATCGCGGTGGCGATCCCGGTGGCGGTAGCCGCGTCGCGGCCGGCCGCCCCCTGGTCGCCCAGCACCGCCGCGATCTTCGCCATCGCCGCGTAGGAGGCGTAGCCGAACGCGTTCACCACGGTGTTCTCGCGGGAGTAGACGAACCCGTCGCGCTGGCTGGCGGGCCAGTCGGTGAGCTGCTGGGGCTCTCCGGCCACCGGGTGAGGTCCGCCGAACGGGTTCACCGGCATGCTGATCAGCCCGTCGGCGGCCAGGTAGCTGGCCGGCAGCAGCTGCTTGAGCAGCGGGTACAGGGCGCTCAGCACGGCCGGGTCGCCGGTCTGCTGGTACTGGGCGAGGGCGGCGACCGGGGCCAGTTCCTGGAACTCCATGATCGGCGTGTGGTCGCCCAGGGTCATGTCGGTGGTCACGTAGTTGAGCGAGTACTGGGCCAGCGCGCTGTCCCCGTCCACCGCGGCCTGCGCTAGCTGGTGGATGTAGTCGTCGCCCATGTAGGCGCCCGACCGCTCGCGGGTCGGCGAGTCCAGGTACAGGTTGAGGTTGAGGTCCTCGACGCTGTCCTTGGTGAACTGCCATACCTGGTCGAGCGCGGCGCTGCTGGTGGCCAGCGACGACTGGTCCGGCTGGTCGGGGTAGACCAGGGCCAGCGCGGCGGTGTTGGCGGTGGTCAGCGGCTGCGGTGCGCCGGTGACCTCGACGTAGCGGAACACCCGGTACCCCCAGTACTGCAGGGTCTGCGGCCCGGACCGCAGCGTCCAGGTGTCGTCGTAGGTGTCGCCCGCGGCGAGCTTGTACTGCACGCTGTCCGGGCTGGACAGCACCTCGCCCGACTGGATGCGGACCTGCTGCCCGGCGCTGCCGTTGAGCGTCAGCCGCAGCCCGCCAACCTGGGTGGTGCCGAAGTCGAGCAGGTACTTGCCGGGGCCGAGCGGGGTGATCTTGACCGGCTTGTGCGCCGCCAGGATGTCGTTGGCGGCGGTGTCCGGGGTGAGTCCCTTGAGCGCCCCCTTGCCGACCACCGGAGTCCAGCCGTCGGCGGCGGCGGGCTGGTAGCCGGCCGTGTCGAAACCGAACGGGTAGCGCTCGGCGTCCAGGTTCTCGACCGGGGCGGTGTAGTACTGCGGGCTGACGCTGCCCGCCGCCGGGTAGGCGGCCTCGCCGTCAAGGCCCTTCCAGGTGTGCCCGGTCCCCCAGACCTGGCGCGTGCCGTCCTTGTACTGGACCACCAGCTCAAGCTGGAAGGCACCGCGCTGCGAGGTGTAGGCGAGCGCGCCGAAGGTATTGGTCTGGCCGGTCTTCAGCAGCTTGGTGACGTCCCAGGCGGAGTACTCGGTGCTGGTCGCGGCGTCGGCCGGCCGGGCCGGCCCGACCCCGATCACCTGGCCGTTGACCGACAGCCGGAAGACGTACTGCCGGGTCGGCTCGGTGGACCCGCCGGTCGCGTAGACGGTCGCGGCCGAGACGGGCGAGGAGTCGATGGCGAGCGAGCCGCGCAGGAACGCCCAGCCGCTGTTCACTCCCCCCGGCGGGCTGCGCACCCAGACCGGCGAGGTGTCCCAGGTCGCGCCGAGGGCGGTGCTGAACTGCGCCGGGGCCGACCACTGGCTGCCCTGCCCGGCCGCGTCGACGGTCCGCACTTCCCACCAGTACCGGGTGCCGGCGCTGAGCGCCGGGCCCGCGTAGTTCGCGTCGGGGGCGCCGCTGGTCACCATGCCGGTGTCCCACACCGCCTGGCCGGCCGAGCCCAGGCCGGCCAGGCTGGCGGCGACGCGCAGCTGGTAGCCGTGCTGTACCTCACCCGCCCGCGCGTCGCGGGTGACCCAGGAGAAGTAGACGCCGCCGCTGGCCGGGACCGCCATCGGCTCGCTGACCAGGTTCACCGCGAGCGCGTCGGGCTTGTCGGGGCCCGCCCCGCCGGCCGACTGCGGGAGGCCCACCGCGCACGCGAACAAGACGATGAGCACGGCGAGCACGCCCGCGCCCCCCGCCAGCCATCGCCGCCAGTGCGCCCGCATAACGTAAAGTCCGATTGCTTCCGGTAATGTCCTGATTTAGAACAGGCCAGATTTTAGAACTGGCCGTTACCGCGTGCAGTCATCGAGCGGAAACGGCGGATTGTGTCTGGTTTCTGTACGTTATCAGCCGGGTGGCCGCGGTTCGCCCCGTCCCGGCCGGGCAGCCGCGTCCCGGTTAGCAGGCCCGCACCAGGCCCTCGAGCAGCGGGCGGTACCAGTCGAAGCCGGGCACTTCGGCGGCCGGGTCCTTGGCCTGGTCGTCCCAGCGCCGCACGGCGACCGCGTCGGCCGCGTGCGGGCGGCCGCGGAAGGCGGCGGCGTCGGCCTCGGCCATCGGGCCGCCCTGCAGCGACAGCGTGTAGACCGACGCGGGCGACAGCCGGGCGAGGTAGCCGGGCTCGGCCGCGCACAGGTAGCGCTTGGCCGCCACGTGCAGCCGGACCGGCTCGGTGACCTGCGGCGGGAACCAGCGGGCGAGCCAGGCGGCGCCGCGCTCGCCGTGGCCGTTGTCGGTGCCGGACATCAGCTCGCGGCCGCTCAGCTCGGTCCCGTCGTCAAGCGGGTCGGCCCCGCGCAGGTGACCGACGTCGTGCAGCAGCGCGGCGACCGTCAGCGCGGCCGGGGCGCCCGCCGCCTGGGCGAGCGCGGCCGCCTGCAGCAGGTGCGCGCCCAGGGTGACCGGCTCACCCAGGTAGTCGGCCGCCCCCTGGGCGCTGAACAGCTCGGCGATCCGGTCGACCGGCGACATCATCGTGGGCATCGCGGCCCGCCCTCCCAGGTCATGACATTTCCGGCCGCGATGCTATCCGGCCGAGGTGAACGCGAGGGGTCGGGCGGGGGTCTTACCGCATCGCCTCCGCGGTCAGGGTGACCGACCGCAGCCGCTCCTCCAGCCCCGGCGCCTGCTGCACGACGATCAGCTCGTCGACCCCGGTCTTGCGCTGGAAGGCGTCCAGGTAGTCGCCGACCTCGGGCGGAGTGCCGGCCACCGAGTAGGTCAGCATGTGGTCCACGTGCACCGCCGCCCCGCCCGCCAGCAGCTCGTCGGCCTGCTCGTCGGTAACCTGCGCCGGGTCAAGGCCGACCCGGCGGCCGAACAGGCTGGCCGCCCGCATCCGGCGCACCCCCTGCAGCTGCGCCTGGGCGGCCTGCGCGGTGTCGGCCGCGATCACGCTGACCCCGGCGATCGCGTACGGCTCGGCCAACTGGGCGGACGGCTTGAACTCGGCCCGGTAGGCGGCCAGGGCCCGCTCCAGCTCGTCCGGGGCGAAGTGGGACGCGAACGCGTAGGGCAGCCCGTAGGCGCCGGCTAGCTGCGCGCCGAACAGTGACGAGCCGAGGATGTAGAGCGGCACGTTAGCGCCCTTGCCGGGGTAGGCGTCCACCCCGCGGACCTTGCTGTCGCCGGCCAGGTAGGCCTGCAGCTCGCGGACGTCGGCCGGGAACGACTCGGCCGCGCGCGGGTCGCGGCGCAGCGCGTAGGTGGTGGCCTGGTCCGAGCCGGGGGCCCGGCCGAGGCCGAGGTCGATCCGGCCGGGGTACATCGCCTCGAGGGTGCCGAACTGCTCGGCGATCACCAGCGGGGAGTGGTTGGGCAGCATGACGCCGCCGGAACCAAGCCGGATGGTCGACGTGTGCGCGCCCACGTGCGCGATCAGCACGCTGGTGGCCGACGACGCGATCGACGGCATGTTGTGGTGCTCGGCATACCAGACACGCTGGTAGCCGGACTGCTCGGCGCGCTGCGCGAGCGCGACGCTGGCGGCAAAGCTCATCCTCGCGGTCTGGCCGCGCCCGACCGGCGCCAGGTCCAGGATCGACAGGGGGGTACGCATCGTCAATGGTCACCTCTTCCGGTTCACCTCAACACCACGGCGCCGCCGGGTATGCCGCCCCGGGCAGTCGCTTTCTGGCCGGGCGGCCGCTGGCCCGCCGGGGGTGGGTCACGGCGGGCTCCCCCCGCCAGCGGCCCGGGCGGGGTAGCGCCCGCTGCCTGCTCGCGGCGGCACGAAGCGGCAGGATCAGCTACGCGAATCGGTATCACTTGGGTAACCACGCCGGCCGGGCCGGCGCTCCCTGCATAAATCGGCACCTGGCGGGCAGCACGGTGGCAGCATCGATCACCGTGAACAGGAGGTTCCTGATGTCCCTGGAGCCAGGAACCACGCCGACCCCGCCCGCCGGGACGGAGCCGCGAGAGGTAACGCCGCAAGAGATGACGCCGGGAGAGGCAGCACCCGGGACCGGACTACCGCCCGCCGGGGTTGACCAGTCCGGCGTCGACCAGGCCGGATGACCAGGCCGGCCGGCCGCGCCGCCGCCGTACCGGATCAAGCGCACCCGGGTCAGCGGGGCGTGGTTCGCGCTGGGCGCCTTCGCGCTCGTGCTGCTGTTCCTGCTGATCTTCATCCTGCAGAACAACCACACCGTCGAGGTCTCCTACCTCGGCGCGCACGGCCACCTGCCGCTCGGCGTGGGCCTGCTGCTGGCGGCGATCGCCGGCGTGCTGCTCACCGTGCTGATCGGCGCCGCCCGGATCATCCAGCTGCGGACCGGCGCCCGCCGTCACCGCCGGGCCGACCGGCGGGCGAGCGCCAAGAACGCGGCGGCGCAGCCGACCGACGCGATGAGCGGGCGCTGACCCTGGGCTTCCCTCACCCGGCCGGCCCGCCGCCGGCCGGGCCTGGCCGGCGCAGCACGGCCAGCGTGGACAGCAGCCCGTCGAGGTCGGCGTAGCAGCCCTGCAGGTGCCGTTCACCGCCAAGGTCGCCGCTCCCCGGCCCGGCCGGGGCGGTGAACGCGGTGCGGGCGTGCAGCACCCGGGTGTTGTCGAAGACCAGGCAGTCGCCCGGTGCCAGCCGCAGGGTGAGCAGGAACTCGGGCCGGGCGAGCAGCACCGCCCAGGCCCGGTAGGCGGCGTAGGCGGCCGCGGCCTGTTCCCGGGGCAGCCGTAGCGGCCGCAGCGAGCGGTTGTTGAGCCGGACCGCGGCCACCCGCCCCTCCGGGGTGAGCGTGATCAGCGGCTGGCTGGCGCGCAGCTCGGTGCTGGCGTCGGTGTAGCCGAACTCCCACGACGTGCTGGCCAGCACCCGGAACGCGGCCGGGTCGGCCGCGCGCAGCGCCGCCGCGGCGGCGAAGCCGTCGACCAGGCCGGTGCCGCCGCCGACGGGGGCGTCCCGCAGGCAGTGCAGCAGCTGCAGGGTGGGCACCGGGTCGCGGTACGGGTTGTCGGTGTGCGGCGCGATCGCCCGGCTGGTGAACGCCAGGTTGTCCGGGTCGGCGGTCACCCGGACGTCGAACAGCCGCCCGTAGTTGGTCTCCCGCACGTAGCCGAGGGTCTGCGCGACCCGCAGCACCGCGCCGGGCTCCGGGTCCACCCCGCGCAGCAGCGCGAACCCGGTGACCGCGACCGCCTCCAGGCAGGCCGCCCGGACCGCGTCGTCGGCCAGGTACTCGGCCCAGGCCGCGCCGGGCAGCCGCCCGGCCAGGTCAGCCGCCCGCCACAGCCGCTTGCCGTCCTCGGTCCGCGGGCCGGGCGCGGGCAGCGCGTGCTCTGCCAGCCAGGCGCGGCCGAAGCTGGCCCGGTGCCCCTCGGGGGTGAACACCACCTCGAGCGTGTCAGCGGTCTGCGCGGTGACAGTGACCCCGCACCCGTTCGGGATATCGGTGATGTCGATGAGCCGCTGACCGGTGACCGGGTCCTGGCAGGCGGGGCACTGGCAGTTGTGCCGCAGCCAGGCCGCGGGGTAGCCCCCCGCGGCGCTGCCGGACCCGGTCACCGGGCGCGCTCAGCTCTCCCGCGCGGCGACCAGCACCGGCGACTGCGGCAGGCCGACCTGGACGGCGGTGCCCGGCGTCATCTCCGCCGCGGCGGTGGTGGCGACGTCCACCACCACCTCGGTGTCGCCCGACAGCCGGACGGTGAGCCGGGTGACCGCGCCGAGGAAGGTGCGCACGGTGACGATGCCGTCGCCGGTCTCCGACGGCGTCACCGTCAGGTTCTCCGGGCGCACCAGCGCGTCCACCGCCCCGCTGTCCGGGCCGCCCTCCTGGACCGGCACGGTGACCCCGATGACGGAGACCGCGCGGCCGCCGTCGGTGAGCTCACCGGGCAGCCGGTTCATGGTGCCGACGAACTCGGCCACGAACGCGGTGGCCGGCCGGGAGTACAGCTCGTCCGGGGTGGCGACCTGCTCGAGCTTCCCTGACCGCATGACGCCGACCCGGTCCGACATCGACAGCGCCTCTTCCTGGTCGTGGGTGACGAACAGGGTGGTGGTGCCGAGGCGCTGCTGCAGGGTGCGGATCTGCTCGCGCAGCTGCAGCCGGACCTTCGCGTCGAGCGCCGACAGCGGCTCGTCGAGCAGCAGCACCCGCGGCTGGATGGCCAGCGCGCGGGCCAGCGCGACCCGCTGCTGCTGCCCGCCCGACAGCTGGTGCGGGAACTGCCGGGCCTGGGGGGCCAGGCCGACCATGTCCAGCAGCTCGGCCGCCTGCTTGCGGCGGCCGGCGGTGCCGATGCCGCGCATCCGCAGGCCGAAGCCCACGTTGTCGAGGGCGCTCATGTTGGGGAACAGCGAGTAGGACTGGAACACCATGCCCATGTCCCGCTTGTTGGCGGCCACGCCGGACACGTCCCGGCCGCCGACCAGGACCTCGCCCGAGTCCGCGAACTCGAACCCGGCCACGATCCGCAGCGCGGTCGTCTTGCCGCAGCCGGACGGTCCGAGCAGGGCGACCAGCTCGCCCGGCTCGATGTCGAGCGACATCTCATCCAGCGCCCGGGTGGCCCCGAAGGCGCGGGTGAGGCTGCGCAGCGACACGCTGGTGCCCTCGCGCGCGCCCGCGCCGGCCAGCCCGGCCGCCGGAGCCGTGTCAGCGGTCGCCTTGTCGCCCGCTAGCTCGTTGGTTGCCATCAGTTTCCAATCGTCTCGCGGGGGGCCACGCTGAACAGCGTCACCTCGGCCGCGCCGCTACGCCGCGACCGGCGGGAGGAGAGCACCGTGATCAGCATGAGGACAAGCCAGGTCACGACTAGGGCGAAGATCGACGCGGCGACCGAGATCTGCGCGTTGGTCTGGTCGAACAGCACGATCCAGACCGGGAACGTCTGCTGCAGGTCGAGGCTGGCCATGGTGAACTCGCCCAGCACCAGCGCCACGATCAAGATCGTGGCTGACAGCAGGCCGGTGCTCAGGTTGGGCAGGATGACCCGCCACAGGGTGGTGGCCCAGCCCGCCCCGAGCGACCCGGACGCCTCGGTCAGCGTCTTGACGTCGATCGCGCGCAGGCCCGCGTCGAGCGCGCGGTAGGCGAACGGCATCGTCAGCACCACGTACTCGATCGCCAGCAGCCAGACCGACGACCGCAGCGCCAGCGGCATCACCTGCAGCACGCCGATGATCAGCACCACCGGCGGGATGACGATCGGCAAGATGGTGATGCCCTCGAGCAGCCGCCGCAGCTGCGGCAGCCGCAGGTGGATGTAGACGGTGGTGGGGATCATCAGCGCCATGGTGATCACCCAGGTCACCGCGGCCAGCTTGACCGACAGCCACAGCGACGAGCCGAACCCGGGGGTGGTGAACACGCCGCCGAAGGCGGAGAGGCCGGCGAACCGCAGCGCCGCGTACAGCGGGAGCAGGAAGTAGACCCCGGCGACGAGCAGGATCACCCAGCGCCAGACCGGGCGCGACCGCTTCTGCCGCCTGACCGGGGGCGGCGCCGGGGTCATCGCGATGCCGAGGTCTCTGGTTACCGAAGCCATTTCGCCGACCTCCGCTGGAACAGCACGTAGAAGACCATCATCACCGCGATGATGACCACCATGCCGAGGGACAGCGCCTGACCGACGTTCTCCTGCCCGGCCTGCACGTTGCCGTTGAGGAAGGTGCCGATCTGGATCGACGTCAGCGGGATGGTGCCGCTGGTCAGCGCCTCAGCGGTGGCGTAGGCGGCCAGGGCCGAGCCGAACAGCAGGATCAGGCAGGACATGAACGAGGGCAGCAGCACCGGGCCGCCCACGAAGCGCCAGAACTGCCAGGACCCGGCGCCCAGGTTCTGCGCCGCCTCCCGCCAGGCCGGGCGCAGCCCTTCCAGGGCCGGCAGGATGATAAGGACCATCAGCGGGATCTGGAAGTACATGTAGACCAGGGAGATCCCGGACATCGTGTAGAGGCTGAAGCCCCAGCCGTAGATGTTCAGCCCGACGTTGCTCAGCCACCCGGTGACCAGGGCGGACGACCCGAACGAGGCGATGAACAGGAACGCCAGCGGCACGCCGCCGAAGTTGGCGAACACCCCGGAGGCGGTGATCACCACCTGGCGCAGCCAGGTCGCCGCCCGGCCCCGGGCGGTGAAGATCGCGTAGGCGATCAGCAGGCCGAAGATCCCCGGGATGATCGAGGTGATGGCCGACACCTCGAGCGACTGCTCGTAGCCCTGCAGGTAGACGCCGTGCAGCGCGACGTCCAGGTTGGACCAGGTGAAGGAGCCGTCCGCGGTCTGGAAGGCGCCGACCACGATCGCGACCAGCGGCACGATCAGGAAGACGGCGATGTAGGCGAGGAACGGGGCGACGCCCGCGTAGCGGGCCAGGTGGCGCACCGGCGCGGGCGCGGCACGCAGCGGAGATCGGAAGCGGCGAACCCCGGAGCCCGAGGCGGGCTCCGGGGTCGTGACCGTATCGGTCGTGTCAGCGGTCATGTCAGCTGGCGACGGTTGGCCACTGCTGCTGGACGACCTTGGCCGCCGTGGACTGGTCGCTGGAACTCGGCAGCTGGAGCTGGCCGCTGCCCGGGACGGCCGGCAGCGCGGCCTGGGCGGTCTTGTTGATGGTGCCGGCCGCGATCATGGCCGACATCTCGATCGGGCGGGTCTGCCCCTCGAGGAACAGGTTCTGCCCCTCGGTGGAGTACAGGTACTCCTCCCACAGCCGGGCGGCGGCCGGGTGCGGCGCGGTCGCGCTGATCGCCTGGTCGTAGTAGCCGCCGTACTGGGCGTCGGTCGGGATCACGATCTTGAAGCCCTTGACGACCGGGCTCACCTCGGAGGCGAGCAGGTAGTCCCACCAGACCAGGATCGGGGTCTGGCCCGACTGCACGGTGGCCGGGGTGCCCTCGACCGGGACGAAGTTGCCGGCCTGCTTGAGCGACTTGAAGTAGGCGACGCCGGGGGCGATGTTGGACAGCGAGCCGCCGTTGGCCAGCGCGGCCGCGTAGACGGCGGCGAACGCCGAGCCGGTCTGGTTCGGGTTGCCGTCGATCGCCACCTGGTTCTTGTAGCTGCCGGTGAGCAGCGACTTGAACGAGGTCGGGGGGACCTTCACCTTGGACGGGTCGTAGCCGATGGCGACGTAGCCGCCGTAGTCGGCGTAGTACTGGCCGGTGGCCTCCTTGGCCGCCGCCGGGATGTCATTCCAGGTCGCGACCTTGTACGGGGCCCAGTAGCCGGACTGCTGGCCGGTGATCGCGTACGAGCCGCCCACGTCCACCACGTCGGGGGCGCTGCTCTGGCCCTTGAGCTGCTTGATCGCGGTCAGCTCGTTCTGGCTGGAGCCCTCGGGGTTGGCGTCGGTGATCTTGATGCCGTACTTGGCCTGGAAGTCCTTCATGATGGTGCCGTAGTTGGCCCAGTTGGACGGCAGCGTGATGACGTTGAGCTGGCCTTCGGCCTTGGCCGCGGCGACCAGGGCGCTCATGCCGCCCCCAGCGGCCGCCGAGGTGGCGGTGGCCCAGTTCGTCGAGCTGCTGCTTGAGCCGCTCGCGCCAGCCGCGGCCGCGGTGCTGGAGGAGCTCGAGGAGCTGCACCCGGCGGCGAGCAAGATCGACCCGATCGCGGCGGCAGACGCCACGATCGCCTTTGATGCGCGCAAAGTAAACCCTCCCATGCCGTCCCCAGGGGTCAGGGTCCGGCGTTTGCATCTTGGCTAGACAAGTCGCATCCTGGCCAAGCATGCTGAACGGAAGGTTGCCGCCCGGTAGCTGGCAGCCGTCCGTCTCGTCGCGATTTATCCGGATACGTCCGCGGCCTCAGCGCGCCCGCGGCCGGCACCGCGCGGCCGACCCGGAAAAGCCACCGGGCCGCCGGCGGTGGGTCCCCCAACCCCCCGCCGACGGCCCGTGTGTTGCCACCGCCGCTGGCTTGCGCACTCCTGCCGCTTGCCGCGACTTCGCCGAGGTCACCGGTGGCGGCCGCCTCCCCGCCGTCGCCACCGGTGACCCGGCCGGGTTACGGTCCCCCCAGACCGCTTCCCGTTTCCCCCCGTGTGACGGCTGGCTCCCCCAAGCCGGCCGTCGCACCGAACCCCGGTCCCGTCGAGCGGTACCAGCGGGGTTCGTTCGCTTCCCGGGCCGCGTCCTCCACGCGGTGACCGGGAAGCCTCCATAAAGTCAGTGAATCAGCTGAAAAGCAGGGTCAGACCGAACGGATGCGGCTGCCCCGGTTCCGCGCGCCGTTCCCCCCGGACTCGGCCGGGCCCGGTCGCGCCGGGTCTCGCCGCTGCCGCTGCCCGTGAGTCCGTTCCCGATGCTCGCGCTCGTGCCGGGCGTGCCCCTGGCGCTCCTCCTCGGTCATCCCGCCCCACACGCCGTGCGCCTGGTGCGTCGCGAGCGCGTACTGCAGGCACTGGCGGCGTACCCGGCAGCCGGCGCACAGTTCTTTCGCCCGCGCGATCTCGCCCGCGCCCGGCCCTTGCGGCGCCACCGGAAAGAACAGCTCCGGATCCGCCTCCTGGCAGGCGGCCGACCGCCACCAGTCGCGCCGCTCGTCATCGAGCGCGGCACGCTGGGCTGGCAGCTTGGTAACAACCATTGCGCAGACCCCCGAATCATTCCTGTCCTAGAGTCGCTGGTGACTCTCCGTCGCACATCGGTAACAATACCTATACCAATTACCTATGTGAAGCTTCAGCCCCAGGCGTCACAGCAGCCAGTCACAATGTCCGGAAAAACATCTACAGAGCGCCGGCCATGCCTGCTCAGCGCCACCGGCCGCCCGCCCTTGACGCCTGTCAAACGGATGCTGGACGGCTGCCCAGACTGATTACGCAGCGTGCATAATACTTGAAGCATCACATCATTACCGGCCACTGCGAGTTATTAGGCGGCCAGGTGCCGCTGATTGCCGCACGGCCCCGCGCCCCGCGCCGGGCGCCCCGCGCCGGGCGCCGGGCGGCACCCGGCCCGCGCCTAGCGCGTGCTGCGCGGAGCGGCGCCCAGGGTGCCCGCCCCGGGCCCCGCCTCACGCGGGCTAACCCGGCCCGTTTCCCCTCCCACGCGCGTCCTGTCCCACCGTTCACTCCTTGCACGCGCACCGCCCGCCTGTTCACTCCTCGCACGCCTCCCCTCCCGTCACCCCCGCCGCGACCTCGCGCCTCGCTTCCGTCGCCCGGACAACTCCGTTCGCGCTTCTCGGAAGATCTTGGAAACTTATTCGGGTGATAGCAACAAAAAGTTTCCAGTCAGATATTTGTTTCCAAAAGGCAGATGCGTGCGGTGCGGAGGCGCCCGACGTGACTGATGCTAACCGTGGGGCGACGGCGAGCGGGGGCGGCGGGCGACGGGCGGCGCGGGCGGGGCGACGGCAGCGACGGGCGGCGGAGCGGGGCGGCGGCAGCGGGCGGCGGGGCGGGGCGGTTAGCAGCCGAAGACGCGGGCGGCGTTGTCGTGGCATACCGCGCGCAGCCAGGGCAGGCCGAGGCCGGACCGCTCCAGCGCCTCCAGGGCATCGGGGTAGCTGTAGGGGATGTTGGGGAAGTCCGTGCCGAGCAGCACCCGGTCGCCGAGGTCGCGCAGCCGCGGCAGCTCGGCCCGCGGGAAGCGGGCGCCCGCGTCCTCGACGAACGGCGTGAACGCCATCGTGGTGTCGAGCAGCACCCCCGGGTGCCGCTCGGCCAGGGTCAGGAACTGCGCGTACTCCGGCATGCCGAGGTGCGCCACCACCAGCCGCAGGCCGGGATGGCGGGCGAGCAGCCAGGCCGGTCCCGGGCCGGTGAACCGTCCGGGCACCGGGCCCGAGCCGCAGTGCGTCACCACCGGGACGCCGGCCTCGGCCAGCAGCCCCCACGCCTCGTCAAGCTGCGGGTCGCAGGGATCGAAGTCGCCCACCTGCAGGTGGCACTTGAACACGCGCGCCCCCTGGCCGAGGGCGCGGCGCACGTCGGCGGCGGCCGACGGCTCGGCGAACAGCGTCGCGGTGTGCAGGCAGCCGGGCGTCCTGGCCGCGAAGTCCGCCCCCCAGTCGTTCAGCGAGCGGGCCATGCCCGGCTTGTGCGGGTACAGCAGGGCGGTGAAGACCCGCACCCCGAACGCGCGCAGCGCGTCCACCCGCGCCTGCTCGTCCTGCCGGTAGACGATCGGCCACGGCCGGCCTACGAGGGGCCGGCCGCGTCGAAGTAGGCCCGCACCGCCGCCAGCAGCCGCTCGGGCATGAAATGGGTGTGCACGTCGATGAGGCCGTCCACGCCGATGCGGCGCCGGAAGGCGGCCGCCCGCTCGACCTGGCCGGCCGGGATAGCGTCGTCGCCGGACGGGCTTCCCGCGGTCGCCGCCGCCGTCACCCCGGCTTCCCTGGTTCCGCCGGTCCCGCGGCCGGCCGGGCGGCCGGGGCGGCCGGGCGGCGGATGATGACTGGCACCGGGCGCTGCACTGGTTTCATCGCCCCCATCATCGCACCGGCGCCGCCCGGTCACCGGGCGCGGGCGGTGCCCGGGCGGTCCGGGTATGGTCGGTCTATGGGGCTTATCCCGGCTGACGCCGCCGTCCGGTCATCCGCGGGCCTGCGCTGGGCGATGGCCGCGGCCACGGTCACCGTGCTCGCCGCCGACCAGGTCAGCAAGTCGCTGGTGCTGGCGGCGGACCCGGTGGGCCAGGTCGGGTCGGGCTGGGTGTCGGTCCGCCTGGTCCGCAACCACGGGGCGAGCGGCGGCATCGCGTCCGGCTACCCGGTGCTGGTCACCCTGGCCGCCCTCGCCGTCACCGCGCTGGCGGTGGCGTTCATCCTGCGGGCACGCGGCCGGGTCGCGGCGCTGTGCCTCGCCCTGGTGCTCGGCGGCGCCCTCGGCAACCTGTCCGACCGGCTGCTGCGCGCGCCCGGCTTCGGCCGCGGCGGCGTGGTCGACTGGATCCACCTGGGCGGCCGCGGCGGGTCGATGGACGTCGCCGACATCGCGATCCAGCTCGGCGTGCTCGGCGCGGTCGCCGCCCTGGTGGCCGGCGGCCGGGTCCGGCGCCGGCTGCCAGCTCAGAGCTAACGTCAAGCCGGCCCTCAGCTCAGCACGGCATAACCTAAATCATGCTGCCAGAAGTGACCGGGCCGGTCGCGCGCGCCGCCGGCGACCCGGCCCGCGCCGCCTACCCGCGGGCGGGCGCCAGGCCCGCCCGGGTACCGCCCGAGGCGGTGCTCGCCGTCATCGCGGCGGGCGCGGTCGCGGTGCTCGCGCTGTGGTGGCACGGGACGCCGACCCTGCACGGCTTCGGCGACTGGCTGACCAACGCGGGCCGGATCACCGGGCTCGAGGCCGGCTACGGCGTGATCACGCTGGTCGCGCTGATGGCGCGGATCCCGCCAGTGGAGCGCGGGGTGGGCGCGGACCGCCTCGCCCGCTGGCACGCGACCGGCGGCCGCTACGTGGTCGGCCTGGTGGTCGCGCACGCGCTGCTGATCACCTGGGGGTACGCGGTGACCGCGCACACCTCGGTCACCCACCAGGCCTGGACGCTGCTCGACAGCTACCCCGACGTGCTGCTGGCCAGCGCGGGCGGGCTGCTGCTGGTGGCGACGGGGATCGCCTCGGCCCGTGCGGCACGGCGCCGGCTGCGCTACGAGACGTGGTACTACCTGCACTTCTATACCTACCTGGCGGTGGCGCTGGCGTTCAGCCACCAGTTCGCCGACGGCGCCGAGTTCATGACCGACACCGCCGCCCGGGTCGCCTGGTCGGCCCTGTACATCGCGGTGGCGGCGGCGATCACCTGGTACCGGTTCGTCACCCCGGTGCGCCAGGCGTTCCGGCACCGGCTGCGGGTCACCGCGGTGACCGAGGAGGCACCGGACGTCTTCTCGGTGCTGATCGGCGGGCGGCGGCTTGAGGAGCTGGGCGCCGAGCCGGGGCAGTTCTTCCGCTGGCGGTTCCTGGCGTCGGGGCTGTGGTGGACCGCCACCCCCTACTCGCTGTCCGAGCCGCCGCGGCCCGGGCAGCTCCGCATCACCGTCAGGCACGCGGGTGACCACAGCGAGGCCGCCCGCGGGCTCCGGCCGGGAACCCGGGTGCTGGCCGAGGGCCCCTACGGCGCGCTGACCGGGGCGCTGCGCCGCCACCGCAAGGTCCTGCTGATCGCGGGCGGCATCGGCATCACCCCGCTGCGGGCGCTGCTGGAGTCGCTGCCCGCCGGGCCGGGCGAGCTGACCCTCATCTACCGGGTGAGCAGCCTGGGCGACGCGGTGCTGCGCCGGGAGCTCGAGGCGATCGCGGCGCAGCGGCGGGCGAACGTCTGGTTCGTGGCCGGCCGCCGGGCCGACCTAGACGGCAACCCGCTGTCCGGCGGCGAGCTGACCAAGCGCGTCCCCGGCCTCATCGACCATGACGTGTACCTGTGCGGGCCACCGGGGCTGACCGCCGCCGTCACCAGGGAGCTGCGTGACGCCGGGGTGCGGCGGCGGCAGATCCACCGCGAATCATTCGAGTTCTGAGCAGGAAAGGACCGCTCCCCTTGCGCCGCGTTATCCTCGCGATCTGTGCCACCGCCGCCGCCCTGGTCCTGCTGCTGACCTTCAAGTCGCACACCCAGTCGGCGGTGCCCGGCTCCACCCCGGCCGCTGCCGTCGGCACCCCCGCCCCCGGCAGCTCGGCCAGCAGCGCGCCGGGCACGGCCGCCCCCTCCGCCGCCGGCACCGCGTCGGGGACGCCGAGCGCCGCGGCCAGCCGCGCCGCCGCGGGTGCCACCGCGGGCGGCACGGCCAAGACGGTGACCGGCGCGGCCTGGCCGACCATCTACGGTCCGGTCCAGGTCCGGGTCACCGTCAGCAACGGCAAGATCACCGCGGTCACCGCCACCGAGTACCCGGACGGCACCCCGCGCGACTACCAGATCAACCAGTTCGCCATCCCGCAGCTCAACTCCGAGGCCCTGGCGGCGGGCAGCGCCCAGATCGACTCGGTCTCCGGTGCCACCTACACCTCGCAGGGCTACATCGGCTCGCTGCAGAACGCCCTCGACCAGGCCAGGTAGCGGGCGCCAGGCACCGGACGGGCGGCGACCCTATCCCGGGCGACGCGGGCCGGGGCGCGCCCGCCGACGGGCCGCGCGGACCCACATGGCCACCGCCAGCCGGGGCGCGGACAGCAGGTAGCTGCGGGTCGCCGCGCCGCGCCGGGCCGGCGCGAGCTCGGAAAGCAGGCTCTCCGCCTCCGCCAGCCAGCGGCGGCCAGCGGGGCCGGGCATCAGCCGCGAGACCATGACCAGCACCGGCCACTGGTGCCTGACCGGGCCGGCGGGCCCGTCAGCGTCGTCGCGGCCGCGCACGGCCTGGCCGCCGCCGCCGCCCGCCCGTCCGCGGCGGCCGCGCCCGCCGCGGACGGGCGGGTCGATGCTGACGCCCACCGCGGTGCCGGCCAGCACGCCGACCGTGACCGGAAGCCACTGCCAGCCCGGCTGAAACGCCTGGACCAGCACGGCGGCCACCAACGTGCCGACCACGATGAGGACGATGGCGGGGGTCCGCCGCCGCCTGCGCTCTTCCCGGTCGATGTCGGGCATCATGCGGCGCCGCCTTCCTCGGCCAGGCGGCGCAGCGCCGTGCCGTTAGGGCGCCGCGCTCCGGCAAGGGCGGCGCTGGCCTGCACCGCGCCCCCCGCGGTGAGCCGGTAGTACCGGCGGGCGGGCCGCTTCGCCGCCCGCGGGTCGATGTCCTCCCAGCGGCTGGCCACCCAGCCCTCCTGCTCCAGCCGCAGCAGGATGGGATAGGCGGTCCCGGGCTGCAGCCCGGTTTGCTCTGACAGCTCAAGCCCGTACATCTCCGCGGCCGGGTCGCGCAGCAGCGCCTGCAACACCAGCTGCACCTGGACCGTCAACCGGATAGCCATGTAAGAACTCTATATAGGTCATTCCGGCCTTGTCCAGGGCCCGGTACCGGTGCCAGGCTGGCGCCGGCCGCGGGTCAGTACCGGCTGGCGATCGGCAGGTCGATGGCCGGGAAGCGGGTGAGGATCTCGGTGCCGTAGTCCGTCACCACGACCTCTTCCTCGATCCGGGCGGCGGAGATGCCGTCCGCGGCCGGGCAGTAGGTCTCCATCGCGAACACCATGCCCGGCCGCAGCTCGACCGGGTGCCCGAGCGAGTTCAGCCGGGAGATGATCGGCCGCTCGTGCAGGCCGAGGCCCAGGCCGTGCGCGAACTGGAGCCCGAACGCGGCCAGCTCGCTGTCGAAGCCGAAGTCCTGGGCGCGCGGCAGCGTCAGCGCCACCGTGTCGGAGGACACCCCGGGCCGGATCGCGTCGAGGGCGGCGTCCATCCACTCGCGCGCCTGCTGGTACGCGTCCTGCTGGGCGGTGGTGGCCCAGCCGACCCCGAAGGTGCGGTAGTAGCAGGTGCGGTAGCCGTTGAACGAGTGGATGATGTCGAAGAACGCCTGGTCGCCGGGCCTGATGAGGCGGTCGGTGAAGTTGTGCGGGTGCGGGTTGCAGCGCTCGCCGGAGATCGCGTTGACCGCCTCGACCTGGTCCGAGCCCATCTCGTAGAGCCGCTGGTTGGCCAGCGCGACGATCTCGTTCTCCCGGCGGCCGGGCCGCAGGAACTCGGCGATGTCCTGGTAGACCCCGTCCACCATGGCCGCCGCCTGGTTGAGGAGCATGATCTCGTCGGGCGACTTGATCACCCGCGCGTCGAGCATCGGCTGCTGGGCGTCGGCGACGGTGATGCCCTGGCGCTGCAGCTCGAACAGGAACGGCGGCTCGACGATGTCCAGGCCGAGCGGTTCGGCCGCCACGCCCGCCTCGGCCAGCAGCGACTTGATCTCGCTGACCGCGTCCCGCATCAGCCCGGCCTCCGGCGCGACCGCGCCGCGGAAGCCGAGGAAGCCCGGCCGCCAGTTCTCGGCCGGCAGCCACTGGGAGTAGAGCTGGTGGTGCCGCACGGCCGAGCCGAAGTCCCACTCCACCGGGTCACGGTCGCGGAACAGCAGCGCGTACCTGATCATCTTGTCGCCGAGGGCGCCGCCGATCCAGGTCTGCGTGGTGTACCGGATGTTGTAGAAGTCGAACAGCAGGAACGCGCCGCAGTCGCTGTCGCGCAGCGCCTGCCGCGCGCGCTCAAGCCGGTACTGGCGCAGCCGCGGGAAGTCGACCCGGGCCTCGTAGTCCACCCCCATGTGGCCGGGCGCGCCGATCGGCCGCACCCCGGCCGGGCGCTGCGACGGCCGCTCGAACCGCTGCTCCCCGGCTGGCCGGCTTCCCGGCGCCCTGTCGGCCGTCACCGTTCACGCACCCTCGGGCGCCAGCCCGTCGTCGACCGGGACGTTCTCCGGCTCGATCTGGTAGCCGGACCGGCGCGCCTGCTCGAGCACCAGGGTGGCGAAGTCGTCGTCCTGGTAGCCGGCCCCGACCGCCTGCGCGACCAGCATGTCGGCGGCCGCCGCGAGCGGCATCGGCACCCCGAGCTCCTGGCCCGCCGCCAGCCCGAGCTGCAGGTCCTTGCGCAGCAGGGCGCTGGTGAAGGTGGGGTGGAAGTCGAGGTTGACCAGCGCGGGCGACTTGTAGCGGCTGAACGCCGAGCCAAGCACCGAGTCGTTGAGGAACTGCAGGAACGCGGACCGGCTGACCCCGCCCCGCTCGGCCAGCACGGTGATCTCGGCCAGCGACTCGATGACCACGCCGAGGAAGACGTTGTGCGCGATCTTCACCAGCCGGGCGACCTCCCCCTCGCCGACGTAGGTGACGCCCCGCCCCCAGGTCGCCAGCAGCGGCTCGGCCTGGTCGAAGACCGACCGGGGACCGGAGGCGGCCACGGTCAGCTGGCCGGACGCGATCACCTTGGGGTTGCCGCTGACCGGGGCGGCCAGGAACTGGGCGCCCGCGGCCTCGACGACCCCGCGGATGCGGGCCGAGGCGGCGGTGGAGACGGTCGAGGAGTCGACGATCACCCGCGGCCGGGCGTCACCCGACAGCAGGCCGTCCGGCCCGCTGATCACCGCCTCGAGGTCCTTGTCCGCCGCGACCATGACGAACACGATGTCGCGGCCGGCCAGCCCGGCCGGGGTGTCGACGATCTTGGCGCCGTGTTCCGCCAGCGGCTCTGCCTTAGCCCGGGTGCGGTTGTAGGCGGCCACGTCGTAGCCGGCGTTGAGCAGGCGCAGCACGAGCTGGTAGCCCATGCGCCCGGTACCGATCCACCCGACGGTGGGCGCGGCGGCGGCCATGCTTCCCCTTCCCTAGGACAATGCAGCGGACAGTGCTGCGGGCTAATGCTGCAATCGTTTGCAAGTTAAATCGAGTGCAACTCTGGCGGCAACGATCCTTCATGTCAAGCTAACCGCGCGGGCGGGCCCGGCGGAGTGTCGGCGAAGATCTCCTGGTGCCTGCTCAGCTCCAGCCGGGTGCGCCTGATGTGCATGACGAGCACCCGCTCCGCGTCGTCAGGGTCGCCGCGGCGGATGCAGTCAAGCAGCAGGCGGTGCTCCAGGTGGGTTGCCCCGAGCCCCTCCCCGCGAGCAGCGAGCTTAGTGAACTCGCGCCGGTAATGCTGGGTGCTGTTCCACATCTGGCCGATGATCCGCGACGTCTCCCCCGCGGGCGCGGCCGCGTAGCTGGCCAGGTGGAATTCCCGGTCGGCGCGCAGGAAGGCGCCCACGTCGGACCCGGACCGCTCCATCAGCCCGGCCAGGGCGGCCAGCTCGCCCTGGGCGGCCTGGTCCAGGCCGGGCAGCGAGGCGCGCAGCAGCAGCGGCTCCACCCGCTCCCTGATCTGGTAAAGCTCGACGCACTCAGCCAGGCTCAGCCGGGCCACCCAGGCGCCGGAGTTGGCGACCAGCGTGACCAGGCCCTCGGCCTGCAGCGTGCGCAGCGCCTCGCGGACCGGGATGCGGCTGGCGCCCGAGCGGGCGGCGACGTCCTCCTGCCGGATCCGCTCCCCCGGCCGGTAGCCGCCGGTGAGGATCTCGGCCCGCAGCGCGTCCGCGATCCGCTGGCTGGCGACCTGGGCGGTCCCCGCGTCCCCGTTCACCGGGCCGGATCGGCCGGGTGCCACAGCCGCACCGCCGCGCCCTGCTCGTAGGCCTTGCCGCCGGGGTAGCTGACCAGCTCGAACTGCATCCCCCAGGGCGCCAGGAAGTACCGCCAGCGCTGCCCGGCGGACGCGTTCGCGCTGGCCACCGGCCCGTCGAGGAGCCGCACGCCCTTCCCCTTGAGGTACTCGCAGGCCGCGTCCATGTCGTCCACGTAGAGCGCGACGTGATGGCCGCCGAGGTCGCTGTTGCGCGGCCCGTCCCGCTGCCCGGCGTGCGGCTGGTACTCGAACACCTCGAAGTTCAGCCCGAACCCGCAGCGGTAGAACCTGATCCCGCTGACCACCCGGCGGGGGTCCACGTTGAGGTGGCTGAGCATCCAGTCGTCGTCGTGCCGCATCCCCGGCAGCGCGTAGACGAACTCGCAGCCGAGCACGCCGACCAGGAACTCGTGCGCCTGCGCCAGGTCGGGCACCGTGATCCCGATGTGGTCGCCGCCGCGCAGCCCCGGTATCCCCATCAGCTCACCTCCAGGGTCAATGTATCCAATCTATAGCGCAGAGCCCCAAATTATCCGGAACGGGGGCGGGATTACCGTTGAAATGTATGCATCCTCGGATTAGCGTGGCGGCATGCCACGCGTAAAGCGCCTCACGCCGGCCGAAGACTGGCGCGAGCTGTCGAGCACCGCCGCCGACTGGAAGGCGGCCGACCCGGCGCTGCTCGCCACCATGCTCGGCCAGCTTCACCTCATCCGGGCGTTCGAGGAGACGGTGCTCGAGCTGGCGGGCGAGGGCCTGGTGCACGGCCCGGCTCACTCGTCGATCGGCCAGGAGGGCGGCGCGGTCGGCTCGATCGTGTCACTGCGGTCAACCGACGCGGTCAACGGCTCGCACCGGGGGCACCACCAGTTCCTGGCCAAGGCGCTCACCCACGTCACCAAGGGGTCGCTCGACCTGGCCCGGCTGGCCACCCCCGAGGTGCAGGAAGTGCTCCAGCGGACCCTGGCCGAGATCCTGGGCCTGGCCCAGGGCTACTGCGCCGGCCGCGGCGGCTCGATGCACCTGCAGTGGTTCGAGGCGGGGGCGCTCGGCACCAACGCGATCGTCGGCGGCGGGGTCCCGATGGCGGCGGGCAACGCCTGGGCCGAGAAGCACTCCGGCACCGACGACCTCACGGTCAGCTACTTCGGTGACGGGGCGGTCAACATCGGGTCGGTGCTCGAGACGATGAACCTGGCCGCCGCCTGGAAGCTGCCGCTGTGCTTCTTCATCGAGAACAACCGCTACGCGGTCTCCACCACCGTGGAGGAGGCTACCGGCGAGCCCCGGCTGTCGGCCCGGGCGCTCGGCTTCGGCATCAGCGCCTGGCAAGTGGACGGGATGGACCCCCTGGCCGTGCACCTGGTGATGGAGCAGGCGGCCGACCGGCTGCGGTCGGGCGCGGGCCCGGTGGTGGTCGAGGCGCTGGTGTACCGCTTCTTCCACCAGAACGGCCCCTACCCGGGGTCGGCGTTCGGTTACCGGACCAAGGACGAGGAGGCCGCCTGGCGCGCCCGCGACCCGGTCGACCGGGTGGGGCGGGAGATGACCCGGCTCGGGCTGATCGACCAGGCGGGCATCGCCGCCGTCCGCGCCCAGGCGACCGAGGCGATGCGGGCCGCCGCCGGCGCGCTGACCGAGCCCGACCCGGCGGCCGCGGCCCGGCCGGGAACCCGCCGCATCCGCCCGGAGCTGTGGCCCGACCCCGCCTTCGTCAACGTCGGGGTGCGCGGCGACCTGGCCGAGCTGACCGGGGCCCGGACGGCCGAACGGGAGTCGTTCGGCGGCCCGCTGCGCCGCGGGCAAGCTCATCGAGGCGGCCGCGGCGGTGATGGACCGGCGGATGGCGGCCGACCCCCGCATCGTGGTCCTGGGCGAGGACGTGCACAAGCTCAACGGCGGCACCAACGGCGCCACCAAGGGCCTGGCGGCCAGGTACCCGGGCCGGGTGCTGGGCACGCCGATCAGCGAGAACGCCTTCGCCGGGCTCGGCGGCGGGCTCGCGCTCGACGGCCGGTTCCGCCCGGTGGTCGAGTTCATGTACCCGGACTTCCTGTGGGTCGCCGCCGACCAGGTGTTCAACCAGATCGGCAAGGCCCGGCACATGTTCGGCGGCCGCAACCCGGTGCCGCTGGTGCTGCGGACCAAGGTCGCGATGGGGTCCGGCTACGGGTCACAGCACCTGATGGACCCGGCCGGGATCTTCGCCACCTCCCCCGGCTGGCGGATCATGGCCGCCTCCACCCCGTTCGACTACGTCGGGCTGATGAACGCCGCCCTGGCGGTCGACGACCCGGTGCTGATGCTGGAGCACGTCGACCTGTACGCCGCCGAGGGCGACTTCCCCGACGGTGACCTGGACTACCTCATCCCGTTCGGGCGGGCGGCGGTGCGGCGGGCCGGGTCGGAGGTCACCGTGCTGTCCTACCTGTCGATGGTGGCGACCGCGGCCGCCGCGATCGAGCGCACCGGGGTCGACGCCGAGCTGATCGACCTGCGGTTCCTTGACCGCGCGTCGCTCGACTGGGACACCGTCGGCGCCTCGGTCCGTAAGACCGGCGCGGTGCTGATCGTCGAGCAGGGGGCGCTCGGCACCTCCTACGGCGGCTGGCTGGCGGACGAGATACAGCGCCGCTACTTCGACTGGCTGGACCAGCCGGTGCAGCGGGTGACCGGGGCCGAGTCCTCCCCGTCGATCTCCCGGGTGCTTGAGCAGGCCGCCATCGCCACCACCGACGACGTCGTCGCCGCCCTTGAGCAGGTCCGCGCGGGCATGGGCGCGGCCCCGGCGGACACCGCCGGCCCCGCCGACGCAGCCGGCCCGGCCGCCCCGGGGGAAGCGCGCTGATGGCGACCGTGGTGCGGATGCCGTCAGTGCTGGCGGGCGCGACCGAGGCGACCATCGCCCGCTGGCTGGTCAAGCCGGGCGACGCGGTCCGCGCCGGGACCCCGGTGGCCGAGATCGAGACCGAGAAGGCACTGGTCGAGTACCAGGCCGAGCTGGCCGGCACGATCGGACGGCTGGTGCTTGACGAGGGCGCGGCGGGCGAGATCGGCGACCCGATCGCGGTGCTGGTCGGACCGGGCGACACCGAGGCCGACATCGACCGCGTCCTGGGGCAGCCGGCCGCTGGCGCAGCCCCCGTCGCGCCAGTTGCTCCTGCGGCCCGCGGGGGCCGGCTGTTCGCCAGCCCGCTGGTGCGCAAGCTGGCCGGGCAGCGGGGCATAGACCTGACCGGGCTGGCCGGGACCGGCCCCAACGGCCGGATCACCCGCCGCGACCTGGAACGTCAGCTGGCCCTGGCCGCGGTCCCGGCCACTGCCCCGGCGGCGGCCGTCCCGGCGGCAACGGCGGGGCCGGCGGAGTCAGCCGCTCCCGTTCGGGCTGATCCTCTCGACGCGGGGACCGGCGACGGGGCCGCGGCCGCCCGCGCCGACGCCGTCCTCATCCCGCACACGCCGATGCGGCGGGCGATCGCGCGGCGGCTGACCGAGTCCAAGGCGACCGTGCCGCACTTCTACCTGACCGCCGAGTGCGTGGTCGACGAGCTGCTGGCGCTGCGCGCGCGGGTGAACGAGACCCTGGCGGCGGGCGGGCCCGGCGCGGTGCGGGTATCGGTCAACGACTTCGTCATCGCGGCCGCCGCGGCCGCGTTCGGTGACGTGCCCGCCGCTAACGTCACCTGGTCGGAAGAAGGCCTGCGGCAGTATCGATCTGTCGACATATCGATTGCCGTGGCGACCGACGGCGGCCTGGTCACCCCGGTGCTGCGCGGCGTCGAGGGCCTGCGCCTTTCCGCCATCGCCCGCGAGTCGGCCGCCCTCGCCCGGCGCGCCCGCGACCGGCAGTTGCGCCAGCACGAGCTGGAAGGCGGCACCTTCGCGATCTCCAACCTGGGCATGTTCGGGACGGCGGAGTTCTCCGCCATCATCAACCCGCCGCAGTCGGGCATCCTCGCCGTCGGCGCGGCCCGCAGCCAGCCGGTGGTGGCGGACGGCGCGGTGGTCGCGGCGACGGTGATGCGGTGCACGCTGTCGGTCGACCACCGGGCGATCGACGGCGCCCTGGCGGCCCGCTGGCTGGCCGCGTTCAGCCGCCACCTGGCCGACCCCCTGGGGGCCCTGGCGTAATCCCTTAGCTGACCGAGATCTCCACCCGGTCCGGGTAGAACGCCACGTGCCCGGCGATCTCGGCCACCGACGGGTACGGGTGCTCGTACGTCCAGATGAGGTCGGTCTGGGTGCCGCCGTCGGGCGTGCTGACCGAGTAGTAGCTGGCGTCGCCCTTGTAGGGGCAGTACGTCTGGGTGGTGGTGCGCTCGAGCAGTGACTGGTTGACGTCGGCCAGCGGGATGTACTGGACGACCGGGTAGGTCGCCTCGGCCAGCGACAGCGCGTCGTCGGTCTGCGCGATGACGGTGCCGTCAACCCGGACGGTGACCCGCGAGCCGGTCGGGCTGATGGTGATCGGGTGGGTGGCGTCGGGGATCTTCACCGTGCGTGTCATGGAACTCCCTGCCTCGTCGTCCGCTCTCAGTACCGTAACCGGGGGGCCGCCGCCGCCATTCCGCCGTCACCCGCCCGGGCCCCGCCCGGCCGGCCGCTCACGCGGGTCGCCTACTATGTCCGTTTGTCCCCTGGTCACCAACCGAACTGGCAGGTAGCGGCCGTCCCGATGAGCTCGCAAGCGAATTCCCTTGAGCGGGATCCGGCGCTGTCCCGCACCGCCGCGGACGAGCCGGCGCCCGTCCTCGAGCTGGCCGACGTCACCTTCCGCCGGGACGGCAACGAGATCATCCGCGGTGTCAGCTTCACCGTGCGCGCGGGCGAGCACTGGGCGATGCTGGGGCCGAACGGCGCGGGCAAGAGCACCCTGCTCGGCTTCTGCGGCGCGGTCACCCACCCCACGTCGGGGACCGTGCGGGTGCTCGGCCAGCAGCTCGGCCGGGTTGAGCTGCAGGCGCTGCGGCGGTCGATCGGGCACGTGAACCCGCGCCACCCGCTGCGCTCGCCGCTGCCGGTCCGTGACATCGTGCTGACCGGGCTGACCGGGACGATCGAGACCGCGCCGCGCTGGCGGCCGACCGACGCCGAGGCCGGCCGGGCCGACGCGCTGATCAGCCAGCTCGGCCTGGCCGCGAAGGCGGCCCAGCGGTGGAACGTGCTCTCGCAGGGCGAGCGCGGCCGGGTGCTGATCGCGCGGGCGCTGATCGGCCAGCCGCGGGTACTGCTGCTCGACGAGCCGTCGACCGGGCTGGACATCGCCGCCCGCGAGCAGCTGCTGGAAGCGGTCGACCTGCTCGCGCGAGACCCACCCCGAGGTCGCGTCGGTGCTGGTGACGCACCACCTGGAGGAGCTGCCGTCGTCCACCACGCACGCGCTGCTGCTGGCCGACGGCCGGGTCGTCGCGGCCGGGCCCGCCCTGGACGCGATCACCTCGGCGCACGTGTCGGCCGCGTTCGAGCACCCGATCGAGGTCCGGTACCACGACGGCCGCTGGGCCGCCCGGGCCGCCCGGGGCCGGGCCGCGTCCGGCTGAGGGCTCCCCGCCGGACCCGCGCTTGCATTAGACAGACCTGTCTGTTATACCTGTGGCCATGGGCAGACAGACCGGTCTACCCAATCTCATCGACCGGGAGTCGTCGTGAACCTCAGCCGCGGAGCGGTGCAGCTAGAAGACAGGGCGAAGCTAGCCCGGGCGGCGAACGCGACCGCGGTCAGCCTGCCCGATGACCCGCTGGTGCGCCCGGCACGGGTGCCGCGGCTCTCCGGGACGCCAGCGCTGCTGCTGCTGTCCTCGCTGATCGTGTCGATGCTGGCCGCGTCGGCCGCGCCGACCCCGCTATACGCGATCTACCAGCGGGAGTGGGGATTTACCCCGATCACCACGACGATCGTTTTCGGCATCTACGCGGTCGCGGTGCTCGTCTCGCTGCTGTTCGCCGGGCGCCTGTCGGACTACGCCGGGCGGCGGCCGGTGCTCCTGGGGGCACTCGGCGGTCAGCTGGTCGCCCTGGTGGTCTACGCGACGGCGGCCGGGGTCCCCGAGCTGACCGCCGCCCGGGTCATCCAGGGGCTGTCCACCGGGGCGGCACTCGGCGCCATCGGGGCGGGCCTGCTCGACGTCAGCCGGGAGCGCGGCGCCCTGGCCAACTCACTGTCGCCCGGGATCGGCACCGGCAGCGGCGCGCTGCTCTCGGCCCTGTTCATCCAGTTCCTGCCGGCCCCCACCCGCCTGGTCTACCTGGTGCTGGCCGGGGTGATGGTGCTGCAGATGCTCGGCGTGGCGCTGCTGCGGGAGACGGTGACCACCAGCAGGGTGCCGGCCGCGGCGCTGGTGCCCGAGGTCCGGCTGCCGCGCGCGGTCCGCGGGCCGGTGCTGGCCGCCGCCCCGGTGATGTTCGCGGTCTGGGCGATGGTCGGCCTGTACGGCGCGCTCGGGCCGTCCCTGGTGCAGGCGCTGACCGGCTCTTCCAGCATCGTGCTGGGCGGCGCTTCCCTCACCCTGCTCACGGTCACCGCCGTCGCCTCGGTCTACCTGCTGCGTAACCGGCCGGCCAGGACGGTGATGCTGACCGGGATCGTTGCCCTGGTGGCCGGGGTGGCGCTGACCCTGGCGGCGCTGGAGACCGGCTCGGCCGGGCTGTTCTTCGCCGGGCTCGCGGTCAGCGGCATCGCGTTCGGCAGCGGCTTCCAGGGCGGCATCCGCACCGTCGTCCCGGTGGCGGCGCCGCACGAGCGGGCCGGGGTGCTCTCGCTGCTGTTCGTGGTCTCCTACCTGGGCATGGGCGTCCCCGCCGTCGCGGCCGGGTTCCTCGCGGTGCACGGGGCCGGGCTCATCGGCGCGGCCAGGGACTACTCGGTCGCGCTGCTCGTGCTCGCCGCCCTCGCCTTCGCCGCCCTCATCCGCGGCCGCGCCGGCGCCCGGCGGGCGTAACATACAGACAGATCAGTCTAGGGAGGTGACCGGCGATGGCTACGAAGACCGCCACCGGGCTCTCAGCGCGGGAACGGCTGCTGGCCGCGGCTAACGAGCTGTTCTACGCCGAGGGCGTGCACACGGTCGGCATTGACCGGGTGATCGAGCGGGCGGGCGTGGCCAAGGCGTCGCTCTACAACACCTTCGGCAGCAAGGACGAGCTGGTCAAGGCCTACCTAGAGGTGCGCCACGCGCGGATGAGCGACCGCGTCGGGCGGCACCTCGCCCGGTACGACGCCCCCCGGGACAAGCTGCTCGGCGTGTTCGATGCCCAGGGCGAGCTGTTCGCCGAGCCGACCTTCCGCGGCTGCGCGTTCGCCAGTGCGAGCGCCGAGTCTCCCGGCCCCGCCGTCTCCCAGGCGACCGCCAGCTACCGGGCCTGGATGCGCGGCCTGCTCACCGACCTGGCCCGGCAGGCCGGGGCGGCCGAGCCGGAGGTGCTGGGCCGCCAGCTGCACATGCTGTGGGACGGGGCGTCGCTGTCGACCCGGATGGACGGCAGCACCACCGAGGCGGCCGCAACCGCCCGGGCGGCGGCGGAAACGCTGCTGGACGCGGCCCTGGCGGGCTGTTAGGCGCACCGGCCCGGACTGGGGACGCCGGCGGCCGACAGGCCTGGCGAGGGACGCTTGACCTGCTCAGTCCGCGAAGACCTGGGCTGCGGTGCTGGCCGTGATGGCGCGGTCGAGCCAGAGGCCGAGCTGGGCGGAGTCGGTGCAGGAGGTTACCTGGCTCCGCTGCGCCTCCGATGGGGCGAGCCCGCGGGCGGCCAAGAGCCGCAAGACAGCCCTGGCCAAGCCCCTAACCTCGCCCCTGGCCTCGCCCCTGGCCTCGCCCCTGGCCTCGCCCCTGGCCTCGCCTTCGGCCATGCCCTGGTCGTGGATTCGTTCTGCCAGGGTCTTCTCGTACTCGCTGGTGGTCATCATCGCCTCCAGGATCTGCCGCGCGGCATCCGAAGATAATGCTCAGTCCGCGAAGACCTCGGCGGCGGTGCTGGCCGTGATGGCGCGGTCGAACCAGAGGTCTAGCTGGGCGGAGTCGGTGCAGGACGTCACCCGTTCCCGCTGCGCCTCTGACAGGCCGAGCCCGCGGGCGGCCAAGAGTCGCAAGACAGCCTTGGCTTCGCCTTCGGCCATGCCCTGGTCGTGGATTCGTTCTGCCAGGGTTTTCTCGTACTCGCTCGTGGTCATCATCGCCTCCAGGAGCTGCCTTGCGGCATCCGAAGATAGTCTCAGCATAATGGTCATCAGGCGGGACCGGTCAGCGTCACTGACCTCGGTGCTGGCTATGGCGTCAAGGACGCGGCGGGCGCCAGCCTCGGATTCCAGGTCGATGCCGCCCATGCTGGCAGCGAACACCGTCAGGTAAGGGCCGGCCGTCCCGTCGCGGCCGGGCGGCCCGCTGGAGTCGATGACGATCGGTGCCAGGTCGAAGCCCGGGTGCCCGGTCCGGATGAGCTGACGGCACTTGGCCGCCTCGGCCGGGTCCGGGCACAGCACGATGAGGACCGCGGCGGGGCACTTGTTGATCTGGCGGGCGGTGACGACGTAGACCGGCCAGCTGAACCGTTTGGCCTCGCTGTCGCGCAGCTGCGGCTCAATGATCACCGCCAGGACCGGCTCCCCGGTGGCCTGGTCAGAAACCAGGACGACCATGTCGGCCAGGTACTGCACCGGGACGACCGCGCTCATGTCGGTGGCCGCCAGGGACACCGCTACCTGGGCAGGCAGCGTGACCTCGGCGGTGCCCTGGATCAGCTCCAGGGCGATCTCGGGGTGCTGGCGGACGAGATCCAGCGGCCCCTCATGCGTAATTGAAGGCATAGGCTGAATCGATTTTTGCACTGTGATTCAGGTCACGTCCACCAGGTGAGCAGTAGCCATACGTAATCGTCTTTGTCTCGTTGTCTCGTCTCACCCTCGCGCGCGTCTGCACGTAAAGGACACATTGTGACGATGAGACGAGACAATGAGACGATTACTCACCGCTACCGATTGTGGACAACTTGTCTACGTCTATGGTCGGCGTCCTGCGTCTGCACGTCGAGGCGCGTAGACGTAGACGTAGACAACGGCCGAGGGTGCCGTCTGCGCTCGGCTTGCTGGCGCTACCCGGCCGCCTCTGCTCGGAGCCGAGAGGCGAAGGCGTGCCATGCCCGGGCTGGGACGGCGAGCGTGACGCCGTCGCGGTCGGTGGTGTCGCGGATGAGGATCGCGCCGGCGTTGCTGGCTGTTTCTACGCAGTCGCCGCCGTTGCCGTCTGAGTAAGTGGACTTACGCCAGCCGACCATAGCTCTGCCATCCTGTCGATCATTGCCAGTGACTCACTGGCGCGGTAGCTCTCTGCCCTGAGGTTATCGAAGCGCTGGGCAAGCCGGCTGAATGACTTCGGGGTCGGTGTAGACGCCGCCGGCGGCCATGTGCTCGCACCAGGCAGCGTCGTCGGCCAGGACGAAGCCGCTGGAGTTGGCGGCGTGCGCGATCGCGGGCATCACAGTCACGGTGACCTGCGGCAGGGCCGCGACCTCAGCCAGGTGGCGCATCTGGGCGGCCATCACGGCCGGGGTGCCGACCTGCCGGTAAAGGGCCAGCTCGTCGGCCACGACCCAGACCGAGGGCGGGCTGCCCGGGCGGCGCAGGACGCGGCGCTGGCGCTCGGCGCGGTGGGCCACCCGCTCGCCGGCCACCTCGTCCGTGACGCCGGGCTGGACGGCGATCAGCGCGCGGGCATAGCCCTCGGCCTGGATAAGCCCGTGGAAGATGCCCGGCGACCATGCCCGTATCGTCGCCGCGCGGTCCTCGTAGTCGGGCCAGGACCGGAAGGTGACCGGGATCTCGGCCCACTCCCGCGACTCAGACAGCCAGTCGGAGAACCAGCCCCGCCGCGACGGGAACACGGCGTCCAGCGCCGCCGCAACTGCCTCGGTCGGCGGGCGGCGGCCGGACTCGACCCGCCCCAGGTGCGCGGGGTCGAGCCCGGCCCGGCGCCCCAGCTCAGCCAGCGACCAGTTGTGGGCCTGCCGTTCCTTGCGCATCTGCCGGGCGAAGTGCCCTGCCACGCCGCCGTTACCCCTGCCGCTCATGGCAGCAATCATGCCATCTAGGGCTGTGTTCGGCGCCGGGCGCGCGAGGATGCAGACACGTCCCGTCCCGGCCGGATGCACGCCAAGTCACCCGGCCCCGAGAAAGCGCCGGGGAGGGACAGCCGGAACGGAGGCGGTACATGGGAGCCCACGAAGCGGGAGGACGGCCCGGGGAGCGCCCGGGCCGCGACCCGGGCCTGCTGGATGACTTCGAGGTCGTGGCCGAACGGGCCCGGGTGGCCGAGATGCTGGCGGCGCTGACCGACAGGTACCGCCAGCTCAACCAGGAGATGAACCGGAGGGAGACCCTGCGATGGATGCTTCGCTGACCCCGTTCACCAGGCTGCCGGCCCCGGCCGCGCGGATGCTGGCCGTCGAGACCCTGCTGGCCGATCCCGAGGCCCTGGGCGACGACGTGCTGGAAAGCTGCCTGTACCTGCTTAGGGAACGGCTGCGGGAACCGGGCAGGCAAGCCTGACGCGCTCACCGGCCGCAGCCAGGGGGCCTGTGGATAAGTTGTCTCCCGAATTGTCCGCGGGAACTGTCCGCGCGCCTTTACGTGCAGACACGCGCGAGGAGAGACAGAGACAAACTCGCGGACAATTACCCAGCGTGGTGGCGGCCCGAGCCGAAAGTGACAAAAGCTTAATGGTCCTTATCTCACAGTGATATTGAGCCCGCGACAGCCGCGCGCTTAGGCTAGCTGCCCCAGTACGGAGGAGAGCAACGGGAAGGAGGTGACTGCCGATCCTGCGAGTTGCTAGGGGGAGGTGATGCCCCACGACCGACACCACCCCGGCCACGCCGGACCGCAAGCCAGCCGGCCGGGCCGGGAGGCACCGGGCGCGGCGACCGCCGCGCCGCCCGCTGACGCCGGAGGAACGAGCCATGATCCGGCGGGCGGGTGCGGAAGACGCGCGCCGATCCCGGCAACAGCAGGGACTACCGGAACGCATCGAGGATCCAGCCGCGATAGCCGTCCTCGCCGCACTGCTTCGCACTCCGCACAGCACACTCAAAGAGGAAAGCACCAGCAATGACGACCAACCGGCAACGTAAGCGTTGTGCTAGGCAACGAGCGGCGGAAGGATGATCCTTCCGCCGCTCGTCTGCGTTTCAGCCCCCGTTGAAATCATGGGAATCAGCACCGAAGTCCTCGCAATTTTACCCGAATCTACTCCTACTATTTAAAGAGTTATTTTGCGGCACGAAATAGAAGATCATCGGCCTGGGCGCAGCTTCATTTTCTTCTCGGTTCCTCTTGTGCTTCTAGTGGCTAGCACAGTAATGCTCCTGTGGTCGATAGTGCGAGCGAACATCCCGTCATCCATAATTACGGAATGGCCATGGCGGCTCCAGCTTCTTGATATCGGCTCGGCTACGACAATGACAACGGTCACGGCTGGCCTTGTCCTAGCGCGTGCACAATTTGCTACGGCTGTTCGCCCAATCCCGCTGTATACTGGCCGCGTGGTGCGGATAGACCACTTTTCCAGCAGATATGCTTGGGTCGTGCGGCTAGAAAACGGCTCCACGTCTCCGGCCCGTTTCCACCGTCTGGAGTATCAGGTTTCCCTGCGGCATAGTTTCGCGGAGAAGTTCAGGGATTCCAGTGATCACTGGGTTAACCGAGAGGAGGCTATAGGACTCCTGGAGGCAGCCACGCTCAGAAACCAGACTGACTTTGACTTGCAGTTTTTCGCAGACTTCTCGCTATCAAACTCATCGCAGCCTGTGATGATAGGGGTTTTCACCACGAAGGCAATGGAAATTATAGATGATATAAAGATCAGGATGACTATTACCGCACAGTCCGGGGATTCTCGATCATGGGTCATTAACTGTATGACAGGTGCGATACGAAATCCCAAGCGTATTTCTATCGATTAATCGAAGTGTTTACCGCAGGCAGAGCCTCAAAGTCGCCAGTCGAGTTGCGTCCGCTCGCGCAGGGCTTCCAGTCGCAAGGCATGGTTGCGTGTGTTCCGGCTGCTGGTGTCCGGGTGGATGGTGACCTGGGTGAGGACGGCTTTGATGGCGGCGCGGCGTCGGTCGGTGTTCCAGTCTTGCCAGGCGTCGCGGACGGCCTCGGAGGCTGGGATGTCGCCGAACACGGTGGCCGACCCGGTGAGTCGGTCGTATTCCTTGCGGGCGCGGCTGATGCGGTCGTCGGTCCGCTGCTTGATGTCGAGCCAGTCCTCTCTGTTGATCACGTCCTCGGCCCAGTCGCGGCGGGCCTCTGCCCGCTTATCCTGCGCCTTACGGATCTCCTCCAGCAGTTCCGCTCGCCGGGGCGCGCCGCTGTCCTGCCCGGACTGGACCGCCTCCTGCACCCGCGGGGACTCCAGGGCGTCGAGGACCGCGCCGGTGATGTACTCGTCGAGCAGTTCGGCACTGAGGGATACCCCGCCGCAGGGGTGGCCCGGGCTGCTGGCGCAGCGGTAGCGGGTCCGGTCCAGGTACAGCGGGCGGCCGCACTTCCCGCACCTGGCCACCCCGGACAGCAGGTGGCGCTTCTTGCCGGTCACGTGCTGGCGGCGTGATCGGTCGGCCAGCAGCTTGACGAGCCGCTCGTGGGTGTCGACATCGAAGATCGCCGGCCACTGGGCCGGGTACTTGACCCCTTGCCACTCCCGCAGGCCGGCCAGCCGAGGCGAGCGCAGCGCCTGGGCCAGCGTCGAGACCGCCCAGTGCTCGGCTAACGGCGGGCGCATCCCGCTGGCCTCCCACTCGCTGACGATCGAGTAGATCGTCTCCCCGCGCAGCACCCTCTCGGCCGCGTCCCGCAGCGCCGCCGCCTCCGTCTCGTTGATGTCGTAGCGGAGCACGACCCGCTTGCGGGCGGGCGCACCGGGGTTGGCGTACACGCGGGTGTAGCCGAGCCACGGACGCCCGCCCCCGCCGGCCTTGCCCTCCCGCGCGATCCGGTCGTGCGCCTCCCGCACGCGCACTGACCGGACCGCGCTCTCCCGCTTGGCCCGCAGCGTCTCCATCCCGCCGTAATAGGCCCCTTCGGGGGTGGACAGGTCCAGGTCCGCGCCGGTGTAAGCGGACAAGATCACCCGGTGCTCGATTGCGGCCTTCTCGAACCGGTCCCAGTCGGCCAGGTTCCGGGTCAGCCGGTCCACGTCGCGGACGATCACCACGTCGACCTCGTCCCGCTCGATCGCCCGGATCAGGTTGATGAAATCATCCCGGACGATCTCCTTGAACGCGGAGAACCCGTCGTCCTTGAAGCGCGCCACCACATTCCAGCCCCGTCGGGCGGCGTGCCGCTCGGCGTTGCCCATCTGGGTCGGCACCGACTCGGCCGCGTCGTACGTCTCACTCAGCCGCGCGTACAGCGCCGCCCGCAACGGGCGGTTAAGGTCGTTCTGGCCTGTAACGTCCATACAATACAGAGTAAGTGCAAAACTCGATTCAGCCTATGTCGTCACGCTAAGCGAACGATGACGCTAAGTAGAAGAAAGACGCTGAATTAGAAACGGATGGTTTAAATGAGGCAGATGTGAACGCAAACAGTTGCCACCTGGTGGGACCCGGCCGGTCCAAGTGCGCGCGCACAATTAACTTGTCCGGTCCCAGTAAGACCGATCTGCCAACTAAGCATACGAAGATACGGCAGTAGTAGTTCGCAATGGCTGAGCGGCGGATCGCCGAGCTTCCGGAGGACAGTGCTTCGGAACCTGACTGAGACCTGGCCGAACTTCCGGAATTCACTATTTTGTGATAGCATGGTTACAGTTGGTTAGAGTTCGGCTTGTGATTAACACCAAGCCTCAGTCTTACGCGGACGGCGATACCGAGCTCGTCGGCGAGTTCTTTATCGAGACCTCCGAGCCAGGCGGGCGCCGGGCGGGTGTCATGCTCGTGCACGGCGGCGCCGGACTCGATGATCACGCCAGGCAGCAGGCCCGCCGATACGCTGAGCTCGGCTACGTCGTGCTCGCGTGCGACATGTTCGGCCGCGACATCGCTGGCGGGCCGCGGGAGCAGGTCATCGCGTTCCTCACCGGGATGCGCGATGACCCTGACCGCCTGGTCCGCCGGGCGCGGGCCGGCCTGGATCTTCTTTCCCGGGTTCAGGCCATCAACGAGCGGATGGCGGTCGTCGGGTTCTGCTTCGGCGGCCTGGCCGCGCTCCAGCTCGCCCGGTCCGGTGCACCGGTCGCAGCCGCCGTCAGCATCCACGGCAGCCTGGCCACCAGCGTCCACGCCGAGCCCGGCCAGGTGCGGGCGCGGCTGCTCGTGTGCCACGGCGCCCTGGACCCGCACGTGCCGCTCGCCGACGTCACCGCGTTCGCCGAGGAAATGAACGCCGCCGGCGCGGACTGGCAGCTCAACATGTACGGCGGTGCCCAGCATGGCTTCACCCACACGGATGCCCGGCCCGGCGCGATCCCCGGCGTCGCCTACCACGAGCGGGCCGACACCCTCTCGTTCGCCGCCGCCCGCGACTTCCTGGCCCGCGCGTTCGACAAGGCAGAACCTGCAGGCATGGACCGATACACGTGAAAGCTTGGCGCGACTGCCGTGACCATGCTGGCTTGCGGAACACAACAACGGGGCGGCCGCGCACCTGACCGCAGGCCGCGGTCGAGGCGCTGGACGGTGTGCAGGCCCCAGCCCAGGTGGCGAGGGGAGGCCGCTTCACGAAACTGGGGCCAGATCCGAGTTTGACCGCACGCCCCGAATTGACCCCGGTCCGGAACAGCTCGCCTGGCCGGGCGCGGCGTTTTCGTGGCAAGCTGCCCGGGTGACCGACTTCACCCGCAGGGACCTGTCCGGCGCCCGGTTCGAGGACGTCAACTTGACCGGTGGCGACTTCCATCGGGTCGACCTCACCGGGGCGCGCTTCCGCGTGGTCGACCTGACCCGGGTCACGATCAGCGGGGCCCTGAGGGACGTGGACATCAGCGGCCAGATCGAGAACCTGCGGGTCAACGGGATCGACGTCGCGCCCCTGGTGGAGGCCGAACTCGACCGCCGCTACCCGGACCGGGCCAAGATGCGCCCGGGCGACGCCGCCGGGTACCGCGAGGCCTGGGACGTGCTGGAACGGCTGTGGCAGCAGACCGTGGCGCGGGCCCGCCGGATGGACCCCGAGCTCCTGCACCGGCGGGTTAACGGCGAGTGGTCGTTCATCGAGACGCTGCGCCACCTGGTCTTCGGCAGCGATTTCCTGGTGAAGCGCGCCATCCTCGGGCAGCCGTCGCCCTGGGACCCGCTGGACCTGCCGGGCGACGAGCTGCCCGACGAGCCGGGCATCCCGCGCGACCGGGACGCCCGGCCGTCACTGGACCAGGTGCTGGCCCTGCGCGACGACCGGATGGCGACCGTCCGCGAGGTGCTCGCCGGCCTCACCGACGAGCAGCTCGCGGGCATGACGCAGCCGGTCACCGGGCCCGGCTACCCCGAGCCGGAGAGCCTCCCGGTCGCCCGCTGCCTGGGGGCCGTCCTCCACGAGGAATGGCAGCACCGCCTCTACGCAGAACGCGACCTCGACGCGCTGGAACGCCAACCCGGCTGACAGCTGCTTCTCAGTGATGGAACAGGCGGAGGCCGGTCTGGACGTGGGCGATGCCGTGCGCGGCCGCGCTGTCGGCGACTTCGCTCGCGCGGGTTGATCCTCCGGGCTCCACGATTGTGGTGACGCCCGCGGCTGCGGCGTGCTCGACGTTGTCACGGAAAGGCAGGTACCCGTCGGAAGTCATCGTGACGCCGCTGAGGGCGGCGATCCACTCCTCCCGCCAGGTCGCATCTTCGTAGCGGCTGCGTGCCTCGGTGCCGAACAGGGACTCAAATTCTGCGAGCTGGGCTGTGGTCATCTCCTGGCCGGCGAACCGGATCTGCCAGTTAAGGCGGTCCTGCCGGCCCATGCCGCCGACATCGGGCAGGTGCTCGACGAAGGGGTGCCTGCGCAGCCACCAGGTGCGTGCCTTGGCGCCCGCGAGGCGCACGCAGTCAACGCGGTTCTGCTGCCCGGCGCCGATCCCGACGGCGGCCCCGCCGCGCACCAGGGCCACCGAGTTGGACTGGGTGTAGCGCAAGGTCACCAGCCCGAGCAGAGCGTCGGTCCAGGTCGCCTCGTCGAGGGTGCCGTCGTCGGGCAGCACCGTGGCGGCCGGCACGGTGTCACGCTCCTGCTCGATCGTGACGCCCAGGACGTCGCGTCGTTCACTGGCGGGCGGCACTCGCCCGGGGTCGGCTTCCAGGACCAGGAACCCGCCGCCGCGCTTCGCCGCGAGGACCCCGGCCGTGCCCGGCTCGAATCCCGGCGCGATGACCGCGTCGCAGATGACCGTGCGCAGGAACTCGGCGGTGGCCAGGTCGACCGGCCGCGACAGCGCGGCGACGTCTCCGAATGACGACTTCGGGTCCGCGTCGCGCGCCCGGACGTAGGCCGACAGCAGGCCCCCGTCCCCGGTTCCGCCCACCCGCCAGATTCGCGCCGCTGTCGCATCGACGGCGCCGGCGAGCGCCGCGCCGGCCGGCGAGACGTGCTTGAACGACGCGGCCGCGGGCTTGCCCGTTGCCGCGTCGGCCTCGCGAACGAGCTCGAACGCATTCAGCGCGTCGAGATAGTTGATCATCGACGGTTCCCCGTTGATCACTCGCGGGCCGTGACCCGCGACGATGGAGGCGGACTGGTGCGGGTTCATCCCGTATCGCATCGGCGTTCCCTTCGGTTACTGCCAAAGGGACACCCAGGCGGTCGATGCCACTCGTTCGCTCCACGCCGGTCACATCCGGCTTCGCCAGTCGCGACATCTACGGTACTGTCACGTGCCTTACCGGATTACCAGGCTTGCGGCAAGGCGGCGGGTCCGGATGTAGTCCCTGATCGGCGCGTAGGAGGCGGCGGAATCGTGCTCGGCTTACCGGGAGGCCGGAGTCTCGCTAGAGCAGGCCCTTGGTCGGGTTGGCGTCGCCGAAGCCGGCCGCTTCCTCGACATAGCCCGCGAATGAGCGGGAGCCGTCGGCCCAGCGGCCGTGGCGGCTGACGCTGAGCGGCTGGGCGCCCGCTGCCAGCATCGCGGTCGCGCCGCCGCGGCGCAGGCTGTGCCCGCTGTACCGGCGCCGTTCGGCGGCCAGGGTTTCCGCGCTGGCCGGGGCGCCCAGGCCGGCCGCGGCGCAGGCGGCCGCGATGATGTCACCGACCGCCTGCGGGCGCAGCCGCCCGTCTTTCGGCGAACCGTCCCGCGCTGAGTAGCGGCCGCCGGCCGCGGCCCCCAGGTTGCCCCAGCGGTCGAGCCGGGTGAACAGCGGGCCCGCGGTGATGCCGTTCCGGGCCAGGAAGCCGGTCCAGGCGGTCACCGCCCGCACCGGGCAGACCGGCTCGGCCCCGGCGTAGTGGATGCGGCGGGTCACCCCCCGGGCGGCCTGGTCGGTCTTGGACGCGCGGACCGTCACCGCCAGGCCGGCGTCCGGCACCAGCTCGACGTCGCTGAGGTTGAGCGCCGCCAGTTCCGACCGGCGGGCGAGCAGCGCGAAGCCGAGCAGGACGATCGCCCGGTCGCGCAGCCCGGCCACGGTTTCGGTATCGCAGGCGGCCACCACCGCGGGCAGGTCGGCCGCCAGCACCGGGACCGCCTTGCGGGGACCGTAGCGCCCCTTCCTGGCCGCTTCCCGGCGCTGGGCGGCGATCACGACCTTGCGCGCCGCCAGGCCGTCGGGGACGGCCGCGCCCGCCGCCCGGTGGACCGCCCGGATCGCGGTCAGGTGGGCGTCGGCGGTCGTCGCCTTGAGCCCCCGGTCGAGCGCCAGGAAGGTGAGGTACGCGGCCAGCGTTTGCGGGGTGGCAGGCAGCGCGACCCGCCCCTGGTCCGCGCACCACGACTGGAACGACCGCCAGCGGGACCGGTAGGCGAGGGCGGTGTTCTCCGGCACCGCTTCCCGCAGCAGCTCGGCGGTCGGGCCGGGGACCGCGAAGTCGGCCGGGCGGTAGGCGGCCGGCGCGGGTCCCGCCAGCTCCCCCGGCACGAGGGCTGCACTCCGATCCTCAGTCACGATATTGAACCGTATCGTGAATGAGCCCGTTCGGCACGCCGACAGGGGCTTTTCTTTCAATCTAACTATCAGACTATTAATGTTGTAGGGACTGTTAGAATGACGTTCCGTGACAGAAAGCGAAGACGCCGGTCCCGAGCTGTGCATCTGGCCGGGGTGCCGGCGGCCGCGGGCGCCGGGGCGGGTGTCCGGGTCAGGACGGCAGAAGGAGTACTGCCTGCAGGCTGACCCGCCCGAGGCGGGCGGCGGCCCGGTGCACAACGCGCGCAACCGCTGGGCGGTGCTGCGCGGGGCCGGGCAGGGGCAGCCGGGCGGCGGCACGGCGGCCCGGGACGGTACCCCGGCTCGCGACGGCGCGGTGACTCGCGACGGCGCGGAGCCAGGGCCGGGAGCCAGCGGCGAGGAGGCCGGGGAAGCCGGGGCGGGACACGGGGGCGGTGCGGGGTCAGCCGCAACCGTTCGGGATGGGCGGGGGTTTGATTTCGCTAAGCGGCGGGCGGGTGAGCTGCTTGAGCAGGCCAGGCGGCAGCACGCGGCGGCGCTGGCCAGCCTGCGGGCCGAACGGGAGCTCTACGCGGGGATCGAGCAGCAGCTAGCCGCGCTGGCCGACCCGGTCGCGGTCGACCTCGAGATCGCGACGATCGCCAGCCGGGCAGGCCGGGACCTGGCGGCCGCGGCCGAGGACGCCGCCCGGGCGCGGCGGGCCCAGGTCGCGGCCGAGCGCGAGCGCGACGAGGCCGCCCGGGCGCGGGACGCGGCGGACGCCGCCGCCGAGCAGCTAGCCGAGGACGCGGCCGCGGCCGAGCGGGCGCTCGGCGAGCGCACCGCCGGTTTCGAGCGCGACCTGGCGGGCCTGGTCGCCCGGACCCGCACGGCGGAGGAGGCGGCCGCGGCCGCACAGCGGGAAAGCAGCGCCGCCCGGCAGGAGACCAGCACCGCCCGGGAGCGGGCCGAGCAGGCCACCACCGCCCTGGCTGACGCGCTGCGGGCCCGGGAGACGGCCGACCGGGCCAGGGAACGGGCCGAGCGGGAGACCGGGCAGGCCCGCGAGGCAGCGGCGGCGGCACTCAGCGCGGCCGAGGAACGGGCGCGGCGGGAAGCGGCGGCGGCCGCCGCCCGTGCCAGCGAGCTGACCGGCCAGGCCCGGGCGGACGCCGAGCGCGAGCGCGCGGCCGCCCGCCAGGCCCGCGACGAGGCCGCGCAAGCCCGGGCGGAGACGCTCACAGCCCGGGCGGAGGCAGTTGCCGCCCGCGACGAGGCCGCCGCGGCCCGGGCGGAGGCCGGGCGCGCCCGGGAGGAGGTGGCGCGGCTGCGGGCGGACACGGCGACGGCGGTCGCCCGCGCCGCGGCCGTTGACGACGAGGCCGCGCGGCTGCGGGCCGGGCTGCGCGAGCGCGAGGAAGCGCACGCGGCCGAGCTCGCCCGGCTGTCAGCGGCCCACCTGGCCGCCCTGGACGCGGAGCGCGCGCTGCGCGCGGCCGGGCGCTAGGCTGTGACCTCATGACCGGCGAGTCCCTGTACCGCAAGGTCGCCGACGATATCAAGGCGGCCATCGGGGCAGGCGCGTACCCGCCCGGCGCGCTCCTCCCTTCGGAGTCCGAGCTGGCCGAGCGGTACTCGGTGTCACGCGGCACCATCCGCCAGGCGTTCGCCGCGCTGCGGGCCGACGGGGTGATCGCCTCCCGGCGCGGCGCCCGCCGGGTGGTGATCGGCGGCCCCCGGGTGCAGTCGTTCGGCGAGCTGCTCTCGTTCTCCCGCTGGGCGCGGGCGATCGGCGAGGTGCCGTCCGGCCGGGTGGTGTCGCTTGAGCGGCGGGCCGCCACCGCGGCCGAGTCGGCGCGGCTGTCCCTGACCGAGCAGGCGCCGGTGTACTTCCTGGTCCGGGTGCGGCTGCTGTCCGGGCGGCCGGTGATGCTCGAGCGCGCCGTCTACCCCGAGCGGGTCGGCGCCCTGGTGGCCGGCCTCGACCTGGCTGTCGGACTCGATCACCCAGCGGCTGGAGGAGCTCGGAGTCGTGTTCACCGACGCCGAGCACGTCATCGACGCGGTCCCCGCCTCGGCCGAGGACGCCCGCTGGCTGGGGGTGCGGGCGGCGGTGCCGCTGCTGCGCGAGCGGCGGTTCACCACCGACCGCTCGGGGCAGCCGGTGGAATGGTCCGACGACCGCTACCTGGCGACCGAGGCCGCGTTCAGCGTGCGCAACTCCGTCTCGGTGAACGCGCTGTCGCGCACGTCGGCCCCGCCGCGGTAGCGCGCCCGCGGCAGCGCCTCCGCGGCAGGCGCTTCTTGCTGTTATCTCGGCTGGAGCGCGGTCCGGACGGCGCTTGGCCCGCTGCTGTTGCCGCAGAGTTCACCGCAACTTGGCTATACAAGTCTGAACTTGGCTATACTCGTTGTCCGTGATAGCTGAACCTGGACGGGTCGTCATCGTCGGCGGCGGGATCCTCGGCACCATGCACGCGGTCATGGCCCGGCGGCGCGGGCTGGCAGTCACCCACCTGGAGCGGGAACCGGACGGGCGCGGCGCCAGCGTCAGGAACTTCGGGCTGATCTGGGTGAGCGGCCGGCGGGCGGGGCCGGAGCTGGCGCTGGCGCTGCGGGCCCGTGAGCTATGGGAAGAGATCGCGGCGGACGCGCCGGGAACCGGCTTCCGGCCGGCCGGGTCGCTCACCATCGCCTCGGCCGCGGCCGAGCTGGCCGTGCTGCGCGAGGCGGCCGGGCTGCCCGACGCCAAGGCGCGCGAGTTCGAGCTGCTGTCGGCCGACGGCGTGCGGGCGGTCAACCCGGCGCTGCGGGGCGACTTCCTGGGCGGGCTGTGGTGCCGGGCCGACGCGATCGCCGAGCCCCGGCTCGCGCTCCCGGCCCTGCGCTCGTTCCTCGCCGCACCTCCGCTGACCGCGGCCGGGACCGCTACCAGTGGCTGCCCGGGCACGAGGCGGTCGAGCTGGGCACCGACGGCGTGCGCGACCAGTTCGGCCAGTGGCACCGGGGCGACCTGGTGGTGCTGTGCACCGGGGCCAACTTCACCGGGATCGCCGGGCCCCACCTGGCCGCCTCCGGCGCCCTGGCCGGCGCCCCGGGCTCCGGCGGGGCCGGGCTGCGCCGGGTGCGGCTGCAGATGCTGCAGACCGCGCCGTTCCCTGGCCGCCTCACCACCTCGGTCGCCGACGGCGACTCGCTGCGCTACTACCCCGCCTACGACGTGCCGTCGCTGGCCGCGCTGCCGCCGCAGGCCCCGGTCGCGGCCGCCAGCCAAGGCCCAGCTGCTGCTGGTGCAGCGGCTGGACGGGTCGCTGACCATCGGGGACACCCACGAGTACGACGAGCCGTTCGGGTTCGACGTGACCGAGGACGCCTACGACCACCTGCTGGACCGCGCCACGGCCCTGCTCGGCACCGCGCTGCCGCGGGTGCATGCGGCGCTGGGCCGGCGTCTACAGTGAGGTCACCGGCACCACAGTCGCTCTATCACCGTTCGCGCCGTCAGCCCCGGCGTGGTCCTGGTGACCGGCCCGGGCGGGCGCGGCATGACCTGTTCCCCCGCGATCGCCGAGGAGACCTTCCAGTGACGAGGTTCGACGTCGCCTGCCTGGACATGGCGGGCACCACCGTGCGCGACGACAACACCGTGATGGAGGCGTTCGCCGCCGCCGTCGCCAGCGCAGGCCCTGACCGCCCGCAAGTTCAGCGAGGCGATGAAGTACGCCCGGGCCACCATGGGCCAGTCCAAGATCGAGGTGTTCCGGCACATCTTCGGCGTCATCGCCAGTCCCGGGGACCCAGGGGGCTCCGGGGCTCTGGAGGCGAGGAGGCCGCGCAGGCGGCCAACGCGGCGTTCGAGAAGCACTACGCGGGCGCGGTCGCCAAGGGAGAGATCGCCCCGATGCCGGGCGCGGAGGAGCTGTTCGCCGCCTGCCGGTCGGCCGGCCTCAAGGTCTGCCTGTCCACCGGGTTCTCCCCGCTCACCCGGGACGCCATCATCGCCGCGCTCGGCTGGCGGCCCCTGGTCGACCTGCTGCTCTCCCCGGCCGACGCCGGCCGCGGACGGCCCTGGCCGGACATGCCGCTGACCGCGCTGCTGCGGCTCGGCGGCGGCTCGGTGACCTCGCTGGCGGTGGTCGGCGACACCCCGGCCGACATCGAGTCGGGCCTGCGGGCGGGCGCCGGGCTGGTGGCCGGGGTGCTGTCGGGCGACTCGCAGCGGGCCGCCCTCGAGGCGGTGCCTGCCGCGACCGGGCTGGCGGGGGCCCCGCTGATCCTGGACTCGGTGGCCGACCTGCTGCCGCACCTGCTGGGTTAGCCGCACGCGCTCGCCGGGCAGTGCCGCCATACCCGAAGCTTCTTGCTGTTATCCCGACAGTAGGCTGGGGCTGCGGATGCGCTAGCCGGGGGCGCAGCGGAATCGCGGCGGGTGACAGCACTGTGACTGATCACGCTGGTGACATGGAAACTTTTATCCAGGTGGAAACTCGTACGCGCTATGCCCCCTGAAAGTTTCCAAGCCGTTTAGTTATCCTGCGGCTTGGTTGCTGCGTCATTGACCGGAAGCACGGGGTCGTGCCCGCCAGGCTCCGCCTGCTCCGATGCGCTGGTCTCGCCATAGCGGTACAAGGGCCAGCAGCGCCGGAACCGCCAGGACCGGCAAGCAGGCACCAAGGGGGATACGGCCGACCAGCTGCCCCGACAAGAACAAGCCACCGGAGCTGCCCGCGTTGTACCCGCTGCTGACCCAGTTGCCTGCCTGGGTCCGGGCAGCTGGCCGCGCCCGGCTGTTGGTGAGGACATAGGCCGTAGCCAGTGCGGGAGACACGAGTATCCCGGCCAGGGAGACGAGTACGGCCAGCACGAGCAGGCCTGGGCTCAGGGCAGCCGGGATGAGTACGGCCACCAGTCCGGTGGCCAGCAGGGCGAGACGAAGCTGGGGTGACAGTTTCCAGGTCACCGCGCCGTAGGCGAGACCCCCAACAGCGCTGCCACCGGCCATCGCCGCATCGATCCAGGCCACGGCGGCGGGATGATGGCGGGCCTGGCTGTACACCACGGTGACAAGCCCCAGGCCACCGAGGCACAGCCCGATCGAGCCGACCGCGAACGCCAGCGTCAGGATCGCGCCGCCCGCCGTCCCGGTAGGCCGCCCTGCCTGCGCCGTCCGCGGCTCAGCCGAGCGGACCGGCCAGGCCCGCAGCGCGGGCGAGCGGACGAACCACGCGGTCCCCGAGACCGCGAGCCCAGCGGCAACCCACAGGCCGACCGATGGCAGGGCAACGACCGTGAGCACCCCGACGAACGCCGGGCCCGCGATGTAGAGCAGTTCCTCCGCGACCCCGTCGAGGCTGTACGCAGTCTGTAGCACGCTCTGGTCACCGGCCAGTTCGCTCCACAGCGCCCGCATCACCACGCCCAGTGGCGGCGGGCAGAGGCCGGCCATGCCGGCCAAGGCCGCGATCGCGATGTTGTCCGCGCAGGAGCCTGGCGGAATCAGCGCGATCAGCACCAGGGTGGCAGCGAAACTCCATGCCATCGGCAGCAGCACGCGCCGCGGCCCTCGCTGGTCGACGAGCCGCGCCCGGAGCGGAGACGCGAGCACGATAGCCAGGCCGAAAAGCGCCATTACGAGCCCCGCGAACCCGTAGTTGCGCCCGCCCGCCGTCAAGGTTAGGAGCAGGGAGAGTGAGACTATTCCGTAGCACAGGCGTCCCACCAGGGAACTGGCGAACGCGGCGCGCACGTGAGGCACGCGCAGGACAGCCCCGTAGGGCGACAAGAAGGACACAGCTGTTCCTCAAGAAGCACAACGCCCCTGGGCGTTGAGGCGGACACGGCATCAGCGCGGCAATCAGCCGCGGAGCCGGTCTACGCACGAGGGAGGAACATGACCACAACGCTACACCGAGCTTGCCGGCCCTGCGCTACGCGGCCTGGGAAAGGGCGGCCGAACGGCCGCTCAATTCAGAACTATTGACACTAAGTTAAATGAATAGTCTAATTCGGCGTAGCTAAGCACGGTCGCTCGAGAGGGAACCGTCATGGGCAGAGCCGCCCGCCAAGACCGTCAGCGCCGACGCCGCCCCGGCTGGCGGTGGGCGCCGTGACCTACTCCGGGCCGGCCGAAGACAAGTTCGCCGCCGTGCTGTCCGACATCGGCCTGAGGGCCGCGGAAGTGCGCAGCACGCTGCGCCTTGACGGCACGCCCCCGGTGCTCAACAGCCCGCACCAGGTCGCCCTGGCCGGCGGCATCGCCCTGCTCGCGCAGGGGGCCGCGGTCTGCGCCCTGTGGGAGCAGCGCGGCGGCCGCCCGCAGCAGGTCGCGCTGGACGCGCGCGACCCGGTCTTCGCGCTGAACCCGTTTCCCTGGCTGCGCCGCAACGATCACGTCGCCATCAACCTCGCCCAGGCCCGTGAGCCCTGCGGCGGGTACTTCGCGACCGCCGACGGCGGGCACGTGTTCGTGACCACGCCCAGCGCGCGGCAACGCGACCGGCTGTTGCGCCTGCTCGGCACGCCCAACGACCACGCCGCGGTGGCCGCGGCGATCGGGAAGTACGACGGAGCGGAGATCGAGGACGCCTTCATCCGCGAGGGCCTGCCCGGGTCGCTGGTCAGGGACGCGGCCGAGTGGCAGCGGCTGCCACACGGGATCGCGGTCGCCGGGGAGCCGGTCGTCCGCGTCGAGCGCATCGGGGACAGTGACCCGGAGCCGCTGGGACCGGGTGCCCGCCCGCTGGACGGCGTCCGGGTGGCCGACCTGACCCACGTGGTGGCCGGCCCCACCGTCAGCCGGTACCTGGCCGAGCAGGGCGCGGACGTGCTGCACCTCGGGCCCATCCACCCGAAGCTCATCGACCACACCGGGATGACGCTGGAAACCAACATGGGGAAGCGGTCCGCGATCGTCGACTTCGAGGATGACGGCGCCCAGGTCCTGGCCGCGCTGCTGCGCGGGGCGGACGTCTTCGTGCAGGCGTGGCGGCCGGGGATGCTGGCGTCGCGCGGCTTCGGGCCGGCCGAGGTCGCGGCGGCGCGCCCCGGGATCATCTACGTGTCGGTGAGCTGCTACGGCCCGGCGGGCCCGTGGGCGAACCGGGCCGGCTACGACCCGGTCGCGCTCGCGTCGACCGGCGTGACGGCGGACGAGGCACGGCACGACAAGTTCAAGAACGCGCCGCCCGGCGTGCTGACCGACGGGTACGCGGGCTTCCTGGGCGCGGCGGCCGTCGCGTCGGCCCTCGCCCGCCGGGCGGTCGAGGGCGGGAGCTGGCACATCAGCATCTCGCTGGTCCGGCTGGCGACCTGGCTGCAGGAGTTCGGCCAGTACCCGGAGGGAACCCCCGAGGGGCCCGCGCTCGGCGCACCGCGCACCCGCCGGATGGAGTCGCCGTTCGGCACCCTCGACTACGTGGCGCCCGCGCTGCGGTACTCCGAGACCGTCTCCTACTTCGACAAGCCCCCGGTGCCGGTGGGCGCGTCGCGCCCGCAGTGGCTGCCCGCGCGCAGGCGCTGACCAGGTTATCGCGCCGACGGGAGAACCGGGCTGCCGGACGACGCCCCCCTGCAGGACAATGGTTCAGTGTGGAAATGATTTGTTGCTATGACACTACATTATTTCCGTGCTGACAAAAAGTTCCGTAATAATTCCCCTACCTGTGGGAATCTGGTGTCCGCCCGTCGGCCGGGGGGCGGGACCGCCTCCGTTAACGGCCAGCGTCGACGTGGCGGCGCCGGACGTGATCGGACGGCGGCTGGACGAGGTGCGGTTCGACCGGGCGACTGGGAATGATGGGGCCATGACCGACAACAAGACCACGCCACCGCCCACCGTGTGGCCCACCCTGCGGGCCAGCGACGCCCGCGGGCTGATCAGGTTCCTGACCGAGGCGCTCGGCTTCGAGGCGACCGCCGTCTACGGCGACGGTGACACCGTGCACCACGCCGAGCTGGCGTGGCCGCCCGGCGGCGGCGTCATGCTCGGCTCGGTCAGGCCCGGGGACCCGGCCTGCGTCACCATGCCCGGCCACTTCAGCGCCTACGTGGTCACCGACGACCCGGACGCGCTGCACGCCCGCGCGGTCGCCCACGGGGCGACGGTGACCGACGAGCTGCACGAGACCGACTACGGCTCGCGCGACTTCGCGGTCGAGGACCCCGAGGGGAACCGCTGGTCGTTCGGCACTTACCGGGGCGAGCCACGCTAGCTGCCAGCGGTCCCGCGAAGTCCCCGCTTATCGGGACCCGGGAACTTCCTCCGCCCGCATATTCCGCCCCATCTGCGCGTATCTCCGCCCGCAGATAGGCCGGTGTACGAGCTACCGCCGGGCGGGCATGCTAAGAGGAGACGGCGCGCCAGCCAGGACGCCGTGTCGGCAGCGCTAATCAGGCAGTGCGTGCGGGGTGGAAATGGACTCACCAGGAGTGTTCGCGGACCTGGCCGCCCAGCGGGCGTGCTGGCATCCGGTCGCGTTCGCGGCCGAGGTGACGGACCGCCCGGTGCACGTCGACCTGCTCGGCGAGCCGCTGGTGGTGTGGCGCGTGGCCGGCGGGGCGGCCCGGGCGATGTCCGACCTGTGCGTGCACCGCGGCACCGCGCTGTCGCTGGGCCGGGTGGAGGGCGGGGAGCTGGTCTGCGCCTACCACGGGTGGCGGTACGGTGCCGACGGCCGCTGCACCGCGATCCCCCAGAAGGAGGACCCGGCGGCCGTCCCTGAGCGGGCCCGGGTCCGCGCGTTCCCGGCCCAGGAACGGTTCGGGTTGATCTGGGTGGCGCTCGAGCAGCCGCGCTGGCCGCTGCCCGAGGTGCCCGAGCTGGAGAACGGCGAGTGGAAGGTGGTGCCCGCCGGGCCTTACCGCTGGCGCTGCGACGCGGCCAGGCAGGTGGAGAACTTCACCGACTTCGGGCATTTCCCCTGGGTCCACCCGGGCCTGCTCGGCGACCCGCGGCGCCCGGTGGTGCCGCCGCACCAGGTGCGCACCGACGGGCACGTGCTGCGCTACGAGATCGTCCGCCCGGAGGCAGCGAACAGCGCGGACTTCCCGGTGTTCGGCAATCAGCAGGCCGGGCCGCCGGACCGGCGCAGCCGGTACGAGCTGCACCTGCCGTACACGATCGTGCTGCGGCTTGGCTGGGGTGGCCGCCGCGGCATGGTGTACTTCTTCGCCGCCCAGCCCGTCGCGGCCGGCCGCTGCGCGGGCTACGTGATCATCGGCCGCAACTACAACCTGGACCAGCCGGACCGGGTGCTGGTCGAGTTCGAGGACACCATCTTCGGCCAGGACCAGGTGGTGGTCGAGTCGCAGCGGCCCGAGCGGGTGCCGTTCGACCTGGCCGCCGAGCTTCACCTGCGCTTCGACGCCGTCGCGGTCGCCTACCGCAAGGCCATGCGCGACCGCGGCCTGGCTGCCAGCGCCCCATCCGGGATCACCGCTGAATAGGCAGCGCCCGTGGAACCGACAACGGCCGCAACCAGGCTGCACCCGGCCGGAAATCCGGGCCGCCACCTGGCCGGGAGATCGTAGTTGCAATCGATCTCGCAGACAGTCACGGGGGTGGCGGAGATGAGCAGTACCGAACACGGAACGGTTTCAGCCGGGCAGGACCTGCGGCTGATTGGCCCGGACGACCTGGCAGTGCCGCTCGACTGCAGCCTGCACTACAGCTGCGGCGACCCGTACGCGGTGCGGATGTCGCTCGACGCCGGCCGGGACGAGCCGGTGGTCTGGTACTTCAGCCGTGGCCTGCTGGCGGCGGCGCTGCGGGTGCGCGCGGGCATCGGGGATGTCCGGGCCTGGCCGTCGCGGGCGCCGGGGGGCGCCGCGGGCACCGGGGCAACCGAGAAGATCCTGAACATCGAGCTCGGGCCGCCCGGCGGGTGCGCTCGCTTCCAGGCCAGCGCGGCGGGCATCCGCGAGTTCCTGCACCGCACCTACCAGCTGGTCCCGCCCGGCCAGGAGATGGACTTCGTTGACGTTGACGCGGAGCTGTCGGAGCTGCTGGACGGGGACGCCGCCTGACCCTGTCAGGGATCACCCTGACCCCCGGGTGCACATCTCCGGGTGCGGACCGGGCTGATCCGGATCGACCGGGCGCGGCGGCGGCGGCAACCTTGAGTTATCCGCCCGACGCGGAAACCGACTTGAAAACGGAGACTGGTTACCATGGCCCCGATCATCGCCCTCGCCCTCATCGTCATCCTGGCGGTTGTCATCTTCGGCGCCGTCCTGCACCTGCTGTTCTCCCCCTGGATACTGCTGGCGGCGGTCGCCGTCGTCGCCTGGGTCAAGTTCCGCCCGCGCGGCAGCCGCCAGTAACGGCGCGGGGCGGCCGGCTGACCGCGCCGGCCGCCCGGCCGCCCGCCTAGCCGGTCAGCCGACCGTGGCCAGCCGCGGCCGCGGCCGCCCGCGCAGCCCGGTGACGCTGCTCATCACGATCCCGCTGACGATCGCGGCCGCCCCGAGCAGCAGCCGCGGCCCGGCCGGGTCACCGAACGCGACCACCCCGGCCAGCGCGCCGACCAGCGGCTCGAGGTTCAGGAAGGCCCCGGCCACCTCGGTTGACACCTGGTGCTGGCCGTAGGCGAACAGGGTGAACGGCACCAGGGTGCCGACCAGCGCCAGCCCGGCCACCGCCAGCACCGCCACCAGGCCAGCTCGGCCAGGCCGGCAGCGACGGCAGGCCGCCGCTGGCCAGCGCGACCGGGAGCGAGCCCGCGGCCGCGCCCAGGAACTGCACGGCGGTAATCGCGGCCGGGTCATGGCCCTCCAGCATTCGCGCCTGTGCCACCGTCAGGGTCGACGCGAGCAGCACCGAGCCGAGCACCAGGGCGTCTCCGAGGCTGGTCGCGCCGCCGCCGCGGCCGCTGGCGACCACCACCACCCCGCCGAGCGAGACCGCGAACCCGGCCCAGGCGACCGGCCGGGCCACGTTGTGGTGCCAGGCGGCGGCGATCACCGCGACCAGCACCGGCCCGGCGCCGATCAGCAGCGCCGCGTGGGTGACGCTGGTCCGCGCCAGCCCGTCGTTCTGCACCAGCACCGAGCCGCCCAGGCCGACGGCGCCCCAGGCGAGGACCGGCCAGCGCAGCGCCGCCCGCAGCGCGGCCCGGTCCACCATCACCAGCAGCACCGCCGCGGCCAGGGCGAACCTGATCGCGACGAGCCAGGCGGGCGGTAGCCAGCCCAGCGCCGCCTTGGACAGCGGCACGCTGGTCCCCCAGGCGACGCCCGCCGCGGCGAGCGCGGCGACGGCACGGGACTGACGGGGAGCGCGGTACTGGCTGGAGGCACGAGTGGGGGCGAAGCTGATGTTCATGAACCCAGAGTGCAACCTCGCGGGCCAATATTTGCCATCTAGTGCCTCTGGCCAAATATAATTTGGTGATATGGCGATCAAGCTTGATGAAATTGACATTCAGCTGCTCACTGAGCTGCAGCTCGACGCGGACCGCACCAACGTCGAGCTGGCCCGGCTGACCGGGCTGTCACCGGCCGCGACGCTGCACCGGGTGCGGGCGCTCAAGGAGTCGGGCGTGATCAGGATCGTCCGCGCGCAGCTCGACCCGGCCCTGGCCGGCTTTCCGCTGCAGGTGTTCGTGACCGCGACGCTGTCCCGGCACGACCCCCGGTCAAGCGCCATCTTCGAAGACCACATCCGGTCGCTGCCCCAGGTGATCACGGCCGACAACGTGGCCGGCGAAACCGACTACATCCTGTCGGTGGTAGCCAGGGACGTCACCGAGCTGGCGCAGGTGCTGGCCAGCCTGTCCGGCCGCGGCGGCCAGCGGCTGGTCACCTACCTGCGCCTGGCCGAGGTCAAGCCGCCGGCCCCGCTGCCGCTCAGCCCGGTCAGGCAGTCAAGATCATGACGCCGAACGGGTGCGGCTGACCCGCCCGGGCCGCGGCCCACGGCAGCCGGCGCGGTCAGGGCGAGATGGGGAGCTGGCCGTCCAGCCCGACGATCTTCAGTATCCGCAGCGTGCGCGCTGACACGCCGGCCAGCAGAACCGGCGTCTGCTGGCACTCGGCCCGGGACCGGAGCGAAACAAGGGCGCGCAGCCCGCCCGCGTCCACGAAGGACAGCCGGCTCAGGTCCACGATGAGCTGACCGGGCGCGGCGCTGAGGATGTTTTCCAGGTAGAGCTCGAAGTCCAGCCGGGTCGCGATATCCAGTTCCCCGGAGACCACCACCGTCACTGCCGTGCCTTTTTCCCGCTTTGAAAGACTCAAGTCCCGCGCTGACATGCCCGAGGCCCCCCACGGTCACCGAGTTAAACCGCGACGCAAGGTCTAGGCGGCACGATGTAAAAACGCGAATTGCGCGCTTTGCGGCGATAACACACGATAATCTGACCGCCACTGAAAGTGAGCATATCATCAGTCCGCGCCCGGAAAACGGAAACGTGGGTCGCCTTTTAGGCCAGGTCAAGGACGGGCTAGCCGCAGCTTTCCGCTGATGACCCGCTCGGCGACGCCGGTGATTCCCTGGCGGCTGCCGCGGGCGAAGTCGCGGAGCACCACGAAGGCCTCGTCGACGGTGAGGTTCAGGCTCTCGGCCAGGTACCCCTTGGCCTGCTCGATGACGATCCTGCTGTTCAGCGCGGCCTGCAGCTGCTCGGCGACGAGCTCGTGGCGGGCGATGGCGCGCTGGTGGACGATGCCGATGGTGGCGGCGCCGGCCAGCGCCCGGCCGAGCGCGATCGTGGCCTCATCCAGCGGCCCCGGTGCCACGCTGAACAGGTTGAGCGCGCCAATTGTCTGCTCGCGCAGTCGCATCGGCAGCGCGTGGACGGCGGCGAACCCAGCCGTGCGGGCGGCGGCGGCGAACGCGGGCCAGCGCGCGCCAGGGGCGCTCAGGTCGGTCTGCTCCACCGGCCGGGAGGTCCGGTAGGCGTCCACGCAGGGGCCCTCGGCGTCCTGCAGCTGGGACAGCTCGAGCACCCGGACCTCCTCGGTGGAGGCGGCGACCAGGTTAAGCACCCCGTGCTGATCGGCCAGCAGGACACCGCAGGCGCTCACCTCGAGCAGGTTGGTGCACTGGACGGCCAGCCGTTGCAGGAATTCGATGATGTCGAAATCGCTTACCAGCGTGTCGGTAAATTCGATGAAAGCGTCTCGCACTTGCTCGTCCGTGGCGGCCATCCTCATCCCTCCTCACTTTGTCGTCCGCCGGGCTGCCCGCCGGGTTCAGTTGGCTTGTCCCTATCCTTGCCCACATTGCCGGGCGGGGGTTGACTCGCGGAGAAATCGGTCGGCGGGCCGCCGGAACGCCCGGGGTGCGGCGGCCCGTGACCGAGGCGTACCTTGCGGGCGAGCACTTCGGCCGCCAGGTCGGCCAGCGAGTAGCCGTGCGCGTAGGCGTGGGCCCGGAGCGCCGCCAGCGCGTCGGTAATCGGCACTCCGAGCTGCGCTGCCACCATGCCGGCGGCCTGGTGGACCTGGACCCGGCGGGCGCTGAGCACGGCATCGAGCAGGCTGTTGTGGCCGGGCTCGATGCCGGCGCGCTCATCCAGGGCCACGATCAGCACCGCATCGGCGTAGACCTGTCCCTGCGCCAGCTCCTCCGGCTGCAACGGCCCGGCCTGGTAGCGGTACACGTTCAGCACGCCGACCAGGGCGGCGCCGGCGATCACGGGAAAGGCGAACACGCCCCCCACGTTCAGGTTCGCCCCGGCGGAGGCGAACGCCGGCCACCGGCGCTGCGCGTCCGGCGCGGCCAGGTCGGCCACCAGGATCGGGCCGCGGTCGGCGACCGCGTCCAGACCCGGCCCCTGGCCCAGGGTGAACTGCAGTTCCTCCAGCTGCTCGGCCACCGGCCCGATGGCCAGGCTCGGCTCCCCAATGGCGCCGGTCCGCGCCACCGACAGCGCCACCCCGTCCGCCGCTAGCGCGTCCGCGCAGGCAGCGATCACATGGCGCAGCGATACCACTCCGCCATTGGCGCGGGCGCGCCCGCTTATGGTTTCCCACACGAGCGCACTGCGATCGTGACTTTGGTTCACCCACACCCCCGCCCAGCCCGCCAGGTTCAGGCGCTTGCCTGCTGCCCGGCCCATCCCGGCACACCCTGGCCCGAGAACAGGCAGGGCTCGTGGCCGGCCACCAGCTCGGCCACGCCGACTATATCGCCGTCGGCGGGGCCCAGGAAGGTCATCGGGCTGGCCAGGCCCGGGGGCCCGCTGCCCGGCGCGAGGCGGCCGGGCTCACCCAGGGTGGCGGCGACCTCCGCGGGCGCCAGGTCACTGACGCTGTGCTGACCGGCACCGGGCTTAGCTAATCTCGAAGGGTGACCGGTGAGCGCGCGCTGCCCGAGCGGGCGAGCCTGCGGTTCCTCAAGCTGGCCGCGAAGCGGCGGCACGCGGCCGGGGAGTTCCCCACCCTGCATGCCGCGCAGCAAGCGGTGGCCAGGGAAAACGGCCAGCCGAGCTGGGCCGCACTGAGCCACGCGGTCGCGGCCAGCCACGCGGACAGCGGCCGTGAGGGGCACGCGCTGACCCAGTTGCGCTGGATCCTCACCCGGTTCGCCGAGGCCGGCCAGCCCGGCTGGGCCGCGCCCACCGATGACGAGCTGCGCGGGCACTTCACCGGGCAGTTCCTGGCGGCGGTCCCGCCCGACCGGCTGACCGCCATGATCAGCGAGCTGGCACCGGCGCTGCGCGGCGAGCTGGCGGTGGACAGCGACGCACCGTTCATCGCCCACGGGCGGCTGAGCGGGTACCTGGTCAGCGCGGCCACCGAACCCCGCTCGCCGTTCCGGCTGAGCGCGGTGCGCGCGCGTCGGCTGGGCGAGCGGATCAGCGACCCCCGGGTGGCCGAGCCGCCCGTCACCGCCGCGGGACCACTGCCCGCCCAGGTGCCCGGGGTGGCCGCCGCCGCCTGGCGCCGGCTCGGCATGGTCGGGCTGGCGGTGGCTGGCGCCGACGGGCCCGGCCGGCCGCGCCCCGCCCCCTGGACGGCGACGACCGGGTGGGCCAGCCTGGAGGACGGCGAGCCGCTCCGGGCCGGGCACGCCTTCCCCGTCTACCAGGTGACCGCCGCGGTCACCGCGGTGGCGGTGCTGTGCCTGGCGGCCGCCGGGCAGGTCCGCCTGGACGACCCGGCCAGCGGCTACCTGGCCACGGTCCGGCTGGCCGACGACACGGTGACCGTCAGGGAACTGCTCAGCCACACCGGCGGGGTGACCGACCCGCCGGGCGTGTACGCGCGCTCGGTGCCCGCACTGGCGGCGGTGTTCGCCCAAGCCGCCGGGCCCGCCCTGACCGCCGGGGCCGACCCGGTGATCAGCTGCGCTGGCAAGCGCGGAACCTTCGGCCACAGCCTGGCCGGGTACGCGGCGCTTGGTGAGGTCGTGGCTGGGCGTACCGGGCTGCCGTGCACCGAGGCGCTCACCCGGCTGGTGCTGCGGCCGCTGGGCATGAGCAGCTCGTGGTTCCCGGCCCGCTGGCCCGGCGACCAGCCCGGCGAGCGCGGCTTCCCCGCGGTCACCGGCTATGACGTGGCCGCCGACGACACGTTCACCCCGGCCGAGCAGTCAGTTTGCGTGTTCCCGGCGGCGGGCGGCTTGTGGGCCACCGCGGCCGACCTGGTCCGGCTGGGCCTCGGCTGGCGGTCGTTGCTGCCCCGGTCACTGGCTGAGCAGGCGCTGCGGCCGCACGCGGCCCAGCCGAGCGGCGTGCAGACCGGCCTCGGCTGGATGATTAACGAGCCGGCCGGCCTCGTCGGCCTCATCGGCGACGGGCCCGGCGGGGCCGCGTCCCTGCTGGTCAAGGGGGGCGGGCGGCAGGCCTGCGCGGCGCTGGTCAACCGGCAGGTCCCGGCCGAGCCGGTCACCGCGGCCGTGCTCGGCGTGTTTGACCGCCCCGGCCGGGGTTAGAGTAGGTCTCGGTAGTTCCGGCTGCCTCCTGATCCGCGGGCAGGGCTGCAAGCCCACCGGCTGTCTTGGCAAGGCCATCTGCAGGCATGTTCTTTTCCTGCCCGGTGACGCGGATCCGCGGGCGCAGGGAAGGACTGCCATGCCCCGGCTTGAGCTGGACGGGCTGACCCGCAGGTACGGGCCAGTGACCGCCCTCGATGACCTGTCGTTCTCCGTCGCCGCCGGTCAGGTGACCGGTTTCCTCGGCCCTAACGGCGCGGGCAAGACCACCGCTATGCGGGCCGTCTTCGGGCTGACCGCGCTGCAGGCCGGCACCGTCCGCTGGGACGGCGCCCCGGTCACCCCGGCGGTGCGCCGCCGCTTCGGCTACCTGCCCGAGGAACGCGGCCTCTACCCGGGCATGCTGGCCGGCGAGCAGCTCGCCTACCTCGGCCGCCTGCACGGCCTGTCCCCCGCCGCCGCCGCGGCCAGCGCCCTCGGCTGGCTGGACCGGCTCGGCGTCGCCGACCGGGCGGGCAGCAAGGTCGAGTCGCTGTCCCTCGGCCAGCAGCAGCGGGTGCAGCTCGCCTCCGCCCTGGTCCACCAGCCGGACCTGCTCATCCTCGACGAGCCGCTGTCCGGCCTCGATCCCGCGGGCATCGACGCGGTCGGCGAGGTCCTCGCGAGCGAGGCGCGGGCGGGCCGTTGCGTGCTGTTCTCCAGCCACCAGCTCGACCTGGTGGAAGACCACTGCGAGTCGGTCGTGATCATCGATCGCGGCCGGGTCGTCAGCGCTGGCCCGGTCGACCAGCTGACCACCCGCGGCCTGCCGCGACTGGTGGTCCGGGTCTCCGGGACAAGGGACGGCGCCTGGGCCCGCACGCTGCCCGGGGTCACCGTGTCGGAAAACGACGGCGGAGCGCTACGGCTGCTCCTCACGCCGCCCGCCGACCCGCAGTCGGTGCTGCGGGCGGCCATGAAGGCCGGGCCGGTGACCGAGTTCGCCGTGCGCCGGCGGCGGCTGTCTGAGGTCTTCCGCGAGTCGGTCGCGCAGCAGGCGACCGGGCGGGAGGGCTGATCATGTTCGCGAGCGTCATCCCGGTCCTCATCGTCACCATCGTCGTCATCTTCGTGGCCAGCCGTTACCGCGGCGCGGGGGGACCGCTCCACCGCGCCCGCGCGGACCGTCGCCTCCTGACCCCGGCCCGCCCGGCCCGGGAACGCCCGGGCCCGCCCGGACCGGGCCTGCTGCCGCTGCCAGGCGATATCGGCCTGGTAGCGGCGCGGGAGCTGCGGCAGCGGACCCGCAGCCGCGCGTTCCGGATCGGGACGCTGCTCATCCTGCTCGCCGTCGGCGCCGCGATCATCGTCCCGGCGCTGCGCGCGAGCCACCCCGCCCTGGCCCACCCCGCCGTGGCCGCCTGCACCCCGGCGCCCAGCCGGGGCACCGCCCGGCAGGACACCTCGCTGGTCGGGCTGCTGCTGCTGTTCTTCATGCTGACCCAGTACAACGCGTGGACGCTGACCGGGGTGCTCGAGGAGAAGTCCAGCCGGGTGGTCGAGGTGCTGCTGGCGGCGACCAGCCCGGCCCGGCTACTGTCGGGCAAGCTGCTTGGCATCGGCCTGGCGGCGTTTGTCCAGGCCGGCGTCACCGTCGGGGTCGCCGCCGGGCTGGCCCGGGCCGTTCACTCCAGCGCGGTGACCGGACTCACCGCGCCGACGGTGGCCGCCACCGCCTGCTGGCTCATCCTCGGCTACTCCTTCTTCAGCTGGCTGTACGCGGCGGCCGGGTCGACCGCCGACCGGCCGGAGCAGGCCCAGTCGCTGCTGCTGCCGCTGGGCCTGCCGGTCATCTTCGGCTACGTGACGGCTTTCACCGCGGCCACCTCGGGGCACGCCTCGCTGCTGGTGCACGTGCTCGCGTACCTACCGCCGACCGCTCCCTTCGCGATGCCAGTCCTGGTCAGCTTGAACGCGGTCGCCTGGTGGCAGTTTGCCCTGTCGGTCATGGCCAGCATCGCCTGCACGATCGGCGTCGCCCGGCTGGCGGTCACCGTTTACCGCGCGTCGATCCTGCGCACCGGGAGCCGGGTCGCGGTCAGGGAGCTGCTGAGCGCGCACCGCAGGTTATCCACAGTCCAATGTGGACAAAGGTGTGCGCAACGCCGGCTAGCCCTGTGGTCAAGGCTGGGGACAACGGTGGATTAGCTGTGAACATTCGTCGTTGGCGATGCCATGCCGGGCATCGCCGTAGGGCGTGACCAGGTGTGCATAAGCATCCGTCCCTGTGGATGATCTGCACCATGAGGCGAAAACTAGCGGGTGCTGCCCTCGGCCCGCCGGCTGATGCTGGTCGGCAGGCCGGGCAGGCCTCGCCCGAGCTTTATCATCATGGTCCCCCTGACTCCCGCGACGACCACCCGGTTCTCAGCCAGCGACCTGACCCCGGTGATGACCGACCCGACCCTCAGGTGCCGTTCCTCGTCGCTGCCGAGCGGCCATAGCGCCAGCGTGCAGGTGAACCCGCCGCAGAGGACAACTGGCTGGCCACCGACGTCGGCCACATCGACCGTGTTGAGCGCCATCGAGTGAGCCTGCTCGAGCCTGAACGACTCGCGCACGGAGCCATCAGCCGCGTCCCACACGCAGATCCTGGAGTAGCCGCCGACGCCGACGATGACGTGCTCGCCAGCCAGCCGCGCGAAGGCCAGCTCGGACGGCGGGTACAGCCTGCTCTCGGTGTGGGCCGGGACCGCCAGGTCACGGCTGGTCACCGGCCCGTCCGGTGATATGGTCCACTCCCGGACGGCGGCGGCGTCACCGAGGACGAAGAAGCGGGTCGGGCCGCTGCCCGGGATACCCGGCTGCACCCGGTACCAGCTGCGGTTGCCGGTGTCGACGGACTGGCCGACGGCACCGCCCGTCTGGGGGTCGAACAGCGCGACCCAGCCGTCGGTCCGCGCGACCAGCAGCGCGGGCTGGTCGCCAGCGGTCACCGCGACATTCCTGAGGTCGCTGTCCCCGGGCAGCTGCCACCACGGCGTCAGGTGCTCGTCACCGGGGCGCCAGGCAGCTACCCGGCGCTCGGAGTCCACCGTCAGCAGCGTGCCGGGCGAACGTGGCAGCACCTCCAGGGCCGTCAGCCGGGCACCCGGGCGGCCTGCCCGGAGCCGTGCCACCTCTAGCCCGCCGGCCGCATCGAGCACCGATACCGTCCCGTTGTCGAGGAGACGGGCAACCTGCTGAGAGCTGGAGCCGGCGGCCGACAGCACGCGCAGGGCGGTGACCCGCCCCTGGTCCGGGCCGGCCGGCGGCAAGGCAGCGGGACGCCAGACCCGGACCGCGCCGTCGCGGCTGCCGGTGACGATGGTGAGCTGGGCGCCGCTTCCGGTGACGGCCAGGGTGTCGATGCCGTTGTCGTGGGCGGCGATCTTCCGCGGGGTTCCGTGATCACCCCGGCGGACGTAGAGATCCCCCCTCGTTGTTCCCCAGCACTGCACCTCGTCCGCGCCGTCCCGGTGGTCACCGTCCCGGGCGACCAGCGCGCTGAGCACCCCGTCGCCGTAGACGGGGTCGCCACCCCTGGCCCGCAACGGGTCCCAGGTGAAGACCGGCGTACCACACAGCAGCAGGGGGTCTCCCGCCCGCTCGCTGAAGGCCGCCGCCCACACGGGCGCCGGGTGAGCGGCGGGGAACAACGCGGCCAGCCGCGCGGACTGGCCGAGCACGGTCCCGGCCGCCAGGTCCCAGACCGTGACCTCAGCCGGGTCGTCATCCTGGTCGCTGGTGACCGCGAGCACTATGCGCTGGCCGACGTTGGCCGCGTCGAGAATCCGGCAACCCTCAAGGTTGACCGCGGGCAGCTCGCAAGGGTGCCCGTCGACGCAGGACAGGACTTCGACCACGCCCCGCGTGCTGAGCGTGACAATCGACGGCAGGCCGGCCTGCTCGACCAGCCAGAGGCGCTCGCCCGTCCGCTGCCGGGCGATAACCGCGCTAGGGGCGGCGCCGTCGATCTCCGACCGGACGACATCACCGTTCTCCAGCAGGAGCACGGCGACCACGCGGCCGGCCTCCGCGAAGGCGACCATCCCGGTTATCGGCGCGCCAGGCTCGCCGAGGCCGACCGCGACCGGGGTGCCAGCGGGCAGCGTCCACGCCCGCAGCGTCCACTGGCTGGCGGATACCACGACAGTGCCCCCCGGGGTTTCTACCGCGCCGACGGCGACGACGTAGTCGTCGTGGTGACCGAGCAGCTGGCTCTCGTCGAGGGGCTGCCACTCGGCCCAGGGCACTGACCACGGCCGGGCGGGCGCAGCCTGGGCCACGGCCGCCGCCAGCAGGGCGTCCCCGGCCATCTGGGCGGCCATTTCCAGGTAGCAGGCCTGCTCACCCGGCGGCGCGACCAGCAGCTGCTGCCCGACCCGCTGGATGATCTGGGCGAGTTGCCGGCCACGAGCGGTCTGCGCGGTCGGCAACGCGGCCAGCAGCCGGCCGGGCTCCGCGGTCACCAGGAAGCCCGCGTCGGACAGCAACCCGTCGAGGACCTTCCCGGCCGCCGCGTGGACCGGCAGGTAGGTGCGCGTGTAACTGTCCGCCCGCGGCCAGTCGCGGGTACCGTCGGCCTGGACCGGGACGCGGGCCACGATCGCTTCGGCGAGCCGGCGCTCTACCTCCGGGCGGCTGAGGAACTGGCAGCTTTCACGGCGCAGGTACTCGGCCAGCGACTCGTGGAACAGCCGGAAGGCGGTCCGCTCGCCGCGCCTGGTCGGCTGCAGCAAGTCCACCGCCGACGTGCTGAGCAGCAGCCGGGCCACGTCCTGCTCGGTGTACTGGCTGGTCCCGATCGCGGTCGCGAGGGCCGCCCAGGTGGCGTTGTCGTCGAGGCCGTCCCCCTGGGACCAGGCGAGCGCCATCAGCAGGTCGCGCAGCCACCGGCCGCTCGGCTTCACCTCGCTCAGGTAGCGTTCCATGGCCGCCTCGACGGTGGCCGGCAGATCCGCTGACCAGCGCTCGGCGGTGACGTCGAGCGGCCGGGCAGCGGCCGCCAGCGCCAGCGCGGTCAGCTGGGCGACCAGAAAGCTACCGCCCGCACGGGCGGACACGGCGGCCGCCACCGCGGCGGCCGGGCCTGGCTGGTCCCGGTAGGGCGTGGCCACCTGGGGGTCGGCGGCGGCGGCCAGTGTCCGGAACACGTACTCCTCGACGTCGCGCGGGTCGAAGTACTCAGGGGAGTCAAGGTCGATCACGACCGCGCTCGCGCCGAACAGCCGCAGCAGGTTGTCACTGGTCCCCCGGCGTGTCCCCACTAGCAGGCGGACCTTGGTCCGGGCAGCGGCCGCGGCCAGCGGCTCGAGCAACTCGATGATCAGCCGCAGCGGGTCAGCCGCCTCGTCTACCGCGTCCACCACGATCGTGGCCGGACGGGGATCCCAGGACTCGCGCAGCGCCGACAGCAGGCCGCCCGGCGTCGACTCATCGAGGTGCAGGGACCGGGCGACGGCGGCCGCTACCTCGTCCACGGTGCTGCCGCGGGCAAGGACGGCGGCACTGATAATGCTGCCTTGACCGCCATTCACCTCCGGGCCGCTTTTCTCTCCCCGGGCGCGGGCATCAGCGAGAGATATGAGGCGTCCGAGTACCGCCGACTTGCCCGAGCCGGGAGGGCCGGTAACGACGCGCGCTCTCATGTCGCCCGTATTCACGCTCCAGGCCGTAAGCTCAGCCAGGACCCGGGACCGCCCGGTGAAATACAGGCCGGAGCGCACCGACGAGGGCAAGATCCCGCGGCCGCGCGGGCCGAAGTGCTCGCGTAGCTGAATGGCGGACCGCCCGGCCAGGACCAGCTCGCGGCGCGCCGCTTCCTGCCCTGTCGCCACCCGCGCGACATGCAGGCTGTTCAGCCAGTCGACGACCGGCGGGGCGGCGAATCCGAGCACCACGACGACGACCGTCAACAGCAGCAGCAGCGGCGTGATCCGACCCACCGACAACAGCGCGATGATTCCGGCCAGCGCGGTGCCCAGGCCCGACAGCCCGTACAGCAGTATTCGCGAGCCAACCGGCCCGGTTAGGCGTCGAGGCCTCCCCATACCCATTAGATACAGCACGCCATTGTCAGGGCGGAACCGGCGCGGCCGAATCCGGCGCTAATTCACCGGCGACGGGTCAACTCAGGCCGAGCACCTTAACCGCGTTCGCCTTAAGGATCTTGGCCTTCGCTTCCGGCTTGAACTCGAGGGTCTCGAAGTCGCGCAGCCAGCGTTCCGGGGTCAGCAGCGGGTAGTCGGTGCCGAACAGCACCTTGTCCTGCAGGTAGGAGTTGGCCGCGCGGACCAGGTCGGCCGGAAAGTACTTGGGCGACCAGCCGGACAAGTCGATGTACACGTTCGCCTTGTGGGTGGCGATGGAGATCGAGGAGGCCGCCCACGGCACCGAGGGGTGGGCGAGGATCACGGTCAGCCCGGGGAAGTCGGCGGCGACGTCGTCCACCAGCATCGGGTCAGACAGCCGGAGCTTGATCCCGCGGCCGCCCGGCAGCCCGGCCCCGATCCCGGTCTGCCCGCTGTGGAACAGTGCGGGCACGCCGAGCGACTCGATCTCCGCCCACAGCGGGTAGAACGCGGGGTCGTTGGGCGCGAAGGCCTGCATTGACGGGTGGAACTTGAAGCCCCGCACCCCGTGCTCGCGGACCAGCGAGCGGGCGCGGGTCACCGCGTCCGCTCCCCGTCGCGGGTCGACCGAGCCGAACGGGATCAGCGTGTCAGGGAACTTGGCCGCCCCGGCCGCGATCTCCTCGCTGGAGATCGCCGGGTGCCCGGTGGCGCTGCCGGCGTCCACCGTGAACACCACCGCCGCCATGTTCAGCGACGCGTACAGCTCGGCGATCTGCTCCAGGGTGGGCGTGCGGTTCTGCCCGGCCCGGAAGTAGGCGGCCGACGCGTCAAGCAGCTCGTCGTCCATCGAGAAGTGCCCGTGGGAGTCGACCTCGATGTGCACGTGGACGTCGATGGCGGAGAGCGATTCCGTTCGCATTTCCCAATGTTATTGCCGGCCGCCGCCCGTTATGCCAGCCTCGGCGGTGTGCACAGTCCCGCCGATGACCCGCATGTTCCCATGGACCTGTCCGCCAGCGACCCGGTGACCGGGCCGGTGCGGGCGGGCGACCTGCTCTGGGTCCCCACGCCGGGGCGGGCCGCCGCGGCGAACACGGCCGCGTTCATCCGCTGGCTGCAGGAAGACCGCGGCCTGGACCTGGCCGGCTACCCCGAGCTGTGGGAGTGGTCGGTCACCGAGACCGACGCGTTCTGGCAGGCGGTCTGGGACTACAACGACATCGTCGCGGACGCCCAGCCGACCGCCGTGCTAGGCCGCCGGGAGATGCCCGGGGCGCAGTGGTTCCCCGGGGCCAGGCTCAACTACGCCGAGAACGTCATGCGCCGGGAGGCGCCGGGCGAGGTCGCGCTCTACTACCACTCGGAGTCGGTCCCGGTCACCGCGATGTACTGGGACCAGCTCGGCCCGGCGGTGCGGACCCTCGCCACCCGGCTGCGCGCGCTCGGCGTGCAGCCCGGCGACCGGGTCGCCTCGACCCTGCCGAACATCCCTGAGGCGGTCATCGCGATGCTCGCCACCACGTCCATCGGGGCGATCTGGACCAGCGTGTCGCCCGACTTCGGCTGGCGGGGGGTGCTCGACCGGTTCCGGCAGCTTCAGCCCAAGGTGCTGATCTGCACCGGCGGCTACGACTACAACGGCCGCGGCTACGACCGCTCGGACGAGCTGCGGCAGGTCATCGACGACTTGCCCTGCCTGGAGCGGGTGATCTACCTGCCCTACCGGGACGTGCCCGCCCCGGCGGCGGACGCGAGTTCGTGGCCCGAGCTGCTGGACGGCCCGACGGTGCCGCGGGACGAGTTCAGGTATCACCACGGCCCGTTCGGAATGCCGCTGTGGATCTTGTTCTCCAGCGGCACCACCGGACTGCCGAAGGCGATCACCCACAGTCACGGCGGCATCCTGCTCGAGCAGCTTAAGCTGCAGCGGCTGAACATGGACCTGTCCGACGGCGACGTGCTGTTCTTCTACACCACCACCGGCTGGATGATGTGGAACTTCATGGTCAGCTCGCTCGTGCTCGGCGTGAAGCCGCTGCTGTACGACGGCAACCCCGGTTACCCGGAGCCGGACGCGCTGTGGCGGATGGCGGCCGAGGCGAAGGTGACCCTGTTCGGCGGCTCCCCCGCCTACGCCGACATGCTGGCCAAGCGCGGCGTGGTGCCGAAGGACGCCTACGACCTGTCCGCCCTGCGGACCGTCATGGTGGCCGGGTCGCCGGTGTCGCCCGAGGTCTGCGCCTGGTTCTACCGCAACGTCAAGCGCGACCTGTACCTGCACATCGGCTCGGGCGGCACCGACATCTGCGCGGGCTTCACCGGCGGCTCGCCCACCCTGCCGAGCTACGCGGGCGAGCACCAGCACCGCAACCTCGGCGTCGCCGCCTACGCGTTCAACGACGCGGGCGAGGCGGTGGTGGACGAGGTCGGCGAGATGGTGATCACCAAGCCGCTGCCGTCGATGCCGGTGAAGTTCTGGGGCGACGACGAGGAGATGACCCGCTACCGGGGCAGCTACTTCGACCGCTGGCCCGGCGTGTGGCGGCAGGGCGACTTCTTCAAGGTCAGCCCGCGCGGCGGGACGTACGTGCTCGGCCGGTCGGACGCGACCCTCAACCGGTTCGGGGTGCGGATCGGCACCGCCGAGATCTACAGCGTGCTGGCAGGAATCCCCGAGGTCGACGACGCGATCGTGGTCAACCTCGACCTGCCGGGCGGGCGGTTCTTCATGCCGATGTTCGTCAAGCTGGCCGACGGCCTCAAGCTGGACGACGACATCGTCGACGAGATCAAGTCCCGGCTGCGGCGCGAGTACACCCCCCGCCACGTGCCCGACAAGTTCATCCAGGTGCCCGCCATCCCCGCCACCATCACCGGGAAGAAGCTGGAGGTCCCGGTGCGCCGGCTGCTGATGGGCGTCCCGCTGGAGAAGGCGGCCAACACCAGCGCGATGGCCGACCCGTCGGCGCTTGACGCGTTCATCGAGTACGCGCACCTGCAGCAGGACTACCTGCTCTGAGCGATCGGTGACTGGCGGGCGCGTTTCATTCTTAGCCCGCGTGCAGGTGAACACGACCTGCTACTCAGGTACCGCTGGCAGGCTCCCTGGAATGGCCCCCCTGGAGCAGCCGTGGAACCCGCCGGCGCAACCTCGCCCCTCGTCCTGGACCGGCTGGCGGCGGAGGCCGGCCTGGCCGTCGCCGACCTGGACCAGGCGACGCCACGCTGGTACCGGCCGTCATTCCTGCTCATGCTGGCCCTGGTCGCGGTCCTGTACCTGTGGGACCTGAGCGCGTCCGGTTACGCCAACACCTTCTACTCGGCGGCGGTGCAGGCGGGCACGGAGAGCTGGAAGGCGTGGTTCTTCGGCGCGCTTGACTCCTCGAGCTTCATCACCGTGGACAAGCCGCCCGCGTCACTATGGGTGATGGGGCTGTCCGGGCGGATCTTCGGCTTCAACACCTGGTCCCTGCTGGTGCCGCAGGCACTGGAGGGAGTGGCGGCGGCCGCCCTGCTGTGCGCGGCCGTGCGCCGCGCCGTCCGCCGCTCGGCGGGCGGCCGGGCCGGGGCGCTGGCCGGGCTGATCGCGGGGGCGGCGATGGCGCTGACCCCGGCCGCGGTACTGATGTTCCGGTTCGACAACCCCGACGCGCTCATGGTGCTGCTGGTGACGGCGGCCGCCTACTGCGTGGTGCGGGCGCTTGAGCAGGGGCGCACCTGGTGGCTGGTGGGCGCGGGGGCGGCCTTCGGGTTCGGCTTCCTGACCAAGAGCGGGGAGGCGGTACTCAACCTGCCCGTCTTCGGGCTGGCCTACCTGGTCGCCGGGCCGGCCGGGTGGTGGCGCCGGGTCTGGCAGCTACTGCTGGCGGGCGTCGCGGCGGTGCTGTCGGCCGGCTGGTGGATCGTGGCGGTGCTGCTGACCCCGGCCGCCGACCGGCCGTACATCGGCGGGTCGACCAACAACAACCCGCTGGAGCTGGCCTTCGGCTACAACGGGCTCGGCCGCCTGTTCGGCGGCCAGGGCAACGGCGGCGGGGGCGGACCGGGCGGCGGCGGGTTCGGCGGCACGCCGGGCGTGCTGCGGTTGTTCCGGGGCGAGTTCGGGCTTGAGGCCTCCTGGCTGCTGCCCGCGGCCCTGGTGCTCCTGGCGGGCGGGGTCTGGGCCACCTGGCGGGCACCGCGGACCGATACCGCCCGGGCGTCGCTCATCGTCTTCGGCGGATGGCTCCTGTCGACCGGGCTAACCTTCGCGTACATGCAGGGCACGATCCACCCGTACTACACGGTAGCGCTCGCCCCCGCCATCGGGGCGCTGGTGGGCATCGGGTCGGTGCTGCTGTGGCGCCGCCGCGCCGACTCCGCGCCGGCCGCCAGCGGCCTGCTCGCGCTGACGGTACTGGTCACCTGCGGGTGGGGGTTCGAGCTGCTGCGAACCGACACGTCGTTCCACCCGACGGTCAAGTACCTGGAGCTCGGGGTGGCCGTCGGGGCGCTGCTGCTGCTGGCGGCGACCGCGTTCTGGCTGCGGAACCAGTGGCGGCTGGTGCTGACGGCCGGGCTGGTGACCGCGGCGGCGGTCGCGGTGCCGACCGCCGCCTGGGCGGTGGGCACCGCTGCCACCCCGCACACCGGGTCGATTCCCACCGCGGTATCGGGCAGCGACAGCGCCGGGTTCTCGGCCGGGACCGGCGGGTTCGGCGGTGGCGGCGGGTTCGGCCCGCCCGGCGGGACCGGGGCCGCGGAGGCCCGCGCGGGTGAGCTGCCGGGTGGCGCGGGCGAGGTACCGGGCGGCGCGGGCGGACCAGGCGGGGAAACGGGCGGCGGAACCGGCGCCGGCTACTCCGGGAACTTCGCCGGCGGGACGCCGCCCGGCGGAACCGGCCGGCGGAGAGGGCCGGGTCGTCAGTGACAGGACGCGGCGGCGCCAGCGGCGCCAGCGGCGGCGATAGCGGCGGACCCGGCGGCGCCGGGTCTGCCTCGTCGGCGCTGGCTGAAGCGCTGGAGAACACCACCACGCGCTGGGCGGCGGCGGTCTCCGGGTCGAACAGCGCGGCCTCGCTCGAGCTGGCCAGCGGCGGCAAGGCGGTGATGGCGATGGGCGGGTTCACCGGCAGCGACCCCGCGCCGACCCTGACCCAGTTCGAGCAGTGGGTGAAGGCGGGTGACATCACCTACTACCTGGCCGGCGGCGGGGCGGGCGGCGGCCCTGGCGGCCAGGGCGGGTTCAGCCAGATCACCGTCGTGGGTGGAGGCGCACTACAAGTCGGCCACCATCGGCGGCGAGACCGTGTACCTTCTGCTCCAGCCGAAATCCTGACCCGCCTGGCGCGGAGCTTTTGGGCATTGTGGTAATTCGGGGGTGTCATCACACCCCCGAATTACCGCAATAATTCCTGGGCCGAAGCTCTGTGACCAGAGTGGCGGTGGTGGTGCTGCCGGTGCTTGACCTAACGGCCGGGGACGAGCACGCCGTCCGGTACCGGGTCGGTGTAGAGCAGCTCGACCAGGGCGGCCCGCTCGGCCAGTACCCGGCGCTGGTTGACGTAGCCCTTGTCGGTGACCTCGCCCGTGTCCAGGCTGGCGGGCCGGGCCAGGATGACCAGCCGGTCGACCCGGGCGGCCGAGCCGAGGCCCGCGTTGCGCTTGGCGACCGCCTCCTCCACCAGCCGCAGCAGGTCCTGGTCGGTGACCAGGTCGCCGTCGGCGGCGGCCGGGTCGCGGCCGAGCAGGGTGCGCGCCTCGGCCGGGTTGACCCAGACGAGGGCGGACAGGTAGTCGCGGTTCTCCCCCGCCAGCACCGCGTCCGACAGCACCGGGACGGCCGACAGCAGCGCGGTGCGGGCCGCCCCGACCCGGACGAAGGTGCCGGTCGACAGCTTGAAGTCCTCGGCCAGGCGGCCGCGGAACACCAGGCCGGCGTCCGGGTTGCCGGGGTCGGTGAACGCGACGGCGTCACCTGAGCGGTAGAAGCCGTCGGCGTCGAACGCGTCGGCGGTCAGGTCCGGGCGGGCGTAGTAGCCGGGGGTGACGTTAGGCCCCTGCACCCGGATCTCGCAGGCGTCGCCGGACGGCACCAGCTTCACGGTGACCCCCGGCAGCGGCGCGCCGATGCAGCGGGCGTCGGCAAACGGGAAGTTGGCCATGGTGACGGCGGGGGCGGTCTCGGTCGCGCCCCAGGCCGCGGTGACCGGGACCTCACGGCCGGGCGCGTGCCGCTCGGCGAGTTCCTCGAGCCGGCCGCGGAGCCCGCCGGGCAGCGCCGCGGCCGCGTTGAACAGCAGCCGCAGCCGGGAGAAGAAGCGGTCCGCGAACTCCGGGTCGCCTTCGAGCGCGGGCACCAGCCGGGCGTAGCCGGCCGGCACGTTGAAGTAGACGGTCGGGGGGACGTCGGCCAGGTTGGCGAGCGTCCGGTCGAACAGGCCGGGGGCCGGGCGCCCGCCGTCCACGTAGATGGTGCCGCCGTTGGCCAGCATCATGTTCACGTTGTGGTTGCCGCCGAAGGTGTGCGACCACGGCAGCCAGTCGACCAGCACCGGCCGCTCGTCGGCCAGGAACGGCCACCCCTGGCGGATCATCTGCTGGTTGGACGCCAGCATCCGGTGGGTGTTCAGCACCCCCTTGGGAGTACCGGTGGAGCCGGAGGTGAACAGGATCTTCGCCACCGTGTCGGGGGTGAGCGTGCCGTACGCGCCGTGCACCGCGTCACCCGGCGCGGTGGCCAGCAGCTCGCCCAGCGGGGCGGCGCCTGGCCTGGTCCCGGTCCCCACCACCGGCAGGCAGTCGCCGGTGGCCCCGGTGACCGCGTCGAGGGCCGGGCCGAACGCGTCCGCCTCCTCGGCGAAGACCGCGCCGGGGGTGATCAGCTCGGCGATCGACCTGACGCGGGCGTGGTCTTTGGACTGGAGCGAGTACGCGACGCTGACCGGTGCCACCGGGATGCCCGCGGTCAGCGCGCCCAGGGTGAGCAGCAGGTGGTTGACGCCGTTGCCGGACAGGATCAGCAGCGGCCGGGCCGGGCCGAGGCCACGGTCGAGCAGCGCCTGGCCGAGCGCGTCGGCGGCGGCCAGCGCGCCGCCGTAGCTGACCGTCCGCCAGCCGCCGTCGGCGTCCCGCTCGGCGACCAGCGGGTGCCCGGGGTCGGCCGCCGCCCAGTCACGCAGGTGCCGCAGCACCGTGACCGGGTAGCTGCCCAGCTCATCGGCCGAGCTCAGCAGCGTGTCGTCGCCGTCACGGACCGCGGTGATCCGCACCTTAGCGAACATGCACGCCTCCCCTGTGCTGGTCTCCTGGACGGGCTGGCATTAGGCCGTTTACGGGAATACTGCCCGATACCGGGCTTGTTCGTGGTCACTTAGGCTGCTTTGACCGCGGAACCGCCGCGCCGCCCCGACTGCCCTGGAGTTCTGAGCCTATGTGCGCTGCCTGTGGCGTGCCCACGCACATCGCCGTCCCGCCCGCGGGCGAGCCCGCGGCGCTAGCGCAGGGGCAGCCGGCTAAGTTCGCGGCGCTGCGCAACCGGTCGTGCCGGTGGTACCTGGGCGGTGCCGCGCTGGCGATGATGGCCGACAATATCGAGCACGTGATCACCTACTGGGTCGTCTGGGAAAAGTTCCACTCACCCGCGCTGACCGGGTTCGAGGTGATCAGTCACTGGCTCCCGTTCCTCCTGCTATCGCCCTACTTCGGCGCACTGGCTGACCGGCGCGACTGCCGCAAGCTCATCCAGGCGTCCCAGGGGCTGTTCATGGCGGTGTCGCTGACCTGGGGCATCCTGTTCGCCACGGGGACGCTCACGGTCTGGAACGCGTGCGTGCTGCTGATCCTGCACGGCATGGCGGGGGCGCTGTGGGCACCGCCCGAGCAACTGCTGCTCGAGGACTTCGTCGGCCGGGCCGACCTGCCGAGCGCCATCCGGCTCAACTCGACCGCCCGGTCGCTGGGCATCTTGTGCGGCCCGGTGGTCGGCTCGGCGCTGCTGCTCGGCCTCGGCCCGACTCACGGGATCTGGGTGAACATCGTGTTCTACCTGCCGCTGACGGTGATGATGGCGCGTACCCGGTTCACCGGGCACACCCGCGACGGCATTACCGCCCGCGAGCGGGTCGGGGTGCTGGCGGCGGCCCGGGTGTTCCGGGACGTGTCGCGCGACCGGGTGCTGGCCGCGATGATCGTGCTGGCCGGGCTCGGCTCGTTCTTCGTCGGCGCCGCCATGCAGACGGTCATGCCGTCGATCGCCGACACCACCACCGGGCTGTCGAACGGCACCGCCTACGGGGTACTGCTGTTCGCCAACGGCCTGGGCGGGGTACTGGGCGGGCTGCTGCTTGAGGGCACCGGGTGGGTCAAGCTGTCGGTCCGGGCGGCACTGTGGTCCACCGCCGTCTACGGCCTGTCCACCGTCTTCTTCGCGCTCAGCCACGACTACCTGATCGCGGCCCCGCTGCTGGTGATCGGCGGGGTGGCGAACCTGGCGGCCATGTCGGTCACCCAGACGGTGGTGCAACTGCGCGCTCCCCAGGAGAAGAAGGGCCAGGTGATCGGCGTCTACGGGGTCGGCGCGAGCGGGATGCGGCTGGGCAGCGGTATCACCGTCGGCCTGTTCGGGGCGGTGATCGGGCTGCGCCCGGCGCTGGGCTGGTCGGCGGCCGCGCTGTGCGCCTGCGTGGCGGTGATGGCGGTGTTCCTGGCGCTGGCGGCCCGCCGGGGGCGGGCCGCCGAGGTCAACCGGGAGCTGACACAATCGGACATGATCACGTAACGTTCCGTAATCAAGGCCGCGAGAGGAACCGATGATGCCCACGATCACCAGCACCGACGGCACCGAGATCTTCTACAAGGACTGGGGAACCGGCCAGCCGATCGTGTTCAGCCACGGCTGGCCGCTGTCGTCCGACGACTGGGACGCCCAGCTCATGTTCTTCCTCAGCCACGGTTACCGGGTGGTCGCCAGCGACCGGCGCGGCCATGGCCGCTCGGCCCAGGTGGCCGACGGCCACGACATGGACCACTACGCCGACGACCTGGCCAGCGTGGTTCGGCACCTCGACCTGCGCGACGCCGTGCACGTCGGCCACTCCACCGGCGGCGGCGAGGTCGTCCGCTACCTGGCCCGGCACGGCCAGGACCGGGCCGCCAAGGCGGTGCTGATCAGCTCGGTCCCGCCGCTGATGGTGCGGACCGACGCCAACCCCGGCGGCCTGCCCAAGAGCGTCTTCGACGACCTGCAGAACCAGACCGCCACCCGCCGCTCGTCGTTCTACCGGGACCTGCCGTCGGGCCCGTTCTACGGCTTCAACCGCCCCGGCGCCACCCTCGACGAGGCAGTGGTGCAGAACTGGTGGCGGCAGGGCATGATGGGCGGCGCCAAGGCGCATTACGACGGCATCGTCGCGTTCTCGCAGACCGACTTCACCGCGGACCTGCAGCAGATCACCATCCCGGTGCTGGTCATGCACGGTGATGACGACCAGATCGTGCCCTACGCCGACTCCGGGCCGCTGTCGGCCAAGCTGCTGCCGAACGGGTCGCTGAAGACCTATCCGGGCTTCCCGCACGGCATGCCTACCACCGAGGCGGCCACCATCAACGCCGACCTGCTGGCGTTCATCCAGGCCTGAGCGGGCAGCGGGGTCACAGGTGGGTGGCGATGAGGATCAGGCAGATCACGACGAGCGCGGCGACTATGCCGACCGCGAAGACGGTGGCGACCCGGAGCAGTAGGTAGTCCTGGCGCAGCTGGCGGCGCTGCTCTTCGGGCGGCGGCTGCGGCGGGCGGTAGCCCGGAGGAGCGTCGTGCAAACGCGGCCGGCGTACGCCTCGCCCTGGGCCACCGAGGAAAACCATGATGCCTCCTGCTTCCTTCAGTTAAACGAAGTGCCATGCGCTGGGGTTGCGGTTCCGCTGGGCCTTCCGGACCCCGTTTTCCCGTCATCGCGGGTATCCCGGGTGCGGACGCGGCGGCACGGGCGTGGCCGTCTGCGCGCGGGCGGCATCGGGGACGATCAGCACGACGGCGAGTACCAGGATCAGCAGTTCCGCCAGGCTCACCCGGACCTGATGCGGGTCGTGCAGGTAGTCGGTGAGGGAGAGAACCCGGTAGGCCGCGGCTAGGGCGGCCAGCAACGTCAGGGTCAGCGACCACACACCCGAGCCGGCGGCGGCCTGCCTGGACCATGCCCGCGGCACCTGCGCCAGGCAGGCGAGGGCGGCCAAGAGGCAGTACAACCCGGCCGTATCCGGCACCCACGCGGAGCCGCCGCTCGTCTGCAGTGCCGTTAGCGGCACCGCCACCAGCAGGTAGGTGGCGGCCAGGGCCACCAGCCAGGGGCTGCGGGCGGCCGGCGGGGCATCACGGCGGAACGCGGTCATTGCCAGGACCGGGACGAGGTTGAGCAGCACCCAGAAAGCCCACGGCCCCAGAGACGGTCCCTGGAAGGAGCGGGTGAAGTCGCCCTGCAGCAGCCAGACCAGGTCGGGGATGATGGCCAGCGCCGCGATGACCTGGGCGGTGCGGTAATACCGCCCGAGGGCTAGGGCCACGAAGCTCACGATCCAGGCGTAGGCCACCAGCCACCACACGACGGGCGCCTCGATGCCGGCCGGGGTGCCCGCGGCTAGTCGCGCGGGCGGTACCGGGAGCCAGCGGAAGACGTGGCGGCTCCAGGCCGTCAGCAGGAGCACGTCGAGGCCCCGTACCGCCTGGAGCATGACCAGGGTGAGGACCGCGCGCCGCACCGCCTGGCCCCAGGCGAAGTACCGGCGGGGGGCGGCGGAGCCGCCCAGGTACAGCCGGACGGCCAAGCCCGCCACGCTGGTGACCTCCCGCCAGGGAGGCCTGGAGAACTCGAGGATCCACTCGTCTTCGTCCGGGTCGCCGGTCAGCGAGCTTTCCAGGAAGGCGGCGACCATGTCCTCTTCCCAGGTGGACCGGTAGTAGCCGGGCAGGAGCCGCAGTACCCGCCGGTACCGCCGCTCCAGGTCCTGGCCGCCGCTCATCCGGCTGCTTCCGCACCTGACAGGCCCAGCCTCAGCCGGACCACGCGGGCGGTCGCAGCGCGGAGCTCGGCCTCCTCGGCCAGCGCACGCCGGCCGTCCCGGGTCAGCCGGTAGTAGCGGCGCAGCCGGCCGTCGCGGGTTTCCTCCCGGTCGGGCTCGATCAGCTCTTCAGCCAGCAGGCGGTCGAGCGCCCCGTACAAGCTGCCGATCTTTAGCTTGACCTGCCCGTGCGACAGCTCGGCGACCTCGCGGACGATGCCGTACCCGTGCCGCGGGGCGTCCGCCAGCGCGGTGAGCACGAAGAACGCCTGCCCGGTCATGGGCTTGTTGGCCGCCATGCGATCAATATAATGGAAAAAAAGATATAGTCAAATAGCCAGTATCAGTGGATGGCCCGGCCGACCCGCGCAAGTGGTCGCAAGGCTGACAAAGCCGGGCCAAACCGCGGCCGCAATGGGCCGTGTACCAGCGAAAACTAAATTGCGCTGCGGCGTTTCGACCGCGAGCGGCGCAATACCCGGGCTAGCGTTATCCCGCAAAGCGGAGACCCCGGGAATCCGGCCGTCCCGCCGTTTCAACGAGCGCGATCCAGACCATGTCGCCTCGCTCTGGCGATCCAGACCTCGTCGCCCTGCTCCAGGCTCAGATCCGGGCACCCCGCCCGGCTGCCGCCCGTTTTCCCGCTCCCTGGACAAGCCGGGTCGGGATGTGACGCGAGGAGGAAAACGACGTGGGGTTCAAGCCATGCCACCGGCGGCGGTTCCGGTGAGCAGCCAGCTACCAAAGGAACAAGCGGCCGCCGAAACCCGCCCGCGCCCCCTAGACATCCTGATCCTGACCTCTGAGGCCCCGCCCATCGTCTCGGGGATCTCCACCTGCATCGACCGGCTGGCGACTGGACTGGTGGCCCGCGAGCACAACGTCCGGGTCCTTTCCTCGGTGCAGATCCGACGAGTCACGTTTGGCGAATGGCGGCTGTCTTCCCTCGTCACCCGCTGGCCGGAGATCGCTCGCCAGCTGCGGCATTTCGACGTGGTGAACCTGCACGGGCCGGTGCCGACGATGAGCGACGCCTTTCTCTGGCTGACCAGCCGGCTGCCGCCTTATGCCCGGCCGGCCATTGTTTATACCTATCACTCACCCATTGAGCTCAAGGGCGCTGTCGGGATGTCGGCCCGCTACAACAGGCTGCACCAGAACCTGGCCCTGCGGGCGGCTGACCGGATCGTGGCCAGCAGCCCGCATTACGCCCGCCTGCATCGCAGCCGGTACGGCCCTATGGTGCGGGCCATACCGTGGGGGACGGACCCGCGGGAACCGCCGCCTGCCCAGCCGCGACGGCCCGCCGGCGAACTGAAAGTGCTGTTTGTCGGGCAGATGCGGCCGTACAAGGGGGTGGAGACGCTGCTGCACGCCGCGGCTGGCCACCCCTGGCTCAAGCTGACCCTGGTGGGGGGCGGCGCAGAGCTTGCCCGGTACCGGCGTCTCGCGGACCGGATGGGCGTCGCCAACGCCTTGTTCACCGGACGGCTGCCGGACGCGGAACTCCAGGAGCAGTACGCGATCAACGATGCGGTGGTGTTGCCCTCGGTCACCCGCGCGGAGGCCTTCGGGCTGGTGCTGATCGAGGGGATGGCGGCCGGGTGTGTCCCGGTGGCGTCCGACCTGCCCGGTGTCCGGGACATAGCCGGCCCGACCGGCCTGGTCGTGCCGCCTGGGAACCCGGACGCGCTGCGGGCAGCCCTGCGCGGGCTGGCTCAGCACCCGGCTCAGCTCGAGCGCCTGCAGGCCGCGTCCAGGCACGCCAGTCAGTCTCTGACCTGGGAACGCTGCGTCACCTCGTATGAGGGGGTGCTGCTCGAGGCCACCCTCAGCCGCTACACCCAGCTGCACGGGCTCGCGCGCTTGCCGCAGGTGGACGCCCCGGGACGGCGGAGGGCGATCTCGGCGCCTGATGCCCCGTACCGCGGTTGGCAGCCGGATCGTCACCCGGTATCCATGCCCGAGATGTCGCCGAGCGGCGGCACCGAGGTCGACCATTGACCGCTCTCACCTCACTGCGGACGCGGCCGAGCCGCATCCGCAGTGAGTTCTCGGCTACCGCTGGCGGCCTGATCCTGGTCACCCGGTTCGCCGCGGGCGCCATGCTCAACTATGCCTTCGGCATCGGGCTCGCCTGGCTCCTGGTGCCCGACCAGTTCGGTACCGTCAGCGCGGCTCAAAATGTGCTGCTGCTCGCCTCGGGGCTGCTGACCGCCGGCCTGCCGTGGGCGCTCGCCATCAGGATCGCCAGGGCCCAGGGAGACCAGCGGCAGGCTAAGCCCGAGTTCCGGACGGCCCTGATCACCAACTTCGGCCTGGGGCTGCTGCTGGGCGTGATGTTCATGATCACGCAGCTGTACGGCCTGCGGCTGGTGCCCTCGGGCTCGGTCCTCCTCGACCTGTTCGTGGCCGCGGAGATACCGATGGTGGCCGTGGCCAGCACCCTGGGCGGCGTGGCCCAGGGCAGCCGCAGGTTCGGCGGCCTGGGCGCGATGCAGGGCGGAGAGATCCTGCTGAAGTGCGTTGCCGCCGTGGTGCTGGTGGGCCTGCTGCATACCGGTCCGACCGGGGTCGCGCTCAGCTTCCTGCTCGGCACCGCCGGGGCGGTGGTGATCGGCTTGCGCACCTGCCAGGGACTTCTCCCCGGTCGCGGCCCGCTGGCGAGCTTCAGCTTCCTGGCTGACTCGAGCTCGATCTGGTTCGCGTCCGCCTCGGTGACCTTCCTTATCACCGCGGACCTACTGGGCCTGGAGGTGACTGGGCGCGCCGCCGGGGTGACGGCCGCGGCGCTCGCGGGCTACCAGGCCTGCGGTCTGCTGGCCCGGGCCAGCTTCTACGTCAGCGACGCGCTCACCGACGCGGTTTTCCCCTTTATCGCCGCCAGCAAGTCACGGAAAGATCAGCACCGCTGGTTCACCGCGGCCGCCCGATGGGTGCCGCTGCTGATCATCCCGGTTCAGGTCGCGCTGATCGCAGCCCCCGGACCGGTACTGCGGTCGTTCTTGCCGCACCAGTACGCGAATGCCGACGCACAAGCGCTGCTCCGGGTGCTCGCCGCCGGAACGCTCGGCACGCTCATGGCCAACATGCTGGTGAAGAGCCTGTTCGCCATCGGTCACGGCCGGCAGGTCGGGCGGCGGATGCCGATCGCGGCCGCGGCGGAGGTGGTGGGCCTGGTGACCCTGGTGCCCCGCTACGGCGCCCTGGGTGCGGCCTACGCGTACCTGCTGGCGAGCTACCTGAGCCTCCTGCTGCTGTCGCCCCTCTACCTGAAGGCCGTTCTGGTCCGCCTCCCCGCGCCCCGGCAGCTGGCCGCCTACGCCCTCGGGTTCGCTCCGACCGCCGTCGTCTTCGCCGTGGCCGGGCGTGCTTCCATCCTGGCCGCCTGGAGCCTGATCGCGGCGGGCACCCTGCTTTTCGTCATTCCGGCCCGGCGGATGCGGCTGATCACAGATGCGGACATCACCTTCCTGAAGCGCCTGCCCGCCCGGCAGCGCGCCCGCGGCTGGCCGATCGCCTGGACCGCCGACTCGTGGCTGGCCGTGTTCTGCGCCTGCGTCGCCGCCTTCGCCCTGTTGTACAACCTGTCCACCAGCCCGGACGTGCTCTATGACGAGGCCGCGTACACGTTCGCAGCCAAGCAGGTCGCCCTGGGCTGGCATCTGACGCTGGACAACAACCAGCCGCTGTTCGTCCATCCGCCGTTGACGTTCCTGCTGCAAGCGGCGTGGCTGCGCAGCTCCGGGCACGCCGCGGGCGCGCTCGCGGCCGCCATCCCGGTCGCCCGCCTGCTCGCTGCCTCGGCCGGCATAGCGGACGTCCTGCTCGTCTCGGCACTGGCTTACCGGCTGGCCGGAGGGGCCGGCCCGCGGCGCCGCCGGCTGGTGACCGGCGTGACCGCCGTCATCACCGCCTTCGACCCGGTCCTGACCCGGTATGACCGGCAGGACGTGATCGAGCCCTTTGCGCTGTGCATCAGCCTGCTGACGCTGCACGCGGCCTGGCGGCTGCGAGATCGCCGCGGGCTGGTTTACGTATCCGTCGTCGGCCTGCTCGGCGGCCTGGCCTTGCTGACCAACCAGATAACGATCTGCCTGATCGTGGTGCCGCCGCTGTTCGCGCTGCTCGAGCGGAGCCGGCTGCTGCTGCGCCGCTCGCTGGCCGCGCTGGCTATCTCGGTCGGTTTCCTGGGGGTGTTCCTGCTGTGGTCGGCCGAACTCGGCCTGGCCGGCTCCTTCCTGACCGTGCAGACCGCGACACTGCGGCGGCTGATCGGCCTCGTGCAGATCACCGGCCTCAACGTCCCCGGCGTCTCCCTCGTCGGCTCCCTGCTCTACTCGGTCACCGAGTACTCGAGCAGCTACCTCGTGCTCGCGGTCGGGGCGGCCGCGCTGGTCTGGTGCTGGAGCAGGACAAACGGCTCCAGCGGGAATTTCCTCATGGCGTGGCTGGTGGCCAGTTACGCCTTCGGCGCCTACATCGTGGCCGTCGGGACCCTGAACGAGCAGTTCTTCGTCTACCTGCTCCCGGCCAGCATCGTCGGCACCGTGCTGTTCGCGGACGCGCTGGTGGCCGGCTGGCTCCGGCTCGCCCGGTGCCGCCGGGCGGGGCGTCACCGGGCCCGGTCTTCCCGGCTGCCGCTGGTGGCCGCGGCCGTGGGCCTGGCCGGCCTGACAACTCTGTCCGCTGTCAGCTGGTTCAGCAACTACGGCAGCCCGAGCAACGGCGTGGTGCTCGTGGACCAGTTCATCGCGAACAAGCTTCCCGCCTGCGCCGCGGTCAATGCCAGCGGCGACTCCGACAAGTACTCATACCTGCTGGGCGGCCGTGACTTCACGAGCTTCGCGGTCGGACCGGCCGCGATCGCTGACGGCGTGCACTACTTCATCCTCTCGCCGAACGACGCCGCCGAGCACACCGGCAACATGAGCCCGGCGCTGGCGACGTGGATCACGGATCACGGCCGGCGGCTGGCTGACTTCCCCAGCCAGGTCTACCAGACGGTGCAGCTCTGGTACGTGCCGGCCAGCGCGCATGACCCGGCAGCGGACGTGGCCGACATCGCGGGCGGCGTGTACGTCTACACGGCCGGTGCCGCCTGCGGCGGGTACCGCGTGACGGACGGGCCGCACGGGTCGTTTTACTCGGCCTACCAGGCGCTCGGCGGCAAGGCCGTGCTCGGCGCTCCGCTGAGCCAGGTCACAGCCGCCGGCCGGGGAAGGTACGAGCAGCTCACCGACGGTGCGGTGATCGCCACCGCGTCCGCCGGCCACCCGGCCGTCACTGCCCTGCCGATCGTGGCCATGCTCGCCAGCCGCGCACCCGCCGCGTACCACCGGGCGGCCCTGCCCGCGGTCTACCCGCACGCCACGGCGGCGCAGCGGCGCGACTGGCTGACGAACCAGTCGATAACACGCGCCTACCTCGGCGGCACTGGCCGCAGCCGGGGCAGCTACGCCGCCGCCGGCCGCCGGTTCGGTGAACCGCTCGGGCCGCCGGCCGCGCTGCCCGGGGGGATCATCGGCCAGCCTTTCGCCGACGTCGTCCTCGAGGTGCCCAGCGCGGGCGGAAGCGTGCACGCGGCAGCGGTCACTCCGGCCGCCCGCGCCGCGGGGGTGCTGCCCGTGCCCAGCGGCGCTCTCGCCCGCCAAAAGCCGCCGCCCCTGCCTAACCCGTCTCCGCTTGGCCCGGCTCAGCCCACGTCGGCGGAACCGTTCGCGATTGACCTCGGAGTGATCATGTTCCTGTACTTGACCGTGGCCGTCGCGATGGCCGCGCGCCGGCGGCCCGCCGCGGACAGGCCGCCGCGGCGGGAAGGCGCCTGGTGACCGGCGCGAGCCCGGCCGCTGGCGGGGCGGCGCAGACCGCGCCGCCCCGTACTGCGGCGCGGTCGCTGCGCATCCTGGTAGACGGCCGGGTCATGCAAGACCGCTACCACGGAATCGGCCGGTACACCTATGAGCTGCTGCGCGAGCTGAGCCTGCGCGCGGTGGAGCTCACCGTCTTGTACAGCCCCGACGGCGGCCGGCTTGACGTGGCTGAGCTGACGACCCGGCCTACGGTCCGGGCCGTGCCGTCCCGGGCCCCGGTGGTGTCCCTCCGGTCCCAGTGGGTGCTTGCCCGGGCCGCGCTGAGCGCGCGACCGGATGTGGTCTTCATCCCTTATCACCTCAGCACTCCCCTGCTGGTCGGCCGGGTCCGCGTCGTTTCGCTGATCCACGACTGCGTTTTCGAGCGGCACAGCGCGGCGGGCGGGCAGTCGGCCTTCTCCCGGACCTACCGCACGGCGACCCGGCTGGCCATCCGTTCCGCCGCCGCGCTCGGGACACCGTCCCAGGCGGCCCGGCGCGACATCCGCCGCTTCTACGGCAGGCAGCTCCCGGACAGCGCTGTCCTGCCGCACGGTGTGGGCGCCCAGTTCTTCGGGCTGCACGGCAGGCCCCGACCGGCCGGGCTTGATCTTCCCGATCGTTACATCCTGCACGTAGGGGCGCAGCGTCCGCACAAGAACCAGCGCACCCTGGTGTCCGCCATGGCGGCCCTGCGGGCAGGCCACCCGGGCCTCGGGCTTGTTCTCGTCGGTCAGCCCGATCCCCGGCTGCCCGACGAGGTCGGTGAGCTCATCACCGCTCTCGGCGTATCCGACCTCGTCTACCGCTATACCGACCTGCAGGACGGGGCGCTGCTTGACCTTTACGCGAATGCCAGCGTGTTCGCCTACCCCTCACTGGTCGAGGGATTCGGGATGCCGGTCCTTGAGGCGATGGCGGCGGGGCTCCCGGTGGTGGCGAGCGATGCCGAGGCCGTTCAGGAGGTCGCGGGCGGCGGTGCGCTGATCGTGCCCGCCCGGCAGGCCGACGCCTGGGCCCGGGCCCTTGACCGGGTGCTCACCGACCCCGACGTCGCCCGGGACCTGCGCCAGCGCGGCCAGGCGGTCGCCGCCGGGCACACCTGGGCCCGCTCCGCTGAGCGCACCCTGTCTTTGCTGGAGGGCGCGGCCCGGCGGGGCCCGGCGGGGAGTGACGACGGTGCCTGAGGCCCGCCCGCCTCGGCCAGCGGGTCCGGCCGGGCCGGCCATCGGCGGGGGCGGCCGCCTGCCGCGCCGGGTGCTGGGCCTGCGGTACTCGCTGGTGCTCGCGGTGCTCCTGCTGCTCGTCCTGGTGAAAATCGCGGTCGCGCAGCAGGTGACCACCGTCGCTACGCTCACCCCGCCCAAGCATGTCGTAACGTCGGCCCTGGTCATCGGGAACGCCCCGACCGACACCGACCTGGTAGAGCTTGCGGCCGACCTCAAGGTGGACGGGATCGTCGCCCTGGGCGACCCCAGCGTCGCCGAGCAGGCCACGGCGGCCAGCCTGCACGAGGGCTACCTGTACCTGCCCATCCTCCCGAACGACTCCCCGACCTGGAACCAGCTGCGTCAGCTAGCCGCCTTCTTGCGCCGCCATACCGCGGGCGGGAGCTCGGTCTACCTGCATGACGACGTGGGCGGGGGCCGGGCCACGGTGGCCGTGGAGATGCTGCTCATGCTGCGCGGCGAGAGCATGTCGGCGGCGACCGCGGAGATGACGCCAGGAGAGCGTGGCTCGATGTGCAACTGCCAGCGGCTGGCCCTGCGGGAGCTTGCCTCAGCGCTCCATCCGGCCGGTCAGGTCCTGACCAGCAATCCTTACGCCGCAGCGGTGCTGGATCCATGGTGACCAGACAACACGAAGGAGCAGCAAGGTGACATCTCAAGCCGAGACCTCGGCCGCCGCCCCGAGCGAGGCTGCGGGCCGGCCGGGCCGACCGCTCACCCTGACCATGGTGACCAGGCGCGCTCCCCATGAGATCGGCGGGGTGGAGCGTGTCGTCGCGAGTCTGGTCAATGAGCTGGCGCGGGTCCGTCCTGGCTGGCGGGTGGGCGTCATCTCGGCCTTCCGGGCAGGCAGCAGGATCGGGGGGATGGTCGGGGTGTCCGACCTGATGGCTAGCCTCCGGCTTGGCTGGCAGCTGCGCGGTAGCACCGCGGATGTCATCTTCGTGCACTCACCCGAGTGCCTGTGGGGGATCCGCCTGCTGCGCAGGCGGCGAGGGGCCCCGCCGCTCATCGCGGTGTGGCACGGCGCCGGCCCGGTGCCGTGCCTGCGCCTGCGCCGGCCAGGGCACCCGCTGACTCCGATGCTGGCCTGGCTGCGGACGGCCGGAGAGCGGCGCGCCCTGTTCGCGGACGGACATGTCGCCGTGCACTCGCTGGTGGAAGACTGCCTCCGCTCCCGCTACGCCCTCAGCGCCCCCGTCACCGTCATCGAGAACGCGCTTGACCCCGCGATCCTGGCCCGGCTGGCCCAGGCCGCGCGCAAAGCCAGTGCGGGGACGGGGCTGAACGCGCTCTGGGTGGGCCAGACCGGTTACGGAAAGGGCCTCGACGTGGCCATCGCCGCCGTGGCGCAGGCCCGGGCGGACCTGCCCGAGCTGCGGCTGCGGGTCGCCGGGATCCCGGCCCGGAAGGGGCCTGACTGGGTGGACTGGCTCAGCGTCGTTCCCCCGGAGCAGATGGCCGACGTCTACCGCGACGCCGACCTGTTCATCTTCCCGACCCGTTACGAAAGCTTCGGGCTGGTCATCATCGAGGCCATGGCCGCCGGGCTGCCGGTCATTGTCTCCGACTCCATCGGGGCGGGAATCGTGACCGACGGCCGTAACGGCGCGGTGGTCGCCGGTCACGATCCGTCGCATTATGCCGACGCGCTGCGCCGGCTGGCCCCGGTCGCCACCCGGGCGGTGATAGCCGAGGTCAACGCCGAGGACGCGCAGCGCTTCAGCGCCGCGTCGGCCGGGGAGAGCTACGCGTCGGTCGCCGAGTCGTTCGCGGCGATCCAGTAGGTCTCCGGGCGGGTCGGCACCGTGCCGTCGGGGAACAACCCGGCGAACTGGGTCCGGTACCCGGCGATCCGGCTCGCGTTCTCGGCCCGGCCGGAGAGCCACGGATGCGGGAGCAGGCGCGCCTGCCGGACGAAGGCCGGCTCAGGCGCGGCCGTCTCGGAGTAAGGGAAGTCGCTGTAATACACGACGGGGACCCCTCCCGCCAGCTCGCGGGCGGCCCGGCGGGTAATCAGGTGGTCAACGTGGCGGCCGACGCCGAGCGGGGCGAGGACCACCCCGGCCGCACGGGCCCGGGCCAGCTCGGCTATCCGGGCGCTCACCCTGGCGGCCAGCTCCGCGTCGCAGGAGGCGACCCGGCCGCGGGCCGCATCGAAGCGGAAGGTCGGGTAGGCCGGCCCCACCCGCCCCCGGCGGAACAGGGCGTCCCGGAACCCCAGGTGGACCGGGACGGCACCGATTCCGGCGAGTACGTCCCGGTCCTCAGCCCGCCGCTGCGCGAAGCAATCGTCGGCGTCGGGTACGCCGAGCGCGCGCAGGTGCCTGCGGGCGGGCAGGGACCACGGCGGCGGCGCGGCCGCGGTGAACACGGTCGCCACCGTGATGGGCTGCTGGCCCGCGAGCCGGGCCAGCAGGGCACCGCAGGACAACACGGCGTCATCGAGATGCGGGGACAGCACCAGCACGGCCGCGGCCGTGCCTTCCATGTCGCGGATCAGCCGCGTTAGCCGGTCAGTCGTCATCTCAGTGCTGTACGCCCCGGCTGATTGTCCGGGCGTACTCGGAGAAGGGGATGGTGCCATCCCACAACTGGGCGTCGTGGGCCCAGTAGAAGGCGGTGAAGGCGCACGAGCGGGCTTGCCGGACCGCGGTGGTCATCATGCCGGTAGCGGCGGTGTTCTGGTAGAAGGAATTCAGGCTGACGGGCATGTCGTAACCAGGGTTCTCGCCAGCGACGGGCAGTCCGTACTGGCGGGCGATCCGGCTGATCCAGCGGGTGGCGGACCAGGAGTCCATGATGGCGTCGGTCAGGGACACCGACGAGTCTCCCGGCTGGCAGGAGTCGTTGCCCCCCGATCCGTCGGCGACGGAGGAGATGTAGGCGATGACCTGCGCCTTGTTCGGCAACTGGGCGTAGTAGCGGTCCCAGACGGCGCCGACGCCGGTGGTCCCGTCGTTAGGCAGATTCGCCTCCATGGTCCGGGCCAGGATGTCGGGCCGGGTGCCCGACCCCGGGGTCACCGTCTCGTAGTAGCCCGTGAAGCCGAGCCCGGACAGGGTTGACATCTGCCAGTTGGTGACGTTGTCCAGGCCGCCGACGTACCAGTTCACCCACTGGGCGATCTGCGCCTGGGTCAGGCCCGGCCGGCCGGGCCGCCAATCCGGGTCAGGGTTGGGGGTCATGCCGGACGCGAGCCCGGCGCCAGTCAGGGCGGCCTGGTTGAAGGCCCAGTAAGTGCCGCCACCCGGGTAAAGCATCTCGCCGTTGCCGCCAGAGGTGAGCCGGATGGCCCAGAATCCGGACAGCGGCAGGCTGGCGGCGACCAGGGACAGGTAGGCGGTGGCGGCGGAGCGGACGGCCTGGCTGAATACGAAGTCCGCCTCGGCGGAGGTTTTGCCGTCCTGATCGGTATAAGTGCTGTCGGCCAGCTTGAAGACCCAGGCCGGGGTGTCCTGCAGGCCGAGGCCGAGGGTAACGCGCTGTCCAGCCTGGTGGTAGGCCGCCAGCTCGGACTTCATGGTGGCCAGGTAGGAACCGGAGACGACACCCGGCCGGGGCTCGAAGCTCGCCCAGTTGAGCTCGAGCATGCTCATGGTGACCCCTGCCCGCTCCTCGGTCGCCGCGGTGCCCGCCTGGGTGTCCAGGGTGCCGAAGGTGACCGACTGCGGGGCGGTGGTCCCGCCGCAACCGTGCAGGCACAGGGCCAGGAGCACGGCCACCGCCAGCCCCGCCGCGAACAGTGGCCTGGTGTTCCGGGAGATGGCCGCTAGCTTACGGGGACGGCGGCGGGCAGCGGTGCCAGCGGCGCGAATGACATCACGATATGAAGCCTAGCAGTTACTGACAGTACTCATGGGTTGAACGGGCGCCGTCCATGACAGTGCCCTCCCCGGCGGATGACCGGGGAGGGCACAGGAGGGCGGCAGGTCTACGTGCCGCTGCTGATGTCGTTGGCGTAGAGCGTGAAGGGCAGGGTGCCGTCCCACAGGTGAACATCGTGGGCCCAGTAGAAGACCGCAAGGTGGCACGCGTTGGCCTGCTTGACGGCGGTGGCCATCATGCCGGTGGCGGAGGTGTCGGTGTAGAAGGAATTCAAGCTCGCAGGCAGCCCGTAGCCAGGGTTCTCACCGCCGATCAGCAGATTGTTGGCGACCGCGATCCGGCTGATCCAGCGAGTCGCTGACCAGGAGTCCATCGAGGCACTGGTCAGCGGCAGGACATCGTCGCCAGCCGCGCAGAGGTCGTTACCGCCGGATTGGTCGGCGACGGAGGAGATGTAGGCGATGACCCGCGCCTTGTTCGGCAACTGAGCGTAGTAGCGGTCCCAGACGGCGCCGACGCCGGTGGTCCCGTCATTCGACAGATTCGCCGCCATGGTCCGGGCCAGGCCGTCGGGCCGGGTGCCCGACCCCGGGGTTACCGTCTCGTAGTAGCCGGTGAAGCCGAGCCCATTCAGGTGAGACATCTGCCAGTTGCTCACGTTGTCCAGGCCGCCGACGTACCAGTTCACCCACTGGCTAACCTGCGCCTGGGTCAGGCCCGCGGTGCCCGGCTTCCAGTTGGGGAAGGGGTTGGCCGTCATCCCGACGGGCAGCCCCTTGCCGGTCAGCGCGGAGGGGTTGAAGGCCCAGTAGCCGCCCCCGCCGGGGTACAGCATCTCGGCGTCGCCGCCCGAGGTCAGCCGGATCGCGTAGAAGTCGCTCAGCGGGAAGTCCGCGGCAATCTGCTTGAAGTAGGTGGCGCCGGCACCGCGGACCGCGGCGCTGTACACCCAGTCGGCTTCGGTTGAGCTGTTGCCCTGCTGGTCGACGTACTTGCCGTTGGCCAGGGAGAGAACCCAGGAGGGCGGGTTGTGCGTCCCCAGGCCCAGGGTGACTTTGTCGCCCGCAGCCTGGTAGGCCGCTAGCTCGGACCGCATGTCGGCCAGGTAGGAGGAACTGAAAACGTTCTGGGACGGTTCAAAGCTGGCCCAGTTGAACTCGAACATGGCCGACTTGACCCCGGCCGCGGCCTCGGACGCGGCGTGGCTGGGCTGACTGTCCAGGGTCCCCCACACCGGCGACGAAGGGGCGGTCGCGGCGTGCGCGGAGAATGAGAGCGTTAAGGCCAGGCAGGCCAGGGCCAGGGCCGTCACGCTAGCCGTGAGGACGTTCGCCACCCGCCGGCCGGGGCGGCGCGCCCGTGCGGGCGCTTCACTGGTTTTCCTGCTGGAGTTCGACTGAGAAGTCACGGCTTTTTCTTCTTAATAAGAGATAGCTCGTTGTTATGTACTCACCACTCTCCGTATTTTTGGGGATGCGCACTAGAGGAGCCCTACCTGAACCAAATAGGTCATTCGACCCAGTCATTTGGCCCGGGTATTTCGGCCTGGGTAATTCAGCCTGGGTAATTCAGCCTGGGTATTTCGGCCCGGGCCCGAGCACGCGCGAATTCCGGTCGCCTGCAGGCTGCGAGACGGCGCGGCGATCGGCGAGACCGGGGGTCAAGGGAGGTCTTGGTGCAGGCCCGTAAGAGCATGAACGCAAGGCGGCGCCGGCGGTCGCCTTAGCTCGCGTCCTCGTCGCGCCCTTCGGCCTCGCGCACGGCGAAGGCGGCAGCCTGAGAACGGCGCTGCAGGCCGAGCTTGGACAGCAGGGAAGACACGTAATTCTTCACCGTCGTCTCCGCCAGGAACATCCGCTGCGCGATCTGGCGGTTGGTCAGCCCCTCGCTGATCAGCTCGAGCACCCGCTTTTCCTGCGCGGACAGCTTCGCCACCGGGTCCGGGCGCGGGGGCCGGCTGCGCAACCGGGCCATGATCTGGCGGGCAGCTTGCGGGTCGAGTACCGACTGGCCGGAAGCGACCGCACGCAGCGCGCTGACCAGGTCGCTGCCGCACGTCTGCTTTGACACGTAGCCCGCGGCACCGGCCATGATCGCGCCGAGAAGCGCCTGGTCGTCCTCGTAGCCAGTGAGCATCAGGCAAGCGGTGCCAGGCAGGGCGGAGCTGATCTCCCGGCAAACCGTGATGCCGTCTTCGTCGGGCAGCCGCACGTCGAGTACCACCACGTCCGGTCGCAACCCGGGAAGCTGGCCGAGGGCTGCCGCCGCGGTTCCCGCTTCCCCGACCACCTCGATGTCCGGCTCATGGGCGAGCAGGGCCGCGATACCGCGGCGGAAGATCTCGTGGTCGTCGACGAGGAAAACGGTGATCTGGCCCGGCACCGGCGCGCGCTCGCTCATGTGCGTGTCCGCTCCTCCCGTTCGGCCCGCCACGGCCGGCAACGGACCGCAGCTAGATTTTGTCGCTCCCCGGCAAGGCGGGCCGCCGGCCACCAAGTATTACTATAGGTGACATCGTGATTATTGAGTGTTACTGAGCATGGTCCGGCGGGCGGCACGGCAGGAGGGCGAGGCGGGCATGACCGAGGACAGCATCCGGTTCCCTGGGCCGCGGCCCGTGGTCGAGGACGGCGCTCACGAGACGGCAGCCTCACTGCCCCTGCTGCTCGGCCTGGTGCGCCGGCTGCGGGCCAGGGAACGCAGCCACCTGGCGGGCTTGCTCCATGACGGCCCGATCCAGGAGCTTGCGGCCGCGCCTCTCTGCCTGGCCGAGGCACGCCGGGCGTCGGGCTCAGCGCAGCAAGCTGAGCTGAGCGGCGTGGCACGGCAGGTAGACGCGGCCAGCCGGTCGATGCGCGACGTCCAGGACGAGCTGCAGCCCTTTCCACGCGCATCATCCGGCCTGGCCGCGTTGCTCAGGCAGCGGACCGGCTGGCTCCTTGACCGCCCGCTCTCGGTCGACGCGGGCGCGGGCGCGGCCGGGCTGCCCGAAGCCGAGATCCAGCTCGTGGCCGACATCATCGAACTCATCGTGGCCGGCCTGCTCGGCCAGCAAGAGCCAGTGCCGTCGCAAGCGCTCGCCGCGGTGCAGGCGGACAGCGACCTGATCTTCCTCGAGCTGAACATGACCTTCCTGTCCGACGGCGATCTGGCGCCCGGCGACATGAAGACGGCCACGGCGTCGCTCCGCAGCCTGGCCGCGGTGGCGCAGGGGGGTGCGGACCTGGCCGTGCACGGCCGCCACCTACGGATCCGGATGGAAATACCCCGGTGACCGCATCGCTCCGCGCCAGACGCGGTCCATAGGGACGGGGCCGGGGGACCCACCAGCCAGCGGCCGCCGCCTTGCCCGGCTCGCAATGCCAACAGGGGGAGCTGCATTGCCGGTCAATGAGCACTGGTTCGCCGGCCTCTTCGAGGGAGCACCGGACGCGATGGTGTGCGTCGCTGGCGACGGACGGATCGCGCTGGTGAACGCTCAGGCGGAGCGCCTGTTCGGGTACGGGCGGGCCGAGCTGGTGGGTCAGCCGGTGGAGCTGCTGGTCCCGGAGGCCGCGCGACCGGGGTACCCGGCCTTCCGCGGCGACGACCTGAGGGCCCCCGGGCCGCGGCCGGTCAGCGCTCAGCTAGAGCTGGCCGGCCGCCGCCGCGACGGCAGCACGTTCCCGGCCGAGATCTCACTGTCGGCGGTCAGCACCGGCGACGGTCCGCTCGTTATCGTCGCGGTTCGCGACGTGACCGAGCAGCTGAAGCTGCGGGCCGCGAGCGAGCGGCTGAAAGGCCAGGCCACGACCGACAAGCTGGAACAGCAGCTCAAGCAGTCGCAGCGGCTGGAAAGCCTGGGCCAGTTGGCCGGCGGGGTAGCCCACGATTTCAACAACCTGCTGGCTGTCATCACGAACTACGCCGAGTTCGTCAGCGAAGAAGTGGCCAAGGACGCCGCGCAGGCCGACTGGCAGGCGGTGCGTCATGATGTCACGCAGATCCAGCTGGCCACCGCACGCGCGGCGGAACTCACCCGGCAGCTCCTGGCTTTCGCCCGGCGCGATGTCGTGCAGCCGAGGCCGCTGAACATCAACGAGATCATCGCGAAGGTCGAGAACCTGCTCGTGCGCACCCTGGGCGAGCAGGTGGAGCTGAAGACAGAGCTGAACCCGGAGCTGTGCACGGTGCTGGCCGACCCGAGCCAGATCGAGCAGGTCCTGGTCAACCTGGCCGTCAACGCTCGCGATGCCATGCCGGCCGGCGGGACGCTGACGATCGAGACCACGAGCGCCGACCTCGGCGAATCACTCGCGGCTAGCTGGGCGGGACTGCCACCTGGCCGGTATGCGTCCATCCGGGTGAGTGACACGGGCACCGGGATGAGCAGGGAAGTCATCGACCGCGCGTTCGAACCGTTCTTCACCACCAAGCCCAAGGGCAAGGGGACCGGCCTCGGACTGGCCACCGTGTACGGGATCGTCACCCAGGCCGGCGGCAATGTGCAGATCCAGTCAGAGCCCGGCGCCGGAACCACCTTCACCATCGTGCTGCCGGCTGAGCGCCCAGGAGGTCCGGACAGCGCCAGCCGCGGAGCAGAAGCCAGCCAGGGGTGCGGGCGAGACCGTTCTGATCATCGAGGACGAGCCCGCGATGAGGGACGTGACGCACCGGATCCTTTCCCGGGCCGGCTATCACGTGCTCGCCGCCGCCAGCGGCCAAGAGGCCATCGACATCGTCACTCACTACCCGGATGAGATCAGTGTGCTGCTGGCCGATGTCATCATGCCGCAAATGCCGGGAAAAGAAGCCGCCGGGCGGATTCTCGCCATGCGCCCAAGCATCAAGGTCCTTTTCATGTCGGGCTACACGCAGGGGCTGGCGCATACCCAGGGCGGGGTAGAAGCAAGCGTAAACCTGCTGGAAAAGCCGTTCACGGAAGCATCTCTGCTAATCCGGGTGGGGCAGCTCGTTGCCCGACCGGCACACCCTGCTTGAGGCATCTGAAATTTTTGAAAATATGAATTTCGGCCGCGCCAAGGAAACTGCGCGGGCGAACCCTCTTGTATGCTCCTGAGCGTTGAAAACGAAGGAGGATGACTGATGCAGATTTCGGTAGTGATACCACACGAACTTGGCCCCGACGAGATTTCCGCTTGGCGCTCGATGCAGCATCAAACGGACTATCTGGGCAGCCCATTCCTGTCCCCTGAGTTCACGCTGGCGGTCGGAGCATTCCGCCCCGGCGCCAGGGTCGCGGTGCTGTCCGATGAACAGAAACCGGTAGGGTTTTTCCCATTCGAGCGACGTCGGCTCGGCGTCGGCGTGGCCATCGGCGCCGGCCTGAACAACTGCCAGGGCCTCGTTCACGCGCCGACGGTAGAATGGGATCCGCGGGCACTGCTGCGGGCCTGCCGGTTGTCAACCTGGCAGTTCGACAGCCTGGTCGTTGGCCAGTGGCCCTTCGAGCCCTACCAGGCGACCATGACCCCGTCACCGGTCATAGACCTGGCCGTCGGGTTTGACGCGTACCAGGACAAGCTCAGAATAACATCCCCACGATTTTGCAAGGACCTGGCCCGCAAGGCGCTGAAGCTCCAGAACGAAGCGGGCGAACTCCGTTTCGTGCTTGATTCTCACGACAGGGAAGCACTGCGCCGGCTGATTGACTGGAAATCCGCGCAGTTCCTTCGCAACGGAACGGCCAACATCTTCGGCCGCCCCTGGATCGTCGACCTGCTCGACCGGCTCTTTACCTCTCCTAGTGACCATGTCAGCGTCCTGCTGTCCGTCCTCTACGCGGGCGAGACGCCGGTAGCCGCACGGTTTTGCCTTCGTTCCGGCAGCCTGCTCTCGGAGTGGTTCTGCGCCTACGACGTGCGCTATGGCAGGCGGTCACCCGGACTCCTCGAGCACATGCGCACGATCGAGGAGGCGGCCGCCGCCGGCGTTCACCTGATCGACCTGGGAAGCGGGCCGGAACGTTACAAGCAGACGCTGAAGAACCATGACCAGTTCATCACCGCGGGCATCGTGGCCCGGGGACCACTGTCCGGCGGCGCGCACCGGATGCGTACGGCCGCCACGGAGGTGGCACGCCGTCATGTCCGGCGGCATCCAGCGCTGTTCCGCGCCGCCGACCGGGTGCTCCAGCATTACGGCCGCCTCGCGTTAGGCAAGGGCGGCGTGCTCGTTCACGCCCGATGCATAATACTTTCGGTGTTCTTCAAGATACATTGAGTAGCGGACGTGAAGGGGGCGGCGCTCGGGTGGCCAAGATCCTGGTCGTCGACGACGAGCCGGCTCACCGGCTCTTGCTCCGGCGGACCTTCGAGCGGGCGGGGCACGAGGTCGCCGATGCCGCCGACGGGGCCGCCGCATTGCGGTCGGTGGCCGATTCGCGACCCGATCTGGTCGTGACCGACATGATGATGCCGGTCATGGATGGTGCCGAGCTCATCCGGCGGCTGCGGTCAGAACCCGCCACGGCAGGCATTCCGATCTTGGCCGCAAGCAGTCATCCAGATCTTGCGAAGGGCGCGGACGCGGTCGTCGCCAAGCCGTACGCCTGGCGTCACCTGGCGGTAGTTGCCGACGCCTTGTTGCAGAGATGAAGGGGTTCCCGTGGTGGTGAAGCGGATCAACACCGGCGTCGCCGGGCTGGACCTGGTGCTCGACGGCGGGCTGCAGCCGGGCGCGGTCATCGTGCTGGCTGGTGCGCCGGGCACCGGCAAGACGATACTGGCCAACCAGGTGTGCTTCGCGGTAGGGACCGCTGAGCACAAGAGCGTCTACTACACAACCGCGTCCGAGCCGCACACCAAGCTCATCCGGCACCTGGAGCCGTTCACCTTCTTTGATGCCGGTTCCCTGACCTCCCGGGTCGAGCAGATCCACCTCGGTGACTTCCTGCGGCCCGACCGCCGGGGCGGCCTTAAGCCCCTGGTCTCGGAGATCGTGCGGAAAACGCTGGAGGAGGAGCCGGCGATCGTCGTCCTGGACAGCGCCGCGATGCTGAGCGACCGTGCCGATGAGAGCGAGCTGCGCGGCGCCCTCTACGACCTGAACGCCACGTTCGCCGAAACCGACGCCGTGCTGCTGCTTGTCGGCGAGTACACACCGCAGGAGGTTGGCAACAATATCGAGTTCTCCCTGGCTGACGGCGTCATCCAGCTTGAGTACCAGGTTCGCGAGCCCATCGACCGCCGGTCGCTGCGGGTCGTGAAGATGCGCGGCGGGAATCAGGTGCCGGGCAAGCACACCTTCCAGATCAGCGCCGGCGGCATCCGGGTGTTCCCCCGGATCGAGACCCACTCCCCAGCCATCGTGAAACAGACCTACGGCCGGATCCGCAGCGGGATCCCTGGCCTGGACGAGCTGATGCCCAGCGGAATGAGGCGAGGCGATGCCACCCTGGTCATGGGCCCTTCGGGGGTGGGCAAGACAACCCTGGCCATGGGCTGGATCGCCCAGGGGCTGGCTGAGGGCCAGCACTGCCTGTACGTCACGTTCCAGGACACCGTCGACCACCTCATCGACATGGGCGCGGCCTTCGGCTGGGACCTCGCGGCCGCTCGGGCCTCGGGGCAGCTCACGATCGCTCACGTCTCGATGGGCGACCTTGACCTGGACGTGCTGGCGAATGCCGTACGGTCGAACCTGGCCGAGTTCCCGATTGCCCGCGTCGCCGTCGACAGCCTGGCCGAACTGGTGCTCGCCGACCGGGAATGGAGCCGTTTCCCCGCTTACATGCGCGCCCTGGTCGGCCTTGTCCGCGCCGCCAACGTCTCCTTCCTGGCCACCAGCGAGACAACAGCCAGCGGGATTACCGCTCAGTCACTGGAAGGGCTCATGTTCCTGTTCGACAGCGTCATCGACCTGCGCTACATCGAGGAACAGTCCACGCTTGGCCGCGCGATCAACATCGTCAAGCTGCGGAGCGGAGCGCACAAGATGACGCTCAACAGCTTCGTCATCTCCGGCGAAGGCCTCGTCGTGGGAGACAAGCTGGAAGGCGTCAGCGGGCGGCTCGGCTGGAGCGCGCTGCGAACGCAAGATCCGGCGTCCCCCTGACACCATTCAGCCGACCGTCACGGGCCCTACCCGGGCCGGCGGCGCTGGCCGCCGGTCATCCGGCTGCGGTGAGGATGACCGGGCCGTCGGCGGTGATGGCGATGGTGTGCTCGGCGTGGGCGGCCCGGGTGCCGTCGGCGGTGCGGATCGTCCACCCGTCCTCGTCCAGGTAGATGCCGTCGTCGCCGCCGGCGATAAACCACGGCTCGATCGCCAGCACCAGGCCGGGGACCAGCCGCAGGCCGCGGCCCGCCTTGCCCCGGTTGGGGATGTGCGGGTCCTCGTGCATGGTCCGGCCGACGCCGTGCCCGCCGAGGTCGGTGGAGATGCCGTAGCCGCCGGCCTTGCCGACCGTGCCGATGGCAGCGGAGATGTCACCCAGTCGGCCACCGGGCCGGGCGGCCGCGATCCCGGCCGCCAGCGCCGCCTCGGTAGTGGTGACCAGGTCGGTGTCGCCGTCGGCGGGCGTCCCGATGCTGAACGAGACGGCGGCGTCGCCCACCCAGCCGTCCAGGGTCGCGCCGGCGTCCACGCTGAGCAGGTCGCCGTCGCGCAGCCGGTAGTCGCCGGGGATGCCGTGCAGCGCCGCGTCGTTCACCGAGGTGCAGATCACCGCCGGATACGGGATCGGGGCGAAGCCCGGGTGGTAGTTGAGGAACGGAGAGGTCGCGCCCGCCTGGTCAAGCACGTCGCGCGCGGCCGCGTCGAGCTCCTTCAGGGCGACGCCCGGCGCGGCGACCGCGCGGGCCGCCGCGAGGATGTCGGCGACTACGCGCCCGGCGGCTCCGATCGCATCGATCTCCGCCGCCGTCTTGATCTCGACCACCGGGCCTCCTTCGCCGCCTGTGACTGCTGGTGACCGGCCCAGGATATGGGATGTCGCGCGGGATGGGATGAGGCCGCCCGGCTGCAGTCAGCCCAGCCGGAGTCAGCGGCAACCGTTCGGAATGATCGCCGGTGGTCACGGGCTGGCCGGGCACGAGCCCGGCCAGCCCGCGGCCGGCCCGTCTTAGCCGAGGCCGACCGAGGTCAGCCAGTCCTGGGCGGCGGTGGTGTAGTTCTCCTTGTCGGTGATGACCTTGGTGTCCAGCTGGAGCAGGGCGGCCGTGGTCAGCTTGGCCGACACCGCGTTCAGCGTGCTGCTGATGGTGGAGGTCAGCGCCGGCTTGTAGACCAGCGGGATGACGTTCTGGGCGGCGAAGTTGAACTTCGGGTCGGTCAGCGAGACCAGCTTGTCGGTGGTGATCTGCGGGGTGGTGGTGAACACGTCCGCCGCCTGCACCTTGCCGCTGGTGAGGGCGGACAGGGTGATCGGGCCCGAGGTGTCGAGCGGGTCGAAGCTCTTGAACGTCAGCCCGTAGGTGGCCTTCAGGCCGGCGATGCCGTCGGTGCGGGTCTTGAACTCCGGCGGGCCGCCCAGCACGAACTGCGACGCGACCGACTTCAGGTCGGCGATCGACGTGAGCTTGTACTTGGCCGCGGTCGCCTGGGTGACCGTGATCGAGTCACTGTCCTGAGCGGGTGCCGAGTTCAGCACGGCCAGCGAGGACGGCAGCTTGGCGGCCAGGTCGGCGTCCACCGCGCTGGTGGTCTTGGCGGTGGAGGTCTTGTCGACCTCGACCGTGAGCAGGGTGCCGTTGTACTCGGGGATGATGGTGATGGCGCCCTTCTCCACCTGCGGGTAGTAGACCTCGCGGCTACCGATGTTCAGCTTGGTGCTGACCTTCACCCCGGCCTTCTGCAGGGCCAGCGCGTAGACCTCGGCCAGGACCTCGTTCTCGGGGAAGTTAGCCGAGCCGATCACCACCGTGCCCGAGCCGCCGCTGCCGCCCGACAGCGGGTTGGACCCGGCGCTCGAGCTCGACGCCGAGCCGCTGGCGGCGGGGGCCGTGCTCGAGGAGCTGCTGCTGCTGGAGCAGGCGGTCAGGGCGGCTAGGCCGATGACCGCGAGCGCGGCGACCCCGCTGGTCGCGGAGATCCGGAACGTCATTGTGGTTTCCCTCCGTGGGTTGTTATTCGGCCTTGGCCTGCTGGCGCAGGCCTGCCGGGATGACCAGCCTGGAAAGGCCGGAGAAAAGCGCGAGCACGATGATGGCGAGGAGGACCACCAGCAGCGCGCCGCCCGCTACCGGTCCGTACTCGCTGCTGTCGAGGCCGTCGACGATGAACCGGCCGAGGCCGCCCAGGCCGATGTAGGCGGCGATGGTCGCGGTCGCCACCACGAAGATCGCCGAGGTGCGCAGGCCGACCAGGATCAGCGGCAGCGCGATCGGCACCTCGACCCGGATGATCTGCTGGACCGGGGTCATCCCGACGCCGACGGCGGCGTCCTTGACCCCGGGATCGACCCCGGCCACGCCCTCGCAGGAGTTGATGAGGATCGGCGGGATGGCCAGCACCACCAGCGGCAGCAGCCAGGTGAGGGGCGAGAAGCCGAGGAACACCGCCAGCAGGGTGAGCAGGCCCAGGGTGGGAATGGCGCGCCAGGCGTTGGCCACGTTGATCACCACGTTGGCGGCCTTGCCGCCCTGGTGCCCGATCAGCACGCCCGCCGGGACGGCGATGACCGCGGCGATCAGCAGGGGCAGCGCGCTGTAGCCGAGGTGCGCGAGCAGTTGCTGCGGGATGGAGCCCGAGCCGTGCCAGTTGGCGGCGGTGGTGATCCAGTCCCACGCGTAATAGAAGAAGCTCATCCCGGGTTCCCCCTCATCAGCGGACCGCCCAGGGAGTCAGCACCCGCCGGACCACGACCAGGATCAGGTCGCAGACCAGGGCGAGCACGATGACCAGGAAGAGCCCGACCCAGATCTCGGTCGGGAAGGACCGCTGCAGGCCGTCGGTAAAAAGGTAGCCGAGGCTGGACACCCCGATCAGCTGCCCGACGCTGGCCAGGCTGATGCCGGACACCACGCCGATGCGCAGCCCGGCGATGATCACCGGGACCGCCAGCGGCAGCTCCACGGTGACCAGCCGGCGGGCCGGGCCGTAGCCCATCGCGGTGGCCGCCTGCTTGACCGCGGACGGAACTCCCTGCAGCCCGGCCACCACGTTGGGCAGGATGACGCAGAGCGAGAAAACGGTGAGGGCGATGCTCACGGTGGTGTCGGTCAGCCCGAAGGCCGGGATCAGCGCGATGAACAGCGCCAGCGACGGGACCGCGTAGAGGATGTTGACCACCGCCAGCATCGGCGGGAAGACCCACCGCCAGCGGGCGGCGACGAAGCCCAGCGGCAGCGAGATGATCAGCCCGTACAGCGCCGGGAGGACACCGAGCTTGGCGTTCTCCCAGGTCAGGTTCCAGATAAGCGAACCGTTCTGGGGGATCCAGGACCACATCACGGTTGCGGCTCCGCCGGTTGCGGCCCGGGCGGCCGCGACCCCGCCTGCTGCCGCTCGCCTTCCGCCGCCTGGATCGCGGCCCGCAGCTGGTCGAAGCTGGCGACGCCGGCCACCCGGCCGGACTCGTCCACCGCGACCGCCTGCCCGGCCGGGGACAGCACCGCCGCGTCGAGCGCGGCCCGCATCGAGTCGGTGCCGACGGTGAACGAGTGACCGCCCGCCTCGAAGGGCGCGTCGGCCAGCGCGGTGTCGCCCGCCAGCGCCTCTAGCCGGGCGGTGCTCACCCAGCCGCGCGGTCGGCCGTCGCCGGGCTCGGTGACCAGGATCCACGGCTCGCCCGCTGCCCGCGCGGCGGCGACGGTAGTGTCAGCCGGCCGCACCGGGCCCGCGTTGAGCTCAAGTCCCCCGGTGCCCACGAACGACAGCCGCCTGATCCCCCGGTCGAAGCCGACGAAGCCGGCCACGTAGTCGTCGGCGGGCGCGGCCAGCAGCTCAGCCGGCGGGGAGAGCTGGGCCAGCTTGCCGTGCGGCCGGAACAGCGCCACCAGGTCACCGACCTTGATGGCCTCTTCGATGTCGTGGGTGACCAGCACGATCGTCTTGCGCAGCTCGGCCTGCAGGGACAGCAGCTGGTCCTGCAGCGAGGCGCGGACCACCGGGTCGACCGCGCTGAACGGCTCGTCCATCAGCAGCACGGGCGGGTCGGCCGCCAGCGCGCGGGCCACCCCGACGCGCTGCTGCTGCCCGCCGGATAGCTGGTGGGGGTAGCGCCTGGCCAGCTCCGGGTCCAGCCCGACCAGGGTGAGCAGTTCCCGGGCGCGGTCGCGGGCCTTCTTCCGCGTCCAGCCGGTGAGCACCGGGACGGTGGCGATGTTGTCCTCGACCGTGCGGTGCGGGAACAGCCCGGACTGCTGGATGACGTAGCCGATGCCGCGGCGCAGCAGGGCCGGGTTGCCCTGCCTGATGTCGGTGCCGTTGACCACGATGGTGCCGGAGGTCGGCTCGATGAGCCGGTTGATCATGCGCAGCGACGTGGTCTTGCCGCAGCCGCTCGGGCCGACCAGCACCATCGTCTTGCCGTCGGGGACCTCGAGGTCGAGTGCGTCGACCGCCACCGTCCCGTCCGGGTAGCGCTTCGTCACCGAATCAAAGGTGATCAAGCCGCTGCCCGCCGTGCCTTAACCATGCTGCCTTCCCCGCAAAGTTCACTTTTCCCATCGCATTTGTCTGAATATAGCGGATCTCTGGTGCTCAACCCCACGCGGATCACCGACCCGTGCCGCACGCCACTACCCTAACCGCAGCCACTGACACCGCCCATAACCCCTCGTTCACCGCTCGCTAACGATTTCGCTTGGCGCTGGCTAACGTTTCCCGCCGGCCCGGCCCCGCACCGTCAGACCGGGGCGTCGTACTGCGAGGCCTGCAGCGTGTACAGCTCCGCGTACTGGCCGGCCAGCGCCAGCAGCTCGGCGTGCGTGCCCGACTCGATCACCTGGCCGCGGGCGAGCACGTAGATGCGGTCAGCGTGCCTGACCGACGCCAGCCGGTGCGTGATGATCAGCACCGTGCGGTCGGCCGCGAGCGACCGCAGCGAGGAGAACAGCGCGTACTCCGCCCGCGCGTCGAGGGCGGCGGTCGGCTCGTCCATGATCAGCAGCGGCGCGGTGCGGTAGAAGCCGCGGGCGGCGGCGATCCGCTGCCACTGACCGCCGGACAGCTCCGCACCGTCCTTGAACTGGCGGGCCAGCAGCGTGTCGTAGCCGCGGGCGAGGTCCGCGATCACCGTGTCCGCCCCGGACGCGGCGCTGGCCGCGGTCAGCAGCGCCTCATCGAGCAGGCGGCCCATGATGATGTTGTCCCGCACCGACAGCGGCCAGTTGCCGTGGTCCTGGGCGATGACGGCGATCCGCTCGCGCAGCGGCTCGCCGTGCACGTCCGCGATCGACACGTCGTCCCAGTGCACGCTGCCCGCCTGCGGCCGGTACAGCCCGGCCAGGATCTTGGCCAGCGTGGTCTTGCCCGACCCGTTCTCGCCGACCAGGGCGACCACTTCGCCCCGGCCGATCTCAACCGAGACCGCGCGCAGCGACGGCTCGTCCGCCCCCGGGTAGCTGAAGGTGACGCCGGACGCGACGATCCGCGCGAACCCGGCGGGCAGATCGGCCGTGCCCTGGGCCGGGATGCGCGCCTGCGCGTCTTCGCAGAAGGTCAGGTAGTCGGAGAAGTACAGGCCGTCCTCGTAGGTCTTGTTGACCGAGTACATCAGCTGCTGCAGTGAGGACGCCGCCGACCGGATGGCGAGCACCGCCGTGCCGGCCACCGACAGCGCGAGGTACCCGGCCGCCAGCAGCAAGCCCAGCACCAGGTAGACGCCGGCGGTGGCGAGGCCGCCGAGCGAGCTGCCGATCAGCTTGGTCACCGTCTGCTGGCGGGCCGCCTTCAGCTCGGCGTTACGCGCGTAGGCGGCCAGCCGGGACAGCCGGCCGAGCAGGAACGCCCGCAGGGTGAACGAGCGCAGCTCGGCCGCGGTACGGCGCTCGGCGATCAGCTCGGCCAGGATGTACTTGCGCCGGTAGGCGTCGATCAGCGCGAACCTGGTCAGGTACCTGATCCGGGCGGTGCGCACCGCCGACCACGCCCCGGGGAGCTGCGCCAGCAGCAGGACGGCGAGCAGGACCGGCTGCAGCAGCCCCACCACCACCGCCGCCGACGCCAGCCCGGCGAACGCCGTGAGGAAGTTGATCATGTCGTCGACGAGCGAGGAGGCCGACCCGGCCCCCCGGTCGCGGGCCCGCTGCATGCGGTCGTGGAAGTCCGGGTCGTCGAACGCGGCCAGCTCCACCTGGCTGGTCAGGTCATACAACCGAACCTCGACCACCTGGTCCACCTGCGGTTCCAGCCGGCTCTGGGCCCAGCCGGCCGCCGTCGCCACCCCCGAGCGCACCGCGGTCGCCACCCCGACCAGGATCAGCGACGGCAGGGCGGCCCGCACCCGGTGCGGGGTCGGCCCGGCCGCGAACAGCGCCTCAAGCACCCCGGTAGTGGCGAACAGCGCGTACCCGCCGAACACGCCCGACGCCAGGTTGAGGAGGACCGTCGCGGCGGTGTCACGCCGGTTGGCCGACCAGCCGAGGCGCAGCGCCTGCCCGATCAGGGCCGGGAACCGGCGTGCGACGTCACTGAACTTGACGGTGGCCATCCGCTGGTCGTAGGCCCGCCAGTAGGCCTGGGTCAGCTCGGCCGTTTCCTGATCCGCTTCCCCGGCGGTGCTGTCCCCGGGAGGAGGGCTGTCCGTGTCCCGCGCCATGCCCTGAGTATGCGGCGGGACGGGGCCTCAGGAAACCGGATAAATCCGGGATCGCGCGTCCGGGGCTACTCGGTGCGCAGTACCTGGCTGGCCCGCAGCCGCGCCGCCCGCCAGCCCGGCCAGACCGTCAGCAGGATCGCGGCCAGCAGCGTGGCCGGCGCGATGAGGATCAGCGCCCACGGGGCCAGCGGCGGCTGGTAGGCCAGCGGGGTGAAGCCGGCGACGATCCGCCACACCAGGCGGCCGACCACCAGGCCGAGCGGGATGCCCGCGGCCAGGCCGGCCACCGCCAGCAGGGTGCCCTGGGTAATGATCACCAGGCGGACCTGTCTGCTGGTCAGCCCGAGCGCGCGCAGCACCGCCAGCTCCTGCCCGCGGCGGCGCACCGCGGTGGTCAGCGCGTAGCCGACCGCGCCGACCGCGAGCAGGGCCAGGAACGCAGCCAGCGCGGTCGGCAGCACCCGCAGGTCTTCAAGCGTGCCCAGCGCGCTGGCCGGCCCGGGTGGATCGAACGGGAATGCCGCGCCGCCCTTCACCCCCGCGGCGGCGGCGTTGACGCTCTTGGTGGCGGCGTCCAGGTTAACGCCCGGACGGACGGTGACGATGGCGGCGTGGAACTTGAAGGCGTAGTGCGAACCGCGGAACAGCTGGTCGAACCCGGCCGGCGTGAGCCAGGCGCCCTGGTCGTAATCGTTGTGCGGCCCGACCGGGACGAAGCCAATCCCGGACACGGTCATCTTCTGCCTGGTGCCGCCGGACAGCCAGATCACCGACCCGATGCCGGCGTGCAGCTTCTTGGCGGTGGTGGGCGCCAGGGTGATCTCGTCGGCCGTCTGCGGCAGGCGGCCGGCCGTCAGCACCACGGTGATGAACTTCCCGCCGACCGGCGCGTAGGTGAAGCTCTCGATCGAGGTGCTGCCCGACTGGGCGCCCGCGATGCGCAGGTCGGAGAACCCGGTGACGTCGCGGTTGGCCGCCACCGCCCGGGAGACCTGGGCCGAAGGCCCGAAGTCCTGCCCGTTCTCCCCGTAGAAAGCCTCAAGCTGCCAGGTGGTGCCGAACCGCTCGGGGTGGTTGATGGCGTCCGAGATGCCGGCTGAGAAGGTGAACGCGGCCAGCACCCCGAGTACCCCCGCGATCGCGCCCGCCAGCGCCGGGAAGACCGGCACGGCCGACCGACCGCGGCCCGGCTCGAGCGCGAACCGCGCGCCGACCACCGCCGCCACCGGCAGGCCGGCCGCACGGGCGGCGGCCGCGACGGCGGAGCCGCGAGGGGCGGTGCCCGCCCGGGCTGGCCGCCAGCGCCCGGCTGGTCAGCCATAGGCTGCCGCCGGTGACCAGCAGCACGGCGATCGCCCAGCCAGGGGCTAGGACCAGCCAGTCGGCGTTGAAACCGGGGCTCGGCTCAGTCAGCGACGCCAGCCCGATCGGCATCCACAGCGACGCGACCAGCGCTCCCGCCACCCCGAGGGTCGCGCCGACGCAGGCGGCCAGGGCCGGGGCGATGGCGGCGCTGAGCGCCGCCTGCCACCGGGTCAGCCCCACCGCCTGCAGCACCCGCAGGTCGTCGGCGGTCCCGGTGGCGTACCGGGCGATCGCCTGACCGACCAGGAACAGCGCGGCCAGCAGGGCGGCGACCCCGAACGCGAGCAGCCAGGCCGCCTCGTAGCCGGTGGACTTGACGATCGGCCCGCCGACCTGCGCCCAGTTGTCCCACACGTCGATGTCGGACCGGCCGGTCGCCTTGGCTAGATCGGCCTTGAACGCGGGTATCGCTTCCTCGCCGCCTTTAAGCCGGATCAGCGCGTTGGTGTAGTCGGCGGTGTTAGCCGGGTCGTTGCCGATGATGTCGGGCCGGTACTTCTGCACGAAGGCGTAGGTCGGCATGATGTCGCCGGTGTCGCCCGGCTCGTCGAGCCAGAACGGCGAGCGCATGACCCCGACGATGCGCACCTGGACAGCCGGGCCGAGGGTCTTGCCGGTGGACGCGTCGAAGCCGGCCTCGGCCTGTTCGGGCGACGACAGGTGAATGGTGAGCGGGTCGCCGACGTGCAGCCCGTACGCGGCCATGAAGTGCGGGCTGGCCACCACCTCGTCGGCCGCGGCCGGGTTGGATACCCGCCCGGCGAGGATGACTGGCTTTTCCACCGTGTGCAGCATGGCGGTGTTGGCGGGTGGGAAGGCCAGGCCGCCGCCGCTGAATGGCCCGGCCGCGCCGGTGCCGCTGACCGAGGCGCCGTAGTACACGACGAACAGCGCGACCGCGCTCACCGCGGGCAGCCGCTCGACCTTGGACCAGTCGAAGCCGGGCTGGTTGGGCACCACCGCGCTGGTGGCCGGGAGCGTCTGCGCCCACAGCCGGCCGAACGCGCTCTGCCCGCGGCGCGCCCCCGCGACCGCCGCCAGCACCGTCCCGGCCGTCAGCGCCACCAGCAGCGCGATCACGATCAGCGCCCGCCATCGCCGCCGCACGTCAAGCCGCAGCCAGGTCACTGCCACGTTCATGTCCGCTCCCCCGCCCAGGCCCGGCCCGCTGGACACTCAGCGGCAGCCGTTGCGAACACCTAACCAGCAGCGCCCGGAGCAGGCAACGGGGCCAGGGCCACCGGCCGGGTAGAGGTAACCCCACCCCCCGAACCCCAGGATCAGTCCGAACGGGTGCGGCTGGCTCCGGCCGCCCCGCCTGGCGCTAACCGAGCCGGATCGCGCGCAGGCTGAAGCCCCAGTTGAGCATCGCGGTCGCGTCCGCCGCGGCGGCGCTGAGCGTGGCCGAGTCGACCGGCGAGGAGTCGAGCACCACCCCGATCAGCGTGCGGCTGCCGCGCCGGGCCGCGAACAGCAGGCACTGCCCGGCCGCCGCGGTGTACCCGGTCTTGATGCCGATCGCGCCCGGGTAACGGCCGAGCAGCGGGTCGAGGTTGGTCCAGCTGTGCGCCTGGTGGCCGCCGCCCGCCGCCACCCGGTAGCCGCGGGTCGCCACGATCGCGGCCAGGGCCGGCAGCCGCATGGCCGCCTGGCCCAGGCCGATCAGGTCGTGGGCGGTGGAGTAGTTGGTGTACTCACCCGGGTCGGGCAGCCCGCTGAAGTCGCTGAAGTGGGTCTTGGCCATCCCCAGCTTCTTGGCGGTGGCGTTCATCTTGGCGATGAACCCGGCTCCGCCCGGACCGTAGGCGGCGGCCAGGGTGTAGGCGGCGTCGCAGCCGGACGGCAGCAGCAGCGCGTAGAGCAGTTGCCGGGTGGTGAGCCGCTCCCCCGGACGCAGCCCGGCGGTGGACGCGTCGTACTCCTCGTCGTAGGCGGTGATGCCGGCCGGCACGGTGATCACCTGGTTGAGATTGAGCTTCGGCGTGGTGAGGACGACGTAGGCGGTCATCACCTTGGTGACCGATCCCATCGGTCGCTTGGTGACCGACGAGCGCGACCACAGGTCGGCGCCGGTGGCGGCGTCGGCCAGCTCGGCCAGCCGGGACTGGACGCCGACGGGCGCGGCCGCGGCCTGCGCGGCTGAGGCCCGCGCGGCCGGGCCGGCCAGCAGCCCGACGGTCAGGATTCCGGCGACCGCGGCCGCCCCGGCCATCCCGCTGGCCACCCGCATCAGCCCACCTCCGGCAGCACCCGACGGATACCCACGCATTCTTTCAGTGCGGGCCTCCTGCCGCCGCGGGTTGCGATTGAATTTTCCTCACCACGGGTGCGGGCTCCGCGCTGGCGTCACCGCCTTGACCGTGCCCGTCAGGCCGTTCGGATGGCGAGCGTGCGCTCCTGGGACTAGCCTGCTTGGGACACCCGAAAGGGACACGATGGTTGATATGGATAACTGGTGCCCGAATTGCGGGTACTCGGTCGACCCGGGCACCCGGTTCTGCGGCGGCTGTGGTCACCAGGTGGGGGGCCATCAGGTCGCGGGCCAGCCCGGCGCACCGGTCGCGCAGGAATCAACGGTCTCGATGCAGGCCCCCGCGGGCCCCTTTAACCGGTACCAGGCGCACGGCGGGTCACCGCTGTCCGCCCCGGTCGCGCCGCCGGCCCCGCTGACGCCGCCGCCGCCCGCGCCCGGCCCGCCTCCGCCGCCGTCCGGCAGCCCGCTGCCGTACCCGCCGCCCCCCGGCGGGCCGCCAGCGCCCGGACCGCCCGCCCCCGGCGGCTACCCCGGTGCCCCTGGGGCTCCCGGGGCCGAGGTCTCGGACGTGTCCGACACCGTTGACCGGATGCTGCGCCCGCAGGGCCTGTTCCACAACCTGCAGCCGTCGCCAGCCGACTGGCAGCCACCGCCACCGCCAGCGGCCGCTCCCGGTGGCTACCCGGGCGGGCAGTACCCGGCGACCGGCGGCTTCCCGCAGGCCGCCCCGTACCCGCCGGGCGGTCAGTACCCGGGCGGCCCGTACCCGGGCGGCCAGTACCCCCAGGGGCCGGCCGGGCCGCCGCAGGCATGGCCGGGCGCCCCGCTGGCGCCAGGCGGGCCGGCCGGATACGCAGGCCCGTACCCCAACGGCCAGCAGCAGCCGCCACCGCCGGGCGCACCGTACCCCAACGGCCAGTACCCCAACGGCCAGTACCCCAACGGGCAGTACGCCAACGGGCAGTACGGGCCGGACGGCATGCCGCTGCCCGGCGGCGCGGGCGGTCCCGCGGGCGGGGCCGGCGGGCCCGGGCTGCTTGACAGGCTCCGTGCCCGGCGCCCCAAGGGGCCGCTGCTCCCGATCACGGTCGCGGCGGCGCTGGTGGTGATCGTGGTGGCCGCCCTGCTGCTGTCCGCCCAGGGCAGCCCGCCGAGCACCGCGGGCAGCGGCACCCCCACGGCCGCGGGGCCGAGCGCGAGCACGAGCGCGAGCGGCAGCGCCGGGCTGACCCAGCACCAGGCCGCGTCGGCGCTGTCGGCGCTGCTCGCGCAGAGCGGCACCGACCACTCCGACGTGAACGCGGCGGTCACCAACGTCGAGTCCTGCAAGGGCCTGTCAGCCGACGCCAGGACGTTCAACAAGGCGGCCGCGAACCGCCGCACGCTGCTCGGCAAGCTGGCCGGGCTGCCCGGGCGGTCGGCGCTGTCGGCGGCCATGCTGGCCAACCTGACCGGCGCCTGGCAGGCATCCGCCACCGTCGACTCCGACCTGGCCAAGTGGGCCGCCGACGGGATCGGGCACTGCAAGAAGAACAACTTCAAGGACCCGCACTACAGCGCGACGCTCCCGTTCGACAGCAAGGCCACCAACGACAAGGCCGCGTTCGTCAAGGAATGGAACAGCCTGGCCAAGAAGTACGGCCTGCCCTCGTACAGCTCGTCTCAGATCTAGGTCCGCTGGCCGGGCCGGGCTTCGGCGTTCGCCTTGGCAGGCGGCGGGAGCGCCCTTACCCTGATCGAAACGGGGCCTGAGCTGGCGAGGGCCTCATCGCCCGAGGGATGGCGTAATGGACGGGATGGGCCGCTCGTGTCCTGGTTGCCAGGCCGAGCTGATGGCGGGTGCGGAGTTCTGTGCCGTCTGCGGCCGCCCGGCCGACGACTTCGGCCTCGACGAGCGGACCGTGCCGCGGGGCGGAATGCGCGGCGGGGCGGGTGCCACCATGCCGGTATCGGCACTGGCGGCCCCCGTATCAGCGCCGCCCGGCGCGCCAGCGGGACCGCCCCGGCGGCCGCCGGCCATCCGGGCCGCCCTGCCGGCCGCCCCGGCGCCCCCGGCCGCACCGCCGCCCCCAGCCGCACAGCCGCCGGGGGCAGACGCGACCCGGGCGGACTGGATCCTGCCCGCGTCGCCGCAGCCGGCCTACCCGTCACGGCCGGCCCGGCCGCCCCAGCCAGCCTGGGCGCCGCAGGCTGACCGGCCCCCGCAGGCGACGATGCCGGCCTACCCCGCACCGGGATCCCCGTCTGCGCCGCAGGCACCGGGTTACCCGCCCGCGGAGCCGACCCCCGGCTACCGGCCGGCGCAGCAGCAGTACCCGCAGCAGCCGCCGCAGGACCAGGCCCTGCACTACCAGCCCACCCAGTACCAGCAGGCGCCGCAACTGGTGCCCGGCAACGGGGAGGCCGGTCCCGGGCCTGAGCGGCTCGGGCAGGAGCAGCAGTTCGGTCAGGAGCGGTTCGGACCCTACCCGCCGGCCGGACCGCCGTCGGATCCGCCCCGTCAGCCGCCCCGTCGGCATGACAGGAACCGTCCCGCCTCTTCCGCCGCCCGCTGGGTGCTGCTGCTGCTCGGCGTGGTGGCCGCGGCGGTGGTGGCGATCTTGCTCACCCACCCGTTCAGCCACCCGACGGCGAGCACCGCCAGCCCGGGCAGCGGCCCGGGCACGGCGACACCGTCCGGCGGCAAGCCGGGCGGAACCGCGTCCAGCCCGGCCGGCACCCCCTCGGCCGGGACAGCCGCGCCGTCGGCCGCGGCCGGCACCGAGCAGCAGGCTGCCGCCCAGGTAGCGACGATGCTGGCGAAGAGCGTCTCCGATCGCAGCGCGGTCGGCGGCGCCGCCACCGACGTCGCCGCCTGCGGTCCCAACCTGGCCGCCGACAAGAAGGCGTTCAGTGCCGCCGCCACGTCCCGGCAGGCGCTGCTCGCCTCGCTGAAGACCGTGCCGGGCCAGGCCAAGCTCCCGGCCGCGCTGCTCAGCCAGCTCACCGCGGCCTGGCAGGCGTCGGTCAGCGCCGACCAGGCCTACGCCAAGTGGGCGGGCGACGAGATCGCCCAGGGCTGCGTCCGCAACGACACCCGCGACCCGGGCTACCAGGCCGCCACCACCGCCGACAGCACCGCGACGAAGGACAAGGCGGCGTTCACCACTGCCTGGAACCCGGTCGCCGCCCGCTACCGCCTCACCCGCTACCAGCCGGGCCAGCTGTAGCCGGCCAGCCCGGTCTCAGCCCGGCGGGTCAGCCCAGCGCGGACCAGACCTGAGCGGACAGGCCGCTGATGGTGTCGATGCCGTACTGCTCGGACGGGCTGCCGGTGGTCAGCACCGCGATCAGGTAGTCGCGGCCCGCGCCGGACACCCAGCCGACGCTGTTCACCTGCCAGTCGCTGTTCGCGCTGTCCAGCGGCAGCCAGCCGTTCTTGAGCGCGACCGTCACCCCGGCGGGCACGCCGCCCGATACCCCCCAGCGCTGCTCGGGGGCGATGTTCTCCATCAGCGACAGCGCGTAGGACCGGGCCTGGTCCGACAGCAACGGGTGCGGGCCGGGCACGATGAGCTGCTTCAGCAGGGTGAGCTGGTCTTGCGGCTGGGTCGTGGTCAGTCCCCAGCCCGGCCAGGCGAACCCGGCGCAGTCCACGCACTGCGACGGGGTCGTCCCGGTCAGCCCGGCCGCGCCGTTGTAGGCGGCAAGCCCGGTCGCTCCGCCCGCCGCGTCCCACAGGCTGGTGGCGGCGTCGTTGTCGCTGTCCTCGATCATCGACCGGGCCAGCGCCTGGTCGCCCGGCGGCAGCGTCGCACCGTCCTGCCGGGCGAGCAGCGTCTCCAGGATGTCCAGCTTGACGATGCTGGCCTCGGCCTGCGGGCGGCCGTCGCCAAGCTGCCACGACTGGCCGGTCCGGACGTCGTACACCGCCGCGAGCACGCTGCCCGCGCGGCCCGCCGCGTAGGCGGCGGCAGCCGGCAGCGGGTCGCCGTCCAGCCCCGTCGCCGCGGGTGCGGTGGCGGGCGCGCCGGGGCGTCCGGCCACCAGGACGCCCGCCTGGCCGCCCGGGCCGGCTGTCCGCGGCGTCGACCGCTGCCCGGTCGCCGGCTGACCGCCGACGCGCAGCACCAGCAACGCCGCCAGCGACGCGGCCAGCGTCAGCACCGCCGCGACCGCGACGGCACGTGCGGCCCCTGCCCTCATCGTCTCCCCTCACGCCGCCGCGGAATGCCCGCGCAGCAGCTAACGGGCATGTTACGGGGACGCCAGGGCTGGCGGAGGAATATTCCGCTTTGTCCCCTTCGCTGGCCGGCCGGCCCGGTATCGTACCGACACACCCGCGCACCGATGCCCGGTTCCAACCGTTTCGCACCCTCAGCCGTCATGATGTGTGACGGCAAATGCCGCCGAACGGCCGGTACAGGGAGTCAACCGACATGCCGCAGAATTTCAGGGTTGCACCGGATTTCAAGGCAGGCCAGGGTGGCCGCGGACCCAACCTGCCGCGCCGGCGCCTGCTGGTGGTGGCGGCCGGGGGCGTCGCGGTCGGGCTTACCGCCGTGATCGGGCGGGGCGGAGGCCACAGTACGGCCAGCGGCAAGCCGGGTGAGCAGGCGGCCAGCGAGCGGGCGGCCAGCGAGCGGGCCGCGACCGAGCCGGCGGGCCGGGGAACGGCCAGCGCCCGGGCGGGCACCCCGCGGGTGACGCACACCGCCGCGCCGCAGGTCGGCTCGTCGTCGCCCGCGCCCGCCAAGACGGCCAAGAAGGCGGCCGTAGCCGATGCCAGCGCCCCCGGGCACCCGGTCTACTACCTCGACGACGGCCCCCGGGTCATCGCGCTGACCATCGACGACGGCCCCAGCCCGGTCTACACCCCGCAGGTGCTCCGCATCCTGGAGAAGTACCACGTCAAGGCGACGTTCTCGATGGTCGGCGAGAACGTCAGCTACTACCCGTCGATCGTCAGAGAGGTCGCCGCGGCCGGGCACACGATCATCAACCACACCTGGGACCACGCCAACCTGACGTCGCTCAGTGCCTCCAGGCAGCGGACGGAGATCACCCGTGCGACCGAGGCGATCGAGGCGGCGACCGAGGTGCGGCCGCGGATGTTCCGCGCGCCCTACGGCGCCTGGACGCCGCAGGCGCTCGCCTACTGCGCGAGCGAGAAGCTCACCCCGCTGGACTGGTCGGTCGATCCCCGCGACTGGGCCCGGCCCGGGGTCAGCGAGATCGTCAGCACCATCATGAAGACCACCAAGAGCGGCTCGATCATCCTGGAGCACGACGGCGGCGGCAACCGCGCGCAGACCGTGTCGGCGCTCAAGGTCGTCATTCCCCGGCTGCTTGACAAGGGGTTCCGCTTCGCCGTGCCCACGTAAAAGCCGGGTGACCCCCACGGAGTCACCCGGCTGTTCGCGGCCAGCGGCTAGCCGAGCCCGGCCTGGGTGCGCAGCTGGTCGGCCTTGTCGGTGCGCTCCCAGCTAAAGCCGTCACGGCCGAAGTGACCGTAGGCGGCGGTCGGCCGGTAGACCGGGCGGCGCAGCTCGAGGTCACGCAGGATGGCACCGGGGCGCAGGTCGAAGTTCTCGTTGACCAGCTCGACGATCGCCTGGCGGGAGATCTTCTCGGTGCCGAACGTCTCCACCAGCAGCGACAGCGGACGGGCGACGCCGATCGCGTAGGCGACCTGGACCTCGGCCCGGTCAGCCAGGCCGGCCGCGACGATGTTCTTGGCCACGTACCGGGCGGCGTAGGCGGCCGAGCGGTCCACCTTGGACGGGTCCTTGCCGGAGAACGCGCCGCCGCCGTGCCGGGCGAAGCCGCCGTAGGTGTCGACGATGATCTTCCGGCCGGTAAGGCCGGTGTCGCCGACCGGGCCGCCGATGACGAACCGGCCGGTCGGGTTGCAGTAGAACTCGTCCTTGAGGCGGTCCGGGTCGTACAGGTCCTCGGGCAGCACCTGGGTGACGACCTCCTCCCACAGCGCCTCGGGGAGCTTGGACTCCACGCCGTCCTGGTGCTGGGTGGAGATCAGCACCTTCTCGATCTCGACCGGCTTGCCCGCGTCGTCGTAGCGGACCGTCACCTGGGTCTTGCCGTCCGGCCGGAGGTAGGGCAGCAGGCCGGAGTGGCGCACGTCCGACAGCCGCTTTGACAGCTTGTGGGCGAGGATGATCGGGGTCGGCATGAGCTCGGGCGTCTCGTTGGTGGCGTAGCCGAACATCATGCCCTGGTCGCCCGCCCCGACCTTGTCCAGCGGGTCCTCCGAGCCGCCGATCCGGCCCTCGTGGGCCGTGTCAACGCCCTGGGCGATGTCCGGCGACTGGCGGTCCATGGCGACGATCACGCCGACCGCGTTGCCGTCAAAGTAGTACTCGCCGTTGTCGTAGCCGATCTCGTTGACCACCCGGCGCGCGACGGCGGCGTAGTCGATCGTCGAGTCCGTGGTGATCTCCCCCGCCACCACGATCAGGCCGGTGGTGAGCAGGGTCTCGCAGGCCACCCGGGACAACGGATCTCCGGCCAGCGCCGCGTCGACGACGGCGTCCGAGATCTGGTCGGCGATCTTGTCCGGGTGCCCCTCCGTCACCGACTCGGAAGTGAAGAGGAATCCGCTATCCATGGCTGTCTCCTGATGTCTGGGAGTCGCGCTCTCCCGAGGCGGGAGAAGGGTTGGCTATTCGTCTACTTAGTTCTGACCGGGTTAGCACCGCGCCAGATACCATAGCGCGAAGTTTCCTGCCTGCCACCTCAGCCGGGAGATGACACGGCGCGGTTCGCTCGGCCAGCGTACCGTCCCGCCGCCGGCCAGGGATCCCCCTTAAGGCGTAGCCGAGCCAGTCGCACTCGTTCGGGATATTCCTGGTCGTCGTTGTTGCGGTGAACTCACCCCAGCCGGGTGGTGCTTCGCCGGCGGCCGGCGGCGCATGCTCCCATCATCGGGGGAAGGTCATCAGCCGCCGGTCGAAGGTGTTCGAGCTCAGCCCGGCGGGGCTCAACTGGCCACGGGCAGTGATGTTCCTGGACGTCGCGCTGGTGCCGCTCGGGCTCAGCCGCCGGTGCTCAGCTGTAGAGGTAGTCGCCCGGGTGGAGCTGCACGAACTGGCGCGTGTTGCGGCGAATCTCCTTGCGCAGCCGCCACACGCCGCTCAGCACCGCCGTCAGCACCCCGGCCCCGGCCGCCAGGATCGACCCGCCGAACAGGGCCAGGCCGCCGATGACGTGCCCGAACAGCATCAAGATGATGCCCGCGAACAGCGCCGCGGGTACCGCCGCGACCAGCAGCAGCGCCAGCACCGCGGCGGCGATCACCGCCCGCGTGGACCAGCCTGACCGCCGCGCGATCTCCCATGCCGACATCTCGTTGCCCCTTTTCCCGCACCCAGCGTTAAATTCACGATATGTCGTGTCAACGAGCGCGGCAACCCAGGCTATTCCGGCCGATCACGCCGGGCGGGGCTTGCCGGGGGCGACGGTGCGGGCCAGGATGCCGAGCGTTGCCCGCAGGGCGCTTTCCGGTATGACCGGGAAGATGCCCTTCATCTTCTCGTCGACCGCGGACCAGTCGTAGTACGCGGTCACCAGCGTGCCCGCGTCGGCTGGCTCCAGCCGGTACCCGTACACGTGGTTCAGGTTGAAGTTGCCCTTCACCGTCCAGGCGATCTCCCGGCCGGGCTCGAGCGCGGTGATCTCGATGATCACGTCATACAGGCCGAGCTCCGGGTAGTCGTTGAGCGCCTCGCGGTCCATGTGCACCGTGAAGGTGTCGCCGACTTTGGCTACCGGGTCGCCGCTGGCCGCCATGAGCATGCCGGAGCTGTCGATGGCGACGTGCCCCTGGGGGTCGGCCAGGACGGCGAAGATCTCGTCCGGGGTGGCGGCTATCGCGCGCTGCACTTCGAATCGTTCCGGCATAGCGCCGATTCTCGCACGCGGCCGCGGCGGCACCCCGGCCGGCGGGTGAGCGGCAGCGCGCCGTCTAGCCAGGGCTGACGGTAACTAGCGCCGGCCCTGCCGCCTTCAGGCCATGTTCTTCGACTGGGCTGGCGGACGCGGCCCCCAGGATCTCTTCGACTGCCATGGGGCCGTCTGGCCCCGCTTCCTCGTCCCTGATCTTCGGCGGGGCCGGGGCCCAGGGCTTCAGGTGCTGCACGACCTCCCCGTAGAAGCGGTCTACCGCGCAGAGCACCGAGTCGACGAAGGATCCGCGTCCCTGACCTCGCGCCGGGCCGGCATTACCCGATAGGGAGATCGTGAACGACCTCAGGTCTTGAGTCGGATCCTCGACGAGTGCTTTGGGATTCTTTCTGGCCTCGTCCAGCATCCTGGCCGGCCCGCGGCCACGCTGCCAGGCGGCGGAAGGCTGTATGCACACTTGCCCGGGCGCTGTCTTCAACTGCCGCACCAGCCAGTTGACGCGGGTCGTCGGCCTGCCTTCACGCGGAGCGGGCACCGTCACCGCACAGTGGACCAAGCCTGCGCGCAAGTCAGCGGTTATCTTAATGGGCGCGATCGCACCGGGAACCCGTACCGCGCCTTGCAGGAGGCCCGTCGCCGCGAAATCACTGACCGCCTCTTGCAGGTATTTGGCGGGGTCGCGGAGCTGAGCCTGCGGCACCATCGGCCGCGCCGGAGCGGCTAGTTTTCGCGACAGCTGCAAGGCGACAAAAGAAATAAGCCCGCCGAATTTGTCCGTGACCTCGGCCGCGCCCTTGTCCTGGGGATGCAGCGTGCCTACCCGGGCACGGTCGCGCACGTGGACCCAGGCCTGCCCCATGTCATCAAAATCGATCGTGCCCGACCGCGCATGCTCAAGATAACGGATGAATTCAGCCAGAATCCATGCCTGGTCCGGATCGCTCACCGATCTATTCGCCTGCTCTACCAATGCCTCGGTACGGATCTGGCTCCACGAGAGATGACAAAGCCTCGCTGTCTGAGCCTTGAGCCTGGGAAGCTTGACCGGATGGGTACCAGGCACAGCCACGAGTTGGTTGGAGATGGTCAGCAGCGCATCGAACTTCTGCCTTCGCGCCACGTCTAGGTACGACTCGATCTGGCCGGGGATAAGGTCATGGCGCCCCGTCTTGATCTCGACCAGAGCTGTCCAGGTCCGCTGGCCCGACACCACCCGGATAAGGCCATCCGGCCGCAGCTTCTTGTCCCCGTTGTCGAACGGCACCTCGATGAAGGTGGACAGCCGACCCGCGGGTGCCCCCATGGGAGCCGTAATCGCACGCCCGAATTCCTTCACCGACTGGATCACAGCAAGGAGTGCCGACGAAGCCCGGCGTTCCTGTTCATCAGCACCACCGATCCCTGAAACGGGAAACAAACGCGCCCGCTCCCACTCAACCTCGCCCACTATTCGCTCCCACCCCAGGAAATGCCCGGCAACGGTATCTCGGCACAATAGCGGACACCCGGGGCAAGCCAGGGCATTCGGCGAAAAGGTTAGCGTTTTGCGCTCCCTGACCGCCGCGAGACGCGCTGCGCCAGCGGCGGTAAGTTTGCCCGGGTGAGCTTTGAAGTCAGTGCCGATGCCTACCTTCGGTTCATGGGCAGGTACTCCGAGCCGCTGGCCGCGCGGTTCGCCGACCTGGCCGGGGTCGGCCACGGTCAGCGGGTGCTCGACGTGGGATGCGGGCCGGGCGCCCTGACCGCTGAGCTGGTTACCAGGGTCGGCCCTGAGTCGGTCAGCGCCGTCGAGCCGTCAGCGTCGTTCGCCGCCGCGGCCAGGGAGCGGCTGCCTGGCGCAGATATCCGGCTCGCTTCGGCCGAGCGGCTGCCGTTCGCCACACCGTCTTCGACGTGGCGCTGGCGCAACTGGCGGTGCACTTCATGACCGACCCGGTGCGGGGCCTGAGGGAGATGGGCCGGGTCACCCGGGCGGGGGGAACGGTCGCAGCCTGCGTGTGGGACCACGCGGGTGGCCGCGGGCCACTGGCCGCGTTCTGGGCCGCCGCGAGGCAATTGGACCCGGCCGCCCCGGATGAATCTGACCTACCCGGGGTCCGCGACGGCCAGCTCGCCAGCCTGTTCCGCAGGGCCGGGCTGGAGCCCGTGGAGGTCGGCACGCTGGCCGTCAAGGTCCGCCATGCCCGTTTCGATGACTGGTGGGAGCCGTTCACCCTAGGGGTTGGCCCGGCCGGGGCCTACGCCGCATCCCTGCCCCCGGGCAGGCGGGACGAGTTGCGCGAGCAGTGCCGACGGCTGCTGCCCACTGGACCGGTCGAGGTCACCGCAGTCGCCTGGGCGGTCACCAGGGCGAGCTCGCTAGAGGCCGAACGCGTGTCCCTCCAGCAGGATGAAGAGGCCGAGGGCGATCAGCACTAGCGGGTAAAGGACGTGGCCCCAGCGGCCGAGGAACCCGGCGACCGCCGGGCGGGTGGCGAAGAACCAGCCAGCCGCGCACCAGACGCCGACCAGGACGAGGAAGACGGCGGCGTAGACACCCACCCCGGCGGAGCTGGTCCGGGCGAAGACCGGCAGGTACACCCCGATGTTGTCGCTGCCGTTGGCGAAGGTGACGCCGGCCACCCGGAGCACTTCCCGGCCTGGCCGGGCGCCGTCCACTGACTGGCCGGCCTGCTGGTCCCCGGCCTGCTGGTCCCCGGCCTGATGGGGGACGCGGCGGGCGCGCCACGCCTGCCAGGCCGCCCGGAGCCCGAGCAGCAGCGGCAGCAGCCCCAGGTAGGGGATCGCGGTCGCGGGCAGGAAGGCGGCGCCGAGGCCGGCCGCGACGGTGACCGCGAGCAGCGCGGTGAAGCCGAGGTACTGGCCGGCCACGATCCGCCGGGCGGCGCCCGGCTGCCCGGCCGCGCGGCCGAAGAACAGCGACAGCACCACGAGGTCGTCGACGTTGGTGACCGCGAACAGCCCGGCCGCCTCAGCGACGATGGCGCCGCTCACAGCCCGCGTTGTCCCCCGGTGTGCACCTCGCCAGGATACGCAGTCACGCCCCGCCGTCCTGAGCGGGCGCGACCGGAGCCGAGCCGCCGGGCACGCGTGCGCGGGCCAGAGTCAGCCGCACCCGTTCGGACTCCGTCGGAACTTGTCCGATATCGTCCTGCGTGATGCCGATCATCGACACGCACGCGCACGTCCTCCCGGCCCGCTTCGGTCCTGCCCCGGCCGGGTGCGACCCGGCCGCCTGGCCGGCCGTGCTGGCGGGGGACTCGCCGGACGCGAGGCTGCTGGTCAGCGGGCCGATGCGGTTCCCCGCGCGGGACGTGTGGTTCGATGCCGAGCGGCGGCTGGCGGCGTCGGCCGCGGGCGGGGTTGACGCCGAGCTGCTGTCCCCGCTGCCGGTCCTGCTCGACTACCAGTCGCCCGCCCCGTTCGCGCGTGAGCTGTGCCGGGTCATCAACGAGTACATCGCCGGGCTGGTCGCCGCCTTCCCGACCCGGTTCTACGGGCTCGGCACCATCCCGCTGCAAGACCCCGACCTCGGTGCGGCCGAGCTGTCCGCGGTGGCCGGGCTGGGCCTGGCCGGGGTCGAGATCGCGAGCAGCATCGGCGGCGTGCCGCTGCACGATCCCCGGTTCGACGGCTTCTGGGCCGAGGCGCAACGACTCGGCACCGCTGTCTTCGTGCACGGGATGCCGGCCCCCACCGACCGGCTGCCGGGCGCGGCCACCGCCACCTTCGGTACCGGCATCGAGTCGGCCCTCGGGGCGGCGTCGATCATCACCGGCGGGGTGGCGGCCAAGTACCCGCGGCTGAAGGTCTCGTTCAGCCACGCCGGGGGCGGCTTCCCGCTGATCCTCCCCCGCGCCCAGTGGTTCTGGGGGCGGACCTGGAACGAGGAGCAGCCGCCGCCGGAGTCGCAGCGCCCGGAGGCGGCCCCGTGGTTCGCCGAGCACGGCCCGATCGAGCTGGCCCGCCGGTTCTACTACGACGCCCTGGTCTTCGACTGGCGCGCGATCAGGTACCTGGCCGACCTGCTGGGCACCGACCGGCTGCTGGCGGGCTCCGACTACCCGGGGATGCCGCGAGAGCAGCCGATGGCGCGCACGGTCCGCGCGATGGGGCTGCCGGAAGCAGCGCTGGCTGACATTCTCTGGAACAACTGCTTCCGCTTTCTCGGTATCGACCCGCCTTACTAGTGCGGGGCACGGGCCGGCTACGACCCGCAGCGCCTGCGGATGCCGCCCGACCGGTGACCTTCGCCCCTGGCCGCCCGAGAGCCGCGGCGGGAGGCTTGTTAGCGGCTGATCGGCCACGGTCCCGCCGCCCCGGAACGGGGCCCGCGGCGGGACGCCTGCGCGATGTGAGCGTACGGCGGGCGGCAGGCCGCCAGGAAAGGAAGACATGACCGTGAAGCTGGGAATCGTCTGCGGCGGCGGGCCCGCCCCGGGGATGAACTCCGTCATCTCGGCCGCCACCATCGAGGCGCGCAAGAGCGGCTGGGACGTAATCGGGATCATGGACGGCTTCGAGCACCTGATCGCGGGCCGGACCAGCGAGGTGCGGCCGCTGTCGGTTACCGACGTGTCGCGCATCCACGTCCAGGGCGGATCGGTGATCCGGACCTCACGGGCCAACCCGACCGTGCGGGACCTGGGGGCGGCCGACCCGGACTGGCGGCTGAACGCCTGCCTGGAGTCGCTGCGCCGCCTGGACATCGGCGCGCTGGTGACCATCGGCGGGGACGATACCGCGTTCTCGGCGTCCCGGCTGGCCGCGGCGGCCGGCGGCCGGCTGCGGGTGGCCCACGTGCCGAAAACCATTGACAACGACCTGCCGCTGCCCGGCGGGACACCGACCTTCGGCTTCGAGACCGCCCGCAGCGTCGGCGTGGAGCTGGTCAACAACCTGATCACCGACGCGATGACCACCCGGCGGTGGTACCTGGTGGTCGCGATGGGACGGTCGGCCGGCCATCTCGCGGTGGGCATCGGCAAGGCGGCCGGCGCCACCCTGACGCTGATCGCGGAGGAGTTTCCGCGCGACCAGCCGATCCGGCTGGCGCAGCTGGTCGACATCATCGAGACCGCGATGCTCAAGCAGAGCGCCGACGGCCGGCCCTTCGGGGTGGTGGTGCTGGCCGAGGGCATCGGGCTGCGGCTGCCCGAGGACGAGCTGCGGGACGCCATGCCGGACATCGAGCGGGACGAGCACGGCAACCTCCGGCTGGCCGAGCTCGAACTCGACCGGGTGCTGGCCAAGCAGGTACGGGAGCGGTTCCGCGCGCGCGGGGACAAGGTCACGGTCGAGGGGAAGAACATCGGTTACGAGCTACGGTGCGCGGCCCCGATCCCGTTCGACATCGAGTACACCCGTGACCTCGGCTACGGCGCCGTCCGCTACCTGAGCCAGATCCTGCCAGGCGGCGAGCCCGGCGGCATGATCACCATTCAGGACGGGCACCTGGTCCCGCTGCCGTTCGGGTCGTTCACCGACCCGGCGACCGGCCGGGTGCGGATCCGCACGGTGAACGTCGAGTCCAGTTCTTACCAGGTGGCCAGGGAGTACATGATCCGGCTGGACGCCGCTGACGTCACCGACCCGGACCGGCTGGCGCCCATCGCGAAGGCCGCGGGGATGGGACCCGAGGCCTTCCGCCGCCGCTACGGCTACCTGGTCGGCTGCTGAGCCCGGATGCGGTCAGGCTGCGGGGGCGAGCGGGAACCGGAGCCGGGCGACGACCGGCACCGGCCCGCCGCGCAGCGCGGTCACCGTCCCGCCGTCGCCGACGGTCCGGCGGGCCATCTCGTCCAGCAGGTCCGGGAGCGGCAGGCCGGGCCCGCCGTCCGCCGGGCAGGCCGACGCCAGGCTGAGCTGCCCGCACCGCGGGCAGCAGTGCCCGGGGATGAGCCCGTCACCGGGCAGCACCAGCTCGGTCACGGTGCGCTCGCTGACCGCGGCCAGGCAGGCCGGCAGGCCGACCGCGGCCGGGCCGCCGGGCGGCGTCGCGAGGATCGCGGCCGCCCGATCGCGGGCGTTCCGGCCGGCCCACCGCTCGACCACCGGCTGCGCCAGGGCACGGACGCGGGCCGGGGTGACCGAGTGCGGGTCGACCGTGAAGCTGCCGGCGAACTCGTTCCTGACGTCGCTGGGCAGGAAGGACAGGAACGCGCTGACCGCTTCCGGCAGGCCGGCGATGACCAGCGGCCGCGGTCCACTGTCGAGCACGGCCTGCGCGAGGAGGGCGGCGGTGTCCTGGTAGTGCCGCCGTTCGAACTGGGTCACCTGGTGATGGACACGGTGGGTCTCCAGCCCGTGCCAGCCCCCGAATTCCGGGCTCGGCATCGTCGCGCCGTCGGGGCTCGCTGTCGCCGTGACGTCGTCTCCGGCTACCGCGAACAGCCACGCGTGCGTTGAGTCCACCACCGCGACCCAGTAGTCGGGGCACCACTGGCGGGCCGCCAGCAGTGGCCTGATGTGCGGCCGGTCAGCCAGCACGGCTCTTTCCGCCACCTGCGTCCGCAGCCGGGTGACCTCGAACAGGCCCAGGCCGGCGCAGGCGAAGACCGCCATCGGGCGGCCCCGCCAGTCGCGGCCGTGCCTGGCGACGGCGGCGCGGATGGCACGGCGGTCTTCCCCGGCCAGCCGGCCGCCGCCTGCCGCCCGCGGGCCGCAGGCGGCGGATATCAGCTCGTCGACGCGCGGCAGGAGCCCGCTTAGCTGGGCCGGGTCGAGCGGAACGGACACGAACAGCGACAGCACGGCCGGGCCGGCCGCGTGCAGCCGGCTGAGCAGCCCCAGTTCCCCCGCTTCCCGTTGCTGGGCGTGCGTGCTTGTCATCGGCCTGCCCCTTCTCGCGGCGGCGGGCGGCTCGCCGCCCGGGCGGGGCGGCCGGCCCCGCCGGGCCGGCCGCCGCCGATTACTTCTTGTCCGAGCTGACCTCGATCTTCTTCATGGCCCCGGGCTGCTCGGCCTTGAGGCCGACCTTGACCGTCAGCACTCCGCCGGTGTACTCGGCGGTGACATCCTCGGCGTCGGCGCCGGCCGGGAGCTCAACCGTGCGGCTGAACGACCCGTACCGGAACTCCGAGCGGTGCTGAGTTTCGGTCCGGCTGGAGCGGACCGCGTTGATCGTGAGGTACCCGCCTCCGACCGCGACCTCGAGATCCTTCTCCGGGTCGACCCCGGCGATCTCGGCCCGCACCACGTAGTGCTCGTCCTCGGTGTAGTCCTCGATCCTGATGGCCTGCCCCAGGTAGGGCTTGAGGGTCAGGAACGGCTCCTCGAACCAGTCCATCAAGTCAGGGATCATGGTCTTGGGGTTCCTGCGCAAGACGATGCTCATCTGCCCGGCCTCCCTTGCTACGGCCCGGCCCGTTACCGGGCCCTTAACTCATCCCAGTCACCAGGCGGCGAGCGGGGACAGGGCCGGTTGTCCCCCTGCGGGGGGACCATCGCCGGCCGGTTCCGGTGGCCGGCCACCGGGTCCGTCCGGCCGATCGCGTTCTGCACCGTCCAGGCGGCACGGGTCAGCGAGTCGAAGTGCTGCACGTGCGCCCGGAGACCGCTGAGGTTGCCGTCGCCCGCCGCGCCGACCGCCTGGTCGGCCGCGTACGCCAGGCGGGCGACCCGCACCGACAGGAACGCCTCCTTTCCTGGTTCCCGCGGACCGGGCGCGAGCACAGCCCGGCTGCTAGCTTCGACCTCGGCGATCACGGCGTTGGTGCCGTCGCGCACCTCGGCTGCCAGCGCCCGCGCGGACGGCAGGCCGTCCGCGCCCGCGGTCAGCAAGCGCAACCCGGACAACTCCCGCTCCCAATGGGTACGGCGAAGCAGCTGGTCGGAAGAAGTCATCGGAACCCCCTCAGGTCCAGGACTCTTATCCGCTAGCCGATCTCACGCACCCTGCCGCGGCCAGGGGCCAAGGTCCCGCCGGACGACCCGGCGGAGCCGGCCGTAGGTCAGGCGCAGCCGCCGCTCCCGCCGAGGCCGGAGTAGCTGAACGGGTTCTCGGGCGCGTTCTGGCCGGAGAACGCGGCCGGCAGGCCGTCGGGCCAGCTGAAGGCTGCCTGGGTCCAGTACTGGCGGGTGGTGCCGTCGCAGCTCGCCGTGACCGGCTTGGAAAACGTCACCAGGACCTTGACCGCGTGTACCGTGCCGGCCGCGCAGTTGGGGTTGCAGTCGTCAAGCTTCTCGGTGCCGGCCCCGACCGCGTCAGTGCGGCTCCAACTGGACCAGGACATGTTCCACAGTGCGGTGGTGCTGTCGCCCGACAGCTCACAGCCCGACCGGCAGGCGGGCTCGTACAGCACCGGCCCGTTCAGCTGTCCGCTTTCCGCGAAGTAGACCGCGCCGGCCGGCGGCTGGCTGGCACCAGCCGGGCTGCCAGACACGGCCGGCGAACTGGCAGTTGCCGGCGAACTGGCAGCGGCCGGCGAACTGGGAGCGGCCGCGCTGTGCGCGGGGGTGGCGGTGGCGGCTGTGTTACCCACCGTCGAGGACGCGCTGGAGCAGCCGGTCAGCAGGGCAAGCGGGACAAGGGGGAAAGCCAGCGCAATAGTGCGGGCGCGGATCATCTGGTCACCAACCTCAAATAGCCGAAAGTTGACTCTTAGACGCCCGGACCACGGCGGCGGTTGTACGCGCCCGGGCATCGTTGTCGTGGCTACGGCGCCGGGACGCGGTCGCCGGGCGCGGCCGCCGCGGCGGGCCAGGCGGTGATGTCGGCCGACTGCAGGCGGACCGCGCAGCGGTCGCCCGGCGCCAGGTCGAGCAGCGCGGTGGTGCGGACCCGCAGCTCCGGTTCCTCCTCCTGGCCGGTGCGCAGCCGCACGGTGACGGTGGTGAGGGTGCCGATGTCGGCGATGTCGTCCACGGTCGCCGGGTAGACGCCTTCGGCGGGGTCGGCGACCTCGCCACCCGGCCCGGGCAGCACCGTGACGTGGTCGGGGCGGATGGTCCAGAGCACCGCCGCGCCGGCCGCCAGGCCGCCGGTGCGCGCGGCGATGCGCAGCCCCGGGTGGCCGGCCCCGAGCGTCAGGACGCCCGGCTGCGCGACCGTGGCGTGGATGAGGTTAGGGATGCCGAGCAGCCGGGCGACCTGCGGGGAGGCGGGGCGGGCGAAGACCTCGGCCCGGGGGCCCGCCTGGAGCAGCCTGCCGTCGTCGACCACGAGGATCTCATCCGCCAGCAGCGCCGCCTCTTCCGGGTCGTGGGTGACCAGGACGGTGGACAGGCCGGCCTCGCGCTGCAGGCGGCGCAGCTCGCGCCGCAGTTCCTCCCGGACCGGGGCGTCGAGCGCGCTGAACGGCTCGTCGAGCAGCACCAGCCGGGGCCGGAAGGACAGGGCGCGGGCGAGCGCGACCCGCTGCCGCTGGCCGCCGGACAGCTGCTGCGGCAGCCGGGCCTCGAGCCCGTCGAGGTGCAGCGTGCGCAGCCACCAGGCGGCCAGGGACGGGTCCGCGCCCGCCGCGAACAGCACCTGCTGCCAGACGGTGCGGTCAGGGAACATGACCAGGCCCTGCGGCACGTAGCCGATCCGGCGGTCCTCCACCCGCACGGCGCTGACCTCGTCGGCGTTGAACTCGACGGCGCCCGCCTGCGGGCCGAGGAAGCCGGCGATGGCGCGCAGCGTGATCGACTTGCCCGCGCCGGACGGGCCCAGGATCGCGATCCGGTTGCTGGCCGACTGGTGCGCCACCCGCAGCGCGAACGTGCCGACGGTGAGGTCGAGGTCGAAGGACACCGCAACCGGCTCGACCGGGGGCGGCGGCTGCGGCGCGGGCAGCGCGGCCGGCCGCCGCAGCCGCGCGGCCAGGCGCGGGCCGAGGCGGATCTCGCTGATCAGCAGCACGATGACGGCGACCGCGAGCGCCAGCGCGGTCGGCGCCTGGGTATCAGGGATGCCGGTCGAGGAGAACTGCACGTAGACGAACACCGGCAGGGTGTAGGGGTGGTAGGCGAGCAGCACGGTCGCGCCGTACTCGCCGATCGCCCGCAGCCAGGTCAGCATCAGCCCGGTGCGGATGCCGGGCATGGCGATGCGCAGTGACACGTGCCAGAACCGGCTGGCGGGCCGCTGGCCGAGGGAGGCGGCGAGGTCGTCAAGGGCCGGGTCGACGCCGGCGAAGGCGAACCGCGCGGCGACGATGAGGAATGGCCCGGCGACGAACGTCTGCGCGATGACGACGCCCGTCACCGTCCCGGTGAGCTGGTCGTTGAACAGGTTGCCGAGCCAGGTGTAGGGGCCGACCAGGTAGATCAGCAGCAGGCCGCTCATCACCGGCGGAAGTGCCAGCGGGAGCTGGACGATCAGCCCGACCAGCCAGGTGAGCCGTCCGCGTGACCGGGCCAGCCAGTAGGCAAGCGGGATGCCGAAAAGGGCGACGAGCACCATCGAGATCGTCGCGCTCTCCACCGACACCCACAGCGCCGACCACAGCCCGGGGGTGCCGAAGCCCCGGTCCCCCGGCTGCGCCAGCCGGATGAGGAAGGCAACCAGCGGCACCGTCAGGTAGAGCGCCAGCAGCCCGCCCAGGTAGGCGAGCGGGCTGCGTGACGCACGGTATTTCACGGGAAGAACCTACCGAGGGCCGGCCACCGGGCGGCCGCGGGCAGGCCTGCCCGGGCGGGCGGCGCCGCTAGGACAGGGCCTGCTGGACGGTGGACGGCACGCCGGTGCCGGTGACCTTGGGCGGGGAGATCAGGTCGAAGCCGTCCTGCTTGAGCACCGGCTGCGCGCTCGCGGAGAGCAGGTAGGCGACGAATGCCTCGGCCCCGGCCTCGTTGGGCGCGCCCTTGAGGGTGGAGAGGGTGTAGGTGGCCTTCAGGTCGGTTTCGCCGGTCAGCGGCACGGTCGGGATCTTGGCCGGCTCCGCCTCGGCGGTGTAGAAGAAGCCCGCGTCGAGCTGGCCCGACTGGAGCCGGGCGACCAGGGTCTCCTCCGGGTACACGTCCGACTTGTCGTTCATGATGGTGGTCAGCGCGGGCAGCTTCTGCGCCTTGGCGGTGCCGCTCAGGGCCTCCGCGACCAGCTTGCCCTTGGGGTCGGTGGCCGGGTCGGTGAAGCCGAGCTTGAGGCCGGGGGTGGTGATCGCCTTGTACCACGGCTCGGACTTGATGGTGCTGGCGAACTTGCTGTTGGCGTTGTAACCGAGCACCACGTTGGACGACGCGAAGCTGATGTAGTACGTCACCCAGTCGCCGTTGGCCGCGCCCATCAGCGTGGCGGTGGCCTTGGGGCTGGCGCTGACGAACACGTCGCCCTTGTAGATCTTGCCCTTGATGTCGGTCACCAGGGCGGTCGAGCCGGCCGACTCGCCGGTCACCGAGTAGCCCGAGGCCTGCTGGAAGGCGGGGCCGATCTGCTTGGTCATCAGGTTCACCAGCGAGCCCGCGTACAGCACGTTCACCGCACCGGACCCGGTCGGCGCGGCGGCCGCCGACGATGACGCCGCGCCGCTGGCGGACGGCGAACCGCTCGCCGCCTGCGAGCTTGACGAGCTGGAGGAGGAGCTGCAGCCGGCGGCGGCGAGCCCCGCGAACGCGAGGCCGGCCACGGCGAGCCGGGCACGGGTAGACCTTTTTGGCATGATGCCGACCCTAGCCACCGTTACTTGCGTAACGCAATAAGACACGACAGCGGTACTCCGTACCGTGACCAAACGCGGACCTAGCGGAGCACTAGCGCGGGGGGCCGAACCGCCGGCGCCGCCGCGCCACCGGGGCCGCGAGCTGCGTGGGCACGATCAGGCTGGCGCGCGGGTCGGACAGGATCTGCTCCACCGTCTCCTCGGCCGTCTGGTCGGTCGAGTCCAGCCACAGGCCGATGTGCGCCGTCTCCAGGTGCAGCACGTCGCGCAGCTGGCGGACATTCCAGTGCTCGCCGTAGGCGGTCTTGACCCGGGCCTCGTCCCGCTTGGCGACGGACGCCGCGCTCGGGTCGAGGAAGATCATGTGCATCTCGTGGACCGGGACGTAGGCGAGGAAGTGCCGCAGCACCTGCCCGATGATCACGTCCTCGACGACCACGTCGAAGCCGTCGTTGAGGTAGACCCCGGCCACGGCCAGGGCCGCCTGGTAGCGGAGCTGCAGCTGGTGCAGCTGCGCGTCGCCGCCGTCGGCCGCCGCCCCGGCCCGCCCGCTGACTACCATTGCCCGCAGCGTGTCGCCGGGCACGTACACCGCCTGCTCGAGACGGCTCGCCAGCAGCCGGGCCACGGTCGATTTGCCGGAGGCCGGCACGCCGGAGATCACGTAAAGCGCCACACCACGATGTTCCCATGAACCGTGGTCGTAGCATGACCGGGTGCGAGCCATTGACTTCCATGTGCACCTGCCGACCCCGGACTGGCTTGACGGGTCGATGGCCGGCTACGTCGAGGTGGCCGAGGCGTACTTCCGCTCCCGGGTCGAGCGGCAGTCCCTTGACCAGCTAGCCGACAAGTACCGCGCCCTCGACGCGCTGGCGGTGCTGCTGGCCTGGGACGCCGAGACCGCCACCGGGCGGCCCCGGGTACCGAACGAGACGGTCGCCGCCGCGGTCCTCGAGCACCCGGACGCGTTCGCCGGCATCGGCTCGGTCGACCCGCACAAGCCGTCGGCGGTCGACGAGGTGGCCCGGATCGCCGGGCTCGGGCTGCGCGGGGTCAAGTTCCACCCGTCCCTGCAGGCGTTCGCGCCCGACGACGAGCGGTTCTGGCCGGTGTTCGCCGCCTGCCAGGAGCACCGGCTGCTGGCCCTGTTCCACACCGGGACCAGCGGCATCGGCGCCCGCCAGCCGGGCGGGCAGGGCATCAGGATCGACTACTCGCACCCGCTCAAGCTCGACCCCGTGGCGGCGGCGTTCCCCGAGCTGACGGTGGTGGCCGCGCACTTCGGCTGGCCCTGGCAGATGGACCTGATCGCGGTCGCGCTGCACAAGACGAACGTCTACATCGACGTTTCCGGCTGGCGGCCGAAGCTCATACCGCCCGAGGTGACCCGCGAGCTGTCCGGGCGGCTGGCGGAGCAGTTCGTCTGGGGCAGCGACTTCCCGTTCATCGCCCCCGACCGCTGCCTGGCTGAACTTGACCAGCTTGGCCTGGCCAGCCCGGCGCTGCTGCACGACAACGCGGCCCGCGTCCTGGGGCTGCCCGGGCGGGGGGCGGGGGCGGCGGACGGAGGATGAGCCTCAGTTCTGGCTGAACTGCTGGAAGGCGTAGTCGGGGGCCGGCCGTGAGGTGGTGGCGCGGAGCATCGCGGTCTCCCGGACCAGCAGCGACCGTTCCAGCCGGAGCCGGTCGAGGGCGGTCGGCGCGGCCAGCAGCGACTGCCGCTCCGGCAGGTCGATGATCATCGCGGCCCCGACCACGTAGGACAGCAGGACCGGCTCGTCCGGCAGGTCGGCGATGCTGATCACGCCCCCGCCCCGGTCGGCGAGGGCGTTCAGGTAAGCGCGGAACCCTTCCTGCACCCGGCCGGTGGCGAACGCCAGCTCCTCCGCGCGCGGGCCCTGGCCGTCGTCGCCGGGGGGCGCGCCCTCGTCGGCCAGCAGTTCCACCTCGCCCTGGAAGTAGGGCAGCGAGTCGTCCACCCGCAGCAGCCGGAACCGCTGGGTGCCCACCGTGCCGAGGTCAAACCGCCCGTCGGCGTGCTCCGCCATTTGCCGCACGGTGGTCACGCAGCCAACCTCGTGCAGCGCGGTGATGCCGTCCGCGCCCACCTCGCGGCCCCTCCGGATCGCGATCACCCCGAACTGGCGGCGCTCCTCTGGCTGAGTCAGCAGGTGCGCGGCGAGGGCCCGGTAGCGCTCCTCAAAAATGTGCAACGGCAAGCGCATGCCCGGGAAAAGCACCGTTGACAGCGGAAAGAGGGGCAGCAGCTCGCTCATATCGAGAAGTTACATCCATGGCCTGAGAGCGCGCCTTACGCGCGGCACGGTAATTTCGTTGCCCAGCCCCCTGGACGCCGCCCACCCTACCGCAACCCGCTGACGGGAACGACCAGGCGCTCCCCCGGCCCCGGTGCGGCCGCATGAACGGGACCGGCACCGGGCCGTCCGGTAGGCGGAAAATGTGTCGCTTCGGCAGCGAGGCGCGAAGTAGGGTGACCAACCGTGACCGCAGCAGCGATTGCGCGCCGGGTAACGACAGGCGGCCGGCTGGACGGCAGGCCGTCATGGCGGCTGCTGTGGGGATCGAGCAGGCCGCTGGGCATCGCCGTGCTCGCCTGGGCGGCGCTGGACATCATCGACGGGCCGCTGGTCGCGTTCGCGTTCGGCTATATGGTCGGGGCTGTTCCCGCCGCCGTCACGGACGGGATGTCGTCCGCGGCCGGGCACCGGCTGGTCGTCGCGCTGCTGGTCGCGGCGCTGGTGTACGCGTTCTCACTGGTCCTCGCCCCGCTCGGCAACGCGCTCGGCACCGCGGTCAAGCAGCGGGTGACCGGGCAGCTTCAGGCGCGGCTGCTCCGCGCCGTGACCGCGCCGGCCACGGTCGCGCACCTGGAGGACCAGGACACGCTCGACCGGCTCGCGAACGCCGAGGGCTCACTGACTGGTTACTTTCCCGGCGACGCCCCGGTGACCTGGATCCGCTCGGTAGCGGGGCGGCTGTCCGGCGTTCTCGGCTGCGTGGTGGTCGCGGCGTACTTCTGGTGGCTCGGACTGGTGCTGCTGGCCGTGTGGCTCACGGTGCGCCAGGTCATTCTCAGGTCGGTGCTGAAGCAGGCGGTCGAGCTGCGCACCCAGACGGCCGACATGCGCCGTGCCTGGTACTTCACCGATGTGGGATCGAAGGCCCGCGACGCCAAGGAGGTCCGGGTCTTCGGGCTGGCCGGGTTCTTCGCCGGGCGGTACGCGGCCCACTTCGCCGAGTCCGTCGCGGTGGCCCGCGTCGGGTTGCGCGGGCTGCGGCTGCGCGCGGCCGCGTGCTTCGCGGCGGTGGCCGGCTGCTACGTTCTCAGCTTCTACACCGTGGTCGACGCGGAGCAGGCGCACCGTATCGGCATCGGCTCGCTGGCGATCCTGCTGCCGATGCTCGCCACCGCGTCCGCCGCGGGCGGCGTTTCCTTCGGCGACGTCATGCTCGCCTGGACGCTGGCCGGGCTGCCGGACGCCAGCCGGCTGCTGCGGGACCTGAGCCCGCCGTCCGAGCTCGACGGGGCCGCGGACCCGGCGGGCGCCCCGCGGGAGGCGGTCCGGTTCGAGAACGTCAGCTTCCGCTACGAGTCGGCCGCGCACGACGTGCTCAGCGGCGTCGACCTGGAGCTGGTGGCCGGCACCTCCACCGCCCTGGTCGGGGTCAACGGCGCCGGCAAGTCCACGCTGGTCAGCCTGCTGACCCGGCTGCGTGACCCGACCGCCGGGTTGATTACCGCCGACGGAACGGACGTCCGCGGCTTCGACCCGGCCCGCTGGCAGCGCACGATCGCGCTGATGCCGCAGGAGCCGGCCCGCTACCCGCTGCCGGCCTACGACAACATCGCCTTCGGCGCGCTGGAGCACGCCGATGACACCGAAGGGGTCCACCGGGCCGCGCGGCTGTCCGGCTTCGACTCGGTCGTCGCCGAGCTGCCGGACGGCTGGGACACGGTGCTGTCCAGGGAGCTGCCCGGCGGGGCGGAGCTGTCCGGCGGCCAGTGGCAGCGCCTGGCGCTGGCCCGGGCCCTGTTCGCGACCTTCCACGGCGCCCGTGTCCTGGTGCTCGACGAGCCGACCGCCGCCCTCGACGTCCGGGCCGAGGCCGAGTTCTACCAGCGGTTCCACCAGATCACGGCGGGCCTGACCACCCTGGTCATCTCGCACCGCTTCGCCACCGTGCGCCAGGCCCACCGCATCTACGTGCTCGACGGCGGCGTCATCACCGAGCGGGGCAGCCACGACGAGCTGGTGGCGGCGGGCGGCACCTACGCGCAGATGTACCGGCTGCAGGCAGAAAGGTTCAGCCCGTGAGCGCCACCGTGACCGCGCTCGCGGACGGGGACGGGGACGGGCAGCCGGCTCCGTCGGCGCGGCGGCTCGGGCGGCTGGCCGCCATCTTGTTCTTCGACGGCTTCCGCGCCGCCCCGGGTTCGATGACCTTCATCACCGCGATGTACGTGCTCGCCTCGGTGGCCGGCACCTGCTACCCGCTCGGTTACCGGCTGCTGCTGGACGGGGCGCTGGCCGGGAACGGGGGGCAGACGGCGGAAGGAGTCGCGTTCGTCGCGGTGCTGCTCGCGGTCACCTGGCTGCTGCCCGCGGTCGGCGCGAACGAGGCGATGGCGGTGGGCGACCGGATCGCCGTCTTCCGCACGGCCAAGCTGATCAGGCTGATCAGCGGTGTCCCCACGCTGGAGCACCTGGAGCGCCCGGACTACCTCGCCCAGGTCGAACGGCTCAACGCCGGCCGCCGCGACCTCGCCAGCGCTCCCCGCAAGCTGGTGGCGTACACCTCGTCTATCGCCCGGATCGTCGCGCTGCTCGTCCTGCTCGGCCTGGTGTCGCCGTGGCTGCTGCTGGTCCCGGTCGCGGCCGTGCCCCCGCTGCTGGCCGACCGCTACGCGAAGCGGGTCACCAGGCGGGCGGAGGACGCGATGGCCACCGACCGGCGCCTCGCCACCATGATCTTTGACCTGTCGTCCTCGGCCTCCGCGGCGGGCGAGCTGCGTTCCTTCGGCCTCGCCCCGCGGCTGCGGGAGCTGCACGCGTCGCTGTCCGGCCAGCTTGACCGCCGCGCCGCGCGCGAGGCGGGCCAGGTGTTCGCGGTCCAGTCAGCCGGCTGGCTGCTGTACGCGGCCGGGCTGATGGGCGCGATCGCGTTCGTCGTCATCCGCGCCTCCGACAGCGGCGGTGCCATCTCGCTGGGCACGGTCCTGATGACCGTCTCGCTCATCCGCAACTCCCAGAGCACGCTGGCCAACGCGACCGCCGATTCGGGCGGCATGCTGGCCACCCTGACCACCGCCGACCGGCTGATGTGGCTGGAAGATCACCACGCGGCCGCCGTCGCGGCGGCCGGCCCGAGCCCGCCCCGCCGTCGCTGCGGTCCGCGATCAGCCTCCGCGACCTGTCGTTCCAGTACCCCGCTACCGAACGGGTGGTGCTTTCCCACCTTGACCTTAACTTTCCCGCCGGGTCGACCGTCGCGATCGTGGGGGAGAACGGATCGGGTAAGACCACCCTGGTCAAGCTGCTGCTCGGGATGTACCGGCCGACCTCGGGGGCGATCGAGGTCGACGGGGTCCCGCTCACCGCGATCGACTACGACTCCTGGCGGGCCCGCTGCACGGCCGGGTTCCAGGACTTCTCCCGCTTCAACCTGCCCGCGGTCGAGACGATCGGCGTGGCGGACCTGCCCGACCTGACGTCGCAGCCGCTGGCCCTGGCGGCCCTCGACCGGGCAGGCGCGCCCGAGCTGCCTGACCAGCTCCCCGACGGCCTGTCGACCTACGTCGGCAGCCCCTTCACCGGGGGCCGCAACCTGTCCGGCGGTCAGTGGCAGAAGCTCGCGCTCGGCCGCGCCATGCGCAGCCCGGGGCCCCTGCTGATGGTCCTGGACGAGCCGACCGCCTCCCTGGACGCGCACGCCGAGCACGCCCTGTTCGAGCGCTACGCCGCGGCGGCGGCCGACTACGCGTCCGCCGCGGGCACGGTCACCATCCTGGTCTCGCACCGCTTTTCCACCGCCGCGATGGCTGACCTGATCGTCTACCTGGAGGACGGCCGGGTCATCGAGGCCGGCACCCACGGGGAGCTGCTGTCCAGTTCCGGCCGCTACGCCGAGTTCTTCACCCTGCAAGCCCAGGGCTACCGCTAGCCCAGCCGCACCCGGGGCCGCCCGGTCCCGCTCCCGAGCGACTTCCTTTCCGGCTATTTAAGCCGCAATTCCGGAGCGGATTTTCTACGTCAGCAGGCCCTGCAGCCTCTCGCTTCACACAGTGAAAAGGAGGCACAGTAAGGCCGGGCAGCACCGATTTGTTAGCAAACGTGAACTACGTTGGTGACAACAACGGGCCGTTCGCTTAATCTGGTTGGGCAGTGCAGGTTTCAAAGGTATCGGGGACGAGGCGCAAATGAATGATTCTGCTCAGCACCCGGCGGCTGGACTGCCTCCGTGCAATGCCCCTGACCTGCAGGGAATCTCACTTGACGACCTGGCCGGACTGGCCAGCGAGGACGACGAGACCATTCGGGCCGTCGTCTCCCGCATGCTCGGCGACTCCGAAAACCGGCCGCTTGTCGACGCGACCATCTTCAATTCAGCAATATGAGCCCGACGCATGTCGGGTCGAATCTCAAATTACATCCTGAAGGTAAGCAGCCGGTGCGATCTTTCCTGTGATCATTGCTACGTCTACGAGCATGCGGACCAGAGCTGGCAGCATAAGCCTCGGTTCATCGCGGAGGCGACCGTCGTCCAGGCGGCCCGCCGGATTACCGAGCACGCGCGGCGGCATCACCTCGGCGAGGTGTCGGTCGTACTGCACGGCGGGGAGCCGTTGCTGCTCGGCCACCGGCGGCTGCACGACCTGCTGACGGTGCTGCGTTCCGTCATTGACCCGGTGACCCGGCTGGTGCTGACCGTGCACACCAACGGTGTCCTGCTCGACGCCGCGTTCTGCACCCTGTTCAGCGAATTCGGGGTCCGGGTGGGCGTCTCGCTCGACGGCGACGCGGCCGCCAACGACCGGCACCGCCGGTTCGCCAGCGGCCGCAGCAGCCACGGCCAGGTGCTGCGGGCACTCGCGCTCCTGCGCGAGCCCGAGTTCCGGCACCTGTACGCCGGGCTGCTGTGCACCGTCGACCTGGCGAACGACCCGATCGTGGTCTACCAGGCCCTGCTCGAGCAGGAACCGCCGCGGCTCGACCTCCTCCTGCCCCACGCGACGTGGGACAACCCGCCCCCTGGGCAGCCCGGGCTGGACGCGCCCTACGCCCGCTGGCTGGGCCGGATCCACGCCCGCTGGGCGGCCGACGGCTACCCGGTCGCCATCCGCTTCTTCGACTCGCTGCGGGCAGCCTGGAACGGGCACGGCAGCGCCAGTGAGGCAGCCGGGCTCGACGCGGTCGGCCTGCTCGTCATCGAGACCGACGGCACCTGGGAGCAGGCCGACTCACTGAAGACGGCCTACGACGGGGCGCCGGCCACCGGGCTCGACGTCTTCTCGCACACCGCGGACGAGGCGGCCGCCCATCCGGGAGTGTCCGCCCGCCAGGCCGGCCTGGCGGGCCTGGCCGCGGACTGCCGGAGCTGCCCGGTCGTCCGGGCCTGCGGCGGCGGCCTTTACGCCCACCGCTACAAGTCAGGCAGCGGCTTCGACAACCCGTCGGTCTTCTGCCCGGACCTCAAGGTCCTCATCCCCCAGGTGACCGGCGCGGCTGGCCGCCGGCCAGCACCGCCGCCGCCGGGCGGCACACGCTCTCCGACACGGCCTTCGACCTGCTCGCGGCCGGGCCGGGCGACCCGGCCGCGATGGCATCGCTGGCCGCTGCGAGGTACTCGGCCACCCGGGCGCTGCTGGCCGCGCTTGGCGCCCGCCTCGGCCAGGGCTCCGGGGCGCTCGGGCAGGCGGCGACGGCCGGCTGGCGGCTGCTTTCCCGGCTGGACAGTGAGCACCCGGAGGCGGTGCGCGAGGTTTTCGCCTACCCCTACGTCCAGGCGTGGGCGGTGCACTGCCTCCAGCTTGACGGCCGCCGCCACTCCGACACCGGCCGCGCCGACCTGGACCGCGCCCACCTGGCCGGCATCGCCGCGGCCGCGGCACTGCGGGCGGGCGTGGACTCGGAGCTCGCGCTGCCGCTGCGCGCGGGCGCGGTCTTCCTCCCCGGGGCCGGCGCCTTCGCCGTCGGCGGCGCCGACCAGGTTGCCCGGGTACGGGTGTCGGCGGCAGGCGTCAGCCTTCCCGGCGGCAGCGGGCGGTGGCGGCCGGTGCGCCAGGTCCGCGAGGCGGGCCTCTCGCTCAGCGTCGATGACCTCGACCCCTTCCGCGACTGCCACGCCTGGCTGGCCGCGGGGCGGCAGTCCACCGCCGACTGGATGACCTGGCGGCGGTCCCTGGTGGCGGCGGCCGGGCAGCTCACGGCGGAGCTGCCGGCCTACGCCGACGTGCTCAGGACCGGCTTGCGCTCGGTGGTGCCGATGCGCCCGGCCGCACCCGGCCTGCGCCAGAGCGGCACGGCCCGGCATGCCTTCGGCGCGGTCGCGGTTGCCCGCCCTGACCGGCCTGACCAGCTCAGCGAGCTGCTGCTGCACGAGATGCAGCACGTCAAGCTGGCGGTCGTGGCCGACCTGTTCGACCTGTTCGACCGGGCCGACACCGGCCGCTACCGAGTCGGCTGGAGAGCCGACCCGCGGCCGGTCGACGGCCTGCTGCACGGTACCTACGCGCACCTGGCGGTGACGGAACTGTGGCGCAGCCGGGCCCTGACGGCCGGTCCGGGGCCGGCCGGGCAAGAGGCGGCCGCCGCCCGCTACCAGGGCTACCGCGGCTGGGTTGAGGACGCGATCGACACGCTGCTAGGGGCAGGCAGCCTGCGGCCGGCCGGCGAGCGCTTCGTGGAGGGCATGCGAGCCACCGTCAAGGGCTGGACCGATGACTGGTGAGCCGCCTACCGGCCATGATCAGCTCGTCTGCGACTTGCGGGGACTGGGGGTGCGGGACGGCCAGGACCTGCTTATCCACTGCTCGCTGCGGAAGGTTGGCCCGCCCGCTGGCGGTGCGGCCGCCCTGCTGGCGGCACTGCGGGAGGTAGCCGGCCCGGCCGCCACCCTTGTCGTGCCGGCCGAGACCACCGGGAACTCACTGAGCTCGCGGGCCTTCCGTGCCGCCACCGCGGGCCTCGACCAGGAAGGGCTCACCCGCTACATCGCCGCGATGCCGGGTTTTGACCCGGCGGCTACGCCGTCCGCCGGGATGGGAACGTTCGCCGAGCACGTCCGGACCCGGCCGGGTGCCTGCCGCAGCAGCCACCCCCAGTCGTCCTTTGCCGCCGTCGGGCCGCGCGCCGCCGCCGCCATGGCCGTCCATGACCTGGAGTGCCACCTGGGCGAGCGGTCACCGCTCGGCTGGCTCTACGCGGCCGACGCCGCGGTCGTGCTGCTCGGCGTCGGCTACGCGGCCTGCACCGCGTTCCACCTGGCCGAATACCGGATGTCGGCGCGGCCGCGGCAGCGGCAGTACCAGTGCTTCACCGCCAGCGACGGAAACCGGGCAGCCCGCGCGTTCACCGACATCGAGCTGGCCGACGACGACTTCCAGTTCCTTGGCGCGGCGCTGGAGGCGGCTGACTGGCCAGACAGGTCCGCCGGGCCGCGCCACGGACCGGTCGGGAAGGCACGGTCCAGGTTCCTGCCGGTGCGCACGGCAGTCGATTTCGCACGTGACTGGCTCGACGAGCACCGGGGCGGTAATTACCATGAGAATTAGCGGTAGGGCCTTATGCCGAGGCAGCCCGATCGCTACGATGGCAGCACCGGCGGGCGGGGAAGGGACTACTGGTGTTCAATGACGAAACGCCATTTTTTCTCAGTTACCCGCGCTCCGTCACCCAGGCGATCGGCCGGGGCGACAATCGCCCTGACTTCCATTACGTGCAGGTTTTCTTCGAGGCGTTGTGCGCGGACGTGGCGCAGCTTGTGCACCTGCCCAGCGGGTCCGACCGGGGCTTCATGGACACCGAAGGGCTGCCGGGCGGCATGAACTGGCCCGAGGAATTAATACGCGCGCTTGGTAGCTGCCAGGTCCTCGTCGGCCTGCTTTCGATGCCGTACCTGATGAGCGACTGGTGCGGCCAGGAGTGGCACGCTTTCGCGCTGCGGCACAAGGAGCTGTCCACCGGCGCCAGCCCGAACCAGGGGGGGATCATCCCGGTGCGCTGGGCACCGCTGGTGGGGTCGCCGCCCGCGGTGCTGACAAACCATGTGAACGTCTTTCACCCGAAAGACCACCAGAAAATTCCGAACCTCAGGCAACGGTATAACGAAGTTGGCATCTTCCGCCTGATGCAGGAGGGCGAAGAAGACGCAGTCGGCGAGATCGTCTGGCAGCTCGCCCGGCATATTCAGGAGATCTATTACAGCCAACGCCTTGAGCCCCGGCGCTTCATGCCTGGAGAACTGGTTAACGTTTTCAGGGAAGAGGACCGATGACTGACGACCAGCGGGTGCTGCTCGCACCATATTTCTTCCTCAGTTACGCCCGTTCTGACCCGCTGGCCGGCCAGCCTCGCCAGGATCCCGACCACCTGGTGGAACGGTTTTTCCGCGACCTGACCGAAGCCGTGCAGCACCGGGCCTCACGGGCGGCGGAAACCGTTTCCGGATTCTTCGACCAGCGCCTTCCGGTCGGGTCTGACCTGAAGCAGTCCATCGCCCAGGCGCTGAGCGCGGCCCAGGTCTTCGTGCCGCTCTATTCGGTTGGCTATCTCACGAACTCGTGGCCGGGGCGCGAATTCACCTGCTTCAAGTGGCGCATGGAACTGGCCGGGCGGGTGAACGCGGCACCGCGCCTGGTGCCGGTGCTGTGGGCGCCGCTGGCCGGGGTGAGCGACCCGCCCGGACTGGCCGACGCGCCGGCTGTCAGCGCCGAGCCCGACTACGCCGAGAACGGGCTGCGCAGGCTGCTGACCCTGCAGCCCTATCACGACCTCTACCTGGTCGTGGTCAACCAGATCGCGAAGCAGATCGTCGACCTGGCGGAGCGGGACCCGGTCGATCCGGTCGAGCCGTCCCAGGTGCCTGACATCGAGACGGTACCGAGTGCCTTCTCCCCCGATGCCCCGCTGGCCACCTTCGACATCCAGGTCGCCGCGCCGACCGCCGGCCGCGGCCCGGTCCTCGGCGGCGGCACCTACGGCGACAGCCCGCTCGACTGGCGCCCGTTCGCCGGCCAGGAACTCCCGCTGGTGGAGTACGCCAGGCAGATCGCCGAGCGGTTCGACTTCGACGCCCGGGTCAGCGCGGTCCGCCCGGCCGCCAGCGCGGCCCGGCAGCGCCCGGGCATCATCGTCATCGACCCGGCCTTCGCGGACGACGAGCGCAACCTGGCGACGCTGCGATCGGTCGTCGGGTTCCCGCGCTGGGTGCTGCCCCTGGTCGTCCTGGGGCAGCCGGACAACCCGCGTACTCAACAACTGGCCCGTAAAGTCAGGTCAGTGCTCAGAGACGAAGAACTGCCGACCGAATCAGCCCGCCGGGGCGCTCGCGGCGTCGACTCGCTTGATCAATTCCGTTCAATATTCCCGGTGCTGGTGGCCGAAGCCGAGCGGCAATACATGCGCCATCGCACCAGTCGGGTAACATCACCCCGATCGACCGGACGACTCCGCCTGGGACAGAGCGAAGAACCGGACGGGGGGAACGACGCTAACTCTGATTCGTTAGGGAGACGAGATGCCTGATGGGGGTGCCGGGCAGCCGCAGGACACTGGCCGGATCGTCACGTTCTACTCCTTCAAGGGCGGGACCGGGCGCACGATGGCGCTGGCCAACGTCGCCTGGATTCTGGCCGCCAACGGAAAGCGCGTCCTAGTCGCGGACTGGGACCTTGAGTCACCCGGATTGCACCGCTTTTTCCAGCCGTTCATGGACCCTGAGATCAGCACCAGGCCGGGCGTGGTCGATTTCATCCGACGCTACGAGTGGGCGGCGCGGGACCAGCAAGAAGCCCTTAATGAAATGGCCGCTGGTGGCACCGAGCAGCTACGTCCGCCGCCGGCCGCGGTAACCAGGCTGATCGGCGAGCATGTCGACCGGATCAACCAGTACGCGGTCCAGGTGAGCTGGCAGCAGTTCCCTGGCCGCGGAGCCATTGACTTCCTGACTCCAGGCAAACAGGGCAGTGGTGTCTACGAGAATGCGCTGAGCGCTCTCGAATGGGATACCCTTTATGACGATCTCGGGGGCGCGGAGTTCTTTGACGCCCTGCGCACACGACTGAAAAGTACATATGATTACGTCTTGATTGACAGTCGCACCGGCCTTTCAGATATCGCCGAAATCTGCACCCTGCACCTTCCCGACTTGGTGGTCGACTGCTTTACCCTTAGCGACCAGGGTATCGAGGGAGCAGCCCGGATCGCCCGGCAGATACAGCGGGACAGCGAGCGCGATATCACCATCTTTCCTGTGCCCATGCGCATTGAGCGCGCGCAGCAGGCGAATGTCAACGCCGGCCTGGAAAAGGCGGAGACCGAGTTCGACGGCCTCCCCGCGGGCATGTCGCCGCGCGACCGGGCGCGGTACTGGGACGAAGTCAAGGTGCCTTACCTGCCGTCGTACGCCTACAAGGAGACGCTGGCCGCCTTCGGCGACCGGCCCGGCGACGAGGACTCGCTGCTACCCGCCTACCAGCGGATCGCGAGCCTGATCACCGACAGCGCGGTCACCGCGCTGCCGCCGCTCGACGAGTGGCTGCGACTGCGCACCCGGCTGCTGTTCGCGCGGACGGCGCGCCGGGACCTGCCCGTGGTGACCGTCGACTTCAGCCCCCAAGACCAGCTGTGGGCCGAGTGGATTGTCGCCGTGCTGGCCGGGGCCGGGGTCTACGCCCGGCTGGCGGGCGAAGACGGTGCCGGGCCGCCCGGCGCGGGGCAACCGGGGACACGGGTCATCGCGGTCGCGTCGGAGTTCTACTTCGCCGGGCTGGAGCTCAAGGACCCCGCCGACGCGCTCCCGGAGCTGCTGATCTGCGTCACCGACATGCGCATCCCCTCCGGGCGGCTGGATGAGGTTCCCGTCCTGTTCCTGGCCGAGCCGCTGGACGAGCAGCTGGCAGTCGGCCGGCTCGTCGAGCGGTTCGGCGGCAAGCGCCCCACCGAGTACCAGCCGGTGACCGGCGCGCTGCGGTTCCCGGGCGGCGGCTGGAGCCAGGCCGTCAGCATGCCCGGCCGCAACGTCAACTTCACCGGCCGGGACGCCGTCCTGCTGGAGATCCGCGAGCGCCTGCAGGCTCAGCCCGCCGACAGCTTCAAGCCGCTGACCGTCCAGGGGACCGGCGGTGTCGGCAAGACGCAGGTAGCCATGGAGTACGCCCAGCGCTTCAAGGCCGACTACGACGTGGTCTGGTGGCTGAACTGCGGCCAGCCGCAGTACATCGATGCCTCGCTGGCCGACCTCGGCAACCGGATGCGGGACGTGTTCGGGGTGGACGTACCCGGCGAGGGCGTGGTCGAGGCGGCCAGGCAGCTGCTGGACTACCTGAGCAAGCAGACCGAGCTGCGCTGGCTGCTGGTCTATGACAACGCGGAAGAAGAGGACTTCGACACGATCGAGCCGCTGCTGCCGGCCCGCGGCGGCCACGTGCTGGTCACCTCACGCCAGGACCTGCTGGCTGACCAGGGGGAAACACTGGCGCTCAGCGTGTTCGAGCGCGCGGAAAGCGTTGATCACCTGCGCCGGCGGCTCCCCGGGATCGACGAGCAGGACGCGCAGCATCTGGCGGGCGTCCTCGGGGACGTGCCGCTGGCGGTCGCCACCGCGGGTGCCCTGCTGGCTACCGAGAACATGACCGTGCCGGAGTACCTGCGGCTGCTCGACGCTCAGCCGCTGCGGCCCGGTCGCCCCTCGGGTGATTTCCCGGAGACGGTGACCAAAGCGTGGCACCTTTCGCTGGACCGGCTCGAGAGCCGGTCACCGGCCGCCTACCGGTTGCTCGGCATCTGCTCGGCGATGGCGCCGGTGGTCAGCACCGACCTAGTGGTCAGCGATGACATGGTGCAGGCGGTGCAGGGACTCGACCCGAGCATCACCGAGCGGGCCATGATCAACCGGCTCATCCGGCAGATCGACCAGCTGGCGCTGATCAAGGTTGACTACGCCGCCAAGCAGATGCAGGTGCACCAGGTGGTCCAGGACGTCGTGGCGCTCCGCCTGCCCGGGGAAGAACTCGAGGCCGCGCGCAGGGTGGTCCACCGGATGCTCGTTGGCGCCCGCCCGGCGGGCGACGTGGACGACCCGCGCATGTGGCCCGCCTACCGCACGATCTGGCCGCACCTTTCACCGTCACAGGCGCACTTCTCCGATCAGCAGCAGGTCCGCGACCTGCTGGTGGACCGGGTGCGGTACCTACGCCAGCGCGACGACCTGGAGCGCGGCCGCCGCCGGGCCGAGGAGATCCAGGCGGCGTGGCAGGGCATGCTGGCCGGGGAAGGCCCCGGGGCGGCTCAGCCGCTGCGCCAGCAGCTCTACCGGTTGCAGTTCAACCTGGCCAACATCCTGCGCGCACTCGGCCGCTACGAGGAATCCCGTGCCCTTGACCAGGCGGTGCTGCAGGGGCAGGGGGAGCTGCTGGGCGAAGACCACCCGCACACCCTGGCGACCCGCAGCAGCCTGGGCTCGGACCTGCGCGCACTCGGCGAGTACCAGCAGGCGCTGACCTACGACCAAGAGACGTACCGGCTGTGGACCGAGGTCAGCGGCTTCGGCGAGCAGTACGCCGGCACGCTCAACGCGGCCAACAACCTCGCCCTGTCCTACCTGCTCAACGGGGACTGCCGCGCGGCGCTGAGGTACGACCAGGAGACCCTGGAACGACGCCTGCGGACCTACCCGCGCAGTCACCCGCGGACCCTGAACTCGGGATCAGCCGTCGGCCGGGACCTGCTGGAAGCGGGCCGCTACCGCGACGCGGTGCGCATCACCCAGGACGTGCTCACCCAGTCGCACGACGCGTACGGCGACGACGCCCGGATCACGCTCAATGCTTACCTCGGACTGGGCGTCGCGCAGCGCTGCGCGGGCAACGCCGAGGAGGCGGAGGCCAACATCGCGACCGCGGTCGACGGGCTGAGCCGCGCGTTCAGCAAGGAGAGCAGCGACGCCCTGGCCGCCCGGCTGAGCCAGGCCCTGAACAGCCTCGCCCTCGGCCGGGTGTCCGAGGGCCGTGCTGCCGCCCAGGAGGTCCTGGCGGTGTACGAGGAGCGGCTTGGCTCCGATCACCCGCACTCGCTCATCTGCCGGCGCAACATCGCATCCGCCCTGTACCTGCAGGGCGACTTCACCGGCGCGCATGCGGCGGCCTGGCAGGCGGTCCAGGGCCTGGAGCAGCGTCTCGGCGGCGCCCATCCCTACACCCTGGCCGCCACGATGGTCCTCGCCAGCGTCCTCGCCCGGCTCGGCGACCTGACCGAGGCCGCCCGGCTGGAGCGGCTGGTCGAGGGCACCCGGGCGGTCGTGCTTGGCGACCAGCACCCGGACACCCTCCGCTGCCGCGCGAACCGGCTGCTGACGGAGGGGGAGGCGAACGGCGGCGGGCCTACCAGCCGCAAGGACGTCGTCACCGCGCTGTCGCTGCTACTTGGGGCGGATCATCCGGATGTTCGCACCGCTGACCGCGAAGACCGGCTGCTGTGCATGATCGACCCGCAGCCCTTCTGAGCGGGGCCCGGGACGCACCGGGGCCGGGGCGGCCCCGGCCCTTTTACCCAGCACCCAGGAGAGGATTTCCGGCAGAATCTCGACCGCACCGAAATGAGCGGTTCCCGGCGGCGCGTAGTACTCAGATCCTTTAATCCGCTCAGCGAGCCATCTAGTGTGAGCGGGCGGCGAGAAAACGTCTTCTTCGCCATGCCACAACAGTACCGGAACATCAATGTCAGCAAGATCAAAATTCCACGGGCTACCGAGCGCGATAACGTCGTCTACCCAGCCATCGACCGATTCACGAAGCGCTTCCGCATGTGTTTGCGCGATTATCTTGCGGAGGGCAATGTCACCAATGACCTGTTTGTCGGACTGGACGAGCTCAGGCCACAGGGCATTCAGCAATCCCTGTGAATTATTTCGAACTTCACGCGCATGCTGGTGGAGCGTCTCGATGAGAGCGGGCAGGTTACTCGTCACATCACTGTAGGCCCGCACGTTAGAGCTGGCCATGCCGGAAAACCAGTTAAGTCCCTTCGCCCCGTAGGGGGCCAGGCTACTGAGTGCGGCGATGCATTTCACCCGGCCACGCAGGGGTAGCGCGGCACCGCACGCCAGCGCGTGCGGCCCTCCCCCCGAGCGCCCGATGACGCTGAATTCAGGGAATTCAAAATGATCAGCGATCGCTTTTATATCTTCAGCCGCGGAAGCGACACTCCGCTCAGGGTTACGATCCGAGTCTGGGTAACCTGGCCTGTTATACGTAACAAGCCGGACCCCTCGCCGGTGCAAGAAAATACCTCGCGGCTTAGGCCCGATAAGCGTCCCAGGCGTCCCGTGCAGCAGGAAGACAACAGCCTTACCAGGCGGGGCACCTGAGATCTCAACTGCCAGTCCGCGCCCGTCCGGGCCCTTGACCACGTGCGCCACGCAACGCTCCCCTGTTCCGCACCGCCGATCACCCGCCCTTTGGGGTCATTGCACCCATGCAGACAGATTTCCGGCAGCCTTAGACACTTTACGCCGTTCGCCACCGTGCGGCGAGCCGCAGTTTTTCAGGGTAACAGCCCCAGGTAAAACCGCTTGCCCGGTGCGGCGGGTTTATCTATTTGTAACGACTTGTGACACCGGTCAATATCTGCGCCGATCTGAGCTGCGCAGTCGCTGCCCGCCTGGTCAGCCCGCCGTCACCGTCGGCTCGTGCCGCACCGGGAAGTTCACCGAGCTGGCGATGAAGCACTTGCGGTGCGCGTCCGCGTGCAGCCGCATCGCCGCCTCCGTCATCTCCGCGCTGGTGACCGTCACCAGGGGCCGCAGCACCACCTCGGTGAAGTGGCCACCGCCGTCGGTCGTCTCCGCCATGAGGCCGTAGGGCGCGTCCTCGTAGGCGGTGACCACCACCCCCGCGGCCGCGCACACGTGCAGGTAGGACAGCAGGTGACACTGCGACAGGGCGGCGACCAGCTCGAGCTCGGGGTTCCACCGGGCCTTGTCGCCGTGGAAAACCGGGTCGGAGCTGCCGTCGATCATCGGCCGCCCGTCCGCGGTCACCAGGTGCTCCCGGCCGTAATCGCGGTACCCGCTGGTGCCGGTGCCCCGGTCGCCGGTCCAGGACACCATCAGGTCATAGCGGTGCGTCCGCCGCACGTCCATGGTCACCTCCGCGGGCCGTCGCGTCCCATCCCATCACGAACGGGCGGCCCCGTCAGCCTGGGCGCCCGGGAGCCGATGACCGGCAGCAGCGGGCGGACGGTGCGGCGGGCGAGGCAGCCCTGCCAGACGCCGAGGCTGTAGGCGGCGTCGTCCAGCAGCCGGGCAGCGACGTAGCGGGCCGGGTCGAGCGGCGGCCGCCGGCCGGCCCAGTCGAGCAGCGGCGGGGCCAGCATGAGGGCGGCCACCGGGAGGCGGAGCCGGGGCACCGCTGCCGCCGCCGGGATGGCAAGGGGCCACCAGGTGCGTGACAGCGCGCTGCCCAGGGGGCGGCCCGCCGTCACGGTCCCGCCGGCCGCCAGCCGGGCCGCCAGCCGCCAGGCGGTGCCGCGAGCGGGCAGCGGCCAGCGCTCGCCGGTGACCCGGGACAGGCGGCGGGCCAGCAGCGCGGTGGCGGTGCCGGTGAGCGCGGCGGCGGTCAGCGGGCGGCCGGCCACCGCGGCCGCCCACGCTCCGGCCGTCCAGGCCGAGGCGTACAGCGGGCGGACCGCGCCGGGGTGGCGCTGCTCCAGGAGGGCGGCCGAGGTGCCGTAGTCGGACCGCCGGCTGAACCAGGCGCGGAAGGTGACCCGGTGATCGTGGCCCATGACCGCGGCCGGCTCGTAGCGCACCCGCCAGCCCGCCGCGGCTAGCCGCCACACGAAGTCGACGTCCTCCCCCACGTACATGCCGTCGGCGAAGCCGTCGCCCGCCGCGTCCCGGCGGACGACCAGGGCCGCGCCGGGCACGTAGGGGACGCGGGCACCGGGGCGGACCGGGGACGGGCGGGCGCCCATGTCCAGGGTCGAGCTGGCGCCCTCGTAGCGGGCCAGCCAGCCGTCCTCCGAACCGCCCTCCCCCGGACCGCCCGCCGCCCGGTAGGGCACGATGCGCGGCGCGACCGCGCCGACGGCCGGGTCGGCGAAGTGCGGCAGCAGCCCGTCCAGCCAGCCCGGGCGGGGCACGCAGTCCGAGTCGAGGAACGCGACCAGGCTGGTCCTGGCCGCCCGCAGCCCGGTATTGCGGGCGGCGCCGGGGCCGCCGTTGACCGGGCGCCGGATCACGTCGGCCCCGCGGGCGGCGGCGATCGCCTTGATCGCGGCCGGCTCGGCCGACCCGTCGTCGACCACGATGACGTGCGCCGGGCCGGCCAGCCCGAGGCCGGCCGGCCCGGCCAGGCCGGCCAGGCAGCGGTCCAGCTCGGCGTGCCGGTCCTTGACCGGGATGACCACCGTGACGTCGCCCGGCCCGGGCCCGGCCGGCCCGGGCGGACGGCCGGGGGCAGGACCGAGGTCGGGGTGGGCGAGGCCGGCGTCGAGCAGCCGCCGCGCCAGCGACCGGGCGGCGGCCGAAGCGGGCACCGGGGTGCCCGCCAGCCAGCCGGCCACCTGCCGGGCGCCGGCCGGGGTGAGTCGCAGCACGCGCACCGGTGACCCGCCGACCAGGACCACGCCGTCCTGGCCGGCAGCGCCGGTCACCAGCTGGGTGCCGGGGTCGGGGGTCAGCCGGGTGCCGGCTGGGGCCAGTGCCTCGTCAGGCATCCGGCCGGGGGTTGAAGCCCGCCAGGGGACTCTCGTCGCAGTCGTGCGCGGGCGGCCGCCTGCCCGGCGCCTGCGCAGTCAGCGGGCGCGCGCCGATGGACACCGGGACCGGGCCTGCGCCAGCCGCCCGCGGCCGCGCGGGCGACGTGCGGTGCGAGTGGTCCACCGACGAGCGCGGCACCGCCGCCGCGTCGCCGGGTGAGGACGCGCCCAGGGCGGAAACAGCGGCGAGGGCGGTTTCGCCGTAGCCTTGCACGCACTCCGGGTCGGGCCCGTCCAGCGGCAGCCCGGTGAAGAACTTGGCCGCCATGCAGCCGCCGCGGCAGGAGTCGTAGAACCCGCACGACTTGCAGGCGCCGCCGGTGTCGGGCTTGCGCAGGTCGGTGAACAGCGCCGACGTCTGCCAGACGGACTGGAACCCGCCTTCGGCGCGCACGTTGCCGGCCAGGAAGTTCTCGTGGATCGCGAACGGGCAGGCGTACACGTCGCCCACCGGGTCGATCAGGCAGACCACCCGGCCCGCGCCGCACAGGTTGAGACCGGGCAGCGCCCCGCCGAACGCCGACAGGTGGAAGAAGGAGTCGCCGGTGAGCACCTGCTCGCCGTGCGCGGTCAGCCACTCGTACAGCTCGCGCTGCTGCTCCGGCCGCGGGTGCAGCTCGTCCCAGGTGTCGGCGCCGCGCCCGGACGGCCGCAGCCGGGTGAGCCGGAGCTGGGCGCCGAACCGGTCGGCGATCTGCTTGAACTGGTCGATCTGCGGGATGTTGTGCCGGGTCATCACCACCGACAGCTTGAAGCCGCGGAAGCCCGCGTCGGCCAGGTTCTGCATCGCGCGCAGCGCGGTGTCGTACGACCCCGGGCCGCGGACCGCGTCGTTCACCTCACGGGTGGCGCCGTCCAGCGAGATCTGCACGTCCACGTAGTCGGAGGCGGCCAGCCGGGCGGCCGCGGCGGCGTCCAGCCGCACGCCGTTGGTGGAGAACTTGACCCCGACGTGGTGCTCGGTGGCGTAGTCGACCAGCTCCCAGAAGTCGGGCCGGACGGTGGGCTCGCCGCCGCCGATGTTGACGTAGAACACCTGCATCCGCTCGAGCGTGTCGATGACCGCCTTGCACTCGGCGGTGCTCAGCTCGCGCGGGTCACGGCGGCCGGACGAGGACAGGCAGTGCACGCAGGACAGGTTGCAGGCGTAGGTGAGCTCCCAGGTCAGGCAGATCGGCGCGTCGAGGCCGAGCTGGAACAGGTCGGTCAGCTTGCCCGGTGCGGCCGCCGGGGCAGCCATGTCAGGCGCGAGAGTCATGCGAGATCCGTTCGGAGATCATCGTTGATTCGGCCAGCGTCGCGAGGGCGCGGGCGTAGGCGGGCAGCTCCGCCTCGGGCACGCCGGCCGCCAGGCAGGCGGACCGGGCGCTGGGGTGGTCGGACAGCGACCTGACCACCGCCAGCACCGTCTGGTTCTTGAGGAATGACAGCCGCCTGGTGCCGAAGTGGTACAGCAGCGCGCCGAACGGCTCGGGCCGCAACGACACCCGCGGGTCGACCTGCCAGGCGCGGTCGAGGTCGAACGTCACGGTGTTAGTAGACGCCGCACATGCCGTCGATCGAGACCTCTTCCACCAGCAGCTCGTCGCTGGCCAGGGGGGCTTCCGTCTCGGGCTCCTGCGCGGTCACGTGCTCGGTCATGGGGACCTCCCGGGCATTAGTGGCACCAAGTGCCAGGTGTTTAGAAGGAGCGTAAACGGCACTAGGTGCCTAAATCAAGATCCGGACCGATTGTCACGCGCGATCACCGGTTGACCGGCATAAAATAGGGTTTTCCCGATAAGGACGGTGATCCCTGTGCCGGCGATGGCGGCGACACGGCCGGCGGCGGCCCCGCCCGGCCCGGGCGGCACCCACCCGGGACGACGGCGGGTAACGTCCCAGGCGGAGCTCGAGCAGGCGGCGTTCGCGCTGTTCGCCGCGCGCGGATTCGACGCCACCACGGTCGACGAGATCGCGGCCGCGGCCGGGATCGGCCGGCGCACGTTCTTCCGCTACTTCCCGTCCAAGAACGACGTGCCCTGGGGCGCGTTCGAGGACGAGCTCGACCGGATGCGGGTGCGGCTGCGGGCCTGCCCGCCCCAGGTGCCGCTGATGGACGCGATCCGGCTCGCGCTGATCGACTTCAACCAGGTCCCCCCGGCCCAGGTGCCGCTGCACCGGCGGCGGATGGAGCTGATCCTGCGGGTGCCGGCCCTGCTCGCGCACTCCACCCTGCGGTTCGCCGCCTGGCGGGCGGTGATCGCCGAGTTCGTCGCCGAGCGCACCGGCCGCCGCCCGGGCGACCTGGCGCCGCAGGCGATCGCGCACGCCATCCTGGGCGTGTCGGTAGCCGCCTACGAGCACTGGCTGGACGAGCCCGCGGCCGACCTCGGGGTACTGCTCGACGACGCCATGCGCCAGCTCGGCACCGCGTTCGGCGGCCCGCTGCCCGACGGCGCGGCGTTCGGCGGCGCGCCCGGGCCGGCCCGCGGCTGAGCCCCGCCCGCCGCTTTCCCCGCCCCGCCCTTTCGTGATCATCCCGAACGGGTGCGGCTGCCCCCCCGCCCAGCAGCGCCCGGCTCTTTTGTGGCGGTGCGTGCGCGCTCAGTGGTTGGATGAGGGTGGGATCTCAGGCGGAGGGGACGGTCCGCGGGTGACGACGGTGCGGGTGACGGAGGTGCCGGGCGAGGCGGAGGGGACGTTCGCCGCCCGGGTCGCGTTCGGGGACGGCGCGGAGTACCCGGTGACGGTGACCCCGCCCGGGAGCGCGGCGGCCGAAAAGCTGCTGACGTGGTACTTCGAGGAGCACCTGCGGTTCCCGTTCCTGGACCGGGACATGGAGCGGCAGGCGGTGGCGGCGCTGCGGGAGTACGGGGTCGCACTGTTCGGGCAGGTGCTTGGCGGGGACGCGGCCTATGACTACCGGCAACTGCGGGAGCAGGGGTTCGACGGCTGCCGGATCGAGGTAACCGGCTCGGCCGGGTTCCACCGGCTGCACTGGGAGGCCCTGCGGGATCCCGGCCTGGACGGCCCCCTGTCCGTGCGGCTGCCGGTGACCCGGCGGGTGGCGCTGCTGCCGTCGAAGTTCAGGGTTTCCTCCGGACAGCCGACGCTGAACATCCTGCTGGTAACCGCGCGGCCGTTCGGGCGGAAGGACGTGGGCTACCGGACGATCTCCCGGCCGCTGCTAGACGCTTTGCGGCAGGCGAGCGTCCCGGTGACGGTGGACCTGGTGCGGCCCGGGACGTGGCAGGCGCTGCGGGACCACCTGCGGGACGCGCGCGAGCGGCGAGGCGAAACCGGCTGGTACCAGGTCGCCCACTTCGACCTGCACGGCGGGTTCAGTGAGTTCGAGGAGCTGGAAGAGCTGCGCTCGGCCGGGGAGCTGCTGTTCGCCGGGCCGAAGGTGGAGGCGTTCGACGGGAAGCGGCCGTTCCTGTTCTTCGAGACCCCGCAAGCGGGGAAGGCGGCGGCAATCCCGGCCGCCGCGGTAGCGGAGCTGCTGGCGGAGCACCGGGTGCCGGTGGCGGTGCTGAACGCGTGCCAGTCGGCGATGCAGGACGGCTCGGAGGCGAGCCTGGCCCACCACCTGGTGGAGGCCGGGATCCCGGCCTCGGTCGGGATGGCGTGGTCAGTGACCGTGTCGGCGGCGGCGCGGGCGATGCCGGTGCTGTACGGGCGGCTGGCCAAAGGCGCCGACCCGGTGGCGGCGCTGCACGCCGCCCGGCAGGCGCTGGCTGACGACCCGGCCCGGCGAGCCTACTTCGACCAGGACCTGGACCTGGAGGACTGGGTGCTGCCCGTCGGGTTCTCCCAGCAGCCAGTGCCGCTGAGCCTGCGGCCAATGAACGAGGCCGAGCAGGCGGCGTTCTACCAGCGGCAGGCCGACACCGGGGACGAGCCGCTGACCGAGTACGGGTTCGTGGGCCGGGACCTGGACATCCAGGCGGCCGAGCGGCTCCTGCTGGCCAGCCAGGAATCTAACGAGCTGCTGGTGCAGGGGATGGCGGGGGCGGGCAAGTCAACGATCCTGGCGCACCTGGGGTGGTGGTGGCAGCGGACCGGCCTCGTGCGGGAGGTGCTCCGGTTCTCCTGGGAGGACCGGGCCTGGACCGCCGCCCAGATCATCCGCGAGGTCCGCGCCCGGCTGCTTGGCCCGGTCGAGCAGGCCCGCGCCGACCTGATGCCCGCGGCGGCGCAGTTGGAGCAGGTCGCTTCGCTGCTGCGCGCGACCCGGCACCTGCTGATCCTGGACAACTTCGAGTCGGTCACCGCCGCCCCGGCCGCGATCCCGCACGCCATCGACCCGGCTGAGCGTGACCAGCTCCGTACCCTGCTGCAACGGCTGCGCGGCGGCAAGACCCTGGTGCTGATCGGCTCCCGGCAGGCCGAGGAATGGCTCGCGCCAGGCACCTTCGCCGGCAACCGGTACCCGCTGCCGGGCCTGGACCCGCAGGCTGCCTCCGACCTGTCCGACCGGATCCTGCGCCGCCACCGCGCCCAGCACTGGCTCGACGACCGGGCCGAACGGCAGGCCCTGGAAGATCTGACCGGGCTGCTGGGCGGGTACCCGCTGCCGATGACCGTGGTGCTGCCCGCCCTCGCCGCCGCCCCGCCGTCGCGGGTTCTGGCTGACCTGCAAGCCGGGGACCTGGGCGCGGATCCGGCGCAGCGGATCATCGCGGCGATCGAGTACAGCCACGGCCGCCTCGACCCCGCCCTGCAGGAAGCCCTGCTGCTGCTCGCTCCCTTCACCGCCGTTATCCCGCCGTCTGAGGCCCTGGCGGGCTACCGCAGCTCGCTTCTCGACGGCGGCGCCGAGATCAGTGGGGAGCCGGACCTGGTCCAGGCGGTCGCCGAGGCGGTCCGGGTTGGACTTGCTTCCCCCCACCCCGAGCTGACTGGCTGGGTCCAGGTTCAGCCGGTCTTCCCCTACTTCCTGCGGACCCGCCTGCGGGCCCGCCCCAGCCTGCTCGAAGCGACCGGCCGCGCTCACTACCTGCTCTACACCAGCATTGGTCGCCAGCTGCATCAGCTGCTGACCACGCCAGGGGACCCTCAGGCCCGAGCAGCCGGGCAGGCAGCCACCCGGGCTGAGTACGCTAACCTCGCCGCCGCCGTGGCCTGGGGACTGCAGGCCGCCCAGCCGATCCACGACCTTGTCTGGCCGCTGGAGGAATACCTGGACCAAGCCGGCCAGGAGACCGCCAGGCGAAGCCTGCTCGACGACGCCATCGCCAGGTACCCGCCGCCCGTCAGCAAAATGCAGCAGCGAGAGCTCGCAGGACTGCACAACCTCGCCGGGGTGGCGGCGATCGAGCAACACCGGCTCGTCGACGGCCGTCGACATCACGAGACCGAGCTTCAGCTCCTGGAAGCAGCCGGCGACAGACGGGGCCAGGCTAGCTCCTATCACCAGCTCGGCCGGGTCGCGCAGGAACAGCGGCGGTTCACGGAAGCAGAGGCCTTCTACCGGCAGGCTCTGGACATCTTGCTGGAGTTCGGGGAGCGGCACTCCGCCGCCCGCGGCTATCACCAGCTCGGCCGGGTCGCGCAGGAACAGCAACGGTTCGACGAAGCCGAAACCGCCTACCGGCAGGCCCTGGAGATCAAGATCGAGTTCGGGGACCGGCACTCCGCCGGCAGTACCTACTGCCAGCTCGGACAGGTCGCGCAGGAGCAGCAACGGTTCGACGAGGCCGAAACCGCCTACCGGCAGGCCCTGGCGATCTTCCTGGAGTTCGGGGACCGGCACTCCGCCGCCCGCGTCTATCACCAGCTCGGCACGGCCGCGCAGGACCAGGGGCGATCCGAAGAAGCCGAGACTGCCTGCCGACGGGCCCTGGAGATCTTCCTGGAGTTCGGGGACCGGCACTCCGCCGCCGGCACGTACCACGATCTCGGCGCGGTCGCGCGGGCGCAACGGCGGTTCGACGAGGCCGAGGCTGCTTACCGGCAGGCCTTCGACATCTACCAAGTGGAATCCGACCTTCGGCAGGCATCCGTGTCCGCCACACAGCTCGGCCTGCTCCTCGCCGAGACCGGCAGGCACGCCGACGCGACCAGCACCCTGCTGGACGCCGCGCTGCTCTGGCACCAGGCAGCTGGCGGCTGGGATTCCGGTGACCTGCGCAGCCTCAAGCGGGAGCGCACGATCATCGGGCTGGACGCCTTCGAGCAGCTAGCGGCGGCACGGGTCCCGTCGGACCTGCGAACGTCGCTCACCTCAGGCATCGACAGCGCCGAAGACTCGTAAGCTGGCCTTTCGCGTGGTCCCCGCCGACCGAACCGGGACCGCCATCACTTCGTTGCATTCAGTGATATCTCTATCACTGAGAGCGGTGGTCGCGGCATGACGGCGGAAAATCGAACCGAAAACTACGAGGACCCCGGTGTGCTCCGCGCCCGCCGTACCGCCCTGGCCGACCGCCTGGCTGCCCTGCGGGACAGCGCCAACGCCGCCTACGCGGCTATCAGCGCGGCCGAGGCCGAGCTGGCGGTCATCGCGGCCGAGCGGGTCACCGCCGAGCGGGCGCTGCGGCAGGCGGTGGCCGGCCGGACGGCCGCCGCCCAGGCCGCGGCCGCGCACCAGCGGGCCCGGCCGGGCGTACTTGCCCAGCTCGCCAGCCGGCTGCGGGCCTGGCCGGACTGGCGGCAGCAGCAGGTCGCCCTGACTGGCACCGTGACCGCGGCGGACCCGCCGGTGGCCGCGGCCCGGCGGGCCCTGGCTGAGGTCAGGGAAGAGTTCGCCGCCCAGGTGCGGGCGCGCGGCGAGGCCGCCGCCGAGCTGCGGCGGCTGACCGCGCAGTGCGCGGCGGCCCAGGCGGAGCTGGCCGCCTGCCTCCCCGGTGACGCCTCGCCGCAATGACAGCGCGGGGTGAGACAATAGCGGCGTGCTTGATCATGTGGGTGTCCAGTGCACGGACCTGGTCGCGAGCGCGGCCTTCTACGACGCGGTGCTCGCGCCGCTCGGCGTCGGGCGGGTGATGGACTTCGGGGTCGCCATCGGCTACGGGGAGCCGCCGAAGGCCGACTTCTGGATCAGCGCGCAGCAGACCGGGGAGGGGTTCCGCGAGTCGCACCTGGCGTTCAGCGCCCCGACCAGGGAAGCGGTCAGGGAGTTCTTCACCGAGGCGACGGCGCTTGGCGCGCTGGTGCTGCACGAGCCGCGGCTGTGGCCGGAGTACCACGACGGGTACTACGGTGCCTTCGTCCGCGACCCGGACGGCAACAACATCGAGGCGGTCTGCCACCGGCCGGAGTAGTGCGATGCTGCTGAACACGGCCCGCTGGCCGGAGGTCGAGGCGGGCCCGCGGCGGCTGCTGGTGGTGCCGGTCGGCTCGCTCGAGCAGCACGGGCCGCACCTGCCGCTGGACACCGACACCCGGATCGCGGCGGCGGTGGCGGCGCGGGTGTGCGCCGGGCGGCCGGAGACCGGGCTGGCGCCGCCGGTCGCGATCGGGGCCAGCGGCGAGCACGCGGACTTCCCCGGCACCTTGTCGATCGGTCATGTCGCCTTGTCGACATTGCTGGTCGAGCTGGGCCGCCACGCCTCCCTCCACTGGGCCGCCATGCTGCTGGTGAACGGGCACGGCGGCAACGTCGCCGCGATCAGGGACGCCCTCGCCACGCTGCGCGCGGAAGGCCGCGGCTGCGCGGTCTGGCACGCCGGGGTGCGGCCGTCGATGCTAGCCAGCGCCGGGCTGACGCTGGCGCCGGACGCGCACGCCGGGCGGGTCGAAACCTCGATCATGCTCGCCCTCGCCCCGGGCGACGTCCGGCTCGGCCTGGCCGCGGCCGGCGACACCCGGCCGCTGGATGACATCCTGCCCGCCATGCGCTCCGGCGGGGTGCGGGCGGTCAGCGACAACGGCGTGCTCGGTGACCCGGCCGGCGCGTCCGCCGCCGAAGGCGAGGCGCTGCTCGCCCTGCTGGCGGCCGACCTAGCCGAGACCATCGACGGCCTAGCCGCCCCCGCCTAGCCCCGGCCGACGCCCAGCCCCCGCCTGCGCCTACATCCAGCCGGCACCGAGAGTCCCCGCCGGCGCCTACATCCCGCCCGCACCGCCAGACTCAGCCGGCACCGCGGGTCCCAGCCGGCACCGCGAGCCGACACCCACATCCCGCCCGCACCGCCAGCCCCAGTCGGTGATGCCGTCCCTCAAGCGCAGCGCTGCTAGCGCGCAGCGCTTCTTGCTGTTATCTCGCAGGATGGCATCGGAAGGCAGGATGGTGGATGTTCGTGCACCCTATAGGGTGCACGAACATCCATCTAAAGGGCCCGGCCGACGCTTCTTGCTGTTATCACCGGGGGTACGCTTGAGGTGAGTCGCTGTACGGCTTGCCTTGCTGTTATCGCGGGAAGACGGAGGAGGCGGGCACTTGGGTGCCCCTTCGACCGCGGAGAGGTCTCATGCCAGACGCGGAGGGGTCCAGCCGGATGGCAAACGACATCCGGCAGCAGGTGCTCCGGGTGCGGGCGGCGCGGGTGCGGGCGGCGCGGGTGCGGGCGGCGCGGGTGCGGGCGGCGCGGGTGCGGGCGGCGCGGGTGCGGGCGGCGCGGGTGCGGGGGTGCGGGTGCGGGCGGCGCGCGCTTCTTGCTGTTATCTGGCGCGGGACGTGGGGCTATGGGGTGCGGGGTGGGCCGGGTGGCGGGGGGTTCAGGCGGGGGGCGGGGAGGCGGAGCGCGCACCCGTTCGGCGTGGCTCTGGTTGTGTTCTTACTGGAGGTTGCCGGGGGCGATGGGGCTGCCGTCGTGCTCGCCGATGGCGTCGAGGTTGTCGTTGGCCTGGTACTGGGCGGCCGCGGGGCCCTGGGCGAAGGCGCGCAGCACGTTGGTGGTGACCTGGCGGACGAAGGCCGGGGTGGCGCCGCCGATGCCGTGCGGCATGTCGCCGTAGATGGCCTCCACCCAGCGCATGGTGCCGCTGTTGTAGACGCCGGCCCCGCTGGAGTGCGTGTAGTAGGCCGAGTCGCCGTAGCTGGCGACCCCGCCGCAGGTCAGCGGCGAGTGGGAGAGCACCTCGATCGGACGCTGGACCGGGTAGGCCGGGTTGACCCGGTCGTACTCGACGCCGACCAGGTGCGGGAAGCTCATCCCGGCGCTCACCCCGGTGCCCTGGTAGACCCAGCTCCGCGGGGCGGACACCACCAGCGGCGCGTCCACCGGGTAGCCCTCGTAGAGGGTGCCGATCAGGGTGGACTCGGGGTCGGAGTTGGGGGCGTCCCGCCAGTCGCTGGTGACCTCCGAGGAGTCCTTCTGGTACTCCGGGTCCTGGCTGTAGGCGGTCTTGTAGCAGACCACCTCGCGGGCCTCGCCGACCGCCGACGGCTGCAGCCGGGTCCGCCGGAACAGCGCGTTGGCGCCGAAGAAGGCCAGGTTGACGCCCTGGTCACGGGCGGCGGTGACGTTGGCGCGCTCTTGCGGGGTCCAGTACTCGTCGTGGCCGAGGGAGATCAGCGCGCTCGCCCCGTCCAGCAGGTGCGGGTCGGCGTGGATGTCCATGCTGGTGACGTAGGCGAGGTCGAGGCCGCCCGGCTTGGTGGTGAGGAACTCGGCCAGCTTGACCAGGTTCCGTTCGTAAGTGAGGAACATGTTGGCGCCGTTGTCGCCGTAGGGGCGGTCCAGGCTGACCACGTAGGACCGGTCGGCGTAGGCGCCGTTCGGGCCCTTGTAGAGGTCGTAGCCGCCCCAGGTGTTGTACGCCTGCCAGGTCTGCACGCACGCCTTGAGCACCACCTTGCCCGTGCAGGACGGCGACCGGACGGTGACCGGGACGTACCGCTGCCCCCCGGTCTCGGCCTGCAGCTTGACCAGGTAGGCGCCGGGCGGCCAGTCGTCGGTCGGGAGCTGCAGCACCGGGTCCCAGTCGGTGGTGACCGCGTGAGTCCCGGCGGTGACGGCGGCGGCGCGCTGCGCGCCGCCGCGGACGGTTCCCGACTTCCAGAGCTGGCGGGCGCCGTGCCCCTGGTACCAGCCGAGCCGGTAGGCGGTCGCGGTGAACGAGCGGGCGGTGGTGGACACGAACAGCGGCAGCGCCTCGCCCGGCAGCACGCTGGAGCGGCCGGCGTAGCCCTCGATCTCGTGTTCCGCCCCGAGGTGCCTGATCACCCAGTCGGCGGTACCGGGCCGCGAGTTCTCTGGTACCGGGTTGCGCCAGACCCGGGCTGACTGCGCGACCGGCTGGCCGCCGGCCGCATGCATGACGCCACTGCAGGCCGATGCGGTGCCGGCCACGCCGGCCGCGGCCAGTCCGAGGAACGCCCTGCGGCTCGTCTGTCCGTCCACGCGCGTAAGCATCCCATGCAGATGCCGCGAACCACCGAATTACGTTGCGATCCACCGCGAACCATTGCTTACCGGACAACCGGGCCTCGGCGGCGGGCGGGGCCTCTGCGGTTGGGATACCCGGACGCGGGGCCGGGCAAGCGGGGCCCGGCCGGGGTCAGTCGAGCGCGTCGAGGAGCGGGGCGAGGGCGGCCGGGTCGTCGCCCGGGGCGCTCAGGATGACGCCGCTGACCAGCGGGCGCGCCTTGACCAGGAGGGCGGCGGCCAGCTCAAGGCCCGCCGCCCGGCCGCCGGCCCGCCCGGCCCGCTCGAGCACGTCGAGGGTGGACCCGGGGACGGTCACCCCCGGCACCTCGTGCGCCAGGTAGTCGGCTTCCTCGAACGAGGCCAGCGGCGCGACGCTGAGCAGCAGCGGGACGCCGGCGCTGGCCGCGCTGCGGCCGAGCGCGTCGGCCAGCCGGGTGAGCGCGTCAAGCTCGTAGACCGGGTGGCAGACCAGGAACTGCGCGCCGGCCCGGATCTTCGCCCGCGCCCGGGCCAGCTCGGCCGCGTGGTCGCCGGCCGCCGGGTTGACCCGCGCGCCGATGCAGAACGAGGTGCGCGCGGTCAGCGCCAGCCCGTTGGAGTCGCGTCCGGCGTTCAGCCCGGCCAGCAGCCCGGTCAGCCCGACCGAGTCCACCTCCCAGGTCCCGTCGACGGCCGGGTAGCCGCCGAGCACCGGCGGCGAGCCGGTGGCGGACACGACCGAGCGGATGCCGAGCGCGTGCGCCCCGAGCAGGTCGGCCTGCAGCGACATGATCGACTTGTTCCAGGTGGTGACGGTGGCGATGGTCTCCACGCCCGCCCGCTGCTGCACCGCCAGCGCCATGTTGAGCGAGTCCACGTGCGTCCGGGCGTTCTCCCGCGGCTGCACCAGCACCAGCCCGATGCCCCGGCCGGCCAGCTCGGCGGCGGCCCGCTCGGCGTCGTCGGCGTGGCCGCTGGCGGGCGGGCTGACCGCGGCCGCCACCACGAAGCGGCCGGCCGCGAGCTGCGCGGCGAGCGAGCCCGAGGCCAGGCCGCCCGGGCCCGTCGCCGGGTCGGCGGCCTGAGCCCGGGCGGTCGCGGTGGCCGCGCGGGCCGCCCCGGCCCGGCGGGCGCCCGGGAGCGCGACCGGCTCGGGGCCGGCCCGCAGGGCCTCTTCCCGCAGGGCCTCGGCGGCGGCCCTGATGTGCGTCGGGGTGGTGCCGCAGCAGCCGCCGACCAGGGTCACCCCGGCATCGGCGAACCGGGCCAGGTAACGGGAGAAGTAGCCGCCGTCGATGGCGAACTCGAACGAGCGCGGGCCGGTGCGGCGCGGCTGGCCGGCGTTCGGCTGCGCGCTGACCGGCACCGTCGAGTAGCGGACCAGGTCGGCGGCGACCGCCAGCATCCGCTGTGGCCCGACCGTGCAGTTGGTGCCGAGCATGGCGACCGGCAGCGCCGACAGCACCCTCGCGACCTCGCGCGGCGTCTCGCCGCCGAGGGTGTGCGCGTCGTCCGCGAAGGTGGCCTGCGCGATCAGCGGCAAGCTGGTGACCGCGGCCGCCACCGTGACCGCCTCCACCAGCTCGTCCAGGTAGCCGAAGGTCTCCAGGATCAGCAGGTCGACCGCGTCGTCGGCGACCAGCGCGAGGATCTGCTCGCGGAGCACCTCCATCCGCTCGGCCGCCCCCACCCGGCGCCGCTGCGGCGCGGTCACCGCGGGCGACACCGACCCGGCGACCAGGACACGGCGGGCACGCTCGCCAGCGTCCGCCCTGCCCGCCCCCGCACTCGCGTGGGCACTGGCCCGCTCCACCGCCGCCCGGGCGAGCCGGACGCCGGCCCGGTTGATCTCCGCCACCTGGTCCGGGAAGCCGTGGTCGGCCAGCCACAGCCGGTTGGCCCCGAACGTGTTGGCCTGGATGATGTCGGCGCCCGCGATCAGGTAGCTGTCGTGGATGGTGGCCACCAGGCCGGGGTCTGACTGGTTGAGCTCGGGCAGCGACCGGTCGAGGGCGGCCCCCGCCGCGTGCAGCATGGTGCCCATCGCGCCGTCGCCGATGAGCAGCCGCCCGCCGCCCAGCAGCCGGGCCACGCTGGTGGTGGCCGCCGACGGCCCGCTCATGCCGCGGGCAGGGCGTCGAGGATCTCGAGCGCTACCTGGGCGATCAGCCGGTCCCGGTAGTTGTCCAGCCGGAGCCCGGTGATCTCCTCGATCCGCTTGATCCGGTAGGCCACCGTGTTCGCGTGCACGTGCAGCAGCCGCGAGGCACGCTGGGGGCTGTTGTTCTCCCGGAAGTAGCAGGCGAGGGTGGCCAGGTACTCCGACTTGTGCTCGTGTTCGTGCTCGGAGAGCTTGCCCAGCACCTCGGCCGCGAAGGACCGCAGCTCGTCCAGGTCCGGCACCTGCAGCAGCAGCCGGTGGATGCCGAGGTCCTCGAACGCCGACACGGTGCCCGCCCGGCCCAGCCGCCACAGCGTCTGGGTGGTGCGGCGGGCCTGGTCGTAGGAGCGGGCGATCTCATCCGCGGCGGTGCAGGCGCCGCCGATCCCGATCACCACCTTGGCCCCGGGGAACAGCTCGGCCAGCCGGGCCAGGCAGGCCTGGCCGAGCTTGCGCGGGTCGGCCCGGGAATCGCTGGCGGCGGCGGCGATCACCGCGACGACCTCAGACTCCCGGGCCGAGACGATCGCCTCGGGCGCCCTGGTGGTCATGAAGTGCTCGATCGACTCCCGGATGCGCTCAACCGCGGGCGGCTCGAACGCGATGGCCACCACGTGGTGCGCGCGGGCCGGGTCGTAGCCCAGGTGCGCGGCCCACCGGGCGGCGTCGGCGACGTCCCGGCCGCGGCCGAGCAGCAGCCCTTCCACCAGGTCGTCGCGGACCCGCCGGGAGGCCGCGGCGACCACCCGCTCGCGGCCCAGGATGACGCCGCAGATCGTCGCCGCGTGCTCGGTGACCAGCAGCGACATGTCCTCGCCGGGTGACACCTCGGCCGCGTCCAGGGTGATCAGGTAGGACGCCACCTCGTCGCCGACCAGGATCGGCGCGACGATGATGGCGGGCACCCCGCCCACGCTCGGCAGCCGCAGCGCGCGCTGGCTGAGCCGGGAGGCGCGCAGCACCTGCCCGAGCCGGGGGTGCACCACCTGCTCGCGGACCAGCGCGGCGGCCTTCTCCGGCGGCAGCCCGGGCGCGGCGGCGGTCTGCACGTCCATCAGCTGGCTGACCACCGCCACCGTCGCCTGCGCCCGGTCGGCGATAAGCTGCACCACCCCGGCCAGGTCGGCGTCCTGCACGGCGAGGCCGGACAGGTGCCTGTACACCGTCACCAGCTCGCGCAGCAGCGCGTTCTCGCGCTCCACGGCGCCCTGCTGCTCGCTGTCTGGCATGGTCACCGCGCCCCACGATCTTGACCCGCTGATGTCCTTTGTGGGATGCCCACAAAGGACATCCCTATCACCGTATCCGGCCCGCGGAAAGGGCGCACAACCAGAAATAGTTAACGTGCGCAATATTTGCTAATGGGCAAGTATCAGCTAATGTGCTGAAACGTGGCGACCACGGCGCGCGGTGACTTGGCGGACCAGCAGGGCGGGAGCGGCACCGGGGACGCCAGGGGCGGCGCCTACCCGTGGATCGCCCTGTCGAACACCACGGTGGCCGTCATGATGGCGACGATCGACAGCTCCATCGTCATCATCGCCCTGCCGGCCATCTTCCGCGGCATCAACCTGAACCCCCTCACCCCGGGCAACGTGACCTACCTGCTCTGGATGATCATGGGGTACCTGCTGGTGCAGTCCGTCCTGGTGGTCACCCTCGGCCGGCTGGGCGACATCTTCGGCCGGGTGAAGATCTACAACCTCGGCTTCCTGGTGTTCACCCTCGCCTCGGTCGGCCTGTCGTTCGACCCCTTCCAGGGGACCCATGGCGCCCTGTGGCTGATCGGCTGGCGGTTCGTCCAGGCGTTCGGCGGCGCCATGCTGATGTCCAACTCGGCCGCGATCCTCACCGATGCCTTTCCCCCGGGCAAGCGCGGCATGGCACTGGGCATCAACCAGATCGCCGGCATCTCCGGCCAGTTCCTCGGCCTGCTCCTGGGCGGGCTGCTGTCGGTCTGGGACTGGCGGGCGGTGTTCTGGGTCAACCTGCCGATCGGGCTGCTCGGCACCGTCTGGGCGTACCGGTCGCTGAAGGAGATCGCCAGCACCCGCAAGGCCCGCATCGACTGGCTCGGCAACCTCACCTTCGCGGCCGGCGCGGGCGTGCTGCTGACCGCGATCACCTTCGGCATCCGCCCGTACGGGAGTGACCCGACTGGCTGGTCGAACCCGATGGTGTTCGGCGGCCTGATCCTGGGGGTGACCCTGCTCGGCCTGTTCTGCCTGGTTGAGTCGCGGGTGGCCGACCCCATGTTCCGCCTGTCGCTGTTCCGCATCCGGGAATTCGCGACCGGCAACATCGCCGCCCTGCTCGGCTCGATCGCCCGCGGCGGGCTGCAGTTCATGCTGGTTATCTGGCTGGCCGGGATCTGGCTGCCGCTGCACGGCTACGACTTCACCGACACCCCGCTGTGGGCGGGCATCTACATGCTGCCGCTCACCGGGGGCTTCCTGCTGGCCGGCCCGCTGTCCGGCATCTTGTCCGACCGCTTCGGCGCCCGCCCGTTCGCCACCGCCGGGCTGCTGCTGGCCGGCCTGTGCTTCGTCGGCCTGATGCTGCTGCCGGTCAACTTCTCGTACTGGGTGTTCGCCCTGCTGATCTTCGGCAACGGGGTCGGCTCGGGCCTGTTCGCCTCGCCCAACACCGCCGCGATCATGTCCTCGGTCCCCGCCCACGACCGCGGCGCGGCGTCCGGCATGCGCGCCACCTTCCAGAACTCGGGCATGTCGCTGTCCATCGGCATCTTCTTCTCGCTGATGATCGCGGGCCTGGCTAACACCCTGCCGCCCGTCCTCACCCGCGGGCTGACCGCCCAGGGGGTGCCGCTGGCCCAGGCCAGCGCGGTCGCTCACCTCCCCCCGGTCTCCTCCGTGTTCGCGGCCATGCTCGGCTACAACCCGGTGCAGAACCTGCTCGCCCCGACCGGCCTGCTGCACACGCTGCCGGCCGGCAACGTCGCCGTCCTCACCGGCAAGCAGTTCTTCCCGCAACTGATCTCGGGCCCGTTCCACCACGGGCTGACCATCGTGTTCACCGCCGCCGCGCTGATGTCGCTGGCCGGCGCGGCCGTCTCCTGGCTACGCGGCGGCAAGGCCGTCACCAGCCAGGAACTGCCCGGGCAGGCCGAGGCGGCGGCAGCCGACTGACCAGCGGGAGCCAGCGGACGATCGATCGCTTTTACCAGCGCGCGGTCGCGGTAAGATCGGCTCGTGCCTCGATATGAGTTCCGCTGCCGGGCCTGCGGCGACACGTTCCTGCTGACCCGCCCGATGAGCCAGTCCGGCGACCCCGCCAGCTGCCCGCAGGGTCACCAGGACACCGTCAAGCTGCTCACCACGGTGGGCATCGGCGGCCTGTCCTCCGGCAGCGCCGCCCCGGCCGGCGGCGGCGGCGGAGGCTGCTGCGGCGGCGGCTGCGGCTGCGGCTGACCTTCGCCGCCCGCCCGGCACTGCCCGGCTTGGCCGGCCGGCCAGCGTCAGCAGCACGGGAGCGCGGCGGCGTCCCTGACCGCGTCGACGGCCTGGTCGGCTGCGAGGCAGCGGTCCGGCCGCGCGTACTCGTTCCGCTCGACCGCCCAGATAACGTGGCGCCTGCGCCCCGCGGTCACCACCAGCGGCGCCCAGGGGCCGTGCCAGCGGGACGAGATGCCCGCCGCGGTGATGTCGGCGAGGGGGATCCGCCGGGCCGACAGCAGCCCCCGCGCGATGAGGGCGTCCGGGGTCAGCGTCGCCGACAGCGTCCAGGCCCGGTACACCAGCCACAGCCAGAGCGGCACCGCGAGGGCGGCGAACCACCACCAGGGGAGCCCCCCGGTTGGCAGTGCCACCCAGGCCCAGAAGCCGATCAGGGCCGAGTACGGCGCCAGGGTGCCGCTGATCAGGACACGGAAGGCAACCGACGGACGCCACGTCGCCCCGTGAGCACGTTCAGCAGCCACCATGACCCAGGCCGATCAGTAAACCGCGAATCCCGGAATAAGCCTGCTCAGTGATATCACAACGGGGCGCTAGCTGGCGACGGCCCTGGCGGCGGTGGCGCGGGCCCACTGGGTGGTGGAGATGACGCCGAGCACCAGGACGGCGTAGCCGCAGCCGGCCATGATCCACCAGCCGGCGTGGGCGGCGGTGAGGAAGCCGGCGTGCATGGAGCCGCGCAGGCTGGCGGCCAGGACCGAGCCGACGATGGCGACCCCGAGGGACTGGCCGAGCTGGCGGCTCGAGGAGTTCATCCCGGAGGCGACGCCCGCCTGGGACCGGGGCACGCCCGCCATGACGCCGTTGGAGATCGGCACGTTCACCATGCCCGCGCCGATGCCGAACAGGCCGTAGGTGACGATGAGGAACAGCGGTCCGGTGGTCGCGCTGAGCTGGGACAGCGCGGCGGTGGAGAGGGTGAGCGCGGCCCCGGCGATGATGAACGGCACCCGGGGGCCGCCGCGGGCCAGGATGCGGCCGGACAGCGGCGAGGAGACGGCCATCATGACCGGCATCGGCAGCAGCGTCAGGCCGGCCCGCAGCGCGCTGAAGCCGCGCACGTCCTGCAGGTAGAGCGTGGTCAGGAAGAGGAAGCCGGCGCTGGCCGCGATCGCGCAGACGGCGGTGGCGTTGGCCGCGCTGAACGGGACCGACTTGAAGAAGCGGAAGTCGATCAGCGGCTCCGCCCGGCGCGGCTCGTAGTGCAGCAGCAGGCCGAGCGCGGTCACCGAGAGCAGGAAGAAGCCGAGGATGCCGGGCGAGAACCAGCCGCCCGCCGGGCCCTGGATGATCGCGTAGGCCAGCGAGGCCAGCATGATGATCACCAGCACCTGGCCGAGCGGGTCGGCCTTGCGGGGCCGGTCCGCCTTCGAGTCGGGGACGAGCAGCGCGGTGAGCGAGATCGCGGCCAGGCCGACCGGGATGTTCGCCCAGAAGATGCCCCGCCAGCCGACCGACCCGACCAGGATGCCGCCCGCCACCGGGCCCAGCGCCATCGACAGGCCGGAGACCCCGTCCCAGACTCCGATCGCCTTGGCGCGGTCCTTCGGCGCGCTGAACACGTTGGTGATGATGCCGAGGGCGGCCGGGTTGAGCATGCTGCCGCCGACCCCCTGCAGCACCCGGAACGCGATGAGCCAGCTCAGGCTGGGGGCCAGCGAGCACAGCCAGGACCCGAGGGTGAACAGGCTCAGCCCGACCTGGAAGATGGTGCGGCGGCCGATCCGGTCGGCGGCCGCGCCGGAGAACAGCAGCAGGCTGGCCAGCACGATCGTGTAGCCGGCCACGGTCCACTGCAGGCCGGCCACGTTGGTGTGCAGCGACGCGCCGATCTCGGGCAGGCCGACGTTCACGATCGTGTTATCGAGCCCGACCATGAACAAGGCCGAGCAGCAAACCCCGAGCACGATAGCGCGACGACCGGAGCCGACGGCTACTCCCGGTGATTGGCCCGGATCGTGAACCGCAGGCACCACCGAAGCCGTTATTGGAGTAGACGCGGGTATTACGCCAGCATGTGACCGTGTAGATACGCTCTGTAGCTGAGGTCGAGCAGCTGGAACGGACCGCATTAAGCACCGCCTGGGGGGATCAGCGAGTGTTATCCGCTTATGACAGTAAGTTGATGGCAGATTGTAGTCAATAGGTAACGGCTTGACGATGCATGATGGTCGCGAAGCTCACCGTTAACACTGCACGCGCTGAACACTTCCGCCACGTTCGCCCAACGCGGCGCGTTATCTCGGTCTAAATTAATGACCGTGCACGATGCGATGACGCGGACCCGCCCATTACCGCGCAGGCATCGCTGACGGGACTCGTAGTGAGCGAGGTGGGGACGTGCCCGAAGGGGGCTACGTGAGCCGCAGGCTACTGCAGCTTGTGATGCCGGTGTTCCCCGACCGGCGGATGTTCCGCATTCATGACTCCGAGGTCCACCCGGATGCTCCCGGCGGCCCGCTGCCCCCGGTCGGCGTGCTCGTCTCCGCCAGCCGGGAACAGCTCTGGATCGGCTCGCTGCAGCAGGACATCGACGTCCGCCTGGTACTCGAGGAGTGGGACGGCCAGCCGCTGCTGCCGGACGCCTGGGACGAGGAAGCCAAGGCCCGGCTGTACCTGCGCGGGCGGCTGTCGGTCGACATGGGCTCGGCCGGGCCGGCCGTGTCCGCCCTGCGGCTGTCCGGCGGCGTCGGCAACTACGAGGTCCGGGTGTACGCGCGCTACCGCGAAACGGTGGTGCAGATGTACGCCGAGCTGTTCAGCCAGCACAAGGACCCGCTGTCGGACGAGTTCCAGCGGGAAAAACGCAAGCTGGAGGGCGTCGAACGGTATCTGGTGCAGCTCTGGCGCGACTCTTAGGCCGCGCCCGCGGGCTCAGTTCCCGGTGCTGGCCGAGGGTGACAGCGACGCCCCGTGCGAGGCGACGACGGCAGCGGTGCTACCTGAGATGGTGCCCTGGGACGCGGTGCCGGACCGCGCCGGGGCGCTGACCGACGGCTGCGCGGAGGACTGTCTGCTGACCGGCGTTTTGGAGCCTTGCGTGCGGAACGGAACCATCGCGTAGACCGTCAGCCCGATGACCGCGAGCAGGACGACGGTACAGACCGAGCCGATGATCTTGCCCCGGGTTGTCCGCAGCCCGGCGGCCGGGCCAGGCCGCCGGAAGGAGGAAAGCCTGGTAGCGAGGCCAGGGTCCTCCGCGGCGAGTCGCCGCTCTATCTCGGCGAGCATCCGCTGCTCGTCCATTGACAGCGCCATAGCGCCATACCTCCGCGTTCCGCGCGCCGGTGGGAACTTATACAACTATCCCCCACGGGGGTGGGTTTATCCAATCGTTCTGAGTTTGCGCCCGATTCTTTTTGAAACACAGGGGAACCAGCGACCGAACGCATTCCCTCAGAAGTAAAATGCTACGCCGGCCCGAACCGTGCGAACAGGTGTTTGCTTTGATCGAACGCAGGTTCTATACTAGCGGCCATGCGCTGGGACAACCTGCGGCTCGATTCGAGCGCGGACCGTGACGGGGCCGGCCGCGAGCGCCCGGCTCCCCCGCTGATCGAGCGGGGCGCGGTGGCGCGCACGTTCGACACCCCCGAGTTCCGCGGCATGACCTTCTACGAGATCCAGGCCAAGTCGATCGTGTCCCGGGTGCCGGAGGCGTCGCGGGTCCCGTTCCGCTGGACGGTCAACCCTTACCGGGGATGCAGTCATGCGTGCCTGTACTGCTTTGCCCGCAACAGCCACACCTACCTGGACCTGGACTCCGGGCGGGACTTCGACACCAAGGTGGTGGTGAAGGTGAACGCGCCGTCGCTGCTGCGGGCGAAGCTGTCCTCGCCCCGCTGGCCGGGCGAGCACATCGCGATGGGCACCAACGTCGACTGCTACCAGCGGGCGGAGGGGCGCTACCGGCTGATGCCGGGCATCATCGCGGCGCTGCGGGACGCGGCCAACCCGTTCTCGATCCTGACCAAGGGGACGCTGATCCTGCGGGACCTGGACCTGCTGCGCGAGGCGGCCGAGGTGACCGACGTCGGGCTCAACGTCTCGGCCGCGTTTGTCGACAAGTCGCTCTGGCGGGCGATCGAGCCGGGCACGCCGTCGCCGGACCGGCGGCTGGCGGCCTGCGCGGCGCTCAACGACGCCGGGCTGCGCTGCGGCGTGCTCATGGGGCCGGTGGTGCCGTTCCTGTCGGACTCCCCCGCCGCGCTCGCGGCGGCGGTGCGGGCGGCGGCCGACGCGGGCGCGGCCCACGTGACGCCGATCGTGCTGCACCTGCGGCCTGGTGCCCGCGAGTGGTTCCTGCGCTGGCTCGGCGCGGCGCACCCGGACCTGGTGCCGCGTTATGCCGAGCTGTACGGCCGCGGCGCCTACGCCCGCAAGGACTACCAGGCGCGGATCAGCGCCCAGGTGCGCGAGCTGGCGGCGCGCTACGGGGTGGGGCGGGGGGCCGGGGGGCGCGGCCGCCCGGCGCGGCCGGATCGGCCCCGGGCGCCCGGGGCAGGCGGCGGCGCCGGGCCCGGTGGCGCGCACGAGCAGCTGGCGCTGCTGTAGCCGGGGGCGGCGCGCCGCTGACCGGCGCAGACCCCAGCAGTCTCAGCAGGCACGCAACACATCATTGATCATCATCGATCTTTAATCAACAATCAGCTTAACCACCCGGTAGCATTTCGCCGGCAAACGGCATAGCGAATCCGCGGGCCGCACCGCGGGACGGTGTTTCAGCCGGCGTTTCCGCATTCCCGCAGCCGGCGGCGGGGCCGATAGCGCTTTCCCGCCGGGCGCGGCCCGCAAAACCGATTGCGCCGGGCCGGAAATGGCACCGGGTGCCCCTGCCGTGGCAGGCAGTGGCGGGCGGGCTGTGGCGAGCGGGCGGCCGCCGACCGCAAACGTTTGCCGTCTGGCCGCGGGCCGCCGGCCGAGGCAAGACGGGGCGCCCGGACGCGGTCCGGGCTGGGCGGCGGCCGGGCGCGGGCGCTATGTCGCCCCAGCCACCCGGCGATAAGAACGACCGGTCCTGATAAGAAAGCGAGAGGAATGGCGTCTGCCCCGTCCTGGCACCGTTGATATAGGTGATGTCACGTTATGGTCAGATCGGTGGCAGAGATCACTGTTGCACGCGAGTATTAGGCCCATGACGATTCCCACGGAACTCATCGGGGAGACGACCGTTGAGTTTCCATGCCCGCCGCTGGGCGCGGCGGAACTCTCGGCTGCGGACGCCGAGCGCATGGCCGGCATGTTCAAGGCACTCGCCGACCCGGTACGCCTCAGGCTTTTCTCCCGGGTCGCCGCGCACCAGAGCGGGGAAGCCTCGGTGTGCGACATCCAGAACGTGGGCGTTTCCCAGCCCACGGTCAGCCACCACCTGAAGAAGCTGAGGGAGGCAGGCCTGATCATCTCCGAGCGGCGGGGAACCTGGGTCTACTGCCGGGTCGCCCCTGGGGTGCTGCCGGCGATGGCGCAGATGCTGTCGCCGCGCGAGTCTGACAACTGAGCCGCCCCTGAGGCCGCACCGCACCGCCAAAGACAAATAAAGAGCAGGACGAACGGGTGCCAGGTGACCCCCGGCGCGCACCGCTCACCGCCCGGCTGGCCTTCGGCAAGCCGGGCAAGTCGGGCGGTCCCGGGCTCCCACTAGACTTCACTGTTATGGCAGAGCCGTACGGGACCGACAGCGACCGGCGCGGACGTCCCGGCGGTGACCAGTGCGGTGCTGGCCAGGACAGTGCTGGCCAGGACGGTGCCGGGCAGGACGGCGCTGACCAGGACGGTGCCGGCCGGGACGGGGGGCGGCTGGTGGTGCGCAGCGTGCCGGTGCCCGACCCGGGTGATGACTTTCTCGCCCAGATCCCGGTCCCGGCGGCGGTCGCCTGGGTGCGTCAGTTCGCGGGCCTGGCCGGGTGGGGCGAGGCCGCGCGGGTCACCCTGCCGGCCGGGGCCGACCGGTTCACCGCGGCCGAGAAGTGGCTCCGGGAGCTGGCTGACGGCGCGCAGGTCGAGGACGCGGTCCGGCGCAGCGGTTCCGGCCTGGTCGCGTTCGGCACGTTCACCTTCGACGACGCCTCTGACGGCTCGGTCCTGATCGTGCCGCGGGTGGTGCTCGGACGGGACGGCACCGGCAACGCCTGGCTGACCACGGTCACCCCGGCGGGCGAGGCCCCGGGCACGAGCGCGGGCGCGGCGGCCGAGGGCTGGGCGGGCGACGGGGCCCCGTGGGCGACGGGACCGTTCCAGCCGCCCGAGCCGCCCGGCGACATCCGCTGGCACGACGGGTCGCTGTCGGCGATGGAGTGGGAGCAGGCGGTCGGCGAGGCGGTCCGGCGGATCAGGCACTCGGCCGGGTTGCGCAAGGTGGTGCTAGCCAGGGACCTGCACGCGTCGGCCGAGCGGCCGGTGGACCCGCGGGTGCTGCTGCGCAGGCTGGCCGCGCGTTACCCGGGCTGTTACACGTTCGCCGTCGACGGCCTGGTCGGCGCCACCCCTGAGCTGCTGATCAGCCGGAACGGCTGGGAGGTGGGCTCGCTGGTGCTGGCCGGGACCACGCCGCGCGGCGCGTCGGCGGCCGAGGACAGCGAGCTGGCCCGCGGGCTGCTCGGGTCGGCCAAGGAGAACGAGGAGCACGAGTACGCCGCCGCCTCGCTGTGCGACAAGCTGGCGCCGCTCTGCTCGGCGATGTACATCGCCCCGCGCCCCGAGCTGATCCGGCTACCCAACGTGCAGCATCTCGGCACCCGGGTGCGCGGCACCCTGGCGGCCGTGAAGTCGGCGCTGGCGCTGGTCGGCGCGGTGCACCCGACCGCCGCGGTCGGCGGCACCCCGACCGACGCGGCGGTTGAGGTGATCCGCGAGCTTGAGTCGATGGACCGGGAACGCTACGCCGGGCCGGTCGGCTGGGTCGACGCCGACGGCAACGGCGAGTGGGGCATCGCGCTGCGCTGCGCGCAGCTGGCCGGGGACCGGGCCCGGCTGTTCGCCGGCTGCGGCATCGTGGCCGGCTCGGACCCGGCCGCCGAGCTGGCCGAGACCGAGTCCAAGTTCCGTCCGATGCGCACCGCGCTCGAACAGGCGGACTAGGCACCCGCCAAGCCAGCAGGGCCGGCCGCGTCTCGCCACCCGCAATACCCGGGCGACATCGGCGGCTATCCCCGCCAGGATGGCCGTCATGGAAGAGGTTGAAGTCGTCGTCGCCCACCGCCAGCGCGCGACGCTGCGCGTCGGCGACGTGTTCCTGAAGGTCGACGGCGACCCGGCGCACGCTGACACCGAGGTGCGGGCGATGGCCCTGGCGCCGATACCGACCCCTGCCATCCTCTGGCGCGAGCCGCCGGTGCTCGCGATCGCCGCCGTGCCCGGCACGGCACTTGGCCTCCTCGGCGAGCCGTCGGCCGCGTCGCCGGCGGCGTGGGCGGCGGCGGGTGCCGCCATCCGGAGGCTGCACGAGGCGCCGTTGCCGCCGTGGCCGGGACCCGGGCCCCACGACGTGGCGGCGAAGCTCGACCGCGAGTGCGCGTGGCTGCTCGCCAGCGCCGTCCTGCCCGCCGCGGTGATCCGGCGCAACCGCGCGATCGCCGAGGCCGCGCTCCGGCCGTGGAAACCGGTGTTCATCCACGGCGACCTGCAGATCACTCACGTGTTCGTTGACCGCGATGAGGTCACCGGCGTCATCGACTGGTCCGAGGCCGCCCCCGGCGACGCCATGTTCGACCTCGCCACCTTGACCCTCGGGCACGAGGAGCGCCTGGACGACCTGCTGGCCGGCTACGGTGCCGGGGCGGACCGGAAGGTGATCCGCGCCTGGTGGTCGCTGCGCAGCCTGGTGGTGTCGCGCTGGCTGATCGAGCACGGCTTCGATCCGGACGCGCCGGGGAGCGAATTCGACGTGCTCAGGTCCCGGATGCGGGAACCCTAGTAGCCGGACGGCGCGAGGCAGGTGACGGCACGGCGCATGTGGCACAGTGGTCCGGTGACCGACTACCGCACGGTGAACATGGCCCACTGGGACGACCGGGTGCCCGCCCACCTGGCATCGCCCGACTACGCGGTCGGGCGGTTCCTCGGCGACCCGTACTTCATCTCCGACGTGGTGCGCTTCGACCTGCCGCTGCTCGGTGACGTGGCCGGGCTGCGGGGCGTGCACCTGCAGTGCCACATCGGGACCGACACGGTGTCACTGGCCCGCCTGGGCGCGTCGATGACCGGGCTTGACTTCTCCGGGCCGGCCGTCGCCGCCGCCCGCGAGCTGGCCGCCGCGACTGGTGCCCACGCCGACTTCATCCAGTCCGACGTGTACGCGGCGGCGGACGTGCTCGAGCCAGGCTCGTTCGACCTGGTGTACGCGAGCATCGGCACGCTGTGCTGGCTGCCCGACGTGCGCCGCTGGGCCCGCACGGCGGCGGCGCTGCTGTGCCCGGGCGGCCGGCTGTTCATCCGGGACGGGCACCCGATGCTGCACGCGCTCGACGACGCGCGCGGCGATGACCTGCTGGTGGTCCGCTACCCGTACTTCGAGACGGCCGAGCCGCTGGTGTTCGACGGCGGCGGCACCTACGTGCAGACCGACGCGGTCTTCACCAGCAACCGCACCAACGAGTGGAACCACGGCCTCGGCGAGGTAGTCACCGCGCTGCTCGAGGCCGGCCTGACGCTGACCGGCCTGACCGAGCACGACAGCGTGCCCTACGAGGCGCTGCCGGGCCAGATGGCGCCGGGCGGCGACGGCGAGTGGCGGCTGGCCGACGACCCCGACCGGGTTCCCTGCAGCTATACCATCCGGGCGCTCAGGTAGCCCGGACCGCTACCACGGGGTTAGCCTGCCGGCCAGCGCGGCGGTGCCCGGCAGGGTGAGCAGGTGGTCGGCGGGCGGGGTGGGCACGCCCTCGCGGAGCATCCAGTGGTCCATGTAGATCCCCGCGGGCAGCCAGCCCCCGCCGGCCGCGAGGCCCTGGCCGATCACCGCGCAGCCGTGCCCCTGGCTGGCCCGGGCCGGGTTCTGCGAGGGAACCCAGAACGCCTCGGCGGCCCCGCGGACGATGTCTGGCGCCACGTCGGCCAGGTCTCCCCGGGCTACGTAGTGCCAGAGCCGGCCGTCGTCGAGCGGGCTGAGGGTGAACGGCGGCCAGCAGGCGGGCCCGCTGCCCGCCCGGGCCAGCACCCGCGCCTTGGGCAGGCCGCCCGGCTGCACTGGCTGGAATGACGCTGGCTGGAATGACGCTGGCTGACCGGACGGGGCCGCCGGGCCGTGGAAGACGGCGAGCAGGGCGGTCACCTGGCCGCCGCTCACCCAGCCGAGCAGGGCGCCGTCACGCGGCACCGGCAGCCCCTCGGTGATCACCAGGTGGGCGGCCGCGCTGACCGGGCTGCCCGGCCTGATCTCCTGGCACTCCCCCTCGCCTGGTAGCCACGGCCGCAGCGTGAACCGCTCGTCCGGGTCCTGGGTGAGCACGTGAAAGCCCGGTTCCGGTGCTCCTGGCGGCTGCGCGCGGTCGGGGCGGTCGTGCTCCGCGAGGCCGGACCCCGAGCGGGCATGCTCCGGCAGGCCGGACGCCGGCCGGCTAGGCTCCGGCAGGCACGGCGCCCGCAGGCTGGGCATCGGGTAGCGCAGCACGATCGAGCGCTGCCAGCCGGACGCCGGGCCCTGCGGGTTCACCGCAAGCGGGTAGTAGCGGAAAAGCCGCTGGCACGCGGCGAAGGACGCGGCCCCGGACGGGGCGTGAACGAACACGGGCTGCTCTCCTCGCGCACTCCCCTGGCCGCGCCCGCCGCATTCGGCGAGGTCTGAGGCAGTAACCGGTCATAACGTGGCGTCTGCTTACACCGGGACACATGCTGGTGCGAGTGACGCCAGCAGACATCGGTCAGCTGACGCATATCGATGCGGCACCGGCACGCGGGTGTTCCAGTAATTTGCCCGCTGCCCGGCTCCGCCCCCGGGACGCCACCGATCCCGGAGTGTCCCGGCAAATGACCCGAATGAGCGCGCGCCGGGCGGCCGTGGCCGGGGCGGGCGCGCAAAACGACCGCGCGGGCCGCGGCCACGGCCCGCGCGGTCGCAGCGGCCGCTGAAGAAATAAGCCGCCGCTCCGGGAAAGCGTGCGTGCCACGCGGCAGGCTGGGCGGACGCGCCACTCGGGTCTGAGACGGGCGTGACAGTGGCGACCCTGAGGGAGTGCCGCGTCCGCTGGCACCTGCTGCGAGGTTCCGTTGCACATGCTGCCGTCCGGTGCGCAACGAGACATCGGGCAGTTGACCGATGTCTATACCGGCTCGCATTCGGAGCAGGCGGTCTCAGTGCCCGGCGACATCGGGCCACGGATGGCGGCCCGGCCGGCCCGGGCCGGCCGGGCCGCCAGCGGGCTGCCGCCCGGCCGCCGGCGTGCTACCACCACCCGCGTTTGTGGTGGCCCGCCCCTAGCGCGGCGATCGGCCGCTATGGGAAAACTTGTTTCGTGGGAGCGGATGGGGAAGCCGGCGGCGCCGGCATCGGCGTCTTTCTCGCGGACGACAACCTGATCGTCCGCGAGGGAGTCCGCGCGCTCATCGAGCGCAACGCCGACCTGCGCATCGTCGGCGTCGCGGCCGACTATGACGGGGTGGTCGACGGGTGCGCCAAGTCCGAGCCCCAGGTGCTGGTGACCGACGTGCGGATGCCGCCGTCGTTCCGCCGGGAGGGCATCGACGCGGCCCGGGAGGTGCGCTCCCGGTTCCCCGGCACCGGGGTGGTAATCCTCTCCCAGTACGACGACCCCGAGTACGCGGTGTCGCTGCTGTCATCCGGCTCGGCCGGCTACGGGTACCTGCTGAAGGACCGGGTGGCCGAGGGCAACCAGCTCGCCAACGCGATCAGGTCGGTCGCCACCGGCGGCACCGCGCTCGACCCGTCGATCGTGGAGGCGCTGATCCGGCCGGTGCTGAAACCAGGCGAGCTGTCCGCCGCCGAGGGCGAGCTGCTGGAGCTGATCGCCGAGGGGCGGACCATCAAGGCGATCGCGGCGCTCCGCCGGGTGCCCCCGTCCGCGGTCGACGCCGAGGTCGAGGCGGTGTTCGTGAAGCTCGCCACCGGGGTGTCAGCCGGCGACCAGGCGGCACTCAACCGGCTGCGCCAGCTCCACCAGGCGATCGTGGACGGCAAGGAGCAGGGCGAGACCCTCTCCCGGCTGCTGCCCTCGGGCCTGGCCGAAAAGCTGCGCGGCTCGCGGCTGCGGATCGGCGAGACCGAGCGGGTGGTGGTCACCGTGCTGATGAGCGACATCAGGTCCTACTCGACGATCGCGGAGAAGGCCGACCCGTCCGCCCTCGCGGGCCAGCTCAACCGGCACCGGGCGGCGATGAACAAGGCGATCCTGGGCGAGGGCGGCACGGTGATGCAGTTCGTCGGTGACGCGGTGATGGCCGTCTTCGGCGCGCCGTTCCCGCAGCCTGACCACGCCGACCGGGCGGTCGCCGCCGCCGCGGGCATGCACCGGCTGCAGGCGGAGATCAACGACGAGTGGCAGCGGACCGGGCGGCCGGAATTCGGCCTCGGCATCGGGTTGTCGACTGGTCCCGCCGCGGCGGCACTGCTCGGCTCGGCCGAGCGGCTGGAGTACACGCTGGTCGGGGACACGGTGAACCTGTCGCAGCGGCTGCAGGGGCTGGCGGCGGCGGGCGAGACCGTCCTGTCCTCCGCGACCCGGGACCTGCTGACGGTCCCGGTGCCGCTCACCGCGTTGCCGGCGCAGCTCGTGAAGGGACGCGAGACTCCGGTGGCGGCGTTCAAGGCGGGCCCGCCGGGCGCGGCCCTGGCTGACCGGCTCCCCCAGGCTGAGCCGGCGACCCCGGCCGTGGACGCACCGGGCACCCCGCCGCCGCCCGCGGCCCGGTCGACGGGCGGACTGCCAGCGGATAGACAGGATGGAACGGAAGCGGCCCCGGGGCCGGCGGCGGCAGGCACAGCTCAGGTACCTCATCAGACCCAGGGGGGAATCCGGACATGGAAACTTTGGAAGGCACTACAGAACGGGTGGCGCTGACCGTTGCCAGCCTGCGCAAGACCTTCGAGGCCGAGAACGCCCCGGTGCGGGCGCTGCGCGGGGTTGACCTGACGGTGGAGTCCGGGGAGTTCATCGCCGTGATGGGCCCGTCCGGCTGCGGCAAGTCGACGCTGCTCAACCTGGTGGCCGGCCTCGACGTACCCGACGAGGGCACCATCACCGTGGCCGGCGAGGAGATCACCGGGCGCGGCGAGGACGACCTGGCCCGGATGCGCCGCAGGCACATGGGCATCGTGTTCCAGTTCTTCAACCTGCTTGAGGGCATGACGGTGCTGGAGAACGTGGTGCTGCCGTCGGTGATCGCCGGCCGCCGCCGCAAGATGGCGGAGACCCGTGCCCGCGACCTGCTCGACCTGCTCGGCATCGGGGACAAGGCGTCGGCGGTGCCGGGGGTGCTGTCCGGCGGGCAGCGGCAGCGGCTGGCGATCGCCCGCGCGCTGGCCAACTCCCCCACGCTGCTGCTGGCTGACGAGCCGACCGGCGCGCTTGACTCGGCCGGCGGCGCGGAGATCGTCGAGCTGCTGCGCCGCCTGCACCACGGCGGGCAGACGATCATCCTGGTCACGCACGACCAGGCGGTGGCCGACGCGGCCGGCCGGATCGTCCGGATGCGCGACGGCCGGATCGTCGAGTCGGCGGTGCCGTCCACGGTTCCCGTCTCGTAGCGATGAACACCAGTGCGGAAAGCGACCGCCCGGGGGGTGCCGACCCGGTCGCCGCCCTGCTCGCCGCCATGTCCGCGGAGCGGGCGGCGGCCGGCGCCGACCGGCCGGGTGCGCGCAAGGAACCGAGGGGGCGCCGGCCGGGCGGCGCCGGCCGGGCGGAGGCGGGGCAGGACGAGACGGCGCACGCGGTGGCCGGCGGGCTGGCCCGGCGCGTGGTCAGCGGGATCGCGCTGCCGGCGGCCGCCGCCGGGCTCGCCGCGGCCGGGCTCGCGGTCGGGGTACCGGGCGGGATCAGCGGCGCTGCCTGGGTAACGGCCGCCCTGGTCGCCGCCTGGGCCGCCTGCGGCGCGGCCACCGCCTGGGCGCCGGAGCGGACCCCGCAGTGGCAGCAGGCGACGGGCGCGCTGGCGGCGGCGATCGCGATCGGCGCGACCCGGCTCGGCGCGCGGTTCACGGCCGAGGCGGCCGGGCGGGGCGGGCGGGGCGGCGGCGCCTTCGGCCCGCTGGCCGCGCACCACCTCGCGGCGGCGGCGGGCGCGCTGGCGGCCGCGCTGATGGTGGCCATCTCGGTGCACCTGCTGCTCGCGCTGCCCGACGGCCGGCTGCGCGGCCGGGCCAGGCGGGGCTGGGCGCTGGCCGGCTACGGGGCCGCGCTGGCGGCCGGGGCGGCGCTCGGCGCGGCGGGCCGCGAGGTGCCCGCCTGGCTCGGCGTCCTGGTGTGGTCGGTGGCCCTGGCGGTCGCGCTGCCGGCCGCGCGGCTGCGCTATGACCGGGCCACCGCGCGGGACCGGGAGCGGTTGCAGTGGACCGCGATCGGCGGCGTTGCCGCGTGCGCCCTGGCGCTGGCCGTCACCGTGCTCTACCTGCTGGTGGGCTGGCCCGCGCCGCTGCCGCCGGTCACGGCCGGCCTGATGGTGCTGTTCCCGCTGGGCCTGGCGGCCGGGGACGTGCCGCGGCTTGGCGGCAGCGGCGGCCGGATCCTGGTCCAGGTGCTGTCGGTGGCCGGGTTCGCGGTGACCGTGGCCGCCATCTACCTGATCGTCATCCTCGGCCTCGGCCGCCCGCCGTCGGACACCTCCGACCGGGAGCTGCTCGGCACGTCGATGGTCGCGGCCGCGGTCGCCGCGGTCGCCTTCGCCCCGGCCAGGGAACGGATCAGCGACTGGGCCACCAGGCGGGTGTTCGGCGCGCGGCAGGCGCCGGACGAGGTGCTGCGCACCTTCGGCTCGCGGATGACCCGGGCGATCCCGATGGACGAGCTGCTGCTGCAGCTGGCCGAGTCGCTGCGCAAGACCATGACGCTGAGTTCGGCCGACGTCTACACCGGGCCGGGCGACGTGCTCGAGCGAACCGCCGCGGTCCCCGATAACGGCCCGCGGTCGCTGCTCATCGGCGAGCGCGAGCGGCCGGTGATCGCCCGCGCGGGCGTGTCGGGCAGCGCGTGGACGTCGGTCTGGCTGCCCGGCCTGCTCGACGGCACGCCCGCGGGCCAGCTGCGGGTCGCCCCGGTGAGCCACGGCGGGGACCTGCTCGGACTGATCGTGGTGACCCGCCCGGCCACCGCCGACCAGTTCTCGGCCGAGGACGACCGGGTGCTGACCGAGCTGGCCCGCCAGGTCGGCCTGGCGCTGCACAACGCCCGGCTGGACACCGCGCTGCAGACCACGCTGGACGAGCTGCGCAAGCAGGCGGACGAGCTGCGCCGGTCGCGGGCCCGGATCGTGGCCAGCGCCGACGCCGAGCGCCGCCGGGTGGAGCGTGACCTTCATGACGGCGCGCAGCAGCACCTGGTCGCGCTGGCGGTCAACCTGCGGATCACCCGCGACCTGATGGCCGACGACGCCGAGACGGCCGGGCTGATGCTCGAGCAGCTCGCGGACGAGGTCAAGGCGACCATCCAGGAGCTGCGTGACCTGGCGCACGGCATCTACCCGCCGCTGCTGGCCGACAGCGGCCTGGGCGAGGCCCTCGCGGCGGCCGGGCGGCGGTCGCCGCTGCCGGTGGCGGTGGACGCCCGCGGCCTCGGCCGGTACGGACTCGAGATCGAGTCGGCGGTGTACTTCTGCTGCCTGGAGGCACTGCAGAACGCGGCCAAGCACGCGGAAGGGGCCGAGGTCGCCGTGCGGCTGTGGGAGGAATCGGGCGGCCTGCTGTTCGCGGTCACCGACGACGGGCCCGGCTTCGACGCCACCCGGGCCCGGTCCGGCCACGGCTACACCAACATGGCCGACCGGCTGGGCGCGATCGGCGGCACCGTCCGCTGGGAATCGGCGCCCGGCGCGGGCACCACCATCAGCGGGTCGGTCCCGCTGCTGTAGCCGGGCCGCAGCGGCATCACCAGGCGGAGCCGGCGCGGCGCTGGCAGCCGCCGCTAGAGGGAGACGAAGACCCCTGACCGCCTGGCCTCCCAGAGGTCGCGGAGGGTCGCGGCGGACAGGTGCTCCTTGCTCACGTAGGCGATCGCCCCGCTGGAGGCGGCGTCGGCGGGCAGGTCCTTGGGGTCGTGGGTGGAGCAGAGGATCACCGCCACGCCGGGGTCGTCCGCCACGATCCGGCGGGTCGCCTCGATGCCGTTCATCTCCGGCATGTGGATGTCCATCAGCACCAGGGCGGGCCGCAGCTCGGCCACCAGCTCGACCGCCTCGGAGCCGCTCTTCGCCTCCCCGGCGAACTCGAAGCCGTCGAGCCTGCGCAGCACGGCGCGGGCAGCGAGCCGGAACGGCGCTTGATCATCGACGACGAGTACCGACCGGGGATCGCTCACCCGCACATTCTCGCACCCGGGAGCGCGGCCGGGGAGGATGGTGCCACGCGGCGGGGGGTGTAGCCAGCCTCCCCCGCCCCAGCGGTCACCGGATGCGGGCGGGCGGTCAGCGGGCCTCGGCGTGGCTCAGGTAGACCAGCACAGCCTTCACCCGGCGGTTGACGTCGCGTTCCTCCGACAGGCCGAGCTTGGCGAAGATCGAGTTGGTGTGCTTCTCCACCGCCCGCTCGGTGACGAACAGCGCCGCCGCGATCGCCGAGTTCGACTTGCCCTGCGCCATCTCGGCCAGGATCTCGGTCTCCCGCGTGGTCAGCAGCGACAGGCCGGACGACTTCTGCGCCGACCGGGCCCGGACCAGCTCGTCCACCACCTGCGAGTCGATCACCGAGCCGCCGTCGGCCACCGTCCTGATCGCCCGCGCCAGCTCGTCCACGCTGGCCACCCGTTCCTTCAGCAGGTAGGCGCGGCCCGCGGAGCCCTGCTCGAGCAGCGCCACCGCGTACCGGGGGGCGACGTACTGGCTCAGCACCACCACCCCCGCCTCCGGCAGGTGCTCGCGCAGCCAGGCCGCCGCCCGGATGCCCTCGTCGGTGCCGGTGGGCGGCATCCGGATGTCGGTGACCACCACGTCCGGCCGCTGCTCAGCGGCCAGCGCCAGCAGTTGCGGCAGGTCAGCGGCCACACCGACCAGCTCGAAGTCCTCATTGGCGGCCACCAGGCGAGAGATGCCCTCGCGCAGCAGTACGTTGTCCTCGGCTAGCGCCACCCTGACCGGGTTCATAGCAACACCACGTCCATCCGAAAACGGTAGTAGTAGGCACACCGCGATGCACGCGCAAGCACCCTCGCCGGAGCCAAGCTGTGATTTTACGTTCGGTATATGCGATACGAAAGCACGGTTACCTCATTGTCGTGGATTCCGTCGGAGGCGGTTACCGGCGGCACCAAGGCCGCCTTCGAAGGCGGCTTCACCCACTACGACCCGCCGCCGCCGGGTGAGCTCGGCCAGCCGGGCGAGCCCGGGGACCTGACGGAGCTGCAGCGGGCCGACCGGTTCCGGTTCGCCAACCTGCTGTCGGCCTGGATCGAGACTGACGACGGCGGGACGATTACCGCGGCCGGCTACGCGGCCGGCAGCGGCGGCCTGATGGGCTCGTCCACCGTCCGGATCGGCCCCGCCCGGCACACCTTCCAGGCGGTCGCCCTGCCCGACCTGCAACGCGAGCCCGAGCACGGCGACGGGTGGGTGCGGTTCACCCAGACCTGCGGCGGGCGGACCGGGATGCCGGCCCCGCGCCGGGTCGCGCACCCTCCGTTCCTGCAGTGGCAGGCGCCGACGGTATGGTCGACGCTCACCCTGACGCTGCACGCCTCCGGGCGCGCGGAGCTGGGGGTACCGGGCGCCAGCCGGTTCCCGCGGCACTGGGTCTACGACGGCGCGGGCAAGCTGGCCCGCAAGTCCGGGCTGACCGACTTCGGCCACTGGTACCGCAAGTCGTTCGGCAAGCACACCCCGTGGGGCGACGAGGACTCCTCGGCGCTGGTGGTGGCGGTGGAGACGGCGCTTGAGCGGGAGCTGTCGGTGCACCTGATGCAGGGCGCGGTCAAGCCGCGGATCACCGCCCACCCGGCCGGCGCCACCCTGATGCGGCAGGACACCCGCGGGACCGACGTGTACCTGGTGCTCGACGGGGTGGTCCGGATCGAGCGCAACGGCGAGGTGCTGGCCGAGTACGGCCCGGGCGCCATGCTCGGCGAGCGCGCCCGCCTGGAGGGCGGCATCAGGACCGCCAGCGTGGTGGCGGTCACCCCGTGCAAGGTGGCGTCGGTCGACGGCGCCGCGCTTGATCAGACCGCGCTGAGCGAGCTGTCCGGCCAGCACCGCCGGGAAGCGCCCGCCCGGCCGGCCGAAGTCGGGCCGGCCGGGGAACCGGCCAGCCGCGGGGAAGAGGCCTGAGCACGTGCTTGTCACCTTCTGCGGGGTACGCGGCTCGACCCCGACGCCCGGCCCCGACTACACCCGGTACGGCGGCAACACCTCCTGCGTGGCGATCGCGCACGAACCGGCGGCGGGCCAGCCCGCCACGCCGACGCTGCTGCTTGACGCGGGCACCGGCCTGGCCAACGCCACCCGGCTGCTGCGCGGGGAGCCGTTCGCCGGCACCATCTTGCTCACCCACCTGCACTGGGACCACTGCCTGGGGCTGCCGTTCTTCGCGGCCGGCGACCGCCCGGACGCGCGGGTACGGCTGCTGCTGCCCGCGCAGCCGGCGCCCGGCGGCGGTCTCCTGGCGAGCAGCGACCCGGACAGCGGCGGCCAGGACGCGGCCGGGCTGCTGGCCCGGGTGATGTCGCCGCCGTTCTTCCCGATCACCCCGGCCCAGCTGCGCGGCGACTGGACGTTCGCCACGATCGCCCCCGGCCAGTTCAAGGCGGAGGGGTTCACCGTCGAGGCCCGGGAGATACCGCACAAGGGCGGCCGCACACTCGGCTACCGGGTCAGCGACGGCGACCGGTCGGTGGCCTACGTGACCGACCACTGCCCGACCGCGGCCGGGCCGGGACCTGACGGGCTCGGCGCCTATCACGACGCCGCGCTCGACCTGGCGTCAGGGGCCGACCTGCTGATCCACGACGCGCAGCTGCTGGCCGAGGAGGTGCCGGCCGAGGCGTCGTTCGGTCACGCCGCGGCCGAGTACGCGGTCGGCCTGGCGCTCGCGGCCGGCGCCAAGCGGGTGGCGCTGTTCCATCACAAGCCGTCGCGGGACGACGCCCAGTTGCACTCGATGGCCCTGCAGTTCGCGAGCGCGCCGCTGCCGGTCTTCGTCGCCGCCGAAGGGCTGGGCGTGTCCCTGTGAGGCGGGCGCACCCGTTCGGATGACTGGGTTTGTCAGTCCGCGATCAGGGTCGGCAGCAGGTGCTGGGCGGCCGGCTGGCCTGGCACCAGGCCAGCCGCCGACGGGGCCGAGAAATCGGCGATGAACTGGGCGATGTCCGCCGCCGCGCCGGGACGGCTCACCTGCACCGAGGCGTCGCGCATGGCGGCCAGGGCGCCCGGGTCGCGGCGCAGCCGGCCCACCTCGGCCGCCAGCTGGCGGGGGCGCGACGCGTACACGCCCGCGCCCGCGCCGGTGACGAACTGGGCGTTGCCCTTCTCCTGCCCGGGCACGTACGAGGTGAGCACCAGCGGCGCGCCGCAGCAGGTCGCCTCGGCGATGGTGCCGGGCCCGGCCTTGCCCACCACCAGGTCGGCGCAGCGCAGCCAGTCGGCCATGTTGCCGACGAAGCCGTGCGCGGTCAGCCGTCCCTGCCCGGCCCGGCCCGCCAGCCGGGTCATCCGCCGGTTGAGCACGCGGTTACGACCGCAGATCACCGCCACGTCCACGTTGTCGACCTGCCGCAAGATCGCGGCCGCGCGGCGGCGCAGCCCCCCGGAGCCCTCCGCGCCGCCGGTCAGCACCACCAGGAACTCGCCCTTGACGCCGAGCTTGCGCTTGAGTTCCCGCCGCTGCGCCGCATCGAGCGGCGGCTGGCAGAACTCGGCCGCGACCGGCAGGCCGAGCGGCAGGTAGCGCCCCGCCTCGGCGCCCGGCTCGCCGTTGGCCCCCGCCGCCTGCCGCGCGTACTGGGCGGCCATCTCGGCCGACGGCACGATCACCCGGTCGACCGCCGCGTCGCGCCAGGACAGGTGGGCGGTGATCAGGTCGGTGATCACGGTCACGACCGGGGCGAGGGGGCCGGCCAGCTCGCGCGCGCGGACCGCCGGGTCGGCCGTCATCGGGTGGAAAGCCACGATGAGGGCGGGCCCGCAGGCGCTCGCGGCCCGGGCGACGCTGCCGTAGACCGGGGCCATGACGGTGCGCCGGACCGCCGCCAGCACCCGCGGTGAGTCGGTCGACCGCCAGAACAGCCACCACAGCCACGGGGTGAGCCGGATGCAGGGGCCGTAGAGGCCGGCGAACCAGCGCAGCAGGCGGGGCACGTCGGGGCCGCGCAGCGGGTCGCAGATGACCGGGACGAACCGGCCAGGCTGCAGCCGGTCCAGTGCCTGCGCCACCGCGGCGGCGGCGCTGCGGTGGCCGCCGCCGGTGTCGCCGATGAGGAAGAGCAAGGGCAGGGGTGGCGGTTCAGGGCTGGCCATCGCTCACTTCACCCGTTCTTCGTTTGCTTGCCGGTGTGTTCGACTGGCACCGTGTTTTCCGCTGGCAGCTCGCCTGTCCGGGGCAACGCGAGCGCGCGGTAGATGGATTCCCACCGGGTGAGCACCCGGTGGCGGTCATGGTCGGCGATGATCCGCTCCGATGCCCGCGCCATCCGCTGCCGCAGGCCCGGGTCGGCGGTCAGCCGGCCGAGGCAGTCGGCGAACTCGGCCGGGCGGCCGGGCCGGGCCAGGAAGCCGTTCTCCCCCGGGTGCACCAGCTCGCCCAGCGCGCCGGCGTCGGCCGCCACCACCGGCAGGCCGCTGGCCATCGCGGCCATGGTGGCGAGGGACTGCAGCTCGGCCTGGGAGGCGATGGCGAACAGGTCCGCCAGCCGGTACAGGGCGGGCAGGTCGTCGTCGGGGACGAAGCCGAGGAAGCGGACCTGCCCGGTGACGCCGTAGTGACGGGTGAGGGAGCGCAGCCGGGCCTCGTCGGGGCCTGAGCCGGCCAGCAGCAGCAGCGGTGGCCAGCGGCCGGCGGTGAGCCTGGCCAGGGCGGCGACCAGGACGTCGGCCCGTTTCTCCTGGCTCAGCCGGCCAACCGACAGCACCAGCGGGCGGTCCGGTGGCAGGTCAAGCCGGGCCGCCAGCGCCGCGTCCCGCAGCGCGGGCGGCCCGGCTGGCGCGGGCGAGAACCGCGCCAGGTCGACGCCGTTGGAGACCGCTTCCGCGGGTACCCGCAGGCCGTGCTCGCGCAGCAGCCGCAGCGCGGTCGCGGTCGGCGCGGTGACGTGGTCGCAGCGGTTGGCGAACCCGGTCAGGTAGGCGTAGAAGGCGGCGTCGCGGCCGCGCTGTGCCGCTGACGGCGGGGCGCTGGCGGCGGACGGCCACACGTTGAGCGGCAGGTAGTGGTTGGTGTAGACGACCGGGACCATGCGCCGCCGGGCGGCCAGGCGGGCCGCCGCGCCCAGGGTGAGCGGCGAGTGGACGTGCACCACGTCGGGCTTGAACCGGCGCAGCAGCTGGTCCGCCCGGCGCCCCGGCAGCAGGCCAAGGCGCTGTCCCGGATAGGGGGGCCAGGGCAGCGAGCCCCGCCACTCGACGGTGAACTCCGGTGCGCCTCCCGGCGCCCCGGTCAGGCCGTGCCGGGTGCCGCTCGGCGCCACCACCGCGACCGCGTGCCCGCGCTCGCTCAGCCCGGCGGCCAGGTCCCTGGTCACCGAGGGCACGCCGCCGATCATGGGCGCGTACTGGTCGGTCACGATCATGACACGCAGCTCCCGCTCCCGCACGCCGGCGCTCAACGGGGCCATCGGGGTATCACGATGCCGTCCATGTTCACCGCACATGATGCCAGCGTTGAGGTAGTAACGGTAGTTGCCATCGCCCGGAAGGATGCTGGATCCGGTCAACGCCGTGGTGAACGAACGGCCACTGCCCGGCGGCTTTCCGGTGACGTTCCCCCGCGGCCCGCCGGACGGCTGGTCACAGCAGCCGCAGCCAGCTGTCATGCAGCGGCCAGGTGGCGCGCAGGGTGCCGCCCACCGGCAGCGCGGCCCAGTCCCGGTACAGCCGGCGCACCCCGGCGGCCACCGTCCGCAGCTCCTCGTCGGTGAGCGCGTCGGCCAGCCCGGCCGCGTCCCGGCCGGACCGGCGCAGCCGGGCCCGCACCCCGTCGGGGGTGTCCGGGCCGTCACGCCAGCGGTTCAGCACCGCGCTGACGGCGGCCCGCGCCAGCGTGGGCGCGGGCACCTCGGTAACCAGCCTGATCCGCCCGTTCCCGCGGCTGACAGTCCGGCTCGCGGGCTCCGGCCGGCCGCTCGCGCGGTTGCCCCAGCGGCCGTCACCGATGCCGAAGACCGACTCGACGACTAGGTGGGGCAGGTCCAGGATGACGTGCACGGGCGCGCGGCGCGCGGTCCCGTCCGGGAAGGAAAGCCAGATCTGATCGGCGTCCGGCGTCTCACCCTTCACGATCGCGACATCCGCCACCACGCTGAACGCAGGTGCCTCCGTCACGAAAAGACACGATAGCGTCACGCCTGCCGCGAGGCGCGGATTTCGCGCGCGTGTCGGTGTTTTCGGGTGCGGCGCGGCCGCGCCTTGGGCCCGTCCCCGGGCCCGCCGTCCCGGCGGCCGGGGTTAGGGTGGGTGACATGACAGCTACTTCCGCCGCCAAGCCCGTGGTCGACTTCTACTTCGACCCGCTCTGCCCGTTCGCCTGGGTCAGCTCGCGCTGGATCCTCGAGGTAGAGAAGGAGCGCGACATCGACCTGTCGTTCCGGGTCATGTCGCTGTCGGTGCTCAACTCCGGCCGCGATGAACTGCCCGAGGAGTACAAGGCGCTGCTCGCCAAGGGCTTCGGGCCAGTCCGCCTCTGCATCGCGGTCGAGCAGAAGTACGGCACCGCCGCGCTCCGCGACCTCTACACCGCGCTCGGCACCAAGCGGCACATCGAGAAGCGCGAGTTCGACCACGACCTGTACGTCGAGGCGCTGACCGAGTGCGGCCTCGACCCGGCCCTGGCCGCCGCGGCCGACTCCACCGAGTACGACACCGCGCTCAAGGAGTCGCACCACCGCGGCATGGACCCGGTCGGCGACGAGGTGGGCACCCCGACCATCCACATCGACGGCGTGGCGTTCTTCGGCCCGGTGATCACCCGGGTGCCGCGCGGCGAGGAGGCGCTGCGCATGTTCGACGGCGCGCTGGCGCTCGCCGCCAACCCGTTCTTCTTCGAGCTCAAGCGGACCAGGACCGAGGCACCCCAGGTCGACAGCTGACCGGCCGCCCGGCCCCGCGACAAGCCGCCGCGGCCGGCCAGGCCACGGCAGCTCCGGCACCCCGACCCCGGCGGCCCGCCGCTTCTTGCTGTTATCAGGCGCTGGCCGCGGCCGGGCGCCGTGATCGGGCTGCCCGCAGCGCTTCTTGCTGTTATCTTGGCTGATCGGTGCGGCGGGCAGCGGCGGCGGCAGGCCGGGCACCCCGGGCGGGGGACTTCGTATGTTCCTCGGCCCGCGGCCGAGCAGCAGGGGTCACCGCGGCCACTCTGGTCACATAGCTGCAGGCCAATGGCTTTGTGCGGAAATAATTGAGGGTCATGACCCTCACCCTCAATTGTTTCCGCTGCGCCAAGAAGTTCCGCATTAATACCGCTGCCTGAGGGAGTCTGGCTTCAGTTTCGCCGCACCGGGTGACTCGCGGGCTCAGGGGTGAGGCCTGCGCACTGAGAGGTTCATGATGCCGTCCCAGGCGGAGTGGAGACGGCAGGGGCCGTAGGGGCGGAGCAGGGCGGCGATCCAGGACTGCTCGGCCATCAGCTGGGCCTCGAGGACGCGGACGCCGGCCTGGTCGGCGTGGGCTACCAGGTCGTGCAGCAGGCGGCGGCCGAGGCCGTGGCGCTGCCAGGCGTCTTCCACCAGCAGCCCGAGTTCGGCCGCGCCCTCGGCGACCAGGCGGCAGCTCGCCAGGGCGACCGCCCGGGGAGCGGCCTCGTCCTCGTGCCAGGCGATGAGCGCGTAGTGGAAGGGACTGCCGGATACCGCTTCGGCCAGGTAGCGGGCCGGGATCGCCTTGACCGGGGCGTGGAACCGCCGGTACCTGGTGGGCAGCGAGCAGCGCTGGAACATCTGCTCGACCGCGAGGCGGTCGCCCGGCACCGCGGGGCGTAGCTGGATCCGCTGGCCGGTCTGATCTGCCCGGTCGCCCTGGTCAGGCTGGGCAGTCAGATCAGGCCGCGCGGGCAGCGTGCTGGCCGGCTGGGCGTTCACGGCCGGGGCGCGCCAACCGGGTTCGGCAGCGGGACCACGCCGGCGTCCATCAGGTGCCTGCTGACCGGGGCGGCCAGCGCGATGGCCTGTTCCACCCCGGTGGAGCCGAGCCGCTCGACCGGGGCCGCCGCCAGCCGGTCGGTCAGCTCCTCGACCTCGCGGCGCAGCGCCCCGCCGGTCTTGGTGAGCCGGCCGCGGGAGTCGAGCAGCCCGCGGGCGGCCAGGCGGCGGCACGACTGCGCCCAGTCCTCGTCGGTCCAGCCGCGGGTCTGCTGGACCAGGTCGCGGCTGATGGCCCCGGTGGCCACGAACGTCACCGTGGCGTCGAGGCCGCGCAGGCCGTGCGCGACGGCGGCCAGCACGTGGCCGTCGCCGCGGTGCTCGCGCAGCACGGTCGCCGCCAGCCACAGCGAGCCGACCGGGTCCGCCGGCCGCGGCACCCCGGCCCACGCGGCGGCGAGCGGCCGCCCGTCGTAGCGGCAGCCCGCCGCCCCGTCCCAGAGCAGCCCGGCCAGTTCCCCGGCCCGGCTGAGCAGCGCGTCGTCCACGTGCTCGCGCAGCGCCGCGGGCGCGCTCTCCAGCCGCGCGTCGAGTACGGCCTGCGGCGAGGCGAAGCGCCAGGCGTCAGGGATCGCCCGGCCGACGATGCTGGGCGCGAACCCGTAGGTCATGGCCTCGACGGCGGGGGCGGGGAGCGCGCCAAGCGGCGCCACCCGGCTGGCGAAGTAGCCCATCCAGAAGCCGCGCAGCCCGGTCTTGCGGGCGGCCTCGAGCGGGCCCGGGGCGAAGTACACCAGTGAGTGGATCGGCTCGATCGCCGCCCAGAGGCGGCGGGCCAGCGTGACAGTCGGTTCCATGGGCACCAGCCTGCCCCAGCGCGGCACCGGGCGACAGTGCCAATATAGGGAAATGGACCAGGATCTGAGCTGGTGGTCGGAGGTCGTGTTCGCGGGCTGGCGGGACCGGCCAGGCCCGCGCTACGCCCGGCTGGCGGCCGCGCTGCTCGAGGCGGTCGACACCCGCACGGTCGCCCGCGGCACCCGGGTGCCGGCCGAGCGGGCGCTAGCGGCGGCGGCGGGCGCCTCCCGCGGCACCGTGGTCGCCTGCTACCAGCAGCTAGTCGAGGCCGGGGTGCTGACCAGGCGGCAGGGGTCTGGCACCTACGTGGCCGGGCGGCCCTCCTGGGCCGCCCGGCCCGCGGCCGGCACCGCCGCGATGCTGCTGCGCCGGGTGGCCGAGGACCGCGAGACCATCGACCTGTCCGTCTCCGCCCCCGGCGACCTGCGGCACCTGCCCGCGGCCGACCCCGACGGGGCCTGGCAGGCACTGGACGGCCACGGCCTCGACCCGGCCGGGCTGCCCGCGCTGCGGGCGGCGGTCGCCCGCCACCTGACCGAGCACCAGGGACTGCCGACCGAACCGGGCCAGCTGGTGGTCACCGCGGGCGCGCAGGAGGCGCTGTGGCTGCTGAGCCGGGTGCTGCCGGGCAGCAGGGTCCTCGCCAGCTGCCCCGGTTACCCCGGCCTGGCCGGGGCCATCGCCGGGACCAGGGCGACGGTGACGCACGTGCCCGCGGACGCGGCGGGCGAGGACCCGCGCGCCATCGAGCGGGCCGGCCGCTCCCCCGGCGCGGTCGCCTACCTGATGCCGACCGGGCACAACCCGACCGGGACGGTCATGCCGCTGCTGCGCCGCCAGGCCGTCGCCGCCATCGCCGACGCGGGCCGGGTCACCGTGGTCGAGGACCTCACGCTGGCCGACCTGATGCTGGGGGGCCCGGCCGGCCCGGCGTCGGGCCCGGCCAGCGCCCCGCCTCCGCTGGCCGCATTGTCCACCCGGGTGATCGCGGTCGGCTCGATCGCCAAGGTGCTCTGGGGCGGCCTGCGGGTCGGCTGGATCCGGGCGGACGAGCCGGTGCGCTCGGCCGTCATCGCCCGCAAGGCGGGGCTCAACCTCGGCACCGCGGTGATCAGCCAGGCCCTGGCCGGCCAGCTGCTGGCCGGGGTGGACGCCGGCTGGCTGACCGCGTACCGCGCGGCCCTCACCGAGCGCCGCGACCTGCTGGCCGCGCTGCTCAGCCGGCACCTGCCGGCCTGGCGGACCCGGCCCCCGCAGGCGGGCCTGTCCCTGTGGGCCGAGCTGCCCACCGGCAGCGCCGACGCGTTCACCCTGGTCGCCGCGCGGCACGGGGTCACCGTGCTGGCCGGCCGCGCCGCCTGCACCGACGGCCGCCACCAGAACTTCGTCCGGCTGTCCTTCGCCGAGCAGCCGAGCACGCTCGAGCTGGCGGTCGAGCGGCTGGCCGTCGCCTGGGAGGTGCACGCGGAGAACCTGGCCGCCAGCCCGGCCCGCGGCTGACCGCCGCCACCGGTCACGGGCGACACGGGGTCAGCCGCACCCGTTCGGGCTGATGCTGGTGTTTGCGCGGATAGGTTGTCAGGGTGATAGCGCTGGTGCTGTCGGCGGCCGCGTTCGCCGCGTTCCTCGTCGGGGTCTGCGTCGAGCCCCGGTCGTTCAGCAACGCGGTGCTGCTGGGGCTGGCGCTGGCGCTCGGGGCGCTCGGGCTGGCCGCCCACCTGGACGCGGAACCGGGCCGCACCGCCCGCCTGCTGCTGCTCGCCCTGCTGCTCGGGGTGGCGCTGGGACCGTTCCTGCTCGGCTTCTTCCTGCTGGCCAACGGGGTCATCATGGTCCGCCGCGAGGGACTGCAGCCGGCTGAACCTGCTGCCGCTGCTGGCCGGGCTGGCGGCGTTCACCGTGATCGGGCTGGACGTGGCCGCCGACGTGGCCCGGGACTACAAGCTGACGCTGTTCGCGCTGGTCACCAACCTGGTCTTCGGGTACGTGTCGTTCCTGCTTGTCTCCTACGTCTGCTACGCGCTCGGCTACGGGCTGCTGGCCCGGGCGGGGCGGGCGGAGTTCGTCATCGTGCTCGGCTCCGGGCTGCGCCCCGACGGCGCGGTACCGCCGCTGCTGGCCAGCCGGCTGGACCGGGGGCACGCGGTGTGGGCGGCGCTCGACCGGCGGGCCCAGCGCAGCCGGCGCGCCCGGCGCGGAGCCGCCGCCTTCCCGCCGCTGCTGATCGTCTCCGGCGGGAAGGGCGACGACGAGCTGATGCCGGAGGCGGAGGCGATGGCCGCCTACCTGGCTGGCCGGGGCGTGCCGGCCAGCCGGCTGGTGCTCGAGTGCCAGTCCCGCAGCACCGAGGAGAACCTGCAGTTCAGCCAGGCGCTGCTGGACGAGATCCGGCCCGGCGCCCGGGCGGTGATCGTGACCAGCGACTTTCACGCCTTCCGGGCCGCGCTGATCGCCCGCAGGATCGGGCTGCGCGGCAACGCCACCGGGGCCAAGGTGGCCGGGTACTACGAGCCCGCGGCGCTGCTGCGGGAGTTCGCGGCGGTGTTCCTCCGGTACCGGGTGCTGAACCTGGGGATCTGCGCGCTGCTGGTTATCGTGCCACTGGGGGCGGCGGCGCTGCGGTACGTGATCTAGCGGGCGGGGCCGAGCCCCCGCACTAGGCCGAGGCGGGGAGCCGGAAGGCGCGCCGGTAGGCCTGGGGGGTCGTGCGGACCGCGCGGGCGAAGTGCTTGCGCAGGTTGTCCGGGGTGCTGAAGCCGCACCTGCGGGCGACCGCGTCGACCGGCAGGTCGGTCGTCTCAAGCAGCCGCTGGGCGAGCCTGACCCGTTCGGCTACCAGCCACTGCAGCGGCGTCGTCCCGGTGCTGGCGGCGAAGCGGCGGGCGAACGTGCGCGGGCTCATCGCCGCCCGCCGGGCCAGGTCGGCCACCGCGACCGGCTCGTCCAGGTGCCCGCGCAGCCAGCCGAGCGTGTCGCTGAACCGGTCGGCCTCGGCCGGGGCGGGCAGCGGCGCCTCGATGTACTGCGCCTGGCCGCCCGGCCGGTGCAGCGGGAGCACCAGGTCACGGGCCACCCGGGTGGCGATCTCGGTGCCGTAGTCGCACTGCACCACGTGCAGGCACAGGTCGAGGCTGGCGGCGCTGCCGGCCGAGGTCAGCAGGTCCCCCTGGTCGACGTAGAGCGCCTTCTGGTCGACCTGGACCCGCGGGTAGTCACGGGCCAGCTCGGCGCACTCCGACCAGTGGGTGGTGGCCGGCCGGCCGTCCAGCAGCCCGGCCGCCGCCAGCACGAACGCGCCGGTGCAGAGCGACAGGATCCGCTGGCCGGCCGCGTGGGCGTCGCGCAGCGCCGCCAGCACCGCGGCGGGCGGGTGCTTGTCGTCCTGCGCGGGCGCCACCACCACCGTGTCCGCGCTTTTCAGCGTGTCCAGCGGGTGCGGCACCTGCATGGTGAAGCCGGCCGCGGTGACCACCGAAGGGTCGGGCCCGCAGACCGATACCCGGTAGAGCGGGCCGCCGCCGGGCGCGGTGACCAGGGTGCCGAACACGTCGATGGCGGCGGCCAGCTCGAACAGCTCCACCCGGTCGAACACGAGCACCGCGACGTGATGGGCGGCATTGGCAGTTTTATCGCGCACCTTGGCAATTCTGCCACTGTTGCCGCCGGGCGGCCAGGCGCAGGCTGGACGCATGGAAACCATCCTGCTGATCGGTGACTCGCCCGCTCCCCACGCCAGCCGGCCCGGTGACGGCGTGCTGGCGCGTTTCTTCGGTGCCTCGCTTGACTCCGCGCTCGCCGCGGGCAGCCCGCCGGAGTCATCCCGCCTGCTGGCGGCGCGGGCGGCCAGCCTGGTCGGGCTGCGCCGCCGCCGGTCGCTGGCGGCCGGCTGGGAACGGCTGCTGCGAGTGGCGTACCGCACCGTGCCGTCAGCGCGGGCGCAGCCGGGGCGGGCGGCAGGCGCGGTGCCGGTGTGCGCGGACCGGATCGTTGCCGCCGAGCCCGCCATCCGGGAGCTGATCGACCGGCTGACGGCGCCGCTGCCGGTGCCCGCCCGCGGGGTCGCCATGGCCCGCGTGCTGCTGACCGACGCGAACAGCCCGGTCTACCTGCGCCGGTCGCGGGTCAGCCTCACCGGCGCGGTCGAGGCGGCCGCGGCCCAGCTCGACCCGGCCCTGCCGCTGCTGCGCGGCTAGCCGCGTCGCGGTCGCCGCCCCGCCCCCGCCCCCGCCCGGGCACCGCGATCGTCTGGGACCATGGGTCGTGCACTCGATCCGGAGGGCGTCCCTCGTCCCTGACCTGCTGGTGCGGGCCTGGCATGCGGCCGGGCCGCTGCAAGGGTGGCTGGCGTGGCGGCTGCACGCGCGGTTCGGCGTCGGCGTCACCGGGATCGTCCGCACCCCGGACGGCCAGGTGCTGCTGCTGCGGCACCGGCTGTGGCCGGCGGACAGCCAGTGGGGGTTCCCCAGCGGCTTCGCCCGGCGCGGCGAGGACTTCCGGCAGACGGTGGTACGCGAGGTCCGCGAGGAAACCGGGCTCAGCGTGCGGGTCGGCCGGCTGGTAGACCTGCGCAGCGGCTTCCGCTACCGGGTAGAGGTGTACTACGAGGCGGTGCTGGCCGGCGGCACCGACGGCATGGTGCTCGAACAGCGGGAAGTGCTCGAGGCGAGGCTGTTCCCGCTGGACGCGCTGCCCCGGGCGATGCCGCCGCTGCACCGGGAGCTGGCGCGGCGCCGCTGACGATGGTGAACTGCCGCCGCTAGCCGGCCAGCCGGGTGTCACGACCGACCTTTTCCCACGTCATGATGTCGGCGCGGGTGCGGTCGAGGTGGCCAAGGAGGGCGTCGATGGCGTCGTCGCCCAACGGCAGCCGGAGCGGGGTATCGGGGCTGTCGAGCGCGGCCAGGATCGCGGCCGCGGCCTTCGCCGGGTCACCGGGCTGGGTGCCCGCGCCGCCCTCGACCAGCTCCCGGGTCCGGCCGGCCGTCTCGGCGTACTCGGGCATCGGCGAGCTGGCGCTGTGGTTGCCGAACAGGCCGGTGCGGAAGGCGCCAGGCTCGACGATCAGCACCTTGATGCCCAGCGGGCGGACCTCGTCGGCCAGTGCCTCCGACATGCCCTCGAGGGCGAACTTGGTGGCGCTGTAGGCCGAGAACCCGGCGAACGACAACTGGCCGCCCATGCTGCTGATCTGGACGATCGCCCCGGACCGGCGGGCCCGCAGGTGCGGCAGGACCGCCCGGGTCAGCGCGGCGGGCCCGAACAGGTGCACCTCGAACAGCCCGCGGAGCTCGGCGTCGGTAGTTTCCTCGACCGCGCCCACATGGGTACGGCCGGCGTTGTTGACCAGCACGTCGATCCGGCCGTGGCGGCCGATGACGTCCCGGACGGTCGCCTCGATGGCGGCGCTGTCGGTCACGTCGAGCGGCAGCACGTCGACCTGCCCGGGGTGGGCGTCCGCCAGGTCGTCGAGGGAGGCAACCCGCCGGGCGGTCGCGACGACGACGTCCCCGGCGGCGATGGCCGCCTCCGCGATGGCCCGGCCGAAACCGCTGTTCGCCCCGGTGATGAGCCAGACCTTGTTCATCCTGTCCTCCTTGGTTACGGCTGCTGTGACCGACTCTGCCCGCCTGCCCGGTGGCCCGTCCAAGACCTGATCTGATAACCAGTGGTTATGGACGTGCACGGGCGGGACCTGCGCTACTTCGTGGCGGTCGCCGAGGAGCTGCACTTCACCCGCGCGGCCGAGCGGCTGTTCATCTCCCAGCCGGCGCTGAGCAAGCAGGTCAGGATGCTGGAACGGCAGCTCGGGGCACCGCTGTTCGAGCGCCGCCGCGACGGTGTGCGGCTCACCCCGGTGGGCGAGGCGCTGCTGCCGCACGCCCGTCAGGTGCTGGCCGCGTGGGATGACGGCTGGGCAGCGGCCGAGCGCGCCAAGCGCGGTCAGCGGTCCACCCTGGTGGCCGGGATGAGCACCAGCCCCGGCCGCGGCGGCCTGCTCGCGGCGATCCGGTCCCGGTTCTCCGAGCTGCGCCCGGAGGCGACCGTCCAGTTGCGGCAGGTCGGCTGGGACGACCCGACCGCCGGGCTGGCCGACCGCGCCGTCGACGTGGCCTTCGTCTGGCTGCCGCTGCCGGACCCCGGCCGTTACCGCTGCATCGTGGTGGCCGAGGAACCGCGCCTGGTCGCCCTGGCCGACAGCCACCCGCTGGCCGGCCGCGACGTCGTCGACTTCGCCGACCTGCTTGACGAGCCGTTCCTCGCCCTGCCCCCCGCGGCCGGGCCGCTGCGAGCTCACTGGCTGGCGCTTGACGCCCGCGACGGCAGGCCGCCCCGGATCGGGGCCGAGATCGCCAGCACCGACGAGACCTACGAGGCGCTGGCCGACGGGCAGGGGGTGTGCCTGGTAGCGGCGGGCAACGCGTCCCTGATCGCCCTGGAGGGCGTCACCACCCTGCCCGTCCGCGGCCTGTCCCCCAGCAGGCTGGCCCTCGCCTGGCAGGCCGACGACACCCGCCCGCTGGTGCTGGACTACGTGCGCGCCTGCCGCCAGGCCGCCCGGCGCTGAGGCGGAGGCTATTCCCGTCCGGCCCGGCCTGCGCTCCTGGTTTGTCAGGCGCCAGCGGTGACCTCGGCCAGGCGGCGGCGGAGGAAGCGGCGCTCAGCCTCGGTGTCGGCCTGCCCGATCGCCACGCGGTACGCCTCCGCCGCCTCGGGGGTGCGCTCAAGGCGGCGGAGCAGGTCGGCGCGGACGGCGGGGAGCAGGTGATACCCGGTCAGTTGGCCGCTGGAGGCGAGCTGGTCGGCGATGGCGAGCCCCGCCGCCGGGCCGTCGGCCATCGCGACCGCGACAGCGCGGTTGAGCTCGACCACCGGGGACGGCAGCAGTGCGCCGAGCACCGCGTACAGCCGGGCGATCAGCACCCAGTCGGTGTCCTCGGGCCGCGGTGCGCGGGCGTGGCAGGCGGCGATCTCCGCCTGGACCCGGTAGGGCCCCGGCCGCTCCCCGTCGGGAACGGGCGCCAGGACGCGCAGGCCCTCCTCGACCTGGGTGAGGTCCCACTGGCCGCGATCCTGCTCCGCCAGCGGAACGGGCACGCCTGACGCGTCGGTCCGGGCACCGCGGCGCGAGTCCTGCAGCAGCATCAGCGCCAGCAGGCCGGCCGTCTCCTGCTCGCCGGGCATGAGCGCGGTTACCAGCCGGGTGAGCCGGATCGCCTCGGCCGCCAGCTCCGGCCGGATCAGGTCGGGGCCCCCTGAGGCGGTGTACCCCTCGTTGAACAGCAGGTAGAGCACCGCGAGGACCCCGCCCAGACGTTCCGGCAGCAGGCTGGCGGGGGGCACCCGGTACGGTATCCGGGCGGTGCTGATCTTCCGTTTGGCCCGGACCAGCCGCTGGGCCATGGTGGGCTCGGAGGTCAGGAACGCCCGGGCGATCTCGGCCGTGCTCAGCCCGGCCAGGGTGCGCAGCGTGAGCGCGACCCGGGCCTCCAGCGGCAGCGCCGGGTGGCAGCAGGTGAAGATCAGGCGCAGCCGGTCGTCGGCGATGTCGCCCTCCTGCGCCCGCGCTGGTGCCTGCGGCGGGGACAGCAGCAGGGTCTGCTTCAGCTTCGCCGCCTCGTTCGCGCGGCGGCGCAGCACGTCGATCGCGCGGTTGCGGGCCGCCGTGGTGAGCCAGGCACCGGGCCGGGACGGCACGCCGTCGCGCGCCCACGCCGTCAGGGCGCGGGTGAACGCGTCCTGGGCGCACTCCTCGGCCAGGTCCCAGTCGCCGGTCATCCCGATCAGGGAGGCCACGATCCGCCCCCATTCCTCACGGAACACGGCCTCAACCGCCGCTTCGGCCTGATCGGCGCCCACCGGGTCCTCCCTTCCGCCGCTGCGGCCAGGAGGCCAGGATAGGGCGGCCCGCCGGTGTCGATCTAGCGTCCAGTCGTTCGTCGCCTCCATGAAGGGCGCCGGAACGGTCGATCTAGCGATCAGCCGTTCGTCGCCCTAGCGAAAGAGGAAGCGGCCCGCCGCGACGGCGGCCACGACGAATGGAAACGATCATGCACATTCTCCCCGACGTAGCGATGGCGATCCAGGAAGACCGGCTCCGGGACGCGGCCCGGCGCCAGCAGGGCGCGCAGGCATATCCTGCCCGTCGTGCGCGGCGCCCGCACGGCCCGGCCACGCCGGGCCAGCTCGCCGGCCTTCGAATCCGGCGTGTCTTGCACAGCCTCGGCGGGCACCGCCCGGCCCAGGCCCACTAAGGCGAACGACGAAGACCGGAAGGAGTCAGAGATGAAGTACCTGAGCTTTGTCGCCGGTGAGGGCCGCCGCACCCCAGAGGAGCTGGCGGTCATGCGGCGTGAGATCCCCCGCTGGATCGAGGAGATGGAGGGCCGCGGCGTGCGGCTGCTCGGCCGGCCGCTCGACCTGCCCGAGACCGCGGTGACGGTGCGGGTCGGTGACGGCGAGACGCTGGTCACCGACGGCCCGTTCGCTGAGGCCAAGGAGTTCATCGCCGGCTTCGACCTGCTCGACTGCGCGGACCTGGACGAGGCGATCGAGGTGGCGGCCGCGACGCCGGTGTCCTGGTTCATGGCGGTCGAGATCCGCCCGTTCGCCGACGAGCCGGTGCTGGGCGAGCAGGCGGTCGCCTTCGGCCGCGGAGAGGACGGCGCGGCCCGCCCGTACGCGCTCACCGCGTGGACGACCGGGACCCCGCCGGCACCCGACGCCGGCCGGGCGGCACCGGACGCCGGCCAGGCGCTGGCGCGCGAGGTGGAGGCCTGGCGGCAGCACCTGCGGGCACATGGCCTGCACATCCTGGGCGGAACCCTGGCGGACGCCGAGGCGGCCACCACGCTGCGCGTCCGCGACGGCAGGACCCTGCTCACCGACGGCACCTACCTCAAGTCCGGCCAGTACATCACCGCCCTCGACGTCCTGAGCTGCACCGACCGCGACGAGGCGGTCCAGTTCGCCGCGAGCCACCCGCTGGCCCGCTCCCAGGCGATCGAGGTCCGCCCCTTCGAGTAGCGCCAAGCAGCCCGGTTAGCGCCAGCCGTAGCGCCGGCGCAGCCCGTCCGCGACCCGCTCGAACGGCTCGGGCGGCAGCGCGGCCGCCTCCCGGCGCATCCCGGCCTCGTGTACCCGGAACACCCGGTCCAGGTTGACCCAGGACGGCCGGTGCGCGCCGTCCCAACCGCCCGCGCCGATCGACACGAAGTCGCCCTCGCCGTCGTGGTCCTTGCTGGTTAGCTGCACCGCCAGGTAGGAGCCGGCCGATTCGGCCGCCACCACCAGCACCGGCCGGTCCTTGCCCCGCCCGTCCTTCTCCTCGAACGGCACCCAGGTCCAGACGATCTCACCGGGATCCGGGGCACCGTCCGTTTGCGGTGAGTAACGCATCCGCACAGAACGGATCCGACCCGGATCGACTTCGCTGGTGGCGTCCGGCCCGGACTCGCCCGGCCAGGCTTCCGCAGCGGTACCCGCCCGGGACGGCCGCGCCCGCTCCGGGGCCGGCCGTGAGGTGGCCCGGTCCTGGCGACGGCCGCCCGTCATCGCGTCGGAGACGGCCTTGATCAGATTCCTGAGCAGCCCCATGCAGGCCACAATAACGGGAAGCGAGGCGGATGGGTGGGCCCGGCGGGACCGCTGGCCAGCGGAGGCGACGTCCCGGCGCTGGATGGCTGGTTTCCGGGCTGGAACGGTGGTTACATGGCCACGTGTCGCTGGAGCTGAGGGTCGTAAACCCGCCGGCGATTGCGGACATCGTGTTGCGCTGCGTTTCCGACGACTTCGAGCTCCAGGACCGGGAAGGGCGCACCGGCCGGGGCTTCACCAACCTCAAGCGCATCCTGGGGCGTCCCTCCGATTTCGCTTTCGTTGTCGGGCAGCTTGCCCGGACTGTCCCGGCGGGCCACACGGTCGCAGCGTGCGACGAGGGGGCGTGGGCACTGGTCGGCGCGGTCGCCCTGAACCTCGGCGTGCCTGCCGTGCTCGTCAGGCGCGCTCCCAAGAGATACTTCGTTTCCTACGGCGACGACCCGGCGGTCGGCGATGGCCGGCTCGCCGGGGAACGCCTGCCCCCCGGCACGCCGATCCACCTGATAGACGACCTGGTCTTCTCCGGCGAGACGCTCCGCTCGGCCCGCCAGGCCCTGAATCTTGTCGGTCTCGAAGCGCGGACCGCGTCAGCGATCTTGTGGACCTACCGGGCGGACGCATCGGTACAGGAGCTGGCGGCGGCAGGCCTGACCAAGGTCACCTGCCTGGTCCACCAGAACGCCATTCCAGGTTAGGGAGTGTGTCTCCCGCGCCGTGCGAGTCGGCGGTCTTAGCTGTGATCGACGGCGAGAAGCAAGCCAGGCGAAACGGGCAGGATCCGGGGTTGCGGGCGGCTGGCCGCCCGGATGACCGCGATCGCGACCAAGTGGCCCTGCGCCCTGACTCCTGGCCGGAAGCGGCCTGACAGGCAACTATCGCTTCGGGCTTGCGGTGCGCGGGGTGGTTCCACTTTTGCGTCGTGAATTTGACCCTGAAGGACCCAAACGGCAGAAGCCGCGACGTCAGTCCTTCTCGGTGAAGATGTCCTCTAGCAAGAGCCTGAGGCGCGGCGGGGGCTCTTCCTCAGGGAAGATCTCGCGAACCGTGGCGAGGACATCGTCCGCCGTATGCAGGTCGAGTACCCGCACAAGTTGGCGAATGTCCTCCGCGTCGCGGGGCCGCGCGGCGAATGCCTTCATCGCGAGCAGGTGCTCAGGCGAGGCGGCGAACACGCGAAGGCCGGGATGGTCGAAGACCCGGGATGCCGCGGGATCTCCGCCCGGTGCGACGTAGGTGCTGGCCTGCTCGTTCAGCCACCACCGAGGCAGGCCAAGCTCGGCCGCGACCGCCAGCGCCTCTTCATGCACGATGCCGTGCGGCTCAAACAATGCGTCTACGTCACGGGTAGCCCGCCGAGAATCGAAGGCAAGGGCCATGGCAGCGCCCCCGAAGACGTAGAGGTCCGCGACCACGCCGCGCTTGGCCAGTCGCTCGCCAAGACGCCGGAAGGCGTCTTCGATGCCCTCGCGGTCAAGCAGCGGCGAGGGGTCGCTCACGCCGCGTCGATTTCGTAGTCGGCGACGAAAACGCCGCGCCTGCGCAGGGCCGCCGGAGCGTGCACAAGAGCCTGCGCCCGCGCCCCCGGCGTGTCGAACGGGAACCAGAACCGCCTCAAGCCCCGGGATTCCGACCACGGGGGAGCGTCCTGCTCGTCCCGCATCGCCAGGTGCTCCGCGAGGCCGGCGAACAAGACATCCCACCGCAGGTCGCCGACAGGCCCCGGCGCTTCCGCCAGAAGTCGCTGGCGCTTCCCCGACGGCTCCCGGTGATACTCCTTCAGGAACTCCACGACCAGCCGCCACCGCATGTCGAAGTCAGGCTCGCCCGCGATGAAGGCGGCGAGCCTGGCCATGCTCATCGGCTGGTAGTCCACTCTCACAGAGTAGCGAAAAGCTGCCGCCTGCACCCGCCCGCAGACGAGCCACAACCAGCGCCCGGTCCACGACATCAGCTCACGCACACCGAATCAGGCCACTGACGCAGGGCTGCCGCGCGCAGGCCTGCTGGAGGGCGTCGTGAAACCGCTTGCCCTTGGTCCCGCCCCTTCGGCCCGTAGCGCCCGGAGGGGGCCTCCAGCACCACGCAGGCGGCGCACTCCGGGGTGAGGGCGCCGCGGATGACGGCGGCGCCGCGGAAACCGGTCCGGCTTGACTGCAGCCCCCTCCACCGTTTTACTATCATCATAGAATAATGTGCTGATGGAAGAAGGCTGATGTTCCGGTTCCGGCTGGAGGCGTCCTCCGGTGTCCCGCCCTACCTGCAGCTCGTGCACCAGGTCCGGCAGTCGCTGTTGCTCGGCTACCTGCGGGCGGGAGACCGGCTGCCGACGGTCAAGGAGCTCGCCGGCGACCTGGCGATCAACCCCAACACGGTGGTCAAGGCCTACCGCCAGCTGGAACACGAGGGCCTGGCCGGCGGCCGGCCCGGGCAGGGCACGTTCATCACCGCCACCTTGGCTCCCCCGCCGCCCGCCGCCAGCGCGACCCTGCGGGCCTCGCTTGAGGAGTGGTTCCGTTCGGCGGCGGAGGCCGGGCTGAGCGAGGAAGCGGTGACGGCGCTGATCGCGGTGGTCCGCCACGACACAGCGAGGGAACGGGTTCGATGACGCGCGACGACGACGTCCCGGCGCTGCGGGCGGACCGGCTCGGCAGGCGGTACGGCGGGACCTGGGGGCTGCGGGACTGCACGTTCGCGGTGCCCGCGGGGTCGGTCGTCGGCCTGGTCGGCCCGAACGGCGCCGGCAAGACCACGCTGCTGTCACTGACCGTGGGCCTGCTGGCGCCCACCGAAGGGGAGATCGCGGTCTTCGGCGAGCCGTCCCGGGCCCAGGCCGCGACGTCGCTGTCCCGGGTCAGCTACCTGGCCCAGGATCACCCGCTCTACCGCGGCTTCAGCGTCGCCGACATGTTCCACCTGGGGCGCTCGATGAACCCGCGGTGGGACCAGGCGCTAGCCCAGGCGCGGATGGACGCGCTCGGCATTCCGCTGCGGCAGAAGGTCAAGGCCTTGTCCGGCGGTCAGCAGGCGCAGGTCTCGCTGACCATGGCGCTGGCCAAGCGCGCGCCGCTGCTGGCGCTTGACGAGCCGGTCGCCAGCCTGGATCCGATCGCCCGGCTGGATTTCATGCGGGACGTGATGGACGAGGCGGCCGGCTCGGGCCTGACCGTGGTCATCGCCTCGCACGTGATCTCGGAGCTGGAGCGGCTGTGCGACTGGCTGCTCGTGCTGACCGGCGGCCGGCTGCGGCTGGCCGGGCCGGTCGATGACCTGCTGGCCGGGCATCACCTGCTGACGGTGCCGCGCGCGGTCACCGACGGCGAGTTGCCAGGGACGGTGATCAGCCGCGCCGACAGCGACCGGCACTCGACCGCGCTGGTGGCGGCCGGCCTGGCGCAGCTCGCGCAGGCCCAGCGGCCGGGATGGCAGGCCGAGGGGGTCAGCTTCGAGCAACTGGTGCTGGCCTACCTGCAGCGCCGCCCGGCCGCGGAGCCCGCCGACGGTCACCCCCGACCGGGCGAGCGGACCCGGCGGGCGGCCAGGCGGGCGGTCACGTCATGATCTGGGTTACCTGGCGGCAGCACCGCGCCCAGGCGATCGCCTGCCTGATCGTGCTCGGCGCGGTGGCCGTCTTCGCGATCGCCGTCGGCACCTGGATGCGGGCCACGTTCGCCAGCGACGGCCTCCCGGCCTGCCTGGCGCGCGATGGCGGAGCCGGCTGCCCGGCCGTCATCACGTCGTTCGTGAACCAGTTCAACCGCGGTGTCAGCCAGCTCATTGGCGTGCCGCTCATCGCGCTTCCTGGACTGCTCGGCATCGTCGTCGGCGCCCCGCTGCTGGGCGGCGAGCTGGAGCGGGGGACCTGGCGGCTGGCCTGGACCCAGACCGTGCCGCGGACCCAGTGGCTGGCCGCCAAGCTCGCACTGATCACCGGCGGGCTGCTCGTTTTCGGCGCGTCGGTCACCGGGCTGATGATCTGGTTCCGCGCGCCGCTGGACCGGGTCACCTCCAGGCTCGGCCCCGGCGTCTCGGGTGCCGAGGGGCTGACGTTCACCGCCTCCCTGCTGTGCGCGTTCGGGCTCGCGGTGCTGGCCGGGCTGCTGCTGCGCAACGTCATCGGGGCGATGGTCGCCGCCTACATCGCCTGGGAAGTCCCCGCCACCGTCGCCCTGCTCATGAGCGGGCCGATTCACGTCCTGTCGCCCGCCACCATGCGGATCCCCTGCCCGGCCGGGTGCCCCGGCGCCAGCCTCGGCTCGGTGCCGCCGGTCACCGGCCATCTCGGCGACTCCGTGCTCACCATCACCCGCAGCGGCCGCGACCTCGTGGTCACGTACCTGCCTGCCAGCCAGTTCTGGACCCTGCAGTTCATCCAGGGCGGCTTGCTGCTGGCCGTCGGCGCCGCCGCCCTGGGCACAGCCGTCTGGCTGCTGCACAAGCGCACCACCTGATCGTCGGCCGCGCTGGCCGCTACGACAGGAACGCGTCGGCCGACTTGTCGTAGGGGCGGATCTCCCCCAGCCGCCCGTCGGCCACCTTGGCCGCCCAGGCGGGGTCGGCGAGCACCGCCCGGCCCACCGCGACCAGGTCGAACTCGCCCCGGTGGAGCAGCTCGAGGAGCGGGGCGAGGCTGAGGGTGGGCTGCGGGGCGGCCTCGCCGGTGCCGTCGTCGGAAACGCTCCGGTAGGGGGCGGCCACGCCGACCGACCCGACCGCGATCACCGGCCGCCCGGACAGCTCCCTGGTCCAGCCGGCCAGGGTGCGGTCCGAGCCGGGGAACGCGGGCAGCCAGTACCGGCGGGTGGAGGCGTGGAACAGCGACACCCCCGCCTCGGCGAGGGGAGTGAGGAACGCCGACAGCTCGGCCGGATTGTCGGCGATGCGCGCGTCGTAGTGGCCGCCCTTCCACTGGGAGAAGCGGAAGGCGATGGGGAAGCCCGGTCCCACCGCGTCCCTGACGGCGGCGACCACCTCGGCCGAGAAGCGGACCCGGCCGCTGACGTCGCCGCCGTAGCCGTCGGTCCGCCGGTTGGTCAGCGGCCAGTGGAACTCATCAAGCAGGTAGCCGTGCGCGCCGTGCAGCTCCACCCCGGCGAAGCCGGCCGCCTGGGCGGCGGCCGCGGCCCGGGCGTAGGCGGCGGTGACCGCGGCCAGCTGGGCGGCGGTGGCCGGCTCGGCCACCGCCCGGCCGGTGGGGGTGATGCCAGACGGTGAGATGACCGGCGCGTCGGGGTACGGGCCGCTGCCCGGCTTGCGGGTCACCCCGGTGTGCCACAGCTGGGGGAAGACCGCGCCGCCGGCCGCGTGCACCGCCTCGGCCACCGCCCGCCAGCCCGCCAGCGGCCGCTGGCCGAAGAACCGGGGCACCTCACCGCTGGCCCCCGAGCCCTGGTCGACGTAGGTGCCCTCGGTGATCAGCAGGCCGAGCGACGCCGCCCGGCGCGCGTAGTAGCCCGCCACGTCCGGGCCGGGGACGCCGTCCGGGGAGAACGCCCGGGTCATCGGCGCCATCACCAGGCGGTTGCGCAGCCGCAGGCCGGCCACTGTGACCGGCGAGAACAGCGGGGTGACGTCGGCGTGGTCGCGCAGGGTCAGGACGAGGCGCTCGGCGGTGTCTGGTTCGGTCACACCGCCGCCAACCGCGCCGCCCCGGCCGCCTATTCCGCCGCGCCAGCGACGTGACCGGCGGCCGCGGCGGCCTGTCGCCCGCGCCAGGCAAATGTCACTTATCGCGCGGCGGCAGCGCCGGTAGCGTTAGCGTGTGCCCCCCTCCCCCCTGGCCGGCGCCGCCTGGTGGCCGGCCGACACGTCGGTGCCGCTGCGCGAGACCACGATCGGCTCGGTGCTGCGCGAGGCGGCCGAGCGCGCCCCGGGCCAGACCGCGCTGATCGACGGCGACCTGGACCGCCCGGACCGCCGCCAGTGGACTTATCCGGAGCTGCTGGCCGCGGCCGAGGCCGCCGCGCGGGCGCTGCTGACGCGGTTCGCCCCGGGTGAGCGGGTGGCGGTGTGCTCGCCCAACTGCCCCGAGTGGGTCATCCTCGAGTTCGGCGCCGCGCTGGCCGGGCTGGTCCTGGTCACCGTCAACCCGGCTTACCGGGGCGACGAGCTGGCCCACGTGCTCGGCGACTCGGCGGCCGACGGGCTGTTCCTGGCCGACCCCCTGCAGCGGCAGGAGCACAGCCAGCAGCAGGACATGCGCGCGGTGCTGGCCGAGGTGCGCGGCCGCCTGCCGCGGCTGCGGGAGGTGCTGTCGCTGCGCCAGTGGGCCGCGTCGACCGCCGGCGCCGGCCCGGCCGGCCCGCTCCCCGAGGTCGCCCCGTCCAGCCCGGCCCAGGTCATCTACACCTCGGGCACCACCGGGCGGCCGAAGGGAGCGGTGCTCACCCACCGCGGGCTGACCAACAACGCCCGGCTGGCGTTCGAGGCGGTCGGCATCGGCCCGGGCGACGTGGAGATCAACCCGATGCCGATGTTCCACGTCGGCGGCAGCGCGCTGTTCACCCTGGGCCCGGTGCAGGCCCTCGCGGCCCAGGTGCTGATGCCCCGCTTCTCCCCCGCCCTCGAGCTCGAGCTGATCGAGGCGCACCGGGTCACCGTGCTGTGCGGGGTGCCCACCATGTTCCTGGCCCTGCTCGGCCATCCCGACCTGGCCAAGCGCGACCTTTCCGCGCTGCGCCGGGTGATCACCGGCGGCGCGGTCTCGCCGCCCGAGCTGGCCCGCCGGGTGGAGGACACGCTCGGGGTGAGCTACTCGATCGGGTTCGCGCAGACCGAGGCGGGCTGCGTGATCTCCATCGGCGTCCCCGGCGACCCGGCCGACGACCGCGCGCAGACCATCGGGCGGCCGCTGCCGCAGGCCGAGGTGCGCATCAGTCCGCCTGGGTAACCCGGGCGAGACAGCCGCCTTCGGCGAGGTCGGCGAGATCTGCGCCCGCGGCTACCTCGTCATGCAGGGCTACCTGAATGACCCGGCCGCCACCGCGGCGGCGGTGGACGGCGACGGCTGGCTGCACACCGGCGACCTCGGCTCGCTGGACGAGCGCGGCTACCTGCGCATCGCCGGCCGCCTCAAGGAGATGATCATCCGCGGCGGCGAGAACATCTACCCCCGGGAGATCGAAGAGGTGCTGCTCGCCCACCCGGCGGTGGCCGACGCCGCCGTCCTCGGCGTCCCGCACGCCTACTACGGCGAGGAGGTCGGCGCCGCGATCCGGCCCGCCCCGGTGTCCGGCCCCGGCGACGGCAGCGATGACAGGGACGACGGTAGCGGCGCCGGCCTGGCCGGCGAGCTGGCGGCGTACTGCCGGGCCCGGCTCGCCCCGGAGAAGGTCCCGGCCCGCTGGCTGGTCACCGGCGCCTTCCCGCTGACGCCGTCGGGCAAGATCCGCAAGGACGCGCTCCGCGATCAGCTGGCCCGGCAAACGCCGAGCCCCGAAACATAAGAGCACGACCCTCGGTATCCGAACGGATGCGCGGATCTCGATCACCGCCCTGCCTCCTATCGGTCCTGGCTCGCGCGCAGCGCGGCGGCCAGCCATTCCAGGGCGGGCTGCGGCGACGGGAACGGGCCGCGGCCGCTGATGACGGCCGTCAGCTCCCAGTAACGTTCGATCCGGGGATCAGTGGCGGCCTCCAGCTGAGCCAGTAGCTCAGACCGGCGCTGGCCGCCGGGGGTGCCCGCCAGGATCCGCTCCACGGTCTGGGCCGCTTCGGCGGAGCCGGGCGGCACTCCCCGCTGCCGGGCCGCCTCGGCCTCGTCCTGCGCACGATCGACATCGGCCAGCCAGGTGCCGGACTGGACCTGGATGCCGACGTCGGCGACGACCCGCCGGACCTGTTCGCGGAAGTCCCTGTCCGCGACCAGCTCGGCGAGATCGACCCACGCTTCGACCTGCTCGGCCGAGGGGTCATCAGGCAGGTCCGGCGCCGCGGCCCAGCGCGCGGAACGGGCCGGGCTGGGGTCCAGCCCGGCGAACACCTCAGCGAGGAAGTCATCGATCATGTGCCGCCGCTCGGCCGCGGACAGTCGTGCCAGCTTGTTGATCATGCCCATCTCCGTTCCGTCGGCAGAGCGCTTCACCACGGCGGCCACGACCGCCCGGCGCAGCCGCAGCGCCCTGATCTCCGAGTCCAGCGCCGCCAGGTGGGTAGCGGCCACCTGCGCGGCGGTGACCTGGCCTTCCAGTACGGGCCGGACACTGGCCAGGCTCACGCCCAGCTCCCGCAGGGTCGTCACCAGTTCCAGCCGGGCCACGCAGGCCGCGTCGTACACCCTGCGATCGCCGTCAGTCCGCGAGGCCGGGGGCACCAGCCCGCTATCCGACCAGAACCGGATGGTGCGCACCGGCACTCCGACCCGTCTGGCCAGCTCACCGATTGTCAGCAGAGGTCCGTCGTTCTCCATGGCGTCAGTCTGGCTCCTCCAGTTACTGGAGGAGCAAGTCTCATACCCGGAGCCGGGGCAGCACCGGCACCGGCACCGTCGATTGTCGGCGAAAGCAGCCGACCGGCTACCGTTAGCGTCAGAGGGATCGGCCGACAGGACCGTTCTCGTGGGTGCGGCGGAGGCGAGACCATGGAACCGGACGGCGCGCTTGAGTCGTCAAGCCTGGTCGAGCTGACGCTGCGGCGGCTGCGGCGGGAGATCCTGAGCGGCGCCCTCGCGCCCGGCGAGCGGCTGATCGAGGAGCACCTGACCGCGCGGTTCGGCACCAGCCGGGCCCCGCTGCGGGAGGCGCTGAGCCAGCTCGCGCAGCAGGGCCTCATCGAGCACCTGCCGCGGCGCGGCGTCAGGGTGGCCGAGCTGTCGGCCACCGACTCCGACGAGCTGTTCGGGCTGCGGAACCTGCTTGAGCGGTACGCGGTCGAGGCCGCCTACGCCAAGCCCGGCCCGGTTGACCTGACCGAGGTCACCGCCGCCTGGCAGCAGATGGCGGAGGCGGCGCGGTCGGCCGACGCGTTCGCCGAGAACAACGCCCACCAGCGGTTCCACGTGGAGGTGGTGGCCCTGGCGGGGCAGCGCCACCTGCGGCAGGCGTTCGAGCCGGTCATCCTCAAGCTGCAGCTCCTGATGGCCACCAACCTACGGCTGGAGGCGGAGCAGCGGGACACGTCCCAGGGGGTGGAGCGGCACCGGCGGCTGCTCGACGCGCTCGGCACCGGCGACCTGCCGGCCATCCTGCACGCACTCGACGGCCACGGGGCCCGCACCTACATCGGCTGAGACCTCCCGCCCGGCTCTCCGGCTCCCCGGCAATCGAGTTACGTGCGCGTAACATTGCGTGCCTTTTCCGGCTATTTAGTTCGTCGACAATCGACGAAAGGCAGGCTGGCCCGGTGCCAGCCGCCCGGCCGGGAGGAGGCCCCCTTGTCAGAAACACAGTCAGAAACGCAGTCAGAAACGCAGTCAGAGACACCGGCAGGAGCACAGCCGGGCACGGTGACCGTGCCGGCCGACCCGTACCCCTTCACGTTCAACCCCGCGCACACGGCCCTGCTGCTGATCGACATGCAACGGGACTTCGTGGAGCCCGGCGGGTTCGGCGAGACGCTCGGCAACGACGTGAGCCTGCTCCGCGCGGTCATCCCGCCGCTGCAGGCGACCCTGGCCGCCAGCCGCGAGGCGGGCGTCACCATCATCCACACCCGGGAGGGCCACCGGCCGGACCTGTCCGACTGCCCGCCCGCCAAGCTCAACCGGGGCGAGCCGTCGCTGCGGATCGGCGACCCGGGCCCCAAGGGCCGCATCCTCATCCGCGGCGAGTACGGCCACGACATCATCGACGAGCTCGCGCCGGCCGACGGCGAGCTGGTCATCGACAAGCCCGGCAAGGGCTCCTTCTACGCCACCGGCCTGGACGAGACGCTGCGGGCAGCCGGCATCACCAGCCTGGTCGTCACCGGCGTCACCACCGAAGTGTGCGTGCACACCACCGTCCGCGAGGCCAACGACCGCGGCTACGAGTGCCTGGTGCTGTCGGACTGCGTCGGCTCCTACTTCCCCGATTTCCAGCAGCACGGCCTGGCGATGATCGCCGCCCAGGGCGGCATCTTCGGCTGGGTCGCCCCCTCCGAGCAGTACCTCAAGGCTCTGGCCTGAGCCGCACCGTTCGAACCCTTGGCCCCTTAGTAGACAGGAGCAGACCCCTCATGACCGCAACCGCTACCTCCGCGCCGGCCAAGCCGGACGCGCCGCTGAAGCTGCCCTGGTGGACCAGCGGCGACACCAACGCCTTCTTCGGCCTCGGCTTCAACGTGATGGTGAACGTCCTGGTGCTGACCGGGCTGTGCATCGGGGTGGTGAACATCCCCAGCCACGACGTATTCGGCGTGATCCTGCCCGCCATGGGCATCCAGCTGCTGATCGGCAACGTGTACTACACGTACCTGGCCCGCCGCCTGGCCCGCCGTGAGGGGCGGGACGACGTCACCGCCATGCCCTACGGCCCGTCGGTGCCGCACATGTTCATCGTCACCTTCGTGATCATGCTGCCGACCTACCTGGCCACCAAGAACGCGTTCGACGCGTGGGCGGCCGGCCTGGCCTGGTGCTTCATCATCGGCTGCATCGTGCTGATCGGCGCGTTCATCGGCCCGTTCATCCGCAAGTACACGCCGCGGGCGGCGCTGCTCGGCACCCTGGCCGGCATCTCGATCGCGTTCATCTCCATGCGCCCGGCCGCCCAGATGTGGGAGGCGCTGTGGATCGCGCTGCCGGTGCTGATCATCATCATGATCGGCTTCTTCACCGACCTGAAGCTGCCCGGCAACATCCCCATCGGGCTGGCCGCGCTGCTGGTGGGCACCGCGATCGGCTGGATCGGCGGCTACATGCACCCGGCCGACGTGTCCGCCGCCGCCCACGACATCGCGTTCAGCCTGCCCAGCTTCAACTTCGGCCGCCTCGGGCACGGCCTGTCGGAGATCTCCCCGCTGCTGTCCACCGCGATCCCGCTCGGCATCTACAACTTCTGCGAGGGCATGTCGAACGTCGAGTCGGCCGCGGCCGCGGGTGACAACTACAACCTGCGCTCGATCCTGCTGGCCGACGGCACCGGCGCCATCGTCGGCTCGTGCCTCGGCTCGCCGTTCCCGCCCGCCGTCTACATCGGCCACCCCGGCTGGAAGCGGGTCGGCGGCCGGACCGGCTACTCGATGGGCAGCGGCGTGGTCATCGCGATCTTGTGCTTCTGCGGCATGTTCGGGCTGCTCGGCGCCGTCCTGCCGAACCCGGCGATCGTGCCCATCCTGCTCTACATCGGCCTGCTGATCGGCGCCCAGGCGTTCCAGGAAGTGCCCAAGCGGCACGCGGTGGCGGTGGTCATCGCGATCATTCCCAACGTCGCCAACTGGGCGCAAGGGCAGATGGACGACGCACTGTCGGCGGCCGGCACCACCGCGGCCAAGGTCGGGTACCAGAACATCGCCAACGCGGGCTCCATCTACAAGGGCACCATGCTGCTCGGCGGCGGCGCGACGCTGGCGGGCCTGCTGCTCGGCGCGATCACCGCGTTCCTGATCGACCGCCGGTTCTTCTGGTCCGCCGGGTACTGCCTGGCCGGCGCCGTCCTCGGCTTCATCGGCCTGGTGCACGGGGCCAAGGTCGGCTGGGACATCGGCCCCCAGATCGCACTCGGTTACCTGTTCGCCGCCATCATCCTGGCCGTGTTCGGCTTCATTAACCGGGGCAAGCCAGTTGAGCTGCCGAGCGACGAGGAGGTCGAGGCGGCGATCCAGGAAGCCACCCCGGTCGGCGGCGGCGACCCGGTGGTCAGCACCGACGGGGTGCCGACCGACGTCAGCGCGGCGGTTGAGCCGGCCAGCGAGCCGGCCGCGGCCGCCGAAACCGAAGCCGCCGATCCCGCCGTGCCCGCCGCCACCGAGGCGGTGTAGACACGGTGAGCGACACGACGGCCAGCTTCGGCCAACTGCCCGCGCACCCGTACAACTGGCCCTACGACGGCTCCTTCGTCGCCGCCCGCACCGCCGTGATCAACATCGACTGGCAGTTCGACTTCTGCGGCAAGGGCGGCTACGTGGACGCCATGGGCTACGACCTCGAGCTGACCCGGGCCGGCCTCGAGCCGACCGCCCGGGTGCTCGACGCGGTACGGGCCCGCGGCTTCACCGTCATCCACACCCGCGAGGGCCACCGGCCCGACCTGGCCGACTGCCCGCCCAACAAGCTGTGGCGGTCCAAGTCGATCGGGGCCGGCATCGGCGACGAGGGACCGATGGGCCGCATCCTGACCCGGGGCGAGCCCGGCTGGGAGATCGTGCCCGAGGTGGCGCCGCTCGACGGCGAGCCGGTCATCGACAAGCCGGGCAAGGGCTCCTTCTACGCCACCGACCTCAACCTGATCCTGCAAACCCGCGGCATCACCCACATCATCCTGACCGGGATCACCACCGACGTGTGCGTGCACACGACGATGCGCGACGCCAACGACCGCGGCTACGAGTGCCTGCTGCTGTCCGACTGCACCGGCGCCACCGATCCCGGCAACTACCAGGCCGCGCTGAAGATGATCGAGATGCAGGGCGGCGTGTTCGGCGCCCACGCGCCGTCCGCCGCCCTGCTGACCGCGCTGGCGGCCGGCTAGCCGCGCGGGGCTAACACGGTGGACGTTTGGGCACCCCCGGGGGTGCCCAAACGTCCACTTTCCCTTGGCTGGCCGAGACCACGGAGGCAGCGATCAACCACGACCATTCCCGGCTGGCTCCCCCGCCGCACGCCGCTCGCCGCGGGCTGGACGGCCTGGCGGCCGCCTACCGGGCTGGTGCGCACCCGTCCGACGTCACCCGCGACGTACTCGCCCGGATCGCGGCGCGGGGTGATGACCACGTGTGGATCTCCGTCCGCACCGAGGCGGAGCTGGCGGCCGAGGCCGCGGCGGTGGCGGCGCGCTGGCCCGGCCCTGGTGGCCGGCCGCCGCTGTTCGGCGTGCCGTACGCGGTGAAGGACAACATCGACGTGGCCGGGCTGCCCACCACCGCCGCCTGCCCGGGCTACGCGTACACCCCGGCCGCCGACGCGCCGCTGGTCGCCCGGCTGCGGGCGGCCGGCGCGATCTGCGTCGGCAAGACCAACCTGGACCAGTTCGCCACCGGCCTGTCCGGCACCCGCTCGCCGTACGGGGCGTGCGAGTCCCCGCTGGCGGACGGGCTGATCTCCGGCGGGTCAAGCTCCGGCTCGGCGGTGGCGGTGGCGGCCGGCCTGGTGCCGTTCGCCATCGGCACCGACACCGCCGGGTCAGGCCGGGTGCCCGCCGCGCTGTGCGGCATCGTCGGGCTCAAGCCGAGCCGCGGCCTGGTGCCGACGGCCGGCACGGTGCCCGCCTGCGCGTCACTTGACTGCCCGTCGGTGTTCGCCGCCTCGGTCGCCGACGCGTCGGCGGTCCTCGCCGTGATCGCCGGCTACGAGCCGGCCGACCCGTGGTCGGTGCCGCTGCCGGTGCCCCCCGCGGTACCGGGCACGGGCCCGGCGGCCGGGCCGGGCGGGGAGCCGGCCGCCCCGCGGGTCGGGGTGCCGCTCGACCCGGAGTTCTACGGTGACACGGCCGCCCGGGACGCCTTCGCCGCGGTCGTGCGGCTGGTCAGCGGCGAGGCCGGGCACGCCCCCGTTCTGGATATCTCTGATTTCCTGGCCGCCGGGAAGCTGCTGTACCAGGGGCCGTGGGTGGCGGAGCGGCTGGCGGCGGTGGGCGACTTCGCGGCCGCCCACCCGGAGCGGCTGCACCCGGTCACCCGGGCGGTGCTGGACAGCGGGCGCGGGTACTCGGCCGCCGACGCGTTCCGCGGGCTGCACCGGCTGGCGGCGCTGCGGGCGGCGACCCGGCCGGCCTGGACGGCGGCGGACCTGCTGCTGGTGCCGACCGTGCCGACCACGTTCACGGTGGCGGAGGTGCTGGCCGACCCGGTGCGGCGCAACACGGTGCTCGGGCACTACACGACGTTCTGCAACCTGCTCGACCTGTGCGCGGTGGCGGTGCCGGCCGGGTTCACCGCGTCCGGGCGGCCGCACGGCGTCACCCTGCTCGCCCCGGCCGGCGCCGACGCCGCGCTGGCGCGGGCCGCCGCCTGGCTGGAGCGGCTGCTCGCGGGCTGAGCCCGCTGCTCCCGGGGCCTGGCCGCGAGGTTAGCGAGCGGAGCGTCAGCCGTCCGCGGCCTGGCGGAGCACGGCCGCGAACGCGGCCGGGTGGGTGAGGTGGACCGCGTGCCCGGCGTCCGGGATGACCTGGACCGCGAAGCCGAACTTGTCCGCCAGCCGGGTGGCGGCGGTGTGCCTGGCCTCCGGTGACCGCTCGCCCACGGTGATGATCACCGGGCCTGCCCCCGGGGCGGGCGCGGCGGGCTCGAACGCGCTGAACATGGCCAGGTCGCGGGCGACCGCGGCCGGGTCGGCGGGGGCCTGCGCCTGCGTCCAGGCGCTGCCGTAGAGCGCGCGGGCGAACGCGGGCACGCCGCCCGCCGCGTAGGCCGCGCGCACCTGGTCGAGCAGGCCGGGCAGCAGCGAGCCGACCGCGGGCTCGTGCAGCACCGCCGCCGCGGGCACCCCGGCCGCGGCCAGGGCCAGGCCGAGGGTGGCGCCGCCGCTGACGCCGCCCACCACCGCCCCCTGGCAGCACGGCCGCAGCGCCGCCGTCTCGGCCGCCAGGTCGCCGGTGCACGGCCGGTCGGGGACGGCCACCGTCACCAGGCCGCCCTGGTCCGGCCCTGCTGCCTCGTCCGGTGCCGCCAGCAGCGGGGTCACCTGCCGCCAGACGCGGCCGGTGGTGGCGGCGCCGTGGATCAGCGCGAAACGCCGCACGGGCACCTCTATTCTGCTTCGGCCGGCGGGCGGTCGGAGATCAGCTTGGCCAGGTGCTCGACCTGCTCGGCCAGGTCCTGGTTGGTCACCAGGTCGTTGAGCGCCAGCCGCACCGCCGCCAGCTCGCGGGCCAGGTACTCGGTGTCGGCCTGGGTGCGGGCGGCGACCTGGCGGTCCCGCTCGGTGGTGGCCCGGTCCCGTTCGTCCTGCCGGTTCTGCGCCAGCAGGATCAGCGGCGCGGCGTACGCCGCCTGGGTGGAGAAGGCCAGGTTGAGCAGGATGAACGGGTACGGGTCCCAGTGCTGGACGCCCGCCACGATGTTGAGGATGATCCAGGCGATGACGAAGATGGTCTGGGCGACCAGGTACCGGCCGGTGCCGAGGGTGCGGGCCAGGCCCTCGGCGAACCGGCCGAACGCGTCGGCGTCGTAGAGCGAGCCGCGGACCGGCGCGCCCTTCGGCACCGAGAGGTCGTTGCGGTCGCCGGCGGAGCGCAAGGACGGGAACCGGGCCATCAGGCGTCACCTCCGGTGCGCCGCCAGCCGACCGGCAGCGTGTGGTCGAGCACGTCGTCGACGGTGACCGCGCCAACCAGCCGCCCGGCCTGGTCGCACACGGCCACGCCGATCAGGTTGTAGGCCGCGAGCCGGGCCGCCAGCTCGTGCTGCCCCAGCTCGGGGGTGACGTAGACCCGGGCCTCGATGCACTCGCCGACCGGGATCGACGGCGCCCGCCGCAGCAGCCGCTGGAAGCCGACGCTGCCCAGGTAGCGGCCGGTCGGGGTGAGCGCGGGGGGCTCGCACACGTAGACCTGGGCGGCGGTGGTGGCGGGAATATCGGGATCGCGCACCCGGGCCAGCACCTCGGCGACCGCGGTGTCCGGCGGGAACACCAGCGGCTGGGAGGTCATCAGGCCGCCCGCCGTCGCCTTGTCGTAGCGCAGCAGCCGCCGCAGCTCTTGCGCCTGCACCGCCTGCATCGCGGTGAGCAGCCGCTCGCGCTGCTCGGGGGCCATCTCGCCGAGCAGGTCGACCGCGTCGTCGGGCTCCATCTCCTCGACCACGTCGGCGCTGCGCTCGATGCTGCCGAGGCTGTTAAGCAGCCGGATCTGATCCTGCTCGGGCATCTCCTCGAGCAGGTCGGCCAGCTCCTCGTCGTCCAGCGCGGCCGCGAGCTGGCCGCGCCGGGCCTGCGGCAGCGTCTCGTAGGCGGTGGCCAGGTCGGCCGGCGCCATCTCGCGCAGGCTGGTGAGCTGCTCGGCCAGCGGCCCCGGCTCGAACAGGTCGCGGCACTCCTGCCACGGCACGATGTGCGGCCCGTGCCCGCCCAGCACCCCGATCGCGCGGCTCCCCCTGGTCACCGCCAGGGTGGTGACCTCCCAGCGGTCCCGCGCCTGCTCCCGGTGCGCGATGGCCACGTCGGCCACCGTGCCGGACGGGGTGCGCCGCCCGTACAGGCTGCTGGCCAGCATCTCCCCGGTCCGCTGGCTGAACGGGTCGAGGTCGACGGTACCGCCCGCGAGCTGCGCCCCTTCGGCCGACACCTCCCTGATCCGGCCGAACGGCACGAAGATCGCCCGCCGCCGCAGCGCCACCACCAGCCCGAGGGCGCGCGGCGGCCCGCTGCCCGCGATCGGCCAGATGACTACGTCGCGGACCCGGCCGATAGCACGGCCGCTGCTGTCAAGCAGCGGCCGCCCGGTCAGCCGGGCCGTGAAGACCTGGGTCTCCGGTTGTACGGCGCGGTGCGCTCCGGTGGGTGAGGTCACTCCACCATTATCAGGTCTCCGAGTCCCGCAATCGCGTAGCAGCGGGGGTCACGCCGCAGCCGGTGCGCCCGCCGCCTGCCGCCTTGCGGCCGACGGCGAGGGGCCGGCCGCGCCGCCCGGGCGGCCGCCACGCCGGGGATGCAGCAAAAGTGGCTCAGCTTGCCCCCAACCGTGGCATTATTGGACCCGTTATGACAGTGCCAATTGACATTAGGGTGGCTCCCGCCATTACCCCGCAGGCCCTGGCCGACCTACTCGGCCGCTGGCCGACCGCCGACGGCGCCCTGTACCGGCTGCTGGCCGCGCGGCTCGGGCGGCTGGCCGACACCGGCGAGCTGCCCGCGGGGGTCCGGCTACCGCCCGAGCGGGCCCTCGCAGCCGCCCTGTCGGTCAGCCGCAACACGGTCGCGCTCGCCTACCAGGTGCTGCGGGACGAGGGGATGGCCGCCAGCCGCCAGGGCTCGGGCACCCGGCTGGTCCCGCACCGCACCACCCCGGCGGCGGTGCACCGCGCCGACGGGTTCTTCTCCGGCCTGCTGTCCGGCTCGCCCGCCTTCGACCTGTCACTGGCCGCGGTCGACTGCGCCCCCCAGGTCGCGCGGGCGCTGCAGGACCCGGCCAGTGTCCTCGATCACGCGGAACGGGTGCGGCTGACCCAGGGCACCGGCTACCTGCCCTACGGCCAGCCGGACCTGCGGGCGGCCGTCGCCGCCATGCTGACCACCTTTCACGGCATCCCCACGGCGCCCGACCAGGTGCTCATCACCACCGGCGCCATGCAGGCACTCGACCTGCTGCTGCGCTGCGAGGCGGCCCCCGGCCAGCCGGTGCTGACCGAGGAGCCGACCTACCCCGGCTTCATCGACGCGCTGCACCGCAGCGGCGCCCGGCCGGTCGGCGTCCCGCCGGGCGACATCGCCCGGCTGGCCGACGCGGTGGCGGTGCACCGGCCCGCGCTCGCCTACCTCATCCCGACCCACCAGAACCCGACCGGCCAGCTCCTGCCGGCCGCCGAGCGGCACGAGATCGTGGAGCTGGCCGGGCGTAATCCCGGCGTCACCTTCATCGACGACATGACGCTGGCGGAGATACCGCTGGGCCTGACCGGCCGGCCCGACCGGAACGGGCTGACCGGGACCGGCCTGCTTGACGGGCCGCCGCCGCTGGCCGCGCTGGCGCCGCGGCTGCCCAACGTGGTGACCGTCGGCTCGCTGTCCAAGACATACTGGGGCGGCCTGCGCACCGGCTACGTGCGGGCGCCGGAAGGCATCATCGCCCGGCTGGCGGCCGCCAAGTCCGCCGCCGACCTGGGCACCCCCGCCTACCACCAGGGCCTGGTGGCGGCGCTGGTCCGCGGCCGCCACGAGGAGATCGTCGGTTACCGGGCCGCCTGGGCGCGCGAGCGCTACGCGGCCATCGCCGCCGCCCTCACCCAGTACCTGCCCGAGCTGGCGGTGGACCGCGCCGGCCGGCGGGCTGACCATCTGGGCCCGCCGGCCGAGCGACGGCGACTCCGGCGGTTTCGCCCAGGCGGCGCTGCGCCGCGGCGTGGCGGTGGTGCCCGGGCGGCTGCTGACGGTCTCCGCGGCGAGCTCCCCGTGGCTCCGGCTGGCCTTCACGTTGGCGCCCGATGACCTTATTGTCGCGGTAAAGGCACTGGCCAGCACCTGATTCCCGCACGCCGGTGATTCAGCTCGCGGACTGAATCTGGCCGGTGCCGGTGGCGCGCGGGTGTGCACGGGAATACGATTTTTTTTGATGGGAAGCTGGAACGCCGTAATCGACGTGTCGAACGTCTGCTGGTCGCCCCACCTGCCGCCGGTCGGACGGCAGGCCCCGGTCTGGGAGCGGCTGGCCATCGTCATGGCCGCGTGGCGGGAGCTGCACGACGACGCGCAGTTCGAGCTGGTGGCGGACGAGTCCCTGGTGCGCGTGCTGGGGCCCGACGCCAGGCGGTTCCTCGAGCTCAAGCGGGACGGCAAGATCAGGACCGCGTCGGTCGCCGACGGCGAGATCCTGCGGCTCGCCCGCGACGGCGCCCTGCACGTCATCACCCGCGACCACTACACCGACCACCGGGCCGCGCACCGGTGGATCGAGCGCTCGCCCGAGCGGTTCCACGCCTGGGACACGGTCGGCGACGTGGTCCGGCTGACGCCGCTCGGCATCAAGACCCGCAGCGCGCAAGACGTCTCGCAGGCCCGCGAGGTCAAGGTGCTGCGCTACTCGGCCAAGCTCGACGCCAGGAACCAGGCGCACCGCAAGCTGCTGCAGACCCGCTGGAACTGCCCCAACACCGCCTGCCGGCAGGCCGCCCAGTGGCAGGGCCAGCTGCTCGCCTGGCCCCGGCTGTCCCCGGAGGGCACCGCGGTCTGCCCGTCCTGCACCCGCCCGCTGGTGTCGCTCGGACCGCGGGCGGCGCTGCACGAGGTGGTGGTGGCCGACGTCGACTCGCAGGCGGAGCTGCTGCGCTTCCCGCTGGAGATCGACTGCCCGGTCATCGTCGGCCGCGGCGCAGGCGTCAAGGGCGTCGACCTGGCGATGTACACCGACGGCAGGCGGTCGGCGATCGACACCGTCAGCCGCCAGCACCTGATGCTGCAGCTCGAGGACGCGGGCTCGGCCAACATGCGGCTGTCAGTGCTCGACCTGCACTCCACCAACGGGACCATGGTGCAGCGGTGGACCGGCCGCGCGTTCGACCCGGCGGTGGACGTGCCGCCCGGCCGCGATACCAGGCTCGGCACCAGGGACCAGGTCATCCTGGGCGAGTCGGTGCTGCTGCGGCTGTCAGGCAAGCGCTACCTGGCCGAGCCGACCAGCCCCAAGGCGGCCGTCCCCGAGAGCGAGGCGTCGGCCACCACGGTAACCCGGCAGCAGGTCGCCCCGGCCCGGCCGGACCGGGGCGACCTGGAGCCGACTGGCCTGTTAGCTTTGACCGCAGGAGGCTGATCCGATGACTTCTCCCGCTGGTTCCGCTGGCGCTTCAGGGACGGCCGGGCGGCCCCGGCTCGACCCGCATGACCCGGCCGGCCTCGACTCGCTGCTGTCGGAGCAGGAACTGGCGGTGCGGGCGACGGTGCGCGACTTCTGCGCCGACAAGATCGCGCCGCACATCGCGGGCTGGTACGAGCGGGGCGAGCTGCCCGGCATCAGGGAGCTGACCCGCGAGCTGGGCAAGATCGGCCTGCTCGGCATGCACCTGACCGGGTACGGCTGCGCCGGGATGTCGGCCGTCGAGTACGGCCTCGCCTGCCTGGAGCTGGAGGCGGCCGACTCGGGGCTGCGCTCGCTGGTGTCGGTGCAGGGCTCGCTGGCCATGTACGCGATCTGGCGGTACGGCAGCGAGGAGCAGAAGAACGAGTGGCTGCCGCGGATGGCGGCGGGCGAGGCGATCGGCTGCTTCGGGCTGACCGAGCCGGAGGCCGGCTCCGACCCGGCGTCGATGCGCACCGCCGCCCGCCGCGACGGCACCGACTGGGTGCTCAACGGGCGCAAGATGTGGATCACCAACGGCACCGTGGCCGACGTCGCCGTCGTCTGGGCCCGCACCGACGACGGCATCCGCGGCTTCGCCGTGCCCGCCGCCAGCCCCGGCTTCACCGCCCCGGAGATCAGGCACAAGGGCTCACTGCGGGCCTCGGTGACGGCCGAGCTGGTGCTGGACGACGTCCGGCTGCCGGCCTCGGCCTTGCTGCCGTCGGCGGCTGGGCTCGGCGGTCCGCTGTCGTGCCTCAACGAGGCGCGCTACGGCATCTTCTGGGGCGCGCTGGGGGCGGCCCGCACCTGCTACCAGACCGCGCTTTCCTACTCCCTGGACCGCTCGCAGTTCGGGTCACCGATCGCGGCCTTCCAGCTGACACAGGAAAAGCTGGCCAACATGGCGATCGAGCTGGCCAAGGGCCAGCTGCTCGCGCTGCACTTCGGCCGGCTCAAGGACCAGGGCCGGCTGGCGCCCGAGCACGTCTCCATCGCCAAGCTGAACAGCACCAGGGAGGCCCTGGAGATCTGCCGCACCGCCCGCACCATCCTCGGCGGCAACGGCATCTCCTACGAGTTCCCCATCATGCGGCACATGGCCAACCTGGAATCGGTGCTCACCTACGAGGGCACCCCCGAGATGCACACCCTGGTCATCGGCCAGGCCCTCACCGGGCACAGCGCCTTCCGCGGCTAGCCGCGGCGTCCAGGCGCGCCGCCTCCCCTGCCCCGTAATCGCAGGCCGAGGCAAGCACCGGCGGAAACGGGAGCAGCGAAATGCGAGTGACGGACACCGACGTGCTCATCGCGGGCGCCGGCCCGACCGGCCTGATGCTGGCCGCCGAGCTGTGCCTGGCCGGCCTGCGGCCGCTGATCCTGGAACGGCAGCCCCGGCCGCGGGAGACCCCGAAGGCCAGTGGTTTCAACGGGCAGATCGTGGAACTGCTGCGCTACCGGGGCCTGCTGGACCGGATCGAGGCGGCCAGCGCCCGTCCCGTCGGCGCGGCTCGCGGCGCCCCGTTTGGCGGCCTGGAGCTGGACTTCTCGCATCTCACTGACCCCCCCATACAGGTGGTGCATCTCCCCCAGCCGCGGCTCGAGCGCCTGCTCGGCGAGCACGCCGAGGAACTCGGCGCCAGCATCCGCCGCGGGCACGCGGTGGTCAGCGTCAGCCAGGACCACGCTGCCGTGACGGCGGCTGTGCGCAGCCCGGACGGGCCCTACCAGGTGACCGCCCGCTACCTGGTGGGCTGCGACGGCGCGCACAGCAAGGTCCGCGACGGGGCCGGGATCCCGTTCCCTGGCACCACCTATCCGGAGGTCAACCGGCTGGCCCAGGTCACCGTGCCCGGTTCGGTGACCCAGCCGGGCAACGACGACCTCGACGTCCCGGGGCTCGGCCGGATCCAACCGGGTCTCACCCGGACAGACCGCGGCGTGTTCGCGTTCGGGCGGCTCGCCTCCGGAGCGCTGCTCATCCAGACGACCGAAGACGAGGCGGCCGGCGACGACACGGATGCGCCGATGACCCTGACCGAGTTCCGTGACAGCATCCGCCGCGTGCTCGGGGCGGACCTTCCCCTGGCAGAAGCGACCCGGCTGTCGCGCTACGGGTTTCAGGCGCGCCAGGCCGAGCGGTACCGCGACGGGCGGATCCTGCTGGCCGGCGACGCGGCTCATCAGTTCCCCGCGACCGGCATCGGCATCAGCAATGGCATGCTCGACGCCGCCAACCTGGCCTGGAAGCTGGCCGCCGCCGTCGGCGGCTGGGCGCCGGCCGGCCTGCTTGACACCTATCACCGCGAGCGCCACTTCGCCGGCGCGCGGGCATTGCTCCAGACCCAGGCTCAGGTGGCACTCCGGCGCGGACAGGACCCAGCAGCCGGGGCCCTGCGGGAACTGTTCGCGGAGCTGCTCACCGACGAGCAGCCGTCGCGCCGCCTCGGGGCTCTCATCGCCGGCACCGACATCCGCTACCCGATGCCCGGCCCTGGCCAGCATGACCTGGCCGGCACCTTCGCCCCCGACCTCACCCTGCACACCAGCCAGGGCTCAACCTGCGTCGCGGAACTCATGCGCACCGCCCGGCCGGTCTTCCTCGACCTCGCCGACCGCCCGGACCTCCGGGAGACCGCCAAGGACTGGCGGCACCGGGTCGACATCCGCACCGCCCGCACCGATCACCGGCCGGCCGACGCGATCCTGATCCGCCCGGACGCGTGCATCGCCTGGGCCGCGGCCACCGGCGAACCCGCGGGCACCGCCGAGCCCGCGCTGCGCGAAGCGCTCTCCGGCTGGCTCGGCGCGCCCGTGAAAACGACAGTGCCCGTCGTCAACCGGACCTCCTGACCGGCCGAAAGCACCAGGACCAGGCAGCCCGCCGGCCTCCCGGTCGCCGGAACCGCGGGCCGGCCGCGGCGACTCGGCGGCTTCCTCACCGTCCCAGGGGGCGGCAGGCCCTAAGATCGGGCGGGTGAAGCGGGACGCGGATTCCAGGCCGGCCCGGCGGCGGGGGCTCGCCCGGCGGCTGGTGACGGCCGCGGCAGGCCTCGGGCTTGTGTTGTCACTGGCCGGGTGCGGGCTCTTCTCCTCCGGGGTCACCGTCACCTCGCCGAGCGTGATGACGGTGAGCGAGGGCGCGTTCGAGCACGCGGTCATGCCCGCCAGGTTCACCTGCTCCGCCGTCCGCCCGGTCTCGCCCCCGCTCACCTGGGCCGGCGCCCCGGCCGGGACCAAGTCGATCGCCCTGGTGGTCGACGACGCGGACGCGCCCATCACCCCCTACGTGTACTGGGTGGTGTTCGACATCGGCCCGGGCACGTCCGCGCTGCTCGAAGGGCAGTTGCCGCCGGGTGCGCGCCAGGCGAAGGGCACCGCGGGCTTCGATGACTACGAGCCGCCGTGTCCGGGCGCGAGAGGCCACGGCTACCGCTTCACCGTGTACGCTCTCGACACGGTGCTGCGGCTGCCGAACGGGGCGTCCCTGCAGTCGGCGTGGCAGGCGATCGCCGCCGCGACGATCGGCCGAGGACGGCTCCCGGTTAGCGCCACTTCGTAGGGCGTGTCAGCTCGTCCGCGTGATTGCTCCCGAAGTGTCCCGACTTGGTGCATTCGGTGACGAAGTTTCGTGATTCGCCGGACAGGTTGCCATGAGGTTGGTAACAATCTTACGGAACAGTGCTGGTTAAAGGGTGCTCGCGAAAACGGGGGCAGGTTCGCGTATATGGCCGCGCGGGCCTCGCTGAGTGCCGACGCCAGGCCGTGTTGTGCCGGGTGGTGTTGTATGTCGTTTTTGAGTCGTAAGCCTGCGCGGCCGGATGGTCGCGACGGCGGTTCCGGGCCCGATGACGAGTACGACGACTACGACCTCTACGCAGCGGACGGCTACCACAGCGAGGACGACAGCTGGTCGCCCGGCCAGTACTTCTCCCCTGAGGGCATCAAGGGCCGCTGGGCCGGGGAAAACCCCGAGGGCCGGGCAGGCGGCCGCGGGCAGCGGGACCCCGGCCGGAGCGCCGCCGGCCCGGGCCCCAACGGCTATAACGGCGGCTTCGACGGCAGTGGCCGCGGCCCGGACCGGGCCCGCGGCCAGGCGGCCGGCGGTGCCCCCCGCGGCGGCGCCGCCGCGGCCCCCGGCGGCGGTTTCGGCCGGGAGGACGCGCCGCGCGGCGACGGCTTCGCCGGCTACGGCGCGGACGAGTACGCCAGCGGCGCCTACGACCTGCCCGACGGGGCCGACGAGGACCGTGAGCGCCCGTCGGCGCCCGTGCGCCGCAAGCGGCGCGACCGGGAAGACCGCACCGACTGGACCGGCATCTTGCGGCTGCGCCGCGACCGCGGCGAGGACATCTGGCCGGACGACGGCGTCTCCGACGAGGACTACTGGGCTTCGGTCGCCGCTGACCGGCCGCTTACCGAGCCCGGGTCGCCCGGCCACGAGCGCAGTGCCGACCCCCGCCCGGCCCAGGGACCGCGGGCCGGCGCCGATAACCGCTTTGGGGCTGAACCACGCGGCCCCGAACCGCGGAGCGCCGAGCAGCGCGGGGCCACCGGACGACTTGGGCCCCCGCCCGGACAGGGGGCAGGGCCGGCCGGCGGTACTCCGCCTGGCGCGCCTCAGCCGGGCACCGGGGCGAACCCCGCCCGCGCCGCCAGCGGCCCCAATTCGTTCCGGCCGCCCAGCGGCCCGAACTCGTTCCGGACAGCGAGCGGCCCCAATTCGTTCCGGCCCGGCACCGGCGCCACGCCCACTGTCGGGGTCACCGTGTCCCGGCCGCCGACCGGGACCGGCAGCATCCGTCCCGCGGCCGCGGGCGGGGCGGGGACCGGGGCGAACCCGGCCTGGCCGGGCAAGCCGCAAGCCACCGGCCGCACGTCGGGCGGGTTCCCGGCCGCCGCTCCCCGGCCGTCATTCCAGCCGAATAACTTCGCCGCCCCGGCGCCCGCCCCCGCCGCCAGCCGGCCTCCGCAGGATCGCGGCGACTGGGGCGAGCGAACCGAGCGGATCGAGCGGGTCAACCTTTCCGGCTACCCTGAGCCGCGCCCGGCCGGGCGCGGCTCGGGCGAAGGACAGCCCACCGGGCATCACCAGGCGGCCCCGCCCGTACCGACCGGGCCCGCGGCGGGCGCCGGGGCGCACGCGCGCGGGCGCGGCGACGCCGGCCAGGCCGACACCGGGTTCCGCCCGGCGCCCGACCGCCGGGAAGCCGCCCGGGGCCCGGCCAGCCGCGACAGCGGCCAGGAGGCCGGCGGCAGCATCTGGTCAGTGCCGCCACGGGACACCGGGCCCGCCCGTGGCACCGATGACGATCCGCTGACCAGCACCGCCTACTCACGCTCGAACCTCAACGAAACTGACGGCCGCTCCTACCGGGTGGCCGCCCGCCGCTCACAGGCGCAGACCCAGCTGACCGACCAGACGGAAGGCTTCGTCAGCGGCGAGTACCAGCAGAGCCAGCGCCGTGGCGGTCTCACCGACGACTACCCGACCGCGTCCTTCCAGCCCGTCGGGCAGCGGGCCGGGCAGCACCGCCAGGCCAGCGACGACCAGTACCGCGGTGACCAGTACCGGGGCGAGCAGTACCGGGACGAGCAGTACCGGGACGAGCAGTACCGGGACGGGGGCGGCGCCAGCGCCGCGCAGCAGGCCACCGTCCGCTACCCGGCTTACGGCAGCCAGCAGGGGAACCCGGCCCAGCCCGACCGTAGCCAGCAGGCCGCCCCCGGCCAGCCCGCCCTGGGCGAGCCGACGGCGAGCCAGCCCGCGCTCGGCCAGTCCGGCTTCGGCTCCGGGTACGGGCCGGGGCCCGCCGCTCAGCCTGGACGCGGCGGCAACGGGACGAGTTACCCGGGCAGCGGGGCGGCGGGCGGCGGCCGGGCCGCCAACAGCCTCCCGGTCAACGACCGGGCGGGCAGCCAGTACGAGTCACGCCAGCCTCAGCACCGGCAGCCGGGCCAGCCCCAGCCGTCCGCTAGCCCGCTGTCCGCCCCGGTGGCATCGCCGGGCCAGCCGGGCGGCGCGCCATCCGGGACCCGGTCGGCCGCCCCGTCCGGGCACAACCCGTACGACACCGGGGCCAGCGGCTCCTACCCCTACGCCGGCGGCCAGTCCTACCCCGACCGGTCCGCCCCGGCGCCGTCGGCACCGCCCGGGCAGGACGGCACCGACGACCGGTACTACCGGACCGACCAGGCCCAGCCAGACCAGGCGCAGCAGAATCAGGGCAGGCCCGGGTACGCCCCCGGCTACGGCGCGGGCCAGGGCCGCCGCGAGCGACCCTACTGACAGCGGTCACCGCGGGACGGTCCCGGTCAGCGAGGTACGCCGGACCGGGACGTCCCCGGCCGCGCGGCGCGCGAACAGCCGCCGTTCGGCCAGCGTCCAGGCCACCGTGGTCAGCAGGTAGACCGCGGCGGCCAGCGGCGCGAACACGGCGATGACCACGGTCACGTACGGCAGCACCCGGCTCAGCGTGGCCGCCGCCTTGCCGGCCGCGGCCGCCGCCGGGTCGGCGCCCGGCGATCCCGCCACCGCGGCCGGCCTCCCCCGCTGGCCAGCGCGCTCGCCGCGCGGCCCGGTCGCGGCCAGCCCAGCCGGCACCGGCGCGGGCGCCGCCTGCCGGGCTAGCCGGGCCGACAGCCAGCACAGCCCGGCCAGCGCCGCGAACACGGCCAGGAAGAGGCCGTCCTGCACGCTGAGCAAGCCGGCCCCGGCCAGCCAGTGCGTGCCGAGCGGGACCCCGAGGACGCTGTCCGACAGCAGCCGGTTCTGCCCGCCGTCCACCGTGGCCGAGCGGAACAGCAGGTACATCACACTCAGAAACGGCCACTGGGCCAGCAACGGCCAGATGCTGGCCAGCGGACTGACCCCCTCCCGCCGGTACAGCTCGGCCAGCTCACGCCGGAACCGTTCCGGCTGGCCGCTGTGACGCGCGCGCAGCGCCTGGACCTGCGGGGTCAGCCGGGTCATGGCGGCCTGGCCGCGCAGCGCGCGCAGTGACAGGGGGGAGATCAGCAGCCGGACGGCCGCGGTGAACAAGACGATCGCGGCCGCCGCGCCGAGGCCGCCCGCGACCGGGGCCAGCAGGCTGCTAAGGGCGAACACGAGGTGATACGAGGCGCCAACGGGGACGCCGAGAAATCCGGACATGGCAGCAGGCCTTCCAGCTCAGGACGGAAACGGGCTGGAGGCGGCCGCGGACAGGCGCGACGAGCAAGGCGGCCGGGCACCGCCAGGGGCGGCGGTAACCGGCAGCAGGGAATCGGCGCACAGCCGCTGTCCCCCGCGCGACCAGGCGCGCGGGGCGGGCGTGACGTCAGGCGGCCGCCAGGGCCGCCGTCGGCGCTCTCGGCCTCGACCGGCCGCGCGCATCAGGGTCGCGTACCCGCAGGAACGCCAGCCGCCAGGACTTGCCGGACAGCGCGGTAACCCGGCGCACGACGGGGACGGCGGCCAGCACGCGGTCCACCGGGACCGCGGCGGCGACGCAGCCCGCGGCGACGACGGCCAGCACCGCGACCGCCAGCACCGCCAGGCGCTGCGGCGACACCGGGTCGCCGAGCAGCAACTGCCCGGTCAGCGCAGCCAGCCAGATCAGCCCGCTGCGCGCCAGCAGTGCCGCCGCCAGCGGGCCCGCCAGGACGGCCCGCGCCTGTATCCGCACGCTTGCGAGCATATGCGCCCACGGCGCGGCGCACCAGGCGGCCGGCGGCTTTGGCAGACTGGGTGCGTGCCCGAAGGTGACGTGGTCTGGTTCACCGCCCGGCGCCTGCACGAGACGCTGGCAGGCCGGGCGCTGACCCGCAGCGACTTCCGGGTGCCGCGTTACGCGACCGTCAACCTGGCCGGCCAGACGGTAACCGAGGCGGTCTCCCGCGGTAAGCACCTGCTGGTCCGTACCGACCGCGGCCTCACCGTGCACACGCACCTGAAGATGGAGGGCGCCTGGCGGTTCGCCCCGGCTGGCGCACGGCCACTGGCGCAGGGCCACCGCCTGCGGGTGCTGCTGGCCAACTCGGCCTGGACCGCGGCCGGCTACCAGCTTGGCATCACCGAGGTGCTGCCCACCGCCAAGGAGGACCAGGTGGTCGGGCACCTCGGTCCTGACCTGCTCAGGCCGGACTGGGACGCGGCCGAGGCGGTGGCCCGGCTCAGCCGCGACCCCGGCCGCCCGGTCGGCGAGGCACTGCTCGACCAGCGGAACCTGGCTGGCATCGGTACCTGGTTCCTGGCTGAAGTGCTGTTCCTGCGAGGTATCGATCCTGCGCGTCCGGTTGGTTCGGTCGCGGACCTGGATGCCGTGGTGTCGCTGGGGCACCGGCTGCTTGACGCGAACAAGGCGCGGCCGCGACATACCTCGACCGGGGACACCACGCCGGGGCGGGAGGCGTGGGTGTACGGGCGGGCCGGGAAGCGGTGCCGTCGGTGCGGGACGGTGATCAGGCGGGCCGAGGCGGGGGCGCCGGGGCAGGAGCGGCTGCGGTTCTGGTGCCCCAACTGCCAGCGTTAGAGTCACACCGCTGGCATGCCACGATAGGGGTCATGGGTTCGCAGCGTTTCCGCGCTGCCGTCACCGTCGGCCCTCGGGACAGTGCGGTCATCACGATGCCGTTCGACCCGTGGTGACCCGGATCCTGTCCGCGTCCTATCACCAGGACCCCGCGATCACCTTGCCTCTGCTGACCCTCCTGCCCGCGGTGCTCCATGTCCCAGCCAGCCGCGCCACCCCTGGTCTTGATACCGGCCTCCGCCTGCTGGCCTAGGAGCTGGGCCAGCCTTAACCGAGTCGTTGACATCCTGCTCGTCCAGGTCCTGCGGGTCTGGCTCGCTCGCGTCGCCCCCGCCAGTCCGGCCTCATGGCTTAGTGCGCTGACCGACTCTGTGCGGCAACCGGAGTAAGGGCTTTGTAGCAAACTCATCTCGCTGCTCACGCGCGTCCTGGTCGCGCGTCGGCTGGGGACATCTGGCCGGGCGGGAGATCTGGGTTCACGGGCGGGCGGGACGGCGGTGCCGACGGTGCGGGGACGGTGACGACGCCAGCCATCTGCGTGATGCGGCCTGTTTGTTCGCTTCGACATTAGAGTGGACTTGTTCATCATCTTTGGGCTCAGGGAGCGTATGGACGGGTCTCAGGTTAATGGTGCGTGGCAGCGAATCGAGGCGTGGCTGGCGGTACGGGCTCCGCTAACGCATGCGTCGCTGCGGGCGGGTGCCGACCCGGCCGTCGTGGAAGACGCGCAGCGACGGCTCAGCCTGAGCTTCCCCGATGACCTGGTGGCGTCGCTGCTGCGCCATGACGGCTGCGAACGGACCCGCTCCGCGTTCACCCTGACCGCGCGGTTCCGTCCGGCTGCGGTGGCGGAGATAGTGAAAGGCCACATGGGAACGGAGGAAGTCCTCGCGGAGTCCGAGGGGTACTGGGATCGCCACCTGTTGATGTTCGCGGATACCAACACCGACTGGTGGCTCGTCGTCGACTGTGAGCCAGGAAGCAATCACGGCCGGGTCGGGACGTGGAGCGGCGGCGAGGGAGTGAGCTGGGATGGGCAGACGTCGATCGGCGGGTTGCTGGCGGATGTCGCCGACGCGCTCGAAGAGGGATCCTCACTCGGTGGCTGGGCTCCGGTCGCGTTCGGCGGCGAGTTGGACTGGAAGCTCGGCGCCACCCCGGCCGCTCCCGCGCCCCGCTCCGTGCTCGCGATGGCGGCGGCGGCTAGGCAGCCAGTGCTGCGGCTACCGCCGAGATACCTGCCGCGGTGGGTGAACACTGGATGGAACGGCGACGACGGCTGCTGCCTGACTTTCGCGGAGAACGTCGACCCTGATGAACTGCTGCGCCGGTTCGGCGTCGGGGGCCAGGATGTCCCGGTCCCCCGCGAGACCACGGCGCTGACGGCGGCTGAGGCGCGCGCCGCCGAGCACTCCTGGACGACGGGTCATCTTCCAGTGATGCGGGCCGGGCGGGCGGGGTCCTGGTCGTTCGCGTTCGAGTACGGGCACCAGGAAGGCATTCGGCCGCCGGTGCTGCCACGGCTGTCGGCCGGAACCCGGGCCGTGGCCCTCTCGACCTGGGGCCCGGAGCTAGTCATCATGCGAGACGGCGTGCTCGTGGCCTCCTTCAGCGGCTTTGCCCCCGAGCGCCAGGGGGGCGAGGACCCGGCCATGCTGGTCGGCCCGCTGGCCCGCGCGGGGGTCCTGCCGTGGGATCGCTACCGCGAGCGGCCCGCGCAAGTCTCCAGGCTGCTCGCGATCGTGCTCAGCGAGCTGGGCATCGAGTTCGACCCGGTGGTCCTCACCGGACCGCTGCTAAGCGGCCCGTTCCTGCCCCGGCTGCCGGACCGGGCGGTCGTCACCCGGCCGCTCTCGCTCCACCACGGCGGGCACCTCGCGGCGCTCACCATATTCGCGGAGCCCGCCCCGCTGCAGAGAGCCCTGGCAGACCAGGCACACGAGCTTGCGGAGGAGACCGGCGCCATCGGCTACCCGGAGATCTCGGACGCGCTTGACCGGCTGGCGGGCGAGGCCTGGCAGGTTGCCGACGCCTCGCCGCTCGCCATGCGCTTCCGGCTGCTCGCGGCCGAGTACAACGCCGTCAATCGAGCGGGATCATTGTCAAACCGGTCCCCCGAACTCACGCGAGCGGACGAGGATGCCTGGCAGCACCGGTTCAGGGCCGTCGAGGCAATCATGGAGCTAATCGCCGGGCCGCCGCGCCGGGCCGCTCGCTTCGTGCTCGCCGGACGCCAGGATCCGGGCTGGCCGGACCAGTTCGCCGCCGACCTGGGCCCGGTCGACATCCCGCCCGGCGCCGCGGCCATCGTCGCGGAGCAGGAATCGCAGGAGTATTACCGGGCGCACAACGCCGGCGCCGGCGACCAGGTGCCGATCTGGCCGTCCCGCAGCACCGGTTGGCTCGGTCTCAGGCCTGGACGCGCTGGTTGACCTCGGGCACCGGCTGCTTGACGCCAATAAGGCGCGCATCGGGCACATCACCACCGGGGACACCAGGCCAGGGCGGGAGCACTGGGTGTACGGGCGGGCGGGACGGCCCTGCCGGCGGTGCGGGAGCCCGATCAGCGAGGCGAAGGGGGCGCACCAGGGCAGGAGCGAGTCAGGTTCTGGTGCCCTACCTGCCAGCGGCCTGACCGCGCCCGCCCTGGCGGTGAGCCGGTGTCCGGTCAGCCGTTCCTGGCCGGCTGGCTGGGCCGCCGGCGCGGGCTGGGCCGCCTGCCCTTCGGCACGGCCCCCCGGCTGGTGCCGACCCGGGCGGCGGAGGCGCCGCTGTTCCCTCGCGTGCTGGTGCGCGGCGTGCTGGTGCGCGGCGCGTGGGCGGCCGGGGCCGGCGGGACCGGAGTGCCCGAGGCCGCCAGCTCGCGGACCGCGGGGTGCCCGGGGACGGCGTCGTGACTGGTGGCGGTGATTCCGGCTGCGGTGTGCATCCGCTGCAGGTCGCGGAGCTGCCCGCGCTCGACGAGCGCGACGACCTGACCGGAGGCGCCCGCCCGGGCCGTGCGGCCGGAGCGGTGCAGGTAGTCCTTGTGGTCCTCCGGCGGGTCGAACTGCACGACTAGGTCGACGTCATCGACGTGGATGCCGCGGGCGGCGACGTCGGTGGCCACGAGCACCCGGGGATGCCCGGCTGCGAACGCCTCCAGCGCGCGCTGGCGCTGGTTCTGGTTGCGGTTGCCGTGGATGGCCTCGGCGCCGACGCCGGCCCTGGACAACTGCAGCACCAGCCGGTCCGCGCCGTGCTTGGTCCGGACGAAGAACAGCGTCCGCCCGGGCCGGCTGGCGATCTGCGCCGCGACCGGCACCTTGTCCTCCGCCCGCAGCACCAGGACGCTGTGCTCGGCGGGCGTGGTCTCGGTGGTCACCGGCACCGCGTGCAGCGCGGGATCGGTGACGTACTTGGTCACCAGCCGGCCGACGCCGCGGTCCAGCGTGGCCGAGAAGAACATCCGCTGGCCGCCGGCCGGGACCTGGTCGAGGAGACGGGTGACGACCGGCAGGAAGCCGAGGTCGGCCATGTGGTCGGCCTCGTCAAGCGCGGTGACCTCGACGCGGGCGAGCGTGCAGGCGTGCCGCTCGATCAGGTCGGAGAGCCGGCCGGGGGTCGCCACGACGACGTCGGCGGAGCGCACCTGCTGGATCTGGCGACCGATCGGCACGCCGCCGTAGACCGCCGCGATGCTCAGGTCGATGGTACGGCCCAGGGGTGTCAGCACGTCGGCGACCTGCTGCGCGAGCTCGCGGGTGGGCACGAGGATGAGGGCGCGGGGCGCCTTCTGCTGCCGCGGCAGCGTGCTCGCAGCCAGCCTGGTCAGCATGGGGAGGCCGAACGCCAGGGTCTTGCCGGAGCCGGTCTGGGCCCGGCCGAGGACGTCACGGCCCGCCAGGGCGTCGGGGATGGCCCGGGACTGGATGGCGAACGGCCCGGTGATGCCGCGGGCAGCCAGCGCCGTGACCAGGCGCGGGTGCACGCCCAGCTCGGCGAAGCTGGCCTCGGGCGGCTCGGGCAGGGCGGCGGCCGCGGCGAGCGCCGCGTCGAGCGCGGAGCTGGCGTCGCGGCGCGGTTCCTGGCGACGCTGCTGGCCGCCCGGTGAACGGCGGCGCTGGGTTGAGGACGACGAGTAGCGAGGGCGGGGGTTTTGCGGCATGAGTGAACTCCGTCAGTAGGCAGGGGGGTCACATCATGCATCTCGGGTGCCAGGCGGGGACGCCCGAACAGGTACCGGATAGCTCACACAAGCGACCGTGCGGGGCTTCTTGCCCGCGATGACGGCTGCTATCAACCGCCGAGGAGTGTAAGGCTCTTGGCAGTCTCAGTATTCCCGCCGATCTCCCCGGTGCTCACGGGCCGGGTGCGCGGGCCGGCCAGCCCGCCCTGGCCGGCTGCCGGTAACGTCGGGAACGGTGGTGCGCAGTGGCGGGGCGAAGCGCATCCGGCTGGCGGGAGAGGGGCGACTCATGGCCATCATTCACAAGACCACCATGGTCCCGGGGAAGCTGGACCTGCTGTCGAGTTGGCTGCCGTCTCAGCCCTGGTATGCCGGCCGGGGACGGGAGCCGATGCTGGCCCGGGCCGGCGGGTTCCGGCTTGACGACCCGGCGGGTGAGGTCGGAATCGAGTTCATGGTGGTGACCGACGGCCTCGGGGAGGAAGCGGTCACCTACCAGGTGCCGCTGACCTACCGCGGTGCCGCGCTGCCCGGGGCGGGAGCGAGCCTGATCGGCACGTCGGAGCACGGGGTGCTCGGCCGTCGCTGGATCTACGACGGAGCGGCTGACCCTGTCCTGGTCGCGCAACTGGTCGCGCTGATCCAGGGCGCGGCCGAGCCCCAGGACCAGAACCTCAGCCACGCGCCCGACCCGGCGGTGACCGTCACTCCCGTCTCTGACGGCTCCCTGATCATGACGGGAGCGGTTGCCGTGGCCAGCGGGCGGGAGGAAACCGTCCTGCGCATCGAGACCGCCGACGCGGACCGGATCCCGAGTCGCCCGCTGGTCGTGCGGCTTCGTCGGACACTGAGCCCGGGCGACTGCCCGGCGCTGCGCGATGCGGCAGGACACCCGTGCCTTTCCGGACCCTGGCGGCTGCCTGACGGTACGCCCGTACGCGGCGTCTTCGCCACGGCGGAGTGCTAGCCCCGGTCAGCTCCACCGCCGGGGCAGCTCGTGACGGCAGGTTTCGGCTGGCCGCGGTACTCCGGGGGGTAGCCGCGGGGTAACATCGCCTGCGCGCCCGTCGCGGGCGGGGCGCAAGACCAACCAGCGGAGGTCCCTAGATGGCCGAGCTCCCGCCGCTCCCGAGCGGAATCGTGGTGAACTACTTCATCGTCTCCGACGATGTCGAGCGCTCCGCGCGCTTCTACACCGAGGTACTCGGCGGCCGGGTGGTGTTCTCCCCGGTACCGACCGTGGTCGAACTGTTCAACACTTTTATCGTCATCAATACCGGCGGCGGCCCGACCGACGACAAGCCGGCGGTCACCCTCGAGACGCCCCCCGATCCCGGCCGGGCCAGCAGCTTCGTCAATATCCGGGTCAAAGACATTGAGGCCGCGTACGCCGCCTGGAGTGCGCGGGGCGCACAATTCCTGACCCCGCCCAAGCAGCACCCCTACGAGACCCGCTGCTATATCCGTGATCCTGACGGCCACCTGATCGAAGTGGGGCAGACCACCGACCCGAAAGGCGACTGGCTGCCGGCTGGCTGGTCAGCGGGTACCCCCGCCGCGGAGTCTTGACGGCTCAGGTTCTGGCGCCCGCGTTGCCAGGGCGGGCTGCCGCGGGACTGTGCCACGATCTGGCGAGAAGTCCGGCCTGAGCGCGGCGCTGCCATTCGACCGAGCCTTATGATGGTCGCGGGTTTTTGCCCGGAGGCTGCCCGCCCGTCCATCCCGAGAAGCTGAGGTCACGGAATGCTGGGACACCATTGGGAGAAGGCGGAGGCGGTAGTCGTCGCCCGGACCGTGCGGGTGCAGCCAGCCGGCTGCAGGCCGCATTACGACTTCGTCGTTGACGTCCGTCCCAGCAGCGGGCCGCCGCTGCGGGTGACGATTCATGACGGGCCAGCCGGTGACTTCGACGATCCCTCGGTCGGTGATGTCCTCGCCGTGCTCTACGACCCGAAGAACCAGCATGTCAAGTGGGATACCTCGGACCCGTGGCTGGCCGACTCGGCCGCTGCCCGGCGGTCCGCGGCCGACGCGTTCACCGCCTCGGCCGCGCTACCGCCCGGTACCTTCGGGCCTGGAATGACGGGCTTCAGCGGCGGCGTCCAGTACCTCAGCGGTGCCCCCGCCAGCGAGTTGCTTGGCAACCTGTTCGGCCCGGGCGCGGCCGAAGCCATCGCCGCGGCGCGGGCCCGCGGCGGAGACCAGGCGGCCCCGGCGGCGGACCCGGCCGAGCGGCTGGCCCGGTTGCGGGCCCTGCGGGACAGCGGGGTGGTCACCGAGGCCGAGTACGAGGCGCAGCGCCAGAAGATCATCGGCGCGATCTGACGCCGGGGTCGGGCGGTTCGTCTTTACCCGCCGAAGACAGGCAGCAGAGCCGGGACCGGGTTCCGCGCCGTTGCCACGTTGGCGGCGCAGATGACCAGGACCACGACCGCGAGCAGGGCAAAGGAAGCGGCGAGCAGGCGCCGCACCGCCTTCGCAGGCGGAGTTGCCCGCGTGGCGGCGGCGGATCGGCGCCACGCGAGTACCGCCAGGGCGACCAGGATGACGGCCAGCCCGGCCGCCTGCGCGGCGAGCACCGCGTGGTAGCGCGCGAAGTCGTCGATGATCGCGCTGAGCGTCGCGGACCGGTCGTGCGCGGCCGCGCTCGCACCGAGATCGTGCCGGATCTGGCTGCTGGCCGTGCTGAGTGCCGCGTCGCCGTGACCGACGGGCAGCAGCGAGACGAGTGAGGAGAAGGGCGCGAGCGTGCCCTGGACGGTGGCCATCACTACCAGCAGCGAGCCGAATGCCAGCGCGGTCACCGTGCCGCCTGACGCCACCGCCGCCGCTGTGGTGGCCGGGCGCAGCGGCCCGGCCCGCAGCAGCGAGCGCCACAGGACGTACGCCAGCCAGCACAGCGCGATCGTCAGGGCCACCGCGAACACGGCCTTGGCCAGGTGGTAGTGGCGCCAGTAGGTGACGAGGCCGGCCAGCCCGGCCGGGTAGCCGCGCTGCCCGGACTGCCAGTAGGCGGTGAACGCCTGGCTGGCCGCGGCGCTCAGGCTATGCCCGTGCGTCGGCCCCGGACCGGTCAGCGCTCGCGGGGCGAGGACGAACCCGGCCGCGAGCAGTGCCGTCAGCACGGTGAGGGTCACCGCCGCCGCGCGGTCCCGGGCGCTCAGCAGCCGCCGGGCCCCGTCCTGGGGCCGGGCCGGCGGTCGGTCGTCGTGGGTGAAGGACATCGTGCCTCTCTCGGTCGTCCGGCTGCCCGGCGACGACGCGTCACCGGGCCTCACCATCCTCGGCAGCCGCTGGCACGCGGTCACCGGCCGTCCGGACGGTCTTGGCGGGCCGCGTTCTCCTCCTTCAGGAGGAGGCGGTGCCACCCGCGGGTGTGCATGCTGGAGGGCATGACCGGACCGGAGCAGGGGTGCGCGCTGCGGCGGTGGCGGGCGTGGTGGCTGTCAGAGCCAGCCCGGGGCAGCGCGGATCCGCGGGGCGGCCGCCGCGCGGCGACGTTCGCCCGGGTGACGCGAAGCCGCGCGGCGGCCGCCGCCGCCCCGGTGTTGCCGTCGTTGCTGGTTGCGGCGGTGGCTGCGGCCCAGCTTGGGCACCGCAGCAATTCGGCCCGCTCGCCGCTGGCGGCCGCGGTCGGGTTGAGCGTCCTGCTGGCGGTGCCGCTGCTATGGCGGCGCCGGCACCCGGTCGCGACCTTCGCCGTCCTGGCGGTGGTCGCCCTGGTGCAGTGGGCGGCCGATGTCCGGCTGCTGGCCGACGTCGCCCTGCTGATCGCGTTGTTCGCGGTGTTCGAGCGCTCATCAGCACGGGTCAACTGGCTGGCGGCGCTGGTGCTGGGGCTCGGGGCGGTGCTCGCCGATCTCCGGTGGGAGCGACCGGGTGACCGGGTGCAGACGCTCATGCTGCTGACCGTGACAGCCGCCGCCGCGCTGTTCGCCGGCATCGCCGTCCGCAACCGGCGCACGGCCCTGGCGGCCGCGATCGAGCGCGGCGAACGGCTCGAACGTGAACGCCACCAGCAGGCGCTGCTCGACCTCGCGGCCGAGCGGGCCCGGATCGCCCGGGAGATGCATGACATCGTCGCGCACGGGCTGTCGGTCATGGTGCGGTTGTCCGACGCGGCGGTGGCGAAACTGCCAGTCGACCCGGCCCGCTCGTCCTCGGTGATGGCGCAGGTCTCGGCGACCGGCCGGGAGGCCCTCGAGGACATGCGCCGCCTGCTCAGGGTGCTGCGCACCGAGGGCGACGGCGTGGCGCTGCGTCCGCAGCCGGGCGTCGCGGACCTTGACGCGCTGTTCCAGCAGGTCCGCGCGACCGGGCTGGACATCGAGCCGACGGTGACCGCCCTGCCCCCCGGGCTTGGGCGCGACGTGGAGCTGGTCGTGTACCGGACGGTGCAGGAAGCCCTGACCAACGTGATCAAGCACGCCCGCCAGCCGACCCGCGTGCAGGTCACGCTGACCGGCGGGCCGGAGCAGATCGTGATCGAGGTAGCGGACGACGGGGCCGCGCCTTCCGCCTGCCCGGCCCGGCCCGCCGCTGACCGGCACGGCCTGACCGGGATGACGGAGCGGGTCGCGGCCTACGGCGGACGGGTCCAGGCTGGCCCTGGCCCGGTCCGGGGCTGGTGCCTGCGCGCGAGCGTTCCGACCAGGAACGAGCGGCGATGACCATCCGGGTTGCGATCGTCGACGACCAGGACCTGGTGCGGACCGGGTTCCGGTTGATCCTGGAGGACCTGCCTGACCTTGAGATCGTCGGTGAGGCAGCCGACGGGGCGCAGGCGGTCCGGCTAGTGGAGAGCTACCGGCCCGACGTGACCCTGATGGACGTGCGGATGCCGACGATGGACGGTGTCGAGGCCACCCGGCTGATTGTCAGCCGCGACCCGTCCGCGCGGGTGCTGATACTGACGACCTTCGACCTGGACGAGTACGCCTTCGCCGGGTTGCGGGCCGGCGCCAGCGGCTTCCTGCTCAAGGACGTCCCGGTTGAAGAACTCGCGCAGGCGATCCGCGCCATCGCCGCCGGCGACGCCGTGGTGACGCACCGGGTGACCCGGCTGCTCCTCGATACCTGCGCCCGCCAGTTCCCCGCGCCAGCCGGCGGCGGCCGCCAGGGCGCGCCGCCGGGTCTTGAGCGCCTCACCCCGCGCGAACGCGAGGTTCTGCTCCTGGTCGCCGACGGGCTGTCGAACGCTGAGATCGCAGCCAGCCTGACGGTGTCTGAGACCACGGCCAAGTCGCATGTCGCCAGCATCCTGGCCAAGCTGAACCTGCCGAACCGCGTCCACGCGGTCATCTACGCCTACGAGAACGGACTCGTCTCAAGCCGGTGACGGCGCTCGGCGAGCTGTTTGAGGTTGAGCAGCTGCCGCCGGGCCATGACCAGGTCGCCGGCCGACAGTGCCGGGGCGGCCCAGCGCCGGGTCCGGGCGGTGACCTTGAGCAGCAGGCGGGTCGCGCCGTCACCCTGGGGGACCAGGACGTAGGACATGAAGGCGCCCATGATGGTCCCCGTCAGCTGCCTGCCCGGGTCGACCGACACGATCCGGCCCAGGGGCCGCCCGCCGACGGCGGTGAACCGCTCCCCGGGCCGCGGCTCGGGCAGGCCGGCCAGCTCACGGGGCGAGCGGCGGCCGCGGTTGTCGATCCAGTCGTACGAGTACGGCGCGAGCCTGATCTGGGCCACCCACGGCCACACGGCGCCGGCCGGCGCCGCGACGCGGACGCCCCGCCATGCCTGCAGGACGGGCGAGGAGACCAGCTCGTCACACGGGTAGGCGCGGGCGACCTCGCTCTCGCTGACACCCCAGCGGTCACCGATCATGCCCCCATCATCCGCCACCGGCCGGCGCGGCCGGCCCCTGGACCGGGGGCGCGGCTAAGCGCACGTCCCGCCAGCGGCGGAGAACCCGGGACCGGCGAGGCCCGGGCCGGTGATCACGGGCCGGTTCGCCTTGCCGCCCGCCGGGTAAGCGGTGTCGAACCACTGGCGGAAGAACTGGCTCAGCCGCTGCTGGCAGGCGCCGCTATGGACGGGCAGCCACTGGCGGAAGACGGACTCGAGTTGGGGCTCGGTGATGCTGGACCCGCCGTAGGTGCGCTGGAGCTGCCGCAGCGCCGCGTCGAAGCTGGCCGGGCCGAGGATCTGGCGCAGCGCGATGTAGGCGGCGCCGGGCCGGTCGTAGGTGTTCGACGTGTCGAACAGGCTGTAAGGGACCGGGTTGGAGGGCGCGGTCGTCCAGAAATCGCTGCCGTTGCCGTAGATCTGGTTGAACTGCTTCACCAGGCTGGCCTGGAAGGCGGCCCGCCCCTTGGCCGTGGACGGGCCGCCTGCTGCGTTCTCGGCCTGCCGGGCCGCGTAGAGGAACTCGGCCAAGGTGGCGAGGCCCTCCTTGAAGAAGGTCATCCGGTAGCCGCCCTCGGAGACGTTGTCGCCCCACCACTGGTGCATGTTCTCGTGGTAGAGGGTGTCGGTGTCGATCACCCCGCCGGCGAAGGCGATCATCCCCTCCATCTCCTCGTCGAAGCTGGCGTCCGGGGTGCCGATGATGATCCCGTCCGAAGCGAACGGCAGGGGCCCGTTGAACCCGCTCTCGAACGCGGTGATGTCCGGCTGCAGGTCCATGATGGCCAGGTTCTTCGCGCGCTGGGCGGCGCTGATCGACAGGTCCTGCGCCTGGTAGAACCGGATGCCGTTGACTACTCGCGAGGTCAGGCTGTAGTTGCCGACGCTGTCTTCCACCAGGTAGCTGGCAACCGGCATCCCGGCGTGCCAGTTCCAGGTCACTGAACCGCCGGGGAACTCCGGGCTGGCCGGATGGTGCTGCACCGAGACCAGCTCTCCGTTGGCGATCGCGGTCCGGCCCGCGGTGACCGTGTCGGAGAAGTCGTAGGTGGGCTTGGCGGCCGGGTAGTCGTTGAGCGGCATCCAGTCTTCCGAGGCCACCGGCTCGGTGGTCACGAAGCCGCCGTCGGGGGCGCGGAACCAGCCCTCGGTGGTGCCGTCCCCGTCGTGGTGCACGCCGGGCCGGCCGGTGTAATTCACCGTGACGGTGAACGGGTCGCCGTACCCGATCGGAGCCGGCGGCGTGATCACCAGCTTGTTGGCCGGGCACTGGGTGCCGTCCATCGAGTCGGCGGTGGCGTCGGTGCTCGCCAGCTCTGGGGTGCAGGCGGGGGGCAGCGGGTTGTGCGCCGGGCCGCCGACCGGGTTGGACTCTGATGCCTCGTGCGCGGCCGGGTTCGGGTCGTTCGGCCCGTGCGGGTCGCCTGGATAGGTCGGCTGCGCGAAGCTGAACCGGGCCGGGACGCCGTTGACGCTCACCGAGCTGACCGTCAGGTCCGGGCCCGCGCTGGAGTCGGCCGACGACCGCTCGAAGTCGAGGCTGAAGCTGGTCAGGCACTGCGTGGCGCGGTCAGTGAGGACCACCCGATTGCCGGGCAGGAACTTGTTGGTGGTCGCGTCGTAGACCAGGTGCACCAGCGTGTGCAGGCTGGTGTAGCCACCGTTGCCGGTTTCCGGGTACAGCCGCGAACCGGGCGCCGCCAGGGTACGGGCCCCGGCCGAGCAGCCGCCGCCCATGCCCGCCGGCGAAGCTCCGGCCGGGGAGGCCAGCGCAAGCCACGGCACGGCCAGCCCGGCACACGTCACCGCGACACCGGTCCTCAGCGAGTGCCTGCCCATCACGGCCTCCTCACAGATGCGCCCTTCCCCCGCCGATTCATTGTCGCCACCCGGGCGAGCGCAGACAATATGAATGACGACTTCCTTACCCGGCCGGCCGGCCGGAGCGGCCGGCCGGCCAGGGGATGTAGTTAAGTTCTGGCATGCGCATTGGAATATCGCCGTACGGCGCGAACCGCGCCGCGACCCTCGAACTGACCGGGGCGGCGGTCGCGGGCGGAATCGACAGCCTGTGGCTTGGCGACGGGCTGTTCCGCCGTCCTGACTTCGCGGGGTGGCGGGGCGGCCTTGAGTCGCTGACCGAACTCGCGTACCTGGCCGGCCGCTACCCTGGCACGCGGATCGGGATCACCGCGGCCGTGCTGCCGGTTCGTGACATCGACTGGCTCGTCCGCCAGGCGGCGACGCTTGACCAGCTCACAGCAGGCAACTTCGTGCTCGCGGTGACGGCGGGCTTCTGGGCCGACGAACTCGCCTACCGGGGCATCGCCCCAGGCGGCCGGGGCGGCGAGTTCCGGCGGCGGCTCGGCGAACTGCGGGCGAAGCTGGCCGGGGACACGCTTGCTCCGGCACCGTACACGCCGCAGGGCCCGCCCGTGTGGCTGGCGGGTGAGCACCCCACCATGCGCCTGGCTGCCCGCCTCGGCCTGCCGTTCCAGGCATCCCGGGCGACCCCGGCCGAGCTTGAGCCAGTCGCGCGGCGGTGGCAGGAGCTGAACGGCGGGCTGCTCGGGCACCGGATCTACGCCGAGGCGGGGACTGGCGTCCCGGACGGCGAGCAGGTCGCGCGGCACGTCGTGGCCGGGTCGGCGGCCCAGCTCGCGGACGCGTTCGCCGCCTACCGGGAGCTGGGCGTCGACGATCTGTCGGTCGTGCTCGGGCACGACGACGCAAGCGCGATGCGCACCCTGGACGTGCTGCTCGGCGAGGTACTGCCCGCGTTGCGCCAGTGAGCGCGGCCAAGGCAATGTCTGGCCCCGCATTAGCGGCCGGATGCGCCATACTCTTCTCGCAGGCCGTCCCGGGGGAGTTCAAGAATTGCTTCATCATCACGAGCGCGAGAAGCAGCTGACCGAGGCCGAGCGCGCGAGCCTCGCCCGCGAGGGGGCCACCGTCCAGGGGATGGTGATGCACTGTGAGCCCTCCGCCGCCGACCGGCGGGTATCGCGGGTGCGCGTCTCGGTGCGGTTCAAGGACGGCGAGACGGCCGAGTTCATCGAGGAACTGGCCAGCCTGTACCAGCCAGCGCCGGGTAGCCCGCAGGCGCAGCGCCTGGCGGAGGTACGCGGGGCCGAGCAGCTCCGCCACCCCGACCGGATACCCAAGATCCAGCTTCCCCTGTCGGCCGGCGAGCGGGTGCCCGTCCGCTACGACGCCGCCGACCGCAGAAAGCTGGTCATCGACGTGGCCGCGCTGCAGAAGCGGGCGCTGCACGACTACATCGAGCGGGAACAGAAACCGAAGGCACCGCCGACGGCGCGCCAGGGGACCAGGAGCGGGCCGCCCTGGGTGGTGCCCGCGCACTGCCCCAACTGCGGGGCGCCGGTGGACCAGGCGAGGGCGTCGGCGGACCCTGACCCGCTGTGCCCGTTCTGCCACCAGCCGGTACCGGTGAGCCCGCTGGCTTAGCGTTCGGCGGGCCGCGACCGCGGCCGGTCCGGCTGGGCGGCGCCCGCGGTCGCATCCGTAACCGGTGGGGCTTGCTCGCTGACCACGGCGGCGATTCGATTGAGCAAGGTGCGGATCCCGGTGGCGGCGGCCAGGTCCATGGCCGGCTGGGCGGGGCTGGTTCCCGGTGCGGTGCGGTAGACGCCGGTCAGGCCGATGAGCACCGCCTGCTCGCCGTCGGGAATGACGATGATGTCGGCATCCAGCGCCGGGAAAAGCCGCCCGGCGGCGTCGGTTGCCTCCCAGCGCAGCGCCACCCTGACTACCGCGCCCCGTTGGACGGGCCCGCGGCAGTGCACGGCGGTCAGCGTGCCGACGGGGCCGGCCGCCGCGGTCACGGCCGCCCAGGCCGCGAGTGACGCCCGGGTAACCGCGGTTCCGGTGGCCGGGGCGGCCAGCCGCACCGCCGCCGCCGTGAGGGTGGCCTCGGCCCGCACCTCGTCGCTGAGAAACATGTCCGTAGTACAGCGCACGGGCAGCGGGCCGGTTACGGCCATTAGCCCCTATCCCCCGTCGCCCAGGTCCCGAGTGCCGGGCCGGCCCGGCGGCTACTGGGCGGAACCAGGCCCGGACCGGAAAATGTGGTCGCGGATCTCGTGGATGGTGTCGTCCAGGTGCTGGAGCGCCTCGCTGATGCGCTGGCGGGCCACGTCGGCCGGCAGGGCGGCGGCCGCCTCGAGGGACAGGCCGGCCCGGAACAGGCTGGTGACGACCCGGTCCAGCAGGTCGCGGCTGCGCGCGGCTTCCCTGGCGTTGGCCTCGCTGAGCAGCATGGCGAGGTCGTCGCGGTCCTGCCCGTGCGAGGCGTCCCTGATCACGGCCAGGAAGAGATGCGGGCCGGCCGTCGGCACCGGAGCCAGGGTGATGGTGACGGGCACGGTCGCGCCGTCCCGGCACACCCCGGCCAGCCGGGCCCGGTCGGCCATCGGCCGGGCGGCCGGCTTGCTCGCGTACGCCGCCCGGTGCGCGCGGTGGGCTGCCCGCAGCCCGGCCGGGACCAGCACCTCCACCGACTGCCCGGCCAGGCCGCCTGGCTGGTAGCCGAACATGGCCGTCAGCTTCCGGTTGGCCAGGACGATCGTCCCGTCCTCGCCCGCCAGGGCCACCCCGTCGTCGAGCGCGTCGATCAGCTGCCGGAGCACGGCCTCGTCGACCGCCGGGGCGGTCTCGGGAGCGCCGCCCGGCCTCGCTGCCAGCGCCCTGGGCGGCAGGATGACGCGTCCGAGGGGGGCATCCTCCCCGCGCCCGTTCGGCGTCCCGCTGGCGAGGGCCGCGTCGAGCGACGGGTACACCGGCACCAGGCGGTCCAGTCCCTCGTCGCTCATCAGCTGCCGGATCTCCGGCGCACGGATCACCAGCCTCAGGTCCACCTGGTGAGCCGCCGTGCGCAGGTACGCCCGGGCCACCGCGTCGACGCCCGCCTGGTCGCACCGCACGGTGGCCGACATGTCCGCGACGAGCGTGACCGCCCCCTGGCGCACTGCCCGCAGGAGCAGTTCGCCGATCCGGGCAGCGGCCGGCCCGCCGACGTCCTCGGGAAATCTCACCACCGCCCGCCGGCCGGACCAGGCCACGGCGCCGATGTCATCTGTCATGGCAGCAGCTTGGCACGCCCGCCCCGGGTACGGCAGGCCGCACCGTGACCAAGGGCCTTGCCCGAACGGGCGGACGGCCCTACTGGGCGGCCACCGGGCGCGGTGCGGTGGAAACATGATGACAGGCGCGAAGATCATGCTGGAAACAGGAATGCAGGCCGCCCGCGACGGGCTGATCGAGCTGGCCGGGGCCACCTGGATGATGAGCCTGCCGCAGCGGCAGGCGGCCTACCGCGATCATCCGGCCGGGCGGGCCCGGCCGCACCTGTCCGCCGACGACGGCACCGGGCTGGTCGCGGTGACGTTCGGGGACGGGGTGGTCCTGGCCGCGGGCCGCGTCACCCTCTCGGTCCGCTGGGAACCGGTGGAGCCGGGGGACGAGTTCACCGTCCTGCTGGACGGCAGCGTCACCCTGGCACCGGCCGCGACCCGGGAGCGGAGCGAGCTGGTCCTGGCCGGAACCTGCGCGATGCCTCGCCGGGCGCTGACGCCGGAGGGCTGCGAGCAGGTCCGGCGTGAGCTTGACGAGGCGTCGCGGGAGTTCATCACCAGCGTCGCCGACGGCCTGGTCCACGCGGCAGGCCGCTGATCACGCGAGCGCGGCCCGGAAAGGGCCGGGGCTGCCGGGTCGCCATGGCGACCCGGCAGCCCCGGCCCTTCTGCCGCCCGGCTACTGCTTGGCCGGGTCCCGCGCCTCGAGGGCCTCGTCCTGGCTGGCCGGCGGGGTCAGGCCAGCCGCCCCGCCGTCGCTGGCGTCCGCCGCGGGAGCGGGCGGCTCCCAGTTGCGCCAGATGAGCCGGTGCACCGGGATCGCCCGCGGGATGTCACGCAGGCCCGGGATGAACGGGATGAAGAGCAGCAGCACGGTCGCGATTCCGGTCAGGTAGATCGCCCAGACGTCGGCATTGGGCGAGTCGCCGAACGGGTTGACGTGGTACCACATCTGGTACAGCCACAGCCATGGCTGGCCCGGGTAACTGCCGGTCTCGTTCATGACGCCCCACTGGTCACCAGTCAGGTTCATGTTCGAGGCCAGGTTGTTGTAGTAGCCGCCGTCGGCGATGAACAGCAGCGGCTTGGTGAAGTCGGTACCGTAGAACTGCCGCTGCGCCAGCAGGTCGGTGTCGAGGGCGCCGCTCCTGCCCATGGCGAGCTCGGCCGCCATCATCACCGGCACCGGGCCGGCCGCGGGCAGGCTGAGGTTGCCGCCGTTGAACGGCACCACCTTGGCGCCGGGCGCGGTCGCGTTGTCGTAGGCGGTGGCCCATTTCACCTGCTGCGCGGCGGGCGCGCCGGTGTAGCTGGCCAGCGCCGCGGCCAGGGCCGGGTCGCTCTTGGCCTGGACGGCCAGCGGGGCGAGGACGAACACCTGCGGTGCGTCGACCGGCTGGGTGATGCCGGCCAGCGTCTGCCAGTTGACCGGCCCGACCTGCTGGACCGATCCGGTGCCGTTGTTGTACGGCGGCCCGTACCCGGCCGACGTGCTGTTGCCGTCCAGTTCGGTGGCGGCGGTGTTGACGAAGCCGACCTGGTCAACCGTGGCCCAGGTCTTGATGGTCAGCGGCGGCACGTCCGGCGAGGACAGCAGGCCGGCCGCCAGAATCACGATGAACGAGGCGACCAGCGCCGCTATCGTTCCCTCCTTCAGGATGTCGTAGCGGCGGGTCGGGCCCTGCCAGGGCGCGGCCTCGGCGGCGGCCGTGGCCTTGCGGGCCGCCCGGCCCTGCCGCCAGGTGGGGCTGGCCGGGAGCGGGTGGGTGACGCCGCGGACGCGGACCAGCAGCACGTGCGCCCCGACCAGCGCGATCAGCACCAGCGGGATCAGCACGATGTGCCACATCAGCATCTGGCCGAAGTTCATCACGTTGAAGAACGCGCCGATGCCGGTGGCGTTGAAGGCATCCTTGCCGTTGGTGGCGATCCACTGGGAGTCGAAGTTCGACTGCGACAGGTAGCCGGTGAAGCACTCGACCACCGCCGCCATGAACGCGATGACGCCGGTGATCCAGGTCATCGCGCGCTTTCCGCGCCAGGCCGCCATCCAGAACTTGCCCCACAGGTGGATCACCATGAAGGCCATGAACAGCTCGACGCTCCACAGGTGGATGCTGTTGAAGAAGTGACCCACGGAGTTGTAGTGGTACCAGTCCGGTCCGCCCAGCGCGAGCAGGAAGCCGGACAGCAGCGCCAGGCCGAGCGCGGCCAGCGTCGCCACGCCGAACACGTAAATCCAGGACTTGACGTACGCGGGCTGCCGGTCCGGCAGGAGCTTGCCCGGCGGCAGCAGCCGCACCGCCAGGCGCCGGACGCGGGCCGTCCACATGGCGGCATCGGGGTCGTCGTCGGGCTCGGCCGCGCGCGGTCCGGTCGCGGCGGCACCGCCGGCCAGCGGGTCCGTGACCTCCCCCGCCCGCACCGCGCCGTGCTTGTCGGGGAACGGGATCAGCAGCGCCAGGCCGAAGATCACCACCATGACCAGGATCACCACGAGGTTGGCGACCGACACGTTGAAAATGGACCAGGTTAGATAGTGGCCGGGGCTGTCCAGGTTGATCACCGAGCCGGCCGCTGCCAGCGAGTGGGGGCCCATGCTTGCTCCTACGGTGGATACTGCCAACGTGTGGATGTGCGCTTGATTCTGCGCGCAGCCGGCAGAGCCGGGGCAGGGCTGTCGGCCCCCGGTGGGCGGGACTTAAGTCCCGCCCACCGGGCGATGATCCTGACGCACCGCAGGAGTCCTACCTCCGACCGAGCGCGGCCTCTGCGGCCGGAAGCGCGGCGGCTACCACCCCACGGCAGGAGGCCGGCTGGCATGCCCGAACTGGAACCGAAAACAACACGCAAGCACGCGGTCGGCGCCTGGCCGCTCGTGCACGCCGAGCGGGCGGCCCTGGCGGCCGATCTGGCGGAGCTGACCGGCGAGCAATGGGCGACGCCGTCGCTGTGCAGCGGCCTGACCGTGCGTGAGGTGCTCGCGCACCTCACCGCGGGGGCGAGCCTGACCCCGGCCCGCTGGCTGGCCGGGGTGATCCGTTGCCGCTTCGACTTCGACAAGCAGGTGGCCATGCGGCTGGCCGAGCAGCTAGGCGCGACCCCGGCCGAGACCATCGGCCGGTTCCGCGCCGTTCTCACCAGCACGACCAAGCCGCCCGTCCCGACGCTGGCGATGCTTGGCGAGACGATCGTGCACGGGCAGGACATCCGGCTGCCGCTGGGCATCCGCCGCGACTATCCAGCCGATACCCTCGCCCAGTTGGCCGACTACTACCAGGGCTCTGACCTACCCGTCAGCACCAAGGGACGGATCCGGGGCCTGCGCCTGGCCTCGACCGACGGCCCCTTCAGCACCGGCTCCGGGCCGCTGGTGGCCGGCCCCACCCTGGCGCTGATCATGGCGATGGCCGGGCGCGGGGCATACGGTGACGCACTGCACGGCGACGGCGCCGCCACCCTGCGAGAGCGCTGCGCGACCCCGTGACCCGGAAGCCCCGGCTTACCAGGTGCCCCAGGCCAGCGCCGGCGCGGGCAGTTCCGGTGGCACGCGGAAGGCGGGCGGAGCCGTCAGGTCCAGTGCGCCGAGCGGCGCCGTGGCCGCCGCGTCCCGCCTGGTGAGCGCGGGAAGGTTCCACTTCTCCTGGATGAGCTTCAGCACCGAGGTGTGGTCGAAGACGTCCGGCAGCACGCAGTCCGGCCGCGCGTAGGGTGACACGATCACGGCGGGCACCCGGAACCCGTAGGTGTCGTAGGCATCCGGGCCCGCGACCAGCCGCTCGGCGTGCTGCACGTAGCCGGGGAACAGCACCTTCAGCAGGCTCCGGAGCCAGGACGGGTGCGCGACCAGGCTGTGGCCGGGCACGTCGTCCGGCGGCACCGCCGCGGGCGGCGGGACGTGGTCGTAGTAGCCGCCGTTCTCGTCGTAGGTCCAGATAAGCAGGGTGTCCGGCCAGGCCGGGCCGTGCATGACGCGGCTGATCACCTCGGCCGCGAAGCTCTCCCCCTGGCGGATGTCCTGCGGAGTCTCCTCCGAGAAGCGGCGAAAGTCCGGGTCGACGATGCAGAAGGACGGGAGGTTGCCCGAGTCCGCGTCGGCGAAGAACCGCTCGAGGCTGCGAACGTGCGCCATGTAGCCCGCCATCCCCAGCGGGTAGATCGCCGACGTGAACTGGAGGTCCCGCTTGAACACGTCGCTGGTCTTGCGCAGCGGGCGGCCGAGGGAGGACAGGTGGTGCCGGGTCCGGCGGCGCCGGTAGTGCATGTAGCGGCGGAACTCGGACTGGTCGCTGCTGGCGGACCGGTAGTTGACCCAGGAGATCCCGTGCCGGGTCAGCATGTCCATGATCGTGCCCGCCTGCGGGCGATCCAGCAGGTTGAAGGGCAGGTCATCCATCAGGCCGTTGGCCGTCCCGGCGAGCAGGAAGCGGCGGTTCGGGAACGTCGGCCCCAGGCACGAGCTGAACCAGTGGTCCGCCAGCGGGAAGGTCCTGGCCAGCCCGTGGTAGAAGGGCAGGTCCTGGTCGGTCCAGTAGCCCATGGCGGCGGTCTTGTCCCCCTGCGGGGCGGCCTGCTCGGTCGAGGTCACGAAACCGGTCAGCTTGCCGCCGGCCCACTGCTCGTGGCTGGCGCTCCAGCTCTGGCAGGGCACGCCGTCCGCTTGCACGGTGGAGCTCGCGTGATGGGCCCGGACCATGCCGCCCGCGGAGTCGGGATTCTCGGCCTCGGGCAGGCCGTCGTCGCCGCGCGGCAGCCCCTCCCCCCGGCCGAGGGTGCCGAGGTAGTTGTCGAACGAGTGGTTCTCCATCATCAGCACGATGATGTGCTTCACCTGGGGCAGCAGGTCAGTGCCGGCCGGGCGGGAGGGATCGGGCCGCTCCCCCGGCCGGGCGGGACGCGTCCGCCGCTCTCGCTGGCGCAGCTTCTGCCGCTCGATCCGCTCCCAGGTACTCGCGCCGTCCATGTCAGCTTGTCCTCCGCTGCTCTTGCGTGGGCCAGTCGGCCAGGGTCTCCACGTAAGTCGTCCGGACCTGCTCGATCCGCTCCCGCAGGTCCCGCAGGGTCCAGTTCTCGACGCTGACCGGCGGCAGCACGGCGATGTCGACCGTGCCCGGGTTGAGCTGGGCCCGGCTGCGGCTACCGACCAGCTCGGAGTTCCTGATCACGACGGGAACGATCGGCAGGCCGGCCGTCATGGCGATCAGGAATGCCGTCCGGTTGAACGGGCCGACCGACCCGGTGCCCGGCCGGGACCCCTCCGGGGCGATCAAGATGGACAGCCCCTTGCGCGCGGCCAGCTCAAGGGGCCGCAGGGCGGCGGCCGTTCCCGGATGGTCGCGGTCAACGAACGCGACATCGAGCAGCTTCCCGAGCTGGCCGAACACCCGGCTGCTTTCCATCTCCCGGGTCGCTACCCCGGTCCAGTTGTCCCTGACCAGCGCGGCCACCAGGAACACGTCGACGCCGCTGCGGAAGTTGTAGAGGAACACCGCGGGCCGTCGCTCGGTCAGGTGCTCCGCGCCGGTCACGTTCAGCGTGACGCCGCTCAGCGCGAGGACTGTCCCCGGCCAGACCCTGGTCAGGAAGTTGACCCCGGCGCGCTTGTTGCGCCGGAGCAGCCCGACGCCCAGCGCCGCGGCGGCCAGCGGCCCGAGGGAGCTGACGCCGGCCAGCCGCCTGGCCACCCCGAGCGGTCCGCCGCTGCCGCGGCTGCTGAACCGCATGACGGGCCACCCATGGCGGACGGCGGCCCTGGTCAGCGCGGGCCCCGGGTTGACTGGCCGCGGGCGGCCGACCAGTTGCATCAGGCTGAGGTCTTCGTCGCCGTCGGCGTAGAAGTAGCTCTCCTTGAGGTCGAGGTGGTGGTCGGCCGCGAACTGCTGCGCGCCGCTGGCCTTGGTGGGACCCCACACCACCGGCTGCTCGACCTCGCCGGTCAGTACCCCCTGCTCGTCGGCGACCAGCCGGTTGCACACGATGAACTCGATGCCGAGGTGGCGCGCCACCGGCTCCACCTGGTTGGTCAGCGCGGACGAGCTCAGCACCACGGTGTGGCCGCGGCGCTGATGGGCGCGGACCAGCTCGCGCATCTCCGGGTAGACGAGGTCGGCCACGGACCGCTGGAAGATGCGCTCTCCCATCGCGTCGACCTCCCGCGCGCCGGCCCTTGACGGTCAGGGCGCTGCCCTCGATCAGGGTCTCGAACGCGCGCCGGCCCAGCCGGAACTGCACCGCGAGCTGCACGATGGTCAGGAACTCGACCATCCGCAGGTCCCGGCGCCGGAGCCGGTCCCTGGTCTGGGCGGCGGCGGTGTAGCCCGCCACCAGCGTCCCGTCCAGGTCGAAGAACGCACCGACGCCGGAGCCGCCCGGGCCCGCCTCGACCTCGGCCACGAGCCCGGCCAGGCGCGGCGGGGTCCGGGTACCGCTTGGGTCGCTCATCGGGTCAGGCCGGCTCTGACGGCACGCGCAGCAGCAGGGCACCCGGCTGGGCGACGACCGTGAGCGAGCGAGTCGATCCCATGACCTCCCCGTCCAGCTCCCACGGCTGCGCCCGGTCCAGCGTCACCGTGAGCTCGGTGAACTGGATGCGGTCGATGCCGTCGTGAGCGGGCCGCCGCAGCACAATGCCCGCCGCCACCTTCAGCCATCCGGTCAGCCCGCGGGCGAGCAGCGAGACGGCGTCGAGCTGGCCGTCGTCGGGGCGGGCGTCCGGCATCAGCGGCAGGCCGCCCTGGAGCCAGCCGACGTTGCCGACGATCAGCGTGCTGGCCCGCATCCGGCGGCGGGGGCCGCCGTCGGCCCGGACGGTCACCCGCATCGGGCGGTCACGCAGGTGACGCGTTGCCGAGAGCACGTAGGCGAGCCAGCCCAGCCGCTTCTTGACCGGCTCGCTGGCCCCGTCAAGCATGTGCGCGTCCAGGCCCAGGCCCGCCATGACGACGAACAGCGACCCGTTGACCTGGCCCGCGTCGAGCGGCTGCTGATGGCCGTCGAGCGCCACCGTGAGCGCGTCGTCCAGCCCCATCGGCAGGTTGACGTTGCGGGCGAGCAGGTTCCCGGTTCCCAGCGGGATGATCGCGAGCGGCACCCCGGTGCCGGTGACGCCTTCCGCGCAGGCGGTCACCGTCCCGTCGCCGCCGCACGCGAGCACCAGGTCGACCCCGGCCGACACCGCCGACCTGGCCTGGCCCCGGCCACCGTCTTCCGGGGAGGTCTCCAGCCAGAGCGGCTCGTCCCAGCCGTGTTCCTCCATGACCCGGAGGACCGACTTGCGGAACGCGGCGTCGTCGTCCACCTTGGTCGGGTTCACCACCACCGCGGCACGGGTCACTGGTGGACCCGCCCCGCGCTGGCGGCGGGGGCGTCGTCGGTGCCGTGAGCGTCGGGGGCGCCGGCCCGGCGCCGGCGCTCGAGGTAGTCCTGGCTCGGCTTGATGAGCAGCGTCGTGGCGGTCAGCCAGAGCGCGGCGAACAGCAGGCTGCCGAGGATGTCGGTCGGGTGGTGCTCCCCCCGGTACATGCGGGCCACGGCGATCAGGGCCGGCATGCCGATCGCGGGGATCAGGAACAGGTAGCGCCACCAGCCGCGGGCATGCCCGATGACCAGGATCGCGATGGCCACGTAAAGGCACGTGGTGGCGGCCATGTGGCCGGACGGGAACGCCGAGGTGGGCAGGTTCGAGTCGAGGTGGGGCACGTCGGGCCGCGGGCGCTTGACCACGGCCGCGACCGCCAGGAAGGCGGCCAGCTCGCCCACCATCAGCACCGCGACGAAGACGACCGGCCGCCAGCGACGGGTGACGGCCAGGAACACCACGCAGGTAACGACGCTGACGATGAGGATGTCCTGGGTCGCCCCCAGGTTGCTGGCGATCAGGCTCAGGTGATTGAGCGACGGCGTGCGCTGCGCGGCGAACCAGTGCGGGATGGTGTGGTCGCCGAGCAGGTTGCCGTTCCCGTTGTGGGTGATCATGATGAGCTTGCCGATCCCGGTGAGGGCACCGATGATCAGCACCCAGATCACCACCAGGGCGGCGGCGGTGCGGCCGTACTTCTTGGCACGGTCATGAGGCATGGACGTCTCCGGTTCTGCGGGCTGGAGGTCGGGCCGGGCCTCGGGCTCGAGGCCCTCGGTTACCGGGTCGGTCACAGGCGCCCCCGCTGCCTGACGGAACAATTCGAAGGCGAAGGCGGTGAGGCCCAGCCAGGTGATGCCGAGCGCCCAGGCGCCCAGCACGTCAGAGAGGTAGTGCACGCCGAGCAGGAGCCGGCTCAGGCCGATCGCGACGATCAGCGTGGCGATTACCGCGGCGAACACGCGGCGCCACCGGCCGCGGGCCGCGGGCAGGAAGACCAGGAACAAGGCTCCGTAGCAGACGATGGAGCCGAGCGCGTGCCCGCTGGGGAAGCTGTCGCCGTTGCCGTAGGCGACCGGATGGGCGACCACCGGGCGCAGCCGGCCCACCAGTACTTTCAGCACCGGGTCAAGCGTGAGCGCGCCCGCGCCGGTGACCAGGAGGTACACCGCGAGCCGCCACCGGCGCCTGATGGCCAGCACCAGGACGGCGAGCCCGATGAGCGTCCACAGCACGCCGCTGCTGCCCAGCCAGGTGACTGTCTTGATGACGCTGACGACCGCCGGGTGACCGCTGACGAGGCCGTTCAGCCAGGCGGCGGCGTGGTGATCGGCGGACTCGAGCGGCGCCCACTGCAGTCGTACCAGGACAAGCAGCAGCGCGAAGACGAACGCCGCCGCGGTTACGACGACGAGCGGCGCGAGGCTGCGCCTGGCAACGGCTGACATGGGCCGTCAACTGCCCGACGCGGACGGTTTCACACTTTGGAATTTCAGTGACGTACTTTAGGGCATCCGCCCCAGAATACTAAGAAATGGCTAAGTGAGCACGCCGCCGGGTTGCCGGAATTCACATCAGCTTCCGAACGGTGACTTAACTTCTGAACGTGCGCAGAGTTTTCTGTGCGAGCCGCCTGGCCTCGGGCCGCGGCCTTTGACGTTTACCACTCGTTTTAAGAGGTAGTGACGGGCATGCCCGCTATGCAAGCGCCGAGAGTGATGCGCAGCGCCCGCCAGGCCTCCAATAGCCCATTCGCCCACTTCCTGGCCCGTGCGGGCCTGACCGCGCGCGGTGTCATTTACATCCTCGTCGGCTGGGTCGCGATCCTGGTCGCGCTCGGCCACAGCTCACGCGAGGCGGACCAGCAGGGGGCACTGCAGCTGCTCGCGGGTAAGCCCTACGGGCTGGCCTCGCTGTGGCTGCTCGCCCTCGGCTTCGCCGCCTACGCGCTATGGCGGCTGAGCGAGGCCGCGTTCGGCGTCACCGGCGAGAAGCCCGGGGCGGGTCCCCGGCTCAAGTCGCTGGGCCGGGCGATTGTCTACGCGGGGTTCTCTTACCTGACCTTCACGGTGATCGCCGGCACCGCCCGGAGCGAGGCCGGCCGCCAGCAGGACATCACCGCCACCGCCATGCAGCACCCGGCCGGGCGGGTGCTGGTCGGCCTGGTCGGGCTGGCCGTCGTGGCCTGCGGCATCGCCCTGGTCGTCGAGGGTGCCCGCAAGAAGTTCATGAAGCAGCTCGACACGGCGCGGATGAGCGGCCGCACGCGGCGCGTCGTCGGGCTGCTTGGGATGACCGGGACGATCGCCCGAGGGCTGGTCTTCGCCCTCGCCGGCATAGGAGTAATCGACGCGGCGGTCACCCACCGGGCCTCCGAGTCGGGCGGAATCGACAAGGCGCTGCTGACGCTGCGCGATCAGCCGTTCGGTGAGCTGCTCATGCTGCTGGCCGCGCTCGGCTTGCTGATCTTCGGCGCCTACGGGCTGTGCGAGGCCCGCTGGCGGAAGGTATGAGCGAAGACTGAGTGGGGCTGGCCGGTCCCGGCCAGCCCCGCGTCTCACTCGGCCTCTGCCTCCGGGGCGTCGTGCTGGAAGCGCAGGCTCTGCGCGGACTCGGCCAGCTTGCGCCGCTCCTCCGACTCCACCGGCAGGTTCCAGATCGCCTGCTCGACCGGGTCGCCGGCGAATGGGGTCTCGGCAGCCGACTGCCCGTCTACCGGCTGCGCCGGATGGCCTTGGGCGGTTTCGGCAAACTTGCGCCGCTCCTCGGACTCCACGGGGAGGTTCCAGATCGCCTGCTGCGCGTCTTCCGACTGGGTCGGCTGCGGGTTCTCTTCTGCCACTGGACTGCCTCTCGTTCCGGTCGTGCGTGATGGGACTCGGTGATCTCACCGACCCCACTTGCCAGCAGCCCGCGGCGCAAACCTTGAGTGACTGCAGCCGCCGCTGGATGTTCCTCAATCAGTTTTCTTTTACGGATGCGCGAGATAATGCCGCGGCTCTCTATGACTTTCTTGGCAATAATCATCTAAGAAAGGCCGAGCTGCTCCTGGCTCACTACCGCGATCAGCCGCTTCATCGGCGCCTGCAACCCGCGCTGCCAGCTATTTCCCGGGACCAAAAGAACAAGCCGTCAAAGAAATAGCGCCACCAAACGCTAGGAACGGGCCGGGCCAGTGCGCAGGTCGTGGCCGGTGAACGCGAACATGCTTGAGCCTTCTTCCAGAGGAGCGGGAACGCCGGTGAACCGGTGCGCGCCGCAGCACTGGCCGTACTGCGGGTCGGACACCCAGAGCCGGTCGAAGCCGCGTTCCTCGAACCAGGCACAGACCTGGGGTACCAGGTCCGGGGCACCGCGCGCCCACCTGCCGCGTGTCCACACGACCGTCCCGGCGGTGGCGCACAGCTGCGCGCAGAAGCCGATCGTCCGCTCGATGTCCGCGTTGGCCATGTTGCCGAACACGCCGCAGACAAGCACCAGGTGCGCCGGGACCATGTCCTTGTACTGACTGGTCAGCGAGGCGTCGCCGGTGACGAACTCAAGGCGGCCGAGCCCCGCTTCGGCTGCCAGGCGGCGGGCGGCCGCGGTGTTGCGCGGGTCCAGCTCCACGAGCCGGGCGGTCACGTCACCACGGCGCGGATGACCGGAAAGGGCGCCGATGAGGTCGCGGCCCTGGCCCGCGCACAGGCTTACCGCGCGGAGCGGGCCAGGGGGCGCTTCGTCCAGGGCCACGCGAATCCGGTCCTGTACCCAGCTGAGCCGCCGGGACAGGCCGCTTCCCGGATCGTCGTAGGGAGCATGCCAGTCATACCAGTCCCGTTCGGCCATACACGAGATGCTAAAGGCAGCTCATCCCGCCGAACGGACCGTTAAGAAACTAGTGCCACGCGACACTCCAGGTGGTTGTCCGCAACACAGGGATTCAAGGGATCTGAAAGGATTCTGTCCAGTTGATCCGGGCGCGGACGGTGTCGAGGTAGCCGTCGCGGACCCAGGTGGCCTGGGGCTCGATGCCCTGGCTGGCCAGCGCCTGGCAGTTTTGCATCACCAGGCGCTGCTGCCAGGCGACGCGGCTGGTGATGTCGGCCGGGACGGCGGTGCCGTAGGCGTCGCAGAAGATCTCGATCCGGCGGCGCCGGTCGGGCGGCTGGGGGTAGCGCAGCCAGCGCAGGCATTCGCGGTCGCCTCTGAACGGCGCGGCGTACTCCAGGGCGTAGGCGATGTCGAAGACCGGCGGTGCGGGCCGGGCGTGGTCGAAGTCGATGAGGCCGACGGGGTTCCCACCGTGCCAGACGCCGTTCCAGGGGCCGAAGTCGCCGTGGCAGATGATCTCGCCGGGCGCGCAGGTGCCCGGCCCGCTGGACCAGAGGGCGTCGGCCGGCGGGCGGTAGCCGCCAACGGCGTCGTGGTAGCGGCGCAGGAACCCCGCCCAGTTCCGGAGCCCGCTTTCTGGGACGATCTTTGCCCAGCCGTCGGGGCCTGACTCGCCCTCGATCCAGGTGAGCAGCTCCCGGTCGCCCTCGGCGCCCAGGGGGCGCGGGGCGGGGAAGCCCGCCGCCTGCAGGTGGCGGAGCAGGCCGTGGACGGCGGGGGTCCAGAAGCTCGCGGGGCGGCGGACGGTGACTCCTGCCCGCCGGATCCGGCTAGTCATGGCCGCGCCACACCTGGCTACTTTATGCGATTGAACAAGTTCTGAGAGTGACAGTTCGGTAGGGTCGTCGATCGTCGGACGTGACGGGATGTCCGGCTCGAGACCACGGGGGACGCGCATGCGCGCAGTAACGACAGCGGCGGCAGCGGCAGCGGCGGCGGTCGCCGCCCTCACCTGCACGGCGATGAGCGCCGCGCCCGGCGGCCAGGGCGACGCGGGGCGGGGCGGGGCCGCCGCCACGGCCGCGGCCAGCGGCGCCAACTGGCCGGCGTTCGACGGGAACGCGGCCCGGACCGGCGTCGCGGCCGGGGTGCCGGCCGCGCGCGCCCTCAGCACCGCCTGGACCGACCGCCTCGACGGCGCCGTTTACGGCCAGCCGCTGGTCATCGGCAACGAGGTCATCGCCGGGACCGAGAACGACAGCTTCTACGCCCTCAACCGGGCGACCGGCAAGGTGATCTGGCGCCAGCACGTCGGCACCCCGGTCCCGCAGGCAGCCCTGCACGGGTGCGGCGACATCTTCCCGCTCGGGATCACCGGCACCCCGGTCTACGACCCGGCCAACGGCGAGGTCTACGGCGTGGCCGAGACCACCGGGTACCACCACCTGCTGGTGGGGCTGAGCGCGAGCAGCGGCGCGGTGAAGCTGCACCGTTACCTCGACATCCCCACGCCGGCTAACCAGCCCGCCTACAACCAGCAGCGCCCGGCGCTGACCATCACCGACGGGCGGGTCTACGCCGCGTTCGGCGGCCTGGCGGGAGACTGCGGCCCCTACCAGGGCTCGGTCGTCAGCGCTCCCCTGACGGGCGCCGGCGCCCTGGCGAGCTGGCGCACGCCGACCAGCCGGGAGGGCGCCATCTGGGCGACCGGCGGACCGGTAGTCGGGCCGCAGGGAGCACTGTGGGTCTCCACCGGGAACGGCGCGGCCAGCGGCGACTCCCCCTACGACGGCAGCGACTCGGTCACCGAGCTCAGCCCGGAGCTGAAGCGCGCCGCCTACTTCGCCCCCGCCACCTGGGCGGCCGACAACGCCAGCGACCTCGACCTCGGCTCCACCCAGCCGGTCCGGCTGCCCGGCAACGCACTGTTCATCATGGGCAAGCGCGGCGTCGGCTACCTGCTGAGCTCGCAGCGGGTCGGCGGCATCGGCGGCCAGCTCGCCGAGCGGAGCATCTGTGCCGCCTACGGCGCGGCCGCCTACAGCGGCTCGACCGTGTACGAGCCCTGCAGCAGCGGCGGCGTGGCCGCCATCGCGGTGAACGCGGCCAGCAAGTCGATCAAGGTGCTGTGGCGCGGCCCGGCCGACGCCAACGGCTCCCCGGTCATCGGCGGCGGGGCGGTCTGGGTGACCCACTACTCTCCCAGCGGCGGCACCCTGTACGCGCTGAACCAGGCGACCGGAAAGGTCGAGCACCAGATCCCGATCGGCCAGGGGCTGCCGCACTTCTCCTCGCTGGCGCTGAGCGGCGGCACCGCCTACGTCAGCACCCTGACCGGGGTCACCGCCGTCAACGGCGCCTGACCGGCGGGCGCCCGCCGGCCACCAGGGCCACGGGGACGGAAGCGGAGCAGGCCGCCTCCGTTCGGAATGACCCTGTCCTGCACCGGGTAGGTCGACCCATCGTACGCACTCAAGGACTGGGAGCATTCGATGGGTCTGCGTCCGCTCGCGCCGAGGCGCGGGGTAACGGCCTGGATCGGGGCGGCCACCCCGGTCGCGCTCGCCGTTATCCTGGCCGGCGCCAGCGGTACGGTCGCTGCTCGCGCCGTCCCGGCGGGCATGATCCTCCCGGGCGGGCAGGGCCCGGTGGTGCACTCGGTCGCGGCATCCGCGCAGGCTGACGCCGAGGGTTACTGGTCGAAGGCGCGCATGGAGTCCGCCACGCCCGTCGCCGAGGGCGCCAGCCCGGCCCCCTCGGGCCGGGCGAGGCCGCTCACCATCCCTAGCCCGGTCCACTTCGACGGGCTGCGGACGGTGGGGGCGCTGTTCTTCACGACCGGCAAGCAGCCGCACTTCTGCACGGCCAGCGTGGTCGGCAGCCCGGCGGGCGACCTCATCCTGACCGCGGCGCACTGCGTGTACGGCGGCGGCACCTACGCCGCGGATGTCGCCTTCGTGCCGCAATGGCATGACGGCCGCCGCCCGTACGGTCAGTGGATCGTCAGTCGCATCACCATCGCCGGCGGCTGGGCGTCCGGGCGCGACCCGGACCTCGATTTCGCCTTCCTCAGCGTCGCGCCGCAGCGCAAGAACGGCCCGTCACTGCAGCGGACCACCGGCGCCCTGCGGCTGGGCGTCAACGACGGCTTTGACCACAAGCTCTACCTGGTGGGGTACAACGACGCCGACAGCGAGCCCGTCGGCTGCTCCTCGAGCAGCACCGAGCTTAACCCGACCCAGATGCAGGTGTACTGCAACGATTACCAGAACGGAACCAGCGGCGGCCCGTGGATACTGGACCTCAACCGCGCGGCAGGCACCGGGATCGTGTTCGGCGACATCGGCGGGTACCAGCAGGGCGGCAACCGCCCGTTCGTTTCTTACAGCCCGTATTACGGCGCGTCGGTCCTTCGGCTGTTCCAGCAGGCCGAGCGCGGCTCCTGAGCCGGAAAATCAGGCCGGCAGTGAGAGCTGTACCTTGCTGCGCATCCGATTAAATAGCCTGACCTGCGGATATACCTATCCGTGGACCGGAACGCGGGCCGGACGGGCGGGGGTTGGGCGTGGCCGATCTTGAGGCTGTGCTGATCGAGGACGTCGGCGCGCTGCTGAGCCGGTGGCGCCGGGAGTGCGCGGGCCGGCCGGAGGTCGAGCGTTCCCGGCTGCTGCTGCTGGCGCTGGAACGGGAGCAGATCGTCGCGGTGGCCTACCGTGAGGAGGCGGTGGCCGGGCGGGTCGCGGAGCTGGATGTCGGGGACCAGGCGCGGGCGCTGATCCGCCAGACGCTGGTGTGGATCTGGAAGGACGAGCAGCTGCACGCGGAGTTCACCCGCGGGCTGCTGCTTGAGACCGGCGGGCTGGCGTCCTCGCTGGTCGTCTACGGCCGCCAGGTGCAGGGGGCGCTGTCCGGGTGGACCTCGTCGACGGCCACCAACCGGGTCGCCCGGTCGGCCCCGTTGCGGACCGGGGCGGCGGGCGCGCTGGTGGCCGCGGCCAGGGCGGCCCGCCGGATGCCCCCGGCGCTGGCCAGCGAGCTGCGCTACCAGACCTTCCGCAAGTACTGCGCGCTGAACGTGGCCCTGGAGTCCAGCGCCGAGTTCGCGTACCGGCGCCTGGTGGAGGTGGCCCGGTCAGCGGAGGAACGGGTGGCCTTCGACCGGATCCGGGCCGACGAGGCCCGGCACGCCGAGGCCTTCCGGCTGCTGACCGAGGTCATCACCGATGACGACCGGCTGGCCGACGGCGTGTCGGCGGAAGACCTGGCCGCGCGGCTGGGCCGGATCAGTCCCTGGTTCATCCCGGCTGCCCAGCGGCCCCAGACGGGCGCGGGGCAGCGGTCGTTCGGCTCGGGGGCGCGGGTGGTGGTGCGCGGCGGCCGGACCGACGCCGACAAGTCCGCCGTCCTGACCGAGTGCCTGGACCGGGCGGGCCTGGACGAGCTGGCCGGGCGCGCCCGCTCAGCCGCCATCCGGGTGTCGTTCATGCTGGGCTATGACCGCGCCGACCGCTCCAATGTCAGCGACCCCGAGCTGGTCGACCTGCTGGCCCGGTACCTGCGGCGCCGCGGCGTGGCCGACGTGGCGGTGCTTGAGGCGCCGACGGTGTACGGCAACCTGTTCTCCGGCCGCTCCGTCGCCTCGGTCGCCAGGTACTTCGGCTTCGCCTCGCCGGCCTACCGGATCGTGGACATCGGCGCGGACATGCGGGCCTGGGCCTTCGACCGCGGCTTCGTCCAGAAGACGATCAGCGGCACCTGGCTGGACGCCGACCTGCGCATCGCGGCGCCCAAGCTGCGCACCGACCCGACCGAGTTCGCGCACCTCAGCCTGTCCACGCTGGAGGGCAGCACCGGCGCGATCGACCAGAGCTTCTACGCCGGGCGCAGCGTGGACTTCCGGTCCGCCACCATGATGCTGCTGGACGTGGCGCCGCCGCACTTCGCGGTGGTGGACGCCTGGGCGCCGGTGGCTGACGGCCCGTTCGGGGTGATGGGCTGCCATCGCCCGGCCCAGGTCCGCTACCTCTACGCCGGGGCCGACGCGCTCGCCGTAGACGCGGCTGTCCTGGCCGACCTGGGCATCGGCGACCCCCGGCGGGCGCCCATCGTCGCCCAGGCCTGCCACTGGTTCGGCCTCCAACCGGGGGCGGCGGTGGTCGACGGGCCTGCGGCCCCGCTGCGCCAGCAGCTGCGCGGGGCGCATTCCTCGTCGCTGCTGCGCGGCCTTGCCGCCGTCTCCTACCCGGTCTACGTGTACCTGAGCAAGCGAGGTGAGCTGTTCGTGCCTGCCATGGACACCACGGCGTTCCCGCCCTCGGCGCCCTCGGGCGCCCCGACCCGGGCCGTGCGATGGCTCAGCCAGCGGGCCTTCGGCCTGCGCGCCCCTGAGCCGGCGCGCTGATGGGCCGCCGGGGCGTCCAGCTCGGCGGCCTGCTGCGGACCGCCCGGGCCGGCCATGCCCCCGCCCGGGCACTGGCCATCGCTGACAGCCGGGCCCTGGTCCGGTCGCTGTTCCTGGCCTCGGCCATCCGGACCGGGCTGCTGGACGCGCTGGCCGACGGGGCCACCTTCGCGCAGCTCACGGCGCGGGCCGGCTGCACCCGGCCCGAGCGGCTCCAGGCCTGGCTGGAGGTTGGCACCGAGCTGGGCGAGATCACCCGGCGCGCGGGCCGCTACCGGCTGCGCGGGATCCGGGCCCGGGCCATCGCGGGCGGTGACGCCTTGCTTGACGCGCACTACCGCTCGATGCTCGACTACCAGGCCGGCTGTTACGCCGACCTGGCCGGCCTGCTGGTCTCGGCGCCCAGCGGGGGGCGGGACGACCTGGACGAGTACGCCGACGACATCGCCCGGGTGTCGCTGGCCGCGACGCCGTTCATCGAGACGTACCTGGCCGGCGTCATCGCCCAGACCCAGCCCGCGCGGGTGCTCGACGCCGGGTGCGGCACCGGCGTGTACGCCCGGATCGTGGCCAGCCTTAGCCCGCGGGTGCTGGTCGACGGCATCGACCTGGCCCCGGCGGTGATCGACGCCGCGCGGGCCGAGGTCCGCGCCGCCGGGCTGGCTGGCCGCATCCGGCTGCAGGCCGGGGACGTCCGCGGCTGGGCCCCTGAGGGCGGGGCCGGCTATGACCTCATCTTGCTGCTCAACAACATCTACTACTTCCCGCGCGGGGAGCGGGTCGCGCTGTACCGCCGGCTCGGCGGCCTGCTGAGCAGGCCGGGGCACCTCGTGGTGACCACCCTGGCCGCACCCGGCTCGGTCGCCGCCGCGCACCTGAACTTCATGCTCGCCTGCCAGGCGGGCGCGGCCGCCCTGCCGCGGGGCGGAGAACTCGAGGCCGACCTGGCCGAGGCGGGCTTCACCGGCATCCAAGTCCAGCCGATCGTCCCGACCGAGCCCTTCCTGGCCGTGCGCGCCGTGCTGCGCTAGCTGTACTGATCGGGCAGGCGCAGACGCCCGAGCGGATGCGGGCTATCATTCGGATTGCCTACGAGGAGGCAGCCCATGTCCAGCTTTGACGCGCGTCCCGGTACCCGCGGCGCCCGGCAGCCCCGCGGCCGCCTCATGCTCTGGATCAACGGTTTCGTGGCGGGGCGGATCCGTAAGGGCGGCAAGGCGCCCGGTTTCGACTTCGACATGCTGCTGCTGACCACGACCGGCCGCAAGAGCGGCCTGGAGCGGACCTCTCCCCTCGGCTGGGTGCCCGACGGGAACGGCGGCTGGCTGATCGCGGCGTCGGCCAACGGGGCACCAGGGCTCCCCGCCTGGTACCACAACCTTGCCGCCGCCCCCGACCAGGCGCGCATCGAGGTCAACGGAGCCACCGTCCCGGTCTCCGCCGAGCAGCTGCACGGCGCCGAGCGCGAGGCTGCCTGGCAGACGCTGACGGCGGGCATACCGCGCTTCGGCGGGTACGCGGAAAAGACCGACCGGGAGATCCCGGTCATCCGCCTGACGCCGCGCGCCAGCTAACCGGGCCGCCGTCAACCCGGACCGCTAGCCGCGGATGCCGTGACAACCACCGGTTGACATGACAACTGGGGGTTGTCATGATGGCGTCGTGGTCAAGCACATCGAATCGGCCGCCCACGCGGCCCTCCTGGCGGAACTGAAGCAGGTCCGGGCGGCGGCGATTGAGCACACCCGGGCCGCCCGCGAGCTGTCCCGGCAGCGGCGCCGGCTGATCGACGCGCTGCTGGCCGAGGGCTTCTCGCAAGCCGACCTGGCCCGGGAGCTAGGCGTGACCCGTCAGGCGATCCAGAAGATGGCCGCGGCCGTCCCGGACGGGCCGGGCCGGTGATACGGCAGCGCGGGGTGGTCTACGACGTCGGGCGCTCGATGGGCGCGCTGTCCATGAACTGGCGGCCCGACTACACGCCGGCCCTGATGCGCCGCGAACTGGACATCATCCGGACCGGCCTGCACGCCAACGCCGTGCGGCTGGGCGGTCGCGACCCCGGCCGCCTGCTGGCAGCCGCCGATTACGCGGCATCCATCGGGCTCAACGTGTGGCTGGGGCCCGAGCTGTGGAACGCGCCGCCGCGGCGCACGCTGTCCTACCTCACCGAGACGGCCGCCGCCGCCGAGCCGCTGTTCCGGCGCTGGCCGGGCCGGCTGACCTTCAGCGTCGGCAACGAGCTCACGCTGTTCATGCGCGGCATCGTGCCGGGCCGCAGCCTGGCGCACCGCAGCCGCCTGCCCCGCCTCCGCGAGGTCGCGCGGTCCGGGCAGGACACGCTGCGCGCGTTCCTGGCGGAGGCGGCCGCCTCGGTCCGCCGCGTCTACAGCGGCCCGGTCAGCTACAGCGCCCTGCCGTTCGAGCGGGTCGACTGGGACCACTTCGACGTTGCCGGCGTCAACTACTACCGCCAGCAGGCACTCTCCACCGAGCAATACCTGACCAAGATCAGCCAGCTCCAGGCGACCGGGAAGCCGGTCGCCGTCACCGAGTTCGGCTTCGCCGCCTGCCGGGACGCGGACGACCCGAAACTCCTCAGCACCTTCAACGCGGCACCGTTGTCCCTGCTGGGAATGCAGCTGCCAGTCGTTCGCCGGCTAATCCGGCCGCGGGTACGGACAGTACGCCCGCGTGATGAACACGCCCAGGCCAGGCTCCTGGTCGACCAGCTCAAGCTGCTCGACCAGGCCGGCGTCGACCGGGCGTTCGTCATGAGCTTCAGCTTCCCGCTCGCACCCTACAGCGCGGACCCGGGCCACGACCTCGACGCCACGGCACTCAGCATCGTCCGCCCCCTCCCCCGCGGCCAGCACGGCACGACCTACCCGGACGTCGGCTGGGAGCCAAAGGAGGCCTTCCACGCCATCGCCCGCTGCTACCCCCAGCAAGCGGCCGGGTGAAGTCGACCGGGCCCGCGACAATAGCGTCATGGAAACGGCGTGGACCAGTGCGGTCCGCCTGCTCGGCGGCGACCAGGAGGTCGCCGCGGCAGCGGCGGCGGACCTGGCGGATCGCTACGCGCAGGCGCACCGCCGCTATCACGACCAGCGGCATGTCCGGGCGGTCGTGCGGGACGCGTCACTCCTGGCCGGGGAGCTGCGGCTGCCCGCGCAGCAGCGCGCGTTGCTCATCATCGCGGCCGGCGCTCACGATGTCGTCTACGAGCGGCGCCCGGGCGATGACGAGCGCCGCAGCGCGGCGTGGGCACGGGACTGGCTGACACGAGCCGGCGTCCCGCAAGCGCACCTGGGGCGGGTGGAGGAACTGGTGCTGGCGACGATTACCCACTCGGCGCCCCCGGACGACCTGACCGCATGGGCCCTGCTCGATGCCGACCTGGCGATCCTCGGCGCGGACCCGGGTGCCTACGACCGCTACCGCCTGGCGGTGCGGGAGGAGTACGCAGCCTATGACGAGCCCGCCTGGCGGGCGGGGCGCACCGCTGTCATGTCAGGGTTGCTGGCACGGGATCCGCTGTACGGGACCGACGCCGCCCGCCGGCGGTGGGAAGCCGCGGCGAAGGCCAACATCGCCCGCGAACTGGAGTCGCTCGCGGGCGCCGCGCCCCGGGAGTGATCACAAGACTCCCGGCGGCGGGTGCCATCAGGAGCGTCCGCTCGTCTGGATCACCTCGTGGGACCGCAGCAGGGGCGGGAAAAGCTGCTGGGCGTCCCCTCGCCGGTAGAGGGCCGCCGGCCGGCCGAGCTGCAGCCGCCGTTCGCCCGTCGGTTCCAGGAATCGCCACGCCCGGGTCACCTTCCGCCGGAAGTTGCTGGGATCGAGGGCAAGGCCCCAAATGGCTTCGTACACATGACGAAGGTCGGTGACGCTGAACGGCTCGGTGCAGAACGCGCCGGCTACCGTCGTGTACTCCAGCTGAGCTCGGGCCCTCTCCAGAGCCTCGCGCAGTATGCCGAGGTGATCGAACGCCAGGCGCGCTCCGTCGTCCAGGGCCTGGCCGATGGGCGCCCAGCGGGCTGCCCGGGCATCGGTCCCGGCCGTGGGCAGCGGCAGGTCAGGGCCGAGGGCGAGGTACGCCACGCTGATGACCCGGCCTCGCGGGTCCCGCTCCGGGGCACCGTAGGTATGCAGTTGCTCAAGGTGCAGGTGCTGCCCGCTGATGCCGGTTTCCTCTGCCAGCTCCCGCCGCGCGGCCTCGTCCAGGGTCTCGCCCTCGCGCACGTACCCGCCGGGAAGTGCGGGCTGACCGAGGAAGGGCTCCTTCCCCCGCTCGATCAGAAGTACCCGCAACTCGTCGTCCCTGACGGTAAAGATCACGAGGTCGACCGCGACCGCCATGGCGTACGTGCGAGCGTCTCGGGTGCCGTTGGTGATCATGAAACCAACCTTACTAAAGGTCACCTTGACCATAAGGGCTTGCCGTCTTATGGTCATATGTACCTAAACTAAGGCATCGGGGATCCCAGTGACTCATCCTCAGGTCTCTACCCCACCCCAGGCACCGACTGCCGAAACCCGGCACCTGTGCGCCGGCGTTTACCGTGACCGGGAGTTCCGCGACATGGTGGTGCGCGCGGTCCGGCATAACGCCGCCCGCCGGGTAGCCCCCTCCTACGGCTTCGACCTCGTCCCGGTCGTCCACCAGGCGTGGCGGGCATGGTGGCTAGACGCAGCCGGCCAGGCCTTCCTGTTGCTGGTGCTCATCACCGCGCTGACGGTGGACCCCGGCGCGGTTCTCACCGCCGCCTGCGCGGTCGGCATCTGCTGCCTGGGCCGTCTCATCCTCCGGCATCTGCCGGAAACCGCGCGGCTGCGCACCAAGTCGGCATCGGCTCAATGGCTGCGACGCTCACTGCGGAACGGCGACCGTGAGCGGCACCGGGAACTGTCGCGGCTGATCGTAGTCAGCGTCGCCGGGTGCGTCCTGCTGCTGGAGATCGGCGAAGTCGCCGCGGCCGAGCAAGGTTCCGTAGCGAGCGGCGTCCTCGCCGCGGCTGTGATCTTGCTTTTGCTCCTGTGCGGTTCCGCCGCGATCGCGGCGGTCCGTCAGGTAGCGCTCAACCGCACCCGCTGGGGACCACTCAGGCCTGCGCGACTGGGCAGGCGGCTGGCCGCGATCGAGCAGCAGCAGGCGTGCTCGTACGTCGTCTATCACAAGCCGCCGCCGGATGACGGCAGCACCGCTTCGGACCTTCTCGGCTGGGATCGGGAACTCACCCGATTCATCGGAAGCGGCAAGCTAGTGCACCGCTGGCTGCCGCCGCTCGGCGTTCAGCTGCTCCGGCCCGGTGAGGGCAGCCTGCCGGACAGGGAGTACCAGTCCTCGCCCTTCAAAGCCCACGAGCTGGTCGACCATCTCAAGCAGGCGATGTGGCCGGTCGGCGACGGGGACGAACCTACCCGCCTGCCCGGATTCCTGCTTCACGACCGGCTGTACATAGCAGAGACCGACGTGCCGGCCGAACGCGGCTTCTTGCGGCGGCAGTGCACAGCCGAGGAAGTGCGGCAGGTCATCGACAACCCGCACGGCCTGGCCCGCCATTACCTCGAAATCCAAATCAGCGGCGACGGCGGAGTGGTTACCACGATCTTCCTCCGGGTGACGATTCGCGGCCGGACGCTAAGCCTTGACTTCTCGGCCTGCGCCCTGACCCGCACCCCGCTGGATTATCAGGTAATCGAGCAGTACGCGGAGAGCGGCGCCGGCGCGGTGGCGCGGGCAGCGGCGCTGGGGGCGGTGTCCCTGCCGCAAACGATCGGCGCCATCTGGCGGCTCGCACAAGTCCCGCTGATGATCGTCCGCTGGGCATGGTCGACCAGAGACTGGACCGTTATCCCCCGCCGCGGCCTGCTGATCGGAACCCGGCTCAGCATCCGCGAGGAAAAGGCTGAGCAGTGGGATGACGCGGAACTAGACAAGATCACGATCTACGATGACATGAAGATCATCGAGCAACGGATCTTGAAGGCAACGGAAGATTTCCTTGAAGACAGGGAAGTCGACACTTCAATATTCAGGCGGCGCGTTTTCAACATCATCAACTCGGGTGTCCTCAATATGGGGAAGCTCGAGATGGGCCAGGCCGCGGTGGGCGCCGGCGCCCAGTTCCATCACAACGCAGCAGGCTCGACCGACAGCCAAGACCAGCCCGCGGACGGAGCAATGCAGTGACGCGTCACGTGGATAACAGCGGAATAGCCAACTTCGACCACGGCACCATGAAAATCATCGGGCCGGTAGCCGTCGGCCCCGGCGCCACCGTCGGCCAAGTCGCCGCGAGCCAGTCCGCCGGCAAACGGGAAAATATCGCCGTGGGGATCGTGACCGTCCTCGCCGAGGAGGCCTCGGCGGTACGCGCCGCACTGAGCCTGCGGCCGGTCGCTCAGCAGAGCGACCCCTTCGACGTCGGCGTCCTGCCGGTGCACGGCCGGACCGTAACGGTGGCCGCCACCCGCGCCTCGGCCCAGGGGCAGGAGTCCTGCATCGCTGCCTACCACCGCCTACAGGAGCGTTACCGCCCCAAGGTCATCGCGCTCACCGGGATAGCCGGAGGATTTCACCCGCATGTCCGGCTGGCAGACGTCATCGTGGCCACCCGCGTTGTCTCCTACGACCTGCGCAAGGAGACTACGTCCGGTACCCGCTACCGCGGCCAGGAGCGGAGGGCGCCGGCGGTGATCGACCGCGCCGTCAATGAGTTCTTCACCGCACGGGGAGAGCCCGCTCAGCTCCGCAGCCCGGAACCGGGGGAAGATGGAGAAACTTTCCAGGTACTCAGCGGCCCCATCGGCTCAGGCAACGCGGTTATCGCCGACCGCGATTCTGAAATTCTCCGGTACCTAGCGGGATTCAACGACAAGATCCTTGCCGTCGACATGGAGGCGGCAGGATTCAGCCAGGCCCACCATGAAGGTCCACCACCACCAGACGGCCCTGTCGGCTGGCTCGTTATACGAGGAATCTCCGATGACGCCAGCCAAACGAAAAACGACGACTACCATCAATTGGCGGCCCGGCACGCCGCGTTGGTGCTACGCGAGCTACTCCCCTACCTGCCGCTATGAGCAAGCAGTTCCGCGGCATGACACGGTCAGTCACGCGAGTTATATCAAGCGAATCATTCGACCTGTACCTGCTTGCGGCTTCCGCGTTCCTGTCGACCATTCTCGGCATTTCCGGCATTTCCAGCCTCGCGCAGCTAGCGTCGCTCACCCTGGGCCTCCTGGCAGCCCTGTCGCTATCCCAGATACGGTCACGCCACCAGGTAGCGAGCATTGTCAAGTTGCAACGCACAGGCTCCCTCTCGCTGATGACCACGGACTTTTCCCCGGAGCTCTCCCAGCGCCGGTGCACGGCAACCGACGTGCTGCTAATCGGAATATCAATGTCGCGGGTCGTCCACGGCTTCCCGCGCGATGACCTAAGGCGCGTCCTCCTCCGCGGCGGGCGCATCCGCGTGCTGTTGCTGGATCCGTCCAACGAAGAGCTACTGACCCAGGTGGCCAGGCGATACCGGCCCAGCTTCAGCCGGCAGCACCTGAAGGCACGGATCAGCGGCGTGCTGGACGAGCTTGCCAGCCTGCGCGACGGCACGAGTGGCAGCCTGGAGATCCGCGTCGCCCCGTTCGCGCCAGCGGCCGCTTTTACCGTGATCGATGCCGGAACCGCACGCGGCTACCTGGTCGTACAGCACTACGAACACAAACCGGCGGAAGAAGCCGCGCCAATCATCTCGCTGGAGAGAAAGGACGGCTTCTGGTTCAGTCACTTCCTCGCCGAGGCCGAGCGGATGTGGGCCGATGCCACCCTGTGGCCGTCAGCCCCCGGGCAGGCACGCGCGCAAACGGCCAGGGTCGCGTTCCTGGACTCGTTCGGGGCTGAGCTCGAGTACAGCATGAGTCACGCCAGCGAGCTGCTCATCACCGGAGTGGCCAGGAACGTCTTGCTCAAGGGAAATTACGGGAACCTCGAGAAATGGCTGCGGGGCGGCTGCGATATCCGATTCCTGCTGCTCGACCCGGCGGCCCAATCCGCCCTTGCCTTCGCCGCCGACCGGTACTACGCGGAGCGTTCCCCCGATACCCTGCGTGAACGCATTGGGCATTCTCTCCGGCTGCTCGACGAGCTCCAGCGGTCAACCAGCGGCCGGCTCTCGGTCCGCCTGACCTCGCACCCGCTGGCCGCTGGCCTCATTGCCATCGACAGCGGATCGGCCTTCCGCTCAGCCGCATCCACCGCGTTCGTGGAGTTCTACACGTACCGCACGGTCACCGAGCCCAAGATCATCCTCACCCCGGCCGACGGCTGCTGGTACGACAACGTCCTGGTCGAGGCGGAGGCTCTGTGGGCCAACGCGGCCAGCCAGTGCCAGCGTTAGCCGGGCAGCGCTCGCCATCGTCCGGCCGGGCCGGCGGCCGAGGTAACTATTGGGGTTATTGACGGTCGGATTCTGTCGGGCAATGCCATTATTTGTCTCTACTGCTAGCCGGCGGAGGGAGGCTCGGGGTGGCCGTGATGCCCCTCCTGGACGGTGACCCGTCCCGGATCGGACGGTACCGGCTGACGGCGCGGCTCGGGGCCGGCGGGATGGGGGTCGTCTACCTCGGGGAGGCCCGGGACTGCGGCCAGGTCGCGGTCAAGGTGGTGCGCCCGGAAGTAGGCCACGACCCGGAGTTCCGCGCCCGGTTCAGCCGCGAGGTGGCGCTGCTGGCCCGCGTCCAGGGGCTGTGCACGGTCCGCGTCATCGAGGCCGACACCGAGTCGGTGATTCCGTTCCTGGTCACCGAGTACGCCAGCGGCCCGTCGCTGGCCGAGCACGTCAAGCGCAGCGGGCCGCTCGGCCCGGACATGCTGTACGGCCTCGCGACCGGGCTGGCGGAGGCACTGGCGGCCATCCACGCCGCGGGCGTGGTGCACCGTGACCTCAAGCCTGGCAACGTGCTCCTCACCCAGCACGGGCCGAAGGTCATCGACTTCGGCATCGCGCAGGCGCTAGACGGGACCGTCCTGACGCAGACCGGGATGACCATGGGGTCACCCGGCTTCATGGCGCCCGAGCAGGTCACCGGCACCCCCTGGCAGCCGGCCGACATCTTCGCCTGGGGCCTGACGGTGGCTTACGCGGCCAGCGGCAGGCCACCGTTCGGCACCGGCCCAACGGAGGCCCTGATGTACCGGGTGCTGCACGACAGCCCGGATATCGCCGCCGTGCCGGCCGGCCTGCTGCCGCTGGTCGAGGCGGCCGTGTCCAAGGACCCGGCGGCCCGGCCGGCCGCGGACGACCTGCTCGCACGGCTGACGGCCGGGGTGCTCCAGCCGGCCGCCCCGGCCGGGGCGGGCAGTCACGACATGGCGTCCACCGGACTGGTCCTGTCGCGTACCTGGCAGCCGCCGGCCGTCAGCGCCGCCACGTCGCCGCCGGCCGCCCGGCCCGGGGGACGCCGCCGCTGGGCCATCGTGGCGGCGGCCGCCGTGCTCGCGGCCGCGACCGGGGCCGGGGCCGGCTACGCGGTCAACGCGGGCGGCCAGCCGGGCACCTCGGCCGGCACCGCGAACTCCGCCACGACCCTGCCGACCGTTGCCTTCGGCCGCTACCAGGGGCGCGAGCCGTCGGCGATCGTCCTGAACGGCCTGGACGGCGGCGGCACGATCGAGGGCATTCACTGGACCTCGTGGTCGGCCGCCGGGGCGACCGGGGAAGGCACCCTGGGTGCCACCCGGACCGAGGTCAGGCTGTCCGCGCCGGTGCAGGGCCGGTTTACCCGTCTCGGCGAGACGAGCGGCGGGGAGGCGTTCGTGCAGTCGTACCCGGACAACGACTGGCCGACCGGCGCCTCGCCGTCGGCGGCCGGCTGCGTCAAGCCGACGCCCGCGGCGCTGCTGAGCGCCTGGAAGGCGGCGCCGGCCAGCGTCCAGCAGGGCTGGGCCGCCACCTCGGCGGTGACCAGTTTCGGGCAGGTCCAGTGCTGGGACGACTGGGTTGTCGCGGCGGGCCTCGGAAACGGTGACGGCAACTTCGTCTTCTCCCAGTCCGGCGGGCTGCACCTGATGCCAGAACCCGACCTGCAGCAGTTCAGCGATGCCGTGTGCGGCGACCCGACGGCTCCGCCGGCCTGGAAGAGCCCGGATACCGGCCCGGCGATCTGCTAGGGACGCCGCCGCGCTACGACCGCGGCGGGTCGGGGGCGGTTTCCGGCAGGCGGATGCGGAACCTGGCTCCCGGCGCCGGGGTCAGCCGACGAGCAGGCGGAGGCCGAGCTCGGCCGCCTCAAGGCCGGCCAGGTCGCGGTTGTTCTCAGCCCACCGCCCCGAGGCGAGGTCGTCGCGGAGGCTGCGCACCGCCCGTTGCTCGGCCTCCGGTCCGACTCGCGTCCACACCGAGCACGCCCGGCGCACCTGTTCCTCCAGGTATGCCTCGGGCCGGCGCCAGTAGGCCTCGAGGAAACCGTCGGCGCAGTCCCAGGGGATGAGCACCGGTTCCGCCCGGCCCCTGATCGCGCTGGCCAGCCGGGGCAGCCAGTCCGGGTCGGCGAGCCCGGCGGCCTCGGGCAGGTAGTCACGGGTGAGCCAGAACCGCCTGCGCCAGGCGAACTCGCCGGGGTCGTAGGTGAACACCACCACGCGGCGGGCCACCCGGCGCATCTCGCGCAGCCCGGCCACCGGGTCCTGCCAGTGCGGGACGGTGCTGAAGGCCATCGCGGCGTCGAAGGACTGGTCGGCGAACGGCAGGCGCTCGGCCGCGGCGGCCACGCACGGTGCCGCGCCCTCGGGGCGCAGCGCCCGCATGACCGCCGACGGCTCCACCGCGGTGACGTGGCGGTCGGGCGGTTCGTAGGAGCCGGTTCCGGCCCCGACGTTCAGCACGGTCCGCGCGTCGCCGAGCGCGTCCCAGACCTGCGCGGCGATCCGATGATCGGTGCGCCTGGTCGCGGGATACGCACCCCCGATGGCGTCGTACAACCGCGGGCCGACCATTCCCAGCTGTTCCTCTGGTGTCACTGCCGTTCCCTTCGCCCGTGCCGTGAGTTCTCGGTCGATGGCGGTCACCATGCCGTCGGCCCGGTCTCGCTGCTCAAGCAGCAGGCCGCGCAGCCGGCGCAGGTGCGCGAGCGCGTCGGTGGCCGGGTCGTCAACCAGGTCCGCGATCTCGCGCAGCCCGAAGCCGAGCCGCCGGTAGGCCAGCACCTCCCGCAGCCGTTCCACGTCGCCCGCCGAGTAGGCCCGGTACCCGGCCGCGCTTCGCGCCGACGGCCGGACGAGGCCGATCTCGTCATAGTGATGCAGCGTGCGGACGGTTAGGCCGGCCAGTTCGGCGACGCGCCCTACGGTTAGCTGCTCTTCTTCCACGCAGCGACTATGCGCCATGACGTCGCGTGAGGGTCAAGCGCCCCGCTCCGCGGCTGGCCGGCGGTCAGGGGGTGTCGACGAGGAAGCGGAGAACCTTGGCCGCCCCGCTCAGCTCCTCGTCGGTGTGGTGCGCGTGGGCGGTCAGCCGGAGCCGGGAAAGGCCGTCGGGGGTGGACGGCGGACGGAAGCAGCCGATCCGGAGGCCGTGCTCGGCGGCGGCCGCCACCGCGTCGAGCGCCTCGCGCGGTCCCGGCATGGGCACCGACAGGACCGCCCCGGCCGGTGCGGCGACCTTCACCGCGTCGGCCAGGATCGCGGCATTGAGCCGGACCCTGTCCGGCAGTTCCGGTGCGGCTTTGACGACCCCCAGGGCCGCCAGCGCGGCGCCCGCGGCGGCTGGCGCCAGTCCGGTGTCGTAGATGAACGGGCGGGCCCGGTTGACGAGGTGCTCGCGGACCGCGGTCGAGCTCAGGACCAGGCCGCCCTGGGAGCCGAACGACTTCGACAGCGTTCCGGTGGCGATCACGTCGGGACGGCCGGGCAGGCGGTTCGCGGCCAGCAGGCCCCGGCCGCCCGGGCCGGCCACGCCCAGCGCGTGAGCTTCGTCGGCGATGAGGACCGCGTCGCCGGCCGCGGCCACCTCGGCCAGGTCAGCTACCGGGGCGGCGTCACCGAGGACGGAGTAGATCGTTTCGGCCAGCACCAGCGCCCGGCGCTGGCGGCGGCCCGCCAGCGCCCGGGCGACGGCGGCGACGTCATTGTGCGGTGTCACCGTCACGGTCGCCCGGGTGAGCCGGCAGGCGTCGATCATCGAGGCGTGGATATGCGCGTCAGAAACGATCAGCGTGTCAGCGTCGGCCAGCGCCTGAACAACGGAGAGGTTCGCGTGGTAACCGGTGGAGAACGCCAGGGCGGCCGGGAATCCGGTGAACGCAGCCATCTCCCGTTCGAGCTCGGTATGGATCGACAGCGTGCCCGATACCAGCCGCGAGGCGCCCGCCCCGGCCCCGTATGACCGGGCGGCCGCCACCGCGCCGGCCACCACGCGCGGATCGCGGGCGAGGCCGAGGTAGTCGTTGCCCGCGAGGTCGAGCAGGCCCTCACGGTCGGAGTGCACGAGCCGCCGGGTAAGCCCGCGACTGGCACGGTCGGCCGCCTGCGCCGCCAGCCAGCCGGGGAAGCTGGACTCCCTCATCCGCGGATCCGGCCAGGGTGAACGTGGGCGGCGGCGGGGCCGCGCAGCTGGGTCAGGTAGCACATTTGCAGCAAATTATCCCATGGCCAGCGCCGGGGCCGCGCACCGCGGCGGCGGACTAATGCGGCTCCGTTTCTGCGGCGGTAATCCGGTAGGTCACGCTCGGCCGGAGCGGGCTGCCCACGGGGATCCGGGGGTGGTCCCAGCGCGCGAACTCGCTGAGCCCCAGGCGGCGCATCACCGCCTGCGACGGCTCGTTGAGCACCGCCGTCATCGAGTAGACCTCGGCCATGCGCAGGCCGCGGAACGCGACGTCCAGGGCCGCGCGCGCCGCCTCGGTGGCATAGCCGTGATGCCAGGCCGTGCGGGCCAGCCGCCAGCCCACCTCCATGCCGCCGGCGCCCGGCACGTCGCCCGGCATCGGGTTGAGCCCGGTGAAGCCGATGAACTGGCCGGTGTCCGCGGTCTCCAGTGCCCACAGCCCGAAGCCCTGCGCCTCGAACCGTTCCTCGAGCCGGTCGATCATGGCGTCGCTCGCCCCCCGGTCTAGCGGAGCGGGAAAGAACCGCATGGTCACCGGGTCGGCGTTGAGGGCCGCGAACGGCTCCCGGTCGCTGTCCTGCCAGCGCCGCATGAGCAGCCGACTCGTCTGCATCCGGTCGAATCTGATGGCCGGCTACCTCAGCGGGCGGCGGAGTCCGGCGGCGGGACCGGGGGGTCAGCCAGCCGGGCGTGCAGCCGGTCCCTGACCTCGGCCGGGGTATAGGCACTGCGGCGCCGCTGGTCGCGGACGATCACCACGCCGGTGGCGGCCACGCCCGCGAAAGCGGCCACTCCCAGTATCTTGAGCCAGCGCATCTGCTTAGGTTAGGGCATGTCCGCCGCGAGTATCAGCCTGGACGAGGCAGTGGAGCTGGCCCGTACCGGGGACGTGTGGCTGTTCCGCGGGCGCGCGATGGCCGACCGCGCGATCCAGGTGGCGACCAACAGCCCGGTCAACCACGTGGGGATGTCGGTCGTCATCGAGGACCTGCCACCGCTGATGTGGCACGCCGAGCTGGGCCGCTCCCTGCCCGATGTGTGGACCGGCACCCGTCAGCGCGGGGTCCAGCTCCATGACCTGCGCGACGCGGTCAGCACGTGGGCGGGCAGGTACGGTCAGCGGGCGTGGCTGCGCCAGTTGGACCCCCTCGTGACCGGCGAGATGGAAGAGGCCGTGCTGCGGACGGTCGCCCGGCTGGACGGCACCCCGTTCCCCTCCACCGCCCAGCTCGCCTCGCGGTGGCTGCTCGGCCGCGTGCCGGCCCCCGGCCACAAGGGTGGCGGGGCCGCCCTCGAGACGGCTTACTGCGCGCAGGTGCTGGCGGTGACCTACCAGGCCATGGGGCTGCTGCCCGGGGGGCACCGTCCCGGCCGGTATGACCCGGGCAGTTTCTGGAGCGGTGACAGCTTGAAGCTGCCGTCCGGGTTCCGGCTCGGCGGGGAGATCCCCGTCCACCTCCCGGCCGCCGCTGACGGCTGATCTTCGGAGGCGGTCCGCCGCGATTACCCGGCTTGGTCGAGTGTGATGACAACGATGGTGTCACCGAAGACCTGGTCCGCCTTCAGTCTGCCCTGCAGGCGGCTGATCACCTTGACCAGCGGGATCTCCCAGCGATGATGGGAGACGATGCGCCGGCGGATCGCGTCGGCGCGAGCTCCGGGGGCCACGATGTCAGCGGTGCCGCTGTAGCTGGGCGCGCCGGGCCTGACACCGCCCCGGGCCGAACAGGGCTGGACCAGGACCCGGGGGTTGTTCCTGATCCGCTTCCACTTGCCGGTTCCGGCGCCGGTCCACATTCCTACCCGGCCGTCTTCCAAAGGGACGTTCCACACCGGGGTAGCAACCGGCTGCCCGTTCTTGCGGTAGGTGGTCAGCAGCATGTGCCTGCCGAGGCTGGGGCCGGTCATGGGGATCCCTCGTTTCCTGGCTGCGCGAACTGCTCAGCGTGGCTGCGGATGATGGCCGTGACCTGGGCAAGGAATGAGGCCACGGTCTCGGCGCCGGACGGGCTGAGCGCGGCGGCGGCCTGCCGTACCTGCTCGGTCCCGGCCGCGTAGCAGGCGCGGATCTCCGCAAACCGCGCCGAGGCGCTCACGTAGGCGGAACGCCTGTCGGCAGGGTCCCTGGCGCGGGTTATCCAGCCGTCGGCCTGCAGGCGCACCAGCATCCCGGTCAGGGTCGCCGCGTGCACGCCGACGCGTGCGGCGAGGTACTTGGGAGTGCAGGGACCCTCCCGATCGATCACGTCGAGGACGTCGAGGTCGCGGGGGTTGAGCCCGAGCGAGCCCGCGATGCGGTCGTTGACGATGAACAGCTCGATCCGCAGGTCGCGCAGCAGGCCGTTCAACTGGCTGGACACAGCGCCGTCCACTGCTCACCCCCAAGTACTATGGAAACCATACTATATTCTCGGGCGCGTCCGGGATTCCGAGTCGAAGTCGCGGGCGCCTGGGCCCAGCCGGCAGTGGCACCCCGTCCTCGTTCCCGGCGGCGCCCGTTTGCTGGATAATGGCGGAGACCGTCTCGATTCCGGCAGCCGACAGGACAGCATTCCCGTGGAGACCTTCTGGGAGTCGTTCCGCCTTGACCCCCGGCAGCAGGCGAACGCGCTGATGCGCGCCTCGGACGCGGACCGGGAAAACGTCCGCACCGTGCTGGCCGATGGTTACGCGGACGGGCGCCTCACCCGCGAAGAGTACGACGACCGGCTGAGCACCCTGTACGGCACCCGCACCCTGGGCGAACTGCCCGCGCTCGTCAGTGACCTGGTGCGGCCCGACGGCCCCGGCGCCGCGCCGGCGGCGCTCCCCCGCGACGACCTGCGGGCGCTCGGCGCGCGCAAGTGGCGCAAGAACGTCGAGGAGTCCATCGGCGGGCTTATCGTGCCCAGCGTCATCTGCACGGTCATCTGGCTCTCCTTCGGCGGCGGGGGCTTCTTCTGGCCCCTGTTCCCGATGCTGTTCCTGGGGCTCAACGTCGTGAAGACCGTGGTGCAGCGGGAATCCGTCATCGAGCGCGAGGTCCTGCGGCTGCAGAAGCAGGCGGCCGCGGACAGCCTCCCGCGGTCCCCGGACGACGACGGCGGCCCGGACGGGGAAAAGGCGGCCGGCTAGGCCTGGCCGGCCGGCTCAGCCAGCGCCGAGGGAGCTGAACTGGATGGCCGCGAGCCGCCAGGCGCCCTGCTGGCGGACCCACACCTGGCTCAGCCGGACCGCGAGGGTCATGTCCTGGCCGCGCCAGGACGCGCGGCAGCGCTGCGCGCAGCGGACGATCGCCGCGTTGTCGTAGCGCCGCACGTCAACGCGCGGTCAGTCTAGCTCTACCAGGTCAGTCTTGTTGGCCTGGTTGATCGCCTGCTTGACCTGCTGCGCGAACTCGCCACTGCGGTCAATGGCGTCCCACTGCTCGCGGCGCGGCACGCCGTAATCGGTCACCTCGATCACGTCGTAGCCGAGCAGCTCGATTTCCTCGACTTTCAGGCCCTTGTCACTGAAGGTCTCCTTTTTCGCTCTACCTTCTTGACCTGCCGGTATCGCACCCATTCAGCACTGTTCTGGTACACGTTCACGTCGTCCGCGCGCAGCGGAACCGCCCGCGCGGCGCCTGCTGGTTGGTCCGGGAGATCCGCAGCGCGAGCCGCTCGTCCTCGGCCACGATCTCCGCGATCTTGTCCCGGCATTCCTGGACCGTGTACTGACGCGCGCTGGCTTTCTCGGTGCCGGGGTTGCGCCGGTTGAAGGCATCACCCAAAGTCATCGCCACGAGCCGGAACAATACCGTCGGCGGTACCGCATCGCCACGCGAATAGGGCGGCCGCTACTGGCATCGAGCCGCGGCCGGGAAATGGCCCTTTGCCGGGCCCGGCGGATTTGAGGCGGCTGGTCCGCTGGTGGCGTACGTTTTGCTTTGTGAGGGGACCACGGCGGGTGTTCTTGAGCCATACGTCGGAGTTGCGGGAGTTCCCGGCGGGCCGGTCGTTCGTGGCAGCGGCGGAGTCGGCGGTGGCCCGGGCGGGCGACGCGGTGACCGATATGGCGTACTCCGCCGCCCGGGACACCAAGCCCGCCGGTTACTGCCGGGACATGGTCCGGGCCTGCGACGTGTACGTGGGGCTGGTCGGGCTGAGGTACGGCTCGCCGGTGCGCGACGAGCCGGAGCTGTCCTACACCGAGCTTGAGTTCGCGGCCGCGTCTGCGGCGGGGCTGCCTCGGCTAGTGTTCTTGCTGGACGAAGACGAGGCGGTCCCGATTCCGCCGCGCCGATTGCAAGACAACGACCCGGGCCTGCGGGCGCGGCAGGAGGCGTTCCGGGCGCGGCTGCGCGGCGCGGGGATCACGGTGAGCACGTTTGCCACCCCGGAGCAGCTGGAGCTGCTGGTCCTGCAGGCGCTGCAGGAGCTGACGGCGCTGGCGGGCCGGGACCCGGGCGGGCCGGTCCTGGTTGGGGAGGTCCCGCAGGAGCCGGCCGCGTTCCAGCCGCGGGCGGGGCTGCTGGCCGGGCTGGACGCGCCGGGGAGGCCGGGGCGGGTGGTGGTGGTCCGGGCGGTGACCGGGATGCGCGGGGTCGGCAAGACGCACCTGGCGGCGGAGTACGCGCGGGCCCGGCTGGCTGAGCGGTGGCGGCTGGTGGCGTGGGTTAATGCCGAGGACCGGGAGGAGATGCTGAGCGGGCTGGCGGCGGTAGCGGCGGCCCTGGGCCTAGCAGTTCCGGACAGGGAGGCGGCGGGACGGGCGGTGCGGCACTGGCTGGAGGCCGGCGGGGACCGCTGCCTGGTGGTGTTCGACAACGCGACCGACCCGGCCGTCCTACGGCCGTTCCTTCCCGCGGCCGGGGCCGCGCGGGTGATCATCACCAGTAACGAGCGGCCCGTGGGTGACCTCGGCGTCAGCGTGCCGCTGGAGGTCTTCACCGAGGCGGAGGCGCTGGCGTTCCTGGCCGAGCGGACCGGATCGGCCGACAAACAGGGCGCCGCAGAGCTGGCGGCTGAGCTCGGGTACCTGCCGCTGGCCTTGGGGCAGGCCGCCGCCGTGATCGCGGGGCAGCGCCTGGACTACGGCCCCTACCTGCGGCGGCTGCGCGGCCTGCCGGTGGAAAGGCTGCTGCGGCCGGAGGCGGCGGGCCTGTACCCGCGTGGTGTCGCGGCGGCGGTGCTGCTGTCGCTGGACGCGGCCCGGGCCGCGGACGACACCGGGGCCGCCGGCGCGGTGATGGAGCTGCTGGCCGTGCTGTCAGCAGCCGGGGTCCGCCTGCCCGTGATGTATGACGCGGGCCGGGCCGGGGCCCTCGGCGGCGGGATCGAGGCCGACGCGGTGGACCGGGCACTGGCCCGGCTGGCTGACTCCTCGCTGCTGGCGTTCAGCGTTGACGGTACCTCGGTGGTGGCGCACCGCCTGGTGATGCGGGTAATCCGAGAGCAAGCCGCGGAACGCGGCACCCTGGCCGCCGCCTGCACCACCGCCGGCCGGGTGCTGGACGAGATGGCAGGATCTCTGTCCCGGTCCTGGTACGAGGACCGGGCAGCTGTCCGGGACCTGGTGGAGCAGGTTAACGCCCTGCACACCGCGTCCGCCGCTTGCCGCGACGACCCCGCGGTCGCCTCGCTGCTGATCAGGCTGCGCTCGCGGGCCGTCGCCTTCCTTCGCAGGCTCGGGGACAGCGCTGTCCAGATGACCGAAACTGCGGAGTCGCTGCTGGCGGATCAGGAGCGGCTGCTGGGCACCAACCACCCCGACACCCTGAGCACGCGGAACAACCTCGCCATCGCCTACCGCCAGGCCGGCCGCGCCGGCTAACGCCTCGGCGCACCTAGGCACACGGATGCCGGATTCCCGCAGGTAGAGCCATTAATACGGAACCTTTTGGCAGTATGGAAATTAATTTAGCGAGCCCACCAAATTATTTCCACTCTAAGCTATTGGCCTGTGGCTACGTGCCCAGAGTGGCGCTGGTGACGCTGCCCGCAGGCGGCGGCGCCCGCCTAACTCAGTGACATTGGGGTTAGCGGAGCAGGAGAACAGATCGGGCGAGGTTACGACGACGGGTAGGTGACGGTTTCCTGGGCTTCGGATGCGTGGCACGACCCGCTGGCCTGTGAGGAGAAGTCGTAGGTGCCCTGTATCTGCGTGGGCGTGCGGGCAGCGCCCCCGGTCCCGGCGCTCCAGGCCAGCACGGTGATGTCAAGGGAACCAGTGTCCGGGACTCCTACGCCATCGCAGTTGGTCTGGCCGACCCCGCTGACCGACCAGTAGAGCGTGGTGCCGTTGAAGCTGGCTTCATGGGTTCCCCAGCTGCCCTCGCTGACCGTGCAGGACGTGGTGGACGGGCAGTCGAAGGTGAACGGCAGGGGTCCCCCCGTGCAGTGCGTGTACGTGCAGCTGGTGACGGTGCGGAACAAGGAGAAGGTCCCGACGATCTCCTTCGGGCCCGGTGGCTTGGGAGTGGTGGGTGCGGGGGCGGGCGGCGCCTGGGTCACGACGATCACGGTCGATGACGGGGGGGCTGGGACGGGCTTCTTCACCGGCGCCTTCTGATTCACCGGCGCCTTGTGTGTCGGGCTCGGCCGGGGCGCCGGCGTCTTGCGGGGCGGCGGGGCCGGGGCCCGGCTGGCCGAGGTGGGCGGGTGGTGGGTCGCCGCGAGCGCGGCGGACGAGGCGGACGTGTCGCCCCCGGCGGAGGTCTCCGGCCCGCTGCCGCCGAGGGTGGCGGCCAGCACGACGGACAGCGCGGACACTACCGCGACCCCGGACAGCACGGGTACGAGCAGGCTCCGCCGCAGCCGCGGGAACCGCCGCGGCCCCCCCGCCCCCGGAGAGGCCGCCCCGTCCCCGCCTCCCGCGCGGACGACGGGCGCGGGGGTCGGGGTGACCGACGTGGCCGTCTGCTCGTAGCCGACGGCCGGCGGCGCGGGGACGGCAAAGGCGGCGAGGGCGGCGGTGATCGCGGCGGGCAGCCACTGGGCGCCCGGCTGGACGTCGGCCAGCTCGGCCAGCAGGTCGGCCGCGGCCGGGCGGTCGCCCGGGTCCTTGGCCAGGCAGCGTTCGATCAGCGGGCGGAGCTCGGCGGGCACCTCGTCGAGGGCGGGCGGCTGGTGGACGACCCGGTAGACCAGCGCGGGCAGCGAGCCGGCGCCAAACGGGCCGGTGCCGGTGGCCGCGAAGGCGAGCACCGCCCCCAGGCTGAAGATGTCGCTGGCCGGGCCCACATCCTCGCCCATGGCCTGCTCGGGCGAAAGGTAGCCGGGGGACCCGACGGACTGGCCGGTGCTGGTGACCGTGGTGGTGTCGGCGGCCCGGGAGATCCCAAAGTCGATCACCCGGGGGCCGTCCGCGGCCAGCAGCACGTTGGACGGCTTCAGGTCGCGGTGTACCAGCCCCTGCGCGTGCACGGCGGTGAGCGCCTCGGCCAGCCCGGCCGCGAGGGCCCGCACCGACCCGGCTGGCAGCGGGCCGTACCGGGTGACCGCCTCGCTCAGGGGCGGGCCGTCGACGTAGGCGGTGGCCAGCCAGGGCATCTTACTGTCGGTGTCGGTGTCGACCAGCAGCGCGGTGTACAGGCCGCTGATCGTCCGGGCGGCAGCGACCTCCCGGCGGAACCGGGCCCGGAACTCGGGGTCGCTGGCCAGCTCGGGCCGGATGACCTTGACCGCGACCGGCCGGCCGCCCGACGACCAGCCGAGGAACACCCGTCCCATCCCGCCGCTGCCCAGCACCCCGGTCAGCCGGTAGGGGCCGACCTGCACCGGGTCACCCGGCAGCAATTCCTCCAGCATGCAAACCCCGCCCACGCGTAAACCGAACGCCCCGCTCAGCGTTCTTCGCGCACCATCGTAGGGTGGGGCAACCGGCCGGAAAAGCACCCATCTTTAAAAGACGAAAAAAGCACGAAAAGGTGCAATTGTTAGCTTCAGGTCCGGAGATAACGGAGCACGGCGAGCACCCGGCGGTTGTCGCCATTCTCGGGCTCCAGCAGATAACGCTGAACGCGCCGACCCGGCAGCCGGGTCCGAGGGAGCCGTTTCGCGCAACAGCCATGATTGGCTCAGCCACTGGCATAGCGGGCGGCGGCGGCATCGCGGGACGATACCGGTGCTCGCGACGTGACCCCTAGTGCACGTCCGCCTCGGCAGCGTAGCGTGGCACTATCCACCTCAGAAAGGCCTGCGATGAGTGACCTTAAGCTCGAGGTAGTCGTGATCCCGGTCGCCGACGTCGACCGCTCGAAAGAGTTCTACCAGCGGCTCGGGTGGCGGCTTGACGCGGACTTCCCGTTCGACAACGGTTTCCGGGTCGTCCAGTTCACGCCGCCCGGCTCGGCGACCTCGGTCCAGTTCGGCAGCAAGATCACCGCGGCCCCGCCCGGCTCGGCCCAGGGCCTGTACCTGGTGGTCTCCGACATCGCGACCGCGCGGGACGAGCTGGCCGCGCACGGCGCCGAGGTCAGCGAGGTGTTCCACCCGGGGACTCCCGGCGCCCAGTTCGCCGCCGACCCCAGCGGCCAGGTCGCGGGGCGCGCGCCCGACGAGGCCAGCTACGGGTCGTTCGCCGCGTTTACTGACCCGGATGGCAACCGCTGGCTGCTGCAGGAGGTCACCACCCGGCTGCCCGGGCGGGTTGACGCGGCCGCGACCGGCTACGCCTCGGTGGCGGACCTGGCGGCCGGGCTGCGGCGGGCGGCGGCCGCCCACGGCGAGCACGAGAAGCGGATCGGCAAGGCCGACCCGGACTGGCCCGACTGGTATGCCGCGTACATGGTGGCGGAGCAAGCGGGCACGGAGCTGCCCCAGTGAGCGGCACGGGGAGCGGCACCGACTATGACGTGATCGTCTTCGGCGGCGGGGCGCCGGGCGAGCACTGCGCGGGTGCCCTCGCGGCCCGCGGGCTGAAGGTAGCCGTGGTGGAACGGGAGCTGGTCGGCGGCGAGTGCTCGTACTGGGCCTGCATCCCGTCGAAGTCGCTGCTGCGCCCGGGCGAGGCGGTGCACGGCGCGCGCGAGGCGGCTGCCAGCGCCCAGGTCGATGTGGCGGCCGCCCTCGCCTGGCGGGACTACATGGTGTCGAACTGGTCCGACGCCGGGCAGGAGCGCTGGCTGGCCGACCGCGGCATCGCCTTGCTGCGCGGCACCGGCCGGCTGGCCGGCCCGGGCGTCATCGAGGTCGACGGCGCGCGGCACACCGCCGGGCACATTGTGGTGGCGACCGGCGCCGACCCGGTGGTGCCCCCGGTCCCGGGGCTGCGGGACCTTACGGGCGTCTGGGGCACCCGCGAGGCGACCAGCATGAAGGCCGTGCCGCGTCGCCTGCTGGTGCTCGGCGGCGGGTCCGCCGGGGTCGAGCTGGCACAGGTCGTCCGGCGCCTCGGCGGCGAGGTGGTGCTGGTCGAGGGCGCCGCTCACCTGCTACCGCGCGAGGCCGCGCCGCTGGGCGAGGGACTGGCGCAGGCGCTGCGCGAGGACGGCGTCGAGCTGGTCCTCGGGATGCACGCGGCCGGCGCGGGCCGGGACGGCGAGGACTACGTGCTGACCTTCGGCGACGGCAGCGAGCAGCGGGGCGACCGGCTGCTGGTGGCGACCGGCAGACACCCGCGGGTGGCCGGGATCGGCCTGGAGACGGTCGGCGTCGAGGCCAGTCCCCGCGGGATCGCGGTGGACGAGTTCCTGCGGGCGGGCGACCGGCTGTGGGCGATCGGCGACGTCACCGGCGTCTGGCCGCTCACCCACGTCGGCGAGTACGAGGGCGACGTGGTGGCCGAGAACATCGCCGGCGGCGCGCGGAAGGCGAACTACGAGGCCGTACCGCGCGTCACCTACACCGACCCGCAGGCCGCGGCGGTCGGGGTGACCGAGGCGGCCTACAGCGGCACCATGGCGCTGTCGCAGGTCCCCAAGACGGCGACCTACACGCACGCCTACGCTGACTCGGCCGGCTTGCTGACCTTGCTCAGCGACGGCGAGCGGCTCACCGGCGCCTACGCGCTCGGGCCGGAGGCCGGCGAGTGGCTGCAGCAGGCGACGCTGGCTATCCGCGCGCACGTGCCGCTGGACGTGCTCAGCGACGTCATCCAGCCGTTCCCGAGCTTCTCCGGGATCTACGACGGCGCGCTGGCGGACCTGCGCAAGCAGGTCGCGGCGGGTCCGGCCCGATGAGCGGCCCGGCCCGGTGAGCGGGTCCGGCGCCGCCCCGCGCCGCCCGCAACTGGCCGGCCAGACCGTCGTCGTGATCGGCGGCAGTGCGGGCATCGGGCTGGAAACCGCCCGGCTGGCCCGCGCCGAGGGGGCCGGCGTCATCCTCACCGGGCGCGATCCTGACCGGCTGGCGCGGGCGGCGGCCGAGGTGTCCGCCCTGCGCACGGAGGCGTTCGACGCCACTGACTTCGACCGGCTTGCCGGCTTCTTCCAGGGACTGCCGGGGCCGGTGGACCACGTGCTGGTGACCGGCCCCGGGCCGTACTACGGGCTGCTGGCCGACCTGGACCGCGAGCGGGCGCACCGCGACTGGGACGCGCACCTGTGGCTGCCCGTGGCCGTCGCCCAGCACGCGGCCGGCCTGGTCCGGCCTGGCGGCACCCTGCTGTTCATGGGCGGCACCGGCGGCCGGTCCCGCGGACCCGGCCTGTCGCTGATCGCGGCGGTCACCGCGGCCCAGCCCGCGCTGATCGCCAACCTCGCGGTCGAGGTGGCGCCGGTCCGGGTGAACCTGATCGCGGCCGGGTTCGTGGACACCCCGCTGTCGGCGTCGCTGCTGGGCGGGGAGCTGGACGCCCGCCGGGCGCAGCTCCGCGACACCCTGCCGATCCGGCGGGTGGTCGGGCCGGCCGACGTCGCCGCGCTCGCCGTGCACCTGATGGCCAACACCGCGCTGACCGGCGGGACCTACGACATCGACGGCGGCCAGCAGCTCCTCAGCTCCTGACCACGGCATCGCGCGCCCCGCTCAGCGGCCGGCTGCTGGGTCGCTCGGGTGCGGGCTGAGCGGCGTCACCCGCGTGGTCATCCAGGGGGCGAGCGGCAGCGAGTCCGTGATCGCCTGCATCGCGGCGGCGTCGGCGGCCTGCCACAGGCCCAGCGCCTGATCCGGTTCCGGCAGCGCCCACAGCCGCAGCAGGTGTCCCTGGCGGGCCAGTTCCCGCGCGCGCACGGCCTCGCGGGCGCGGGCGGCGTCGGCGTCGCCCGCGGGCGTGCCGTCCGGGAACTCGACCTGGAACGTGGTCAGGAACTCGGGCTCCCGCCGGGGGGCGGGGTCCGCCGGGTCATTGGGGTGCGGCGCCAGCGCGGTGACCTGGTCGGTGCGCCACACGCGCAGTGGCATCGAGGCGAGGACCTCCTCCAGCGCCGTGGCATCGGCCGCGGCGAACAGGCCGAGCGTGCGCCATTCGCCGGGCGCGAGCGGCGGGCGCCACAGCCGTAGCAGGTGGCCCTGGGCCGCCAGCTCGCGGGAATGAGCGGCCTCCCTGGCGCGGACGTCGTCCACCGCCTGTGCGGGCGTTCCGGCCGGGACCCGGGTGGTCATGGTCACGAGGTACTCCATGGCTTGCCCTCCGTCGCCGGCGCCGTGCAGTCAAGGTTAGCTGAGGTGCCGCCACCCGTTCTGCTTCAGATCGGGCCTAGCCTCAGCCGCCGCGGGCGGCCTCCCCCCGATCACCGCCCGGCTGTGATAGTTACTTTCAGTCATCACTGATGCACGGAGGGGCACATGAGCGTCATCATGACGGCGAGGCGGGGGCTGGGCTCACTGCTGACCCGAGGCGGGGCGGCGGCGCTGGTCGCGGCGGCCGGGCTCGCGTTCACCGTTTCGGCCGCACCGCCCGCGGCTAACGTCACCCCTCCCCCGGCCGCGCTGACGTCGCTGGCCTGCCGGTCCGTCACCCACTGCGTCGCCGTCGGCGACAGCAACCCGGACCGCCCGACCGACCTGTTCGCGGAGAACTGGAACGGCACCGCCTGGACCCGGATCGCGGTGGCCAAGCCGGCCGGGACCGTCAGCGCGCGGCTGAACGGCGTCGCCTGCCCGGACAACCACCCGTGCATCGCGGTGGGCAAGGCCCAGCCGGCCACCGGGTCGTCCTACGCGATCGCCGCGTTGTGGAACGGGAAGAGCTGGTCGGTCGCCAAGGCGGCCGCCCCCGGCTCCGGCTCCCAGCTCACCTCGGTCTCCTGCCCGTCGGTCTCCAGCTGCTACGCGGCCGGCAGCTACCTGCCCAAGGGCAGCGGCCGGACCGTGCTGGTCGAGCACTGGAACGGCAAGGCCTGGGCGCAGCAGCCCGCGACGGCGCCGCACGGCAGCAGCGACGCCATCCTGTACGCGGTCTCGTGCGCGACGGCGAGCATGTGCGTCGCGGCCGGCGACGACAAGTCGGGATCGCTGGTGGAGCGGTGGAACGGCACCGCCTGGGCCGCCACCCGGCCGCCGACAACCAGCACCCAGTTGCTGTGGGACGTGTCCTGCCCGACCGCGACCAGCTGCTTCGCGGCCGGCGGGGACACCGACGAGCAGGGCTCGCTGATCGACCACTGGAACGGCAAGACCTGGACCCAGGACTACCCGGTGACCGCGGTCGACTTCGGCGACCCGCGGGACCAGTCGGTGTCCTGCTCCTCGGCCAGCTTCTGCCTCGCCGTCGGCAACCTCGCCAACTCCGTCGCCCTCGGCCGCTCCCAGTTCGTCGAGCGGTGGAACGGCAAGCAGTGGGCGGGCGACAACGTGCCGTTCACCGGCGGCACCCCGGGGTACTTCATCCAGGTCCGCTGCCTGTCCGCCACTAGCTGCGTCGCCCTCTCACCGGGGACCGCGGAGTTCTGGAACGGCAGCTCCTGGCGGACCGTGCCGACGTCGTGATCCCCGGACCTTGAGGGCAGGCGCTTGGACGGTCCCCGCACCGCCGGGCCGGGTGACTTCCAGGGTAAGTACTCCGGGCCGTGAGGCGGAGCGCCATGCTGCGGATATCGTCTCAGGCAGGCTGAGCGGACGATGCGGGCGGAGGTTCACGTTATGGGCAGCGGATCAGGAACCCGGAAAATCGCCGTGCAACGGGACCAGCTGGCCACCAGGGAAATGGACGTGATGGCTGCCCTGATCAACCGGCAGTATGTCGAGCACAAGGCATGGTTCCGGTGCCCAGCGCCGTCCCGCGTCGATGCGGGAATCCGGTCGGCGGCCGCGGGCCCGCTGGAAGTGTCGGTCGCCCGGTACCGCGGCTTTGAGTACTTCGCGCAGGCCAGCGGGCCGGAGGATTACCTGGCGCTCGTCGTCCTGAGCGGGAAAGGCGCGTTCATCCGGGATCGGGAGCAGCTGCGCTTCGTCCCCGGGGATGCGGTCCTCCTGCCGAGCGGCGAGCCCTTCAAAGCCGACCTGCGCGACTTCGCGTACTCGCTCGTTCGCATCCCAAGGCAGTTCCTGGCCGACTTCGCCGAGGAGCGGCTCGGCCTGGCCGCGAGCTCCGCGCGCATCGAGTCGATCGCCCCGCTGTCCCGGAATGCGGGCGCGCGATGGTCTCGGGCCGCCGCGTTCATTCGCGGGCAGCTGCTTGATGATCAGGAACCGGCAATCAGCCCTATCCTTGCGCACGAGATGACCCGGATGGCCGCCGCAACGGTCCTTGAGGTCTTCCCCAGCACGGCGGCAAGCGTGGCTCAGGCGCCGGGTCCGCCCTGGGCGCCGCCGGCGACGGTGCGCCGAGCCACCGCCTTCATCCATGCCAACGCGGGACGGGCTGTCTCGCTGTCCGAGATCGCCGAGACTGCCGGGGTGACGCCGCGCGCGCTTCAGTACGCGTTCCGCCGTCACCATGACATGACCGTGACGGGCTACCTGCGCCAGGTCCGGCTCGAGCAGGCCCACCGGGAGCTCCAGGACGGCGACCCAGCCGCCGGCTTGACAGTGGCGGCCACAGCCCGCCGCTGGGGCTGGGCTAACCCGGGCAGCTTTACCTCTGCCTACCGCAGGCGGTACGGGGTGACTCCTAGCCTGACACTGCGCGGCTGAGCGGCGCCTCCTCAGCCATTGTCGCGGAGAACGGCCAGGACGTCGCGGAGCACGGTCTCGGGCGGTTCCACGAGTGAGTCCGCGCAGACCTCTAGCAGGGCCGCGGCGATGTCGGCCAACCCGAGGGCAGCCCGCGTGATCGTTCCCGCGCCGCGCTCTACGGTCATCTCGGCCAGTGTTCCCTCGACCTCGTCCCGGGGACGTGGGGCGCGATGCCGCCTGGTCTCGATGAGGGCGGCGGCTAGCAGCCAGCTGATCTCCTTGTCGTCCTCTTGATCAGGGGCGGACTCACAGCCGGGCTGGGCGTGGGCGGTTCGGGACGCGGGGGGTTGCTCGATGCCATGCTTATTAGTCACCCGTCGGGGGCCGGCCGGCAAGCCGGCCGACTTGCCGCTTCGTCTGGGCGCAAGCGACTTCGCCTGAAGGTAATCGCCCGCTTGCGGGGTGACGAAGCCGGGGGCCCGGCCGGCTTGCCGGACGAGCCCCCCGGGTGACTAATAAGCATGGCTTCGAGCAACCCCTCAGGTCCCGAACCGCGCCGCGTCCAGTCAGGCACCCCGCTGACGATCACCGTCGTGCGCTCGGGACTCGCGAGCCCTTACGGCCACCCTAAACGCCCGCGCGGCCAGCAGACTCCACCCCAGCCAGCTGTCCGCGCGGGTCAGCTCCGTCACCGCTCCGAACTTGGTCATCGGCCGGCTTGGGTCTAAAGTGCCTGATCATGACCGAGATCGTGCTACGCATCCGCCTGATCAGTGGCGAGTACCTGGACGTCACCTACACCACCGAGGGCGGTACCCCCGAGGAGGCCGTGGAGCACGCCATCTCGACCCTCGCGGCTGGCGACGGCACGCTGCGCTGCCTGCACGGCAACCGGCTGGTCGTCCTCTACGGGCGGGGCGTCGCCACCCTCGAGGTGGCCCCCCGCGGCCCCGTCCTGTAGAGCGGCGCGGCACCCGGGACCGGGGAGGGACGATGCCGTACGGCGGCAGGTCGCTGCTGCGGGACGCCCGGCGCACCCGGGCGTGGCCGCTGCTGGCCGGGTGCGTGACCGTCCTCGTCACCCTCGGGCTGTTGTTCCGTGACCAGGCACGGCCGGACCGGTTCGATTCCGCCGTCGACAGCGCGGTGATCGCCTCGTTCCGCGGTCACCAGGGCGTGCTGCCCTGGCTGGCCCGGCCGGGGTCGACCGGGCCGCTCATCGCGGTCAGCGTCGCCATCGCCGTCGGCTGCCTGGTCGCCCGGCGGCCGAACGGGGCGGTGCTCGCGGCGTGCGCCGTCCCGGTCACCGCGTTCGCGGACGACGCGGTGCTCAAGCACCTGTTCGGCCGGTCGCACCTCGGTCAGCTTTCCTACCCGAGCGGTCACGCCGCGTCGGTCATGACGCTGGCGACGGTCCTCGGCGTGCTGCTGCATGACCCGGCCCAGCGGGCCGCGACCCGGCGAGCCCGGGCCGGGCTGGTTGCCGCCGCCTGCGCGGCCACCGCCGGGGTGGCGGTCGGGGTCGTGGGCCTGCGCTGGCACTACTGCACCGACGCGGTGGGCGGCATCGCCCTCGGCACCGGGACGGTGCTCGCGCTCGCGTTCCTCATCGACCTGATCCCGCGGCTGATCGCTGTCCCGGTCAGCGGTCAGGCCGGTGCCGGGCCGGGTCGCGGGCTGTGACGATGGGCTCATGGCGGATGCGGATGAGCCCTTTGACCTGGTGATAGTCGGCAGCGGCGGCGGCGGGCTGGTGGCCGCGCTGGCGGCCCGGGCGGCCGGGCTGCGCCCGGTGATCGTGGAGAAGCAGGCCTTTATCGGCGGGTCCACCGCCATGTCGGGCGGCATGCTCTGGATTCCCGGCAACCCGCTGCAGCAGGCGGCCGGGATCGAGGACTCCGCCGCCGACGGCCTGGAGTACCTGCAGGCCGTGATCGGTGACCCGGACCAGCCGTCCTCGGCCGCGCGCCGCCGCGCGTTCCTCGCCGCGGGCCCCCGCATGATCTCCTTCCTGCAGCATCAGGGGCTGCGACTGTTCCTGTGCAAGGGCTACCCGGACTACTACGACAACTACCCCGGCGGCAAGGCCAGCGGCCGGTCGGTCGAGGGCGTCCCGTGGGACGGCCGGCAGCTCGGCGAGTGGCGCACGCGGATCAACCCGGGCCTGGGCAAGGGAGTCGGCCTGGCCGTCACCACCCTCGAGATCCACAGCCTGTTCGCCTGGGCCCGCTCGCTGCCCGCCTTCGCGCTCACCGCGCGGGTAGTGCTGCGGACGTACCTGTCCCGGCTGCGGGGAAAAGACCTGTTCACCAACGGCATGTCGTTCGCCGGCCAGATGACCAAGCTGCTGCTTGACGCGGGCGTGCCCATCTGGCTCAACACCGCGGTGGAGGAGCTGGTGGTGGAGGACGGCCGGGTGGCCGGCGTGCGCGCCTCCCGGGACGGCGAGCCGGCGCTGGTCCGCGGGCGCCACGGGGTGCTGCTGGCGGCGGGCGGGTTCGAGCGCAACAGCGAGATGCGGCTCAAGTACACCGGGGACACCCAGCGCAACGACGGCAGCTGGTCGATCGGCAATCCGGGTAACACCGGCGAGGTGCTCGCGGCCGCCATCGCGCTCGGCGCCAAGACCGCGTACATGGACGAGGCGATCTGGCTGCCGACGCCGCCGCGTGAGATGGGCGCCTCCAGCCTGACGATCGCCCGCGACTACCCGCACACCATCTTCGTGAACGCCGCGGGCAAGCGGTTCGTCAACGAGTCCAACTCCTACGTCGAGGTCGGCCGGGCGATGTACGCCAACGACGCGGTGCCGAGCTGGCTGATCTTCGACGACGCCTACCGCCGGTCGGTGCCGTGGGTCAACACGATGCCGCCGCTGCGGCAGCTCGCCCGGGCGATCCCGGGGCGCATCCCCCGGCAGTGGCTCGCCGAGGGCAAGATCAAGCAGGCGGGCACGATCGAGGACCTGGCCCGGCTGATCGGCGTCGAACCGCGGGCCCTGAGCGAAACCGTGACTCGGTTCAACGAGGGCGCGGCCGTGGGCCGTGACCCGGATTTCCGGCGGGGCAGCTCGGAGTACAACCGGCACCTGGGCGACCACGCGCACAAGCCGAACCCGTCGGTCGGCACGATCGCCGCCCCGCCGTTCTACGCGGTGCCGATCAACCCGGGAGACGTCGGGACGATGGGCGGCGTGGTCTGCGACGAGCACGGCCGCGTCCTCGATACCGGCGACCAGCCGATCCCCGGGCTCTACGCGGCGGGCAACATGGCCGCTACGGTCTTCGGGCGCACGTACCCGGGGGCCGGCGCCAGCATCGCCAACACGGCGGTCTTCGGCTACATCGCCGCCCAGCACGTCATCGGCTCGACCGCGACTCAGCGGTAACCGGGGAGGCTGCGGGAGATGTCCGCCGCCGCCTGGATGACCTGGTGCCTGAGCTCATGACTGGCGGTGTTCACCCGGTCGGCGGGCCCGCAGACGGAGACCGCGGCGACCACCTCGTCGGGGCTGCGGACCGGCGCGGCGACACAGCCGATCCCGGGCACCGCCTCGTCCCGTTCGGCCGCGTAGCCGGCGTCGCGGATCGACGGCAGCGCCGCGGCCAGGGCGGCCGGGCGGGCGAGGCTGGCCTCGGTCCGCCGGCGCAGCCCGCCCGCCAGGTACTGGCTGATCACGGCGGGGGGCGAGTAGGCCAGCAGGGCCTTGCCGAGGGCGGTGCAGTGCGCGGGCAGCCGCCCGCCGACGCGTGAAGGCAGCGCCCGCGCGAGCCCGCCGCCGACCTTGTCCAGGTACACCACGTCCTGCTGGTCGAGGACGGCGAGGTGGACCACGTGGCCGGTGCGCTCGCTGAGCGTCTGGACGACGGGCCGGGCGGCCTCGGCGATCCGGCTGCGGTGCACCACCAGGCTGCCGATCTCGAACACGCGCAGGCCCAGGGTGTAGCCGTGGTCCTGGCGGCGCAGCCAGCGCGCGCCCTCGAGCTGCTGCAGTATCCGGTGGACGGAGGAGCGGGGAAGCCCGCTGCGCACGCTGATCTGCCCGGCGGTCAGGGCCTCGGCCGAATCCTCGAATACGCCGAGGATCAAGACGACCCGGTCCACCATGCTCGACGGGACAGCCGTGAGCGGTTCCCGCGAAATAATGTCCGTCATGTCAGTCATAGTAATTTCCTAATTGCCGGATGGAACCATCAAGACGACAATCGGCGGATAAATTTTTATTGCGGCCGCGCGAGCCGCTAACTAGCTGCCCGGCTAGCCGGAAACAGGGGCGGACCAAAACCCGGCGAGTGCGTCGACTAGCGCCGCGCCAATTTTTCGCCAGGTCCTGCCGCGCACCGGCACGCCGTCGGCCAGCGAGCTCTCGTAGTCCGCGCAGGCCTGGACGATGAGGTGGCCCGCCAGCTTGACCCGCTCGTCGCGGACCGCGGCCGGCAGCTCCGGCGCGGCCTGCTCCAGACCGGCGATGACCTGCCGATACGATGGCGTGGCGGCTTCTTCTAGTGACATCTCGCGCAGCCCCGGGTCGGCCTTGATCTGCGCGTTCAGCCGGGCGTACCAGCTCGGCGGCTTCCTGGCGGCCAGGTTGTCGGTGTAGGGCAGCACCAGGCACCCGATCCAGTCACGCAGTTCAGGAGAATTACCAAGCTGGCTTAGCATAGCGCCGCGCAGCACCGAGACTTCTTCTTCGAAGCGGCGAATAAGAGCGCGTATCAACTCGTCCTTTGAGCCGAAGTAATAACCGACCGCCGACGTGTTTCCCTGGCCCGCCGCGGCGCCGATCTGGCGATTGGAAACCGCGGAAATCCCGTGTTCCGCGAAGAGCCATTCGGCCGCGTCCAGAATGAGCTTCCCGGCCTGTCCCGCTCCTTCCGCGGTGGAAGCCGGGCGCCCGGAGGATCGCTTGAGTTGACTCACGCTGTCCAGCCTAACGGTTGCGGTGGTGAGCGGAGATTTAGCATCGTGCCTCCCGGGATGGCTATCTGGCCCGCAGCGCGCGGCCGAGGATTCCGTCCGCTTCCAGCTCCGCGATCTCGGCCTCGGTGAGGCCGAGGTCGCCAAGCACCTCGCGGTTGTGCTGGCCTAGCAGCGGCGCGGGCTGCCGGTGGATGCGGGCGGGCCCGCCGGACAGCCGCATCGGGAGGGTGCTGAGCCGGGCCGACCCGGCGACCGGGTGCCCGACCTCCTCGAAGAAGCCGCGTGCCCGCAGCTGGGGCAGCTCGGCCTGCCGGTGCGGCTGGAGCACCTTGGCCACCGGCACCCCCGCGTCCCACAGCGAGTCCACGATCTCGTCCCCGGTGCGGGTGGCGCACCAGGCACTGAGCTGCGCGTCGATCAGGTCCTGGCTGGCCCGCCGGCCCGCCGCGGTGGACAGGGCGGGATCGGCCGCCCAGTCCGGGCGGCCGATCAGGCCGGCCAGCGCGGCCCACTGCTGATCGGTGGCGACCGCGACCGCCACCCAGGCGTCCAGCCGCCCGAACTCGTCGGTGTCGGCCGAGAGGTACAGGTTCTGCGGGGCGGCGAGGGGCCCGCGGTTCCCGTCCCGCTGCAGCACCGCGCCGAACGCGCCGTACTCGATCGGCTGCTGGGCCGCGATGCTGATCGCGGCCTCTACCATGGCCGCTTCCACCAGCATGCCCTCGCCGGTGCGGCGCCGGTGCTCCAGCGCCAGCAGCAGACCGTTGAGCGCGTGCAGGCCGGCGTTGGGGTCGCCAAGCGAGTAGGGCTCGACCGGGTTGTCGTCCGGGTACCCGGTCAGCCAGGTCAGGCCGGCCGCGTCCTCGATGACGTAGGCGAACGCGGGGTTCTCGCGCATCGGCCCGGTGAGGCCGAAGCCCGGCATGCGGACCATGATGATGTCCTCCCGCAGCGCCCGCACGCCCGGGTAGTCGAGCCCGATCTGGTCGAGGACCCGCGGCGTGTAGTTCTCGACCAGCACGTCGCAGGTGGCGATGAGCCTGCGGAGGACACCACGCCCCCGTTCGGACTGAAAATCGATTGTTATGCCCTTCTTGTTGGTGTTCAGCGCCGCGAAGATCGGGCACTTCTCCCACCACTGGTCTTCGGTGACCGGGATCCCGGCGATGAGCCGCGCCCCGTCCGGCCGGGTGACGGACTCCACGTGGATCACCTCCGCGCCCAGCATCGCCAGGAAGTGGGTGGCCGACGGCCCGGCCCAGAAGGCGGTCAGGTCGAGCACTCGCAGCCCGGCGTACGGCAGGCCAGTCTCCCGAACGGGGGCCGCTGACTGCCCCGGCCCGCCGTTGCCGTCCGCGGGCAGCGCGGGCCAGGGGGCCGGGTGCTCGCCCAGCCGGGGCGCGGGCTCGGCCGGGCGCAGCACGTCCGGCCGCAGCCGGAAGGGCGGCCGCGGCTGCGGGAACTGGTCGCGCGGGTTGGGCCGGAACACCTCCCGCTCCCGGAAGTGGGCCAGCTCGGTCACCGTGGCACCGTTGCTGACCGGCGCGTTGGGGATGCGGAAGGCGGAGGCGAGCTCCCGGATCTCATCGACCGTGCGGGCGCCGATCCACTCCCGCAGCTGGGGCGCGGCCCGCTGCGCGGCCTCGCCCAGGCGCAGCGGCTTGTCCGGCTCGATCCACTCCGGGTGACCGACCATGGCGCACAGGTCGAACCACTGCTGGGCGGTGCCGCAGCCGATGGCGACGAGGCCGTCCTTGGCGGCCGAGACGCCGGGGAGGAACAGCGAGCGCTCGCTGCGCCACGGCCGGCCAAGCATCTCGAAGAAGGTGACCGGGTAATAGGTGAGGCCGAGCACGTCGACCTCGAGCATCGACAAGTCGACTAGCTGCCCCCGGCCGCCCGGCCGCGCCTGCCGCAGCGCGGTCAGGGCGCCGGCCGCGGCGTAGGCCCCGGCCAGCCACTCCCCGACCTGCCCGCCGACGTGCACCGGGGCCCGGTCGGGCGCCCCCCGGCCCAGTCCCACGATCCCGCCCGACCAGGCCTGCACGGTGAACTCGGTGGCCGGCCGGCCGCACCACGGGCCGTCCAGGCCGAACGGGGTTATGGCGACGACAACCAGGTGCGGGTGCGCGGCCAGCAGCGACTGCGGGGTGCGGCCGGCCCCGGCGGCCGGGTCGCGGGACCAGATCACCAGCTGCGCGCGTCGCAGCAGGTCATCGAGGGCGGCCCCGGGCTGCTCGCCTTCCGGCCCGATGACCACGCTGCGCTTGCCTCCGGCGAGGAAGCTGAACAGCGGCGCGTCACGGCCGGCCGGGATGTCCGCGCCAGCGGCCGACCAGCGGCGCATGGGATCGCCCGCTGGCGGCTCGACCTTGACCACGTCGGCCCCGCCGTCGGCCAGCAGCCGGGTGCAGTAGGCGCCGGCGATACCGCTGCTCAGGTCGACTACCCGGCAGCCGGTCAGCGGCGCGGTGGCGGTGCTTTCCGGCATGGAACCTCCCTACTCGGGCTGACGGCGGCCGGAGCGGCTGAGCCGGAAGTCGGGCGGGAACTGCGCGTCGTTCTCCTTGACCGACTTGGCCAGTCCCTGGTCCAGTACGTCCCGGTTGAGCCCGAAGCCCGCGCCGTCGGGCTGGGCGTAGTGGCCGAGCGACTCGAACAGGCCGCTCAGTATCGAGCCGAACTGCTCGCCCTGGAACTGCTTGTACAGCTCGAAGAAGAGCTTCTGCTGGAAGACGGTGTCGGTCGGGCGGTTGCGGGCGCAGGCGAGGGCGTACTTGGCGGTCTCGGCCTCGAGCTGGTCCCGCGGCACGACCTTGTTGATGAAGTTGCAGTCGTACATCTCGGCGGCGGTGAACGGCCGGCCGGTGAAGACCATCTCCTGGAACTTGCGCAGGCCCATGGTCTGCGCCCAGGTCCACATGCGGGGGCCCCAGCCCTGGTAGCGGAACGAGGCGTGCCCGAACAGGGCGTCGTCGGAGGCGATCACCAGGTCGGCGTCGCCCGCCTGGTAGAAGTGCCAGCCGTAGCAGTAGCCCTGCACCTCGACGATGCTGATCTTCTTGAACTCCTGCAGGCTGCGGCAGCCGCCGCGCGGGCTGGCGAACCACTGGGTTAGCTGCGCGCCCGACCGGAACGAGGCCGCGGGCGGCAGCCGCACGCCGTCGTCGGGCTCCAGCTCGTACTCGGCCAGCCGGATGGCTTCGTCCTCGCTGTTCAGCTTGGCCATGAACTCGGGCAGGTCCACCCCGCTGCCGAAGTCGCGGCCGAGGCCGCGGACCACCAGCACCTTCACCTCGTCGTCGATGTTGGCACGGTGCAGCAGCTCGGCGTAGTACCGCCGGGCGGCGGCGGTCGGCGCGTTCAGCCGCTCCGGCCGGCTCGAACGTGATGGTGGCGATCCGGGTCTCGGGGTCCTTCTGGTACCGGACGATCTCTTCCGGCTTCGGGTCGGTCTCAGTCACGGGCACTCCTCAGATCGAGTCAGCGGAGAGCGGCTCCGGGCCGTCGTCGGTGATCAGGACCGTGTCGCGCCGGAAGACCGCGCCGGCCCCCGCCTCCCAGACGTAGCCGGTCAGCGCGAGCACCATGCCCGGCTCGATCCGCTCCTGGTACGCGGTGGCCGGCAGCCCGGCGGTCACCACCGGCGGGTCGAAGCCGAGGCCGAGCCCGCGCGCGACCGGCATCGGCGGCAGCTCCTCGCCCGCGTCCCGGTAGGCGTCGAGCAGGGCGCTGGCCCGGGCGCCGGGGCGGCAGGCCGCCGTCAGCCGGTCCCAGAGCCGGTCGCAGCGGCTGGTCAGCCCGGCCGCGCGAGTTCCGTCGCCGCCGACCGGGTACGTCCGGCCGACTTCGGCGATGTAGCCGTGGGCGACGACCCCGGCCATGAACGCGACCAGGTCGCCGGTCGCCACCCGGCCGTCGCCGCCGACCCGCCGCCAGGGGTGGTTGCGGTTGGTGATCCAGGCCGCGTCCTGCACCGCCGGGGTGGTCACCCCGGCCACCGCGGCCGCCTCCAGCAGCGCCCCGGCCAGCGCCTTCTCGGTCACCCCGGGTCGCAGGTCGGCCACCGCCCGGGCCAGGCTGGCCTCGGCCACGGCGACCGCCTGGCGCAGCGGCAGCAGCTCTTCCGGCGTCTTGATCCGGCGGGCGGCCCGCATCGCCTCCTCGCCGTCGACCAGCTCGGCGGCGGGGAAGGCGAGCGGCAGCAGCTCGGCGAAGCCGGGTGACATGGCGTCCGTGCCGACCCGGCGGGCGTCGGCGGTCCCCTCGATGCGCCGCAGCACCTCGATGGTGTTCATCGGGTTCCAGGTCAGGCCGAACAGGTTCTCCCGGGGAATGTCCTCCGGTACCCCCTCGTCCCAGGTGCTCAGCAGGTGGATGGCCCCGGTCGAGCGGACCAGGATGCAGGACGGGCCGAACGAGCTGGTGCCGGCCGTCCAGAGGGTGGTCGCGCCGGTCACGTAGCGCACGTTAGCGGTGCGCCCGAGCACGAGGACGTCGAGGTCGTGGGCCTTCATCTGGGCCAGTGCCCGCTCCCGCCGACCCAAGCGGAGCGCGGTGCTGTCTGGCAGGACTTCAGTCGCCATAGGGGGCGTAGGGGTAGTCGGTGAACTGGGCGTAGCCGTCATCGGTGATCAGCATTACTTCCTCACTGCGGTAGCCGCCGGTCCCGTCCTCCCAGGCGATCGGTTCAAGGACGAGGACCATGCCGGACTCGAGCACCACGGACTGGTCGAACTGGTCGCCGAGGTCGGTGCCGACGAAGGGCATCTCGGCCGCGTCTACCCCGAGGCCGTGACCGAGGTAGAAGTGCTTGACCCACGGCCTGGTGCCGTCGCCGTAGGCCTCGATCGCGGCCTTGGTCAGCTCGGCGCCGGTGGCACCGGGCCGGACGACCGCCCGGACCGCGTCGATTACCTCCTGCCAGCGGCGGAACTGCGCCTGCTGGCGGGGCGACGGGTCCTGGCCGACGATCCAGGTGCGGCCGAAGTCGGAGCAGTAGCCGCCCCAGCTGACGCTCACGTCGATCCAGAGCACGTCGCCGCGGGCCAGCTCACGCTCGGTGGTCAGCAGCGGCAGCGCCAGGTCGCCGTGGATGGTCCACGCCCCCTCGGCCCGGCTGGCCGGCATCACCTGCCAGATCGGGTCGAGGATGTTGGCGGTGGCCCCGAGCTCGAACGCGCGCCGCACGAACCGCCCGGACAGGTCGACCTGCCGGACACCGGGCGCGAGCGCGCTGCGGACGTCGTTGATCGCCTCCTCGGTGATCTTGATCGCCCGGCGCATGCAGGCCACTTCGTCCCTGGTCTTGAGCCGCTTGGCGCCGGCCACGATGCCGGCCGCGCCGGCCGGGCGCTCGGCCGGGAACAGCTTCGGCTGCTGGCGGCGCATGGCGCCGGTGAGCTCGTCGACGGCGATCACCGCGCCGTCGTTCACCAGGTCGGCCAGCTTGGCGGCGAAGACCGACACGCCCTCGTCGTACTCGAGGTACACCGGGCCGTGGAGGTGATCCGCGGGCAGGTTCACGTCCGCCGCCGCCCCCTCGCGGAACGGCATGAACAGGTGCGGCACCGGGTCGTCGGCCAGCACCACCGCGACCGGGCGGTCCACGTGCGCCAGCCCGGAGTCGCCCAGCGGCCAGCTCACGCCGGTGGCGTAGGCGACGTTGCTGTTGCCGAGCAGCAGCAGCACGTCGGCGCCGTTGCGGGCCATCGAGTCCCGCAGCCGCTGGCCGGTCTCGCGCCGCATGCGCGCGATGTCCGGCCGGTCGGGGATATGCATGGCGGTCAGCGGCGACCGCACAGCGGTGGTCATGGGCTTGTCCTCTCGCCGAGTGCCTAGATCCCGAGGAAGGTCTGCACGTTGGAGCTGACGATCTTCTCTGCCCGCTGCGGCCCGACCGCGTCGACGACCGATGCCAGCGACTTGGCGGAGTAGCCGAAGGTGCTCTCGTTGTGCGGGAAGTCGGAGGACCACATGACCCGGTCCGGGCCGATCTGGTCGATCAGCTCCAGCCCGAGCGGGTCGACCATGAACGACGCGTACATGTTGCTGTTCCAGTAATGCCTGGCGTCGCGCTCGACCGGCCGGGTCAGCATGTGCCGGTAGGACGCCATCAGGTGCTCGGCGTCCTGCAGCGCGGCCGCCACCCAGTTGATCCCGCCCTCGAACCAGCCGATCCGCAGGCCCGGGTGCCGGTCGAGTATCCCGGCGAACACGTACTTGCCGAACATGTCACGGAACGAGGCGACCTGGACCAGCATCCCGACCAGGAGCGGGTTGACCTCGCAGGGCCCGGACACGACCTCGCCGATGTGGTGGGAGACGGCGACGCCGGCCTCCTCGATCGCGTCCCAGACACCCGTCATCGCGGTGCTGGCGTAGTCGATCGGCTTGCCGTCGTCATCCTTGCCCGGCGACAGCGGCATCAGGAACGTCTTCAGGCCGAGCGACTTCAGCTCGGCCAGGGTCCGCGCGGCCCCCGCGCTGTCCCACCAGTTGATCAGCCCGACCCCGTAGAAGCGGCCGCTGCCGCGCTCCTGCAGCTCGGCGATGTACTCGTTGTAGACACGGAAGCACGCCTCGCGCATCTCCTTGTCCGGGTAGTGCAGCAGCGCGAGCAGCGCGTTGGGGAAGGCCAGTTCCCGGGAGACGCCGTCCGCGGCGAGCTGGTCGAGCCGGGCGTCCAGGTCAGCCGTGCTCGACCCCGGGAGCGGGTCGTACTGCATCAGCACCTGGGTGAACGCGTCGGGCAGGAACGAGTTGCCCATCGCGCCCAGCTCGTAGGCACCGTCCCGGTACCAGATACGCGGCGCCTTGTCTCGCATCGAGGCGGGCAGCCGCTCGTAGAAGATGTCGTCGGCCAGCGAGATGTGATCGTCGGCGGAGAACACCTGCGTGCCAGGCGGCAGCCCGACCGGGCCGGCCCCGGAGGGCTGGCGGTCTTTGGGCGCCCCGAACCCCTCGGGCGGGTAGAACGTGCTCGCTTCGGTCGGAGTACTCATGTCGGTGAGTGGAGCACCAGAGCTGGCCCGTGTCAACCATGTGACTTAATCCGGCACGCTGATGCCTGCCTGTGCAAGGTCAATTGATTGAAGATCAATCAATTGACTTAACCGGCTGGCTCGGGTTACCGTCGCCACGGGCACCCGGACTGGCACCGTCGGCATGAAGGAGAACCGTCCATGGACGTCGTGATCGACCAGGAGAAATGCATCGCGGCAGGTCAGTGCGTCGCGGCTGCGCCCGGGGTATTCGACCAGCGCGAGGAGGACGGCGTCGTCGTCCTGCTGAAAGACTTCCCCGACCCGGCCGACGAGGAGGGGGTACGGCACGCGGCCCGGGCCTGCCCCGCGCAAGTGATCGAGGTACACGGCTGATGCCGCCGTTCTTCCCGATGGAGCGGGCAGCGGGCTGCCCCTTCGACCCGCCGCCGCCGCTGCGGGAGGCGGCCGAGCACCACCCGGTTTCCCGGGTGCGGATCTGGGACGGCAGCACGCCGTGGATCATCACCGGCCACGCCGAGCAGAAGGCCCTGCTGTCCGATCCCCGGGTCAGCGTCAACGACCGCCTCCCCGGTTTCCCGCACTGGCACGCGGGCATGGCGGCGATCTCCGTGCACCGCCCCGACTCGGTCTTCAACACCGACCCGCCGGCCCACACCCGGTTCCGCCGGATGATGACCGCGCCGTTCACCTTCAAGCGGGTCAACGGCATGCGCGCGGTCGTGCAGCAGATGACCGACGACCTGATTGACCAGATGCTGGCCGGGCCGAAGCCAGTGGACCTGGTCGAGGCGCTCGCGCTGCCGCTGCCCACGCTGATGATCAGCCACATCCTGGGCGTGCCGTACGAGGACCGCGGCTTCTTCCAGGAGAACGCGGCGGCCGGCATGAAGCGGGACGCGACCGGCGAGGACGCGATGGCGGGCTACCGGCGGGAGGCCGAGTACCTCACCGGCCTGGTCCGCCGCCGGGCGGCCGAGCCCGCGGACGATGTCATCTCCGACCTGGCCAAGCGGGTCAACGACGGGGAGATCTCGGCCTCGGAAGCCTCCTCGATGGGCCAGGGCCTGCTCATCGCCGGCCATGAGACCAGCGCGAACATGATCGCGCTGGCCACCCTGGCGCTGCTCGAGCACCCCGACCAGCTCGCCATCCTGCAAGCGGCCGACGACCCCAAGGTGATCGCCAACGCGGTGGAGGAGCTGCTGCGCTACCTCACCATCATCCACGGGGGCCAGCGGCGGATCGCGACCGGAGACATCGAGATCGCCGGCCAGACCATCCGGGCCGGCGAGGGCATCATCATCGAGCTCGCCTCGGCCGACCGGGACCCGCGGACCTTCCCCGACCCCGATGTCCTCGACCTGAGCCGGCCCGCCGCGGACCACCACGCCTTCGGCTACGGCCTGCACCAGTGCATCGGCCAGCAGCTCGCCCGGGTCGAGCTGCAGGTGGTGTTCGGCACCCTGTACCGCCGGGTGCCCACCCTGCGGCTGGCCACGACCATCGAAGAGGTCCAGTTCAAGTCGGACGGGCTGGCCTACGGGGTGTACAGTCTGCCGGTCACCTGGTGACCGGGCACTGGCGGGAGGCGGGCGAGTGAGCAGCAGCGAGCTGGACGGGCGGGTCGCCATCGTCACCGGCGGGGCCGCGGGCATCGGCCGCGCGATCGCCACCAGGTTCGTGGCCGAGGGCGCCCGCGTCGTCATCGCCGACCTGGACGCCGAGCGGGGCACCGAGCTGGCCCGCGGCCTCGGCCCGGCGGCGGTGTTCGAGCAGGTCGACGTCTCCGTCCCGGACAACGTGGGCGACCTGGTGAACTCCACCGTCGCCGCCTTCGGCGGGCTGCAGGTGATGGTGAACAACGCCGGCATCTCCGGGCGGATGTTCACCCGGTTCCTGGACGACGACCTGGCCGACTTCAACCGCGTGCTGGCGGTCAACCTGCTCGGCCCGATGGCGGGGACCCAGCACGCGGGCCGTCACATGGCCGCCCACGGCGGCGGGTCGATCATCACCGTCACCTCGCTCGGCGGCCTGCGGGCGGGCCGGTCGGTCATCCCCTACCGGTCGTCCAAGGCGGCCGTGATCCACATGAGCAAGTGCGCCGCCATCGACCTGGCCGAGTACAACGTCCGGGTCAACTGCATCGCGCCCGGCAATATCCCGACCCAGCTCCTGGCCAGCTCGATGACCGAGGACCCGGAGGCGGCGGCGCGGGTAGCGGCCACCCGGGCGCTGATGGCCGCCATGCGCCCGCTCAACCGGGACGGGACGGCCGAGGACGTCGCCGAGACGGCGCTGTACCTGGCGGGCGACCGGTCGGCCTACGTGACCGGGATCGTGCTCCCGGTCGACGGCGGCTCGGCGGCGGGCAGCCCGCCCGCCCGCGGGCCGGGGGCAGTTTCCCCTAGCCAGGGGGCGCCCGCACCCCAGGCGGCGCCAGCGTGACCACCTCGACCCGCGAGCTGATCCTCGACACGGCCGAGCGGCTGTTCGCCGAGCAGGGCATCGCGGCCACCTCCAACCGCCGCATCGCCGAGGCGGCGGGCCAGGGCAATAACTGGGTCGCGGGCTACCACTTCGGCAGCAAGAACGACCTCGTCCGCGCGATCACCCGCCGCTTCACCACCGAGGTGGAGCGTTCCCGGGTGCGGATGCTGAGCGGGCTGGACGACTCGCCCGGCCTGCGGGACCTGCTGGCCTGCCTGGTGCTGCCGTGGACGGAGCGGTTCGCGGCCCTCGGCCCCCGGTCCTACTTCGCCCGGATGTGCGCCCAGGCCATGAACGACCCCGGGCTGCGGCCGATCGTCAAGGAGGAAGCCACCCAGTCTGACTCCCTCTGGCAGGCCATGAACGCGCTCGACAAGTACTTCCCCAGCCGGGCCGACCTGACCACCGAGCTCCGGTCCGACCTGATGCAGCACCTCATCGTCTTCGTCTGCGCCGAGCGCGAGGGCGCCCTCGCCGCGGGCCGGCCAACCGTCAGGCCCACCTGGGCCGACGAGGCGGCCGGGCTGATCGACGCCCTGCAGGGGATCATCACCGCGCCGGTCGGCAGCCTCACCCGCTGGCCGGTCCGGCGCAGGCCGGAGGACCGGGGCCGGTAGCGCCGCCTGGTCCGGGTCAGTTCACCAGCAGCACGATCTTGCCCCGCGGGACACCTTCCTCGCTGGCCCGCTGCGCCTGCGCGACCTCGGCCAGCGGGAAGGCGCGCGGACGAGGGAGCGCGAAGCGGCCTGCCTCGATCAGCGGGCCGATGTCGTCAAGCACGTAGAGCGCGCGGCCGGCGTCACCGCGGCTGAAGCGGACCCCGGTGACGCCGCGCCCCGACCTCGTCCACGATCCCGGCCGCCTCGTAGCCCAGGGTCTGCGGCAGTTCCTGGTCCATCAGCCCCTGGCGCTTCTTCCAGTCGCTCTGGTTGACGCCAGCCGCGCGCACCGCGATCCGCACCTGCCCGGGGCCCGGGTGCGGGTCGGCAAGGTCCACGATCTCGAGGACCTCCGGGCCGCCGAAACGGCTGAAGCGGACTGCCTTCATCGCTGCCTCCGATCTCGGCGGACGATACGAACACGGTGCTACCCACACCGTTCTACCCGGCCCGGGGCGGTCGTCGCCGACGCGCGACGGCCAGTCCGCTTCCGGATGCACCGTCTCTATCCGCGAATCCTGGCGAAGCGTAGTGTTAAGGCGAACCCGCTGCCTGTCACGTTAGCGCGGGTCGGTATCGCAGATCTCCGGAGTGGCGCATGACCATCGGCACCGGCCTCGTCCTGCTGGTCGCGGTGCTGGTCATCGCGGCGCTGCTGTCGCTGGTACTGCGCCGGCGGCGGCCACGGCTGGTGAACCGTGACCGCCGCGTCGGCGGTTACCGCCGGCGGCGCATGGACCGGATCAAGGCGGCCGCCGCGGCCGACATCGCCCTCATCCGGGGCGAGGACCGGGACCGCTAGCCGTAAACTGTCACCCGTGAGGACGACGTGACCAGCCAGGCTGATCTCGCGGTAACCCGCCGGAGCCTGCACGGCGTGGCCGAGCTGCTGCTCGCGGGCCCCCAGTACCAGGCCACCGGCACGCTGCGGCTGGCGGTGGTGCCCGGCGGCTTCGGGACCACCCGGGAACCCTGGCTGCTGGTGGACGGTGTCCGGGTCAGCGCGGGCGCCGGGGTGGTGATCGCCGATATCGACGGCCGCACTCCCCGCGAGCTGGGCGCGGAACTCGGGGTGCCGGCCGGCCCGCCCGCGGGCGCCTACGCCGACGGCTCCGGCGTCGGACTGGACGACCCGCTGACGGTGGACCCGGACCAGGCGGCCGTCATCATGACCGCCCTCTCCCGCGGCCAGCAGGCACTGGGCGTTTTCGCACCGGACCAGGCGCCGGTGCTCTGGCCCGAGCACTTCGACCTGGCCATCCGGGTGCAGGAGACCAACTTCGGGGTCTCGCCGGGCGACGGGTTCCTCGCCGAGCCCTACGCCTACATCGGGGTCGCGTCGGCTCCGGCCGGCGACGCGTTCTGGAACGCGCCGTTCGGTGCCGCCGTGGCGCTGGCCGGCCTGCCGGACGCGGCCGCCGTCACCGGGTTCTTCGCCGACGGCCGGGCCCGCTTGAGCGGCGACCGCACGCGCTAGCTGGCCGGCTCGGCGATGCGCGAGACGATAGCCCGCTGAGCGGACGGGTACGGGACGGCGCCCCCGCTGAGCTGCCGGATCACGCCGTCGAGAATGTCGAACGCCACCGCGTAGCCGGGATGGGCCGGTGCCTGGTGCCAGGCCAGGCTGGCCTCCTGGCTGACGCCGCCGGCCTCGACGATGATCGTGCGGAGCGTGGCGCCGGGCGGCAGGGCCCCGCCTGGCCCCGGCGGGGCCGGGAAGCCGGCCTCCCGCAGCGCGGCCAACAGCGCGGCCACGGCCGCCGCGTCCACCTGGCCGGTCCAGGCGCCCGTCTGGCGCCGCCGGGAAAAGTAGTGGTCGAGCCGGGCCGTCCCGTCGGCGTGCAGCACCAGCTCGCTGCGCCCGAACGGGTCGGACGGATTATGCTCATTGCCCGTCCGGTAGCGGATCGTGCGCGCCGTCATACGCGGATCGTAGCCGGGATCCGTCCCGTCAGGATTCGCTGGCATACGTTCGGACTGTTCGCTGAATTTCCTCGCGGACGATCTGGCTGATCTCGGCCCGCCGGGCGCGGCGCCAGGTGACGGCCACCAGCAGGAGGGCCGCCAGGGAGAGCAGCGCGCAGCTGATCGCGGTGTGCACGGATACCTGGGTGGCCCGGACCTCGGCCGGCACGCCGGTCACGGTGTTGACCGCCGCCACGATCGGCTTGGCGAAGCCGAAGATGCCGCCGGGGGCGCTCAGGTGGGCGGTCGTCCGCTGGGCCGCCGGCAGCCAGCGCAGGTCGCTGAAGTGCAGCAGCGAGCACACGGTGACGACGGCGGCGGAGAACGCCAGCGCCAGCGCGCCGCTGCGGACCACCAGCGCGGCGCCCGGCCGCGGCCCGTTCCGCCGGGACGCGCCGAGCAGCGGCGCCGCCAGGCCGACGAGGGTGACGCCGATGATCACCCAGACCCGGTACTCGGCGACCACCCAGGCCCAGTTGTCCAGGTGTGCCAGGATCCACCGCACCGCGCCAAGGTTCATCCGCTTCTCCTTCAGCGCCGGGCTTTCTGGTCACCATCGGCTACCCGGGATCGCGGGCGGTAGTACGGACGCGGCTACTTTTCTGGACGCTCCTGGTCCGGCGGCCTCAGCCGCCTGGCGCCGCCGCCGCGGCCGGACCGGGTTGCCGCTGTCCTCGCTGGTCGCGGAACAGGGGCGGGAGGAAGCGCAGCATGAGCAGTGACCAGGTGACGTGGGTGACCGCGGGGGCGAGCACCCCGCCGGTGGCCGCCCGCTGCCAGCCGAACACCACGCTGGTCGCCAGGCCGGCCAGCACCAGCGCCGGGTTGCCGGTCGCGGCGGTCGACGCGGCGTAGGCGAGGGTGGTGTTCCGCAGCGGGTGCGGGCCCTCCCACAGGGCGCCGCGGAAGTACATTTCCTCCGCCAGCCCGCCGCCCGCGGCCAGCAGCACCACCACCGGGGTGGACCCGCCGTCGACGTAGCGCAGCACGCTGGCGATGGCGCGGCGCAGGCCGCGGTGGCGGCGGGCGAGCCGGGCGATCGCGTAGAAGCCGACGAAGGTGGCCGCCCCGGTGAGGGCCGGGACAACGACCAGCGTGCGCGCCGCGCCGGCCGCGCTCCCCCGGCTGCCGCTGGCGGGCGGGTCGCCGCCGTGCCAGCGGACCGGGTCCGCGGCGCCCGCCGCGCCGGCCGTGTAGGTGCCGATCAGGCTGGCCGACAGCAGGTAGAAGCGGGCCGAGCCGGTTTTGGCGGTGAACGAGGACCGCAGCAGCGCGGCCGCCGTCAGGCCGGACACCGCCAGCCAGGCCGACCTGCCCGGGGCGTCCGTGGGCGGCTTGGTCACTGGTGCTCCGACCGGGCCTCGCGGCCCTCGCGCAGTGCCGTGCGCACCGCTTCGTCGTAGGGCACCGGCTGGAACGGGATCAGCTCCCTGATCGACTGGTCGCGCACCACTACCTCGTTGGACATCGAGTCGATCAGGTTCCGCCCGGTTTCCGGGTCGACGTCGGTGACCAGGCTCAGCCACAGCGAGGATAGGCCGGGGGTGAGCAGCGGCACCGGCACCAGGATCAGCGGCCGGCCCTCGATCTCGGCCACCCGGCGGAGCATCGTCGAGTACCGCAGCACCTCCGGCCCGCCGACCTCGTACACCTGGCCCGACGCCTCCGGCCGGGTGAGCACGCCCACCAGGTAGCGCACCACGTCGTCGATCGCGATCGGCTGGGTACGGGTGGCGACCCACTGCGGGGTGATCATCACCGGCAGGTGCTGCACGAGCTGGCGGGTGAGCTCCCAGGAGACGCCGCCATGGCCGATGATGATGCCGGCCCGGATCACGGTGACCGGCACGCCGCCGACACCGAGCTTTTTCTCCACCTCCCGGCGGCTGCGCAGGTGGGCGGACAGGTTATCGCGGTCGTCGCCCAGGCCGCCGAGGTAGACGATGCGCTGCAGGCCAGCCCGGGCGGCGGCCTGCCCGAAGGCGGTAGCGCCGTCCGCGTCCTTGCGCTCGAAGTCGGCGTCCTGCAGCGAGTGCACCAGGTAGTAGGCGGCCTGGCAGCCGGCCATGGCCGGCTCCAGGGTGACCGGGTCGTCCACGTCGCCCCTGGCCGGCGTGCCCGGCCCCTGGTAATTATCGGGATTGCGGGTCATCGCCACGACGTCATGCCCGTCCCGCTCTAGGGCCAGCGACAGCCGCCGGCCGACGAAGCCGGACGCGCCGGCTACCAGTACCTTCATAGCAAACCCCCGAGTTTTCGCGCCTGCCCAGCACCCCTGCCTGGGCCTGCGTCCAGGCTCGCTTACCCGCGGGCCCGCGGTTCATGCAGCCGGGCGCCGTCCGCTGGCAGTAGCCTGGCGATCATGCGCGACGAGACCATCGGCAGCTTCCTGACCCGGCTGGCGGCCCGCAGCGCGGCGCCCGGCGGCGGGGCCAGCGGGGCGCTGCAGGCCGCGCAGGCCGCCGCCCTGCTGGCGATGGTCGCCCGGTTCAGCGACGGCCCGCGCTACGACGCGGAGACCGTGGGCGGGGTCCGCGCCGCGGCCGACGGCCTGGCCGATGAGGCACTCGACCTGGCGACGGCCGACGAGGCCGCCTTCGAGAAGGTGGCCGCCGCCTACCGGCTGCCCAAGGACACGCCGGAGGAACAGGCGGCGCGGTCCGGCGCGATCTCGGACGCGCTGGCCGGGGCGGCCCGGCCGCCCGCCGACCTGATGGCGGCCGCGGTGCGGCTGGTCGGCCTGGCCGAGGAGCTGCTGCCGGCCGCGAACAAGAACGTGATCTCGGACATCGCCGCCGCGGCGGCGGCGATCAGCGCCGCCGCGGTGACCGCGGCGGTGAACATCGAGGCGAACCGGTCCGGGATCAGCGACGCGGCGCTGGCCGCCGAGCTGGCCGGGACGGCGGCGCTGGCAGACGGGGTCTGCGACCGGGCGAGCCGCCTCATCCTCGCCGTGCGCGAGGAGATCACCCAGTGACCAGCGGGTCCGGCGCCCGGCAGCAGCAGGGCGCGCCGGAACAGGCCGGCGGCCGGGAGCTGGGCGGCCGGGAACTGGCCCGTGCGCTGCGGGCGGAGGTGGCCGCACGGGCGGCCGTGCTGGCCGCTCGCGGCGCCCAGCCCCGGCTGGCAGTGGTGACCGCCAACGACGACGGCGGCAGCGTCGCCTACGTGCGCTCGCTGGTCAACGCGGCCGCGCATACCGGCATCGCCTGTGACGTCGCGCGCACCACGACGGTGGCCGGCATCACCGCGACGCTCGCCCAGCTGGCCGACGACCCGGAGGTGCACGGCGTCATCCTGCAGACGCCGCTGCCGGACGGGGCCAGCCTGGCCCGGCTGGCGGCCGCGATCCCGGCCGCCAAGGACGTGGACGGCGCCAGCCCGGAGTCGATCGGCCGCCTGGCGGCCGGCCTGCCCGCGTTCGCGCCGGCTACCGCGGCGGCGGTGCTGGCGCTGCTCGATCACTACCGGGTCGAGTTGCCCGGCCGGCGGGCGGTGGTGGTGGGCCGCTCGGTCGTGGCGGGCAAGCCCGTCGTCCAGCTGCTGCTCGCCCGGAACGCCACCGTGACCGTCTGCCACTCGCACACGGCGGACCTGCCCGCCGTCACCCGGCAGGCGGACGTCCTGGTGGCGGCGGCCGGCCGGGCCGGGCTGATCGGCCCCGGCCACGTCTCCCCCGGCGCCTTCGTCATCGACGTCGGCACCAGCCCGGCGCCCGGCGGCGGCCTGGCGGGCGACGTCGACCCCGCGGTGGCGGGCATCGCGGCCGGGCTGTCGCCGGTCCCCGGCGGCGTCGGCCCGGTCACCACCGCGCTGTTGCTCAGCCACACCGCCGACGCGGCCGCGCTGTCGCTCCCTGAGTCGACCGGTTAGAGTTCGTCGGTTTTGCCGCCTAGACCCGTGTCGATTTAGTAGAAATCAACACCATGAGCGGAGCCGGCGACGCCGCGTACTGGGACGACCAGGCGGCCACCTTTGACGACGGCGCCGACCACGGCCTGCGTGACCCGCAGGTCAGGGACGCCTGGCGGCGGCTGATGCTCGATCACCTGCCCTCGGCCCCGGCCGCCGTGGCGGACCTGGGCTGCGGCACCGGCTCGCTGTCGGTGCTGCTGGCGGCCGAGCGGTACGCGGTGACCGGGCTCGACTTCTCCCCCGCGATGGTCCGGGCGGCCCGGCGCAAGGCCAGGACGGCGGGCGTCACCGCCCGGTTCGTGCTGTCCGACGCGACCGCGCCGAACCTGCCGCCCGCCAGCTTCGACGTGGTGCTGGCGAGGCACGTGCTGTGGGCGATGCGCGACACCAACCGCGCCCTGGCCGCCTGGATCCGGCTGCTGCTGCCCGGCGGGACCCTGGTGCTGATCGAGGGCCGCTGGTCGACCGGCGCCGGCCTGACCACCGCCGAGGCTGGCCGGGCGGTGCTCAGGCAGCGCTCCGACGCCAGCATCATCACCCTCGACGACCCGGCCCTCTGGGGCGGCCCGGTCACCGACGAGCGCTACCTGCTGGTCAGCCGCCGGTAGTCGGCCGCGGGAAGCAGCCAGCGGGCGCCCGGGCGGGGCGCGGCCGGCTGGCTTACCGGGCGGAAGCGAAGAAAGGCGATGCGCAAGCGTTACGCATCTGGACATAACACCACACGCCCGGTCACTACAGTTGTGCCGTTTCGCCGGGCGGCCAAGGGCCCGGCGGTGACCGAGGGACGGCTGGCGAGCGATGACCGAGACCTTTCACTACCCGCCAGTGACACCAGCGGGGCGGCCGCCGGGCGGCGGCGCCCCCGGCCCGGTTCTGCTCTCGGTCGCCGGGCCGGCCGCCCAGCGACGGATGACAGTCGCGGTGCGCCTCATCCTGGCCGTCCCGCACCTGGTCACCTTGTACGTCCTCGGGCTGGCGGCGGCCGTGGTGGTGGTCATCGGCTGGTTCGGCGCCTTGGCGACCGGGCAGCTCCCCGACTTCGCGGTGACCTACCTGACCGGCTACCTGCGGTGGAGCTCCCGGGTGAACGCCTACCTGCTGCTGCTGACCGACCAGTACCCGCCGTTCACGATCGATGACGCCGCCTACCCGGTGCGGCTGGCGGTCGGCTCCGGCCGCCTGAACCGCCTCAGCGTGCTGTTCCGCCTTATCCTGGCGATCCCCGCGGCGATCGTCTCCACGCTGCTGACCTCCGGTTTCGCGACGATCGTGCACTTCATCGGGTGGCTGATGACCCTGGTTAGCGGCCGCCTGCCCGCCCCGCTCCATCAGGCCTACACGGCCGTGCTCCGGTACTCCGTCCGCTTCTACGGCTACGCCTACCTGCTGACCGGCACCTACCCGGGCCAGCTGTTCGGCGACCCGCCCGGCCAGCCCCCGCAGGCGGCGCAGGCAGCGCCCCCGGCAGCGGGCGGCTACCCGGCCGGCTTCCCCGGCCAGCCGGGGCCGCCCCCGGGTTACGGCGCCCCCTGGGAGCCCGCCGCGGGTTACGGGCGGCCCGATTACGGAACGCCCGGCTACGGCTCCCCCGGCTACGGCTCCCCCGCCTACGGCGCGTCCCGGCTACGGCACCCCCGCCCCCACCTACGGCGCCCCCGGCTACCAGCCCGCCGCGGCGGCGCAGAGCCTTGACGGGCCGGACCCGAGCTGGCGGCTTGTCCTCTCACCGGGCGGGCGGCGGCTGGTCGGACTGCTGCTGGCGCTGGGGCTGCTGACCGCGGCCGGCGAGGGCGCCTGGGCCGGTGTCGGGATCAACGCGGCCAGGGAGCGCGCGGCGGAGATCAGCCAGCTCAATACCGCCGTCGCGCAGTTCATTCCGGTGGTGCAGCGGCACAACGCCGCCGCCGCCCGCGTCTATGAGGCCACCCAGCAGGTCGGCAGTGCCTCGGACGCGCTCCTCAGCGCGCACGACGCGCTCTCGGCCGTGCTGAGCAGTTCCAGCACTGACTCCACCAACTGCAGCACGGTGTCCTGCTTCAACCTGACCTCGCTGCCAATCGCCAATGCCCTCGGCGCCTTCGGCCGCTCCCTGCACGCCATCGCCATGCCGCCGGCTTCGGCCGCGGCCGCGAGAAAGCTCAGCGCGGACACCGCCGCCACCGAGCGGGACTGGCGGGCGAGCGCCCAGGACGCCGATTTCACCAGCCTCGAGAACGACGACAACGCGGCTGAGAAGGACGGCGGGCGGTTCGACAACGACTACACCACCCTGCAGGATTCGCTCAGCCAGCAGGGCCTGGACCTGGGCCCCGCCGCCACCAAGCTGAACAGCGAGTCCCGGACCTTGAACGGCGAGGGCGCGGCGCTCCGGCAGCGGGCGGCGGCGCTGAACGTCACCGTCACCGTGCCGGTCGCTCAAGGCGCATCGTGACACCCACCGGAGGCCGCGCCCGCCAGCGCTAGCGGCGCCTGGCCAGGTTCCACGCATCACGTCCGCTAATGTTTCGCATCACGAAACATCGTTGGACACGGGCGCCGACGGAGAGCAGTCTCGCCTGTATGAGCGCCGTTGAGATCTCACCGCCACCGCCAGCCGATTTCGAGCAGTACCGGAAGCGCTGGGACGAGGCCCGCCAGACGCGGGAACAGCAGCGCCGGGACCCGGCCTCGTACATCTCGTACTCCTCTTTCCATAAGCTGCTGGCCGAGCCGCAGCGCTTCGACGCGATCCCCGGCCGCTGGCGCCGCACGCCCGCGGGCACCGAAGTGGCTCTCGGCGACGGGGAGAGCCTCGAGGTCAACGGTCAGCCGGTAACCGGGACGCAGACCTTCGCTCCCGTCGCCGAGCGCGAGTTCCGCCGCGTGGCCAAGCACGGCGACGTCACCCTCGAACTGTCCCGCCGGGGCGGGCAGGACCTGCTCCGCACCCTCGACCCCGCCTTCGGCCAGCGGCTGATCGCGCGGTACGACCACACGCCGGCCTACCGGCCCGCCCTCCACTGGATCGTCCCGGGCGAGTTCGTCCCCTTCGCGGAGCTGCGCCCGGTCGAGGTGCCAGCCACGATCGGGGACATCATCCACGTCCACCCGGCCGTCGGCGAGGTCTTCTTCCAGCTCGGCGGGGCGGACCGGCGGCTGCTGCTGCTCGGCCGGGACACGGCGCGCGCGCAGCGGCCCGGCACCGCCTTCGCCACCTTCACCGACGCCACCAGCGGGCGGACCACCGACCCGCTTGGCCGCAGCATCGAGGTCGAGCATCTCGGCGCCCGCGGCCCGGTGACCGTCGACTTCAACCTCGCCCGCAACATCCAGCGGCCGTACACCCGCTTCGCGCCCTGCCCGCTGGCCCCTCCCGGTAACCACCTCGACGTGGCGATCGAGGCCGGCGAGCAGCTCCCGGTCTTCAGGCGCTGACCGCGGCATGAACCTCGAACTGACCGGAAAGGTCGCCTGGGTCACCGGCGGCAGCGGCGGAATCGGGTCCGCGATCGCCGCCGCGCTGGCAGCCGAGGGGGCCGACGTCGCCGTCAGCGGCCGCAAGCCGGGCCCCCTGGAGGAGCAGGCGGCCGCGATCGCCGCCGCCAGCGGCCGGCGGGTGATCGCCGTGCCGGCCGATGTCACCGACAAGAACGCGGTCGACCAGGCCGCCGGGGCCATCTCCGGCCGGCTGGGCGGCATCGACATCCTCGTCAACACCGCCGCCACTCCCCTGGCCGGAACCGGCGGGTCGCTCGAGACGGTGAGCGATCAGCAGCTGCTGGCCGGCCTGGACGAGAAAGTCGTGGGCTACCTCCGCACGAGCCAGGCGGCGGTGCCCTTCATGAAGCGACGCGGCTGGGGCCGCCTGATCCACGTCGGCGGCCTGCTCGCCCGGCAGGCCAGCAGCTACGCGCCACGCAACCTCGCGATCGTCCACCTGTCCAAGACATTGTCCGACGAGCTGGGACCGCACGGGATCACGTCCAACGTCGTGCACCCGGGCGCCACCCGCGGGGCCCGGCTGGCTGAGTCGCTCGCTTCCCGGGCACAGGCCAGGAACATTTCCGAGGCCGAACTGGAAGCCGAGCTGGCGGCTGCTTACGCCATCCGCCGCCTGCTCGACCCGGCCGAGATCGCGCACGTGGTCACGTTCCTCGCGTCACCGCTGTCGGCCGCGATCACCGGTGAGTCGATTGGCACCGGCGGCGGCATCACCCAGATGGTGACGATCTAGGCTGGTGCAGTGACCACGCCTGACATCCCGCTGCTCGACATCTCTGCCTGGCGCCACGGCCCGCCGCCGGAGCGGGCGCGGCTGGCCGCCCGGATGGACCAGGCGCTGCGCGACTCCGGGTTCCTGCTGATCGAGAACCACGGGGTGACCGGCGAGCTGCGGCAGCGGATCAGGGAGCAGGCGGGGGCGTTCTTCGCGCTGCCGGCCGAGCGCAAGCAGCGGTACACGGCGGCGGTCGGCGGGCGGGGCTGGATCCCCCTGGGCGGTGAGGCGAACGCGTTCTACGGGGAGACGGCCGACCCAGCTCGGCCCGACCTGAAGGAGAGCATCACCAACGGGCGCGACTTCCGCACCGGGGACCCGGACACCGACGCGCAGTGGTTCGCGCCCAACGTCTGGCCGGCCGAGTGCCCGCCGCTGGCGGCGCTGGCCGAGGAGTTCACCGGGCAGGTGCGCGAGCTTTACTACGACCTGCTGCGGATGGGAGCGGTGGCGCTCGGCCTGGCTGAAGACACCTTCGTCGCGCACGTGCTGCGCGGGCCGCAGACGTTCAACATCAACCGCTACCCGCCGCTGTCGGCCACCGGCCCGGCCCGGGACGGCCAGTACCGGGTGGCGCCGCACACCGACTGGGGCATCCTCACCATCCTCGACCGGCAGCCGGGCTACGGCGGGCTGCAGGTGCAGGGCCTGGACGGCGGCTGGGCGGACGCCCCCTACGTGCCCGGCGCGTTCACGGTGAACGTGGCCGACCTGCTGTCCCGCTGGACCGGGGAGCGCTGGCGGTCCACCCGGCACCGGGTGCTGCCGCCGCCCGCGCAGGCACCAGACGAGGAGCTGATCTCGCTGATCGTGTTCCTCGAGGCGGAGATGGACACCGTCATCAGCCCGGTGGCGGGCAACCAGGACCTGCCCGCGGTGGTGGCCGGCGACTGGTACCGGGTCCGGGAGAGCGCCGCCACCGTGCCGCCGGCCTGACCGGGTGCGCCAGCAAGGACGCTGCCCCAGGCGCTAGCCCTCGGGGAAGGGCGGGAACGTCGCCGTGCCGACGGTGAGCGAGACGGGATCGGGCATCGTGAACGGCTTCCCGAAGGGGCTAACCGTCTCGACCTCATAGCGACCGTTGGCCGGCTCGCTGAACACCCGCACGGCATTGCGGCCGCGGTCGATGATGACGTACACGGGAATCCGCATGCCAGCGTAAAGCTCCGGCTTATCGCCGTAGTCCTCGGACTGGGTGGTCTTCGAGGTCACCTCGACCACCGCCGACACTACCTCCTTGCGCACCGGGTTCTCGTCCGCGCGCAGGCTTCCGGCCGGGACCAAGACAATGTCAGGCTGGGGGCCGCGATGATCCCCGGGGGTGCCGACGCCCATATCCGGGAGCGCCCACCAGGCGTCGCCCGGGATCTGCCGCATCGTCTCGGCGATGATCAGGTTGTGGAAGGCTGAGGCGGACGCCTGCATGACGATCTTGCCCGAGTACCACTCGACTTTGAAGCCGCCCTTTTCCGCCGCGTCGGCGAGAATGGCGCTCAGGCTCTCGTCCGGTGCCATGCCTGGCACCTCCTTCCATCAGTCATAGGGTAACGGCCGGGTCGTACAGTGTCGCCGTGCGCTTGCTGACCGATGTCGCCCCGCTGCGGGAGAGCGCGGCCTTCCGGCGGCTGTGGCTGGGGAACATACTGTCCCGCACCGGCTCGGCGATGACCGGCTTCGCCGTCTCACTCCAGGTGTTCGAGCTGACCCGGTCGACCGCGGCGGTCGGCGGCCTGGGACTGGCCGCGCTCATTCCGCTCGTGCTCGTCACCCTGCCGGGCGGGACACTGGCCGACCGGGTGGACCGGCGGCGGCTGGTCATGACGGTGACAGTCGGCCAGGCGGCGGTGCCGGCGGCACTGCTGGCACTGACGGCAACCGGCCGCCCGTCCTTGTGGGCACTGTACGGCCTGGTCGCAGCCGGGTCTGGGCTGAGCGCGGTGGCCGACCCGGCCCGGCAGGCGCTCATTCCGGGGCTGGTCCCGCGCGAGCGGCTGGCAGCCGCGATGGCGGTCAACCGGGCCGGCTTCCAGGTCGTGCTGATCGCCTGCCCGGCGCTGGCCGGGGTCATCACCGCCGGAGCCGGGCTGCGCGGCTGTTACCTGGCCGACCTGGTCTCCTTCGCCGGCGGCCTGTGGGGCGTGGCCCGGCTGCCAGCCCAGATCCCCGGAAGCCGTGGCAGGCCCGCCGAAGAAGCGGTCCGGGCTGGCGCAGACCGGGGCCGGGCTGGCGTTCATCGCCCGCACCCCGGTGCTCAGCGGCGCGTTCCTGGCCGACGTGAACGCGACGTTCTTCGCGCTGCCGGTGTCGCTGTTCCCGGCGATCAACGCCGAGCGGTTCCACGGCGACCCGCTCACCCTCGGCCTGTTCAGTACCGCGATCGGCGTCGGCGGCCTGGTCAGCGCGGTCTTCGGCGGACCTTTGCACCGTGTCCGACGGTACGGCCTGGTCATGCTGGGCTGCGTAGCCGCCTGGGGGGCCGCGTTCGCGGTGTTCGCGCTGGCGGCCTCGCTGTGGCTCACGCTGCTCGCCCTCGGTACGGCCGGGCTGGCGGACACCTGCACGGTGGTGATCCGCGGGACCATCGTGCAGATGGTGACCCCGGCGGAGTACCGCGGCCGGGTGAACGCGGCCGACTTCCTGGTCGGCGCGGGCGGCAGCCAGCTCGGGTCACTGGAGTCTGGCCTGGTCGGCTCGCTCACCAGCCCGGTCATCAGCGCGCTGAGCGGCGGCCTGCTGACGGTGGCGGGGGCAATACTGATCGGCCTGGCACTGCCCGGCTTCCGCCGCTACCGGGCCGGGCTCTCGAACCCGTGACGCATCACTTCCAGCAACTGCCGGGCCTGCTCTGGTGTCGCGCTCGCCAGGGCGGCCGCGCTGGCCAGGGCGAGCAGGTCGGCCGTGGTCAGGCCGGGCCTGATCGAACCGGCCGTGCGAGCGCGGTCGACCAGCCGCTCCGCCGTTTCCGTCATGGACTCGTGCCAGCGGCCGAACAGGTCCCTGCGCCGCTCTTCGCCGCCCGCGGTGGCGGCCAGCGCCAGCGCGCGCTTGGTGGCGACGTGCACGATGAAACTGTCCAGCCAGGCATACAGCGCATCGCCTGGCACCGGTTCAGCCAGCAGGGCAGCCCCCCGCTGGCAGAGCGCCGCCACCTCGTCGGCATAGGCGGCCGCCAGCAGGTCGCCCCGGGTCGGGAAGTTCCGGTACAGCGTCGCGTTGCCCACGCCCGCCCGGCGGGCCACCTCGTCCAGCGCGACATCAGGGCCGCGCTCGTCGAAAAGCTCGCGCGCGGCCGCCAGCAGCAGCTCGGCATTGCGCACGGCATCCGCCCGGCGCGCCTGGCCGCGGGCCGGTGAACCCAGGTCCGGCATCTGCCGCTCCGTCCGGTTGCTAAGTGGGGACATCCCCAGTAAGTTAACCGGGGAACTCCCCAGATCATACCGGGACGGGAAACTCATACCGGGACGGGAAACATGGCCATCAGCTACACCGACCGAGTCGCTATCACCGAGGTCATCGCGCTGCACGGCCACCTGTGCGACAGCGGGGACCTGGACCGGCTGGACGAGGTCTTCACCGCCGACGTCCGCTATGACCTGACCGACTTCGGCCAGCCGACGCTGCACGGGACGAAGGCGCTCGCCGCCGCCGGGTGGGCGGCGGGCAACCTGAACCCGGTCGGCCACCACGTCACCAACGTAATCCTGGCCGAAGCGGCCGCCGGCGCCGTCCAGGCGCGATCCAAGGGCATCGGGATCATGGCCGACGGCAGCTGCGGCAGCGTGACCTACGAGGACATCGTCGTGCGGGGCGACGCGGGATGGCGGATCAGCCAGCGCAAGATCCTGGCCCGGCGGGCCCCGCTCGGGGGAAAGGTGCACGGCGCGGCCTGACGGGGAACGACGCACTCGTTCGGGATAATCACCGGCAGCGGCGGGGCAGGCGGTCACGCTTTCGCTGACCGGATCCAATGACTGGTGATTCTTCCGTTAGATGACCATCTCACAGTAAGATTTGCAGTTATGTCGACGCACTTTCGGGTAACTTACGCCACCCTGTCGGCCGACAATGAGCAGCTGCACGCCGCCTACGAGGCGGGGCTGCGGCTGGCCACCGGCTGGCTCGGCACGACCATCTCCGGCTTCGTGAGCGGCAAGCCGCGCACCGGCGGGCCACTGTTCACGCTGGTCAGCCCGGGCGATAGCACCCTCACGCTGTGCCGCGTGCACGCCGCGAGCGCGGCCGACGTGGCGGACGCGGTCAGCGCGGCGGCCGCCGCCGCGCCCGGCTGGGCGCGCACCCCCTGGCAGCAGCGGGTCGCGGTCCTGCGGGCGGCGGCCGACCTGATCAGCGAGCGGTCTAACGAGCTGGCGGCGCTGATGAGCCTCGAGGTCGGCAAGAGCCGCCTGGAAGCCCTCGGCGACGTCGAGGAGGCGGCCGACCTGATCCGCTACTACTGCCAGCAGGTCGCCGACCACGACGGGTTCACCGCTCCGATGGGGTCGCTGTCGGAACAGGAGCGCAACGTCAGCGTGCTGCGCCCGTACGGGGTGTGGGCGGTGATCAGCCCGTTCAACTTCCCGATGGCCCTCGCCGCCGGGCCGGCCGGCGCCGCCCTGGCGGCCGGCAACACGGTCGTGCTCAAGCCGTCCGCGCAGGGGTCGTTCACCGCGGTCAAGCTGTACGAGTGCTTCCGTGACGCCGGGCTCGACCCCGAGGTGCTGCACCTGCTGCCGGGCGGCGACGAGGCCGGCGCGGCACTGGTCGCCCACCCGGGGGTCAGCGGGCTGACGTTCACCGGCTCCTACGCGGTCGGCATGTCGGTCTACCGTGAGTTCGCCAGCGCCTACCCCAAGCCGGTCATCTGCGAGATGGGCGGCAAGAACCCGGCCATCGTCTCCGCCCGGGCCGACCTCGACCTGGCCGCGGCCGGGGTGGCGCGCTCGGCCTTCGGGATGTCCGGGCAGAAGTGCTCGGCCTGCTCCCGGGTCTACGTGCAGCGGCCGGCCTACGCGGCGTTCGTGGCCAAGCTGGCCGAGCGGGCCGCGTCGCTCCCGGTCGGCGACCCGACCTCGCGGGACGCCTTCCTCGGGCCGGTGATCAGCGCCGAGTCGGTGCAGCGGTTCGAGCGGGCGGTCGACCATGCCCGCGCCCACGGCGAGGTGGTGGCGGGCGGGAACGTGCTGCGCGGGGTGGGCGCGCTCCCCGACGGCTACTACCTGGCGCCGACGGTGGTCACCGGGCTGCCGGCCGACGACTGGATCTTCCGCGACGAGCTGTTCGTGCCGCTGGTCGCGGTCGCCCCCTACGACACCCTCGACGAGGCCCTGGCGCTGGCCAACGACAGTGACCTCGGCCTCACGGCCGGCTTCTTCTCGGCCGACCCGGACGAGGTCGAGCGGTTCCTTGACCGGATCGAGGCCGGCGTGGTGTACGTCAACCGGGCGGCCGGCGCCACCACCGGCGCCTGGCCCGGGGTGCAGCCGTTCGGCGGCTGGAAGGGCTCAGGCAGCGGCGGCAAGGCCGGCGGCGGCCTCTATTACGTGCAGCAGTACCTGCGGGAACAGTCAAGGACGGTGGTGGTGGGCTCATGAGCTGGCTCGATCCTTCGCGCCCGGTGCCGGATGTGCGCACCGCGCTGCCCGGCCCGGCCGCCCAGGCGGTTATCGACGGCGACCTCGCGGTCACCAGCGGGTCGCTGCCGCGCGCCTACCCCCTCGTGCCGCGGCGGGCGCTCGGCTCGGTGGTCGAGGACGCCGACGGCAACCTGTTCCTCGACTGCAACGCGGGCATCGCGGTGACCTCGACCGGGCACTGCCACCCGACGGTGGTCGAGGCGGTCCAGCGGCAGGCGGGCGAGCTGCTGCACTACTCGGCCAGCGACTTCTACCTGCCGATCTACTCGAAGATGAGCGCCGCGCTGGCGGCCACCGCGCCGATCGACGGGCCGGTCCGGGTGTTCCTCACCAACTCCGGCGCCGAGGCGGTCGAGGGGGCGCTCAAGCTGGCCCGCTACGCCACCGGGCGGCCCTACGTGATCAGCTTCTTCGGCGCGTTCCACGGCCGGACCTACGGCGCGATGACGCTGACCGCCTCCAAGGCCAAGTACCACCAGGGCTTCGGCCCGCTGGTGCCGGGCGTGCTGCACGCGCCGTACGCGTTCAGCCGGGTCGACCCGGACACCGGCGCCCGCAGCCATGACCCGGAAGAGACGTTCGACTACCTGGAGAACACGCTGTTCCGTTACCAGGTGGCGCCGTCCGAGGTGGCGGCGGTGTTCGTCGAGCCGGTGCAGGGCGAGGGCGGCTACATCGTGCCGCCCGCCGCCTGGCTGCGGCGGCTGCGCGCGCTCTGCGACTCGCACGGCATCCTGCTAGTCGCGGACGAGGTCCAGTCGGGCATGGGCCGGACCGGCCGGATGTGGGCGATCGAGCAGGCCGGGGTGCAGCCCGACGTGCTGATCAGCGCCAAGGGACTGGCCTCGGGACTGCCGCTCGGTGCCTTCATGGCCCGGGCGCCGCTGATGGAAACGTGGGGCGCCGGGGCACACGGCTCCACCTACGGCGGCTCCCCGGTGCCGTGCGCGGCCGGCCTGGCGACGCTGGAGGTCATCCAGTCGGAAGGACTGCTGGCCAATGCCACCAGCGTCGGGACGGTGCTGCTGGACGGGCTGCGGGCGCTGCAGGCCAAGCACGGCGAGAAGATCACCGACGTGCGCGGGGTGGGGCTGATGATCGGGGTCGAGTTCCGCCTCCCCGCGCTTGCCGAGCAGGTGCAGCTACTCGCGTTCCAGCGCGGACTGCTGGTGCTGGAGTGCGGAGAGAGCACTATCCGGGTGTCGCCGCCGCTGGTGATCACCGCTGAGCAGGCGGCGACCGCGCTGCGGGTCTTCGGGGAGGCGGTGGAGGCGGCCGACGCGGGTTAGCGCGGCGAGCCGCAGCACGGCGAAAAGTCAGGGTCAGCCGAACGGGTGCGGCTGACCCTGTTCCACTCACTTCTCATCCGGCCTGGCGACCGGCCAGGTGGCGGCGGTAGAGGAACAGCAGCGCGAGGCCGGCCCGAGGACGCCCAGCCCGACCGGGCGCTGCAGGGCGACGAACGTGCTGACCGGCTGGGTGACCGCCAGCACCGCGACCGCGACCGCGTGGGCCAGCAGGGTCAGCCCGATGATGGCGGTGACCACCGTCGAGGTGCGCCGCTCGGCCCGGGCGGCGATCGCCGCGTAGCGCGGGTCGCCCCGGCCCAGCCGCCGCAGGATGACCAGGTGCAGCGGGCGGCCGATGAGGGCGGAGACCGCGAACGCGACCCCGGCCAGGCCGAGCAGCGCCGGTTCCTCGAGCTCGACCGCGAGGGGGTTGCCGCCGCTGGCCCAGGACACCAGCACCGCCAGGCCGAAGCCGGCCACGCCGACCAGGCCGAAGAGGTTCAGCCGGCGGGTGACGGCCAGGGCGGCCAGCGTGTAGCCGGCCGGTACGGCGCCGGCCAGCGCGAGGGCCAGGGCCGAGCTGCCGACATGCGGCCGGATCAGCTCGTAGCCGACCAGCGGGACCACGAGGTTGATGACGAGGCTGGCCAGCCCGGCCAGGGCACGGGGGCCGGACGGGCGGGGGGCCGGGGTGATGGTGGCGGTACTCATGACGGTTCTCCTTACTGATGGCTGCTCTTGCCGCTGGGCGGGCAGGCGACCTGGGTGACCGCCTGGCGGATGAGGTCGGGCAACGAGCCGTCGCCGCCGGCCCGAGCCAGTGCCCAGTGGCGGCGCGGACCGCGGCGATCACCGCCGCCGCCAGCACCCACGGGTACTGGTCAGCCCGGGGGTCGGCCCCGGTGCGCTCGGCGATCGCCTTGGCGAGGGGGTCTTCTGCCTCGGCGAGGGTCTTCAGGTACTCGCCGCGCAGCGCCGGGGCGGACACCATCAGCCGGACCAGCGCGGTCCGCTCGGGGTCCAGGCCGCGCGCGGCCGCCTCGTACTGGGCGGCGAATACGGCGGCTAGCGCGGCGCCCAGGGGCTCGGCGGCCGGCCGTTCCCGCAGCGCCCGCGCCGCCCGCTCGGAGCGGTCGGCGTTCAGCGAGGCGATCGCCTCTTCCTTGGAGGAGAAGTAGTTGGTGAAGGTCCGGCGGGAGACGTTCACCGCGTCGGTGATGTCCTCCACCCGGACGTTCTCCAGTCCGTGCTCGACCGCGAGCCGCATGGCGGCCTCCGCCAGGGCCTGCTTGGTCGCCAGCTTCTTCCGCTCCCGCAGGCCGGGTGCCTCGCTGCTGTCCATGTCGCTGACGCTAGACCAGACATGCGCAATGCGCAAGATTACTCAATGATAATTTTTGCGCATTGAGAAATTAACTCGCGAGCGGCGGCCCCGGCGCGATAAGCTCCGCACCATGCCTGCTCGTCTCCCTTCGGTTGCGGTCTACTGCGGTTCCAGTCCTGGCAATAGCCCCGCCTTCGCCGCCGCGGCGGCGGCGCTCGGGCAAACGCTCGCCGAGCGCGGGACCGCGCTGGTGTACGGCGGCGGGAACGTCGGCCTGATGGGCATCGTCGCCCACGCGGTCATGGACGGGCGGCGGCCAGGCCCACGGCGTCATCACCCGGGCGCTGCAGGAGCGAGAGGTCGCGCACCACGGGCTGACCAGCCTGCGGGTGGTCGACACCATGCACGAGCGCAAGGCGGTGATGGCGGACGCGGCCGAGGCATTCATCATGCTGCCCGGCGGCTACGGCACCCTGGATGAGTTCTTCGAGGTGCTCACCTGGGCGCAGCTCGGCATCCACCGCAAGCCGTGCGGGATCCTGGACGTGGGGGCCTACTTCGGGCCGCTGCGGGCCTTCATCGACAGTGCGGTGTCGGCTGGGTTCGTGCACCCCGAGAACCGCGACCGGGTGCAGGTCGACTCAGACCCTGGCCGCCTGCTGGACGCGATGGCGGCCTGGGAGCCGCCGGCGGTCACAAGTGGCTGGATAACGCCGAGCGCTAAGAAGCGGTCGTTCCTTGCCAGAGCCGCCTCTTCCGCCCGGTGGGGTAGCGCAGGATCGGGCAGGGAACCAGTACTGTGCCGCTATGGCGACACGCTGGACGCTTGGCTGCGACGCGGCTGACCCGCATCGGATCGCTGCCTTCTGGGCGGCCGCGCTGGGTTATATCGCCGAGCCGGGTTACGACGACCCGGACGGCGCTTCGATCATTGACCCGGACGGCGCGGGCCCGGCCATCGGCTTTCTGCGGGTTCCCGAGGCCAAGGCAGCCAAGAACAGGATGCACATTGACGTTCGCGTCGGGGGCAAGCCTCCGTGGGACATGGCCGTACGCGAGAAGCTGATCCGGGCGAAGGTGGCCCAGTTGACCGCCGCCGGGGCCACGGCCGTCCGCGAGGAGTCCGACGGCGAGCACCTGAGCCACGTCGTCATGTTCGACCCGGAAGGCAACGAGTTCTGCGTCGCTTGAAAAACGCAACCCAGGCTCAGAAAATGAACGGGACCAGCATCTTGGTCCTGGCCTTGTAGGCCGGGTAGCTGTCCGGGAACTCGCCGGTCAGGAACTTCTCCTCGCGGGTGGCGCTGAAGGCGAAGAACGCGCCCACCAGTGCGGCCGCGATCAGGCCCCAGAAGGTGGTGGCGAGGGCACTGCCGATCACGGCGAGGAGGATGCCGGAGTAGATCGGGTGCCGGACGAAGCGGTACGGCCCGGTGGTCACCAGGTCCGGCTGCGCCCGGCGGGTCATCGGCATCCCCCAGTTGCGGCCGATGTAAAGCCGGGCCCACACCGCCAGGCCCAGCCCGGCCACCCACAGCGCCAGGCCGATACCGGCCAGCACCGGCCCGGCGTGCAGCCCGGATCCGTTCCCCTGGTGCCAGTTCGACCGGATCAGGAACGCGACCAGCACGACCAGGGCGATCCGGGCGACCGAGAACCGGGTGTAGCGGCCGCGGCTCTCCTTGGCGGTGAACGAGGCCACCAGCCAGCCGATCCAGAAGACGACCCAGCCGATGCCGATCACCAACGCGACGGGATGCATAACCCCATCGTGCACCCGGACGCGGCGGCAGGGATCCGCCCACGGGTTGATGTTGCGCCTCCACCCGGGGGTGGAGGGCCGCCGGCGCGGGCGCCCTGCGCGGCCGGCGCCTGGGCGCCTGATCCCGGGCTGAGGGTACTGGTGGTGCCGTGGCCGCTGTTCGATACGGCACTGATCACCATGATCAGGCTGATCAGGCCGCCTAGGCCGGCCAAGACGTTCCGGGTTACGTGCTGGCTGCGGCCCCGCGGCCGCTGCGCGGGCTGCGGCGGCGGCGCGTACCGTACTGGCCGCGGCTGAAGCGGCGGCCGGTCGCCCTGCGGCGGCTGGTAGCGAGACGCTGGATACTGGCCGATGCTGGCCTGCCACGGGTCACCGGGCGCCGCTCCCCACGGGCCCGCGGCGCGGGGCGCCTGCGGCGGCGCGGCGGGGGTGAAGGCGGGCTGGAACCCCACGGCCGACGGCTGGGCCGGGAGGGGAAAGCAAGCGAAGGCCAGTAGGCAGAGGAATTACGGTGGAAAGAAATTAGTGCCGTGGCACCAAATTGTTTCCAGTGCGCCAAAAAGTTCCGCGGGAATGCCGCTGCTTGAGGGAATCTGGCCGCTTATCTCGCCGGGCCCGGGAGAGCAGTGGCATGCGAGGGCGCTGTGACTCGGGGGCGCTGTGACTCGGGGGCGCTGTGACTCGAGGGCTTCGCCGCCCGGCCCGCGCCCGGGGACGGCGGGCGCGGGCCTGGCGGCCGCTACTTCTCGACGTAGAACAGGCGCTTGTTGACGAACTCGTCGATGCCGAGGGGACCGAGCTCGCGGCCGAAGCCGGATCGCTTGGTGCCGCCGAACGGCAGGTCGGCGCCCTCGCCGGCCGGGGTGTTGACGTTGGCCATGCCCACCTCGAGCTGCTCGGCGACGCGCTTGGCGCGCTCCTCGTCGGTGGAGAAGACCGCGCCGCCGAGGCCGAAGTCGACCACGTTGGCCAGCGACACCGCCTCGTCGTCGGACGTCACCTTGTAGACCACGGCGACCGGGCCGAACAGCTCCTCCCGGTAGGCGCGCATGTCCGGGGTGACCCCGGTGAGCACGGCGGGCGCGAAGTAGGCGCCGCTGCCCTCGCCGAGGGTGCCGCCGACGTGCAGCGTCGCGCCCTTCGCGACCGCGTCCTGTACCTGCGCGAGCAGGTTCTCGGCCGCCTTGCGGGACACCATCGGGCTGTAGGCGCGGGCGGAGTCGTCGCCGGGCTGCCGCGGGCTGGTCGACGACGCCCGCTTGACCAGGGCGGCCACGAAGTCGTCGTACACGCTGTCCATCACGATCATCCGCTTGTTGGAGTTGCAGGCCTGGCCCACGTTCTCCATCCGGGTGACCCAGGCGGTCTTCGCCGCCTGCTCCACGTCGTCGGTGTCGAGGATGATGTACGGGTCGGACCCGCCCAGCTCGAGCACCACCTTCTTCAGGTTGCGGCCGGCCGTCTCGGCCACCACCGTGCCCGCCCGCTCCGAGCCGGTCAGCGACACGCCGCGCAGCCGCGGGTCGGCGATCATCGTGGCGACCTGCTCGTGGGTGGCGAAGATGTTGGTGTAGACGCCGTCCGGCACCCCGGCGTCCCGCATGATCGCGGCGATCGCCAGGGCCGAGGTCGGGCAGTTCTCCGCGTGCTTGACGATCACCGTGTTGCCGGCCACCAGGTTGGGCGCGGCGAACCGGGCCACCTGGTAGTACGGGTAGTTCCAGGGCATCACGCCGAGCACCGGGCCGACCGGCAGGTACTCGATCCGCGCCTTGTCGTCGTAGCCGGGCAGCGGCTTGTCGGCCAGCAGGCCGGGCCCGTTGTCGGCGTAGTAGCCGAAGATGTCGGTGCAGAACTCGGCCTCGCCGACCGCCGCGGCCGGCCGCTTGCCCATTTCCTTGCTGATCAGCGCGGCGAGGTCGGCCGCGCGCTCGGTGAACAGCTCGGCGACCCGCTTGACGATCGCGGCCCGCTCGGCCACCGGCCGCTTGCGCCACTGCGCGTACGCCGCCGTGGCGGCGCGCAGCGCGTCCTCGACGTCGGCATCGGTGGCGAAGTCAAAGGTCTGGCCGACCTCCCCGGTCGCGGGGTCGGTCACCTGGTAGGGCGGAGTCTGCGTCATGCCTGCTCCCGTTGGCTGCACTGTTGGTTCGGCGGGCCCGGCTGGTCCGGTAGAGACAACGTTACGGGACTGGGGGCAGCGCGCACCCGTTCGGACCCTCCCTTGTCGGCCCTGGTCTTCAGTCGGCGTCCGCGCAGGCGCTGTCCATCAGCCTGGCGTTGTCGACGCTGGCCGCCGCCGCGGTGCTGACCAGTCCGAAGGCGGTGTTGATGTAGGTGTAGCCGGTGTCGGTCTTGAGCGGGCTGTTGGCGCTGAACGCCGCCGCCCACTGCGGGCTGGCGGAGATCCACTGCTCGAACTGGAACGGCGTGTCCTGGCGCAGCCGGGTGACGTAGCCGCCGCGCAGCCAGGCCCATTCCTGGCACACCGCCTGCGCCTTGATGCCGTCCCAGGTCCCGGGGAACGAGCCGAGCTGCAGCCGGCCGAGCACCGGCACCGTCGCGGGCGCGCCCGGCGGCCTGCCGCTGGCCGCCGCCCCCGGCGGAGACGCCGAGACGCTGCCGCAGCCGACCGCCAGCGCCGCCACCCCGATGGCGGCACCGACGACGAGGCTGCCGCGGACCGCGAGAACCCGCAGCTTCACTGCCCCCATGGTGACGCTCGCTCTCTCATGCCGACACATCACTCAGTAGTCAATTGGTGACTCTCAGTATCTCATGTACCCCAGGAGCGGCCGGTTGTCACCTGGAGGCACCCGCAGAGATTAGGTTTTCGTTTACTTGAACTCTTCGCCTTTAGCGGAGTAGGTTGAGTGACATGACCTCACCTGGCGCACCGACCACCGCCGAGGAGCTACGCGGTGCCGGCCTGCGGGTGACGGCCGTGCGGGTCGCGCTGCTCGAAACCGTCCGGGATGGTGACCATCTCGGGGTGGAGGCGGTGGCGGCGGGGGTGCGCGGGCGGGTCGGCCACGTGTCGTTGCAGGCGGTCTACGAGGCGCTGCACGCGCTGACGGCGGCGGGCCTGGTCCGTCGCATCGAGCCGGCCGGCGGCGCGCCCCGGTTCGAGGGCCGGGTCGGTGACAACCATCACCACCTGGCCTGCCGGTCGTGCGGGGCGGTGGCCGACGTCGACTGCGCGATCGGCCCGGCGCCCTGCCTCACGCCGTCGGATACCCGCGGCTTCACGGTCGACGAGGCCGAGGTGATCTACTGGGGCCTGTGTGCCGAATGTTCCGCCAGTAGCTCTTAAAGCAGCACAGAAATACCAGCGATGAAATACCGAGCATCGCCGATACCAAGTAACCGGAGGGATTCCCATGGCTGAGAATCACGACCCGACAGTCACCGACTCAGGCACTGACGGCAGCGGCACCCCTGAGGCGGCCGGCTGCCCCGTTATCCACGGCCGGGTGCACCCCACCCAGGGTGACGCCAACAGCCAGTGGTGGCCGAACAGGCTCAACCTGAAGATCCTGGCGACGAACCCGCCGGCGACCGACCCGTACCACGGCGAGCTCGACTACGCGGCGGCGTTCAAGACCCTGGACCTGGCCGCGGTCAAGTCCGACATCAACGCGGTGCTGACCGACTCCAAGCCCTGGTGGCCGGCCGACTTCGGCAGCTACGCCGGGCTGTTCATCCGGATGGCGTGGCACAGCGCGGGCACCTACCGGGTCAGCGACGGCCGCGGCGGCGGCGGCCAGGGCCAGCAGCGGTTCGCCCCGCTGAACAGCTGGCCGGACAACGTCAGCCTGGACAAGGCGCGGCGGCTGCTGTGGCCGGTGAAGCAGAAGTACGGCGCGAAGCTGTCCTGGGCCGACCTGATCATCCTGGCCGGCAACGTCGCCCTGGAGGCGGGCGGCTTCAAGACCTTCGGCTTCGGCGGCGGCCGGGCCGACGTCTACGAGCCGGACGAGGTCTACTGGGGCCCGGAGACCGAGTGGCTGGCCGACGAGCGCTACAGCGGCGACCGTGAGCTGCAGGACCCGCTCGGCGCGGTGCAGATGGGCCTCATCTACGTCAACCCGCAGGGCCCCAACGCCAACCCGGACCCGGTGGCCGCGGGCCGCGACATCCGCGAGACGTTCGGCCGGATGGCGATGAACGACGAGGAGACCGTCGCGCTGATCGCCGGCGGCCACACGTTCGGCAAGACCCACGGGGCCGGCCCGGACGAGAACGTCGGCCCGGACGCCGAGGCCGCGCCGATCGAGCAGCAGGGCTTCGGCTGGAAGTCCACCTTCGGCACCGGCGTAGGGGCCGACGCGATCACCAGCGGGCTCGAGGTCACCTGGACCTACCACCCGCTGCGCTGGGACAACGAGTTCTTCCACATCCTGTACGGCTACGAGTGGGAGCTGTTCCAGTCCCCGGCCGGCGCCCACCAGTGGCGGCCGAAGAACGACGGCGGGGCCGGCCTGGTGCCGGACGCGTTCGGTGACGGCAAGCGCGAGCCGCGCATGCTCACCACCGACCTGGCGCTGCGCTTCGACCCGATCTACGCGGAGATCTCCGCGCGCTTCCGTGACGACCTGGACGCGTTCTCGGACGCGTTCGCCCGCGCCTGGTACAAGCTCACCCACCGCGACCTGGGCCCGGCCAGCCTGCTGCTCGGCCCCGAGGTCCCGTCGGAGGTGCTGATCTGGCAGGACCCGGTGCCGGCGGTGGACCACGAGCTCATCAGCGACGAGGACGCGGCCGGCCTCAAGCGGGAGATCCTGTCCTCCGGGCTGACCGTCTCGCAGCTCGTTTCCACCGGGTGGGCGTCGGCCTCGACGTTCCGCTCGAGCGACAAGCGCGGCGGCGCCAACGGCGCCCGGATCCGCCTGGAGCCGCAGAGCGGCTGGGAGGTCAACAACCCCGACCAGCTCGCGGGCGTGCTGCGCACCCTGGAGGGCATCAAGGAGTCCTTCAACGCCAGCGCGGGCGGCGGCAAGAAGGTCTCCCTGGCCGACCTCATCGTCCTCGCGGGCAACGCGGGGGTGGAGAAGGCGGCCGCCGACGCGGGCTTCACCGCGGTCCAGGTCCCGTTCACCCCGGGCCGCACCGACGCCACCGCTGAGCAGACCGACGTCGAGTCCTTCGCCCACCTGGAGCCGAAGGCGGACGGGTTCCGCAACTACCTCGGCAAGGGCCTGCGGCTCCCGGCCGAGTACCTGCTCATCGACAAGGCCAACCTGCTGGGCCTCACCGCGCCGGAGCTGACCGTCCTGGTCGGCGGCCTGCGGGTGCTCGACGCGAACTACGACGGGTCCAAGCTCGGCGTGTTCACCGACCAGCCGGGCACGCTGACGAACGACTTCTTCGTCAACCTGCTCGACTACAACACGAGCTGGACGCCGGTTTCCGAGGACGCGGTCACGTTCGAGGGCAAGGACGCCGACGGCACCGTCAAGTGGACCGGCAGCCGGGTCGACCTGATCTTCGGGTCGAACTCCGAGCTGCGGGCCCTGGCCGAGGTCTACGCGGGCGACGACGCGAAGGAGAAGTTCGTCAAGGACTTCGTCGCCGCCTGGGCGAAGGTCGCCAACGCCGACCGGTTCGACCTGGCCTGAGGTTAACCAGGCCGCGACGGCGGCCGGCTGGCGTTCGCGCGCCAGCCGGCCGCCGTTCGTTTTCGACCAGCCGGAACGGGTGCGCGGTACCCCGCCACGCCCGCGGGAGCCCCGGGGCCGGGGTTACGACCCGGCCGCGTCCTGCGCGGGCGCCTCCCGGCCGTTGTCGAACCGGCGGATGACCCGCAGGCCGCCCGTGCCCGACGCCAGCACGAGCTGCGGCGGCCCGGCGAAGCTGCGGAACCGCGCCTCCTCGAGCGCGTCGGTCAGCCCGCGGAGCGTGTACGGGTATAGCTTGTCCACGTTGCCTGGCCGTGTTCCCGTCGATGGCCCGCCGTCGTCCCTGACGACGTAGGCTCCCCCGGACCTGGCTCCCCCGGTCCCTGCTCCCCCGGTCGCTGACATGACGGCCCCCTCCCCCGGCCCGTCCCAGCCTCCTTAGCAAGTACCCAGGTCAGAGCACCGGATGCGAAACGGAAGGTAAGGCTGTCAATGGCCGCTGAGGGCAGTACCGCGGCCGGCTTCGAGCCGGTCGCGGCCGCGTTCTCCCGGCTGCTGGCCGACGACGAGGACGCCAGCGGGCAGTTCTGCGCCTACGCGGGCGGCCAGGTGGTGGCCGACCTGTGGGGCGGCGACGCCGGCCCCGACGACCTGCAGGGCGTGTTCTCCAGCACCAAGGGGGCGGCCGCGGTGTGCGTCGCGCTGCTGCTGCAGCGGGGCGCGCTCGACCTCGACGCCCCGGTCAGCCGGTACTGGCCGGAGTTCGCGGGCGGCGGCAAGGGCGCCGTCACCGTCCGGCTGGCGCTGTCCCACCAGGCCGGCCTGCCCGGGGTGGAGCCGCAGCTCAGCTTCGACGAGCTCATACAGCACGACCTGGTGGCCGCCCGGCTGGCCGCGCAGGTACCGCACTGGCGGCCGGGCGCGGCCCACGGGTACCACGGGCTGACGGTCGGCACGATCATCGACGAGCTGGTGCGGCGGACGGCGGGCGTCCCGGTGGCGGAGTTCTTCCGCCGCGAGATCGGCGAGCCGCGCGGCATCGACTTCCACATCCGCACCCCCGACGCCGCCGAGCACCGGGTGCGGATGCTGCGCCCGCCCCGGCCCCCCGACGGCTGGCAGCCGGGCGGGCCCGCCCCGGGCCCCGACAGCCTCTTCGGCATGACGTTCAACCAGGCCGCACCGCCCAGCGGGCTGGTACCCGCGGGCGAGCCGCTGGCTAACATCCGTGCCCTGCGCGCGTCCGGGCAGGCGGCCATCGCGGGCACCGGGTCGGCCCGCGGCCTGGCCCGGCTCTACGCCATGTGCACCGGGGCCGTGGACGGGTTCCCCCGGCTGCTCAGCGAGGCCACGGTGGCGCGGATGAGCCAGCTCCAGGCGGCCGGCCAGGACCTGGTGCTCGGCGTGCCGAACCGGTTCGCGGTCGTCTTCCAGAAGGCCGACGAGCGGGTGCCGTTCGGCAGCCACCAGGCCTTCGGCCACGACGGGATGGGCGGCTCGCTCGGCTTCGCCGACCCCTGGCACGGTATCGCCTGCGCGTGGATACCGCGCCGGATGTCGTTCCCGGCCGGGGCCGACCCGCGCGGCCATGACCTCGCCCGGCTGGTGCGCGCCTGCCTGTGAGGCGCGCGCGCACCGCCGGTTAAGCACCTTGAATACCAATTCATCTACCCAGTCACAGCATTTCCGTTAGTATGCAAAACCGTTACTCAATCGACGGTTCCGGGGGAGTTCAGCGTGGAGCCAGTGCTCGATGACCAGCCGACGACGGTGCAGCCAGCGGAGGGCCAGCCGACGCAGGCGCGGCCGCAGCCGGCGTCACACCGGCAGCGCAAGGGCCGCCGCGGCCCGCTGCCGCTGTCGTCCCGGGTCACCATGTCGATCGGGGCGGTGGTGGCGCTGGCCGGGGCCGGGATCGTGGTCGGCACCGGCGCGGTGAAGACGCCGCTGTCCGACGCCGCCACCGCCGCGGCGCCCACCGCCTCCGCGCTCGCCTCCTCCTCCCCCGCTGTCAGCCAGCCGAGCGCCAGCCCGTTCAACTACGCGGTCGCGTCGATGCCCGCCACCGCGGCCAGCCACCAGCCGAAGCCGAAGCCGAGCCGGTCACCCACCGCCAGCCCCAGCGCGACCGCGTCGGCCGCCCCGGCCAGCTCGGCCGGCAGTGCCCCGGCCCCGGCCTCGGCGCCGGCCGAGGCGGGGGGGCTGACCCCGCAGGCGACGGCCGAGTACGAGACCCCCAAGGGGGACAACCAGAAGGCCTGGTCGGAAGCCATCCTGACCGCCCTCGGGGCCCCGCTCACCAGCGCCAACATCATCTCTATCGGTTACTGGATGCAGAACGAGGCGGGTTCCCCGCCCTACGGCATCGTCGGCGCCAACAACCCGATCAACGTCAGCGAGCCCTGCTGCGGCGGCGTCCCGATCCAAGACGACGGCGACGGCGTCACGTTCCTGCAGTCCTACCCGTCGGCCGCCCAGGGCGTCCAGGCGATCGCCGCCTACCTGGAGCGCGGCAACTACGTGAACATCGTCGCCGACCTGAAGGCGGGCGTCGGGCTGAGCGACCCCAACCTGGCGGGTGAGATCGGGCTGTACAGCGGCGGCGGCTACACCACCATCCCCGACTCCTACGGCGCCTCCCAGGGCACCCCTGAGGGGTAACCGGCCGCGTCGCTAGGATGTGCGGGTGACGTCGATTACCGATCCCGAGGTGACCGCCTTCCTCAGCGAGGGCACCCGTACCGGCAAGCTGGCCTGGGCCGGCGCCGACGGCAGGCCGCTGGTGACGCCGATCTGGTTCGTGATCGAGGACGGCTGCGTCGTCTTCAACACCGGCCGCGACACCGCCAAGGGCCGGGCCCTCGCCCGCGACCCGCGGGCCGCGCTGTGCGTGGACCTGGAGGCGCCGCCGTACGGGTTCGTTCAGGTGCAGGGCACCGTCGAGCTGTCCGAGGACCTCGGCGAGCTGCTGCGGACCGCCACCGCGATCGGCGGCCGTTACATGGGCGCCGACCGGGCGGAGGAGTTCGGTAAGCGCAACGCCGTCCCGGGCGAGCTGGTGGTCCGGCTGCGCCCGGCCAAGGTGACCGCCGCCTTCAACATGACCGGCTGAAACAGCACCGCCGCGGGCCGGGGCGCCCCGCGGGAAGCTGGGGCATATCAGCGCGTTTGATGTCACACTTATCCCCGGCGGGGGCGGCGATGGCGCGCCGCCCGGAGGAGGCCCCGGTGAGTGAGTCCAGTGAGCAGTGAGTTCAGCGCGCAGCAGTACGCCGCCATGTCCAGGCTGGTGCCGGGCAGTCAGCTAGCCGGCTACCAGATCGAGGAGCAGGTCGGCGCGGGCGGCATGGCGGTGGTCTTCCGGGCCAGGGACGCGGTGCTCGGGCGGCTGGCGGCGCTGAAGGTGCTCTCCCCCACGCTGGCCGCCGACCAGGAGTTCCGGGTCAGGTTCCTGCGCGAGTCGCGGGCGGTGGCCTCGGTCGAGGAGCCGCACATCATCCCGGTCTACGGGGCCGGGGAAGTCGACGGGGTGCTGTACATCGCGACCAAGTTCGTCTCCGGCGGTGACCTGGCCGACGTGCTGCAGCGGGCGGGCGGCCCCCTGGAGCCGGGCCGCGCGGCGGCGTTCGTCGAGCAGGTGGCGGCGGCGCTCGACGCGGCCCACGCGGCCGGGCTGGTGCACCGGGACGTCAAGCCGGGCAACGTGCTGGTCGACACCGCCCCGGGGCGGGCCGAGCACGCGTACCTGTCCGACTTCGGGCTGAGCAAGCCGGCCATGGCCGCCTCCGGGCTGACCGCGACCGGGACGTTCCTCGGCACGCCCGACTACTGCGCCCCCGAGCAGATCAGGGGCCTGCCGGTGGACGGCCGGGCCGACCAGTACGCGCTCGCCTGCATGGCGTTCGTGCTGCTCGCGGGCGACCTCCCGTTCCACCGTCCGGAGACCATGGCGACGCTGTTCGCCCACCTCAACGACCCGGTGCCGCCGCTGGCGAGGTACCGGGGCGACCTGCCGCCGGGGGCCGACGCGGTGCTCGCCCGCGGGCTGGCGAAGGAGCCGGGCGACCGCTACCGCCAGTGCGGCGAGTTCGCGGCGGCGCTCCGGGACACGCTGGCCGGCCCGGTTCGCGGGTCAGCCGGCCGCGGCGGGCCGGCCGCCCGGCCGTCACGTCCGGCCTCGGCCCCGCCGACCGAGGTATGGCCGCCTACGGCCAGCCAGCCCACTCCCCCCACGCAGACCGCGGTGCTGCCGCCGTCAGGGCCGGCCGCGCCTCCCCGTTCGCCGCCCGGCCGGGCGGCGCGCCGTTCAGCCCTTCCGGTGTCACCGCCCCCGGCCAGGGCCGCGCGCGCCGGTTCCGGCGGGGTCCGGGCCGACCGCGGGCGACCGCTACTACGCCCCGCGGCCCGCGCCGCCGCCCGCGGCCGGCCAGGGCGGCAAGCTGCCGCTGGTCAGCAAGTCGGCGGTGATCGCCGCGCTGGCCGCCGCCGCCGTCCTGCTGCTGCTGTTCCTGCTGCACCGAGGCGGCTAGTCACGGGGCTGGCTAGTCGCTATTCGCGGGTTGGCTAAGCAGGGCTGCCTGGGTCGGGCCGACCAGGTTGGGCTAGCTTAGGGCGTGTGTCCGGGTCGCAAGGTGAGGGTTTCTTGACCACGAGAGCGTGGCAGCAGGTGGGCGGGCCGACGGCCGCCCTGGGATACGGGCGGCGTTACCGGCGCTGGGTACTCGACTCGCTGAAGTACGTCGACGTCCGTGACCTGGCCACCGGCGGCGACCACATCCCCGAGCTGGACGCCGTCTACGTGGACCTCGGGCTGGTCAGCCGGGCCCCGCAGCGGCCGGCCGGCGCTACCGGGCCGGACGGTGCTACCGGGCCGGACGGCGGCGACGCCGCGGCCAGGCACTCGATCGGTGAGCTGCTCGACAACCGCTCCCGGGTGGTGCTGGCGGTGGTCGGCCAGGCCGGCAGCGGCAAGACGACCCTGCTGGCGCAGGCGGCCCGGCGGGCCGCGGGCCGGGGCCCGCTGCTCCAGTCGCTGCTGGAACCGGGGCGCCGCCGCGTCCCGGTGCTGCTCGCGCTGCGCGAGCAAGCGGAATCGGTCATCGCCGACCCGGCGATCTCCCTCGCCGCGGTGATCCGCGCCGCGGCCGCCGCCCGGGCCGGGACCGAGCCGGCGGCTGGTGGGAGCGCCAGCTGCGCCGCGGCCGGTGCCTGGTGCTGCTCGACGGCCTGGACGAGGTCGCCCGGCCCGATGACCGCCGCGCCGTCGCCGACTGGGTGGAGCGGCAGATCGCCGGCTACCCGCGCAACCACTTCGTGCTCACCTCCCGCCCCTACGGCCTGCCCGCCTCGCTCGGCGCCCAGGCGGACGTGCACGTGGTCAGGCCGTTCACCGCCGAGCAGGTCCGGCTGTTCCTCGACCGCTGGTACCTGGCGGCCGAGCGGCACGCGACCGGCGCGTCCGGGCGGGCCGCGCGGCGCGCGGCCGCCGGCCGCGCCCAGGAGTCCGCCGCCCGGCTTGACACCCTGCTCAGGGAGCACCCGGCACTGCACGACCTCGCGGTCAACCCGCTGCTGCTGACGATGATCGCCACCGCGCACCGCTACCGGGGCGCGCTGCCCGGCAGCCGGGCCGACCTGTACGCGGAGATCTGCCGGGTGCTGCTGTCGCGCCGCCCGGCCGACGGGCCGACCGGAGCGGCCCCGGTGCCGCCGCCCGGGCCCGGGCACGAGGCGCTGCCCTGGACGGCCAAGCAGACGCTGCTGGGGGCGCTGGCCTACCAGATGATGCGGGACCACGTCAGCAACCTGCCCGCCGGGCGGATCCGGGAGATCCTCGGCCCGCTGCTCGAGCGCTACCCGGCCGCGGTGACCGGCGAGTCCTTCCTCGACGACATCGCGCACAGCGGCCTGCTGGCCGAGGCGCCGGCCGGCCGGTACGCCTTCAGCCACCTGACGTTCCAGGAGTACCTGGCCGCCCGGCACGTCGCCGCCACCCCCGAGCTGGTGAAGAGCCTGGCCGACAGCGTCGACGACCCCTGGTGGCACGAGACCGTGCTGCTGTACGCGGCCACCGCCGACGCCAGCCCGGTGGTCAGCGCCTGCCTCGACAGCGGCACCATCCCCGCCCTCACCCTCGCCTTCGACTGCCACGACGCGAGCACCGAGATGGAGCCGGAGCTGCGCCGCCGGCTGGACGCCGAGCGTGCCCGCGCGTACCAGCCGGGGTGCTCGGCCGCCCACCGGCGGCTGATCGCCGGGGTCCAGGCCGCCCGGCTGGTGCGCCGCACCCTCACCACCGCGACCGGGACCCGGGTCTGCGCGGCGCCGGTGCCGGCCGACCTGTACTGGCTGTTCCTGGCCGACGCGAAGGCGCCCCGGCCGGACCGCCCGTGCGAGCCGCGGGCCGACCAGACCGCGGTGGGCCTGTGGGGCAGCGAGGCGCAGTCGTTCGTCGGCTGGCTGAACTCGATCACCGCCACCGCCACCGGGATCGAGGTGCGGCTGCCGCGGACCGACGAGCTGCAGCAGCCGCCGGTGGCCGACGACCTCGCCCGGGAGCTGCCGGCCGCGGTCACCGGCGTGTGGACCGAGCCGGGCACCCCGGGATCTGGTGCCCTGTGGCTGCGCCCCGGCCAGCCGCACCCGCACGAGCTGACCGGGGCCGCCCTCCGCCAGGCGGTCGCCGCCGACGCGGCCGAGACCACCCTGCTGCCGCAGGTGCTCACCGCCGCGGTGCTCGACGTGGCGCTGCGCGTCATCCGCGACCTGGAGGACATCCGCGCGCTCAGCAGCGCCCTCGGCGACGACCTGGCCGCCCGGGCCAAGTCCGAGGGCCAGCTAGTCGACCTGATGCACGCGCACACGCACGCCATCGTGCTCACCTACGCCCGGGTCATGGAGCTGACCCGCGCCCCCGCCGTCACCCGCACCCGGGCGGCCGACCCGGCGCTGCTGGCCGAGCTCGGGCTCGCCCCGGCCCGGGCGCTGGCCGACGCGATCGCCGGCGACCTCACGGCCGCGATCGAGCGGGCGCAGCGCCGCGCGGTCGAGCTGGCCGACTTCATCGACCTCGACCTGAGCGTGCTGTCGGTGTTCGGCTTCGACGTCGACCGGGCGGCCGAGCTGGCCCGGCTGCACGGCGGCGACCTGGACCGCGCCCACGTGCTCGCGCGCGGCACCCTGCACGCACCCGGGGCCGGCCTGGCGGCCGTGTTCGGCCTGGCCAGCGTGGGCGGCCTGGACCCGGCGCTGCCGTTGCCCGGCATCCTCGGGCTGCCGCTGCGCTGGGTCGCGGACGGCCCGCTGGCCGCCGCCCTGCTGCAGGTACTGACGGCGCACGCCGCCCCGCTGGCGGCCGGTGACGCGGCCGCCCCCGGAGCCAGGCCGGCCGACATCCAGCAGGCGTTCGCGCAGGCGCTCACGTCACTGGCGGGCATCCACGACTCGAGCCCGCTGCGGGCCGCGCTCGGCAGCCCGCTGACCGCCCGGCTGCGCGCCGTGACCGCCGCCGCGGGCAAGAAGAACGGCCGCTCGGCCGACTGGAACGCGGCCGCCGTGCTCGGCCGCCTGACTGACGCCTGCACCCCGCTGTGCACCACCCACCAGGTCCCGGCGCCGGCCGAGGCGGCCGCGCTGCGCGCGGTCGCACTGGCGCTGAACGGCGTCGAGGGCCCGGGCGGATCCGACCTGCCGGTGCTGCTGCGGTCGGTCGCCGCCACCGTCACCGTGGCCGAGCTGCGCGCCCGGGGCGCCGCCACGGCGGGCGAGGCCGTCGTCCTCGCGCTGGTGTAGCCGCCGGGCCGGCCCGGCTGAGTACCGCTACCTAGCACCGGGGCAGTGCCGGCCGCGCCCGGCTGAGTAGCTCAGCCCATGCGCGCCCGCGCGGCCGGCTGGCTGAATGAACAGCATGAACGACGCCTACATCACCGGCACCGGCGCCTTCCTGCCCGGTGACCCAGTCGACAACGACCAGCTCGCCGCCCGGGACCGGGCGAACACGCCGCGCGCCGCCGCCCGGCGCCGCCGCGCCCTCGCCGCCAACGGCATCAAGACCCGGCACTACGCGGTGGACTCCGGCGGCCGGACGGTCATGCTGAACGAGGAACTGGCGGCCGAGGCCGCCCGCCGGGCACTGGCCGACCGCGGGCTCGCCCCGCACCAGGTGTCCCTGCTGGCCACCGGCACCACCCAGGGTGACCTGCTGGTGCCCGGGTTCGCCGCGATGGTGCACGGCCGCCTCGGCGGCGGCCCGATGGAGCTGCTCTCGGCGGCCGGGGTATGCGCCTCGGGGATGGCGGCCCTGCGCTCGGCGGTGTCGGCGGTGCGGCTGGGCGAGCACCGGACGGCCGTGGCAGTCGGCTCCGAGCTGGTCAGCCGCTCGCTCGGGGACGGCTCGGGGGCGGACGACAGTGCCGACACCACCTTCCTGCGCTACACGCTGTCGGACGGCGCGGGGGCGGTGGTCGTCGAGCCGCGGCCGCGACCGGACGGGCTGAGCCTGCGGGTTGACTGGATGCACCTGGTCTCGCACGCGCACCGGCACCCGGTGTGCATGAGCGCCGGGCTCCCGCTTGACGGTTCCGTTCCCCGGCTGCGCCAGGACATGTCGGTCCTGCCCGCCCTGGTCGACCTGGGCGTGGCCGAGTTCGACGCGCTGGTCAAGGCGGGCCGGATCGACCCCGACACCGAGCACGTGCTGTGCCACTACAGTGCCGAGCACTTCCGCGCCAAGCTGATGGGCCGGCTCGCCGAGGCCGGCTACCCGCCCAAGCAAGAGCACTGGTTCAGCAACCTGGAGACGGCCGGCAACACCGGCGCGGCCAGCATCTTCGTGATGCTCCAGGCGGCCATGCCGCGCATCAGGCGCGGTGACCGGGTGCTGCTCATCGTCCCCGAGTCCGGCCGCTTCACGCTGGCCTTCGCCCAGCTCACCTGCGTGGGGCCGGACGGCCGGGCGGGCACCTCGGAGCTGGCGGCATCACCGCTTGGCCGGCCCGCCGACGGCGACTCCCCGGCCGTGGCCCGCGCGCTGGGCGAGCTGGCCGGGGTCTGGGCCGAGCTGCAGCGCGGGCTGGCCCGGGTGCCGGTGGTGCGGCGGATCGAGGACGGCTCGGTCACCCTGGAGGACTACCGCGGGCTGCTGCTCAACCTGCGCCAGCAGGTGGTGGACGGCGGCCGGTGGATCTCGCTCGCCGCCGCCAGCTTCTCGGCCGAGCTGTTCTGGCTGCGCAGCGCCGCGATCAGGCACGCCGCCGACGAGCACCGCGACTACCAGCTCCTCGAGCGCGACTTCGCGGCCGTCGGCGGCGACCCGGGCCTGATGGCGACCACCAGCCCCAACATCGGCTCGGCGGCGCTGTCCGGCTTCATGTTCCACCGGGCGGGGCAGCCCGACCCGGTCGACCTGCTCGGCGCGATGTTCGTCATCGAGGGACTCGGCGTCGCCAACGCGGCCGGCTGGGCGGACCGGCTGGCCGGAGCCCTGGGGCTGCGCGAGGACCAGCTCAGCTTCCTGCGGTACCACGCGGCGGGCGACGGCGAGCACTTCGGGCTGCTCGCCGCCGCGCTCCGGTCCGGCCTGCTTGACGACGCCGCGCTAGGACGGATCGTGCACACCGCGCGGGTCACCGCGCGGCTCTACACGCTGCAGCTCGAGGAGCTGGACCATGTTTAGGGCAACCGGGCCGGCGGTCGCCGGGTCCGGGGCCGGCCAGCCTTCACTGTGGGACGTCATGGCGGCTGACCCCGCCATCGGCATCGACCCCGCCACCCTGCGGCTGATCATCAGCGACCAGCGGCGTCCGAGCCGGGCCCTGCTCTACCCGTGGGTGCGGCCGCTGTCGCGGGTGACGGTCACGCTGATCGTGGCGGCCAAGCGGGCCTGCCCGGTCCGGTTCGCCGCGCACGCCACCATGGACCGGATGTGCCTGTGGTTCCTCCGCCGCTTCGTCTCCCCTGCCGCCGTCACCCTGCTGATCAGGCACTTCATCGTCGAGACGAACCTGTTGAACTTCTGCGCGCGGAACGCGGGGGTGGCAACGGTCGGCCTGCGCCCGGTCGCGCTGGCGGACCTCGGCAACCGGGCGGTGATCGAGCACGACCTGAACGTCTACCGGGTGCTGCTCGCCCTCGGCGCTACCCGGGACAGCTCCCCTGGCCCGGTCTGCCCGGACCCCGGCGAGCTCGACTTCAGCCTGCTCGAGGTACCGGAGATCGACCCGGAACCCGGGTCCCGGCGGCTGGTCAACCTCGACATCCAGACCGCGCTGTGCCTGATGAACATCCCGTTCGCGTTCTGCCTGACCCCGGGTGAGTACCGGCGGGCGGTGCACTCGCTGCGGCTCGACGACTCGCTGCTGAGCGTGCTGGCCGCCCTCACCGGCGACCCCGGGTTCCTGGGCGGCCGGACCGGGCTGCCCCCGGTCCGGGTGGACAGCAACGTCGACGTCCCCGCCCGGGTGTACGAGCACGCGCTGGTCTGCGAGCACGCGCTGGCCCGGCTGCGGGCGGGGCGTGACGCGACCGCGGGCCTGGCCCCGGTAGCGTGGTCAGCGTGACGGTCACCGCCCAGCGCTCAAGCTCCGAGCCGTTGTGGCGGGCGCTGGCGGTGTTCCGGTTCGCCAGCGTCGGCTACGCCGCCCTGCGGGTCGGCCTGGTCGACCGGGCCGACTACTCGCGGCCGGGCTGGGCGTGGGCGGTCATCGCGCTGATGACGGCCTGGACGATCGCCACCACCTTCGGCTACCCGCGGCGCGACCGGCGCACCCAGCTCCTGGTGGCCGACCTGGTGGTGACCGTCGGCCTGATGCTGTCCACCATCGTGCTGCAGTACCCCGACGCCGCCGCCCGCGGCGCGCTGCCGGTGACCGCGACCTGGATGGCGGGGCCGGTGCTGGCCTGGGCGATCCGCTACGGGCGGCGGGCGGGCACGGTGGTGGCGCTCATCGTGGCCGCCGCTGACTTCGCGCTGCTGCGGGGTGCCGCCCTCAGCACCGCCCTCAACGGGGCGGTGCTGCTGGTGCTGGCCGGCTGGCTGGTCGGCCACCTGTCCCGGCTGGCGGCTGAGGTCCAGGCGGAGCGGCTGCACGTGATCGAGGTGGAGGCGGCCAGCCGGGAACGGGACCGCCTGGCCCGCGACATCCACGACTCGGTGCTGCAGGTGCTGGCGCTGGTGCAGCGGCGCGGGGCCGAGGCAGGCGGCGCCGCGGCCGAACTCGGGCGGCTGGCCGGCCAGCAGGAAGCCGCGCTGCGGGCCCTGGTCGGCGACGGCCGGTCGGCCAGCGCGGCCAGCTCAGGCGGCTCAGCCGGCCGCGGCCCGGACGACGCCGACCTGCGCCAGCTCGTGCTGCCCGCCCAGACGGACCGGGTGACGGTGTCGGTACCGGCCGAACCCGTTCGGCTGAACCGGGAAGCCGCGGCCGAGCTGGCAGCCGCCATGCGGGCCGCGCTCGACAACGTGGGGCGCCATGGCGGGGCGGCAGCCCGCGCGTGGGTGCTGGTCGAGGACGAGCCCGGGCTGGTCCGGGTGACGATCCGCGACGACGGGCCCGGGATCCCCGATGGCCGCCTGGCTGAGGCGGCGGCGGCCGGGCGGCTCGGGATCAGCCAGTCCATCAGCGGCCGGCTGCGCGACCTGGGCGGAAGCGCCGCCATCAGCTCCGCCCCGGGCGAAGGGACCGAGGTGGAGCTGCGGCTGCCGCGGACCGCCGGCGGCCCGGCGCCCGGCGCCCCGGCGGCCGGCGCCCGGAACGGCGGCCGGATCGCCGGCGCCCGGGTGGCGGGCGAGCCGGGAACGGCTTAGGGTGCGAACGTGGCGGTGCGAGTCATGGTGGTCGATGACCACCCGATGTGGCGTGACGCGGTCGCGCGCGACCTGGCCGAGGCCGGCTACGACGTCGTGGCGACGGCCGCCGACGGCGCCCAGGCGCTGCGGGTAGCCGCCGCCGCCCGGCCCGAGGTGGTAGTGCTCGACCTGCAACTGCCTGACATGTCCGGGGTCGAGGTGACCCGCGGCCTGCACGCCGCCAGCCCCGCGGTGCACGTCCTGGTGCTGTCGGCCAGCGGCGAGCAGCAGGACGTGCTCGACGCGGTGAAGGCGGGCGCGCTCGGCTACCTGCTGAAGTCGGCCGCGCGACCGGAATTCCTGGACGCGGTGCGGCGCACCGCGGCCGGCGACGCGGTGTTCACCCCCGGGCTCGCCGCGCTGGTCCTGGGCGAGTTCCGGCGGCTTTCGGCGGTGCCCGCCGCGGCTGACACCGGGGTGCCGCGACTGTCGGAGCGGGAAACCGAGGTGCTCCGGATGGTCGCCACCGGGATGTCCTACAAGCAGATCGCCACCCGGCTGGTGCTGTCGCACCGCACCGTGCAGAACCACGTGCAGAACACGCTGGGCAAGCTGCAGCTGCATAACCGGGTCGAGCTGGTGCGGTACGCGTTCGAGCACGGGCTCGCGGGCGAGGTCGGCGGGGGCGAGGCGTAGGCGGCGTTTCCGGTCCGGGAGCCGTTCCGCACCTGGGCGCGGCCGGCCGGTAAATCGTCATGACAACCCCAGCGGCCGGCTGTTAAGAAACGGGGATGAGCGCTGATGCCCTGCCCCCGCTGGACCGCCTGATCGCCGAACGAGCGTGCGAGCGGCTGATCATCGATTTCGTCCGCCGTCTGGACCTGGGGGAACCGGGCTCGGTGGCCGAGCTCTTCACTCCGGACGGGATCTGGGAGTGGCCAGACGGCGACCGCCGCGTCGCCGGGCGGGACGCGCTCCGGCGCTACTTCGGCTCCCGCCCGGCAGACCGTCTCTCCCGTCGCATGATGACGAACATCCTGGTCACCCTGACGTCAGCGACGACGGCAGCCGCGACCTCATACCTGGCCACCTACCGCGTCGACGGCTACCCGGGCGGCATGCTGCCGCCCCGGCTCCCGGTGAACATGGGCCATTACGAGGACACCTTCTCCGAAACTGAGGGCCGGTGGCTGCTCGCCCGGCGGGTCACGTTCCTTCCCTTCGGCAGCGAGACACCGCGCCTGTTACCAGCGCAGGGCCGCTATTCAGTCCCGGTCCCATCGGTTCACCGGCCTGGGTGACAAAACAGTGGCTGTTTGGTAAGGGCGTCGCTGCACCGTTGATCTTGAATTCGGAGTAATATTCGAGTATCTACTTGATCGCGTCCGGGTATGCGGACGCGGACTCGAACACTTCCACAGGGGGCCTGATGGGCTGGCAGCCGGGCACGGGGCACGGGACGGGCGGGGAGCCCGGCCCGTCGGCGGCGCTGGCCGCGGCCCTCGAGGCGGGCGCCGGGCCGGCCGGGGACGACGCGGGCGCCTCCCGTGACGAGCGGGCCGGGCGGGCGGCCCGCTGGCAGGCGCTGGAGTCCTGGGCGGCGGCGGGCAAGCTCGCGGAGCTGCGCGGCCTGATCCGCGACGACCAGGATCCCCTCCCCGGCGGCGGTGACCCGGCCGGCGGCTGGTCCCGGTCGCTGACCCACGAGGTCGCCCTCGCCCTGGCCATGCCGCCCCAGTCAGCCGAGCGGCTCCTGCAGACCGCGTGGGACCTGCACGACCGCCTCCCGCTGACCGGGGCCCTGCTGGCAGCCGGGGAGCTCACCTTCCCCAAGGCCCGCGCGGTCGCCGACGCCCTCGCCTCACTCTCGGAGGCCGACGCGGCCCGGGCCGAGGCGCTGATCATCGATGAGCTGCCGGGTAAGACCCACAGCCAGGCGGAGAAGCTGGCCGTGCAGGCCGCGGTCACCGTCGACCCGGCCTCCGCCGCCCGCCGGCGGGAGGAAGCCGAGCGGAACCGGGCCCGGGTCGCGCTGCGCCGCGACCCGTCCGGGGCGGTGAACCTGTCGGGGTACGACCTGCCGACGGACGAGTCGCTGGCCGCCTACGCCAGCGTCTGCGCCCGCGCGACAGAGTACAAGCAGTCCGGGGCGTTCCCCGGGACGCGGATGGACCAGTTCCGCGCGATGGCCTACCTCGACCTGATGAACGCGGTCACCGCCGAGGCCCGGATCACGGCCGGGCAGCCCCCGGCCGGGCTCGGCGCCCCCAACGAGTACGGCCCGGACGACCCGGGTGACGACGAGCCCGGCCCCGGCGGCCCCGGCAGCGGCGGCGACCACCCCGCACCCGACGGCCCAGGCCCAGACGACGCCGGCGCAGACGACGCCGGCAGCGCCGGCGGGCCTGGCCCGGACGCTCCCGGCGCAGGCCCGGCCGGACCGGCGCGGCCGCCGACCCCGCCCGCCGCGCCCCCGCCAGCCCCCCGGCTCGCCGACCTCATCATCCCCCTCGCCACCCTGCTCGGCCTGGCCGAGCGGCCCGGCGAAGGACACGGGCTCGGCCCGCTCGACCCCGCCCTCTGCCGCACCCTGGCCGCCCTCGCCACCGCCAGCCCCCACACCACCATCTGCCTCACCGTCACCGACCCGACCGGCATCGCCACCGGGCACGGCTGCGCCCGACCCGGCCGGGGCACGCCAGCACACGGCCCGCCCGGCACCCCCCTCACGCCCGGCACTCCGCTGGCCGCGCTCCCGGCGCGGCTCAACCTCACCATCCCCGCATCCCGCCTGCACGAACTGGCCCGCCCCCGGACCGGGTCACCAGGACGATGGGGATTCACGCCGGCCACCTTCCTCGGGCCGCCGGGCGGCTACGGCGCCTGGTATCTCAGCCTGCCCGACGGCAGGACCCTGACCGTCAGGCTGGAAACGATTCCCGTGCACGCGTGCGACCACCGGCACGAGTCGCACGCCTACCAGCCGAGTGACACCCTGCGCCACCTGGTCCAGGTCCGGGACTACGAGTGCACCTTTCCCGGCTGCTCCCGGCATGCGCGGGAGTCCGATTTCGAGCACGCCGTCCCTTACGACCAGGGCGGCCGCACCTGCGCGTGCAATGCGGGTGCCAGAAGCCGGCGATGTCATCAGGTCAAGCAGTCACCGGGCTGGCACGTCACCCAGCCCCGGCCCGGCTGGCACCAGTGGCAGACCCCGGCCGGCCGGATCTACATCCAGGGCCCCAAGCGGTACCCCGCCTGACCGCTAGCAGGGAAACCGCTAGCCGGGAATGAGGACTTCCCCGCTGACCTCGAGCACCGCGCCGTTGACGGGGCTGCTGTCTGGTGCGGCGAGGAACACCGCCGCGTGGGCGGCCTCCCGCAGCTCGCCCGGCCCCGGCTGGTCGGCTGCGCCACGGACGCTGGCCGGGCCGTCCGCCGGGACACCGGCCGGGACACCGGGCGCGATGCAGTTAACCCGGATCCCGTGGCGGCCCAGGTCGACCGCGACGACCCGGGTCAGCGTCTCGACGCCGGCGTTGGCGGCGGTGCTCGCGGCTCCCCCGCGGGCCGGGCTGGCCGCCGTCCGCGACGACAGCGTGATGATCTGGCCTCCGCCCTGGCGGCGCATGTGCCGGGCCGCGGCCGAGATCGAGTAGACGGTTCCGGCCAGGTTCGTGTCTAGGCTCGCCCGCCACTGGTCCGCACTCGGACTGACGATCTTCCCGTCCCGGCTCACCCCGGCGTTGGCGACCAGGATGTCCACCCGCCCGTGGGCCTCGCAGGTCCGGTCGACCAGCGCCCGCACCGAGTCGACACTAGACACGTCCACCCGCTCGAACAGCGCGCCGGACGGCAGCGGGCCGGTCGCCGGGTCGTCGGCCGGGTAAGAACGAGCCGCGCAGACAACCGTCGCCCCCTCGGCCCGGAAGGCCTCGGCGATCGCCCGGCCCGGCCCGTAACCGCCGCCGGTGAAGAGCGCGACCTTCCCGTCGAGCCTCTCATCAGGCATTCGCGTTTCCCTTTCCATCTGGCTCGATTGAGGATTCTCGCTTTTTATACCGCGAGAAGCCAGTTCGCATTACCGGGGTGAATCGCCGCAGAATTAATCCACGCGCAATTCAGAATTTACGCAACAGCGCGTCCGGCAGCCGTCAGCGCCTAGCCATGGCTGTGCCGCCAGTCTGCGGTGAGCTGGCAATATGACGTCCCCTGGCGGCGGGCCCCCTCGCCCACCCTCGCCTGGCCCCGGTCAGGCAATTAAAAGCATAATGCCTATTTAGAGCGGAATGACACAAACGGCTGGCGCAGGGAATCATTTAACTCTACGTTCACACAATTACTGTGCGCGTCGTTTCCCCGGGTCAGCGGCCGAGCACCAGCCAGCTGCCGCCGACGAACAGCGCCAGCACGGTGCCCGCGGCCCAGACCAGCGCCCACAGGTGCCGGGGCAGGTGGGTGAACGCAGCCAGGTTCCTGGCGTCGCCCGCTCCCGCGCCGTGGCGGATGGCGTTACGCACCCCGGACAGCAGCATCAGCCAGGTCAGCAGGTACACGATGAACTCCTCGAGCCCGCTGCGGGTGTCCCGCATCACCAGCGCGAGCAGCGCCACCGCGAGCGGCACCGAGATCAGCCCGAAGGACACGCTGATGACCGACATCAGCAGCACCAGCAGCACCATCGCGAGCCACAGGACGGCGATCACGTGCCCGGTCTCGATCAACCGCGCCGCCCCGAGGCCGAACGCGCTGGGGCCCAGGTAGCCGGCCACCGCGACCAGCACCACCCGGAGCCCGAAGCCCTCCACGGTGTGCCGGACGTGGCCGCTGGCGTCGCGGTTGAGCACGAACTCGAGCACGCTGAAGCCGACGGCCGCCGCCAGCAGGGCGTGAATCCCCTCGTGGGCCATCGTGTCCAGGTGGTCGACCAGCGTCCACAGAAACGGGATTACCACGATGGCGAGCGCCGCCAGGCCGATCAGCGCCGCTTCCCCGCCGGGCAGCGGCCCCGGGGTGCCGGCCGGCATCGCGTGCGCCCCGGGCAGTGCCGTGTGCATGCCCTGAGCGTGCTGGATAACCAGTGAGTCCGGCAAGGCCCATTCTGCCCCGGCTGGCCGAAGGCTGCCCTGGCCGGGCGGCCTTCCCGTCGCGAGTCACCGGCCCGTTTCCCTCCCGCGATGGACATTCAGTAACGGGTTGAAAACATAGCGAAACCAGGTGCACCCAGATGCCGGGCGCCGCGTCTTTCATACGGGGGCGCGACGCCCGCACTGTCGCGCGTGATTGTCTGAGGGGGAGACCGCGAATGGCCAGGTCAGGAAGACACCGGGTACCGCCGAGCGGGGCCTGGAAGCAGGAGCTGTACGACCGGCAGGAGCTTGGCTACCCGCAGCTGCTGGTGCCGGGCGGGGCTAGGCGTCCGCGGGGTCAGTGGCCGGGCTGGCTGGGGGGCCGGTCCTGGCCGGGGAACTGGCTTCGGGGGCGGCCGGGCGGCGCCGGGAACGGCCGGGCGGACGGGGCGCGCGCCGGGCGGGCGGGGCCGCGATAAGCAGCTCGGCCATCGGCCGGGCGGTGGCGAGCTTGTCGAAGGCCGCGGCGTCCAGCGTTACCCGCTGGGGCCCGGCCTCCCCGGAGGCGTACACGTCGACCACCGCCACCTGGAGCGCCGCCGCCATGATGTGCCGTGCCTCGTCCAGGTGCGCCTCGAGCTCGACCGGCTGGCCGTCTAGCTCGGGGTGCTCGTGGACGACGACACGGACCAGGTCGCTGCCGGAGTTGATGAGCTGCTCGCTCAGGTCGCTGAAGCGGACCGTCTTCTGTCCCATGAGGGTCATTTCTACTACGCGGCCGGGCGGTTCGCGCAGCGCGACATGCGGCCCGGCGGGCCGCCGAGAATAGGAAGTACGCGCAGGGGAATTGCGGTACTCAGCGGCCGCCGGTCCGCGCCCAGACCTCGTCCGGCATGCTGGTGTACTCGAGGTAGTGGCCGAGCAGCTCGCGGGCGTCGAGGTAGAGGAACTTCAGGCCGCCGGCGCCCTCCCCCTCGAACACGACCGGGAGCGGCTGCTCGTCCACCCGGCGGCGGAAGTCGTCCCAGTCGGTCACCCGGGCGCAGGTGTGGTGCAACCGCAGCGAGTCGTCGGCCGGCAGCCAGTCGGTGAACACCCGCAGCGGCTCGACCACCGGCTCGATGAACTCGTACTGCAGGTCGCCTACCCAGGCGAAGCCGAGCTTGACCGTCTGCTGGTAGCTGGCGCCGCCCGCGGTCAGCTCGGTCGTCCCCTCGAACTGGTACGCGAGGCGGACATCGGCCCGGGTGGCGAACTCGGCCATCGCCTTGTCGACGTTCCGGGTCACGTAGGCGTTCTGGTAGTGACGTCCCTCGATCATGCACGGCTCCTCGCTGGGGTGAGAAGCTAGCGTAGCAACGGGTCGGCGTCGAAGACGCGGTCGAACAGCTGCCGGGCCCCCTCCCCCGGGTCGCCCGCCGCCGGCGGGGTTTCCAGGGTGAGGTCAAGCCACACCCGGAACGCGGCCAGCGCGCGGGCCACCAGCAGCCTGGTGTCGAGGCTGGGCGGGCCGGCGCGCCCGTGCCGCGCCTGCAGCTGCTGCGCGGTGCGCGCCTCGTGGCCGGGCAGGTTCCATACCACGGGCAGCCGCAGGGTGGCCGAGGTGCTGATGATCCGCCGGTACAGCTCAAGCTGGGCGCGGTGGTCGAGCGCGTGGCGGGCCAGCTCGGCCAGGGCGGCGCGCAGCGCCTGCCCGTCGCTGGCGGACGGCGGCACCTGGTCGAGGGCGGCCGTGAGGCACGCCGTCATCTGCCGGGCCGGGGTGTCGAGCAGGTCTTCCTTGGTCGGGAAGTAGTGGAAGAAGGTGCGGCGGCCGATGTCGGCCGCGGCGCAGATGTCGGCCACTGTCACCTGGTCGTAGCCGCGCTCGGCGAACAGCCGGAAGCCCGCGTCCAGGGTGGCGGCGCGCGCCCGCGCGCTCTTGCGCTCACGCAGTCCGTCGATCGCTTGGCTCCCTTCCCCGCCGGCGCTGGCCCGGTTGCATGCTACGCCACCCCGTGACACCATGTGCCCCGAGGCACTGAGTGCAACGGGGCACTCTGTGCCGCCTTAGTGGGAGCGGGCGGAGGGAAAGCGGATGAGCACTGGTTCCGGGCGCTGGCGGCGGTCCGACCTGGCCGCGCTCGCCGTCGTCTCCTTCGCCGGGCTGCTGGTGGCGGTCAACCTGTCCCTGCTGATCCCGGTGTTGCCCGCGATCACGGCCGACCTGCACGCCTCCGGCTCGGCCGCCGAGTGGCTGCTGACGGCGACCCTGCTGGCCTCCGCGGTCGCCGTGCCGGTGGCCGGCCGGCTCGGTGACCTGTTCGGCAAGAAGCTCATGCTGATCGCGTCGGCGCTGCTGCTGACGGGGGGCGCGCTGCTGTCGGCGCTCGGCGGCAGCCTGCCGTTGATGATCGCCGGGCGGGCGGTGGTCGGCCTGGCCAGCGGCGTCATCCCGCTGGGGATCAGCCTGCTGGCCACCACGCTACCCAGGGAGCGCGTCGCCTCCGGGATCTCGCTGGTGAGCGCCATGCTCGGCATCGGCGGCGCGCTCGGCATCCCGTTCGGCGCCTTCGTCGGCGAGCACGCCGACTACCGCGCGCTGTTCTGGATCACCGCCGTCGGCGGCGTGCTGTCCGTCGCGGGAAGCTGGCGGCTGCTGTCCGAGCCGCCCGGCCGGGCGGCCGGGCGGCTCGACCTGCCGGGCACCGTGCTGCTGGCCGGCGCCCTGGTCTGCCTGCTGCTGCCGCTGAGCCAGGCGGCCGGCTGGGGCTGGGGGGCCGCCCCGACGCTCGGCCTGCTCGCCGCCGCGGCGGTGCTGCTGGCCCTGTTCGTCGGCTGGGAGCGTCGCTCGCCGTCGCCGCTGGTCGACGTGGTGGTCAACGCCAGGCCCGCGCTGCTGCTGACCAACCTCGCGTCTACCTTCGTCGGCTTCGCCCTGTTCGCGACGCTCATCGGCACCAGCTCCTACGTCGAGGCGCCGCCCGCGACCGGCTACGGCTTCGGCGCGTCGGTCCTGACCGGGGGCCTGTGCCTGCTGCCCTCCGGGCTGGCGATGCTGCTGGTCGCCCCGGTATCGGCCGCCATCACCACCCGGTTCGGGCCCAAGGTCACGCTGGCGGCGGGTGCGGCGGTCATCGCGGCCGGGTTCGTTCTGCGGGTCACGCTGGACGGCCAGCTCTGGGAGATCATCGTCGGCACCGCCGTCGCCAGCGGCGGTGGCAGCATCGCCTACGCGTCGATGCCCGCGCTGATCGGGCGGGCGGCGCCGCGCGCCGAGCTGGCCGCCGCCAACGGCCTGAACACGCTGTGCCGGGCGTTCGGCAGCTCGGTGGCGAGCGCGGTCGGCGGCACCGTGTTCGCGTCGCAGCTGGTGCTGGTGGCCGGGCAGTCCTTCCCGTCCGACGGCGCCTACCGGCTGCTGTTCGGGCTGTGCGCGGCCGCGGCGGTGCTGGCCGCGCTCATCGCGCTGACCGTGCCGGTCCGCGGCACGGCCGACAGCGAGGCCTCGACCGAGCTGGCCGGGCAGGCGGCGCCGGCCCCGGCGGCGGCCGGGGAGCCAGCGGCCGGCTAGCGCTCGCGGCCCAGGTAACGGACGATGCGGGTGCGCAGGATCTGGTTGGTGCCGCCGGCGATCTCGTTGAGCTTGCACTCCCGGTAGTAGCGCTCCATCGGGTACTCCTGCATGTAGGAGTACCCGCCGAGGATCGACATGCCCTTGTTCACCACCCGGGAGGCCGCCTCGCTGGCGAACACCTTGGCCATCGACGCGTCGGCCGAGACCTCCCGCCCCTGCTCCAGCTTCCAGGCGGCCTGGTAGGTCAGCAGCCGGGCCGCCTCGATGTCCATCGCCATGTCGGCCAGCATGTGGCTGATCGCCTGGAACTCGACGATCGCCTGGCCGAACTGCTCGCGCTGGTGGGCGTAGCGGTAGGCGTAGTCGAACGCCCCCTGGGCGATGCCGACCGACTGCGCCCCGGCCAGGATGCGCTCCCGGTTGAGCAGGTTGAAGATCATCTTCACCCCGTCGCCGAGCTCGCCGACCAGGTTGCCGGCCGGCACCCGCACGTCGCTGAGGAACACCTCGCAGGTGTGGGTGGCCTGCATGGCCAGCTTGCGCAGCGGCCGGATGGACACCCCGGGCGCGTCGGTCGGCACCAGGATGACCGACAGCGCCTGGCCGGCCGACTCGCCCCGCGGCCCGGTGCGCACGAAGGCGAGGACGTAATCGGCGGTGTCGGCCCCGGTGGTGAACACCTTCTGGCCGCGCACGATGTACTCGTCGCCGTCCAGCTCGGCCGAGGTCTTCAGGTGGGTCAGGTCGGAGCCCGCCTCCGGCTCGCTCAGCCCCATGCCGAACCGCAGGTTGCCCGCCGCCACCTTCGGCAGCAGCTCACGGCGCTGCTCCGCGCTGCCGTAGTCGACGATGGCCTTGGCGGCGAAGGTCACCGTGGGGATGAACGCGCCCACCAGGGAGCCTGACGCCCGCTGCATCTCCTCCGACACGATGCACAGCGAGATCTCATCGGCCGGGCTCCCGCCGTACTCCTCGGGAATGGTGATCCCGCACAGCCCCAGCTCGGCCACCTTCGCGTACATCTCGGCCGGGTAGGTCTCGGTCCGGTCGAGCTCGGCTACCAGGTCGTGCGGCGCCTCCTTCTCGAAGAAGGCGCGCAGCGTGCGGCGCAGCTCCTGGTGCTCGTCCGACAGTTGAAAATCCATCGATGCTCCTCCGGGGTTCTCTGCGGGTTGATCAGGGGGCGGCGGGGACCAGGGTCTGCTTGAGCAGGGCGGCGAACCGCAGCCGCTCGGCCAGCGAGGACGGGCCGATCAGGGTCGGCTGGCAGCGGTCGAGCAGGCCGCGGTAGCGGCGGACCAGCTCCGCCGCTGCCGCGTCCGGTTCCCCGATCACCGCGAACCGCTCCAGCATCTCGCCCGGGATGAGGGCCGCCATCTCGGCCCACCTGCCCGCGCCGGCCGAGGCGGACAGCCGGTGCAGCCTTATCCCGAGGTCACCCCAGCCGTGGGTGTCGAGGACCCGCCGGTAGGCCGCGGTGGACCCGTAGAAGGCCAGCCGGGAGCGCAGCGCGGCGACGCTGGCGGCCAGCTCGCGGGCGTCGCGGCCGGTCGCCACCAGCGGCGCGCCGCAGACCGCGAACCGGCTGGGATCCCGGGACGCCAGGCCGCGGTCGAGCGCCGGGCGCAGCTGGCCGGCCAGGTACTCCGGGGTGGTGAACGGGTGGATCATCACCCCGTCGGCCACCCTCGCCGCCAGCTCGGTCATGCCCGGGCCGAGCACCGCCAGCATGACCGGCGGGGCCGGCCAGCGCCCTTCGGGGGTGAACATCGGGGTCATCAGGGTGTGCCGGTAGTACTCGCCCTGGTAGTCGAGCGGCTCGCCGTCCTGCCAGCAGCGCCAGATCGCCCGCAGCGCGCCGACGAAGTCCGCCATCCGGGCCCGCGGCGCGCCCCAGGGCATGGAGAACCGCCGCTCGACGTGGGCGCGCACCTGGCTGCCGAGCCCGAGCGTGAACCGGCCGCGGCTGAGCTGCTGCACCGACCAGGCCTGCGCGGCCAGGGTCATCGGGGAGCGGGCGAACGCGACCACTACGCTCGTCATCAGCTCCACCTGGCTGGTCGCGGCGGCCGCCAGGGTGACCAGCTGCATCGCGTCGGCTGAGCGCTCCGGGTAGGCGATGCCGTCGACCCCGCCCCGCTCGGCCGCCAGCGCCGCGGCACCGACGATGCCGAGTGAGTCACTGTCACCGTTCGGGGTGATGTCTATTTTCAAGCGCAGCGCTCCTCGCCGGCACGGGACCGCCGGGCCCCTTCACCCGGGCAATCCGACCGCGCCCATCACCTACGTTGACAGACATCGCCCAATCCGTCAACATCGGTGTTGACGAAAGGACCGACCCATGCAACAGCTCCGGATCGTCGGCATCGGCGGGTCCACCCGCCCCGACTCGTCGTCGGAGGTCGCACTGCGCATCGCGCTCGACGCCTGCGCCGCCGCGGGAACCGAGACCACGCTGCTGTCAGCCTCCTCACTCGCGCTGCCCTTCTACGACCCGGTGCAGGCCAAGCAGTCCACCGCGGCCGACGGCTACCTGCGGGCGGTGCGCGCGGCGGACGGGCTCATCATCTCCTCGCCCGGTTACCACGGTGGCATCTCCGGGCTGGTCAAGAACGCGATCGACTGGCTGGAGGAGCTCGCCCACGACGAGCGCCCGTACGTCGACACCGTCCCGGTGGGCTGCATCTCGGTGGCCGGCGGGGCGCAGACCAGCGTGGCGGCGATGGTGTCGCTGCGCACCGTGGTGCACACGCTGCGCGGGTTCCCGACGCCGCTCGGGGTCGCCATCAACGCCGTGCCCGGCCTGTTCAAGGCGGGCGACTGCACCGACGCCGCCGTCCGGACGCAGCTCACCCAGCTCGGCCGCCAGGTCGCCGACTACGCCGCGCTGGTGCGCGCCTCCCGCTCGGCCGCCGCGGTTGGCTAGCGGCCCGTCCCCCGTGCGCCCGCGCGGCCTGCTCGACGGCATCACCGTCATCGCGGTCGAGCAGGCGGTGTCGGCCCCGTTCTGCACCCGCACGCTGGCCGACCTGGGCGCCCGGGTGATCAAGATCGAGCCGCCGGGCCGGGGCGACTTCACCCGCCACTACGACGACGTGGTCAACGGCCTGGCCGCGCACTTCGTCTGGCTGGCGCGGGGCAAGGAGTCGGTCACCCTCGACCTTAAGCACCCGGCCGGCCTTGACCTGCTGCACCGGCTCCTGGCCGGCGCCGACGTGCTGGTCAGCAACCTGGGGCCGGGCGCGGCCGGCCGGCTCGGCATCGGCCAGGCGGCGCTCGCCGACCGCTACCCGGAGCTGGTCACGCTGGAGGTCACCGGGTACGGCAGCACCGGGCCGCTGGCCGGCAAGCGCGCCTACGACCTGCTGGTGCAGGCCGAGTCTGGCGCCTGCGCGGCCACCGGCTGGGAGGGGAACCCGGCCAAGCCCGGGCCGCCGATGGCCGACGTCTTCACCGGCTTGTACGGGGCGACCACCATCCTCGCGGCGCTGCACGACCGGGGGCGCACCGGCCGCGGCCACGCCGTCGGGCTGAGCATGTTCGACGCGATGGTCGACATGATGGGGTACCAGGTGCACCACACGCGCGCCACCGGGGTGAACCAGGTCCCGATCGGGATGAGCTCGCCCGCCGTGTCGCCCTACGGCGCCTACCCGACCGCCGACGGCCAGACGGTGGTGCTCGGCACCACCAACGACGCCGAATGGGTCCGCCTGGCGGGCATGATCGGACGGCCCGACCTGGGCGCCGACCCCCGCTACCGCCGCAACCCGGCCCGGGTCGCGCTGCGCGAGGAGCTGGACAAGGTGATCGGCGCCTGGTGCGCGGAGCGGTCGCTGGCGGAGGTCCAGCAGGCGGCCGACGCCGCCGCCATCGGCAACTCCCGCTACAACACCGTCCTGGAGCTGCTCTCCCACGAGCAGCTGGCCGCGCGGGACCGGTGGCGGGAGATCGACACGCCGGCCGGGCCGGTGCTGTCCGCGCTTCCCCCGGCGGTGGTCAGCGGGACCGAGCCGAGCATGGGGGCGGTTCCTGACCTCGGGCAGCACACGGTGGCGGTGCTGACCGAGCTCGGCTGCACGGCGGCGGAGATCACCGCCCTGCGGGAGGCGGGCACGATCTGAGCACGGCCGGGCGCCGCCCGCGGGACGTCAGCCGCACCAGCCGACCAGGCGGATGCCGGTGATGGTCTGCGGCGTGATCGCGATGACCTGGGCCATGTCGCCGGCCGCCCACGGCTCCAGTTGCTGCTGATACCGGCCGGCCAGGCCTGGGTCACGGACCAGCCTGGCCAGCCCGGTCGCGACCACGCTCCACCCGGTGTGCCGGTCAGGGTCGATCTCGTCCGCCTGGTAGCAGACCACGGCCCCGTCCTGGGAGGCGTGGCCGGTGATCGCTGACCCGAGCTGGGAGCGGATGACGATCACATCGCCGTCAACCAGGTGATTGACTGGCCGGATGGCCGGCCGCGCGTCCACCGTGAACACGATCCGGCCGAGCTTGGCTTGCCGCAGCAGTCCCCAGCACTCCGCCGGGATCAGTTCAACCGCCTGCCGCGGGCCCGTGCCGCGGGCCGCTGCCCGGCCATCGAGTGTCATGTGTCCCCGCTCGTCAGCTACCGTCTTCGTCCGGTTCCAAATCCTGCCGGCCAGCCCGACGTCTCAATAGGGACGAACGTCCCGCGCGACCGGGGAAGTTCGGCGCGACCGACGGCACCGCCGCCCGGACAACCTGGCCCACCGCGTCCCGGGTCAGCTTTTGGCATTGTGGTAATAAGGGGGCGTTATGGCACCGCCTCATTACCACAATAATTCCTGGACCTGCACCTGTGTGACTGGAGTGGCCGTGGTGGTGCCAGCGCGCAGCGGGGCTCGCCCCGCCTGGTCGGCAGCGAAGCGGCCGCCGGGCCGGGGCGGCTGCTGGTGCCGCGCCGCCGCGCCCCACCGTCAAGAGCCACGTCGTCCGCATCCTGGCCAAGCTCGGCCTGCGGGACCGGGTGCAGGTCGCCGTCTACGCCTACGAGCACGGCAGCGTCCGGCCAGGCCGTGCCAGCTAAGCCAGCCGGCGGTCACCCCTGCTGCTAGGAGGGGCGCCCTCCGTTGACCCACATCAACGACCCGGTGGTGTAGCTGGCCGCGTCGGAGGCCAGGTAGACGATGGCCGGGGCGATCTCCTCGGGGCGGCCGATCCGGGCGAGCGGGATCTCCGGCAGGTAGCGCGGCAGCAGGTCGTCGCCCGCCGGCCCCGCTCTCGCTCTGCACCAGGCCCGGCACCAGGCCGTTGACCCGCACCTTGGGCGCGCAGAAGACCGCCAGGTACTGGGTCATCGCCCATAGCGCGGCCTTGGACGCGCCGTAGGCGAGCGAGGTGCCGCGCGGCCGGAAGGCGGCACCGCTGATCACGTTGATGACGCTGCCGCCGCGGCCGTCCATCATGGCCGGGACCAGGCCGGCGCAGAGCTGGTAGGGGCCGGTCAGGTTGGTGGACAGGACCGCGGTCCAGTCTTCCGGGGTCACCCCGAGCACCGGGGCGGTCCGGGTGCCGAGGGCGTGGGCGTTGTTCAGCAGCACGTCGGCCTGGCCGAACTCGCTGCCCACCCAGTCGACCAGCGCGGCGGTGTCGTCCGGGCTGGACACGTCGCAGGCCCGGGGCGTCACCTGGGCGCCGGTCTGCTCGGCGATCTCGGCCGCGACCGTGCGCAGCAGGCTGTCGTCGCGGGCCAGCATCACCACGTGCGCGCCCGCCTCCGCTAGCGCCTGCGAGGCCGCCAGGCCGATGTTCTTGCTGGCACCGGATACCACCGCGACCTTGCCGTCCAGCCGGAGCAGTTCCGGCAATCCGATGTTCCCCACACCCGTTCCTCCTTATCGCAGTGCCACGGCGCTGACCGGCGAGCCGACCGCGCCGGTGACCGGCAGCACGTGAGCGGCCAGGAAGCAGTCCCAGCGGCCGTCGGCCGCGCAGGCCGCGGCCAGGTCTTCCAGGTACCAGTACTCGCCCAGCCACAGCCCCATGTCGCGGATGGCCACCATGTGCAGCGGGACGAAGTAGTCGGAGTAGTAGCCCGCCAGCTCGACGGTGGCGTTGTCGGCCGCTACCGCCGCGACCTGGTGCTCGTGCAGCCAGTCGGCGCAGTCGAAGTCCAGCCCGGACTGCTGGCCGCGGAACTCCCGCCACGAGCCGGACTCCCGGTAGACCGCCATGCTGCCGGTGCGCACCAGCAGGATGTCGCCCGCCCCGACCTGGACGTCCTGGGCCGCGCACATGGCGTCCAGGTCGGCCGCCGTGATCAGGCCCCGCCGCGGCACCGGTCCGCCCGGCCGGCCGGGGCTGGCGAGCCGCACGAAGTCGAGCAGCACGGCCCGGCCGCTGATCCGGCCGGCCGCGTGCTCGATCCCGTTGCGGGCGGCGCCGGCCGCGGTCACCTCGGCCGCCGGAACCCCGTTCCACATGTGCCCGTCGTAGTAGACGTGCGCGAGGCCGTCCCACTGGGTTGAGCACTGCAGCGCCATCACGATGTAGTCGTCGGTGAAGCTGGCGCCGCCGGCCAGCTTGAGCGGAGAGTCGGTGCCGGTCGCGGTCATGAAGTGGAGCGGGGCGCCCCGGGGGGGCGCGCTCGGCCCGGTCGCGTCGAGCGGCAGCGACAGCGACAGCGCGACGCCGGTGCCGACGCTGCGGGCGGCCGCCGCGCGCCGCTCGGCGGTAATCAGGTTCAGCGTGCCGACCTGGTCGTCGGCTCCCCACCGGCCCCAGTTGGACAGCCGCCGGGCCGCGTCCGCGAGCGCGTCCGGTCCGAGCTGTTTCTCACCTAGTACTGCCACGTCACACCGCCGTCACGTTGTGGGTCGCCGACGGGCCGGCGTGACGCGGCTTCGTGCTCAGCCGCTCTTGAGCCCGTCGAGAAGCATCGAGGCGAAGTACTCGCCTACCTCACGAAGAGTGTTCCGCCCGCCCGGCCGGTACCACCGGTGCACCCAATTGCACATCCCGATGATTCCGTACATCACCACGCGAGCCTCGATATCGGCCCGGAATATGCCCGCCTGTTGTCCCTCTTGAATGATCTCGAGGAGCGAGGCGTGATAACGCTTGGCCAACTTGGCGAAATCGTCGGCGGCATCTCCGAGCTTATCCAGGTTCTGCCCGAGAAAGACGAAGCTCTCCGGCCAGCCCTGCTCGTAGGAATCCAGGTGGCTGACGATCGCGTCGCGGAGCTTTTCCTCCGGCGAGGCGCCGGATTCCAAGATCGCGTTGATCCGCTTCTCGATGTCCGTCAGCGGCCCGCGGACGAGCTCGACCAGCAGCTCTTCCTTGCCCCGGACGTAGTAGTAGACGGTGGCACGGTCGATGCCGACCGCCTCCGCCACGTCACGCAGCGTGGATTCCGCATAGCCCTTGGTCCGGAAGACCTCCGCCGCGCCCGCCAGGATCTGCTGCCACCTGGCATCGGCGGCCCGGTCGCCAGAAGACAGCATCCGCTGGCGTTCCCGACGTTCTCCCAGTGTCATGCGTGCTGCCTTCCTTACCGTCCGGTAGGCCTCGATTCTAGCCGGTCATTGTTTTCCTCCCGTCGCGTCGGCGGCCGGTTTCGGCGGGCGGCCGAACGCATTCTGCGCCGCCTCGCGGGCGAAGCCGGTGGCGTGCGCGATCGCGTCCAGGTGAGCGCCCGCGCGGATCGCGTCGCGCACCGAGAGCGCGGCCGAAGGGTGGTCCACGCCGGCTTTCTGCAACTGCAGCCAGCCGGCTGGCAGCCGCGCCAGGCCGGCCGCGTAGTCGCTGACCGCTTCGGCGAACCCCTCGGCCGGCAGCACCGCGGCGGCCAGCCCCCAGCGCTCGGCGTCGGCCGCCTCGATGGCGGTGGCGGCCGGGTTGAGCAGCAGCGCCTTGGCCCGGCGGGGGCCGAGCAGCTTGCCGAGCAGCGGGGCGAAGTAGCCCGCGCCGATGAGCGCCTTGGGCAGCTGCAGCCGGGCGGACGCGGTCATGAAGCCGATGTCGCAGCTCAGGAACATGAGCATGCCGATGCCGATGGCGGGCCCCTGCACCGCGACGATCACCGGCTTGCGTGACTCGGCGATCATCCCGCACACGGTGGCGGAGGTGTCCAGGATCCGGTTGAGGTCGGCGACCGCGTCGGCCTCGTCCGGGCGGCCCGCGGCGAACTCGTTCAGGTCGAGGCCGGCGCAGAAGACCGGCCCCGCGCTGCGGATCACGATCACCCGGACCTCGTCGTCGGCCTCGGCCGCGCGCAGCCGCTGCTCCAGCTGCCGGAACATGGGGCGGGTGAGCGCGTGCCGCTTGGCCGGGTTGTCCAGCTCGATGAAGTCGACCCCGGCCGCAGTGCCGCCGCCGATACTGCCGCCGCCGATACCGCCCCCGCCGATCGGGCCGGCCTGCGTCACGCCAGGCTCCACTGCCAGCTGCAGAGCACGTCGGTGAGCGCCGCGCAGGCGTCCTGCTGCGCGCACCGGGCGTTCGGGCTGAGGTGGTCGAGGCCGAAGAAGCTGTGCCCGACCCCGGTGTAGCGCAGCAGCTCGACCCGGCCGCCGTCGGCGGTTACCCGCGCCGCCCACTCACACTGCTCGTCGACGAGCGGGTCGTACTCGGCCTGCACCAGCACGGTCGGCGGCAGGCCGCCGAGCCAGCTGCTGCGCAGCGGCCACAGGTAGGGCGAGTCGGATGCCAGCGCGCCCGGCCGGTACTGCTCGGCGTACCAGTGCATCCCGCTCCGGCCGTCGATGTCGCCCCGGTCGAAGCGCTGGTAGGAAGGCCGGCTGAAGTCATGGTCGAGCACCGGCACCACCAGCAGGGCCGCACCGATCGGCAGCCACTCGCCCTCGTCCCGCAGCCGCAGCAGCGCCGCCGCGGCCAGGTTGCCGCCGGCGCTCTCCCCGGCCAGGACCAGCGCGCCCGGGTCGCCCGGGAGACCCGACTGGCCGGACGCGAGCCAGCGCAGCGCGGTCAGCGTCTGCTCGAGCGCGGCCGGGTAGGGGTGCTCGGGTGCCAGCGGGTAGTCGAGGGACACCACGGTGGCGTTCAGCCCCGCGGCGAGGGCCCGGCAGGACCGCTGGGTGGCCGCCGTGCTGCCCGCCACCCACCCGCCGGAGTGCAAGTAGAGCACCAGCGGGCCGTCGGCCGGGCCGGGCGTGACCCGCATCCGCAGCCGCGCGCCGTCCCAGCTCACCGTCTGCTCCGGCTCGGCCGTCTCGTCGGGCAGGCGGGACAGCTGGATCCGGACGGCCGACCGGCGCCGCGCCTCGGCCGCGTCCATCGCCGCCGACGGCACCGACGGCGTGGCCCCGCCCATCGCCTTGCCCAGCTCCCGCAGCGCCGGCTCGAGTGGCATCGTTGCCTCCCCTTTCCCGTCCTGGCCTGACTAGTTAACCGGTGGCGTCCGCCCGTTAACCGATGACATCCGCCAGCCGCCGGGTATCGGCCGCGCGGGACCGGCCGGGCTCGATGAGGAACCGGGTCGGGTTCAGCGTGACGTCGGCCCGGGTGAACGAGCCCGAGATCGGCTCGGTCGCCTTGAGGCCGTCGGTCTCGCCGTCGGTCCAGAAGCCGCTGTCGAGCTCGGTCACCGCCGGGCGGCCGCGGTCGGCCCGGCTGATCTCGAAGACCCGCTCGAACTGGGCGATCCACGGCTGGCCGGCCGCGATCACCGGCCGCAGCCCGCCCACGTAGAGCACCGCCGAGGGGGTCACCGGCATGGGCGCGAGCAGGCTGGCCCGCAGCACGGTGCGGCCGGACTCGACGGTCAGGTCGATGCGCTCGTAGCGGCGCTGCAGCTTGATGTCGGCCACGGTGGACAGGTAGCCCCAGCGCGACTCCATGTCGGCGGCGACCCCCGGGTCGTCGATCGCCGCGCCGAGCACGTAGCGGCGGGCGCGGGCGCCCGCCCGGCACTGGATGCCGACCTCGACCGTGCGGAACGAGCCGCGCTCGGCGGTGGCGGCGACCTCGTAGGCCATGATCACCAGCACCCCGGGGGTGAGCGGGTGCAGGGCCGGCGGCAGCAGCTGGCGGCACAGCGCGATCGGCGCTTCCATCGCGAGCTGGAGCACGGTGGCCGGCATCGACGCGGTCGGGCGCCTGGCGACCGCCTGGCCGAGCTGGCCCGCCCGGGACCGGTCGATCTGGTTCAGTCCGTCTAGCGGCATGTCACGCTCCAGCCAGGGTGACCACGCCGGGCTTGAGCCGGGGGGCCACCTTTTCCGCGAACAGGTTGATGCTCCGGCGCGCTTCCTCGGCGTCGAGGCACTCAGCGGAGTTGATGATGAAGTTGATCCCGTCGACCCCGATCGACTGCCACCGCTCGATGGTCTCCACGATCTGGTCCGGGGTACCCACGCAGGCCCCCTCGGGGACGCCCTTGGTCTTCTCCGAGCCGGCGTCGCGCTGCGCGATGGTCGGGATGCCGCCCAGGGTCGGGTAGGCCGGGGTGACCACCACCTCGCGGGTGTGCAGGTTCTGGTCGGCCAGGTACTGGAACTCGGTGGCCAGCCGGCCGCCGCGCTCGGCCGCGTAGTCGGCGTCCTCGTGGCAGTACAGGAAGTTGACCGTGTAGACGGTGTTGTTCTGCCGCCGGAAGGCGGGGTCCAGCTCGAGCTCGGCCTGGATCGCGCGGTACTTCTCGATCCGCACCGCCAGCGCGTCGTAGCCGGAGAAGTTCACCCCGAGCCAGCCGAGGCCGCGCTCGGCCGCGTCGATCTCGGTCCCCGGGCTGCTGACCGCGACCCACATGGGCGGGTGCGGCAGCTGTACGGGCCGCGGCAGGATCTGCCGCTCCGGGACGGAGAAGGTCACCCCCTGGTGCGAGAACAGCGGCGAGTTCCACATCCGCGGGATCGTCTCGACGTACTCCGACCAGGACTGCTTGGTGGTGTCGGGGTCGCCGTAGAAGCCGCCGAGCTCGGTCCAGGTCGACGAGCGGCCGGTACCGAAGTCGACCCGGCCGTCGGACAGGATGTCGAGCACCGCGATCCGCTCGGCCACCCGGACCGGGTGGTTGATCTCGGGGACGCAGACCACCACGCCGTGCCCGAGCCGGATCTGCTTAGTCGCCGTCGCCAGCGCGCCCAGCAGCACCTCGGGCGCGCCGGAGTGCGAGTACTCGGCGAGGAAGTGGTGCTCGACCACCCATACGTGGTCGAAGCCCAGCTTGTCTGCCAGCACCGCGTCCTGGACGCTGTGCCGGAACACTCGCGCCTCCGCCTCGGGCGTGGCCGGCCTCGAGACGGAAAGCTCGAGGAAGAGACCGAATTTCACCTGGTGCCTCCACATCAGCCCGCAAGAGGACCTTGCCGGTCCTCGCTATGCGTGAACTCGATTCCATATCTAGCTGATCCGGGCGGGTCTGTCAACGTCAACGTTGACGCTGTTAGCGGCGTCACGTGACCGCCAGGCCGCGCGGACCGCGGGCAGCACCTGCTCGGTGAGCAGCCCGGTGACCGCCTCGCTGGCCGGCGGCGTGGTGGTGGCGCTGTCGCGGCCCGCCGCCACGCAGCAGACGAAGTGCCGCACCCCCGCCTCCGCGTACGCCAGCAACTGGCTGGTCACCTCGGCCGGGGTGCCGGCCGCCATCCGCTGGCCGGACACCGGGAAGTCCGGCCCGTAGGTCTGGCGCAGCCAGCGGGCCGCCTCGGCCCGGGCCGCATCGCCGTCGAGGCCGACGTTGACGTCGATCATCGCGTACCAGCCGAAGCGGGACAGGTCACGGCCCGCGGCGGCGCCCGCGGCGGTGATAGCCGCCACCGAGGCGGCGTAGCGGCGCGGCGAGTACAGGTACGGCAGCCACCCGTCGCCCAGCCGGGCCGCGCGGCGCACCGCCACCTCGCGCCGCCCGGCCACCACGATCGGCGGGCCGCCCGGCTGGGCGGGCGGCGGGTGCACCCGCACGTCGCTCATCGGGTAGAAGCGGCCCTCGTGGGTGACCGGCTCGGCCGTCCACAGCCGCCGCAGCAGCGGGATGGCCTCGTTCATCCGCTGCCCGCGGGTCTCCAGCGGCACCTGGCAGGCACGGAACTCCTGGGGCGACTCACCGCCCACGCCGACCCCGAGGATCACCCGCCCGCCGGTGACCCGGTCCAGGTCGGCGACCGCCTTGGCCACGATGGCGGGCGGGTACAGCGGCAGCAGCAGGACCGACGTGCCGAGCTGGACCCGGTCGGTGACGGCCGACATGCGGGCCAGCGCGGTCAGCGCCTCCCCGGTCGCGCTGGCCCCGGCGACGTGCCCGCCGACCCACAGCGAGTCGACGCCCTGGCGCTCGAGCCGGGCGGCCCGCCGCGGGTCGCCGTTGAACAGCACGCCGAACCGCAGCTCGCCGGGCACCGGGCTACCGCGGCTCGGCGGTCAGCAGCACCGCGGCCGGGTCGTGGTAGAAGCTGCCCGCCCCGATCAGCGCCGTCCGCGCGCCTGGCGCCTGCCGGTCACCGCAGTCGCCGCGGAGCTGGCGCACCGCCTCGGAGTAGTAGCCGGCCCCGCCGGTACGGCCCTGGGACAGGTTGCCGCCGTTGGTCGACATCAGCGTGCGCCCCCCGTTCAGGCGCAGGATGTTCTGCTCCTTGTCCCAGGACGACTGGAACAGGTCGGTCGCCTCGCCGAGGCCGCAGAACCCGGCCGCCTCGGTGAACGCCAGCGCGTTGACGGTGAAGCCGTCGTAGGCGTAGAAGAGGTCGGCGTCCTCGACCGTCAGGTCGGTGCGCGCCCACAGGCCTTCCATGGCCCGCCAGGGGCTGAACTTGCCCCAGCCGAGGCCGTTCTCGTAGAACTCGCCGATCTGGGTGCCGCCGAGCGACATCGCGTCGACGTAGACCGCCTGGCCGGGCAGGTCCCGGGCGCGCTCGGCGGTGGTCAGCACCAGCGCCTCGCCCGCGTCGACCGGGACGTCCATGTCCAGCAGCTGCATCGGCGTCCAGATCTCGCGCGACGCGTGGTAGTCGTCCATGGTGATCGGGGTACGGGCGGCGGCGTTGGGGTTGCGCGCGGCGTGCGAGCGGTTGTTGACCGCGATCCGGCCGAAGACGTCCTTGGACACGCCGTAGTCGTGCATGTAGCGGGCCATCCAGGCCGCGTACGGCTCGCCGTTGTGGTACCAGCGCTGGGCCAGGTCGGTGTTGCGCCAGATGCCCGGCCCGGTCACCTCGGCCTGCCGCTGGCGGAACCGGTCGCCCGCGGCCGACTGTGACATCTCGGCCCCGCGCCGGTACGCCTGCACCAGCAGCAGGGTGTCGCACAGCCCGGTCGCGACCGCCTGCGCGGCGTAGACGAAGCAGGAGCCGAGCCAGCTGTTGAGCACCCAGGTGGTCTTCTCGATGCCGAGCGCGCCCTGCACCGCCAGGTAGGTCGCGTCGCCGACGGAGAAGACGTCGCGGCCGCTGCCGACGATCCCGTCGATCTCGGACTTGTCGACCCCGGCGTCCTTGATCGCGGCGATGGCGGCCTCAAGCGCCAGGCCGAGGTAGGTCTTCTTGGCGTCCCGCTGGTACGGGGTGGAGCCGACGCCGACCACCGCGACCTGCCCGCGCAGCGGATTCCTGGCCGGCAGCTTCCTAGACAACAGGGGCCTCCTCGCGCTGGGCCGGCTGGTCAGCGGCGGCCGGGCGGAACGCGGGGGCCGGCACGCCGTCGCGCTCGGTCCAGGTCAGCTCGACCGGCATGTCATGACGGAGATCGGCGAACTCGATCCCGTCGACGGTGGACAGGTAGCGCAGGCCGGGCTGCTCGGCCAGCTCCACTCCGATCAGCACCACCGCGCCCTGCCGCTGGCCCGCCTTGTCGTTCGCCCGCGGCTGCCGGACCTGGGTGAACAGGTGGACCCGGCCGCGCCCGCTGACCTCGGTCGGCGTCACCGACCAGGACCAGCACTGCGGGCAGATGGGCCGGTGCGGGTAGACCCAGTAGCCGCAGTCGTCGCAGCGGTTGATCAGCAGCCTGCGCTGCAGCAGCCCCCGGTAGTGCTCGATGTTGTCGTAGTTGATCAGCACGTCGGGATACCGGGTGAAAACCTCGTCATCGCTGACGGTCATGAAACCTCCGCGTGGTCGGACTCGGCCGGGGCGTCCCGCAGCGCCAGCTGCTGGATCTTGACCCGGTCGAACTTGTTGCTGCCGAGCCGGGGCAGCGATTCCGCGAAGATCACCTCACGGGGAACCTTGAACCGGGCCAGCCTGGCCCGGAGCCAGTCAAGCAGCGCGGCCTCGTCCAGCTCGGCGCCTTCGTGCAGGATGACATACGCCCGGCCGATCTCGATCTTGCGCGGGTCGGGCACCCCCACCACCACGCAGTGGAACACCGCCGGGTGCTCGGCGATGGTGCGCTCCACCTCCTCGACCGAGACGTTCTCGCCGCCGACCTTCAGCATCAGCTTCAGCCGGCTGGTGTAGGTCACGTAGCCATCCTCGTCGACCGAGATCAGGTCCTCGCTGTGCACCCAGCCGTCGGCGTCGATCATCGCCGCGGTCGCCTCGGGGTTCTTCCAGTAGCCGCGCATGGCGTTGCCGCGCACCCAGGCCTCGCCCACGGCGCCTGGCGGCACCTCGGTCCCGGTTTCCGGGTCGACCGCCTTGACCTGCTGGCCGCGCAGCGGACGGCCGTTGGTCGTACGCTGCTTGGCGGGCGGGTCGCCCGGGCCGCACATGGTCACCGCCCCGTAGCACTCGGTCAGCCCGAAGGGGTTGATCAGCAGCGAGACGTTAGGCATCAGGGCGTCCGACCCGTGCCCGCCCGGCCGGGTCATCCGGACCGCGGAGAAGTCACGGCCGGCCGCCAGGGCCGAGGTCACCAGCTCGTTGGCGAGGATGCCGAACAGCACGGTGCACCGCTCGGACTCGATCAGCTCCCCCGCCAGCGGCGGGTCGAACGCCTCGGTGAACACCAGGCGGCCGCCGACCGCCTGCATGGTCTGGATGCCCCACAGGCTGCCGCCGCCGTGGAAGAACGGCATCGCGCTGAAGAAGGCGTCGTCGCCGGTGAGGCCGAGGCGCTCGGTGTGCACCTGGCCGTAGCGGACGATGCCGCCCTGTTCCAGCATTACCCCCTTGGGCAGGCCGGTGCTGCCCGAGGTGTACTTGATCATCGCCAGGTCGGCGCCGGTCACGGCGGCGCTGGCCGTTTCGGCCGCCGCGGCGGCGCCCTGGTCACCGCCCGCCAGCTCGCTCCACTGGTGCAGGTTGGGATGGGACGGCTCGCCCCCCGGCTGGGCAGCACCGCGCTGGAACACCACCACGTTGCGCAGTTCGGGCAGTTCCGCGCTCCAGAACGCGCCCCGCTCGGCGGTGGCGAACTCAGGGGCGATCCTGGTCAGCGCGCCGACGAAGTCGATCTTCCTGAACCGGTCCTGCACGATCAGGTGCCTGGCCTCGGACTGGCGCAGCAGGTAGCCGATCTCGGGCGGGGTCAGCCAGGTGTTGAGCGGGACCAGGACCGCGCCCAGGCGCATCACCGCGAAGTGGCTGATGATCCACTCGGGCCGGTTGGTCATCCAGATCGCCACCCGGTCGCCGCGCCTGACCCCGATGCCGAACAGCCCCTCAGAAAGCCGCTCCGCCCGCTCGGCGACCTCGGCGTAGCTCAGCTCGCGCCGTTGCCGGTCGTCGTCGACCTGCACGTACGCGATCTTGCCGGGGTGGCGGCGGGCGTTGCCCGCCACCACCTGCCAGACGGTGCCCGGCTCGTCCTCCGCTTCGCCGGCCCGCACCTCAGGCGCCCGCCCGGGGGAAGTTGAACACCCGCCGGGCGTTGAGCTCGGCGATCTTGCGGGCCTCGTCGTCGGGGACGTCCGCCAGGGCCTCGGCCAGCATCTTGCGGCTGTGCGGCCAGTTGCTGTCCGAGTGCGGGTAGTCGCTCTCGAACATGATGTTGTCGACGCCGATCAGGTGCCGGTTGGCGATCCCGGCCCGGTCGGAGATGAAGCAGCCGAAGATGTGGTCCTTGTACAGCTCGGACGGCGGCACGTCCCGGTTGATGTTGTTGTACCAGCGGTGCCGCTCCCACACGTAGTCGATGCGCTCAAGCAGGTAGGGCAGCCAGCCGATGCCGCCCTCGGACAGCGCGAACCGCAGCCCGGGGAACTTGTGGAAGGTGGGCGAGGTGAGCAGCTGGGCCATCGCGAAGGCGGAGTTCAGCCCCATCACGGTGATCTCGTTGACCGTGTTGCCGGTCAGGCCGCCGTCCGGCGGGATCGCGTTGGACTTGCCGGAGCCGCCGAAGTGGACCGAGACCGCCAGGTCGGTCTCCTGGGTCGCCGCCAGCAGCGGGTCCCAGTAGTCGGTGTGGTACGACGGGAAGCCGCGCATGTGCGGCAGCTCGAGGAAGGTGTAGGTCTTGGCACCCTTGGCCGCCACCCGGTAAAGCTCGGCCACGGCCGCGTCCATCTCCCAGTAGGGGAGCATGACCACCGGGATCTGCCGGTCGGGGGCGTAGGCGCACCACTCGTCGAGGATCCAGTCGTTGTAAGCGGTGACGCACGCCTTGGACAGCTCCTTGTCCCTGGCTGCCTCGAACACCCGGCCCGCGAACCCGGCCATGTTGGGGAAGCACGACTGCGCCCAGACGCCGTCGATGTCCATGTCCTTGATCCGGTCGGCGATGTCGTGGCAGCCGGACCGCATGTCGTCGTAGGTGCGCGGCTCGACCCCGTAGTCTTCCTTCGGCTTGCCCGCTACCGCGTTGAGCGCGAAGTTGCCCGCCTTCTCGCCCTCGTAGATCCACCAGTCGTTGCCGTCGGGCAGCCGCTCGATGTGCGGGATGGCGTCACCGAACTTGGCTGGCACGCGGTCCAGCCACACCCGGGGGTGCTCGATTACATGGTCGTCGACGGAAATTACCTGTGCGTCATCTGGCAGCGGCATTGCTCGCCTCACTCTCCTGGGTCCGTCAACGCTCATGTTGATCTGTAGGTGTCGATCTGTCAACACTCGCGCGACCAGCCCCGGCCACTTCTTCAACAGGTGTGTTGACAAGCGTCGCGCGGGCAAGCAGAGTGACAATCATGCTGATGAGGCAGATCCTGGCCAATGCCGCCTGGGCCACCCCGGACGCGGTAGCTGTCCGCGACGGCAGCTCGGTGCTCACCTTCGGCGAGATCGACGACCGGGTGCGCCGGCTCGCCTCCGCCCTGCACCGTGACGGGGCCGGGTCCGGACAGCGGGTCGCGCTGATGGCCGAGAACTCGTTCCGCTACTTCGAGTGGTACTTCTCCTGCTGCGAGACCGGAGCGGTCGCGGTGACCGTGAACACCCGGTGGACCGCGCCGGAGATCACCAGCTACCTCGAGGCGATCGAGCCGCGGGCCGTGCTGGCCGACATCCGGCTGGCGGACCTGGTGACCGACGTGCTCGGCAAGACGCCGTCGATCACCGACGTGTACTGGTTCGACAGCGAGTCCGCCCCGGGCCGGCCGCTGCCCGCGCTGCCCCCGGCCGGCCCCGGCGACAGCGCGACCGCGCACGACTACGAGGACACCATCGCCCGGTCGCGGGCGCTTGACCTGCCGCCAGCCGACCCGGACGCGCCCGCGATCATCGCGGCCACCAGCGGCACGACGGGGTCCTACCGCGGCGCGGTGATGAGCCAGCGGGCGACCTGGTCAGCCGGGCTCGGCTGGACCACCCGGCTGCAGTTCACCAGCGCCGAGCGGGCACTGATCCCGCTGCCGCTGTACTTCGCGGGCGGCTCGCCCAACTGGACGCTGGCCTTCTTCACCGGCGGCGAGACCATCCTGCTGCGCAAGTACAGCATCGACTCGTTCCTGGCGACGGCCAGGACGCACGCGGTCACCTACGCCATGCTGGTGCCGACGATGATCTACGACATCGCCGACCAGGACCCGGCGGTCACCATCCCGGCGCTGTCGACGCTGCGGATGATCGGCACCGGCGGCGCGCCGATCGCGACCGAGCGGCTGGCCCGGGCGATCGACGTGCTCGGCCCGCGCTTCACGGTGGCCTACGGGTTCACCGAGGCGTGCGCCTCGGGCACGCTGCTGCTACCGGCCGACTACATCACGCCCGACGGCATCGACCGGGAGCTGCTGCGCACGGTCGGCCGCCCGTGGCCGGGGGTGGCACTGCGGGTGCTGGGCGAGGACGGGGCCGACGTCCCGCACGACGGCGCCAGCCAGGGCGAGATCGTGCTCTGCGGCCCGTCGGTCGCCAGCGGCTACTTCGGCGTGGCCGACGAGTCAGGCACCTTCCGCGACGGCCGGGTGTTCAGCGGCGACCTGGCGGTGGTGCACCCGAACGGCTGCGTCCAGGTGGTCGAGCGGCGCAAGGACCTGATCATCTCGGGCGGTATCAACGTGGTGCCGCGCGAGGTGGAGGAGACGATATCGAGCGACCCGCGGGTGGCCGCGGTGGCGGTCGTCGGCGCGCCGCACCGGCGGCTGGGCGAGTGCGTCTGCGCGTTCGTGGTGCCGGCTCAGGGCCATGAGCTCACCGCGCAGGACGTGACAGACTGGTGCGCGGACCGCCTCGCCTCCTACAAGCGCCCGAAGATCGTCAGGTTCACCGACCGGCTGCCGGTCAACTCCACCGGCAAGGTGGTCAAGCGCGAGCTGGCGGAGCTGGCGGCACAGGAAGGGACCGCGGGGTGACGCAGATCAAGCTGGACGGCCGGGTGGCGGTCGTCACCGGGTCAGGCCGGGGCATCGGCCGCGGCGTCGCCCTTGAGCTGGCCGCCCGCGGCGCCCGGGTGGTGGTCAACGACCTCGGGGTCGCGGTCGACGGGTCCGGCGCCGACGCCTCGGTCGCGGGCCTGGTGGTCGACGAGATCCGCAGCGCCGGCGGCGAGGCCGAGGCCTGCACCGCGTCGGTGGCGACCGAGGCGGGCGCCCAGGAGATCATCGACGTCGCCGCGCGCGCCTTCGGCACCGTCGACATCCTGGTCAACAACGCCGGGATCTCCCGCAACCGGATGTCGCACCGGATGTCGGCCGACGAGTGGGACGGGGTGCTCAAGACCCACCTCTACGGCACCTTCTACTGCACCCGGGCGGCGCTGCCGCTGATGCGGGAGCAGGGCTCCGGCCGGATCGTCAGCATGACCTCGGCCTCGGCCCTCATCGGCGCCGTCGGCCAGGCCAACTACATGGCGGCCAAGATGGGCATCATCGGCTTCACCCGCGGGGTGGCCCTCGACCAGCAGGCGAAGGGCATCATCGCCAACTGCCTGTCACCGTCCGCCGCCACCCGGATGGTCGCCACGCTGCCCGAGGACGCCCGCCCCGAGCTGGACGACGACGGCGGCGACCTGCGCCGGGTGGCCGAGGTGGTGGCGTGGCTGGCCTCCCCCGAGTTCACCGCGTCCGGGCAGGTGTTCGGGGTGCGCGGGTCGCAGGTGATGCTCTACGGCCAGCACCGGCCGGTGTTCACCTTCGAGAAGGGCGCCGGCGACGATTCGTTCGCCGCCGTCACCCCCCTGGTCGAGCGGTTCGCCACCCCGCTGATCCAGGTGACCGACTTCTTCGGAGCGTAACCGACAGCCCCGGACGCCTGCTTGCGTGACGGTGCCGGCGGGGATGCCGGCCTGAGGTTTCGTGCGAGGATGGCGATCATGGTCATCGTTGCTCCGCTGAAGCCCGAAGACCGCCCGGCCTGGGAGGATCTAGCACGCGGCTACAAGGCGTTCTACCAGACGCCGACTACCGACGGGCAGTACGAGGCAGCATGGCGGCAGCTGCGGGACAAAGGCAGCGGGTTCCGCGCCCTCGGCGCGTACCTGGACGACACGGCGGGCGCTGGGCCGGCCAGCGCACTCGTCGGCATCACTCACTATCTGTTCCACCCGCTGATGTGGTACGGCGATGCCTGCTACCTGCAGGACCTGTTCGTCGCCGAGGCCGCGCGGGGTCAGGGCGCCGCGCGAGCCCTGATTGAGCGGGTGGCCGAGATCGCCAGGAGCCAAGGCGCCACCCGGCTGTACTGGAACACCCAGGGAGACAACGCCCGCGCCCGGCGGCTGTATGACAAGGTAGCCCGGTTCAACGGGTTCATCCGCTACGACTACTCGCTTTAGCCTGCCCGGTGTACAAGGACGTCGCCCGACGCCTGGCCGGCAGTCCGGGTATGTCACTAGGGTGCCCGGCAGGCGATGCCGGGTGGACCCGCCGCTGGCGGCGATCCTAAGCTGGTGCCTAGGTCGTGACCACCTTGCCGCCCGTCGGCAGGGCCACGCCCGCACACGCCTCGCGTCTATCAACATTACTGTTGACGGATGGCGCGATGCCTGTCAACGTAGTTGTGACCGGCGCAGGCAGCTGAGCGGCAGGGCACGCGGAGGTGCTGATGAGTGACGTAAGCGCAGAGGACTTCGCCGACATCCTCGCCCAGGTGCGGCACTTCGTGCGCGACGACGTGGTGCCGCGCGAGAACGAGATCATGGCCGCGAATCAGGTGCCCGACGACCTGCGCGCCGCTGCCGCCCGCATGGGCCTGTTCGGCTACGCGATCCCGGCTGAGTGGGGCGGGCTCGGGCTCAGCCTGCGGCAGGACGTCGAGCTGGCGATGGAGCTCGGCTACACGACCCTGGCGCTGCGCTCCATGTTCGGCACCAACAACGGGATCGCCGGGCAGGTGCTGGTCGGCTTCGGCACCGAGGACCAGAAGAAGCAGTGGCTTGAGCGCCTGGCGGCCGGCGAGGTGATCGCCTCCTTCGCACTGACCGAGCCCGGCGCCGGGTCCGACCCGGCCGGGCTGCGCACCAGCGCGCGCAGGGACGGTGACTGCTGGGTGCTCGACGGGCGCAAGCGGTTCATCACCAACGCCCCGGTGGCGGGACTGTTCATCGCGTTCGCGCGCACCCGCGACCCAGGCCCGGACGGGCCCGGGATCGCCGTGTTCCTGGTCCCCGCCGACACCCCCGGCCTGAGCGTCGGCCCCAAGGACGCGAAGATGGGGCAGGAAGGCGCCTGGACCGCCGACGTCATGTTCGACTCGGTGCGGGTTCCCGAGTCCGCACTGGTCGGCGGGGCCGAGGAGATCGGGTACCGGGCGGCGATGGCTTCGCTGGCCCGGGGGCGCATCCACATCGCGGCGCTGGCGGTCGGCTCCGCCCAGCGGGCCCTGGACGAGTCGGTCAGCTACGCCGCGACCGCCACCCAGGGCGGCGAGCCGATCGGCGAGCACCAGCTGGTGCAGGCGATGCTGGCCGACCAGTACACCGGCGTCGCGGCGGGCCGTGCCCTGGTCAGGGAGGCCGCGGCCGCCTACGACAGCGGGGCTGACCGGCGGATCGGCCCGTCGGCGGCCAAGCTGTTCTGCACCGAGATGGCCGGCCGGGTGGCCGACCTGGCGGTGCAGGTGCACGGCGGCTCCGGCTACATGCGCGAGGTCCCGGTGGAGCGGATCTACCGCGACGTCCGCCTGCTGCGGCTGTACGAGGGGACCAGCGAGATCCAGCGGCTGATCATCGGCCGCTCGCTGGTCCGCGGCCAGCAGGGCCGGGGCGGGCAGGCCGCGCGGCCCTGACCGGGTCCCGGCCACAACACACCATGAAGAGAGGAACGGATGGCGCTGCTTGACGGCCGCACCGCGGTAATCACCGGGGGCGCGCAGGGCATCGGGTTCGCGATCGCGGAACGGTTCGTGGCCGAGGGCGCCCGGGTGGTGCTCGGCGACCTTGACCTCGACGCGACCGCGGACGCGGCGAAACGGCTCGGCGGGGCGGGGTCCGCCGCCGCGGTGCGCTGCGACGTGACCAGCGCGGAGCGACGTGAGCGCGCTGATCGCCCGGGCGACGGAGGAGTTCGGCTCGCTCGACGTCATTCGTCAACAACGCCGGGATCACCCGCGACGCGACCATGCGGACGATGACCGAGGAGCAGTTCGACCAGGTCATCGGCGTGCACCTGAAGGGCACCTGGAACGGCACCCGGCTGGCGGCGGCGGTGATGCGGGAGCAGAAGTCGGGCGCGATCGTGAACATCTCCTCCCTGTCCGGCAAGACCGGCATGGTCGGGCAGACCAACTACTCGGCCGCCAAGGCGGGCATCGTCGGGCTGACCAAGGCGGCGGCCAAGGAGCTGGCCCACCACGGGGTACGGGTCAACGCCGTGCAGCCGGGCCTCATCCGCTCGGCGATGACCGAGGCACTGCCGGAGAAGGCGTGGAACCAGAAGATGAGCGAGATCCCGATGGGCCGGGCGGGCGAGCCGGACGAGGTCGCGGGCGTGGTGCTGTTCCTGGCCAGCGACCTGTCGTCGTACATGACCGGCACCGTGCTCGAGGTCACCGGCGGGCGGTTCATGTGATGCGCGAGGTCGTGATCTGCGAGCCGGTCCGCACCCCGATCGGCCGCTACGGCGGCTCGATGAAGGCGCTCACCGCGGTCGACCTGGGCGAGGTCGCGCTGCGCGGCCTGCTCAGCCGGACCGGCCTGGCCCCGGACAGCATCGACGACGTGATCCTGGGGCACTGCTACCCGAGCAGCGAGGCGCCCGCCATCGGGCGGGTGGTCGCGCTCAACGCCGGCCTGCCGATCACCGTGCCCGGGATGCAGGTCGACCGGCGCTGCGGCTCCGGCCTGCAATCGGTGCTGCAGGCGGCCATGCAGGTCGGCACCGGGGTGCACGAGCTCGTGGTCGCGGGCGGGGCGGAGAGCATGAGCAACGTGCCGTTCTACTCGACCCAGGTCCGCTGGGGCGGTGCCGCGGCCGGCGGCTCCGGGGTGACGCTGCACGACGCGCTGGCCAGGGGCCGGGAGACCGCCGGCGGCCGGGACTACCCGGTGCCCGGCGGCATGCTGGAAACAGCCGAGAACCTGCGCCGCCAGTACTCGATCCCCCGGGCCGAGCAGGACGAGCTGGCCCTGACGTCCCACCAGCGGGCGGTCGCCGCGCAGCGGTCGGGCGTGTTCGCCGAGGAGATCGTCCCGGTCACCGTCAAGACCCGGGCCGGGGAGCAGCTCATCGACACCGACGAGCACCCGCGGGCCGACTCCTCGCTGGAAGCCCTGGCGCGGCTGCGGCCGGTCCTCGGCCGGCAGGACGCCGAGGCCACCGTCACGGCCGGCAACGCCAGCGGGCAGAACGACGCGGCCGCGATGTGCGTGGTCACCCACCCGGAGCGGGCGCAGGCACTGGGGCTGCGGCCGCTGGTGCGCCTGGTGTCCTGGGCGGTGGCCGGGGTCGGACCGGAGGTGATGGGCATCGGGCCGGTCCCCGCGACCCGGGCAGCCCTGGACAAGGCCGGGCTCAAGCTGGCGGACATGGACCTGATCGAGCTGAACGAGGCGTTCGCCGCCCAGGTGCTCGCCTGCACCCGGGAGTGGGGGTTCGGCCAGGGCGACTTCGCCCGGCTCAACGTGCACGGCTCCGGCATATCGCTCGGCCACCCGGTCGGCGCCACCGGCACCCGCATCCTGGCCACCCTGTCCCGTGAGCTGGTCCGCCGCGGCGCCCGCTACGGCCTCGAGACGATGTGCATCGGCGGCGGCCAGGGGCTGGCGGCGGTGTTCGAGCGGGTCGCGTGACGGTGACCGCCGCCCGCCCGCTGGCCGGCCAGCCACTGCAAGGACTGCGGGTGGTCGAGGTCGCCTCGTTCGTGGCCGGGCCGCTCGGCGGGATGACCCTGGCCCAGCTCGGCGCGGAGGTGATCCGGGTCGACCCGCCCGGCGGGGCGGGCGACTACCACCGCTGGCCGGTGGCCGACTCCGGCACCAGCCTGTACTGGGCCGGGCTGAACAAGGGCAAGCGCTCGCTGTGCGTCGACTTCCGTAACCCGGCCGGCCGGGAACTGGTCACCCGGCTGGTCGCGGAGTCGGGGCCGGGCGGTGGCATCGTGCTGACCAACGCGGGCCGCCCCTGGCACGGCTACCAGGCCCTCACGAAGGTCCGGCCCGACCTCATCCACCTGCTGATCCAGGGGCTGCACGACGGGCGGCCGGCGATGGACTACACGGTCAACGCGAGCATGGGCTTCCCGCTGGTGACCGGGCCCGAGGGGCACGCCGGCCCGGTCAACCACGTGCTCCCGGCCTGGGACGTGGCCTGCGGGCTGTACGCGGCCATCGGCATCCTCGGCGCGGAACGGCACCGCCGCCTGACCGGCGCGGGGCAGCAGCTCAGCGTGGCCCTTGACGACGTGGCCCTCGCCACCGCGGGAAACCTCGGCTTCCTGGCCGAGGCCGAGGTCAACGCCGACACCCGGCCGCGGCTCGGCAACCACCTGTACGGCTCGTTCGCCCGCGACTTCACCACCCGCGACGGGCACCGGGTGATGGTGGTGGCCCTCACCCAGCGGCAGTGGGCGGACCTGGTCGACGCGGCCGGCCTGCGCGCGCCGCTGGCCGCCCTGGAGCAGGCCCTCGACGCCGACTTCAGCACCGAGGAGGACCGTTACGGGTACCGCGACGTGCTCGCGGGCCTGGTGCAGCACTGGTTCGGCCGCCGCGACCTGGCGCAGGTCGGCCAGGCGCTGGGCACGGCCGCGACCCTCTGGTCGGTCTACCGCAGCTTCCGTGAGCTGGCGGCGAGCGACGACGTGCGGGCCAACCCGCTGATGGGCCTGGTCGACCAGCCCGGCATCGGCCGTTACCTGGCCCCCGCCTCGCCGCTCAAGGAGGGCGCGGGAGCTGACCGGGCGCCGCTGGCGGCCCCGGTCCTGGGGCAGCACACGGCCGAGATCCTGCGCGACGACCTCGGCCTGGACGACAAGACGATCAAGGAACTGCACGAGCGTGGGGTGGTGGCATCATGGGCCGGCTGAGCACGGACCGACGGGCTCAGTGACGAGCAGCGGCAGATCATCGAGACTGTTCGTGACTTCACCGACCGGGAGATCCTCCCCCGGGTCCAGCAGCTGGAGCGCGACGACGAGTACCCGCAGGCGATCGTCGACGCGATGTGCGAGCTGGGCCTGTTCGGGCTGATGATCCCGGAAGAATACGGCGGCCTGGGCGAGTCGCTGCTCACCTACGCGCTGACGGTGGAGGAGATCTCCCGCGGCTGGATGAGCGTCTCCGGCATCATCAACACCCACTTCATCGTGGCCTACATGCTGCTGCGGCACGGCACCGAGGAGCAGAAGCAGCGCTACCTGCCGCGGATGGCGGCGGGCGAGCTGCGCGGCGCCTTCTCGATGTCCGAGCCGGACTGCGGCTCCGACGTGTCGGCGATCAAGACCCGGGCGACGCGGGACGCCGAAGGGGACGGCTACACGATCGACGGGCAGAAGATGTGGCTGACCAACGGCGGCACCTCCAGCCTGGTCGCGGTGCTGGTGAAGACCGACGAGGGGGCCGGGTCGGTGTACCGCAACATGACCACCTTCCTGATCGAGAAGAAGCCGGGCTTCGGTGAGATCGAGCCCGGGCTGCTGATCCCGGGCAAGATCGACAAGATGGGCTACAAGGGGGTCGACACCACCGAGCTGATCCTCAGCGGCTACCGCACCTCGGCCGGGCAGATCCTCGGCGCCGTCCCCGGCCGGGGCTTCTACCAGATGATGGACGGGGTAGAGGTCGGCAGGGTGAACGTGGCCGCCCGCGGCTGCGGGGTGGCGCTGCGCGCCTTCGAGCTCGCCATCGCCTACGCCCAGCAGCGGCGGGCGTTCGGCACCGAGATCGCCGGGCACCAGGCGGTCCAGTTCCGGCTGGCGGAGATGGCGACCAAGGTCGAGGCGGCGCACCAGATGATGGTGATGGCCGCCCGCACCAAGGACTCAGGCCAGCGCAACGACCTGGAAGCGGGGATGGCCAAGTACCTGGCCGCGGAGTACTGCCACGAGGTGGTGGAGGGGTCCTTCCGCATCCACGGCGGCTACGGCTTCTCCAAGGAGTACGAGATCGAGCGGCTCTACCGGGAGGCCCCGATGCTGCTCATCGGGGAGGGCACCTCCGACATCCAGAAGATGATCATCAGCCGCCGCATCCTGGAGGAGTACAAGCTCCGGTAGCTGTTTGTACTAGGAGTCCCGGGTCGCGATCCCCCACACGAAGATGTCCGCGAACGACTTGGCGACTTCCTTGACCGAGAAGTGACCGCCGGCCCGCAGCGACAGGTAGGTGTAGTTGTGCATGCCGAGCCAGGCGATGACGGCGAGCCTGGTGTCCAGCGGCCGGAAGTCCCCCGTCTCGATGCCGCGCTGGAACACCGCCTCCACCCGCTTCTCGTAGCTGCGCCGCCGCTGGCGGAACATCTCGGCGTTCTTGCCGGTCAGCGCGGGAAAGTCGTGCAGGAAGACCCAGACGTGGTCGGGAAACCGGAAGATAACGTCGAGCAGTTCCTCACCCAGCATGGCCAGCCGCTCCGGCGGGGTGCCGCCCGCCCGCTCGGCCCGGTCAGCGCCCAGCATTACCTCGTCCATCACCCGGTCGTGAATGGCGGCCAGCAGCTGTTCTTTAGAGCCAATGTAGTAATACAGGGCGCCCTTGCCGATACCGTTCGCCTCGCACAGCTCAGTCGTGCTGGTGGCGTGATAACCGCGGTCGGCGAACACCTTCGCCGAGGCGTCCACGATCTCATGACGGCGGGCTTGCCACTTGGCGCTTTTGCCCTGTTTGTCCTTGACCCTCGTTTGCGGCATCCGGTGCAGCCAATCTGGTAGGGGGATCCCATTGACATTAAAACGACTTGTTCTGCCAGGTCAGAGGGATTTCCCCGTTCCCGTGCATGTTGCGTTACCGCCCGTTATCAGGCTACAACTGACTGGTCAGTCGAATCAATCACAGGAAGGCCCCCTCGTCAACGCATCGTCAACAATCCCGTCAGCGGCCGAGGAACTCGGCCTTGCGCGGCCCGTCGGTGACAAAGCTGCGCAATCCGCGCTGCCCGTCCTCGCTGGCAAAGCAGCGGGTAATCAGGTCGGCCTCGAGCGCGAGGCCTTCCTCCACCGGCAGGTCGAAGGCCGCGTCGACCGCCTGCTTGGCCAGCCGCTGGGCGAGGGGACCGCGGGCATAGCGCAGGCCGTCGTGCACGGCCGCCTCCAGCAGGGCCTCATCGTCGACCACCCGGTCAACCAGGCCGATGGCGAGGGCCTCGTCGGCGGCGACGGTGCGGCCGGACAGGATCAGCTGCTTGGCCCGGGCGGGCCCGATCACCCGGGGCAGCCGCTGGGTGCCGCCGGAGCCGGGGATGATGCCGAGGGTGATCTCGGGCAGGCCGAAGACGGCCGACCGGCCGGCGATCCGGAAGTCGGCCGCCAGGGCCAGCTCGCACCCGCCGCCGAGCGCGTAGCCGGCCACCGCCGCGATCGTCACCTGCGGGGCGGTCGCGAGGGCCTGGAACGCCCCCTGCAGCACCCGGTTGCGCGCGCCGAACTGCCCGGGGTCGAGCCCGAGCATCTCCTTGACGTCGGCCCCGGCCGCGAAGTGCCTGCCGCCGCCGGTGATCACCACCGCGCGGTACTCCGGGCTGTCGTGCAGCGACGCCGCGACCTCGGCGAACAGGTCCCACATGCGCTGGTCGAACGCGTTCACCGGGGGCCGGTCGACCCGCAGCAGGGCCAGCCTGCCGTCCGCCGGGTGCGGTTCGAGCCGGATCGGGGCCAGGTTATCGGGTCCGGTCATCGAGTCCCTCCAGGTTGCTCATTGCGGTGGCGACCCTGCACTTCTTACTATGTACTGACCAGTCAGTGTAGAACCGCAAGGGCGAGAGGGCCATGGACTTCACACTCAACGAGTTCGAGGGCGAACTGCTCGACCTGGGCCGTACCTACGCGGAACGCGAGATCGCCCCGGTGGCGGCTAAGGCCTGGCACGACGAGCGGGTGCCGACCGAGCTGCTGCGGGGCCTGGGCGAGCTCGGCCTGCTAGGCGCGCTGATCCCGGAGAAATGGGGCGGCATCGGCTCCACCACGGCCGGCTACGTCGCCCTGCTCGAGGCGCTGGCCACGGTGGACCCGTCGGTGGCCACCTCCTGGCAGGCCCACTCCACCATCGGCAGCCTGCCGCTGCTGCTGTTCGGCTCGGACGAGCAGCGCGAGCGCTGGCTGCGCCCCCTCGCCGAGGGCCGCCAGCTCGGCGCGTTCGGGCTGACCGAGCCGGGGGCGGGCTCGGACGTGCGCTCGCTGCGCACCCGGGCGACCCAGGTGGCCGGCGGCTGGAAGCTGAACGGGCAGAAGGCCTTCATCACCAACGCGGGCACCGACATGAGCTTCGGCGTCACCGTGCTGGCCAAGATCGGCGCGGACGACAGTACCGACGGCAAGGGGGGCAAGCCCCGCTTCGGCAGCTTCATCGTGGAGAAGGGGGCCGAGGGCTACTCACTCGGGCCCAAGCTGCGCGGCATCGGCTGGAAGAGCGCGGACACCAGGGACCTGTTCTTCGACGACGTCTTCGTGCCCGATGACCAGGTGGTGGGCGAGCCCGGGGGCGGGCTCGGGCAGTTCCTGTCCGCCCTCGAGGTGGGCCGGATCTCGGTCGCCGCGCTGGCCCTCGGCACCGCCGCGGGCGCGCTGCGGCTGGCCCTGGCCTACGCCAAGCAGCACGAGGCGTTCGGCACCCCGATCGCCAACTTCCAGGCGATCCAGTTCAAGCTGGCGGACATGGCGACCGAGATCGAGGCCGCCCGCTGGCTCACTTACTACGCGGCCAGCCTGCGCGACGCGGGCAAGCCGTTCAAGAAGGAGGCCGCGATGGCCAAGCTGAAGGCCAGCCAGGTCGCCACCGCGGTGGTGAGCGAGGCGGTGCAGATCTTCGGCGGCGCGGGCTACATGCTGGAGAGCGACGTCGCCCGGTTCTACTGCGACGCCAAGGTGCTGGAGATCGGCGAGGGCACCAACGAGATCCAGCGCCTGGTCATCGCGCGCGAACTCGGCTGCTAGCGATGGCCGAGAACACAGTGATACCGGAAGATACGGCAGGCATGGCCGACAAGAACCACACCGTGGTGCCCCCGCCGGCCGGCTGGTCCGACGTCACCGGGCGGCGGGTGGTGATCACCGGCGCCGGGCGCGGCCTCGGCAGCGCCCTGGCCGCCGCCTTCGACGCCGCCGGGGCCAAGCTCGCGCTGGTCGCCCGGTCCAAGCCCGCCCTCGAGGGGGTGGCAGGCCAGCTCGCGGGCGACCACCTGGTCTGCCCGGGCGACATCCGGGACGAGCTGTTCAACGAGACCGTGGCCGAGCGGATGACCGAGCGGTTCGGCGGCGTCGACGTGTGGATCGCCAACGCGGGCGTCTCCCGGGTGGACGCGGACATCACCAAGCTGCCCGCCGACGCCTGGCGCGACGTCATCGACACCAACCTGACCGGCACCTTCCTCGGCGCCAAGGCGGCCGCCGGGCGGATGGGGCCCGGCAGCCGCATCATCGTCACCAGCTCGGTGCTCGGCGACCGCCCGCACGGACGGCTGGCCGCCTACTCCGCTTCCAAGGGCGGCGTGCACGCCCTGGTGCGCTCGCTCGCGCAGGAGCTCGGCCCCCGCCAGATCACCGTCAACGCGGTCGCGCTGGGCTGGTTCGACTCCGGCCTCGGCGCCTTCTGGCACGGCAACGAGCGCCTTGAGCAGGGCATCACCGAGCACACCGCCCTGGGCCGCTGGGGCACGGCGTCCGACCTGCCCGGCGTCTACCTGTTCCTCGCCTCGGCCGCCTCGGCGTACGTTACTGGCACCACGATCACGGTTGACGGCGGCTACTCGCTGCTGTGACGCTCGCCCCCGAGCAGTCGTCGAAGGAGATGATCATGTTCAACCTCGCCCGGTCCGTCGACCGGAACGCGGACCGGACGCCGAACGCCGACGCGGTGATCTTCCGCGACGCCCGGCTGACCCACCTGCAGCTCCATGACCGGGTGAACGCCCTGGCGGCCGCCTTCCTGGCGGCCGGCGTCGGCCAGGGCGACATCGTCGCCCTGCTGATGGGCAACCGCCCCGAGTTCCTGGAGACCACGCTGGCGGTCAACCGCGTCGGCGCGGCCTTCCTCCCGCTGAACGTGCGGCTGGCCGAGCCCGAGCTTGAGTACATCATCAGCCACGCGGGCGCGGCCGCGATCGTGACCGAGCCCGGGTTCGCCGCGCCGGTCGCCGCCATCAGCGGCCGGATGACCGGACGGTGGACGGTCGTGCTGACCGACGACGGGGAAGCCGCCGTCCCCGGCGCGGTGCGCTACGAGCAGTTCCTCGGGGAGCAGGCGGGCGCAACCGTTCCTCCGGCCGATGTCGCCGAGGGCGACCTGCACCGGCTGATGTACAGCTCGGGGACGACCGCGCACCCCAAGGGGGTGCCGATCACCTACGGCAACTTCTACTGGAAGACGATCGGGCACATCGCCGAGTTCGGCATCACCGCCGCCGACCGCACGCTGATGGCCGGGCCGATGTACCATGTGGGCGCGTACGACCTGCCCGGCATCGGCACCTGGTGGGTGGGCGGAAGCCTGGTCATCCTGCCCAAGTTCGACGTGCCCGACCTGCTGGCCACCATCGAGCGCGAGCGCCCGTCCAACATCTGGCTCGCCCCGGCGATGGTCAACGGCGTGCTCAACGGCATCGCGCAGGCGCCCGAGCTGGGCCGGTTCGACACCAGCAGCATCCGCTTCATCACCGGCGGGGGCGAGAAGACGCCGGTGACGCTCATCGAGCGGCTGCTGGCCGCCTTCCCCGGCGCGCGCTTCGCCGACGCCTACGGGCTGACCGAGACCGTCTCCGGCGACACCTTCAACGACCAGGCGCACGCGGTCTCCAAGATCGGCTCGGTCGGCAAGCCGGTCATCAACCTCGACGTCAAGATCGTCGGCCCCGACGACGACGCCCCGGCCGAGCCCGGGCAGCAGGGCGAGATCCTGCTGCGCGGCCCCAAGGTGGTGTCCGCCTACTGGAAGAACCCGGAGGCGACGGCGGCCGCGTTCACCGCCGACGGCTGGTTCCGCACCGGGGACATCGGCCACCTGGACAAGGACGGCTACCTGTACATCGACGACCGCAAGAAGGACATGATCGTCTCCGGCGGCGAGAACATCGCCTCCTCCGAGGTCGAGCGGGTCCTCTACGAGTGCGACGCGGTGCTCGAGGCGGCGGTGGTCGCCATGCCGGACGAGCGCTGGGGCGAGGTACCGCGCGCGTTCGTGGTGCTCAAGGAGGGCCGGCAGATCTCCGGGCCGGAGCTGATCGCGCACTGCCGGTCCCGGCTGGCCGGCTTCAAGACCCCCAAGCAGGTGGTGTTCATCGACGTGCTGCCGCGCAACCCGTCGGGCAAGGTGCTCAAGCGCGAGCTGCGCACGGTGGACAGCACGGCCAACCAAACGGAAGGCAAGTAAGTGGTGCAGGCAACAACAGTCCCGCCGGCGACGGATTTTCCTGAGCTGCCGACCGAGAGCCTGCTCGACGCCTACGGGCGGATGACCCTGATCCGGCTGTTCGAGGAGCGGGTGTCCGAGCTTTACCGCAACAGCGAGGTGCCCGGCTTCGTGCACCTGTCGATCGGCCAGGAGGCCTCGGCCGTCGGCGCCTGCTGGCCGCTGAAGGTGACCGACGTGATCACCTCCAACCACCGCGGCCACGGCCACTGCCTGGCCAAGGGCCTGGCCCCCGAGCCGATGATGGCCGAGCTGCTGGCCCGGGCCACCGGTACCAACAAGGGCCTGGGCGGCTCGATGCACATCGCCGACCCCGACCTGGGCATCTTCGGCGCCAACGGGATCGTCGCGGCGGGCGTGCCGATCGCCGGCGGCGCCGCCCTGGCGGCCCAGCTCCGCGCGAAGGCGGCCGGCCCCGGCGCCCAGACGGGGGTGGTGGTGTCGTTCTTCGGCGACGGCGCGGTCGCCCAGGGCGCCTTCCACGAGGCGGCCAACCTGGCGGCGCTGTGGCGGCTGCCGATGGTGTTCTTCTGCGAGAACAACGGCTACGCGGAGTTCTCGCCGATCGCCGACCAGCACCCGGTGCCGATGTCGGCCCGGGCGGCCGGCTACGGGCTCGACTACGTGGCGGTCGACGGCAACGACATCGAGGCGGTCGCCGCGGTGATGACCGACGTGGTCGGGCGCGTCCGCGCGGGCAGCGGCCCGGTCTTCGTCGAGGCCAGCACCTACCGCTGGCACGGGCACTACGAGGGCGACCCGGAGAAGTACCGCACCAAGGACGAGCTGTCGGAGTGGCAGCAGCGCGACCCGCTGGTGATCACCCGCGGCCGGCTGCTCGGCCGCGGCGTCCCGGCCGAGCACCTGGACCAGATCCAGGCCAAGGTCCAGGCGCGGGTCGACGCCGCCGTGGAGGCGGCCAGGCAGGCACCGCCACCGGACATCAGCGTGCTGCGCTCGTCGGTCTACGCGCCCCGCCCGCAGACGCCGGAGCCGGACTGGGCGCCGGCCGCCGACGCCGAGGTGTTCCGCACCATGGACGCGGTGCGGCTCGCCCTCGAGGGCGAGCTCGAGGCCAACCCGGACGCGTTCGTGGCCGGGGTGGACGCGGGCAAGGGCGGCAACGTGTTCGCGCTCACCCGCGGCCTGTACGCGAAGTGGCCCGACCGGCTGCTCGACACCCCGATCTCGGAGACCGCGGTGATGGGGCTGGCGGTGGGCGGTGCCATGGCCGGCATGACCCCGCTGGTCGAGCTGATGTACCTGGACTTCCTCGGCGTCTGCTTCGACCAGATCCTCAACCAGGCGGCCAAGCTGCGCTTCATGACCGGCGGCAAGGCGCGGATGGGCCTGGTGATCAGGACCCAGTTCGGCGGCGGCCGGTCGTCCGGCAGCCAGCACTCCCAGTCGCTGGAGGCGCTGCTGGCGCACGTGCCCGGGCTCACCGTGGTGATGCCGTCCACCCCGGCCGACACCTACGGCCTGCTCCGGTCGGCCATCCGCGACCCCAACCCGGTCATCTTCATCGAGAACCGCCAGCAGTACGGGCTGAAGGGCCCCAAGCCGCCGGCCGACTACCTGATCCCCCTGGGCAAGGCGAAGGTGCTGCGCGAGGGCACCGACCTGACCATCGTCAGCGTGTCCCGGATGGTGCACGAGGCCCTCGCGGCGGCCGAGGCGCTGGCCGCCAAGGGGATCAGCGCCGAGGTGATCGACCTGCGCACGGTGGCGCCGCTGGACAAGGAGACCCTGCTGGCGTCGCTGGCCAAGACGAACCGGCTGCTCATCGCGCACGAAGGGGTGACCGACTTCGGTATCGGCGCGGAGATCGCCGCGCTCGCCGCCTACCAGGGGTTCTGGTCGCTTGACGCGCCGGTGATGCGGGTGGCGCCGCCGCCCACCCCCTCCCCCTACGCGCCCAACCTGGAGAAGCTGTGGCTGCCCGACCGCGAGTCGATCGCGCGCGCGGCGGAGGAGCTTGTCCGCGTCTGAGGACCTGTCCGGGTCTGGGGGAAAGCCCGCACCCGTTCGGCTGAGTTCTTTTGAATTTATCCGAACGGGTGCGGGCTTGACTGCGTTCCGTTATGCGCTAACACCTCAATCGTTTGTAACGTTTCACCTCGTATAAATAGCTAAATCAAAGCATTGATTGCATCGACCGCGCGGTCTAATATTCGCTAAGGGCACTCTTTTGGGTGCTTTGCATTTAAGCGAACAGAGGTGAACTTGATGACGAGTTCAGATCGGCCCCGGTCCGATGATTCCGAGCCGGGCCGGGCATTCGGCATCAGCCGGGCCGCCTTCCTGCGCGGCGCCGCCGCCGCGGTGGCCGGCGGTATAGCGTTTCCGCTGCTTGACGCGTGCAGCAGCAGCGGCAGCAGTGGGGGCGGGACCGCCGCCGGCGGCGCGGCCGGCAGCACCGCGGGTAGTACACCGGCGGCCGGCAGCGCGACCCTTTCCGCCACCGATATCGCCACTATCAAGAAATTCCTCGGCCCCATTGACGCAAAGTCAGCGGGCGCCGGCGAAACGTGGAAGATCGGCGCGATAATGCCGTTCTCTACCTCCGGTTCGGTGTACGGCGAGGTCTTCGGAAACGGCGCCAAGCTCGCCGTGGAGCATGTCAAGGCGCTCGGCGGCCCGGATATTCAGATCGATTTCAGGGACAGCGCCGGCAGCGACGTGGTGAAGGTCCGCAATGCCATGGTGGCGTTCGCCGGGCTGCCCGCGGTGCTGTCCTCGTATGAGGTGGCGGGCACGATCGCCAAGGACCTCATCGCCAAGAACCACAACTTCTGCATCGACCCGGGCGGCGGCAACGCCCCTCCCGGCGAGGGCGTGCCCTACTACTGGGGCATGCGCGCAAACTGGGGCATCGACGGGTTCAAGCTGCAGGGCACCTACATGGCCCAGAAGGCGAAGCAGCCGAAGCTGGTGATCGTGTTCTACAACGTCGGCGCGGCCAGCACCGAGTACACCAACGCGGCCAAGGCGCTGCTGGCGGAGGGCGGGGCCTCGGTCGTCAACGTGGTCCTCGCGCAGGCCGGCGCGACCGACTACTCCAGCGTGATCAGCTCGATCCGCGCCTCCGGCGACTTCGACGCGGTCTCGCTCGGCATCGACGGCAACGACATCGCCTACTTCCTCAAGCAGTACCAGACCTCGGGGATCGGCAAGCCGGTCATCACCTGGGACGGCATGCTGTCCCCGGTCGCCAAGATCGCCGGCGCGGGCGCCTATGAGAACGTCTACCTGGGCGGCATCGACCAGTTCGCGGCCAACAGCGCCAACCCCTGGGCGCAGATCATGGTCCGCACCTACCAGGCGACCTACGGCACCAACGGCTTCCCCGGTGCCACCCCCGACTACGAGAGCGCGGGTTACTACGACGCGGTGTTCCTGCTCTGGCAGCTCTACCGGGCGGTCAAGGCGAAGGGCGGCGACGTCACCGACGGTGAGCAGATCCAGGCCGCGCTCGAGGCCAACCCGACCACGGTCGGCCTCAAGGGCGGTACCGCCACCGCGGCCGGCACCTACACCTTCGACCTCAAGACCCACGGCCTGACCCACATGCCGATGGGCTTCTACCAGGTCCGCAACGGCACCCCGACCCTGCTGGCGACCAGCGACATCGGCGGCACCGACATCAAGATCCTCGGCTAACACCGGATCCTCGCCCGCCCCGGTCCCCTGCGCGGGGCCGGGGCGGACGGCGTTCCGCTGGCCTGGCCCGTCGGCCGACCCGTCGCCGCGCCGCCCTGCCGTGGCCGCGCTGCCCGTCGCCGCGCCGCCCGTCGCCGCGCTGCCCGTCGCCGCGCTGCCCGTCGCCGCGCTGCCCGTCGCCGCGCTGCGCGCCTCTTGCTGTTATCCGGCTGCGGAGGTGGCTAACCCGGCAGCCACTAGCGTGCTTCTTGCTGTTATCAGTACGAATGCCTCGGCAGGGCGCATTCTGCACACGTGGTTGCGGCAACCAGGCGGCTATGACCGTCTGGTTGCCGCAACCACGCGGTTGGCAGCAGTGGCTGGGGGCGGGCTAGAAGATGTCCCAGTAGTGCTCGCGGGCGCGGAGCTGGTCGACGGTTTCCTCGCCTGCTATGCGGCCGGAGCGCATCACGTAGACGCGGTCGACGACGCGCAGCAGCTGGGGCATGTTCTGCTCCAGGATGAGGACCGAGATGCCGCGCTCGTTGACGAGCTGGCGCAGGGTGTCGAACACCCGGATGGTCACCGCGGGCGCCAGGCCGAGCGACGGCTCGTCGAACAGCATGAACTTCGGGTCGGCCATCAGCGCCATGCCGATGCTGAGCATCCGCTGCTGGCCGCCGGAGAACTGCCCGGCCCGCATCTTCAGGTTGTCCTTGATCACCGGGAAGATCTGGTAGACCGACTCGAGCAGCTCGGGCCGCTTCGAAGGCGGCGTCCACAGCGCGCCGAGCTGCAGGTTCTCGGCCACGCTGAGGTCGGTGAAGACGAACTGCTCGGACGGCACCAGGGTCATCCCGGCCAGCACGTTCTTGTGGCAGGTACGCCCGGCGATGCTCTCCCCCCGGTAGACGACCTGCCCGCCGCGCGGCCGGAGGATGCCGAAGATGGTGTTCAGGGTGGTGGTCTTGCCCGCGCCGTTGTGCCCGACGATGCCGACGATCTCGCCCGCGCCGACGTTCAGGCTGACGTCGAAGACCACCTGCTTAGACCCGTAGCCGGCCTGCAGGCCGGTGACCTGGAGCAGGGTGCCCTCGACGGGGGCGGACGCGGGGCCGTCCGCCCCGGTCGCGGTCGCCGCGGTCGCCCCGGGGGTGACCGCGGTCTCGTCAGACGCTGCCAAAGTACGCCTCCGTGAGCCGTGGGTCGCTGGTCAGCTCGGCGAAGCCGCCCTCGGCGGTGAGCCGGCCGAGCTCCATGAAGCACACGTGGTCGGCCAGCCGCCCGACCACCTCCAGGTTGTGCTCGACGATGCAGACCGTGCGGCCGCCCTCGGACACCTGCTTGACCACCGCGATCATCTGGTCGATCCAGGCGTGGTCGATGCCCGAGCCGGGCTCGTCGAGCAGCAGCACCTCGCTGTCGGTGGCCAGGATGCGGGCCAGCGCGACCAGCTTCTGCTGGCCGAAGCCGAGCGAGCCCGCCCGGACCCGCGCCAGCGGCTCCATGTCGATGAAGCGCAGCCACTCGCGCGCCCGGTCCCGGGCCGCCCGCTCGGCCCGCCGCACCGCGCCAGGCCGCGCGAACAGGTTCCGCATGTCGTCACCGGGATGGTCCTGGATGCCGAGCATGATGTTCTCCAGCACGGTGAGCGAGGGGAACACCCGCACGTCCTGGAACGAGCGGGTCATGCCGAGCCCGGTGATCACGTCCGGCCGCAGCCCGCTGATGTCGCGGCCGAACAGCGTGACGGTGCCCGCGTCGGCCGGGATCGCGCCCGTGATGAGGTTGAACACGGTGGTCTTGCCCGCGCCGTTAGGTCCGATCAGGGCGGTGATCTTGCCCCGGCGGAGGTCGAAGCTGAGGTCGTTGACCGCCGTGTTGCCGCCGAAGGACTTGGTCAGGCCCCGGACCTCCAGCACGTTGTCGCCGCCGCCCGCCGTCGCCGGCCGCGGCGCGCGGTCGGTGGTGACCAGCGGGGCCGGGGCCGCGGCGCGCTCGTGGGCCGGGGCGAGGGGGTCGGTGCCGTCCCCGGTCACCAGCGTCGCCGGGACCGTGGCGGCCCGCCGCCACCGCCAGGGCACGGCGCCCTCCGGGATGATGCCCTGCGGCCGGAAGAACACCACGATCACCAGCGCGAGGCCGTAGGCGAGCCCCTGGGCCAGCGAGGCGGTGTTGGTGCTCAGGTTGATGACGTTCTCGAAGAACGGCGTGGCCAGCACCACCAGGGTGACGCCGACGATCGAGCCCCACATGTTCGCCGTCCCGCCGATGATCACCATCGCGATGACCTGGATCGACACGTCGAACCCGAACAGGCTGGGGCTGGCGGTGGTGGTGTCGGCGCTCAGCAGCGCCCCGCCGAAGCCCGCCATCGCTGCGGTCAGGGTGAACACGATCAGCTTGTAGGAGAAGGTGTTCTTGCCCAGCGACCGGGTGGCGGTCTCGTCGTCCCTGATGCCCCGCAGCACCCGCCCGTAAGGCGACTCGCCGATGCGGTAGCACAGCAGGAAGACGAGCACCGAGCCGATCGCCACCACCGGCAGCACCTGGGTCGGCTCGACTAGCTGGTAGCCGAGGATGTTGAGGTTGCTGGTCTGCAGCCCGGTAGAGCCGCCCAGGCTGGTCAGCCCGCCCAGGGTGCCGATCAGGACGAGCTGGACGGCCAGCGTGAGCAGCAGCAGCCACAGTGCCTGCAGCCGCAGCGCGGCGTAGCCGACCAGGAGGCCGAAGACGGCGGTGACGGCGACCCCGGTCACCATCGCCGGGATGAACGCCCACCCGTGGTTGGTGGTCAGCCAGACCAGCGAGTAGCCGCCGATCGCGCCGAAGGCACCCGCGGCGGCGTTGAACACGCCCGCGTAGCCCATCACCAGGTTGACCGAGACGGTGAAGACGAGCAGGACCAGGATCTGGTCGAGGTAGCTGACGGTTAGCTGCATAACGAGCTGGCCCCCTCGACCGCCCCGGCCGGCGTGCTGGCCGGCGTCACCGGTTTCACCGTGCGCCTCGCCCCCAGGTTCTCGCTGACCACCTTGGCCAGGACGTAGATGAGCAGGGCGGCGAACACGACCACCTGCGACCACTGCGGCTGGAAGACGAAGATGGACAGGCTCTCAAGCAGGCCGACGCCCACCGCCACCAGCGCGACCACCAGCGGGGCGGCGCCGCCGGCGATGAACGACACGGTGATCGCGTACAAGATCGGGGTGGACCCCATGTCCGAGGTCGCGGTCGACTGGGCGGCGGTGAACACCGCCCCGATCGCGCCGAGGGCGGTGCCGAGCGCGAACACCATCAGGTAGACCACCCGCGGGTTGATCCCGATGGCCAGGCTGAGCCGCTGGTTGACCCGGACCGCGCGGATCATCCGGCCGAGCTTGGTGTAGCGGATCACCCCGGCCACCGCCAGCAGCGCCACCCAGCCCGTGATGAAGCTGGTAATGGCGAGGTTGGTGGTGAACACGTCGAGGAAGTGGACGGTGCTGACGGAGAACCCGGAGATGTTGACGCTGCCGCCGGAACCGTTCCACAGCAGCGCGATCAGGTTCGACCCGGCGGTTGACAGGCCGAGCGAGGCGATGAAGATCGTCATCAGCGCGGCCGCGCCCAGGCGGCGGTTGAGCGGCCAGTAGACCAGGCTCTCCATCAGCCCGGCGATGACGACCGCGACCAGCACGCCGAATACCAGCGAGGCCCAGAACGGCATTCCCCAGGACAGCCCGGTCTGCCCGGCGATGAACGCCGACAGCGCGTAGGTCGCGCCGTAGGCGATGTGGAACCGGCCGGTGACGGTGATGATCAGGCCGAACCCGACCGCGACGAGGGCGTAACCGGTGCCGCTGACCAGCCCGCTCGACAGTTGCTGCTCCAGGTTGGCCACGGTGAACGGAAGCGCTGCGGTAGCCACCGCGGTACCCTCCCACTAAGTTAATTAAGTAATCTACCTGAACTTAGACCAACTGGTCAGTACAGGCAAGAAGGGTAATTAGCCTTTTTTCGGGCTCCACGCGACCGTTACTTCCGGGCCGGATCAGCGGCCGACCGGGCTCGGTTCGCCCCGCAGGTCCTCCGCTTCCGGCGCGGGCTCCCGGGCGAGCCTGCTCGGCCACCAGACCCACCGGCCGAGGTCCAGGTTGAGCGCGGTGACCAGCACTGAGCGGACCACCAGGGTGTCCAGCAGCACGCCGACCGCCACCGCGAACCCGATCTCGATGAAGGCGGTCAGCGGCAGCGTGGCCAGCACCGCGAAGGTGCCCGCGAGCACCGCCCCGGCCGAGGTGATCACGCCGCCGGTGGCGGCCAGGCCGGTGACCGCACCGCAGCGGGCACCGAGGCGAACCGCTTCCTCGCGTACCCGGGTCATCAGGAAGATGTTGTAGTCGATGCCGAGGGCGACCAGGAACACGAAGACGAACAGCGGGAACGAGTTGTCGCCGCCGCCGAAGTTGAATACGTGGTCGAAGAACAGCGCGCTGATGCCGAGCGCGGCCGCGAACGACAGCACCACCGTCGCCAGCAGCATCAGCGGCGCGACCAGGGCCCGCAGCAGCAGCATGAGGATGACGAACACCACCGCCAGGATGATCGGGATGATCAGCGTGCGGTCATGCGTCGCCGCCCGCTGCACGTCCAGGGTGACCGCGGTGTTCCCGCCCACCAGGGCGTGCGCGCCGGGCACGGCGTGGGCCGCGGCCCGGGCCCGGTCCACCGTCGCGTAGGCGGCCTGGCTGTCCGGCGGCGCGGTGAGGGTGGCCTCCAGGTAGTCGTGTCCCGCGACCACCGCAGGCTTGGTCACCGCGGTCAGGCCGGGCACCGAGTCGAGCGCCGCCGCCAGCCGGGGGCCGGACCCGAGGTCGCCGAAGACCTGCACCGGCTGCCCGGCGCCGGCCGGGAAGTGGGCGTCGAGCACCGACTGCCCGGCCACCGAGTCCGGGGTGCCGCGGTAGCCCTGGGCGACGGTCAGCCCGCCGGCGTGCAAGCCGGCCAGCCCGGCCGCGAGCGCGCCGAGGATGACCACGGTGCCGACCCAGACCAGGCGCGGCCGCCGCGCGATGCGCCGCCCGGTCCTGGCCCACAGGCCGTTGCTGGTCGGCTCGGCGGTGCCGAACGCGGGCCGGGTCGGCCAGAACACCCACCGCCCGGTTGCCACCAGCAGGGCCGGCAGCAGCGTCATCATCGAGGCGAGGGCGACCGCGACGCCGATCGCCAGCACCGGCCCCATCGACGAGGTGGAGTTGAGTGAGGCCAGCGACAGGGTCAGCAAGGACAGCAGCACCGTCCCGCCGCTGGCGACGATGGCCGGCCCGGCCCGGCGGATAGCCACCGCCATCGCCTGGTGCTTGTCCTCGTGCCGCCGCAGTTCCTCCCGGTACCTGGCGGTCAGCAAGAGCGCGTAGTCGGTGCCCGCGCCGAATACCAGCACGTCGAGGATGCCGGCCGACTGCGCGTTGACGGTCAGCCCGGCGTGCGCGGCCAGCAGGTAGATCACCGCCTCGGCGGCGACCAGCGCCACCGCGACCGAGACCACCGGCAGCAGCCAGAGCACCGGACTCCGGTAGGTGAGCAGCAGCAGGACGATGACCACCGCGAGGGCGGAGAACAGCAGCGTGCCGTCGATCCCCTTGAACGCGTTGCCCGAGTCGGCCGCGTTTCCTAGCGGCCCGGCGATGTGCACGCCCAGCCCGTTGGCGCCCGCGCTGGCCACCCCGCGCAGCGAGTCGGCGATCGTCCCGGCCGCCGACCAGCCCTTGCTGCCCAGGTCGACGTTGGCGATGGTGGCGATCGCCTTGCCGTCGGCCGAGGTGACCGGCCCGGTGACGGTGCCGTGCACCACCCCGGGCAGGCTGGCGAACCTCAGCGCGTCGTCGGCCGCCTTGGCCTTGTCGGCCGGCGTCAGCCCGGACGCCCGGTCGTAGACGATCACCGCCGGGTACACGTTGGCCGAGATCACCTGGGACCGCAGGTTGAGCACCTGGGTGGACTCGGCGGCCGGCGGCAACCAGGACGAGCTGTCGTTCTTCTCGGCCCCGGTCAGCTTGCCGGACAGCGGCCCGGCCACCACCAGGATCACCACCCAGAACAGCAGCACCAGCCATTTGGCCCGGCGCCCGGCGGGCGTGTACAGCAGTTCACGAATAGCGGCCATGGCCCCGCTTCCTCGTCCTGTCCCGCGCCCGTCCCGGGCCGTTCCACTATGAGATATATCGCGTCTTTACGCTGGTTGGCAAGGCCCGTCGCCGCGCAACCGGCCGCTCGGGTTCGGGGTAGACGACGTCACCCGGGCCGACCTGCTGCTGGTCGGCCACCCGCACCACGATCACGTCGCCGACACCCCCGCCGTGTCCCAGCGCACCGGGTGACCGGCCGGGGCGAGGGCGAGGTGCTTGACTACGGCGACTTCTCGGTGCGCGCGCTGCACGGGTTCCACCTCGATGTCGGGCTGACGCCCGAGCAGATGCAGCAGTGGCGGGCGCGGCGGCGAGATCAGCGACGAGATGTGGGGGAACTTCGCCGGCAGCGGGCTCCGTAAGATGTTCGACGACGTGGCGACCGAGCCGCTCAAGCAGCGGGTGCACGACGAGCTGCCCGCGACGATCACGGTGCAGCCGGCCCTCATCGAGCCGGTCACCATCGACCGCGCCAAGGGCGAGGTCACCCTGGGCGACCTCCGCCTGCGGTAACCGCCGGGCCGGATGGCCGCGGCACTGAGCTTGCCCATCGGACCAGGCAGGCCCTGTTCAGGCCTCCGGGCGCACTAGCGTTGCTCCTGCCCAGGTCACCCAGGTGACCTGGGCGCCCTCGACGATAACCGGAGCGGGATGCTCGGTGCCGGGGGCATCCTTGATCCTCAGCTCGTACTGCCCGGCCCTGAGCGACCCGAATACGGCGGCGGTCGCGGCGATTCCGGGCCCCTTCCGCTCGTGCACCGCGGTGTGGGTGCCGTCCCACTTGGTGCCCGCAGCGCGGATCTCGATCTCCGCCCCGGCCAGCTCGGACGGGGTGCGGATCACCGCGGCGCCCGTGTCGCCGCCGATGTCGACGACGACGATGCCGTCGGCGTCAGGCGTTTGCTCTGGCAGTGGCATGCCCATGTGGTCAGTTCATCCTTGCGTAGACGACGATATTGGACAGGTAATGGCCAGTGGCCGCGTCGAAGGCGCCGCCGCAGGTGATCAGGCGCAGGGCCGGGTAGGGCTCGGGCCCGTAGACCTCCGTGGCCGGGAAGTGCGCCTTGGCGTACTCCTGCACCGAAGTCACGGTGAAACGGGCCGTCTCGCCGTTAGCGAGCGTCACCTCGACCGCATTACCTGGAACCAGCAGGCCCAGGTCGTAGAAGATCCCTTTCGCCTGGTAGGAGTCGACGTGGCCGACGATGATGGCCGACCCGACCTGCCCCGGCGCCGGCCCGAGGTCATACCAGCCGGCCTCGCGGACGCCCGCGTCGGTGAGCGGCGGCACCTGGAGGGCGCCGCCGGCGTCGATTCCCTCGCCGACGATCTTGGCGGAGACACCGATGGCGGGGATCCGCAGCCGTACCGGGGGCACCGTCGGTCCCGCGCGCTTCCCCAGCGCCGCGGCAGGCAGGGCCTGCGGGACCGGAGGGCGGGGAGCGGACGCGGCCGCGCTGGGACCGGGCGGGCCGCCCGGTGCCAGCAGGACCAGGACCAAGGCGGCGATCCCGGCCAGCGCCGCCGCAGCCCCGCCGAGCTCGGCTACCAGCCAGGCTCGGCGGAGTGCGGCCGGGCGGCGCCAGCGCGCTAGCCGACGGCCCTCAGGCCTCATCGGCGGTGCCGGGTACCGCGCCCCTGCTGGCCGGACCGCTGGCGTGAGCCAGGTCGCGACTGCCCTTCCGGTGGGCGAGGACGGCCGCGGCCGCGCCGGCCGTGGCGACGGCGGCCGCGCCGGCCGCCAGCGAGCCCCGGTCGGTGAGGCCGGCCGCGCCTCCGCCGCCGGTCTGGGGCGCGCCCGCGGGTACCGCTTCGCCGGTGTTGCCGACCGGGGTGCTCGCCGGGGTGTAGTAGCCGCTGTAGGGCTCCGGCATGTACGGGAAGGACGAGAGCAGGCAGATTCCCGCGCCGGTGGCCCCGTCGGTGACCTTGGCGGCCGCCGCATCGGGCGTGTAGCTCGGGTCCACCAGCGGGTAGGTGACGCCGGCCAGGGCGCGAAGCGCGATCGTGACGACATCGTCCTGGAGCCGCCGGCCGTTCGGGAAGCCGGCCGCGTCCCCGCCGACCAGGCCGGCCGGGTCGGGCGTCCGCGCGGGCGGGATGGCCATGTTGAGCCGCAGCAGGTCAGCCTGGACCTTGCCGCCGCCGGTCAGGTTCTGGAAGCCGGGCACGATCCCGGACGGGAGGCCGGTCAGGAAGATGGCCACCAGGTCCGCCCGCTGCTTGGCCGCGGGCAGCGGCTGCAGCTTGGCGTTCAGCGCCTCGAGGTTGGGGAACACGCCCGGGTACAAGGCCGGCAGCAGGTCGGCCAGCGCCGGGAAGGAGACGTCGCTGACGAACTGGCTGTCGCTGAACGGGCTGCTCGCGTTCCACTGGTCCTTCGTCCCCAGCCCGACCAGCACCTCGTTGAACAGCGGCATCCCGAGGCGCGACACCTGCTCGAAGGGCCCGGAGCCGTTGAAGTGACCCTGCGAGGAGTCATAGACCTGCGCCTTCTGCCGGTAAGCGGAGGCATAGACGCCGATCACGGCGGTGGGCTGGGTGGGGTCGGTCGGGTTGGAGCCGTCGGAGGTCAGCAGCGTTTTCGGGACCTGGAGGGCGATCGTGTGGACGTTCGAGGCGCCGAGCGTGTTGATCCCGTCGTGCATGCCGAGTGCGCCGCCGCCGGCGTGCAGGGAGGCGAAGGGCCGCAGGTCGCCGAGGTCGAACACCGCGCCGAGGTCGACGAAGAACGCGTCCGCCCGCTGGCCGGCGAACACCTTCTCCCCGCTCGCGAGGGTCTGGACGGCAGCGGCGGCCAGCGCCGGGTAGTCCGGGGTGGACAGCGGGCCGATGTTGCAGGGCGGGCACGGAAGCGAAGAGCCCACCCGCGACGCGTTGCCCCCCTTGGTCCCGTCGTACTTCACCTTGACCACGTCATAGGTCTGCTTGCGGTTCCAGGTCGAGTCGCTGAGCGAGGTGATCGGCCCGGTGTTGTACAGGAAGCCGGCCGCCGGGTCCGGCGCCGCGGTGCTGAAGGTGAACTGGTAGCTGATGTCGGTCTTCGTGCCGGAGTTGGAGATGTTGATCTCGTACAGGACGTCGTCGCCGAACTGGTAGAAGTTCGGCCCGCCCGCGGGCGCTTCGAGCGGGATGAAGTTAGCGATGATGGTCACCGTGTCAGGCGCATCCGGGCTGACGAAGGCGTAGACGTCGGTGTTGTCGGCAACTGGGTCGCTGGAGATATATGGCGCTTCACGATGCGATGACACGTTTCACCCTTAGGTAGGTCGTACGGCTGGAAGAGGTAGCGGGCGGCGGCGGTCAGCCGACGGCCCGGTAGAGCTTCGCGGCCAGATGCGGATCGCGGAAGGTCACCTCGCTGGTGCCCAGGTACACGCCGATCTCGCCGGTGCTGAGATCCTTCACGTGAGCGACCAGCGGGCCGTCCAGGCTGGCACCCGCCGGCAGCGCCGCGCTCTCCGGCGCGGGCGAGCGGCCCGCCGCGCTGGCATCCGGCGCCTTGGCCAGGAGGGCGGCCGGCCCGGCGGCCACGAGGCCGACTCCCACGACCGCGAGCGAACCGTTCCGCAGCAGCCCACGACGACTCACATTTTCCATTTCGCATCCTCTGCTGACGGTGGATCCTGAATCAGACGGGCCGAGATATAACCCGCCGCCGGGTACCGTAAACCGCGCTGGCCATGGGGCGATCATTTTATTTCCTAGGGGCTTTTATGAAGCGAACCCCCAGCTCCTGGGCCTGCCAGTATCTTAACTAGTGCTCGTCTTCCCCTGCGGGGACGACACGCTATGTGTTTTTGCTCGGGCGGCAGCCTGACCCTTAATGTGCAATCCCGTAACTAATGACGATGAACCGGGGACCGAATAAGTCACGAACCGGAATAAGGCGCTTATATAACTAACAGTCGTTCGATTACGGCTGTTGGGTCATGACACCCGCTGCCCCGGCGGCAAGCCGGGACAGGCTGATTGCCTGCCGGGACGCGAGGGTGACGGCTGGCCTGGCGGACGTTACACCGGGCGAGGCCCGGGGCGCGGCCCGGGGCGGGGCCGTCTGCCGCCGGGGCTGCTGGTTCGGGGGCTGCCGCCGGCTGGGCCGGTGATGGGCTGGGTGCCCTCGACGAAGGCGCGGGCCAGGTCGGACAGGCGCTGGTTGCGGCTGCGGGCCTGGTCGCGCAGCAAGGTGAACGCCAGGTCGACGTCGATGCTGAGGCGCTCGGCGAGCTTGCCCTTGGCCTGCTCGATGATGACCCGGCTGTTCAGCGCGGCCTGTAGCTGCTCGTTGAGGGTATCGGTGCGGCGTATGCTGCGCTCGTGCAGCAGGCTGATGGTGGCCACGTCGGCCAGCGCCTGGCCGATGTGCACGGCCTCGGCGTCGAAGGCGCCGGCGGTGGCGCGGAAGAGGTTGAGCGCGCCGATGACCTGGTCGCGCAGCCGCATCGGCAGGGCCTGCACGGCGGAGAAGCCGGCCTGTCCGGCCGCGGCGGCGAACTGGGGCCAGCGCTGCTCGGCGCTCAGGTCGGTCGATCCCACCGGCTGGCCGGACCGGAAGCAGTCCAGGCACGGGCCCTGGTCACTCTGCAACTGGAACAGCTCGAGCAGCCGGGCGGCCTCGCTGGACGCGGCCACCACGCGCAGCTCTCCGCGGGGGTCGGCCAGCAGCAGCCCGGCGGCGGAAACGTCGAGCAGCTCCACGCTGCGGCTGGTCAGGACGTGCAGGAAGTCGATGATGTCAAAATCGTCGACCATGGTGTCGGTCAGCTCGACAAAAGTCGCCGACAGCAGGTGTCCGTCCATCCGCTCACTCTCTCCACGAAAACAACGCGGCCGGCTGGGCCGGCCACGGCACTGGCGTACACGTCAGCGGTCGATTCACGTCTCGTCTCTCAGGGACAGATCAGGATCAGGAGACAGCCGCAGACGGCGCTCTACGATGTCGCGGGCGACACCGGCTAGCTGGAGGTCGTTGACGTAAGCATAGGCGCGCAACCGCGCGAACGCGTCGGTGATGCCAACGCCGAGCTGCTCGGTGAGCATGCCGGTGGCCTGGTCGATCTCAGCCCGGTACGAGGCCAGGCCCGCAGGCTGGCCGCCGGGGCCGGCCCCGGCCCCGGCGGCCAGCCTGCGGCCGGGTCCTGGGCGTCGAGCAGCAGCATGGTGGCGGTGTCGGCGAAGACCAGCGCGTCCCCCAGCTGAAAGGCACTCAGCGGGCCGGGCCGGTCCCGGTAGAGGCCAAGCACCCCGGCCCGGATCGCCCCGACCACCAGGGGGAACGCGAAGAGCGCGGCCGCCCCGGCCCGGCCTGCCGCCGTCGCGAACGCCGGCCAGCGGGCCCCCCATTCCGCCTCGGCCAGGTCCGAGGCCAGCACCGGGCCGCCGGAGCCGGACGCATCGAGCAAGGGTCCCTCCCCCAGGGCCAGCTGCAGCTCGGCGAGCTGCCTGCTGACCTCGTCGGTCACCTGCATCAGGTGGCCCGCCTGCGCGTCCGGCGCAGCGCTCAGCCAGGCGCCGGTGACCTGGACCCCGGGCACCACCGCCGTGCACACGTCCGCGGCCGACACCCGCCCGCCCCGCCGGGCCGCCTGCTCCGCGACCAGCCCCCAGACCCGGCCACGTCGCTCGATGTAGGTCACCCGGCCACAACCTGGTCGGCGCCTTCGGGGGTGCTCGGATGCGCGCTCACCATGAACTCGCCTTCCTCCCCAGTAGCAAGGCGCGGCCCGGACCAAGCGGCTAATTCCCCGGCTCCTGCCCTGAAGACTACGCTGAATTGCGCACACAGCCGGACGCGGCGGCGGCGCAGTTTCCGATACCGGCAAAAGGCGCGTACTGTCAAGATATTAGCTCCGGACCCTGGCAAAAGTGCCCCGCGAAATTCGCGGTGGCACGGCAGGGCCCGGATTTTTACTTAAACGACGATGCACGCTGATTATGACGGCCACGGGACGGCGCGAACCCCGGGACAAATCCCTTTTTTCCACCGCGAGCTCCCAGCATGACCGCCTGGCCGGCCGTCCCGCCGGTCACCGTCCCGCCCGTCTTCCCGGTCCCGGCCGCCAACGGCCCTCCCGCCAACGGGACCGCGCCTAACGGGTCGCCGGCGGCAGGCCCGGCGGGCGGGCTCAGCTCGCACCGGGCGCAGGCCGGCCACGGCGGCGGCGCAAGCCACGAACCACGACAGCAGACGAGCAAGGAGACGCAGATGCCAGCCCAGGAAAACCCCAGCGGACCGCGGATAGTCGTCGGCATCGACGGCTCGGATTCATCGGCCAGCGCCCTGCGCTGGGCCATCAGGCAGGCCGGGCTCACCGGCGCCGCCGTGGACGCCGTGATCGCCTGGCACTACCCGGACCTGGCCGCCGCCAGCGTGGCCTTCGGGGCCATCGAGCCGGCCTACGTCATCTTCCAGGAAAACGCTGAGAAGATCGCCGCGGACGCGGTCAGCACCACCCTCGACCCCGCCAGCGACGTGCCGGTCCGCCCGCGCGTCGTCCAGGGTTACGCCGCCCAGGTGCTCCTGGACGCGTCGGCCGACGCCGACCTGCTGGTGGTGGGCAGCCGCGGGCACGGCGGGTTCGCCGAAGCGCTGCTCGGCTCGGTCAGCCAGCACTGCGTACAGCACGCGCTGTGCCCCGTCGTCGTGGTCCGCGGCCCGGATCCGGCGGTGCCAGCACCGGCACCCGCGGGCTGACGCAGCCGCTTGACCCAGGTAAGGAGCTCGCCCTGAAGATGCTCGTCGTCGGTGCGGGCGTGATCGGAACCGTGTACGGCGCCCACGTCGCGGCCGCGGGACATCAGGTCTCGGTGCTGAGCCACGGTCCGCGGACTCGTGAAGTGGCCGCAATAGGCCTGCGCGCGCGCGACGTTCTCAGCGGTGAGCGCGTTAACGTCAAAACCGGCGTAGTGCCGGACGCGGCCGGGGATTACGACGTCGTCCTGGTCGCGGTCCGGTGCGACCAGCTGGCCTCGGCCTGCGCCGGGCTCGCGGTCCTGGCCGGAAGGCCGGCCGTGGTTTTCTTCGGCAACAACCCGGCGGGCCGGGCGGCCATCCCCGGCGACTTGCCGGGCGACGCCTACCTCGGGTTCCCCGGCGTCGGCGGCGTCATGGCCGGCGGGACCGCCGACTACGCCCGCATCCGGCAGCAGCCCACGGCTTTGCCGCAGCAGCCGGCCGACTCTCGGCTGGCAGCGCTGGAATCAGCCTTGTCCGGCCGCGGGTTCGCGATCCAGCGGGTAGCTGACATGGACGGATGGCTCGCGTACCACGCCGCCTTTGTCGCGTGCGTCGCGGCGGCTTTGTACCGCTGCGGTACCGATCCGGTCCGCCTGGCCGCGGACCGGCCCGTCCTTAAGCTCATGTGCCAGGCCATCACCGGGGCGTTCGCCGGCCTGCGGGGCCAGGGCACGGCGGGGATCCCGCGCAACCTGGCCGTCCTGCACAACCCGCTGCTCGAGGCGGTTGCCGTCCGCTACTGGGCACGGACCATGCGCTCGCCGATGGGGGAACTGTGCTTCGCCGGGCACTCACGGCACGCCGAAGCCGAAATGCGGGCCCTTGGCGATGACACGGCAGCCCGGATCAGCAGCTCGCCCGCCCTGACGGAGCTGCTCCGCCCGCGGTGATACCGGGACGTGCACACCGTGGACGCGGCCTGCCTGCTCCGCGAGGGCAGGCAGGCCGACCGTAGCGGGACGCGTTCGCGACCGCGACCGCTTCGTCCGCGACCCGGAACACCATGCTGACCGGGCCGAAGAACTCAGTCTGGAAGGCCGGGTTGTCCGAGCGTCTCCGCGGTCGCGAAGTGGTCGATGGCCTCGGCCGCGAGGTTGTCGGCCGCCTTCTGGGTGCTCAGCGGGGGCGAGCTGGGTGGCCCAGATGACGGTCTTGTCGAGGTCAGCGTCGTCGAGGACGATGAGCGCGTCGGCGCCGCCTAGTTCCAGGGTGCTTTTCTTCAGGTTCTTGCCCGCCGCGGCGGGCACGTTCTCCGCGTGCTTCAAGACGATCGTGTTCACCGCCAGATCTGCGCGCGGCGACGCGTATGACCTGGTAGTAGGGGAAGTCTCCAGGGCTGATGGTGTAGATGACGCCGAGCGGCTCGTGCACGATCGGACGGTGCCCTCGCCCGGGTCCTTTACCGCGAGCGGCTCTTCGAGTAACCCCTCGCCGCGGGCGGCGAATTAGTCGAGGGTCTCGGCGCTGAGCTCGACTTCGGCTTTGCCTCGGCGGTGATCTTGCCCATTTTACCGTTTGAAGCCAAAAGCGAAATAACCATAATTTGCTCCTTCGTGCTAAACTTAAGTGTCGCTCCGGCCCCCGGTGACACAGTGCTCATTACTGAACTCCACCGATAGGCTCGGAGCTTTTTCATGATGAATTCGGAAAGATACTCCCGGCCCGGAATTTTCCGTCATTGCCGTAGCCGGACGTGACGACAGACGCGCCGGCGCCCGCCAGCGCGCAGGGACCGGAGTCCCACCCGCGCCCTGCCACCGCGGGCAGCATCTCCGCCCGGCCGCCGGCGGAGGTCTTCGACGCACTGGAAAGCTCCCCGCAGGGCCTGACCGCGGCGACGGCGGCATCCCGGCTCGCGGCGCTCGGTCCTAACGAGCTGCGCGCGGCCAAGCGGCCGCCGGTCTTCGGGAAGGTGCTCGCGCAGTTCACCAACCTGTTCGCGCTCGTGCTCCTGGGTGCCTCGGTCATCACGTTCGCCTCCTACCTGATCCAGTCCCCCCGGGATACCGGGAGCCTGGAGCTGGCCGTCGCCATCCTGGCGGTGGTCGTGCTCAACGGCGCGATCGGGTTCTTCCAGGAGTACTCGGCCGAGAAGACGTCCGAGGCGCTCCAGGCGCTGGTGCCGCACACGGCCCGGGTGCGGCGGGACGGCACCCTGGCCGACATTCCCGCGGGCGGCGTCGTCCGGGGTGACGTGTTCGTCCTCGAGGCAGGCGACGACATCAGCTGCGACGGGCGCCTGGTCGAGGCGCACGACCTGACCGTCGACGACGTCGCCCTCACCGGTGAGAGTGCCCCAGTGCACCGGACCGCGAAAGCAGTGCCGACGGGCACGGCCACCATGGACGCCGCCAACCTGGTCTTCATGGGGACGTCCGTGGTCCAGGGAACGGCCACGGCGGTGGCGTTCGCGACCGGAGCCGGCACCCAGTTCGGCCAGATCTACCAGATGACCGCCCAGGTCACCGAAGTTGCCAGCCCGTTGCAGCGCAACGTCAACCGGATGGCGAAACAGGTGTCGGCGGTGGCCGTGGCGCTGGCCGCGGTCGTCTTCGGGCTGCGCACCGCCACCACCTCGGCCGGGCTGGTGGACAGCTTCGTGTTCGCCCTGGGCGTCATGGTGGCGCTGGTGCCCGAGGGCCTGCCTGCCACCTTGTCGGTGTCGCTGGCCATCGCGGTGCGCCGGATGGCTGCCCGCCATGCCCTGATCAAGCGGCTGGCCGCGGTCGAGACGCTCGGGTCGACGACCGTGATCTGCACGGACAAGACCGGAACGCTGACGAAGGCCGAGATGACGGTCACCACCATCTGGGAGTCCGGGCGCCGCCACCCGGTCACCGGGGCCGGCTACCAGCCGGAAGGCACCGTCACCGACCCGCACCAGGTCACCGCGCTGCTCCAGGCCGGCGCGCAGTGCTGCGACGCGCGGCTGCTCGCGCCCGACCCGGCTCACCACCTGGACTGGCGCATCCTGGGGGACACCACCGAGGGGGCGATCATCGTGGCCGCCGCCAAGGCAGGCATCGACACCGCCGCGGTCGGCACGGCGGCGCCGCGTACCGGCGAGTTCCCCTTCGACCACGAGCGCAAGCTGATGACGACCGTGCACCGCACCCCGGCCGGGTGCGTCGCCTACGTCAAGGGCTCACCCCAGGAGCTGATCGGCCGGTGCGACACCGTCTCCTGGGATGGCACCGACGTCCCGCTCACCGAGGACTACCGGCGCCAGGTAACCGACGCCGGCGACGAGCTGGCCGGCGAAGCCCTCCGGGTCCTCGCCGTCGCCCGCCGGCCCCTCGACACCAGTCATCCCAGCCAGGAGCTCGCCGAGCACGGACTGACCCTGCTGGGACTGGTGGCGATGATGGACCCGCCCCGCCCCGACGTCATCGACGCCGTCGCCGCCTGCCGCCAGGCCGGCATCCGGATCGCCATGGTCACCGGCGACTACGGGGTAACCGCCGAAGCCATCGCCCGCCGCGTCGGCATCATCACCGGCCCTGACCCCGGTGTGGTCAGCGGGCAGCAGCTCGAGGCGATGAGCGCCAGTCAGCTTGAGGACGAGCTCAGCTCCCATTCCGAGATGGTGTTCGCCCGGGTCAGGCCCGAGCACAAGCAGCGCATCGTCGCCGCCTACCAGCACCTCGGCCAGATCGTCGCCGCGACCGGGGACGGTGTTAACGACGCCCCCGCGCTCAAGCAGGCCGACATCGGCGTGGCCATGGGCGTCACCGGGACCGACGTGGCCCGCGAGGCAGCCGTCATGGTGCTCCTGGACGACTCCTTCACCTCCATCGTCTCCTCGGTCGAACTCGGCCGCTCCGTCTACGCCAACATACGCAAGTTCATCATCTACATCTTCAGCCACAACATTTCCGAGATCGTCCCTATCCTCCTCGCCGCCGCTCTCGCCTTCCCGCTCGTGCCGCTGAGCGCCTTGCAGGTCCTCAGCATCGACCTCGGCTCCGACATCCTGCCCGCGCTGGCGCTGGGCGCGGAACCCCCGGACGCAGGCGTCATGAACCGCCCGCCCCGGCCCGTCACCGAACGACTGCTGTCCAGGGCAGTCGTCGGGCGGTTCCTGTTCCTCGGCGCCATCCAGGCGGCCGGCGTCTGCTTCGCTTTCTTCTGGCGCATCCACTCCGCCCACCTCGGCTTCGGCGACTTCACCGCGGCCAGCCCGGTCTACCGGGAGGCCCGCACCATGGTCCAGGTAGGGATTGTGGTGAGCCAGTTCTTCAACTCCCTCACCGTCCGCAGCGACGACCAGAGCATCCTCACCATCGGCGTGTTCACCAACCGGAAGCTCATCCTGGCCGGAGCATTCGGCATCGCCCTCGTGAGCTGCATCAGTTACGTGCCGGTCCTGCAGAGCGTCTTCGGCACCGCCGGGCTCACCCTGTGGGACTGGCTCATGCTCGTCAGCTTCGGCCTCGTCCTGCTCCTGGCGGACGAGGGCCGCAAGGTAATCGTTCGCCGCCGGCGGCGGTGACCGCCGCGGTCGAATTAGTTCGTCATCGCGCGCCGGCTCCGGGGACAGCGGGCCCGCCACCACCGCGTCCAGCGTCGTCAGCAGTCAGTCGTCCGTCTCGGCCGAGCGTGCGGCCAGGTCAGGGTGGGCGATGTCCACCGGCGGCAGGTCCTCCACCTGGCGCTTGGTGATCGTGAGCTGGATGCCGTCGCTGGTGCTGGCCACGGCGCCGATCGGGATGGCGACCTCCTTGCGGCCCCACAGGTGGCCCTCCTGCACCAGCACGTGAGTCACGTGGCGGCTGCCCCGGTCGATCACCAGCCCCTGGACCCGTCCGATGTCGCCGTCGGTGGCATGGACGTAATCGCCGCGGCGCACGGACACCTCGCCCAGTGGAACGGCGTCAGTGGTGACCATCTCGGCCGGAGTGTCGCCGCCCGCGCCGAGGCCGTACCCGTAACCGTAGCCGCCATAGCCGCCGCTGGTGGCCGGCATCAACCGGGTCTCCAGCGCGTGTTCCAGCCGGTCGAACTCCGCCCGGGTGCAGCGCAGCCGGATCTCGCCGGCCGTGCCGTCGACGAGGTCAAGCGGGACGAGCCGGCCGAGGTCCCGCCGGTGCTCCGGCTCGACGACCAGGTGGGTGACTTCCTCCGCGACGGGGTCGACGATGATCCGGCTCACCCGGCCGACCGGCCCGTCGCTGCAACTGACCCCGGCCCCGATGGTGAACTGCGCAGTGCCTGCCATAGCTGTCCTCGGCTCGACTATGTCGCCAAGGTCCGGAGCATCGCTCTGCTATTGACACTACGCGCACCCGGCCAATAGCGGTAGCACCGCGCCACCGGTGAGCGACAGCCGCTACGGACGGCCCGATGGCACGGCAAGCGGCTGAGCGGCTGAGCGGCGTCAGGTGAGCAGCGGCAGCGGCTGAGGCGGCCCGTAGTCCGCCCACAGCCGCCAGGACGCCTCCCGCGGGTACGGGACGACGGACGGCGGGAGGTCGAAGATGCGGGTGAGCCGCTGCTCCGGGTCAAACGCGGGCCAGCCAGGGTCGCCGGTGGCGGCGAACCGGGTCCAGGCGGTCCGGAACTGGGCGGAGACCTCCTCGGCGGCCGGGTTGGGGCCCGGGCCGATGAGGCGGGCGGCCAGGCCTTCGTCGAAGTTGCCGAAGACGAGCGGGGCGTCGAGGCCGTGACAGGCACCGAGGACACCGCCGTTGGCGGGCGCGGCCCAGGTGAGCTCGTACAGGTAGGCCGCTCCCCCGCCCGCCGCCTGGGCCTGCGCTAGCTGCAGGGTGGGCAGGCAGAACACGTAGTCGTTGTGCACCGTCTCGTAGAGCTGCCCGGCGTCGGCGCCGGGGAAGGCCGCGCGGTAGGCCCGCTCGCCGTCCGGGCCGGGCCCGAGCGCCCGCAGGGCCTGCGCCGCCTGCTCCTCGCTGATCTGGCCGAGCTGCCCGCTCATCCCCAGGAAGAGGCGGAACTCGTCGCGGTTGTGGCCGGCGATGAGCTGCACGCCCCGGCCCGCGCCCGCGGCGAGGGCCTGCCACGGGGTGTCAGGCAGTACCTCGCCGTCGATGACCGGGGCGAACGGCGTCTCGGTCTGCGCCACCTGGCCCCAGCGGTCGGCGTACTGGCCCTGCTTGCGGCCGACCGCGTCGGCGGCGGCCATCAGCCGCACCGGGTCCACCGCGGACAGCTCGGCCCGCGTCGCCCGCAGGCCGAGCTCGGCCGCGATCGCCCCGGCGATGTCGGCCGCCAGCGGCGGCGTGTAGAACATGCCCGCCGGGCTCTGCGCGATCGCCCGCCGGAACAGGCCGGCCGCCAGCGGGGCGGCCAGCAGCGCGGCCACCGAGTTGGCGCCGGCTGACTGGCCGAACACGGTGACCAGGTCCGGGTCGCCGCCGAAGGCGGCGATGTTGTCGCGCACCCAGCCGAGCGCGGCCACCTGGTCGAGCAGGCCCCGGTTGGCGGGCGCCCCCTCGATCAGGGCGTAGCCCTCCATCCCGGTGCGGTAGTTGAAGGTGACCGTCACCACGCCGCCGTCCCGGGCCAGCGCCGGCCCCGAACCCGGGGGCGTCGGACGAGCCCACCTTGTAGGCGCCGCCGTAGATGAACACCATGACCGGCCGCCGGGCGGCCGGGTCGGCGGCCGGGGTCCACACGTTGACGGTCAGCCAGTCGTCGCTTGACGGCGCCGGGGCGGGCCCGTAGCTGGTTGACTGCGGCGGCGGCGAGCCGAACGAGACCGCGTCCCGCGTCCCGTCCCACGGCGCGGCCGGCCGGGGCGCGGCGAGCCGGCCCGGGCCGACCGGCGGCTGCGCGAACGGGATGCCGAGGAAGACGGCCAGGCCGTCTTCGGCCCGGCCGCGCACCCGGCCCGCGCCGGTCCGCACCTCGAGGTCGGTGCGCTGGTCGGGGCGGGCCTGTCCCGGCTGGTCGCTGCTCATCGCCGCTCTCCGTTCCAGTGGTGGTCGGCGAACTGCCGGACCTCGCGCAGAATGTCGTGGTCTTCCGGTGCCGCGCCCATGAAGCCGCCGTGACCGCCCGCCTCGACCACGTGCAGGTCGGCGGGCACGCCCGCCCGGCGCAGCGCGCGGTGCAGCAGCACCGTGTCCGACAGCAGCATGTCGCGGGTGCCGGTGGTGAGGATGGCGGGCGGGAAGCCCCGGGTGAAGTCGCCGTTGAGCGGCGACAGGTAGGGGTGGCTGAGGTCCTGGCCACCCGCGTAGAGCTCGAACTGCCCACGCGCCCGGCCCGGGATCAGGGGATCGAGCCCCAGGTTGACCTGGTGGGAGTCGCCCGACTCGGTCAGGTCCGCGGCCGGGGTCATCAGCACCGCGGCGGCCGGCAGCGGCAGGCCCTCGTCGCGGGCGCGCAGCAGCAGGGCGGCGGCCAGGTTGCCGCCGGCCGAGGCGCCGCCGACGACGACCCGGCCGGGCGACCGCTCCGCCAGCAGCGCGCGGTAGGCGTCCAGGCAGTCGTCGAGGGCAGCCGGGGCCGGGTGATCGGGCGGCATCCGGTAGTCGACCGCCCAGACCCGGGCGGCCATCCGCACGGCGGTGCCGGTGGCCATCGTGGCACACAGCTCGCCGCCGCCCCAGATGAACCCCCCGCCGTGGATGTCCAGGTAGACCCGGTCGTCGCCGTCATCGAGGCCGTCCGGGGTGATCTCGTAGACCGTGCAGTGGGCCAGCTTCCGGCTGCGCACGGTGACCGGGGCGGCCGCCGCCCGGCCGGCCATCATCGCCGCGATGGCGCCGTCCCGCTCGGCGATCATCTTCCGCCAGGCGGCCGGGTCGTCCAGCGGCGGGAAGTCGAAGTTCTCGGCGGGCGGGTTGGCTAGCACGGCCTGGGCGGCCGGGCTCACCGTGGACGGCACCCGGATGTCGCGCGCGGGCAGGTGGATGGTTCCTCGCGGATCGCTCATTGCCCTTCCAATAGCTAGCGAATTAACCTGAATTTAGCCCTACTGGGCGGCCAGTGTAAGCCTGCCGTGCCGAGGAGTGAGACGATGACGACTACGACCGGTACCGGAACTTTCGCCCGTGGTGAGCTGTCCGGCAAGGTGCTCGACTTCTGCCAGGTGCTGCAGCGCATGGTGGCCGAGGCACCCAAGGGGGCCGACGCGCTGCCGGACGGCTTCTGGGAGCCGCTCAAGGCCTTCGTCGACACCGGCGCCTACCTGCGCTGCTCGCAGGACTACGCGGCCATCGTGGACACCGAGCGGGCCGAGCGGGAGTTCGGCTACGACGCCCGCGCGTACGCGACGTCGATGCTGACCTGGGACGAGTGGACGGCGGTGGCGGGCGCCTGGGCGCTGTCCCCCAGCTACTGGGAGTACACCGTGATGCGGATCGCGGAGTTCACCATCCCCGGGCTGCCCGGCGTCGTCTACCTGGAGCTGGAGGAGCGGGGCGGGTTCAGCGGGCAGCCGGGCCAGGTGGGCTGGTCCAACACCATCCTGCTGTTCGAGTTCAACGCCGAGGGCAGGCTCGGCGTGCTGCGGCTGGGGGTAGCCGACTACGCGCTGCGGACCTGGCCCGCCTGCCACCCGTCGGCCCGCGTGTCCGGCTGACCCGGGATCGGGCGCGGCAGCGGTGCGCACGGCACGCCCGGTGGCTACCCGGGAGACCCTGGAGGACCTGGCACGGGCGGCGGCCGGCCGCGGGCGCCGCCTGGCCGGGGTGACCCGGCTGGCGGGCGGGAGCAAGAAGGGCGCCTACCGGCTCGCCTTCGGCGACGGCTTCACCGCGGTCGCCTACCTGTGGGCCGAGCACGAGAACTACTGGCCGACCGACGACGGGGACGCGGGCGGCCCGTTTTCCGCCGCCTCCGGGCTGTCCCTGTTCGAGGGGGCTCACCGGGAGCTTACGGCGGCCGGGGTGCGCACTCCCCGGGTCTACCTGGCCGACCGCAGCGGCCGCCACTACCCGGCCGACGCGGCGGTGGTCGAGGACGTGCCCGGCGGGAACCTCAAGGCGCTGCTGGACCGGGACCCGCGGGCGGTGCCCGCTCCGCTGCGCGGGCTGTCGGCCGCGCTCGCCGCGATGCACGCCCGGCTGAGCCACCAGTACGGCAAGGTCGCCCTGGTCCGGGAGGGCGGGACCCCGCCAGCGGGCACCCGGTCCTGCCAGCAGGTCGTGCTGGACCGGGCCAGGGCCGACCTGGCCGAGGCGGCCCGGCGCGAGCCGCGCATCGGGGCGGTGGAGTCCCGGCTCGCGGCCCGGCTGGGGGAACTGGCCGCCCGGGTGCGGCCCCGTCACGAGTACCGGCTGGTGCACGGCGAGCTCGGTCCCGAGCACGTGCTCCTGGACCGGGAGCTGTCCCCGGTCGTCATCGACATCGAGGGGCTGATGTTCTTCGACGTGGAGTGGGAGCACGCGTTCCTGCGGATCCGCTTCGGGCGGCTGTACCCGGCCCTTGAACGGCCCGGCCTGGACGAGCGGCGGCTGGCGCTTTACACGCTGGCGATGTGCCTGTCGCTGGTCGCCGGGCCGCTGCGGCTGCTGGACGGGGACTTCCCCGACCGGGACGGCATGACCCGGATCGTGGAGGCGAATGTTGAGCGGACGCTCGCCGTGCTGCCGCCCTAGCGGCAAGGCCGGTTAGTTAAGCCGACGGTGTGGTTGTCTAGGTATTTCGGTTGATACCGATGTCGCCGCGGCAGGCGGCGGGGCTCCGGTAGTTGAGGTGTGTCCTCCAAGACATGCCTCGCCCCAGGAGCCCCGCCGATGGATAAGTCTGTCATTTCGCGTGCCGTGACGGTGGCTGGAGGGCGTTTCGCGCCTGGTCACCTTGGTGAGCTGACGCAGCAGGTGCCGTTCGAGATGGTCGACGCGGTGCTGGAGGAGACATGCCGGGTCGAGCGCCGCGTCCGCGGCCTGCCGTCCCGGGTGGTGGTCTACCTGCTGCTGGCCGGGTGCCTGTTCGAGGGCCTGGGCTACCTCCAGGTGTGGCAGCGGCTGGCAGCGGGCCTTGCCGGGCTCCGGGCGGCTGGCCCGACGGCGTCCGCGATGTCCCAGGCGCGCCGCCGCCTGGGGCCGGGGCCGCTGCGCGAGCTGTTCTTCCTGCTGCGCGGCCCGTCCCCGGCCACGGCGCGGTGGAGGGGCTGGCTCGTGTGCGCTGTTGACGGCACCTTGCTGACCGTCGCCGACAGCCCGGCGAACCTGGCCGTTTACCGCAAGCAGCGCGGCGGCCCGACCGGCGGGGGCAGCTACCCCACGCTGCGGCTGCTGGCCCTGGTCAGCTGCGGCACCCGCACCGTTGTCGACGCCGTGTTCGGCCCCTCCTCGGCCGGCGAGCCCGCTTACGCCGCCCAGCTGGCGCGCAGCCTCCGCGAGGGGATGCTCCTGCTCGCCGACCGCGGCTTCGGCGCCGCGTTCCTGGCCAGGACGGCGGCCGGGACCGGGGCGCAGGTCCTGGTCCGGGTCCGGGCCGGCAAAGGCGCACCCGCCCTGCCCGTCCTGGCCCGGCTGCCCGACGGCTCCTGGCTGTCACGCTCGGCCGGCGTTCCCGTCCGGGCGTTCGACGCCCAGCTCACCGTGACCACCAGCGCCGGCCGTGCCGCCGTCCGGTGCCGGCTCGTCACCACCCTCCTTGACCCCGTCCGCTATCCCGCCGCCGACCTGGCGGTCCTCTACCACGAGCGCTGGGAGGTCGAGACCTGCTACTTCGAGCTCAAGTCGACCGTGCTCGGCGGCCGGGTCCTGCGCGCCCGCACCCCGGACGGCGTCGAGCAGGAGGTCTACGCCCTGCTGGTCACCTACCAGGCCCTGCGCACCGCCATCGCCGACGCCGCCGCCACGGCCCCGGGCACCGACCCCGACCGCGCCAGCTTCACCGTCGCGCTCGGCGCCGCCCGCGACCAGCTCACCCTGGCCGCAGGCATCACCGCCGGCCCCGCCGTCGACCTGTCCGGGGCCATCGGCCGCGCTGTCCTGACCGCCCTGATGCCCCCGCGCCGCTCCCGCGTCAGCCCCCGCGTCGTTAAGCGCGCCATCTCCAAGTACAACGCCCGCGGAACCACCGACCGCACCACCCGCAACGCCGCGATCACCATCACCGTCTTGACAACAGACCACGAACCCTAACTAACCGGCCTTGGCCCTAGCGGGGCAGCGTGAGCTGGCCCGGATCGTGGAGCGCGGTAGGCCCGCTGACCAGGAGTGGCTGAGCGCGATTCCTGTGGCGCGGGCTGGGAACTAGCCATCGCTAGCGTTCCAGCATCGGGCGGACCTCGACGGTCCCGCCGAACCGGGTGACCGGGATCCGCGCCGCGAACGCGGTCGCCGCGTCGAGTCCTGGCGCGTCGTAGATGTAGTAGCCGTCAAGCTCGCTTCCCGCCTGGACGGGGGGGCCGGCGGTGACCTGTGCCTGCCCGCGCGCTACGCGGACCGTCGCCGCCGTGCCGGCCGCTTGGAGCTGGTTACCGTCGAGCACGCCCGGGGACTGGCGGATCGCCTCGAATTCGGCGGTCACCTGCTGCTGCTCCTGCGCGGGCAGCTTGCCGATCACGGTGCTGGCGCCGTTGAAGCGAACCTGGAGCATGAACTTCATCTGATTTCCTCGCCTGTCTTGGCTGCGGTACTCCGGATAGCGGTTGGGTGGGGCGGTTAGTCGGCCGGTTCCGGCGCGGGAACCTGGCCGGAGACGGCGGGAACGCTGCTGGGCTGGGTGACGGGCTCGCCGCGGCTGTTGGTGGCGCGCAGCGCGATGACGGCGGCCGCCAGCAGGAAGCACGCGCAGGCCAGCAGGGCGCGGTGGAAGCCAGCGGTGAGCGCGGCCGCTTGCGGGGCGTGCGCGGCGATCTGCGCGCTGGTGCGGGCAGTGGCAATGGCGGAGAAGATCGCCAGGCCGAGGGCGGTACCGAGCTGCTGGGAGGCGTTCAGCAGGCCGGCGGCTAGCCCGGCCTTGTCCGCCGGGACGCCGGCGTTGGCGGCGGTGGTGACGGCGACCAGGACGGCGCCGATCCCGATCGCCATGAGCAGCAGCCCGGGGAGCAGGTTGGCGGGGTAGGTGCCGTGAACGGGGATGCGGGACAGGTACCAGACTCCGGCGGCGGCGGTCAGCGCGCCGGCGACGATCACCGGGCGGGTGCCGGTGCGGGCGAACAGCTGGGAGGAAATCCCGGCGGCGACGATGATGCCGGCGGTGACCGGCAGGTAGGCCGAACCGCTGCGAATGGGGCTGTAGCCTAGGACGTTCTGCATGTAGAGGGTGAGGAAGTAAAACACCGACACGAACGCGGCGAACGCGATCATCTGCACGGCATCCGAGGCTGCCAGGCCTTTGACGCGGAAGATGGAGAACGGGAACAGCGGGTCGCGGCGGCGCAGCTCGGTGGCGGTGAAGGCGGCGAGCAGGACGCCCGCGGTGGCGAGCTCGCCGATCGTGCGGGCGCTGCCCCAGCCCTGGTCCGGCGCCCGGACCAGGGCGTAGACCAGGAGCAGCATGCCGCCGGTAGCCAGCACGGCGCCGGGGACGTCGAAGCCGGCGGGCCGGGCGGCGGGCCGTCCGCCGGGTACCAGCCGGTAGGCGCCGACGAGGATCAGCGCGCAGACCGGCAGGTTGACGAACAGCACCCACCGCCATCCCGGTCCTTGGGACAGCACGCCGCCGAGGAACACCCCGGCCGCGGCGGCCAGGCCGGAGATCGCCCCCCAGACGCCGAGCGCCCGGCTGCGGTCATCGCCCGAGTTGAAGCTGGTGGTCAGGATCGACAGGCCGGCCGGCGCCATCATCGCCGCCCCGGCGCCCTGCCCGAGGCGGGCGCCGACCAGCATGCCCGCGCCGGCCGCCAGGCCGCCGGCCAGTGAGCAGGCCGCGAACAGGGCGGTGCCCGCCACGAGCAGCCGCCGCCGTCCGAGCAGGTCCGCGGCCCGGCCGCCGAGTAGCAGCAGCCCCCCGTAGGTGACCAGGTAACCCGACAGCACCCACTGCAGGCCCTGCGCTGAGAAGCCCAGGTCGCGGCGGATCGACGGCAGGGCGACGTTCATGATCGAGGAATCGACGACGTCAAGGAACTGCACCGCGCACAGCAGGAGCAGCAGCAGCTTGCCGCGGCGGGTGGCCAGCAGCGAAGCAGGTTGGGCGGTCACGAGCAACCTCCAAGACTGGACGAATTAGTACAGTCCTGAGGCTAGCAGCAATTGGAAGATTTAGTACAGAGTCAGCTCAGGTCCGCGCGAACCCGCGCTAGCCCCGCCTCCACCGCCACCCGCAGTGACGCCATGTCCTTGCGGGCCTGGCTGAGCACCATCCCGCCCTCGATGCTGGCCAGCAGCCCCGTGGCCAGCACGGCAGGCTCGGCGTCCGCGCGCAGTTCCCCGCCCTGCCGCATCCGCTCCAGCACGTCCGCCAGTAGCCGCTCCCAGGCATCGAACCCGGCGGCGGCCTGCAGCCGGGCGTCCTCGTTGCGGCCGGCGACCTCGGCCGCCAGCGTCCCGATCGGGCACCCCGGCAGCCCCGCTTGCTCGAATCCGGCGATGAAGCCCGCCAGCGCCTCCTCCAGCCCGGCCAGCGACGACACGCCGCCGAGGGCCTCGGTCAGCCCGGCCACCACCAGCGCGCAACGGAACCCGACCGCCGCCGCGGCCAGCTCGTCCCGGCCGCGGAAATAGTGGTAGAACTGGCCCTTGCCCGCCCCTGCCGCCGCCAGCACCTCATCGACGGTCGTGGCGGCGATCCCGCGCTCGGCGAACAGCTCCGCGGCCCGCTCTACGATCCGCTCACGACTGGCGCGCCCGCGCCTGGTTATCGGCTCACCCGGCATGCGCCCATGCTAACCGCAGCCTGTACCAGGCAGTCCAGTACGCGGCCCCGCGGCCGAGCGCGGCCCGGGGTGTTCCTGCCGAGCAAGCAGCTTTCCTGGTCCGCCGTAACCGCAACCGCCCCGGCGGGCGGGCGGCCAGCCGGGGCGGTCATGCGGTTTATGCGGTTGTTCGGTCAGCCGGTTACCCGGTCCAGGCGAGCCGCGCCCGCCGCAGGAACTCGGCGTTCATGGCCCGGTAGCGGGCTGCCAGCTCGCCGCTCTGCGTGCCCTCGGACGCCCGCTCGAACTCCTCGCGCGCCCGCTTGCGGGCGGCGAGGAACGCGGGGTCGTCGAGCTGGGCGAATTCGCTGGTCTCGGTCATGGCGTCAGGCGGTCGGTTCCGGGCGCACCAGCTCGGGGGCGGGGGCGCCTCCGTGCTCGCCGCCCAGGTAGGCCGAGCTGACCATGTCCGCCACCACGTCGGGGGTGCCGTGGTAGGTGATCCGCCCGTTGATGAGCAGCGCGCCGGTGTCGGCCACCTTCAGCACCTCGGCCGCGAACTGCTCCACCACCAGGATGGTGAGGCCCTGGCGGGCGATCCCGCCGAGCACCTCGTACAGTTCCTCGACCACCTTGGGCGCCAGCCCCATCGACAGCTCGTCGACCAGCAGCACCGACGGGTTGACCGCCAGCGCGCGGGCCATCGAGACCATCTGCTGCTCACCGCCGGACAGCTTGCCCGCGAGCTGGTTGCGCCGCTCGGCCAGGCGCGGGAACTGCTGGAACGACTTGTCCAGGATGTCCGCGTAGCTGGCGCCGGAGAAGCTGGCCATCTTCAGGTTCTCGGTGACGGTGAGGTTGGGGAAGATGCCCCGTCCCTCGGGGATGACGCACAGCCCGCCGCGGACCAGCCGCTCGGTCGGCACGCCGGTGATCGGCTGGCCGTTGATGTGCGCGGTGCCCTGGCTGGGCGAAAGCTGACCGGACATGACCTTCAGGGCGGTCGACTTGCCCGCGCCGTTCGGCCCGAGCACCGCGCAGACCGTGCCCGCGCGGACGGACAGGCTGATGTCCTGCAGCACGTCGATGCCGCCGTAGCCGGCCGACACGCTGTCGAGCTGCACCGCGATCGGCGCGTCGGCGGCCGCCGCGGACTGCCCGTTCCGCTCGGACACCACCACGACCGGGCGGGTGCCGGCGGCCGCGCCGTTGGCACTGGGGGCCACCGGCTCCTCGGCCCCGGTGCCCAGGTAGGCCTCGAGCACCTTGGGGTTGGACTGCACCTCGGCGGGCGAGCCGGTCGCGATGATCGCCCCGGCGTCGAGCACCACGATGTGGTGGCAGAGGTTCATGATGAACCCCATGTCGTGCTCCACCACCAGGATCGCGATGCCGGTCGAGGCCAGCCCGCGCAGCAGCTCGGCGAAGGTGTCGGTCTCCGAGGCCGACAGGCCCGAGGACGGCTCGTCGAGCAGCAGCACCCGCGGCTGGGTGGCCAGCGCCCGGGCCACCTCGACCAGCCGGGCGGTGCCGGTCGGCAGCAGCTCGGCCCGGGTCTCGGCTACCGCCTGCAGCCCGAGGTGCTCGATGATGGTCTCGGTGATGGCCTCGGGGGTACCCGCCCCGGTGCTCAGCCAGCGCCGGCGGTGCAGGTCGGCCGCCACCCGGATGTTGTCCCGGACGGTGAGCGACCCGAAGACCTCGAGCCGCTGGAAGGTGCGGGCCAGGCCGAGCCGGGCGAACTGGTTCGGCCGGGCGCCGGTCACGTCCTTGCCGTCGACCCAGATGCGGCCGCCGTTGGGCTCCTGCATGCCGGTGGCCACGTTGAACAGCGTCGTCTTGCCCGCGCCGTTGGGCCCGATGAGGCCGATGATCTGCCCGTCCTGCAGGTCCAGGCTGACCTTGTTGACCGCGGTCAGGCCGCCGAAGCGGACGGTGATGTCGCGCAGCTCGACCGCGGGGCGGTCGGTGGCCGAGCGCGGCGCGGCCGAGGGCAGCCGGGTCAGCTCGCGCACCTCGGACAGCTTCGGGGTGTCGGCCTCGATTGCCGTCGCCGCGTGAGTGCCGTTGGCCTTGCCGATGCCGACCTTGTGGAACAGCTTGGAGACGCCCTGGACGCTCTGCTCCCAGACGCCTTCCGGGTGCTGGCCGATGCCGATGCCCATCAGGCCGGGGCCCAGGTTGGCGAACCAGGTGAGGAAGGTGTTGTCCGGGAACGCCTGGTTCAGCCAGCTGAACTGCACCAGGAAGATGGCACCGAGGACGGTGCCGCCGACCGCCGACGCGCCGCCCACCACCAGCAGCAGCAGGTAGGGCAGGCCGTTGACGAGCTGGAAGTCGGTGGTGCCGACCGAGCTGTAGTAGTAGGCGAACAGGCCGCCGCCGAAGCCGGCGATCGCGGCCGAGAACATGAACACGCCCATTTTGGTCAGCGTGAGGCTCATGCCCAGCATCGAGGCGGCGTCGGGGCTGTCCCGCAGCGCGACCAGGCGCCGGCCGAAGCTGCGCCGCTGCACCATGATGACGATCAGGCCGACGATGCTGAACATCAGCGCGGAGAAGATGAGGAAGCCGGCGTCCTGGGCGAAGTTGATGCCGAGGAAGGTGAACGGGTTCTCCACCTGCAGGCCGAACACCGACAGGTTAGGCACCTGCCGGTTGCCGTTGCCGAACACGGCCGGCTGGTCGAAGAACAGGAACTCGGCCAGCCGGGCGAACGCCATCGTCGCCAGGGCCAGGTAGATGCCCTGCAGCCGGACGGCCGGGCCGGCCATGATCATGCCGACCGGCACCGCGAACGCGGCCGCGATCAGCAGGGCGAGCACGTTGCCGTTGAAGCCCCACTCGACGATCGCGAACGCGCCGCAGCCGACCAGGGTGATCTGCGCCAGGCTGATCTGGTTGGCCCAGCCGGTCAGCGGGACCAGCGACAGCATCACGAACGCGGTCAGCACGATGAGGATGACCTCGCGCAGGTTGGTCCGGCCGAGGGTGGCCGCGCAGACCACCGCGATCAGGATCAGCACGCCGAAGCCGAGCAGGGCGTTGCGCATGGCGGGGATGCGGTCGAACACCTGCCGGGGCCGGGACCTGCCCTTGATCCGGGAGTCCCTGATGAATAGCACCGCGATGAACAGCAGCGCGGCCGGGATGGCCTGCGGGGCCGACGTCCAGCGGCCGGTCCAGCTCAGGAAGTTCTCCTGGAAGGACAGCGTGAGACCGATGATCAGGCCGCCCACGTAGGCCATGGGCAGGCTGCGCAGCTTGGCGATGATGGCGGCGGCGAACGCGTCGACGATGAACAGGGTCAGCGTGGACGGGTCGAGCGCGCTCAGCTCCTCGGACAGGAAGATGCCGGCCAGCGCCGCCATCGACGAGCCGAGGGCCCAGGCGGTCATGGTGGCCGAGGCCGGCCGGGCGCCGTTGAGCACCGTCAGGTCACGGTTGTCGACTACCGCCCGCATGGTGATGCCCAGGCGCGTGTGGTAGAGCAGGAAGCGCAGGATCAGGCCGATGGCGATGCCGGTGCCGATGGTGACGACCCGGTAGTACGGCATGAAGGTGCTGCCGATGTTGAAGCCGTCGGTGCCGAAGAACGTGGGGATCGTGTGCGAGGTGTTCGGGTTCCAGACCGACGCCGCCAGCCCCATCAGGCCGAGCATCAGGCCGATCGTCACCACGAGCTGGGCGACGATCGGCGAGTTGGTCAGGAACCGCATGATCCCGCGCTCGATCAGGATGCCCATGATCGGCGCGGCGACCAGCACCGTGAGCAGGATGCCGACGATGGTGGGCAGCCCGATGTCGACCCGGAATTCCCAGTACACGAAGGCCAGGAACATGCCGATGGCACCCTGGGCGAAGTTGAACACGCCCGACGTCGCGTAGGTGACCACCAGGCCCTGCGCGGCGACGCCGTAGATCGAGCCGAGCGCCACCCCGGTGATCACAAAGCCGAGGATGGCGCTGCCCGTGACGGGCAACCCGCTCCACGACTGGTCGATGATCACGGCCACGATGGCCGCGACCACCAGGGCACCCGCGATTGTGCGGGTGCGCTCCCGGGAAAGAACCTGCCGGATATCAGTCACCTTTAACCTACTCCTCAGCTGGCCCGCCTGGTGCGGCCGGCGCTGGCCGCGGGGGGCATGCCCGTTATCTTCCGCTGCACGCGGCCCCGGCATCCCTGCTATTACCTGTTACTACCCTGCTATTGCTTGTCAGTACCGAACTATCCTGTACCGACCGGTTGGTCACAAGGATGACCCCTCGGTGTGTTCCAGTCAACAGGTGAGAGGTATTGCCTGATTGACTTGCCTTGCAGTACTGACGTTGACATCTAACCGTATGCTGTTGAGACTGACCGTTCAGAACAAAAACTGTTAGTTCCCTGTAACTTGCGGAGGTCCCGGCGACCATGCCAAGCCTGCAGTCAAGCAGCCCGTCCACCGGCTCACCGGGAGCCGACGGCGTGCTCATCGTTGGCGGCGGCCAGGCCGCGATGCACCTGGCCAGCTCGCTGCGCGACCTAGGCTGGCAAGCGGCGGTCACCATCGTGAGCGAGGAGTCAAGCCCCCCCTACCAGCGGCCACCACTTAGCAAGGCATTCTTGTCCGGAAACGCGGACCCGACAACGCTGGAGTTCCGCTCGGCGGAACAGTACGAGCAGGATCGAATCACCGTGCTGACCGGGCAGCGGGTTACTAGCGTGACGGCCGCGGCCGGCGGCAGGCCCGGCAGCGCGCTGACCGAGGCCGGGGACCGCCTCGAGTTCGGCCGGCTGGCGCTCGCCACCGGGGCGCGGCCGCGACGGCTGGCGGTGCCCGGGGCCGACCTGGCCGGGGTCTGCTACCTGCGCGACCTCGGGCACGCGCTCGAGCTACGGGAGCGGCTGGCGGCGGCCCGGCGGGTGCTCGTCGTCGGCGGCGGCTTCATCGGGCTGGAGGCGGCCGCCGCCGCCAGCGCCAAGGACAAAGAGGTCACCGTGGTGGAGGCGGCCGACCGGCTCATCGGGCGGGTGGTCGCGCCGGTCGTCTCCGACTTTTACGCCGAAGCGCACCGCCGCCGCGGCGTGCGGGTGCTGCTCGGCACGTCGGTGGAGCGGTTCGAGGGCGGCGAGCCGGGGGTCGCCGGCGCGCGCCTGTCGGACGGCAGCACCGCCGCGGCCGACCTGGTGATCATCGGCATCGGCGTCGAGCCCCGCACCGAGCTGGCCGAGCAGCTCGGGCTGACGGTGGCGGGCGGCATCGTGACCGACGCCTTCGCCCGGACCAGCGACCCCGCGATCGTGGCGGCGGGCGACTGCGCGGTCACCCCGCACCCCGCCGCCGCCGACGGCTCCCTGGTCCGGTTCGAGTCCTACGGGCACGCGACCGACCACGCCAAGGTAGCCGCGGCCACGCTGGCCGGGGTACCCGCCCCGTACCAGGCGGTGCCGTGGTTCTGGTCCGACCAGGGCACGCTCAAGCTGCAGATCGCCGGGCTGTCGGCCGGCTTCGACCAGACGGTGCTGCGCGGCGACCCCGGCCAGGAGCGGTTCTCGGTGCTCTACTACCGCGAGGGCCGGCTGCTGGCGGTGCACGCGGTCAACTCACCGCGCGACTACATGGCGGTCCGGCGGGCACTCACGGCCGGGCAGGAGATACCGCCGGAGGCGGCGGCCGACGCTGACACGCCGCTGAAGCCCGTCAGCGCGGGCGTCTGACGGTCAGGCGTGCCAATCCGGGGCATAACTCGGCGATGAACCCGTACCGCTCACTGGCGTCGGTGGTCCGGTTCGGCAAGGTCGAGACCGACCTGACCGAGCGCCGCCTGGCCCGGGCCGCGCACGTCGGCGACCTGCGCCGGATCGCCCGGCGGCGGCTGCCGGGCGGGGTATTCGACTACGTCGACGGCGGGGCGGAAGACGAGCGGACCCGCCGGGCCAACGCCGCCGCCTACGCCGCGGCGACCTTCCGGCCCCGGGTGCTGCGGGCGGTCGGCCAGGTGACGGCGGTCAGCAGCGTGCTCGGCCGGCCGGCCGCCTACCCGCTGGTGCTGGCACCGACCGGGCTGACCCGCATGGTGCACCCGGACGGCGAGCTGGCGGTGGCCCGGGCGGCCGCCCGGGCCGGGGTGCCCTACACCCTGTCCACCCTCAGCACCCGGACGATCGAGGAGGTCCGCGCGGCCAGCGCCGGGCGGCTGTGGTTCCAGGTCTACGTCTGGCGGGACCGGCCGCTGGTCAAGGAGATGATCGCGCGGGCCGCCAGCGCCGGCTACGAGGCGCTGGTGCTGACGGTGGACACCCCGGTGGCCGGCCGCCGGGAGCGCGACGTGCGCCGCGGCTTCACCCTGCCGCCCGCCGTCGGCCTCGGCACGCTGGCCGACGGCGCCCGGCACCCCGGCTGGACCTGGGACTTCCTGCGGTCCGAGCCGATCCGGTTCGCCAACCTGAGCGGGAACGCGGCCGCGATCGGCGACGGCAGCTCGCCGGTGGCGCTGTCAGAGTTCGTTAACACGCAGTACGACCCGGCGGTGTCCTGGGCCGACCTGGACTGGCTGCGCGACCAGTGGGACGGGCCGGTCATCGTCAAGGGCATCGCGACCGCGGCCGACGCGGTGCTCGCGGTCGAGCACGGCGCCGCCGCGGTGGTCGTCTCCAACCACGGCGGCCGCCAGCTAGACGGCGTGCCAGGCACCTTCTCGCTCCTCGCGCCGATCGCGGACGCGGTCGCGGGCCGGGCCGAGGTCATCTGCGACGGCGGCGTGCGGCGCGGCAGCGACATCGTGAAGGCGGTCGCCGCGGGCGCGACGGCGGCCATGGCGGGCCGCGCCTACCTCTACGGGCTTGGCGCGGCGGGTGAGCGCGGCGTCGACCGGGTGCTCGGCTGGCTCGGCGAGGACGTGGTCCGCACCATGGCCCTGCTCGGCGCCCGGACGGTCGGCGAGCTCGACCGCACGCTACTCGGGACCTGACCGGCCGGCTCGTGACAACCACGGGCAGGAGGAACGGGTGGGACCGAATCGGGTCAGCCGCACCCGTTCCTCCTGCTGGGTTTGCCTTGTCGCTGCTTACTCGGCGCTGCCGGCCGCGACGATCGAGATCGCCTTGGTCGGGCAGCAGTCGACCGCGGTCTTGATCGCGTCCTCGGGGTCACCCTCGGGGTCGGTCACGATCGCGATGGTCTCGTCATCCTGGTCGAACGTGTTCGGGGCGTACCAGCAGCACTGCCCCGAGCCCATGCACAGGGACCGGTCGACGCGGATCTCACGGTGGGCGGTAGTAGCCATGGTTCTTAGTCTCGCACGGTGAAGTCGAGGGTGAGGGACGCGATTCCGTGGAACATGTGGGTCTGCAGGTAGTTGTAGCGGCGGTTGCCCGCGGGGCCGTGGGCCGCCTCGTTGATCGCGATGTTGCTGGTCCGCTCGAGCAGCCGCTCGACCGTGATGCGGGCCTCCGACCGGGCCAGCGGGGCGCCGGGGCAGGTGTGGATGCCGTGGCCGAAGGCGACGTGGCGGCGGACGTTCTCCCGGGTCACCCGGAACTCGGCCGGGCGGTCGAACTGCCGCGGGTCGCGGTTGGCGGCGCCGTTGGACAGGAAGATCTGGGTGCCGGCCGGGATGGGCACCCCGCCCAGCTCGGTCGTCTTGATCGCCATCCGGTACTCGCCCAGGATGGGGCCCTCGGTCCGCAGCACTTCCTCGATGAACCGGGGCACCAGCGACTTGTCCGCCCGCAGCTGCGCCTGCAGCTCCGGGTCATCGCCGAGGATCTGCAGGGCGGTGGCGATCAGCCGCACGGTGGTCTCCTGCCCGGCCGCGAACAGGTTGGACGCGATGCGGGCGACCTCGATCGGCTCCGGCTGGGTGCCGTCGGGGAACCGGGCCAGGGCCATGCCGGTCAGCACGTCGTTGGCCGGGTTCTGGCGCTTCTCGGCGATCTTCTCGGAGAAGTAGTCGTAGAAGATCTCCAGCGAGTTGTGCCCGCCGCCCGCCTGCGCGCGGCTGTCGGGGCCGCCGTGCTCACTGGCGGCCGCCGGGCCGTGGTCGGCCCCGCCCGGCATCTCCGCGCCCGGCGCTCCCGCCACCTGCCGGATGCCGCGGCGGCTCAGCAGCATCGCGTGGTCCTCTTCCGGCACGCCGAGCAGGTCGGCGATGACCAGCAGGGTGTACGGCTGGGCGTAGTCGGCGTTGATCTCGGCCGTGCCGAGCGGCAGGATCGCGTCCAGCTGGCGGTCGGTCAGCCGCCAGATGAACTCCTCGTTCTCCTTCAGCCGCTTGGGCGTGATCAGCCCCATCAGCAGCGCCCGCTGGGCGGTGTGGACGGGCGGGTCGGCCGTGACGATCTGGTCGTTCTGCGGCAGGAACTCGCGGTTGGCGTTGATGAAGGCGGTGATGTCGTCGCCCTCCGGCCGCTCCGGCAGCAGCGCCCACGGGTCCGGGCCGACGATGAGGGTGGCCGAGGTGAACTTGTCCGGGCTGCGCAGCACCGTGATCGCTTCCTCGTGCCCGGTCACCATCGCCACCCCGTGGTGCGGCTCGATGTAGACCGGCTGGTTGGCGGCCAGGTAGTCGAGCATCGCGTACGGGTCGGTGAAGCGCGACGGACTGGTGTAATCGATGCTGTCGGTGTCCACGTCGTTGCTCCTGATCTCGGTCTTCTCTAAAGGGGGCGGGTGTCGACCGACGGCCGGATCACCAACTGGGAGATGTTCACCCGGGGCGGCATGCCGACCATGTAGACGATGGCGTCGGCCACGTCCTCCGGCTGCATCGCGCCGTCCTTGGTGACGTGCAGCCGGGTGTTCTCCCGCACGCGTTCGTCCTTGATGTTCTCGTAGACCTCGGTCGCGGTCGCACCGGGCTCGATGATAGATACCCGGATGCCGGCCAGCGTCACCTCAGCCCGCAGCGACTCGTTGAACGCGGTCAGCGCGTGCTTGCTCGCCGCGTAGGGGCCGAACGAGGAGCCGACCGCGTGCCGGCCGGCGGTGGAGGAGATGTTGATGATGTCACCGCCGCCGTCCTTCAGCGCCGGGATGGCCGCCCGGCAGGTGTACCAGGTGGCCCAGAAGTTCAGCTCGAACACGTAGCGCCAGTCTTCGAGTATGCCGTTCTCGACCTTGGCGGTCTGGGTCATGCCGGCCGCGTTGACCAGGATGTCGAGGCCGCCGAAGTGGGCGACGGTGTCCTCGACCGCCCGGGACGCCTCTTCCTCGACGGTGACGTCGGCCACCCGGACCAGCGCCGTGCCGCCGTCCGCCTCGATGGTCTCCACCAGGTCCTTCAGCCGCTCGGCGCGGCGGGCGACCACCGCCACCTGGGCCCCGGCCGCGGCGAGGGCGATGGCAGTGCTGCGGCCGATACCGGACGAGGCGCCGGTGACCAGGGCGGTCTTCCCGCTGAGGAGGCCGCTCATGACATCTGCTGGTTCAGGTGCGACATGTAGTGGGCGGACCAGTCGATGATGTCGGACGGCACGTAGTAGCTGCTCTCGTCATTGATCTGGGCCCAGTTGGCGGCCACGTCGTCGATGGTGGCGCCGTTCAGGCCGGGCTGCAGGTAACCGTCGGTGACCCCGACGAACAGGCGCGCGAACCGCCCGAAGCCGGCCACGTAGGTCTCCCCGCTGACCTGGCAGGACTCGTGGGCCAGGTAGGCGACCATGGGCGCCACGTTGGCCGCGTCCATGACCGGCGAGGGCGGCGGCATCTTCGCCAGCTCTTCCTCGTTGCGGGCGCCCAGCCGGGTCATCGCGTTGGGGGCGATGACGTTGATGTTGATGTTGGCGTCCTTGCGGCCCACCGTCATGCTCTTGGCCATGCCGATCATGGACGCCTTGGCGATCGCGTACCCGAGGTTGTCCATCAGCCCGAACATGCCGACCGAGGCGGTCAGGACGGCCCGGCCGTAGTTCTTCTCCAGGAAGTAGGGCCAGGCGGCGTGCAGGGTGTTGAACGATCCCGCGACGTGCACCTTGTAGTGCGCGTCGATGGTCTCGATGGTCGCTTCCGGCAGCGAGGCCCACACCATGTTGCCGGCGTTGTTGACCACGATGTCAATGGTGCCGAAGTGCTCGACCGCGGTGTCGATAACCGACTTGCCGCCGTCGACCGTGGACACGTCGCCGTAGTTGGCGACCGCCGCTCCCCCGCCCGCCTCGATCTGCTTGACCACCTCGTCGGCCGGGGCGGCGTCGCCCCCGGTGCCGAGGGTGTTCCCGCCCAGGTCGTTCACCACGACCTTGGCGCCAAGCTGGCCGAGCAGCAGCGCGTAGGCCCGGCCGATACCCCGGCCGGCGCCGGTTACCGCCGCGACGCGCCCGTCAAGCCGCAGTCCAGTCATCACACCACCTCCTCCTGCCGCCGCTGCCTTGCGACGGCTCCTCACTGCCTGGTCAGCCGAAGAAGCCCTGGTAGTCGCTGTCGACCGCCTTCTTCATGAACTCGTCGAGCTTCGGCCGGCCACCCGGGTTGAGCAGGTAAGCCTTCGGCTTACCGGGGGTGTTGCCGCCGTAGTACTGGCCCTTCTTCATGAAGGACGAGTAGGCCTCGTACTCCTTGATCATGTCCATCCAGGCCGTCTCCAGCTCCTTCGGCACCTCGACCCGGCTCAGCCCGTGCTCGCGGGCGTACCCGATGAGGTTATGGACGAACACCACCTGCAGCTCGCCGTAGCGGGGGTTGTTGCCGGCCGCGCCGTGCGGGCCGCCAGGGAAGAAGAAGTTCGGGAACCCGTGGGCCATCATGCCGCAGTAGGTCAGCGGCCCGTCCGCCCAGTAGTCGTTGAGCGTCAGCCCGTCCTGGCCGACGATGCCCATCCGCCGCATGGCCCCGGTGCCGAAGTCGAAGCCGGTCGCCCAGATGATGACGTCGAACTCGCGCAGGCCGTCGGAGGTCTCGATCCCGGTCTCGGTGACCTTGACGATCGGCGTCTCGCGGACCGACACCAGCTCCACGTTGGGCTGGTTGAACATCTCGTAGTAACCGGACACGTACGGCGGGCGCAGGCCGACGTAGAGGTGGTCCTTGGGGATCAGCTTGTCCGCGGTCGCCGGGTCCTTGACGATGCTGCGGATCTTCCGCGCCATGAAGTCGCACCAGGCCTGGTTGGCCTCCTGGTTGAACATCATGTCCTCGTAGTTGGTGCTGATCTTGGCGAAGCCGGGGCTGTTCCAGACGCCCTCGTAGAATTCCTCGCGCTCCTCGGCGGTCGCCGCGTCGGTGAACTTCTTACCCGGCGGCTGGTGCAGGAAGCCGCCCACCGACGCCTCGAGGGCAGCCTTGATCGGCTCGTAGTTGGCCTTCAGGTAGGCCTGCTGGGCGTCGTCGATCGGGTGGTTGTTGAGCGGGGTCGCCCAGGTGGCGGTGCGCTGGTACATGGTCAGCGACGCGGCGTCGGCGGCGATCACCGGCGCGATCTGCACCCCGGTCGACCCGGTGCCGACCACCGCGACCCGCTTGCCGCGGAAGTCAACCGGCTGGTCGGGCCAGCGCACCGGGTGGTAGGTCTCGCCGCGGAAGTCCTCGCGGCCCGGGATGTCGGGCAGCTGCGGGACCGACAGCACGCCGGTGGCGGAGACCAGGTTGCGGGCGCGGACCTGGTGGCCGTCCTCGGTGCCGACCGCCCAGGTGGCGGACCCGGCGTCCCACACGGCCGAGTTGACCTTGCTGTTGAGCCGGATATGGCGGCGCAGGTCGAACCGGTCGATGACGTAGTTGAGGTACCGCTCGGTCTCCGGCTGGGGCGCGAACTCCTCCGACCAGTCCCACTCCTGCCACAGTTCCTCGGAGAACAGGTAGCCGTAGGTGTAGCTCTCGGAGTCGAACCGGCAGCCCGGGTAGCGGTTCCAGTACCAGGTGCCGCCTACGCCGCCGCCCTGCTCAAGCAGCTGGACCGTGTAGCCTGCCTGGACGGCCCGGTAGAGCTGGTTGAGGCCCAGGATCCCGGCCCCGACGATGACGATGTCGAGGCCGGCCTCGACTGCTGGCCCAGAACCGTCTGCTGGCCCAGAACCGTCTGCTGGCACTGCCAATTTAGTCCCCTATGACACTTTGATTGACCGGTCGGTCCACTATCTCTCGTCTGGATGGCGTCCCGCAAGTCCCTGAACCATCAGCATAAACACATGAACTGGTCAGTACAGAGGATGGCATATCGGGCCGGCTGGTCAGTCCTCGATGAGACCTCCCGGGCCGACGCGGGGGAACTGCCCGGTGTCGGCGAAGCGCGCGCCCGGCTTGAGGGCGAACTTGTTCCAGTGCGGGTGGGTGAGCCCGGTGTAGACCGTGTCGCTGCGCATGTAGCGGACGGCCAGGGCGTCGCGGCTGCCCGGCCCGGCGTTGGGGGCGGCGCCGTGCACGGTCAGCTCCCAGTGCGCCTGCGCGTCGCCCGCCTTGAGCGCCTGACCGCCGACCACCTCGGCCTCCCGCAACTGGGGGTAGGTGTCGCGGATGTCCTCGCGCCCGCTCAGCCCGAGCGGCCCCTCCCGGTGCGAGCCGCGCAGGTAGCGCAGCGGCCCCATCTCCGGGGTCATGTCCACCAGCGCGATCCAGAAGGTCATCGACCCCTTCCGGTCGAACGGCTGGTAGGAGTAGTCCTGGTGGTAACCGGTACCGGGCGAGCCGGGGAGCTGGAAGAAGCTGATGTCGTGGGTGACCAGCGCGTCCGGCTGCTTGGTGAGCGCGGTGACGGCGCTCGCCAGCCGCCGCGAGGTGACCACCTGGCGCAGGTAGGGGTCGGTCCACGAGTGCCCCTCGCGGATCTGCAGGGTGGCCAGCTCGTGCCTGCTCTCCTCGGGGCCGGTGATGATCGGGTCCGGGTCGGCCGCGCCGAGCGAGGCCCGCACCCCCCGCACCGCCTCCGCGTCGAGCAGGCCGGGCAGCAGCGCCCAGCCGTCGGTGTGCAGGCTGGCGATCTGCTCGTCGGTGACCGGGTAACTGCGGTCGAGCCCGGTGGACACGAGGCCTCTCCTGACCGGTAGACGTCGGTGGCGACTTCGATTGGTACCCTCATGCGAACTAACCGGTGTCATTTTGTCGGACGCCCTTCGATCGGGCAATCGGGTGTTCCGCTGTGCGGAATCCGGCCCGGCGGGTCGCTGACCGGGGTCGGTAGCATCCCCGGGTGACCGCGCTTGAGCCGTACCGCATCGACGTGCCCGACGACGTGCTGCGCGACCTGGCCGAGCGGCTGCGGCGGACGCGGTTCCCGGACGAGGTCCCCGGCATCGGCTGGCGGCACGGGATGCCGCTCGGCCGCCTGCGGGAGATCGTCCGCTACTGGCACGACGACTACGACTGGCGCGCGGCGGAGGCCAGGCTCAACCGCTACCAGCAGTTCACCACCACGGTCGACGGCCAGCGCATCCACTTCCTGCACGTCCGGTCCCGCCACGCCGGCGCCGTCCCGCTGTTCCTCACCCACGGCTGGCCGGGCACGCTGGTGGAGTTCCTCGACGTGATCGACCCGCTCACCGACCCCGAGGACCCGGCCGACGCGTTCCACCTGGTGGTGCCCTCGCTGCCCGGCTACGGGTTCTCCGGCTCGGTCACCGCGACCGGCTGGACCCCGCGCAAGATCGCCGAGGCCTTCGGCCAGCTAGCCGACCGGCTCGACTACCAGCGTTACGGCGCCCACGGCGGCGACTGGGGCGCGCTGGTCTCCTACAACATGGCCGAGCTGCGCCCGCGGAACGTCATCGGGCTGCACGTGAACCTGATGAACGTGCCGCCGCCGCCCGGCGGGGAGAACCCGCCGACCCCCTGGCGGACGCGCGTCGGCGCGGCCGGCGGCGGCTACGAGGCGATCCTCGGCACCCGCCCGCAGACCATGGGCTACCTGCTCGACGACTCCCCGGCCGGGCTGGCCGCCTTCATCATCGAGAAGTTCCACGAGTGGACGGAGGGCCCGGACGAGCGGTGCACGCTGAGCCTGGACCTGATGCTGACCAACGTGATGCTCTACTGGGTGAACCGGGCCGGCGCCTCGTCGTCGCGGCTGTACTGGGAACGGCGCCAGCACTTCGAGACGACGCTGCCGCGGGCGCGGGTCACCGTGCCGACCGGGGTGGCCAACTTCCCCGGCGAGCTGACCACGTCGACCCGCGAGAACGCCGAGCGGTTCTTCAACATCACCCACTGGACGCAGCTACCCAACGGCGGGCACTTCCCGTCGATGGAGGTGCCCGCCCTGTTCGTCGAGGACGTGCGGGAGTTCTTCCGTGGGCTGCGCTAGCCGCATGGCCGCGCTCAGGCGGACCCGGTGCGGCTAGCGGTGCTCGGGCGGGAACTCGGGCAGGCCCGGGTCGAGCTCGACCCCGAAGGTGTTCATCACCATGCCCAGCGTGTCGTAGGCGCCGACGGTGAACGCCAGGTCCATTACCTGCTGCCGGTCCAGGTGCTCAGCCAGCCGCTTCCAGGTCTCGTCGCTGATGTAGCGGTCGTTCACCAGCTCGTCTACCGCCCGCAGGACGGTAGCGTCCTCCGGCCCCCAGACCGGGGAGTCCGGGCCGACGTTGATCGCGTCGACCTCTTCCGCCGACATGCCGATGTTCTTGGCCATCCGGACGTGCTGCGCCCACTCGTACTCGGCGTGCCGCAGCCAGCCCACCCGCACGGTGGCCATCTCCCGGTGGCGGGCGGTCAGGGAGGAGCGGAACAGGTGGCTGTTGAAGGTGAAGAACGCCTTGGCAAGGACTGGGTACTGGGCGAAGACGCCGAGGATGTTGGAGGACGGGCGCGGCGCCCCGGCCGGGCGAGGGGCGCTGCCGGGCGGCCGCAGGGCCGTCAGCGCGTCGTCCATCTCCGCGTCCCACTCGGCCTGCGGCTTCGGCGGAATGCGTGGCTCGCTCAAGCGCTGTCCCTTCCTCGCGACGGCGGCCAGTGTGATTTTTTGACTGACCGGTTAGCACAAAAAGTATTGACCTCTGCTAACGGTCGAGTCAAGGTGTGAATGCTGTGGGGTCGGCTACAGGAAGCAACATCGGCCACCGGGAACCGGGTCAACCAGGAACGGAGCGTTATGGGAAAGCTTGAGGGCAAGGTCGCCGTCGTCACCGGCGCGGGGTCGGGCATGGGCCGCGCGTCGGCGCTGCTGTTCGCGGCGGAAGGCGCCAAGGTGGTCTGCGCCGACATCAGCGGGCAGGAGGAGGCGACGGCCAAGGAGATCGGCCCCAACGCGATCGCGGTGCACGCCAACGTGGCCAGCTCCGAGGACGTGCAGCAGATGATCGGCGCCGCCGTCACCACCTTCGGCCGGCTCGACGTGCTGTTCAACAACGCGGGGCTCAGCGGCCCGCACATCCTGCTCGAGGACACCGACGAGGACGTCCTTGAGCGGCTCTACTCGGTCAACCTGCGGGGCGTCTTCCTCGGCATGAAGTACGCGATCCCCGCGCTGCGGGCCAGCGGGGGCGGCTCCATCATCAGCACGGCGTCGGCCATGGGGCTGGTCGGGCGGGGCGAGCAGGCGGCCTACGGGGCGACCAAGGGCGGCGTCGTCGCGCTGACGAAGAACGCGGCCATCGACCACGGGCACGAGAACATCCGCATCAACTGCATCTGCCCCGGGATGATCTACACCGGAATGGCCGGGGCGCCGGCCGACAACACGGACGCGGTACCGGACCGCAAGATACCGGTCCCGATGGGACGGTACGGCTCGCCGCGCGAGATCGCGACCGCCGCGCTGTTCCTGGCCAGCGATGACTCCTCGTACATCACCGGGGTGGCGCTGCCGGTCGACGGCGGCTACACCGCCGAGTAGCCGGAACGGGTGCGGCTGACTCCGGCCGGCTGGCGGCCGGCCGGAGTTAATGCTCAGCTACGGGGCGGCGTAGCCGCCGTCCACCACGATGGCCGACCCGGTGGTCCACCGGGAGGCGTCGCTGGCCAGGTAGGAGTAGGCGCCGACCAGGTCCTCGGCGGTGCCGAGGCCGAGCGGGTGCTTGGCCGCGATGGCGTCGACCGCCTCGGTCGGCAGGCCGGTGTGCATCGCCGACAGGAAGGTGCCGGGGCACACGCAGTTGACCCGGATGTTGTCCCGCGCGTACTCCACCGCGGCCACCTTGGCCAGGTGGATCACCCCGGCCTTGGTGACGCAGTAGGGCGAGGAGTGGCTCCAGGCGGTCATCCCGGCCACCGAGGCGGTGAGGATGATCGAGCCGGACTTCTGGGCCCGCATCACCGGGACGGCCGCCCGGATGCCGTTGACCGGGCCGAGCACGTTGATCCGGTAGGACCGCTCCCAGTCCTCGGTCGACAGGTTGTGGATCCGGCCGTTCGGCGACAGGATGCCCGCGTTGCTGATCAGCACGTCGAGGCGGCCGAAGCGGTCGACCGCCTGCTTGACCACGTTCTCCACCGCGGTGAAGTCGCTGATGTCCGCCTGCACCGTCGCCACCGCGCCGGCCGAGGTGCCGGCCAGGGCGTCGGCCGACTCCGCCAGCGCCTTCTCGCTCAGGTCGCTGAGCACCAGGTCAGTGTCCGGCTCCCCCGCCAGCTGACGGGACAGGGCGGTGCCGAGCGTGCCGCCCGCACCGAGAATGGCGATAACCCGCCGCGTGCTCTCCATCCAAGCCTTCCCTTCTGCGCGCCTACGCGAGCAGGTAGCCCCCGTCGACATTAAGTACGGTTCCGGTGACGAACTCGGCCGCGTCCGAGGCCAGGTACTGGAACGCGCCGGCCAGCTCGGCCGGCCGGCCCCAGCGGCTGAGCGCGGTGTGCCCGACGATGGCCCGGGACAGCCCGTCACGGCGCATCCACGGGTCCGCCAGCGGCGACTCGAACCAGCCCGGGGCCACCACGTTCACCGTGATCTGCCGGGGCGCGAGGTCGAGCGCCAGCGCCTTGGCCATACCCACCAGGCCCGCCTTGGACGCGCTGTAGGCGGACAGGCCCTTGGACGGCCGCTCGCCGAGGACCGACCCGGTGAAGATAATCCGCCCGCCCGGGCGCATCACCCGGGCGGCGGCCCGGGCGCCGAAGAAGGCGCCGCTGAGGTTGACGTCGATGACGTCCCGCCAGACCTCGGGCTTGGTCTCCACCGGCCCGGCGACGACGGGCGAGATCCCGGCGTTGCCGATCCAGACGTCCACCCCGCCCCAGGCCTCCGCTACCTGGTCGGCGACCGAGTCGTTGAACGCCGGGTCGCGCACGTCGCCCGCGAACTGCAGCGTCGGCCCGCCCAGCGCTTCCGCCACCGCCGCCAGGTCCACGGCCGTGCGCGCGACCAGCGCCACCTTGGCGCCGCCGCGGGACAGCGCGTGCGCGATAAGCTCCCCGAGGCCGCGGCCCGCCCCGGTGAGGACGACCCGCTTGCCGCTCACATCCCCGACGGGTGGGAACTCGTCCGGTACCTCGATCCGATCCGGCATCGACCTCTCACATTCGGGTGGGGGTCCATCCTGTACTTACTGACCAGTACATTAACACGCGATCGCACGCTGACTACATCGATCTTAAGCTTCCCACCGGCGCCGTGCAGGCTTACTATTGGACCGATCGGTCGGTATAACTTTACCGGCCCGGCGCACTGCCAAGGAGGACGAGTGAGCGATCAGGCCACCACCGCCGCCGCCACCTTCGCCGAGGTCGGTGAGCAGGTCCGGGCGCTGCTGGCGGCGATCGCGCAGGCGCAAGACGACGGCCGGACCGAGGACGTGGTCTCGCTCTACGCCGACGACGGCATCATCGAGGTGCCCGGCCTCGGCGCCTTCGCCGGGTCGGGCGCGCTGCGGGAGGCGTTCACCGGCTGGGCGCCGGCCGCGCCGCAGCGCCACCTGGTGGCCAACACGCTGCTCACCGCGTGGGACGCCGGCTCGGCGGCCGCGCGCAGCGACGTGGTCCTGGTCAAGCGCGGCGCGGCTGGCTGGGCAGTGGAGTCGGTGGCCAGGTACCACGACACGTTCCGGAACGACGGCGGCACCTGGCTGCTGGCCCACCGGAAGATGGAGTTCACCGGGTGACCGGCGGCCGCGCCTGACCCGGGTATAGCCGCGGGGTCAGCGGTGTATTTACGGCCCGCCGCTGACCCCGCGCCCAGCAAGACACGGGCCGCCGAGTACAGGCGCCGCCGAGTACAGGCCCGCCGACGTCGGGCGGGCGGCTAGTCAGCCAGCGGGGGTTCCAGGCCGGCCCAGAACGGCTCCCAGTCCCCCGGGCTGTCCAGGTCGTTCCAGGAGCGGCGCATCTTGGCCAGCAGGCCGACCAGCAGGTTGGTCTCACCGTGGGAGAGGCCGAGGTCGCGGAAGAGCCCCGAGTTGAGCAGCTCGATCGCCTTGCCGGTGAGCGCGCGCCCGTTCGGCGTGATCTCGGCGATGGTGCTGCGCCGGTCGGTGGGGTGCGGCGTGCGCCGGATCAGGCCCTGCTTCTCCAGCCGGTCGACCAGGCTGGTGATGCTGGTCTGGTGGATCTGCAGCTGCTTGCCGAGCTGGTTGAGCGGCAGCGACCCGGTACGGAAGTACAGCCGGATCAGCAGCTCGTAGCGGGCGAAGGTGAGGTCGAGCGGCGCCAGGATCTCGTCGGCCTGCTTGGTCATCATCTGGTGGACGCGCATGAGCGAGGTCACGGCGGTGCAGCCCGCCGCGGTGTCTTCCCAGCCGTTCTCATTCCAGAGGTGGTAAGCCTCGGCGATCGGGTCCCTGTCGACGTTCGGAGTCACGCCGGCCTTTCCATTGGTTACTGACTATCGGACAGTAGACTACTCCACCACTCCGCGTCAGGACACCAGGCCGGCTCAGGGCCGGGCGGTCCCGGGCGCCGCCGCCCCGGACCGCCCGGCTCCCCTTCCCGGGATCCCCCGGTCAGACCGTGGCGACCGGGGTGAGCGGGCTGCCCGCGATGCCCGGCAGCCGCAGCGGCGGCGCGGTCAGCAGGAAGCTGCTGCGGTTGTTCGCCCGCAGCCAGGTCGCCAGCTCCTGGGTGTACCACATCTCACCGAGCGGGATGCCCAGCTTGAACAGGCACAGGTTGTGCACCGGAATCAGCGTGTGCGGCTCCGGGTTCGGGGCCGGCCAGCCCTCGACCGCGTAGTTGTCCGCGATCAGGGCCGAGAGCTGGGACTCGGTGATCCACTCGAGCACCTCGGGGTCCTCGCCGTCCAGGTACGGGTACATGGCCTGGATGCGGGCCGCGTCGGGGTTCTTGTCCCAGTCCAGGATCTTCTGGGTGAACCCGGTGTGGATGATGACCATGTCGCCCGGCCTGACCTCGACCTTGTCGGCGGCCATGATCTCCCGGATGGTCTTCATCGGGACCGCGACCCAGTCCTCGGTGTTGTCCAGGTGGTGGGCCACGTCGATCAGCACCGCCCGGCCCTGCACCCCGTGCGCCGCCATGTGCTCGAGCCCGAGGTGGCGGGCGAAGGCGACGCTGCCGCTGCCGTCCCCCTTGGCGTCGTCCTTCGGCCCGATGACGTCCACGTTGGCCCGGTAGCCGTTGTAGTAGAGCGGCTCGTCGACGCCGTCCCCGTCGGCGTCGAACATCGCGCCCTGGTGGACCAGCGCGTCCCACTGGGTCGAGTACTGGGTCCACAGCGTGATCATGTCGTCGGACCAGACGTCGATGAACGACGGGTCGAGCGAGTCCTTGGCGATCACGTTGTAGAAGGTGTCCTGCTTGTGGGCCAGGTCCTCGGTCGGCCGGATGATCGGCGGGTAGCGGCGCTGGTTGAGCGAGGAGCCGCCGGGGAAGTCGAGCGGCAGGCTGAGGCTGAAGCTCTTGCCCGCCTGCACCTCCCGGATCCCCTCGAGCACCTTCTCCGAGGTAATCAGGTTAATCCGGCCAAGCTCGTCGTCCTCGCCCCAGTCGCCCCAGGTAGAGCCTTCCGGCCGTCGTACCCATCGCTTCGCCACGGCTGACCTCCCTACTACTTTGTACCGTCCGGTCAGAACAGACGCTAACAGTCGCGGGCGCGGCCGCGCCACCCCCTCACCTGGGGAAAGTAACCCGCTCGGTGGTGATCACGAACGGCAGCTCGCCGTCGAGGAAGTTGGCCTCGTCGGCCCGGGTCCTGGCGTAGGCCTCGGTGGCGGCGCCCGCGCGCATCCCGGCCACGTCGTCCCACCAGGTGATGGCGAGGCCGTCGTAGGGGGCGGTGCCGGCGTCCCGGGTGCCGGGCGACAGGTGGGCCTGCACGTAGCGCCTGATCGTCGGGATGGTCGACGCCAGCGGCCCGTGTACCTGCGCCCAGTAGCGGTCGAACTCGTCCCGGTCCAGGTCCGGCCGCTTGGTCACCAGCTCGTAGTTCTTCACGAACGAGGCCGGCAGCGGCCCCGGCTTGGCCAGGTAGGGCTCGGTTACCAGGCAGGCGATCGAGTCCGGGTCGAGCAGCGGGCTCGCCCAGGCACTGCTGAAGGCGGGGTCGGCCAGGCAGCGGGCCACGCTCTCGTCGTCGTCGAACTCCAGCTCGTCGATCACGTCGCAGGCGGGCTCACCGCGGCGGTAGCCGCCGGGCAGCGTCAGCGCCTGGGTCGCGCCGCGCAGCCCGTAGGGCGCGGCGGCCGACCAGTCGCTGGCGTCGGCGGCGCGGCGCCGGAAGTCCTCGATGTCGCTGCCGGGGGCCCGCTTGGCCACCCGCACCAGGGTGGTCACCCGCCCGCCAGGCCGGCCGCGCCCGGCAGGCCGGCCGCGGCCGCGAACGCGGTCAGCTCGCGGCCGATGTCCGGGCCCATCGGCTGGTAGGCGACCTCGGTGACGCCGGCCGCGGCGAGCGCGCGCAGCCGGGCGCCGATGTCGGCCCGGGGGCCGGTCATCGTCCAGCTCGGCAGCAGCGACGCCGCCTGGGCGAGCAGCGCCTCGTCGTGCTTGCCCAGGGTGACCAGGTGGCTCTCGTGCACCGCCAGGTGCCGCCGGTCCGGCTCGACCGCCTCCACCGCCTCCCGCCACTCGCGGCCGCCCGGCAGCTTGTCCACCCCGGACGCCCCCTTCGCCTCGTAGATGGTGTGGTAGGCGGCGGCCAGGGCCGGGCCGGCCGCGGCGACCGCGCGCGGGCTGGACGCGTCCTCACCCTCGTCGAGCACGGTGCCGAAGGCGAGCACCACCTGCGGCCGGGCGGGGACGGAGTCGTCGTCCCCGGCCCGCTGGGCGTCCGGGCACGGGGGGCCTCTCCTGGGCGCGGGGGGCCTCCTGGGCGCGGGGGGCACGGGCGGTGAGCACCCCGTCGCCGATGTCGGCCGCCAGCGCGCGGCCGCGCGGCCCGTCGGCCGCGATCAGCACCTCAACGCCGGCCGGGCGGCTGGCCGCGAAGCCGGGCGGCTGCGCCAGCCGCACCAGGCTGCCGTCCCAGCTCACCTCCTCGCCGCGCAGCAGCGCCCGCACGGCCCGCACGTACTCCTCGACCGCGGCCCACCGCATCGGCCGCTCGCCCAGCAGCATGCGGCCGGTCAGGCCGGTGCCGAAGGCGGTGCTGACCCGGCCCGGCGCCAGGCCGGCCAGGGTGGCGAGGGCGGCCGCGGTGACCACCGGGTGGCGCAGGCTGGCCACCAGCGAGGCGGGCCCCAGGCCGATGGCGCTGGTCCTGGTGGCCGCCAGCGCCAGCACCATCCACGGGTCGGCGTAGACGGCGGGCGAGTCGTAGCACCACGCGCGGCGGTAGCCGAGGCGCTCGGCCAGCTCGATGTGGGCCGGCGTGTCCAGCGACGGCGCGAACACGCAGGAGATCAGGGGCACCCCGGCGCTATCCATACTCTGCAACATAGACCAACAGAGCAACCTAGACCAACTGGTCGGTACAGACAATCTGCCCGCTTATTTGTTAAAGTCAAACTAAGTAACCGATGGCGGGGAGGGCCTGGGCCGTGAGCGGTGCTGTTCGCGATGGCAGTTACAAGTGGACCGTACTGATCAACACCACCATCGGCATCCTGATGGCCACCATCGACGCCTCGATCGTGCTGATCTCGCTGCCCGCCATCTTCCGCGGCATCCACATGAACCCGCTCACCCCGTCCAACACCAGCTACCTGCTCTGGATGCTGATGGGGTACATGGTGGTCACCGCGGTGCTGGTGGTGTCCTTCGGGCGGATCGGCGACATGTTCGGCCGGGTCAAGATGTACAACCTGGGCTTCGCGATCTTCACCGTCGCCTCGCTGGCCGCCTCCCTCACCTACTTCGGCGGCACCTCGGCGGCGGTCTACCTCATCGCGATGCGCCTGGTGCAGGGCGTCGGCGGCGCGATGATCATGGCGAACTCGACCGCGATCCTGACCGACGCGTTCCCGGCCGACCAGCGGGGCATGGCGCTCGGCGTCAACTCGGTGGCGGGCATCGCCGGCTCGTTCATCGGCCTGGTGGCGGGCGGCCTGCTGGCCGCGGTGGACTGGCACCTGATCTTCTACGTGTCGGTGCCGATCGGGGTGGCGGGCACGCTCTGGGCCTACCTGAAGCTGGAGGAGGTCGACCAGGGCGAGGGCGGCCACCTGGACCTGCCGGGCAACATCCTGTTCGGCGCGGGCCTCATCGCCGTGCTTGTCGGCATCACCTACGCCCTGCAGCCCTACGGCGGGTCCGACATGGGCTGGGGTAACCCGCTGGTGATCGGCCTGCTGGCCGGGGGCATCGCCATGCTGGTCGGGTTCGTGCTGGTCGAGCTGCGCAGCCCGCAGCCCATGTTCGACCCGCGGCTGTTCCGCATCCGGGCGTTCGCCGCGGGCAACGTCGCCTCGCTGCTGTCCTCGATCGGGCGCGGCGGGCTGATGTTCATGCTGGTCATCTGGCTCCAGGGGATCTGGCTGCCGCTGCACGGCTACAGCTTCGAGGACACCCCGCTGTGGGCCGGCATCTACATGCTGCCGCTGACGGCCGGCTTCCTGGTGGCCGGGCCCGCGTCGGGGCTGCTGTCCGACCGGTTCGGCGCCCGGCCGTTCGCGACCGGCGGGATGCTGGTCGCCGCCCTGACCTTCGGGCTGCTGATGCTGCTGCCGGTGAACTTCGGCTACCCCTGGTTCGCGCTGCTGCTGCTGTGCAACGGGCTGGCGATGGGGCTGTTCGCCGCGCCTAACACGGCCGGGATCATGAACGCGGTGCCGGCCAACCGGCGCGGCGTCGCGTCCGGGATGCGGTCCACGTTCCAGAACGCCGGGATGACGCTGTCCATCGGGCTGTTCTTCAGCATCATGGTGGCCGGCCTGTCCGGCGGCCTGGCGTCCTCGCTCTCCCACGGGCTGACCGCGGCCGGGCTGCCAGCCGGCACCGCCGCCCGGGTAGCGGGGCTGCCGCCGGTCTCGGTGCTGTTCGCCGCCTTCCTCGGCTACAACCCGATGCAGACCCTGCTCGGCCCCGCGCTGCACGCCCTCTCCCCCGCCCGGCAGGCGGTCATCACCGGGCACGCCTTCTTCCCCGGCCTCATCTCGGGGCCGTTCCACCACGGGCTGTCCGTCGTCTTCACCTTCGCCCTGTTCGTCTGCCTGGTCGCGGCGGCGGCCTCGTGGCTGCGCGGCGCCGCCGCCCCGCGGGCGGCGGCCGCGGCCGAGCCGGACGTGGGACTGGCCGAAGCGGACGCGGTGCTAGCGAAGGAAGAGGCGTGACCGCCACCGACCCCGCCCGGCCGGGACCGGGACCGGGGCCGCTCGACGCGGCGGCTGACCTCGACCACCCGGCGCAGCCCGGCCCCGCTGGCCTGCGGGCCACCGTCGCGCTCGTCCTCATCGCCGTCGCCGGGCTGATGGTCGCGCTGTCGCTGTCGCTCCTGGTCCCGGTGCTGCCGCAGCTCGCGGGCGAGCTGCACACCTCGGCCACGTCCGTGCAGTGGCTGCTGACGGCGACGCTGCTGACCGGCGCGGTGGCGGTGCCGGTGTTCGGCCGCCTGGGTGACCTGCACGGTAAGAAGCGGGTGCTGCTTATCGCCATGGTGACCTACCTCGCGGGCTCGCTGATCTGCGCCTTCACCAGCAACATCGGGGTGATGATCGCCGGGCGGGCGATCACCGGGCTGTCGGTGGCGGCCATACCGCTGGGCATCAGCCTGGTCGGCACGGTGCTGCCCGCCAGCCGCGCCGGCAACGGGATCGCGCTGATCAGCGCCATGCTCGGGGTCGGCAGCGCGCTCGGGCTGCCGCTGGCCGGGGTGATCGCCGAGCACGCCAACTACCACGTGCTGTTCTGGATCTGCGTCGGCGGCGGCGCCGCCACCCTGGCCGGCATCGCCTTCCTGGTGCCCGAGCCGCCGGTCGCCGGGCACGGCAAGTTCGACCTGCCCGGCGCGCTGCTGCTGGGGCTCGCGCTCACCGCCCTGCTGCTGCCGCTTTCCCAGGCCAGCGTCTGGGGCTGGGGCAACGTCAAGACGCTGGGCCTGCTGGCGGCGGCGGCGGTACTGCTGGCGGCGTTCGTCGCGCTGGAGCGGCGGCTGGCCTCCCCGGTGATCGACCTGGTGGTCAACGCCCGCCCGGCGCTGCTGCTCACCAACCTCGCCTCGGTGGCGGTCGGCTTCGCGCTGTTCGCGGTGCTCATCGGCACCGCCAACTTCGTCGAGACGCCCCCGGCGGCCGGGTACGGTTTCGGCTCCTCGATCCTGGTGGGCGGGCTCTGCCTGCTCCCCTCGGGGCTGTTCATGCTGATCTTGTCGCCGGTCTCGGCCCGGATCTCGGCCCTGGCGGGCCCCAAGGTGGCGCTCGCGCTCGGCGCGGCCGTGGTGGCGGCCGGCTTCCTGCTGCGGATTTTCCTGGTCAGCCACCTGTGGGAGGTGATGGCGGGCACCGCCATCACCGGGGCGGGTACCGGCATCGCCTACGCGGCCATGCCGAGCCTGATCCTGCGGGCCGCGCCGCAGGCCGAGCTGGCCGCCGCCAACGGGCTGAACTCGCTCGCCCGGACGGCTGGCTCGTCGCTCGCCAGCGCCCTCGGCGGCACCGTGCTCACCTCCCAGACGATCCTGCTGGCGGGTACCGCCGTCCCGTCGCTGGCCGCCTACCGGACGCTGTTCGCGATCTGCGCCGCCGCCGCGCTGGCGGGCGCGCTGACCGCGCTGCTGATCCCGATCGGTTCGCCTGCCGCCGCCACCGCCGGGCCGGCCGGCCCGGCGGTGGCGGCGGCCGAGGCGTGAGCGACGGTTACCATGCCTGGTAACGAAGACCGGACGCGGCCGGCGCCCCGGGCAGGCCGCCCGACCCCCGACCGGAGGCCCTGGTGGCGGTACGCCGAGTGAACCACGCGGTGCTGTACGTGAACGGCCTGGGCCGCGCGGTGGAGTTCTACACGACCACCCTCGGCCTCGAGGTCCTGGTGGAGATGCCCGGCCAGGCCGCCTTCCTGCTGTCGCCGGGGTCGACCAACGAGCACGACCTGGGCCTGTTCGAGGTGGGCAGCGGTCACAACGACGGCCGCCCCCGGGTTGGCCTGTACCACCTGGCCTGGGAGGTGGCGACGCTGGCGGACCTCGTCGAGACCAGGAACAAGCTGGTCGCGGCGGGCGCCCTGGTCGGGGAGAGCGATCACGGCCTCACCAAGTCGCTGTACGCCAAGGACCCGAGCGGCAACGAGCTCGAGGTCATGTGGGGCGTGCCGATCGCGGACCGGGAAGCCGAGCTGGCCCGGGCCACCGCCCCCACCATGCCGCTCGACTGGGAGCGAACCCTCGCCCGCTGGGACCCGCAGCTAAAGACCGGAATCGCCGCGACCGACCCGCCGTCCGAGACCGAGCCGCCGGCCGCGACGACGGCCGAGACCGCGTCCGCAACCGTCCCGAACTGACCCCGCAAGGCGCGCTCCGCCCCAGAAGACACACGAGTATCAGTTGTCTCACCTGCGTTGAGCTAGGATTGGAAACTTTTTTTGAGATGGAAACTTGTACGTGCTATCACCCGTACAAGTTTCCAAACGATCATCTTCCCCCTAGCACAGGCGCGTCCGCGCTCGCACGGTGTAGCTGCAGTGTCAGAAATGGCCGGAGTGCCGTGAGCGCCAGAAGCATCTGAAGTGACTTGAGGTGCAGACACGGCAGTCCGACCGCATCGATTCGGAAACTTTTACGTGCTATCACACCAGTCAGTTTCCACGTCAAAAATTATTTCCAAGCTGTAGCGGCGGAGGACGGGAACGACGGAGATTTCTTGCTGTTATCCGGGGAGGTGGCCGGGCGATGGTTTCGTCCTCGCGCGGTGGGATCGGCGGCGCGGCGGTGGGGGCGGGGGGCGTGGGGGCGGTGGGGGCGGTGGGGGCGGGGAGGCACGGTGGCGCGGGATCATCGCAGGGGCGGGTGGGGGTACCGGCGAGGCGGGCGGGGGTGCCGGTAGAGCGGGCCGTGGGGCCGGCGGAGCGGGCCGGGGTGCCGTGAGGCGGGCGCGGTTCCGGCCGGGCGGGCGGGGGGCGGCCGGGCAGGCCGGGGGGCGGCCGGGCGGGCCGGGGGGCGGCTGGGCAGGCCGGGGGGCGGGCGGGGCTAGGGCGACGCTGGGTTGAGCACGGCTCGGTAGCGGTCGAGGATGGGCAGGATCTGGCTGGCCGGCGCGGTGGGGATGTCGATCAGCACCTCCGCCACCCCTAGCTCACGGTAGCGGGCGAGCTGCCCGGCGAGGTCGTCGTCGGCTGGCTGCTGGATGGCGTAGACGAGCGGGCCGGCCTGGTCGCGGCCGGCCTCCAGCCAGCGCCGGGTGAGAGCCGCGTTGCGGCCGGCCATCCACTCCGGGCTGCCGCCGATCATCCAGCCGTCGGCCCACGCCACGATGTCCTCGATGGCCCGGTCGCCTGCCGCCGCCGCGCCGAGCAGCACCGGGATCGAGGACTGGGCCGGCTTCGGCCATGACCAGCTCGGCCGCAGGCTGGCGAACGTGCCCTGGTACTCGGCCACCGGCTGGCCCCACAGCGCCCGCATCAGCTCCAGGTACTCACGGACGACCTCCCTGCGATCCGCGAAGGCATGCCCGTGATCGGCCAGCTCCTCCCGGTTCCAGCCGTAGCCGACGCCGAGCGTGAGCCGGCCGCCGGACAGGAAGTCGAGCGTGGCCAGGGCCTTCGCCAGCGCGATCGGGTCATGCTGCGCGACCAGCGACACGCAGGTGCCGATGCGCAGCGACGTGGTGGCCGCGACCCAGGTCAGGCCGATGTAGGGGTCGAGCAGGCGCGGGTAGTCGTCAGGCAGGTCGCCCGCGCCGATGAACGGGCTGTCCCGGGATACCGGGATGTGGGTGTGCTCGCCGAGCACCAGGGAGTCGAAGCCTCGCTCGTCGGCCGCCCGCGCGAGGTCCGGCAGCGACATGACCGCGTCGCGGTCGACCGCCCGGTACAGCAGGCCGACCCGCGGGGACCCGCGGTCAGCCATCGCTCGCCCGGCCGCCGGCCAGGGCCGGCCTCATCCGTCGCCCCGGGCCATCAGGGCGGGCGAGCCCGCCGCGCCGGGCATGTGGGCGAGCAGGCCGCCGTTGACCTCGATCGTCGCCGCCTGCAGGTAAGCGGCGCGGTCGGAGGCGAGGAACGCCACCAGCGGCGCGATATCGTCGGCGACCGCCAGCCGGTCCAGGCAGACGTCCGCCAGCGCCGCGTCAAGCAGCCCGCGGTCGGCGTCGGTCATCTCCGCCTCCGGGCGCATCCAGGCGGTGCCGCCGATCGTCCAGCCGGGCACGATGGTGTTGCAGCGGATGCCGCGCTTGCCGTACTGGGTGGCGATGTACTTGGTCAGCACCGCGACGCCGGCCTTGGCGGCCCCGTAGGCGGCGGCGGTGGTCGAGCCGGCGAAGCCGTTGCCGGACGAGACGTTGATGATCGACCCGCCGCCGTTGTCCAGCATGGGCGGGATGACCGCACGGCAGCACAGGAACTGGCTGGTCAGGCAGGTGCGGATGGTCCAGTCCCAGGCTTCGAGGCTGGTGTTGACCAGGTCGGTGGCCGCGCCCGGGTGGACCGCGTAGGCGTTGTTGTGCAGGGCGCTGACCCGGCCGAACTTCTTGATCGCGGCGTCGACCAGGCCGCTGACCTCGTCCTCGGCGGTGAGGTCGACCGCGTGGGCGATCGCCGACCCGCCGGCCGCGACGATGCCCTCGGCCACCGCCCGGGCACCGTCGGCGTCGCGGTCCGCGACCACGACCGAGGCTCCCAGCTCGGCGCAGTGCCGGGCGGTGGACCGGCCCATCCCGCTCGCCCCGCCGGTGACGATGATTACCTTGTCCTTCAGCATTGAAGGCAGCTCCTGACTTGAGCGGTGTCGCCGTGACTGTACCTACCGGTTAATTTAAGATCAACGTCTTGACTTTGCCGGAACGCCGGCTACCGGGCGCCGCGCCCTCAGCGGGCCAGGTACCCGCCGTCGATGTACAGCTCGGTCCCGGTCACGAAGCTGGCGTCGTCGCTGGCCAGGTAGGCGACGCCGGCCGCGACCTCCTCCGGCTGGCCGAGCCGTCCTAGCGGGGTGACGTTCACCATCGCCTGGTAGGCGGCGTCGGAGCCGGACCGCTCGCGCAGCGACTCGGGACGCAGCAGCGGCGTCTCGATGAAGCCCGGGTGCACCGAGTTCACCCGGATGCCGCGCCGGGACCAGTGCAGGGCGGCGTTCTTGGTCAGCACGCGGACCGCGCCCTTGGCCGCGTGGTAGGCCGGGGAGGTGCCGAAGCCGCCGCTGGCGCCGAAGATCGAGCTGATGTTGATCACCGCGGCGTGCCCGGAGCCGAGCAGGGCGGGGGCGGCGTGCTTCATCCCGAGGAACACCCCGGTCTGCAGGACGGCGATGCTGCGCTCCCAGCTCGCCAGGCTGACGTCCTCGATCGGCTCCGGCTCGCCGTGCACGCCCGCGTTGTTGACCAGGATGTCGAGGCCGCCGAAGCGCTCGACCGCGACCGCGACCGCCTGCCGCCAGTCTTGCTCGGATACCACGTCCAGGTGCTGGTAGGCGGCCCGGCCGCGCGGCCCGCCAATCTCGCCCGCCACCGCCGCCCCGGCCGCGTCGGTGACGTCGGTGACCAGCACCGCGGCCCCCTCGGCGGCCAGCCGGCGCGCGGTCGCCGTGCCGATCCCGCTGGCCGCGCCGGTGATCAGGGCGACCCGTCCCGCTAGCCGTTCCATGCCGTCCCCCTAGGGCTCGCCGGCGTCAGCCGCCGGTTGTCAGTAACCGAGCTTGCGGCGCAGCCAGGCGGCCCGGGCGGCGACCATCTCGCGCGCCAGCCGGCTGCCCGGCGCGTGCTGGTCGAAGGCGTGGAAACCGCCGGGCCAGACGTGCAGCTCGCAGTCGCCCCCGGCCGCCCAGATGCGCGAGGCGAACGCCACGTCCTCGTCGCGGAACACCTCGGCGCTGCCGGCGTCGATGAACGTCGGCGGCAGGCCGGACAGGTCGGCCGCCCGGGCCGGGGCGGCGTAGGGCGGCACCTGGCCGCTCGCCCGGCGGCGGCCCAGGTAGGCGTCCCAGCCGGTCTCGTTGCTGCCCCGGTCCCAGCGGCCGAAGCCGTCGAACTGGTAGCTGGACAGCGTCTCGTTGCGGTCGTCGAGCATGGGGTAGATGAGGACCTGGGCGGCCAGCGCGGGCCCGCCCTGGTCCCGCGCCCGCAGCGCCAGCCCGGCCGCCAGCCCGCCGCCGGCACTGGCCCCGGCCAGCACCAGCCGTCCGGGGTCGTAGCCGAGCTGGCCGCTGGCGGCGGCCGTCCAGGCCAGGCCCGCGTAGCAGTCGTCGTGCGGCGCCGGGTAGGGGTGCTCGGGCGCCAGCCGGTACTCGACCGTGATCAGGACCGCGTCCAGGACGGTGACCCAGTCCAGCACCGGGCCGAGCCCGAACCAGCGGTCGCCCAGGATCATCCCGCCACCGTGCACGTAGTAGACGGCGGGGCCGCCGGGCGCGCGGCCGGGCCGCTCGATCACGCTGACGGTCAGGCCGGGGGCGCCGGGCGGGCCGGGGACCGTCCGGTCGGCGTAGACCAGCGGCTGGTCCCCGATGACCGCGGCCGGGTCGGTCGGCGGCATCGCCTGCCTGATCGCCGGGATCATTTCCGGCCTGATGGTGGACGGGGCGGCGCCGAGCGAGGCGAGCACCTGCGCCAGCTCGGGGTCGAACGCGGGCGCGGACCGGGCCGGGCCTTCCCTCACCGGACGAGCCCTCATCGGACGATCAGGTCCGCGCCGAAGTGCGGGTCGATCGCCTGGTAGGAGTCGAGCAGGCGGGCGTCGATCGCGGGCGGCCCGCCCGCCCGGCGGCCTGCCGGGTCACGCAGCCAGGCCCACAGCAGCCGGGTGTCGAGCGGGTTGTTGGCGGCGGACCGGCCGAACTGGTTCTGGTAGTAGTTGCTCGCCCGTGAGTCCATGTAGGTCATCAGCTTCTCGGCCCGGTCGAGCTCGGCGTTGAAGCGCCAGTAGGCGTCCTCGGTGACCTCGACCGTCCGGCCGCCCGACTCGATCAGCCCGCCGATGCTCTCCAGCGCGAAGCGGGTGACGATCTCCTGCAGGCCGATGACGTGCATGCCCTGGAGCGTGTTGGTGTTCGGCCCGTAGACCATGAAGAAGTTGGGGAAGCCGGGCAGCATGGCGCCGAGGTAGGCGCGCGCGCCGTCGCGCGCCCACAGCTCCTCGACCCGCTGCCCGCCCCGGCCGCGGACCTCCATCGGCCACAGGAAGTCGTTGGCGCGGAAGCCGGTCGCCAGCACGATCAGGTCGACCGGGCAGCGGGTGCCGTCGGTGAGCTCGATGGCGTCCGCGGTGACCCGGGCCACCCCGTCGGTCACCAGCGTCACGTTGTCGCGCAGCAGGGCGTCGAGGATGCTGTCGCCGGAGTCCACCAGGACGGGCCGGGCCGACATCGGCGGTGCGGTCGGCGTCATCTTCTCCAGCAGGTCAGGGCGGTGCCCCAGCTTGGCCCGGAGGAACGCCAGCCGCTGCTCCCTGACCGCCTTGTTCACCGGGCTGACGGCGTGCTCGTCGCGGAAGCCGGGATCGACCCGCAGCCCGCGCAGGCTGTTCTGCGGGCGCTGCTGGTAGGCGGCACGGAACCGGGTGAAGTTGGCCAGGTAGGGGAAGTTCCGGTCCAGCCAGGGGACCTGCTCGGGGAACGGCGCCAGGTAACCGGGCGCCTCGTACACCCAGTTGGGCGTGCGCTGGAAGACGTAGACGTGCTCCGCCTGGCGGGCGATTTCCGGGACCGTCTGGTAGCCCGTGCAGCCGGTGCCGATCACCGCCACCCGGCGGCCGGCCAGGCTGAGCCCGGCGGGCCAGCGGGCGGTGTGGAACCACTGCCCCTGGAAGTCCTCGATCCCGTCCAGGTGCGGGATGTTCGGCCGGGCGAGGAAGCCGACCGAGCTGATCACCGCGTTCGCCCGCCAGGTGCGCCGTCCCTCGGGCTGGTCGGCGGTGATCACCCACTCCCCGGCCGGGTCGTCCCAGGTGATCGAGCGGACCTCGGTGTGGAACTGGATGTCACCGCGCACCCCGAACGTGTCGGCCACCCAGTTCAGGTACTTCTCGTTCTCCGGCTGCGGGCAGAACGGGTAGGGCTTCTCGAAGCCGACGCCGTACACGTGCCCGTAGGTGCGGCTGGGGGTGTCGACCCGGGCACCCGGGTAGCGGTTCTCGTACCAGGTGCCGCCGACGCTGCCGTTCTTCTCCAGCACCACCGCGCTGATCCCCGCGTGCCTGAGCTGCACGGCGGCGTTCAGCCCGCCCATGCCGGCGCCGATCACCACCACCCGGAACGCGGCCGCGGCCGCGGGCACGGCATCCGGCTCGCTCCAGGCCAGGCCGCGGGCCCAGGGGTCGACGGCGAGCTCCTCGAGCCACTGCTCGACCTCTTCCGGCGGCAGGTCCTCCCCCGCGGCGAGGGCGAGGCTGTCTTTCAGCCTCGCCGCCGGGCCGACCGGCAGGTCCCCGGCCCCGGCGTCCCGGTGGGACCGCAGGAACGCCGCCGCCTTGGCCCTGATCCGGTCGGCGTCGCCCTGGTCCGCCACCATCCGGACTTCCCGGTAGCCGCCCACCACCACGGTGGTCAGCGGGGTGCGGCGCAGTTCCTCGTCCCCGGTGAGCTGGTAGAGCACGCCCCGCAGCGCCATCGGGTCGGCGTACCGCACCGCGTCGGTGATCGTCGCGTCGTCCGCTCCGCCTAGTTCCGGCATCATCGCCGCACCTCCGTCACGAGCCGCCTAAGACAGACGTATGGTTCGGAGACTATACTGGGAGTCTAGTGAACGGAAGATGCGTCTAGAATCTCATCATGCCCGCCACCCTGCGCCAGGAGCACCGCGACGCCACCCGGCGCCGCATCATCGCCGCCGCCCGCAAGGTGTTCATCAGCAAGGGCTACGCGAAGGCGACCATCGAGGACATCACCGTCGCGGCCGGCGTCAGCCGGGCGACCCTGTACCTGCACTTCGACTCGAAGGCGGCGCTGCTGGCGGCGGCCACCGAGAAGATGCGGGCCGAGGTCAGCGCGGCCGCCGTCGAGCTGGCGGACGTGCTGATCCGGGGCGACCGGGCGGACCTGCGGGGCTGGGTCGAGTGGGCGCTGCGCTGGTACGTGCGCACCCGGCCGATGGCCCTCGCCGCCGAAGAGGCCGATCTCGGCCGGGACAAGCCGTCGGAGCTGCTGCTCACCTACCTGGACCGGCTTGAGCCCTGGGTGGAGACCTGGCCGGCCGAGCGGCGGCCGGAGGCGCGGATGCGGTTCGAGCTGTGCCGTGCCCAGATGCACACCTACATGTGGGGCAAGTCAGCGACCCTGTTCGCCGGCCAGGAACTCCCGGTGGACCTGTTCACCGAGATCTGGTGGAACACCCTGCTGCGACCCGGCGGCTGAGGCGGCTACATCCAGCCGAGGTCGAGCTCGATGACCTCCGGCAGGCTGCGGGCGCGGGCGGCGGACTTCTCGTCGGTCACCGGCAGCGAGTGGAACTTGCGCCGGAAGTAGACGAACGGCATCTCCTCGCCCAGCCCGACGTCGTCCACCCGGCCGATCAGCACCAGGTGGTCACCGCCGTCCACCTTCGAGTAGGTGGCGCAGCGCAGCGAGATGCTGGCGTCCTTGAGGAACGGCAGGCCGTCCGGGTCGGGCTGGAAGCCCGCCCCGTCGAACTTGGCCGCGCCCCTGGTGGCGAAGCGCATCGCCAGGTCCGCGTGCCGGTGCTGCAGCACGTGGATGTTCCAGCGGGCCGCCTCGGCGAACGCCGGGAAGCACTGCGCGGTGTTGGCGAGGCAGGTGAGTACCAGCGGCGGGTCCATCGAGACCGAGCAGAACGAGCTCGCCGTGAAGCCCCACCAGCGACCGTCAGAGTCGCTGGTGGTGACGATCGTCGCCCCGCTGGGGAACGACGCCATGGCTTCCCGGAAGGCCGCGCTAGAAGAGGCTTCCACCGACATACCAGCGATCGAACCTCTCTTTGGACCCGTGCAGCCCGGACTCCGGCTCGAACAGGACACCGCCCGGCGAGCGGATGTAGGTGAACACCCCGTAGCCGTTCTCCGGGGAGTCCCCGGCCAGCTCGACGGTGTACCCCTGGTCGACCAGCTCCCGGCTGACCTTGGTCACGTCGTCCACCCAGACGCCGATGTGGTGCAGGCCGGCCCCGCCGCCGGACACGTCGTAGTAGCTGCCGGGCGAGCCGAGCAGCAGCTCGATGTGCACCGGCCCCTCGCGGGTGAACGAGATCGTCAGGTCGTACTGCGTCGGCCCGGTGTCGGGGGCCCAGGCCTTCATCGGGATGGTGGCCGGGTCAGTCCAGGTCACCCCGAGCGACGCGGTCAGCTCTTCCTGGGCGGCCGCCAGGTCGGCCACCCGGATGCCCATGTGAAACACCTCGCCCCACTCCAGCGTGGGGACGCCCAGACCGCTGAGGTCGGTCATTTAGCCTCCTGCCTCACGGGGACTCTGTTTTCTGGACACGACCTAGGCGAACGGGTTGGCGTTGCCGGGCGGCGGGAACGGCTTGTGGCCCCAGTGCTGGCCGGAGGTGATCTCGTAGACCGGCTGCTGGCCGTCTACCCGCAGGCCGCCGTAGCCGAACTCGATCGCGTACAGCTCCGGCGAGTAGACGTAGAACGACGTCATCTCGTCGTTGGTGTGCTTGCCGAGGCTGTTCATCAGCGGCACGTCGTACTGCTCGCGCCGGTCCATGGCCAGGCCCACGTCGTCGAAGCTCTCGGTCTCCACCATCAGGTGGATCAGCCGGCCGGGGCCGGGGACCGAGGTGCAGCCGAGCACGTGGTGCCGGTCGTTGCAGCTCATGAAGTAGACCGGGCGGTCGCGGCCGCCCATCGTGTTGCGCTCGTAGAAGCCGAGTACCTCGGTGTAGAAGTCCTTGAGCGCCTTGCCGTCCTCGGCGGTGACGATGACGTGGCCCATGCCCTGGTCGCCGGTGACGAACTTGCTCACCAGCAGCGGCGTGACGACCGGCTTGTGGTCCAGGATCGGGCCGTAGAACAGCTCGATCGGGTTGCCGCCGGGGTCGTCGAACCGGACGAACCCGGTGACCCGGCGCTCGTCCGCCTCTTCGACCGAGCCCTCGGTGACCTTGATCCCGTAAGCCTCGACGGCCGCCGCCACCTGCTTCATGTCGCGCTCGTGGAGCGTCTCGAAGCCGATCGCGGTAGCCCGCGCCTTGGCGCCGGGCGACACGACGAGGCGGGGCGGGTAGAGGTCCATCCGGTACCGCAGTGACTCGTCGCCCTCGGCGTGCACCGGCATCAGCCCGAGGAAGTCACCCGCGAAGGTCTTCCACGCGTCGAGGTCGGTCGCATCCAGCCTGAGGTAGCCGAGCGAAAGAACTGGCACTTGTGATTCTCCTAGCGACTGGTGCTAAGGCCTTATCCACTAAGGCTATGCCCGCCACGGCACAGCGGACCCGTCAGGGCTGGGGGAATTTGTTCGACCCGGACTCGAGCCGCTTCCAGTGGCCGTCGTCGTACCAGGTGGTCTCGATGAGGCCGAGCGGCTGCAGGTCCCAGCACTCGAGGTAGGTGACGCCCTCGGGCCCGGAGGTGACGGTGAACGGCACCTTGGCGTCCCCGGTCCAGAACTCGCCCGCGCCGATCTCCCGGGTCTCTTCGCCGTCGTTCCCGTACACGACGGTGAGCTGGCCGCCAACCACCACGGTCAGCACCGGGTGGTTGTAGTGCCGCTTGGGGATGGTGAAGTTCGGCTGGACGCGGCGGCCCTGCCAGCGGAAGGCCGGCTCGACCTCGGTCGAGCGCTCGACCGCGCCGTTCAGGGTGGCTTCGATGTCGACGGGCGCATTCGCGATGAACCCGCCGTCATTCCAATAGAACGTCGGGTCGCCCTGAAAGTACTCGAGCGGTTCCCAGCCCTCGTTGGCGAGGAGGTCGAAAAAAGAAATAGGCACGTGGCTATGCTTGTCCAGCGCCGGCCGGGCGTCAACACGCCTGTTCCACTAGGCGGGACAGGCGCTGACCTGCGATTCTTTGTGCCGAATAGTAGAACGGCGATGGTGACAGAAAAGGTCCCAGCTCCTATATTGACCCTATGCCTTTTTCTGTAGACAGCCTGGTCACCGACACCGACTGGATCCCCATGTCGCTGGAGGGCCAGCAGGACAGCCCCACCTACTACTGGGAGGACGGCGGGCTGCTGAAGGACGCGCCGGTCGACTTCGACGCGACCTTCGGCGAGAACATGTTCGTCTCCACCAAGCCGATCGACTTCCTGACGTTCTACCGCAACCCGCTGAAGGTGGTGCCGAACTTCACGGTGCCGCGGCACCTGCACAACATCGACGAGACGATCATCGTCTTCAAGGGCGAGTACAAGATCGAGTTCGGCGACCCGGCCAAGGGCGAGTACGTGATCGTCAAGCCGGGCAACTTCTTCACCAGCCGGGCGGGCACCCCGTACACGATGACCGCGGGCCCGGAGGGCGTCACCTACATCGAGACCTGGGGCACCCCGGTGACCAGCCTGAAGACCGTCTGGTACGACTTCGGCTGGGTGCGCAAGTAACCAGCGCCAGCGGGCGGGGAACGCAAGACGGGGGCAGGCCCCAGGGCGCCTGTCCCCGTTCGTCGTATATTCGCCCTATGCCATTCAACGTAGACAGCCTGGTACGCGACGCCGAGTGGGTACCGCTGCGGGTCAAGGGCCAGCAGGACAATCCCACGTACCTCTGGGAAGACGGCCGCACGATCAAGGACGCCCCGATCGACTACGAGGCCACGTTCGGCGGCAACATGTTCACCAGCGCCAAGCCGCTCGACATCCCGGCGTTCAACCGGAACCTGCTGAAGACGGTGCCGAACTGGACGGTGCCGCGGCACCTGCACAACATCGACGAGACGATCGTCGTCTTCCAGGGTGAGTACAAGATCCAGTACGACGACCCGGCCGAGGGGAAGTTCGTGATCTTGAAGCCGGGCAACGTCTTCGTCAGCCGGGCAGGCACCCCGTACACCATGACCGCGGGCCCGGAGGGCGTTACCTACATCGAGACCTGGGGCGTTCCGGTCACCGAGCTGAAGACCGTCTGGTTCGACTACGGCTGGGTGCGCAAGTAACGGCGCCAGCGGCACGCGAAAGCGGGGGCGGCCGTCCAGGCCCGCCCCCGCTTTTTCACGCCGTGCCCGCTACTGCTTGTCGTCCCGGGCCAGGAAGGCCAGCACGGTGCTCTCGAACTCGTCCTTGCGCTCGATCATCGCCCAGTGCCCGCAGTCGTAGAAGACGTGCAGCTCGCACTTGGGGATGAGCCGCATGGCGGCCAGCGAGCCCTCCATCGGGGTCACCCGGTCGTCGCGGCCGAACATGACCAGCGTCGGCGCCTGGATCTTGGTCAGCGTCGACACCGCGTCGACCGCGCCGAACGCGCGCCCGCGCCGCATGGCCTCGAGCATCGCCCGGTTGTAGAGCTTCTTGATGTCGCTCGGGGCGTCCGGGTCGGTGGCCGACTGCCAGCGCATCTCGACGAACTCGTCGGTCAGGATGCCGGTGTCGTAGACCATCGACTCCATCCACTGCAGGAGCTTCGGCCTGGTCGGGTCCTCGACGAACTCCACCAGCAGCTTGATGCCCTCCGGGGGTGACGGGCTGAGCAGTGACAGCCCCACTCCCCCGATGCACATCAGCCGGCTGACCCGCTCCGGGTGCTCGGCCGCGATCCGCGACGCGACGTTGCCGCCCATCGAGTTGCCGATGACCGGCAGCGGGCCGAGCCCCATCCCGTCCAGGAAGTCGAGCACCCCTTGCGGGCCGACCGCGAGCGGGTTGGCGTCGGGCGAGTAGCTCTTGCCGAACCCGGGGAAGTCCAGCACGTAGGTGGTGTACTTCTCGGCCAGCACCGGCAGGTTGCCGCGGAAGTTGGCCCAGCCGCTGACCCCAGGGCCCGACCCGTGCAGCAGCAGCAGCGGCGGCCCGTCCCCGGCCACGTGGTAGTGCAGCTTGCCCTTGGGAGTGTCGAGGTACCGGCTGGTCTCGTCGAACGACAGCAGCCCGGCCACTAGCTCTTCACCTCGCCGATGTCACGGCTGGGCTTCTCGGCCAGGTGCTTGCCGGCCAGGTAACCGAAGGTCACGCTGGGGCCGATGCAGCTGCCGCCGCCGCCGTAGATCGCGCCGAGGACCGAGGCGGCGGTGTTGCCCGCCGCGTAGAGCCCGTCGATGACCGGCGTGCGGTAGCCGAGCACCCGCGCGTTCTTGTCGACCCGCAGGCCGCCGTTGGTGCCGAGGGTGCCGGGCCACTGCTGGATGGCGGCGAAGGTCGGGCCGGTGATCGGCTTGCGGTTCACCGTGTCCGGGCCGGTCAGCACGTGGGTCTGGCCGGGGTCGCCCCAGTCCGGGTCCTCGCCCTTCTCGGCGTAGGTGTTGTACCGCTCGACGGTCGCCTCGAGCGCGTCCGGGTCGATGCCGATCTTCTCGGCCAGCTCGCGGACCGAGCTCGCGGTCTTCAGCCAGTCGGGCGTGGGCTCGCCCTCGGGGCCGGTGAAGCTCATCGCCACGCCCGGCTTGCCGCCGATGACGCCGGCGTCGATCACGTCCTGGCCGAAGATGACCCAGCCGGGAGGCGCGTTGGTGAAGCCCGGGTTGCGCTGGTCGAAGAAACCGAACGGGGCCGGGAAGTCGTTGTAGGTGTAGCCGCCGTGCATGAAGCGGTTGCCGTGCCGGTTGACGATGATCGACCCCGCCCCCAGGCCCATCATCATCTGCGGCACCGGGCCGCCGTCACGGCCCTTGTCCCACGGCTCGTAGATCACGCCGTAGCCGAAGAAGGTGTTCATCGAGCCGAGCTTGGCCCCGACCGCCATCGCCATCTGGTGCCCGTCCCCGGTGTTGGGGGCCGGGGTCACCGGCCTGACCTCGTAGCCGATGAACGTCTTGACCATCTCGGGGTTGTGGTCGAAGCCGCCGCAGGCCAGCACCACGCCGCGGCGGGCGCCGATCCGGCGGGTGCCGTCCGGGCCCTCGACGACCAGGCCGATGACCGCGCCGTCGTCGTCAGTGACCAGCTCGACCGCGGGGGTGGACGCGCGCAGCTCGCCGCCGGCGTCGAGCACGCCCTTCATCAGCGGGGCGATCAGCCCGCCGCCCTTGGCCCGCCAGACCTCTTCCTGGCGCTTGGCCAGCTCCTCGTCGCCGACCTGGCCGCGCCGCTGCTCGGGGAAGCTGATCTCCTGCGGCGGGATCCACGGGCCGGAGGCGATCTTCCTGGCCAGCTCCACACCCAGCTCAGCGCCGGCCGGGTAGGGCTTGACCGCGCAGGTGCGCGGGAAGGGCCGGACGCCGGGGATGCGGTCGCCGATCACCGAGTAGTAGTCGTCAAGCTGGATGTGCGGCTCGGAGTCGTACCCGGTGGTCTCGATCAGGTACTCGAGCATCTCGGGGGCAGTGTCTACGTAGACTTCCTGCAGCTCAGGGTCTGAGGCGCGGCCATCGGAGAGGCGCCGGATGTACGCCAGCGCGTCCTCGCGCGAGTCCCGGTCCTTGACGAAGCGGTTGTTCGGGATCCACATGTCACCGCCGGACACTGCCGTCGTGCCGCCGAAGAACTCATCCTTCTCGACGACCAAGGTGCTGGCACCGCCGCGGGCGGCGAGCAGGGCCGCGGTCAGCGCGCCACCGCCGCTGCCGACCACGACCACATCGAAGATTTCGTCCCACTGGCTTTCCGGCACTGGACGCCTCCACGCAGATAGTAAGTTCTGCCAGCCTAGCGACGGTGGGTGGGGCGACAATAGGCCCGTTCCAATGACCGGGACGTCCCACTGAGCGGGAAGTACGTATACCCCGGCCGCGCCGGGGCAGGCTAAATTGAGGCCGGCCACTACCGCGACCAATGAGACGGACACGATGCTCGATACCACCCAGCGCACGACAGCGGCTGAACTGCTCTGGGGAGCGGAGCGGGACCTGGCACCGATCGCCCCGCTGACGGAGACGTTCCCCGGCATCGACGTGGTGGACGCCTACGAGATCCAGCTCAGCAACATCCGGCGGAAGATCACCGCCGGGGCTCGGGTCCGGGGGCACAAGGTCGGGCTGTCCTCCCCGGTCATGCAGCAGATGATGGGCGTCGACGAGCCCGACTACGGCCACCTGCTCGACACGATGGTGCTCAGCCAGGACGCGCCGATCGCGGCCGGGGCCTACTGCTTCCCGCGGATCGAGGTCGAGATCGGCTACGTCCTGGGAGCGCCGCTGCCCGGCGCGGGCTGCACCGAGGAAGACGTGCTGGCCGCCACCGAGTACATCGTGCCCAGCCTGGAGCTGATCGACAGCCGGATCACGAACTGGCAGATCAAGCTGCCCGACACGATCGCCGACAACGCGTCGTCGGCGGGCGTGATCCTCGGCTCGGCCCGGCGGACCCCGGCCGAGCTGGCGGCCGACGGCGTCGACATCAAGAACATCGACGCTGTGCTTTTTGACGGTGACACCGAGGTCGCCCGCGGTAACACCAGCGCCGTCCTCGGCAACCCGACCTGGTGCGTCGCCTGGCTGGCGCGCAAGGTGGCCGACTTCGGGGTCAAGCTCGAGGCCGGGCACCTGATCATCCCCGGGTCCTGCACCCGGGCGATCGACGCCAAGCCGGGCACCGCCTTCCGGGCTGAGTTCGCCGGGCTCGGCACCGTGACCGCCTCTTTTGAATAACTACGGCGACAAGACGACTTCCGCGAGGGACAACACCGTGACCAAGGCCACCGCCGCCATCGTCGGGTCGGGCAACATCGGCACCGACCTCATGTACAAGCTGCTCCGCTCCGATGTGATCGAGCCGCGCTGGATGATCGGCGTCGACCCGAACAGCCCGGGGCTGAAGCGGGCGAAGGACCACGGCCTGACCGCGAGCCACGAGGGCGTGGACTGGCTGCTGGCCAACGGGCAGCCGGACCTGGTGTTCGAGGCCACCTCGGCCTACGTGCACCGGGAGAACGCGCCCAAGTACGCCGAGCGCGGCATCCAGGCGATCGACCTCACCCCGGCCGCCCTCGGGCCGGCCGTGGTGCCCGCGGTCAACCTCGGCGAGCACACCGACACGCCCAACGTCAGCCTGATCACCTGCGGCGGGCAGGCGACCATCCCGATGGTCTACGCCGTCTCCCGGATCGTCCCGGTCGAGTACGCGGAGATCGTCGCCAGCGTGGCCTCGCCGTCGGCCGGCCCGGGCACCCGGGCCAACATCGACGAGTTCACCAAGACCACCGCCCGCGGGGTAGAGACGATCGGCGGCGCCCAGCGCGGCAAGGCGATCATCATCCTCAACCCGGCCGAGCCGCCGATGCTGATGCAGGACACGATCTTCTGCGCGATCCCGGAGGACGCTGACCGCGCCGCCATCGCCGCCTCGATCAAGGAGATCGCGGCCGACGTGGCCGCCTACGTGCCCGGCTACCGGCTGCGCACCGAGCCCCAGTTCGACGATCCCACCCCGATGAGCGGCGGCCGTGCCCGGGTCGCCGTCTTCGTGGAGGTGGAGGGGGCAGGCGACTTCCTGCCGCCGTACTCGGGCAACCTCGACATCATGACCGCCGCCGCCACCCGGGTCGGGGAAGGGTTCGCCACGCGAATCCTCGCCGGGCGCGCCTAAGCCGAGCACAGGAGAAACGCATCCATGGCATACAGCGAAGAACTGGACGTCCGGGTCACCGACTCCTCGCTGCGCGACGGCTCGCACGCGATCAGGCACCAGTTCACCAAGGACAACGTCCGCAACATCGTGGCCTCGCTCGACGACGCCGGGGTGCCGGTCATCGAGGTGACCCACGGTGACGGCCTCGGCGGCTCGTCGTTCAACTACGGCTTCTCGGCCGTGCCCGACCAGGACCTGATCACGATCGCGGTGCAGACCGCGAAGCAGGCCAAGATCGCGTTCCTGATGCTGCCGGGCCTCGGCATCACCGAGGACATCCGGCTGGCGGCCGACAACGGCGCCTCGATCTGCCGGATCGCCACCCACTGCACCGAGGCCGACATCTCCATCCAGCACTTCAAGGTGGCCCGCAGCATCGGCCTGGAGACGGTCGGCTTCCTGATGATGGCGCACAGCCAGCCGCCGGAGGTCCTCGCCAAGCAGGCCAGGATCATGGTCGACGCGGGCGCCCAGTGCGTCTACGTGGTCGACTCGGCGGGCTCGCTGATCATGGACGGCGTCAGCGACCGGATCGCCGCGCTAGTGGCCGAGCTGGGCGACGACGCGCAGGTCGGCTTCCACGGCCACGAGAACCTGGGGCTGGGGGTGGCCAACTCGGTGCTGGCCGCCCGGGCGGGCGCCAAGCAGATCGACGGCTCCACCCGCCGCTTCGGGGCCGGGGCGGGCAATACCCCGGTCGAGGCGTTCGCCGCGGTGACCGAGCGGATCGGGATCAAGACCGGCATCGACACGCTGAAGATCATCGACGCGGCCGAGGAGACGGTGGCGCCGGTGCTCGCGAGCAACCCGCCCGCGCTCAACCGGCTGTCGCTCACCATGGGCTACGCGGGGGTGTACTCCAGCTTCCTCAAGCACGCGGAGATCCAGGCCAACAAGTACGGCGTGTCCGGGGCCGAGATCCTCATCGAGGCGGGCCGCCGCAAGCTCGTCGGCGGCCAGGAGGACCAGCTCATCGAGATCGCGGTGGGGCTGTCCCAGCGCAAGCATTGACAAGCACTGCGCAAGCATTGACAAGCACGGCGTAAGCAGTAGTCAACCGATCAGTCCGAACGGGTGGGTCATCCTGCACTCGTTCGGACTGATTCTTTTTGTCAGCGGGCGCTGGCCAGCGGGCGGGGCAGCGGGACCACGTCGCCCGACCAGATCGCGATGGCGGTGTTGCGCACCTCGTGCACCAGGGAGTGCGCGCGGATGCGGGCGATCGGCCCGGTGACCGACACCGCGCCCATCACCCGGTCGCCGCTGCGGATCGGGGACGCGACGCAGCCGAGGCCCTTGTAGGCCTCTTCCCGGTCGTAGGCGACGCCGGTTTGCCTGGCGTTGTCGAGCGCGGCCTGGATCGCCCGCGGCTCGATAATGGTGAACTCGGTCCGCCGCCGGGAGCCGGTCAGCGCCGCCGCCTGCCGGGCGGGGGCCTCGAACGCCAGCATGGCCTTGCCGAGGGCGGTGCAGTAGGCGGGCTCGCGGCCGCCGACCCGGGTGGGCAGCGAGACCCGGCTGGTGGTCACCCGGTCGAGGTAGACCACCTCGTCGTGGTCGAGGATGCCCAGGTGCACGACCAGGCCGGTGCGCTGCGCCAGCGAGTGCAGGTGCTTGTAGGCGGCCTCGCGCAGGCCGGTGCGCTGCAGCGCGACGCTGCCCAGCTCGAGCAGCTTCAGCCCGACCCGGTAGCCGCCGCTGTTGCGCTCCAGCCAGCCCACCGCGCACAACTGGTTGGCCAGCCGGTGCACGGTCGACTTGGGCAGGCCGACCCGGTGGCTTATCTCGCTCAGGCCGAGGGCATGATCCTCACCATCGAACGACGCGAGGATGGCCTCGAGCCGGCCGACGACCGTGCTCGCCTGGCCGTCATCGTCTCGGCCGGCTTCGTTGTCGGCATCGGGTTTTCCGATCGGGCGGACGTTGCCGCCCGCGACGGCGGACGGGCCAACGCGGTGCTGAAGTGCAACCACTACCTGGTCACCTCCGGTCTTCACTGACTGGTCAGTACATAATATGAACAGGGAGTCTGCCACCGCAATGCACCTGACATGGTGAAAAGCTGGCGGGTTGCCCCGACTGGCCGTTACCGACCAGTCAGTTTTGTGGTCAGGGTAACGTCAGAGGACGTCCCGCCCAGCAGAACATGGGTCGTGACACGGGCGGGCGGCCAGGATATTTTCACGCTTGGTGGATAGGTTGAGCGTGGGCGATACGATGAGGGAACTTCAATGAGCGAAGGATCTGAGCCGCAATCGAGCGTGCTCGACAACGTGCGGGCGCTGCAGCCGGAGATCAGGGCGCGCGTCGAGGAAATCGAGCAGGCGCGGGCGGTCCCGCGTGACCTCGCGGAGCAGCTGCGCTCGGCGGGCGTGTTCCGCCGCTACGTGCCGCGCTCACACGGCGGCGACGAGCTGTGGCCGGATGAGGGCCTGACCGTGATCGAGGAGCTGGCCCGGGCGGACGCCTCGGTCGCCTGGATATCCGCGGTCGGCTCGGAAGGGCCCAGCTTCTACGCCTACCTGCCGCCGGAGACGTACGACAAGATCTTCGCCGACGGCCCCGACATCATCCACTCCGGCGTGATCAACGCGACCGGCAAGGCGGTGCGGGTCGACGGCGGGTACAAGTTCAGCGGGCGCTGGTCGTTCGCCAGCGGGTCCAACAACGCCGACTACATCGCCATCCACGGCCTGGTCGAGGGCGAGCAGGCCACCCGGCTGGGCGTGGTGCCCGCCAGCCAGGTCACGATCGAGGACGTCTGGCACGTCAGCGGGCTCAAGGGCACCGCCAGCAACAACGTCGTGGTCAACGACCTGTTCGTGCCGGACGAGTGGACCGGCAACTTCGCTGAGCTGCCGAAGGTCGCCCGCCACCCGCTCGACCAGCGGCAGCTCGGGGCCCGCTTCGGGGCCGAGTTCGCCGCCGTCGCGATCGGGATCGCGCAGGGGGCGATCGACGACATCATCGACATCGCGCAGAACAAGATCCCGGCCACCTCGCGCAGCAAGCTGTCGGCCGACCCGGTCGCCCAGTACGTCACCGGCCAGCTCGTCACCGACCTCTACGCGGCCCGCACCCTGCTGCACCAGGTCGCCCGGGATGACCAGGCGAGCGTGCTGACCGGGCCGCCGGACGACCGGGCGACCAACGCCCGCCGCGCCCGCCTGTCGCGCGCGGCGTCGCTGGCCGCGTCGGTGGTGGAAGGCGCCTACGGGCTGTCCGGCACCACCGGCCTGTTCGAGTCCTGCCCGCTGCAGCGGCGGATGCGGGACGTGCGCGCCGTCACCCAGCACTACATGCTGTCCGCCCGCAGCTCGTTCGGGCCGGTCGGCAAGGCCGAGCTGACCGAGGACGAGAACTGACGGTGGGCACCGATCTGACGCGGGTCGCCGTCGAGGCGATGCGGCTGCAGAACGGCTACGCCCTGGCGATCGACGCGCGTGACTGGGACCTGTTCCAGACCCTGTTCACGCCGGACGTGCAGGCTTCCTACCCGCACGGCCTGTTCGACGGCATGCCCGCCTGGCTGGACAACTTCATCCCGTTCCACGACACCTGCGCGTGGACCGTCCACGAGATCACCAACCACGTGGTCGGCGAGGACAGCCAGGGCATCTGGGCCGTCTGCTACGGCTGGATCCGCTGGACGATGAAGGACGCGCCGGAGCTGATCAACCGGTCGGAGGTGCTGTTCCGCGACCGGCTGCAGGAGGACGACGGCAACTGGCGGATCGCCCGGCGCAAGCTGCGGCAGCTGTCCGCCCAGCACGCGGTGCCGATGGAGGCCGGGTACGGGCTGCTGCAGTCCGTCCTCGACCTGTCCGACTGGACCTAGCGGTCATTGTCCACGCGGAAGCGGCGGCCGCCCCGGCTGGGGCGGCCGCCGCTTCCGGCGTCTGGCGGTCAGCCGGTCAGCTGAACAGCTCCACCACCGGCTTGCCCCGCAGGTCGTCCTTGAGCAGGTACTCCTCGGCCGAGTCGAGGTGCCGGCGCCACAGCCGCTTCGCGCCCTCGGCGTCGCCCGCGTCGATGAACAGGATCATCTTCTTGTAGACCTTGACCGCCCGCCGCATGCGCTCGGGGAAGTCGGCCTCGTCGACCGCGGTCGACGTGTGGATGCCGGTGTAGCTGGCCACGATGTCCTGCAGCACCGCGCCCTGCAGGGCGAGGGTCTTGTTGCCTGACCGCTGCATGATCAGCTCGTGGAAGCGGAAGGTGAGCTGGAGCCACAGGTCCGGGTCGCGGGCGCCGGAGCTGACCGCGGCCTCGATCTCGGCCGCGACCGCGGTCAGGTCGGCCACGTCCTGCTCGGTCCGGCGCAGGGCGAGCAGGGCCGCGCAGACCGGCTCGGTGATCTTCCGCGCCTCGTTCACGTCGTCGATCGTCGCGCCGCGCAGTTGCAGCAGCAGGGCGACGTAGCGGGCGGCCACCGTCAGGTCGGGCGGCACCACCTGGGCGCCGCCGCGGCTGCCGGGCCGGACCACGATCAGCCGCTCGGTCTCCAGGATGCGGAAGGCCTCGCGGATCGTCGGCCGGGAGACGCCGAACTGCTCCATCAACCGGGTCTCCGGCGGCAGCTTCTCCCCTGGCTTCACCGTGCCGCGGACGATCTGGCGGCGCAGCTGGTCCGCGATCAGCTCCGAGGTCTTGGGCGCCCGGACGAGCTGGCCGACCTGGCTGCCAGGCACCCGCGCGTAATTAGTGGCTGTCATCGCGTCTGCGGCCGCGCTAGGGGGCCAAGCCTCGCATTCATTAAAATATACGATAGAAGAGTTAGATTAATTATACAACTGTTGAACGGAACAACGGCATGACCTGGCTCGACGCCCACTCCAGGTACTCAAGGTGCTCCGCCAGCGACCGCGGGCCCTCGCCCAGCGGCGGGATGTTGGTCCAGCTCACCCCGGCGTGCTCTAGGTCTGCGATCATATCGATGACCTGCTGGGTGCTCGCGGGCGGCGGCCCGCCATCGCGCAGCCGGTGGTCCGGGCCGATCAGGGTGGGCACCGCGTGCATGGCGATCTGGAAGTCCGCCTCACGCTCGGCGAAGCCCTCGCAGCGGCGCGCCTCGGCCAGGAAAGCGGGCAGGTCGGCCGGGCCCGACAGCCACGGGCCGGTTCCGCCCTGGGCGCCGGACGGGGCCCAGCCGTCGCCCAGCCGGGCCGCCCGGCGCAGCGCGAACACCGAGCGCCCGCCGACGAACAGCGGCGGGTGGGGCCGCTGCAGCGGCTTGGGCTCGAACACGATGTCCGCGAAGTCGACGAACTCGCCGTGGAACTCCGGGTCGTCCTGCGTCCACAGCACCTTCATCGCCCGCAGGTACTCGTCGGTGATCCTGCCCCGGCGCCGGAAGTCCACCCCGACCGCGCTGAACTCCCCCGGCGACATGCCGGTGCCGACCGTCACCATCACCCGCCCGCCGGACAGCACGTCGAGCGTGGCGATGGCCTTGGCCAGCCGGACGGGGTTGTGCAGCGGGAGGATGATGACGCCGCTGTTGACCGCGATCCGGGTGGTGGCGCCGGCGATGAACGACATCACGGTCATCGCGTCCGGCCAGCGGCCGCCCATCTGGCCGGCCAGCGCGCGGGGCAGCACCACGTGCTCGGGCACGTTGACCGCGTCGAACCCGACCCGGTCGGCCGTGGCCGCGATCCGCTGGAAGTCGCCGGTGACCAGCCGCTCCTGCCAGTTCGCGCCCGGGACGGCGAAGCTGGCCGGGGGCCACCTCGACAACCCGGGCAGGCCGGTCCAGAACTTCACGGCTGCCCCGGTTCGCTAGACGACGTACATTTTGTTTTAGTAATATGATTGTACCTTATGATCTCATGACGGGGTGTAGTCACAGCGTGAGAGCACCACTGAGTCGGCTGCCTGGAGGACCGGACGGATGATCGACAACAGCTCGCGGGTATCTGACTCGTTGCTGTCGCGCCGGATCTGCCAGATGGTGCGACTCGATCCAGCCGCGTCCGCGGTTTTCTTCAACGGCACGGCCTTTCCCTGGTCGTTCTACTCGGACGCGGTCCAAGACCTGACCGACCTGCTGTCGGGGTACCCCGGCGCCCGCCGGATCGGCATCGTGCTGCGCAACCGGCCCGGCCCGATGGCGGCCCTCATCGCCACCCTCGGCACCAGCCGGGAGGTGGTGACGCTGAGTCCGCACCTGGGCGACATCGGGCTCGAGCGGGACATCATCGACCTGGCCCCGGACGTGATCGTGGCCGAGGAGCAGGACTGGGCCCGCGACGCGGTGCTCACCGCGGCCAAGGCGGTCGGCGCGATCGCGCTGCGGACCGGGACCGACCGCGGCCTGGCGGCCCAGCCGGTGTCGTGGTCGCCGAGCCCGTCCCTGCAGGACCCGGAAGACATCGCGGTGCTGATGATGACCAGCGGCACCACCGGGCGGCCGAAGCGGGTCAAGCTCACCTACGACCGGATGACGGCGGCGTTCCGCGCGGCCGGGCTGGTCTTCGATGAGTCCCACGAGCCGCACCTGCGCAACCGGACGGACATCCTGTGGGCGTCGCTGGCGCACATCAGCGGCATGTACTTCGCGGTCGCGCACGTGATCGAGGGCCGCAGCGTCGCCTTGCTCGAGAAGTTCGAGGTGCCCGCCTGGGTGGACCTCGTGCGCCGGCACCGCCCCGGCTACCTGCGGCTCGCGCCCACCGCGCTGCGGATGGTGCTGCAGGCCGACGTGCCCGCGGAGACGTTCGAGAGCGTGCGCGCGGTCGGCTCGGGCACCGCCCCGCTGCCGCCCGAGCTGGCCGAGGAATTCGAGCAGAAGTACGGCATCCCGGTGCTCAGCACCTACGGCGCGACCGAGTTCGCGGGCGCGATCGCCGGCTGGAACCTGAAAGACAAGAAGCAGTGGGGGCCGAGCAAGCGCGGCAGCGTCGGGCGCGCCCACCACGGCATCGAGCTGCGGGTCGTCGACGCCGACAGCGGCGCGGTGCTGCCGCCCGGGGAGACCGGCCTGCTCGAGGCGCGCGGCGGGCAGCTCCCGGGCGCCGACGGCGCCTGGCTGCGCACCACCGACCTGGCCTCCATCGACGACGATAAGTTCCTGTTCATCCGCGGCCGGGCGGACGACGCGATCAACCGCGGCGGCTTCAAGATCCCGCCCAGCGTGATCGAGGAGGCCCTGGCGGCGCACCCGGCGGTGGACGAGGCGTCGGCGGTCGCGCTGCCGGACGCCCGGCTCGGCCAGGTGCCCGCGGCCGCGGTCACGCTGTGCGGCCCGGCCACCGAGGAAGAGCTGATGGAGTACCTGGCCGGGCGGCTGACCAGGTACCAGCGGCCGGTCGCGATCCGGGTGGTCGACCAGCTACCGCGGACCCCGTCCCTGAAGATCAGCCGCGCGCTGGTGCGCGAGCATTACTTCGACGGTTTCACCTCGCACCCGGCTCCCGAGGCGGCCCCCGAGGCGCCCGGGGCGGCGACGACAGGAGAGTCCTCATGACCACCGCTGAGCGAGCCGGCTACGGCGTGCTGTCCGATGAGTCGTTCGAGCGCTCGCGCGAGCGGATCGGCATACCGCTGCGCATCGCCCCGGCGCACATCACCGAGGTGACGGCCGACGCCGCCCGGCACTTCGCCTACGGCTACGGTGACGACAACCCGCTCTACTGCGACCCCGCGTACGGCAAGAACACCCGCTGGGGCGGGCTGATCGCGCCGCCCAACTTCACCTACTGCATGGGCGAGAACGCGGCCCCGCCGCCCACCCCGGAGCAGAAGCAGCTGCTGAAGGGCGACCCGTTCGCCGGCCTCGGCTCCTACCAGGCGGCGATGGAGTTCGAGTACTACCGCCCGCTGACCCTCGGCGACCGCTGCCAGGTGATCCGCACCCAGGTCGGGGTGGCCGACAAGCCGAGCAAGTTCGGCGGCCGCACCGCGCACGTGACCCACGACTTCCTGTACGCCAACGGCCACGGGCAGATCCTCACCGTCCAGCGCGGCACCTGGATCAACGCCGAGCGGCACACCTCGCGGGAGCGGTCCGCTACCGACAAGAAACCGGTCACCTTCGAGCCCTACACCGACGAGCAGCTGGCCGAGATCGACGCCATCTACGACGCCGAGACCCGGCGCGGCCCGCAGACCAGGTACTTCGAGGACGTGGAGATCGGTGAGGAGATCCAGCCGCGGGTCAAGGGCCCGCTGGTGGTGACCGACCTGATCGTCTTTCACCTCGGCTGGGGGATGCAGCTGACGCCGCCGGGCGCGTTCGGCATCGCCCGGCGGATCCGCAAGAAGGCGCCCGGCCTGTACCCGCCCAACGCGCGCAACATCCCCGACACCGTGCAGCGGCTGCACTGGGACCCGTCCCGGGCGCAGGAGCTCGGCATCCCGATGAGCTACGACTACGGCGCGATGCGGGAGACCTGGCTGACCCACGTGCTGACCGAGTGGATGGGCGACGACGGGTGGCTGCTGCGGTTGCGCTGCGAGCACCGCAAGTTCAACTACATCGGCGACACCACCTGGGTCCGCGGCAAGGTCGTGGACAAGGTCCAGGTCGACGGCCGCAATGAGGTGCACCTGGAAGTCGGCTGCTGGAACCAGCGCGGCGAGCAGTCCACCCCCGGCACCGCGGTGGTGCTGCTGCCGACCAGGGACAAGGCGGTCGAGCTGCCGGAGCCGCCGGCCAGCAGCCTGGACGAGCTGATGGCGGCCGAGATCGCCCGGCACGCGTGAAATAGTCTGGTGAATGACCTGATCAAGGAGCCCAGTGGTTAAGGAGACCGGGTGGACTTCGAGCTGAGCGAGGAACAGGCGGCGCTGCGCGAGGTGTCTCGCGGCATGCTCGGCACGAGCTGCCCGCCCGCGCTGGTCCGGTCGCTGGCGGCCGCGGGCAAGGACCTGGACGACAAGCTGTGGCAGCGCGGCGCCGAGCTGGGCTGGACCGGCCTGGCGGTCCCCGAGGAGCAGGACGGCGCGGGCCAGGGCCTGGTCGAGCTGTGCCTGGTGGCCGAGGAGATCGGCCGCGCGGCCGCGCCCGGGCCGGTGACCGATACCGCCCTGATCGCGTTCACCCTGGCCCGCCTGGGCCACTCTTCGCTGCTCCCGGCGCTGGCGGCGGGCGAGCTCAAGGCCAGCCTGGCGGGCCACGGTCCGGTGACCGGCCAGCCGGACGGCGACGACCTGGTGCTGCGGGGCCGGGCGAGCGCGGTGCTGTCGGCCGCGGCCGCCGACTGGCTGCTGGTGACCGTCGACGGCGCCGCCGGGCGACTTCTCGTCCTGGTGGAGCGGTCCGCCGCCGCCGCGGTCGAGCGGCGGCGCACCCTGGACGAGACCCGCCGCTGGTACGACGTCGTGCTGGACGGGGTCCGGGTGCCAGCCGCGAACGTGGTCGGGACCGACCCGGCCGACGTGCGGTGGCTGACCGACGCGGCGGCGGTGCTCAACGCGGCCGACTCGCTCGGGGTGGGCGAGCGGCTGCTGGAGATGACCGTCGGCTACGTGAAGGTGCGCGAGCAGTTCGGTCGCCCGCTGGGCAGTTTCCAGTCGGTCAAGCACAAGGTGACCGACATGCTCACCACGCTCAAGGGCGCCCGCGCGGCCACCTACTACGCCGCCATGGCGCTCGACGCCGGGGTGGCCGACGCCACCACCGCCGCCAGCGTCGCCAAGGCGTTCACCAGCGAGGGCGTGGCCGAGCTGGCCGGGCAGGCGCTGCAGACGCACGGCGGCATCGGCTTCACCTGGGAGCACGACCTGCACCTGTACCTGCGCCGGGCGAAGGTCAACGAGCTGCTGTACGGGGCGCCGGCCGAGCACTACGAGCGGCTGGCGGGCCTGCTCAGCTGAGCGGCGAGCGGGGCCAGGTCAATCGCGCTCTCCGGCCTTCTTCGTCCAGTGGGCAAGTTGGGCACGGACGTTCAGGGTGTTGGGGTGATCCGGGCCCAGCACCCGCTCGCGAACAGGCAGCAAGGCGGCGAACTGGTCGCGGGCCCCAGCCGCGTCTCCTGCCTGCCCGGTCCAGAAGGCGAGGTTGCTACGGCTCGTTAGCGTGTCGGGATGCTCGGGGCCCAGGACGATCGCGGTCAGGGGTACCAGGACGGCAAGCTGATCGCGAGCTCCGACCGCGTCCCCGGCCCGCCCGGTCAAGCGGGCAAGCTGGTTACGAGCGATCAAGGTGTACGGATGCTCGGGGCCGCTCACCCGCTCGCGGACGGGAAGCAAGGCGGCGTACTGGTCGCGGGCCCCAGCCGCGTCACCCGTTTCCCCGGTCCAGACCGCGAGGTTGTCTCTGGCCGTCAGGCTTTCCGGGTGCTCGGGTCCGAGGACTGCCGTTGTGAGGGGTACCAGGACGGCAAGCTGATCGCGAGCTCCGGCCGCGTCACCCGCCTCCCCGGTCCAGCGAGCCAGCTGGTTGCGAATGATCAGGGTGCCCTGGTTCTCGGGGCCGTGTACTCGCTCGTAGACCGGCAGCAACGCGGAGTACTGGTCGCGGGCTCCGGCCGCATCACCCGCGTGCCCGGTCCAGATCGCAAGGTCGGCGCGGGCAAGCAGGGTATTCGGATGCTCGGCCCCATGGTCCGCGCTGCCCAGATATGCCTCAACGATCAGCTTGGTCAGGTCCCGGGCGGCAGCGTGGCTGCCGCTGTGCCCGAGGTATCCCGCTACCTGCAACAGGCCGGAGCTCGCGAGGGCAAGGACAGCGCGGGCGTGCGGCAGCAGCAGGGCGTACGCCGACCACGTGCCCGGGTGCTGAAAACCGGCCGGGATCGCCGTCTCAACCAGCGCCGCGGCGGCTTCACTCCACTGGGCTGCCTGCTGGCTGGTGAGCTGGGTCCGGGTAACCGCCTGGACCAGCCGATGGACCTGGACCAGCCCGTCCCCCGCCGGGCCAGCGAGCGAGAAACGTCGTAGCGCCGCGATCGCGTCCCCGACGACCACCGGGTCACCCAGCAGCGGCCGAAGGGCCTCAGCCGGCTCTGTTTCGAGGCTGAGAGACGCGGCCGGCCCGGCCAGCAGCAGGTCCAGCGGCACTGGCTCCGGTGCCAGGAACACCAGCAGCCGCAGCAGGCTGACCCCGTGCGGGTGATCGGCGGCCAGCCGGGAAAGCGCCAGCCCGAGCGTGGCCGCCACATGGTCCCGGTGCCCGGCCGCCTCGCCGCGGGCCAGCAGGTCGGCCTGCCGCGCCCGGAACAGCGCCAGGTAGCGGGACAGGGAGGTGCCGGTCGCCTGCAGGTAGGCCGCCGCCTGCTCAAGCGCCAGCGGCAGCCCGCCCAATTCCTCCGCCAGCAGCAGCGCCGCGTCCTGGTCGGCGTCCCCGGTCCGGGCGGCCAGGAACTGTGCTGCCACCTCCGTGTCCAGCACCGGGACCTGAACGTCCCAGCCCCACGGCCAGTGCTGGCTCTGCGAGGTGATCAGCACCCGCCCCGGCCCCGCCGGGGGCAGGAACGCCTGCACCGACGCCAGGTCCGGTACGTTGTCGAACACCAGCAGCCACCCGGCCGGTGCCCGGGCCAGCGCCGCGTGGACCGCCGCCACCGGGTCACGCGCGTCCGCATTCTGCGCGCCCAGCTCGGCCGCCAGCACCGCGAACTCCGCCGTCAGCACCGCCGTGTCCTCGGCCGCGAACTGCCAGCACACTCCCGCGTCGTCCAGGTGCCGGTGGGCGTACTCAATCGCCACACTGGTCTTGCCCGCACCGCCCAGCCCGGCCAGCACTGCCACCTGCGGTCTGGAGCCAGCCGTTGCGGCCAGCTTCGCGTCAAGCTCGGCCAGCAGCCCCTCGCGCCCGGCCAGGAACACCGGACGCGGCGCCAGCCGCAACGCCGGCTGGGCAGTCCCGCGCTGATCAGCCTGCTCCTTCTTGCTGTTATCCGGTCGCTGGGCGAGCTTGGCCAGCTCACCCTGGACGCCGGTGCTCAGCCCCTGCACGAGGCCCTGCAGGTCACTGAACTCCCCCGCCCGCACCTGCTTGGCTACCTCGTCCCGGAACGCCAGCACCAGCGCCGACCGGGCCGGGTCCTGCAGGTCCGATAGCCGTACGTCCGGCACGCTGGTGCGCAGCAGCGCGACCCGCGGGATGCCGCAGTCACCCGCCCGCCGGAACTCCTGGTGGGTGATCGACAGGCCCTCGGGGTTGCCTTCCTCAGGCTGGAAGCCGTAGCGGTGCCCCAGGACCAGCACGTACAGGTCGCACCCGGCCACGTCGTCCAGGCAACTTTCCCGCACGGTGTCGCTGTCGGGCAGGTAGCTGTCCACCGCCTGGTGCCGCGCCAGCCGCAGCCAGTCGAGCACCGCCCGCCGCTCCGGTTCCAGGTCGGCGATGGTGGATGACACGTAGACCTTCGCCATCGCCACCCCCGCGTCCGACCGGTGACTTAACGATGGCACAGCCTCGGGGCACGTTTCCACCTAAGCCGGTCAGTACTCGCCCTTGATCACGAAGAAGGAGCCGCGGATCTCGCCGGCCAGCTTGGACTTCTGCCGGGCGAACTTGAAGCCGGCCGCGGCCAGCTCCTCGGGCACCTCCATGCCCGCCGACAGCTTGAACCCGACCGCGCGCTTGCCCTTGTCCTCCAGGGTGTACAGCACGTTGACCGACAGGCCGGACTCGTAGAAGACGTAGGTCCAGCGGATCCCTTCCACCTCGAACGAGGTGACCTCGAGCGGGCGGGCGGAGATGACCAGCTTGCGCTCGTCGGCCAGGACCTTGTGCACGTAGTCGAGCGTCTCCGGCTCCTCGCCGGCCGGGCTCACGGTGAAGACGTGGTCGTACTTGTTCTTGAAGTAGCGTGCCTCGTTGGCCCGCAGCCCGGCCAGCGCGGTCGCGACCGGCGACGACTCAAGGCCGACGGTGGACACGTTCACGAAGTCGACGACGTACGGCATGCGGCCTCCCCCTTGATGATCTACCCGGCCAACGGTAGCGGACGAGCGCGCCGGGGAGGCGCGTAGTGCCTGGGGGTGCCCGGTGGGGGAGACTGGGGCCATGCCCGCGAATCCCCTAGGCGTCATGCTGCGTGGCCGGCACGCCGGCCAGTACACCCTTGCCTGGCACCGCACTGACCTGCGGGGGCCGGAGAATTTCACGCTGACCAGCCCTGCCTTCGAGTCCGGGGGGCCGATACCGGACCGCTACCGCGGCAGGCTGTTGGGGGCGAACGTCTCCCCCGCGCTGGTCTGGACGCAGCCGCCGGCCGGCACCGCGGAGCTGGTTCTCATCGTGCAGGACCCCGATGTCCCGTTCGGGAAGCCGGCCACGCACGCGCTCGCGGTGGGCATCGACCCCGGGCTCGGCGGCCTGCCGGAGAACGGGCTCGCCCACCCCAGCCCGGTTCCCGGGGTCAGGCAGGGGAAGGGGGCGCTCGGCCGCCGGGGCTGGGCCGGGCCGCTGCCGATCAGGTCACACGGGCCGCACGCCTACGTTTTCCAGCTCTTCGCGCTCGACCAGGCCACCGGGCTCGGCGACCGGTGCACGCTGGACGCGGCCGTCGCGGCCATGGGAAGCCACGTCACCGGCCGCGCCCGGCTGGACGGCACCTACGAGATCCGTTAGCGGTCGGCCTGGGCGATCAGGTCGGGGACCTGGCGGCGCAGCAGCTTGCCGGTCTCGGTGCGCGGCAGCGCGTCGAGCAGCCAGAAGCGGTCCGGGGTCTTGCTCGACCGCAGTGCCCGCATGGTGTAGTCGCGCAGCTCGACCGGGTCGAGCTCAGCCTGCGGGCGGGCCACCACGGCGGCCTCGATCCGCTGGCCCCACTCGGAGTCGGGCACGCCGAACACGACCGCGTCGAGCACCGCCGGGTGCCGCAGCAGCACGTCCTCGATCTCGGCCGGGGCGATGTTCTCCGCCCCCCGGATGATCGTGTCGTCGGCCCGCCCGTTGACGAACAGGTAGCCCTCGGCGTCGAGGTAGCCGTCGTCCCGGGTGTCGAAGAAGCCCTCGGCGTCGGTGGCCGGGCCGAGGCCCGCGTACTCGGCCGACACCTGGCCGCCGCGCACGCAGATCCGGCCGACCTGGCCGGGCCCCAGGGCCTCGCCGCCGGGGCCGCGGATCTCCAGCTCGATGCCGGGCAGCGGCTGGCCGACCGAGGACAGCCGGGCCCGCACGGCCGGGTCCGGTGAGTCGATGGCCGCGCGGTGGTCCTCGGGGCCGAGCAGGGCGACGGTCGAGCTGGTCTCGGTCAGCCCGTAAGCGTTGACGAAGCCGACCCCGGTCCACTCCCGCAGCGCCCGCTCGATCAGCGCGGCCGGCATCGGCGCCCCGCCGTAGGACAGCGAACGCAGGGACGGCACCGTGCGATCTTCCTCGCTGTCGATGATCCGGGCCAGCATCGTCGGCACCACCATCGCGCTGGTGACGCCTTCCTCCCGTACCGTGCGCAGCCACTCGCCGGGGGTGAACGCCTCCAGCACCAGGGTGCGGCGGCCCGCGTAGAGGTTGGTGATCACGTTGGCCACGGCCGCGATGTGGTAGGGCGGGACGCTGACCAGCGCCGCCTCGGCGTCGTCGGCCGACGCGAACTCCACCGAGCCGAGCACGTAGGAGACCAGGTTCTCGTGCCGCAGCAGCACGCCCTTGGGCTCGGACGTGGTCCCGCTGGTGTAGATGATGACGGCGACCGGGTTCTCGTCCTGCGCCTCGCCGACGTCGACGGCGAAGCCGGCCCGGGTCTGCTCCAGCCACTCCTCGGTGGTCACCGCGCTGATCCCGGCCCGCTCGAAGTGCGCCAGCGCGCCGGGGCCGGCGATGCCGAGCGCCTTCGGGTGCTTGGCCAGCAGCCCGTCAAGCTGCCGCTGTCCCAGCCGGTAATTGAGCGGGACCAGGGGCACCCCGGCCCGCGCGGCCGCGAACAGCGCGACCGGGAACGCCGGGCCGTTGACGTCCAGGTAGACGAGGGTGTCGGCCGCGCGCTCGCGCAGCAGCGCGGCGCCGGAGTAGGACCGCCGGGACAGCTCGGCGGCGGTGATCCCGCCGGACCGGCGCCCGACGAGCACGCGGTCGCCGAACCCGTCGGCGGCCATGTCGAGCAGTAGCGTCAGGCGCACCGGGGAACCTCGCTAGTCCGAGGCCGGCAGCGGCTTGGCCGCCTGGAGCTGCAGCGGCTTGCCGTCGAGGGCGAGGGTGCCGCTGCCCGCCTTGGTGCACAGCACCTGGATGGTGTCCGCCTCGTCGACGTAGCGCTTGCCGATCTGGGTGCCGCCCATCAGCGACGGGTCGGCTTCCGCGGCCTGCGCCGGCTCATCGGGGGCCTTCATCGCCACGCCGCCGCATGTCAGCGTGACTTCCTCGGCAGGCGCCCGGATGATGATCACCGCGGTGCTGTCGACCGCGCTGACCAGCTGCTGCCCGGCGCGAAACTTCCCAGCCAATTGCACTCCCTGACCTGATGAGCCTGCTGAACGGCGATAAAAGACTATATCAGTACACTGTTTCGGGGTTAAATTCCGCGCCAGACCGGCGCCCGCTTCTCGGCGAAGGCGGCAGCCCCCTCCCGGGCGTCGGCCGACGCGAAGACCGGCTTGTACAGTTCTTCTTGCCGCTTCCAGCCCTCGGCAACCGTCCAGTCGGCCGACGCGCGGGCGATCTGCTTGGTGACCGCCACCGCCAGCGGGCCGTTGGCCGCGATCGCCTCGGCCAGCTTGAGCGCGCCGTCCAGCGCCCCGCCGTCCGCCACCACCCGGTTGACCAGGCCGAGCTCGGCCGCCCTGGCCGCGGTGAACTGGTCGCCGGTCAGCAGCAGCTCCATCGCGACCGGGTACGGGATCCGCTGCGGCAGCAGCAGGGCGGCGCCGCCGCCCGCCACCAGGGCGCGCTTGACCTCGGGTACCCCGAACTTGCTGCCCTCGGCCGCCACCACCAGGTCGCACGCCAGCATCAGCTCGAACCCGCCGGCCAGGGCGTAGCCCTCCACCGCGGCGACCAGCGGCTTGCGCGGCGGGGTGATGGTGATGCCGCCGAAGCCGCGGCCCTCGATCATCGGCTTGTCGCCGGTCATCCAGGCCTTCAGGTCCATCCCGGCGCAGAACGTGCCGCCCGCCCCGGTCAGTACCCCGACCCGCAGGTCGCCGTCGGCGTCGAGCTCGTCGGCGGCCGCGGCGAGGGCCCGGGCGGCCGCGCCGTTGAGCGCGTTGCGCGCCTCTGGCCGGTTGATCGTGATGACCAGGACGTGGCCGCGCCGCTCGGTGGTTACTGGCTCTGCCATGCGTCTCCCGTCGTCGGTGAGCACTGTTCGGTCAGTACTGCTTGTCAGGGCTGCCGCAGCTGCTCAGGGCTGCTGCAGCCGGATGACGACCTTGCCGGTCGGCACCCGGTCCGCCACTCGCTGCAGCGCGGTGGCGATGTCGTCAAGGTCGTGCACCTCGGACACGGCGGGCCGCATGCCCCCGGCGACCAGCTCGGTCAGCTTCTGCCGGCCGCGCTCCGTCTCCGCCGGCAGCCGCGCGACCCAGGTTCGCAGCTCGAGCCCGCGCACGGTGATGTTCTTGAGCAGGATCAGGTTGAGCGGGATGCGAGGAATGTCACCCCCGGCGTAGCCGACGGTCACGAACGTCCCGCCCCAGCGGATCGCCCGCAGCGCGGGCTCCGCCCAGCGGTCGCCCACCGGGTCGATCACCAGGTCGGCGCCTTCCCCGGTGATCTCCTTGATCCGCTTCTTCAGGTCTTCGGTGGTGTAGTCGATGCCCGCCTCGGCGCCGAGCTCGGCGCACACCTTGAGCCGGTCGGGCGAGGAGGCGGCCGCGATCACCCGGGCACCCATCCGGACCGCGATGTCGATGGTGGCGGTGCCGACGCCGCCGGCCGCGCCCAGCACCACGACCCACTGGCCGGGCTGCAGGCCGCCCGCGGTGACCAGCGCGTGGTAAGCGGTCAGGTAGGTCACCCGGAACGCGGCCGCCTCGGTCAGCGGCAGCCCCGGCGGGACCAGCGCGACCGACCCGGCCGGCGCCAGCACCTGCTCGGCCATCGCCCCGGTGTTGACCGAGCCGTAGACCAGGTCGCCGACCGAGAACGCGGTCACTCCCTCGCCCACCGCCGCCACCCGGCCGGAGAACTCGCTGCCGGGGGTGAACGGCACCGGGACCGACACCTGGTAGCGGTCGGCGATGAACAGCAGGTCCGGGTAGTTGACCGCCGCCGCCGCCACGTCGACCAGCACGTGGCCGGGGGTGACCTCCGGGCTGGGGATGTCGCGGACGACGACGTTGCCCGGGCCGCCGTACTCTTCACAGCGCGCTGCCCTCATGCGTCCTCCAAGCCTCAGACCAGCCAAAAACGTATCACTAAATATACTGCTACCGACTGGCGGGACCAGCGGGCCAGGCCGCTGAGCGAGACGCCGGCCGCCGGTCCCGGCCGCTCACGCCCCGGCCGGCTGCGTCTTCCTGGCCGGAGCGGCCGGCACCTCGATCCCCGGCAGCGCGGCGATTACCGAGTCCGCGTCGGTGACCGCCGCCAGCAGCGGCAGGTGCATGGTGACCTGCATCTGGTGCGACTCGACGGTGGCGCCCGCGGTGCAGTCCTCGGGCAGCACCACCTCGTAGCCGAGCCCGATCGCCTCGGTCGCCGCGCCGGGTATCGCGATGTTGGTGGACACCCCGGTGAGCACGATCGTGTCGATGTCGTAGCCGCGCAGCGTCGCGTCCAGCGTGGTGCCGGTGAACGGGGCCATGCCGTGCGCCCGGTGGCAGATGATGTCGGACTCCGCCACCACCAGGTCGTCGTGGACGGCGGCGGGGGCGGTCCCCTCGACCAGGTGGCCCTTGCGCCGGATGCCGCCCGCCAGCACGCAGTTGACCCGGAAGCCCGCGAAGTCGGCCGTGCGGGCCGCGATCGTGCAGAAGATCACCGGCGCCCCGGCCGCCCGGAACGCGGCCGTGAGCGCGTTGACCCGGCCGACCACGCCGCGCTCGGTCACCAGCGCGGCCAGCGGCGTGCCGATGTAGGCCGGGTTGGCGATGGCGTTCTGCATCTCGTTGACGACCAGCGCCGCCCGCTTGCCCGGCTCAAGCCCGCGTATCACCGGCATGACCCGGGCGGTCAGAGCCGCTCGATGATGGTCGCGTTGGCCATCCCGCCGCCCTCGCACATGGTCTGCAGGCCGTAGCGGCCGCCGGTGGCCTCCAGGGAGTTCAGCAGGGTGGCCATCAGCTTGGTGCCGGAACCGCCGAGCGGGTGGCCCAGGGCGATGGCGCCGCCGCGCGCGTTGAGCTTGTCCGGGTCGGCGCCGAACTCCTGCACCCAGGCCAGCGGGACCGGGGCGAACGCCTCGTTGACCTCGTAGGCGTCGATCGCGTCGATCGACAGGCCGCTGCGCCGCAGGATCTTCTCGGTGGCCGGGATGACGCCGGTCAGCATCAGCAGCGGGTCGCTGCCGGACACCGAGAAGGCGTGGAAGCGGGCCCGCGGCCGCAGGCCGAGCTCGGCCGCCTTCTCCTCGCTCATGATCAGCGCGGCCGACGCGCCGTCGGTCAGCGGCGAGGAGCTGCCGGGGGTGATCGACCAGGTGATCTCCGGGAAGCGCTCGGCGTACTCGGGGGTGTAGTAGGCGGGCTTCAGCTTGCCCAGGCCCTCCACCGTGGTGCCGGCCCGCACCGTCTCGTCGACGGTGTGCGCGCTGCCGTCGGGCAGCGTGATCGGGACGATCTCGTTGTCGAACCCGCCGCTGGCGGCGGCCGCGGCGGCGCGCGCGTGCGACTGGGCCGAGTAGGCGTCGAGCGCGTCGCGGTCCAGCTTCCACCGGGACGCGATCAGCTCGGCGCCGATCCCCTGGTTGGCCAGGCCCTCGGGGTACCGGGCGGCGAGCGGCTCGACCGGGTTGCGGCCCGCGCGCGAGGACCCGATCGGTACCCGGCTCATCGACTCGACGCCGCAGGCGATGACGATGTCGTAGGCGCCGGCGATGACGCCCTGGGCGGCGAAGTGGGCCGCCTGCTGGCTGGAGCCGCACTGGCGGTCCACCGTGGTCCCCGGCACGCTCTCCGGGAAGCCGGCCGTGAGCAGCGCGGTGCGGGCGATGTTGAGCGACTGGTCGCCGATCTGCCCCACGCAGCCGGCGATGACGTCGTCGACCAGGGCGGTGTCCAGGCCGTTCCGGTCGACCAGGGCAGTCAGCGTCTGCGCGAGCAGGGCAGCCGGGTGCACGCCGGACAGGGCGCCGCCGGGCTTGCCCTTGCCTGAGGCGGTGCGGACGATATCGACGATGACGGCTGTGGTCATGGCTCCTCGCGATCCGGTCATTAAAGCAGGTAACAGTAATCTAATTTATCTAGTAGGGGTTGGCCAGCCGGGCGACGGGCGGCCGGCCAAGCCCCGGGGTGACACCGCTCACGCCCGGCTGTCGCGCCGCAGCGATTCGGGTACCCAGTTCGGCGACCGCTTCTCGATGAACGCGGCGAAGCCCTCTTTGGATTCCGGGCGCTGCAGGCTGTCGAAGAACGCGATCCGGTCCTGCAGCCCGATGTACTGGTCGAGCACCCGCTTGATGTCGCGGCGGGCCTCCGGCGCGGTCTGCGCGATCTGGATCAGCGCGTCGGTGGACGCCTTGAGCAGGTCGTCGTGCGGGACGACGCGGCTCACCAGGCCCCATTCGAGCGCCTCGGCGGCGGTGAGGCGGCGGCCGGTGAACATCAGGTCCCGGGTGCGGACCGGACCGATGAGGCGGACCAGCAGCTGCGCGTAGTAGGTGTCGGAGATGCCGCGCAGCAGCTCAGGCACCCGGAAGGTGGCCCGCTCGCTCACCACCGCCAGGTCGGAGCACATCGCGATCAGCAGGCCGCCGCCCTGGCAGATCCCGTTGACGGCGGAGACCACCGGCTTCACGCTCTGCCGGAGCACGTCGAACGGCAGCACGTCGAAGGTGCCCGGGGCGGCGTTGAAGTCCGCCCACTTGTCGTTGACCTGCCCGCCGAGGTCGCCGCCGGGGATGAAGACGTCGCCCGTGCCGGTGATCAGCAGGCCCGCGAGCTCGGGGTCGGCGTCCACCCGGCGGACCGCGTAGCGGATGCCGAAGTACATCGCCTGGGTCAGCGCGTTCCTGGCCTGCGGCCGGTCCACGGTGACCCGGGCGAACGGCGGGTGCCGCTCGAAGCGCAGGTAGGGCGTGCCCAGCCAGTCCCCCTGGGGCGGGCGCGGCGCCGGGCCGTTAGACGCAGGGCCGTTAGACGCTGGGGAGCTGGCGGCGTCTCCGTTGACGGTTTCTGGCATGCGATCTCCAGCTTTCGGATAGAAGCTTGCCTATAATCGTATAACTAAATAATCTACTCTGGTCACATCTGGGGGGCAGACGGCAGCCTGGCCGCAGCCAGGGGCAGACGGCAGGAGGCAGAGTGGGTTCCGGAGGCACTGTGGGTTCCACCCGAGTCGGGTTCGTCGGCGCTGGCCGGATGGGCATGCCCATGGTGGAGCGGCTCGCCGCGACCGAGGCCGACCTGGTGGTGTACGCGCGGCGGCCGGAGGCCCAGGCCACGCTGGACGGGCTCGGGGTGCGGCACACGGCCGACCTGGCCGAGGCGGCCGCGGGCGCCGACGTGCTGCTGCTGTGCCTGTTCAGCGACGCCCAGCTGGTCGAGATCGCCGGCCCGCTGCTGTCGGCGCTGCCGGACGGCGCGGTGGTCGCCTCGCACGTGACCGGCCGCGAGTCGACCCTGCGGTCGCTGGCCGACCAGTTCCCCGGCGTCCAGCTGGTGGACGCGCCGGTGAGCGGCGGCCCGGCGGAAATCCTCGACGGGCGGCTGACGGTGCTGCTCGGCGGTGAGCCCGAGGCCAGGTCGCGGGCGGCGGCGGCGATCCGCCCGTACTCCGACCCGGTGATCGAGACCGGCGCGCTCGGCACCGCGCTGGCGGTCAAGCTGGTCAACAACTTCCTGTTCGCGGCCAACGTGCAGCTGGCGGCGGAGGCGGTCAAGCTCGGGGAGGCGCTCGGGCTGGCCCCGGCCGCCCTGCTCGGCGCGCTCGGCCACATGAGCGGCGGCAGCTACGCGGGCGGCCGGATGGCGGCCGGGAGCGCCGACCTGGACGCCTTCGCCGGCCGGATCGGCCCGTTCATGAAGAAGGACGTGGCCGCCTGCCTGGAGCAGGCGGACGAGCGCGGTGTCGACCCGGGGCTGCTGCTCGACGTGGTCCGCCGGGGCCACCTGCCGCTGCTCTGACGCCGGCCGCGGTCAGGCGCCCAGCTCGCCCAGCAGCTTGTCCAGCCAGTTGGCGGCCTGCACGGCGGCGGTGTGGTGGCCGATGGCGTCGATCGCGGGCCCGTTCAGCTCGAGGTCGAACACGCCCGGGTAGCCGGCGTCGAGCAGCCACTGCACGACCGCCGCCAGCGGCAGGTCGCCGTCGCCCGGCACCGCCCGGCAGGGCAGCGACCGCGCGCCCCGCTCCATGTCGCTCAACTGGACGTGCGCGACCAGGCCGACGTTGGCGGTGATCTCCTCGCGCAGGCTGGCCTCGGTCCACACGTGGAACGCGTCCAGGCAGATGCCCATCCCGGCCCGGGGGGCGACGAGCAGCGCGTCGTGGAACGTGTGGACGAACGTCAGGTCGGCGTACAGCCAGCTAGTCGGCTCGATCGCGAGGGTCACCGCGCGGCTGGCGGCGTAGCTGACCAGGTCGCCGATCGCGTTCACGTAAGCGTCGGCGCAGGCGTCCCAGCGGTCGGTGGTGCGCGGGCCGAGCAGCCCGTACATGGCCCGGGCGCCTACCGCCGCCGCCAGGTCGATGTCCTGCTCGGTGCGGCGCCGCGACGCGACCGAAGCCTGCCGCGACGAGAGGTCGAGGGCGAGCGCGCCGGTCGTGGTGACGATCCTCACCCCGTGCCGGCGGCTGGTGGCGACGACCGCCCCGGCCCCCGCGTCGCGCACCTTGGCCCCGGTGAGCGACATGCTGGCGGCGCCGAGGCCGGCCACCGCTTCGATCGCGTCGGTGGCCGGGAGCTGGGGAAAGCACAGGCCGCTGACCGAGACTCTTGGATGCACCGCTGGTGGCCCTTTCGCTGGCGATTCGGCTGCCCTCGTTCGGGATGATCTGGGTTTAGCCGCTGACGATGCGGATGGCCTCCTGCACCAGCCGGGGCAGCTCCGGCTGCATCCGCCGCATCGACTCCTTGACCGGGCGGCCGAGCTTCACCGCCCGCTTGAGCAGCAGGCCGGTCGCGGCGGCCTCCTTGTACCTGGTGAGCGCGATGAACCAGTCGATGTCGGGCACCGGGCGGCCGAGCGCGGCCTCGTAGGCGGCGATGACCTCGGCGCCGGCCGGGGTGCCGGCAGGAGTCCCAGGGGCGACGGCGGGGTGCCCGCTGTCGTCGGTGAAGTAGAGCAGCCAGGTCAGGTCGATGCGCGGGTCGCCGACCGACCAGATCTCCCAGTCGATGACCGCGTTGATCCGGTCCTCTTCGCACAGCGTGTTTCCGAGCCGGTAGTCGCCGTGATTGACGGCGGGCGCCAGCGGGCCGGGCATGGTCGCCCGCAGCGCCTTGGCCGCCCGCTCGTAGTCGCCCGCCATCTCGCCCGGCAGGGTGCCGAACGCGCGGGTCCACCGGTCAACCTCGTCCGTCAGGCTGATAACCGGCTCGTCGCCCAGGCCGGCCTCGGCCGGGACGATCGCGTGGAGCTGGGCAAGCACCCGCACCGCGTCGAAGTACCTGGCTCGTACCCGGGCCGGGGCCGGCCGCTCGGCGTCGGCGCAGAGCACCGGCTCCACGCACTCCCCCGGCACCATGTTCATCGCCATGAACGGCGGGACGTCCGGGGGATCACCCGGGTCGGAGAACAGCACGTCCGGCGCCAGCGGGCGCGGGGCGCCCTGCACCGCCGCCTGCAGCCGCGCCTGGCGCAGCACGTCCCGGTTGCGCAGCGGCGGCAGGCCGGGCGGCGCCACCTTGAGCACCACCGGGGTCTCGGCCGGGTCGACGCCGTCCAGCTCGACCACGAACGTCAGGCTGGAGGTGCCGCCGGTCAGCGGGGACAGCGCGCGCACGGTCGCGCCGGGCCGCCAGTCGGTCACCCGCCGCCCGACCCGGTCCCGCAGCTGAGCCAGCAGTTTCTCGTCGGCCCCTGGTTGGCTGGCCCCTGTTTCGCTGGCACTGCCGGCGGCCATCGCGCTCACCCCTACGTCGGAAAACAACTACCTTAGTGAGACAATTCTTGCCCGAGGATCGACGATACCCCGGGCACCGCGGCAGGCGCTAGGCGGCCCGGGGGCGGGCGGGTTCGGCCTCAGCGGTCCGGGGCGCGCAAGGAGCCGCAGCTGAGCTGCGGCTCCCCGCGCGCCGGCCTGCTGGTCGGCTTACCCGGACATATCGGCGTCGCCCACGGCGATCACGAAGCCGAGGGCGCGCAGGATGTGCCCGGCGGCCGACGTTACCCGGGGCGTGCCCACGATCGGGGCCACGGCGATCATGACGCCCTCGACGTCCCGCGCGGTCAGCCCGGCCTGCTCGACCGCGGGGGCGTTGGCCAGGTAGGACGCTGGCGGAGCGTCCACCGCGATCAGCGCGGCCAGCCTCGCCAGCACGAAGTCGCGCGGCGAAACGGAGTTGTGCTCGATCGAGACGGTCGTGATGTCGATGATCGTGTCCAGGACGGGCGTTTCGGTAGCCATGGATCCTCCGACTATCAGTGGGGACGGCGGTCGGCCGTCCCCGGCTGGGTGAGGCTCTTAGGTTCAGCACCCCGGTGACCGCTGGCATCCCCCGCGGCGGGTGACTTGCGGCCGGCCGCCCTACCATCGCCAACCTGGCTGCGGGCCGGGCCGCGCTAGGCGACCGGCCACGCGTCTTCTATTATTCAGTGAACTATTCAACACAGTGTTGGACGGAGCGGCGCATGTGGGATTTCGTCACCGAGCCCGAGTTCCAGGAGAAGCTGGACTGGATGGCCGCCTTCGTGCGCGACGAGGTCGAGCCGCTTGACCTGCTCTTCCCGCGACCGGGCGACCCCTACGACGTGCACAACAAGGCGTCCCGCGCCATCCTCGCCCCACTGCGGGAGAAGGTGAAGGAGCAGCGCCTGTGGGCCTGCCACCTGGGTCCCGAGCTCGGCGGCGAGGGCTACGGGCAGCTCAAGCTGGCGCTGATGAACGAGATCCTGGGCCGCTCGCAGTGGGCGCCGACCGTGTTCGGGACCGCCGCCCCGGACACCGGCAACGCCGAGATCCTCGCCCTGTACGGGACCGACGAGCAGAAGGCGCGCTACCTGCAGCCGCTGCTCGAGGGCAACATCGTGTCCACCTTCTCGATGACCGAGCCGCAGGCGGGCTCCGACCCCAAGGAGTTCGTCTGCACCGCGACGCGGGACGGTGACGAGTGGGTGATCGAGGGCGAGAAGTGGTTCTCGTCACACGCCCGCTACGCCTCGTTCTTCATCGTGATGGTGGTCACCGACCCGGACGCGAAGCCGTACGAGCGGATGTCGATGCTCATCGTCCCGGCCGAGACCCCCGGGATCGACATCATCCGCAACGTCGCCACCATGAACGAGCGCGACGACTACGACGAGGGCACCGAGGGCTACATCCACTACAACCAGGTCCGGGTGCCGCTTGACGCGATGCTTGGCGCGCCCGGCGAGGGGTTCAAGGTCGCCCAGTCGCGGCTCGGCGGCGGCCGGGTGCACCACGCCATGCGGGTAGTGGGCAAGTGCCAGCGGGCCTTCGACATGATGTGCGAGCGGGCGCTGTCCCGCCGCACCCAGGGCAAGGTGCTGTCGGAGCACCAGTTCGTGCAGGGGTTCATCGCCGACTCCGCCATCCAGCTAGCGCAGTACCGGCTGCTGGTGCTGCAGACCGCGTGGATCATCGACAACCAGCCGCACGGCGCCGCCCGCACCCACATCGCGATGTGCAAGGTGGCCCTGGCGCAGGTACTGCACGACGTGCTGCAGCGGGCGGTGCAGGTGCACGGGTCGCTCGGCACCACCCAGGAGACGCCGCTCGGCCCCTGGTGGGCCTACGCGCCGCAGCTCGCGCTGGCCGACGGGCCGACCGAGGTGCACAAGTCGGCGGTCGCCAAGGGGATGCTGCGCGGCTACTCCCCCGCCCCCGGGCTGTTCCCGACCGAGCACATCCCCACCCGCCGGGCGCTGGCCCGCGAGCGGTACGCGACCATCCTCGAGGAGTACGGACTGTGACCGACGGCACGCTGCCTGCCAACTCCGCGCCTGCCAGCACCGCGCCTGCCAGCACCGCGACCCCGGCCCAGCTTTTCGACCTGACCGGGAAGGTGGCCCTGGTCACCGGCGGCAGCCGCGGCCTGGGCAGGGAGATGGTGCTCGCCTTCGCCGCCGCGGGCGCCGACGTGGTGATCGCCAGCCGCAAGCTCGACAACTGCAAGGCCCTCGCGGAAGAGGTCGAGGCGACCGGGCGGCGGGCGCTGCCGGTCGCGTGCCACGTCGGCCACTGGGCCGAGTGCGAGGAGCTGGCCGACCGCGCCTACGAGCACTTCGGCCAGGTGGACATCCTGGTCAACAACGCGGGCATGTCGCCGCTGGCGCCGTCCTCGGCCGACACCGCCGAGGAGCTGTTCGACAAGGTCATCGGGGTGAACTTCAAGGGACCGTTCCGGCTGACGGCGCTGATCGGCCAGCGGATGTACGACGGCGACGGCGGCTCGGTCATCAACGTGTCGTCAAGCGGGGCGCTGTTCCCGGCTCCCCGCTTCGGGCCCTACGCGGGCGCCAAGGCGGCACTGAACGCGCTCACCGGCGTCTTCTCCCGTGAGTTCGCGCCCAAGGTGCGGGTCAACACGCTGTCGGCGGGCCCGTTCCTGACCGACATCTCCAAGCACTGGTCGGAGGAGAGCAAGAAGTCCTGGCGCAGCGCGGCCCGCCGGGCGGGCGACCCGGCCGAGGTGGTGACCACGGCGCTCTACCTGGCGTCGCCCGCCTCCAGCTACACCACCGGGTCGCTGATCCGGGTGGACGGCGGGCTGTACTGATCATTACTGATCATTACTGACCATTGAGGCCCTCTCCGGCTGCTCGCTCCGGGGATAAGCTTCTCGGTGGTGAGGGCCAAGCAGCTAGCCGTGCACCGAACCATCCTCGCGGTGGACGTCGAGGGGTTCGGTCATCTGCAGCGGACCAACCGGGACCAGGTAGCCATCCGCGACGGCCTGTACGGCGCCCTGCGGGACGCGTTCCGGCAGGCCGGGATCCCGTGGCGGGACCGCGATCACGAGGACCGCGGTGACGGCATGTTCAGCCTGATCGGACCCGAGGTCCCCAAGAGCCTGTTCGCCGAGTCGTTCCCGGCCGCGCTGGTCGCCGCCCTGCAGCGGCACAACAGCACCCACGGCGGGCTCGAGCAGATCCGGCTGCGGATGGCACTGCACGCCGGCGAGGTCACCTACGACCAGCACGGCGCGACGGCCGCCTCGATCAACCTGGCGTTCCGCCTGCTTGAGTCGGGGCCGGTCAAGCAGGCGCTGGCCCGTTCACCGGGCGTGCTGGCGATCATCGCCTCGTCGTGGTTCTTCGAAGAGGTCATCCGGCACTGCCCGGATCACGCGGCCGGTTACGCGCCGGTGCCGGTGGAGGTCAAGGAAACCGCCACCACCGGCTGGATCTGCCTGCCGGACCAGCCCGGACCGGACCGCCTGCCGCGGCCGGACCGCCTCCCGCCCGGCCCGCCGGCCGCCGTGCGCCCGGCGGAGTCACGGCAAGCGGGCAAGACGCGCGAGGCGCTGTCCCGGGTCTACCGCTCCGCGCTGGCGGAGCCGATCACCCCGTCGGGCGAGATGCCGGTCGGACTGGAGATGCCCACGCTGGGCGACGGGTACGTCGACCACCGCATCCGGATCGCGGAGATCACGTCCTCAGCCGACCCTGGTCGTGACTCCTGGTGGGCCGACAAGCCGGCCGGCGACAGCGCGTGCGACTTCATCCTGGCGAGCCTGGCGTCGCCCCGGGCACTGACCGCGCCCCTGGTCCTGCTCGGCCAGCCCGGATCGGGCAAGTCGGTGCTGACCCGGATCCTGGCCGCCCGGTTGTCGGTGGCCGGGTTGCTGCCGGTCCGGGTGGAACTGCGGAAGGTAGCGGCCGAGGCAGACCTGCAGGACCAGATCGAGTCCGCCATCCGCGGGGCGACCGGTGAGTACGTTCGCTGGCCAGACGTCACCGAGTCAGGCGGCCAGGTCCTGCCGGTGGTGATATTCGACGGCTTCGACGAGCTGCTGCAGGCGACCGGGATCTCGCAGAGCGACTTCCTGCTGCGCGTCCAGGAGTTCCAGGGACGGGAAGCGCGCCTCGGCCGGCCGCTCGCCGTCATCGTGACCAGCCGGACGGTGGTGAGCGACCGGGCCAGGTTCCCGCAGGGGGCAGCGGTCATCCGGCTGGAGCCGTTCGACCAGGATCAGGTCGCCGCCTGGCTCGCGGTGTGGGCCGCCACCAACCGGGCCTCGCTGTCCGCCCGCGGCATGAGCCCGCTGCCGATGGGCACCGCGCTGCGCTACGGTGAACTGGCCGAGCAGCCGATCTTGCTGCTGATGCTGGCGCTGTACGACGCCGACGCCAACGCGCTGCAGAGCCACTCCGCGACGCTGGGCCAGACCGAGCTGTACGGCCGCCTGCTGAGAGACTTCGCCGACCGGGAGATACGCAAGAACTCGCCCGCGCTGGCGGCCGATGACCTGGAACGCGCGGTGGAGGCCGAGCTGCTCCGGCTGTCCATCGTCGCCCTGGCCATGTTCAACCGGCGCAGCCAGTGGGTCCTGGAGGCAGACCTGGAGGCCGACTTCTCCGCCCTGCGCATCGACGGGGAGCCGAGCCGGACAAGGCCCGCCTCGTCGCGGGCCGACCTCACCGCCGCGCAGCTCACCGTCGGCCGCTTCTTCTTCGTCCACGAGGCCCGGGCATCGCGCGGCGGCCGCCACCTTCGCACCTACGAGTTCCTGCACGCCACCTTCGGCGAGTACCTGGTCGCCAGCCTCGTTATCAACCTCCTGGTCGGGCTGCTGGAACCGGAACCGGTTCCCGCCAGTCCGGGCGGAACGGCCGGCGACTTGATGTTCGCGCTCCTTTCCTACGCGGCCCTGACCGCCCGGGGCCCCGTTGTCGCCTTCCTCGGCGACCTGTTCGACCACATGGGCGAGGACCAGCGCAAGGCCATCGCCGAGAAGGTCCTGCAGCTGCACCGGCTGGCATCGTTTCGCCCGGACGACGCCGTGTACCGCGCGTACGAGCCGCTGGCGCTGCCGGCCGTAAACCGCTACGCGGCCTGGACCGCCAACCTGGTCGTCATCGCCGTGCTGGCCGCGGGAGAGGTGAGCGGGCGCGACCTCTACCCGGCGCACCCGGAGGTACAGTACGCGTGGCGCGCGGACGCCCTGATCTGGCGTTCCCAGCTAGCCGGCTACGGCTGGGAGGGGCTGCACCAGGCCCTCGCGTTCACCCGCGTGTGGGACGGCCAGCAGAAGGAGTTCCGGCTGAGCCGGGCTTCCGGCGAGTCCGGGCCGAGAGAGCTCGACATGGCCTGGACCTTCAACATGCCGCCTGGCTCAGGGGCGCGCCTGCCGGTCTTCTCCTCCCCGTCGCACAGCTCGCTGATGGCGCTGCGCAAGATCAACTTCGCCAGCAACATGTCGGAAGACATCATGGCCCACGGCCTGGCCCCGCTGGTCTCGGTGTTCCCGGAAACCGCTCACGTCCTCATCACGGTGGCGGACGGGCGGACGGTTTCCGCGGTCCACGCGCTCATCTCCGCCTTCGCCGCCCCTTACCAGGCCGGCCCGCCCAGGGAATCGGTTTACCGGGACCTGGCCGAGGTGGCCTGGCTGATGGCGACTTCTCACTCCGCCCAGGACAGCGCTTATCTGAAGATGGCGCTCGGCGTGCTGGTTTCCGCCGTGGACGGCGGGCTCGTCTCCCCGGCCGCGCTGGCGGGCACCGCGGCCTTCGACGGCAACCTGACCACCGGCGATCCGGAGCTGCGGGAACTGCTCGGGCGACTGGCCAGCGGGCCCTGATTCCGGCCGCCTTGCCGTTGCCCGCCGCGGTTGACCCGCTATCGCGCCTTTTGCCATGATGGGGGTGGCGCGGTTCGACGCCGAGGCCGACGGCCCCTCCCCAACGGGGCGCTGTCCGGCCGAAGGGGGGCATACTCCCGGACCAGTACCTCGCAGCACCCGGACTTCCGTCTGGCTGGCTCCGGTCCGGAGCGTTGGGGCGGCCACCGAGACGGAGGTTGTGACCGTGCCGCAGCACAAGGACCTCAAGCGGCTCGTCCGCGCCCGCATGGACGAGACCGGCGAGAACTACACGCAGGCGCTGACCGCGCTCCTCAGCCAGACCGGGCTTGACCCGCTGCCTGACGGATGGCACATGTCCGGCAGCCACCGGGCGGAATACGACGCCGGGCTGCTGCCGGGTAACTGCGCCCACCAGGGAAGGCGCCTGATAGAGCTGCGCTTCCGTGCCGCCGGGGCGCCGGGCGGCTTCGGCACCGTCATGCAGAGCATCGACGCGGCCCGCTACCGGGGCGGCCGGGTGCGGTTCAGCGCCGTGATCCGGGGCCGGGAAATTACCGGCTGGGCCGGCCTGTGGCTGCGGGTCGACTCAGCGAGCCGGGGGAAGGTGCTCGACAACATGCAGGACCGGCCGCTGCGCGGGACAACCGGGTGGGCGGAGGCGGCCAACGTGCTCGATGTCGCCGAGGACGCGGCCTCGGTCCACTTCGGCCTGCTGCTGGGCGGAGCCGGGGCGGTGGACCTCGCCGCCCCCCGCTTCGAGATCGTCGGTACCGACGTGCCGGTTACCCCGATCGCGGGCAGGCCGCTGGCCGCTGAGCCGCGGGGCCTTGACTTCGGTGCGGCCCGTTAACCACGGCCAGCCGGGAATGGCTTGCCGGCAGCCGGCACGCGGCCGCTGCGTACCAGCCTGATGCTCGCTAGAGTCACCTCCATGTGTCCGGCAGCGTGAAGGGCGGTACCGATGAAGCTGCCTGAGTTCGAGTACGAAGCGCCGTCGACCGTGGCCGAGGCGCTCGCACTGCTGGCGGAGCACCAGGACGAGGCGAGCGTGCTGGCCGGCGGGCAGAGCCTGGTCCCGTTGCTCGCGCTGCGGCTGGCCCGGCCGGCCGTGCTGGTCGACATCAACGGCCTGCACGAGCTGTCCGGGGTATCCCGGGCAGCCGGGCGGGTGACCATCGGCGCGCTGACCCGCGAGTACCAGGCCGAGGAATCGGACGACGTCGCCGAGGCGCTGCCGCTGCTGGCGGCCGCCTTGCCGCTGATCGGGCACGAGGCGATCCGTAGCCGCGGCACCATCGGCGGCAGCCTGGCGCACGGCGACCCGGCGGCCGAGCTGCCCGCCGTCGCCGTCGCCCTCGACGCCGAGTTCGTGGTGCGAAGCCAGTCCGGCGAGCGCGTCATCCCGGCCGCCGACTGGTTCCAGGGGTACCTGTCGACCGCCCGCAACCCGGACGAGATCCTGGTCGAGGTGCGCTTCCCGGCCGCCCCGGCCGGCACCGGGGCGGCCTTCGAGGAGGTCGCCCGGCGGCACGGTGACTTCGCGATGGTCGGCCTGGCCGCCTCGCTGACCCTGGCCGACGGCGCGATCAGCGACGCCCGGCTGGCGTTCTCCGGCGTCGCCGACGCACCCGTCCGGGCATCGGAGGCGGAGGACCTGCTGGCCGGCCAGCAGCCGTCGGCCGAGCTGTTCGCGGAGGCGGCCCGCCGGGCGACGGCCGGCCTGCAACCGCCCGCCGACTTGCACGGGTCATCGGAGTACCGCCAGCAGGTCGCGGGCGCGCTGGTCCGGCGCGGGCTGGCCGCGGCGGCCGGCAACATCCAGGAGAGGCACTGAACGATGGCGGATATCACCGTGACGGTCAACGGCGCTACGCGCACCGCTTCGGCCGAGGTGCGCAAGACGCTGGCTGACTTCCTGCGCGACGACCTCGACCTGACCGGCACCCACGTCGGCTGCGAGCACGGGGTCTGCGGCGCCTGCACGGTCATCCTCGACGGCCGGCCGGTGCGCTCCTGCCTGATGCTGGCCGTGCAGGCGGCGGGCCACCAGGTGACCACGGTCGAGGGGCTGGCGCCGGAGGGAACCCTCGGCCCGCTGCAGCAGGCACTGCAGGACTCGCACGGCTTCCAGTGCGGGTTCTGCACCCCGGGGTTCCTCATGCAGGCCACCGCCCTGCTCGACGCCCACCCGGAGGCCGGCGAGCAGGAGGTCCGCGAGGCGCTGTCCGGCAACCTCTGCCGCTGCTCCGGATACCAGAGCATCATCGACGGCGTGCTGCTGGCGGCCGAGCGGGCCAAGGGCTGAGGCGAGGATCCACGATGACAACCCAGATCCCGGCCCCGCGCTACACCGGCACCAGCGTCAAGCGCTCGGAAGACCCCCGCATCCTGACCGGGGCGGGTCGCTACGTGGACGACATCAAGCTGCCGGGCATGCTGCACGCGGCGTTCGTGCGGTCGCCGCTCGCCCACGGCCGGCTGCTGGCGGTCGATACCGCCGCCGCCCGCGAGCTGCCCGGGGTGGTCGCGGTGTTCACCGGGGCGGAGCTGGACGCGATGACCGTCCCCGGTCCCGACCCGCTGATGGCGTTCGTCGGCCTGGGCGCCATGATGCCCTCGTACGGCCTGCTGGCAGTGGACAAGGTGCGGTTCGTGGGCGACCCGGTGGCGCTGGTGATCGCTACCAGCCGCGCCCGGGCCGAGGACGGCTGCGAGCTGGTCGAGGTCGACTACGAGGACCTGCCGCCGGTCGCCAGCGCGGCCGTCGCCCTCGACCCGGGCAGCACCCCGGTGTTCGACGACCTCGGCGGCAACGTCATCGTCCCGCCCAGGCGCAGCGAGCTGGGCGACGTGGCGGGCGCGTTCGCGGCCGCCGACCTGGTGCTCGACTGCCATCTGGACGTCCACCGGCACCAGAACGTGCCGATGGAAGGACGCGCCATCGTGGTGAGCCCGGATCAGGAAACCGGCATCCTCACCGTGTACGCGGCCACCCAGAGCGTGCAGATCACCCGGGGAGGCATCGCCCAGCGGCTCGACCTCGACCCGGCCAAGGTACGGGTGCTGGCCGGGGACATCGGCGGTTCGTTCGGGCTGAAGAGCGGTGCCACCCGCGAGGAGCAGGCGGTCGCGGCGGCCGCCTACTCGCTCGGCCGCCCGGTCAAGTGGACCGAGGACCGTGGCGAGCACCTCACCGCCTCCGGGCAGGCCCGGGAGGAGAGCTTCGACGTCCGCGCCGCCGCCAGCAAGGACGGTGACCTGCTGGGGCTGGACGTGTCGATGGTGATCGACACCGGCGCGTACCAGGTGGCCGGGCTGATCGTGCCGCCCACCATCCAGATGATGCTGCCAGGACCGTACAAGCTGCCGGCGCTGGGGTTCGAGTCGACCGCGGTCACCACCAACAAGGCGTCCTACATCTCCTACCGCGGCCCGTGGGCGTCGGAGACGTTCGTCCGCGAGCGGGTGCTCGACCTGCTGGCCAAGGACCTCGGCCTCGACCCGCTGGAGTTCCGACTGCGGAACGTGGCCCCGCGCACCAGCCCGCCGTACACGATGCTGACCGGCCGCCCGCTGATCGGCGTCACCACCAGGGAATCCCTCGAGCGGCTGGCCGCGCTGGTGGACCTGCCCGCCTTCCGCGCCCGCCAGGCGGCCGAGCGTGCTCGCGGCCGGTACCTGGGCGTCGGCGTGGCCACCTTCATCGAGGCGGCCCCGGGCCCGCGGATGCCGGGAGGAGGCATGCCCGGCCCGCTGGCGACCGAGACGATGCGGCTGCGGCTGGCCGAGGACGGCACGCTGACCCTGTTCACCGGGCAGATGCCGCACGGGCAGAGCCACCAGACCACCCTCGCCCAGATCGCCGCGGACGAGTTTGGCGTGCCGTTCGAGCAGGTCCGCGTGGTGGTCGGGGACAGCGACGTGGTGCCGGCGGCGCTGACCGGCGGCAGCCGGGCGGCCACTATGGCCGGCGGGGTCACGCTGCACGGCGCCCGGCAGCTCAAGGTCAAGGTGCTCGACTTCGCGGCCAAGCTGATGGAGGCAAGCGCCAGCGACCTGGAGATCATCGACGGCTCGGTGATGGTGCGGGGCGACCCCGACAGCGCGATCTCGGTGGCGTCGGTGGCCAGCCAGGCCGACGCCGACGGCGACGCTGACCTTGAGGTCACCGCCACGTTCGACGGGGGCGATAGCGGCTGGTCCGGCGGCAGCCACTGCGCGGTGGTCGAGGTCGACGTGGAAACGGGCCTGGTGACGGTCGAGCGGTACGTGGCGGTGGAGGACTGCGGCGAGCTCATCAACCCGGCGATCGTGGAGGGGCAGATCCGGGGCGGTGTCGCCCAGGGCATCGGCGCGGTGCTGCTCGAGCGGTCAGCCTACGACCAGGACGGCAACTACCAGTCGGCCACGTTCATGGACTACCTGCTGCCGACCGCGTGCGAGATCCCCCGGATCGAGATCGAGCACCTGCAAACGGTGCCCCTGGACGCCGACGTCAACTTCCGCGGGGTGGGCGAGGGCGGCCTGATCGTCTCACCGCCGACGGTGGTGAACGCGATCGAGGACGCGCTGGCGCCGTTCGGCGTGCGGATCTACGAGCAGCACCTGCCGCCTGCGCGGATCCTGGAGCTGATCGCGGCGGGCGGGGCCGGGCCTAGGTAGCAGCTCCGCCTACCCTGTTCGCTCAGTCGGTTCGGGGCGAGCTGGCGCCGGGAGCAGGGCGTCGCGGTCTCGGCTGGCCGCGTACGGCTGCCACAGTGTCTCCGTAGGCATGCCGGTAAGGAAACAGTGGCTGTTTGGTAAGGGCGTCGCCGCACTGTTGATCTTGAATTCGTAGTATTGTTCGAGTATCTACTTGATCGCGCCTGATGATGCGGACGCGGACTCGAACACTTCCACAGGGGGCTTCATGGGCTGGCAGCCGGGCGCGGGGCAGGGGACGGGCGGGGAGCCCGGCCTGCCGTCCCCCGGCCCCGGCTCTGGCCCGGGCTCTGGTCCTGGCTCCTGGCCCGGGCTGGCGGCATCCGGCGATGGCCGGCTTTACCCGGGGCGGCCGGTGGGATGCCTGCGCGCCGTCGGCCGGGCTGGCGGCCGCGCTGGAGGCGGCCGCGGGGCCGGGCTGGCGGTGCCCGGGGGCGTCGCACGACCAGCGGATCGGGCTGCTGCGCCGCTACCAGGCGATGGAAGCCTGGTCGGCGGCCGGCAAGCTCGGGGTACTGCGGGACCTGATCCGCGAGGACGACGAGCCGCTGGCCGGCGGCTATCACGGTGACCTGCCCGACGGCTGGTCCCGGCCGCTGACCCACGAGGTCGCCCTGGCGCTGGCGATGCCGCCGCAGTCAGCCGAGAAGCTGATGTGGACCGCGTGGGACCTGCAGGTGCGCCTGCCGCGGACCGGGGAACTGCTCGCGGCCGGGGAGCTCACCTTCCCGAAGGCCCGCGCGGTCGCCGACGCCCTCGCCTCACTATCGGAGGCCGACGCGGCCCGGGCCGAGGCGCTGATCGTCGATGAGCTGCCGGGTAAGACCCACAGCCAGGCGGAGAAGCTGGCCGTGCAGGCGGCGCTGACCGTCGACCCGGCCTCAGCCGAGCGGCGGCGGGAGGAGTCCGAGCGGAACCGGGCCCGGGTCTCCCTGCGCCGCGACCCGTCCGGCGCGGTGAACCTGTCCGGCTACGACCTGCCGACGGACGAGTCGCTGGCCGCCTACGCCAGCGTGTGCGCCCGCGCGGCCCAGTACAAGCAGTCCGGCGTGTTCCCCGGGATACGGATGGACCAGTTCCGGGCGATGGCCTACCTGGACCTGATGAACGCGGTCACCGCCGAGGCCCGGATCGCGGCCGGGCAGCCCCCGGCCGGCCTCGGCGCCCCCAACGAGTACGGGCCCGAGGACGGCGGGGAGCCAGGCGACAGCCCGGACGACCCCGGCAGCCCCGGCAGCCCCGGCAGCCCCGGTCCCGAGGATCCCGGCCCGGACGATTCCGGCCCGGACGATCCCGGTCCCGGTGCCGTTGCGGGCCCGTCAATGCCGCCCAGGCTCGCCGACCTCATCATCCCCCTCGCCACCCTGCTCGGGCTGGCCGAGCGGCCCGGCGAGGGACACGGACTCGGCCCCCTGGACCCCGGCCTGTGCCGCAGCCTCGCCGTCCAGGTTGCCGCCAGCCCGCACACCACCATCTGCCTCACCGTCACCGCTCCCGACGGCACCGCCGTCGGGCACGGCTGCGCCCGCCCCGCCCGCAGCACCCGGCAACGGGCGCGAGCCGGACCAGACCACGGCCCGCCCGCTCCGCCACTGACACAGCTCCCGGCCCGCCTCAACCTCACCATCCCGGTTGCCCGTCTGCACCAGCTCACCGCACCCGACCCCAGGCCCCCCGGCGAACCGCCCCCGCCCTGGACCCTCTCCCCCGCCCCCACCCCGGGCCCGGCCGGCGGACACGGCGCGTGGCAGCTCACCCTGCCCGACGGGCGGACCCTGCTGGTCAAGCTCGAGCCGGTCCCCACCGAGACCTGCGACCACCGCCACCGCACCAGCGCCTACCAGCCCGGCGACACCCTGCGCCACCTGGTCCAGGTCCGCGACCACGAGTGCACGTTCCCGACCTGCTCCCGGCACGCGCGCGAGTCCGACTTCGAGCACGCGATCCCCCACCACCAGGGCGGGCCCACCTGCGCGTGCAACGCCGGCGCCCGCTCCCGCGCCTGCCACCAGGTCAAGCAGGCCACGGGCTGGACCGTCACCCAGCCCAGACCCGGCTGGCACCAGTGGACAACCCCAGCCGGCCGCACCTACACCCAAGGACCCAAGCGCTACCCGTCCTGACAGCCGCCCGCCGGACAGCGGTGCCGCATCCGCGTCCCGCCGGCAACCCTAGCCAGCCAACCTCCGCGCTCATGCCCCCGCCGCGGCCGGGGCCGCAGCCGAGCCCGGAGCCGGAGCCGGAGCCGGGGCCCAGCCGAGCTGGGGAGCAAGGCTGTAGCGGACATCGTGCAGGATCTGCTCGTACTCGTGCTGCCCGAACTCATACGGCACCTCGACGCGCAGTTCGGTGACGCGGGCCACCACCGGGTCGGCGGCGAGGCGCTCTAGGATCTCGTCGGTCGTCCCGATCAGGTCGACCGGGAAGAGGATGCCATCCCGTCCGCCGCCACCCGGGAAGCTCTGCGGCTTGAGGGTTCGCGCGTACCGGCTGGCACCGTACTCCCGGTACCTCTCCCGCTGCCTGGCGTCCGCGCTGTCGGTCGGGATGATGACCCGCCCGATGCCGATGCGGCCAGCGCGGCCCGCAGGCAGCGCCGCCTGGTAGGCGTCAAGCACCGCGTTCTGCGCCGCGTAGAAATCGGTCGCTCCGTTGCCGAAGATCACGTTGCCGGAGAGCAGGTTGAGGCCCTGCTCCCCTGCCCAGGTGGCCGAGCTCGCGCTGCCGGCGCCGTACCAGATGCGCTCCGCCAGGCCCGCGGCATGCGGCTGAAGCCGCGGACGCTGCACGTTGCCCGGCGAGTGAATGACGGTGTCTTCGGTGCCGAGGAAGTTCCCGCGCAGGTTTTCCACCAGGCGGGCGATGCGCCCGTGCTTAAGGTCGAAGCTGCGCCAGTCGCCGTCGTACACGAGGTCGCCGAGGATCTCGGCGTGCGGCATAGACGAGCTGAAGCCGACCTGCAGCCGCCCGCGGGACAGCACGTCCGCGAGCGAGAGGTCCTCGGCCAGGCGGAACGGCGACTCGTAGCCGATGGGGATCACGGCCGTGCCCAGCTCGATGCGCCGGGTGCGCTGTGCGGCCGCGGCGAGGAAGACGGCCGCCGAGCCGACGCCGTGCTCGAGATGACGCTGCCGGATCCAGGCGCCGTCCCAGCCGGCCTTCTCGGCGTCCTCGAACAGCTGCAGCGTCGCCTCCAGCCCCGCGTACGGGTCATCGTCGGCGAAGTTGCCAGGGGTCAGGAAGGCCAGCGAGCTAATGTGCGCTACCCCGGTTCCGACATCAGACATGAAAGCGCCACTCCCCAAAACCGTTAACTCCGCTAGACATAGTAGAGATTATCCCGGACGTGAGCGCCAGGCACGGGGCAGGTGGCGGCCAGCTTGGCGAACGGCCAGGAGCGCGGACGCCGGGAGTGGAGCGTGACATCGGCCTGTAACACGCGGGCTTTACGATGACTCCCGCGCTACCACTGTTTCCGCTGGTGGCGTGAGGGACTGGGGAGACGGGAGCGCAGGCTTGACGGAAGATCGCGGCATCCGGCTGACCATCATCGGCGGCGGCGTGATGGGGCTGATGACGGCTTACCACGCGGCACCGCTGGCGGCCTCGGTCACCGTGCTGGACAAGTCGCGGGTGGGCGACCCGGGCACCGCCTCGTTCGGGCTGACCCGGTCGGTGCGCAACGACTACCTTGACCCGCAGTACTCACGGCTGGCCTTCGAGGCCCGGCAGCTCTGGCTGGACCTGCAGCAACGGGCCGGCCAGCGGCTGCTGGTGGACTGCGGCTGCCTCAACCTGGCCAAGTCCAGCGTGACCCCCAACCTGCCCGCGAGCTATGCCGCGCGCAGCTTCGCGGTGCTCGAGGAGCTGCGGCTGCGCTGCCAGGCGCTGCCGGGGCCCGCCCTGGCGAAGCGCTTCCCCCAGTTCGCGGCCGACGGCGGCTGGCTCGACGTCGACGCCGGGTTCGCCGACGTGGCCGCGGTGACCGCCCTGCTGCGGTCGGCGCTGCCGGCCAGCGGGGTGGAGATCCGCGAGGAGGCGCAGATCCGCGCGATCACCCGGTCCGGCGGCGGCTGGCAGGTGCAGACCGGCAGCGGGCCGGTCGAGTCCGACGTCCTGGTGATCACCGCCGGGCTGGGCACCAACGAGCTGCTCGAGCTGATCCCCGGCTGCACGGTCCGCTTTCCGCTCAGCCCGGACCGGCCGGTGCAGTCCAAGTACTTCATCCCCGAGCCGACCGTCCGCGATCAGTACACCGAGGACGCCCTGCCGGTGTTCGCCTACCTGGACGTCGGCATCTACGGGCACCCGATCTACGCGGGGAAGACGCCGGGGGTGAAGATCGGTTTCTACCACCCGCCAGACGCGGCCGTGGTGCCGTCGGCGATCAAGTCGGTGGAGGACTTCGTGGCCGAGTGCATGCCCGGGCTGCGCGGCGCCGCGACGGTCGACGTGGCCGAGGCCAGCGGGGTCGACACCTGCTACTACGACCTGGTCGGGGATGACGATTTCATCCTCGGCCCGTTGCCCGGGGCACCGGGCGCGTTCGTCGGCGTCGGCTGGCGCGGCACCGGCTACAAGTTCGCGCCGTGGGTGGGCCGGGTGCTGGCCCAGCTCACCGCCACCAGCGGCACCGATTACGACATCAGCCGCTTCGCGCCGGGCCGGTTCACGCCCGGCCGGCAGCGGGGAGGGACGGCCGCATGACGACCCGGCGGGGAATCGAGCAGCGGCTCGACCGCGGCGTCGTGCTCGGGGCGGAGGGTTACGTCTTCGAGCTGGAACGCCGCGGGTACATCAAGGCGGGCCCGTACGTGCCCGAGGTCGTGCTCGACTTCCCGGACGCGGTCCGCGAGCTGCACCGCGAGTTCCTGCGGGCCGGCGCCGACGTGATGGTCGCGCTGACCTACTACGCGCACCGGGAGAAGCTGCGGCACATCGGCCGGGAGAACGACCTGGAGGCGATGAACCGGCACGCCGTCCGGCTGGCCCGGGAGGTCGCGGACGAGGGCGGGGCGCTGGTGGCCGGCAACGTCTGCAACACCTGGGCCTACGATCCCGCCGACCCGGCGACCAGCGCCACCGTCCGGGCGCAGTACACCGAGCAGCTCGGCTGGGCGGTCGAGGAGGGGGTCGACTTCGTTATCTCCGAGACCAACGACTACCTCGGCGAGGCCCTGATCGCGCTGGCGGTGGCCCAGGAACTGGGCCTGCCCGCCATGGTGACGCTCGCCTCGACCCAGCCCGACCGTACCCGCGACGGCTACGACTACGTGGAGGCGTGCCGCATCCTGGCCGCGCACGGGGCCACCGTGGTCGGGCTGAACTGCGACCGGGGCCGGCCACCATGCTGCCGCTGCTGGCCCGGATCAGGGACGCGGTGGACTGCGCGGTGGCGGCGCAGCCGGTGCCGTACCGGACGACCCCGGCCATGCCGACGATGGAGTCGCTGCGCGCGGACGGGGTCGAGCACGCGTTCCCGCTGGCCCTGGAACCGTTCGCGTGCACCCGGTTCGACATGGCCGCCTTCGCGGTGGCAGCCCGCGAGCTGGGCGTGAACTACATCGGGGTGTGCTGCGGCGGGGCACCCCACCAGGTGCGGGCCATGGCCGAGGCGCTCGGCCGGGAGGTGCCGGCCAGCAAGTACGCCCCGGCGATGGAACTGCACCCGATCCTCGGCTCCGCGGGCGCGGCGGTCGATGCGAGCGTCCTCGCGGCCTGGAACGTGGCAGGCTGAACTACTTCAACTCACCCCTGGAGGGGAACCCCCTGTGACCATAAAGATCTCTGCCAAGGGCGGCGTGGCTGCCCTTGCCGTCATCGGCATCGCTACCCTGGCCGCCTGCTCGAGCAGCAGCTCCTCGAGCACGACGACGCCTGCCGCCAGCAGCTCGTCGGCCAGCTCCGGCTCCAACCCGCTCAGCGGCGGTGGCGCGTCCGGCACGGTCGTGGTCGGCTCGGCCAACTTCCCCGAGAACGAGGTCCTGGCCGAGGTCTACGCGCTGGCCCTGCAGAAGGCCGGGGTGAAGGTCAGCACCAAGCTCAACATCGGCTCGCGCGAGGTCTACTACCCGCAGGCGGAGAAGGGCGCCATCACCATCATCCCCGAGTACAACGGCACCCTGCTGTCGGTCGAGGTCGACAAGACCTCCACCGCCAAGACCACGGCCCAGGTTGACGCCGCCCTGGCCGCCAAGCTGCCGTCCAGCCTGACCGTGCTGAACCCGGCCGCGGCCCAGGACAGCGACTCGATCACGGTCACCCAGGCGAACGCGGCCAAGTACAAGCTCACGTCGATCGCCGACCTCAAGTCGGTCGCGGCGCAGTTCGTGCTGGGCGGCCCGCCGGAGTTCAAGACCCGCACCGACGGCGTGGTCGGCCTGAAGTCCGTCTACGGCCTGACGTTCAAGGGGTTCGACCCGCTGGACGAGTCGGGGCCCCTCACCCTCGCCGCGCTGACCAGCGGCAAGGTGCAGGCAGCGGACGTGTTCACCACCACCCCGCAGATCGTCTCGGACAAGCTGGTCTCGCTGACCGACCCGAAGTTCCTGTTCGCCGCCCAGAACGTCATCCCGCTGGTCTACAAGCCCGCGCTCACCCCGACCATCTCCGCGACGCTGAACGCGGTCAGCGCCAAGCTGTCCACCAGCGCCCTGCTGTCGCTCGACGTCAAGGTGATCACCGACAAGGAGAGCTACACCACCGCCGCCCAGGACTGGCTGACCTCGGTCGGCCTCGGCTGACCAGCAGCGCCGTGCTCGGCCGGCTACTTGTGCTCTAGTCGGCCGAGCACGGCGTCCAGCTTCGCCAGCGAGGCGACGGCCGCCGGCCAGCTGGTGCTGTCCAGCCCGAGAGCGTCGCGGAGGTAGGACACAGTGAGGCGCTGGAGCAGAGCCAGCCGCTCGGGATGCTCGTCGGTGGTCTCCCTGGCCTCGTAGCCGGGGATGCCTCCGAGCGAGTGCTCGGCACCGGACAGCGTCAGCAGGGTCTTCGGCCCAGGGCTGAGGCGATAGGGGTCGGCCGACCAGTCGGGCCCGCGGGCGGTCAGGAATGACTGGTCGCGGTCGCCCGCGACAACGAGTGCCGGGGCGGTCATCCACTCGAAGCTGACGTTGAGCCAGGGCAGCTGATCGATGACACCGGGCTTGAGGTTCTCACCCCCGGCGCCAGCGGTGCCCAGCAGGATGCCAGCCTTGACCCGGGGGTCAGACAGGTCTTCCCCGTTGCCGCCCGGGGGGAGGACTCGCAGCCCGAGCAGGATCGCGGTGGTCTGGCCGCCGAAGGAGTGGCCGGCGGCCGCGATCCGGCTGTGGTCGGCGCGCCCTGGAAGGCCAGGCACCGCAGCCTCCAGCAGGTCGAGGTTGTCCAGGATGCGCTTGGCATCCTGGACCCGGTAGCGCCACAGCTGAGCTGAGCGCGGGTCGCCGGGGGGCACCGCAAGCCGCCGCGAGTCGAGGTAGGTGGCCTGGACGACAACGAAGCCGTGGGCGGCCCAGTAGTCGGTCAGCGGGCCATAGCCGTCCATCGACGAGCCGAAGCCATGGGAGAAGACGACGAACGGCAGGCCGGTGCCTGTCGCCGGCGCCGAGACCCGAACTTGCAGGCCGGCGTCGTGCCCGGGTGCGGGAAGCGCATCGACGGACTGGACCGGGACTTCGGCTGGGCACTTGGGGTCGTGTCGCGGAGGTACCGTGAGCTGGCCATGGGCGCCGTGGCGGGCCTGCCGGCCGGCCCGCGCGGCTACCACGTGCTGTGCGCGGTGTCGGACGGCCCCCCTCGCTCGCAGCTCGCGCTCGCCCGTCGCCTCGGCATCGACAAGACCGTGATGACCCATCTCATCGACGACCTCGAGCAAGCCGGATTGGTTACCCGGTGTCCCGACCCGCAGGACCGACGAGCACGCCAGGTGGTCATCACCGCCAGCGGCGCCCAGGCGCTGGCCCGGGCCCGCGAGCAGGTAGCCGACGCTGAAGCACACCTGCTCGCCAGCCTCGGCGCCGACGACTGCGAGAGGCTGCGAGACCTGGCAGGGAGGGTGGCCCGGCACGCGCAGGCAAGCCCCGGGCGGCCCGACGCCTGCCCGGCAACTGACTGCGCCTGACGCGCCGCTGGCCCCGACGCCGCCCGGTGGTGAAGGATGGTGCGATGACGAGCCATCAGGCGACCTTCAGTCCCGCCCGCTGGGCGACCGCCGGGCCGGGGGCCTGGACGAAGGAGCTGCTGCGCTCCGACGGCGACTCGTTCACCCTGCTCCGGCTCGGCCGCGACGCCAGGTACCCGCTGCCCGGGGGCGCCGGGACGCGGATCCTGGTGCTTGACGGCGAGCTCGGCGCCGGCGGCACGGTGCACGGCGCGGGCGCGTACTGCGCGCCCGCGCCCGGGCCCGCGGTGTCCGCTTCGGGCCGCTGCCTGGCCCTGCTGATCAGCGGGGACCGGCTGGGCGGGCCGCCAGGACGTGTTCAGCCCGGAGGGGTGGACCGGGGCCGGGGCCGGGCTGTGGTTCCGGCCCCTGTTCTTCCCCGCCGCGGGGATGAGCTTCGACGAGCGGGTGGTCGGCATCACCTACTTCGAGCCGGGCGCGGTGGCCGCCCGGCACGCCCACCGGACCGCGCACCGGTTCCTGTTCCTCGACGGCGAGGCCGATGACGAGGTGCTGTACCCGGACGGCACCCGGGAGACCACCCGGCGGCGGCGGGGCGACTTCGTCGACTACCCGTACCCGGTCGAGCACCAGACCTTCAGCCGGGACGGCTGCCTGATCCTCTTCCTGCACGAGCCGATCGCGGCCGCCTGAAAGGCCCGCTTTCGACTGTTTTGCCAGGTGAGAGCGTTGCCGTGAGGCTTAGCGGTGCCACCGAGGGGGAACGTGACCCTCTGCCCGCACGCTACTACCTGGAGGTCAGCATGCGACGCAGTTCACTTCGCCGCGTACCCGCCGCACTGGTGACAACGGCACTGCTGCCGGTTGTCGCCCGGGAATTCTTCGCCCGCGAAACCGGCAGCGAGTACGGCATCGGCTTGCTGACCAAGCTCCGTTTCCTGTGCGCGGTGATCCTGAACAACATCCGGGTGGAGAGCGCGTCCAACTTCCTCTACCACCTGATCATGGCGGGCAAGATCCTGCAGATTCCCAAGGACCTGCCGGGCGACATCATCGAGTGCGGCTCCTTCAAGGGCGGCAGCGCCGTCAACCTCTCCCGGCTGGCGAAGATGACCGGCCGCCGGCTCCACCTGTTCGACAGCTTCGAGGGGCTGCCCGCGCCGACCGAGGAGGACCGGGAGCACCTGGTCCTGTCGGAGCTGCAGTTCCACACCTACCAGGGCGGGGATTACGCGGGCTCGCTGCCGGAGGTGCGCGAGAACGTCCGCCGGTACGGGGTGCTCGACGTCTGCGAGTTCCACCAGGGGTTCTTCAGCCAGACGCTGCCCGGGTTCGAGCAGCAGCTCGTGTTCGCCTACATCGACGCCGACCTGACCAGCTCGGTCCGGGACTGCCTGCGCTACGTGTGGCCGCTGCTGCAAGACCGCTGCTACCTGTTCACCGACGAGGCGCACCACACCGAGATCGCCGGCCTGTTCCACGACCCCGGCTGGTGGATGAGCGAGCTGCACTCCGCCCCGCCCGGGCTGGTCGGCGGGGGCAACGGCCTTGGCCTGCTGCTGCACCCGGGCGGGTTCCGCAGCTCGCTCGGGTTCACCGCTAAGCTCAAGACGCAGGAGCTCCCGCGCCGGGTCGGCTGACACCGGCGACGGCGCCAGGGAGGTCCGCTCGCCAGCCTGGCGCAGGAGGGAGCAGCCGATGATCGGCACGTTGCGGGCGGTGGCGCTTGACGGGCCCGACGCCCGGCTGCTGGCCGGGTTCTACGCCGCCCTCGGCGGGTGGACCGCCGAGGACGACGACGAGGACTGGGTCACGCTGGAGACCGGGGACGGGTGGCGGATCGCCGCCCAGCGCAGTCCCGACCACCTGCCGCCGCGCTGGCCCGACCCGGCGTACCCGCAGCAGGCGCACCTTGACCTGCGCGTGCCGGACCTCGAGGCCGGCCTGGAGCGGGCGACCGGGCTTGGCGCCACGCTGCTGCGCAAGAACGAGAAGTGGTACACGCTGGCGGACCCGGCCGGGCACCCGTTCGACTTGTGCCTGTTTCCCGCGAACCTCCAGCCAACGGTCATGGGCGTGATGCTGGACTGCCCGGACGCGAGCGGGCTGAGCGCGTTCTACGCGGAGCTGCTGGGCAAGCCGGTCACCTTCGACGGCGACGGCGTCGCCATGATCGGCCAGGACGGGGCTCAGCCGGTGCTGTTCCAGCAGGTCAACGGGTACCTGGGGCCGCGCTGGCCCGATCCGGCCTACCCGCAGCAGGTGCACCTCGACGTCACGGTGGACGACGTTGACGCGGCCGAGGCGGCGGTGCTGAAGCTGGGGGCTACGTCGCTGGCTTCCGGCGGGGTGAACTGGCGGGTCTATGCCGATCCGGCCGGGCACCCGTTCTGCCTCTGCTGGGACTAGGCAGGGACCTCACTCGGCCCGCTCGGTCAGGCTGGCGGCCGGGGACGGCGGCCCGGGCAGGCCGGGCAGGCCGGGCTCCTTGACCGCGATGCCGCTTGCCCGCGCGTCGAGCAGCCGCTGGACCAGCCGGACGATGCGGCCGACGGCGTCGGCGGCCGGCACTCCGGCGTCGTGGATGTTGCAGACGAGATTGCGCTGCGCGTCGGTGTGCCCGGGCCGGGGCCGGTAGGCCAGGTAGGCGGAGGTGCTCGCCGCGACCTGCAGCCCGGGACGCTCCCCGATCAGCAAGACGATGACGTCCGGTTCGAGCACCGCCCCGAGCTCGTTCATGATCCCGACGCGGGCGCGGCGCACGAACACCGGCCGGCCGGCCGTCCACCCGAGTCCGGCCGCCCGCGCGTGCAGTCCCCGCACCAGCGGTAGCCCTGATTCGGCGATGGCCCCGGCTGACAGGCCGTCCCCCAGCACCACCTGCAGCCGCGACCGGGGCGTGCCCTCGCGTCGCAGTATCCCGGCCGATGCCTCGTCGAGCTGCCGCCCCAGGTCGGGGCGCTGCAGGTACTCAGCGTGGCTGCCGGCCCGGGTGCCCACGGCGACCAGGCCGAACTCACGGCGGATCTGCGCCAGCGTCGGGTGCCGCGGGTCGATCTGCGCGCGAACGGCGTCCCGGGCGGTGGCGTGATCGGCTCGCAGCCCGAGCAGGTCGCCAGTGGAGTAGGAGGTCCCGGCGCCGGCCAGGAAGACCCGCGCCTGCGTCGCCCCCGCCGCCTGCCGGCGGAGCCGGGCCAGCGCTCCGTCGGCCGCGGCGGCGATGTCGCCGTCCGGGCGGCCCGGCGTCATGGCCCGAGTCCCGCCATGTCGCCCGGTAGCGCTTCGAGCTGCCACCCGGGCGGCGCCTGGGCCGCCGGGCGCGGCCCGGACTCCTCCCAGAGCCCGTTGAGCTGGAGCCAGCGGAGGAACTCGGGGGCCGGGCGCCGGGCGAGCAGCTCGCGGACGGCGGCGACGTCGTGATAACTGGTCGACTGGTAGCCGAGCATGACGTCGTCGCCGCCCGGCACGCCCATGACGAAGTTGCAGCCCGCCGTGGCCAGCAGCACGAGCAGGTCGTCGTTTGAGTTCTGGTCGGCGTCGACGTGGTTGGTGTAGCAGACGTCGCAGCCCATCGGCAGCCCCATCAGCTTGCCGGTGAAGTGGTCCTCGAGCCCGGCCCGGGTGATCTGGCGGGCGTCGGCCAGGTACTCAGGCCCGATGAAACCGACCACCGAGTTCACCAGGAAGGGATCGAACAACCGGGCCACCGCCTGCGCCCGCGCCTCGCAGGTGAGCTGGTCGATGCCGTGGTTCGCCCCGGCCGACAGCGCCGAGCCCTGCCCGGTCTCGAAGTACATCGCGTGCGGGCCGGGGTAGCGGTCGGGCCGTCGCGCGTGCTGTTCGGCGACGGCCGCGCGGGCCTGCCCGAGCAGGGCCAGGTTGATCCCGAACGCCTCGTTCGCCGCTTGCGTCCCGGCGACCGACTGGAATACCAGGTCGACCGTTGCCCCCTGCTCGAGCGCTTCGAGCTGCGTGGTGACGTGGGCGAGCACGCACCCCTGGGTAGGGACGTCGAACCGGTCGATCATCCGCTCGACCAGCGCGTACAGCCGGGCGCACGGTGCCGACCGACTCGATCGCCGGGTTGATGCCGATCATGGCGTCGCCGGAGCCGCGCAGCAGGCCGTCGGCGATCGAGTAGGCGATTCCCTCCGGGTCGTCGGTGGGGTGATTCGGCTGGATCCGCGAGGCCAGCACACCGGGCTGCCCGATGGTCGACCGGCAGCGGGTCACGGTGTGCAGCCGCGACGCGGCGCGGATCAGGTCCAGGTCGCTCATCAGCTTGGCGGTCGCCGCCGCCGCCTCCGGCGTCACCAGCCGGTGCAGGCGGTCGCGCTCCCAGTCTCCGGGGAACCCGGCCGACAGCGTGTACTCCCGGAACTCGCCGACGGTCATCGAGCCCAGTTTCCGGTCGAAGGCGCCGCGGTCAAGCGCGCCAAGCACCGCCGCCGTCACCTCGTCCTCGACCAGCGGGTCGTCCGCGAGCTCGCCCAGCCGCACGTCGGCCAGGCAGTACCGGGCGGCGACGCGCTCGCGCTCGCTCCCGGCCGCCAGCCCGGCCAGCCGGTCACCGGATTTCGGCTCGTTGGCCTTCGCGAGCAGCTCGGCCAGGCTGCCGAACCGGTAGGTCGTCCCCCGGATCGCCGCTGACCAGCTCATCGCCGCGGTGGCCGCAGCCGGCGCTGGCTGGCGGCGCGGCCGGGTCGCGGCCTGCCCGCTCCAGTTGTTCATCCACTCCAGTGTAAATACGCAGACCGCGGCCGCGCTCGGGGAGCCGATATCCCGCTGTGGTAGGAAATAGGTGGCCTGTCACCGGCACCGGGAGGGCACATGGCCGGGCGTCCTGCTGCCTCCTCCGCGTCGGCGCGGCGGGCCCGGTACGAGCAGCGCGCGGAGCGGCTGACCGCGTTGCGGCACGTCCGCAGCGAGCTGGTGAGCCTGGCCGGGCTCATCGGCAGGCCGGTACTCAACCAGGCCGGGGAGCAGATCGGTCAGGTCGCGGACGTTGTCGCGCGGTGGGACAGCAACCAGCAGTACCCCCCGGTGACCGGGCTGATCGTGCGAGTGGGCCGGCGCCGGGCGTGGGTGGCGGCGGACGCGGTGCGGGAGTTCGGGCGTGACCGGATCAGCCTGCGCACCGCGCGGCTTGACCTGCGCGACGTCGCCCGCCGTCCCGGCGAGGTCGAGCTGGCGCGCGATGTCATCGACCACCAGCTTGTCGATACCGACGGCGCGCGGGTCATCCGCGCCTCGGACCTGTACCTGGCCCGGGTGGCCGGGGTGGTCCAGCTAGTCGGGGTGGACGTCGGTTTCAATAGCCTGCTGCGGCGGCTCGGCCCGGCCCGGTTCCGGTCCCGGCCGACCCCGGAGAAGGTCATCGACTGGGCCAGCATCACCAGCTTCGGATCACAGCACGGGCCGGGCAGCACGCTGCAGGCCTCAGGACGAGGCCTGCAACGGCTGCGGCCGGGTGAGCTGGCCGACCTGCTGGAGGACCTGGGCCGCTCCGAGCGCCAGGACCTGCTCGCCCAGCTCTCCCCCGAACGGGCGGCCGATGCCCTCGAGGAGATGCAGGAAGAGGAGCTGGTGCAGCTGCTGCGCGAGTCCGGCACCGAGGACGCGGCGGCGCTGCTGGCCCGGATGGAGCCGGACGAGGCCGCCGACGGGCTGCGTGACCTGGAACCGGGCGAGCGGGAGGAGCTGCTGGCCGCGATGCCGGCCCAGGCGCGTGACCGGGTAGCGACGCTGCTTCGCTACGGCGAGCGCACGGCGGGCGGGATCATGACCACCGTCCTGGTCACCGCGACCCCGGCGGAGACGATCACCCAGGTCCGGGACCGGCTGCGGGCGAATGTTGAGCATGCCGGCGACCTGGCGGGCATCCTGGTGCTCGGCGAGGACGGCGAGCTGCTGGATGACGTGTCGATGACCGAGCTTTTCCTCGCCGACCTGGAGGCGACGGTGGAGAGCCTGATCGGACCGCCCTGGCCGGTGACCGTCACCCCGGACGCGGGCCTGGACGAGATCGCGGAACGACTCGTGGAAACCCGGCACTCGTGGATGGTGGTGGTCGATGACCAGGAGCGGCCCCTGGGCCAGATCCTGGCCGATGACGTGCTTGACATGCTGGCCCCTGGCCGGCCCCGGTTCCGGTTCCCCCGGCGGCTGTCTTGAGCGAGGTGCGGAAAGGGGCCCGGCCGGCGCCGGGCGAGGTGACGGCCGCGCCGCGCCGTCAGCCCGGCCCCGCCGGCCATTGCGCCGCCGGATCCTCATGCTGCTCGCGTTCATGGGGCCAGGGATCATCGCGGCCAACGCCGGCAACGACGCGGGCGGGATCGCGACCTATGCCAGTGCCGGGGCCCAGTTCGGCTACCGGACGCTGTTCGCCATGGTCCTGGTGACCGTGGCCCTGGTCGTGGTGCAGGAAATGTGCGCGCGGCTTGGCGCCTACACCGGGGAGGGGCTCGGCGCGCTGATCCGCGAGCAGTTCAGCATCCGGGTCACGGCATTCGCGCTGCTCGCGCTGATCGTCGCCAACGTCGGGCTGGTCGTCTCGGAGTTCGCCGGGATCGCGGCCGCGATGGAGCTGCTCGGCGTCTCGAAGTTCATCAGCGTCCCGGTGGCGGCGGTGTCAATCTGGGCGCTGGTGGTCTTCGGGTCCTACAAGTACGCCGAGCGGCTGTTCCTGGTGCTGAGCCTGGTGTTCTTCGCCTACCCGGTCGCCGCGTTCCTGAGCCATCCCGATTACGCGCAGGCCGGGGCGCAGCTGGCCTGGCCGCACTTCCTCGTCACCAAGGCGTTCCTGCTGCTGGTGGTGGCGCTGATCGGGACCACGATCACCCCGTACATGCAGTTCTACGTGGCGGCCGCGGTCGCCGACCGCGGTATCGGCCCGGCCGACTACCCGGCCGAGCGGCTCGACACCGTCTCCGGGTCGATCTTCTGCAACGTGATCAGCATCTTCATCATCGTCGCGACCGCCGCCGCGATCCACGTCCGCGCCCCGCTCGAGTCGGCCAAGCAGGCCGCCCAGGCGCTCGCCCCGGTCGCGGGCCGGTTCGCCACCCAGCTGTTCGCGGTCGGCCTGCTCGGCGCCAGCGCGCTGGCGGCCGCGGTCGTCCCGCTGTCAACCGCCTACGCCATCAGCGAGGCGGTCGGCGCGGAGCGCAGCGTCAGCAAGTCCTTCCGGCAGGCCCCGCTGTTCCTCGGCCTGTTCACCGGCCAGGTGTTCATCGGCGCGGCCGTCGCCCTCATCCCCGGCAACCTCATCCAGCTCCTGGTTGAGGCCCAGATCCTGAACGGCCTCATCACCCCCATCCTGCTCAGCTACGTCCTGGTCCTCGCCAACCGGGCCAGCGTGCTCGGGGGCGCCGCGAACGGCCGCGCCTTCAAGGTGGTCGCCACCGTCAGCGTCGCCGCCGTCGCCGTCCTGTCGGTCACCGTGCTGGTGCAAGCCGTGCTGAGCGGCCTCGGCATCGCCTGACTGGATCGCCGCGGGCAGCACGGTCCCGGTGGGCCCGGCGGCGCGTGACCTTCGCCCCTGGCGCCAGGACGGCGGCGTGCCAAGGGTGGGAATACCGGTATCCAGCCGGCTGTAGCGAGGAGGCTCCAGTGAAGGCGCTTGTGTACCACGGCCCGGGCGTAAAGGCCTGGGAAGATGTCCCGGACCCGGTGATCCAGGCCCCCACCGACGCGATCGTCCGCGTCGATGCCACCACGATCTGCGGGACGGACCTGCACATCCTGAAGGGCGACACGCCGGAGGTCGCGGGCGGCCGGATCCTCGGCCACGAGGCGGTCGGCACGGTCGAGCAGGTCGGTGCCGGGGTGACAACGGTCCACCCGGGGGACCGGGTGCTGGTCTCCTGCATCTCCGCCTGCGCGCGGTGCGAGTACTGCCGGCAGGGGCGGTCCGGCCAGTGCACCGGCGGTGGCGGCTGGATCCTGGGCTACATGATCGACGGCACCCAGGCCGAGTACGTCCGGGTGCCCTTCGCCGACACCTCCACCTACCCGCTGCCGGAGGGGACCAGCGACGAGGAGATCCTGATGCTGGCCGACATCCTGCCCACCGGGTACGAGGTCGGCGTGCTCAACGGCCAGGTGCGCCCGGGCGACACCGTGGTCGTGGTCGGCGCGGGCCCGGTCGGGCTGGCGGCGATCACCGGGGCCAGGCTGTACACGCCGGGCCATGTCATCGCGGTCGACCTGGCCGACGCGCGGCTGGAGGCGGCCATCTCCTTCGGTGCCGACCTGACGGTCAACAACGGGCGCGACGACGCCGTCGCCTACGTGAAGGAGATGACCGGCGGCCGCGGGGCGGACGTGGCGATCGAGGCCGTCGGCGTGCCCGCCAGCTTCGAGCTGTGCACCGAGCTGGTGCGGCCCGGCGGGCACGTGGCCAACATCGGCGTGCACGGCAAGCCCGCCACCTTGCACCTGGAATCGCTCTGGATCCGCGACATCACCGTGACCACCGGGCTGGTCGACGCCTACTCCACGCCCACGCTGCTGCGGCTGGTCGCGGCCCGCCAGATCGACGCCGGCCGGTTCGTGACGCACCACTTCAAGCTCAGTGAGATGACCGACGCCTACGACGCCTTCCAGCGGGCGGCTGACACCCGGGCGGTCAAGGTGGTCATGACAAGCTGACCAGAACCGGTTCACCAGGCGCGTCCCCGGCGGCCCGGCGTGGTCGCCCGGGCCGCGGCTGACCGCGTAGCGAAACGTGCCGGAAACATGACTGCCGCACAGTAAGGGAGAGTGAGAGGAGATACCAAGTGAGACTAACCGGGCCAGTGGTGGGCAGGTGACCGCGCCGTTCCCGCCCGCGACGCGGTACCTGGGGTCCACCCCGGCTACCACGCTGTGGGGCTACCTGCCAGGCCAGGACGACCCGCCGGTGCTCACCGTCGACCCGGGTGACCAGGTCACGATCGACACCGTCAGCCACGAGGGCATCCTCGAGGACCAGGGCCGCGACCCGGTGAGCTTCTTCGGCCGCCACGGGGTCGACCCGGCCGACGTGCTGCCGGACGCGGTCGAGATCGCGGCGCGGGCCGAGCACCTGGCGGGCGGCGGGCCGCACGTGATCACCGGGCCGATCGCGGTGCGCGGGGCGATGCCCGGCGACCGGCTCGTCGTCCGGGTCGACGAGCTGCGCCCGCGGGCCGGCTACGGGATCGTGTCGAGCCGGCACGGGCGGGGCGTCCTGCCCGACCGGTTCCCCGCCCAGGGCCCGGTCACCAGCGTCTTCTGCCGGGCCGAGGACGGGTACGGCCTGCTGCCGCTGCGACCGGGCGCGGCTGGCCTGGCCGACGACGGGGCCGGGCTGGTGCGGTTCCCGCTGGCGCCGTTCCTCGGCATCATGGGCGTCACCCCGGCCGGCCCGGCCCGCAGGCACACGGTGCCGCCGGGCGAGTTCGGCGGGAACCTCGACATCACGCTGCTCGGCCGCGGCTCGGTGCTGTTCCTGCCGGTCCAGGTGCCGGGGGCCGGGTTCTACGTCGGCGACCCGCACTACGCGCAGGGCAACGGGGAGATCGCGCTGACCGCGCTCGAGGCACCGCTGACCGCCACCTTGACCCTCGGGCTGCTGGAGGCCGGGCGGGCCCGCGAGTACTTCGGCGCGGTTACCGGTCCGGTCGCGCTGACCGCGGACTACGTCGTGCCGACCGGGCTTGACCCCGACCTCGACGTCGCGGTCGCCCGGTGCGCGACCAACGCGGTGGAACTGCTCGGCGCCCGCTTCGGCATGGCCGCCGAGCACGCGTACGCCTACCTCAGCGCGGCCACCGACTTCGACATCTCGCAGGTCGTCGACCAGGTTAAGGGCGTGCACGCGCGGATCAGGCGGGCCGACTTCCCCGGCCGCGCGGGCTTCCCGTGGGGCGCGGACGTGCCGTGGTAGCGGTCGACAGCCCGTCGCCGGTACCGCCCGGGGTGCTCGAGGCGTTCTGGCGCTATGACGCCGCCCTGCTGGCCAACGACAAGCCAGCGCTCGACGAGCTGTTCCAGCCCGGTCCGGACACCCTGCGCGGCGACGGCCGCAACCTGCTGGTGGGGCACGACGCGATCAGCGGCTTCCGCTCGGCCCGGGCGGCGATCCCGACCCGCGCGGTCACCGGGCTGCAGGTGCGGGTGCTGGCCGACGACTGCGTGCTGATCATGGCGCGGACCGCCGACGGCGCCGCGACCGGGCTGCAGACCCAGCTCTGGCGGCGCACCGCCGCGGGCTGGCGGGTCGCGGCGGCCCACGTGAGCCTGCCGGCGGCGCCGCCGCCGGCCGCTCCCCCGGCGTTCGACCAGTCGGTCTGGCGGGTGGTCGGCGCGCCGCTGGCGCCCGCCCTGCGCTCCCCCCACGACGGCCCGGGCCCGCTCGACGGCCTCCGGGTCGCCGTCAAGGACCTGTTCGCGCTGGCGGGCCAGCCGGTCGGCGGCGGTGTCCCGGCCTACCTGGCCGGGCAGCCGCCCCAGGCGGCGTCGGCCGCCAGCGTGACCGCCCTGCAGCGGGCCGGGGCCGAGCTGGCCGGCATCGCGCAGACCGACGAGTTCGCCTACAGCATCGCCGGCCGCAACGCGCACTACGGCGCCGCCCCCAACCCGGCCGCCCCCGGCCGGGCCGGCGGCGGGTCGTCCAGCGGCCCGGCCGCCGCGGTGGCGCTGCGCCAGGCGGAGATCGGCCTGGGCACCGACACCGCCGGCTCGGCCCGGGTGCCGGCCGCCTACCAGGGCCTGGTCGGCTTCCGGCCGACCCACGGCGCGGTCTCGGATGAGGGGGTGCTGCCACTCGCCCCGTCCTTCGACACCGTCGGCTGGCTCACCCAGGACGTCACCACCAGCCGGGCGGTGGCGCAGGTGCTGCTGCGGCCGGCCGGGGGCAGCCGCACCTGCGCCACCGCCCGCCGCGCCGTCCGGCTGCCGCTGGTCGAGGAGCTGGCCGACCCGGTCACCCGGGCGCTGCTGGCCGACCGGGTCGGCCAGCTCGAGGCGGCCGGGGTGCTGCCGGCCGCCGAGCCGGCCGACCTGCCCGCCGGGACGCTTGAGCAGTGGTTCGCCGCCTTCCGGACCGTGCAGGCGCACGAGGCGTGGCAGGCGCACGGCCGGTGGGTCAGCGCGCACCCGGGCACGCTCGGGGACGACGTCGCGGGCCGGTTCGCCGCCGCCGCGGCGGTCACCGGCCGCGAGGCGGCCGATGCCCGGGCGGTCGTCGCCCAGGCCCGGGCGACGCTGGCCGGCTGGCTGGACGGCGCCGTGCTGGTGCTGCCGACCACCCCGGGCCCGGCCCCGCTGCGCACGGCCGGCCCGGCCGAGACCGACCAGCTGCGCGGGCGCACGCTCCGGATGACCTGCCTGGCCCCGCTGGCCGGCGCGCCCGCGATCAGCGTGCCGGTACCGGGGCACCTCGCACCCGTTGGGCTGACCCTGATGGGCGCGGCCGGCGCCGACCTGGCGCTGCTCGACCTGGCCGCCGCGGTGACCGCCTACTAGGGATCAGCGGCGGGCCGGTGCAGCCGGACGCCGGGGCTGGTGACCGTCCTGACCCCGCGCTTGACCGCGAACAGCAGCGGTGACAGGGCCCGCACGGCCTCGCCCCGGCTGGTCGCGTCGAACACGACCAGGTCCGCCGCCCGGCCGACCGCGGCCCCGTAGCGGCCGAGGTTAAGCAGGGCGGCCGAACGGGTGGTGATCATGTCGAAGCAGGCACGGAATTCCTCGTCCGAGCCGACCTGGGCGATGTTCGCGTACAGGTTCGCCATCCGCAGCAGCGACACGTCGCCGAGCGGGGTGAACGGGTTCAGCACGTTGTTGGTCGACAGCGAGCAGTTCACCCCGTGGCCGAGCAGCCGGTGCGCCTCGACCACGCCCCGCACCTTGTTCTCGGTGCGGTCCCGCCCCATCAGGTACAGGTCGGTCGACGGCAGCACGGTGAGGGCAACGCCGGCCTGCGCCAGCCGCCGGGCCGCCCGCGCGAACAGGGCCGGCCGGGCCGCCGCCAGCTTGGTCACGTGCCCGATGGTGACGCGCCCGCCGTAGGAGTAGCGGTCGGCCACGTCGCACAGGTAGAACAGGTCCAGGTCGTCGGGGCCGGGCCCGAAGTCGAAGTGCAGGTCGATGTCGACGTCGAACTCGCGGGCCAGCTCGAAGATCCGGTTGATCTGGCCGCGCGGGTCGGCGTCGGTGTACGGGGCGCCCCCGACCGCGTGGGCGCCGCGCCGCAGCGCCTCGACCAGCAGCTCGTCGGTGCCGGGGTTGCTGAGCAGGCCCTCCTGGGGGAAGACGCAGATCTCGAGGTCGAGCGCCCAGGCGTACTCCCCGATCAGCGGCCAGATGCCGTCGAAGCTGCGCAGCCCCACCGCCGGGTCCACTTCCAGGTGGGTGCGGACGTGCGTGGTGCCGTGGCGCAGGGCCTGCTCAAGCACCCGGGCGGCCCGGTCGTGCACGTCCTGGGGGGTGAAGCCGCGCTTGAGCTTCGCCACCTGCGCGATGGCGTCGTTCAGGTCACCGCCGCCCGACGTCACCTGCTCCATCAGCATGGCCTTGTCCAGGTGGAGGTGCGTCTCGACCAGGCCCGGGCTGAGCAGGCGGCCGCCGAGGTCGAGTTCTTCCGGGTTGCCCGCCACCGCCAGCGCGGGGCCGATAGCCGCGATGACGCCGTCGCGGACCTCGACGTCACGGAGGCTGTCCTCGGCGCCGGCGACGCGCGCGTTCCTGAGCACCAGGTCGCCGCTGACCGCGGTCATTCCACGCTCCTCACTGGGTTGATGCTCCACCGCGCGCCCGCCCCGACCAGGGCGATCACCGCTGCGACGGCGGCGAACAGCAGGGTCCTGCCCCCGTGCTGCAAGACCGCGCCCATGCCCACCGGGAGCAGCAGCGAGCCCACGCAGACACCGAGGTTCGAGGAGGCGATGCGCAGGCCGGGGCCCGCGGCCCGGCGGCCGCGGTAACCGACCGCCAGCAGGTTCGTGCAGCCGATGCAGAGGCAGATCGACGCGCCTTGCAGGATCGCCGCGACCACCAGCACCGGCCAGGCCGGGGCCGGGACGGTGAGCACGGCCACGCCGGCCGCGCCGCACCCGGCCGCCAGCACCACCGTGCCGCCGATGCCGAGGCGCCGCAGCACCGGCGGCAGCAGCGGTCCCACCGCGATCGAGGTGACGTCCCGGGTGAGCAGCAAGATCGCGAGCGTGCCGGCGACCTTCCGCGGTGACCCGTCCTGGGTCAGCGCGAAGAAGGAGGAGCCAAGCGTCATCACCGTCACCGCGCACACGCCCACCAGGGCGGAGGCGCGCATCGCGGTCTCGCTGGCCAGCGCCTCGGCCGCGAACTGGTAGGACCGCGCCGGCGGCGGGAAGCGGTCACCGCCCGGAACCGCGCCGTCCCCGGCGACCGCGCCGTCGCCCCGGCGGCGCAGCGCGACCAGCGACAGCGGGACCAGCAGGGCGTAGCTGACGGCGATGCCGAGGTAGGCGGACGACCAGGCCTGCCGGCCGACCACCAGCGCGGCCGCCACCGCCGCCACCGCCGCCGCGCCCCGCTGGGTGGCGCCGTTCAGCCCCTGCATCACGTGCGGGCGGCCGCCTTCCGCGACCGCGGCCAGGGTCGAGGTCCAGACGACGAGCCGGGTGAGCCCGATGCCGAGCACCGGGAGCAGCCACCAGGCGGCGGGCCGGCCCGCCGCGGCCACCGCGGCCAGTGACACCAGGGCGGCGACGCAGGCAGCCCGGGACGCGATCCGCGCCCGGCCGCGCGGTGTCGCCGGCGGCCGCGGCGGGCAGCGCGGTGATGAACCCGATCCCCTGCGGGAGCGCCACCAGCAGCCCGATGAGGCCCGCGGAGGCGGCCCCGGTGTCCTTGAGGGTGACCGGGAGGACGGTCTGCAGGAGGGTATCGGCGAACATGAACAGGAAGACCGCGCCGAACAGGGTGACCAGGGCGCCGCCCCGCCTCATACCGAGATGTCGAAGTCGAGCAGCGGGAGCACCTCGCGGCCGAACCGGTCGATGCCGTCGAGGAAGTCGTCGAAGCTCAGCAGGACCCCCTCCAGGCCGCCGATGGCGGCCAGGCGGTTGAACTTGGCCGCCACCGAGCGGGGCGAGCCGGCGAACAGCCCCGGCGCCTCCGGGTCGATCGCCTGGTGGGCCAGGATGCGCTGGGCGACCGCGGACGAGCTGGTCCCGGTCGAGTCGACCAGGTAGTTGCCTCGCTCGTTGACCAGCGCCTCGGCGTCGGCGCCGGCGTTGTAATGGTCGATCCTGGCCAGCGCCAGCTCGTCGGTGTCGTCCAGGATCACCGTGCGCTGCGAGAGCACCCGCACGTCGCGCCCGTTGGCCGCCGCGACCGCCCCGATCTGGGCCCGTGCCTCGGCGATGCCCGCCGCGTCGGTCGCCATGGTGAAGTTGTAGTCGGCGTACTCGGCGGCGAACTTCCGGCCCCGGGGCGAGGCGCCGGCCGCCGCCACCTTGATCGGGGCGCTCGGCCGCATCCCCATCTCGCAGTCGGTGACGTCGAAGTACCGGCCGTGAAAGTCGCAGTGCCCGGTCTCGGTCAGCGCCCGGAAGACGGCGGCCCACTCGGTGGCGTAGTCGTAGCGGTAGCCGAAGTACTCGTCCCCTGGCCACATGCCCATCTGCGCGTACTCGGCCCGGTGCCAGCCGGTGGTGATGTTGATGCCGAACCGTCCCGGGGCGACGTCGTCGATGGTCGCCGCCATCCGCGCGACCATCGCCGGGTGGAGGGCGAGCACCCCGACCGAGGCGAAGACCTGCAGCGAGCTGGTCGCGGCGAGGACCGCCGCGGTCTGCGTCACCGGCTCGGAGGTGTAGTGCCAGTGCTCGGTCTTGCCGCCGTACCCGCGGAACGTGATCATCCCCAGGCCGAAGGCGAACCCGAAGCCTTCCGCCCGGGCCACGATCTCGCGGTTCAGCGCGAACGTCGGCCGGTAGTGCGGTGAGTTCTCGGACGAGATCCACCCGTCGTTGCCGGTCGGCAGGAAAACGCCCAGCTTCATGTCAGGTCTCCCGGAACTGGCAGGCCAAGGTGCCCGCGCAGGGTCTTGGCGGTGTACTGGCGGCGGAACAGCCCGCGCTCCTGGAGGATGGGAACCACCTCGTCGACGAACGCGGGGAAGGTCTCGTCGGTCACGTCGAACATCAGGTTGAAGCCGTCGACGGCGCCGGTGGCGAAGAAGTCCTCCATCTTGTCCGCGACCGTCTTCGGCCCGCCCACGACGGAGATGTGGCCCCAGCTGAAGCGGCCGATCTCGCGCACCGTCCGGCCGGTCTCGGCCACGTACTGCACCGCGCGCAGGTTGCCCTCGCTGGTGACCTTGCGGCGTTCCTCGAAGGTGGCCGGGTCGATCGACAGCGGCGCGTCGGGATCGAGCTGGCTGGCGTCGATCCCCAGGAAGCTGGCGAGCAGCCGGAGGTTGGCGGCGTCCATCTCCGGGGTGAAGAACTCGTCGCTGCGCCGCGCCGCTTCCTCGTCGGTCGATCCCAGGGTGACGATCATCCCGGGGAACGCCATCACCCGGGCGCGCCCGGGTGACCGCCCGGCGGCGGAGGCCGCGTCGAGCCGCCGGCGGTAGTCCTGGGCGCCGTGCGGGGTGGCGGTCGCGGCGAAGGTGGCGTCGGCGAAGCGCGCCGCCAGCGCGAATCCCTCGGGCGAGCCGCCGGCCTGGAAGACGACCGGCAGGCCCTGCTCGGACCGGGGCACCACGCCGCCGCCGAGCACGGTGAAGAACTCGCCGCGGTGCTCGACCGGGTGCACCCCGCCGGGACGGGCGAACCGCCCGGTGGCCTTGTCGGCCACGATCGCGTCCGGTGCCCAGGTCCGCCACAGCCGCTCGACGACCTCGACGAACTCCGCCGCCCGGGCGTACCGCTGCTCCTTGGCGGGCACCTGCTCGAGGCCGAACGAGGCCGCCGCCATCGGGCTGTAACTGGTCACCGCGTTCCAGCCCGCCCGGCCGTGCGAGATCCGGTCCAGGCTCTGCAGTGTCCGCGCGAGGTTCCACGGGTGATGCCAGGACGTCGACACGGTCGGCACTACCCCGACGAACTCGGTCGCCTGCGCCGCTACCGTCATCGCGAGGATCGGGTCCACGCTGTTCTTCTGCGGCTCGGTCTCCCAGGCCGGCATCAGCCCGGGCGCGTCGGCGGTGAAGACCGCGTCGAACAGGCCCCGCTCGGCCGTCTGCGCCACCCGCACGTAGTAGTCGGCGCCCGAGGTGCCGAGCGGGTCGATTCCCGGGCGGCGCCACACGCCGTCGTAGTTGCCGATTCCCACGCAGTTCACTCCGAGGTGGAGTGGCGCTTCCCTGGGCATAGGTGATCCCTTCTTCGCTCGGTACCGCGCCGTCAGGCGTTGGCCGGCGCCGTGGCGAGTGCCTGCTCGAGGTCGAGCGCCGCGCCGAGCACGTCGGCGTCGGCCAGGTGGCGGCCGGCTAGCTGGATGCCGATCGGCAGCCCGGCCGCGGTCAGGCCGGCCGGCAGCGAGATGGCCGGCTGGCCGGTCAGGTTCATCGGGTTGCACAGCCCCAGCCAGTTCGGCGGGACCCCGGCGCCGGGCCACTCCCCCGGGCGCTCGCTCGCCTCCAGCGAGAAGGCGGCCACCGGGGACGTCGGGGTGATCAGCAGGTCAACGCCGGCCATGTAGTCGGCCAGCACCCGGCACACCCGCTGCCGGGCGCGCCGCGCGTTGGTCAGGTCGCTGGCCTGCCAGTCGCGGGACAGCAGGCCCATCAGGTAGTCCGCCAGCGGGTGCGCGCGGGCGAGGGCCCGCATCCCGTCGAGGTCGGTGTCGGCCGCGATCAGGGCCGGGAACACGTCGCTGATGTCGCCGGTCGGCGGGTCGGCGCGGCGCACCACGCAGCCGAAGTCGGCCGCCAGCCGCTCGGCCACCGCCTCCACGCAGGCCCGGACCTCGTCTTCGACGTCGATGAAGCCGAGGTCGACCGACAGGCCGACGGTCCGCCCGGCCAGCCAGCCGCGCCCGGGCGGCCCGGTGAACGGGTTACCTGGCAGGCTGAAGCGGTCGTAGGGATGCGGCCCGGTCAGCGCGCGCATGGCGAGCCAGGTGTCGGCCACCGAGGTCGCCAGCGGCCCGATGTGCTCCAGGGTGTCCCAGCTGGAGACGCCGGGCAGCCGGTCGTCCTTGCAGCCCGGCCAGACCGGGATGCGCCCCATCGACGGCTTGAAGCCGACCACGCCGCACAGGGCGGCGGGGATGCGGACCGAGCCGCCGCCGTCGCTGCCCAGCGCCAGCGGGACCGCGCCGGATGCCACCGCGGCCCCCGAGCCGGCACTCGAGCCGCCGGTCACCCGGCTGTGGTCATGCGGGTTGCGCGGCGTCGGGAAGAGCTGGTTGGTGCCCAGCGCGGAGTAGCCGAACTCACTGGACGTCGTCTTCCCGATGATCACCGCGCCGGCCGCCCGCAGCCGGGCCACCGCCACGTCGTCCTCGGCCGGGACGAAGTCGCGGTAGTGCCAGGAGCCGAACGTGGTTCGCAGGCCGGCCGTGCTGATCAGGTCCTTGACGGCGACCGGGACCCCGGCCAGCGGCCCGGGGTCGTCCCCCCGCCCGACCCGGGCGTCCACCGCGCGGGCGGCCGCCAGCGCGGCCTCCGGCGCATGCGTGCAGAACGCCCGCACGTCCGGGTCGACCGCCGCGATCCGGGCCAGCGCGTCCCGGCAGACCTGCTCGGCGCTGACGTCCCCGGCTCGCACGGCCGCGGCGATGTCGACGGCCGTCATAACCGGTGCGGGCTTGCTCATGATCCCTCCGCCACCTGCCGGGCGAGCCGGAGCAGCGTCTCGTCCGCGCCCGGGGCCGCGATCAGCGAGACCCCCAGGGGGCAGCCGTCAAGCCGGGCCAGCGGCAGGGATACCTGGGGCAGCCCGGCCAGCCCGGTCGGCGCGTTGATCAGGAACGCCTTCGCCCGCCGGGCTTCCAGCGCGTCCATGCTGGCGCCGCGCAGCGGCGCGATCCCGGGCGCGCTCGGGGCGACCAGCACCGTCCCGGGCGGCAGGAGCTGGCGCATCCGGTCGACCGCCGCCCGCCGCCGGGCCGCCGCCCAGTCCAGGTCGTCGCCGGTCAGGGTTTCCGACCAGGCGAACCGCTGGGCGATGTCCGGGCCGAGGGCCGGCCGGGCGCCGCGCACCCAGGCTCCGTAGCGGCGGCGGAACTCTCCCGCCTGCAGCAGCTTGAACGCCTCGCGCCAGTCCGGCAGGTCATCCCCGGCCACCGTGACCGGTGACGGCACGGCCGCGGCGGCCGCGGCGATCCGGTCGACTCCGGCCCGCATCGCGTCGGCTACCCCGGGGTCGAGCGCGCCGAACAGGTCCTCGGCGTAGCACAGCCGGGCCGGCCGCGGCGGCTCCGCGGGCGGGGCGGCTGACGGCCCGGACGCTGTCCCGGGCGGCGTCGCCTGGTCGAGCAGGACCGACCCGACCAGCTCGAGGACCCGCGCGTCGGCCGCCAGCCAGCCCGCGGTGGCCAGCCCGGGATCGGCCGGGTCGGCCGGGGCGCCGACCCGGCCGACGGTGGGCCGGATCCCGTAGATGCCGCAGTAGCTGGCGGGGACGCGGATCGAGCCCCCGCCGTCACCGGACAGGGCGAACGGCACCACGCCGCCCGCCACCACCGCCGCCGAGCCGGAGGACGAGCCGCCCGGGGTGCGGTCCGGCGCGGCCGCGTTGACCGGGGTGCCGTAATGGTGGTTGATGCCGTTGAGGCTCCAGCCGAGCTCGTCCATGTGCGTCTTGCCGACCAGCACCCCGCCGGCGTCCAGCAGCCGCCGCACCGGCTCGGCGGTCACCGAGGGGACCGGGCTCGACTCCAGCCAGGACGGATTGCCGAGCCCGGTCGGCAATCCGGCCACGTCGAACTGGTCCTTGACCGCGAAGCGCAGGCCGGCCAGGGGCCGGCCCCGCGGCCGGCCACCTCGACCCGGCCGTGGTCGGTGAACGCCCGGAACGCGTCGGCCTGCGCCTCGTCACTCAGCCGCGAGGTCGCAGCCGTCACTTGGCCGGCTTGATGGTCCAGTACCGCAGCGCCATCTCCGGCGCGAACGACACGTCGGTCATGCCGCTGCCGAGCACCGCGATCCGGCTGGCCTGGGCGATCGGGAACATCGCGGCGCCCTCGGCGGCGGCCTCCTGTGCCTGCTTGTACGCGGCGTCGCGGGCGGCACCGGGGGCGGCGAAGGTCTCGCTGCTTGATAGCTGGTCGAGCGCCGGGGTGCTCCACATGGGGTAGTTGTTCACGCCGCCCTTGGTGGAGTAGTAGTTCACCGGCAGGGCCGCGTCGTCGATCCAGGAGCCCCACTTGATCAGCAGGGCGTCCGGTGACCCCTGGCCCTTGGTCGCCCGGTTGGTGATGAGGGCCTGGAAGGCCGCGGGCGTCTCCGGGGTCAGCACGAACTCGATGCCCGCCTGGGACGCGTTCGACTTGATCAGGGTCGCGACGTCCTGCATCTGCGGGTCGGAGTTCACGAAGTGCAGCGGTACCGACACCGTGGGGTTCCCGGCCTGGCTCATCAGCGCCTTGGCCTTGGTGATGTCAGTGACGTAGTTCGACCAGGCGGGCGTGTAGCCAGCCGCGTCGGTGGTGACGTAGGACTCCATCTTGGCGGCGTGGCCGTCGTAGACCGACTTGATGATCTCGTCGTAGGGCAGCGTGTAGCCGACTGCCTGGCGGACGGTCTGGTTCGCGAACGGTCCCGCGTTGCTGCCCAGCTCGAGCAGCGTGAACTCGGGCGCCTTGGCGTAGATGACGGATACCGACTTGTCGCCCGACAGGCTGTTGACGTCGTTCTGGGTCAGCCCGTAGACGGCCAGGTTGACCGAGCCGCCCTTCAGCAGCGACAGCACGCTGCCGCTGCCGATGATCTGGATCGTCGCCTCCTTGTAGGCCGGCGCGGGCGAGTAGCCGGGAACGGCCGCGAGCTGGATGGACTGGCCCGGCGTGCGGTTCTTGATGTAGTACGGGCCGCTGCCGGCCGCGTTCTCCTTCAGCCAGGCCGATGCGCTCGAGTCGCTGCTGGTGACGTGCTTCTTCACCTCGACCGAGTCAAGGATCCCGTACTCCGGCTCGCGGAAGATCGCGATGGTGAACAGGTCGGCCGTGATCGGCTTGCCGTCGAAGCCGAGCATGTTGATCGCGATGGTCTGCTCGTCGACCTTCTTGACCTGGCTCATCTTCTGGATGCCGCTGACGTTGGAGGTCATCATGCCGAGGGCGAAGAGGCGCTGGATGGTGAAGATGACGTCGTCGGCCGTCACCGGGTTGCCGCTCGGGTAGAACTTGGCGCCCGGGCGGATCTTGAAGGTCGCGGTGTCCTTCTCCAGGGTGAAGTCCGCCAGCTGGGGCTGCAACTGCAGCCCGTCCCAGACCAGCGCCCCGTTCCCGTTGGCGGTGAACTTGGGCGATACCAGCCGCTCGTAGATGTTGAACGCCAGCTCCCAGTCCTGGCTGCTCGCGCCGAGTACCGGGTCAAGGGTGGTGACGTCGGCCGGCCAGGCGGTGATGATCTGCTGGGTGGCGGCCGTCGAGCTGCTGCCGCCGCTGCTCTTGGCGTCGACGCCGCAGGCGGCGAGCACGGAGACGGCCCCGAGGGAAAGGGCACCGCCGAGGAACTGGCGTCGGCTCGCCTTGGCTTCAACTATGGGGTTCATGTCGGGTACCTCTCTATGCCTCCGCCGAAGCGGCTGGTTGCTGAGCTTTGGCCGTGGTTCCCTCGCCATTGAGCACAACCGGGCAGGCGACGTCGTGCGCGGGTGACAGCGCGACCGTGGGGGGGCGCTGGGTACGGCACGTCGGCTGAACAAGCGGGCACCGGTCTGCCAGGCGGCAGCCGGCCCCCGCGTCGAACGGACTCGGGATCTCTCCCGCCAGCCGGAAGCGCTCACCGCGCTCGGCCGGGTCGATATGCGGCGCCGCCGAGAGCAGCGCCTTGGTGTAGGGGTGGGTCGGGGACGCGAATATCTCCCGCGTGGACCCGGACTCCACGATCGCGCCCAGGTACATCACCATCACCCGGTCGGCGATCCGCCGGACGACCTCCAGGTCGTGGCTGATGAACAGGTAGGCGAGCCGCTGCCGGACCTGGAGGTCACGCAGCAGCTCGAGGATCTGCCCGCGGACGGACACGTCAAGCGACGCGGTCGGCTCGTCAAGCAGCAGCACCTTGGGCGAGACGGCGATGGCGCGGGCGATGCCGACCCGTTGCCGCTGACCGCCGCTGAGCTGGGACGGGTAGCGGTCGAGGTGCGGCCGGCCCAGTCCCACCAGGGAAAGCAGCTCGGCGACGCGCTCGTCCCGCGCCCGGGAGTTCAGGCTGGTGTGCAGGCGCAGCGGCTCGGCCAGCACCTGCCGCACCGACATGCGGGGGTTCAGCGACGAATGGGGATCCTGGAACACCATCTGCACGTCGGCGTAGGCGCGCGATAGCTGGCGCCGGGTCAGGCCGCCCAGGTCGCGGCCGGCCACCGCGACCGTGCCGCTGGTCGGCTCGGCCAGCCGCGCGATGCAGCGGGCGACGGTGGACTTGCCCGAGCCGCTCTCCCCCACCAGCGCGACCGTCTCCCCCGGGTGGACGTCCACGCTGACCGAATCGACGGCGACCAGGGTCCTGGCCCGGCCGCCGCGCTTGACCCGGAACTCCTTGCGCAGCCCGGTCACGCTGAGCGCCGGGCTGCCGGGCTGGGGACCGCTCATGTCGACAACTCCTCGAACCGGCTCGATCGCAGTAGCTGCTGGGTGTAGCTGTCGGCCGGATCCGCCAGCACCTGGGCGCACTGGCCGGTCTCGCGGACCATGCCGCGGTGCATCACCACGATGTCGTCGCAGGTCTCGGCCACGACACCAAGGTCGTGGGTGATCAGGCAGGCGGTCATGCCGCGGGACAGGACCAGGTCGACGATCATTTCCATGATGTCGGCCTGGGTGGTGACGTCCAGGCCGGTCGTCGGCTCGTCGAGGATCAGCAGCTTCGGCTCGCAGATCAGCGCGAGCGCCAGCAGGACCCGCTGCGCCATGCCGCCGGAGAACTCGTGCGGGAACTGGCGCATCCGCTGCCGCGGCTCCGGCACCTTGACGCTGCGGAGCATCTCCACCGCGAGGTCGCGCGCCTCCGCCTTGCTGACCTTGCGGTGGGCGCGGCAGGCGTCGATGAGCTGCGGGCCGACCGCGATGACGGGGTTGAGCGCCGCCCGGGCGTCCTGGAACACCATCGCCATCGCGCCGCCGCGGATCCGCCGGTAGGCGCGGTCGTCGAAGCCGGTGATGTCCACCCCGTCGAACTCGATCGACCCGTTGGTCCGGCCGAAGGTCGAGGGCGTCAGCCCCATCATCGACAGCGCCATGACCGACTTGCCCGATCCGGTCTCCCCCACCACGGCGGTGATCGCCGACGCCCGCAGGTCGAACGAGACCCGGTCGAGGACCGGGGTGAAGTCGGTGCCGGCCGTGAAGCCGCCGGAGAAATCGCGCACCCGAACGAGTGCCCGCTCCGCCTCCGCGGTCATCGGTGCTCCCCCCGGTTGCGGGACGACAGGCCGTCGCCGACCAGCTGGAAGCCGATCGCCAGCAGCAGGATGCCGATGCCGGGGAAGAAGGACTCCCACCAGGCCCCGCTCACCACGTCCGACTGGCCCCGGGCGATCATCGACCCCCACTCCACCGCGTCGGGCTGGATGCCGAGGCCGATGTAGCCGAGCGCGGCGATGTTCCCGACCACCCAGGCCGCGCTGACCGAGGCGTACGCGAGCAGCGGCCGCGAGCTGTTCGGCACCAGGTGCTTGAACAGCACCACCAGCGGGCGGTTGCCGACCATCCGCGCCGCCTCCGCGAACTGCCAGTTCTTCTTGGTCAGCACCTCGGCCCGGGCCAGGCGGACGAAGTCGGGCAGCGGGATGATCGCGGCGACCAGGATCACCTTGAACGTTCCCGGGCCGACGATAGAGATGATGAACAGGGCCATCAGCAGCGCGGGGAAGGCCTGGAGGACCTCCAGCAGGCGCAGCGTCGCCCACTCCAGCCAGCCGCCGAAGAAGCCGACCAGCGCGCCCCAGACCGAGCCGACCAGCAGCGCCAGCGCGACCACGGTCAGCGTGTAGAGCACGTCGGTCCGGCCGGCCGCCACCGTGCGCGAGAACACGTCCGAGCCGACCGAGTCGGTGCCGAACCAGTGCGCGCCGCTGGGGGGCGCGCTGAACAGCCCGGTCCCGGTAGCGCCCGGGTCGTAGGGCGTCCAGAGGGGTGAGGTGACGGAGATCAGCACGAGGAACCCGAGCAGGCCGAGCCCCAGCGGCAGGGCGGTCCCGGAGGCGCGGAGCCGCCGGAAGCCGGGCAGCGTCGCGGCGAGGCGCCCGAGCGGGGTCTGCGGCTGGCCGGCCGGCTCGGCCACTTCGATCGGCTGCAGCGGCAACTGGGTCATGAGCGGATCCTCGGGTCGGCCAGGTCGTACGCGAGGTCGAGGAGCTGGTAGACGATCACGTAGAGGATCGAGGCGTAGAGCACGAAGCCCTGCACGGCCGGGAAGTCGGACCCTTCGAGCGCGCTCAGCGCGTAGTGCCCGGCCCCGGGCCAGCCGAAGGCCCCCTCGACCAGCACCGAGCCGGAGAAGGCCCAGGCGACCGTGCCGGCCAGCATGGTGATCACCGGCAGCAGCGCGTTCCGCAGCGCGTACACGAACCAGATCCGGCGCCGGGCCAGCCCCAGTGCCCGCGCGGTGCGCACGTAGTCCGACTTGAGCGCCGTGATCATGGCCGAGCGGGCGCCGCGGGCCAGTGGCGACCACACGCCGCAGCTAAGCGTCAGCACCGGCAGCACGAGCTGGGCCAGGGCGGGCCCGAAGGCGGACAGGTCCCCGGTGATGACGCTGTCGATGAGGTAGAAGCCGGTGACGTGGGGGGGCGGGTCCATGCCGATCGGCAGCCGCCCGGTCGGCCCCGGCAGCAGGCCGAACTTGACGAAGAAGAGCCACAGCAGCATCAGCGCGATCCAGAACTGGGGCAGCGCCAGCCCGGCCGAGGTGACCACGCGCAGCAGCCGGTCGTAGACCGAGCCCTCGAACACCGCCGCCAGCACGCCGGCCGTGACGCCGCCCAGGATGCCGAGCAGCAGCGCGTAGGTCGCCAGCTCGGCCGTGGCCGGCAGCCGGTCAAGCAGGTCGGCGGTGACCGGCCGGCCGGTCAGGTAGGAGGTGCCGAGGTTCCCGTGGACCAGGTCACGCAGGTAGTGCAGGTACTGGACCGGCAGCGGGTCATTGAGGCCGAGCCGGGCGCGCACGGCCGCGCGGTCGGCCGGGGTGGCGTTGGGCGGTGACAGCAGGTCGCTCGGGTCGGCGGTGAAGACCCGGGTGAGCAGGAAGGTGAGCGTCACCACGCCGAAGATCACCAGCAGCGCGCCCGCCAGCCGGCGGCCGACCTGACGGACCCAGCCCGGTACGGCGAACCCGCCGAGCGATGGCAGCGAGCTGGTTTCGCTGGCCATGGAGCACCTCCTCTCAGGTCACGTGCGCCCCGGAATTCGCCGGTCGCAACGAGACAATCGTGAAGGTGACTGCCTGTCAGAAGGTGACAGTAGTGTTAAAGCTTGATCAACAGCATTGGCCAGTCTTGTGCACAATCTTGCCGGATATTTCGCACAATCTCATCGAGGTAAACAGCTCCGGGGTTGCCAGAGGGGCCCTGGAGGCATCCAGGGCCTGGCGGGGACGGGTCGAGCAGGCTTCGCTACCCGAAGATCGCGGCTAGGTCGACCTCGCCCGCGGCGCGGTCGAAGACCAGCGAGTTCTCCACGTCCTTAAGGTGACGGACCACGATCTCGGCCGCCTTGCCCGGGTCGTGGCGCTCGATCGCGTCGGTGATCAGCGCGTGCTCGTCGATGATGCAGGCGGAACCGGGGGCGGTGTCGTACAGCAGGATCGTCAGGCTGGTGCGGGCGGTCAGTTCCCGCAGCATGCGGGCCAGCACGTCGTTGCCCGCGAGCTCGGCCACCAGGTTGTGGAACTCACCGGAAAGCCTGATGTAGCCGGCCTTGTCGCCCCGCTGGACCGCGGCCGCCTCGGCCGCCGCGTGCTTGCGCAGCGCGGCGATGTCCTGCGGCCCGGCCTTCTCCGCCAGCGACTGCACGGTCGCGAGCTCGATGACGCGGCGCGCCTCGAGCGTGTCCGCCGCCTGCTGGGCACTGGGCTGCGCGACGAAGGCACCCCGGTTGTGCACGACCTCTACCATCTGCTCGTGCTCAAGGCGGGCGTAGACCTTGCGGATCTTGGTCCGGCTGACACCGAAGATGGCGGCCAGCTTCTCTTCCGGGAGCTTGGTGCCCGGGTGGAGCTGGCGGGCGAGCACCGACTCGTAGACCCGCCGGTACACCTCGTCCGACTCGTCGTCACCAAGCGAGGCGAAGTGGCTCCGGGTGTCGAGCGTAACCACCTGATCCCCTTACCCCTGTCAGCCCTTACCCCTGCTAGCGGGGCGCCAATGATCGTAGTTGTTGTATCACAACCGCTCGATTGTCGCCAATGTCGCCGCCAAGATGGGACAGTCACGGCTGGCGCCGTGAGCTGGCAGAGATGCGTCCCGCGAGTTCAACCTTGCGGTTGACTACCAGGTGGAGGCGGCTTACGCTCTTCCTCAACCAAATGGTTGAGGAGGATGAGTGGCTGCACCAGCCCTCGTGACGGTGTTTTCAGCGTTGGCCGACGAGACGAGACTTGACATCGTCACCCGCCTCGCCGCCGGTGACGCGACGCTAAGCCAGCTGGCCGAGCACTACGACATGTCTATCCAGGCGGTGTCCAAGCACCTCTCCGTGCTCGAAGACGCGGGAGTCGTGTCCCGCCGCCGCGAGGCACAGCGTCGCCCGGTCCAACTGGAAACGACGGTATTCGACCTCATGGGCAAGTGGATCGAGCGATACCGGCACAACGCCGAGGCCCGTTACCAACGCCTCGACCAGCTGCTCGCCAATCTCGACAACCAGACGCCCGATAACGGACAAGGAACCACGACATGACGGCTACGACCAACCGGGAGGCCGAGATCACCATCGACAGCAAGACGCCGTCGATCACGATAGTCCGGAAGTTCGACGCCCCGGCCAGGGCCGTCTTCCGAGCCCACGCCGAGCCAGATCTCTTCGTGCAGTGGATTGGCCCCGACAGCCTCGACGCAACCCGCGTTGATCGCTGGGATTGCCGCACCGGCGGTGAGTGGCGCTACGTCTCGACTCGCGACGGCGAAGAGCACTGGTTCCGGGGCTGTTTCCACGAAGTTCGGCCCAACGAGCTCATCGTGCAGACCTTCACCTACGAGCCCTGGCCCGACAACGTGTCGCTCGGACGCTACGTCTTCCGCGATTTGGCAGACAGCCGCTGCCTGCTGACTGCTACCTCGTTCGTCGACAGCTTCGAGGCTCGCGACGCGTTCGTCGCCAGTGGCATGGAGGTCGGCATCCAGGAAGGCTTCCGCAAGCTCGACCGGTTCCTGGCCCGCTGATGCGTCTCGATGTATGGGCAGGCCAATAGTCAGTCACAATTACCTGAAGGATAAATGCGGAAACTCATCCTGCACATGATCATCTCGACCGACGGGTTCATTTCGACAGGAAATCGCGACGTGAACCCCGCGGCGCGCTGGTCCGAGGAGATACAGGACCACTACACGGACCTCTTCGATCGGGCCGACGGTGTCGTCTTCGGCCGCAACCTCTACGAGCAGTACGTGGGGCATTATTCGAAGGTCGCTGCTGGGGAGATTCTGCCCGAAACGGATTTGCCTCGCGAAGAAGCGCATAATGAAGACTTGGTCGCCCGACATCTCTCATGGACCAAGCGCCTGATGGACATGGACAAATTCGTCGTCTCGAACTCGCTCCCCCCAACCGCGCCCGGGATCAGCGTCATCTCGGGGGACATTGCGCCCCAGATCTTGCAGCTCAAGCAGCAGAACGGAGGGGACTTGCTCCTGATGTGCGGGCCAAGCCTGTTCGCCGTACTGACCGCCAACAAGCTCATTGATGAGTACATGTTCTATGTCTACGCGAATGCGCTTGGCCACGGCGATCATATGTACAGGGAAATCGCCGCGCCCATCACGCTGACCCCCGGACGCACCGTTTCGTTCGCGGATGGCATGGAGCTTCGCGAGTACAAGCCGGAGTACGCGGTATGACGACCATGAACAGTTGGCCTCAGTGCTGGCCGGTGGTAGCCGAGATGGGGCCGCAGGCCCGGTTCCCCGGGGTGCATCCCGGGTTCAGCTGGCTGATGCCGACGGCGAGGAAAACGATCGCGAGGACGAGCACCGCCGCCAGCACCAGGTGCCGGACCGGGCGAGTGGGGATGACCTCGACCGCGGGCATCGGGGTTCCCCCGGTGCGTTTGCCGAAGGCGGTGTAGGCCGACTGCAGCTTGGGGTCGGCGGAGCGCAGGGCGCGGTCGATCTGATCGAGGACCGCTTGCTGGCGGCGGGGGAGGCTCATCTGCTTCCAAGGGGGTGCGAGCGCGACGTTGCGTTTACATATAACGATATAGCCTCACTGCCGCCGGGCGAGGTACCAGCGTTCGAACGCCTCCACCGCGAGGTACGCGGTAACCGAGATCGCGATCATGACCACCGTGACGCACCACATCATCGGGAAGTCCTGGTAGCCGACCGCCTGGCTCATCAGGTTGCCGAGCCCGGTGCCGGTGATGAGCTGCTCGGCCAGGACGACGCCCAGGATCGCCAGCGGGATCACCAGCCGGGCGGCCGCCAGCAGGTACGGCATGGCCTGCGGCACGACGTACAGCCGGAGCATGGTGAACCGGGAGGCGGCGGCCGACTTCAGCACCAGGCCCGGCACCTCCGGCGCCGCGGCCAGCCCGGTGGAGATGGCCACGAAGGCCGGGAAGAAGGTGACCAGGACGGTGACCAGGACGATGATCAGCGACCCGCGGCCGAACGCGATCGCCAGCAGCGGGGCGAACGCGACGGTGGGGACCGACTGGAACACCATGGCGAACGGCATGACCAGCTGGGTGAACCAGGGGGCCAGGGTCGCCGTCACGCCCAGCGCGAGCGCCGCCAGCAGGCCGAGGGCGACGCCGATGAGCGCCAGCGGCCCGCTGCTGGCGAGTGCGTCCCCGATCTGGCTGATCACCTGCGAGCCGCGCGGACCGGTGAAGGTGTGCAGCACGTCGAGCGGCGTGTTGGCGATGACCGAGGGCAGGCTGACCGAGCTGACGAAGGCCCACCAGCCGGCCAGCACCAGCGCCAGCCCGCAGACCGCGCTGGCCAGCGCGCGGGCGAACCGCCGGCCGCGGTTGGCGGTGGTGGCGGCAACGGCGGTCTCGGCGACCGCGATGTTGATGTGGGAGCCGGTGACCAGGGCCCGCAGCAGCCCGAAGGCAAGGTAGAGGGCGGCCCCGATCGCGGCGATGACCAGGCTGAAAGCCCAGATCCTGGCCTGGTTGCCGCTGACGATCAGGCCGGTGAGGTAGATCCCGATCCCTTTCTGGCCGCCGATGAAGTCACCGAAGATGGCGGCCAGCAGCGTTGAGGGCGCGTTGATCTGCAGCGCGGCCAGGAACCCGGGCAGCCCGGCCCGGGCGTGCACCAGCAGGAGCTGCCGGAGCCTGCCGCCGCCAGCCGACTCGACCACCGCCAGCGCTCCCGGCGGCACCTGCCGCATCGCGAGCAGCAGCGCGACCTGCATGTTGAAGACCGACCACATCGAGGCGATGACGATCTTGGCCGCCGCTAGCGGCAGCATCACCCCGAGCAGGGGCGCGATGATCGCGATGGGCATGCAGAACAAGGTGATCAGCAGGCCCCGGGTCAACGGCGCGGCCCCGGGCCAGAGCAGGAACAAGAACGCGAACAGGCAGCCGATCGCGTTGCCGATCAGGAAGCCCCACAGGGCCGTCCACAGCGTGGCCCGCACGTGCGGGCCGTAGTCCCCCCAGTCGGCCCGCAGGCTGTCCCACACCTGGTGCGGGCTGGGCACCGCGCCCGCGGCGAACCACTGGTGCCCGCCGACCGCCTGCCAGCACGCCAGCAGGACGGCGATGAGCAGCGCCCGCAGCAGGGTACGGCTGACCGCGGCCCGGCTGATCCGCCGCGACCGGGTCCTGCCGCCGCCGGCCCAGGCCAGGGCCCTGGCGGTCACGACGCCCGCCCGATCGCGGCCTTGGGCTGGGCAGCCGCGTCGTGCCCGCTGGCCTCGGCCAGGTGCAGCGAGATCTGGTCGCAGAGCTGGTGGAAGTCCGCCGACCGGGTCAGCTCCTCGGGCCGGGGCCGGGTGAACGGGACGGGCACCGTCGCGTGCACCCGCCCCGGGTGCGGTGCCATCACCACCACCGAGTCGGACAGCATGACCGCCTCCTGGATCGAGTGCGTGACCAGGACGGTGGTGTGCGGGCGGTCCAGCCAGATCCGCTGCAGCTCGAGGACCATCGTCATCCGCAGCAGCTCGTCCAGGGCCCCGAACGGCTCGTCGAGCAGCAACAGCTCGGGGTTGGTGGCCAGGGCCCGGGCGAGGGCCGCGCGCTGCCGCATGCCCCCCGAGAGCTGGGCGGGCTTCGCCCGCTCGAACCCGGTCAGGCCGACCAGGGCGATGAGCTCGTCAATGCGCGACCTGACCACCTTGCGGCCCGAGGCCTGGAGGGTGAGCGCGATGTTGGCCCGCACGTCGCGCCAGGGCAGCAGCGCCGCGTCCTGGAACGCGACCCCGAGCGCGCCGCTGCGGCGCACCTCCCGCGGCGTCTTGCCGTCAACCCGCACGGTGCCCGCGGTCGGCTCCTCCAGGTCGCCGATGAGTTTCAGCAGGGTGGACTTGCCGCAGCCGGACGGTCCGATGAGCGCGGTGAAGCCCTTCTCGGGGACGATGAGGTCGACCTCGCGGATCGCCTCGATGTCGCCTTTTGACGTCTGGTAGGTCTTTGACACGCTGGTCAGCTCGATGCCGTGACGAGGCACGGGAAACCTCCCTGGGTTCGGCGGGCGGCAAGGCCTCGGCCGGGCCTTGCCGCCCGGGTAACGGTGCGGTTCTTAGATCTCGGCGATCAGGGACGTGTCGAACATGGCGGGGGTGGCCTTGATGCCGACCGCGTTGAGGCCGGCGATCCACTCGTCGACCTGCTGGTCATCGAAGTAGAAGATCCCCTTGGGGTTCTCCATGAGGGCCTTCTCCGCCTTGTTGTCGTACAGCTCATTGGCGAGGGTGAGGCCGTTGCCCTTGAACCAGGTCTTCGCGAACAGCGGCGGGTACTTGGCCGGGTCGGCGAAGTTCTCATCCCAGCCCTTGCGGCTGGCCCGCAGCCACCCGGTCACCTGGTCCCGGTTCTTGGTCAGGGTGTCCTTGGTGACGACGACGACGTCGTTGGGCAGCTTGAGCCCGTGGTCGTAGACCAGGAACGACGCGGGCTCCTCGCCCGCCTGCTGGACGGCGAAGGCGACGTCATAGACGAAGTCGAGGGTGGCGTCGACGTTGCCCTTGATGAGGGGGGTCGGGTCGTAGGCGTAGGGCACGATCTTCACGCTGGCGGGGTCGATCCCGTTCGCCTTGAACATGGCGTCCACGGTGATCCGGTTGCCGTCGGGGACGGCGAAGCGCTTGCCGACCAGGTCGTGGGGCGAGTTGATGCCGCTCTTGAGCAGGGACACCACGCCGATCGGGTTCTTCTGGAACTGCGCTCCCACGATGACCAGGTCGACGCCCTGCTGGTTGATCGCGTTGGCGGTCGAGTCCGGCTCGGACAGCCCGATGTTGGACTTGCCCGCGATAAGAGTGGTCTCGACGGTGACGCTAGGGCCGCCGGGGACGTAGGTGAAGTCGAGTCCCTCGGCCTTGTAGTAGCCCTTGTCCATGGCGATGAAGTAGCCCATGAACTCGGTGTCGTTGATCCACGAGGACTGCATCGTCCACGCGGTGAGATCCGAGCCCGCCGCCTTGGCGGAGGAGGAAGAACCGCTGCCGCTGCCGCAGGCGGCGAGGGCACTGGCCGCGGCGAGGCCGCCGGCCGTATACAGACTGCTGCGCAGCAGGTGACGCCTGGTCAGTTCCATGAGGAGTCCTAACTGGTTCAACGGGAGTGGGACATGGCCGGCCCGCCTCACGCGGGCCGGACTGGCTGACCTGACGGCGTCGATGGCGTCGAGGACGATCGGTGGGGACAGGGGGAAGGCGCGCACGTCGGCCCCGGTGGCGGCGCGCACGGCGTTGGCGATCGCCGCGGGCAGCGCGGCGACCGTGTTCTCGCCCAGCCCTTTGGGCGCCGCCTGGCCAGGCGGGTCTTCCAGCCAGCTGACGCCGATCCGGGGGGCGACGGTCATGGTGGGGACGAGATGGCTGAAGAACCCGCGGACATCCGGGGTGCCGTCGGCCGCGAAGACCGCCCGCTCGCTCAGCGCGATGCCGATCCCCTGCACCAGGCCGCCCTCCACCTGCCCGCGGGCGCCGGCCGGGCGCAGCAGCTTCCCGACGTCGTGCACGGAGTGCACCCGGAGCACGGTGACCAGGCCGGTGGCGGTGTCTACCTCGACTTCGGCCAGGGCGGCTCCGTAGGCCAGGCCGGCCGCGGCGTCGCTGGTGGCCGCGGCCCCGGTATGGCTCCAGGTCCGCGGCTGAAGCGGGTACTCACGGCTCCCCCGCCGGATGGCGCGCCAGCCGGCCAGCAGCGCGGGCGGCTCCGGGGACGGGCCGGCCGGGCGGTGCGCGGCGACGATGTCCCGCCGCAGGCCGCTGATCGCGGCCTGCGCGGCCGCGGCGGTCAGGGGCGCGCCCCGGTTGCCGAACATGCCGAGGTCGGCCGGGCCGTCGAGGCGGGCGGTGCAGCGCACCTCGATCCGGCCCGGGTCCAGCCCGGTCGCGGTCACCGCCACCGCGGTGAGCAGGTCGATGATGCCCTGGCCGAGCTCGGGGACGCCGGTGAGCAGCGTCAGGGTCCGCGCGGCGGCGTCGAAGTCGGCCCGCACCTGCGAGGTCGCGGGCTCCGCCTTGGTTCCGGCCGGGGCGGTGCCGACCATGAGGGCAACCCCGCGGCCGCGGCGGAATCGCCGGTGATCACGGAGCTCGGGGCCGCCCGCCCGCGCCTGGTCCGCCTCCCACCCCGCGGCGACCTCGCGCAGGGTCTCCAGGCAGGCGCGGGCGCGCGGGCGCGGCAGGGGGCCGCCGTCCACCGGGTCGGTGTCCGGTTCCCCGGCGCAGTTCATGATCCGCAGGTCGACGGGGTCGCAGCCGGCGATGGCGGCGACCTCGTCGAGGTGGGTCTCCATCCCCATCGACGCCAGCTCGGAGCCGTAGGCCCGGAACGCTCCCCCGGGAACCCGGTTGGTCGCCAGCGTCACCGCCTCGACCCGGGTCGGCAATGCGGGGTAGAGCCGCAGCAGCGCGCCCGCCGCGTTCCCGGCGACGCTGGCCGAGTGCCCGTCATAGGGGCCGGCCTCCAGCACGATGCGGGCCCGCCGGGCCAGCAGGGTACCGCCGGGGGTGAACCCCGTCTCGACCGTGATGACCCCGCCGTGCCGTAGCCGGTACCGCCTGCTGCACTGCTCGCGGTCGAGTTCGACCAGCACCGGGCGGCCGCCGCTGGCCCGGGACAGCAGCGCGGCGACCGGCTCGAGGAAGAACTCCTCCTTGCCGCCGAAGCCGCCGCCGACGAACGGCGTGATCACCTCGGCCGGCTGGCCCAGCAGGGACCCGAGAAGGTCACGGACGACCTGCGGGCCCTGGGAGCAGCTCCACACCCGGACGCGGTCCGGCTGCCACTGGGCGCCGCAGGCGACCGGCTCGAGGAAGCCGTGCGGGGCGGGCGCGATGTCGACCCGGGTACGGTGCCGCAGCGGCGCGGCCGCCAGCAGCCGGCTGATCTCCGCGTCCGGCAGGCCCGCGCAGGTGTCCCCGATCCGGTTACCCGGGTAGCGGTCGTTCGCGAGGACCTGGCCGGCCGCCGCGGTCTCCAGGTCCAGCACGGCCGGCCGCTCGACGTACCCCACCGCCGTGGTCGCGGCCAGGTCAAGGGCCGCGCGCAGGGCACGGCGGGACGTGGCCGCGACGGCACCGACGACATCGCCGGCGAAGCGGCTGCGGCCGGTGAACACCCGGGTGTCGGCCGCGCCGCCGTGCACGTTGGCCGAATAGCGGGTGGCAGGCGCGTCCGCTGGCCCGAGCACGGCCGTCACGCCGTCCAGCGCGCGCAGCAGCGGCAGGTCGATCCGCACGTCGGCGTGGGCCGCGGGCACCGTGAGCAGCGCGCCGAACAGGCACGGCCGGGGCACCGCGTCGGCCACGTAGGCAGCCTCGCCCGCCAGCTTCATCGGCAGCTCGTCACTCATCGCCACCGCCACCGCGCCGGACGGGGCCGGCCGCGCGCGCGACCGCGGCGACAATCGGGCGGTACCCGGTGCAGCGGCAGAGGTGGCCGCGGAGCGAGTCGCGGATCTCGTCCTCGGTGAGCTCGGCCGGCCGCCGCGTCTGCGCGCTCGCGCCCGGTCAGCAGCCAGAAGGCAGAGCACAGCAGCCCGGGCGCGCAGTAGCCGCACTGGGTGGCGCGCTCCTCGGCCCAGGCGCGGGCGAGCGCCCGTGCGGTCTCGTGCGCCGCGATCCCGGCTACGGTGGTGATCGCGCGCCCGGCCGCCCGGCCCGCGGGCACCAGGCAGCTCGGCACCGGCTGCCCGTCGAGCAGCACGGTGCACGCGCCGCACATGCCCTCGCGGCAGCCCACCTTGACCTCGAGCCTGCCAAGCTCCTCGCGCAGGACATCGGCCAGCGGAGTCATCTCGTCCGCGGTTAGGGCGTGATCGACCCCGTTGACCCGGATCGTGCGGGCGCGCGTCCTCATGAGCCGGCTCCGGTGACCGTGACGATGGCCTCAAGCTCGACGCTGGCGCCGCCCGGCAGCCCGGCGACGGCGACGGCGCTGCGGACGTGCCGCCCGGCCGCACCGAAGGCGGTCACGAACACCTCCGAGGCGGCGTCGAGGACCTGGGGGCTCTGCGCGAAGCCGGGCTGGGCGTAGACGTACCCGGTGAGGCGCAGCACGGATGCCACCCGGTCGAGCGGGCCGAGGGCCTGCTCGATCGCCGCCAGCTGCAGCAGCGCGCACTGACGGGCGGCCGCGCGCGCGTACTCGACATCCACCTCGTCGCCGACGCGGCCCAGCCGCGGCGACGTGAGGCCCGCGCAGTAGAGGACGTCACCGTGCAGCCGGGTCGGGACGTACTGCGAGCGCACCACGTACGGCTCGGGAATCGTCCAGCCGGCCGCGGCCAGCCTGCTGCGCGGGGTATCCGGCACGGTCAGCGGTCTCCGCTGGCCGGGCCGAGCACGGCCAGGTCCTCGGCCAGCAGGCTCTCCTGCGGCCGGCTGCTGCCGTCATGGCTGCCGTCGTCGCGTAGCAGGGTGGTGAGCGCGTAGAGCCGCTCGGCACCGGTGTTGACGATGAAGTGCACCGAGCCCGCGGGCAGCATCAGGAAGTCGCCGGCCCGCACCGTCACCTCCGTCCCGTCGCACGAGGCCAGCCCGGTGCCGGAGATGAAGTAGAAGAGCTCGGCCGAGTCTGGGTGGCTGTTCGGGTTCTGGCGGCCGCCGACGTCGAAGATCTCCACGTTGACGGAGGCCGGGCCGCCGGCCTCCCCCGGAGCGAGCAGCGGCACCATCTTGTTGGTGGCGCCGTCGCGCAGCCGGAAGGCGGTCAGGTCGGCGGTGCGGCGAAGGATGGGCTCAGCCATCGGTGTTCCTCTCGCTGGGTCGTGCGGCGGGTGCTCAGCCGGGGGTGCTCGGGCGGGGCGTACTCAGGCGGGGACGGCCAGGCTGCTCAGCAGGTCGCCGCACAGCGCGTCCATTACCCGCCGCCGGTAGGCGGCCGGCCAGGCGGCATCGCCCGCGCAGTCGACGTCGCGGCGGCGGCCGCCGGTGCGCAGCGGCTGCGGGACGGGGCCGATTCCGCCCACCCACACGTCGACCTGGCCGCGGCGCTCCACCGCGGCGACCGTCACCACGGCCGGCGCGGGAACCGGGCGCCCGCCCAGCCTGCGGTAACCGCCCCGGGCCGGGTCACCGAGATGCAGTCCGGTGACCACCCCCGGTGGCCGTTCGGTGAGGTAGCGGTGGACCGGCAGCAGCCGGCTGGCCCCGTCGGCGCCGGCCAGGTGCACCCGGGCGCCGCTCGCGCACAGGGCGACAAGCAGGTCGCTGCCGGGCAGCGCGGCCCCCACGGTGCCGCCGACGGTCGCCAGCCGGCGCACGTTGGGCGAGGCGATCTCGGCCACCGCGGTCCAGATGGCGGGCCACCCCTGCCTGATGGCCGCGCTGGCGAGGAGGCTCTCCAGCCGGACCTGCGCGCCGATCTCGGGCGCGGCCAGGTAGTCGAGCGGAAGGGAATCGAGGTCGACGACCACCGTTGCCGGGACCGCGGGGAAGGCCGACGACATCAGCAGCGCGCCGCCGCCCAGCAGGGTCGCCCCGGCGGCGGCCAGGCCGGCCGCTTCCGCCGCGCTGCCCGGCCTGACCCACCGGCTACCGGATAGTGCCATCGCTATTCCGCGGCGACCGGGCGCGGCTGGTCTGGGCGGGGCTGGTCTGGGCGGGGTAGCAGGTGCGGCTGGACCTGATCGGCCACGTCGCTCATGAACAGTTCCAGCGAGCGGCGGGCCGCGGCCTGGCTGATGCCAGGCGGGTGAACCACCACGTTCAGCGCGGTCAACCGCACTGTCTGCACGTAGCGGACCAGCTTGGCGGCCACCTCGTCCGGCGTCCCGACGAAGAACTCCATCTGGTCGCACAGCTCCTCGACCGAGGCCGGGCGCGAGTCGGGGACGGCGCCGGCCGCGACCGCCTCGCGGTAGTAGACACCGCCCTGCTCGCCGCTGAAGATCCGCTCGGCGATCGGCACGGCCGTCGCGAAGGCCTCTTCGGTGCTGTCGGCGATGCACACGATGCGGGCGCCGCGGACCTCGCCCGCGCCCCCGGAGGCCAGGTAGTTGGCGGCGAAGGGAGCCTGCCGGACACCGGGTTCGGCTTCCCCGATGATCAGGTTGACGTCGAGCTTCGCGGCCAGCGCGACCGACTCCGGGTCACGGACCCCGGCCCACAGGATCCGCGGCGTCCGCAGCCCGCTCTCCGGCACCAGCGTCAGGTCGCCTTCCGCCTGGTGGGTGGTGACGATGTCGACCAGCCGGGCCAGGCGCTCGCGGTACAGCGCCCGCTTGCCTTCCTTGGACAGGGTGCGCACGCCCATCTCGTCCGGGCTGCCCTGCCCCAGCCCGCAGCCAACTCGCCCGCCGGAGAGGGCGTCGAGCAGGAAGATCCGCTCCGCGATCCGCTCCGGCTCGTCGAGCGGCAGGATCTTGATGCCGGTGCCCAGCCGGATCTGGCTGGTCTCGGGGACCAGCCGCGCGAGGAACATGTCGGCGTCCGGCACCCGGGAGAAGTACTCCCGCTTCGGGCGCGCGTAGTGGTGCTCCGCGAGCCAGACCGAGTCGAAGCCCAGCTCGTCGGCGTAGGCCACGTCCTCGACGGTCTGGGCGAAGAACCGGGCGGCCGAGTCATCCGCTAGCTGCCACATCTGGTGCATGAGGCCGAACGGGCGTACCGGGGGAACCGAAATAGACATGAGCTCTCTCCTTCACGGCTTGCCCGCCTGGAAAGGCGGGCGACGGCGTGGAGTGTGAGAGGAGCCCTACGGGGAGGTGATGCTCTCCGCCTCCGACATGCAATGCCCTTTGTAACCGGGCCGGATCACGACATCCGTATCGGGAGTGTTGCCAGCAGGTGAACTCACTGTCCGAGAAGACCAGGTCACAGGCATATGGGGCGGTCGCCGGGTGGGTGTCGCGCCCGTAGGATCCTGGTATGGCACAGCGTCCCCGGATGATCTTCAACGCGTTCAACATGTTCACCGCCTCCCACCACGACCAGGGAATGTGGGCGTGGCCGGGGAGCCGTCAGCTGGAGTACAACGACGTCGACTACTGGGTCTCGGTGGCCCGGCTGCTTGAGCGCGGGATGTTCGACACGATCTTCTTCGCCGACGTGCTGGCGCCGTACGAGACGTTCGCCGGCACCAGGGAGAAGTCTGTTTTCAGCGGCATGCAGTTCCCGGTTAACGACCCGGGCGAGCTCATTCCGGTGCTGGCCTACGCGACCGAGAACCTGGGTTTCGTGCTGACCCAGAACATCCTGCAGGAGCACCCCTACGCGTTCGCGCGCAAGCTGTCCACGCTTGACCACATGACCCGCGGGCGGATCGCCTGGAACATCGTGACCACGTTCCTGCCCGGCGCCGGCCGGAACCTCGGCTTCGGCGGGCTGCCCGAGCACGGTGACCGCTATGCCCGGGCGGACGACTTCGTCGACGTGCTCTACAAGCTGCTCGAAGCGAGCTGGGAAGACGACGCCGCCGTCCGCGACAAGGCGCTGCGGCAGTACAACGACCCGGCCAAGATCCACCAGATCAATCACGTCGGGCCGTTCTACGACGTGCCCGGGCCGCACCTGTGCGAGCCGTCGCCCCAGCGCACCCCGGTGCTCGTCCAGGCCGGGGTATCGCCGCGGGGCCGCGACTTCGCCGGGCGCAACGCCGAGTGCCTGTTCATCAACGCGCTCAGCCCGGCCGAGGCCGCGCCGGTGGTCGCGGACGTCCGGCGCGCCGCCGAGCGCCACGGGCGCAGCCGCCGCAACGTCAAGCTGCTCGGCATCCTCGGTTTCGTGGTCGGGTCGACCGAGGAGGAGGCGCGGCGGCTGCACGAGTCGATCACCGACTTCCAGAGCATTGACGCCAACCTGGCCAAGCAGAGCGTCTTCCTGAACTACGACTTCGGCCAGCTCGACCCGAAGGAGCCGGTCAGCGAGATCGCCAAGCGGCCGGAAGGCCAGGAGGGCATCGTGGCCGACCTGATCGCGATGTCGCCGCGGCCGGACCTGACGATCGGCGAACTGGTCCGCTGGTTCGGCAACCTGCGCGTGGTCGGCACGCCGGAGCAGGTCGCCGACCACATCGAGGCCTGGCAGGACGCGGGCTGCGACGGCCTCAACGTGCAGTACGTCGTCTCCCCGGGCACGTTCGAGGACTTCGTGGACCACGTCGCGCCGGTGCTGCGGCAGCGGGGCCTCATGCAGGACGCGTACCGCGCGGGGACGCTCCGCGAGAAGTTGTTTCCCGGTAACGGCCCGTACCTGCCGGAGGAGCACCCGGCCCGGGCGATCCGCCGCGCCGCGTTCGGCTAACGGGCCGCCTGGCAGGTGCCGTGCGACACCGATTACCTGCAGCTACAGAATGGATCAATTGCATAACTTTCTGTTACCGTATCCGTGGAGGGTCAGGGGACACTTCGCTAGGCGTTGATCAGGGGGATGCATGGGCCTGTTCACCAGACTTCACGACACAACCGCACGGGCAGCCTCCACCGTTCCGCCTCCGGCTCCGATGCCCGCCTCCGAGGCACCAGCTAGCACCGCTGTACCAGCTAGCACCGCCGTTCCAGCTAGCACCGCCGTACCAGCTAGCACCGCCGTGCCAGCTAGCACCGCCGTACCGGCTAACGCCGTCGCGCCCGGGGCCGACCGCGGCTCGGTGACCGACGCGGACCTGCGCACGTGTGACGAGCGACTGCGACCGCTCGAAACGGCCATCGACCACGACGACTCGTCCGCGGCTAACCAGGCCGCGCTCGCGCTCGCCGTCGCCGGCGGTTATCCGCCGCTGACTGGTGAGAGCCTGTTCAGGAACCGGCCCGGGATCATGGCGGCGCCGGGCGACGACCCCTACCTGGAGATTGACCGCAAGCCCTGGCGCTGGCTGGCGTCGGTCGCCGTAACCGCGGCCAGCGAAACGGCCACCGAGCGGAAGCTGCTGGCCGCCCGCATCGCTTTCGTCGCCTGGATCTGGCGGGTGACCTGGAAGGACCGCTTGGCAGCCGAGATCGCCCCGTCCGCTCCCAAGCAAATCCAGTTCCGCCGGGAGATCGGCCTGATCCCGCCGCCGGAAGACCTCTACGCCTCGGTCCTGCGCTCGGGGATCATGGCGCTCGGGCCGATCGCGGACAAGGACACGCCGATCCGCGACAGCCGGCGCTGGAGCGCGGGCGGGGTAACGCTCTTGCTGGCCAGGGACCTGGCCGCGGTGCCCGATCAGGCGCAGTAGGCCAGGCCCGGCCGGGCGAGGCATTCCGTCGCCCGGCGACGATCTCCTCCTCCTGGGCGGTTTCGCTGTCCGGTAGCGGTCTCGCTGAGTGGAAAGTCGCGGGTGGCCGGCCCGGCTCAGCGGTTACGTTCGCCGCAGCGGACTTCGCGACTAGGAGGCCTTGATGCGATCGCTGGCTGATCTCATGCGCAACTTCTTGCAGTTCGGGTACGTGACCGACGACATGGACGCGGCCGCGGACTACCTCGAGTCCGAATTCGGGACGGTCAAGTGCATGCGGCACTACCGCTCGTCGCTCGGCCGGGCTAACCCCGACGCCGCCCCCGGGTCCTGGGTGAAGGTCGGCGGCGAGACGGCGGATGAATGGCTCATCGACGTGGCCCTGGTCAACGCGGGGGATACCAACCTGGAGATCATCCGCCCGCTGGACGGCGCGGTCGAGCTCTACCGGGGCGTCATCCGGCCCGGTGTCCCGGCCACCCTGCATCACCTGGGTTTCCGCATCGACGACTTCGACGCGGCGTCCGCGGTCGTCGCGGCCAGCGGCAGGCAGTGGGCGCAGTTCGGCGTCAGCGGCGACGTGCGCTTCGGTTACCTCGACGCCTCCGACACGCTGGGGCACTTCATCGAGGTGATGGAGCTCGGGCCGGACAGTAGCGCGATGTTCGCCGAGCTGGCGGCCCAGTCGAACCGCTAAGCACAGCCAGACCGGTGCAAGCAGACGAGCCGGGACCGGGCCGGGACTAGCCGATGTCCCGGCTCGGCGCGGCCGCCAGGTGACGCCCGGCCCGGTAGCCCATGGTCACGCTGGGCCCGATGCAGCCGCCCCCGCCGGGGTAGGTGCAGCCGAGCACCGAGGCGGAGGTGTTGCCGGCCGCGTAGAGCCCGTCGATGACCGGGACCCGGTTGCCGAGCACCCGGGCGTCGGCGTCGATGCGGCAGCCGCCGTTGGTGCCGATGGTGCCGGGCCACTGCTGGATCGCCCCGTACGGCGGCCCCGCGATCGGCGTGACGTTGACTGTGTCGGGGCCGGTCAGCACAGCGGCCTGGCCGGGATCGCCCCAGTCGGGGTCCTCGCCCCTGGCCGCGTAGTGGTTGTACCGTTCCACGGTCTCTTCCAGGGCGTCCGGGTCGATGCCGGTCTGCTCGGCCAGCTCGCGGACCGAGTCCGCCAGCGCCACCCAGTCCGGTGCCGCCTGCCCTTCCGGCACCTGAAGGTCGAGCGCGATCCCGGGCTTGACCCCCATGACCCCGTTCTTCAGGACTTCGGAGCCGAAGATGACCCAGGCCGGCGCCTTGTTGGTGTAGCCCGGGTTGCGCTGGTCGAAGAACCCGAAGGGGTGCGAGAAGTCGTTGTAGGTGTAACCGCCGTGCATGAAGCGCTTTCCCTGCTGGTTCACGATGATGGACCCGGCCCCGAGGCCCATGATCATCTGCGGGAGCGGGTTCCCGTCGCGCCCCTTCTCGAACGGCTCGTAGACCACCCCGTAGCTGAAGAACGAGGTCATGTTGCCCAGCTTGGCGCCCACTTCCATCGCCATCTGGTGGCCGTCACCGGTGTTCATCCAGGGCGACATCGGCTGCACCTCGTAGCCGATGAAGGTCTTGACCATTTCCTTGTTCCACTCGAAGCCGCCGCAGGCCAGCACGACCCCGCGCCGGGCGCCGATGCGCTTCTCCTGGCCGGCCGGGCCGGCCAGCACGCCGATGACCGCGCCGGCCTCGTCGGTGACCAGGCGGCTGGCCGGGCTCTTGGTGCGGACCTCCACGCCCCGGTCGAGCAGCGCCTTGAACAGCGGGGCGATCAGGCCGCCGCCCCGGGCCCGGATGCCCTCGCGGCGCCGCCGCTCCACTTCCTCGGGGGTGTCGAGCCCCTCGCGCTGCTCGATGAAGGTGAACTCGACCGGGGGGATCCACGGGCCGTAGTTGACCAGCTTGGCCAGCTCGCCCAGCTCGGCCCCGGCCGGGTACGGCGCCGGCGACACGCTGCGGGAGAACTGCTTGACGCCGGGGATGCGGTCCCCGATGACCGAGTAGTAGTCGTGCAGCCAGCCGGCCGACCGGCTCACGTAGCCGGTGTGTTCCTCCAGGTACTCCACCGCCAGGTGGGCGTTGTCGACGTAGGTCTCGATCAGCGAGGGATCGCTCGCCCGGCCGTCCGAGAGCCGGGTGACGTAGGCGATCGCGTCTTCCCGGCGGTCGGAGCCGGCGATGTGCCGGTTGAGCGGCACCCACATGTCCCCGCCGGACACCGCGGTGGTGCCGCCGATGAACTCGTCCTTCTCGACCACCAGCACGCTGGCGCCGCCGTTGCTGGCCACCAGGGCGGCGGTCAGCGCACCGCCGCCGCTGCCGACTACCACGACGTCGAAAACCTCGTCCCAGCTAGGGCTGTTAGTCGCAGGCACGGTGACCCCCAAGGCGTTGTCGGATCTACTAACCGCACCTTAAACATGTCCCGGGGCAGAGTAAATCAGCAACTCCCGGTGGCCGGGACGGGGTATGGACGCAGCGGGGAACGCAGCCGCACAGTGGAAGAAAGCTGAACCGCTGAAGGAGCCCATCGCGTGACTGCGGCGACCGAACCAGACAAGCTCAAGGGTGTTACGCCCTCGTTCCCGGGCGACGTGCCCCCGGAGAAGGTCCCGGAGAAATACCGGCTCAGCCGGGGCTTCATCCCCAAGAGCCGGTACCTGGACCCGGAGTTCCAGGAGCTCGAGTTCGACAAGCTGTTCACCCGCACCTGGCTGATGGTCTGCCGGGAGGAGGAACTGACCCGGGTCGGCAGCTACGTCGAGTACGAGCTCGGCGCCTACTCGATCGTGGTCATCCGCGACTCGGCCGACTCGATCAAGGCCTACTACAACTCGTGCCGGCACCGCGGTACCCGGCTGGTGGAGGGATGCGGCCGCGTCGGCACGTTCATCTGCCCGTTCCACGGCTGGCGCTGGAACCTGGACGGCACGATCCGGCTCATCCTCGACCAGGAGGAGTTCGACCCGATCGCGTCCGACAACTGGAGCCTGATCTCGGTGCGCTGCGAGACCTGGGGCGGGTTCGTCTTCATCAACATGGACCCGACAGCCGAGCCGCTGCTCGACTACCTCGCGCCGATCCCGCAGCACTTCGCGCCGTTCCAGTTCGAGAACATGCGGGTGAAGTGGTGGAAGAGCTTCCCGGTGCCGTGCAACTGGAAGACCGCCCTCGACGGGTTCCTCGAGGCGTACCACACGGTCGGGACGCACCCCCAGCTCACCCGGTCCGACAAGCACAACCTGAACCTGGCCACGCTCAAGGAGATCGATAACCGGCTGTTCTCGCCGACCACCACCTACGAGCGGCACTCGCACTACTCGGCGGTGGGCCGGAAGAAGGACGTCCAGCCCGACTCGGTCAAGACGCCGGAGTCGCGGGGCACCGACAACATCGAGGACCCGCGGGTCAGCTTCGCGATGAGCGTGCAGTACATCTACGACGACATGAAGGGGCTGGAGAACCCGGTCAGCTACCAGGCCGCCCAGCAGCTCATGACGGCCGAGCTGGACGCGGACGGCAACGTCTACGGTAAGTTCCTCGAGCTGTACCGCGACATCGCGATCAAGGCGGGCTATGACTGGCGGGAGATCACGCCCGAGCAGTGGGCCAACGCCGGCACCGCCTGGAACGTGTTCCCCAACCTGATCCTGCTGCCTAACCAGGGGTCGGCCTTCGGCTACCGCGCGCGCCCGGTGCTGGGCGACCCGGACAGCTGCACCTTCGAGATCTTCGCGCTCGAGCAGGTGCCGGAGGCGGACTACGACAAGCGCGCCGACTTCGAGCGCCAGCACTTCGACGACCCCACCCAGGCCGACCTGGGCGACGTGTTCATGCAGGACATGTGGAACGCCAAGCACGTCACGGTCGGGATGCACGCGCCCAGCTACGACGGCCACCGGCTCAGCGAGGTGCAGGAGATGACCATCTACAACCACCACCGGGTGGCCGACCGGTACATCTTCCGCGAGGACTGAGGAGTCAGCCGCACCCGTTCGGGCTGATGATTTTCTGGGTAACGCGGGCGCGACCGGTGGTCGCGCCCGCGTCGCTGTTACGAGCGGTTGTAGTCGGTGCCCAGGTAGGACTTCTCGACCGACTCGATGTCGGCCAGCAGGTCCGCGGCGCGCCCTTCCAGCGCGACCGTGCCGCGCTGCAGCACGTAGGCGCGATCGGCCAGCTCCAGCGCCAGGTGGGCGAACTGCTCGACTAGCAGGACGGCGACGCCCTGGCTGGCCACGGTCCGCAGCAGGCGGAACATCCGGGTGACGACGATGGGAGCCAGCCCGAACGAGATCTCGTCGGCCAGGATGAGCTTCGGCCGCAGTGCGACCGCCCGGGTCAGCGCCAGGATCTGCTGCTCCCCGCCGGAAAGGTCGCCCGCCTTGCGGTCTTTCAGCGCCTTGAGCTCAGGACTGACGCTGTAGGCGTCCTCCGGTGACACGCCGGCCAGCCGGAGGTTCTGCAGCACGGTCAGCGCCCGGATGATGCCCCGCTGGTCCGGCAGGAACGCCAGGCCGGACCGGGTGCGCTGGTGGACGTCGCCGGCGGCCGGCTGGCCGAACAGCTCGACCGTGCCGGTCGAGGCGATCACGCCGGCCAGCGCGAGCAGGGTGGTCGTCTTGCCCGCACCGTTCGGCCCGAGTATGGCGACGATCTCGCCCTCGCCCACCCGCAGGTCCAGGCCGTGCAGGATCTCGGTGCGGCCGTAGCCGGCGTGCAGGCCCGTGGTGGACAGGACCGGGTTGGTCAGCACTGATGTCATGGGAGGCACCCGTTCAGGTCGTCGCTGTCTCGGACTCGCCCAGGTAGGCCGAGCGGATGGTCGCGTCGTTGACGGCCTCGGTCACGGTGCCGTCGAAGATCGTCTCACCGAAGTTGATCGCGACCACCTGGTCGCAGATCGCGGTGACCATGCTCAGGTCGTGCTCGACCAGGAGCATGCCGGTCTCGGACTCGGTGGCGAGCTGGCGCAGGACCTGGCCCAGGTGCTCGGTCTCGGCCCGGTTGAGTCCGGCCGCGGGCTCGTCGAGCAGCAGCACCGCCGGGCGGGCCGAGATGGCGCGGATGACGCCGAGGAGCCGGCGCTGGCCCTGGGACAGCGAGGCCGGCTCGACGTCGAGGTCCTGCAGGCCGAGGACCCGGGCCTGCTCGCGGACCGAGGCCGGCAGCGCCACCTTGCGCCGGCGGAACAGGTCGGTGGCCCAGTGCCACCAGCGCACCGGCTCGAGCGTGACCGCGAGGTTCTCGGCCACGGTCAGGTCGTCGAACGGCTCCACCGTCTGGAAGGTGCGCCCCAGGCCGGCCCGGGCACGGGCGTTGGTGGAGGCCTCGGACAGGTCCCGCCCGCCGAGGCTGATGCTCCCGGCCCGCGGCTTCACGAACCCGGAGATGGCGTCGATGGCGGTGGTCTTGCCCGCGCCGTTCGGTCCGATGAGGCCGACGATGCGCCCCGGCTCGATGGTGAGGTTCAGCTCCTTCACCGCGGTGACGACACCGTACCCGACGGTCAGGCCGTGCACTTCGAGCGCGGCCTTGGGCCGGGCCGGCAGCGGTGCCCCCACCCGCTCCCTGGCTGGCCCGCCGCGGCGCCAGATCCTGGGCCAGACCTTGTGCCAGAGCACGCCGAGCTGCTCCATCTGCCCGTCGGGGTTGTAGATCAGGGACATGATCAGCCCCACCCCGCCGATGGTGATCAGCCAGCGCTGCACCGCCTCGTGGCCGAAGAAGATGAAGGTGAAAATGCCCGAGGGGGAGATCAGCGCGCCGAACAGCGGGCCCAGGATGTAGCCGACTCCGCCGATGAGCGTGAAGATGACCAGGTTCAGCGAGTTGAGGATGTCATAGGCGTCGTAGGTCACCGAGTCGTTCTGGAACGCCAGCAGCACGCCGCCGACGGAGGCGATCGCGGACGCGACCACGAACGCGGCCGTCTTGGAGCGGGCGAGGCCGATCCCGGCCGAGGCGGCCGCGCGCTCGCTGCTGCGCACCGCCAGCAGGCGACGGCCGGTGGGGCTGGCGCGCAGGTTGGAGACGCCGACCGCGATCAGGCCGAGCAGCAGCACCACGAGGGCGGCGTAACGCTGCGGGTGGGCCGCCCCGTCGATGCTGAGCCCGAAGATCGAGGGTGACTTGACCGGCGTGCCGCCGTAGATGTTGGACAGGGTGAGGTTGCCGTTGGTGTACAGCACGCTTTCCAGCGCGTAGCCCACCCCGAGGGTGGCGATGGCCAGCGTCGGCCCCCTGGTCCTGAAGGCCGGCAGGGCGAAGATGATCCCGGCCGCCGCGCCCGCGGCGACACCGACGACCAGCACGGCCAGGAAGGGCCAGCCGAAGCTGTGACTGAGCGCGGCCGCGATCATCGCCGCGATGCCGGAGATCGACAGCTGGGCGAGGGCGGTCTGGCCCGCCAGCCCGGTGATCACCACCAGCGACAGCCCCACGATGCCGACCGCCGCCATGGTGGCGAACTGGGTCGCCAGCTGGTTGGAGCAGACGAAGATCAGGGCGGCCGCGGCGACGCTGACCACGACCCCCACCCACGGGCTGACCGTCGTCCGGCCGACCCGGGGCAGCCGGCTGGCGAGCTCGCCCCGCCGGGGGAAGGTGGTGCCGCCCGCCACCAGGATGACGATGATGATCAGGAACGGCAGGGCGTCCGGCCAGCCGCCGCTGAGCTTCTGGCCGAAGATCTGCGTCTGGTACTCCACCAGCAGGCTCTGGCCGATGCCGATGAGCAGGCCGCCGCCGATGGTCAGGGCGTAGGAGGAGAACCGGCCGATCATCGCCGCCGCCAGCACCGGGATGATCAGCAGCACCAGCGGGTTCGGGGTCAGCGAGCCCAGGATCGGCACCAGCAGCACGCCCGCCAGTCCGGCCAGGCCCGAGCCGATTACCCAGTTCAGCAGCCCGACCAGCTTGGTGTTGACCCCCATGGTGGAGGCGACCAGCGGGTTCTCGGCCCCGGCGGTGGTCGCCAGCCCGAACTTGGTGCCGGACATGACCACCCGCAGCACCACGCCAAGCACCAGCGTGACGCCGACCACGATGATCCGGTCGTAGGTCAGGCCGACCGAGGACCCCAGCTTGATCGCGCCGCTGGGGTAGAACGAGTTCACGCTCTGGTTCTGGAAGTTCCCGCCGAAGATCAGCGGGACGGCCTGCTCGAGCACGGCCATCACGCCCAGCGTGGCGATGATCCGCACCAGCGGGGCGGCGTCGCGCAGCTTGCGCATCACCAGCAGCTCGACCAGCGCGCCGATGAGCGCCGCCGCCACCACCGCGACCACGGCGGCGACCACGAACGGCAGGTGCCAGACCTGGTACGCCCAGACGAAGAGCACCGCGGAGAAGAACGCCATCGCCCCGTGGGCCAGGTTCAGCACGCCGGAGCCCCGGTAAATCTGGGTCAGCCCGACGCCCGCGATCGCGTACGCGCCGCCGGCCCCCAGGCCAAGCACCGCGAACTGAAAAAACAGCGTCACCTTAGACTCCCTGCTCCTGCGCTTGGCGGCCACTGCGGCAGTCGTTTTTTAGCACTGTGGCCGGCCTTGCGCCGGTCGCTGTTCCACCTAGCGGGAGTGCTGCTCCCCCTGCTCTCGGCCGCGATTTACGTTTGCGGCGGTTCAGAACTTCATCGCGCAGCGCCAGGAGACGCCTGAGCCGCTGCCGCGCTAGATCGCACTAGACCAACTCCAGGAGAGTCGATGGGAAGAAACCGACGTTCGTGGTTCTTCGCCGTGATCGCGGCGGCAGTGCTGGCACTGCTCGCCGCGTGCAGCAGCTCGGGTAGCTCGACGGCCAGCTCCACCTCGTCCGCCACCTCGGCCGCCCCGGCGGCCGCGGGCGGGGCCAGTAGTTCCGCCGCCGCGGCCGGCGGTTCCGCCGGCTGCAAGACCCCGGCCGGCCCGACGGTCAACATCATGGCGCTGCTCGAGGAGGCCCCGGCGCTGCAGGTCAGCCAGCCCAGTCTGCGGGCCGCCATCCAAGCCCGGGTCCAGGCCATCAACTGCGCCGGCGGCCTTGGCGCGGCCGGTGACAAGCTGGGCGTGATCTACTGCATCAGCAACTACGACCCCAACGCGGTCAACACCTGCGCCAACCAGGCGGTCAGCAACAAGAGCGTGATCGCGGCGGTGGGCGGCGGCGTCGCCGAGGGAACTCCCGGCACCATCTTCGCCGCGGGCGGCCTGCCGAGCATCCCGTCGACCTCCTACCCCAGTGACCTGAACGGCGCGACCACCTTCGCGGTGGTGCCAAGCGGGGTGCAGCTCGGCCCGGGCGAGCCGGTGATGGCGTGCAAGCTGGGCTACAAGAAGGTCTCGCTGCTGCTCATCCAGGGCCCGGCGGCCGCGGGCGTGCCCGCCTACGACAACAAGGCGCTTGAGGGCTTCGGCTGCCCGGACATGATCCGCACGGTCGACGTGCCAGGCAACGCGACCGACGTGTCGTCTGAGGTGGTCGCGGCGGCCCAGGGCGCCGACGCGGTCGTGCTCGCGGTGGCCCCCAACCAGGCGATCGCGGCGTTCAAGGTCCGGCAGCAGCTCGGCATCACCGCGCCGTTCGTCTCCAACGCGGGCTCGATGGTCGCGTCGACCATCCAGGCGGCCGGCTCGGCCGCTAACGGCGTGCTGATCGAGTCGCAGGCGTACCTGCCGCCGGCCAGCGCGTCGGTGCCGGGCGCGACCCAGTACCGGGCCGAGATGGCCGCGGTCGGCCAGTCGGCCAACGTGGACGGCTGGGCGCAGGGCGGCTGGATCACCATGGACCTGCTGCAGACGGCCGCCCAGGGGCTGACCACGGTCGACCGGACGACGCTGCTGGCCTCACTCAAGAAGATCACCGACTTCGACGCCGGCGGCCAGATCCCGCCGGTGAACTTCACCAAGCCGGCCCCCGATCCCACCCTGCCGCGGCTGTTCAACAACCAGTGGGCCCCCGCGATCGTTAAGAACGGGCAGGTGGTCGCCCTGCAGAACGCAACGCTGGGCAACTTCGTCCCGGTCGAGAAGGTCGGCTAGCCGGCTGGCGGTACCGGGCCGCGGCGATGCCGCGGCCCGGTACCGCCCGGCCTCAACCCGAGGGTGGCGATAGCAATGACGACCTGGGACGTCTCCACCGACTTCCTCGTCATCGGCAGCGGCGGCGGCGGCCTGGTCGGCGCGCTGCGGGCCAGCGCGCTTGGCCGGGAAGTCATCGTCTGCGAGAAGTCGGACAAGATCGGCGGCTCGACCGGCATGTCCGGCGGGATGATCTGGATACCGAACAACCCGCTGATGCGGCGCGAGCGGGTGGCTGACTCACGGGAGGCGGGGCTCGCGTACTTCGCCTCGGTGGTGGGCGACGCCGGCCCCGCGTCATCGGCCGCCCGCCGCGAGGCCTACCTCGACGCGGGCAGCGAGATGGTGGAGTTCCTGGAGGCCGAGGGGCTGCGGTTCAGGCGCTGCCCCGGCTACAGCGACTACTACTCCGGGGTGCGCGGGGTAACCGGGGGCAGCGCCCGCGGGAGGTCGTTCGAGCCGAAGCTGTTCGACGCGGGCAAGCTCGGCCCGCTCCAGGCCAGGCTCCGGCCCGCGGTGGCGGCTCCGCTGCTCATGTTCACCGGCGAGGCGGCCAAGGTGTCCACCCTGCGCACGCTGCGGGGGATGCGGGTCGCCGCCCGGGTCGGGCTGCGCACCACCGCCGCCCGGCTGCGCCGGAAGAAGTACCTGACCAACGGCGCCGCGCTGATCGGGAGCCTGCTCGCGACGCTGGTGGCCCGGGGCGTCCCGGTCTGGCCCGAGTCGGCCCTGGAGGACCTCGTGGTCGAGGACGGCGCGGTGACCGGGGCGCTGATCCGCCGGGACGGACGGGTGCTGCGGGTGCGCGCGCGCAGCGGGGTGCTCCTCGCCAGCGGAGGCTTCGCGCACAACCAGCAGATGCGCGAGGAGGTCGCCGGGGGCAAGCCCGCCGGGCGGCCCGAGTGGACCAACGCCAACCCGGGTGACACCGGCGAGGTCATCCGGGCCGCGATGGAACACGGCGCCGCCACCGACCTCATGGACGAAGCCTGGTGGATGCCGGGCTGGCGGCGGCCCGACGGCACCACCTCGATGTCCCTCGGGGAACGGTCCAAGCCCGGGTCGATCATCGTTGACGCCGGCGGGAACCGTTACTTCAACGAGGCGGTGGCGTACCAGGAGGCCGGGCAGTCGATGTTCGCCCGCGAGGTCGCGGCCGGCGGGGCCATTCCGTCCTGGCTGATCATCGACTCGTGGAACCGCGCCCGCTATACCTTCGGCTGGTTCCCGGCCGGCCGGACCCCGCAGGACTGGATCGACCAGGGGGCGATCAAGCGCGCTGACACGGTTGAGCAGCTCGCCCGGGACTGCGGCATCGACCCCGGCGGCCTCGCCGAGACGGTGCGGCGGTTCAACCAGTTCGCGGCGACCGGAGTCGACGAGGACTTCCACCGTGGTGAAGGCGACCACGAGAAGTACCAGGGTGACCCGGCGCATAAGCCCAACCCCTCGCTCGGCCCGATCGCCCAGGCTCCGTTCTACGCCGTCGCGATGTACCCGGGCGACCTGGGGACCAACGGCGGCCTGCTTACCGACGAGTTCGCTCGGGTGCTCGGCGCCGACCGCCAGCCGATCCCGTTCCTCTACGCGACTGGTAACTGCACCGCCTCGGTGATGGGGCGCAAGTACCTCGGGGCGGGGGCTACCGTCGGCCCGTCCACGGTGTTCGGCTACCTCGCCGCCACCCATGCCGCGGGAAGCGGCGACGGCGCCGCGCCCGCGGCGCCGGAGACAGAAGGAGAGCAGTCATGACTGGCGCCGTTGTGGTCGGGACCGGCTTCGGGTGCGTCACCCACGTCGAGTCGCTGCGCCGAGCCGGGTTCGACGTGGTGGCCCTGGTCGGGCGGGACGAGAAGCGCACGGCCGAGCGGGCCGCCCGGGTCGGCGTCGCCAGCCCGCTGACGTCGCTGGCCGACGCGCTGGCCCGGCCGGACGCCGACGTGGTAGTGATCGCGACCCCGCCGCATACCCACGCACCGCTGGCGCTGCAGGCCATCGCGGCCGGCAAGCACGTGGTGTGCGAGAAGCCCTTCACCCGCGACCAGGACCAGGCGGCCGAGCTGCTGCGGGCGGCGGAGCGGGCGGGGGTGGTGCACCTGTTCGGGGCCGAGTTCCGCTGGGGACCGGTGCAGGCGCTGGCGGCCCGGGCGGTCGCCGGCGGCGTGATCGGCACCCCGCGGCTGGCCGCCTTCATGCTGCAGATGCCGATGCTGGCCGGCCCGGGCGACGAGGTGCCGGGCTGGTTCAGCGACGCCGGCCAGGGAGGCGGCTGGCTGGGGGCGTACGGGCCGCACGTCATCGACCAGGTTCGGGTCACCCTGGGCGAGTTCGAGGGGGTGAGCGCGGCCCTGCCGGTCGCCGCCGAGCGCGGCTGGACGTCCGAGGGCAGCTTCTCGGTCCGGTTCCGGACCAGGACGGGAGTCGACGGCGTGCTGCAGAGCTCGGCGGTGGACTTCGGCGAGCCGATCCACCTGGCCCGGATTGTCGGCACGACGGGGTCACTGTGGATCGACGGCCCCGACGTGAAGGTGGCGGACGCGGCCGGCACCCGCACGCTGCCGGTCCCGGACGACCTGGTGCTGCCCGGGTACGCGCCGCCGTCGCGGGCCGGGGGCACCGCCTACGACCGGATGGTGTCAAGCGGCACCGAGATCGGGCCAGCCACCCGCATGTACGAGACGCTGCGGGACCTGATCGCGGGCAGGCCGGTGCCGGCTGACCCCCGCCCGCCGACGTTCGCCGACGGTGTCGCCAACATGGCCGTGATCGACGCGATCCGCGAGTCGGCCGCCAGTGACGGCAAGTGGGTTCAGGTCGCTGCTTAGACCTCGCTTACTCAGACCTGGGCGTACCCGCCGTCGACGTACATCGCCGAGCCGGTCACGAAGCTAGCGTCCGAGCTGGCCAGGAACAGCACCGCCTTGCCGATGTCCTCCGGCTGGCCAAGGCGGCCCAGCGGGATCACGGTGGCGTAGCCCTGCTTGGCCTCCTCGGACGTGCCCGCGAAGGCAGCGGTGTCGGTGGGGCCGGGGACGATCACGTTGACCCGGATTCCGCGCGGCGCCAGCTCAGCCGCCCAGGTGCGCGCGAACGAGCGCAGCGCCGCCTTGCTGGCCGAGTAGAGGCTCAGGCCGGGCAGCCCGCGGTCTGACCCGGCCGACCCGTTGAGGATGATGGAGGCGCCGTCGCCCATGAGCGGCAGCAGCGTCTGGGCGGTGAACAGGGTGCCGCGCACGTTGACGCCGAAGATGCGGTCGAACGACTCCTGCGTCACCGCGCCGAGCGGCTGCCCGCCGCCGCCGTAGCCGGCGCTGGCGAACAGGACGTCCACCCGGCCGTGGCCCTGGCGCACGGTCTCGGCCAGGCGGTCGAGCGCGGCCAGGTCACCCGAGTCGGCCTGCACGGGGGTGACGTTGGGACCGATCTCCGCCGCCGCCCGCTGCAGCATCTCCGCCCGGCGGCCGGTGATGTAGACGTGGGCGCCCTCGTCGCTCAGCGCCTTGGCGGCCGCCAGGGCCATCCCGGACGTCGCGCCGGTGACGACCGCGACCTTGTCCGCGAGCTTCGGGTCCGCGAGCTTCGGCATGTGTGTCTCCTGTGCCAGTGGGTGCCGCCGACGACGCTAGGCGCGAACCGGCGAGGCCGCCAGCGCCGCTTCCACCTACCGGGAGTACCGGGAAATCACAATCTAGATCCGCATATCGTTATCTGTTATAACTGATGTAGATATGACCCAGATCACGGTCAGTAAGCAGCACTCAGGCGGTGCCCGTCCCTTACCAGGAGACACACCCCCGCTGATGTACCTCGGGACCAGGGAGGCGAAGATGCCACCTCCGGAAGAGATATGGAAGCCGACATCGTCGATGGTCTCGCGCATGACGGCGATCCTCGACACGTTCGACAGCTCGCACTGCAGCCGGAGCCTGCAGGACATCGCCACCTCGACCGGGCTTCCCCGGTCGACCGCTCATCGAATCCTGGAACAGCTCGTGCAGCTGGGCTGGGTGCAGCACAGCATCACCGGCTACCGCCTCGGCTGGCGCGCCAACCGGCTGCCGTCGCGGGCCAACGAAGAATCTCAATTGCGGGCGGTCGCCGCACCCCACATCCAGATCCTGGCCGCTACCACCGGGCTTATCGTGCACCTGGCGGTCCTGGACGGGGCCGCCGTCCGCTACCTCGACAAGATCGGCAGCGGAGCGTCGGTCGTCCCCTCGCGGGTGGGCGGGTCGCTGCCCGCGCACCTGACCGCGGTCGGCAAGGCGACGCTGGCCTACGTCGACCCCGAGTTCCTCGATGCCCTGCTGGGGCGGCTTCGCTCGCGGGTCGACTCGGTGGCGGTCCACCGCGAACTGGCGACGGTGCGGATGCGGGGCGGGCTGTCGAGCGTTCGCAACGGCCCGCTCGGCGGCGAGTCGTGCATCGGCGCGCCGATATTCGACGGCGGGAACCGGATCACCGGCGGGCTGTCACTGTGCGACGCGGAAAACGTGGCGCCGCTTGACCGCTACGCGCCGCTGCTGATCGAACGGGCACGGCGCATCTCCGCCGACCTGGCCGAGCTGCAGCAGCGCACGACGGAGTTCAGCGTCGCCCCGGCCGAGCAGCCGAGCCTGTTCTCCAACGCCTGGGGAACGATCTCGCCCACGCCGTTCCCGGCCGCTCGATTAGCGGTAATCCGGCTGGCCCGGCCGCCAGGCCGGGCCAGCCCGGCCTGGCGGCCGGGCCGCTCAGCGGGTCGTGCCGTCCCAGCGCGGTGACGGCGAGTCAAGCAGCAGCGGGCGCGCGTAGGACAGGTCCCCGGTGTCCCACGCGCCGCGCGGGAAGGTCGCGCTGATGTCGTTCTCCGGCCACTTCGCCTCGCCCTCGCTCTCCACCTCGATCGAGGTGCGGCGGACCACGATCTTCCACTCGCCGTCCCGCCGCTCCAGCCGGTCGATGTAGCGCCCGCTCACGAACTTGGCCCGGCCGGGGGCGGACTTGGGCAGCAGCGCCCCGATCACGTAGCTCTCGCAGTGCGCGGTATCGCCGTCGATCTCGCAGGTGTGGTTGGTGATGTTGTGCATGTGCAGGTAGAAACCGTGGCTGTGGGTCGCGTTGGCCCAGTCGCCGTACTCCGGCCCCGGGGTGACGAACTGGCCGTGCTCGTCGGCCCCGTCGTCCCAGAAGCAGCTGTTCATCAGCTCCTTGTCGTGCCGGTCGTGGCCGCGGGCGTGCCGCATCACCACGTCCAGGATCGCCTGCCGGTCCTTGAGGTAACGCACGTCCTCGAGCAGCTCCTTGAGCTGGTCTTCGGTCATTTTCCGGCCTTTCCCTGGTATTCGGCTGGCGCCACGTTCATCAGCTCGCGGACCGAGGGCGGCTGCCGCCCGCCGGCGTCGCTGATCCCGTACTGCCGGGCCAGCTCGGCCCCGATGAGGGTGCGCCCGCTGAGCGTGAGGACATCCGGGTCGGCCGCCAGCGCACTGATGAGGTGCCCGGTGAACTCCGGCGTCTCGGCGATGTCGTCAAGGTAGGCGAGCCCGGGGTCGCGGTCGATGATCTGCCGCAGCCGCTCGGTCAGCACCGCTCCCATCCAGATCGACACCGCGGCCACGCCGAACGGCCGGAAGTCGACCGCCATGTCGGCCGCGAACTTATCCATGCCCGCCTTGTGCGCGCCGTAGGCGGGGCCGTACTGGTAGCGCACGGCACCGGGGGCCGAGGTGAACACCACCAGCCCGCGGTCCGCCCGGATCAGCAGCGGGGCCGCGTGGTAGCTGGCGACCAGGCCGCTGCGCAGGCCCACGTCGAGCAGGTCGACGCTGGCGGCGAGCGGTTTGCGCCAGAACGGGAGGTCGCTCTGCAGCTCGTCGCGGATCAGGGCCGCGTTGTTGACGAGGATGTCGAGGTGGCCCTGCTCCTGGCCGACCCGGGCGAAGAACGCCTCGACCTCGTCGTCGTCGCGGTGGTCGACGCGCACCGCCACCCCGGTCCCGCCGGCCGCCGAGACCGCCGCGGCGGTCTGGTGGATGGTGCCGCCCAGGGACGACTCCCCCGCCTTCCCCGTCCGGCCGGTCACGTACACGGTGTAGCCGTGGGAACCGAGGGCGACGGCGATGCCCTGGCCGACGCCGCGGCTGCCGCCGGTCACCACGGCCACCCCGGCGGCGGTCACCGGACGAACGCCTCCGCGTACTGGTGCAGCGCCTCGACGGTGCCCTCGACGCTGTCGCCCGGCGGCCGCAGCACGAACCAGTCCACCCCGGCCTCGGCGAGCTGCCCGAGGTGGTCGCGGTGCTCCTCGGCCGAGAACTTGCCGGGCTGCTGCATGTAGCCGGTCTGCGGGGTGTGCACCTGGATGATCAGCGCGTCCGGATCGCGGCCGGCCGCGGCCGCCGCGGCGCGGACCTCCTTGACCTGCGCGGCCAGCGCGGCCACGCTGGCGATGCCGGGGGTGCGGGAGGTCGTCGTCACCTCCGGGGCCACCATGATCGGGCTCCAGCCCTGGTTACGGGCGGCCCGCGCGCGGGCCAGGGTGCTGTTGCCGCCGATGAGCACCGGCGGGCCGCCGGCCTGGACCGGGCCGGGCAGCGAGGCGACCCCGCGAGCGGTGAAGTGCTTGCCGGTGTAGGCGAAGGGGACCTCGCTCCACACGCCCCGCATCACCTCGAGCCCCTCGTCGAACAGCTCGTTGCGGTGATCCATGTCGACGTTGAGGGCGAGGAACTCCGAGCGCAGGTAGCCGGTGCCGGCCACCACCGTGAGCCGCCCCCCGGACAGCACGTCGACCGTGCTCAGCGCCTTGGCCGCGGCGAACGGGTTGTGGTAGGGCAGCACCATCAGGTAGGTCATCAGCCGGATCCGGCTGGTGACGGCGGCGCAGAACGACAGGGCGGAGGTCTGGTCGAGCGACTGGTGGCCGCCCGAGCTCAGCCACTTGAGGGACGGGGCCGGGTGCTCGCTGAACGAGATCGCGTCGAACCCGTACTCCTCGACCGCCTGGGCAACCCGGGTCATCCCGGCCGCGGACACCAGCGCCTCGTCGTGGCCCGCGACGACGACGGGGTGGTCAACGGTGAACTTCATGCGCTTCCTCTTCTTCAAGCAGTGCCAGGCTGGCGTGCGCGTAACGCTGGGCGCGGCGGTCGCTGACCATGAACGACGGCGGGGCGAAGTAGGCGATGTCACGGGCCAGCGAGTCGCCGCGGCGGGCCAGCGCGGACCGCGCGTCGGCGGTGCTGCCGCACACGGCGATCGCCTCCACCATGTCGTCGGTGACCGCCCGGGTCATCGCCTCGATGTCGCGCTTGGCGAACGCCTCGCGGACGGCGGCGACCTGCGCGGTCCAGCCGTGATGCTCGACGTAGGGGTCGTAGGTCTTGACCGTCAGGTAGAAGGCGATCATCCGGCGGGCGTCCTTGACCGCCCGCTCGGGGTCGTCGTCGTCGACGGCGGTGATCACCCAGCCGTGCTCCTGGGCGGGGCGGTCGTGCTCGGCCTGGGCGGCGCCCTTGGCGACGGCCGGGCGGACCACGTCGTCCCACCAGGTGCGGGTGAACAGGCCGTGGGCGATGATCCCGTCGGCCGTCCGGCCGGCCGCCGACGCCATCAGCTTGTTGAACGCGCCGATCAGGATCGGGGCGTCGATGCGGCCGAGCACCGGCGCGGCGACCACCGCGTCGACCCGGTAGAACTCGCCGTCGTAACGGACCCGCTGCCCGTTCTCGGCCTGCAGCCAGGCGCGGATGGCGCCGACCAGGTCGGCCATCCGGGCGACCGGCCGGTCGGCGTCGACCCCGAACCAGTCGCGGTTGATCTTGAACGCGCCGGAGCCGAGGCCGAGGAAGACCCGCCCGGGCGCGTGCCGCCAGGCGCCGCGGATGCCGGCCGCGTGGGCGTAGGGGGTGCGCGCGAACGCGTAGGCGATCCCGGGGCCGACCAGCGCCCGCTCGGTCTGCAGCACCATCTCGGCGAGGGTCGAGTACGCCTCGTGGTCGACGAACTCGCCGCTGGTGAACGCGGTGACGCCGGCTGCCTCGGCCGCGCGGGCGACCTCGGCCCCGCGCCACGGCAGGCCGTACCGCCGGCCGCCGGCCGCGGGCCCGGCGGTCATCGCTTGTCCCGGGGCAGCCCGAGCGCGCGCTCGGCGACCACGGTCTTGAGCACCTCGTTGGCGCCGCCCGCGATCGTGAAGGCCCGGGCGTACAGGAAGGCGTCCTGCCACCAGCCGTCCGCGTAGGCGCGGGAGTCGCCCTCGACGGCCAGGCCGCCGACCCCCTGCAGGGCGACCGCGAACTCGGTCATCGCCAGGTTCACGTCGCTGTAGAAGACCTTGGTGAGCGGGCTGTCGGCCGCGTCCTCGGTGCCGTTGGCGATCCGGGACTGCACGGACTTGCTCATCACGTCGGTGACGTGCGCGAGGGCGGCGAACTGCCCGATCCGCTGGCGGGTGGCGCCGTCGTCGATGGCCGGCTGCCCGTTCCCGGTGGTGGTGCTGCGGGCCAGCGCCACCAGGTCGTCGAGCTGCGCGTAGAGCTCGACCGCGCGGGCGCCGACGCTGCTGCGCTCGTGGCCGAGGCTGGCGTTGGCGACCCGCCAGCCGTTGTCGACCTCGCCGATCACCTGGTCGGCCGGGATGCGCACGTTGTCGAGGAAGACCTCGTTGAAGTCGCTGGTGCCGGTGATCTCACGCAGCGGGCGGACATCGACCCCCGGGGTCCGCATGTCGAGCGCGAACGCGGTGATGCCGGCCTGCTTGGCGACATCGGGGTTGGTCCGGGCCAGCAGGTAGCCGAGGTCGGCGTGGTGGCCGTTGGTGGTCCACACCTTCTGCCCGTTGACCACGTAGTGGTCCCCGTCGAGCACCGCCCGGGTCTTCAGGCTGGCCAGGTCGCTGCCCGCGCCCGGCTCGCTGAAGAGCTGGCACCACAGTTCCTCGCCGGAGCGGATCCGCGGCAGGTAGCGCTGGCGCTGCTGCTCGCTGCCGAAGGTCAGCAGCGCCCCGGCCGCCAGCGCCCCGGCCCCGATCTCGCCCCAGGTCCTGGCGCGGGCGATCTCCTCGGCGACGATGAAGGCGTGCTCGATGGTGGCGCCCGGACGGCCGCCGTACTGCTCCGGCCAGGTCTGCCCGAGGTACCCGGCCCCGTACAGCCGCGCCACCCAGGCGCGCAGCGCCGGGACCTGCTCGGGGTCGGGCGCCCTGACCCCGACGTGCTTGCGGGGCCCCGGCCCGTGCTGCGCGATGAAGGACCGGACCGCGGACCGGTAGTCCTCCAGTTCCTGGCTGTAGTCAAACCGCATGGGTTCTCCTGGGGTGGTCGGGTCGGCGTGCGGCGTCGGCGGGCACTGTCAGCGAGGGGGCATGCCGGGGTCATGCGGCAGCCCGAGCACCTGCTCGGCGACCGTGTTGAGCTGTATCTCACGGGTCCCGGCGCCGATGGTGGAGGCCCGGGTGCGCAGGAAGCCGAGCAGCCAGCGGGACCGCTGCACCGCCTGCGGGGCGGACTTGCCGAGCAGCCCGGCCGGGCCAAGCAGGTCGACCGCGAACTCGTGGATGTCCTGCTCGAACGCGGTGATCAGCAGGCGGGAGACGGAGGAGGCGGCGCCGGCGTCGCCCCGGGCGAGGATGCCGCCGATGGTCCGCTCGGCGTTGAAGCGGATGATCCTGACCCGCATCTCGAGGTCGACGAAGCGGTCGCGGACCAGCGGGTCGGCTAGCTGGCCGCGCTCGCGGGCGAGTTGCTCAAGCTCGGTCAGCACCCGGCGGTAGTTCGCCGCCTGGAGCAGCGCGCCGGCCGCCCGCTCGTGGCCGAGGCTGGTGCGGGCCAGCCGCCAGCCGTCGTTCTCCTCGCCGACCCGGTTCGCGGCCGGCACCCGCACGTCGTCGAAGAAGATCTCAGCGAACAGGTGCCCGCCGGTCAGGTCGCGCAGCGGGCGGACCTGCACGCCGGGCGCGTGGGCGTCGATGATCAGGTAGGTGATGCCCTTCTGCCTGCTCTCCCGCGTCCCGGTGCGGACCAGGGCGAAGATGACGTCGCCGTCGGCGCCGTGCGACGTCCACACCTTCTGCCCGTTGACGACGTACTCGTCGCCCTCGCGGCGGGCGGTGGTGCGCAGGCTGGGCAGGTCCGAGCCCGCCTCCGGCTCGGAGTAGCCCTGCACCCAGACCACGTCGCCGCGCAGCATCGGGGCGAGCCAGCGCTCCTTCTGCTCCTGGCGGCCGTACTTGATGATGGTGGGCGCGGCGATGTTCAGCCCGGTGCCGAGCGGGCCGGGCACCCGGGCCCGGGCCATCTCCTCGGTGTAGATCATCTGGTGGGCGAAGGACAGCTCCATGCCGCCGAACTCGCGCGGCCAGCTCGGGCCCGCGTAGCCGTTGTCGAACAGGGTCGCCAGCCACGCCTTGGTCCAGGGCAGGCGCTCGCGCGGGTCTTTCGGCGGGCGTCCCGGGTGGTGAGTGGCGAGGAACTCCCGCAGCCGGGCGCGGAAGGCATCGTCCGGCTCCGGCACGGTCACGTCCGCCTCGCGTTCCAGGGTCATCGGCTTCCTTCAGATCCCGGCCAGCTCGGCCAGCCGCGTCCGCTGCCGGGCGGGCGGCCCGAACAGCAGCTCTGACGACTTCGCCCGCCTGAGGTACAGGTGCGCGTCGTGTTCCCAGGTGTAGCCGATGCCGCCGTGGATCTGGATGCACTCCTTGGCGGCGTGGGTGAACGCCTGCGAGCAGTAGGCGTAGGCGAGCACCGCCGACAGGGAGCGCGTCTGGCTCTCCCCCGGCGACGGCCTCGCATGCGTGGTACACCGCCGACCGGCCGCACTCGACCTCGAGCAGCAGGTTGGCGCACTTGTGCTTGATGGCCTGGAACGAGCCGATCGGGCGGCCGAACTGCTCGCGTACCTTGGCGTAGCCGACCGCCATGTCCAGGCAGCGGGCGGCGCCGCCGAGCTGCTCGGCGGCGAGGGCGGCGAGGGCCAGGTCGGTCACCTCTGACAGCCAGTCGGCGGTGTCCCGGCCGGCGCTGTCCCGGCTACGCTGAGCCGGACGGCCGGCGCGCCGTCCAGGGTGACCGAGGCGAGGGCGCGGGTCAGGTCGAGCGCGTCGAGCCGGGCGGCGGTGACCCCCGGGGCGCCGTGCTCCACCGCGAACAGGCCGGGGCCGTCGGGAGCCTGCGCGACTACCAGCAGCAGGTCGGCGGTGTGGCCGTCGATGACGAAGAGCTTGGTGCCGGTGACCGACCAGCCGTCCCCGGTGGCCACCGCCGTCGAGCCGATCTCGGCCAGGTCCCACGAACCGGATTCCTCGCCGACCGCGAGGGTGGCGGTGAGCGAGCCGTCGGCGATGCCGGGCAGCCAGCGCGCCATCGCCTCCTCGTCACCGGAGGCGGTCAGCGCCTGCCCGGCCAGGGCGACGGTGGCGAAGTAGGGTGCCACCAGCAGGGCGGCGCCCATCTCCTCGAGCACGATGCCCAGCTCGACTGGACCGTAGCCGGCCCCGCCGAACCGCTCGGGCACCGCGATCCCGGTCAGCCCGAGCTGCTCCGACAGCAGCGACCAGACCTGGTCGTCGCGGCTCTCGCCCGCTTCCATCAGGCGGCGGACCTCGCTGCTGGGCGACTGCTCGCGCAGGAAATCGCGGATAACCTGGCGCAGCTCGTCGTGTTCGGTGCTGTCGCCGGCGCTCACGAGTCCCCCTGGCCTTGGTCTCTCACAGCACGTTAGTATAGTGCAATTAGCTAACTATGACAGCTCGGGAGTAGGCCGAGCCGGGCCCCGTCGAAAGGGAACGATGGACATCAAGGGAGCAGTGGCGCTCATCGCCGGCGGCGGCGGTGGCTTCGGCGCCGCTACCGCCCGCCGCCTGCACGCGGCCGGCGCACGGGTCGCTGGTCAGCGACCTGGACGAGGCCAAGGGCAAGGCGGTGGCGGACGAGCTCGGCGACGGCGCCCTGTTCGTGCGGACCGACGTGACCGACGAGGACAGCGTGCAGCAGGCGATCGACGCGGCCGCCTCGCTCGGCCCGCTGCGGATCGCGGTGGTCGCGCACGGCGGCGGCGGCGGGCCGCGCACCCTCGACAAGGAGAGCCGCCCGGCCCCGCAGGCGTCGTTCACCAAGGTGCTCGACATCTTCCTGGCGGCCACCTACAACATCGACCGGCTGGCGGCGGCCGCCATCGCCAAGACCGAGCCGCTGGAGCACGGCGAGCGCGGTGTGATCATCAACACCGCCTCCATCGCCGCCTACGACGGGACCATCGGCCAGTCCGCCTACGCGGCGGCCAAGGGCGGCATCGTCGCGATGACCCTGCCGCTGGCGCGCGACCTCGCCCCGGTCGGCATCCGGGTGGTGACGATCGCGCCGGGCACGTTCCTCACCCCCGCGTTCAAGCGACGCCGACCCGGAGCAGCTTGACGCCTACTGGGGCGCGGCCGTCCAGTTCCCCAAGCGAATGGGCCGGGCCGAGGAGTACGCGCAGCTCGCGCAGCAGATCGCGGAGAACGTCTACCTCAACGGCGAGACGATCCGGCTAGACGGCGGGCTGCGCTTCACGCCAAAAGGGGCAAAATAGCCATGCCGACATCTCAGCACAATTAATTCGTTCGGTTCGCTCTTTTAAGTTATGTGACAGATATGATTATGACGTGACTACGGTAAGCAGCCCGGCCGCCCAGATCGGGACGGTGGTACGGGCTCCAAAGACCGGCGAACTGATCGCTACCCACCTACGGCGTCAGATCGTCCGCGGTGAACTCAAGCCCGGTGAGACCCTACCGGCCGAAAGCCAGCTCATGGAGCAGTTCGGGGTTTCCCGACCGACGCTGCGTGAGGCCTTCCGCATCCTCGAGGCAGAAACGCTGATCAGCGTGCGCCGCGGCAGTCGCGGCGGTGCCCGGGTGGTCGCGCCCGACGCCTCGGTCGCCGCCCGCTACGTCGGGCTGCTGCTGCAGATGCAGGGCGCCACCATCAACGACGTCTACGAGGCGCGGATGATCTCCGAGCCGCCGTGCGCCCGCCTGCTCGCGATGCACCGCACCGACGATGACCTCGAGAAGCTCAACCAGGTGGTGGAGGAGCTCAAGGCGGAGGTCGCGGCGAAGAAGCCGTTCATCCCCGACCCGTACGTCTGGTCCAGCCTGACGTACCGCTTCCACGAGCTGATCCTGGAAGGCTGCGGCAACAAGACCATGGCCATCCAGGGGGCGGTGCTGCAGGACATCGTCGCCACCCACCTGCGCACCAAGATCGCGCAGCGCGACGCCGACACCGACACCGACGAGCGCTTCCAGCTCGTGATCCGGTCCTACATCAAGCTGATCAGCCTGGTGAAGGCGGGCAACGCGGCCGGCGCCGAGAGGCACTGGCGCTCGCACATGGAGGGCGCCGCGCAGTACCTGCTCAAGGACGACCTGAAGACCAAGCCGGTCGTCGACCTGTTCTCCTGAGCGTCGCCCCGGCCGTGTCCGGGGCGACCGCTCTTCTTCTGGCGCCGGCCCCCCCAGACACCGGACCCCGGCACCGAACGGGTGCGGCTTACTCAGGCCGGGTCCGGTTCCCCGAGGTAGGAGCCGATGACCGCGGGCGAGCGGCGGATCTCGGCCGGAGTGCCCGACGCGACCAGCCGTCCGAAGTCGAGCGCGTAGACCCGGTCGCAGACCGACATCACCAGTTCTACGTCGTGCTCGACCAGCAGGATGGCCATGCCCCAGGCATCGGCCAGCCGCCGGATCAGCGAGCCGAGCTCGGCCGACTCGTGGTCGCTGAGGCCGGAGGCCGGCTCGTCGAGCAGCAGCACGCTCGGCGCCGTCGCCACCGCCCGGGCGATGCCGACGAGCCGCCGCACGCTGTAGGGCAGCGTGCTCGGCCGCTGGCCAAGGTACTGCTCGAGCCGGAACTCGCGCACCGCCGCCAGCGTCACCGGCGTCAGCGGCACCGTCCGCGGGTAGACCAGGTCCAGCAGGTAGGACCGCCAGGACCGCGGCTCGGCGGCCACCCGCAGGTTGTCGAGCACTGACATGTCGTCGAACAGCTCGAGGGCCTGGAACGAGCGGGCGACCCCGGCCCGCGACAGCCGCGCGGGCGCCCACCCGGTGATCGGGGCGTCACCCAGGCTGACCGTGCCGGCCGGGCGGACGAAGCCGGTCACCGCGTCGATGAGGGTGGTCTTCCCCGCCCCGTTGGGCCCGATGAGGCCGACCACCTCCCCCGGCTGCACCTCGAGGGTCACCCCGTCGAGCGCCCGGACCCCGCCGTAGCTGACCCCGACGCCGCTCACCAGCAGGCTTTCCGGCCGCACGCGGCCCACCGGCACAGACTCATCAACCGGGAGCCCGGCCGGGGCCGGGCGGGCGCGCGGCAGCCACCCGGGCCGGGCCGCCCAGGCCGGGCGCAGCACTGCCGCCAGCCAGCGGAGCTGCCGCCAGACGTTGTAGGCGATGCCGTCGGGGGCGGTGATCACCGTGAGCAGCAGCAGCACGCCGCCCGCGAGCGGCAGGTACACGGCCACGCCGGTGCCGAGCAGGTTGAGCAGCTTGGTGATGACGGACCCGACCGTCAGCAGCGCGCCCAGCAGCGGCCCGGCCAGCCAGCCGATGCCGCCCACCACTGCCTGGGTGACCAGGGAGATCGACGTCGAGGAGCTGAAGGTGGTGTAGTCGATCGACGGCGACTCGAACGCGAGCAAGATCCCGCCGATCGCCGCGATACCGCTGGCCAGGCAGAACGCGTACAGCTTGGCCCCGGTGACGCTGATGCCGAGCGACGCGGCGGCCCGCTCGTTGGCGCGCACCGCCACTAGCTGGCGCCCGCTGCGGCCGCGCCGCAGGTTGGCCACCGCGAGCGCGGCCACGGTGAAGACGGCCAGGCAGACGATCGCGTAGCGGTTGTCGTGGGTGACCGCGTTGACGTCGATGCCGAACAGGTGCGGGTTGCTGATCGTCGTCCCGCCCAGCCCGCCGGTGTAGCTGGGGTTGTCGAACAGGATCTGTTCCAGCCCGACCGCGAACGCGAGGGTGACGATCGACAGGTTGAGGCCCTGGGTGCGCAGGCAGACGACGCCGATGAGCAGGCCGAGCGGGATCGCGGCGGCCACCCCGATGAGGCACGCCAGCCAGAACGGCAGCCCGTCGGACGAGGCGAGCTGGCCCGCGACCCAGGCGCCCCAGCCCGCGAACGCGAACTGGGCCAGCGAGAGCTGGCCGCTGTAGCCGGTGACGACGACGATCGACAGCAAGATGATGGCCGAGGTCACGGTGACGATGATCGCGTCGTTCCAGTCGGCCGACGCGAGCTGCACCACCACCAGGGCGATGACCACGGCCGGCACCACCACGGCCGCCCTGATCCGGCCGGCCCCGAGCTTCGGCAGCCGCTCGGCCGCGTGCGACCGGAGCCGGTCGTCGCGCCCGCGCAGCACCAGGATTAGCACGATGAGGATGAACGGGGCCGCGTTGGACCAGCCGGGCGAGGTGATGTAGCGGCTCATCTCCGACTGCGCCACCCCGATCACCAGGCCGCCAAGCACGGTCAGCGGGAAGGAGGTGAGCCGGCCGACCACCGCGCCCGCCAGCGCGGGCAGCACCAGCAGCGTCAGCTGGGTGACGTCGAGCCCGGTGATGGGCGCCAGCAGGATTCCCGCGCCGCCCGCCAGCACGCCGCTGATCGTCCAGTTGGCGGCGGCGATGCGGTGCGGTGAGTGGCCGAGCAGGGCCAGCGAGCGCGCGTTCTCCGCCGTCGCGGCGGTCAGCCGGCCGAACTTGGTCGCCTGGTAGACGACGGTGAGCGCGACCGTGACGACGAGCGCGATGCCGATGATGATGAGCTGGTTCTCACCGACGGTGGCACCGAAGACGGTGACGGTCGAGATGGGCAACTGGGACGGCACGAAGATGGTGGTGGTGTTCCAGACCCGGGAGACGAACTGCTCGAGCACCGTCAGCAGCCCCAGGGTGGCGATCATCCTGGTCACCGGGGCGGCGTTGCGCAGCGGGTACATGACGAGCAGCTGGGTGAGCAGCGCGACGCCGCCGGACACCGCCAGGCCGGCCGCCACGGCGAGCCAGTAGGGAAGGTGGTGCTGCTGGTTCAGTGCCCAGAACACGTAGGTGCCGACCATGCCGATGGCGCCCTGGGCGTAGTTCACGATCTTCGACACCCGGTGGATGATCACCAGGCCGAGCGAGACCATGATGTACAGCGCGCCGGAGGCGATCCCGAGGATCGCGAACTGCAGGATGGTGCTCATCCGTCGTTTCCCTCGCCGCTTCCCGGTTCCCCGCCCGGGTCCATCGACGCCAGGTAGGAATCCTCGATCTCGTCGATGCGGAGCCGCAGCTCGGCGGCCGGCCCGGACATCGCCACCTGCCCGCGGCGCAGCACGATGCCGCGGTCGGCCACCTCCAGGGCGTGCCGTAGCTGCTGCTCGACCAGGATCACCCCGACGCCGCGGTCGGCCGCCTCCCGCACCGCGCGCAGCAGCCGCTTGACGACCAGCGGGGCAAGCCCCAGGGACAGCTCGTCGGCCAGCAGCAGCCGCACGTCGCCGGTCAGCGCGCGGGCGAGCGTGACCATCTGCTGCTCACCGCCCGACAGCAGCCCCGCCCGCCGCGACAGCAACGGGCTGAGCTCGGGGAACAGCTCAAGGCAGCCCGCCAGCGAGCGGTGCGACAGGCGCAGGTTGTCCGACACCGACATGGTCATGAAGACCGAGCGTTCCTCGGTCACGAAGCGCAGCCCCTGCCGCGCCCGGCGGTGCACCGAGTGCCCGGCCCGCTGCCCGAGCCAGCGCAGCTCGCCGCCGAGCAGCGGCAGCTCGCCCGCCAGGGCGCGCAGGGTGGTGGTCTTGCCCGCGCCGTTCGGCCCGAGCAGCGCCACTACCTCCCCGGGCTCGACCCGGAGGTCGAGCCCGCGGACGACCGGGATGGATCCGTAGCCGGCGGTCAGGCCGTCGGCCTCGATCAGGGCAGGCACCGCGGGCTATCCCAGCGCCTTGCTGATGTCGATGAAGCCCTTGCTGGTCAGCGTCGGGACGGTGTTCTCCACCTTCCAGATGAGAATCCCGGTGTTCATCAGCCGCGGCAGCTGCGGGTTAGGCGGCGTGCTGGAGAACGTGTACGGGGCGAACGTGCCTACCGTGAGGTTCTTGGCGCTGGTCAGCGCGGCGGTGATGGAGGCGGCGGTGACCGGGCCCTTGATGGTCGGCAGCACGCTGTCGAACAGCAGGGTGGCCGCCCCCCAGGCCGAGGTCCCGTAGGTGTCCGAGGCGGGGGTGCCCGGGGTGTACTTCTTCATCGCCGCCAGCATCTGCGCGATGGCCGGCACCGAGGTGTCGGTCGGCAGGTAGTTCGGGCCGGCCAGCAGGATGCCGTCGGCGGCGGAGCCGAGGCTGGTCAGCAGCTGCTGGTTGAACGCCGCCGTCACCCCGCCGATGAGGAGCTGGGTGCCGCTCTGCTTGACCGCCGAGATCAGCTTGACCTGCTCGGTCGGCAGGATGATGGGCACCACGCACTTGGCCCCGGCCGAGATGAGCTGGGCGACCTCCGAGGAGTAGGACGCCTCGGTCATGCCCACCTGGATGTTCTTGACCAGCTTGCCGCCGAGCTTGGTAACGCCGTCGGCCAGGTACTTAGCCGAGGTCGCGCCGGCCGGGACCGGCAGCTGGATCGATCCGACGCTGGTGCAGCCGGCCTGCTTGAGCGCCAGTGCCACCCCCGCGTACTGGGCGGGCGCGCCGGTGTCGAACGGGAACGAGTTGGTGTCGGTCCACACGGTGGGGTCGACCGCGGGCATGTCGATGACCGGGATCTTGGCCGCTTCGAGGACCGGCAGCACCTGCGGGCCGAAGCCGGCCGCCGAGCTCGGCGCGAGCACCGCCAGGGCCTGGTCGGAGACGGCCTGCCGGGCGCAGGAGGTGGCCTGGTTGGGGTCGTGCTGGTCGTCGCAGACGACCAGCTTGATCTGCTCGCCGTTGATGCCGCCGGCCGCGTTCACCTCGTCCGCCTTGGCCTGGATGGCGGCCGACGCGTCGGTGTAGTCGATCCCGGCCGCCTGGAACGTGCCGGTCACGAAGATGGTCAGCGTCTTGCCGGTGGCGGCCACGGCCGGCGCCGAGCTGGCGGCGCCGCCGCTCGGCGTGCTCGCGAGCTGTGCTCGACGAGCTGGAACAGGCGGTGACGCCGAGGATGAGGACAGCCGCTGCCGCCGCGGGCAGCCGCCAGGGGGATTTCCGCACGTTAGCTCCCTTGCCGACGGTCAGTAAACCTATCTACCTAATAACACGTAGTGCACTAGATATGCGGATTGTGTCTCACGAAGGACTAGCCGTCAACGGCCGCCAGGTCACAGGGCGATCACAGTGGTGTTGACGGCCCGCCGGGCGGCTCCGCTGACGGTCCCGCGCCGCGGATCCTGGCCGCCTGCGCGGCCAGCCGCGCCTGGGTGCGGGCGAGCGCGTCGCCGCGGAACATGTCCTGGTGGCGGGCGGTCTCCAGGTCGAGGTAGGGGCCGAGCGGCAGCCGCTCGGCGTCCAGCAGGTTCTGCTTGGCCAGCCGCAGCGCCGCTCCTCCGCGCCCGGCCAGCTCGGTCACCAGGCGGCCGGATTCGGCCGCGAAGGCGGCCGCCGGGAAGACCGCGCTGAGGAAGCCGAGCTCCCGCAGCTCGGCCGCGCTGAGCTTGCGCGGCAGGAACAGCAGGTCGCGTGCTGCCGCCCCGCCGACCAGGCGCGGCAGCGTCCACGCCAGGCCAAGCTCGCCCGCCAGGCCCAGCTCGAGGAAGGACAGCGCGAACCGGGCCGAGTCGGCCGCGATCCGCAGGTCGCAGGCGGCCGCCCAGGCGAACCCGGCCCCGGCGCAGGCGCCGTTGATCACCGCCACCGTCACCTGCGGCATGGCGTGCAGCAGCTCGGCCGAGTGGTAGGCCTCCGGGTCGGGGAGGGCCGACTTACCAGGGCCGGCCCGCCGGGCGCCGGGTCGCGGTCGCGGCTGAGGTCCGCGCCCGGGCAGAACGTCGGGCCGTTGCCGGTAAGCACCAGCACGTCGAGCTGCGGCTGGGCCGCCACCCAGCGCAGCGCCTGATGCACCTCGCCCACCATCGCCACGGTGACCCCGTTGCGCCGCTCGGGGCGGTTGAACCGCAGGTAGCCGACCGGCCCGGCCGTTTCTAGCTCGATCGTCTGCCAGTCACGCCCGGGCCCGGTCACGACGGTGTCCCCGGTCATGCGGGCGCCCAGGTGAGCCCGCCGTCGACCTTGATGATCGCCCCGGTCGTGAAGCTGGAGTCGTCGGAGGTAAGGAAGCGGACGGCGCCGACGATCTCCTCCGGGCGCGCGATCCGGCGCAGCGCCGCGTGCTCGCTCTTGGCGACGATGTCCGGGGTCCACGCCTTGCTGATATCGGTGGCGAACATGCCGGGCAGCACCCCGTTGACGCGCACGGTAGGACCGAGGGCGTGCGCCAGGCCGATCGTCACCGTGTCCAGGCCGGCCTTGGCGGCCGCGTAGGGCAGCTCGTTGGCGTGCGGCTGGAGCACGGCGACGCTGCCGATGTTGACGATCTGGCCACCGCCGCGCTGCTGCATGGCCGCGCCCGCCAGCACCCCGAGCCGGAACGGCCCCTTCAGGTTGACGCCGATCACCTTGTCGAACAGCTCCTCGCTGACCTCGGCCAGGCTCGGGTACAGCGGCGACATGCCCGCGTTGTTGACCAGCACGTCGATCCGGCCGAACTCGGCCAGGGTCTGGGCGACCAGCGCGTCGCACTCGGCCCAGTGCCCCACGTGACAGGCCAGGCCGGCCGCCGCGACCCCGTACTGCTGGCGCAGCTCGCCGGCCAGCTCCGCGCACGCGGCGGCCTTCCGGCTGGCGACGACCACCCGGAAGCCGCGGCGCGCGAAGTCGCGGCTGATCTCCCGGCCCATGCCGCGGCTGCCGCCGGTCACCACGGCCACCCGGTTCGTATCCGTCATTACGGCTCCTTCTTGACGCACCGTAGAATCCGCCTGTGAACACGCCTGGCGACGCCAACCACGAGCCCGCGCGGAGCCGCATTGACCGCAGGCGCCGGGACGCGCGCGAGCAGCCGAGCGAGAGCTACCTGCGGCGGCGCCGAGAGCTTGAGCAGGCCGCAGCGGCGGTGATGCGGCGCAAGGGCTTTCACGACATGACCCTGCGCGACCTGGCCGACGAGGTGGGGGCCGAGCGGGCCAGCATCTACTACTACGTGGGGGGCAAGGAGGAGCTGCTCGCGGACATGGTGCTGCGGGCGCTGCTGGAGAACCAGGCGGCGCTGCAGGAGATCGCCGGGCAGCCGTCCAGCGCCGCCGACAAGATCCGGGCCTGCATCCGGGTGCTGATGGGCCGGTTCGACCGGCACTTTCCCTACCTGTACATCTGGGTGCACGAGGACTTCAGCCGGTTCGAGGGCATCGGCAAGGACGAGCTCGACCGGATCGTCGACCTGTCGCAGCGCGAGTTCGAGTTCATCGAGGGCCTGGTGGCCGAGGGCGTCGCGGCCGGCGAGTTCGTCACCTCGCTGCCGGTCGGGGTGGTCGCCCAGTCCCTGATCGGGCTGGTCGCCTGGACGTTCCGCTGGTACGAGCCCGGGCACTCGCTGTCGGCCGAGCAGCTGGCCGACGGGCTGGCCGACATCGCGCTGCGCGGGCTGACCGGGAGCTGACCGGCTCACGCTGGTGGATGCGGACCGACGTCGACCGTGCCGCGGCCCTCGGCGAACGTCACCCCGATCTCGTCCATGACCGGCTGGAGCTGCTCAGCTGCCCAGGCCTTGCGCTCGAACAGCACCTCGGTCGGGAAGTTGCCCTTGGCCGGGGTGTACTTGCGCAGCACCGCCCGGGAGACCGCGGACAGGTGCAGCTCGGTCACCCCGTCGGCCAGCCCCTCGTGCATCGCCAGGGCCATGTACTGACCGAACCGCATGACGTTGGACACGCCGATCGAGCCGTGCAGGTGCACCGCCCGCACGGTGACCTCCTGGGCGATCTTGGCCATCGCGGCCTTGACCGCCGAGATCATCAGCCGCCCCTCGCGGCTGTGCTCGGCCTGCTGGTCGAACATCCAGGCGGTGTACAGCACCAGCAGCCGGAACTGCTGGTACTCGATGAACGTGTGCGCGATGTCCTGCTGGACGGACTGCTTGCTCGCGATCACCTCGCCGTACGACTCGCGGCTGAGCGCCCGCTCGGACATCATGTCGAGCATGTGCTTCACGTGCCCGACGGTGCGCTGCGCGTGATGCAGGCGGCCGCCGCCGAGGCGTGACTGGGCCACCTTGAAGCCCTGGCCGACCGGCCCCAGGCGGGCGCTGTCCGGCACCCGGACCTGGTTGAACCGCAGCCAGGGGTGGCCGCCGGTGCCGGGCTGGTCGCCCCACAGCCCGATGTTGCGCACGATCTCGAAGCCGGGCGCGCCAGTCGGCACGATGAACATGGTGGCCCGCTCGTGCGGCTTCGCGTCCGGGTCGGTCACGCACATCACGATCATGAACGCGGCGTGGTTGGCGTTGGACGCGAACCACTTCTCGCCGCTGATCACCCACTCGTCGCCGTCCCGTACCGCCCGGGTCCGCAGGTTGGTGGGGTCGGAGCCGCCCTGCGGCTCGGTCATCGCGTAGGTCGAGAAGATGTCGTTGTTGAGCAGCGGCTCCAGGTAGTCGCGCTTCTGCTGGTCGGTGCCGAACATCGCCAGGATCTCGGAGTTGCCGCTGTCCGGGCCGTGGCAGCCGAAGACGACCGGGCCGAACGAGGAGCCGCCGAAGTGCTCGTTGATGTAGGTGAGCTTGACCGCGCCGTAGCCCTGCCCGCCCAGGTGCGGCGGCAGGTGAGCCGCCCACAGGCCGTGATCCTTGACGTCCTGCTGCAGCCGGCGGACGACCTTGCGCAGGCCCTTGTTGCCCGCGTCGAAGGGCGCGTCGATGTCGTAGTCGTAGATGTACTCGAGCGGCCGGACGCGGGTGCGCACGAACTCGCCCATCCAGTCGAGCTTCTCCTGGAAATCGGCGTCAATCGAAAAATCGACCATCGTTGCCCTCCCTGCCCCGAAGACGGCCGGCGGCGGCCACCGCCGTGCTTGCCTGCCAGTAAACGGCCGCGTTAACATCCTTGTCAACGCAGTGTTAACTGTCAACACGTGTGTTAGTAATTAACGGGAGGAACCGGGTGAGCGACGGACTTGACTCCGGCCGGCTGGCGGCCTGGCTGACCGGCCAGGGCCTGCTCGGCCGGGCGTCCGACCTGGTCGTGGAGCGGATCACCGGCGGCAACCAGAACATCGTGGCGCGGCTGCGGGGCGGGACGGCGCCGATGATCCTGCGCCGCCCGCCCGCGGTTGTCCCGGCCGACCGTAATGCCGCCATGGAACGCGAGTTCCGGCTGCTCACCGCGCTGGAGGGCACCGCCGTGGCGCACGCCAGGCCGCTGGCACTGTGCACCGACCACGAGGTGCTCGGCGCCGCCTTCTACGTCATGGGCGAGGTTGACGGCTGGTCCCCGGCCGCGTCACGGTCCTGGCCGGCCCCCTTCCGGCCACCGGACGGCTCTGCCGACGGCCAGGAAAACAGCACTGCCGGCGGCCAGGAAAACAGCACCGCGGCCAGGCGCGGGCTGGCCTTCGAGCTGGTGCGCGGGCTGGCCGCGCTGGCGGCGGTCGACTGGCGGGGACGCGGCCTCGACGGCTTCGGCCGCCCGGACGGCTTCCACCAGCGGCAGGTCGACCGGTGGACCGCGCACTGGGACCAGTTCCGGTTCCGCGACATCCCCGGCCTCGACGTGGCCGCCCCCTGGCTGCGGGCCAACGCCCCGGCCGACTGGACGCCGGGGATCATGCACGGCGACTACTCGTTCCTCAACGTGATGTTCGGCCACGGCCCGGCGCCGCGCCTGGCCGCGATCGTGGACTGGGAGATGGCGACCATCGGCGACCCGCTGCTCGACCTGGCCTGGCTGGCCCGGCAGTGGCCGGACCGCCCGGACGAGGTGCAGACGCGGTACGTGGACTACACCGGCCTGCCGCTGCGGGACGAGATCGTCGCCTACTACTACGAGCTGACCGGCCGGCCGCCCGGCGGCTTCGCCTACTACGAGGTGCTGGCGAACTTCAAGGTCGCCATCGTCCTCGAGGGCGGCTACGCGCGCTACCTTGACGGCCAGGCCACTACCGCCAAGGTGGCGCACTACAACGAGGTGATCCTGAAGGCCGGCCGCATCGCGGGCGAGATCGCCGCACGGGAGGCAGGAGCCGCATGACGAGCCCGCGCCGGCTGGTGACCGGCACCGGCCCGGGCGAGCGGTCGGTGGTCACCGCCGACGGCCCCGCCCCGGTCACCGGCATGGACGGCTACCCGGGAATCGAGATCGCCCGCCTGTGGTCGACCGACGGCGCCGGCGTGCTCGACACCACCGGAACCGGGCACGACCCGGCCGCCGACCCCTTCTACCCGCCGCCCGGCGGCACCCGGTTCGTCCGGATCAGCTACCCGCCCGGGTTCGGCACCAGCCACCCGGGCACCAGCGGCGAGGGCGCCGGCGCCAGCCGGCTCGCCCGGCTGCTGATGCACCGGACCGCCACCGTCGACTACGGGATCGTGCTGGCGGGCGAGCTGACCCTGGTGCTCGAGGACGGCTCGGAGAGCGTGCTGCGGGCCGGTGACCTGCTGGTGCAGAACGGGGTGGTGCACGGCTGGCGCAACGCCGGCCAGGACACCGCGGTGGCCGCCTTCGTGCTCGTAGGCTTCTCCGCGTGAGCCCGCACCGCGTACCACTCATCGACGTGGCGCTGCCGCCCGGAGGCGACGTCGACCAGCGAGACGCCGCCCGGGCCGCCGAGCGGTCGGGTTATGACGGCCTGTGGGTCGGTGAGATCACCCACGACCCGTTCCTCATGCTCGGCCTGGCCGCGACGGCGACGGAAAGGATCGGCCTCGGCACCTCGGTCGCGCTGGCCCTCGCCCGCAGCCCGATGACCCTCGCGGTCACCGCCAACGACCTGCAGGCGCTGACCCGCGGCCGGCTCAGGCTGGGCCTCGGCAGCCAGGTCAAGGCGCACATCACCCGCCGGTTCGCGATGCCCTGGTCGCACCCGGCGGCGCAGCTGCGGGAGTTCGTGCTGGCGCTGCGCGCCATCTGGGACTGCTGGGCGGGCGAGGCGGGCGAGCTTGACTTCCGGGGCGAGTTCTACCGCCTGTCGCTGATGCCGCCGCAGTTCGTGCCGCGACGGCACCCGTTCGGGGCGCCCCCGGTGCTGCTGGCGGCGGTCGGCCCGGCGATGACGCGGGTCGCGGCCGAGGTCGCCGACGGGCTGCTCTGCCACGGCTTCACCACCGCCCGCTACCTGGAACAGGTGACCGTCCCGGCGCTGCGCCAGGGCCGGGGCGGCCGCCTCGACGGCTTCGACCTGGTTGGCCACCCGATGCTGGTGACCGGGCGGACCGAGCGGGAGCTGGACGCGGCGGCGGCCGAGGTCCGCACGCAGATCGCGTTCTACGCGTCCACCCCGGCCTACCGGCCGGTGCTGGCCGTGCACGGCTGGGAGGACCTGGGCGAGGAGCTGCACCGGCTGTCGCGGGCGGGCCGCTGGGCGGAGATGCCCGGCCTGGTCGACGACGGCGTGCTTGACGCGTTCGCGGTGCGCGGCGAGCCCGCGGCGGCAGCGGCCGAGCTGCGGCGGCGGTACGGGACGCTGTTCACCCGGTGCGTGCTGCACGCCGCGTACGACCCGGGTCCCGGTGTGCTCGATGAGATAGCCGAACGGGTGCGCGCTGACTCTGACGCCCAGCCCCCTTCCCCGGCCGAGGCGGGCCGATGAGCCCGCGGGTGCTGGTCGACGACGTTTCCGGCGTGCGGGTGCTGACGCTGAACCGGCCGGAGGCGCGCAACGCGCTGGACGGCCCGCTGATCAGCGCGCTGTACAAGGCCCTGGTGGCGGCGGACGCCGACCCGGCGGCGCGGGCGGTCGTGCTGACCGGCGCCGACCCCGCGTTCTGCGCCGGGATCGACCTCAAGGAGGCGGCCCGCGACGGCCAGGCCTACTTCGACCGGCACCGGGCGCAGCCGTGCATCCCCCAGGTGGCCCGGATGGCGACGCCGGTGATCGGCGCGGTCAACGGCGCCACCTTCACCGGCGGGCTCGAGCTGGCGCTCGGCTGCGACTTCCTGATCGCCTCCGAGCGGGCGGTTTTCGCCGACACCCACGCGCGGGTGGGCGTGCTGCCCGGCGGCGGGCTGACCGCCCGGCTGCCGCCGCTGGTCGGCCCGGGCTGGGCGCGGCGGATGTCCTACACCGGCGAGGTGGTGGACGCCGCCCTCGCCCTGCGGATCGGCCTGGTCACCGAGGTGGTGGCGCACGGCCGGCTGCGGGACCGGGCGGTCGAGCTGGCGGCAATGGCGGCCGAGGTGCCGCCCGGTACCCTGCGCGCGCTGAAGCAGGTGTACGTCAGCGGGGCGGCCGTCACCGTCGAGGCCGGGCTGGACGCCGAGCGGGCGGCGGCGGCCGAGCACCGGCCGGACCTGTCGCGGCTCGAGCAGCGGCGGGCGGCGGTGACCGAGCGCAACCGGCGCCAGCTGCGGCCGCCCCGTGCCTTACGGCAGAGCCGGATGAGCTACTCCAGGCCGAACTCGGCCAGGATGGCGGGCGTGTCCTGGCCGATCTCGAAGTACCGTGACCGGCGCGGCTCGGGGGCGTCCGGCCAGCGCGAGTGGTGATCCACCACCCGGCCCGTCCCCTCCGGCATCGCCACCAGGTGGGTGAAGCCGTTGGCGTCGAGGAACTGGTCGCGCAGCGGGCGCGGGCGGGCGACGACCCGGCAGGCCGGCACCCCGCGGGCGGCCAGCAGGTCCGTGGCGCGGGCCACCGGGAGGTCGCGCAGCGCCCGGGCGGCGGCCGGGAAGTCGGCCGCGGCGAGCGCGGCCAGCATCGCCGTGCGGGCGGGCTCGTCCACCGCCGCGGTGGCGATCCAGCCGTCCGCGCACTGGTAGTAGCGGTGCCCCGCGGCCGGGCCGCGGAACAGCGGGCCGCCCGCGAGCGGCGGTGGCGACCCGGCCCAGGTGGTGTACTCGGCCGCCTGCAGGAAGGTCGAGCCGACGGCGAGCGAGGTGCGCACCCGCTGGCCGGCCCCGCTCCGCTCGCGCCAGTAGAGCGCGGCCAGGATGCCGAGGGCCGACAGCGCGCCGGTGGCGGTGTCGTTGACCCCCGCGCTGCCCACCACCGGGTCCCCGGCGCCGCCCTGCGCCCGCGCCATGCCGTTGAGCGACTGCAGCAGCGGGTCGAAGCCGGGCATGTCGGCCCACTGCCCGGTGTCGCCGAAGGCCGACAGCGACAGGTGCACCAGGCGGGGATGACGGCCGGCCGTGTCGGTGATGCCGAGGCGCTCGCGGGCGGGCGGGCGCATGTTCTCCACCAGCACGTCCATGTCGTCCAGCAGGGTGTGCACGACCTTCGCGCTGGCGGGGTCGCCCAGGCTGAGCGCCATCCCCCGCTTGCGCTGGTTGACGGCCAGGAAGGACAACGGGTAGTTCCGGTAGCCGTCGCCGGCTGGCGGCTCGACCCGGATCACGTCGGCGCCGAAGTCGGCCAGGATGGTGGCGGACAGCGGGCCGGCCAGGAACGAGGTGGCGTCGAGTACCCGCAGCCCGGCCAGTGGCAGCTCAGGCTCGGGTGGGGCCGATTCAGGGTCACCGGGCACCCGTTCGGCGGACTCGGTTTTCTCTGGCTCTGCCTTGGACTGGTCCGGCCAGGGCTGCTGGCCGGCTGCCAGCGTGGTCGCGAACCCGCGCACCCGCCCGGGGGTGGCCGACAGGCTGACCGGCACGCCGGGCAGGACCACGTCGCCGTAATCGGGGTGGCGCAGGGTGATCCGGGCGGCGTTGTCGGCCACGATCGGGCCGTTGATCCACTCGGCCCGGGTCTGCACCAGGGCGCAGGGCACGCGGTGAGCGCGGAGCCGGGCGAGCCACTCGTCGCTGCTCAGCCCGGCCAGCACCGGCTCCAGTTCCGCGGCCACCGCCCGCCGGCCGCGCTTGAGGTCGAGGATGCTCTGGAAGTCGCCCGCCACTTCCGGCAGCGCCATGACGTCCAGCCGGCCGAGGGCCTCGAGCGCGCGGAAGAACAGCTCGGGGGTCAGCGCGGCCAGGAAGATCCGCTTGCCGTCGGCGCAGGCGTAGGTGCGCCAGTTGGGCGCGGGCACGATCGCGCGCGACGGGGCGAAGGCCGGCTCGTCGTTGATCTCGGTGAACGCGGTGCCCATCAGCGCGGCGCCGGCGTGCAGCCCGGTGACCACGGCCGGCTGGGCGCGGCCCGACCGGGCCCGGCCGACCAGCCCGGCCACCACCGCGGCGGCGCCGAGCGCGCCCTGGATGGAGCTGAGGGAGGACACCACCGGCGCCACCGGGCTGTCGTCGTCGGCCGGCAGGTGCACCGCCAGGGTGGTCAGGGCGGCCAGGAACAGCGGGTCTTCCGGCAGGTCACGCCATTCGCCGGCCTCACCGTAGGGCGGCAGCCAGGCGTGCACGCACCCCGGTGCCGCTTCCGCTAGCCGTTGGCTGGACAGGCCGCGGGCGGCGACCTCGGCCGGGGTCGCGTTGACCAGCAGCACGTCGGCTTGCGCGGCTAGCTCCAGGATGTCCGCGTCCGGCGCCGCCAGCCGGCGCTTGCCGCGGTCCCAGCAGACGTCGGCCGGCTGCGGCGGCAGCTCTGGTGAGAAGGCCAGCCACCCGGTGGGCCCGGTCACGGTGACCACGTCGGCGCCCAGGTCGGCCAGCAGCATCCCGGCGATCCGGCCGACCCGCCCGGTCGAGACCTCGACCACCCGGACGCCGGCCAGCGGGCCGACGCCGCCCGCGGGGCTGTCGTCGCCCGGTCGCGAGGTAAAGTCCGCGGTCATGATGACTCCGTATCTGCACCGGCCGGCGGGCCCGTCGGCCAGGGGCAATCTTAGTCAAATTAGTATGCTATTTGTAGCTGGCCACTGATCCTAGGACGGTTCGATGAGTTCAGGTCCCGACCCGCTGCGGCCGGCGGTCGTCTCCGCCGCCGACGCGCCGCCCGTCCCGTGCGTCCGCCACGAGCGGCGCGGCCGCGTGCTGCTGATCCGGATGGAGCGCGAGGCGAAGCGCAACGCGATCGACCGGGCGATGACGCACGGCCTCGACCAGGCGCTCAACCTGCTCGACGACGATGACGAGCTGTGGGCCGGCGTCATCACCGGCACCGCGGCGGTGTTCTCGGCCGGCACCGACCTGAAGGACGGCAGCGGCCAGACCGAGCGCGGGGGCGAGTACGGCCTGATCAGGCGCCGCCGCCGCAAGCCGCTCATCGCGGCGGTGGAGGGCCCGGCCTTCGGCGGCGGGTTCGAGATCGCGCTCGCCTGCGACCTGGTAGTAGCCTCCCGCAGCGCGCGCTTCGCGCTGCCGGAGAGCAGGCGCGGGGTGGTCGCCTCGTCCGGCGCCCTGTTCCGCGCGATGCGGGCGCTGCCGCTCAACGTGGCCAAGGAACTGCTGATCACCGGGACGCTGCTGGACGCTGAGCGCGGCCACCAGATCGGCTTCGTCAACCGGGTCACCGAGCCGGGCGAAGCGCTCGCGGCCGCCCTCGAGCTGGCCGACGACGTCTGCCTCTCCTCCCCCGTTTCGGTCGCCGCCAGCCTGAACGCGCTGGCCGAGCAGCAGGACGCCGGCGACGCGGCGGGCTGGACGGTGACCCGCGAGGCGGTTGAGCGGGTGGTGGCGAGCGACGACAAGCGGGAAGGCGTGAGCGCGTTCTTCGAGAAGCGCGAGCCGCGCTGGACGGGGCGCTGACCCGGCCGGGGCGGAGCGGCTCGTTGCAGGAAGGGGGATGCCGGACACTTCCCGGGTGACAACGGAAGGAGTCCGTGTGGACCCGAGTTTCACCGAGCTGTACCGCTCGCATTATTCGGCGGTGCTCCGGTTCGTCCGCCGCCGCGTCCGGGCGACGGACGTCGACGATGTCGTCTCCGAGACGTTCCTGGCCGCGTGGCGCCGCCAGGACGAGATGGCGGTCGCCCCCTGCCGCGGCTCTACCGAACGGCACGGAACGTGATCTTGAACGCGAACCGGGCCGTGGGGCGCCGCGAGGGCCTTGTCGTGCGGATTGCCTCGATGGGCGGCGGCGACCCGCGCGGCCGCTTCGGGTGAAGTCTCCGATGTCGATCAGCGCGGAAGCGTCATCACGCTCATGGTCACCGACCGGGCTTCCGACACCACGATCTGGTGCATGAACGCGTCCGGGAACGACCTGTATGAGCAGGTGGTGAACTCTCCGCAGTGGCCGGCGGCCACGATCGGCGCCACCGCGGTGAACACGCTGGGCTATGGCCTTGGCGGCGAAGCCGGCCCGGGCGCGACCAACGAGGTATTCGGGCAGGCGGGCAGGGACGTGACCGGCCTGTCGTTCACGACCTTGGCCGGGCAGACGATCACCGCCACCGTCCAAGACGGGTTCTGGTCGCTGTGGTGGCCGCTGCGGCGCTCGTACGACACCGTCGGCGGAACAGTGACCTGGACGACCGCCGACGGGGCCAGTCACACCGCGGCCCTGTTTAGCATCATGGCCCCTGATCAGAAACCGGGTGCGACTGCGCGAGCAGGTCGGCGTGGTGAATGACCGCGACCTCGGGGTGCGAGCGCAGCCAGCCCTTGAGCGCGTTGTCGCCGAAGCGGCTGTGCAGGACGTTATGCGCGGCCTGGCTGACTCCGGGGGCCTGCTCGGCGTACTCGGGCGGCAACGGCACCGCGGCGAGGGAGGCGTCCAGCCGGGGGGCCCAGAAGAAGCCGATTGAGTCACGCGTCCGCCCGGGCGCGGAAGGCAGCACCCGGTGCGGGGTGGCCACCAGGTAGCCGTGGGTGGCTACCTCGAGCATCTCGCCGATGTTCACGACGAGGGCGCCGTCGACGGGCGGGACGTCGATCCAGCGGTCGGCGCCGGCCGGGCGGGCTTGCAGCCCGCCGGCGTCGTCCTGGAGCAGCAGGGTCAGGAAGTTCCAGTCGGTGTGCGGCCCGACACCTTGCGAGTCGGCGCCGTCAGCGGCCCCGACGTAGTGGATCAGCTTGCCGAACCAGTGCGGCTTGCCCGCGAAGTACTGGTCGAAATGGTCTTCGGGTAGTGCCAGCGCGACCGCGATCGCCCGGGTGAGCTCACGGCCGACACCGCTGAGCAGCTCGGCCCATCGCTCTACCAGCGGCCTGAGCTCGGGGACGGTGTCGTCGGGCCACTGGTTGGGCCCTTCGAGCAGCCGGTACGGAGCGTCCCAGAGCTCACGGGGCACCGGGGCCTGCTCGGGCGCGAAGTCGATCTGCTCGCGGGCGTCGGCCCGGCCAGCCGTGATCTCGTGCCCGAGCCGGGTGTAGCCACGGAAGTGCGGGGACCGCCGGTTGTCCAGCTCTAGCCGCTGAGCCAAGGGCAGCGCGAAGAACCGGGCCGCCGCGGCGGTCAGCCCGCCGAGCTGCCCGGGGGCCGCGCCGTAGCCGGTGAGCTGCAGGAACCCGATCTCGTGGAGGGCGGTGCGCAGCTCGGCGAGGAACGCCTGGTCGAACGTCCCGTCCGCACGCCGGGCGCTGTCCAGGCGCAGCCGCGGAATGGTCTTGACCTGGTCGGCGTGCTCTGTCATGGCTCTCCTGGGCCGGCTGATGCCCGGGGGTTGACGCCTTCGTCCGGGTCTCCACCGAGGGCCCGGGTTAGCCCCTCGAGGTCGGCGACGGTCACCGTGAGCGCGGAGTGGCCGCTCCGGCGCAGCCGGGACGGGACCTTCTCGGCGAAGTGGACGCAGACGCCGGCCTGGTGGTTGGAGCCGAAGCTGAGGCCGTCGTCGGCCATCGAGCCCCGGACGCCGAACGCCGTCCACCAGCGGTAGTCGCGGGTGACATGGGCCCCCGTGATGTTGTCCAGGGCGGTGGTCACCCGGAAGAACCCGAAGGTGGCCTCGAACCCGTCGCCGGCCAGCGTCACGCCGTCCCGGTCCGGCTTGAACCCGAAGGGGAGCAGCACCGGCAGGTACCGGCGGTCGACGGCGTAACCGAAGTGCTGGGTCATGCGCTTGGCTCCTCCCGGGCCGGACTTCCTCATCACGCTACCCGCCTGCCGCGGCACAGCCCCACTGGCGGTGCCGGTGGGGGGCGAACCTCGCGCACTACCCTGCCGCCGGCTCGCTGCGGGAGGTACGCGAGAGGCGGCTGGGCGAGCGGGCTTCTCCTGAATGCTGGGGTGGAGCGGAGTAGTCTGGGCCGGTGCGCGTGGTTGGGGTGGACCTTGCTGCCGAGCCAGTTCGGACGGCCGTGGCGGTGCTCAGGTGGGATGACGGCAAGGCGGTCGTCGAGGACCTCCGCGTTGGCGCTGACGACGAAGCGGTGCTGGACGCGCTCGCGAACGCGGATAAGGCGGGCATCGATGCTCCCTTCGGCTGGCCGGACGCGTTCACCGCGCTCCTGACAGCGCACCAGGCCGGCGATGTGCCCGTCCCCGGGGGCCTGACCGGCCGGCAGTGGCGGCGGCAGCTGGCCTGGCGGCACACCGACGAGGCGGTACGAGGGGCAACGGGGATCATCCCGCTCAGCGTCGCGGCGGACAGGATCGGGCATGCTGCGATGCGCTGCGCGGGGCTGCTCGCCAAACTGGGCGACGCGGGACGTCCCGTCGGCCGCGACGGCTCCGGCACGGTGACCGAGGTCTACCCGGCGGCCTCGCTGAAGCAGTGGGGACTGCCCTGGCGCGGCTACAAGCAGCCGCGCAACCTCGATGCCCTGACGGAACTGGTGACCGCGCTGCAAGGCGCCGCCCCGTGGCTAGACCTCGGTCCGCACGGTCAGCTCTGCAACACCTCGAACGACGCCCTCGACGCTGTGATCGCCGCACTCACCGCCCGCGCGGCAGCCCTGGGCCTGACTCTCCGCCCCGACCCCGACCTGCGGCCCGCAGCCAGCCGCGAAGGCTGGATCGCACTGCCCACCGGATCGCTCGCCGCACTCGCGTAAGAGACCAGCCCTTCGGCGGTCCGCATGCGCTGGGGCGAGGGGAGGCAGTTCATGGCCCATTACTTTGCCCGGCGCCGAGGTTTCACGGTGCTGTCCCCTCAGAACCGGGCGCGCGGCTGTGCGGGCAGGGGCTGATGACAGAACGCGCAATGCGGCGCGAGATCCATCGCCACCTTAGCCTGGTCGACCGCTGCTCCGCAGGTCGGGCAATTAGCGGGCACGACCCAGGGCGGACCGGTGACGGCTTCGCCCACCGGCGCGGGCTGGTCCTTGAGCAGCGCGCCCATCAGCGCGTCGCTCTTAGCGTTCTGCACCGCCCAGCTGTTACGCCCGTCGGTCATGTCGAACCGGGTCTCACCGGAGGCTGGGTTGAAGACGAACCCTCTGACGTCGCCCATTTGCGGCTGGTACAAGTCCTCCCAGTTCCAGTCGCTCGGGCTTACGTGGACCTCGGCCCGGAATGGCTCGCGGCCTTCAGGATGCAACTGAACCCCGAATACCTTCGGATGCGGCGGATACGGAGCGGGCAAGAGCCGTTTATCCACGACGTTCCCGATGATCTTTTCCCATAGCTGCCCGGGGCCGGTCATCTGGGCGGCATGGTCGCCACCTGCGTCATGGTGCCGGTGGAACATATGCCGTCCTTCTGTCCCGGGGTGGCGTCAGCCGATCGTATCGCCGACCCGGCGCTCATGATCGCCGGGTCGGCCAGCCACCGCCGCGGATCACCCGGCGAGCGATCGGCATTGGTCATCGGGCTGTAAGCGAGTGCTGGCGTCGACCGGTGGAGTGCCACCGGGCTGGGACTGATCTTGCTTGCGGAACTCGATCCACTGGCGGCTGACGTCCTGCCAGATGTCTTGCTGGTCAGTGAAGAATCCGCGAAGCCGGCCAGGATCGAGGCCTGCAGCGGGCGTCGTCACGAGGTAATAGTCCATCTCGTCGCGGATCCGGTTCAGCCGGTACTGAGTCTCTTCCATCAAGACCCAGCGCGCCCGCCAGTTGAAGAACGGCTCTAGCGCGCTGATCAGGGT